>NZ_AP029195.1:0-3927500 GCF_059739745.1 Dactylosporangium thailandense
GCGGTCGAGGACGAGGACGGCTTCGCGTACACGTGGAGCGTCGGCGCCACGGTCATCTGCGCCGACAAGCCGACCGGGTACCAGATCGTGCCGAGCACCAGCACCACGACCTCGGACCAGTACAACTCCGTCGCCGCCGACTGCCCCGGCACCCAGAACCTGCTGGGCATGGGCTTCGCCATCAACGGCGGCAACGGCGAGGTCGGCATCGACGACGTCACGGCCACCTCGTCGACCCGGGCGACCGGCTGGGCGTTCGAGGACCGCACCGGCTACTCCGGCCGGTGGAGCCTGACCATGTACGCGATCTGCTCCGACGCGCTGTCCGGCTACGAGATCGTCGCGGCGCAGGGCCCCGACCAGTCGGCGAGCTCGGCGACGGAGACGGCGACCTGCACGATCGCCGGCAACAAGGTCATCGGCGGGGGCGGCAAGATCGACGGCGGCCTCGGCACGGTGGTGCTCGACGATCTCACCTTCACCCCGACCTCGTTCTCGATCAAGGCGTACGAGGACCAGGCGGGTGTCTCGGGGAACTGGCATCTGCACGCGTACGCGATCTGCGCGAGGCCCTGACCGGCCCGCACGTGACGCCGCCGGGCCGCGGCGTCACGTGCTCCCCGGGCGGCCGCCGAGCGCTAGATCTGGCTCGCGCCGCCGTCCACGTAGATCTCGGCGCCCGTCATGAACGCGCTGGCGTCCGAGGCGAGGAAGACCACGGCGTCGGCGATCTCCTCGGGCCGGCCGAGCCGGTTCATCGGCACCCCGCCGGCGAGGTTCTTCAGCAGCTGCTCGGCCGACTCGGGGTCGCCGGCCAGCCCGGTGAGCCCGGGCGTCTCGATCGGGCCGGGCGCGACGGCGTTGACCCGGATGCCGCGGCCGACCAGCTCGGCCGCCCAGCTGCGGGCGAACGAGCGCAGGGCGGCCTTGCTGGCCGCGTAGACGCTGAACGCCGCGGCCCCCTTGACGTCGATGTTGGAGCCGGTCAGCACGACCGACGCGCCCCGGTTGAGCAGCGGCAGGACGGCCTGGACGGTGAACAGCGTGCCGCCGACGTTGGTGTTGAACGTGTCGGCGTAGTGCTGCCAGGTGATGTCGCCCAGCGCGGCGAACTCGCCGCCCCCGGCGTTGGCGAACAGGATGTCGAGCCCGGCGCCGCGCTCCCGGACGGCGGCGGCCACCCGCTCGAGGTCGCCCGGGTCGGAGACGTCGGCGCGGATGCCCGTGGCGTTGCCGCCGAGCCCGGCCACGGCCTCGTCGAGCGCGTCCTGGCGGCGGCCGGTGAGGAACACGTGCGCCCCCTCGGCGGCCAGCCGCCTGGCCGCGGCCAGGCCGATGCCCGAGGTGGCTCCGGTGACGAGGGCGGTCTTTCCGGTGAACATGATCTCCTCCTGAGCTAGTTCTGTACCGTTCGGTACACAACTGGAACGCTAGCATCGTGGAGATATTTCTGTACCGATCGGTTGGATGAGGTGAGTCACCATGGCCCCAGCGGCCGGCCGGCCGCGCGGCTTCGACGCCGACGCGGCGCTCGACCGGGCGATCGAGGTGTTCTGGCGCCACGGTTACGAGGGTGCCTCGCTCGCCGACCTCACCGAAGCCATGGGCATCAACCGCCCCAGCCTGTACGCCGCCTTCGGCAACAAGGAGGAGCTGTTCCGCCGCGCGGTCGCCCGCTACGCCGAGGCCGACATGGCCTACGCCCGCCGGGCCCTGGCCGAGCCCACGGCGTACACCGTCATCGAGCGCTTCCTGCGCGACAACGCCGACGCGCTGACCCGCGACGACCGGCCGGCCGGTTGCCTGTCCATCCAGGGCGGCCTGGCCACGGGCAGCGACGACGGCCAGGCCGCCCGGTTTCTCGCGGCCAGCCGCCTGGCCGGCGAGGGGGCGCTGGCCGGGCGGCTGGCCCGGGCCGTGGACGAGGGCGACCTGCCGCCCGGGACCGACCCGGTCGCCCTGGCCCGCTTCGTGATGGTGGTCAGCGAGGGCAACGCGGTGCACGCGGCGGCCGGCGTGAGCCGCGATGCCCTGCACGCCACGATCGACATAGCGCTGACCGCGATCCCGGCCGATAGGGTGACGGACCATGACCCGGCGGACGACGGCCACGGCGCTGCGCAAGGCCAGAGACTCGCATGAGCTGCTGCGCGTCGGACGCCTCTGGTCCGACGGCACCTTCGAGGGCTACGTCGGCGCCGTCGCCGAGACCTGGGCCGCGCTGCACGTCCTCGACGACAACATCTACCTCGACGGCTTCGCGGCCGTGCGGCTCGACGACGTCACGTCGCTCGAGCGGCGCGGCGGCCCTGAGGCGTTCGCGGCCCGCTCCCTGGCCCTGGACGACAGCTGGCCGCCGCCCCCGCCGCCCGCGGACGTGGACCTCACGTCGGTGCGGCGCATCCTGATCACCGCGGCCCAGCGCTACCAGGTGGTGAGCATCTACATCGAGCGCGACGACCCCGACGTGGTGTTCGTCGGCCGGGTCGTGGGCTTCAACGACAAGACGCTGATGCTGCTGGAGCTCACCGCGAAGGCCGAGTGGCTCAAGGAGCCCAGCGCCTGGCGCCTGGACGAGATCACGCGGATCGACTTCGGGGGAGAGTACGAACGCAAGCTCCTGCGCGTCGCCGACGCCGCCCGGTGACCCGTCAGGGGCACGGACCAGGGGCGATGTCGCGCCACCGCAGCAGCCCGTCGTCCCCGGCCCCGGCCAGCCGCCCGTCGTAGCCGGCGATGACGGTGCGGTCGCCGGCCGGGCCGAGGTCCGACCACGCCGCCTCGGTGGCGGTCGGCGGCCGGACGCGCAGCCGGCGGTCGCGGCCGACGGCGAGGAGCAGCCCGCCGGCCGCGGTGAGGCCGGCCGCTCCCGCGGCGCTGCCGGCGTCGGACCAGCGGTGGTCGCCCTCGGCGAGCCGGGACAGCGGCAGGCACCGGATGCGGTCGTCCCCGGTGATGCCGAACAGGGTGCCGTCGGCGCTCGCGAGCGCCCGGATCCCCGCCGGCGCGGTGCCGATGCGCTCCCACGGCGCCGGCTCCCGGACCGGCTCGCGGTGCAGCAGCCGTCCCCGCGGCGTGACGGCGTAGAGCCCGACCCCCATCCCGCGCACGGCCTCGCGCGGCGCCGCGAGGCACACCGGCGGATCCCCGGCGGCATCCACGACCGGGCGCCAGCGGAGGTTCTGGGCGCAGGCGTCGCGGACCAGCAGCGTGCCGTCCGGGGTCAGCGCCCAGAACGCGTGCTCGCAGGCGACGAGCGCGACCAGGTCCGGGGCCGGCCCGATCGCGTCCCAGCGGGCCGGGTCCGGCGGCGCCGCGAGGCGGTCCAGGACGTTGCGGGTGATCCGGTCGACCACCGGGTCGGCGAGCGTGTTGCCCCAGTTCACCGTGGCCGCGTTGAACACGGTGCCGGCCCCCGCCCGGAACACGCCCATCGTCGCGTGGCCGCCCTGGCCGTATCGGCGCCAGTGGCGCAGGTCCGCCGTCGCCAGGATGACGAACGACGCCGGGGTGCCGTCGCCGCCGGTGATGCGCGGGACGCCGTCGACGTCGCGGAAGAGCGCGGCATCCGTCTCGTAGCCGACCGCGCCGAGCGCGAACCGGTCGCCGTCGCGCAGGCCGGTGCCGGCGAACACCCAGTGCTCGGCGAAGCGGGCCGTGTAGTCGGTCTCCCGCATGACGTCCATGAAGTCGCCCCATGCGCCGGCGCCGTGCCGGTAGCCGACGCCGGTCATCGTGTTCTCCGGGCGGTGCACCGGGGCCGACGCCCACTCGACCGTCGCCCGCGCCGGGTCGAGCGCCGCGACGGGGTCGCGCAGCGGGTCGCGGTAGCAGACCATGGTGCGGCCGGCGTCCTCGAAGCGGGCCTGCCAGAGCGCCGTGTTGGCGGCGAAGAAGGCGACGTTGCCGCCGGCCGCCGTGAAGGACTCGACGGCGTCGCGCATCTCCTTCGACCAGTACTCGTCGTGGCCGTTGACGACGAGCAGGCGGTATCCGCGCAGCAGGGCCGGGCCTTCGGCGTGCAGGTCGAGGTTGGAGCAGAAGTCGGCCCGGTAGCCGGCCGGGCGGAGCCAGCGCAGCAGCCCGTGCTCCCAGCGCTCCGGGGGCGGCCCGCCGCCGGGGCGGTCGAACGACACCCGGGCCGCCCTGGTCGGCTCCTCGGCGTAGTAGAGGCTCTCGCCGGGCACGCCGGAGCGGTTGTACGCCTGCCAGGTCGCGAACGGCACCGACACGAGCATGGCGGCCGACGGGCGCCCGGGCGGGCGGCGCACCACGAAGTACACCTCATGGCTCTTGTTCTTGAACACCGCCCGGTAGAGGGAGCTGGGCCAGTCGCCGGGCACGGCGAGTGTCCACACAGGATGGTCGACGGCGGCCGTCAGCCGGAGGCGGTCGTCGGTGGCGTCGTAGACCTCGACGGTGTCCGGGCCGGGGTCGAGCAGCGTGAAGCGCAGGGTCCCGCCGGGGACGACGGAGGTGGCGTGAGCGTAGGCGCCCAATGGCTAGGCGGCCACGGTGAGGGCGCCGATCGCCTCCGCCACGAGCAGCGTCTCGATGCCGCGCAGGTGCTCCTCGACCTTCGCGCGGGGCAGGACGCTGGTGTCGGCGAAGAGGGTGAGGTCGAGCGCGCCGGGCACCGCGTTGACGTGCAGGAAGTAGCGGGCGCCGTAGTGCTCGACCGGCTCCCAGGTGAGCGCGGTGCGCGGCAGCGCGGCGCGCAGCCCGTCGGCGCTGACGGCCGCCGCGGCGGAGACGGGGGTCTGCACGTCGAAGCGGCGGTCGTTGAACGAGCAGGACAGGTCGACGTCGCCGAGCTGCGCGACGAGCGCGTCGAGGGCGGCGGGGTCGTACTGCGCGTGCAGGTACGCCTGCATCGAGGCCCGCATGGCCCGGCCGATGACGGGGCCGAGCCCGTCGTCGCCGACCTCGATGACGCACAGCCCGTCCTGGGAGGCGGGCCCGACCGAGTCGGCGAGGCCGGGGCGGAACCGGTTGCTGACGATGACCTGCAGCACGGCCTCGCGGGCGCCGGTCTGGCGGGCGAGCTGCACCGCGGCGGCGGCGAGGATGACGGCGGACGTGCTGACCCGCTCGCGGCCGGCGAGCAGGCTGACCGCCTGATCGGCGGCGGGCGAGCTGAGGGTGGCGCTGATGAACCGGGGCTCGCCGTCGGGTTCGCCGAACCGGCTGCGGGGGACGGTGCGCAGGTGGCGCTGCCAGTACCGCAGCGCCTTCTCGCTCTGCCGCCGCCCCGCCTCGGACTGCTGGTGCAGCGCCTGGTCGAGCGGCTGCGTGTCGGGCGGGTCGAGGGTGGGGCGCCCGGCGAGGCTGTTCAGGACGTCGCGCACGAGCGCGGTGAGCCCGCCCCGGTCGGTGACGAGGTGGCAGATGGCGAAGACGGCGTGGGTGACGACATCGCCGACGCGCACCGCGCCCACCCGCAGCGGCCACTCGTCCGGGTAGTCGAACGGCGGCTCCGTGAGCCGTCGCTGCAGGAGCCGGGCCGCGGCGGCGGCGCCGTCCCGCTCCGCGTCGACGACCTCCAGCGCGATGACGCCGTCGCGCGCCACCGTCTGCCGCGCCGCGCCGGCCTCGTCGAGGCGGACCCTCGTGCGCAACGACTCGTGGCGGGCCATGACGTGAGCGACCGTGTCGGTGACGCGCGACAGCGGCGTGCCGACGGAGATGCCCTCGTCCTCGAGCGCGGTCACCCAGCTCATGTTGAGGCTCGCATCGTCGGGCACGAGTCGCTGGATCGCGCGCCAGATCGCCGTCTGGCCCCAGCTCAGCCCGCATTCGCCGCCCCGCGAACCGGTGAACCCGATGGGGATGCGTTCCGCCATCGCTGCCCCGCTTCCGTCAGGGGTGTGACTCCGGCGGCTCATTGAATCGAGGGCGTTCGACGCGTGTCAATACAGTGGCAACCCGACCATCGCGGGCGTCGGGCGGGAGCGCCGGAGCATGGCTCGGGTCCGCCGTGGTGCGGACCGTCGCTCCCGCCAGACACCGCTCGGCGCTGCGCGCCGACGCTGCCAGGTCCGCGGTTGGTCACCCGCCTTTCGCGGCACCGCCGGGGACGGTCGCAAGACTCCGCCACCACCGACCCGGGCGCTCGCGCCGCCCGCCGGCTAGAGACGCAGGCCGCGCGCGACCAGCTCGGTGGGCAGCACCACCGTGCGCGGCCAGGACCGGTCGCCGTCGATGCGGCGGAAGAGCAGCTCGGTGGCGGTGCGGGCCAGCGCCCGGGTGTCGTAGGCGATCACCGTCAGCGGGTACGGCACCAGGCGCGCCAGCTCGAAGTCGTCGAAGGCGAGCAGGGCGGCGTCGCTGCCCCGCCGGTGGAGCTCCTCGATCACGCCGAGGGTGATCCGGTTGTTGAGGCTGAAGAAGGCCGTCGGCGGGTCCGGCTGGTCGAGCAGGTCCGCGACGACCCGGCCGGCCGCCGCCGGATCGCGGACCCCGTCGCGGACCAGCCGGTCGTCGTACGGCGCGCCCGCCTCCACCAGCGCGTCCTGCGCGCCGTCGAGGCGCTCGCGCATGGTGTAGACGCCGATCGAGTCGAGCAGGACGGCGATGCGGCGGTGGCCTTCGGCGACGAGGCGGCGCACCCCATCGCGGGCGCCCCCGCGGTTGTCCAGCAGCACCGTGTCGGCGCGCAGGTTCCCGGGCGGCCGGTCGAGGAAGACCACGGAGGTGCCGAGCTCGACCTCGGCGCGCAGGAAGGAGTGGTCACACCCCGTCGGGCTGCCGGCCGGCACGACGAGCAGCCCGTCGACCCGCCGGGCGCACAGGTCCCGCAGCAGCTGCTGCTCGCGCGCCGGGTCCTCCTCGGAGCTGGCGATGATGAGCATGGTGTCGCGCTGGCGGGCGATCTCGGCGGCCGCGCCGGCGATCGTCGCGTAGAACGGGTTGGCGATCTCCTCGATGAGCAGCCCGATGGTGGCCGTCGCCTGCCCGGAGCGCAGCGAGCTGGCCAGGTGGTTGCGCCGGAAGCCGAGCTCGGCCACGGCGGCGAGCACCCGCTCGGCGAGCTCGGGCTGGACGTACGGAGCGTCGTTCACGACTCGCGACACGGTCTTCAGGCTCACCCCGGCCCGGGCGGCCACGTCCGCCATCGTGGGCCGCTTGGTGCGGCCCGACTCGCTTGTCACGCGACAGACGATAGCCGGACATCGGCCGTCCTTGACAACGTTGACACAAAATTCGCGATTACACGCATGGATCTTGACAACGTTGTCAGGTGACGCCAGGCTGACGCTCGCCACTGGGCGTGCCCCTGCGCCCGTGATCACCCCTGGAGTTCCTCATGAAAGTGCCCAGGACCCGCCGGCGACTAGCCGGGGCAGCCGCATTGCTGCTGCCCGTCGGGCTGCTCGTCGCCGCCACCACCGCGAGCGCGGCCACGCCGCCCGGCGACTTCGGCTCCTCCTTCGAGACCATCGACCCCCAGCCGGCCGCGACCACCGTCGAGACCAACGCGAGCGGCCAGCCGATCCAGGGCAACCTCTCCGGATCGAGCCCCAACGGACTGCCCGGCAGCGTGCTCGGCCAGGTCGCCGCCGCGACCGCCAGCGCGGAGAACCCGCCGAACGAGATCGCGGCCCGGCTCGCCGACGGCAACCCGTCGACGAAGTGGCTGGCGTTCAACCCGACCGGCTGGGTCGCCTACCAGCTCAAGGCGCCCGCGACGGTGGTGAAGTACTCGCTGACCTCCGCGAACGACGCGCCGGGCCGCGACCCCAAGGACTTCACGGTGCAGGGGTCCAACGACGGCAGCCAGTGGACCGATCTGGACCGGCGCACGGGCCAGACCTTCAGCGGCCGGTTCGCCACCAACACCTACAGCTTCACCAACACGGCCGCGTACAGCTACTACCGGCTCAACGTCACCGCCAACTCGGGTGACTCGCTGGTCCAGCTGGCCGACTGGGACATCAGCGACGGCACGGACACCCGCCCGCCGGCCACCCCGATGGTCAGCGTCGTCGGCGCCGGGCCCGTCAGCGGGTACAACATGAAGCCCAGCGCCGGGTTCACCGGCCTGGCGTCGCTGCGCTACTCGGGCGGAGCCGAGGCCGACGGGCGCTCGTTCGCGACGAACAAGCTGTTCGACGTGAACATCCCGGTCGGGCCGAAGACGCGCCTGGCCTACAAGATCTTCCCGGAGTACACCGGGCAGGACGCGCAGTACCCGTCCACCTACGCCGCCGTCGACCTGCACTTCACCGACGGCACCTACCTCAGCGCCCGCTCGCCCCTCGACCAGCACGGGTACGCGCTGACGGCGGCCGGACAGGGCGCGTCGAAGGTGCTCTACGCCGACCAGTGGAACGCGGTGCAGTCCGACATCGGCACCGTCGCGAACGGCAAGACCATCGACCGCATCCTGCTGGCCTACGACGACCCGCAGGCCACCGCGGCGACCCGGTTCCAGGGCTGGATCGACGACGTCACCGTGACGGGCACGCCGGCGGCGATCGACGGCTCCAGCCCGACCAACTACGTCGACACCCGGCGGGGCACCAACGCCTCGGGCTCGTTCTCGCGCGGCAACAACCTGCCCCTCGCCGCGGTGCCGAACGGCTTCAACTTCTTCACGCCGGTCACCAACGCCACGTCGAACTCGTGGGAGTACGAGTACCAGCGGGCCAACAACGGGGCGAACCTGCCCACGCTGCAGGGCCTCGCGATCTCGCACGAGCCGAGCCCGTGGATGGGTGACCGCAACCAGATGTCGGTCATGCCGGTGGCGGCCGGCGGCAACCTCACCGGGGCGCCGAGCACCCGGGCCCTGTCGTTCAGCCACGCCGACGAGATCGCGCGGCCGGACTACTACCAGGTCAAGACCGGCAACGGCCTGACCGCGCGGCTGTCGCCGACCGACCACGGCGGCATCATGCAGTTCACCTTCCCCGCGGGGCAGGCGACCGGCAGCCTCGTGTTCTACAACGGCACGTTCACCATCGGCACGGACGGCACCTACACGGGCTGGGTCGACAACGGCAGCGGCCTGTCGGTCGGGCGCAGCCGGATGTTCGTGGCCGGCACGTTCGACCGGGCGCCGACCGCGTCCGCGACCACGTCGGCGACGTTCGACACCTCGGCCAACCCGCAGGTGACGCTGCGCATCGCGACGTCGTTCATCTCGCTCGACCAGGCCCGCAAGAACCTCGACCTGGAGGTCACCGGCCGCAGCTTCGAGCAGGTGCACGCGGCCGCGACCGCGGCCTGGAACGACCGGCTCGGCCGGATCGAGGTCCGCGGCGCGAGCGAGACCCAGCTGGTGTCGCTGTACTCCAACCTGTACCGGCTGAACCTGTACCCGAACTCGCAGTCGGAGAACACCGGCACCGCCGCCGCGCCGCACTGGCAGTACGCCAGCCCGGTCTCGGCGCCGACCGGCTCCTCGACCCCGACGAACACCGGCGCCAAGCTCGTCGACGGGCAGATCTACGTCAACAACGGCTTCTGGGACACCTACCGCACCGTGTGGCCCGCCTACACGCTGCTGTACCCGGACGTCGCGGCCAAGATCGCCGACGGGTTCGTCCAGCAGTACCGCGACGGCGGCTGGATCGCCCGCTGGTCCTCGCCCGGCTACGCCGACCTGATGACCGGCACCAGCGCCGACGTGGCCCTCGCGGAGGCGTACCTCAACGGGGTGGCGCTGCCCGACCCGATGAGCGCGTACAACGCCGGGCTGAAGGACGCGACCGTGGTGTCCGGCCAGAGCGGCGTCGGCCGCAAGGGCATCCAGACGTCGCAGTTCCTCGGCTACACGCCGACCTCCACCGGCGAGTCGGTGTCGTGGGCCCTCGAGGGCTACATCAACGACTACGGCATCGGCAACATGGCCGCCGCGCTGGCCAAGGACCCGCGCACGCCGAAGGCCGACCGGGACCGGCTCAAGGAGGAGTCGGAGTACTTCCTGCAGCGCGCCCGCAACTACGTCAACCTGTTCGACCCCGCCAGCAAGTTCTTCCAGGGCCGGGACGCGGCCGGGAACTTCCTCAACGGCAACCCGCTGGACTGGGGCGGCGTCTACACCGAGACCAACGGCTGGAACTTCGCCTTCACCGCCCAGCAGGACGGGCAGGGCCTGGCCAACCTGTACGGCGGGCAGGACGCCCTGCGCCAGAAGCTCGACGAGTTCTTCGCCACGCCCGAGAAGGCCGACCACCCGGGCGGCTACGGCGGCACGATCCACGAGATGCTGGAGGCGCGGGCGGTCCGCATGGGCCAGCTCGGCATGAGCAACCAGCCCTCGCACCACATCCCCTACATGTACGACTACGTCGGCGCCCCGGCGAAGACCCAGGCGATCGTGCGGGAACTGCTGCAGCGGCTCTACGTGGGCAGCGAGATCGGCCAGGGCTACCTGGGTGACGAGGACAACGGCGAGATGTCGTCGTGGTACGTCCTGAGCTCGCTCGGCCTCTACCCGCTGCAGGCCGGCTCGTCCAACTGGGCGATCGGCTCGCCGCAGTTCACCAAGATGACCGTGCACCGCACCAGCGGCGACATCGTCGTCAACGCGCCCGCCAACAGCACGAAGAATGTGTACGTCCAGGGCGTCAAGGTCAACGGCAAGAAGCTCAAGGACGTCTCCGTCGACTCGTCCGTCCTCGCCCGTGGCGGGACCATCGACTTCGACATGGGGCCGAACCCGTCGTCGTGGGGCACCGGCAAGCACGACGCCCCGCCGTCGCTGACCAAGGGCGACGACGCGCCCCAGCCGCTGCAGGACACCACCGGCCCGGGCCTCGGCACCGCGACCGCGACCGGCGGGCAGGACGCGTCAAAGCTGTTCGACGACACCTCGGCCACGCAGATGACGTTCGCCACCGGCACCCCGCAGATCGGCTGGGCCTACCGGGGCGGCAAGCAGAAGCCGACGTGGTACACGATCACCTCGGGCGCCAACCCCGGCGACCCCGCGGACTGGAAGCTGCAGGGCTCCAAGGACGGCGTCAGCTGGACCACCGTCGACTCCCGCAAGGACGAGGTGTTCACCTGGCGCAACCAGACCCGGCCGTTCCAGATCAGCCACCCGGGGAAGTTCACGCAGTTCCGCCTCGTCGTCACCAAGACCGTCGGGGCCGCGCAGACCAACCTGGCCGAGATCGAGCTGCTGCGCGGCGGCGACGTCGAGCTCGGCGGCGGCGACGTCGCCGTGACCCCGGTGGGCTCCGGCTCGGTGCCCGCGACGTCCGGGGTGGCGGTCTCGGTGCCGCTGGCCACGGTCACGGGCGGCACCGCGACCGGCTACCAGGCGACCGTGGACTGGGGTGACGGCTCGCCGGCGACCACCGGCACCATCACCCTGAGCTCGCGGGCGGTGTACAACGTCGGCGGTTCGCACACCTACGCACAGCCGGGCTACTACCAGGCCTCCGTCACGGTGACCGACGGCAGCAGCCAGGACGCCGCGACCGTCGGCATCGACGTGGCCTACACGCCGGCGACGGCGCTGCCGGCCGCCTTCGACACCGTCTGCATCGGCGACGAGGGCGTGCTCGCGGCCAACTGCGACGCCAAGAACTGGGCGTACTCCCGGGCCGCGCTCGCGGCCGGCGGCGTCACCCAGGGCCAGCCGCACGATGTGCCGGGCACCGCGCTGCACTTCACGCTGCCGGCCACCCCGGCCGGTCAGCCGGACAACGCCACCGGCAACGGCAAGACGATCGAGCTCAACCTGCCCTCCGACGCCAAGAGCATCTCGTTCGTCGGCGCCGGCACGCAGGGCAATCAGAGCACGACCGCCACGGCGACGTTCAGCGACGGCACCACGGCGAGCATCCCGATCCAGTTCAGCGACTGGACGCTGGGCGGCAACCCCAACGGCACGCCGTCCTACGGCAACATCGTGGTCGCCAAGACCGCGTACCGGTTGCAGGGCACGAGCCGGGACGGCGCCCAGCCGTTCCTGTTCGCCACCGCGCCGTACCAGATCCCGGCGGGCAAAACGCTCGTCTCGGTGAAGCTGCCCACGCAGACCGGCGACCCCGGCTCCGCGGGCCGGATCCACGTGTTCGCCATCGCCGACGACGGCACCCCGTCGTCGGCGCTGGCCACCACGCCCCCGAAGAGCCAGACGGCGAGCGCCGGCCAGGCGTTCGACGCCGCGCTCGGCACGGTCACCGGCGGCGTCCCCGACGCCACCGGCTACCACGCCCGCGTGCAGTGGGGCGACGGCACGGCCCCGCAGGACGCCACCGTCGGCACCGGCGGCGCGATCAGCGCGCAGCACACCTACGCGCTGAAGGGCACCTACACCGCCCACGTCACCGTCTGGGACAGCCGGTCCAGCACCACGCTGACCTTCACCGTGACGGTGGCGGGCGGCGCCAAGCAGCCCACGATCTCGGCCACGCCCGCAAGCGGTGCCGCGATCGCCGTCGACGGCACCGGCTTCACCGCCGGTGAGCAGGTGACGGTCAAGCTCGCCGCGTCCGACGTGACGGTCAAGGCCACCTCGGCCGGCACCGTGCACACCACGATCACGGCGCCGGAACCCGGCCTCTACGCGGTGACCGCCGAGGGTTCGTCCTCGCAGGCACCGGCCACGGCCACCATCGAGCTGGATGCCCCGGTCACGGTCTCGGGCCCCCAGCCGCAGATCACCCTGTCGGCCACCGAGGGCCCGCGCGGCACGGCGCTGACCCTCGACGCCTCCGGCTTCGCGCGGAACGAAACGGTCACGATCACCTTCGGCGACGGCCTCGCCGCGCTGACCGTCCACGCCAACGCCGACGGCATCGTCTCCGCCGCGTCCTTCAGTGTGCCGGGGAACGCAGCGGTGCCGAGCACGACCAGCATCCAGCTGGCCGGCGCCGATTCGAAGATCCGGGTCGAGGTGCCCTTCACGGTCACCTACTGATCCAGGTCGCTCGGGGCCGCCGGTGGGACCTCCCACCGGCGGCCTCTTGCGTCCGGCGCTCGCCTCGTGTTCTGGCGACCCAGGCGCTCACGCCTGTCGCCCGCCGGGGCCGCGCCGCTGCGGTGGCCGCGGTGCTGGCCGTTGCCGTGCCTCGTCCTGCCCCGCGGCGGCACCGCACCGGCCTCGGCGGGCGGCGCCTCCCGCACCGCCACGAGTCCCAGTCCGAGACCCGCCCCAGCCGATGGCCCGGGTCCGCCCCGTAACGGCGGCCGGCGCGCAAACGGCAGGGCCCCCGACACCGTCGGGGGCCCTGCTTGCTGCGACTTGCAGATGAACGCGGTCGTCAGTTGAACATGAAGTCCGCGGTGTGCGTGGTGCCGTCGATCAGGTTGACGGAGAGCCGCGCGCACGTCTTCGCCTGGGTCTTCTGCGTCTTCCAGACGTAGCTGTACTGGTCCGACGCCGCGTCGTAGCTCAGCGAGCTCGACCCGGCCGTGACCGTCGTCTCCACCGGGTCCTGCGGGGCCGACGTGTCACACGCGACCGTCTGCACCGTCGGAGCGCCACCGGCGAAGATGTTCAGGCCCTGGTTGCCCGAGAGGCCGAACTTCACCGGAACCGCGCTGCCGGCCTTCACGACGTTGAGCTTGCCGACGTTGATCGGCGAGCCGAAGTCGTGCCAGCCGTATACCACCTGGTAGGTGACGCTGACCGGAGCCGCCGTGTTGCCGGCCCGGTCGCGGCCGCCCGTGCAGGTGGCCGTGAAGGAGCCGACCTTCGGACCGCCGGTGACGGACAGGGCCGCGGCCTTCGCCACGCCACTGCCGGCGTCGGTGGTCGTGCAGCCGGGCGTGACCGGCACGCCCAGCGTGATCTGCTGGCCCTGGGTGACACCGGTGACCGCCACGGTCGGCGCGGTCACGTCCTCGGCCTCGGTGACGGCCTTGTAGGCGTTGACCAGACCGTGCCCGAAGAAGCCGTTCACGGACGGGTTCGCGGGGTCCACCTTGCACCGGCCCTGGGTGTAGTCGGTGCCGGAGGTGGGGCAGGCAAGCGGGATCGCCTGCTTGCGCAGCAGTTCCGCGAGGTAGTCGGGCGTGGCGCCCGGGTGCTTGGACGCCAGCAGCGCCGCGACGCCCGCCACGTGCGGCGACGCCATCGAGGTGCCCGAGAGCGTGCGGTAGCTGCTGACCCCGGTCGAGGGGGAGGTGGAGTAGATGCTCGAGCCGGGTGCGGCCACGTCCACGGCCCCGAGGCCGAAGCTCGAGAAGGACGATCGGGCCGGCTGCGTGGTCAGGCCCGCCGCCCACGGCCCGACGGCCGTCGCGGGGACGGTCGGCTGGGTCGTGGAGGAGACCGACACCACGCCGGGCAGCTCGCTCGGCAGGTCCAGGCAGCTCGGGTCGAGCGTGCGGCGCACCGGGTTGGTGTCGTCGGGGCTCGTCGTGTCCACCGTCTTGTTGGCCAGGTCCTGGTTCTCGTTGCCCGCCGCCGCGACGTTGAGGATGCCGTTCGCGGTGGTGTAGCCCACCGCCCGGCGGACCGCCTCGACGACCGGCGCCTGGTCGGCCTGGTTCTCGCACCAGTACAGCCAGGGGTCGATGTAGTAGCTGTTGTTCGTGACCTGGATGCCGTGCTCCGCGGCCCAGACGAAGCCGCAGATCGCGTACTCGGGGTAGATGAAGCCGTCGGAGTTGACCACCTTGATGGAGGCCAGCTTCACGCCGGGCGCGACGCCGACGATGCCGACGCTGTTCTTGGCCGACGCGATGGTGCCGGCCACGTGCGTGCCGTGGTAGTCGGCGGTCAGGCTGGTGGGCCGCCACGCACCCGGGGTGGTGTCGGGAGCGCCGTTGCCCACGCAGTTGACGGACTTCGACTGGTCGACGACCGGCGCGAGGTCCTGGTGGTTGGCGTCGATGCCGTCGTCGAGCACGCCGACCGTGACTGCGGCGCTGCCGAGGCTGACCTCGTGCGCCGCCCGCGCGCCGATGAGGACCATGTCGCTCTGACGCGTCGAGTTCTCCATCGCGTCCGGCGCGTAGTCCTCGACGGTCTCGGTGTCCTCGGCCATGGCCGGCAGGGCCGCGGTCCGGGTCGCGCCGACCGAGAGAACGGCGTCGCCGTGTGCGGCGCCCTTCACCGCCTGGACGAACGAGGGGTTCGTGGAATACGCGATGACCACGCCGATCTGGGCGTAGGACACCGTCACGGTGCCGCCGGCCGCGGTGACAGCGGCGGCGGCGTCAGCCGTCCGGTCGTTGCTCACCGCGTTGACGACGTAGCTGAGTTTGGGGCCGATCGTTTCGGCCGTCGCCGGCAGCGGCGCGATCGCTGCGCCCGCCACGACGGTCGTCGCCGCGGTCGCGGCGAAAAGGGCATACCTGGGCAACCGGGAGTTCAAATCCTGGCCTCCTGCGGAAATGGGGGGTGACCCGCGATGTGAATGGGGTTCGGCGATCTTATTGGCGCGCCCGGTTGAATTTCACTCGTCTGTACGGCGGATAGTCGGCAACGGTCAGAAACGCCTATTTTTCTGTTCTCCGCCGACCGATAGCCCTTTGCGCCCGAACGAGGCCCCAGGGCTTCTTGTCGTGGCAAAGAACACACCCGAACAAGCGGAGCCGACTTGCGGCGGCGCCAATTCCGCCACAGTGCTGCGGGATGTGAAAAGAAATGTCCGCCCGCCCAATGCGCGATGGCTTGCGGCCAGGTGGCACATGGACGGCAGGCCGAACAATTGCTCCCGCCGCGAATTGTCCAGATCATTGGCATTCGTCAGGCGGTCGCGCGGCCGGTCGGCTCAGGCGCTTATGCTCCGGGCCGTGATCCTCGACCTGCAGCGGGCCGCGCACGCCGTCCTGATCCGGCTCACCACCGAGCTCGACGGCCTCAGCATGCTCAGCCCGTTCGAGCTCAACGCTCTGGGCAACCTCGCCGCGGCGGGCTCGGCGACGACCGCCTCGGCCCTCGGCGCGGCGATCGGGTGCCGGCCGGCCGCGGTGCCCAGCATCCTCGAACGCCTGGAGATGCGCGGCCTCGTCAGCCGCCAGGCAAGCACGGGCGAACACGAGGAGCTCGTCGCGCTCACCGCCGATGGCGTCGCAGCCGCGGCGGAGGTCGGCGCCGCCATGCGGGAGCTGGAGCGCCGTGCCTTCGCCGGCCTGCCCGCGGACGCGGCCGGCCAGGCGACGGCGGCGCTGCGGGCGCTGACCGAGGCCGCGACGCTCGGCACCGCCCGCTGACGGCTCCGCGGCAGGCGCGCGGCCCGAGCCGCCCGTCCCGCGCCCCGAGCCGCCTGTCCCGCGCCCCGGCGCGACCGGGCGCCGGTCAGGCGATGCGCCGTGCCAGGAGTGCGCAGGCGTCGTCACCGGCGGCGTCGAAGCCGAGCCGGTGCGCGGACGGCCGCCGGGTGATCCGTTCGGCGAGGAGTCCGATGCCCTCGTCCAAGGCGCCCCGCTTGATCAGGCGGTCGGCGTAGAGCAGCACCGAGTGCCCGGGGAGCAGCCGGTGCGAATGCTGCGTGAACGACGCCGCCGGGAACACCCAGCCCGTGATGGATGCATGGCCGTGGACGCCACGAGCGGGCAGTGCGCAAGCGGTTGATCGCCGCTGTATGTCCACTGTGGGCAGTGTGCGGCGTGCGGGTAAGCCAGTGACCGCGCGCACGCACTCGTTTGCCACTGCTTCCTCACTCGGTCCCCCGCACGGTGATCTGCGGCCCTTGTCCCCGTACCGTCCGGAGGAGAGAGATGAGACTGCCCGACAAGAACTCCTTCCGCGAGCGCGAGCTCAGAGTCAAGGCGGAGCTGTTCATGGCCGAGTCGAGCCGCCCCGGCGACGCCATCGGGGTGCCGGTCGCCGACTGGCTGCTCGGCAAGCACGAAGCCGTTGCGGAACCCATCCAGCCGGGCGGACGCCGAGCGCGAGCTGACCGGCCTCCGCAGCCTTCTCGGCGCCGTCATGGCAATGCAGATCGGCTCCCCCTTGAGCACCGCAGTACCCGACCCGGGCGAGTAGCCCGCACGGCGCTCTCAGGCCTACAAAGAGGAGAAACACACGGAAGCCAACCGTCGTCCTCGGCCACGGCGCCTTCGCCGAGTCCGCGAGTTGGGGAGGCGTCGTCGAGCGGCTGCAGGAGCGCTCCACGGACGTCGTCGCGGCGGCCAACCCGCTGCGCCGCGTGCCGGGCGACGCCGCCTACCTGCGCGACGTGATCGCCGCGATCAGCGGACCAATGGTGCTCGTCGGCCACTCGGACGGCGGCTCCCGTGCACGGCGCGGCCAGGGTCGCCTGGCTGCTCCGTGCCCTGCTGGCCGGGAACGACCTGACGATCGAGAGCGTCGACGGCAGCGCCGGCCTGGCGATCCGCCGGGCCGGCACCGCCGTGGCCGTGATCGCCGTCAGCCGCCACGAGGACCGGGCCACGACCCTGTGGATCGTCCTGAATCCCGCGAAGCTGCGGGGCTGGCCCGGCCGCTGAGCTTGTACTGCCAATACATGGCTGCGAACGGGCAGCGGCGCCAGAGTCGAGGCATGAGGAAGGTAACCATGCGGCACACCACCGACCTGACCGGGCGGCTCGCCGTCGTGACCGGGGCGAGCAGCGGCATCGGACTCGGCCTGGCGACGAGGCCAAGGGCGCCGCCGCGCTGCGTCGCATCCGCGCCGAGGCGCCCGGTGCCGCCGCATCGCTGCGCGGGCTCGACCTGGCCTCGCGCAGCCGGGCAGCGAGAGCTACGAGAAGCTGCGGCTCCTGAGCGCCGGCACCGGCGGGATCAGCGCCCGTCGCCCTGCACGCGCCGCACCACGGCCCACGCCGCCGGCAGCAACGCCGTCGCGAGCAGCACCTTGATCGCGTCGCCGATCAGGAACGGCACGGCCCCCGCCTCGAGCGCCTGCGCCGGCGTCAGGTGGGCCGCGACCGCGAGGTACGACACGCCGACCGCGTAGATGCACAGATTGCCGACCACCATCGTGCCCGCGGTCCGCAGCGGCGTCCGGTCACCGCCGCGCTGGGCCAGCGCGCCGACCACGGCGCCGGCCAGGACGAAGCCGATGACGTACCCGAAGGAGACGAACCCGGCGCCGCTCGTGCCGCCGGCGAACCACGGCACGCCCAGCGCGCCCACGGCGAGGTAGAGCAGCATCGAGGCGACGCCCCGAGCCGGGCCCAGCGCCGCCCCGACCAGGAGCACGGCGAGGGTCTGCCCGGTCAGCGGAACCGGGCTGATCGGCTCGATGGACACGGCGATCTGCGCCGCGCCGCCGGTCAGCGCGGCACCGAGCCCGACAAGCACGGCGTCGCGGGCGAGGGCCCCCGGCACCAGATCGGCGAGAACGCGGGGCGGGACGGCGTACGAGTCGCTCACGGAGCCTCCAGGCGAGAGTTCAGGCGTGTCGACTGTAAGGCGTCGAACCCTCCTGGCGGCCGGCGCTGCGATCGGCAGTACCGTCCAATTTGTCACGCCCGCGCGGCGCACAGCGCGGGGAGGCTCAGTGCGGGCCGTGAATCTCCCGATGGAGGCGCTCCATCCGCTCGTCCAGTCTGGCCGCGTCGCCGGCCGCGGCCACGAGCTCCTCGCGCAGCGCGGCGGGGATGTCCGGGTCGTACTTGTAGTAGATCTTGTGTTCGAGGCTGGCCCAGAAGTCCATCGCCACCGTGCGCAACTGCACCTCGACCGGGACCGCGACGACGCGGTCGGACAGGAACACCGGGATCTCCACGATCAGGTGGAGGCTGCGGTACCCGTTGGGCTTCGGTACGGCGATGTAGTCCTTCGTCTGCAGCAGGCGCACGTCCGACTGCCGGGTCAGCATGTCCGCGACCGTGTAGACGTCCGAGACGAAGCTGCACACGATCCTGATGCCGGCGATGTCGTAGATGCTGGCGCGCACCCCCTCGACCGTCATCGCACAGCCGATGCGCGCCGCCTTCGCGCTGATGCTGGCCAGCGTCTTCAGGCGCGGGCTGACGTACTCGATCGGGTTGTCCCGGCCCTTGTGCACCAGTTCCTCGGCGAGGATCTTCACCTTCGTCTCGACCTCGGCCAGCCCGAACTTGTAGTGCAGCATGAACTGCGAGAACTCCTCGGCCAGGTCTCGCAGCGTCTCCAGCACGGCTGTGTCATCGAGCAAAGACCCCAACTCGCGCGAAACGCCGTCGTCCGCGGTGTTCTTCCGCTGGTACATCTGCCACCTTCCGCCGTCGGCGCGAGTGAGGTACGTGCGCGTTCCACTGCCGTCCTGGCCAAGCATGACGTACTCCCGGCCGGCGCGGCCGTCTTGGCCCCCTCATGCGGGCAGGACTTCCGTGCGGTCGCAGTCGGCCGCGGGGCGCACGGCCATCGCGCGCGCCGCACGGTCAACGTATTCCAACATCAACGCCCTCGAGTGTTTGCTATTGACAACTATCTTTACAGTCGGCGACCATGCTGAAAGCGCTCTCACGTCCGCCACGTGGGGGATGAGCAGGGCGTGTCCCACCTCCCGCCCGTGCTCGAGAAGGGGCCAAATCGCTGTGAAGAATCAACACGAACGCACATTGGCGGTCGTGCGCAGCCGAATGAAACTGCTGGCGGCGGCCGCCACCCTCGCCGTCGCCGTCCCGGTTGCCGCGACCGCGGCCGCGACCGTCGCGGCAACGGCGGCGCTGGCGATCGGCCCGGCGACGCTGCCCGTGACGTTCACCAACAACACCGGCCGCAGCGGCGCCGTCTACCTCTACGTGCTCGGCACCAACCTGAGCACCGGCCGGCTCGGCTACGTCAACGCCGCCGGCGCCTTCACCGCCTGGCCGGCCGGCGGGATTCCGCCCACGCCCGCGCCGGACGTGTCGATCGGCGGGCCCGGCAACGGCGGCTCCGTCACCCTCCAGGTTCCGCGGGGCCTGTCCGGGCGGGTCTACTTCTCGCTCGGCCAGAAGCTGAACTTCTACCTCACCCCGGACGGCCTGGTCCAGCCCGCGCCGTGGGCGTCCGGCGACGCCAACCGCGACATCCTCTTCGACTGGAGCGAGTTCACCTACAACGACGCCGGGCTGTGGCTCAACAGCTCCCAGGTCGACATGTTCGCGGTGCCGCACGTCGTCACCGTGACCGGCAGCAGCGGCGTCACGAGCCGCACCGGGGAGCTCGTCTCCGGTGGGCGCGACGCCATCATCAACGGCATCAAGGCGCAGGCCGGCTGGAGCGGTTCGGTGTACACGCGCTCGGACGGCACCGTGCTGCGGGTGCTGTCGCCGGGCAAGGCCGCCGACGCCGGGCAGTTGAGCACCACCTACCTGGACTCGTACATCACGTCCGCCTGGAACGCGTATGCGTCCAAGACGCTGACCGTGGTGCCGTTCGGCGATCAGCCGAACACGAAGTACTTCGGCCGCACGTCGGGCGCCGTCATGACGTTCACCAACGGGTCGGGCCAGCAGGTCGCCTCGTTCAGCAGGCCGTCGAGCGGCGACGTGTGGGGCTGCGCCGGCAACCTCGCCGCGCCGAACGATCTGGTGGTCGGGCCGATCGCCCGGACGCTCTGCGCGGCCCTGAACCGCGGGACGCTGGGCACGATCGACACTCAGCCGAGCACCAACGCGGCCGCGTTCTACCAGAACAACCCGACCAACCAGTACGCGAAGATCATCCACTCGAAGATGCTCGACGGTAAGGCGTACGCCTTCCCGTTCGACGACGTCGGCAACTTCGAGTCGCTCGTCAACGACGGCGACCCGCGCTCGGCCGGCATCATCCTCACCTCGTTCACCGGTGGGGGCTCCTCGGGCAGCCCGGCGACCTCGGGCACGATCGCGGGCCCGGGTGGCAAGTGCGTCGACGTCGCGGGGGACGACACGGGCGGCAACGGCACGGCGGTGCAGCTGTGGGACTGCCAGTCCAACGCGGTGGATCAGCACTGGACGCACAACGCCGACAACTCGCTGAGCACGCTGGGGCGGTGCCTGGACATCAACGGCAACGGGACCGCGAACGGCACGCAGGTCGAGCTGTGGGACTGCAACGGTGTGGGCGGCCAGAAGTGGGTGCAGCAGGCCGACGGCTCGCTGCGCAACCCGCAGTCGGGCCGGTGCCTGGACTCGCCGAGCGGCGCGACGGGCAACGGCACGCGGCTGCAGATCTGGGACTGCAACGGCAGCGCGGCGCAGAAGTTCGCCGTCAACGGCGGCGGCGCGATCCTCGGTCCCGGCGGCAAGTGCGTCGACGTCGCCGGCGACGACAACGGTGGCAACGGCACGGCGGTGCAGCTGTGGGACTGCCAGTCCTACGCCGTGGACCAGCACTGGTACCACAACGCCAACGGCTCTCTGCGCACGCTGGGCCGCTGCCTGGACATCATCGGCAACGGCACCGCGCAGGGCACCCAGGTCGAACTGTGGGACTGCAACGGAGTCGGCGGCCAGAACTGGGTCCAGCAGGCCGACGGCTCGCTGCGCAACCCGCAGTCGGGCCGGTGCCTGGACTCGCCGAGCGGCGCGACGGGCAACGGCACGCGGCTGCAGATCTGGGACTGCAACGGCAGCGCGGCGCAGAAGTTCGCGCTGAGCTGAGGCCTGGCCGACCGGGCGGCGGCTCTCTGGCCGCCGCCCGGCAACAGCGGCGTCTGCCTGGTCGAACGACCTGGTGCTGACCGCCCGTCGGCGATGACGACATTCTTCGCCCTGAGCGCAAAGATCCGCCGATTACCCGGCCCCGGCCGGGTAATCGGAGGCTAGGGAGGCTGGACCACCCGCAGCGTCGTGGGTGAGGGGAGAACAACCGATGAGCCGGCTCATGGCCCCCTGGATGAGCGACAGCACCGCCGAGCCCGCGTTCGGGGATGACGGGTTGGAGCCCCACGTGCCCGATGCGGAACGTCTGGTCGCGGAGGCGGTGGCCCTGGCGAGCGCCGAGGACGCCGACCCCGAGCTGGTCGCGCGCTACTGGCGCCTCGTGCCGGACGAGGAGCTGGCCGGCTGCGCCGTGGCGACGATCGTTGCCGCCACACGGTCGCATCTGGAGCTGGCCCAGCAGCGTCTGCCCGGCGAGCTGAAGCTGCGCCTGGGCGTGAGCGCCGCCGGCGGTACGTCGCTGGAGATCGTCACCGACGAGATGCCGTTCCTGGTCGACTCGGTCACGAGTGCGCTGCAGGCGCGCGATCTCGACGTGAACATGCTGGTGCACCCGCTCATCGTCGTGCGGCGGGCGCCGCTGGGCGCGCTGGAGGAGGTCCTCGTCGACCTGGAGCCGGAGGACGCCGGGCCGGGTGACGTCGTCGAGAACTGGATCCGCATCGAGGTCGACCGCATCCGCGACGGGGCCGAGCTCGAGGAGCTGCGCAACGACCTGGCCCGGGTGATCGACGACGTGCGCGAGGCGGTCGAGGACTGGCCGAAGATGCGCACCCAGGCGCTCGCCCTGGCCGACGAGCTCGGCCGCGAGCGGCTGCCGGTGCCGGACAAGGACATCACGGACTCGGTCGAGCTGCTGCGCTGGCTCGTCGACGACCACTTCACGTTCCTGGGCTACCGGGAGTACCGGTTGACCAAGGGGGACGAGGGGGAGGAGCTGCTGCAGGCGGTGCTCGGCTCGGGTCTGGGCATCCTGCGCGCCGACCAGGTCAAGCCGCGGGTGCTGTCCTCGATGACCGCGGAGGCCTACGCCAAGGCGCTGGAGAAGCGGCTGCTCATCATCACGAAGGCGAACTCCCGCGCCACGGTGCACCGCTCGGCGTACCTGGACTACATCGGCTTCAAGCAGTTCGACCACGAGGGCAACGTCGTGGGGGAGAAGCGCTTCCTCGGGCTGTTCTCCTCGGCGGCGTACCGCACCAGCGTCCGCGACCTGCCGGTGATCAGGCGCAAGGTCGCGGAGGTGGTCGAGCGTTCGGGGCTGTCGCCGCGTTCCCACTCCGGCAAGGAGCTGATGGAGACGCTCGAGACGTATCCACGCGACGAGCTGTTCCAGATCGGCACCGAGGAGCTCTACAGGGCCGTCATGGGCGTGCTGCGTCTGGCCGGCCGCCGGCAGCTCAAGCTGTTCCTGCGCCGTGACGCGTACGGCCGCTTCATCTCGTGCCTGGTGTACCTCCCACGGGACCGGTTCACCACCGCGAACCGGCTGCGCATCCAGCAGATCCTGGTCGCCGAGCTCAACGGCGTCGGGGTGGACTACGCCACCCGGGTGAGCGAGTCCAAGTTCGCCCGCGTGCACTTCATCGTGCGCACCGAGCCCGGCAACCCGCCAGGCGACATCAACCTCGACCGTCTCACCGAGCGCCTCGCCGACGCCACCCGGCTGTGGGACGACGACTTCCGCCTCGAGCTGGAGCGCAACCTCAACGACGAGCGCCAGGCCAAGCAGCTCCACCAGCGCTACGGCGGCGCGCTCTCGGAGACGTACAAGGACGAGCACACGCCGACCGAGGCGGTGAAGGACGTCGCCAAGCTGGAGCTGCTGGACGAGCGGGGCCAGCTCGTGATGCACGTGTACCGCCGCCGCCAGGCCGAGAGCGACATCCGGTTCAACGTGTTCCGCTACGGCGAGCCGATGATCCTCTCCGCCGTCCTGCCGATGCTGCACTCCCTCGGCGTACGGGTCACCGACGAGCGGCCCTACGAGATCGTCCGCTCCGACGGCCCCGTCTACCTCTACGACTTCGGCCTGCAACTGCCGACCGGCTCGCGGGCGATCCTCGAGGTCCGCCCCCATCTGGAGAACGCCTTCTACGCCACCTGGCGCGGAGAGGCCGAGGTCGACGACTTCAACGCCCTCGTGCTGAAGGCCAGGTTCACCTGGCGCGAGGTCGTCATCCTGCGGGCCTACGCGAAGTACCTGCGCCAGGCCAGCACGGTGTTCTCGCAGGACTACATGGAGACGACGCTGCTGGCCCATCCCTCGATCGCCGCGAAGCTCGTAGACCTCTTCACGGCTCGCTTCGACCCGCAGCTGCAGCTGTCCGAGACGGCGCGGTCGGAGTGGTCGAAGAAGATGGTCGCGGCGATCAACGAGGACCTCGACGAGGTCACCAGCCTCGACCAGGACCGGATTCTGCGCTCGTTCCTGCATCTGATCCAGGCGACGTTGCGCACGTCGTTCTTCCAGCGTGGTGATGGTGGGCGGCCGAAGTCGTACACGGCGTTCAAGCTTGATCCGCAGTCGATTCCGGATTTGCCGGCGCCGCGGCCGCGGTTTGAGATTTTCGTGTACTCGCCGCGGTTCGAGGGTGTGCATCTGCGGTTCGGTTCGGTGGCGCGTGGTGGTCTGCGCTGGTCGGATCGGCGGGAGGATTTCCGGACCGAGATTCTGGGGCTGGTCAAGGCGCAGATGGTGAAGAATGCCGTCATCGTGCCGACGGGGGCCAAGGGCGGGTTCGTGCTGAAGCAGAATCCGGGCGACCGTGACGAGGCGGTGGCGTGCTATCAGCTGTTCATCTCGGCGTTGCTGGATGTCACGGACAATCTGGACGGTGGCAAGGTCGTGTCGCCGCCGGATGTGGTGCGTCACGACCCTGATGACCCGTATCTCGTCGTCGCGGCGGACAAGGGGACGGCGACGTTCTCGGACATCGCGAACGAGATTTCGGTGCGGTACGGGTTCTGGCTCGGTGATGCGTTCGCGTCGGGTGGGTCGGCCGGGTATGACCACAAGAAGATGGGGATCACGGCCAAGGGTGCTTGGGAGTCGGTGAAGCGGCACTTCCGTGAGCTGGGTGTGGACACGCAGGCGAGTGAGTTCACGGTGGTCGGGGTCGGTGACATGTCGGGTGACGTGTTCGGCAACGGGATGCTGCTCTCGCCGTTCATCCGGCTCGTGGCGGCGTTCGACCACCGGCACATCTTCATCGACCCGTCCCCGGACGCGGCGACGTCGTTCGGGGAGCGGGCCCGGCTCTTCGCGCTGCCCCGGTCCTCCTGGGACGACTACGACAAGGCGCTGATCTCGTCCGGCGGCGGTGTCTACTCGCGGGCGGCGAAGTCGATCCCGATCACGGCTGAGGCGAGGGCCGCGCTGGGGATCCCGGCGTCGGTCATCGCACTCGCGCCCAACGAGCTGATACACGCGATCCTGTCGGCCCCCGTCGACCTGCTCTGGAACGGCGGCATCGGCACCTACGTGAAGGCGACCGGGGAGTCCCACGCCGACGTCGGTGACAAGGCCAACGACTACGTGCGGGTCAACGGCCGGGAGCTGCGCGCGAAGGTCGTCGGCGAGGGCGGCAACCTGGGCCTGACCCAGCGGGGGCGGATCGAGTACGCGCTCAACGGCGGCCGCATCGCGACGGACTTCATCGACAACTCGGCCGGCGTCGACTGCTCCGACCACGAGGTCAACATCAAGATCCTGCTCGACCGCGCGGTCCTCGACGGCGCGCTCGACCCCAAGGACCGCGACCCGCTCCTGGCCGAGACGACCGACGAGGTCGGCGAGCTGGTTTTGCGCGACAACTACGAGCAGGCCAGGACCCTGGGCAACTCCCGCGCGCAGGCGCGCCTGCTGCTGCCGGTCCACAAGCGGCTCATCGCCGACCTGGAGCGCCGCGGCCTGCTCGACCGCGCGCTGGAGGCCCTGCCCACCGACGAGGAGCTCGACGCGCGTGCCGAGGCGGGAATCGGCCTGACCTCACCCGAGTTCGCGGTGCTGCTCTCCTACGTCAAGATCGTGCTTGAGCACGAGATCCTCGACTCCGACCTGCCGGACGAGGAGTGGACCAACGAGGTGCTGGTCGAGTACTTCCCGACCCCGCTGCGCGAGCGGTTCGCCGAGGCGATGGCCGAGCACCCGCTGCGCCGCGAGATCGTCACCACGCAGATGGTCAACCAGGTTGTGAACGGGGGCGGCACGTCGTTCTTCCACCGCGCCACCGAGGAGACCGGGACCGGCGCCGCGGACATCCTCCGGGCATTCGTGGTGATCCAGGAGGTGTACGGCCTGGGCGAGCTGCGCCGCGCCGTCGAGTCCCTCGACAACCAGGTCCCGACGGAGGCGCAGACGGAGGTCTATCTGGGCATCCGGCGGCTGCTCGACCGGGCGGTGCGCTGGCTGGTCACCAGCCGGCGCCTCCCCATCGACGTGCCGGCCGAGATCGCGCGGCTGAAGCCCGGCATCGCCCGGCTGCTGCCGCAACTGGAGACGCTGTTCCGCGGGCAGGAGCGCGACGCGCTGCAGGCCAACACCGCCACGCTGCGCGGGCTGGGCCTGCCGGCGGAGATCGCGGACGCGGCAACCCGGATCATGTACGGCTTCGGTCTCCTCGACATCGTCGAGGTCGCCTCGCAGACCGGCCGGGAGGTCAGCGAGGTCGCCAGGGTCTGCTACGTGCTGTCGGAGCGCTTCCGCATCTACGACCTGCTGTCGCGGATCTCCAACCTGCCCCGCGAGGACCGCTGGCAGACGCTGGCCCGCATGGCGCTGCGCTACGACCTCTACGCCGCGCTCGCCGCCCTGACGGCGGAGGTGCTCAACGAGACGGCGCCGGACGACGACGCCGTGGGCCGGGTCCACGAGTGGGAGCAGCGCAACGCCACGTCGATCGCCCGCACCCGCAACGCGATCGGCGAGTTCGGTGAGTCCCCGGGCGACCTGGCCGCCATCTCGGTGCTGCTCCGCCAGATCCGCACCCTGGTGCAAACCTCCGCCGCCTGACCGTCGCCCGAGGCCCTGTCACACGGCGTCCGCCGCGTGCGGGCGCAGCCGGACGACGGCGATCCGGCGGCGTACCTTGGCCTGATAGCCCTCGTACGCGGCGAGGGACGCGACGAGCCGCGCCCACAGGGCGTCGCGCTGCTCGTCCCGCACCTCCGACGCGGTCACCCTGAGCCGCTCGCCGCGGGTCTCGACCACGGCGTCCGGGTCGGCGAGCAGGTTCAGCCACCACTGCGGTTCCCGGTCGATGCCGCCGTTGGAGGCGGCCACGATGTAGTCGGTGCCGTCGCGCAGGTACAGCATCGGCACGGTGAAGAGCTGACCCGAGCGCCGGCCGCGGGCCGTCAGCAGCAGCACGTCACAGCCGCGGAAGCGGTGCCCGATGCGGCCGTTGGTGCGGCGGAACAGGGCGATGTGCATCCGGGCCACGTTCCTGCTCACCTGGGTGAACAGGCGGTCCCGGCGGCCGGCGCGGGTGTCCGTGCTCATGCGCCGGCCGCCGGTGCGGCGTAGCGGAAGGTGCGGCGTTCGGCGCGGGCGAACCGCCGGACGAGGAGCCCTCCGACGGCGCGCAGGACTGGACCGCCGGGGATCCGGCGCACGGCGTGCGGCGGGAGGCCGTACATCACCCAGGCGAGCGCCGCGGGAACCTCGCGCGGGCGGTAGTCCGGCGTGAAGTGCTCCTTGTCGAGCCGCTCCCAGTCGTGCTGTGTGAGGTAGGCCTGGACGAGCGCCATCGCGTCACGCTCCTCGTGGGCGAGGTGGGCCAAGAGCCGGTCGCGCAGCTCGGTGACGTGCCCGGCGAGCGCCTCGCGCGTGTCGGCGGCGCCGGCGGTCCCGGCGGCCAGCCCGGAGAACCCGGCGCCGCAGGCCCGCAGCAGCGGATCGATGTGCTCGTGCTCGGCGGCCATCGCGTGCAGCACGGCGGCGTCCTCGCCACCGGCCGTGCGCTCCAGCAGCAGCGGCCAGAGCCCGGCGTCCTCGCCGTGGTGGTGCTTGTGCAGCACACCCGCGAACAGTGCCCACCGGCGCTGGAGCCGTTTCCAGCACGCCTGGTCCCCGGCCGGGGTGGCGGCCGCGGCCGCGGTGAAGAGGGCGAGGTCGCGCCGGAACGCGTGGTGCATCAGGTACATGCCCGCGGGGTCGACGGGCCCGGCGGGTGCGGCCGTCTGGCCGGGAAGGACGAGCTGCTCGACGTCGAGGGCGCCGTCCGGGCGGATCACGGCTGTCATGATCCCTCCTTTCGCTTGAGTCAGGATACTATGAATTGAGTTCTGATAAAGTCAATAAGTGGTCGAAGGAAAGCGGACATACCAGTCGAAGATCCGCGCGCAGCAGGCCGGGCGGACTCGAAACGCCGTGATCGCCGCCGCCGCGGAGTGCTTCACCCGGCTCGGATACGCCGAGACGACGATGAAGGCCATCGCGGCGCACGCGGGTGTCTCGGCGCAGACCGTCTTCGCGCACGGCGGCAAGGCCGCGCTGCTGCTCGCGGCGGTCGACCGAAGCATCGCCGGCGGCGGCGGCGACGACGTGCCGCTGCTCACGCAGGACCGGTTCCAGCGGATGCTCAACGCGCGCGACAAGGACGAGAAGCTCCGCCTGCTGCGCGGGATCACGCTGGACTGGCTGCCGGCGGCCGGGCCGATCCTGCGCTCGTTCCGCGAAGCGGCGCCCGGTGATCCCGAGATCGCCGCGGCGTGGGAGGAGTACGAGCGCCGCCGCCACCGCGACGCGGGAATCATCATCGAGTCCTGCTCGCACCTGCTGCGGCCGGGGCTGACGGTCGAGCGGGCCACGGACATCTACTGGGCGGCCCTCGGTCCGCAGGCGGCGGACGCGTTCCTGCTCGGCCGGGGATGGTCGCTGACCGACTGCGCCGACTGGCTCATGGACGCCATGGACCGCCTGCTCTTTCGATGACTCCCGCCACGGCCCGTGTCCGGCGTCGGGGGCGCCGCGGCCGGAACGTATGAAGGCATGGAGATATCACGTATCGACGCCTTGACGTCTTATTGAACATGAATACCATCTTCAACTAGCGCCGCGTGGTGCTGCTGAGGATGGGAGCTTGTGTATGCGTACGCGATCAGGGTTGCGGATGGCGGCATTCGCAACGGCCGCGACGATAGCGGCGGTCGCCGTGGCCGCGCCGGCGCAGGCGTCGCCGGTGACGGTCATCTCGGAGGGCCACGTCGACGCGGTCGATGTCGGCTACGAGGACGGCCACCTGCAGATCGTGATCCACGACGAGCGCACCGAGCCCGGCGCCGAGCTCGACCCGGCGCGCGTGGTGCTGGTGGCCAAGAAGGAGTCCGCGACGCAGGTGCCGAGCGACCCGGCGTTCGGCTTCCTGGGCTCGCCGGGCTCGACGGTGTACCTGCTGCCGGAGACCCAGGACGAGCGCCTGCTCTGGCCGGGTCTGTCCACTGAGGACATCGAGCCGGGCGTGTTCCGCAACGACGCGGTGACGATCCGCTTCAGGCAGGTCGTCGGCCCCGACGGTGTCAGCCTGTTCACGTTCGGCCCCGACGGCTCGCCGAACAAGCTGGTCGACAGCGAGGACGGCCTGCCCGACAACGTCACCCTGCTCGCCGGCGCCCACGTGCACAGCAACTGGGCGTTCGAGCGGGACGGCACGTACCGCATCAAGGTCGACGCGACCGCCAAGCTCGCCGCCACCGGCGCGACCGTGACGTCGCCGGCCGTGTGGATCACCTTCTGCGTCAAGAAGAAGTAGGGGACCCCGATGAGAATCCTTGCGCTGCTCACCGCCGCGACCGTCGGCGCCGTGGCGGCGGTGACGCTGGCGGCCGGTCCCGCCTCCGCCGCGACGATCACCACCGGCCACGTCGACGTCCTCGACGTCGACTACGAGGGCGGCGCGCTGTCGCTGAACATCAAGACCAACGCGCCGCTCAGCCCGGTGACCGACGACCTGGACCCGGCCGCCACCGTCCTGCGGGTGCTGCCGTCGTGGACGACGACGGTGCCGTCGGGCGCGGCGTGGTCGTGCCTCGGCCCGGCCGGATCGACCATGTACGTGGCACCGCAGGCGTATGACGCCGGCAAGCTCTACGCGGGCTGGGACACCGGCGACGTCGCCGCCGCGCAGGGCCCGGTCAAGCTCGAGCTCGTCAGCGTCGTGTCCAGCCCGGCCGGTGGCCGGTTCACGCTGTACACGACGGCGACGAGCGGCCTGTCCGTGGTGCCGACGTTCCGGCTCAACAGCAACACCGCGGCCGGCTGCGGCGTGCCGGTGTGGCCGGGCGGCATCGGCGCCGCCGTGCACGGCCACGGCAACTGGGCGTTCTCCCAGGCCGGCACCTACACGATCACGTTCAAGGCCACGGCCCAGAACGGCGCCGGCGCCACCTCCGGCAACGTCGCCTACACCTTCCAGGTCGGCTGATGCGCACCGCCGGGCGGCGGGCCCGCGTCCGCCGCGCGGCGGTGCTCGCCGTCGTCGTCACGCTGCTGGCCGGCTGCGCGGGCAAGCCGGTCCTGCGGGCGCACAGCGACCGGCTGCGGGTGGTGACCACGACCGGGCTGCTGCGCGACCTGGTCCGGCAGGTCGGCGGCGACCGGGCCGACGTCGTGTCGCTCGTGCCCGACGGCGGTGACCCGCACACCTACGAGCCGACCCTGCGCGACGCCCGCAACGTCGTCTACGCCGACGTCGCCTTCAGCAACTACGCGCTGCTGGAGGAGCACAACGTCATCAAGACCCTCGACGCCGACCTGCGCCCCGGCGCGACCAGCGTGTCGCTCGCCGAGGAGTCGGTGAAGTACGCCGCGGAGCTCATCCCGCTGGTCGAGCACGCCAACCTCGACACCGTCTGGCTCGGCCTGCGGGTCCGCGGCGACGGCGCCGGGCTCGGCGCGACCCGGGCCTCCGACGTGCTCGTCACCGCGACCGCGCTCACCGGCCCCGGCCGGCTCTACGCCTACCTCACCGGGACCTTCGGCGACACCGACGTGTACTTCGACTCCTCCGACGGATTCCGCGACGACACCGCGACCCTGCCCGCGGACGCGCACACCCATTTGTCGTGGGCGTTCACGACACCGGGCGTCTACCGGCTCACGCTCCAGGCGCGGCTTCGGGTCGCGGACGCCGGCCCGACCGTGCCGCTGGGGGAGGCCACCTACACGTTCGCGGTCGGCGTCAACCCGGCGGGCGCCGGCGTCCCCGGTGCGACCGTCCTGGACGCGGGCCACGCCGACCTGACCGTGGACGTGGACACGGGCCGGCTCGGGGTGCTCCACGACCCGACCGGCGGCGGGGAACAGGCGCAGCGGTGGTACACCGCCGACCAGGTCGTCGTCGACGTGCCGGGCAAGGCGCTCGCCGAGGTCCCGCCCGGCCCGCAGTTCCGCTTCCTGGGCCGGCCCGGGACGCCGGTGTACCAGCTGCCGCAGGCCGTGCTCGGCAAGCACGTCCACGGCGAGATCGACCCGCACCTGTGGCAGAACATCCGCAACGGCATCGCCTACGTGAAGCTCATCCGCGACACCCTCATCGGCCGCGACCCCGCCGGAGCGCCCGCCTACCGGGCCAACGCCGAGCGGTACCTGGCCGAGCTGCAGGCCACCGACGACTACGTGCGCCGGACCATCGCGGCCATTCCGAAGGCGAACCGGTACCTCGTCACCACCCACGACGCCTTCGGCTACCTCGCCGCCGCCTACGGCGTCACGGTCGCCGGGTTCGTCACGCCCAACCCGTCCGCCGAGCCGTCGCTGGCCGACCGCCGCAAGCTCACCGAGACCATCCGGCAGCTGCGGGTGCGGGCGGTCTTCCTCGAGCCGAACCTCAGGGCCCGCTCGTCCACGCTCACCCAGGTCGCCGCGGAACAGGGCGTCCGGGTGTGCCCGATCTACGGCGACACCTTCGCGGGACCCGTGCGGACCTACGTGCAGATGATGCGGTTCAACGCCGACTCGCTGCTGACCTGCCTGGGCTCATGAGCCCCCGACACTTGGAAAAGACGATGCAGCATCGGTACCGCACGATCGTCGCCGTGCTCGCCGCGGCCCTGGCGGTGGGCGTCAGCCCGCCCGCGGCGTGGGCGAGCCCCTCGGACGATCCGCAGCTGAGCCAGAGCCTCGATCCGGACCAGCAGATCGTCCACGGCGAACGGGTCCTGCGGACCGGCCACGTCGACATGGGACCACGGTTCGACAACGGGCGCTGGCGGTTCCTCATCCACGACGACGCCCGCAAGGCCGACCCCGGCGCGGCCAGCGTGTGGCGCCACCCCGACGAGACCGTGCTGCAGGTGGCCGACGCGGCGAGACTGCCGGCCCCCGCCGACCCCGCCTACGCCTTCATCGGCGCCGAGGCCGCGACGCCGGTGTGGGTCGTCCCGCAGACGCAGAACCCCGACGTCGTCTGGGTCGGCTGGAACACGCAGGACCCGCAGGTGATGCAGCGCGTCGACCGCGGCGTCACGCTGTCGCTGACCGGCGTGCGGGGGCCGGGCATCGTCACCGTCTACCTGCACTCGGGCGACTTCGGCAAGCCGCAGGTCCTGTGGGACTCGCGCAAGGCCGAGCCGCAGCCGGTGTGGGTGGACGTGAACACGCACACGCACGCGAACTGGGTGTTCACCAAGCCCGGCGCGTACCTGCTGCGGCTGGAGGCCAAGGCCCAGCTCCGCGACGGCACCACGGTGAGCGACACCCAGCTGATCCGCTTCGCCGTCGGGACCGCGACACCGGCCGCCGACGCCCTCGCCGCGACCTGGTCCGGATCGGCGGCTCCCGCCACATCGGCCCCGCCGCCGGGCACGTCCGACGCGGCACCGAGCCCGTGGCCGTTGGTCGTCATCGCCGTCGTCCTGGTCGCCGGCCTGGTCGCCGTCCTGGTCGCCGGCGTCGCGGTCGCGGCCCGGTCCCGGCGGGCCCGGCGCCGGGTCTTCGCCGCCCGAGCCGGAGCCGGCCGATGAGCGCGGGTCTGGCCGTGGCCGGCCTGGACGTCGACCTGAGCCGCCGCCGGGTCCTGACGGCCGTCGACCTGAGCGTGGCGCGCGGCGAGCTGGTCGGCCTGCTCGGCCCGAACGGGGCCGGGAAGACGACGTTGCTGCGCACGGTGCTCGGCCTCGTCCGGCCGGCCGCCGGGCGGGTGACGCTCGACGGCGCGGACGTGCGGGCCGGGCGGGCCCGGATCGGGTACGTGCCCCAGCGCCACGAATTCGCGTGGCAGTTTCCGATCTCGGTCGCCGATGCCGTCATGACCGGGCTGACCGGCCGCCTCGGCCTGCTGCGCCGCCCGGGCGAGTCCGCCTGGCGGGCCGTCGCCGACGCGCTGGACCGGGTCCGGCTGACGGGCCTGGCCGACCGGCCGATCGAACAGCTCTCCGGCGGCCAGCGCCAGCGGATCCTGGTCGCCCGGGCCCTCGCCCTGCGGCCGGCGGTCCTGCTGCTCGACGAGCCCTTCACCGGGCTCGACATGCCGACCCAGGAACTGCTCGCCGAGCTGTTCACCGACCTGGCCCGGGAGGGCCGCGCCGTGCTCATGACCACCCATGACCTGGCGGGGGCGCTGTACACCTGCGACCGCGTCGCCCTGCTCAACCGTACCGTCGTCGCCACCGGAACCCCGGCGGTGCTGGCGGCCGACCCGGCGGCGTGGATGCGCACCTTCGACGTCTCCGAGAACAGCGCGCTGCTGCGCATCCTGAAGGCGGTCTGAGCGCGTGAACCCCGTCGAGTTCCTCACCGATCTGCTCAACCCGGACCTGGCGTTCCTGCCCAAGGCGCTGGCCGTCGCCGTCATGTCCTCGGTCGTCTGCGGCGTGGTGGGCTGCTACGTCGTGCTGCGCGGCATGGCGTTCATCGGCGACGCCGTCTCCCACGCGGTCTTCCCGGGCCTGGCCGTGGCCTTCGTCGTCTCCGGCAACCTGGTCCTCGGCGGCTCGATCGCCGGCGTCCTCACGGCGATCCTGGTCGCGGTCTTCGCCCAGAACCGGCGCCTGCGCGAGGACACGCTCATCGGCGTGCTGTTCGTCGCGACGTTCGCCGTGGGCATCGTCATCATCTCCCAGGCACCGGGCTACGCCGGTTCGTTGCAGCAGTTCCTGTTCGGCTCGATCACCGGCATCCCCACCTCGGACCTGTACGTCGTGGCGGGCACCGCAACCGCCGTCCTGGCCGTGCTGTTGCTGTTCCACAAGGAGTTCGTCACGATCTCCCTGGACCGGGAGAGTGCCCGCGCGATGGGCGTGCGCGTGTTCTGGCTCGACCTCGTCCTCTACGTCATCGTCACGCTGGCCGTCGTCATCAGCGTCCAGACCATCGGCAACATCCTCGTCCTGGCGCTGCTGGTCACCCCGGCGGCCACCGCCCGGCTGCTGACCGACCGGCTCGGCCGCATGATGGCCATCGCCCCCGCCGTCGGCGCCGGCTGCGCGCTCGCCGGCCTGTACGTCTCCTGGTCCTGGGACCTGCCCACCGGCGGCACCATCGTGCTCGTCCTCACCGCGGCCTTCCTGGCGGCATGGTTCCTCGCACCTCGCCGCGGCCTCCTCGCCCGGCGCCGGGCACCACGGCCGCACACCACCGATCGATGCGAGAAATGAGGTTCCTGATGCGACGCGCGCTGCTGCGCCATCCCACGCCACGCCGGGTCATCGCCGCCGGCGCCACCGTGGCCGCCCTGGTGTTCGCCGGCCTGTGGGCGCTCACCACGCCCGCGGCCGCGGCCGGCCCGCCGGTCAGCGGGCAGCGCCGGGTGCTCAACGACGTGCACACCGACGCGCTGGACGTGCGGTGGAGCGACGGGCAGATGCGGCTGCAGACCCGCGTCGGCTACGAGCCGTTCGAGTACGAGGACCCGGCCCGGATCGTGTTCCAGCTCCGCGACACCCCCGACACGCAGGCCCAGGTGCCCGACGACCCCGCCTACGCCTTTCTCGGCCCGCCCGGCACCCCGGTGTGGCTGGCCCCGGAAACGCAGAACCCGGCCGTGATCTGGCCGGGCTTCGACACCGAGTCGATCGCGCCCGGCACGTTCGCGGGGGACACGGTCGACCTGCACCTGCGGGGGGTCAGCGGGCCGGGCACCCTCGAGGTGTTCTCGTTCAACCCGGACGGCACCCCGGCCCGGATCTTCTCGGCGGCCGATCCCGCGTACACCACCAAGACGCTGCAGACCGGCGTCCACGTGCACACCAACTGGTCGTTCACCGCCCTGGGCTGGTACACCCTGACCTTCGAGGCCACCGCCACCATCCCCGGCGGCGACAGGGTGCACTCCGGCCCGGTCGACTACACCTGGTACGTCGGCGGCGTCGCCGCGACCGACCTGGTCCCGATCACCACCACGGCGGCCCTCACCGCCGCCCCGGACGCCGCCCGGGCCGGTGATCCGCTCACGCTCACCACGCAGGTCACCCCGCCGGCCGCGAACGGCTGGGCGGAGTTCCTCGACGGCACCACCCCGCTCGGCACCGCCGACGTCGCCGACGGCACCGCGACCCTCGTCACCTCCGCCCTCGCCGCGGGCGACCACACGCTGACGGCCCGCTTCATCCCGCGGTTCGACAACCACTACGCCCCGGCGACGACACCCGCCCGGCCGCTCACGATCGCCCCCGGCTCCGGCCCGTCACCGAGCACATCCGCGTCGCCGAGCACATCCGCGTCGCCGAGCGCGACCCGCTCGCCTTCGACGAGCCCGCCCGGCACCACGCCGCCGCCGACCGAGGACACGACGACCGCGGTCCCCACGACCACGACCGGCGCCGCGACCCCGGCCCCGACCCGCACGACCTGCGTGCCGACGACGAGCACCACCACCGGCGGGGTCGTGCTCGACCAGGGCCACGTCGACTACGCCGCCCGCGTCGTCAACGGGGAGCTGGTGTCGCAGATCAAGGACGGCACGAAGGCCGGCTCGACGGTCTGGCGCAGCCCCGCGGACGTCGTGTTCCACCTGACCGACCGGGCCGCCGCCAAGGTGCCCAGCGGACCGTTCGGCTTCATCGGCCCGGCGGACACCCCGATCTGGCAGATCCCGCAGACCCAGCAGCAGGGCGTGCTGTGGGCCGGCTGGAACACCGAGGAGATCACCACCGCCCAGGTCACCGGCCCGGTCACCTGGAAGCTCACGGGCGTGAACGGCCCCGGCGCCCTGTCCGTCTTCGAGTACGACTCGTTCGGCCAGCCGAAGGTCATCTTCAACAGCAGGGACGGCCTGCCCGACAGCTACGCCGTCCCGCTGGGCACCCACGCCCACGGCAACTGGGTGTTCACCGCGGCCGGCGCCTACCGGCTCACCTTCACCCAGACCGCGACGCTGGCGTCCGGCAAGCAGTCGAGCGCCACGCAGGTGGTCACGTTCGCGGTCGGCAACACGGATCCCAGGGCCCTGCTGCCGAAGAAGACCACCACGACCGGGTGCGGCTCCGGCGGCCGGTTGCCGACCACCGGCGTGTCGCTGCGGGGGCCGCTCTACGGCGGACTGTCCATGCTGGCCGCCGGCGTGGCGCTGGTGATGCTCGCCTCCACGCGCCGGTCAGCGGCCGCAGCGTGAGCAGGTGCCGAAGATCTCCAGGGTGTGCCCGATCTCGGTGAAGCCGTGCTCGGCCGCGATGCGTTCGGTCCAGCGCTCCACGGCCGGGCCGCGGACCTCGACGGTGGCGTTGCAGGAGCGGCAGACGAGGTGATGGTGGTGGCTGGCGCCGCAGCGGCGGAACAGCTGCTCGCCGCCCGGCAGCCGGGTCGCGTCGACCTCGCCGGCGTCCTGCAGCAGCTGCAGCGTGCGGTAGACCGTGGTCAGGCCGACCTGGGCGCCGCGCTCGCGCAGCAGTGCGTGCAGCTGCTGCGGCGTGCGGAAGTCCGCGATCTCGTCCAGCAGGGCGAGGACCTCGACGCGTTGCCGGGTGTTGCGGGTCGCGCCGCTGATGATGTCACTCATGGCAATCCCAGCATATGTCGTGACGCGGGATCAGCGAAGGCGGCGCAGCGGCGGCAGGACCTCGCGGCCGAGCCGCTCGATGTTGGCGAGGGTCCGGGCGGGCTCGCCGGCGCCCTCGACCATGAGCAGCACCCGCCGCACCCCGGTGGCGCCGATCGTCGCGGCCAGCCGTCGCACGCACCGTTCCGGCGGCCCGACCGGGTGGATCGCGAGCAGGTGCTCCAGGTAGGCGGCGACATCGCGGCGCGGCGGTGCGGTTGCGTCGAGGCGCGGCGATCCGCCGGCGGTGGCGAGCCAGGCGGGCATCGTGCGGCGCAGCACCGTCTCGGCCTCCTCGACGGTGTCGGCGACGAAGGCCAGGTGCGTCGAGGCGTGGGCGGGCGGGGGAGTCCCGGCGCTGTGTGCGCGGTACCGGTGCAGCATCCCGGTTTTGGCGTTGTCGGCGTCGTGCATGCCGAGCAGGAGCGGCAGGCCCCGGGCCGCGGCCAGCTCGGCGGTCGAGGGCCCGGTGGCCGCCACCCACACCGGTGGCCGGCGCGCGGCGATCGGGACCATCGGGACCTCGCGGAACGGGAACCGGTCCCCGTCGCCGGTGATGGTGGCGGCGACGGACAGGCCGGCCAGGAGCAGGTCGAGCGCGGCGGCGAACCCGTCGTGGCCGTAGCGGCCCAGGCCGGTGCCGAAGACCTCCAGGTCCACCCACGGGCCGCCGCGGGCGACGCCGAGGTCGAAGCGGCCGCCGGAGACGGCGTCGAGCAGGGCGGTCTCCTCGGCCAGGGCGACCGGATGCCGGGTGGGCAGGATGGCCGCCGCGGTGCCGACGCGCAGCCGGGCCGTGCGCCCGAGCAGATGCCCGGCGAGGGTCACCGCCGACGGGCACGTCCCGTAGGCGCTGAAGTGATGCTCGGCCAGCCAGACGCCGTCGAAGCCGGCCCGCTCGGCCGCCATCGTGTAGTCGACGGCGGCGGCGAGCGCGTCGGCGTGGGTGCGGCCCGGGAACAGGCCGGCGAGCAGGAACAGGTCGATCCGCGGCGCCGGGCCGGGTTCGGCCGGCCCGGCGCCGCGGTGCGGTTCAGCAGTCACGCAGTTCCGGCGACTGGTTGAGCAGCTGCCCGCGCGGCGAGACGAACGCGCGGTAGCGATCGCCGCCGACCGCCGACGGCGTGAACGCCGCGACGCGGTGGCAGTTCTGGAAGGCCAGGGTCACGCCGAAGTGCCGCTCGAGGCCGCCCCGGATGGCGTCGCTGGCGAGGGCGCGCAGGAGCTGGCCGCGCTCGGCCTCGCTCGGCGGCGGGACGCTGTGGTCGGCGAAGCCGCCTCCCTCGGTGTGCAGATCGGCGACGACACCGCTGATGACCGTCCAGGCGTACGGGAGCGACTCCCGCACGCACGCGACGAACTCGGCGTCGTCGATCGGGCCGGCCTCGGCGCGTTCCAGCAGGGCGGTGGGGACGTTGAGCGACATGTGCTCCTCCTCGGTTCTCAGCGCGCGGCGACGGTCGCCGGTGCCAGGGTGAAGCCGGGTGCGATCTGGTCGGTCAGGTCGGTGCCGGCGCGGTCGTTGCCCCACGCGAGCGCGTTGCGGGTGTGGAACTCGGCGGCCTGCTCGGCGTACCGGATCCAGTCCTTCGTCGATGCGTCGAGCGCGGCCTTGAGCTCGGCGAGGGCGTGCGCGTTGGCCGGCTCGAGCTCGTCGATCGGGAGGTGCCGGCCCCGCTCGGCGGCCTTGACGAAGCCGGATCGGCCGAACCAGCACAGCAGGTCGTCGCCGGCCTCGGCCCGTAGGAACTCCACGTCCTCGGCGTCGTCAACCTTGTTGCCGACCACGACGACGCGCACGCCGTGGTCGCGGGCGTAGCCGACGTACTGCCGATAGACCCCGGCGCTGCGCACGGTCGGCTCGCACACGAGGAAGGTGAGATCGAAGCGGGTGAACAGGCCCGACGCGAACGAGTCGGCGCCGGCGGTCATGTCGACGACGGCGTACTCGCCGGGCCCGTCGGCCATGTGGTTGAGCAGCAGCTCCACCGCGCCGACCTTCGAGTGGTAGCAGGCGACGCCGAGGTCGTCGGCGGCGAACGGGCCGGTGACGGCGAGGCGCACCCCGTTGACCGGCCGCACGAGCCGTTCGTACAACGGATTCGCCTCGGCCACGCCGACGATCCGCGAGCCCGGCCCGGGCGGCGTGGTCTTGAGCATCGCCGCGGCGGACGGGATGCGCGGGTTGTCGCCGCGCAGGTACTCCTTGATCTCGCCCAGATGGTCCCCGAGCGCGGGCAGCAGCGCCGCCTCGTCCGGGTCGGCACCGAGCGCGACGGCCAGGTGCTGGTTGATATCGGCGTCGAAGGCCAGCACGCGCGGGGCGTCTTCGTCCGGAGCGCTGACCGTGAGGAAACGACAGAACAATGCGGCGAGGGTGGTCTTGCCGCTGCCACCCTTGCCGACGAATGCGGCTTTCACCCCTTGTTGGTATCGGTTTCCATTTCCGGAGTCAAGCCGAACCGCGGAACGGCAACCGGCTTCTCCGACATGCGGGTATGCGCTTATGGCAATGAATTCGCGGGCTTGATCGCGCCGGTGTCCATCGCCTAAGGTCTTCTTGGAAACGAATTTCATTACGAATTACTGGAGAAGGTGGGCATAGCGTCGTGGCACGTCGAGGTGTGAGATGGGGAGCCGGCGTCCTGTCGCTGGCGATGTTCCTGACCGCGTGCGGTTCGTCCTCGTCGGGGGAGCCGGCCGCGGCGCCGTCCGGCTCGGCCGGCGGGGCGGCGGTCCCGGTCGTCGCGTCGACGAACGTCTACGGCGACATCGTCAAGCAGATCGCCGGTGACCGGGCATCGATCACGTCGATCATCAGCAACCCGGATGCCGACCCGCACTCGTACGAGGCGAACACCCGCACGCAGCTGGAGCTGTCGAAGGCCAAGGTGGTCGTCGAGAACGGCGGCGGCTACGACGACTTCGTCGACACCATGCTGAAGTCCGCGGGCGGCTCCCCGAAGGTGCTCAACGTCGTCGACATCTCGGGCCGGAAGGCCGAGGGTGGCGGGGAGCTCAACGAGCACGTCTGGTACGACTTCCCGACCGTGGAGAAGCTCGCCGACCGGCTCGCGGCCGCGCTGGGCGAGGCCGACCCAGCGGGCGCGGCGACCTACACCGCCAACGCCGCCACGTTCAAGCAGAAGGTCCAGCAGCTGCAGGCCCGCGAAGCGGCGATCAAGGCCGCCCACACCGGTGCCGGGGTGGCCGTCACCGAGCCGGTGCCGCTGTACCTGCTGGAGGCGTGCGGCCTGGTGAACAAGACGCCGGAGGAGTTCAGCGAGGCGATCGAGGAAGGCACCGACGTACCGGCGAACGTCCTGCGGGAGACGATCGACCTCTTCGCGCACAAGGATGTCGCGCTGCTCGCCTACAACGAGCAGACCACGGGCCCGGAGACGGAGAAGGTGCTCGACGCGGCCAAGGCGGCCAACGTCGCCGTCGTGCCGGTGACCGAGACCCTGCCCGCCGGCAAGGACTACCTGAGCTGGATGGACGGCAACCTGACCGCGATCGAGACCGCCCTCGCATGACCACCCGCACGGCACTGGAACTGCGTGACGCGGCGCTGCGCTACGGGCGGCGCACCCTCTGGAGCGGGCTGAACCTGCGGGTCGAGGCGGGCGAGTTCGTGGCCGTCCTAGGCGCGAACGGCTCCGGCAAGACCAGCCTCCTGCGCGCCATCCTCGGCCTGCGGTCGCTGGACTCCGGGGCGCTGCTGGTCGCCGGCCACCCGCCCCGGCAGCGCCGCGACGACGTCGGATACGTGCCGCAGCAGCGGCACATCGACCCGCTGGTGCCGTTGCGCGTCCGCGACGTCGTCGGCCAGGGGCTCGACGGCCACCGGTGGGGCACCGGCCGGCCGAGCCCCGGCCGTCGCCGGCGCATCGACGAGGTCCTGGCCGCGGTCGGCGCGACCCGGTTCGCGGACATGCCGATCGGCCTGCTCTCCGGCGGCGAGCAGCAGCGCGTGCGCATCGCCCAGGCCCTCGTCGCCGACCCGAAGCTGCTGCTGTGCGACGAGCCGCTGCTCTCGCTCGACATGCGCAGCCAGCGCACCGTCACCGCCCTCGTGGACAGCCGGCGCCGCGGCAGCGACACCGCGGTCGTCTTCGTCACCCACGAGATCAATCCGGTCCTGCCGTACGTCGACCGGGTGCTCTACCTGGCCGGCGGGCAGTTCCGGATCGGCTCCGTCGACCAGGTGCTCAACTCCGCCACCCTGAGCGAGCTGTACGGCATGCCCATCGAAGTGCTGCACACCGGAGGACGAATCATCGTGGCGGGCCTGCCCGAAACCGCGTCGGACGCCCATCACGCCCCGAGCATCGCATGACCGGCAACTCCAGCTCCGGCATCTGGGACCAGATCTTCAACTTCGCCGACTACCCGCAGCTGCTGGCCCTCGTGCACAACTCGCTCATCGCCGGCGCGATCCTCGGCGTGGTCGGCGGCCTGATCAGCACCTTCGTCATGAAACGCGACCTGCCCTTCGCCGTGCACAGCATCAGCGAACTGTCCTTCGCCGGCGCGTCGGGGGCGCTGCTGCTCGGCGTGAACGTCGTGGCGGGCTCCCTGTTCGGCTCGATCCTGGCCGCCGTGGTCATCGGCGCGCTGGGCACCCGGGCCCGGGACCGCAACTCGATCATCGGCGTGCTGATGCCGTTCGGCCTCGGCCTCGGCGTGCTGTTCCTCGCCCTCTACAAAGGACGGTCCGCGAACAAGTTCGGCCTCCTGACGGGGCAGATCGTGGCGGTCGACACGCCGCAGCTGTCGTGGCTGATCGCGACCTCGGCGATCGTGCTGCTCGGCCTGGCCCTGATCTGGCGCCCGCTGAGCTTCGCCAGCACCGACCCCGAGCTCGCGGCCGCCCGCGGTGTCGCGGTCGCCGCCCTGTCGACGGCCTTCATGCTGCTGCTCGGCCTCACCGTGGCGATGTCCGTCCAGATCGTCGGCGCGCTGCTGGTGCTCAGCATCGTGTGCACCCCGGCGGCCGCGGCCATGCGCGTCACCGCCTCGCCGCTGCTCGTCACGCTGCTCAGCGTCGTCTTCGCGGTCGGCTCGATGGTCGGCGGCATTCTGCTCGCGCTCGGCAGCACCATCCCGATCAGCCCGTACGTCACCACCATCTCCTTCACCATCTACCTCGTCTGCCGGCTCGTCGGCTTCTACCGCGGCAGGCACGGGTGGTCGAGGACGCCGGGCGAGGCCGCCCAGGACTCAGGTCCGGTGGTGCCGCCGCAACAGCCGCTCGGCGAGCCGGTGCCGCCGAACGGCCGGGACGCAGCCGCAGCGGCTAGATGTCGTGGAGGAACAGGGCCATCGCGTGTAGGCGGTCGCCGGTCGGCGTGAGCACCATGAGCCCGCCGGGTCGCTCGAACGCGGTACCGAGGAACTGCATCGCGGACGACGTCGTGCTCGACGCCCCGGCCGGGCGACTCGTCGGCATCCAGGCCTACCGCGAGTTTCTCAAGCCGTTCGCCGAGCAGTTCCTGATCCGCACGGAGATGGTCGCCGCGTTCGGGGACGAGAACACGGCGCTGCTCATGTACGACGCCGAGACGATCCCGGCCAAGAGCGCACCGGCGGCCGAGTGCGTCACGGTCCGCGATGGAAAGATCGCCTACAACCGGTTCATCTTCGACCGCCTGCCGTTCGGGGAGTTCCGGCGCCGGCAGGCCGCTCACGCACCCAGGTAGGGGTATCGGTAGTCGGTCGGGGGGACGAACGTCTCCTTGATCGACCGGGGACTGGTCCATCTGAGCAGGTTGCCCGCGGCACCGGCCTTGTCGTTGGTGCCCGAGGCGCGACCGCCGCCGAACGGCTGCTGCCCGACGACCGCGCCGGTGGGCTTGTCGTTGATGTAGAAGTTGCCGGCCGCGAACCGGAGCTCTTGCTGCGCCCACGCGATCGCACGGCGGTCCCGGGCGATGATGGATCCGGTCAGGGCGTACGGCGCGATCGACTCCATGCCCCGGACGACCTTCTCGAAGTCGCCGTCCTCGTAGACGTGCACGGCGAGGATCGGGCCGAAGTACTCGGTCGTGAACATCTCGTCGGTCGGGTCGCCGCCCTCGACGACGGTCGGGTCGACGAAGTAGCCCACCGAGTCGTCGAGCCCCCCGCCGACGACGATGTCGAGCGCCGGGGACTGCTTCGCGCGCTCGATCGCCGCCGTGTGCTTGGCGAACGCCCGGTCGTCGATGACCGCGCCCATGAAGTTCGAGAAGTCGGTCGGGTCGCCGACCGCGATGGACTCGACCTCGGAGACGAAGGAGTCCCTCATCTTCTTCCAGACCGACCGGGCGACGTACGCCCGCGAGGCGGCCGAGCACTTCTGGCCCTGGAACTCGAACGCGCCGCGGATCATCGCGGTGCGCAGCACCTCGGGGTCGGCCGAGGGGTGGGCGACGATGAAGTCCTTGCCCCCGGTCTCCCCGACCAGGCGCGGATACGACCGGTAGGCGTGGATGTTGTTGCCGACCTCGCGCCACAGGTGCTGGAACAGCGGCGTCGAACCGGTGAAGTGAATCCCCGCGAGGTCCGGATGCGCGAGCAGCACCTCGCTCACCTGCAGCCCGTCGCCGGGGAGCATGTTGATGACGCCCGGCGGCAGGCCGGCCTCCTCCAGCAGCTCCATCGTCAGCGACGCGGCGAGCTGCTGGGTCGGCGAGGGCTTCCAGATGACCGTGTTGCCCATCAGCGCCGGGGCGGTGGGCAGGTTTCCGGCGATCGCGGTGAAGTTGAACGGCGTGATCGCGTAGACGAACCCCTCCAGGGGGCGGTGGTCGGTGCGGTTCCACACGCCGGGGCTGTTCGCGATCGGCTGGCCGGCGAGGATCTCGCGCGCGTAGTGGACGTTGTAGCGCCAGAAGTCGATGAGCTCGCACGCCGAGTCGATCTCGGCCTGCAACGGCGTCTTCGACTGGCCGAGTACGGTCGCGGCGTTGAGGCGCTGACGCCACGGACCGGCCAGCAGGTCGGCGGCCTTGAGCAGGATCGCGGCCCGGTCGTCGAAGTCCATGTCGCGCCAGCCCGGCGCGGCGTCGGCCGCGGCCTCGACCGCGGCGCGGGCGTCGGCCTGCGTCGAGTTCCGCAGCGTGCCGAGCACGTGCTGGTGGTCGTGCGGCTGGACGACCTCGATCTCGGCACCGCCGCCGGGCTTCCAGCGGCCGCCGACGTAGCCATGCAGGTCCTTCTGCCGCTGCTCGAGCCTCTCGATCTCCGTGCGGAGGGCCTGGCGTTCGGGGGTGCCCGGCGCGTAGGTCAGGTTCGGCTCGTTGCTGGGAGCCGGCGGGGTGGTGATGGCATGCATGAGGGCTCCAGGTGTCGTCGAGGGGAGAGGGAGGTCAGCCGCGGGCGAGGGCGCGCAGGAAGAAGGCGACGTTGGCGGGCCGTTCGGCGAGCCGCCGCATGAAGTACCCGTACCAGTCCGTGCCGTACGGGATGTAGATCCGTACCGTGTGGCCGGACCTGGCGAGCTGGGACTGCAGGCCGGCGGAGATGCCGTACAACATCTGGATCTCCCATTCGTCGAGTCCCTTGCCGTGCCGCTCAGCGGCGTCGCGCGCCGCCCGGATCATCGCCGGGTCGTGGGTGGCGACCATCGGGTAGCAGCCGGATGTCATGAGCTGGTGCAGGCCCTGCCGGTATGCGGCGTCGACCTCGTGCTTGCGTTGGTAGGCAACCGATTCGGGCTCCCGGTAGGCGCCTTTGACGAGCCGGACGCGGGCGCCGGAGCCGGCGAGGCGGGCGAGGTCGCCGGCCGTCCGCCGCAGGTTGGCCTGCAGCACGTTGCCCGTCAGCGGGAACTCGTGCCGCAGCTCGTCGCCGATCGCGAGGGTGGAGTCGACCGTCGTGTGGTCCTCCATGTCCAGGGTCATCCGGCAACCGGCGGCGGCCGCCGCGACGGCGATCTGATGCGCGTGTCCCAGGGCGATCTCGTGGCCGTCCTTCGGGATGGACTGCCCGACCGCGGAGAGCTTGACGGAGACCTCGGACCGTTCGGCGTCGCCGGCCTCGTGCAGCCGGTCGAGCAGGGCCAGGTACTGGTCCCGGACCCGACGGGCGCCGGCCAGGTCGCTGACGTCCTCCCCGAGGAAGTCCAGGGTCGTCGTCATGCCGCGCGAGTGCAGGCGGTGGACGGCGGCCAGCACCGCGTCCCGGTCCTCGCCGGCCACGAATCGCGTGACGACCTTCCGGGTCAACGGGTTGCGCTCGATCACGCCGCGCAGCCGTTGGTTGCGCGACGCCCGCAGCAACGTGGGACCCAGCACGTGCCCTCCTTCGGGTGCGAAGTGCCCCCAGCGGCACCACCCAGCAGAAACTAGGAGGGCGGGCCCGCCCGCAACGAGAGACGGATGCCACGAACACAGCTCCGAAGGTTGTTACATTTGTCTGGTGACGGAGCTGGACGACCTGGTCGATGAGATGGCCGTCCTGCTCGGCGCACCGTGCACCCTTGAAGACGCCGACTTCAATCTGCTCGGCTACTCGGGGCAGAGCGACGTCGACAGTGTCCGGCAGCGTTCGATCCTGGAGCGGCGGGCGACCAGCCAGGTGCGCGACTGGTTCCACGCTCAGGGCATCCGGACGTCGACGACGCCGATCCGTACACCCGCCGACCCAGATCTGGGCATCTCGGCCCGGCTGTGCATCCCCGCCCGGCACCTCAACCGCGTGCAGGGATACTTCTGGCTCCTGGACCCCGACGAGGCCATCCCGGAGCACGACTGGCCGGCCGCGACCCGCATCGCCGAGATCGCCGCGCTGCTGCTGAGCCAGTCGACCCGGCGCCAGACCCGGTTGAACCTCTTCTACCGCGACCTCGTCGAAGGTGACCGGATGACGGCCCGCGCCGCCGCCAGGGAGATCGCCTTCGCGTCCGACCTGCGCGTCGGCGACCCGGTCACCTGCCTCCTTGTCGAGCACCCGACGCCGCTCGCCGCGCAAAGCCGCCGCGACGGCGTCGTCTGGGTCCAGGAGTCACCCACGATCGCCAGCGCCATCGTGCGCGGCCGCATCAGGCCGCAGGCCCCGTCGACGTCCCCGACCTCGATCGAGCTCCTCACGCGCCTGGGCTACCTCCGCCGGTCCCGGCCACTGACCACCGCGCCGTTCGTGGGAATCGGCCCGCAGGTCGGCGCCCTGGAAGACCTGCGGCGGTCCCGCTGGGGCGCGCTGACGGCACTTCGGGTCGCGCGCGCCAACGACCCGGCCGCACCGACGGAGTGGGCGTCGCTCGGCGTCCTCAAACTCCTCTCGGCGGCCGCCGACCACGACCTGGCCGAGGCGGTCGTCTCCGAGCAGCTGATGGCGTTCCTGAGCGACGAGCGCCACGCGGAGCTTGTGCGCACGGCCCGGGTCTACCTCGACTCCGCCGGGAGCGCCGGCCAGGCGGCATCGGTGCTCAACGTGCACCGCCAGAGCCTCTATCACCGCCTCGCGCAGGTCGAACGCAGGACCGGGCTCGACCTCAGGCGCGGGGCGGACCGGACCTACCTCCACCTGGCCCTGATGCTGGCTGACTTCGTGTTGCCGTCCTAGCCCGGGCAACGTTCGAAACTTTCGGTCTGGGCCTGCGCCTTTCGGTGTTGTCGCCGGGCGGATCGCCGGGCATCCGACATCGGCGCAATCGCTTCCACCTGCGATGTTGTCCAAATTGGCGGCTCACGTTGCTTGCGGCAATCTCCGGAACTTTTCCGAGAATTCTTGCCAGAGGGCCGGCGGCGTGCCCATAATCTCGCTACCTCGGGTTCGACCAGCATCGATCAGTAGAACCGGCCGTCGACCGCATGGACGGCCACTCGGTGCCCTGGTGCCCGTCGAGCGACCTCGCCCGCCCTTTCGAGGAGGAAGCATCCATGCACGACACACTCGCTCAGCCGAGCGGCCGCAGACGCCGACGCCTGCGACTGCTCATCGGCGTGGCCAGCGCCGTCACCCTGGCGGCCGTCTCGGTGATGGCCGCCGGTACCGCCCACGCCGAGGCCGACCGGACGATCACGTCGAACTCGACCGGCAGCCACAACGGCTACTTCTTCTCGTACTGGAAAGACAGCGGCAACGTCACCATGAACCTGGGCGCCGGGGGCAGCTACAGCGTCCAGATGAACAGCATCAACAACTCCGTGGTCGGCAAGGGCTGGAACCCCGGCTCCACCAGCCACACGGTCAACTACTCCGGCTCGTTCAACTGCGGCGGCAACTGCTACCTCGCCCTGTACGGCTGGATGACCAACCCGCTCGTCGAGTACTACATCGTCGAGAACTTCGGCAACTACAACCCGAGCACCGGAGCCCAGCGCCTCGGCTCCGTCACCACCGACGGCAGCACGTACGACCTGTACCGCACGCAGCGCGTCAACCAGCCCTCGATCCAGGGCACCGCGACGTTCTACCAGTACTGGAGCGTGCGGCAGCAGAAGCGTACCGGCGGCACCATCAACGTGGCGAACCACTTCAACGCGTGGCGCCAGGCCGGTCTGCAGCTGGGCAGCCCGAACTACCAGATCATGGCCACTGAGGGCTACCAGAGCAACGTAAGCTCGAACATCACCGTCAGCGAGGGCTCCGGCGGTGGTGGCGGCGGTGGCAGCACCGGCGGCGGTGGCGGTGGCGGTGGTGGCGGTGGCAATGGCGGTTGTACGGCCACGCTGTCGGCGGGCCAGAAGTGGAACGACCGCTACAACCTCAACGTCGCGGTCTCCGGCTCCAGCAACTGGACCGTGACGATGAACGTCCCGGCGCCGGCAACGATCAGCTCGACCTGGAACGTGAGCGCAACCTGGCCGAGCCAGTACGTGATGGTCGGCAAACCGAACGGCAGCGGTAACAACTTCGGGGTCACGATCATGGCCAATGGTCAATGGACCTGGCCATCGGTCTCCTGCAGCACCGGCTGACGCCGGGGCTCCGCACATTGCCCGCGGTGCGCGGCGGCCTGGTGGGGCCGCCGCGCACCGCGCCCGCGGCACGCTACTTCCGCGCCTGCCGGCGGCCGGCCCAGGGCCGGCCGCTCACGAGCGGGTCCAGCGCTGGTTGGTGGCACCGGTGCAGGTCCACAGCTGGACGGGCGTGTTGTTGGCGGTGGCCGCGCCGCTCACGTCGAGGCACAGCCCGGACTGCACGCCGGTGATGGTGCCGTCGGCGTTGACGTTCCACTGCTGGTTGCTCTGGCCGTTGCAGTCCCAGATCTCCACCTTGGTGCCGGGCGAGGTCTGGTTGTTGTACGCGTCCAGGCACTTGCCGAGCACCTGCAGCTGCTTGGAGCCGGTGGAGGTCCACTGCTGGTTGGTGCCGCCGTTGCAGTCCCAGATCACCAGCTGCACGCCGTTGGTCGTGCTGCCGTTGGGGTCGTCGAGGCAGCGGCCGGACGCCGTGCCCCGGATCGTCGTCGTGGATCCGCCGCCCGGATTGCCGGTGGTACCGCCCGCGACCCGGTACATCACCACGCCGTGCCCGGGCACGCTCGCGGTGATCGCGCCGCCGGTGGTGCTGGCCGCCCCGCTCCACAGGTCGGTCAGCGAGTAGGACGACGCGCCGGACTTGCCGATCGCGGCGGCCGTGGTGCTGATCGTCGCGGTGGTGCTGTTCTCGTTGAACAGCACCACGGACACGTCGCCGTTCGCGAGCGGCTTGGCCAGCACGTCGAGCCCGCCGGAGGAGCTCACCATCCGGCCCTGCTTGCCGGCCGGGTCCTGGTCGACCGCGATCACGGCCTTGTTGCCCAGGATCGACAGCGTCGTGGCGCTCGCGTTGACCAGGTTGTTGCCGGCCAGCAGGGGCGCGGCCATCTCGGCCCACAGGCTGAAGTGCGCGCGGTCCTCGGTGGCGGACATCCCGTTGCCGACCTCGAGCATGTCGGGGTCGTTCCACCGGCCGGGTCCGGCGTAGGCGGCGAGGCCCACGTTCTGGTGGAAGATGTTCAGCACGCTGCCGAAGTTGGCCTGGATGTCGCCGGTGGTGCGCCACAGGTTGCCGACGTCGGGCGCCCAGGTCCACGGCGCGTTGACGCCCCATTCGCAGATGCTGTACACGATCGGGCGCCCGGTGGCCGCGAGCGCGTCACGCATCGCCGAGTAGCGCGAGACGTACTGCTGGGTCGTCGAACTGCCGTTGTTGAAACAGTTGTCGTACTTGAGGTAGTCGACGCCCCAGGCCGCGAAGCTGCGCGCGTCCTGGGTCTCGTGCCCGAGGCTGCCCGGGTAACCGGCACAGGTCTGGGTCCCGGCGTCCTCGTAGATGCCGAGCTTCAGGCCCTTGCCGTGCACGTACGCCGCGGTGCCGGAGATCCCGTCGGGGAACTTGGCGTAGTCGGGCTGCAGGTTGCCGGCCGCGTCGCGGCTGTGCTGCATCCAGCAGTCGTCGATGTTCACGTACTGGTAGCCCGCGGCCGCCAGCCCGGACGACACGAGCTTGTCGGCGGTCTGCTTGACCAGGGCCTCGGAGACGTTGCAGCCGTACGCGTTCCAGTCGTTCCACCCCATCGGCGGGGTGAGCGCCAGGTTGTTGGCGAGCGCCTGGGCCGGTTCGGCCGTGCGCACACCGATGAACCACACGGCGGCGCCGGCCGCGAGCAGCAACGCCACCGCGCGGGCCAGCCAGGGCCGCTGTTGCACACGCATGATCTCTCCCTCGATCGAGTCGGCTCGGGTGCGCTACTGCAGGGATGCGTCGTCGAGGTAGAGACCGTCGGTGCCGGCGGCCGTCTCGACGTAGAGCGTGGCACCGGTCAGCGTGCCCGTCCACGAGACCGTGGCGGTGCCGGTCAGCTGGGTCCAGCCGCCGGTGCTCACCGTGGCGGCCGGGGTGAGCTGGACGTAGCTGGTCGTGCCGTTCGCGGTCACGGCGAGCGTCACCTTCGCGCTCGGGGTGCCGCTCTGCGCGCGGACCCACGCGCTGGTCGTGTAGCTCTTGCCGTTGGTCAGCTTCGACGTGACGTCCTGGGCCGGGCCGTTCCACGCCGCGGTGCGGCCGGTGATCTGCAGCGACTGGCTGCCGCCGTGGACGACCGAGCTGGACGCGAGGGTGCCGGCGCCGAAGACCGACCAGCCGCTGGTGCCGCTCTCCATGCTGCCGTTGGCGAGCAGGTTGCCGCCGCCGTTGTCACCGCCGCCGGTGCCGGCGAACTGCCACCAGTCGACGTTGAAGAGGTTGCCGGACCCGCCGGTGTACTTGAAGTACAGGTCGTGGGTGCCGGTTGCGCCGCTCACCGGGCAGGTGACGGTGGTCCAGGTCTGCCAGCCGCCGGTGCCGGCGACGGTACAGGTGCCGACGAGGGTGCCGTTGAGGCTGTCCAGGTGCAGCTCGATGCGCCCGCCGCTGGTCGCCGAGGCGACCCGCGCGCTGAACGACGTCGCGCCGGCGCCGAAGGCGACGCCCTTGACCTTGATGTTGTCGCCGTTCTCGATCCAGCCGACGTTCATGCCGCCCCCGCTGGAGGGCTCGGTCTCCACGCCGTTCTCCCAGGCGATGGTCTCGGCCTCCTGGCGCGCGTACGGGTTCAGCGTTCCCACCTGCGGCGCGCCCGTCGTGGTCATGTTCATCGTCGGGATGGTCCCGTCACTGTTGTAGCTGAACTTCTCCACGGCCACCGAGCGGGTGTAGCCGCTGCCGCCGGGCAGGGCCCCGTTGTGGTAGAAGAAGTACGAGCCGCCGTTGAAGTCGATGACGCCCGGGTGGTTCGTGAAACTTGCACCCTGGGTCGGCATGACGGTGCCGCGGAAGGTCCACGGCCCGGTGGGCGACGTGGCTGTCGAGTAGGCGATGTACTCCGAGCAGCACTTCGCGGCGAAGACGTTGTAGTACAGGCCGTTGCGCTTGTATACCCACGGGCCCTCCTCGAACAGCGTCGGGCGGCTCGTGTTCCCGGTGCGGGTGCCGAAACCGGCGGTGGTCAGCGGGATCTGGGCCGGGCTGCCGGCGGTCGAGACCATGTCGGCGTTGAGCTTCACGTACCACAGGTGCGGGTTGCCGTAGTACAGGTACGCCTGCCCGTCGTCGTCGATGAAGACCGTCGGGTCGATCTCGGAGTTCTGGATCAGCGGCCGGCCCAGGGCGTCGCGGAACGGGCCGGTGGGGTTGTCGGCGACGCCGACCCCGATGGCGTTGCTGCCGTTGGCCATGCGCACCGGCACGTACCAGTAGAACTTGCCGTTGCGGTACACGGTCTGCCCGGCCCACGCATCCGAGCTCGCCCAGCTGAACGTGGACAGGCTCATCGGCGACCCGTGGTCGGTCCAGTTGACCATGTCGGCGGAGGACCAGACCCGCCAGTCGCGCATGGTGAAGTACGTCGAGTTGTCCTCGTCGTGCCCGGTGTACAGGTAGACCCGGCCGTTGTAGACCAGCGGCGCGGGGTCGGCGGTGTAGATGGTCTGCACGATCGGGTTGTCGGCCCGGGCCGAGGCGGCCGGCATGAGTCCGGTCAGGCACAGCAGGCCGGCGGCCGCGACGAGCGCGCGCCGGATGGAAACTTTCACGGAACGCTCCTGGGATGGATTTGTTATCGCTCACAAGGCGCGCGGCGGGCGCGGGGGAGCGATCGGTGACGGGATGTCAGGGAACCTTGCCAGAATCGCTCCGGGCATTCAAGCAAATCGTTGGCCGGGAGCCGGTGCGACCATTCCCGACGTGGTCGCATAACGCTTTTCGACGCGCTCGATCCAGAGCTTTTTCGGAAAAAGTGTTATGGCGGGAGCGCGTGAAAGGTCGGCGGGTCGCCATCGCGGAATTTCACGCGGGAATGGCGGCCAAGGCTTGAAAGCGCGAGCTCGATCTGGCAATCTCATCGATCTCGATGCCTGACGGCCGGACGCGCCGACGTACCGCTGTTAGCGCTAACAAACAGTGAAGTCCCTACCGCCAGAAGGACTTACCTCATGCATTCCCCCCTTGACCGCACCGCGCCTACAGCCGCCCGGCGCCGGCCCGCGACCGTCTTCGCCACCGTGCTCCTGCTCGCCGCGGCGGCCGCCGTCGCGCTGCACATCGCGCCGGCCGCCGCCGCCACGGTCGACACGAGCGCCTGGTACACCCTCGTCAACCGCAACAGCGGCAAGGCGATCGACGTGTACAACTCGGCGACCGGCGACGGCGCGCGCATCACCCAGTGGACGCGCAACAACGGCGCGAACCAGCAGTGGCAGTTCGTCGACTCCGGCGGCGGCTACTACCGGCTCAAGTCGCGCTCGTCGGGCAAGGTGCTCGACGTCTACAACTTCTCCACCGCCGACGGCGCGAGCATCGTGCAATGGGCCGACGGCAACGGCGTCAACCAGCAGTTCCGCCTCGCCGACTCCGACGGCGGCTACGTGCGCCTGCTCAACCGCAACTCCGGCAAGGCGGTCGAGGTGCAGAACGCGTCCACCGCGGACGGCGGCAACATCGTGCAGTACAACGACTGGGGCGGCGCCAACCAGCAGTGGCAGCTCGTGCGCGCCGACGGCGGGACCAGCCCGACGCCGACCACCTCGGCACCGGCCGGGCAGTTCACCAACCCCGTGGTCTGGCAGGACTTCGCCGACGGTGACATCATCCGCGTCGGCGACGCCTACTACTACTCCGCCTCGACCATGCACTACTCGCCGGGCGCGCCAATCCTGCGCTCCTACGACCTGGTGCACTGGGAGTACGCCGGGCACTCCGTGCCGAGCCTCGACTTCGACTCCAACGCCTACAACCTCAGCGGCGGCCGGGCGTACGTCAAGGGCATCTGGGCCTCGACACTCAACTACCGGCCGAGCAACAGCACCTACTACTGGCTCGGCTGCGTGGAGTTCAACCGGACCTACGTGTACACCGCCTCGGCCGTCGACGGCACCTGGTCGAAGAAGGCCCGGATCAACGCCTGCTACTACGACGCCGGGATGCTCATCGACGACAACGACACCATGTACGTCGCCTACGGCAACAGCACCCTCAGCGTCGCCCAGCTGTCGGCCGACGGGACGAGCCAGGTCCGCTCACAGCAGGTGTTCACCGCCCCGTCCGGCATCACCCTCGAGGGCTCACGGTTCTACAAGCGCAACGGGTACTACTACATCTGGGTCACCCGGCCCGCCAACGGGCAGTACGTCCTGCGCTCCTCCAGCCCGTGGGGCCCGTACGAGATGCGCCAGGTCCTGCTCGACACGCCCGGCCCGATCTCCGGCGGGGGCGTGCCGCACCAGGGCGGGCTCGTGCAGACCCAGAACGGCGACTGGTACTACATGGCGTTCACCGACGCCTACCCGGGCGGCCGGGTGCCGACGCTCGCGCCGATCACGTGGAGCGGCGACTGGCCGGTCCTGCAGACCGTCAACGGCGCCTGGGGCGTGAACTACCCGAGGCCGAACATCACGACCTCGAAGACCGTCAAGCCGATGATCGGCACCGACACGTTCGCCACCGCCGCGCTCGGCCCGCAGTGGGAGTGGAACCACAACCCGGACAACACCAGGTGGTCGTCCGGCAGCGGCCTGCGCCTGCAGACCGCGACCGTGACGAACGACCTGTACTCGGCCCGCAACACGCTCACCCAACGCATCCAGGGCCCCTCCTCGACGGCGACCGTCGAGCTGGACTACTCGGCGATGGCCGACGGGGACCGCTCCGGCCTGGCCATGCTGCGCGACTCCTCGGCCTGGATCGGCGTGCAGCGCGACAACGGCACCACCCGCGTCACCATGGTGAACGGCCTGACCATGGACGGCAGCTGGAACACCACCGGCACGGGCTCCGTGGCGGCCTCGGCCACCGTCACCGGCGGCCGGATCTGGCTGCGCGCCACCGCCGACATCCGGCCCGGCTCCGGGCGGCAGGCCCGGTTCTCCTACAGCACCGACGGCGTCACCTTCACCGCCCTGGGGCCGGCGTTCACGCTCAACAACGCCTGGCAGTTCTTCATGGGGTACCGCTACGCCGTCTTCAACTACGCCACAAGGTCGCTCGGTGGCGCCGTCACCGTGCGCTCGTTCACCCAGACCGCTTAGGAGTTTCTGTGCACAGCAAAGCGCTCGGCGCCATGCTGGCGGCGACGGTCGTGGTAGCCGGGATGGTGGTCGCCGTCAACGCGACCTCCGCCTCGGCGGCGACCGTCGACACCTCAGCGTGGTACACCCTCGTCAACCGCAACTCCGGCAAGGCCCTCGACGTGTGCGGCGCGTCCACTGCGGACGGTGCCTGCATCCAGCAGTACAGCCGCTCCGGCGGGCAGAACCAGCAGTGGCAGTTCGTCGACTCCGGTGGCGGCTACTACCGGCTCAAGGCCCGCCACTCGGGCAAGGTCCTCGACGTATACAACTTCTCCACCGCCGACTCCGCCAAGCTCGTGCAGTGGACCGATGGCAACGGCACGAACCAGCAGTTCCGCCTCGCCGACTCCGACAGCGGCTACGTGCGGCTCATCAACCGCAACTCCAGCAAGGCCGTCGAGGTGCAGGGCGCCTCCACCGCCGACGGGGGAGCGGTCGTGCAGTACAGCGACTGGGGTGGCACCAACCAGCAGTGGCAGCTCGTCCGTGTCGACGGCACGACCCCGACCACGCCGGGCAACACCGGCGGGAGCTGTTCGCTGCCGTCGTCGTACCGGTGGTCGTCGACGGGTGCGCTGGCCAGCCCGGCGAACGGCTGGGTGTCGCTGAAGGACTTCACCAACGTCGTGTACAACGGCAAGCATCTGGTGTACGCGACGACCCACGACACCGGTTCGTCGTGGGGGTCGATGAACTTCGGGCTGTTCACCAACTGGTCCGACATGGGCTCGGCCAGCCAGAACCGGATGAACTTCAGCGCCGTGGCGCCGACGCTGTTCTACTTCGCGCCGAAGAACATCTGGGTGCTGACCTACCAGTGGGGCGGCACGGCCTTCTCGTACCGAACCTCCAGCGACCCGTCCAACCCCAACGGCTGGTCGGCCCAGCAGACGCTCTTCACCGGCAGCATCTCCGGCTCCGGCACGGGCCCGATCGACCAGACCATCATCGGTGACGGCTCGAACATGTACCTGTTCTTCGCCGGCGACAACGGCAAGATCTACCGGGCGAGCATGCCGATCGGGAACTTCCCGGGCAGCTTCGGCTCCAGCTACACCCAGATCATGAGCGACTCGACCAACAACCTGTTCGAGGGCGTCGAGGTCTACAAGATCCAGGGCCAGAACCAGTACCTCATGCTCGTCGAGGCCATCGGCGCCAACGGCCGCTACTTCCGCTCCTTCACCGCCTCCAGCCTCAGCGGCTCCTGGACCCCGCAGGCCGCCAGCGAGGGCAACCCGTTCGCGGGCAAGGCCAACAGCGGCGCGACGTGGACCAACGACATCAGCCACGGCGACCTGGTCCGCACCAACCCCGACCAGACCAAGACCGTCGACCCGTGCAACCTGCAGCTGCTGTACCAGGGCCGGTCCCCGAGCTCCGGCGGCGACTACGGCCTGCTGCCCTACCGCCCGGGTGTGCTGACCCTGCAGCGGTGACGATCCCTCCGGCGTAGTGCGGTGGTCGCAGGCAACCGGCGTCGCCTGCGACCACCCGTCGAGGCCAGTGCACACGCCCACACGAATGACGGATGTTCGTCGATGCCCGAACGTCGATCCATGGAAGGGTAAGGTGCTTGATGCCGAAGCGCAGAATGTTCGTATCGGCCGTCGCGGTGGCGACGGTCCTCGTCGCGGTCACCGCCGGCCAGGCGCTGACCGGCGGCGGTGACGGAACCGCGGTCGCCGCCACCGGCCCCGCCCTGGCGGCGACCGCCGGATGCGGCAAGGCCCCGGCGCTCACCAGCGGCACGCACTCGGTGCAGAGCAGCGGACAGAACCGCACGTACATCCTGAGAGTTCCGGACAACTACAACAACAGCCACCCGTACCGGTTGGTCTTCGGGCTGCACTGGCTGAACGGCTCCGCCGGCGCGGTCGCCTCGGCCGGGTACTACGGACTGCAGCCGTTGTCGAACAACGGCACGATCTTCGTGGCGCCGCAGGGCATCAACAACGGCTGGGCCAACACCAACGGCCAGGATCTGACCCTCGTGGACGATCTGACCAGGCTCGTCGAGGGCGGCCTCTGCGTCGACACGACCCAGATCTTCGCGCTGGGCTGGAGCTACGGCGGCGCCATGAGCTACGCGATCGCCTGCGCCCGTCCGGCGGTGTTCCGCGCCGTCGCCGTCCTGTCCGGCGCCAACCTCAGCGGATGCAACGGCGGTACCCAGCCCGTCGCCTACTTCGGCATCCACGGCATCCACGACAGCGTCCTCAACATCAGTAACGGGCGGTCGCTGCGCGACACGTTCGTGCGGAACAACGGCTGTACGCCACAGAACCCGCGCGAGCCGGCGCAGGGCAGCCTGACCCACGTCACCACCACATATGCCGGGTGCCGGCCGGGCTACCCGGTCCAGTGGGCCGCGTTCGACGGCGACCACACCCCCAGCCCGGTCGACGGGTCGGGCAGCCCCAACGACGCCAGAACCTGGACGTCCGGGGAGATCTGGAAGTTCTTCGCACAGTTCGAGAACACGTCCCCGCCGAGCTCGGCTCCTCCGTCGTCCACCCCGCCGAGCAGCGCGCCGCCGAGCTCTCCGCCCGCCAGTGGGCAGCCCGGCACCTGCTCCGCCACCTACCGGGCCGTCAACAGCTGGCCCGGCGGCTTCCAGGGCGAGGTCGTCGTCGCCAACAACGGCTCCACCACCCTCAACGGCTGGACCGTCCGCATGACGCTCGCCGGCGACCAGGCGATCAGCAGTCTCTGGGGCGGCGTCAACACCGCGTCCACCGGCAGCATCACGGTCAGGAACGCCTCCTACAACGCCGCGCTCGGCGCGAACGCCACGACCACGTTCGGATTCGTCGCGACCGGCAGCAGCACCACGTCCCCCGGCAACGTCACCTGCGCCAGCCCCTGATCGAGGCCTACCGCCTCGCGGGCCGCCTCCGGGGGCGGTCTGCGAGGCGGCACCATCGGAGAGCGGGCCGGCGAGCAGTGCTTGACAATGCGCCCGATCGTGTGCCGCGATGGACACCCGACCTCCTCGACCGCGGCGGCATCCGCCTGACCGTCACGCCCTCGCTGGAGTCGTTCAACGGGCCGGTGATGGGATTGGGAACAACGAGAAGCAGTACGACGCCGCTGGTCGCCGCGGCGAAGGCCGGGGACGAGCGTGCGCTCGGCGACCTCCTCGGGGCGCATCTGCCGTTGGTGTACTCGATCGTGCGGCGGGCCCTCGCCGGGCACCCGGCCGCGGTCGACGACGTGGTGCAGGAAACGATGCTGCGCGCGCTGCGGCGGCTGCCGTCGTTGCGTGAGGCCGAGAGCTTCCGCGCCTGGCTGGCCGCGATCGCCGTCCGGCAGGCCGGCACCTACCTGCAGCGGGAGCGCATCACCACCGGGCGGCGAGCGCCGCTGGACGTGCTGACGGACGCGCCGGACGCCGAGGACTTCGAGGGCCTCACCATGCTGCGGGTCGAGCTCTCCGGGCAGCGGCGGCAGGTCGGCCAGGCGGTCGGCTGGCTCGACCCGGAGGACAGGGTGCTCTGGTCGCTGTGGTGGCTGGAGATCGGCGAGGAGCTGACGCGGGGCGAGCTGGCCGCGGCGCTCGGCGTCAGCGTCGTGCACGCCGGGGTGCGTGTCCAGCGCATGCGCAACCGCCTCGAGCAGGCGCGGGTGCTCGTCGCGGCCCTGGAGGCCCGGCCCCGCTGCCCGGGGCTCGACGCCGTCGTCGCCGGCTGGGACGGTCTGCCGAGCCCGCTGTGGCGCAAGCGGATCACCCGGCACACCCGGTCCTGCGCGGCCTGCGCGCGGGCCGCGGAGGGCGCGATCGACACCGAGCGTCTGCTGACCGGATTTGCCATGCTGCCGGTACCCGCTGCGCTGGCCGCCTCCCTCGCCGTCCACGACATCGAGCCGGCCGCCGGCGCCGCGGCGAGCCACCCGGCCGTCACGGCAGCGGCGAAGACGGGCTGGCTGGCCGGGCTGCCGGCGGCGAAGCTCGTGGCCGGCACGCTCGTCGCCGGTGTCGCGGCCGCGGGCGTGGCCGTCGCCTGGCCCGATCACGAGCGGCCGGCGCCGCCGGTGTCGATGCCGTCGGTCGCAGTACCGTCGACGCCAGCCTCAGCCCCGGCGGGCCTGCACCTGGGGCCGGTGTCCCTCGAGCTCGACGCCGCCGCCGGGCGCTTCCTCGGCACCGACGGGCAGCAGCTCGGCGTCCTCGTCGCCGCGGACACCGCGTCGTCGCGGCAGCGGGCCACGTTCGAGGCGGTGCCGGGCCTGGCCGACGCGAGCTGCTACTCGTTGCGGGCCGCCGACGGGCAGTACCTGCGCCACGCGTCCTGGCGGCTGCGGCTGAGCCGCGACGAGGGCACGTGGCTGTTCCGCGGCGACGCCACCTTCTGCCCGCTCGGCACCGGCGGCGGCGACGTGATGCTGGAGGCGTCGAACTACCGCGGGTACTTCATCCACCGCGAGGGCGACCAGCTGTGGGTGCGGCAGGCGGACGGCACCGCGGCGTTCCGGGCCGCCAGCACGTTCCGTGTCCGGCCGGCGCTGGGCTGACACGGCGGCCGCGATGGCCGCGATGGCCGCATCCTCGCCGTTCGCCGAATCCGCCGGCGGTCACGACCCGGCGGCGGGGTTGCGCGCGGCCGCGCTGGTTCGCCCACGGCGCCGGGCCCTCTTGGTGGTGTCCCGGATCACCAGCTGCGGCGGGAGGGCGCGGTCGAGGTCCTGGCCCACCAATCCGCCGTGCCTGGTGATGGCGTCGAGCTCCAGCAGTGCGGTGACGCAGCGCCGGCCGATCTCGTCGTAGTCCTGCCGGACCGTGGTCAGCGGCGGGTGCAGGTACGCCGCCTCCGGGATGTCGTCGAAGCCCACGACGCTGACGTCGTCGGGCACGCGAATGCCCCGCTCGGCGAAGGCGCGCAGCACGCCGACGGCCATCTGGTCCCCGGCGGCGAAGACCGCCGTCACGTCCGCGCGGCGGGCCAGCTGCAGCCCGGCGGCGTAGCCGGACTGGGCGCTCCAGTCGCCCTCGAGCATCGACGGTGACGGGCGCCGGAATGCGCGATGGGCCGCGCGCCAGCCCGCGATGCGGCTGTGCGTCTCCGGCCAGTCGTCCGCGCCCGACACGTGCCACACCTGCGCGTGCCCGAGCCGCAGGAGGTGCGACACGGCGGCCCGGGCTCCGGCGGCCTGGTCCGCGACGATCGCGGGGACGGTCCCGGACGTGTCGGACTGGATGGCGACGACGGGCACGTTGCCGGCGAGCCGCAGCAGCGCGGTCGGCGGGAGCGACGCGGCGGCGATCACCCCGGTGACGGCCTGGCTCGCCAGGGTGGCCAGCGCCGCGGCCACGGTGTGCTGGTCGGCCCGCCGCAGCGACTCGACCCGCAGGCTGTAGCCCGCCATGCGCGCGGCGCGCTCGATGCCGAGCAGCGCCGATGAGGCTCCGTGCACGGCCCGGTCGCGGGTGATCACACCGATCACCCGCGACCGGACGCGCTCGGGCTGACGCCGATCCGTTGGGAGCACCGTCAGCGGTACCCGGCGGCGACGATGTTCGTCGGCACCGCGCTGTCGGTGGCGTCGGACGGCAAGCACCGCCGGCGGATGGTGCGCTCAGGCAACGGGTGTCCTTCCAGGGATCTACCGGTGGCGGTCGGCCGGTCAGAATTTCGCGAATATATTCGGAAGTGTTAGCGCTCACTACCCCGATGTCAACCGGCGTCCTCGGGCGGCGTCAGCCGGCCGGCGCGGTGGTGAGGCGGATCGCGGTCCAGGAGACCGGGGGCAGCTGGAGCGTCGTCGTGTGGCCGTCGACGGTCACGCCCTCGGCGGGCCGCGGCGTGACGCGGTCGGGCCGGTCGCGGGTGTTGGTGGCGCGCACGTCGTCGTCCCAGAGCGTCCACGACCCGTCCGGCCGGGCCGGTGCCCCGAAGGCCCGCAGATCGACGGTCAGTTCCACCGGCCGGTCCTGGTCGCGGTTGACCGCGAACAGCGCCAGGCTCCCGGTGGCGGCGTCGTGGGTGGCGACGGCGTCGACGACCGGGGCCTCACCGTAGCGCGAGGTCTCGTACACGGGCGCGTCGATCGCCGTGCGCAGCACGACGCCGCGGGCCAGGTCGGCGGTGCGCGCGAACGGGTGGAAGATGCTCTGCCGCCAGGCCGGCCCGCCGGGTTCGGTGCGGATCGGCGCGATGACGTTGACGAGCTGGGCCTGGCAGGCGGCGGTGACCCGGTCGCTGTGCCGCAGCAGCGAGATCAGCAGGTTGCCCACGACGACGGCGTCGGCGACGTTGTACTCGTCCTCGATCACCGGCGCCGCGACCTGCCACTGCGTGGGCTTCGGCTCGGCCTGGAAGCGGGACATGTACCAGACGTTCCACTCGTCGAAGGAGAGCTGCATCTTCTTGCGGCTGCGCAGCCGGGCACCGACGCTGTCGGCGGTGGCCACGATGCTGTCGACGAAGTGGTCCATGTCGGTGGCGCACGCCAGGAACGAGCCGAGGTCGCCGTCGTGCTCCTCGTAGTAGGCGTGGCAGGAGACGTAGTCGACGAGGTCGTACGTCTCCTCCAGGACGGTGGCCTCCCAGGCGCCGAACGTCGGCATGGCGGAGCCGGAGCTGCCACAGACCACGAGCTGCAGTCCCGGCTCCGCGGCGCGCAGGGCGCGGGCGGTGGCGGCGGCGAGCCGGCCGTACTCGTGGGCACTCTTGTGCCCGATCTGCCACGGCCCGTCGAGCTCGTTGCCGAGGCACCACATGGAGATGCCGTGGGGCTTCTCGGCGCCGTTGGCCCGGCGCAGATCGGCCAGATGGGTACCGACCGGCTGGTTGCAGTACTCGTGGACGTCCAGGGCCTCCTGCACGCCGCGGGTTCCGAGGTTCACCGCGTACATGATCTCGACGTCGGCCTTGGTCGCCCACCGGGCGAACTCGTCGATGCCGACCTCGTTCGTCTCGATGCCGTGCCAGGCCAGATCGCGCCGGCGGGGACGGTGCTCGCGCGGCCCCACACCGTCCTCCCAGCGGTATCCGGAGACGAAGTTCCCGCCGGGATAGCGCACCGTGGTCACGCCGAGCTCGCGGGTCAGCGCCAGGACGTCGGTGCGGAACCCGTCCTCGTCGGCGAGCGGGTGGCCGGGCTCGTAGATGCCGGTGTAGACGCACCGGCCCATGTGCTCGACGAAGGAGCCGAAGGTGCGGCGGCTGACCGGGGCGACGACGGCGGCGGGGTCGAGGGTGACGCGCGCTTGCAGCATCGATGTCCTTTGTGGAGTGCTCGGTTGCTGTCGATCTTCAGGAGCGGCATCCAGAACGTGCCGGACCCGCTCGCCGAGGACGCCGGGCCCGCGACCGGCGCGAAGCGCGCAGCGCCCTCCACGCCGGCATCGTAGCCAGGTTCAGGCCGGCTGGCCCGGGCGGCCGTCCTCGTGATGGTGGTGGCGTCGAGCGGAAGAGCCGCCGGCGCGTATACCCGCCAGCGGCTCCTGATGTGCGGTGCCTCCCGGGCGCGGGAGGGGCCGGATCAGCCGTCGATCGTGGCCTCGGCCGAGGCGCAGTAGGAGGGAGTGGCGTCGTTGGCGCCGTCGACGAGGCAGACCTTGATGCCGACGGTCTGCCCGTACTTGACGTCACCGAACGGGTCCCAGACCACGGGCGCGCCGTCCAGGCCGTTGCCGTCGTAGTGCTTGCCGAGGTAGGTGCCGTCGAGCCAGGCGTAGGCCTCGACGCCGTGACCGTCGGCGCAGTAGTCGTGGATGACGAGGTAGTCGTCGTTGTCCCCGCCGCCGGGCGCGCCGGGCCCGTAGTCGATGAAGTCCACGACGCCGCATCCGCCCGGGTCGGTCGTCGCCTGGCCGAAGTCGTCGTTCGCGGCCATGGCGGGCGCTGCCATCAGCAAGGTGGCAGCCACGCCGCTCAGCGCCGCCGTCAGGACCTTGGCCTTCGTGTTCCGCATGTGCTTCTCCTCGGGTCATTGGGATGTTGCATCGAGTTGTGCGATGGCGTCACGGGCGAGGGCGCTCGGCGCCAATGATGTTCAGAACACGCCCTCGAGGTACTGCATGCAGCTGTTGGTCTTGTTTCCGGCGATCCCGTCGACGGAATTGCCGGAGCAGCTCTTGTAGTCGGACTGGAACCGCCGCACCCATGCGTAGGTCTGCGCGCCGAAATTCCCGTCGATTGCGATCGGGTCCTGGTCGGCCGCGCTGCCGTACATGTTGTCGATGCCCCACTGCAGGTTGGCGACGCAGTAGTCGCCGTAGTCCCCCTGGGACAGCACGTGGTCGGGGACGGTCTCGCTCACGCCGACCCACGAGTTGTAGTACTTGGTCGTGGAGCACCTGGTCGGTGAGTAGGCCAGCGTGGCGGACCGGCCGGCCGCGCCGGCCGGCGCCGCGGTGCCGACGAGTACCGCCGTCGCGACCGCAACGGCGGTGACCAGCAACGCCGCGGCACGCTTGGGCCGGCGGACGACCGCGGCAACCGGGCGCGCGGCAGCGCCATGGGTGCCGTGGGGCTCATCCACCCTCCTGTGGGCATCCTGCGTCATGTGTGCTCCTCTCCGGTCATTGGCCTGCGCGGCCGCTTCCGGCGACCGCCGTCCATGCACCAGTGGTACCGCCGAGGAGTTGTCCGGTGTCGATGCATGGCTACCGGACGACAACGTCCGGACAACCGATCGGCAGGGGGCCGCGCCGGTGGGCGGCGGGACAGGATCTTTCGGGCAATATAGATTGGTCTTCAGCAATGGGAGGTATTGATGCCGCGTGCTGAGCGACCACTGGATTCCGATGACGGCCCGTTGCGGGATTTCGCTGCCGAACTGCGATTGCTGCGTACGAAAGCGGGGACTCCGCCATATCGGGAGTTGGCGCGGCGAGCGCATTTCTCCTCGACCACGCTGGCGGATGCGGCATCCGGCCGGAAACTGCCGAGCCTGGCGGTGACGCTGGCTTATGCGCGGGCGTGCGGGGGAGACCCGCAGGACTGGGAGGACCGCTGGCGGGCACTGGCCGCGAGGCCGTACGCGGAGGCGGGGACGGGCGAGGCCGAACGGGATGCGGATGACGAGCGGCGCTGCCCGTATGTGGGACTGGCCGCTTTCCAGGCCGAGGATGCCGACCGATTCTTCGGGCGGGAGCAGCTGACGGAAGATCTGGTGGCGCGTGTCCGTACGCGCCGCTTCCTGGCCGTGTTCGGTGCGTCGGGCTCGGGGAAGTCCTCGCTGCTGCGCGCCGGACTGCTGCCGGCGCTGCGCTCCGGCCCGGTGCCCGGCGCCGGCGGGTGGCCGGCGCTGGTGCTGACCCCGGGTCCGCATCCGCTCGACGAACTGGCCGTCCGGGTGGCCGACCTCGGCGGGACGCCGGCCGCCGATCTGGTCCGCGAGCTGCGCCGGGAGCCCCGGGCGCTGCACCTGGCGGTGCTGCAGGCACTGGTCAGGCAGCGCGCTGAGCAGGATCTCGTCCTGGTCGTGGACCAGTTCGAGGAGGTGTTCACCCTCTGCGCCGATCCGGCGGAGCGAGCGGCGTTCATCGCCGGACTGGTCACGGCGGCCGGTGCGGCCAACAGCCGTACCAGGGTGGTGCTGGGGGTACGGGCGGACTTCTACCCCGCCTGCTCGGAGTACCCGGACCTCGTCGACGCGCTGCGTGACGCACAGGTGCTGGTCGGGCCGATGAGTACCGACGAACTGCGGCGGGCGATCAGCCTTCCTGCCGCCCGGGCGGGGTACGCGGTCGACTCGGGGCTGCTGTCCCGGGTGATCGCCGACGCGACCGGGCAGGCGGGGGTGCTGCCATCGGTCTCACACGCGCTGCGGGAGACCTGGCGGCGCCGGCGCGGCAACACGCTGACACTGGCCGGATACGAGGCCGCCGGGGGCATCCAGCACGCGCTCGCCAACAGCGCCGAAACCGTGTACCACCGCATGGACGCCGGGCAGCGGGCCCTCACGCGCGGCATCTTCCTGCGGCTGGTCGCGCTCGGCGCGGGCACCGAGGACACCAAGCGGCGAGTGAGCCGGATCGAACTGGCCGCCGACGAGCCGAACCGGCACGGGCTGGAGATCCTCGCGCAGGCCCGCCTGATCACCCTGGACGCCGAGTCGGTCCAGATCACCCACGAGGCGCTGCTGCACGCGTGGCCCCGGCTGCGCGGCTGGATCAACGAGGACCGTGCGGGCCTGCTGCTCGGCCAGCAACTGCTGGACGCGGCTCAGGCCTGGGAACGGGACCACCGCGACCACTCGCTGCTGTACCGCGGCAGCCGGTTGGAAGCGGCGGCCGAGTGGGCACAGCGCCGCACCCACGAGCCGCTGCTGACCGGGAAGGCACGGGAGTTCCTGGCCGCCTCGCTGCGCCAGCAGCGGCACGCGTCGCTGGCACGCCGCACCGCACTGGCGGGCCTGGCCGTGCTGACCGTACTGGCGTGCGTGACATCCGTGGTCGCGTTCCAGCAGCGCTCCACCGCCCGCACCCAACGCGACCGGGCAGTGGCCGAACAAGTGCTGGCCGAGGCCGATCTGGTCCGCGGCAGCGACCCATCGCTGGCCGCCCAGCTGGACCTGGCCGCCGACCGCATCCGCCCGACACCGCGGGCCGTCACCGCCCTGCTGGACACCGGGAACACCGCGCTGTCCACGCCACTGGCCGGCCACAGCGCGGCGGTGTACGCGGTCGCGTTCAGCCCGGACGAACACCTCATGGCCACCGGCGCCGGTGACGACACGATCCGGCTGTGGGACGTCACCGACGCCGCACACCGGGTGGCGCTCGGCGCGCCCATCACCGGTCACACCAGCTGGGTGTACTGGCTCGCGTTCAGCCCGGACGGGCACACCCTGGCCAGTGCCGGCCGCGACCACACGATCCGGCTGTGGGACGTCACCGACCCGCGCCACCCGCGCCCATGGGGGCCGCCGCTCACCGGGCACAGCGGCTACGCGTTCTCGGTGTCCTTCAGCCCGGACGGGCACACCCTGGTCAGTGCCGGCTACGACCAGACGGTACGGCTGTGGGACGTCACCGACCCCGCACACGCCTCCGCCCTGGGGCCACCGCTGCTCGGGCACACCGGCTCCGTCGCGTCGGCCGCGTACAGCCCGGACGGCCGTACCGTCGCCAGCGCCGGCCACGACCACACGATCCGGCTGTGGAACGTCACCGACCCGCGCCGCCCGCAGCCGTGGGGGCCGCCGCTGTCCGGCCACGCGGACACCGTCTACGCCGTGGCGTTCAGCCCCGACAGCAGGACACTGGCCAGCGTGAGCGCCGACCGCACGGTGCGCCTCTGGGACATCGCCGATCCGGCCCGTCCCGTCGCGCTCGGCAGCCCGCTGGCCGGCCACACCGACGCCATCCTCGCCGTCGCGTTCAGCCACGACGGGCGCACCCTGGCCACCGGCGCCGCCGATCACACCGTCCGGGTGTGGGACGTCACCGACCCCGCACACGCCACCGCGGTGGGACCGCCCCTGCTCGGCCACACGGGCATCGTCAACTGGCTGGTGTTCAGCTCGTCCGACGCCACGCTGGCAAGCGTGAGCGACGATCACACGGTACGGCTGTGGAATCTGCCGCGCACCGTCCTGGCCAACCCGGGCGGTACCGTCAACGATCTGGCATTCCGCCCGCCCGACGGGCGCATCCTGGCCAGCGCCGGCGGCGACGGCACCGTCCGGCTGTGGCACCTGCCGGAACCCGGCAACCGCCCCACCCCGCCGCCCCAGTCGTTGAGCGGCGCGAGCGGCGCGGTGAGCCGCGTGGCATTCCGCCCGCCCGACGGCCGTATCCTGGCCAGCGCGAGCGACGATCACACCGTCCGGCTGTGGGACCTGTCCGAACCGGCCCGGCCGGTGCCGGCGGGATCGATCGCGACCGGCGCGACGGCCCCGGCCGGCGCCCTGGCGTTCAGCCCGGACGGCGCCGTGCTGGCGACCGACGGGCCCGGGAACACCCTGCGGCTGTGGGACATGTCCGACCCTGACCGTCCGGCACCGCTGGGCCAGCCGCTGACGGGGCAGATCAGTCCCGCGACATGGGCCGGGTTCAGCCCCGACGGCCGGGTTCTGGCCGGCGTCAGCTCCGATGACAAGGTACGCCTGTGGGACGTCCGCGATCCGGCGCAGCCGCACCCCCTGGGCACGATCGTCACCGGCGACACGGACGGCCTCCTGCACGCGGCGTTCGACCCGGCCGGGCACCTGCTCGCCACCGCCGGGGCGGGGCACTCCGTCGGCCTGTGGGACCTGCGCGACCCCACGCACCCCCGTGCCCTGGCACCACCGCTGACCGGGCATACCGCCGCGGTCACCTGGGTCGGCTTCAGCCCCGACGGCCGTACGCTCGCCAGCACGGCCGCCGACCAGACGGTACGGCTGTGGGACGTCACCGATCCGGCACACGCCGCCCCGATCGGCAAGCCCCTCACCGCCGGCCACACAGGCCCTGTCACCAGCGCCGCCTACCAACCCGGCGGCGCTGTCCTGGCCACCGCCGGCGACGATCGCACCATCCAGTTCACCGACTTCGACCTGGACAAGGCCATCCAGCGCGTCTGCGCCACCACCGTGCTGAGCGCTCAGCAATGGCAGCAGTACGTGCCCGACCGTCCCCTCGCACCGCCGTGCCGGTAGGCACAGCGAACATCACCGTGACGGAATGAGCGGGGCGTCGCGCTGCGCCCGCGGCCGGCCCGTCAGCCGCCGGTCGCGGCCAGGCGCGCCACGAGCGTGCCGCGGACACGCCGGACCGGGATGAAGCCCCAGCGGCCGACATCCAGACCGAGGGTGGGTTCTCGACGGTGCCGGGCACGATCGCGCCGGTGTCGTCCTTGGTCATCGCGGCCGGCCTGGTCGTCCAGTACGCATCGACGAAGCAGCACCGGTCCGCCGCCATCGACTGCAGCAGGGCGGCGGCCCGTAGATCCTGGTGCGACTTCGCACCGGCGCCGCATCGATCCGCTCGACGGTCACCTCGGCCTGGCCGTCGACGTACGGGTTGGTGGAGACGAGCACCGGCACGTCGAGCCGGCTGGACTGGCCGCCCTGGTGCTGTGCGACGGTTTCGCGCGGTGCCAGGTAGCGGCCCTCCACGAGCGCGTCGCCGAGCCGGCTCAGACAGCGAGCGAGAGCGACCCGCTGCCCCCGGGGGCCGGTCAGGGTGCCCAGATGTCAGCGCGGCGCCGATCGACCGCCCCGGCGGTTCGGTCGGCGCCGCCGGGCACGGGCCGGGTAGGATCGCCGGGTCCGTGCCGGGAATGACGAGGGAAAACGCCGTGCGGTTCGGGATCCTGGGGCCGTTGCTGGTGTCCCGTGACGGCGAGCCGGTCGCGGTCGGTGGCCCCAAGCAGCGGGCACTGTTGTCCCTGCTGCTCCTGCGGCCGAACCGGCTGCTCACAGCCGACTGGCTGGCCGACGCGCTCTGGGACGGCGCGCCGCCGTCGAGTGCGCTCGTGACGCTGCGGACATACGTCGCGGGTCTGCGCCGCGCCCTCGAACCCGGCCGCGGGCCGCGCTCGCCCGGCCGGATCGTGCGCTCCCACACCGGCGGCTACGAGCTGTGTGTGCCGCCCGAGTCGATCGATGCCGTGCGGTTCACCGCGCTCGCCGACGAGGGCGCCCGGGCGCTCGCCGACGGCGATCCCGGCACGGCCGAGCGGCGGTACGCCGAGGCCTTGGGCCTGTGGCGGGGCGACCCGGGCGTCGCCGAGTTCGCCGCCGTGCGTCCCGACGTCGCCCGCCTCACCGAGACCCGGCTGGCCGCGGAGGAGGGCCGGCTGGCCGCCGCCGTGGCCGCCGGGCGCCCCGGTGCGGTGCTGCCGGACCTGCGGCGCTTCGTCGACGGGCACCCGGCGCGGGAGTCGGGGCGCGAGCAGCTGATGCTTGCCCTGTACCGCGCCGGCCGGCAGACCGAGGCGCTCGAGGTGTTCGACGCGGGCCGGGTGCTGCTGGCCGACGAGTTCGGTGTGGAGCCCGGCCCGCGGCTGCGCGAACTGCACCGCCGGATTCTCACCCATACGGTTCCGCCCGCCGCCGCGCCCGCCACGGCGGGTCCGATCGGCCCGGCGCGCGGGGCGCGTGGGAGGTCGCTCGTCGGCCGGGATGCCGAGCTGGCCCAGCTGGCGGACCTGCTGGCGGCGGCCGGTCGCGACGGCGGGCGTATCGCGACCATCGTCGGCGAGCCCGGCATCGGCAAGACCAGCCTGGCCGCCGCGATCGCGGACCGGGCCGCCGCGGCCGCGGTCCCGGTCGTGTGGGGCCGCTGCCCCGACCTTGGCGAGGCGCCGCCGTTCTGGCTGTGGACGCAGGTCCTCCGCGGTATCGCGGCGCTGCCGGGATTCGGCGAGCCGGGCGCGAGCGCGGCGCTTGCCGGCTTCACCGCCGAGACGGCGAACGGCGCCGACGGGCCGGACCCGACGGCCCGGTTCCGGGCCTATGAGGCGGTCGCCGGGCTCGTCCACGCGGTCGCCGAGCCGTCCGGCCTGGTCGTCGTCCTCGACGACCTGCACGCCGCGGACCCCGACTCGCGGCTGCTGCTGCGGTACCTGGCCACCACCGTCCACCGCGGCCGGGCGCTGGTCGTCGTCACGTCGCGGCCGTACGACCACGACGCCGGGCTCGTCGCCACGCTCGCCGACCTGGCCCGCGCCGCCGGCGGCGGGCAGCTGCGGCTCGGGGGCCTCGGCACGGCCGCGGTGGCCGACCTGGTGCACGACCGGACCGGCGCGGCACCGGCCGCCGGGCTCGTCGAGCGGCTCGTGCGGCGAACCGGCGGCAACGCGTTCTTCCTCACCGAGCTGCTCGCGTCCGGCGGCCCCTTCCGGGACCGGGGGACGTTGCCCCCGAGCGTGCGCGACGCGGTCCTGCTGCGGCTGCAGGCACCCGACCCGGCCACCCGCGAATGCCTCGACCTGCTCGGCGTCGCCGGCCGCGAGCTCGACCTGCGGCTGCTGAACTCCGCGACCGGCACCGACGCGGCCGAGCTGCTGGCCGCCCCGGCCGCCACGCACCTGATCGCCGGGGCCGGTCCGGGCGCGGTGCGGTTCCGGCACCCGCTGTTCGCCGAGGTCGCCTACGCCGAGCTGACCGCGCCGAGACGGGCCGTCCTGCACGCCCGCCTCGCCGGCACCGCCGCGAGTATGCCGGGCCTGGGCGGGTTGACCCCGGCGGAGCTGGCCCGCCACTACGGGCAGGCGGTCGGGCTCGGCCACGGCGAGGACTTCCTGCGCTGGACGTTGCGGGCCGCCGACGACGCCACGTGGCGGCTGGCCTACGAGGACGCCCTCGCGCATCTCGACCGGGCCGCCGCCCGGCTCGCCCCCGCCGCCGCCACCTCGCCGGACGCGGCCGAGGCCGAGCTCACGGTACAGCTGCATCGCACCTCGCTGCTGCACATCACCGTCGGCGTGGGCAGCGACGCGGTCGAACAGGCCGCGGCCCGCGCCCGGCGGCTGCTCCCGCTCGCCGGCCCCGGCGCCGACCTGCGCACGGCACTGTGGACACTCGGCGAGGTCGCCTGCAACCGGGCTGAGTTCGCCATCGCCGCCGACCTGGCCCGCCGGCTGACCGGCGCCGCTGCGGACGACGACCCGCTGATCGCCGCCGCCGGGCCGTACCTGCTCGGCGTCGTCGGCTACTTCACGGGCCGTCTCGTCGAGGCCGACGCGCAGCTGACCATCGCCGTCGACCGGCTGCGCACGGTCGAGCCGCGCAGGCTGCGAGGGCAGGTCGGGCGCACCCCGACCCTGTCGCCGTACAACTTCCGGGCGCTGGTGCGCTCGCTGCGCGGCGACCGGCCGGCGGCGCACGCCGACCTGGCGGCCGCGCGGCAGCTCGCCGAGCACGCCGACGATCCGTACGGCCGGGGCAACGCCGTGCTGTTCGCGGCCTGGGTGGCCCTGCAGGAACGCGATGCCCCGGCGGGCCGCGAGGCCGCCCGGTGGTGCCGTGAGATCGGCGAGCGGCAGCACATGCCGCACTTCGTCGGCATCGGGGACTTCCTGGCGGACTGGGCGGCGGTGCACGGGGGCGAGCGGGCGCGGCTCACCGCGATGCGGGCCGCGGGCGAGGCCATCTACCGGCACGGACTGCGGGCCACGCGCACGATCGTGATCGCCGCGATGGCCGACGCGTACCTCACGGCCGGCGACCCGGCGACCGCCGCGGCGCTGGCCGACGAGGGACTCGCCGCGGCCGAAGCCGTCGGCGAACGCGTGCTCACCGCCGAGCTGCGCCGCGTGCGGGGCCTGGCCCGCGGCGACGACCGGGACGTGCGGCGCGGCGCCGCGACCGCCGCCGAGCAGGGCGCCGGGCTGCTGGTGAGCCGCTGTGGAGACCGGCCTCCACAGGATCTCCACAGCCGTCGTCTTCGCTAGGCGGCATGCATCCTGACGTCATCGTGGTGGGCTGCGGGCCGGTCGGCGCGCTCACCGCCAACCTGCTCGGCATGCGCGGCGTGCGCACCCTGGTCGTCGAGCGCAGCACCGCGGCGCACCAGCAGCCCCGTGCGTTCTCCTGCGACGACGAGGCGCTGCGGGTGTACCAGCAGGCCGGGCTGCGCGACGAGGTGGCCGCCGACATGTACCCCCCGCCGGTCGTCGACTACGTCGACGGCAGCGGCAGGCCCTTCGCCACGATCGCCCTCGACGAGATCGACTTCGGCCTCGGCAGCGCACCCCTGCACTTCTTCGACCAGCCGCGCCTCGAGGCGTCGCTGCGCGCGGGCTTCGACCGGTTCCCGCACGTCACCCTGCGCACCGGCGTGGAGCTCACCGACCTGACCCCGGACGGCGACGGCGTCACGGTCGGGCTCCGCGACGTCGCGACCGGCGAGGCCAGCACGGTACGCGCCCGGTACGTGCTGGGCTGCGACGGCGCCCGCAGCACGACGAGGACCGCCGCCGGCATCCGGCTCGTCGGCGCGTCGTACGAGGAGCCCTGGCTGGCGATCTCCGGCGACGTCGGGCCCGGCGGGGTCCGCCAGCCGCGGACCCGGTTCGTCTGCGACTGGCGGCGTCCCGCGTTCGTCTCGCCGGGCGCCTTCGGCACCCATCGCCTGGAGTTCATGCTCCGCGACGGCGAGACGCCGGAGGAGATGAGCCGGCCGGAGACGATCGCGCGGCTGGTGGCCCCGTACGTCGATCCGGAGCGCTTCACCGTCACCCGCGCCGTCGTCTACACCTTCCACCATCTGGTCGCCGAGCGGTGGCGCAGCGGGAGCGTGTTCCTGCTCGGCGACGCGGCTCACCAGATGCCGCCGTTCCTGGGCCAGGGCCTGTGCAGCGGCCTGCGCGACGCCGCGAACCTCACCTGGAAGCTCGCGCTGGTCCTCGACGGCACGGCGGGCCCCGACCTGCTCGACACGTACGAGGCCGAACGGCGCCCGCACACCGAGGAGATGGCGGTCACGAGCGTCCGCTTGGGCAGGGTGTTCCTGGTCCGCAACCGCTACGCCGCCGCCGCGCGCGACGCGGTGCTCCGCGCGGCGCAGATCGTGCCTCGGGTCCGCCGGTTCGTGCGTCACTTCGAGTTCAAGCCCGCCCCGGCAGTACGGACGGGCATGCTGTCCGGTGGCGTGCGCAAGGGCCCGATCGGCACGATGTTTCCCCAGCCGGAGGTCACGACCCCGGGAACGACGACCCCGCGCCTGCTGGACGACGTGCTCGGCCCGGCCTTCGCGGTGATCGGCCCGGGCGTCGACGCACGGACGGCGGCGGCCTGGGCGGGGCCCCCGGCGACCTTCGTCCGGGTCCTGCCGGTCCGTTCGTCCGGCTCGGCGAGCGGGCCGGCCCACGACGTCGTCAACGTGGTCGACGTCAACGGCGTGCTCGGCGGATGGTTCGACCGGCATCGGGTGGACCTGGCGGTGCTGCGCCCGGACCGCTTCGTCTACTCCACCGCCGCGGACGCCGTGCCGCTGCGCTCGGAGCGTTGAGCTGGTCCTGAGCGGCACGAGTGTCGGTGGCCCAGGCTCGTCGGGCCGGAACACGGAACCGAAGGTCAGGCGCGGTCACATGTGGTGCCGGTAGGCTGGTCGGCACGCGGCCCGGAGAGGGCAAGCATGGCGGCCGCGACCGAGCCGTACAGCGAGATGAGCGCGCCGCGCCGGGAGACCGCCCGCGCGGCGACGACAGCATCCAGGACACGGCACGCCTACGCCAGCCCCGGCCCGCAGAGCAGGTCGGCGGCCCAGGGCACCGGGCCGTCGCCGTCGAGCACGCCGATCGCGCAGTCCGCGGCGGCGGGCGCGGCGGAGCCGCCGGACGTGACCAGCGCGACCACCCGGTCCTGCCCCTGCAACCGCCGGATCTCCCCGGCGAGGTGGGTGCCCCCGGCCACCACCTCGTCGGGCGAGAACCGCTCGCCCAGGCCGCTGCCGACGCGGCGACCGCGAACCTGCCCGCGGCGCGGGCCGACGCGACCAGGTCGGCGGCGTTGGGTCGCAGCTCGGGCCCGGCGACGACGATCGCGCGCACCTGACCGCCGTGTACCAGCCCGAGCGTGACGCCGCCCGGGGTCCGGACCCGCGCGTACCGCCCGCCCGCCTGCGGGCCCGTCCTTCGGCGCGACCTCCGGCAGCGGCCCGAGCTGCCATTCGCCGGCGCGCACGACCCGCTCCGGCGCGTCCGGGTCCAGCAGGGCGCCGGCCCGGGCGCGCAGGTCGCTCTCCTCCTCGGCGGTGAGGTCAGCGCCGAGGCCGGCGAGCCGCCCGACGGTGAAGCGGCCGGTGGTCAGTGCCCGGGCGTCGAGCACGACGGTGTCGACACGGTCCAGCCGCCACAGCACGTGGCGTCCAGCGGGACCACGCCGCGGGCGCTGAGTGCCCGCCCGAGCCGGGCGGCGAACGCCTGACGGCTCAGCCGTGCCGCCTGCGGCGTCGCAATGGTGAGCATCGTCCGGGCCCGCCAGCGTGTGTGCGCGAACCCCACCGCGCCGGCCAACGCCGCGAGCGTGGCCCGGTCGGCGTAGCGCTCGATCGGCCGGGCCCCCGGCCGGACAGCTCCGGCTCGCGCCGGCGCCACACGGTGCGGCGGCCGTCGATCTCGGCGATGAGCAGCGCACGCAGCGCGGCGTCGGTGAGCAGGCCGAGCGCGTCGCCGCCCAGCGCGATCGCCTGCTGCAGCAGCGGCTCGATGTCGCCCGGGTGGTCGGGCCGCTCGACCGGGAAGCCTTCCGTGCGCAGGTCGTGCGCGTCCTCGACGTCCTCCACCGCATCGACGAGGTCGTCCGCCCAGTGGACCCCGCGCACCCGCTCGAGCCGCGCCCGTAGCTGCTGCGCGACCGACTCGTCCGCGGGCCGGTCGACGCCGCGCACCTCGATGTGCGCGCGGCCGTTGCCGGTCCACACCCGCCGCGAGCGCCGCGCCCGGCCGGGCACCGGCACGGCGCGGACGAGCCGGGTGGCCTCACCCTTGCCGGGCGGCGATATCACCCGAGCAGCGCTCAGCGGGCGACCTCCGGGGACCGTGGCGACGCGCCGCGCGACACCCACGTGATGACCGGTTTATGGGGCGTCGGGGTGGGTAGCGCCTGATCCGCTCTTGATCGTCCGCGGCGCCAGGTTACCGACCACCCACTGGTACGCGGTGCACGGAGGGAGTACCGAGGGCCAGCATGACGCTGCCACTAGCGGATGAAGACGAGCGGGGACGGCGGCGGCCGCTGCTCGGCCGTGGGATGCACCTGCTCTTTGTCGCTCTGGTCGGCTGTTTCACCGCTTGGGGGATAGCGCAGGACCTGACCACGCCGATGGTGGCGGGCTTCAGGCGCATCTTCGAGATGAGCACCTTCCAGGCGTCGCTCGTCCAGTTGGCGTACTTCGGCGCATACTTCGTGCTCGCGCTCCCGGCGGCCTTTCTCAACCAGCGCTTCGGCTACAAGACGGGAATCCTCACCGGACTGGGGCTGGCGGCGCTGGGCGCCTTCCTCTTCTATCCGGCGAGCAAGATCATGACGTACGAGGCGTTCCTGCTGGCCCTGTTTGCGATGGCCGCCGGCTGCTCGATCCTGGAGACCTCCGCGAACCCGTACGTCATGTCGCTCGGCCCGGAGGAGACGGCGACCCGGCGGCTGAACTTCGCCCAGGCATTCAACCCGGTGGGCACGAACATCGGTGTGCTGCTGGCCTCGACGCTCATCCTGCCCAAGCTCGCGGAGCCGGTGGACATCGCGTCGCTGAGCCCGGATCAGCTGCGCACCGTCCGCGCGGGCGAGCTCGGCGCGGTGATGGCCCCCTACCTGGGGCTGGCCGTCCTCCTGGTACTCATCGCCGTCGCCATCGCGAGCCAGAAGGCGCCGCCGATCGTCGAGGAGTTCCCCGATGCCGGCCCACACCCCGGCGGCACCCGCGACCTGTTCGGCGTGCTGTGGCGCAGCAAGCGGTACCGCTTCGGGGTGATCGCCCAGTTCGCCAACATCGGGGCTCAGGTGTGCACCTGGACGTACCTGATCCAGTACGTGGAGCAGGCACTGGGCGGCAGCCTGCAGAAGGGTGGCGCTTATCTGCAGCTCAGCCTGCTCATCTTCCTCGGATCACGCTTCCTGATGACGTGGGTGATCGGTCGTGTACAGGCCACCAAGGTGCTCGCCGTGGTGGCCTTGCTGGCGGTGGCGCTGTGCATGTTCGCGATCGTGAGTCCCAACGTCGCCGGGGTCCTGGCCGTGGTCTCTCTGTCCTTCTGCCTGTCGCTCATGTTTCCGACGATCTACGGCGTGGCCCTCGAAGGGCTCGGTCCGGCGACCAAGTTCGGCGCCGCCGGCCTCGTGATGGCCATCGTGGGCGGCGCGATCATGCCGGTGGTACAGGGCAGGCTCGTGGACCGGACGAGCGCGGCGATCTCCTTCATCGTCCCAGCCGTCTGCTTTGCCGTCGTCGGGCTCTTCGCCTTCTACGACCTCAGGGCCGCGGCCGGGCCCGTCCGCGGGAGCACCGAGCCGGTCCTGCCCAGGGGCGCCGGGCCGAGCACCGTCACCAGGAGCACGGCATGAATCGCCGGCGCCGCGTGGTAGCGGCAGTCGCGGTCATGGTGCTCGCCTTGGCCGGCTGCGGCCAGCCGAAGCCGACGAGCCCCACGAAGGAAACCAAGCAGCTCGAGGTCGTGTCGTGGTGGACCTCCGGCTCGGAGGCCGCCGCGTTGAACGTCCTGTTCTCCGCCATGCACCAGACGAATCCGAACGTCGACGTCGTCAACGCCGCGGTCCCGGGCGGCGCCGGGTCACAGGCGGTCGTGGCCCTGGCCAAGCGGCTGCAGAGCGGCAACCCGCCCGACGTCTGGCAGACCTTCGCGGGCAAGTCCGTGCAGGGCTACGCCGACCGCGGCGTCATCCGCGACGTCGCGCCTGTCTTCGCCGAGGAGGACCTACGCGCGACGATGCAGCCGACCATCCTGGGTTCGCTCATGCACGGCGGCAAGCCGTACGGGGTGCCGACAGGTGCCCATCGCAGCAACATGCTGTGGTTCAACACCGGGCTTCTCAACCGGGCGGGCGTCACGCCACCCTCCGGCGACTACGCCGTCGCCGCCTTCCTGGACGACCTGCGGAAGGTCAAGGCGTCCGGAGCCACCGCTCTGTGTCTCGGCGGCAAGGACCCGTTCACCACCGTCGAGCTGTTCGAGAACGTGCTACTCGGCACCATCGGGGTGAAAGGCTGGCAGAACATGACCGGCGACCGCCTCAACTGGCGCAGCGCGCAGGTGCGGACAGCGCTGCGGACCTTCGGCGACATCCTCGCCTACGCCGATCCCGAAGCCGGCACGCTGACCTGGGACGCGGCGACAAAGAAGCTCGGCACCGGTGGTTGCGCCTTCGAATCCATAAACGACTCGGCGTACGGCGAGCTGGTCACCTCCGGCGCACGGGAGGGCAAAGACTTCGGAGCTGCGGCGTTTCCCGGCACCGACGACAGCTTCCTCGCGGTCGTCGACGTCTTCGTGGCCGCGACCGGAGCCAAGAACGCCCGGAACGCGCTCGCCTTCCTCGGCGACATCAGCAAGCCGGCGACCCAGATACCGTTCAGCAAGGCGAAGGGGTCGGTACCGGTGCTCCGCAACGTCGATATTTCGTCGTTGTCTGTCTACCAGCGAGATGCCTCGAGGAGCCTCTGGGGCTCGTCGGTGCTGCTGTCGGTCGCTCACGGCGAGGCCACGAGCCCAAATCTCCAGGAGGGCTTCTACGACGCCGTGTCGACCTACGTGCGCACCCGCGATCCGGACGCCTTCGCCCGGGATCTCGAAAGCGCGGTCACCAGGGACAAGGTACCGCCACGCTGACCTGCGTTGCGCACCTTCGCGACGATCGGCGTGCCGGTGGCGGAGCTGAGCCCCGATGCTCGGTTCGGGGGATCGCGTCAGGCGCAGGTACGCGCGCCGCCGCCCGCTCTCGGCCGGGGTGTAACGAGATCGACCTGCTGCCGGCCGCGCGCGTGGCGGCATGGGCGGCAACGGCCCGGTGCCGCGTGTGCGACTGGTCAGATGCGGGTCGCCGCTGCCAGGATGCGTGGATGGGGAGCGCTTGGCGCAGCATTGTCGGAGTCGTCGCCGGTACCGTCGCCGCGGTGGTCTGGGCCGTGAGCCTGGCGGTCTACCAGCCGATCATGGAGCCCCATGGATTCTGGACGGACCCGGCGACCGGCGCGATGTATCCGGCTGTGGCCAGCAACAACACCTACTGGCCGCGCGATATCCGGCAGATCGCGATCCTGGTGGCGTTCGCCGCCGTGGTCCTCGTCTGCCGGGCGAACCTGCGCGCCACCCTGGTGGCGGCCGCCGGCACCGCGGCGTGGATCGCCGCCGACCTGGTCCTGGACCGCGCCGACGTGCACGGGAGCGGCACCGCGGCCGTGCTCGCCGGCGCCGGGGCGGCCGCCTTCGCGGTGACCGCGCTGGTCGCGCGGCGGCTCTCGACGGGCGAGCCCGGCGGCGAACGCACCGTGCACCTGACGGCCACCATGACCGCGGTGCTCGGAGCCGTCACGCTGCTCGTCACCACGCCGTGGGAGGAGCCCGTCACCGACCCCGCGAAGGTCCGGGTCGAGCACGCGCTGACGCTGCTCGAAGTGGCGCTGGCCGTCGCGTGCGCCGCCGTCGCCGCCGGCCTGATCCGCCCGGCCGGCTGGCGGCGGGTCGCCGTGTTCGGCGCCGTCGCCGCGCTGGCCGCCTGGCCGGTCATCGCGGGGGAGGGCCTGGACGGCTTGGCCGGTCTGGTTGTCCTGCCGGTCACCGCCGCGGCCGCCGTCGCCGCCGCGCGCGACACCCCGCTGTGGCGGCTGATCGTCGCCGCCGCCGGGGGTGCCGTCCTGATGGTTCCGGCCTTTCTGATGGTGTACCTCATCGGCTCCGCCCTCGGCGCGGCGATGACGTCCGCCGCCGGCAGCCCGCCGGTGAACTCGGCGGACACGGACCTCGCGCTGCCCTTCGCGGCGGTGGTCTGCGGGCTGATCCTGGCCGGCATCACCGGCTGGGTCACCGGGCCCGCGTCCAACCGGTGCGAGCCGGTGCCGACCCGGGTTCCATAATCGCGGACCGGCGAGCGCATGATCCTCCGCGGCTCGGACGATCTCCCACCGCGGCGTGGACGGGCGTAGCTGCGATGCCGCCGGTGCGCCCGACGCCGCCGGGAAAGACGTTGGTCTGCCGGTTGCCGTCGCCGAAATGGGCTGGCGACAGCCGGCTTCACGGAGGTCGAACGCGTGCCGCGGCCCAGCGGCGGCACCCATCGGCCACGTTTGGTCGGTGCGAGTTCGGCCGCGCGTTCCAGCTCGGCTGCGGCCTCGGCGTGGCGGCCGGGCCGGGTGAGGATGTCCGCCCGCACCGCGCCCAGCAGGTGATAGCCGGCCATCCGGCGGTCGGCGAGCAGTGGTCGGGTCATGGCGAGTACGGTTTCGGGTCCGTCGACGTGGAGTACGGCGACCGCGCGGTTGAGCTCCACGACGGGTGACCGGGTGATCTGGGCGAGGGCGTTCGTAGGCCGCCGAGCATGATGCCGGCGTTGACGAGTTGCTCGTTGAAGGCCCGCATCTTCTCGAACATCTCGGTCGTCGGCTCACTATTGCCCTCGTCGGCGGCATCGCCCTTGGTCATGACCATCACACGCATGAGCAGAATCCTCTCGGTCGATCTGGTCTCAGGCCAGGCCGGTGATCCGGCGCAGCAGGCCGGCGATGAAGTCGGTGTCGACCGTGTCGCCCTCGGCGAGGTCGACGACCTTGCGGTCGCCGTTGCCCATCGACCGCAGCACGCCCGGCACCGGGTCGACCCAACCAGCACCGAACACCATGAACGAGACCTTTGCGGCGGCCACGTGCAGCACTGCGGTGTTCTGGCCGGCGAGGTTGAAGTGCGGCTTGCCGTACTGGATGACCTCCTCGACGCCGGGGACGGTGTCGAGAACGGTCTGGCGCAGCGTCGCACACAGGTCCTGCTGCCACGGTTTCCTCTTGGCGAGGTAATCGGTGACGTCCTGGCTCATGTCGTCGCTCATCTCGGCGCTCCTGTTCAGGCGGTGGTGACGCGGTAGGTCGACACGACCACCCCGGACTCGAAGGTGGCGGTCTCGAAGTGCTGGAGGCCGGTTCGGCTCTCGGCGCGGAACAGCGGCTCGCCAATGCCCTTGAGGACCGGATAGGTCCAGATCTTGCACTCGTCGAGGAGGCCGGCCGTCGCGAGTGCATCGGTCAGCCGGCCGTTGCCCCAGATCAGGATGTCGGTGCCGTCGTTCTCCTTGAGTGCCTTGACAGCGGTCAGCAGCTCGGCGCCGGCGATGACGGTCGTCGGGTGCCAGCCGCTGGTGTCGACCGGCTGGGAAGCGACGACGTATTTGTGCATGGCGTTGACGTGGTCGGCGTACGGGTTGCCACCCATGTTGGGCCACGCCTGCGCCATGCCCTCGTAGGTGATGCGGCCCAGGATCAGCGTGTCGGCGCTGAGCACCAGATCCAGGGCGTACCGCATGGCCGCCGGGTCGTTGTATGCCAGCGACCACTCGTGGGGGTTGTCGATGAAGCCGTCGACAGTGCTGTAGGTCGAAGCGATGATGCGTCGCATCGGGTCTCCCCTGGTGGTGGGCCGGCTTTTCCGGCCCGCACCCGTCCTTCGCGCGACAGCGCGCCGTTTCGACATCAGAGCCCAAAGAATTCTGTCTTGGTGACCGTCGCCAGGTCGGGCCGAGCTCCGACGCGAAACAGCCGGACGCCGCACCCAGAACCTTGTTCACCCGGCGCAGCTCAGCGCGGGCGGGACGGAGCGGGACATCGAGCCGCATCTGACGCGGCCCATGTATGGCGCTCCGGCCGCGAAGCAGTTGACTCGTCACGGCGTTGCTCGACGTGCGGCTTGGGCCGGCCCGCGACGTGCGGCGGATTGAGCAGTGTGGCAGGGCAGTTGCCGTTGCGGCAGCCGCTTCGGCGGTCGTTCCCGCGAGGCACGTGGTGCCAGGCGGGCTGCGGCCCTTCCCGGGAGTTCCGGCGGATCACCCAAGAAATCTGTGCTGGAGAACCTAGACATGCTCGCGAGCGTCGACTAGTCTTTGTGGAGTCGAGAACAGGGAGTATGAGAGACGCTGACGAGCCGCCCCGACAGTTGGGTGGAGAGCTGAGCCAGCAACACCACGGTTCGCTCGGCACGGCAGTACCAGATGGAAGCCCCGGATGTTCGGGGTTGCGGCACACGGCAACACAAAAGATGCAGAGGAAAGGGAGGGCTCTACACCGTTGGATCGCCCGCACTGGCGGCAGTTCAGCTGGGCGGACACCGTTGGTCCCATCGAACGAGAGGTGGTCTCCGGTCACGCTTATGCGATCCTCGCACCCGACGCTGTCTGTGGCGTTCGGGGCGGAAAAGACAATCCGACGGACGTGTCGGTAGATGGTGTTTGACCCATAACCCTTGGGCCCCGGCGCGAGAGCGCCGGGGCCCTCGACGCGGAGGCGCTATGGCCCAACCCGATGACCTGTTCGGCGACGAGGACTACCCCGCCTACACGATGGGCCGTGCCGCGGACATCGTCGGCACTTCACAGGACTTTCTCCGCCGCCTCGATGAGCTGAAACTCATCACCCCGCAACGCTCTGCCGGTGGACATCGCCGGTACTCCCGCTACCAGCTGCGCCTCGCAGCCCGCGCCCGGGAGATGGTCGATCAGGGCACCGCCGTCGAGGCCGCCTGCCGGATCATCATCCTCGAAGACCAGCTCGAGGAAGCGCTGCGCATCAACGCAGAACGCGACCCCACCTGACCTCCACCCGCCGCGGCCGGGTGCGGGCGGCAACCAATGCCGTAGGGCGGGGCAGTGCCCGGCGCGCGTTGCCGTCCGGTGGAGGCGATCGAATCCGTCTGCAGGGTGGCCATCCGGTGCGGGTCGGCCGGTCAGGGTCTGGCGGTGTCATCGTGTCCGTCCCGGGTCAGCTGCACCGCGCTGCGCGTGGACCCGAAGACCTGGATTCGAGTCCGGCCTGGTGCGCCGTGCCCGGCTCATGCAATGTCTTCCGCGTCGTCGCGGCACGCCGCGACCGCCTGTTCGGCGGTGCGCCGCCCTGCCACCACGCTGGTTGTCGCCGCTGTCCGGGCCGGACGGGGTCAGCGCTCACGCGAGCTCGGCTGCAGGTTGACGGCTGTTCGTCTCCTGCCGGGCCTCATCTCATCCGCGGCGTGCCCGGCGGCCTCGGCGGCGGTGTGCGCCGCCTCGCCGGCTCGTCGGGCGAGGGTCGTGACGGCGCCGCGGGCTCCGTCCAGCACCGCCGGGTCAGCTCCGCCGTGGTGGCCGCGCCGATGATCAGCCCGGCGGCCAGGCCGGCGCCGGCCCAACGCCACGGCGAGGCCGCTCGTGCGTCGCGCCGGGCGCGGCCACCCCGCCGATCGGTTCGGCCGGCCCAACGCCCGCCGGCGACACCCGGTCGTCGGAGGTATGGGTGAGCAGCCGGCATCACGAGATGCGGGACGGCTGCGCGGACCGCTCGGAGCTGGCACAGTCCCAGCGCCGGCAGGAACACCCCCGCGAGCCGGCGCCGAGCGGAGACGTGCGCACCAGCGGCACCTGTTCGCTGTACAGCGGAGATCGGTCAGGCAGATCGCGACATCCCACCGCGCCTCGGCCCGCCGGCGACCAAGGTCGTCGAGCAACGTCTCGACGACGCCGTCACGGCGCGGCCGTTGCGGACCGGAACCACCCACGCATCTAACCCCGGTACGGCGCAGGCACGCGCAGACAGTCGCGTTCCGCGGCTGGTCCCGCGTGATGTGTCGCCGCACCGGTGCCGGGTAGCCGGGGCAGATGCGCAGATTCCTAGTACGACCGCTCCCGGCCGCCGTCGTTCTGGCCGCTGTGGGAGCTGGCGCCATCGCCGGCGGAGTCATGGTCGCCAGGCGGCGCCGGGCCGCCGGACCCGACCGTTGGCACGCTGTCACCGTCAACTGCTCGCCCGGGCAACTCGATCCGCTGCCGCCGCCGCTGAACGAGCTTGGTTTCCCGGTGGAGGTCCGCATACGGCCGGCGCCGGGAGACCGGGGTACGGAGCTGGCGGCCCGGGTCGCGTCCGGCGCCGATCCCAAGCGCGTACGGCGGCTGCGAGCGGCGCTGCGCGAGGCGCGGTCACTTGCCGAGGTCGGTGAGGTGCTGCTGCCGGACGCACCGGCGACTACGAAACCGACGCTCAGATCCGCTCCGCTGGCGTACGCGACGAAGCACGGACGTGAGGAGGGCCGGCTGTGAGGGCATTGGTGTGGCAGGGCGTGAACAAGGTAGGCGTGGAAACGGTCCCGGATCCGCAGATTCGCAACAGCGGCGACGTCATCGTGAAGGTCGCACGGACCGTGACGTGCGGGTCTGACCTGCACCTGCTGGGCGGGTACATCCCGTTCATGCGCAGTGGTGACGTCCTCGGCCATGAGTTCCTCGGCGAGGTCGTCGAGGTCGGGCCGGGCGTGCGCAGGCACAGCGTCGGCGACCGGGTGGTCGTGTCGTCGTTCATCGCGTGCGGGCAGTGCTGGCACTGCCGCCGCGAGGAGTACTCGCTGTGCGACAACGGCAACACCAACCCGGACATCACCGAATTCCTGTGGGGTGCGGCACCGGGCGGCTGCTTCGGGTACTCCCACGCGATGGGCGGCAACGCCGGCAGCCACGCCGAGTACATCCGGGTGCCGTTCGCCGACGTCGGGGCGTTTCCCGTACCCGAGCCGGTCAGTGACGAGCGGGCCCTGTTCGCGTCCGACTCGGCCGCGACCGGCTGGATGGGCGCGGATCTCGGCGGCGTACGCCCCGGCGACGTGGTCGCGGTGTGGGGGGCCGGTGCCGTCGGGCAGATGGCCGCCCGGGCCGCGATGCTGCTGGGCGCGGAGCAGGTCGTATGCATCGACCGGTACGACTACCGCCTCGACATGGTCCGCCAGCACATCGGCGCCGAGACGATCGATTACACCGCCGTCGATGTCGGGGCCGAACTGCTCGAGCGTACCGGCGGCCGCGGCCCGGACGTGTGCATCGAGGCGGTCGGCATGGAGGCCCACACACCCGGCCCGCAGCACGTGTACGACAAGGCGAAGCAGCAGCTGCGGCTCGAGACCGACCGGCCCGCCGCGGTGCGTTCGGCGATCTACAACTGCCGCAAGGGCGGCAGCGTCTTCGTGCTCGGCGTGTTCGCCGGATTCGTGGACAAGTTCCCGCTCGGTGCGCTGATGAACAAGGGTCTGACGGTGCGGGGAGCGCAGATGCATGGTCAGCGGTACATCCCCATGCTCCTGGATCGCATGGCGAAGGACGAGCTCAGGACCGAGCACCTGGCGACCCACACCATGCCGCTGGAACAGGGCCAGACCGGCTACGACATCTTCAAGAACAAGGAGGACGGCTGCGTCCGGAGCGTCTTCGTACCGTGAGTGGCCAGGCGGGACAGCGCGTGCGCGGCGCCCCGGTGCCGTGCACGCGCAGCTGCGGTCCGGGCTCACCGGATCGACGTCTGTCGTTTCCGCGCCGCGGCAGGCCAGCCCAGCTGCGGCGGCCGTAGGCTGACGTCGTGGCGCCATTGACGTCGTTGATCGCCCGACCGGGCACGCTCGTCGGCGCCTGGATGCGCGAGATGTTCCGGCACGTCCGGCCACTGCAGGCGGGGGTGTGCGCAGCGACCGACGACATCCTCGTACTGCGGCCACACCCCGGGCCGGCCGCGGACTGGTGGCTGCGGATCCTCATCGCGCCGGCCGTGCCGGTCGACCTGGCGTCGATCGCCGGCCGGCGAGGCCGAAGCCGCTTACGGCATACGGCTCCGGACCGGCAAGTAGTTCTCGGCCGGTATCCGCTCGGTTGCGCGGTGGGCCGCAAGCGCGCGATCGGTAGCTGGGCCACTGCGTGTCCGTACCGCGGCGGACGCGCCAGCGGCATGGACACGGTTCCGCACGAGCCGCACAGTGCGCGATGCCGACTGTTGCCGCCGGTGTGGTTCGCGGGATCTGCCTCGAGCGCATGGTCGGCACACACCCTTCCGCGGCGAAAGCGCGATCGAGCAGGGGACGGTGGCCCTGGCCCTGCACCGCGACATCGGCAGCGGCCCGGGGCCAGGCGTACGCGCTGGCGTCGCTGTGCGTCAGCAACGCCCATCTGGGCCGCCACGACGCGGCGATCGAGGCGGGCCGATAGGCGGCCGCGCTCCCCGGCGACGCGAGCGAGGCCACGGCGACGGTGCTGAACAGCCTAGGCGAGGCCTACCGCCTGGCCGGGCCGGCAACTGCGACGCGGCCCGGGAGCACCGGTCGGCGCTCGACGTCGCCCGGACCATCGGCTACGCCGACGAGATCGAGCGGGCGCGGCAGGGGATCGAGGCCGCGCAGGCGACCACCGTCACGACCTGACCGACGCCAGTTCCCGGTCCGCCTCGGCCTGCACCTGGTCGAGGTCGCCCTCGATCTTCGCACCCGCCACGGCGTCGGGCAGGTCGTCCTCCATCCGGTGCAGCGGCCGGTACCGCAGGCCGAGCGCGGCCCATCCCATGAGCACCGCGCCGACGGTCACGAGCAGCAGGCTCATGCCGCGCACCGGGCCGATCCCGGTGCCGGCGATCCGGTCGGCCAGCCACGGCGCGCTGACGTAGCCGGCCGGGGCCATCGCGACCGCGAGCATCTGGTTGGTCGCCAGCACGCGGCCCTGGAGCTCCAGCCCGACCTTGATCTGGATCAACGCCAGCCAGTGCGCGTTGAGGATGCTCGTCGACGCCCACCAGACGAAGATCCCGACGCTGACGACGAGGACCGCGGGCCGCAGCCCCATGATGAGGATGCCGGCGCCGACGCCGAGCACGAACCCGACCATGCCGGTGGCCCGCCGCCGGGTGCCGCCCCACACGACCATGACGACGGCCCCGAACGCCGCACCCAGGCCGCTCGCCGCCGTCACCAGGCCGACGTCCGCGGCGTCACCGATCGACAGCACCAGCGGGGTAACCACCACCGTCGCGATCGAGCTGAGGTAGTTGTCCACCAGGAAGAAGACGATCATCACGACGAGCGGGCGGCGCCGGACGATGTACCGCCAGCCGCCCGCGATCGCCTGCCGGAACGTCTCCTCCTGGCGCCGGAACAACCGGTCCGGGAAGCGCACCACCAGCAGCGTGGTCAGCCCCAGCACGAACGTCAACACGTCGATGCCCACCACGGCGGGCAGCCCGAACGCGGTGATCAGCGCGCCGCCGGCCAGCGGGGCGAGCAGCATGCCGAGCCCGGTGCCGAGCTGGGCGACGGCGTTGGCCTGCGGCAGGTACGGCTTGGGAACCAGTTGCGTGATCGCGGCCAGGTACGCGGGCCGGTGGAACGCCGTGACCAGCGACCCCGTCCCCACGATCACGGCAACGTGCCACAATCGCAGGCTGTCCAGCCACAGCAGGACGACGAGCGCGGCCACCGTCAGCCCGGCGACGGCGTCGCAGACCAGCATCACCCGGCGCCGGTCGAACCGGTCGGCGACCGCGCCACCGACCGGCGCGCCGACGATGGCCGGCATCACCGCCAGCAGCGTGATCAGCGCGTAGTCGGCCATGCGGCCGCTGGTCTGGTACGCCCAAACGCCGAGCGCGAACGCGCTCAGCGCGCTGCCGATCAGCGACGCCGTCTGCCCGGCGGCGACGAGGGAGAACGCCCGGAGGCTGCGGCGGGCCGCCGATCCGGCGACCGCCATGTCGGCGACCGGCGGCGGCATCCGCCCGGCCCGCCACGCCGCCAGCCGCCCGCCGATCAGCTCAGCGACGTGCGTCGCCTGGTGCTTGAGGAAGTAGTGGCCGGCGTTCGGCACCACGGCGAGCTCGACCCGGTCGGCGTATGCGCCCCACTCCCGGTAGCGCTCCTGGTAGAGCTCGGTGCTGCGGTCGCGCTCCCCGACGACGCACAGCACCGGGACGGACAGCCGGGTCCGGTCGGCGCGGGCGAGTTCGCCGGTGTGGAACAGCTGCGCCTGCCGGGCGTCGTGGCGCAGGCTGTTCATCATCGTCCGGAGGTCGGTGTCGTCGAGGTCGTCGAGCATCCCGCCCATGGCCCGCAGCACGTCGCGGTAGTCGCGATCGGACATCCACCGGTCGCTGGGCAGCACCCGGTTGAACCACGCGGAGAGCCGTCCGGGCAGCCGCGCGGTCGGGAACGCCGCCGCCAGCACCACGCCGGCCAGCTCGGCGCCGTCGGCCTGGAGCCGCTGCGCCAGCGCGACCGCCGTCGCGGTGCCGACGCAGTGCCCGTAAACCACCACCGGCCCGGTGAACTGCCCGGCGACCTCGGCGGCCACCCGGTCTACGAGCTGCGGCAGCGGCAGCAGCGGCTCGTCGGGGCGGGCCGGGTCGTGCCCGGGCAACTCGATCGCGTACGTCGCCACGCGCGGGCCGAGTGCCATCGCCAGCGGCCGGTACGCCGCCGCCGACCCGCCGCCGTACGGGACGCATACGACGGTGACCTCGGCCGTGCCGGCCGTTGCGCCGAGCCGGTGCAGCAGCCCGGCCGGTTCGCCGGACCGCCGGTCGAGGAACGCCGCGAGGTCCCGCACCGTCGGGTGGTTGAACAGGTCGATGACCCGCAGATCCGGATCGGCCGCGCGGGCGGCCTGCACCGCCTGGAAGGAGTCGCCGCCGAGGGCGAAGAAGTCGTCGGTGGCGCCGACCCGCTCGACGTCGAGCACCTGCGCGTAGGCGGCGGCGACCCGGTGTTCGGTCGCCGTGGCCGGCTCGACGTAGGCGGCCGGCGCCGCCTCGGCCGGTGCGGGCAGCCGCGCGCGGTCGACCTTGCCGTTGGCGGTCAGCGGCAGGGCGTCCAGGCCGGTGATGGTGGTCGGCACCGCGTACTCGGGCAGGTCCTGACGCAGGCGCTGGCGCACCTGGTCCACGTCGGCCGTCCCGGTGATCCACGCGGCGAGCCTGCGCTGGTGGCCCTCGCCGACCGGCAGCACGACGGCTTCCCGGACGCCGGGCAGGCGGCGCAGCACCGCGACGATCTCACCGGGCTCGACCCGGTACCCCCGGATCTTGACCTGGTCGTCGGCCCGGCCCCGGAACTCGAGCTGGCCGTCGGGCCGCAGCCGCACCAGGTCGCCGGAGCGGTAGCAGCGGCGGGCGGGGTCGAGCGGGTCGACCGGGAAGCGTTCGGCGGTCAGGTCGGGGCGGCCGAGGTAGCCCCGGCTCACCGTCGGGCCGCCGATCCGCAGCTCGCCGGGGATGCCGGCCGGCTGCGGCCGCCCGGCGGCGTCGGTGACGTAGAAGTCCACATCGGACAGTGGCTCGCCCAGCGGCACCGTGGACCCGGTGCGCGGTACCGCGTCCACGTCGCACATCGACACCGCGACGGTGGTCTCCGACGGCCCGTACGAGTTGACGACCGTGAGGTCGGGCCGCGCCGCGCGGACGCGGTCGACGAGGTCCCACAGCAGCGGTTCACCGGCCAGGATGAGCACGCGGCGGGGCAGCACCCGGCCCAGGTCGCCGTGCGCGGCCAGCAGTTCCAGGTGGCTCGGCACACACTTGAGGACGTCGACCCGCTCACGCTCCTGGTACGCGGCGAACGCTTCCGGGTCGGTGGCGGTCTGCCGGTCGACCAGGTGCAGCGCGGCACCGGTCGTCAGCGCGCCGAACAGGTTCGTCATGCCCAGGTCGGCCGCCTGGGTGGAGACCAGCGCGTAGCTCGTGCGGGGGGCCGCGCCGAGGTACGCGAGCGCCGCCGCCAGGTAGTGGGTGATGTGCCGGTGCTCCACGGCCACGCCCTTGGGCGCGCCGGTGGAGCCCGACGTGAAGATGACGTAGGCCAGCCGGTCCGGGCGTACTCCGGCGTCGGGCCGGCGGGTGGGCAGACCGGCCCAGGTGGCGTCGTCGAGGACCGCGACGGTCCCCTCGGCGTTGCCGGCGAACTCGCGTTCGGCGAGCGTGGCGACCGCGCCGGCGCCGCGCAGCACCATCCGCACCCGCTCCGGCGGGTAGCCCGCGTCGACGGGCAGGTACGCCGCGCCGGCCTTGAGGACGCCGAGCAGCGCGACCGCGAGGTGGCTCGTGCGCTCGGTGAGCACCGCGACCGGCTGGTCGGCGCGCACCCCGCGGTCGAGGAGCCAGTGGGCGACGCGGTTGGCCCGCCGGTCGAGTTCGGCGTAGGTGAGCGTCGCGTCGGCGGCCACCACCGCCGTCGCGTCGGGGGTGGCGTCGGCCCACCGCTCGATGAGCGGATGCAGGACGCCGTCCTCGTGCGGCAGGGGTGGGCCGGTCAGCGCCGGGCCATCGACGGGCGCCAGCGGGATCGCGCCGAGCTCAACGTCCGCAGTGGACAGCAGGCCGTGGAGCAGTGTGAGGTACCAGGAGACCAGCCGCCGCGCGGTCGGCTCGTCGAACAGCGCCGACCGGTACGTCAGGCTGCCGCGCAGCGCCGTCCCGTCGGCGGCGACGTGCCACGACAGGTCGAACTTCGCCTCGGTCTCCGGCACCGGCACGACCGCCGACGGCAGCCCGGGGCCGAACTCCACCACCGTGGGGCCGGCGTCGTGCACGTTGAGGCTCACCTGGAACAGCGAGCCGGTGCCGGCGTCGCGGTCCGGGCGCAGCCGCTGCACCACCCGGTCGAACGGCACGTCGGCGTGGGCGAACGCGGCGAGCGCCGCCGCCCGGGCCGCGTCGAGCAGGTGCCCCGCGGTCGCCGCCGCGTCGACCTGACCGCGGACGACCACGGTGTTGACGAAGCAGCCGACGACGTCCTCGGTGCCCGGGCCGTGCCGGCCGGTCTCCGGTACGCCGACCGCGATGTCGCTCGCACCGGTGACCCGGGCGAGCAGCGCCTGGAGGCCGGCCAGCAGCACCATGAACGGCGTCATACCGCGGCTGCCCGCCAGCGCCCGGATCCGGCCGGCCAGCGCGTCGGGCACCTCGATCGGCACGGCGGCGCCGGCAGTGCCCGCGGCGAACGCCCCGCCCGCGGTGGGTGGCGGCGGCCGGTCGGTCGGCAGGTCGAGCCGGGACAGCCCGGCCAGCTGCCGCTCCCACCAGTCCAGGGCCGGACCATCCGGTTCGGCGCGCAGCGCGGTCGCGTGGTCGGCGTACTGCGGCGCGGGCGGGGGCAGCGGACCGGTGCCGACGCGGTACCGGTAGAGCGCCACGAGGTCGGCCAGGATCAGCCCGCGGCTCCAGGCGTCGGTGGCCACGTGGTGGAAGACGATCGCCAGGTGGTCGGCCCCGTCGACGACCCGCAGCAGCACGGCGCGCATCGCCGGGTGCCGCTGGAGATCGAACGGGTGCGCCACCTCGGCGGCCAGCACGCGGTCGAGGTCGGCGGCGGGCACCGCCCGCTCGCGGACCGGCACGTCGGCGGCCCGGCCGATCCGGGCGCACGGCTGCCCGTCGACCGTGGTCACGGTGCTGCGCAGGACCTCGTGCCGGTCGGCGAGCAATCGGACCGCGTCCAGCAGCGCCGTGCGGTCGATGCCGGCCGGCAGACGCAGGACCATCGGCACGTGGTAGGTCGGGCTGTCCGGGTCGAGGCTGGCCAGGAACCACAGCCGGGCCTGGGCCGCCGACAACGGCACCACGGTCCCGGGCCCGCGCTGGCCGGCCGCCGGCGCCACGCCGTTCGCGGGTGGTGCGGTGCGGTCCAGGGCGGCGGCGAAGTCGCGCAGTACCGGGTGGCGGAACGTGAGCCGGGCGGGCACGTCACGGCCGGTGGTCGTGCGCAGCAGCGCCGCGACCCGGGTGGCGGCGAAGGAGTGCCCGCCGAGGGCGAAGAAGTCGTCGTCCGGGCGGATGGCACCGGTGGCCGGCGCGCCGGGCCGGCCGTCCAGGACCTGGCGCCACGCCGCGGCGACCGCCTCCTCGGTGGGACTCAACGACACCGGGCCGGTGTCGACGGCCGTCACCGGTTCGGGCAGCCGGGCCCGGTCGACCTTGCCGTTCGGGGTCAGCGGCAGGGCGTCGAGCCGCACGATCGACGCCGGGACCATCCAGCGCGGAAGCCGCCCGCGCAGCTCGTCGCGCAGCCGCGCCTCGTCGGGGCCGCCACCCTCGGCGCCGGTGAACCACGCCACCAGCCGGCGCCCGCCGGGCGGGCCCACCGGCAGCACGACCGCCGCGTCCACGCCGTCGAGCCGGCGCAGCGCCGCGGCCACCTCGCCGGGCTCCACCCGGTACCCCTGAATCTTGACCTGATCGTCGGTGCGACCGAGGAAGTCGAGGTGGCCGTCGGCGCGGAGGCGGACCCGGTCACCGGTGCGGTACCAGCGGACCCCGGACTCCGTGACGAACCGCCGCGCGGTCAGCCGGTCGTCGTGCAGGTAGCCGCGGGCGAGGCTCGGGCCGGCCAGCCACAGCTCACCCGGCAGGCCGGCGGGCAGCGGCGCGCCGGCACGGTCGGCGACCCGGCACCGCACGCCCGGCAGCGGCCCGCCCAGCGGCACCACGCCGGCGCCGGCCCGGTCGGTCACCGTCGACACGTCGAGGGCCAGGACGGCGACGGTCGTCTCGGTCGGACCGTAGTGCACCTGGACGGCGAGGTCGGGCCGGGCGGCCCGGACCCGGTCGACCAGCTCCCACGGGCACGCCTCGCCGGCCAGGATCAGCAGCCGGCGTGGAAGCACGTCGGCGAGGTCCGCGCCGGTCTCCGAGGCCAGCAGGTGCAGGTGGCCGGGGACGAGCTTGAGCACGTCGACCGGGTGGCGGGCCAGGTAGCCGGCGAACGCGGCGGCGTCGGTGGCCGTCGCGACGTCGACGAGGTGGGCGGCCGCGCCGGTGGTCAGCGCACCGAGCAGCATGGTCAGCCCGAGGTCGGCCGCCTGCGTCGAGACCAGGGCGAACGACGCGGCGCCGGTCGGTAGCCGGTCGGCGACCCCGGCGAGATAGCGGGTGATCGCCCGGTGCTCCACGGCCACACCCTTCGGCGTGCCGGTGGACCCCGAGGTGAAGATGACGTACGCCAGCCGGCCGGGGTCGCACTCCACGCCCGGGTCCCCGTCCGGGCCCACCGTGAAGGTCTCCGGATCGTCCAGCCGTCGCACGGCGACCGGCAGGTCGGCGTCGGCGAGCCCGTCGGCCAGCGCCTCGTCGAGCCCGTCGGCGACGAGCACCGTGGCGGCGCCCGCGGCCCGCAGGAGTGCGGCCAGCCGCGCGGGCGGGTACGTCGGGTCGACGGGCAGGTACGCCGCTCCGGCCTTGAGGATGCCGAGCAGCGCCACCGGCAGGTGGGTGCTGCGTTCGGTGAGCACCGCCACCGGCGCGTCCGGCGCCACGCCGTCGGCCAGCAGGCGACGGGCGACCCGGTTCGCCCGGCGGTCCAGCTCGGCGTAGGTGAGGGTGCCGTCGGCGGCGACCACGGCGGTCGCGTCCGGGGTGGCCGCCGCCCACCGGGTGACCATCGGATGCAGGGTGCCGGTCGGCGCGTCCACCGGTGCACCGGCCACGGCCGGGTCCACGCTGCCCGGCAGCGGCACCGTCCGAATCGGACTGTCCACATCGGACGTCAGGCCGGCGAGCTGGGCAAGCAACCACCCGGCGATCCGGTGCGCGGCCGCCGCGTCGCAGTCGCGCAGCCGGTACTCCACCACGCCGTCGAGCGGGCCGTCGCCGGCGTCGCTGAGCCGTACCGTCAGGTCGGACCGGACCCGGTCGGTGCCGCCGACGGTGACCGTCGTGGCCAGCCCCGGGAACGTGGCCGGGTGCGGGTCGGCGGGGACCACGTTGAGCAGGACCCGGAACAGCGGCGTCGAGCCGTCGTCGCGGCGCGGGTTGACGAGCTCGACGATCCGGGGGAGCGGCACGTCGGCGTGGCTCAGGGCGTCGAGGGCCGCCTCGCGGACGCGGGAGAGCACGTCGCGTCCGGTGAGATCGCCGGACAGGTCGGTGCGGACCACGACGGTGTTGACGAAACAGCCGATCGCGGACCCGCTGCCGGGCTCCCGGCGCCCCGCCTCGGGAACGCCGACGGCGACGTCGGGGTCGTCGCCGGTGCGCGCCAGCATCGCCTGGAGTGCCGCCAGCAGCACCATGAACGGCGTCATGCCGTGCGCGGCCGCGACGGCGCGGACCCGGTCGGCGAGCGCGGCCGGCACGGTCAACGGCACCTGCGCCCCGGCATCGTCGGGCGTGCGGCCGGGCGCGGTCACCCGGCCGACCGGCAACGGCGCGGGCGCGAACCCGGCCAGCCGCCGGGTCCACCACCGCAGATCGTCCTCGTCGGGCTCCGGCGCCCGTCCGCGCGCCCGGACCGGCCGCAACGGCGCGGGCGGGCCGTCGCCCGCGTGGTGGCCGGCGTAGCGCTCCGCCAGCTCGGCGACCAGCAGCGTGATCGACGCGTCGTCCATGGCGACGTGGTGCGCGGTCAGCGCCAGGTGGTGCTCGCCGGTGCCGGCCGCGAACAGCGTCACGCGCAGCGGCGGCTCCGCGGCGAGCCGGAACGGCCGGCGGGCGTGGTCGGACAGCGCGGCGGCGAGCGTGTCCGGGGTGACCGCGCGCTCGTCGACGGGCACCGCGTCGGCCGGCGCGGCCACGGCGACGGGCGTGCCGCCGTCGACCGTGATCGTGCTGCGCAGGGCGGGATGCCGCCCGATCACGTCGCGCACGGCGGCGAGCAGCGCCGGCCGGTCGAGCGGGCCGACGAGTCGCACGACGATCGGGACGTGGTAGGCCGGGCTGTCCGGGTCGAGCTGGGAGGCGAGCCACATCGCCCGCTCCGCGCCGGTGAGCGGCAACGCCGGCTGTGGACTGTCGTCGGGCTCCGCCGCCGGCTCGGCGGCTGTGAACGCGGCGAGCCGCGCCTCCAGGCGCGCGCGCAGCGCAGCCCGATCCCGCGTCTGTTCCGTCATCGATCCGCCCCCCGTGGACGTTGCCCGGGCCCGGTCAGGCCTCGCGGGCGAGTTCCGTCAGTGCCAGCTCCTCGACCGCCGCGGCGAAGTCGGCCAGCACCGGATGGTCGAACAGCAGGCGGACCGGCACGGCGAAGCCCAGTGCCGGCCGCAGCCGTGCCACCACGCGGGCCGCCGTCAGCGACTGCCCGCCCAGCCGGATGAACTGATCGTCGACGCCGATCGTCTCCGCAGCGACGCCGAGCGCGTCGGCCCAGACGCCGACCACGAACCGCTCGACGGGCGTGCGCGGCGGCGTCGGGACCCGGGTGGGGTCGGCCGGTACCGGCAGCGCCGCCCGGTCGACCTTGCCGGTCGGCCCGAGCGGGAGCTCGTCGAGCACCACGATCCGGCTCGGCACCAGGTGGGCCGGTAGCCGGCGGCTCAGGTCGTCGTGCAACCGGTTCGCGTCGATCGGCTCCGTGCCGGTGCCCTGGACGTACCCGACCAGCCGCCGGTCGCCGGCGGCGTCGGCCGGCGCGGTCACCACCGCGTGCTGGACGCCCGGGCAGGCGGCCAGGAACGCCTCGACCTCGCCGAGCTCGACCCGGATGCCGCGGATCTTGACCTGGTGGTCGCTGCGGCCGAGGTAGTGGTAGACGCCGTCGACCCGGCGCACCAGGTCGCCCGTGCGGTACGCCCGCCGGGCCGGGTCGTCGGGATCGGGCGGGAACCGTTGCGCGGTCAGCTCGAGGCGGTCGAGGTATCCGGAGCTCACGACGGGCCCGGCGATCCACAGCTCACCGACCGCGCCGTCGGGCATCGGCCGCCCCTCCTCGTCGCGCACGCTCGCCACCGCCCCGGCGATGGGCGCGCCGATCGGCGGCTCGTGCGCGGCGTCCAGGTCGGCGCGCGTCACCTCGGCGACGAGGCAGTAGGTGGTGCACTCGGTCGGGCCGTAGCAGTTGACCAACCTGGTGACGCCGGGGTTGGCGTAGATCCGCCGGGCCAGCGCCCGGGTCAGCGCCTCGCCGGCCGGGCTGACCGTGCGCACCGACGGCGGCAGCGGCGAGCCCAGCAGGACGGCGAGCACCGACGGCACCCCGTTGAGGAACGTGACCTCGTCGCGGGCGGGCAGGTCGGAGAGGGCGAGCAGCGAGTCGGCGAGGATCACCGTGCCGCCGCTGAGCAACGGCGCGAACATTTCCACGACCGACACGTCGAAGCACACCGACGTGGAGGCGAGCGTGCCGCGCAGCTCGTCGGCCGAGTACGTCTCCACCGCCCACCGGACGAGGTTGAGCGTCTGCCCGTGGTCGATGACCACGCCCTTGGGCTTTCCAGTCGACCCCGAGGTGTAGATCAGGTACGCCGGTCCGTCCCCGCCGGCCGGGCCGTCGGCGCCGGCGTCGTCCGGCGAGGCGACCGGGCCGTCGCCCGGCACCATCGGGCGGGCGTCACCCAGCCACGCCGCGTCGACCTGCCGCTTGTCCACCAGGACGTGCCGCAGCCGCGCGTCGTCGATGACGAAGGTCTGTCGTTCGGCGGGATGGGCCGGGTCCATCGGTACGTAGGCCGCGCCCGCCCGGAGCACCCCGAGCAGCGCCGGGATCAGCCACTCCTCGCGGTCGAGGCAGACGCCCACGTACTCGTCGCGGCCCACGCCCTGGCTGCGCAGCTGGACGGCGACCGCGTCGGCGCGCGCATCGACGTCGCGGTAGGTGAACCGGCGGGTACCGACCACGAGCGCGTCGGTGTCCGGCGTCCGGCGCACCTGCCGGGCGAACGCCACCTCGATGCGGTCGGGCATGCGGAGTCTCCTTTCCCGGAGGCCCGGATCCGCGTCAGCGTCACGCGTTCGTCGGCGCAGGGAGCCGAGACCGTCGAGCGGCCGCAAACCTACCAACCCCCGCTAACCGAACGCTAAGTTCTGGCTATCGCGAGCCTTCCGTGCCGGATGCCGGCAAAAAAGGCCAGCTGAGCTGGCCTTTTTCTCTGCTCAATAGTTGCCGAGCGGACAATACGAATGTTCTCCGTAATTCGGGCTTTACAGGACCAAAACGAGCGGGCTACAGTTCCCGGAAGTTGGGCCGCTTCCGTGAGATGCATCGCGGGCCGGCGCCGACTGCCGCCGCGGAGGCCGGGTGCACTGCGCTGATGATCGCATTGCATGAAGCCGTCGTCCTGCTAGCGCCTCCGCCGCGGCCTCGCGTCCGTGCCCGGTCGACCGGGCCGGCGACGGCCCCCTGGGCCGACCCCCCCCGGATTCGGTGACGCGCTCGTCGTGCGGCGATGCCGTGAACTCATTCCTGCGCATCCGATCCTGCCAGCAGTCCGAACACACCTGGAGGAGTTCCGATGCGTACCCGCCGGCCCGCAACGCTGATCGCGCTGATGCTGGGCTGCCTGGCGCTGGTCGCCACGACGGTAGGCGCGTGCGGCTCCGCCACGCCGGGCCAGACGCAGCTCGTGGTCGAGATCTTCGGCGACCTGGGCTACCACGACCTGTACACCAAGTACGAACAGAGCCATCCCGGGGTCAAGATCGTCGAGCACATCGTCTCGTACGACGACCACCACAAGAACCTGCAGGCGCACCTGCTGGGCGGATCGGGAACCGGCGACATCGAGGCCATCGACGGCGGCTACATCTCGCAGTTCAAGGTCATGTCCGACAAGTTCGTCGACTTCAGGGACTACGGCGCCGACCCGGGCCAGTGGCTGCCGTGGAAGTCGCAGCAGGCGACCGGCCCCGACGGCAGCCTGATGGGGCTGGGAGCGGACGTCGGCGGCCTGGCGATGTGCTACCGCCGGGACCTGTTCGCGCAGGCCGGCCTGCCGACCGACCGCGACCAGGTGGCCAAGCTGTGGCCGGACTGGCAGTCGTACATCGCGACCGGCAAGCGGTTCAAGGCCAACACGCCCGGCGGCGTGGCCTGGTTCGACTCCGGTTCCAACATCTTCAACGCCATCATCGGCCAGGCACCGGTCGGCTACACCGCCCCCGGCAACAAGGTGGTGGTGGCGGACAATCCGGCCGTCAAGAACGCATTCGACCTCGCGGTCGAGGCCGTGCAGGCCGGCGAGTCGGCGAAGCTGGCGACGTTCAGCCAGCAGTGGAACGCCGGGTTCCAGCGGGGGTCGTTCGCCACCGTGGTCTGCCCGGCGTGGATGACCGACACCATCAAGCAGAACGCGCCGCAGACCAGCGGCATGTGGGACATCGCCACGATCCCCGGCGGCAGCGGCAACTGGGGCGGCTCGTTCCTGACCGTGCCGAAGCAGAGCAAGCACCGCAAGGAGGCCGCCGAGCTCGCCAGGTTCCTGACCGCACCCGAGCAGGCGAGCTGGATCTTCCGCACCCAGGGCCACCTGCCGAGCCAGGCCGCGCTCTACAACGACCCGGCCGTCCTGGGCAACACCAACGCGTTCTTCAACAACGCGCCCACCGGCCGGATCTTCACCGGGGCGGCGAGGACCCTCCGGCCGCAGTACCAGGGCCCCAAGGACGGCGACATCGGACCGCTGATCGGCCTCGGGATCACCCGGGTCGACAAGGGCAAGCAGCAACCCGGCCAGGCGTGGGACCAGGTCCTCAAAGACGTCGCGAACGCCACCGAGCCGTAAACACCGAGCAGCAGAAAGGAAGGACGAGCCTGATGGCAGTCATCGCACCTCCGCCGGTGCGGACCGAGCGGCGGGAGACCGCGCCGGTCAAGGCCGGGCGGTTGTCCGACCTGCGCCGCAAGTTCGACGTGAGCGGCACGCCGTACCTCTACATCGCACCGTTCTTCGTGGTGTTCGCGGCGTTCGGGTTGTTCCCGCTGCTCTACACCGGCTGGATGGCCATCACCCAGTGGAACCGCGACATCCCCGGCAGCGAGCACACCTTCGTCGGGCTGGGCAACTTCGTGCGGCTCATCCACGACGACTACTTCTGGAACGCGCTGCTCAACACCGTCGCGATCGGCGTGCTGAGCACCGTGCCGCAGTTGCTGCTGGCCATGTGGATCGCCCACCTGCTGCATCGCCGGATGCGCGCCCGCACCCTGCTGCGGATGGGCGTCCTGCTGCCGAACATCACCTCGGTGGCCGCGGTCGGGCTGATCTTCGCCCAGCTGTTCGGGCGGGACCTCGGCCTGATCAACTGGGTGCTCAGCCTGGTCGGGCTGGGCAAGGTCGACTGGCAGTCCGGCACCTGGCAGTCGTGGCTGGCGCTGGCCGTCATCCTGACCTGGCGCTGGACCGGCTACAACTCCCTGATCTACCTCGCCGCGCTGCAGGCCGTGTCGGACGACCTCTACGAGGCGGCCGACCTCGACGGCGCCGGGCAGTTCCGCAAGTTCCGGACCATCACCGTCCCGGCGCTGCGCCCGACCATCATCTTCAGCGTGATCATGTCGACCATCGGCACGATCCAGCTGTTCACCGAGCCACTGATGTTCAACCCGGGGATGAGCCCGACCGGCGGTGACTCCCGCGAGTTCCAGACCCTCGCCATGTACGTGTACGAGCAGTTCTGGACCCACGGCAAGTACTCCTACGCCGCCACGGTCTCCTGGGCCATGTTCATGATCATCGTGCTGGCGGTGGGTGTGAACTACCTGCTGTCCCGACGCATCCGGAGCTCCGCATGACGACCCTGATCCCGGTCTCCCGGGCCATGACCGGCCCTCGCCGCGTCCGCGGGCGGTCCGCGGCGCCCAGCCAGCGCCGCGCCGGAGCGAGGACCTACCTGCTGGTGGGGCTCATCGGCGCGGTGTCGGCGTTCCCGCTGTACTGGTCGCTGGTCGCCGCGTCCAACGACAACTCCGCGGCGGGCAGCTGGCCGCCCCGGCTGCTGCCCGGCAGTCACCTGTGGGAGAACCTGCAGCGGGCGTACACCCAGGCGAACTTCGGCCTCGCCCTGGCCAACTCGATGATCGTCTCGATCGTGGTCACGGTCTGCGTCGTGCTCACCAGCACGCTGGCCGGTTTCGCCTTCGCGAAGCTCAGGTTCCGCGGCCGCAACGCCCTGCTCGGGTTCCTGCTCGTGACGATGATGGTGCCGGCCCAGCTGGGCATCATTCCGCTGTACATCATGATGTCGCAGTGGCTCGGCTGGACCGGGCACCTGCAGGCGGTCATCGTCCCAGCGGCCACCTCCGCCTTCGGCGTCTTCCTGATGCGCCAGTACCTCTCCGAGGCGCTGCCCGACGCGCTGCTGGAGGCCGGCCGGATGGACGGATGCTCCACGCACCGGCTGTACTGGCACGTCGTGCTGCCGGCGGCGCGGCCCGTCGCCGCGGTGCTCGCGCTGTTCACCTTCATGAACACCTGGAACGACTTCTTCTGGCCGCTGCTGGCCCTGGGCCAGGGCAACCCGACCACCCAGGTCGCGCTGTCCACGCTGGCCGGCGGCTACTACATGGACTACTCGCTCGTGCTCGCCGGAACCCTGATCAGCACGGCGCCCGTGCTGCTGGTGTTCCTCTTCCTCGGCAAGCAGATCATCGGCGGCATCATGCAGGGGGCGGTGAAGGCGTGAGCTGGACGGTCTGGCTCATCCCGCACTTCCACTACGACCCGGTGTGGTGGAACACCCAGTCCGCGTACACCCAGACCTGGGACCAGCCGCAGGCCCCCGACGCGGGCGAGGCGCGCTTCGCCTGGCCCGGGCACAGCGCGTTCAGCCTCGTCAAGGCGCACCTGGCGAAGATCCGCGAGGATCCGCAGTACAGCGTGGTCCTCGCCGAGGTCGACTACCTCAAGCCGTACTGGGACACGTATCCCGAGGACCGCGAGCTCATCCGGCGACTGATCGCGGACGGCCGCCTGGAGCTGGTCGGGGGCACCTACAACGAGCCCAACACCAACCTCACCGGCATCGAGACGACGATCCGCAACGCCGTGCACGGCGCCGGGTTCCAGCGCCACGTCGTCGGCGGCGTCCCGGCCACCGCGTGGCAGCTGGACGTGTTCGGCCACGATCCGCAGTTCGCGCAGGTGATGGCCGGCGCCGGGCTGACCTCGATCGCCTTCGCCCGCGGCCCCTACCACCAGTGGGGGCCGATGCTGAGCAGCTGGAACATCCGCGAGCACCGCAAGCCCTTCGCGCCGACCCAGTTCCCCACCGAGTTCGAGTGGGTGTCGCCCGGCGGGGACGGCCTGCTCACCCACTACATGGCCGGCCACTACTCGGCCGGCTTCAGCCTCGACGCCGCCCAGGACCCGCAGACCGCGGCGGCGGAGCTGCACGAGCTGTTCACCCAGCTGCGCCCGGCCGCCGCGACCCGCAACGTCATGATCCCGATGGGCAGCGACTTCAGCCCTCCCATGCGCTGGGTCACCGAGCTGCGCGCGGCCTGGGAGGAGCGGTACCCGCAGGTGCGGCTGCGCTACGGCCTGCCGCGCGACTTCTTCACCGCCGTGCGGGACGAGCTGGCCGCGCGGGGCGTGCACGCCACGCCGCAGACCCGCGACATGAACCCGATCTACACCGGCAAGGACGTCACCGCGATCGACACCAAGCAGGCCCATCGCCTGGTGGAGACGCTGCTGCTGGACGCCGAGAAGTGGGCCACGTTCGCCGCGCTGCACGGCGCGGCCTACCCCGCCGCGGCCGTTGACAAGGCGTGGCGGCTGCTGCTGTTCGGCGCGCACCACGACGCGGTCACCGGCACCCAGTCCGACCAGGTCTATCTCGACCTGGTCGCCGGCTGGCGCGAGGCGCACGACCTGGCCGCCGACGTGGACCGCTCGGCCCGCCGGCACCTGGCCGGCCACGTCGACACCCGCGGGGAGGGCACCGCGGTCGTCGTGTTCAACCCGCTGTCGCATCCCCGGACGGACACCGTCGGCCTGGAGGCCGACCTCGACCCCGCCGTGGGCCTCACGCTCACCGACGACGGCGGGGTCCCGGTCCCGTACCTCACCGAGGCCCTCGCGCCGGCCGCCGACGGCCGGCCGGGCCGGGTGCTGCTGCGGTGGGTCGCCCGCGACGTGCCGTCGATGGGCTACCGCACCTACCGCCTGCTGCCCGGCACCGCGGAGCCGCCGGAGTCCGCGTGGCAACCCGTCGAGGCGACGAGCATCGCCAACGACCGCTACCGGGTTCGTGCGGACCCCGCGCGGGGCGGCGCCCTGACCGAGATCACCGACCTCGCCGCCGGCCGGGACCTCCTCCCGCCGGGCCGGGTGGGCAACGAGCTGGTCTGCGTGGCCGAGCACCGCGATCATCCCGAGTTCGGTGAGGGCCCGTGGCACCTGCTTCCCCACGCCGTCGCCTGGCGCAGCGCGGACACCGAGGCGGCCGTCACCGCCGAGCGCTGCCCGATCGGCGAGCGCATCACGGCCACCGCGGAGGTCGACGGATGCCGCTACACGCAGCAGACGACCCTGTGGTACGGCCTCGACCGGATCGACTTCGCCACCGGCATCGACGGGTTCGCCGCCACCGACCGGCTGCTGCGGGTGCGCATACCCTGCGACGTCCCCGGCGGCATGCCCGTCAGCGAGACCGCGGCCGCCGTCATCGGCCGCGGCTACGCCCTGCTCGACGCCGACGCCGCGGAGCACCCCCGGACCCTGGACAACACGGCGCACCAGTGGTTCGGCCTCGCCGCGGCACTGACCGTCCACCTGCACGATCCACAGGAGCGCGCCGAGCGCTCGCGAGCGGTCTCCATCGCCGAGATCGTCGTTCCCGACGGCGACGAGGGCCTGCCCTCGACCCGCGGGCTCGCCGTCGGGCTGGCCCGGGCGGGTGTCACCGCCACCGTGACGAGCGCGACGGGCAACCGCTACGGCGCGCTGGACACCGACTCCAACCTTCCCGACTGCCGTGTCGCGGTCGGCACCCCGCAGCGCAACGGGTTCGTCGCCGAGCTCCTCGACCGGGCGCCAGCGCCGTTCGCCGCCGAACTGGCCGCCCGGCTCGCGGCCACCGGCACGGCCCGCCTCTGGATCCCGGCCGAGCGGCCGCTCGGTGAGGTCTGGCGGCCGGGCGCCGACGTGCGCTCGATCCGGGACCTGCCCGTCCTGCTGATCGCCGGCGACGACGCGGACGCCGAGCGGCGGGCCCTGACCGAGCTCCTCGACGACCTCGGCGACGCGAGCGTGCACGTCACGCAGCCGTCCGCGCTGCACCACGGCGAGTCGACCGTCGAGGACTACGCCGTCGCGCTGCTCAACCGCGGCACCCCCGGTTTCGCGGTCGAGCCCGACGGCACGCTGAACATGTCGCTGGCCCGCGCCTGCACCGGCTGGCCCACCGGAACCGCGATCAACTTCCCGGACCGCAACGCGCCGGGCGGGCGCAGCTTCCAGCACCACACCAGCCGGCGCTTCGAGTACCACCTGGTGAGCGGCCCCGGCGGATGGCGTACCGCCGGCTTCGTCGCCGCCGGGCAGTCCGTCAACCATCCGCTCGCCGCGACCGCCGCCCCGGCCGGCGACGGGGCGCTGCCGGCCACCGGATCGCTGTTGAGCGTCGAGCCCGCCGAGGACTTCGTCGTCACCGCGGTCAAGCCGCTGGGGGAGCCGCTCGCCACCGGCTCCGCGGCGCCTGCCGACGCGTGTGACGGCCTGATCGTCCGCGGCTACGAGCCCCACGGCCGCTCCGGCCGCGTCGCGATCCGCCTCGCCGGCGGTATCGCCTCGGCCACGGACGCCGACCTGCTCGACCGCCCCGGCGCGCCCCTGGAGCACGACGGCGGGGAGGTGCGGCTCGGCGTCGAGGGGTACCGGATCGCGTCGCTGGCCCTGTCACCGGCTCGCGCCGAGCGGGGCGGGACGGCGCTCGCGGCGAGCGCCGAGCCCGTGCAGCCCGTGTTCACCCGGTACTGGCTGCACAACTGCGGCCCCGCGCCCATGGGCAACCTGCCGGTCGCGCTCACCCTCCGGCCGGACGACCGGCCGCGCGACGACGGCGCCGCGGCGGGCGTGCGGCTGTGCGCCCAGGTCGTCTGCGACGACACCGACGCCGGCTACGACGGAGACCTGCTCGTCACGGCGCCGCAGGGCTGGGTCGCCACCCCGCGGTCGAGGCGCGTGACCGTCGCCGCGGGCGGCCACCTCGGCGTGCCCGTCACCGTCACGGCTCCCGACGACGCCGAGCCCGGCTGGTACGCAATCGCGGCGAGCATCGCCCACAAGGACCAGGAGTTGCAGGACGCCCTGGTCGTGCCCGTGGGCCGGCCCGTGCCCGGGCCGCTGCTGCACGCGCGGGCCGAGGCCCCGCAGCTGACGCTGGACCCCGGGGTGCGTGGCCACGTCCGCGTGCGGGTGAGCCACGAGCTGCGCACCCCGCTGCGGGGGCATGCCCAGCTCATCACCCCGCACTACATCTGGCCGCTGACGAGCGAGCCGACCCGGGGCTTCACTATCGAACCCGGGTCCACGCGCAGCATCGAGTTCCCCGTCGCCGTCCCGGTCGGCACGCCACCCGGGCAGTTCTGGGCCCAGCCCAAGATCTGCGCCCTCGGCCGGATCGCCTACTGCGAACCCGTCCGCATCGTCATCCGACCCGCCGGTGCCTCCGGATAGATCGGACTTATCGGGGATACGCTGGTGGTCAGGCTGATGGAGGGAGCGACCCGTGGTCAGCCGGGAAGGCGCATCCACTGACGAGCAGCAGCGCGCATGGCTGCTCGAAGAGCGGGCCGCCGTGCGGCGCAACGCCGCGCTCGTGATGCGTGGGGCGCCCCTGCCGGAGCTGCTGGCCGCGGTGGCGGAGGAGGTCGGGCGGCTGGTGCACGCCGACATCGCGCACGTGGTGCGGTACGACGGCGATCATGCCGTCGTGGAGGCGGTGTGGAGCGACCACGGCGGATTGGGGATGCCGCTCGGCGTCCGGGTCCCGGTGGCCGGGCACAACATCGCGACGTTGGTGAAGCGGACACGTCAGCCCGCGAGGTTCGACACCTACGCCCATGCTTCAGGGCCGATCGCCGAGCGCCTTCGCGAGATGGGGGTCTCCGGGTCGGTCGGATTGCCGGTGCTCGTGAACGACCGGTTGTGGGGCACGATCGTCGTGTCGGTGACGCGCCCGGAGCCGCTGCCCAGCGACACCGAGAACCGCGTCGTAGACCTCACCGAACTGACGGGCGCGGCGATCTGGGCCCTGCAGGTGCGGCAGGAAATGAGCCGGTTGGTCGAGGAACAGGCCGCGCTGCGGCGCGTCGCGACCCTCGTGGCCAGGGGAGCACCACCGGCGGAGATCCTCACCGCCGTTGCCCGCGAGGTGGGACAGGTGCTCGAGGTCGACGCCACGGCCATCTACCGCATCGAGCCGGGCGGCGATGTGACCATCGTGACCGGCTGGAACAAGGTGGGTGGGCGGGTGCCGACGGGCGGGCTGGGGACCGTTGACGACGAGGGTGTCGCCGGGAGGATATCCCGCAGCGGGCGGCCGGCCCGGGTCGACGACTTCACGAACGTGCCGGGCCTGGAGGCGGCGCTGGCCCGGCGGATGGGGTACACCGCCGGGGCCGGCGGGCCGATCTTCGTCAACCGGCGGCTGTGGGGAGTGATCGCCGCGGCCGTCCGGACCCTGCCGATGCCCGTGGACGCCGAGCTGCGGATGAGCGAGTTCACCGAACTCATCGCCACCGCCATCTCCAACGCGCAGGCACGCACGGACCTGGCCGCTTCGCGGGCCCGGATCGTGGCCACCAGCGACGAGACGAGGCGGCGGATCGAGCGCGACCTGCACGACGGGACCCAGCAACGGCTGGTGTCGCTGGGACTGGACCTGCGCACCCTGCAGCGTTCCCTGCCACCGCAGCAACGTGACCAGCAGGCGGAGCTGGGGCACATCGTGGACAGTCTCAACGACGCGCTCGACGAACTGCGCGAGATCTCCCGCGGCATCCATCCGGCGATCCTGTCGCAGGGGGGGCCTCTCCCACGCCCTCAAGGCACTCGCCCGCCGTGCCGGGATTCCCGTGGGGCTCGAGGTGGCCATCCAGATCCCCCTGCCGGCGCCGGTCGAGGTGGCGGCTTACTACGTCGTCAGCGAGGCGCTCACCAACGCCGTCAAGCACGCCAGGGCGTCGATGGCACACGTGAACGCCGGCATCGTGGACGAGCTGCTGCACATCAATGTCCACGACGACGGCGTGGGCGGCGCCGACCGCACCCGAGGCTCCGGGCTCGTCGGCCTCACCGACCGGGTCGAGGCGCTCGGCGGAACCCTGAGCGTGCACAGCCCCGCCGGCCAGGGGACGCTGATCCACGCCGAGCTTCCCATCAGCGGGAGCTGATCACCGTCCCCGCCGCTCTTCGGCTCACCGCCAGGTCAGCCGCCGGCCCGTGCGGCCGCCCACCCGTGCACGGCGGCGAGTTGGCGAGGACGTCCTCGACGGCGCCGCCATCACGTTCATCGTCGAGCGGGCCGCGCTGGGCGACCTCGCCACCATGGGCGTCACGACCGCGCTGGACATGTTCACCGGCACCCGCGCCCGCGCGCCCTGCCGAGGTACACCCATGAACCTCCCGGGGCGCGGGACGCTCACACGCGCTTCTCGCAGGCGAGCACGAAGTTGTCCACCAGCGAGGTGAACATCGACGACGCATCGACGTGATGGGTCGATCGAACCCAGTCGGTGAACACCGCTCGCAGGCCGAACTTCTCGACCTCGCCGGGCCATCGCTCGGCCGGCCAATGGTCGTCGGCGGGCTGGTCGAACTGGTACCCCAGAGGACCGACGTGCACGAAGGTTCCCCCCGGAGCGAGTATGCGAGACACCTCGGTCAGTAACCGACTGGGCGGCACGACGTCCGAGAAGTACAGCGACGCCACAGTCGAGAAATAGCCGTCGGGATATGGGCAGTGCAAGGCGTCCGCTATCGCCCAGTCCACCGAATCCAGCTCGACGCCAAGGCTCGACGCGGTGTGCTGTTGGCGTAGGTCGGCCTCAGATCGCCGGTTCCGCCGGTCGAGAACGGTGAAGCGCAGCGGTCCGTCGCGCAGAAAGTCCCTGAGGAGGCCCATGGGAACTGACAGCTCCATGGCGTGTGTCGATGCGAAATGCGGCGATAGCACGCTCGCGAACCGCCCGGTGCCCGCACCCAGGAGCAGGATCCTCGAACGCTCACCGCCGGCGTTGTCCAGTGCCTTGAGAGCCGCCTGGGTGACGTCCTGGATCTCCTCCTCACACTCCGGTGTGCCGCTCCAGTCTCGGCGCAGGTAATGCAGGGACTGCACCGGCGAGTACGAGTTTCGAGACCTTACCGGCGGCCGGGCGGCCGCGGTGGCCAGGACAGACCGCACGGTCAGCAACGGGCTGATCGCATCCGTCATCTTGTCGCAGATGTCGTCCAGCAATGTCGTGTCCGGTTGGACCGTTTTCCCGTGAGCCCGGTTGCTCTGGCGGTATTCGACGATGCGCAGAGCCTCCTCCCCGAGATGGCGATACGGGGCAGGACACAGCACGGGCATGCCGCGGATGACGGGATACCGTACGTTGCAACCCGTGCAGTAGAACCCGTCGTGCGTAGCGAAGCCGGCCCGGCAAACGGGACAGACATACGGAAGAGAGCTGGTCAACGGTCTCACCCCCAGTGTCGACTGTTCAGAACACGGGCAGGACACTACAGTCGAGTATCTCGACCACACCGAGACCGTCGTCATCGCGACGCTGTACCGTTTGTGTGTCGCTGGGGGCAAGCCACGCAACACGCCGTACATTGCCCAATTGCTGGCCATGGGCCAGCGAATGGTCCAGGAGACGGTAGGGGCCGAGTTGCTTGCTAGAACAGAACCTCGCGTCGTGTTCGGCACGCGATAGACGTCCTGGGCGCCGAAGACGCTGTCCCCCCACGGTCACGCGTTGCTCCCTCCTTCGCGGCGCAGATCTTGTTCGCCGCTTGTCGCCCCTGGGATGACGCTCGGCGGCGGTGGCGTTCTCATTCGTCGTCATGTCGGCTCCAGCTCTGCCCGGTTATCCCAGCTCGAAGGGCGCTCTCGTGGACGTCTACGTCGTCACCGACCGAGCTGATCCACGGATCGTGGCTAAAACCGCTGAATTACGGTCGCCAGCACGGTGACGGCCTCGTCGACGGCGGCGTCGGGGAGGTTGCCGTAGCCGAGGACGAGGCTGTGCGCCGGTTGCTGCCGGTCCACTTGGAAGGTGCGCAGGCTGGTCAGCCGGAGCCCGCGGGTGGCAGCGGCCGCGACGACGTCGGCCGCCTCCACCTCGTCGCCGAGGTGGGCCACCAGGTGCAAACCGGCGGCCGAACCGCTGACCCGGCAGGCGGGCAGTCGGGTGCGCAGGGCGTGTAGCAGGGCGGCTCGGCGGCTGCGGTAGCGCTGCCGGACCGAGCGCAGGTGCCGGTCGTAGCCGCCGTTCTCGATCAGCTGGGCGAATGCGAGCTGATCGAGGACCGGTGGCGCCGACCGGGCCGTGCCGCTCGCCAGCAGCACGCGGCGCCAGCGGGACGGCAGCACCATCCAGCCGATGCCCAGGGCCGGCGACAGGGTCTTGCTGACCGAGCAGAGCAGCACGACCCTCGACGGGCTCATCCCCTGGATCGCGCTGAGCGGCCGGTGGTCGTACCGGAACTCGGAGTCGTAGTCGTCCTCCAGCACCAGCCCGTCGACGCGCTGCGCCCAGTCAGCCAGTGCGGCGCGGCGTTCCGCGCTGAGGGAGACACCGGTCGGGAACTGGTGGGACGGCGTGGTGAGGACCGCGCGGATCGCCGGGTCGCCGTCCAGTTCGGCCACCCGTAGCCCATACCGGTCCACCGGAACCGGCACGACGGTCAGCCCGGCCTCCCGCGCCACCATGTGCAGCTGGATCCAACCGGGATCCTCGACGGCCACGCGGGTGATGCCCTCCTGCCGGATGGCGCGGAACACCCGGGCGGCGCTGTCCGTGACTCCCGTGGTGACGACGATGTCGTCGGCGGCCGCCATCGCACCCCGGCTGCGGCGCAGGTGCTCGGCCAGCACCCGGCGGAGCCGGCGGTGGCCGCCCGGCGGCGGAAACCCGAGATCGGCGGTGGTCATCTGGCGCGCCTGGTCGCGCAGCGCGTCGCCCCACCGGGCCCGCGGAAAGGCGCGCAGGTCAGGAAGGCCCGGCGTCAGGTCGAACCGCATCGGCACCTGCGGCGCCGGGTCCGCCTCTGGCAGGACGGACGGGGTGTCGGGCGTCCAGCGCACTCGGGTCGCGGACCCGACCCGAGCATCCAGATAACCCTCGGCGACCAGTTGGGTGTACGCCTGCGTGACGACCCAGCGGGACCAGCCCAGGTCGGCGGCCAGCGTGCGGCTGGGCGGCAGGGCGGCGCCCGTCGCCAACTGACCGGCGCGGATCGACGCCCGCAGGGCCCGGATGAGCCGCTCGTGCTTCGCACCTGGGCCGGCAACATCGAGCAGCGCGCTCCAGGCGAGATTGGTCTGGGAATCGGCCACGCCTTTGGATCGTACTACCGAGCCAAATGCCTTTAGCGTTGTCCGCATCACCTACGGCAGGAGGAACGGGCATGATGAGGCCGCATCCACTCGTGAACCGCGTCGCCGGAACGGTGTGGCAATCGGGCGATGCGGCGTACGACGTGGCACGATCGGTCTGGAACGGAATGGTGAATCGTCGACCGGCCGCGGTCGTGGCCTGTACCGGACCGGCGGATGTGGCGGCGACGCTGCGGTTCGGCGCCGAGACCGGGCTGGAGATCGGGGTGCGCTGCGGCGGGCACAGCATCGCCGGGCACGCGGTTCCCGACGGCGGTCTGATGCTGGACCTCTCACCGATGCACGCGGTTCGCGTCGATGCGGACCGGCGCCGGGCGTGGGTGCAGGGCGGTGCGCTGCTCGGCGCCTTCGACGAGGCCGCGCAGCGCCATGGCCTGGCGACGACCGCCGGAAACGTGTCGCACACCGGAGTCGGTGGACTGACCCTCGGTGGCGGCATGGGCTGGCTGGCCCGTCAGGTCGGCCTCACCTGCGACAACGTCGCGTCGTACCAGGTGGTCATCCCCAGTGGCGAGGTGCTGAGAGCCAGTGCTCGGGAAAACCGCGACCTGTTCTGGGGGCTGCGCGGTGGGGGCGGCAACTTCGGAGTAGTCACCGAGTTCGAGTTCGTCCTGCACCGGTTGGACACCCGTGCGTTGAGCGTTGAGATGTTTTTTCCGTTGCGCGAGGCCGAACCGGTGTTGCGTCGCTGGCGGGACCTGCTGCCCGAGGCGCCGCGTGAGGCGACGTTGACCGCCTGGGTCGGTACCGCCGGCGATTGGGCGCATCTACCGTCGTCGCTGCGCGGGCAACCGGTGGCCAACATCGGGTACGTGTGGGTCGGGGACCCGGACGCCGGGCGACGCTTTCTGCCGGCATTGCGTGGTGGGGCCTCGCCGGTCTCCGAGGTCGTAGGGGAGCTGACGTATCTGGAGCTGCAGCGGCGGGAGGACGACACGCAGGGGCACCGCTATCGCCGCTATTGGAAGGGCCACTACTTCCGCGACTTCGGCGACGAAGTGCTGCGGCGGTTCTTGGCGCTGGAGCGGGGCCCGTGCGCGCCGGCCGCAAGCCTCCAGGCCTACGGCGGTGCCATCGCAGAGGTGCCGGATCACGAGTCGGCCTTCGGCCAGCGCGATGCACTTGTGGAACTCGTGGTGGCGGCGCGGTGGAGCGACCCGGCCGAGGACGCCGATCGGATCACGGAAGCGCGCCGGTACGCGGCCACGATGGAGCCTTTTGCGAGCGGCGCGTACGTCAACGTGCTCAACGACGAAGGGCAGGACGGGATCCGCCGCGCCTACCGCGGGCCGAAGCTGGCCCGGCTGACCGAGCTGAAGGACCGCTACGACCCCGGCAACCTCCTGCATCTCAACCAGAACATCGTGCCCAACGGCCGGCGCTGAGCCTTGCCGTATGCCATTTGCGGGTAGGGCTGCGCCGACGAGCTCGCGCGTTCTATCTGACGACCTTGAAAGGGAAGTGAGCGGATGTCTTCGACTGTGCTGTACATGTCAATGTCCCTCGACGGATTCGTCACGGGACCTAATGAAGGCCCGGGCAACGGTCTCGGCGACGGCGGGGAAGTACTGCACGAGTGGTTCTTCAAAGCCGGTGGTCGTCCGAGGGAAACCGTCGGGGGCCCGGGAAGCGTCAACGGCCAGATCGTCGACGAGGCCATGTCGACCCGCGCCGTGATCACCGGACGTGGGACCTTCGAGGCCGCCAACGGCTGGGGCGGCGACCACCACGATGGCGTACCGATCTACGTCCTCAGCCGCAACCCGGCGCCCGCGTGGGCGGCGCAATGGCCCGCAGTGCACTACGTGAGCGACGTGGCGGCCGCGGTCCGAGACGCCAAGCATGCGGCCGGCGACCGGAATGTGCTCGTGCACGGGGCGAGCGTCATGGTGCGACGCGCGCTCACCGCAGGGGTCCTCGACGAACTTGAGATCCACCTGATCCCGGTCCTGCTCGGCGACGGGCGCCGGTTGTTCGAGCACCTCGGCATCGAACCGAGCCGGCTGGAACGGATCAGGGTGCTCGAGGGCGAGGGTGGCGTCACCCACGTTCGCTACCGCGCGCTGCGCTGACGGCAGGGGATTCGCGATGACACCCGACGGTCGTACGGCCAGATCGGTGGCATGTTCGTGCGGTATGGCAAGTCCAGCAACGGCGGGCCGCCGAAGCGGCGGACTGTGCTGACGGTGCCGGAGATGGACTGGGTGGTTCCGGTGCTCGAGCAATGGCTCACCGAGCTGCGGCCCAGGTTCGGGCCGGGCGCCCACCCGGCGTTGTTTGTCACCGAGCGGGCGTCGATCTGTTACGCGAGCAGGTCTACCGCCTCGTCACCCAGCCGCCGCAGCGGCTGTCGATGGACACCCTGGCCGCGCTGTGCGACATCCTCGAGTGCACTCCGAATGACTTGATCGAGGTCGAGGCCACCAACACCTCCGTGGCCAAACGCGCGGCCGCGGCTGGCGTGCCGCCGCCGGTGCAACGCACGCAGATCCGGAGGCCGAGAGGCGCATGAGTACTGGCGGGGACGAGCCGGTCTGCCCGGGCTGCGGGCGGGCGGAACTCCCGCTGACTCGGCTCGATCCGGCTCGGCAGCGGGTCTGCCGCCGCTGCTACCGGCCGCCGCAGCGGCTGTGCGGGCGGTGCGGCCGGGTCGGTGCGATCGCGCGGCGGGCCCGGGACGGGCAGCCGGACCTGTGCAACGGCTGCTACCAGGGCCCGATCGACATGTGCGGCAGCTGCGGTCGGCGGCGCGCCTGTCCGAGCCACCGCGGCGGCAAGCCGATCGGCCAGGTGTGGCCGGCCGCAACCCGGCCAGCGGTGTTACCTGGCTCGGCAAATCGGCCACCGCCGCGGCGTTGCGCGCGCTGGTGGCCGCTCCGAAGCAGCCCACCCACGAGGCGATCGACTAGCTCGACGGCAACACGCGGCACCTGTGCGACCTGCTCGTCGCGCTCGAGCTCCTGCCACCGCGCGACGAGGAGATCGAGAGGCTCACGGCCTGGACGACGACGGTGCTGCGCGATCGGCCAGCTGGGCATGTCGCGATCGTCCGGCCATTCGTGCAGTGGGTGATCCTGCGCCGGGCCCGCCAGCGATCCCGCGGGCAGCCCCTCACCCGCGGAGCCGTCGACGGCTGGAAGTCCCGGGTCATGCAGCCACTACGGTTCCTCGCCTGGCTTGACACCATCCCGGCCACCCTCGCCACCGCCGACCAAGGCCACGTCGAACGCTGGCTGCGCGATGGGCCGACCACGAGGTACGCGCTGCGGCCCTTCATCATCTGGGCCCGTGGCCGCGGCCTCGCTCGCGACCTGGACGTCCCGCCACTGCCGGTCGGTGACCCGAACTGGTCACCCCTGTGTCATTGAGCGCGATGCGGCGTACCCACTGCACTGATGTCGAAGACAGTGCCGGTGATGGTGAGGGCGTCGTGGCTCGAAGCCAGCAGCACGTAGGTACCGACGTAGTCCGCTGGTTCGATCATCCGCTCGAGGGCCGAGTACTTCTCCAGGTACTCCTGGATCGGGATGTCTTTGATCTGGCGCTGGTCGAGGCCCAGCGACTTCGGCCCACTCAGGTTGGTGGCCATCCCTCCGGGAGCCACTCCGTTCACCCGAACCTCGGGCGCCAACTCGTAGGCCAGCTGCCGCACGATGCCGAGTCCGGCGTGCTTCGTCGCGGTGTAAAGGACGCCGCCGCCCTGCGGGTAGAAGGACGCGTTGGAGAGCGTGAGGATGATCGCGCCGCGCGACCTCTTGAGCGCTGCCGCTGCCGCCCTCGCGCCCAGCAGGTAGCCGAGCACGTTCACGGCGAACAGGTCACGGAATCCCGCTTCGAGCTCGCTCGGCGAGAGGTCCACCAGATTGCGGCTGAAGTCCCACATGCCGACGTTGCCGATGAGTACGTCGAGGCGTCCGAACTTGTCCACAGCCGCAGCGACGGCCCGCTCGTTGTCTGCGTAGGAGGTGACGTCGCCGGTCACCGTGACGAGCTTGTTGCTGCCGATCGACTCCAGCGAGGCGACGTTGTCGGCGTCTCGTTCGAGGACCGCGAGACGCGCGCCCTCATCGAGGAAGCGGTCCACGATGGCCCGCCCGATACCGGAGCCGCCGCCGGTGACGAGGACGACACGCTCCTCGAGTCCGCGCACGTCGAGCTGTCCTTTCCCTTGGGTTCGGTCAGTGGTGGTTGGTGACGAATTCGGCCACGAGCCGGTTGAACTCCGCGGCGTGCTCGAGCTGCGCCCAATGACCGCATCGGTTCAGCAGGACCATCCGCGAGTCTTGGATCATCGACATCGCGCGGAGACTGACCTCCCAGTGGACGGTTCGGTCATCGCGACCATGGATGATGAGCGCCGGCACGCTAGAGGTCGACAGCGCCCCCGCCGCGGACATGAAGGCTTCCTGACCCAAGCCGATCTTGGCGCGATCGAGCCAGTCGTCGAGGTGCTCGGGGTGGGCCAGTGCCGCCTGGGACCGTTGCTCGGCGAGCTCGTCGGTGGCGAAGGTGGGGTCGAAACACATCACGTGGACCAGCCTTTTGAAGTTCGCCGGCGACGGGTCCTGGTAGGCCTCGACGAGGACCTTGAACCCTTCGCTCATCCCGGCTGGCGACAAAACATTCACGCCCCACACTCCGGATCCCATCGTGATCAGGTGGGACACCCGTTCCGGCCACCTCGCGGTCATGATGATGCCGACCCCACCGCCCATGGAGTTACCCACGATGGCCGCCTGCTCGATGTCGAGTGCATCCATCAACTGCTTGACCGCTTCGCCCTGGTCGAAGCCGGACGCCGCGCTCTGCCGGCTCGACTCACCCCAGCCCGGCATCGTCACGGCGATGACCCGGAAGTGTCGCGACAGCGGCTCGATGTTCGGTGCGAAGTTCGACCAGCCCGTGGCACCTGGGCCGGTGCCGTGGATCAGCAGGACCGGGTGACCTTCGCCGGCCTCGTTGATCTGGATCTCGTAGTCCGGAGTGTGAACGATCCGGTTCGTGCTGTTGTAGGTCAGGGCTGGTGTTGAGTCGGTCTGGGTCGTCATGGGCGTGCGGACTCCTCGTGTCGGGTCGGAGGGCTCAGTCGGGGAGGTCAACGAAGACGTCGTCGCCTTCGACCTTGACGGCGTAGGTGGCGACCGGGCAGGTGGCCGGAAGGCTGAGCACCTCTCCGGTCTTGATGCAGAACTTGGCGAAGTGCCACGCACACTCGACTACGTCCCCATCCACGTACCCCTCGGCCAGCGACGACTCATCGTGAGTGCAGGTGTCGTCGATCGCGAAGTACTCGTCGTCGATGTTGAAGAGGGCGATCGGGCGCTCCCGCTTGAGCTGGAAGCCCTCGCCCTCCTCGATGTCGGACGTGCTGCATGCCTTTGTCCAGGTCACGCGCTCCCCACACCTTCCATGGGTCGGATCGCGGGCGTCAGCCGCGCGTCATGGTCTTGATCAGGTCCCTGAGCTCGATGCCGCCGTCGGCGAGAGCGTCGCGATGTGCTCCCACGGGGAGCTGGATGAGCCGGCGCGCTGCCCCGACATCGCGAGGGCGGTCGAGACCGCACACCGCGACGACGACTCCGTCGCGGAGCCAGAAACCCAGGTAGGACTCCAATGTCGAGTCTCGTCGCATGACGAGTTCGTCGGTCGTGCGCGGGCGCCCGAACATCTGGAACGTGAGTCCGAACTGGTCGGACCAGACGTACGGCGTCTCGGTGAACGCTGTCGGATGCCCTGCCATAGTCGCGCCCACCGCGGCGCCGTGCTTCAGAGCGACGTCCCAGTGCTCGATCCGGCCCGGCCCGGCTATGAGGTGGGGATGCGGCTGGCTCGCGACGTCGCCGGCGGCGTACACCCACGACACGTCGGTGCGTCCGTAGGCGTCGACGACGATGCCCTGGTCGTCGGTTCGTACGCCGATCGCGCGGGCCAGTTCGGTGCGGGGCTCGACACCGACACCGACGACCGCCGTTGCCGCCGGGATCCGCGTGCTGTCGTCGAGCACGACCTCCTCGACAGCGTCCACCCCTTCGAACCGCTCCACCGTCCGCCCCAGAACGAACCGCACTCCGCGGTCCTGGTGGAGCTCCAGCGCCCGCAGACCGATGCGCTCGTCGAGGGCCTGGAGCGGCCGGGCGCCTACCTCGACCACGGTGACCTCGAGCCCGTGCTCGCGGGCGAGTGCCGCGATCTCGAGTCCGATGAAACCCGCTCCGACGACGACGAGCGGACCGCCAACAGAGAAGCGGTCAGCCAGCAGGTTGGCATCCGACGCATCGCGCAGCACAAGGACGTGGGAGAGGTCGGAGCCCGGGACAGTCAGCCGCCGCGCGGCGACCCCGGTGCTCAGCAGGAGGGTGTCGACCCTCAGGGAGTCGTCGGCACCGAGATGGAGGGTGCGGGAAACCGGATCGACTCCGCGTACCTCGATGCCGAGCCGCAGCTCGATGTCGAGCTCCGCGAACCTGCCCGGAGGAGCGATCGGGCGGAGTGTGCGGTCCGCCAGCTTGGACAGCGGGGGGCGCTCGTACGGCGGGTGAGGGTCACGGTCGATGACCGTGATCCGTCCGGCATGGCCGTGCGAGCGCATCGCGATCGCGGCTGAGATGCCCGCGGCGCTGGCGCCCACGATCGCGCTGTGTCGCATCCCGTTCCTCCCTTCAAGAGATTGTAATTGAAAATTATGGCGTCTGAGATACCGTATCTCACATCTCCGCCGTTCCCAAAGGTGGAACGGCACGAGGACAGCAGTGCGAGAGGAGGGTCTGGTGGATCTCCAGCAGGCCAAGAACGCAGGGGCCGGCAGCGGTCACGACACGTCGGCAGGCAAGGCGTTGGCCCTCCTGGATGCGCTGGGCGGCCCTCGCGCCGTCATGGGCGTCTCCGAGCTCGCTCGGGTCGTCAGCCTTCCCAAGTCGACCGCGCACCGCCTCCTTATGGTTCTCATCGAGAGCGGTTACGTACGGCGGGCGGGCGACAAGTACGCACTGTCGACCCGGGCGTTCGAGCTAGGGAACCAGGTCGCGGTCGCGCGTGCGAACGGCTTGCGCGACCGCGCGATGCCGGTGCTGACCGAGCTCTACGCGCAGACCCGCGAGGCGGTCCATCTCGCCGTGCCTGCCGGCTCGAGCGTGTTGTACGTCGAGAAGCTGTTCGGACCGGAGTCCGTTCGGATCAACACCACGGTCGGCATGCGTCGGCCACAGCACGCGACGGCGCTCGGGAAATCGATGCTCGCGTTCTCCGAGCCGCAAACCGGCGGCTCCATGCAGGCCCGCTACTACCGGTTTACCGCGTTTACGATCGCCAGCCCCGACCTGCTGGGGCGGGCGCTCGACCGGGTCCGCCAGGAGGGGTTCGCGACCGACTTCGAGGAGACGTTCCTCGGGGTCTCGTGCATCGCGGTGCCGGTCCTCGATCGGCGGAGCTACAAGCCGGTGGCCGCGCTGTCACTGTCGGCCGCGGCTGTCGGCCGCTCCGTCCTGCGCTACAAGGGCGTGATACTCAAGGCGGCCGAGCAGCTCTCTGGGCACGTTAGCACGTTGGTCGCCTGATGCGTCCCTCGATCCGGTTCACCAGACGGAACAGCTTCGTTGTCGGACGCGCCGACCACTCGCACCATCGGTGGACCAGCTCAAGGTGAACCAGAGGGGACGGATCGACGCATGACGAGAGTCGAAGCACTCGGCTACCTGGGGCTCCGGGTGAAGAGCCTCGAGGAGTGGGAGGTCTTCGCGACCGAGATCCTGGGCATGACCGCATCTCGCCAGGAAATCGACGGCGAGGACGCCCTGGTCCTGCGCATGGACGAGCGCGCTCATCGCGTCACGTTGCGGGCCGGCGACGACGAACTCGACTACGTCGGCTGGCAGGTCTCCGGGCCTGATGCCCTGGACGAGGTGGCGGCCGCGCTCGACGAGGCTGGTGTGATCTACAAGGACGATGCGAGGCTCGCCGAGCTCCGTGGCGTACGCCGGCTGCTGAGCTGCACCGATCCTGCTGGGTACGCGCTGGAGTTCCACTACGGCGCGACCATGATGCAGGAGCCGTTCATTTCGCCCACGGGTGCGCGGTTCGTCACCACCGCTCCCGATGGCGCGGACACGGGACTGGGCCACGTCGTCGTGGTCTGCGACAACGCCGTCGAGACGACCGAGTTCTACCGGCGTGTCCTGGGCTTCAAGGTGAGCGACCACATCATCCCGGTCCCGGGGCTGCTCCTCACCTTCCTGCACACCAACCCGCGGCACCACTCCCTCGCCGTGGCTCCGATCTACGGGGACGGGCCGGCGGGGATCAACCACTTCATGGTGGAGGTCGACGACCTCGACGTCGTCGGCCGCGCCCTGGACAAGGTGCATCAGCGCAAGATCCGGCAGCTGGCCACGCTGGGCCGCCACACGAACGACAAGATGCTGTCCTTCTACGTGCAGTCCCCGTCCGGCTTCGGCGTCGAGTACGGCACCGACGGGCTGCTCATCGATGACGAGACCTGGTCGGTCGTGACCTACGACGCCTCGGCGTACTGGGGCCACGTCTTCGATCCTGCGTGACCTGTCTGAGCAACGATAGGAGAACCGACATGACCATCGCGGCGCCCGGAACCACCGCCTACCTCGAGTCGCTCGTCAACGTGGCGACCGGGGAGCTGGACCGCCGGATCTTCAGTGACGAGGAGATCTTCGAGCTGGAGATGAAGCACATCTTCAGGCGAGCCTGGCTCTTCCTGTGCCACGAGACGCAGATCCCGAAGAAGGGCGACTTCTTCGAGGCGCCCATGGGCAAGGACAATGTGCTCGTCGTCCGCCAGCGCGACGGCGGCATCAAGGCCCTGCTCAACACCTGCACGCACCGCGGCAACGCGGTCTGCCGGGCCGAGGAGGGCAACGTCAGGAACTTCATGTGCACTTACCACGGCTGGACGTTCGGCCTGGACGGCGAGCTCGTCGGGGTGCCCGGGATGTCGGACTTCTACCACGACGACCTGGACAAGACGAAGCACCCCCTGCGCAAGGTGGCCCAGCTCGACAACTACAAGGGATTCGTCTTCGCAACCATGGACCCGGAGGCCCCGCCGCTGCTGGAGTTCCTCGGGCGCACGGGCCGGATCGGCATCGACCTGCTGGCCGAGCGGGGTGACATCGAGGCGCGTCCGGGCGTCCAGAAGTTCACGCTCAACTGCAACTGGAAGTTCGCCGCGGACAACGCCTTCGACTACTACCACCCACAGATCACCCACATCTCGGCGCAGGCCGTCGGGATGATCCCCAGCGCCGACGTGACCGACACCGGAGGCGCCAAGACCGACGAGGGCAAGAGCCTCGGCGTGCAGCGGCTGCCCACCGACCTGGACACCCTGGTTGCCGTCGGAGAGTACGGACACGCGATCTCGGGCCCGAGCCTCGACTCGATGCTGAAGAGCCTCCCTCCCGAGATGCACGAGCTCGTGACCTGGCGTCAGGACCCCGGTCCGCTCGCGGCACTCGGCCCGGTCGGGTCACGGTTCGCCGGCCACCCGCACCTCTTCCCGACCGCCTGGTTCACGATGGACTCGCAGATCAGCCTTCGGGTCCCGCGCAGCGCAGCTGTCACCGAGGTGTGGTGGTTCAGCTTCAAGGACCGCAACGAGTCGCCCGAGGAGCAGAAGGCCCAGCTCGGTCGACAGATTCACGCGTTCGGCCCCGCGGGCTTCCTCGAGCAGGAGGACGGCGAGAACTGGTCGCAGAGCACGATGCAGACCCGGGGCGGCGTCAGCCGGGACATCCCGCAGCTCCTCAAGATGGGGCTCGGCCGCGGCAAGATCATCCACGAGGACGGCGTTGCCCGCATCGAGGCGCCCGTCAACGAGCACGCACAGCTGTGGACCTACCTGTCGTGGCTCGAGTGGGTCAAGGGCACCAGCTGGGACGAGCTGCGTTCCTCCACCACGCCCGGCGACCACATCTGAGGACTGACGAGCCATGGGAATCATGCACCTGGAGACGGCGATCGCGCCGGAAAAGATCGCGGCGATGTACCTGCAGTACGAGGTCGAGCAGTTCTACACCCACGAGGCTGCCCTGCTGGACCACCAGAGATTCGAGGAGTGGGTCGACCTGTTCACCGACGACACGGCGTACTTCATGCCGATCCGTCGGACAGTCCCGCGCCGCAACCTCTCCCGGGAGTTCACGCAGCCCGGCGAGATGGCTTTCTTCGACGACGACAAGGCCACCCTCGTCGGCCGGGTACAGAAGCTAGGGACCGGGACGGCCTGGGCAGAGGACCCGCCGTCCCGGACTCGCCACCTCGTGACCAATGTCCGCATCGTCGAAGACTCGGGCACCGAGCTGACGGTCGAGACCTGCTTCCACCTCTACCGAACCCGGCTGAAGTCGGAGATCGACGAGTGGATCGGACGTCGCGAGGACGTGCTTCGCCGTACCGAGGAGGGGTTCCGGATCGCCCGGCGCCACATCTACCTCGACCAGACCATCTTGCTGTCGCAGAACCTCAGCAACTTCTTCTAACAGACCAGAACGAGCGCGCCAGGCGCCGGCCACTTGGCCGACACTCTCCGGCGGCCGCAAAGAAGAGGAGGCCCGGTGGGATCGACCCGCCACGACCTGCGAGCGGAGGCCACGCGGTTGGTCACCGCGAACGGGATCAGCCTGTGCTGCGCCACGTACGGCGACCCGGCGGACCCGCCGCTCCTCATGATCATGGGCATAGGCACCCAGCTGGACGGCTGGGACATGAGCTTCTGCGACGACCTAGTCGACTCGGGCTTCTTCGTAATCCGGTTCGACAACCGCGACGTCGGGCTGTCCCAGCGTCTCGAGGGAGCCCCTGACCTCACCGCGATCCGACACGGCGATCTGACCACCCTGCCCTACACCCTCGAGGACATGGCTGCCGACAGCGTCGGACTTCTCGACGCGCTGGGCATCGATCGCGCCCACATCCTCGGCGCGTCGATGGGAGGCATGGTCGCGCAGCTGGTGGCGATCCACTGGCCCGAGCGGGTGCTCTCCCTCTGCTCGATCATGTCGAGCACCGGCGACCGGTCGGTCGGCCAGGCGGACCCAGCCACCATGGAGCTGATGCGCCGACCCGCTCCTGCCACGCGTGAGGGAGTCGTCGAGGCGGCTGTGGAACGGTCGCGCGCGCTGGCCGGGAGCGGCTTCCCGTTCGACGAGGATGCAGCCCGGACCCGTGCGGCCGCGGCCCACGACCGCGCACACGACCCGGCTGGCCGGCTCCGACAGCAGGCGGCCGTCATCGCCTCGGCGGACCGGACGCTCGCGCTACGCGGCCTGTGCGTGCCGACCGTCGCCATCCACGGGAGCGACGACCGCCTGGTCGACATCAGTGGTGGCCAGGCGACCGCGGACGCCGTACCGGACGCCTGGCTCGAGGTCGTCGACGGCATGGGCCACGGCATCGTGCCCGAAGCCTGGCCCCAGATCATCGCAGCGGTCCGTCGCAACGCGGCCCGGGCAACAGCCCTCCCAGGAGACATCAGGTGACAGTGCAGACAGACAAGCAGGCGCTAGGGTTCGACCCCGACGCGCTGCGCGAGAAGTACCGGATCGAGCGGGACAAACGGCTGCGCCCGGACGGCTCGCGCCAGTACCAGGCGCTCGAGGGCGAGCTCGCGCACTTCATCGACGACCCGTACACGCCGAGGATCGAGCGTCAGGCGGTCTCCGACCATGTCGACGTCGCGGTCGTCGGTGGGGGGTTCGGAGGACTGCTCCTCGGCGCGCGCCTGCGCGACCTGGGCTATGACAACATCCGGCTCGTCGAGCAGGGCGGTGACTTCGGCGGCACGTGGTACTGGAACCGCTACCCGGGCGCCGCGTGCGACACCGAGGCCTACATCTACCTCCCGCTGCTGGAGGAGACGGGCTACATGCCCAGCGAGAAGTACGTGAAGGCACCCGAGATCCTCGAGCACTGCCGACGGATCGCCCGGCACTACCACCTCTACGACAACGCGCTGCTTCAGACCCGGGTCTCGGGTGTCACATGGAGCGAGGACACCAAACTCTGGACGGTTGAGACCGACCGTGGCGACGTGTTCACCGCCCGCTACGTCTGCATGACGGCCGGTGCGATGCAGAAGCCGAAGCTGCCCGGCGTGCCCGGTATCGAGTCCTACCGCGGCCACACGTTCCACACGACCCGCTGGGACTACGGCTACACCGGAGGCGACAGCACCGGTCGGCTCGAGGGGCTCGCGGACAAGAGAGTCGCGATCGTGGGGACGGGGGCGACCGCCATCCAGGCGGTGCCTCACCTGGGCGCCAGCGCCGGACACCTGTACGTCGTCCAGCGCACGCCGTCTGCGGTCAACGCGCGCAACAACCGGACGACCGACCAGGCCTGGTACGCATCGCTCCGGCATGGATGGCAGCGCGAGCGGATGGACAACTTCTCGACCTTCGTGGCTGGCGGCGACGCGGAGACCGATCTGGTCAACGACGGCTGGACCGCCATCTACCGCCTCCGGACGCTGAGCGGCGGTGTGCTCGACGAGATCGACGACTTCACCAAGATGGAGGAGATCCGCGCCCGCGTGACCGACATCGTGCGCGACCCGGTCACGGCCGAGGGGTTGAAGCCGTGGTATCGGGCCCTCTGCAAGCGGCCGTGCTTCAACGACGAGTACCTCGAGACGTTCAACCGGCCGAACGTCACCCTGCTCGACACCGACGGCCGAGGGATCGAGCGCGTCACCCCGACCGGGATCGTGGTCAACGGCACCGAGTACGACGTCGACTGTCTCGTTTTCGCCAGCGGGTTCCAGGTAGGGGCGCCGTTCGCGACCAGGCTCGGCTACGACGTGGTCGGCCGTGGCGGTCGCAAGCTGAGCGAGAAGTTCTCCACCGGGATCTCGACGCTCTACGGGATGCAGACCAGCGGCTTCCCGAACTTCTTCATCATCGCGCTCAACCAGGTAGGCGTTAGCTCGAACTTCGCCCACGTGCTCGACGTCCAGAGCCGCCACGTCAGCCAGGTCATCCACGAGGTCGACCGACGGGGTGCCCGCGCGGTCGACGTGGTCGTGGCGGACGAGGAGGCCTGGGCCCAGACCGTCTTCGAGTCCTCGCGCGCCAACCTCGAGTTCCTCGAGTCGTGCACCCCGGGCTACTACAACAACGAAGGACAGCCCAATGCGACCGCATCGAGGCGCAACGGGGCCTACGGGCCCGGGATCGTCGCCTTCGACCACCTCATCAGCGCCTGGCGCGCCGAAGGAACGTGGCAGGGGCTGATTTTCGAGCCGACCGAGCATGGCTGAGATGTCGGGCGAAGGGCCGCTGTCGGGGCTCGTCGTCGCGGGCTTCTCCCGCATCGTCGCCGGCCCGAGATGGACCTGATCGAGATCAACGAGGCGTTCGCCGCACAGGTCCTGGCGGTGACGCAGGAGTGGGGCTTCGGCGCAGCTGACGGGAACGGGTCAACGTCCACGGGTCCGGCATCTCGCTCGGACACCCCGTCGGCGCTACCGGAGCCCGCATCCTCGCGACGATGCTGCGAGCGCTGCGGCGGCGCGAAGGGCGCTACGCCCTCGAGACCATGTGCATCGGCGGCGGGCAGGGGCTCACCGCGATCTTCGAACGGGTCGGCTGAGCGCAGACCACGTAGCGGTCGCCGCCACGGCGACCTCCACCGAGAAAGGACGAATCATTGTGTTCGGCAATGACAGGAGCCCGGTGGCGATCGTGACCGGAGGAGCCCGAGGGATCGGCCGCGGGGTCGCGAACCGACTGGCGGCCGATGGCTGCGCCGTCGCCGTCCTCGACCTCTCTGCGGAGGCGTGCGCCACTGCCGTCGAGGACGCCGCGGTTCGGATCGGGATGCCGTACGACGGGTACACCGTCATGCGCGCCGCGCAGATCCCCGTCGGTCGGGTGGGCCAGCCGGCGGACATCGCCGCGGCGGTGTCGTTCTTCGTCGGCGAGGATGCCTCGTTCGTCTCGGGACAGGTGCTCTACGTCGCCGGGGGGCCGAAGGCATGAGGATCGGGCGGGTCCTGGTCGGCTCCGGCGACGAGGTCTGGGCGCGTCTGGACCCGGAACGTTCTGTCGAGCTGCTGGACCTCGAGGACCTCGAGCGGGAGGGCCGCGACCTCGGCCCGGCCGACAGGCTCAACGTCGTCAAACCGGTCACCGCGACCAGCACCGTGGTCTGCCTGCTCGGCAACTGGAAGGGCCGCGACGGCCGGGACGGCCCGAGCTTCTTCGTGAAGCCGACCAGCTCGCTCATCGGTGACGGCGAGGCGATCGTCCTCCCGGCCACGTGCCGCACCGTGGTCTACGAACCCGAGATCGCGGCCGTGATCCGCCGGACCTGTCGCGAGGTCACCCCTTCCGAAGCGCGTGCTCACGTCCTCGGCTGGACCTGCGTCAACGACGTGACGGCGACGGACCTCGGGCTGACCACCAACTCCCCGTTCCTTCCGGGGAAGTCGTTCGACACCTTCGGTGTGCTGGGACCGGTCGTCGAGACGGAGCTCGACCCGGACGACACGGCGCTCCGTGCCCGCATCAACGGCCGGGTCGTCACCGACACGGTCACCTCCCGCATGAACTGGTCGACCGACGAGGTGGTGAGCTGGGTGAGCCGGTTCATGACCTTGCGTCCCGGCGACCTGGTCTGCTTCGGCACGCCGCCGGACCTCGAACCCCTCCGGGCCGGCGACGTGGTCGAGGTCGAGGTCGAGGGCATCGGGACGCTGCGGAACCCCGTGGTGGCCGCCGTCGCCGCGGACGAACCGCAGAGATCGTGCGCGTCGCGGAATAGGGGTGCACAGACGATCGTCGGTGAATCGGAGGACGAGAGCGGATCGTGATGAGGTGCTGCTGGCTGTCGAGGAGAGCCGTCGCGACGTAACAGTCCGCCTGGCGGCTGTCAATGCGGTCTTGGCTGGCTGTGCGCCGGAGCGGTTTCGAGTCGTCGTGGCCGCGCTCAATGCCGAGGTGACTGAAGTGCACGAATCCGGCGGGGTGCTGGCTGCGGTGCAGGTTCGCGACGTGAGATCGGCGGCCGTCACCGACATGAATCTGGCCGGTCTGTTCGTGAACAGCGGGATGGTGCCCAACACGGGCCTGCTGGAATCGCTGCTGGACGAGGACGCCGGCAGGGGGTTCGGGGGTTACGCCGTGACGGCTGACGGCGCCGCCGCCGCGACCTCGGCACGAGATTTCCTGCGCGACCAGGCCCTACCGTAGGGGCGGAGAACGGTTAGCGCCCCTGCCATCGCGGCGACCGTTTCTGCGTGAACGCGAGGACGCCCTCCTTCGCATCGGCCGAGTCGTAGATCTCACGGAGGAGCGGTTTCTGCCGTTCGTACAGCTCCGCTGTCGCCGGCCGGCGGAGTTCCGCGACGATCCTCTTGCTGTGCCGTACGGCCAGCGGAGCGTTGCCAGCAATCCGGTCGGCCAGCGCGATCGCCGCGGCCTGTGCGTCGCCCGCGTCGACCAGTTCGGCCAGCAGGCCGTAGCGCTCGGCCGTGGCGGCGTCAATCCGGTCACCGGTCAGGGCGAGCCGCATGGCCGCGTGGTACGGGATGCGTTCCGGCAGCCGTAGCAGGCCGCCGGCGCCCGCGACCAGGCCGCGCCGCACCTCGGGCAGGCCGAACTGTGCGGTCCGGGACGCCACGATCAGGTCGCACGCGAGGACCATCTCGAAACCGCCGGCGAGCGCGTAGCCCTCCACTGCGGCGATGAGCGGTGTGCGCGGCGGTCGCTCGGTGAGGCCGCCAAAACCGCGGCCCGGGAGGATCGGCCGCTCGCCGCGCGTCGCCGCGGCGAGGTCCATGCCGGTGCAGAAGTCGCCATTGCGTCCGGTCAGGATGCCGACACGCAGGGCAGTATCGGAGTCGAGCTCGTCGAACGCCTCGGCCAACTGCCGGGCCGTGGCGGCGTCGACCGCGTTACGCACCGCGGGCCGGTCGATCGCGATGACGAGGATGCCATTGCGGATGCGCTCGGTGGTGACACCCGGCTCGGTCATGTCGCTCCAGGCTCGGTCGAGAATCGGGGGTGCTCGGCCGGCCCATCGTGTTCACGGGTCGGTCGGGTCCTGACGCTGGCGGGTCAGACCGCCATGCCGCCGCCCATGTCGATCATTGCGCCGTTCATGGCGCTCGCGGCGTCGCTGGCGAGGAACGCGACCATGTTCGCGACCTCCTCCGGGAGCTCGTAGCGCTGGATGGCGGTCCGCCCGCGCGCGTAGAGCGTCTCGGGACGGTCCTCGGTCAGTGGTCGCCCCGGGCCCCACATCGAGCCGGCGTTGACGCCGAGGACCTGGATCCCCTGCGGGCCGAGCTCCTTGCCGAGGAACCGGGTGAACTGTCCGAGCCCGGCCTTCAGGGCGCCGTACACGGTGAGCCAGGGCATCGCAGAGCTCCCGGCCTCGGAGCCGATGTTGATGATCCGCCCCTGCCCCTGGGGCAGCATGTAGTCGAGCACCGCGCGCGTGCAGTACATCGGTCCGGTCAGCGTGCCGCGGACGGAACGGTCGATCTCCTCGCGCCCGAAGTCGACGAACTCGCCGACGACGACGTCGGCCGCGTTGTTGACCAGGATGTCGATGCCGCCCAGCGCCTGCGCGGCCTCGGCCATGACGGTCTGGACGCCGTCCCAGTCCATGACGTCGCCGTGGATCGGGACGACCTTCGCTCCCCATCTCTCGGCCGCCGCGGCAGCGACGCCGGCTGCGTCCGGCGCGGAAGGGTGCCGCGAGAAGCCGCGTTCACGTACCTGCTCCGCGCTCAGGTCGACGACCGCGACGTCTGCACCCAGCCCGGCCAGCCTGTTCACGCAGGCCTGGCCGAGGTTGATGCCCGCCCCACCGGTGACGACCGCGCGTCGGCCCCGTAGGTCCAACAGGTCGGTGACACGCTTCTCGATGCTGTCGAGTGGGATCCGCGTCTCGTCCCACCACACCGTCTGCGATCCGTGACCCGCGTCGATGTGGTCCTGGAGTAACTGCTGCATGAAGTGCGTGGTCATGGGCCTTCCTCGGTCGTCGCTGGGATGGTGGTGGTGATGTCCCGCCCACGGATCAGGGGCCGGAACATCGAGTAGGGAATTGGGTGTTGGTTGGCGCCGAGCTCCGGTGCTCCCCGCCAGCGGTACAGGCATAGGCAGCGGCCAGGGCTGCGGTTCGTGATGTGCTCCGTGGTGGCTGTGGTCATCACGAAGCCGACCGCCTCGAAGAAGCGAGCTGTCCGCACCAGGTCCGGCAGGGCCAGGTTCATCGCCAGGAGCTCAATCGGCGTGGCGCCGCACTCGTCGTCGGCGAGCTCCGCTCGGGCGTCGATCGAGCTGATCGGCTCGGGGAAGCGGGCATGCCACGCGTTGAACCAGCCCACGTAGGGCACCTCCGGACACGCGGCCGGTTCGACGGCTTCGAAGGAGAAACGCTGGGACTGGCTCGAAAGCCGCACGCCGAGGAGACGTGCCTGCTCCTGCCACGGGATGCGTGGATCGATGACCAGGGGTACGGCGAACCGGCTGGCGTAGGTGGAAGGCTGCTGCGGGACGCGAGCGAGCCCGGCGAGGTAGTCGGTAGGAGTGGTACCGAGCCGGGCCGGGTACCCGGCCCGGACGTAGGCATCGGCGGTCCGGGTCCACAGGTCGTCCCAGAGGGACCTGACGGGTGGGGTGGCCGATCGCGTGCGGACCCCGAGCATCTGGCCGTTGTCGCTGGGAGCGAGGTCGTAAGCCACCAGCAGCGAGCCCGGGGTGGGCGGCTCGTCCTCGCGACCCTCCTCCGGCCGGTCACCGTCGAACCGTGCCGCGATGGTGCGGCCGTCGTACGTCGTGGCGAGCCGCGACCAGCTGCGCCGGTCGTCGAGGTGGTGGCCGGTCAGCAGGTGCCGGTCCTGGCTGGCCACGATGTACTGGTCGAGGGTCAGCATGGTGCGCCCGGCCGCGGCCACCGCAATGAGGGTTGCCGGCTCGTCGAGGTCGAGCCAGGGCGCTTCGCGGGCCGTCTCGTAGTCGAACCAGCCCCAGACGTCGGCTGCGTTGACGAAGCCGTTCGCCGGCGACTCGGCGTAGGAGTCCATGTCCGGGAACACGGTCCGGAACCGATCTCTCGTGAGGTGCGAGCTGAGTTCGTGCGGCAGGAAGCCGACGGCCCGACCCTCGCGCCGCAGCTCGATCAGATCCGCGTCGTCGTAGGGGCATGGCGAGACCGTGATCGCGACGTCCAACCGGCGACCGCGCTCGGCCCAGATGGCCTGGTGCAGCCGGGTCTGCTGGTCGGCCGACAGCGGCTCGTCGGCAACTGCGCCTACCGCCGACGCGGCCGCTGGTTCCCTCACGCACGGCTCCGGTGCAGCACCTTCACCTCAGTGAAGGAGTGCAGCCCCCACTGCCCGTTCTCGACGCCGATGCCGCTCCACTTCGCGCCGCCGAAGGGCTGGTCGGGGCGGAGGGCGAGGTGGGTGTTGACCCACGCGGTGCCGCAATGCAGCTCGTCGGCCACGGCCGCCGCGCGGTCGGCATCGGTGCCCCACACCGAGCCCGAGAGCCCGAAATGGGTGTCGTTGGCGCGCTCCACCACCTCGTCGACGGATCGGTAGGAAAGGACCGGGAGCACCGGCCCGAACTGCTCCTCGTCGACGACGGCCATGCCGTCCGTGACCTCTCGGAGGATGGTCGGCTGGTAGAAGTAGCCGGGGCCGTCGACGATGGCTCCGCCGACGACGGCCTGCCCGCCCCGACTCACCGCGTCGTCGACCAGTCCGGCCACGCGATCCCGCTGGGGCGCGTTGTTGATGGGGCCGAGCTGGCTCCGCGGATCGGTTCCGGCGCCGACCCGCACCGAGCTGGCGACGGAGGCGAGCGCCTCGACGACCTCGTCGTAGCGGTGCTCCGGGGCGTAGACACGCTTGACCCCTGAGCACACCTGCCCGTTGTTGCGGAAGGCCGACCAGAAGAGCCGTTCGGCGACCGCTTCGACGTCGATGTCGTCGAGCAGGATCGCCGGGTCGTTGCCGCCGAGCTCCAGCGTGATGCGCTTGAGGTCCGGTGCCGCCGCGGCTGCGACGCGCTTGCCGGTGGCTACGGAGCCGGTGAAGGAGATCTTTCGCGGGATCGGGTGCCCGGTCATGAGCGCACCGAGCGGGTCGGAGCCGCTGATCACGTTCAGGACGCCGGCCGGCAGCACATCGGCCAGGACCTGGCCAAGCAGCAGGGTCGCCAGCGGTGTGTACGGCGAGGGCTTGAGCACCATCGTGTTGCCCGCCCGCAGCGCGGGCGCGATCTTCCAAGCCGCCAGACTCAGGGGGAAGTTCCACGGGGTGATCGCGGCCACGACCCCGAGGGGGCGGCGCTCGACGCGGATGTGGGCTTTGTCGTCGTCCTGGAGGATCTCGTCGTCGACCTCGAGCCCGGCGAAGTGACGGAGCCACAGAGCTACCGAGCGGACCTCCATCTGGGCGTCGGCGAGTGGCTTCCCCTGCTCGTGGGTCAGCAAGGGGGCGATCGTGTCGGTCGCTGCCAGGACGGCGTCGGCTCCCGCAAGCAGCAGCTCCCGCCTGGCGGGCTCGTCCTGCTTCCAGGTCCGGTACGCGTCCCGGGCGGAGTGCATCGCCTGGTCCAGCTGGGCTTCCGTGCACTCGGGTGCCGTGGCGAACGGTGCGCCGGTGGCCGGGTCGACCACCTCGAACGACCCTGTCGTGGCGACGGCGTTGCCGCCGATGGTCATCGAGACCTGGTCCGTCATCGCGGTCACCCTTCCTGGAAGGGCAGCTGGAGCTGGCGACGAGCGGCGTGGACGTCAGCGATGTCGAGGTCGAGGGCGCGCGCCAAGGAAGCCGCGCGTGCGACGAGCGGTGTACTGCCCGCCGCCAACTCTCCCTTGCGGAGGTAGAGCGTGTCCTCCAGCCCGGCCCGGCAGTTCCCACCGAGCGCCAGCCCGATCGCCGTCAGCTCCAGGTTGGCCCGACCGATGGCGATGACCTGCCAGGCCGCACCCTCCGGGAGCCGGCGCACCATCGTCATGAGGTTCTCGGCGGTCGCCGCCATGCCGCCGCGGACCCCGAGGACGATGCTGAACTGGAGCGGCTCGGCCAGCAGCCCTTCGACGCGGAGTCGCAGGCACGCGTCAAGGTGACCGGTGTCGTAGATCTCGAGCTCCGGCTTGACCCCGAACTCCCGCATCCGGGCGGCGAGCCGGCGAACACCAGCGGGCGGATTGAGGAACTCGCCCTCGCCGAAGCTCATGCTGCACGGGTTCAACGTCGCCATCTCCGGGCGCAGCTCGATGAGCTGCTCGCGCTCCTCGAACGGAACAGTCAGGCCCACGCCGGTCGACAGCTGCACCAGGATGGGGCAGCGCTCCCGGATGAGCTCGACGGTGCGGGCCGCGATGTCGAGATCTGCGGTCGGCCGATCGTCGCGGTCGCGCAGGTGGAGGTGGGCCACCGAGGCCCCGCCCGCGTATGCCTCCGCGACCTGGTCGGCGATCTCGTCGGGCTGCGTCGGCAGCCAGGCGTTGTCCTGCTTCGTCGCGATGGGTCCCGTCGGCGCCACGGTGATGATCACGCTCACGCCCGCCTCCTGAGGACTTGGGAAGCCTGAAGATTCCTCGTCACAGACGTACGGTATATGGAGTATGGTATCTCAGCAACCGTCCATCCCGCCTCCGTCTTCAGCAGCTCGCGAGACGTTCGGGACCAGGAAGAGAAAGCAGGAACCCGTGGTCGATCCCGTGACCGTCTCCGTCATCACGCACCGGTTCGAGGCGATCGTGCAGGAGATGGGCGAAGCGATGCTGCGCACCGCTTACTCGCAAATCCTCAACTCGAGCAGGGACTTCTCCACGGCGATCACCGACCGCGAGGCGCGGCTGGTCGCACAGGCGGAGCACGTGCCGATCCACGTCGGCTCGATGCCGTGGGCGGTCCGGGCCATCACGGACTTCTTCGGCGACTCGATCAAGCCCGGGGACGTGTACCTCCTCAACGACCCCTATCACGGTGGCAACCATCTCCCGGACCTGACGACGTTCGTGCCGGTCTTCTTCGAGGACGAGCTCCGCTTCTGGTCGATCAACCGGTCCCACCAGAGCGACATTGGTGGTTCGACGCACGGTGCGTACAACCCGAGCGCGACCGAGATCTGGCAGGAGGGGCTGCGGATCACCCCTCTCAAGCTGTACGACGCAGGGACGGTCCGCGAGGACGTCATGCAGATGATCGCGACCAACGTGCGGCATGCCGACGACTTCCTGGGTGACCTCCGGGCGATGATCGGCTCGTCCTGGGTCGGGGAGAGGCGGGTCCTCCAGCTGCTGCAGGAGTACGGCGCCGAGACGGTCACCCGGGCCATCGATGCCATCCTCGACAGTGCCGAGCGCCAGACCCGGGCCTGCATCTCGACCTGGACCGACGGGGTCTACTTCGGCGAGGCCGTGCTCGACGACGACGGCCACGGCGCCGAGGATGTCTACATCCGGGCCAAGGTCACGGTGTCGGGAGACTCGCTCCACGTCGACCTGTGCGACTCCCACCCCCAGGTCACCGGCTTCATCAACTCGTCGTACCCGAACATGATGTCCGCGGTCTACATGGCTCTGTCCTTCCTCATCGAGCCGCGGACCCCGAAGAACTCGGGGACGTTCCGGCCGCTCACGGTGACGGCCAAGGAAGGCACGGTGGTGTGGGCACGCCCCCCGGGGCCGGTCACGCTGGCCACGAACCACTGCGCCCAGGAGATCGCCGAGTCGGTGATCAAGGCCCTGGTGGGCGCCTGTCCTGATCGGGTGATCGCCGGCTGGGGCCGGCGGTTCCGGATCGCTATCAAGGGTGTTGACCCGCGGACCGGCCGCCAGTTCATCTGGCACCTCTTCCACGCGCGGCCGGGAGGAGGTGCTTCCCCGGCGGGAGACGGGTGGGAGACGGCAGGCGAGGGCCAGGCGATGGGCTCCTCCAAGTTCGGCTCGGTCGAGGTGGCAGAGGTCCGGTTCCCGCTCTTCTTCGAGCACCACGAGTTCCGGCCAGATTCGTTCGGCGACGGGCAGTTCCGGGGAGGCGCCGGCTCGGTGCTCCGGCTCCGGATGGAGACCGAGGAGACGGCGGTGGCGAACACGGCGGGCGACGGTGTCAGGCACCCGTCGTTCGGGACGTGTGGTGGACGCGACGGCGACCCGCACCGGTACCGGCTCCTCGCGGGCGAGGACGTGCGGGAGCTCCGGACCAAGGAGGTCGACATCGAGGTCCCACCTCGCTCGGTGTTCCTCGTCGAGTCCGCGGGCGGTGGTGGCTACGGGCCGCCGGCCGAGCGATCTCCCGATGCGCGGCGGCGGGACGTCGAGAACGGATTCGTCTCGGTGGACGACGCGACCGACACCACCCTCCTCACGACAGGGGCCTGAGCATGTACCGGATCGGCATCGACATCGGCGGCACGTTCACCGACCTGGCCGCGGTTGACGGCGACGGCAGGGTGGTGATCGCCAAGTCCTCCTCCACCCCGCGGGACCCTTCGGACGGGCTGCTCGAGGGGCTGACCAAGCTCGCCGCCGCACTGGGCACCACGCGTGAGCAGATGCTGGGTGAGACCGAGCGGATCGTGCACGGCACCACGGTGGCCACCAACGCGCTGCTGGAGGGCAAGGGTGCGAAGGTTGCTCTGCTCACGACCGAGGGCCACCGAGACGTGATCGAGATGCGCGAGGGAATGAAGGAGGACCGGTACAACGTACGGATGGCGCCGCCCCAGCCGCTGGTGCCGCGGGTGCGACGCTTCGGGGTCAATGAGCGGATGCGGGCGGACGGTACAGCGGCGATCCCCCTCGCGGCGGAGTCGCTCGAAGCCGCGGTCGAGGCAGCCGCCGCGTCGGGAGCCGAGGCCATAGCGGTCTGCTACCTCCACTCCTATCGCAACCCCGAGCACGAGCAGGTGACGGCCGCCGCGCTGGCGGACAGGCTCCCTGACACCTATGTGTCGCTGTCGAGCGAGGTCCTGCCGCAGATCAAGGAGTACGAGCGGGTCTGGACAACGGTGGTCAATGCGTACGTCGGCCCAGTGCTCGCAGACTACCTGTCACGGCTCAGCGGCCGCCTCGCCGACGCGGGCTACGCCGGCGAGGTGATGATCATGCACTCGCACGGCGGCGTGGCCACGATCCCGGAGTCGGGCCGGCTCGCCGCGGGGGCCGTTCTCTCGGGCCCTGCTGGAGGCATCGCGGCCGCGAAGCAGGCCGCCAAGCTCGTCGGTACCGGTGAGCTGATTTCCTTCGACATGGGCGGCACCAGCACTGACATCGCGTTGCTGCAGAACGGCGAGGCGCCATTGACCGCCGAGAAGCAGGTCGGCATCGCCAAGGTCTCGCTGCCCACGCTCGATATCCACACGCTCGGCGCGGGTGGCGGCTCGATCGCCCGGGTCGACGCCGGCATCCTCCATGTGGGCCCGGAAAGCGCCGGCGCCGTACCAGGTCCGGCATGCTACGGGCGAGGTGGCACGGAGGCCACGGTCACCGACGCGAACGTCGTGCTCGGGTTGCTCGACCCGGCCAGCTTCGCGGGTGGCGATCTGCCTCTCGACGCCGCCGCCGCGGAAACGGCGGTCGAAGCCGTGGGCGAGGCTCTGGGGGTCTCGATGGTCGAGGCTGCCGCAGGCATTTCCAAGGTCGTCAACACCACGATGGCCGAGGGGATCCGGATCGTGTCTGTGCGTCGAGGCGTCGACCCGCGCGGCTTCACGCTCGTCTCCTTCGGCGGCGCGGCGGGCATCCACGTCACCGAGGTGGCCCGGCTTCTTGACATCAAGCGGGTGGTCGTGCCCAACGTCGCGTCCGTCCTGTCCGCCTGGGGGATGCTGGCCACCGACCTGCGCTACGAGATGGTGCGCTCCCACATCGGGGACGCCGCGTCGACTTCGGCCGAGGGGATGCGTCGGGTGCTGCTCGACATGGAGCGCGAGGGCCGAGCCCGGCTTGACGGGTTCGACGGGCAGATCGAGGCCCAGCGTGCGCTCGACATGCGGTACGGCGAGCAGATCTACGAGATCACCGTGCCCATCACCGACGTGGACGTCGACGCGACCGACTTCATCGACGTGGTCGTCGCGAGGTTCCACAAGCGACACCAGGAGCTTTACGCGTACAACGCGCCCGGGCAGGAGGTGGTCATCGTGAACGCACGGACCACCATCGTCGGAAAGCTGCCGGAGCTGCGCGCCGAGCCGCTGTCGACGGGCAGCGGCCACCGCCGGGGTGCCGGTGCGCGTCAGGTCTACCTGGATGGCTGGATCGACGTTCCCGTGCACCGCATGGAGACCGTGGCGCAGGGGGAGAGGGTCACGGGTCCCGCCCTCTTCGAGTCGACCACCACCACGGTCCTGCTTCGCGCTGGCGACTCCGCGGTCGTCAACGAGCACGGATGGCTCGACATCCGGCTGCCCTAGACCGTTCGTCATTAGGAGAAGCGCATGACCACCACCGACGTCGAGGCCGAGCTGCGCGAGCTGCTGACCCTGGCCGAGCAGCGGTACGTCGCGAGCAACCCCCGGAGTGAGCGTCGGTTCAGAGACGCGGGGACCGTGCTACCTGGGGGCAACACGCGGACCTCGATCTACTACTCGCCGTTCCCGGTCACGTTCGTGGCGGGGGAGGGACAGTTCCTCACCGACCTCGACGGGCACCGTTACGTCGACCTGCTCGGTGAGTACTCAGCCGGCCTCTACGGCCACTCCGACCCCAGGGTCCTGACGGCCGTGCGCCGAGCCCTCGACGAAGGGCTGTCGTACGGCGGACCCAACAACTATGAGGTGGAGCTGGCGCGGATCATCACGGAGCGGTTCTCCTCCGTCGAGCTGCTGCGGTTCACGAACTCGGGAACCGAGGCGAACCTCTTCGCGATCGGGACCGCCCGCGCGGTGACCGGCCGGAGCAAGGTGTTGGTCTTCGAGAGCGGTTACCACGGAGGCGTGCTGAGCTTCCGCGGCGAGGCGCCTCTGAACGCTCCGTACCCCTACGTCGTGTGCGACTTCAACGACGTGCCCGGGACGTTGGCCGCGATCCGGCAGCACCGTGACGACCTGGCTGCCGTGATCCTCGAGCCGATGCTCGGCGGCGGTGGCGCAGTGCCCGCAACCGCCGAGTTCGTCCGCTCGATCCGTGAGGCGACGACTCGACACGGCGTCGTGCTCATCTTCGACGAGGTGATGACCTCCAGGCTGGCGCCGGGCGGACTGCAGCAACGGTTGGGCGTCGTGCCCGATCTGACGACGTTCGGCAAGTATCTCGGCGCGGGATTCAGCTTCGGCGCGTTCGGTGGCGATCGGCGGCTGATGGAGCGGTTCGACCCGAGTGTCCCGGGCAACCTGTCGCACGCCGGGACGTTCAACAACAACACGGTCACGATGGCGGCCGGCCTGGTGGGACTGCGCGATGTCTTCACGCCCGAGGTGGTCGGTGAGCTGAACGCGCGGGGTGACCGACTCCGGGACCGGCTGAATTCCGTCTTCGCCGAGTTCGGCGTCGCCGTCCAGGCGACCGGTGTCGGCTCCATCCTGGGGCTGCACTTCCAGCGCTCCCCGATAGCCAGCGGTCGCCACATCGACCCGGCGCCCGACAAGCGCGCCCTGCTGCACATCGAGCTCATGCTGCGCGGCTTCTACATTGCCCGCAGGGGCTACCTGGCGCTCGCACTGTCCGTGACCGACGCCGACCTGGCTTCGTTCGTGAATGCCGTGGGTGACGTCGTGTCCACCCATCAGCGCGTGCTCCGCTAGCCCCCTACACACCATCGCCCCCGCCCCGGGAGGCCCGGGGCGGGGGCGATGGTGAGGACCGTGGCCCGGTGTCGCCGTCAGGCGGGCTGGCGGTCCAGGTCGAGCTGGAACAGCTGGATCGCGTTGCCGCGGACGATCTTGTACGTCGTCTCGGCGTCGATTCCGGTGAACTGCTCGGCAAGGTGCTCGAGGGTGTGCGGGTAGGGGCCGTCGGCGTGCGGGAAGTCGACCTCGAACATCAGGTTGTCGATGCCGATCCGATGAGCCTGCTCGATGGCGTGCCGGTCGGCGAAGATGCAGCCGTACATGTTGCGTCGGATGTAGGTGGAGGGCAGCTCCTGCATCTTGACCTCTCCGTGCCCCCACGTGTGGTGGGTGTAGGCGTGATCCATCCGCTCCATCGCGTAGGGGAGCCAGCCGGCCTGGCCCTCCGAGTAGGCGAGCTTGAGGGCCGGGAAGCGGTCGAGCACGCCGGAGAAGATGAAGTCCGCCATCGAGGCGTAGGAGTTGGAGAACTGGAGCGTCGTCGCGACGACGTCGGGTGCATCCGGCGGCATCGGCATCATCTTCGATGACGAGCCGATGTGCATGCAGATGACCGTGCCGGTCTCTTCGCAGGCTGAGAAGAACGGATCCCAGTTGGCGTGGTGAATCGTCGGGAAGCCGAGGTGACCGACGATCTCGCTGAACGTGACCGCACGAGCGCCACGCGCTGCGTTGCGGCGCACCTCGGCCGCGGCGAGCGCGGGATCCCACAGGGGCACGACCGGGAGCGGGATGTGGCGGCCGCCCGAGTCGCCGCACCACTCCTCGACGATGAAGTTGTTGTAGGCCTCCACGCACGCGAGCCCGAAGTCCCGGTCCTTGCTGGTCTGCTCGCTGAGCGCCTGACCGCAGAATCGCGGAAAGGTCGGGAAGGCGAGCGAGGCCTCGACGTGCTGGGAGGTCATCACCTCGAGCCTGGCTCGGGGGTCGTAGCACGCGGGGTGCATCTGGTCGTACGTCGCCGGCTCGTTGCCGCGCATGTCGGCCGTGGTCTCGACGCCGTCGAGGATGAGGATGGGCCGTCTGAGCACGTACGCGGAGTCCCCGAACAGCCAGACGTCCCCCGGGTCCCCGTCCGGGTCTTCGACCAAGCCGCTGAACAGCTTCGACTCCTTGCTGATCAGCCGACGCTCCACCCGCGGCGCCCGGTCCTGGTACTTCGCCGGCAGCCACCTCTGGAACAGCGTCGGGGGCTCGATGATGTGGTCGTCGACGCTGATGATCCTCGGCAGCTCGGTGGTCGTCATCCCAGGTCTCTCCTTCGTTTCTGGACTCGCCTCCTTCGCCAACAATATCTCAGATATCACGTCTCAGCGAGAGCTCTGACGCCCGAGAAGCACGACGTCGCCGAGAGCGGCCACGAGGGCGACCTGCGGGTCCGGCAGCTGGTTTGCCGCGGACGTGCCGCGAAGCTGGCGCACCGCCTGGACGACCCGCTGGATCCGCTGCGACTCCCCGGTGTGCGAGTGCGACATCGTGCCGCCATCCGTCACCACCGGATAGCGACCGGTGACCTCGATGGCGCCGTCGGCGACGAAGTCGGGTCCTTCGCCGACGCCGCAGTACCGGAACGCCTCGAAGTACCTGATGATCTCCCAGCTGAAGTTGTCGTAGAGCTCGAAGACGTCGACGTCCTCACGAGCGAGCCCGGCGCGCGCGAAGGCGCGGTCGGCCGCGTCCCTGCCCAGCATCCCGACCCGTTCATAGGTTGGCGGGTGCGTGTAGCTCGGCCCCCAGCTTTCAGAGCCGCCCCCGAGGACGGCGACGGCGACCCCCGGGAGGTCCTGAGCCCGCTCCGCTGTGGTGAGGACGAGGGCGCTGCCTCCCTCTGCGGTCGTGGCGCACTCGAGCAGGTGGTAGGGGTCCGCGACCATGCGCGAGGCCAGGATGTCCTCCGCTGAGAACGGGCCGCGACCGTAGTAGACAGCCTCCGGGTTCCGCGCGCCGTTGTTCCGGATCACCGCTGCAACAAGAGCAACTTTCGCGGGGTCGACCGAGAACCTGTGCATGTATTCCTTTGCTGACAGGGCGAACTCGGCGGGAGTCATCAGCCCCCAGCACTCGATGAACTCGTTTGAGGGACGGGTCCAGGGCGCCGTGCTCGCGGAGTCCTGGTGGATCCCCGCCTCGCCGGCGGCGACCACGACGACGTCGGTGACGCCGGCCTCGATCGCGGTGGCCGCTTCGAGAACCGACGCGGTGCCCGGCATGGCCCGGCCAGCCCAGAAGTAGGGGATGCCCATCGCGTAGCCGAACTTGCGCGAGCCGTTCTGATAGTCCAGTCCCGGCAGGATGTTGACACCGGTGACGTCTCCCACAGTGAGGCCGGCGTCGCTCAATGCGCCTCGGATCGCGGCCGCGGTCACGGTGTCGGACGTCTCCCCACTCAGCTTCCGAGCCTGTCGCGTATTGAACGCACCCACGATGACGGCCTGCCGGCTTCTCACGGGTGCCGCCCATTCGTCGCTGCGAGTTCGAAGAACGGCAGGACGATGTCCTCGGACTCCTGATGGAACCGGACCCGGACTGCGGCGCCGATCAGGTCCGCTTCCGGCTCGACGTCGACGATGTTCGTGAACATGTCGTACCCCTCCTCCATCCGGATGACGGCCACGACGTACGGCGGGTCGAAGGCCGGGGTCGGCGGCCTCCAGACCACAGTGCAGGTGACGACGTGGCCCCGTCCGGAGGACTCGATCCACTCGTAATCGGCGTCCAGGCAGTGGGGGCAGAAGGCGCTGGGGATGAAGAAGCAACGCGCACAGCTAGAGCAGCGCTGCACGAGGAGTCTTCCGTCGAGGCAGCCGTCCCAGAACGGGCGCGACAGGGCGGTGGGTCGCGGTAGGGGGCGCATGGCGGGGCTCAACCAGCAGGTACGGCGGCGGGTTTCGCCATCGCGTCGAGCAGCTGGTCCATGATGCGGAGTGCGTGGCTCGCGAGGAGAGCGCTCGCGGCGGCGGAGTTGCGGGCGCGCAGGGCGTCGGCGATCTCGAGGTGTTCAAGCGCGTCCGGGACGAAGTCGCGGACCAGGCTGACGTCACGCTGACGCAGTGCCACCGTGAGGACGAACGCGTCTTCGATCGCGGAACGCATGAACTCGTTCCCTGAGGCGTTGGCCACCGCGACGTGGAACTGATGGTCGGTCTGCCTGAAGTTGGCCGGATCGCCGTCCTGTGCGTAGCCCAGGGACTCCGAGGCCCAGCGCGCGACGGCGTCGAGCTGCTCGCCCGTGGCGTGGCGAGCCGCATAGGTCGCGGCGCCCGACTCCAAAACCGCGCGGTACTCGAACGCGTGCCGCACCGACCGGACCGAGGGCAGCGTCACGCGGAGCCCCCGCGACGTCGGCTCGACGAGCCCGATCCGGCGCATCCGCAGCAGTGCTTCCCTGACTGGCGTCTTGCTCACAGTCAGCTCCTTGGCGAGCGTCGCCTCGCTGACCGAGCTGCCGGGTGGCAGCGATGCATCGACGATCCGGTCGCGGATCGCCGCGAACACGAGGTCGGTGAGGTTGTCAGGCCTCTCGATCATGCGGGGACCGCCCTTTCGCCTCGCTCGCGTATGTGCCAGGTCACTTTGAGCATGAGATGCGACATGGCGACGTGTGCTGTATGGGATATCATATCTCAAACCTAGGAGGCTGTCATGAGCTACGCACCACAAGAGGGGACTACCTGGGCCGGCGACCTGGCGGGCCGCGAGCCCCAAGGGCACCTCGCGTTCCTGGGTCGGTTGCGGGTTCTCGAGGTCGGCGACGAGCTGGGTGAGTACTGCGGGAAGGTGCTGGCCGGCCTCGGCGCGGACGTGGTGCGGGTCGAGCCGCCGGGCGGGGCGGAGACCCGGACGTACGGCCCGTTCCTCGACGACCAGCCGCACCCCGACCGGAGCCTGTACTTCTGGCACCACAACCTGGGCAAGCGCTCGATCGTCCTTGACCTCGACTCGGGAAGCGACCAGGAGCGCTTCCGCCGCTTGGCCGCCCAGGCCGATGTGATCCTGGACAGTCGGCCGCGGGGCTACCTCCTCGAACGTGGTCTCGGGTACGCCGTGCTGCGCGAGGCCAAGCCTGGGCTGATCCACGCGAGGATCTCTCCGTTCGGCGACATCGGCCCGTGGCGCGACTACGCCGGCAGCGACCTGGTCCACCTCGCCCTGGGCGGGGTGATGATGAACTGCGGATACGACCCAGACCCCACTGGCGGGTACGACACCCCGCCCATCGCACCCCAGATGTGGCAGGCGTACTACATCGCCGGTGAGATGGCGGCGATGTCGATCCTGGCCGCTCTGACCTACCGGCTCCACACGGGACGAGGGCAGGCACTCTCGACGAGCGTGCACCAGGCAGTCAGCCAGAACACCGAGACCGACCTGCCGGACTGGATCTACCTCAAGCAGGTGCACCGCCGCGTCACGTGCAGGCACTCGACCACCTCCGCTCGCAGTCCGTCGATCGCTCTGACCAAGGACGGTCGCTACGTCCTGCCCTACCGGACCTACGTCCGCTCCCAGGGCGACGAATGGGACGCCACCGTCAAGCTCCTCCGCAAGTACGGCTTCGAGGCCAACTTGGACGACCCCAAGTACGCCACGGACTACCGCAACAGCGATGAGGCGCGCGACCGGTTGGCGTACCAGGTCAACCTCCTCCTCGGGCAGACCCTGTTCGAGCGAGACGTCTGGCGTGACGCGCAGGCACTCAACCTCCCCTGGACGCCGGTGCGGCGCCCCGAGGAGAACGCCACGGACGAGCATTGGTTGCAACGGGGCGCGTTCTTCGACGTCCGGCACCCCGAGCTCGACCGCACGTTCCTCTACACCGGTGGGAAGTGGGTCACGGAGGAGTTCGAGTGGCCGCGGGGACCGCGTCCGCCGCTGGTGGGTGAGCACACCGACGAGGTCGAGGCAGAGTGGAGCCGCGGCCTGCCGGAGCGGCGGCCGGCGTACACGTCGCCCCGGAACGAAGCGACCATCGTCAGCCCGCACGGCAAGCCGTTTGCAATGTCCGGCGTGCGCGTCGTCGACATGAGCTGGATGCTGGCGAGCGCGGGTGCGGGTCGGTTCCTCGCCGCGATGGGTGCCGACGTGGTGAAGGTCGAGCACATCAGCCGACCCGACCGTATGCGGTTCAGCCCGCTCGGCGCCTGTCCGCCCGGAGGCCGCGCCGAGCGGGACGCTGCGGTCGACGCGCTGCCCACGCCGGCATACTTTGGGGACGACGGCAGCCCGAACCGCAGTGGCTCCTTCATGGAGATCAACTCCGGCAAGCGGTCGCTCTCGCTCAACCTGAAGCATCCCGAGTCGCGGAAGATCCTCGAGGACCTGATCCGGAATGCCGACATGGTCGTGGAGGGCTTCTCGCCCGGCACGATGACTCGGATGGGACTCGGCTACGGCCGGCTCCGCGAGCTCAACCCCCGCATCATCTACGTGCAGCAGAGCGGCCTGGGCGAACGGGGGAGCTACGGCCAGGTGCGCACCTTCGGCCCGAGCGCTCAGGCGATCTCGGGGATGAGCGACATGTCCGGGCTACCGGCACCGTTCCCGCCGGCGGGGATCGGCTACTCGTACCTGGACTGGTTCGGGGCATACAACATGGCGACGGCGATGCTCGCTGCGCTCTACCGTCGAGACGTCACGGGGCTGGGCTGCCATATCGACGCCTCCCAGGGCGAGACGGGCCTTTACCTCACCGGGACCGCGATCCTGGACAAGACCGCCAACGGCCGGGACTGGGCTCGCTACGGCAACGGTTCGCCGTACAAGCAAGCCGCTCCTCACGGCGCGTTCCCCACCCAGGGCGACGACCGGTGGCTCGCGCTGGCGGCGTTCACCGAAGCCCACTGGTACGACGTGACCGACGTGCTCGGCCTCCAGGAGCTGCGCGACGACCACCGGTTCACCAGACTGGCGGACCGGATCAAGCACGCCGACGCGCTCGACCGGCTCGTGGCCGAGACGACCCGGGTTCGGGACGGCTTCGAGCTCATGCACGAGCTGCAAGCGCGAGGAGTGCCCGCTGGCGTGTGCCAGACCGCGCAGGACCGCTACGAGTCGGACCCGCAGCTGGATGCACTCGGCTGGCTGGTCGAGCTGGACCAGAGCGAGCTCGGCCGCTGGCCGGTCAAGGAGCATCCGACCTGGTTCTCCGAGACGCCCACCTACATCGGCGGCCGGTACGACCGGTCCGGACCGAGCTACGGCGAGGACACCGACCGGGTGCTGGAGGATCTCGCCGGGCTCGAAGCCGACCGGATCGCCGAGCTCCGGGCCGACGGAGCGCTCTGACCCGCCCGGATCGGCTCAGCCGAGGCGGACTGTCTCGATCACCGAGGTGCAGGTCCGGGCGGCGATGGCTTCGGCTCCGCCTACGCAGCTGAGGACGAAGAGGGTCCGACCGTCGTGACCGCCAAGAGCGCAAGCCAGCGGCATCCGGTCGGTGAAGTCCACGACGTCGGCGACAGCGCCGCCCTCGAGGACCCGCCGGCAGTCGGACGTCCACGGCGACGCGCACCAGATCCCACCGGCCGGGTCGGCCGCAATCCCGTCGGCGCTGCCCGGGGCGAGGTCGGCCCACGGTCGGCGCGCGGAGAGCGAGCCGTCCGGACCTCGGTCGTACGCCGTCAGCCGTTGGGCCGGGAACTCGGCGACGACATAGGTGTTGCCCCCATCGAGGAGGGCCGGCCCGTTGGGGGCGTCGAGCCGCTCGGCGACGACCCTGGCGCTGCCATCCGGCTCGACCAGGATCACGACGCCGTCCGCGGCAACGGGTCGCGGCTCAGTGCTCGTCGAGCAGCGGCTGAGGGAGCCCGCGGTTCACAGCCCCGCCATGGCTGCTACCGCGTCGAGCGCGTGCAGGGTCTGGTCAGGGGTCGGCGGCGGGGCCGACAGGGTCGCCACTCCGACCGCGGCCCAGTCCTCCAGCGGGATGCGGGTACCCGGGTGGTTGTAGAGCAGGACCATCAGCCGTTCGACGCCGGCCGCGGCGTACGCCTCACGGATGTCCTCGCTGGGGTCGCGCACGCCGACCGTGATCGACACCTTGCCGGGGTCCCGGCCGATCCGTGTGCACTCGGCATCGAGCGCTGCCCGGAACTCGGCTACCTGTGCCGGTGTTACGCCGGTGGCGAGCCACCCGTCGGCCCACGCGGCGATACGGCTCGCGGCGACCGGCGTGGGCTGCGCGCCCACGATCACCGGGGGATGCGGGCGTTGCCGGGGCCGTGGATCGCAGACCATCTCCGGGAACGTGACCAGATCTCCGTCGTACCTCGCCGACTCGTTTGCCCACAGCTCCTTCATCGCCGCGACGGCCTGGATGGTGTAACCCCAGGGCTTGGCGGCCGCCGCCGGGTTGTGGAGCTCGGTGACCTCGCGGAGCCATCCGGTGCCGAGGCCGAACAGGAAGCGGCCCCCGCTGAACGCGTCCAGGGTCGAGACGGCCTTGGCGAGGGTGAGCGGCGGGTGCTCCGGCACAAGGCAGACTCCGGTGGCCACCCGAAGCCTGCTGGTGACGGCGGCCATCATGCTGAGGACGACGAACGGATCGGCCATCTGGTGGTAGACGTCGGGGATCTCTCCCCCGGTCATGGGGAAGGCGATGCCCGGGTGCTTGGGCACGACGGTGTGCTCGGGAGCCCAGTACGACTCGAACCCCCGGGCCTCGAGCTCCTGTGCCAGGGTGACGGCGTCGATCGTGTGCGTCGTGACAGCGAGCTGTGCGCCGATCTTCATTCGCATGACTCTCCGGCGCGAAGCTCCTGGCCGACCAGCGTGACGTCTCGCAGAGCAGAACGACCGGACCGCGTTCCGACATGTTCTGTGTGCCGGAACGAAGTCGTGGAGCCGCGTCCCGGCTGGTGCTTGACTCCGAGCACCGGGCGTCCGCCGGGCTCACGGGTTGCGGCACTGGGGCGCGCCTTTGGACGACGCTGGAGGCGAGACTGTGAAGATCGGCGTTCACCTCAACTTTCAGAACTACGACGACTGGGACCGCTTCCTCGCGAAGGCGCCCGGCCCGCCGAAGGTCACCGACCAGCAGATCTACGACGAGGAGATCGCGCTGGCCGAACTCGTCGAGCCGCTCGGCTTCGACTCGTACTGGGCGATCGACCACCACTTCACGCCGTACGTCATGACCGGCGGCGCGCTGCAGCACCTGACCTTCATGGCCGGCCGGACCAGCAACATCGACTTCGGCACGATGATCGTGGTGCTGCCCTGGTACGACCCGCTCGTGGTCGCCGACCAGATCAGTGCGCTGGACAACCTGCTGCAGGGCCGCCAGCTCACGCTCGGCATGGGCCGGGGTGCCGCGATCCGGGAGTTCGACGCGTTCCGCGTGCCCATGAGTGAGGCGCGCAGCCGCTTCAACGAGACCCTGGAGATCCTCCGCAAGGCGATGTCCAGCGAGTGGTTCTCGCACGAGGGCGAGCACTTCACCATCCCGGAGACCACCATCCGTCCGTCCTTCCGCAACCCGCAGCGCCTGATGGACCGGATGCGGATCGCCTGGACCAGTCCCGAGACGCTTCCGATCGCCGCCAACGCCGGGCTCGGCATGCTGATGACCAACCAGAAGAGCTGGGACGACTACGCCGGCGACGTCGCCGCGTTCAACAGCATCAGGGCGGGCAACGGTCTCGAGCCGACCCAGCCCACGGTGGTGATCCGGATGGTGTGCGCGGAGACCGAGGAGGAGGCGTGGAAGGCGATGAGGGTGCACTCCCTTGAGGCCGGGGAGAGCAGCAAGCACCACTACCAGTTCGACGACCCGGAGCGGTTCAAGAACACCAAGGGGTACGAGCAGTACGCCAAGCTGAGCAACGCCATCACCGACCAGGAGACGCTGGCCGAGAAGAGTGCGCGGCCGCAGGCCTACGGCACACCGGACCAGGTCTTCGAGAAGCTCAAGGAGATCCAGGCCAAGACCAGCGCCGACGAGTTCGTCCTCAACGTCCGGTTCGGCGCGATGCCGATCGAGCAGGCCGAGCGTTCGCTGCGGCTGTTCGCCAAGGAGGTTCTGCCGCGGCTCCACGAGCTGGAGACCCCGCTGGCGGACAACATGCGCGGGGCGGTCGATGGCGAGGCGCACGTGGCGTTCGGCGGGACCGAAGAGCCGACCCGGCTGGGTTTGTGAACCAGGCGCCTGCACGGAGGTCGACACGCCGATGACCAGCGACTACTTCAAGACGCTCTACGCCCGAGCGGTCGAGGCGGGCGACAGCCTGGATATGCTGTGGGACGAGCGGCGGATGCCGTTCGGCTCGATCGAGAGCAGGGTGACCGATCTGCTCGACATGCGCGGACGCAAGGTGGTGATCACCGGCGGTGGCGGCAAGGGGTTGGGCCAGGCCTGTGCCAACCGCTTCGCCGGGCTCGGCGCGGACGTCGCCTTGGTGGACATCGAGGTCGACTCGGCCGACGTCAGCGGCAGCATGCCGAACTACGTCGGGCCCGACCCGCACGGTGTCGCCGCGAGCGTGTCCGAGAAGTGGGGAACCCGCGCCTTCGGGGTGTACGGGAACGCCACCGACTGGGACGACATCCAGCGGTGGATGGCGGAGTGCGACGACCTGCTGGGCGGGATCGACGTGCTGGTCAACAGCGCGGTCGACGTCGCCGTCGTCGACTTCAGCATCGCCAGCCGCGAGGACATCGACAGGTCGCTGCGCGGCACCATGGCCGGACCGATGTACGCCAGCCGCGCCGTGCTCGACTACATGATCCCGCAGGGGCGCGGCCATATCATCAACATCGGGAGCGCCTCCGCGAACACGCCGACCGCGCCGCGGAACCTCCTCTACGGCACGGGCAAGAGCTGGCTCGCGTCGTTCACCAAGTTCCTGGCGGCGGAGGCGATCCAGCACGGCATTCGGGTGAACGGGGTGAACCCGGGCTCGATGGTGCGGACCAAGGCGAAGATCCCGGCCTTCAACGACATGTGGTTCTACGCCATGATCCGCAACCAGCTGGGCCGTTACCTGCTGCACGAGGAGACCGCGAACGTGGTGGCGTTCCTGGCCTCCGACGCGGCGAGCGCCATGGTGGGGGAGGTCGTCGGCAGCGACGGCGGCGCCTCGCTCTGACCACCGAGGGTGCTCGCCGCGTCGCGGCACCCGTGCCTGGTCAGGGACCCAGCAGGTTGGCGCGGAGGTGCTGACGGACGAGCCGCTCGGTCTCCGGCCAGTTCTCCGGCAGCAGGGCGCCGTGGGTCTGCGGCAGGCGCCGCACGGTCACGGTGACCCCGTCGTCGACCAGCCGCTGGGCGAAAGCCTGGCCCTCGTCGCGCAGGACGTCGTAGTCGCCGAGCACGAACAGGGCCGGCGGCAAGCCGCGGAGGGTCGCGGCGTGCGCCGGGGAGGCGTACGGGTGGTGGGCGTCGGCCGGGGTGGCCAGGTACATGTCCCACATCTCCAGCGCGTGTTGGCGGGTCATCGTGTAGCCCTCGGCGAGCTGACGCATCGAGGCGGTGTTGCAGCTGCTGTCGGTGACCGGGATGTGCAGCACCAGCGCGGACAGGGCCGGGCCCTCGCGGTCGCGTGTCATCAACGCGACCGCGGCGGCGAGGGTCCCGCCCGCGCTGCTGCCGCCGACCGCGATCCTGCTCGTGTCCGCGCTGAGCTGACCGGCGTTCGCGGCGACCCAGGTCAGCGCCGCGTAGCAGTCCTCGACCGGGACCGGGAACTTGTGGGTCGGGGCCATCCGGTAGTCCACGTCGACGACCACCACGCCGAGCTTGAGGGCGCGCGCGCCGAGCACCGGGGCGCTGAGTCGCAGCATCTCGAGTCCGCCGCCGATCCAGAAGCCACCGCCGTGGAAGTTGAGCTGGGCTGGCGCGTCGTGGGCGCCGAGGGGACGGTAGACGATCGCGTCGATCGCGCCCGCCGTGCACGGGCCGCAGCCCGCCCAGCCGCAGGTCCCGGTGACGGGGATGCGGACGTCGGTGACCTCGACCCCGTCCGGGGCGGGTGCACCGCCGCCGCTCATCTGCACGGTCTGGTCCTGCTGCCGTTGCCGCTCCTGGGTGACGTCGGCGAACCACGCGTCGCGTTCGGCCGGGTTGCTCGGGGGCTGCCGGACGGCCGGAGCCGGGTTCGCTTCGACGTGAGGCCGGATCTGCTCGATGATCTCGCGAAGCCGCGGATCGGTTACCAACTCCATGGACGCCGATGATAGGCAACGTAGACCATATATTCCATACCAGATCTCATATCTCACAGGCCGTTCGCGTCGCCAGCCACGCCATCCCGAAGCGGTCCCGGAACATCGTCGGTACGACGGGGTTCCGGGACCGCGGGCCGTAGCGGCCCACCGGGTAGCCGACCGGGATGGTCGCGCCGATTTCGAAGTTCGACGGGATGCCGAAGTGCTCCCGGACGGCGGGTTCGTTCTCGAGGTGGTCCGTGGTCATGGCCGCGCCGAGGCCGAGGCCGCGCGCCGCGGGTAGCGGAACCACCGCCGGTCCTCGAGCGCCGTGACGACGAGGAACTTCTACAGTTGGCGGTTGCCCGCACTCGGCGCGCGCGTGGCGTAGTGGATGAGCCGCTCGATGTGGGCGTCCAGCAGGGGATCCGGGCTGAGCCGGCGGATTGAGCGACAGGTCTCCATCGCCTCGAAGAGGTCGAACTCCTCGTTCATGCGGGGGACTCTCCACTGGCTGGGTCCCGGCTCCAGCGATGGTTCCGAGGAAGTCTCAGGGCGGCGAACCGGGTCTCGCCGTCCATCGAGCTCTTGTGGCCCTGCCCCTCGAAGTCCTCGACGAGGCAGACGTCGCCGGCTCGCAGGGTCCGGCGGCCGCCGTAGCCGCCCACCTCGAGCTCGAAGCCGCCGGCCAACACGACGACCAGGCTCACCGCGGGCTCGGTGTGCCAGCCGGAGCGCAGGGACGGCGACAGAGACACGAACGTCAGCGCGTCGACGTCCTGGGAGGGCGCAGGCGGTTCCGCGAAGAGCTCGTTGAACGGCGCCAGGTGCGCTCGCTCGCCGTCGGAGGTCATCCGCAGGACTCGCGGGGCGGTCCAGGCCGATCGCCGCCCCTCATCGAGGGCGGGCGGCACGGTGCCGACGGGCAGCCACTCCGGCTCGACCTCCACATCGAGGTAGGAGCACGGCGTTTCCGCCATCACCCGTGCCGGTGCCCCGAGCGGCTCGGGCGCGTCCAGGAAGAGCACGTCGCCGGCGCCGAGCCGGGCTCGCATTTCGGGGACGCTCACCACGAGCGATCCCGAGACCAGCACGAGGAGCCGCCGCGGGCTAGGGCCATCGACCACCTCTAGCGTCCCCGCGGGGCCGCTCACGGCGCGCACCCGCCGGACCGCCGCGGCCATGTCCGGCTGGGGTGCCCGCTCCTGATCGGCAGGTGTGGCGCTCGGCCCCTGGGCGAGGAACGGGAGGGCCAGCGACTCCAGCCGGGGGAGCCCCTGACCGTCACTGCCAACACGAAGTGTCTTCAAGGTTCCTCCGTCAGGCTCTGGTGCAACGTACGATATCTCATGTACCGTACGGTGCCCTACGGCACTGTGACGTGAATCGCACGCGCAGCCGGGACAGGCGGGCGACCGTCTACTGATCCGAAAGGTGACACAGTGAGGACATCCAAGTTCGCGGCGGGAGTCGTTCTCGCCGCCCTGCTCGCTGTGAGCTCTGCTTGTGGAAGCGACTCGGCGGACAAGCCCGTCGCGACCGACTCGAAGTCCTCGGCCGCGCTGCCGACGGGAACGTCGGCGGACGAGTCGAAGTCCCCGGTCACGGTCGGCTTCCACAATCTCGAGGGCGGCTCCATCTCGCTCCCCGACGTCCGTATCGGCTTCGAGGCCGGCGTGAAGTACGTCAACGAGCGCCTGGGGGGCATCAACGGCCACCCGCTCGAGGCGATCGACTGCAAGACCGACGGTAGTCCGGAGGCGTCGGTCAACTGCGCCAACCGGTTCGTCGAGAAGAAGGCCGTGCTGGCCGTGCAGGGCGCCGACTTCGGTGCCGACGCCATGCTCCCCGTGCTCAAGTCCGCCGGGCTCGCCGAGCTCGGCAGCTTCCCGCTGACCCCCGGCATGAACTCCGCCGTGGGCGACGCCTTCTTCTTCGAGTACTCCGCCCAGGAGGGCTACGCAGGCAACCTCGTCCAGCTGCAGAAGCTCCACGCCGAGAAGATCGCCGTACTGATGGTCGACAACCCGGCCAGCCACGAGACGTACGACAAGGTCATCGAGCCCGCCGGCAAGAAGCTGGGCCTTCAGGCCAAGGTGTTCTACGTGCCCGCCCAGTCCGACTGGACGGTGCAGGCGGCCACGGTACTCGCCTGGAAGCCGGACGCCATCGCCGGCTACATCGCCGCCGACGCGCTGGCAGCTCTGCCGGCCTTCCGGACCGCCGGGTTCAGGGGCTACTTCACCGCGGGGTCGAACGTCGAGATCATCCCGCAGCTCGACGCGTCCGTGCTCAAGAAGACGATCTTCAACTCTCCGTACTACCTGCCGGAGTTCCCGGAAATCCCGAAGGACGTGCAGCCCGACATCGACGCCTTCAACACCTACGCCAAGTCGGGCATCGGCAAGACCAGCAGCATCAGCCAGCGTCAGAACGGCTTCTATGTCGCGCTCGTCGCGGCGCGGGCGCTCACCGACTTGGCCGAGAAGGCCGATCCCTTGACGGCCGAGGCGGTCCACCGGGGTCTGGCCACCTCGAAGGGTGATCGCCAGCCGTTCCGCACCAACGGCTGGGACTGCTCGAAGCCCTCGTGGCCCGGCACGACCGCCTGCGGCACCGGTGGCATCAACGCCGAGCCGAACGACGGCGGGCTCCTCGTGCCGCTGTCCGGCCAGCCCGTCGACATCTCCGCGGTCCTGCCGTAGCGGTGCCGTCATGTCGAGTGACCAACTGAGAGGTGCGTAGTGGACCAGATCCTCTTGTTCCTCGTGCTCGGCCTGGGGGCCGGGGCGGTATTCGCCGCCCTGACCCTCGGGATCGTTTTGACCTATCAGGGCACGGGAATGATCAACTTCGCCGCGGCTGCGATGGCTGCGGTGCCTATGTACGTCTACGAGGAGCTGCGGCACGGGAGACTCACGCTGCCGGTCCCATGGCTGCCCTCGTTCGAGGTGGGGGAGACACCCACCTCGCTGGCCGTGGCCATCGCGGTGGCCACGGCCGGTGTGCTGGGGGCGCTCGTCGAGCTGACGGTCTCGAGGCCGATGCGGAAGGCGCCGCCGCTGGCGAAGGTGGTCGCGGCGGTCGGGATCCTGCTAACGCTCCAAGCCGCCGTCGGGCTCAAGTACGACACCAAGCCCCGGCTCAGAGGCGTGTCCCTCCCTCAGGGAGTGGTGGAGTTCGCCGGGGTCAACCTCGCCGAGGACCGCCTGTGGCTGATCGGCATCACCGTGGTGCTGTCAGCGGCGCTCGCCGTGTGGTTCAAGAAGTCCCGAATGGGGCTGGCGATCCAGGCCTCCGCGGAAGACGAGCGCGCGGCCGGATTCGCCCGATTGTCGCCGTCAGCGACCGGCCTGGTCACCTGGACCGTGTCGTCGATGTTCACGGCCTTCATCCTGGTGCTTGCCGGCCCCGCCACCGGGACACTGTCACCGCAGACCATGCCGCTTCTCGTGGTCCCGGCACTGGCCGGTGCTCTCCTCGCCCGAATGAGCTCGCTCCCGCTGGGCCTGTTAGGTGCCATGGCGCTCGGTGTGGCCCAGGCCGAGCTCCTCTACCTATCCAACAACATGGAATGGTGGCCGGACTGGGCGAAGCAAGGGCTCACCAACGTGGTTCCGTTCGTCGTAATCGTCGTGGCGCTCTTCGCGCTCGGGCGCTCGATCCCCACACGCGGGGACGATGTCCGGACGGCCTTGCCGACTGTGACGCTCCCGCGCAACCGACCCCGCACAGTGGCGATCTGGTTCATTCTCGGCGTGCTCGGCCTACTGCTCACGTCCGGTACCTATCGGTTCGGCCTCATCACTAGCCTGGCCGTGTCGCTGATCATGCTTTCCCTTGTGCTGCTGACCGGCATGCTCGGCCAGATCTCGCTGGCCCAGGCGGCCTTCGCTGGCGTTGCCGGCATCGCATTGTCCAAGTTCGGTGACTCGGTGCCCTTCCCGTTCTCGCTCCTCATCGCAGCGACGCTCGCCGCCGTGGCGGGCGTCCTTGTCGGGATCCCGGCGCTGCGCATTCGCGGCGCTCAGCTCGCCGTAGTCACCCTGGCGGCGGCTCTAACGCTCCAAGACTTCGTCATCAACAACCCGCAGCTCGTCTCCGCTACTGGCAACTTCATCCCCGACCCGTCAATCTTCGGATGGGACCTGTCGGTGCGCGGCGGCGAGAGTGTCGCGCGTCTGCCCTTCGGCATCATGGTGCTTGTCATCGTCGTGCTCGCCTTTGTCTGCGTGGGGAACCTCTTGCGCGGGGGCACCGGCCGCACGATGCTCGCGATTCGCTCGAACGAGCGCGCTGCCGCGGCCGTCGGCATCAACGTCCCTCGTGTCAAACTGGCGGCGTTCGCAGCATCCTCGTTCCTGGCCGGACTCGCCGGCGCGCTCATCGGCTACAGCCGGGGTCAGCTGTCTGCCGATTCCTTCGGCGTGTTCGTCGGACTGGGATTCCTCGCTATAGCCTACATGACCGGCATTACCAGCGTAGCGGGTGCCGTAGTCGGCGGGCTCGGTGCGACCCTTGGCATTGTTTATGTGTTCGTGGACCAGAACCTGCACGTCGGCAAGTACTACCTACTTATCTCCGGTTTCTCGCTGCTACTGACGGTCCTGTTCAACCCCGTCGGCGTCGCGGGCAAGACCCGCGAAGACTACGAAAAGTTGCGTACCCGATTCCGGCCGAGCAAGGAGCATGCCAAGTTCGTCCTTGGGACGAATGTGCGATCCGACGCTGCCGAGTCCGCGGCCGCGCGGCAGGTTGGCGACGTGATCCTTTCTGCTCGCGACATCACGGTCCGGTATGGCGGCGTCGTCGCCGTATCCGACGTTCAGGTCGACGTGCGGGCCGGGGAGATTGTCGGCCTGATCGGCCCGAACGGCGCTGGCAAGACAAGCTTGGTCGATGCCCTGACTGGTTTCACTCGCAGTTCCGGGGAGGTGGCTCTCGCTGGGGAGCGGCTTGATGGCCGCCCCGCGCATGAACGCGCACGCCGTGGCTTGGTCAGGACCTGGCAGGCTGGCGAGCTGTTCGAAGACCTGACCGTCGCCGATAACGTCCGGGTCGCGCAGGAGACGGGCAACGAGGCCCTGGGCATGCTGCGCGACACCCTCCGCCCCACCTCTCCTCCGGCCGCCGAAGTAGATCAGGCGCTGGCGCTGATGTCGCTGACCGACGTCGCGGACCGCAGGCCGTCGGAACTGCCCCTCGGCCGGCAGAAGGCAGTCGGCATGGCCCGCGCCCTGGCGATGCGGCCGCAAGTGCTGCTGCTCGACGAGCCAGCTGCGGGACTGGACAGCGAGGAAAGCCGAGTCTTTGGTGACCAACTACGTCGGATAGCCGCGACAGGGATGGCCTGTCTACTCATCGACCACGACATGCACCTGGTGATGAGCGTCTGCGACCGCGTGTACGTCATCGAGTTTGGCAAGCAGATCGCCCACGGCACTCCTGACGAGGTGCGCAACGACCCACGTGTCCTCGAGTCCTACCTGGGAAGCCAGTCGTTCGAAACCGTCGACATCGCGACTGAGGTCGGGATCGACAAAGAGGAGGTCGGATCGTGACCGCACTCATCGAGACCCGAGGACTCACGTGCGGCTACGGAAAGCTGCCCGTCGTCCGTGACCTCGATCTGAGGGTCGAGGCCGGCGAGGTCGTGTGTCTCCTCGGGGCTAACGGAGCCGGCAAGACGACCAGCATGCTGACGATCGCCGGTGCCCTCCCGAAGCTGGGCGGAACCGTCGACGTCTGCGGCATGGCGACGCCCGCGGCGTCCTACGTCGTAGCACGCCGCGGCCTCGCGCTTGTGCCCGAGGGCCGGGGGCTCTTCTACCGCCTCACCGTGGCGGATAACCTCCGCCTGCGCTGGCACCGCCGCTCGACGGTCTCTCTTGAGGAGGTTCTCGGCCACTTCCCCGTGCTAGAGAACTTGATGGATAGGCGCGCGGCGCTGCTGTCCGGCGGTGAGCAGCAGATGCTGGCTCTCGCCGGAGCTCTGATCGCCGACCCAAAAGTCATTCTCCTCGACGAGATGAGTCTGGGTCTGGCCCCGATCATCGTCGAACGGCTGCTCCCGATCGTGCGGAGCATCGCCGACGAAAAGGGCATGGGCGTGCTCCTCGTCGAGCAACACATCCTCGCCGCCCTGTCCGTCGCGGACCGCGGCTACGTAATGGCGCACGGCTCCGTGGTCGCCGAGGGCACGGTAGAGGAACTTCGCCGCGACGCGGAGCTGCTCGAGGCGAGCTATCTCGGCGAGAAGTCGAGCATCGACTCCGCGATCGCCGAGGGACTGGTGTGAGGACGACTGAGATGACCAGGGACACTCCGTACTTCAACGACACCCATCCGACGCCGGAGGTGCTGCGGCGGACCTTCGGCACGTTCCCGAGCGGCGTGGTGGCGCTGTGTGGCACGACACCGGACGGGGAGACCGTCGGCATGGCCATCAGCGCCTTCATCCCGGTCTCGCTCGACCCCCCGCTGATCGGCGTCGCGGTCCAGAACACCTCGCGGACCTGGGCAGTGCTGCGTGAGCTCCCGTCGTTGGGCGTCAGCGTGCTCGCCGCCAACCAGCAGCTCGAGGCTCGACAGCTGGCTGCGCGCGAGGGCAACCGGTTCACGGGCATCGACCTCGGCAACGTCACCGAAGGGGGTGCCGTCTTCCTCGCCGATTCGGTGTCGCGGTTCGACTGCGTTCCCGAGAGCGAGACGCCGGCCGGTGACCACAGCATGGTCCTGCTCCGGATCCGGGCCGTGAGCCTGTCGTACGACGTGGCGCCGCTGGTGTTCCACCAGAGCGCCTTCGTCACCTTGAGCCCGCTCGGCGAGGCCGACATCACCTGAGTCGGCCGCGCCCCAGATCCGTTCAGCCCGCCGGAACCGGGCGATGGCCCGATCGCCCGTTCCGGTGGAGGGTGGACGGCGGACGGTGACCACGACCGCAAGTCAGGAGCACGCTCACTTCCGAGAGTATCGCCACTTCCAGCGCGCGGGTCCGGGCTGTTGCGCCGGACGCGGTGCGACAGGCAGCCGACCGGCTCGTCACGGCGCAGGAGTCCCTCGCCGCCTGCCGCCCGTCCGAGACCTGATCGGTCCCACCGACGTGCGGACCGCCTATGCGGTGCAGTCGGTCAACGTGGCTCGTCGCCTGGAGGCGCGCCGCCACATCGTGGGACGCAAGATCGGGCTCACCTCGCCGGCCGTCCAGGCTCAGCTCGGCGTCGACCAGCCCGATTTCGGTGTCATCCTGGACGACATGTGGTGCGCCTCCGATCGCCCGGTCGACCTGGCGCGCCTGCTGCAGCCCAAGGCGGAGGCCGAGATCGCGTTCGTGCTGTCCGAGGACGTGCTCGACCCGGCGGTCGGCAGCGATTCAATCAGGTCCAGCATCGACAACGCCGCCGCGGCGCTGGAGATCGTGGACAGCCGGATCGAGCGCTGGGACATCACCATCACCGACACCATCGCGGACAACGCGTCCAGCGGCCTGTTCGTCCTCGGCCGGACCGCGCTTCCCCTCTCCGGGCTGGAGCCGCGCGAGGTCGTGATGAGCATGGCGCTCAATGGCTCGGTCGTCTCGACCGGCGACGGGTCCCAGTGCCTCGGCGACCCCCTCGCGGCGTTGGCGTGGCTGGCGGGGACCGCGCTGGACCTCGGAGCGCCGTTGCGGGCCGGTGACATCGTCCTGTCCGGCGCGATGGGACCTATGGTGTCCGTCCAGCCGGGCGACCACGTGCTGGTGGAGCTGAGCGGACTGGGCCAGCTGCGCGTCGACCTCGTCCGGCGAGCGACGTGTGCGTGGCTCCGGTCCGCGCTGGGCATCACCGACGACGACTGGCGACCGGTCCTCGACGCCCATGCCTCGGCGCCGGAGTCGGGTGTCCGCATCGTGACGGCCTAACGTCGATCGCGCGACACCGGCTCGTCCGGGCGGCCCGTCGAGGCGCAGGGCCGGTCCGGTCCGCTGAACGCCTCCCTCGACCGCCCGCGCCTTCCTTGGCAGCCTGGTGCCAGGAGCACGCAGACCGACGGCGCGTCTCGGTCACCCACCCGCGGACCCGTCGTGAGGTCGGTGCGGCACCCGCGCGGCGAGGTGCTCGTCAGCGCGCACGCGAGCTCGGGAACGGTAACGGCCGAGCCGTCACAGCCGTCGATCTCGCCCCATCCACGGAGGTACCGATGAACGACGTACGACCCGAGACAGCCGACGACCGCCCCGCCCTGGTGATCGGAGCGACCGGCAAGCAGGGCGGGGCCGCCGCACGTTCCCTGCTCCGGGACGGGATCGGAGTCCGGGCTCTCGTGCGCGACCCCGACTCCGAGCCGGCGAAGGCGCTGGCCCGCCTTGGAGCTGACCTGGTGGTCGGTGACCTGTACGACGCCGCGTCGCTGGCGGAGCCGTGCACCGGGGTGCGGGCGGTCTTCTCGGTGCTGCGTCCCGACATGACGGATCCTCAGGCCGACGCCGAGCGCACCCATGCCCGCAACCTGGTCGGGGCGGCTGTTGCCGCGGGAGTTCCCCACTTCGTCCAGACCTCGGTCTCCGGCGTCGGCCGGCACCTCGAGGCGCCGGGCTGGGAGGAGGGCCGCTGGCACCGCTCCTACCACGAGGCCGTGCCGCCGATCAGCGACTACTGGATCAGCAAGGACGACGTCAACGAGCTCGTGCGCCAGGCCGGCTTCCGGGCCTGGACGATCCTGCTTCCCTCGATGTTCATGGAGATGTTCATCCGGCCCTCGGTCTACTTCGAGGATCGAATCGGGGACCGGCTCGTCGCGCCGGTGAACCCCGACACGACGTGCGCGCTGATCGCGGTGGAGGACATCGGCCGCGCGGCGGCGGCGGCGATCGCGGATCCCGACCGGTTCAACGGCGTCGAGCTCGACCTCGCCGGTGACGTCCTCACCCTGGAGGAGATCGCCGAGGTGCTGTCGCGAGCCTGGGGCACCCGGATCTTGCCGCCCGAGCTCCCGATGACGGCGCAAGAGGCGCTGGCCAAGGGCCAGGTCCCGCCCATCGTGCAGTCGTTCGAGTGGATCCGGGACGTGGGCTACCCGGCCAAGCCTGAGCACCTCCGGTCCCTCGGCGTCGAGCCGTCGACGTTCGAGGAGTGGGCGCGGGGTGTCGGCACGCCGTGAGCTCAGGCCGCTCAGCCGCCCCCCTCTCCACGTGAGGTGGACGCCTCCACGACGGCCGCCGGCGGTACGCCCTTTCTAGGGTGTGCTGCCGGTCATCGAAGGTCCCTGACCCGCCCGAGCTCCAGGCCTCGGGCGCTCGCGGCCTCGGCGAACTGGTCCATTACCCCGGCTGCACCGGTCGCGAGGTCGAGGTGGATGGTTCCGAAGTCTCGGGCCAGCCCCTCGTAGACGGTGTCGAGCTGCTGCCTCCGGGCGTGGCCCAGCGGCCCGCGGTGGGATCGGGCCGTCACCAGCACTGCGCCCCGCGCGCTCAGCACCCGGACGCAGTGGGTCAGGTGGGTGCGGAAGTCCTCGACGTCTCGATGGCGCCGCGCCGACCACCCGTGCCCGACGTCCAGGACGACGAGGTGCGGACGGTGCGCGACCGCCACGCGCAGCTGTACCCGTCGGACGTCGTAGGCGGTCGCGCGTGCCGCCGACGCGTCACACCAGGAGATGTCGTGACGCGCGGCCACCAGGTCGGCCAGGAGCAGCGGCCAGCCGTCCCGCCAGGGCGCGAGCGCGCCGGCGCGGTCGCCGAGGACGGCGAAGCGCACGTAGCAGCGGTCCGCGCCCGTGCTCGATCGCCGCCGGGGCGCGGCGATGGCTCGGCGCGGCGGCTCCTGGCTCAACTCGGTCATGGTCGAAACCCCCTGGTATCATGCCGTGCGTCGCACCCGGCTCGCCTCAGCATCACCAGCCGGGAGTGCCCTGCCATGCGCAGATCTACCTACTCACCGACCTAGGTATGTCGGGCTATGATCCGAACGATGGGTCAATCCGCCCACCGAATCCACGGTGACTCCTTGCCCGCTGAGGCCACGACCTTCGTGGGTCGTCGGCATGAGCTGGGGCAGGCCAGGGATCTCCTCTCCGCCTCGCGGCTCGTGACGCTGACCGGGCCAGGGGGAGTGGGCAAGACACGCCTGGCGGTGCGCATCGCCCACCAGGCGCTGCGTGCCTTTCCCGACGGAGTGGTGCTCGTCGAGCTCACCGAGGTGCAGAGCGCCGAGCTCGTGCCGCATGCTGTCGCCCAGGCGCTGGGTCTTCGCGACGAGCGCTCCGGCTGGACCGAGGACGCCTTGGCCGAGCGGCTCGCGGACCAGCACCTGCTACTGGTGCTGGACAGCTGCGAGCACCTCATCGTGGCGTGCGCTCTCCTGGTCGGGCGGATTCTCGCCCGTGCTCCGGGCGTGCACGTGCTCACCACGAGTCGGGAGGCGTTGAAGGTCGCTGGCGAGCACACCTATGCCGTCGCGCCGCTTCCCGTCCCGCCGCGAGAGGTGGTCCCCCAAGCAGCAGACCTGGCGCCGTATGATGGCGTCGCGCTGTTCCTCGACCGGGCGGCTGCACGCGTCCCGGGATTCGTGATGACCGACTCGAACGCGCCGCACATCGCCGAGATCGTCCAGCGGCTTGACGGGATCCCGCTGGCGATCGAGCTCGCCGCGGACCGGGTGCGGGCACTCCCGGTCGCACAGATCAGCGCCCGGTTGAGCTCTCGGCTCCGGTTCTTGACCACGGGCGACCGAAGCGCGTCGGCACGCCACCAGACCCTGCTCGCCTCGATCAAGTGGAGCTACGACCTGTGCTCCGAGGCTGAGCAGCGGCTCTGGGCGCGACTCTCGGTGTTCCCCAGCAGCTTCGTCGTCTCCGCCGTCGAGTCGGTCTGCGCGGGTGGCGACATACCGGTGGACGACGTCATCGACCTGCTCACCGAGCTGGTCGAGAAGTCAGTCCTGTCCCGTGATGACGACGGAGACCGTGAAGCCAGGTACCGGATGCTGGGCGCCATACGAGAGTTCGGGCACGAGCGTCTCCTCGACTCGGGTGACGCCGATGCCGCCCGAGACCGGCTCGTGGCATGGTGCTCGCGTCTCGCCGCCGACTATCGCCGGAGCTGGTTCGGGCCCGGTCAGCGAGAGTGGTTGCTCAGGCTGCGCGCCGAGCACCAGAACGTCGCCACGGCGCTGCGGTTCGCGCTCGACGGTCGCAGTGCCGAGCTGGCGATGCGCATCGCCTCCGACCTCTACTCGCACTGGACCGCGGTCGGCCTGTCGTCAGAGGGCCGTCATTGGCTCAGACGAGGGGTGGAGGAGTCCGAGCCAGGGACCCCGGGCCGCGCCACCGCCCTGTGCTGGCTCGCCTACTTCTGCTTCTACCTCGGTGACCGCGATGACGTCCCGCGACTTCTCTGCGAGGCGCGTGCCGAGGTGGGGCCGGAACCCGCGCCCGCGGACCTGGCCCACCTCCTCCTCGTGGAAGGGCTGATCCAGCTCGGCGAGACCGACGCGCACCTGGCGCAGGGACCGCTGTCCGAGGCCCTGCGGCTGATCGACTCGTGTGACGACCTCCTCGGGCGGGCGCACGTCCTGCTGAGCTATGGCTTCACGCAGTGGCTGTGCGGCGAGCTGGCGTCGGCCCAGGCACTCCTCGAGGAATGCCTGCTCCTCACCGGGCAGCACGCCGAGCGCACCTTCCACTCGAGTGCACTGCTGCACCTGGGCATGGTCCTATGGGATGCCGGCGAACCCGAGTCTGCGGAGGCCATGGTGCTCGAAGGCTTCGTGCTCAAGGTGCAGGACGAGGAACACGTCTCCCAAGCAGTGTGCCTGGAGATGCTGGCTCGGTTCAGCGTCGCTGACGACCCGCGACGAGCAGCCAAGCTCGCCGGGTGCGCGCAGACCGCATGGCGGCGGAGCGGGGCATCGATCGCGAGCGTCGACGCGCTGCGAAGGCTGCGCGACGAGACGCTCGACAATCTCCACGACCGCCTGTCCGAGGGCGACGTCAGCCGCGCTATGGCGGCGGGCGCGAAGCTGTCGTCCGCGCAGGCCCTGGCCTTCGCCCAGGGCTCGTCGGAGACCGCGACGACGGAGGAAGACCTGGACGAGGTCATCCGGCCCCTGACCCGGCGAGAGTGGCAGGTCGCCCGGCAGGTCGCCCACGGGCTCGGGAACCGCCAGATCGCTGGCCGGCTCGCCATCTCACCGCGGACCGTGGACGCCCATATGGCTCATATACTCCAGAAGCTCGCCTTCGGAAGCCGTGCGCAAGTGGCTGCCTGGGTGACCGATCGGCTCCGCCTGATCCAGGATTGACGGGCCGCCTCGCACGTCCGGCGCTGACCGGCTGGTCGGCTCCGCTGACATATGCTGTATCGCGCATCACCCATGGACCCGCAGAAAGTAGGCGTCGATGATCGAGCGGCCGGACAACCTCACTGACCTCGTCTTCGCGGCGATCCGCCGCCGCCTGGTCGACGCGAGCCTTCCGCCGGGTAGCTCGGTCAGCGAGGCGATGCTCTCCAAGGACCTGCAGGTCAGCAAGACCCCCGTGCGCGAGGCGCTCCTGCAGCTGCGGCACATCGGGCTGGTCGAGAGCACCGGCCGCGGCCTCCGCGTCGTCGTGCCGACTGCTCAGATCATCCGTGACGCGTTCGAGATGCGGGCCGGCCTCGAGGCGGCAGCCGTTCGCCTCGCGGCGGAGCGCGCCACCCGCGAGCAGAAGGCCGAGATCGAGGAGTTCGCCCGGGAGTCCGCCCAGGCCAGTGGCGACCACGAGGCCTTCCGGGAGGCCGACACCGCCTTCCACCTGGCCATCGCGGCCGCCACCGCCAACGGCCTGCTGCACCGCGCGGTGGAGGATGCGATCGTGCTCACCCAGGTGCTGCGGCAGCGCGACGTCCACGTCCAGCGGGACTTCAGGCCGGACGCGAAGGAACACCTGGGTATCGCGCGGGCCCTGAAGACCGGCGACGGCGCGACCGCCGCGGACCGGATCTCGGGGCACATCCTCCGGATAATGGAGCAGCTGCTCGACGCCTTTGCCCAGGAGGCGGAGAGCGCGTTGGCGCAGCTCACCCCGAGCCTGCGGTCGCTCATCTAGGTCTCGTGCCGGACTGCTCGGCCGCCTTCACCTGGCTCCGCCACCGGTGCAGGACCGGCTCGGTGTAGCCGGAGGCCTGCACCCTTCCGGTGAAGACGAGCTCGTGGACCGCCCGGAAGGCCGGACCGGCTCGATGTCGTCCTCGCCCAGCGAACGGACGTCCTCGAGCACGGGCATGGTAAGCAGGTCGGCGAGGTCGACCGGTTCGCGCAGTCGCGGATCGGCCTGGCGAGCCCAGACGTCGACCTGGCGGTAGTGCAGGGTGGCTGCGGTGGGGGAGGGGACCCAGGCACGTCGCTCCGGCCTCGGGGTGCTCCGTCTTCTCCACGAGCATCCGCGCCATGCTGTCGGCCTGCATGGTGGCGACCAGCGCATCGAGCAGTCCTTCCGGCACCGGGTCGCCGTCCTGGTCGAGCACCGCGTCGGTCGTCATCACGTGACCGACGTGCCCGACGAACATGTGCGCCCGGCCCGGCAGCACGAAGGGATCGCCCACACGTAGCGGCGGTCGGGGGCTAGTGATCGCGTGAACGTCCGGCCGTCCTTCGTGACTTCCTCGGACAGGGCCCCTGCATCAGGAGCAGCCCGTCGGTCTCTTCCGCTCGATGGGCGGCGCGATCGGGGTCTGTGCCACGGGAGCCGTGCTCGCCGAGCGCACCTGGACGCACTTCGGCGACGCGCTGGCGGCGCTGCGTCCGCAGGATCGCCCCGGTCCGATCCCGGGCACGGGGAGATCCCCGTCCTGGCCGACCTCCACCAGGCCGTGCGGACCGCGTACAGCAGCGCTTTCGGCGCCTCGGTCGGCGACACCTTCATGGTCGGCGCCGCTCGCCGTCGCGGCCGTCGTGTGCGTCCTGCTCTTCCGGACCTCGAACCGGTCGGACGCCGTCGTCGCGAGCGCGGTGGAGATCAGATCGTGCCTGCTGCTCCTGTTGGGGCCTGTTCACGCCGGTCGCCGGCGCGGGCGTCGTCGGCGCGATCGTCGTCGCGTGGGTGATCAACCACGCGAGGAACGGGTTCTTCGTCTTCCGCCCGGGCGAGGGCTACGAATACGTCATGGTGCTCGCGGCTGCGGGAATGGGCCTCGCGGGGACCGGCCCGGGCAGGATCTCGTTCGACCGGCTCATCGGGATCGAGGACCCGCGCCGGCCCGGGCTCCTGACCGGACCGGCTGGCCGGAACCGCGGGCGCGGAGCCTCCTCCTGGCGCTGTGCTGGCGACCGGACCGGTCGGACGCGGGACGGTCGCCAGCCTAGGCAGGAGCCGGGCTATCACAGCTCCTTGCTGATCACCGATTTCATGACCTCGCTGGTGCCGCCGTAGATGCGGGTCACACGCGCGTCGGCGTACAGCCTCGAGATCGGGTACTCCTGGGTGTACCCGTACCCACCGTGCAGCTGCAGGCACTTGTCGACGACCGTCCCCTGGACCTCGGAGCAGAACAGCTTGGCGACCGCGGCGTCGGCAGGGGTGAGTTCGTCGGTCTGGTCGAGGGTGAGGCACGTGTCGATAAGCGCCTGCGCGGCGAGCACCTGCGTGCGGCATTCGGCGAGGACGAACTTCGTGTTCTGGAAGCTGTCCAGGCGCTGCCCGAAGACCTCCCGCCCGGCGACGTAGGCCTTCGTCATCTCGACCGCGCCCGCCGCGGCCGCGTAGCAGCCCAGCGCGATCGACAGGCGCTCCTTGGCCAGGTTGCGAGTCAGGTACTCCCAGGCATGGCCCTCCTCGCCCAGCAGCTCTGCCTGCGGCACCTGGACGTCGGCGAAGCTCAGCTCGACGGTGTCCTGCCCGTGCAGGCCGATCTTCCGGATCCGGCGTCCCACGCTGAACCCCGGCGCCGCGGCGTCGACGAGCAGGATCGAGAGCCCACGGCGGCGGTCGTTCTCGGGCGCCGGCGAGGTCCGGCAGACGACGAGAACCAGGCCGGCGTTGAAGCCGCCGGTGATGAAGGTCTTCGCGCCGTTGAGCACGTAGTGGTCGCCCTCGAGCCGCGCGGTGGTCCGGATGGCCGCCACGTCCGACCCGGCGCCGGGCTCGGTGATGGCGATCGCGGCCATGCACTCGCCGGTGGTGTAGCGCGGGAGCCAGCGCTGCTTCTGCTCCTCGGTGGCCAGCTGCAGCAGGTAGGGCAGCACCAGGTCGGTGTGGATGCGCAGCGCGCCGAGGGTGACCCCGAAGCGGCCGGCCTCCTCGGAGATCACCGCGCTGTACTTGAGGTCGCGCACGCCCGCGCCGCCGTATGCCTCGGGAACTCGGATGCCCAGGATGCCCAGCTCGCCCAGACGCCGGTAGAACGACCGCGGCGGAGCTCCGGCGCTCTCCCACTCGCCGTACTGAGGAACGACCTCGTTCTCGATGAAGCGGCGGACGACCAGGCGGAACTGCTCGTGGTCGTCGTCGTAGATCAGGCGGCGCATGTCAGCCGAGCCCGCTTCCGACGATGGCCACAAAGGAGACGCAGTCGCCCGGCGCGCCACCGAGGTTGTGGGTCAGGCCGTAGCGGCGGCCCTTGGGCTTGATCTGCCGCTCCGCCGGAGCCTCCTCGCGCAGCTGGAGCCAGCACTCGAAGAGCATGCGCAGCCCGGAGGCACCGATCGGATGGCCGAAGCTCTTCAGGCCGCCGTCCGGGTTGACGGGGAGCTCGCCATCCAGCGCGAACCGGTCAGCCATCGCGTCCTTCCAGGACTCCCCGCGCCGGGAGAACCCGAGGTCCTCCATGAGGACCAGCTCGGTGGGGGTGAAGCAGTCGTGCACCTCCGCCATCATGAGCTCAGTGGCCGGGTCGGTGACGCCCGCCTGGGAGTACGCGTCCGTGGCCGATCGCACGACCTCCTCGAAGCTCGTGTAGTCGTAGCTGGGGTCGATCGGCCCGGTGCCCGGGCCGGCGACGAAGGAGAGCGCCTTCACGTAGAGCGGCTTGTCTGTGTACTTCAACGCGTCCTCGGCTCGCACGATGAGCGCCGCTGCGGCACCGTCGCTGACGCCGGAGCAGTCGAACACCCCGAGATCTCCGGCGATCTGCGGAGCAGAGGCGATCTTGGCCTCCGGCACCTCGGACTGGAACTGTGCCCGCGGGTTGCGGGCCCCGTTGAGGTGGTTCTTCCAGGCGACGTGTGTCATGGCGGCCTTGAAGTCGCCGCGGCTGACGCCGTACTTCGCCGAGTACGCCGGTGCCAGCAGCGAGAACCGGGCCGGCGCGGTGACCGTGGTGCTGGTGCCGTCCGAGGGCGGATTGGCGCGCGTGAGGCCGGAGTACCCCGAGTCCTTGAGCTTCTCCACGCCGAGCGCCATCACGATGTCGTACGCGCCCGAGGCGACCGCGTAGCAGGCGTTGCGGAAGGCCTCCGACCCGGTGGCGCAGAAGTTCTCCACCCGGGTGACCGGCTTGTAGTCGGTCTTGAGCGCGCTCGACAGCACCATGCCCGAGAAGCCGCCGTTCATGGTGCCGAGCCAGTAGGCGTCGACGGCGTCCTTGTCGATGCCGGAGGTGTCGAAGGCTTCGGCGGCAGCCTCGACCACCAGGTCGGCGGTCGACGACTCCCACCGCTCGCCGAACCGGGTGCAGCCCATTCCGACGATCGCGACGCGATCCTTGATGCCATGCGAGGTCACGAGACGGCTCCTTCAGCGACGGGACGGGCTTTCCAGAAGTAGTTGTGGATCCCGGAGGTCGTCGACATCCGGCGGAACGTCATCTCGACCCGCTGGCCGACGGCGATCGCCGACGCGTCGATATCGGTGAGCTCGCAGAGATACCTTCCGCCGCCGTCGAAGTCGAGGGCCGCCGCGATGAGGGGCGGCGCGAGTGAGAAGGCGAGGTGGTCGACCGTGAACGTGGCGATCGTCGCCCGGGTGTCGGCCAGCGACCGCAGCTGCATGCGGTCCTGCGTCCCACATCGCAGGCAGACCCGCTGGGGCGGCAGATGCCTGGTGCCGCAGGCCTCGCACTCGCTCCCGCTGAAGGAGAACTTCCACTCGAGCTGGCGGTTCGTCGCCGGGGGCACGGCCCGGTCCGGGTCCGGCCGGCGCGGCTGCTGGCGCTCGATCAGACCGCGCCAGCTGAGGAAGTCGACGTACCCCACGCGTCCGGCCCCACGGGCGATCTCGGTGGCGACCGCGCCGGAGGGCCGGTGCGCGTCCGTCATCCGGAACACCAAGGTGTCCGCTCCGTCGGCGAGGACGGCGAGCGCCACCACGTCACCGGGCTTCGCGGCGTCGAACAGCGCGCCGAGCAGGACCCCGCAGTGCGCGGTCCCGGCGTTGCCGATGGTGGAGACCAGGCCGTCGTGACGCCTGTCGACGGGGATGCCCAGCCGGTCGGGGAGCTTGCCAGCGGCCCGGCGCGACAGGCCGGTGGTGGCAAAGAGGGTGATCTCGTCGACCGCCACACCGGCGCTCTTCAGGGCGTCCTCGAACGCCGCCGCTCCGAGCTCCAGGTAGATGTCCTCACCGAAGCGCTCCTCCCACGTGGAGCTCCACGGAGCGCCGGGCTCGCGCCAGCGATCGAGAAACTCGCGACTCGCAGACCCGGAGCCGAGGAGCTCGGCCACCAGTGGGCGGTCCGAACCGCCGAGGACGAACGCCGCCGCGGCATCCCCGCCCGTCGCCTCGTCGAGGCTGCCGGTCGGCCCGGTGCGGAGGTCGGACAGGGCGACGAGGTTCGCACCGGGCTGGTGCATCGCCGTCAACAGGGCCGCCACTCCGGACCGGACGCCGCCGCAGGAGTCCGCGACGCGGACGGACTGGTCCAGCCCGAGCGCAGCGTGCACCGCGCCGGCGTTGGTCTTGTCGGCGTAGACCGGGGCCGAGGTCGCCAGCACGACGCTGCTCAGCGGCGTCGAGCGGGCCGTGGCCGAGAGCGCCCGCCGGCTGGCCTCCACGGCCAGGGTGGTGGTGTCCTCGTCGTAGCCGGCCACGGCGCGCATTCCCTTGCCGGCGCGGTTGCCGGTGGCGACGCCGATGGCCGCGTGCTCGAGCCGCCAGTACGGAACGTAGACGCCGTAGTCGGACACGCCGATCGAGCCGGTCATGGAACCCTCCGATGAGAAAGAGCGAGCGGGCCGGGGCCTGTCAGTGAACGTATATCAACCTGATCTGGCTCTCAATGACGGCGTTCCGTCTGCCTGGACAGTACTGCTCGTGACCGTGAACGACGCCCGTGCGGTGATGCGCCAAGTTAACGACTATTGCGGTTGCGTCGACTACAGGAACGCATCGGCCGCTGCCCGGACTGCGTTCGCGCCGCCCCGGACCACGAGCGTGGTGACGAGGGAGTCGCGCCAGGCCGAGGCCTCGTCGGCCAGCTTCGCGGCTGGACCGACCAGGGCGACCCGCTCCACCATGGCGAGCGGAACGGCCGCGGCCGCCTCGTCCTTGCGGCCGCCCAGGTACAGCTCCTGGATCCGCTCGCAGTCAGCCTCGAAACCGAGTCTGGCGAAGACGTTGTAGTGGAAGTTCTGCTCCTTGGGCCCCATGCCGCCGATGTAGAGCGCGAGCCGCGGCCGCACGGCGTCGGCCGCGTGCTCGACGTCCTCGTCCACGACGACGTCGACCGGGCAGACGACCTCGAACGTCTCGGCGGTCGCTCGCGCGCCCGGACGGGCGAATCCGTCGGTCAGGCTCGCGCGGTGCTGGGCGTCGTCGTACGGGGAGTAGAAGAGCGGCAGCCAGCCGTCGGCGATCTCTGCCGCGAGCGCCACGTTCTTCGGTCCCTCGGCCGCGAGCAGGACGGGGAGCTCGGGCCGGCGGGGGTGGATCGTGGAACGCAGCGGCTTCCCCAGTCCGGTGCCGTTCGGGGCCGGCAATTGGTAGTGCCGGCCCTCGAACCGGACGACATCGCGACGCAGCGCCTGGCGGACGATCTCCACGTACTCCCTGGTGCGCTCGAGCGGGCGCAGGTAGGGCTGGCCGTACCAGCCCTCCACGACCTGCGGCCCCGAGGCTCCGATGCCGAGCACGAACCGGCCCTCGGTGAGGTGGTCGAGCGTCATCGCCGCCATCGCCGTCGCCGTGGGGGTCCGCGCGGCCATCTGGAGGATCGCCGTACCGAGCCGTAGCCGACGCGTCCGGCTGCCGAGCCAGGCCAGCGGTGTCAACGCGTCCGAGCCCCAGGCCTCACCGGTCCACAGGGAGTTGTAGCCGAGGTCCTCGGCGAGTTCGACGAGCCGAGCCTGGCCGGGCGGCTGCGCGGCACCCCAGTACCCGAGGCCGAGGCCCAGCTCGAGCGACCGCGGAGGACGGGCGGCAGCGTCGGTGCTCATGAGATCCGCACGCGGGCGGATCCGGACAACGTCACGCTCCCGTCCTCCAGCCGCACGACCAGGTCGACCTCGGCGATGCCGTCGGAGACCGCCGTCACCACTCCTTCGCAGGTCGGGGTCGCGAGCACCGGGGTCATCTCCGTGAAGCGAACACGCCAGCTCAGCAGCCGTGCCTGCGGGCACCAGCCGGTGAGCAGCCGGCCCAGGTACGCCATTGAGAGCATGCCGTGCGCGATCACGTCGTCGAAGCCCGAGCGCCGCGCCGCGTCGATGTCGATGTGGATCGGGTTGTGGTCGTGGGACGCACCCGCGAAGAGCGCCAGCGTCGTGCGGCTGATGGGCGGCAGCGCCAGGGGTCCGATCCGGGTGCCGGACGTGGGGGCGCCGGCCGAGGGGGTGCCGGTGGTGCTCATGGGACCGACCTCCGGATGGCCGCCAGGTTGACCAGCTCGGCCACCGGCTCGCCGTGGCGCGTCACGGTCGTGGTCCGGGTGAGGAACGCCAACGTGCCGCCCTTCTTCTCGTAGTAGTCGGTGATCCGCGGGGCGAAGGACAGCTCGTCGCCGGCGAACGCCAATTGGTGGTACTCGAAGGCCTGCTCGGCGTGCAGGATCTGGGAGAGCTGCGCGCCGGCCGCCCGCAGCGCCGCGTAGGGGTCGGGACGCTTCAGCTCGAGGCTGAAGAGGAACGTCGGCGGCACCAAGAGATCCGGGTAGTCCATCGCGCGCGCACGGTCCAAGTCGACGTACACGCCGCCGTCCTCGCCGATCGCGGCGGCGAAGAACTGGAGCTGGCTGCGCTCGACGACGACCGAGAACGCGGCGAGCTCAGTGGCGATCAAGGCATCCCGCAGGGTCATCGGCTCGCCGCGTCCCGCTGTTCCTTGGCCTGCAGCGACGAGACGAACTCCGGGGCGCCGGCGGGCAGGTGCTTCAGGGCCTCATGGATCTCGTCGACGGTCCAGCGCTCGTCCTTGTCGAACGCCTCGGCCTCGGTCCAGCTCTGCTGCCAGCCGATGTGCCCCCCGACCACCACGAACACCTGGCCTGAGACCTGGCAGTCCGGGGCGGCCAGCCAGGCGACCAGCGGGGAGATGTTGGCCGGGTCCCACGGGTCGAACTCGCCGTCGGCGACCGCCAGCTTCGTCGCGAACTCGGGCGAGGCGAGGGTGAGCCGCGTGCGCGCCACCGGGGCGATGGCGTTGACGCGGACGCCGTAGCGCTCGAGCTCCCGCGACGCGACCTGCGTCATCGCCGCGATCCCGGCCTTCGCCGCCGCGTAGTTGAGCTGCCCCGGGTTGCCGCGCAGGCCCGACGGGGACGACGTGTTCACCACGGCGGCATTCACGGGCTCCCCGAGCTTCGCCTGCTCCCGCCAGTACGCCGAGGCGTGCCGCAGCGGGCAGAAGTGTCCCTTGAGGTGCACGTCCATGACCGAGTCCCACTCGGCCTCGGACATGTTGACGGTGAACCGATCGCGCAGGATGCCGGCGTTGTTGACGAGGACGTCGAGGCCGCCGAACGTCTCGACCGCGAGCTCGACCATCGCCGCCGCGCTGTCCCAGTCCGAGACGCTGCCGGTGTGTGCGACCGCGCGGCCGCCGGTCGCCTCGATCTCGGCGACCACCTCGTCCGCCGGCGTCTGGTCTGCCGCCGAGCCGTCCGATCCCGATCCGTTGTCGTTGACGACGACGTTGGCGCCTAGCCGGGCAAACAGCAGGGCGTGCTCCCGCCCGAGCCCGCGGCCGCCGCCGGTGACGAGCACGGTCCGTCCTGAGAAAGTTGACATGCGTTATCTCCGCTGGTCGTTTGACGAGTGGACGCCCGCCGTGAGAACGGCGGTATAGGCTGGGGAAAACCCGTGCTGACCGGTGCCGGTGCGTCCGCACGACCATAGCCCGAACTGAGGTTTGATTGCAATGAACGTTAACAACCCAATGGCGGCGCGGTGACGTCCTCGGCCCCGCAGGCGGCCCGGGATCGACAGGGCGAACGCCGGTCGTCGATCCTCGCGGCCGCCGCCCACCTGATCCGCCAGCGCGGCTTCGCGCAGGTGGGCATCGACGATATCGGCGCCGAGATCGGGCTGAGCGGCCCTGCTCTCTACCGCTACTTCGACAGCAAGCAGACGCTGCTCGCCGAGATCATCGCCGGCCACCTCGATCGCATCGTGGAGGAGCACGACGCGCACGCTCGGGTTGACGGTGGTTCACGCCCGGCCGCATCGATCCGGGCGCTGGTGGGCGCCGCGATGCGGGAACCGAACGCCATGTACGTCACGGTCAGGTACGCAGGTCTCCTGACGGGAGAGCCTCTCGTCCGGGTACGCCGGCGGCGTGAGCGCTTCGACGCCGGGTGGGACGGCCTGCTGCCGCCGATCGGCGAGCATGAGGCGTGGTCCGCGGAGGCACTGCGGGCCCGCGCCATCGCCGGCGCGCTCACCCACCTGTCCCTGGCGCGCGCGGGCTCCCAGACCCAGCGCGGTGTCCTGGCTCGGCAGAGCATCGAGGACCTGAGCTCCCTAACCCTGCGGTCGGTCGGTCGCGCAGCGGCGGCGCCGAGCCCGCGGTCGTCGCTCACGCACGTGAACCGCCGGGAGGCCATCCTCGCGGTGGCGATCCCTCTGTTCTGCGAGCGGGGCTACGCGGCCGTCTCCCTCGGCGACATCGGTGCGCCCCTGGGGATCACAGGCTCCGCCGTGGCGCGGCAGTTCGGCAGCAAGGAGGATCTGCTCGCCGCGGCCATCCTGCGCGGTAGCGAGCAGATCTCCGCCGGGGTCGCGCTCGCGCTGCGGCGATCGGCCTCGGCGAGCGAGGCGGCCCGGGCGATGCTGGCCAGCTACGTCTCCCTCGCGGTCGACTTCCCGGAGCTCGTCGTCGTGCAGAACATCGAGCCCTACGCGCTATCGGCCGAGTACCGGTCCGAGCGGCGCAAGCGGCACCGGGTGTACGTCGACGAGCTGGCGCGCGTTCTCGAGCTCGGCGACCCCGAGAGCGGACGCGCGGCGAGCAGGTTGAGGGCGGGCGCGGCCTTCGGTGCCTTGAACGAGGCGATCGTGGGTGGCGTGCGGAGGGGAGCCGTGGCCGATTCTGCCAATCTCCTCCGCATCGCCTCGGCCATCGCGCTGCCGGGGACCCCTGAATAGTGGCGTGGCGAGGCTATGACGGCGTTGCGGTGTGATCTGCGGTGGAAGGTGGCGGGTGGGCTGCCGATCGACCACGCGGGGTTCGACCCGACGTTCCACCCGACCACGTTGACGGTGTGGCGCAACCGGCTGCGCGCCTGGGAGCGTCCGGACCGGATCTTCGAAGCGGTCCGCCACGTGGTCGCCGAAACCGGTGTCCTGTCAGGCAAGGTCCGGCGGGCGTTGGACTCGGTGGTTTTGGATGACGCAGTGGCCACGAAAGACACGGTGACCCAGTCGATCGCCGCGGTCCGCCGGGTCCACCGCCTGATCCCTGGTGCCGCTGACTTGATCGCGGCCCGCTGCCACGCGCACGACTGGGACGATGCGGGCAAGCCTGCGATGGCGTGGGATGACAGGGCGGCCCGGGATGCGCTGGTCTCGGCGTTGGTCAAGGACGCGGACACGATCGTGGCCGAACTGGCCGGCGTCGAGCTGGACGAGTCGGCCGCCCAAGCGGTGGCCTTGTTGGCGTTGGCGGCCGGGCAGGACGTCGAACCCGCCGACGGCTCCGATGGCACCAACGGCGGATGGCGGATCGCTCACCGGGTCGCGCAAGACCGGGTCATCTCCACCGTCGATACGCAGGCTCGGCACGGACACAAGACCGTGCACCACCGCCAGGACGGCTACAAGGCCCACGTCGCGATCGAATCGGATACCGGGCTGTTCACCGCTGGTGAGCTCACCATGACCTGCGGCGAGGACAACCATGACGCCGTGGTCGGTCTGAACCTGCTGGACAACGACCCGGTCGATCCGCCCGACGGGTTCGAAGTGTTGGGTGATTCGGCTTACGGCACCGGCGATGCCCGCGCCGCCCTCGCCCAAGCGGGACACACCGCGATCATCAAACCGGGGCCGCTCACCCCCGCCGTTGCTGGCGGGTTCACCCTGGACGACTTCGCCATCGACGAGACCGCCGACACCGCGCTACCGCGGCGTAACCGCCAACGACTGGTGGCTGCACACCCGCATGGCCGCCCTCAACCTCCGCCGACTGATCAACCTCGGCCTCCACCACTACCCCGACGGTTGGGCCATCATCTGAACCCGCGACACCCGGCTAACCTCAACCCAGGAGAGGGAAGGCAAGCTCGTTGTCCAGCCACGCGCTGGGACCCAACTGCCGCACAGACGGCCATTGAGAAGCCTTCCCCGCCCATCCGGAAGGTCAAGGACCACGCCCGGCACGCCGGCAAAGCCGACTTCGGCGCAGCCTGCGCCACCTGCCCACTACGCGGGCAATGCACCGATTCCAAGACCGGCCGCAGCATCACCATCGGCCACCACGAGGCCCGCCTCACCGCCGCCCGCACCCGCCAACAGGACCCCCGCCTGGAAGGCCGAATACCGCGCCACCCGACCCAAAGTCGAACGCAAACTTGCGCACCTCATGCGCCGCCGCTACGGCGGCCGACGCGCCCCCGCGGTTGGTTCGAGCCGATCAGATACGCGGATGCATCCGCGTCGCCGCCGACTTCAACCTCCTCGCCGCCGCGGTCAACCTCGCCAGACTCGCCACCCTCGGCCTCACCCACACCACCCGAGGCTGGACCTTCAACCTAACCTGAACACCGAACCCACCCCGGCTACACCCCAACCCAGCAACAGATCCCCACTCCCGCACCCACCAGCCAACACAAACGATGGTCTGGCCCGGAGGGCCAGACCATCGTTTGACACCAGCCACCTAGACGGTGTCGCGGGGCAGCGCTCGAGCGGCCGCCTCCGCGAGGTCGACGACGTGGTCCCGCTGCGCCGCGACGTCGAACTCGGTGTCTCCCATGGCGCCGTCGCGGTACCGAGCGTAGATGCCCTCGCCGATGCACGCCAGACGCCACAGCGCGAACGCCTGGTACCACCCGATGTCCGAGACGTCGCGCCCGGTGCGTGCCCCGTACTGGTCGATGACGGAGTCGCGGGTCGGGTAGCCTGGGTGCCCGGTCGGCGACGGCGAGACCTCGGGTTCACCCGGTTCGCGCCACAGCGCCGTCAGCCACCCGAGGTCGGCGAGCGTGTCCCCGAGTGCGCACAGCTCCCAGTCCAGGACGGCGCGAGCTCGCCCGTCCTCGCCGACCAGGAGGTTGCCGAACCGGAAGTCCCCGTGGACCAGGCCGGTGTACCGCTGCGGCGGGGTGGTGGCGCCCAGCCGCGTCCAGACCTCGTCGATGACCGGCAGCGACCGTTCGCTGACGGCGTGGAACTGCCGGTGCCAGCGAGCGAGCTGTCGCGGCAGGTAGTCCTCGCGCCGCCCGAGCTGTCCGAGACCGACGGCATCGACGTCGAGCTCGTGGATCGCGGCGAGCGCGTCGACGAGGCTGGTCGTCGCGGCTGCCCGTGACCCGACCGGGTAGGCGGCGCCGTCGTCGTCGTTGGTCAGGACCACCCCGTCGACGTACTCCATCACGTAGAACGGCGCTCCCAGCACCGACGGGTCCGAGCACAGCCCGAACAGCTCCGGCACCGGCACCGCACTGCCCTGGAGGCAGGAGAGGACGGAGTACTCGCGCTCCACATCGTGTGCCCGGGGCTGCGCGGACCTGGTCGGCGGCCGGCGCAGCACGTACGCCCGGCCGGCGGTGTCCTCGATCCTGTAGGTGAGGTTCGAGCGGCCGCCCGCGATCAGCGTGGCCCGGGCGGGACCGTCGAGGGGGATCCCGTGACCCGAGATCCAGCGCGTCGCCCGGAGCACCTCGGCCTCATGCATCGTCGTACCGAGCCAGCTCGATGCGCGCGACCGTCCGCAGGTGCACCTCGTCGGGTCCGTCCAGGAGACGCAGCGCCCGCTGTCGTGCGAAGGCCTCCGCCATCGGGAAGTCCTGCGACAGGCCCGCGCCGCCGTGCACCTGCATCGACCGGTCGAGGACGCGACTGGCCATGGCCGGGACCGCCACCTTGATGGCCGAGATGGCGGACCGGGCCACCTTGTTCCCGGCCCGGTCCATGAGCCAGGCCGCGTGGTAGGTGAGCAGCCGCGCCTGGTCGATCTCGATGCGGCTGTCGGCGATGTACTTCTGGATCAGGCCCTGCTCGCCCAGCGGGCGGCCGAACGCCACCCGGCTCTTCGCGCGGAGGCACATCAGCTCGAGCGCGCGCTCGGCGGCACCGATCGATCGCATGCAGTGGTGGATCCGCCCCGGCCCCAGCCGCGCCTGGGCGATCTCGAAGCCGCCGCCCTCGCTGCCGAGGAGGTGGGAGACGGGGACGCGGACGTCGTCGAGGGTGACCTCGCAGTGCCCCGCCTTGTGGTTGTAGCCGAGGACGAGCAGGTCCCGGACGACCTCGAGTCCCGGGGAGTCGAACGGCACCAGGACCATGCTCTGCTGGCGAAACGTCGGCGCGTCGGGATTGGTCTTCCCCATGACGATGCCGAGGCTGCACCGGGGGTCGGCCGCCCCCGAGATCCACCACTTCCTGCCGTTGATGACGTAGTCGTCTCCGTCGCGGACGATGCTGCACCGGATGTTGGTCGCGTCCGATCCGGCGACATCGGGCTCCGTCATCAGGAACGCCGAACGGATCGTGCCCTCCAACAGCGGGGCGAGCCAGCGTTCCTTCTGCTCGTCGGTGCCGAACATGGCCAGCAGCTCCATGTTCCCGGTGTCCGGAGGCGAGCAGTTCAGGGCTTCCGGCCCGATCATGCTCCGACCGCTCAGTTCGGCGAGCGGCGCGTAGTCGAGGGTGCTCAACCCTCCGCCCGCCTCCGTCGCGTGCGGCAGGAAGAGGTTCCACAGGCGGGCCTCGCGGGCCGCGCTCTTGAGCTCCTCCATGATCGGCGGCTGGGCGTGCGGGCCCGCCGCGGCCAGCTGCTCCTCGTAGACGCGTTCGGCCGGATAGACCCGTTCGGTCATGAAGAGCTGTAGGCGCTCGTACAGCTCGGCAGCCCGGGGGCTCATCTCGAAGTCCACGTCGTCACCTCCACTCGGCCGACCGCGACGCGGCGGCGGCATCCAGTCGTGCCAGTCGGTCCCGGAGCTGCCGCTTCAGGATCTTGCCCACCGCGTTGCGCGGGAGATCCCCGGCCTGCAGGTAGATCTCGGCGGGAACCTTGAACGCGGCCAGGTGCCGGCCGACGTGCACCTGGAGGTCCGCCGCGGTCGTCGCGGACCCCGGTCGTATGCGGACGACCGCGACGACCTCCTCGCCGAGGACATCGTGCGGACGGCCCAGGACCGCGCTGTCCTCGACATCGGGGTGGGCGCTGAGCACGTCCTCCACCTCCGCACAGTAGACGTTCTCGCCGGACCTGATCACGACGTCCTTGATCCGGTCGACGACGTAGACGAAATCATCCTCGTCGATGCGCACGAGGTCCCCGGAGTGGAACCAGCCCGCGGCGTCGAACGCGTCGCTCTCCTGGTTCCAGTACCGGTAGGCGGAGTTCGGGCCGCGCAGCCAGGCCTCGCCCACCTGTCCGGTCGGGACGTCGTTCCCGTCGACCCCCACGACCCGGATCTCCGTCGTCGGGAAGGTCGACCCCACCGACAGGGGACGTTCGAAGAAGTCGTGTGACCCGATCATGACCATCGGGCCGCAGGTCTCGGTCAGGCCGTAACCCGATCCCCCCGCCACTCGGCGGTCGAAGACGGTCCCGATTCGGGCGACCAGAGCGGAGGTGAGGGGCGCTCCGCCGGACGTCAAGCTGCGGAGCGAGGGCAGCCGTACGCCGGTCCGCTCGACCTCGTCGAGGAGCGCGGAGATGACTGTCGGGACACCGCCGGGGACAGTGTCCACCTGTTCGCGCTGGATCAGCTCCACGGCCCGCCCGGCATCCCACTTGCGCATGAGCACGAGGTGGGATCCGGTCGCCGCGGCGGAGATGATCCGCGGCAGTGAGGCGACATGGAACAGGGGTCCGACCACCAGTGCCGTGGGAACCGACGGCGGTTGCCGAGCGGGCTCGCCGCGCAGCTGTGCCAGCCGGGCCTCGACCTGGCTGTACAGCCGCATGTTGATCATCGTGCTCAGGTGCGCCCGGTGCGTCGCGACGGCACCCTTCGGTGTGCCGGTGGTGCCTGAGGTGTACATGATCGTCGCATCGTCCTCGGCGGCGAGGGGGACGGCGGTCAGGTCCAGTTCGGTGCGGTGGTCGTCCAGGACCGCGGCCCAGGTGTCGTCGCCACTGGGCTTTGGGGAGGGCCGAACCTCGACCACGCTGCGTAGTGCGGGGAGGCGGTGCCGTTCGCGGTGGATCAGCTCGCTCCGCTCGGCGTCGGCGACGACGACGGCAGCCGCGCAGTCCGCGAGGGCGTTGGCGAGCTCGGCGGCCGTCCACCAGGAGTTGAGCGGGACGCAGACGGCGCCGACGCTGACGCTCGCGCTGAAGGCGATCACCCACTCGGGGTAGTTGCGCGCGGCGACGGCCACCCGGTCGCCCGGCCGGATTCCATAGCGCTTGACGAGGGCGCTCGCGAACCGGCCGACCAGGTGCACGTACTCCGACCAGGTGTACTGCTCGTCCTCGTACGTCAGCGCGGGTCGCTCGCCCCAGTGCCGGCCGGAGACGAGCACGTCCCGGATGCTGTCCGGGGTCGTCGAGTAGATGCGGAGGTCGACGCCGCGGATCCGCGCCGTACGCACCGGGAAGGGTCCGTCCGGTCCCGTGAGCTGCGCCACGATCGTGGCGCGCAGGTCCGCATCCTCCATGCCTCACACCTCTCCGGCCTGTCGTGATATCCGAGATACCGTACATCGAACTCCAGTCGGGGGCACGCCCGAACCTGTGGAGCGCCTCCTCCTCGACGAACCGGAACAGCTCATCGGCGATCCGGAGGCCACTCAGGTCGTTCCGGCATGCGGAAATCGGTGTCTTCACGATCAAGTGTTCCCCACCGCGCGCCCCCATGAAGATGAACCTTGCGCATCTTCGCGTCGACTCTCTAGGGTCAGAATCTCATATCTCGTACATCAGACTTTGCGGAGAGTCAAAGGGGTAACAGCGTGATCCTCAAGCGGGCAACCCTCCTTCTGGCGCCGGCGCTCTGTGCCGTGGCGCTTTTCACCGCCGGGTGCGGCTCGGAGTCCAACGATGCCGGACCGACGAGCGGCGTCGACCCGAACCTGGGTGGCGGGACCGAGTGGCAGCAGATCGTCGACGCGGCGAACGACGAGGGCAAGGTGGTGCTGTACACGGCCAGTGACGGCGCGGCGACGACGCTGCCGCCGGCCTTCGCGAAGGCCTACCCGGACATCAAGCTGGTCGTCGTCCACTATGCGTCCGGCGAGCTGACCGCGAAGCTGGACGCCGAGAAGGGGACGACCTCGACCGGCGCCGACGTCGCGATGGCGTCGTCCAAGGGCTGGTGGGACCGCAACGTCGATCGGTTGCCCCAGATCACGGGCCCGGCGCTCGACAAGTACTGGTCGGACAAGAAGTCGTACGTGCTCGGCGGCGACAAGTACGTCCTGTCGGGCGCCACGCCGCTGGGCGCCGCCGTCAATGCCGACCGCCTTCAGGAGCTCAAGGCGGATCCCATCACCGGGTACAAGGACCTGCTGCAGCCCGCGCTGAGCCGCAACATCGGCATCGTCCCAGGGGAGGGCTCGCCGGCCGCCGAGCAGTGGTGGTACTACGCCACCCAGGAGATGGGTGGCCCCGACGCCCTCAAGCAGCTGGCGTCGCTGCAGCCGCGCGCCTACGAGAACGGGACCACGCCGCTGGCGACCGATGTCGGATCGGGCGAGATCGCCGTCGGCTTCTACGCGACGAAGTCCGCGACCCAGGCGCTGGCCGACCAGGGCGCTCCGATCGAGTTCGTGCCCCTCGAGCCCGCGATCGCCATCGGCGGCTACACCGGGATCGTCGGCACCGCCCACCCGAACGCCGCCCAGGTGCTCGTCAACTGGCTGCTGTCGCCGGCGGGTCAGGTCGCGCTCTTCGGCGAGGGCAATGCGTGGACGCCCCTCCAGAAGGCTGAGCTCGGCGACGTGCCCTCGACCATGACCTCGATCCCCGAGGGCAGCCACTTAACCGACGGCGTGCTGACCCCCGAGCAGTCTGACTTCTACGACGGCGACTTCCTGCCGAGCCTGGGTCGCTGAGGTCCTCGTCCTCATGGAGTCCCCCAAGAACCGGCGAGGCATCGCCTGGTGGGCCCTGGTGCTGGTCATGGCCATGCTGATCCTGTGGCCGCTGGTCAACCTCGAGGCGAAGATGGCGACCGACACCGGCGCCTTCCGGCGTGCCCTGGACTACCCCGGCCTCGGCACCGCGCTGCTCAACACGCTGGTGCTGGCGGTCGGCACGGTGGTGATCGCGGTGCCGAGCGGGACTACGCTCGCCTGGGTCACGCTGCGGACGCCGCCGCGGATGCGCGGGGTCGTGGCCTTCCTGCCGATGGTGCCGCTGATGCTGCCCCCGGTGGCCAAGGTGGCCGGCTGGACCTACCTGCTTTCGCCGCGGACCGGCGTGATCAACCAACTGCTGCGTGAGACGGGCCTCTTCTCCTCCGACACGGGCCCGATCGACATCTACACCATGGCCGGGATGATCGCGATCTCCGGGATCACCCTGACCTCGTTCGTCTACCTATTCGTCAGCGCGAGCCTCCGCCAGCGAGGCGTCGAGCTGGAGCTGGCGGCGTCGACTTTCGGGGCGAACGGGTGGGAGACCTTCGGGAGGGTGACGCTCCCGCTGCTCAGGCCGGCGCTGACCTACTCGACCGGCATCGTGTTTCTGCTCGCGCTCGGTCAGTTCACCACGCCGCTGCTCCTGGGCGGCCCGCGCAACATCGAGGTGATCAGCACAGTGATGTACCGCGTGGCCAGCGCGCCGCCGGTCGACTACGCGATGGGGGCCGTTCTCGCCGTCCCGCTGCTGCTCTTGGGTGTCCTCGTGGTCGTCGGCCAGCGGTGGGCGATCGGCGACGAGCGCCGGTTCGTCGCCATGTCGGGTCGTGGGGGACAGGTCGGCACCCGAAGCTCTTGGTGGGCGCTCATCCCGGTGGCGCTCTACCTCGGCGTCGCGGTAGTGCTGCCGCTCGCCGCGCTGATCGTGGTGTCGCTCGTACCCTATTGGTCCGGTCGAATCGACGTCACGTCGTTCACCTTCGCCAACTGGGACCGCGCGCTGTCGAACCCGGCGACCCAGGAGGCGATCTCCACGACGGGCTGGGCGGTCCTGTTCACCGTGATCATCGTCGTACCGCTGGGCTATCTGTGCGCGCTCGCGCTGGTCGGTCGCTCCGGCGCGTCGCGACTGGCACGGCGCAGCGTCGACATGCTCAGCAGCGTCAGTCTGAGCATGCCGGCGGTCCTGCTCGGGTTCGCCTTCCTGCTCACCTACACCGAGCCGCCCTTCCGGCTGTACGGGACGACCGCAATGGTCGTGGTCGCCTATGTCAGCCTGATGGTGCCGCACGCCATCAGGCCGCAGCTGAGCGCGATGATGACCGTCGGGCCGGAGTACGCCGAAGCGGCCCGGGTCGGTGGGGCCGGCCCGCTGGCCACCGCTTGGCGGGTGGGCATGCCGCTGACCCGCACCGGGATCAGCGTGGCCGCCTCACTGGTAGTGATCATGGTCGTCCACGAGTTCGCCGTCTCGCTCATGGTCACCTCGCCGGGGCGCCGGGTGATGGGCGCGTTGCTCTACGACGCGACGAACTTCGGCACCGCTCCCCAGATCGCCGTCGTAGCCCTGCTCATGGTGGTCGTGAGCTCCATCGGAATCGTCGCGGCGGTGCTGATCGGTGGCACCAAGTCGCTGGAAAGGACCTAGAAGATGCCCGGAGTCGAGATCGCCCGACTGTGCAAGACCTTCGGTGGCGACGTGCTCGCGATCGATGAGCTCAGCCTCGCGATCGAGCCAGGTGAGATGTTGGTGCTCCTCGGCCCGAGTGGGTGTGGGAAGACGACGTTGCTCCGCTGCCTGTCAGGCTTGGAGCGTCCCGACAGCGGCGAGATATCGATCGCGGATCAGCAGGTCTTCGGAGACTGGGGCGAAGTTCCGACGCACCGCCGCGATCTCGGGATGGTCTTCCAGAACTATGCGCTCTGGCCACACATGTCGGTGGTGAAGAACGTCGAGTTTCCCCTGCGCTACCGCGGCCGTCTGCCCCGCGAGGAGCGGCGACGTCGCGCGTACGAGACGTTGAGCCTGATTGAATGTGAGCACCTCGCTGACCGGCTGCCCTCGCAGATCAGCGGGGGCCAGCAGCAGCGCGTCGCCCTTGCGAGGGCGCTCGTGGGCGAGCCGAGCCTCATCCTCTTCGACGAGCCCTTGTCGAACTTGGACTACCGCCTGCGTGTTCAGCTGCGCCAGCAGATCCGCGAGCTGCACCGGAGTCTCGGGTTCACCGGTGTCTACGTGACACATGACCAGACCGAGGCCATGCAGCTCGGTAGCCGAGTGGTCGTACTCGAACGTGGGAAGGTGGCGCAGGTCGGGACACCTGAGCAGCTCTTCCGGTCGCCGAAGTCGCCCTATGTCGCGGACTTTCTGGGCATCGACAACCGCGTCGCCCTCGAGAATAGGCAGGGAGGATGGCTGGCCAATGGACTGCCCGCGCAGGTCGCCGAGGGGCACGGGCTGGACGAGGGCAGGTACGACCTCTTCCTGCGGACGAGCGACATCAGCATCGGCACTCCGGCGGCGATGGCGGGGTACGGCGTGAAGTTGGAGGCGACCGTCCATGACAAGGTCTTCGCCGGCGAGGTGACGGAGTGGATCCTGCAACTGGGCGATTCACGAATCCGCGCGACCAGCGGCCACCACGATGTCGTCGCGATGGTGGGCGAGCAGGTGGTCGTGGGGTTTGAGCTGAAGTCTGCGGTCGTTTTCCGATCGGGGGCCGCAGCCTGACCTGGGTGTCGAGGCAGGCAGCCACGATGGGCTCAGGGAATCGGCGAAGCCGTAATACAGGTACACCGTCGACCGTTCGGTGTCGTCGCGGCGATCACGCCGTGGAACTTCCCGCTCAGCCTTGCCGCGTGGAAGATCGCACCAGCGTTCCGGGCGGGAAACACCATGGTGCTCAAACCTTCGCCCTTCACACCGCTGGCCACGCTGAAAATGGGGAAATCCTGGGCCGGATCCTTCCGCCCGGCGTGATGAACGTCGTCACCGGCAAGGACCCCCTCGGCGCGTGGATGACGGAGCATCCGGTTCTGCGCAAGATCTCGTTCACGGGCTCGGGTGACGCTGGAGCTGGGTGGCAACGACCCGGCGATTCTGCTCGACGACGTCGACCCCGGTGCTGTCGCCCGGAGACGCTCTACCCACGCGGGCGTACCGCGATCCAGCGCTACGAGCCGGCCGAGGAGGTTGCCAACCTGGTCGCCTTCTTGGCCTCGGACGCCGCGAGCGCGACGGTCGGGGTCATGGTCGACATGGGCGGTGGGATGTCAATCTAGACGCGGTCGGTCGGCCGCGTCCTGCTCCACCGCCATCGCGACGCGTTTGAGCTCGTCGAGCCGTTCGAGCTGAGCGCGTTGTCCGGCGGTGAGCCCGTCGCGCGACGGGCTCGGACGGTTCCGGCCGTACGCCTCGACAGCCGTGCTGGCCCCGCTGCCGGCGTCGCGGGCCCGCCGGTCCAGTGCCTGCGCGACGAACGGTGCGAGCTCGGCGTCCTTGCGCCGCTGCCGCCGGGCATCCTGCTCGGCGAAGCGCGGCAGCTTGGCCCGGCCGAACATCTCCAACGACGCCAGCACGGCCTGTTGACTCAGCCCGCCCGCATCGTGCAGCAGCACAGCCTGGTCGAGGCCGGCGGCGGCGAACTCCGCGAGGTAGTCGGCCACCTGGTCGGGTGTGCCGAACGCGGTGCTGGTGCCGACGACGGGATCGCCGCCCATCTCCCGACGCGTGGCCTCGTAGAGTTCGCTGATGTCGGTCCGTCCGGGGCGGTGGCGGCCGAACGAATAGTAGTGGCGGAGCGCGAAGGTGAAGTAGCCGTGCGCCTCGAGCCCTCGCGCCCGGGCCGCATCGCCGTCCGCCTCGCAATGGAACGGCATGAGCATCGCCACGTTCGGGTTGACCGTGGCGCTGATCGGCACGCACTCGTTCCGGAACGTCTCGTAGTACGCCGTGACGATCCGCCGGGCCTCGTCCGGATCGGCGAACGTGTGGGCGAGCGCGCCGACGCCGAGCCGGGCCGCGAGCAGTACCGAGGCCTCGGTCGAACATGCCATCCACAGCGGCGGGTGCGGCCGCTGCACCGGCTTGGGGATGACGTTGCGCGCCGGCATCGACAAAAATCGACCGGTGTGGCCCGGATAGGGCTCGCGGCTCATCATCGCCGCGATCTGCTCCACCGCCTCGAGGGTCATCTCTTGGCGCAAGGCAGGGTCGACGCCGAAGCCCTCGAGCTCCATCCGTGACTTCGAGTTCCCGAAGCCGAAGTCGACCCGGCCGTGTGAGATGAGGTCGAGCGTCGCGAGGCGCTCGGCCACGCGGACCGGCGAGTTGTACGGCGGCGGTGTCAGCACGACTGCGTGGCCCAGCCGGATCTGGCTCGTCGTGCGGGCCGCGGCGGCCAGGATGAGCTCGGGTGCTGATGAGTGCGAGTACTCCTCGAGGAAGTGTTGCTCGGCGAACCACGCGTGGCTGTAGCCAAGCGCATCGGCCAGCTCCATCTGTGCCAGCGCGTTCTCGATAAGTTGACACTCGGCGCCGGGTGACCACGGTCGGGGGAGCTGAAGGAAGAACTGCAGGCCGATCCGCATCCGTTGCTCCTCAAACCGATCTGAATGCCCCGACGTCGACGCGCACCGTCTCGATGACCGAGGTGCAGGTCCGCGCGGCGATGCGCTCCTCGCCGCCCACCGCGCTGAGGACGAACAGCGTCCGCCCGTCCCGCCCGCCAAGGCAGCAGGCGAGTGGCATCTTGTCCCCGAACGCCGCCACCCGCGTGACCTCCCCGCCTTCAGCCACACGCCGGCAGGCGAACTGGCGCGGCGAGGCCGTCCAAATGCCGTTCGCCGCATCTGCGCAGATCCCGTCGGCGCTTCCAGGGGTGAGATCCGCCCAGAGACGACGGCCGCCGAGCGAGCCGTCGGCAGCGCGGTCGAAGGCGGTGAGGCGGGCCGCCGGGAACTCGGCGACCACGTACGTCCGGCCATCGTCGATCAGGCAGGCGCCGTTCGGCGCGTCCAGCCCTTCAGCGACAACACGGGCCGAGCCGTCCGGTTCGACGAGGATGACGTTGCCGTCGGCGTCGACCGGCCTCGGCTCCCGTGCGCTGTGCGTTCCCATCGAGCCGACGTACGCGCGTCCCGTGCCATCGACGAGCATGTCGTTGAGGCCACCGACAGCCAGTTCGGTCAGATCCGCATGCACGCTCACCACGCCGGGCCGGTCAAGGAGGAGAATCCGGGGCCGGCTCATGTCAACGATCAGCGGGCGCCCGTCAGGCAGGAATCCCAGACCGCATGGACGTTCTCCCTCGGTGAACTCCACGATCACCTCGGCATTGCCGTCCTCGTCGACGGCCATCACGCGACCGGCGAAGATGTCGGCGAACCACAGCCGCCCGTCGTGCCAGCGCGGGCTCTCGGCGAACGTGAGCCCGTCGAGCAGCAACTCGGCTTCCGCTGCGGCCATGGCTAGCGCCGGGCCAAGTCGCGAACGACATGGATAGCGCGCACCGGGCCGCCCTTCGGCGTCGTCGACGCGACGAAGCTGAGCGCCACGAACGAATCTGCCATCTTATCGCTCCCCTGTCTGGCTCGTGGTGCATGAGTACCACGGAGGTCTCGTCGCCGGGCGTGGCGAGTTCTGAGATCTGGAACCGTTTCGTAGCCTGCGCGTGATATTCAAGTTTCGTTTGAATCTGGAGACGCTCATGAAGGTTGGCATCCACTTCAACTGGCGGTACCGGGTGGCCTCCTGCTCGCGTCGGCATCGATGGTCAACGATCTGTCGCGACTGTCGCTGAACGTCGGACGATCGCTCCGGAATCATCTCGACGACGGCTACCTCCACGCTCAGTAGCGCGCCCCAGCGGTGCCTGGCCGGCGGCTTCAGTCGAGCGGCGTCAGCCGGACCCGGGGCCGGTCGCGATCACGCGACGGTCAAGACCGCCTTGCCGGGAAAGCTGCGGCCGATGAGCTGCTCCGCGACGCGGCCGATGTTGTTCCAATCGTCCTGCAGCGAGACCATCGGCGTGAGTCGTTCGGCCTGTATCAGCCGCAGCAACCGGGTTAGCCCGACGCCCGCGGTCTCCCTGTTCATCTCCTCGAACACGTGGAATGCGCTGAGGCTGGCCCGAGCCTGCAGGAGCCGGACTATGTCCAGCGGCGGGGGTGTCAGGTCGGCCATCCCGTAGGAAACCAGCCGGCCGTGCGGGGCGAGCATCGTCGCCAAAGCCGTGAACGCCGGCCCGCCGACCGCGTCGAGTACCAGGTCGTACGGACCGAACGGTCGGGCCTGCTCGCCGGTGGGGTCAACGACGATGTGGTCGGCGCCGACGGCCTGCACGGCCGCGAGATGCCGCCCGTGTTGGATCAGCGCCACTGCGCGGGCGCCCCCCGCGGACGCGAGCTGCACCGCGAACGATCCGACTCCGCCGGATGCTCCGGTCACGAGCACGGACCGGCCGGCCAGACCGTTGGCCTGGTCGAGCGCGTAGAGCGCCGTCAGGCCCGCGACCGGAAGCGCGGCGGCCGACTCGAACGGGATCGAGTCCGGCAGCACGGCGAGGTTGGTCGTCGGGACGTTCACCGACTCGGCCCAGGCGCCGTTGCGCAGCAGGCCGACGACCCGCTGGCCGGGCTCGGGGCCGGTGCCGTCGGCCGCGGCGGACTCCACCGTGCCGGCGAGGTCCCAACCCGGTCGTTCGCCCGCTGGTGCCATCTGGGCCTGGCGCACTTCGCCGCGGTTCAGCGAGATCGCCCCGACTCGGACGACCGACTCGTCGGGCCGGGGCGATCGTTGCTGGGTGGTCCCGACGGCGAGCCGGCCGGCGGCGGAGTCGTCGACGAGTACGGCCCGGACTGAGGTCACAGTAGGCTCCTCCGTGCTGGACGGCGATGGGCTTCGCGATCAATTTAGCGTATCAGATCTCATATGTCGCCGGCATTCGACAGTGACACGCGCGGCGGCAGCTCGCGACTCAGTGCCTCGGCCAGCCACGTCTCATAGCGCTTCACGCTCCGGCCCCGCCCGACAGTTAGCCGGCGGGCGCGCTGGGCCGCCCGATCCGGTTCACCGGCCCCGCCAGCAACTGAGCGCCCTAGCGGTACCCGTCATCGACCCGCGCGGCGCCCTCCGCCGTCCGCCATCTCGAGATGTACCGCGGAGATCCGGGCTGCGGAGCAGCTCCGGCCGACGGCGTGAATCTCCCGGGATGTTCTGGCAGGAGGAACTCGCGCCTCGCGGCAGGGTGTTGCCCGGCTCATACTCGAAGACTCGCCACCATGCAGTTCCTGCTGATCTGGAGCGGGATCGCGACTACGCCCTGACCGCTGCGGACGCGAAGGAGTTGCTGTGGCACAAGACGTGAAGGCATCGACCAATGCGATCGCTGAGCTCACGGCTCAGCCACTCGCAACGGCGCAGCAGACCGCATTGCAGAAATGGCTATGGGTCGATCGCGCTGCGGCCGTGCCCGGACTCGAGATCGTGGTGCCGGCTTGCCCGTGCTCGGCGGACGAGCTCGCGGCGTTCGCAATGAGCGGCCGCCGGGTAGGATACCTACCGCCCCAGGTCGCCACGCAGACCAACCGGCACTGGCCAGGCACCATGTTCCCGGTCATGCGCAGCTACGCCGTCGCAGCCACCAACCGATTCCCCAACGCCGCCGACGCCGAGGGCTGGTTCAAGTCGGCCCGGTCGCATCAGGAGGAGTGGTGGGACGAGGAGCGTATACGCCTCTAGCTCCCGAGCCAGCACTTCGAGGAGCGGACGGGACCACGAGGCCAGCCCGGAGGTCGCCCGCTCGCCGAGGTGGATGAGGCCGGCGCCCAAGAGGTACGTGCACGACGGCTCCTGGCGGACGTACCCGAGCTCGACCAGCGTTCGCAGCAGCCGGTGAACCGTCCCGAGCGACAGCCCGGACTCCGTCGCCAGCTCCGAGAGCGCAAGGACGCCCTCACTTCTGCCCAGTGCTCGAGCACGGCGAAGCTCCCCTCCACGGACTGCACTCCGGTCACTGGCGACTCCCATTCCACAACACCCGTACAGCCGGTACTTACATGAATAGATTCTTTCGTATGATGGAAAGTAGGGCGAATCGCGGTGGACCGAGTGATCGTGGGTGGGCTCGAGGTCGCGGGGGTGCTGCACGCGTTCGTGCGCGACGAGGCGCTGCCCGGTTCGGGGATCGACGAGGCTGCGTTCTGGAGCGGGGTCGAGGCGATCCTACGTTCCTTCCTGCCCCGCAACCGCGCGCTCCTGGCCCGCCGGGACGAGCTGCAGCAGCGGCTCGACGAGTGGCACACCGTGCACCCGGGGCCAGTGCGCGACCAGGCGGCGTACCTGCAGCTGCTGCGTGACCTTGGCTACCTGGTCGAGGAGCCGGCCGACTTCTCGATCGAGACGGCGAACGTCGACGACGAGGTCGCGGTGCAGGCCGGCCCGCAGCTCGTCGTACCCGTGCTCAACGCGCGGTTCGCGGCCAACGCGGCCAACGCGCGGTGGGGGTCGCTGTACGACGCGCTCTACGGCACCGACGTCATCCCGGAGGACGGCGGCAAGGAGAAGGGGAGCTCGTATAACCCGACCCGCGGGGCCGCAGTGATCGCGCACGGCCGCGCGTTCCTGGACGAGCACTTCCCGCTCGAGCGCGGGTCACACGCGGACGCGACCGGGTACACGACGAGCGGCGGGGTGTTGACCGTCGCGCTGGGTGCGTCGTCGTCGCCGTTGCAGGACCCGGGCCAGTACGTAGGCCACCGCGGCGACTCGGCCGGCCCCGAGGGTGTGCTGCTGGTCCACCACGGGCTGCACGTCGAGATCCAGGTCGACCGCTTGCACCCGATCGGGAAGGACGACGCCGCGGGCGTGAAGGACCTGCTCCTGGAGGCCGCGGTCTCGACGATCATGGACCTCGAGGACTCAGTGGCCGCGGTGGACGCCGAGGACAAGGTGGCGGGCTACCGCAACTGGCTGCTGCTCAACCGGGGCACGCTCACAGCCGAGGTGAGCAAGGGCAGGGAGACGTTCACCCGCAGGCTCGAGAAGGACCGGCGGTACGACGGGCCGAATGGCCAGATCGTCTTGCCCGGCCGGTCGCTGCTGTTCGTACGCCAGGTCGGCCACCTTATGACCACCGACGCGATCCTGTTCGATGCCGGCAACGGAGCCGAGGAGATCCCCGAGGGGATCCTGGACGCGGTGCTGACGGGACTCTGCAGCCTGGTCGACATCCAGGGCCGCGGCGAGCTGCGCAACTCGCGCACCGGGTCGATGTACGCCGTCAAGCCCAAGATGCACGGCCCCGACGAGGTGCGGTTCACCGACGACCTGTTCGCGGCCGTCGAGGACCTGCTCGGGCTCGGGCGCGGGACGATCAAGCTCGGGATCATGGACGAGGAGCGGCGCACCTCGGCCAACCTCAAGGCGTGCATCCACGCGGCGCGTGGCAGGGTGGCGTTCATCAACACCGGGTTCCTCGACCGCACCGGCGACGAGCTGCACACCTCGATGCTGGGCGGCGCCATGATCCGCAAGGGCGACATGAAGTCAACGGAGTGGATCACGGCCTACGAGAGCCAGAACGTCGACATCGGCCTGGCCTGTGGGCTGCATGGCAAGGCGCAGATCGGCAAGGGAATGTGGGCGATGCCGGACGAGATGGCCGCGATGCTCGAGCAGAAGATCGTCCACCCGCGGGCCGGCGCCTCGTGCGCGTGGGTGCCCTCGCCGACCGCCGCGACACTGCACGCGCTGCACTACCACCAGGTCGACGTGGCGGCCCGGCAGCGTGAGCTCCTCGCCGCCCAACGGCACGGACGTCGTACGACGATCGAGCAGCTGCTCACCGTCCCCCTCGCTGACCCGCCGCTGTGGACCGCTGAGGAGACGAAGGCCGAACTCGAGAACAACCTGCAGGGCATCCTCGGTTACGTGAAGCGCTGGGTGGATGACGGCGTGGGCTGCTCGAAGGTGTCCGACATCCACGGCACCGCGCTGATGGAGGACCGTGCCACCTGCCGGATCTCCGCCCAGCACGTCGCGAACTGGCTGCGTCACGGCGTGGTCACCGCCGAGGAGGTCGAGGACGCGTTCCAGCGGATGGCCGCGGTGGTCGACGAGCAGCAGGGCTCGGACCCGGACTACCGGCCGATGGGTCCGTCGTACGACAGCGCCGCGTTCGGCGCCGCGCACGACCTGGTCTTTGAGGGGCTCACCCAGCCGTCCGGCTACACCGAGCCGATCCTGCACAGGTGCCGCCGAGCCGTGAAAGCGGCCGAGCAGCAGCCACAGGCATGACGCTCTCGCGTTCGTCTCTCTCTACGGAACGAAACAAGTGCGCAGGGCATGCCGCTGAGCGTAGAGCTGGACGAAGTGTCGATGTCAGGTTTGCTGACGATCACACGTCGTTTATCGTGCGGCGTACCCACGGGGCCGTTACTTTGTACGACCGCCAGACCGGCGCCGCGACGGCTTACCTCGACGAGCACGGCGCATTCGCCCGTTACCCGTCCGACGGGCACTCGATCGTCGTGGACCCGACCGATCACTCCGGTGTGACGCTTTTAGAGACAGTGAGTACTTGACTTCGTCCGGCGAGGGCGGCCGTATGTTCTTGATCTGGACCGCCAGCGGCCGCGACGCCCAGGTGCGAGGCGTTGTCGAGGTTCACGATGCGCGCACCGGCAGCACGCTTTCCCGGTTCACGACGCAGCGCGAAAACTTGTCGAACGTGGACTGGAGTCCAGGTGGAGGTGCCATCCTGACCTCGACCTCGTATTCCGGCGGCTCGCCGAACCATGTACAAGTATGGGACGCGCGGACGGGAGCCTTACTCGACCAACTGACCGGCGACTACAACAACTTTTCCTGGGCCGATGAGCACTCGGTGGACATGTCGTCGGCCGACGACTCAAAGCGCAGATGGCATTGGCTCATCGGCTCCGGTCGAGTTCAGATCGCTCGCGAAGACTGGGGCAACTCCTCGTCTATGTCGTCCTACTCCGTGTTGGCCGACCGTATACAGCCCGTACGGACCGTACCTCGCCATCGCGGCCCTCGACGACACGGTGGGGATTGTCAGTGCGCACTCCGGCAAGTTGCTAGTGCTCTGACCGGAAGCGTTGGCCGGGTTGGTCAGGCCGCCGCTTGAGCGGTGGTCTGACCCCAGCGGCGTTGCCGTCCGGAGCGGATTCTGGCGTGTTCTCGGCGTTGGGCGGTGACGGCGGCGCACGACGCCCCACATGGTGTCGTCGCCGATGCTGTAGCAGGCGTGGAACTGCCGGACACCGTGCAGCTTGTGGTAGTTGCCCGGGCAGCCGGTCCGGATGCCCGGCTGGGGCCCAGGATTGCTCCGGCATGCGGCCGGATCGCGAGCGGCCCGAACTCGTCGAACGCGAACACCCGGTCCGGGAATGCCGTGCTGACCTCCTCGATCCGGGCGAGTTTGACCTCGGCGTTCGGGTCGTTGGTCTCCTTCCACGTCTTCGTGCGCTGGAAGGTGACGTCGTGCTGGTGCAACAACTCGCGGAGCCGTTCCCGGCCCACGACCACGCGGCGCGGACCGCGGTTATGCGCCAGGTAATCGGCGAGTTTGCGCAGGCTCTACCGGGTGAACGGCTGGCCGAGCGCCTGTGGTCTGGTGGTGGCCGTCGCGACGATGAACGCTACGTCGTCTTCACTGATCCGGCGGGGACGGCCACCCGCCCACCGAGGGTCCAGGCAGGCCAGACCGATCTCGTTGAACCGGCGGATCACCTCACGCACCGCGTCCTCGTCGCCCTGGACCAGCCGGGCAATCGCCGGGACCGTGTTCCTGCTGGCCGAAGCCATGATGACCATCGCCCGCCGCAACCGGATCGGTGACCCAGTCCCGCGCCGCACGATCTGTTGTAGTCGCCGGCCCTCGTCATCACTGAGCCGGCGAGCCCGCACAGGCTCCGCCATCCCGACAGCTTGAACCCCACCCAACATCAACCGGAGAACGTTGACCGGCGTGTCACCTGACCTGGAGTTGCGCGTCGAACGCGACCGGGCCGTCGACCGCGGCGACTGGACCGCGGCTCGCGACCTGATCGATGCCACCGGCCGGGATTGGTAGCTGCGGGCACGCCGGCTCTGGGTGCTCGGCAATGCGGCCGGGCACGCCGGGCAGTGGCTGGATGTCTGGGAGGCCGCCGCGCCGGGTGACCCGACGGTCGCCATCCTGCGCGCTGACGCCCTCATGTATCAACTGATCTCTCGGGCCCGTGCAAGGCGCTCATGGCCCATACAGTAGGTGAATGACCGAGCTCCTCCCGCCAACCAGACGCCGCCCGACGGTCACGTACGCTGACTGTGCCTACTCGGTGGTCCCGGGCTTCCGGCCGTTGTGCCTCGACGTGCACCTGCCGGAGGGTGACGGTCCGTTCCCCGTGCTCGTCTACGTTCACGGCGGCGGTTGGCGGGCGGGCAGCCGCGTGTCGCTGCCGAGTTCGATCTCGCCGCATCGGTTCCACGAGCGCTTCCTCGCACACGGGTACGCCGTGGCCGACGTCGACTACCGGCTCAGCGGTGAGGCGCAGTTCCCGGCGCAGCTCGTCGACGTACAGGCTGCCCTGCGATGGCTGCACCACCACGCGGCGCAGCTGAACCTCGACCCGGCCCGGTTCGCCGCGCTGGGCGAGTCCGCGGGCGCGCACCTTGCGTGTCTTGCCGGCCTTCTCGGCAGGGACGATGCGTCGTTGCGAGCGGTCGTGAATTGGTACGGCCCGACGGACCTGCGGCTGTACGCCGGCGCTTCACTGGAAGGAGCGCTGGCCGACCTACTCGGCGGCGAGCTTGTGGAGCGGACCGAGTTCGCCGCGTGGGCAAGCCCGATGAGCCACGTTCACCAGGAGGCGCCGCCGTTCCTCAACGTCTACGGGACGGCTGATGAGGTGGTTCTCCTCAGCGACGGCGTTGCGTTCACCAAGGCGCTGCAAGCGCAGGGCGCACGTGCGGAGCTTGTGGTGGTGGAGGGTGCCGCGCACTGCTTCAACGGACACGACGACATCGGCGGCCTTATCGAGCAGAGCGCGGACTTCCTCGACGACGTTCTCAAAGGGCGGTGCTGACCCAGACCGCGGCGTCGGGAGGCAGCACGCCGTCGATGATGGGTGTGCTCGCGATCAGTACCGTTCCCGCTGGCACGGCTACCGGCCTGGCGGAGAGGTTGACCACGCAGGTGAATCCGTGCGGACGGTCGAAGGCGAGGACGTCATCGGCGCTGTCCTGCCATTCGGACGGCCCGTCGCCGAGTCCGGGCAGGGCACGCCGCAGCCGGAGCGCGCGTCGGTACAGGTTGAGCATCGACTGGTCGTCGGCGATCTGTGTCGCTACCGTTCGCTCGGCCCAATCGTCGGGTTGCGGCAGCCAGCCGGTCCCGCCGAAGCCATAGGGCGGCGCCGAACCCGACCAGGGCAGCGGTACGCGACAGCCGTCGCGCCCTGGATCTGTTCCCGCCGACCGGAGGAAGATCGGGTCCTGGCGGTCCGCCGCCGCGATGTCTTCCACCTCGGGCAGTCCCAGCTCCTCCCCTTGGTACACGTAGACCGAGCCGGGCAGGGCGAGGGTCAACAGTGCCGCGGCCCGGGCTCTGCGTGTACCAAGTGCGAGGTCGGTGGGCAGCTGGTGGCGGGCCTGGCGCAGATCGTGCGAGAAGCCCGTGTCCATACGACCGTAGCGGGTGACGTGCCGGGTAACGTCGTGGTTGGACAGCACCCACGTGGCTGGGGCGCCGACGGCGGCGTGTGTCGTCAGCGTCTCATCGATACACCGCCGCAGCGCCTTGGCGTCCCAGGGGCAGCCCAGGAAGTCGAAGTTGAAGGCGGTGTGCAGCTCGTCTGGGCGCAGGTACCGGACGAAGCGCTGTGGATCAGGCAGCCACACCTCGCCGATGAGCGCGCGCGACGGATGGTAGGAGTCTGCGATGCGCCGCCAGCCGCGGTAGAGCTCGTGCAGTGCTTCGCGGTCGATCCACGGATGCGGGTCGGGTGGCATCAGCGGATCGAAGTCGGGTAGCGCGGGGTCCTTCGCGACCATGGCCGCCGAGTCGATGCGGATGCCGTCTACGCCGCGGTCGAACCAGAACCGCAGGATGTCGTCGAACTCGGCGCGTACGGCCGGATGGTCCCAGTTCAAGTCGGGCTGGCCGGAGTCGAACAGATGCAGATACCACTGGTCGTCGGCCACCTGCGTCCAGGCCGGCCCGCCGAAGATGGACTCCCAGTTGTTCGGCGGCCGGCCGTCGCGTCCGGCGCGGAAGTAGAACCGGTCGCGCATGGGGCCTCCGGCGAGCGCCTCCGCGAACCACACGTGCGCGGTCGACGTGTGGTTGGGCACGATGTCAACGATCGTCCGGATTCCGACGGCATGCGCCTCGGCGATGAGGGCTTCTGCCTCGGCGAGCGTGCCGAAGACAGGGTCGATGTCACGATAGTCGGCTACGTCGTAGCCCGCGTCCGCCATGGGCGACGGGTACCACGGGCTCAACCAGATCGCGTCGACACCGAGGTCGTGCAGATATTCCAAGTGGGACCGGATGCCGGCGAGGTCGCCGATGCCGTCGCCGTTCATGTCGGCGAAACTGCGCGGGTAGATCTGGTAGATCGCAGCGTGGCGCCACCACTGAGGGTCAACTGTGGACACGTGTGCTCCTTTCATTGGTAATCGGTATCAGCTGCTCGACGGCCGATCCGATCGCTGTGCCGCGCGCTGCGGCGTCGAGGAACGCGCGGGCGATGACCCGTCTCCGGTCAGCCGCAACGTCGCACCGGCGGGGACGCATACTGTCGAGGCGAAGGTGACCGTGCAGCCCGTCTGTTCGGCGGTCACGCCCACTGTCTGCACACGTTCGTCGACGAGGGCGGTCGCCGTCGTCCAGTCCAGCCCTGGCAGCCTGAGCCGGTCGACTTTCAGGTCTCCATAGCGGCATTCGACGGTCAGGCTGCCGTGGGCGTACCGGATGGCTCCCCAGGCCGTGTCCACGATGAACGGGAAACAGGCAGTTCCGTCGCGCTCTGGCGCCAAGGCCGTCGACGGTTCGACGGTGAGGGTCCGGGTGACCGCGTCGAACTGCCGGCCGGTCAAGGCGTCCAGCACGGTCCAGCCGGCCATCGCGCGCACGTAGTGGTCGCCGCATTCGATCTCGTTGTAAGGGTTGCGCCGGCTGCCGTCGTGGCGCGCCCATGTGCCGCGCAGGATGGACATGCCCTCGTCGGTCAGGCCCTCGCGGATGCAGTGCGCGGCGACTTGGTATTCGACGCCGCTCCATACCTCGTCGGCGTACCGGGTCGGGACGTTGGGACGCCCGCCGCGCGGCCAGGTGCACAGCAACAGGCCTGTGTCGTCCGCGTCGGCGAACACCCGGAACCCGTGGGCGAAGTCGCGGAAACCCTTGCGCAGGTTGTGGCGCACGATGGAGCGCAGCGCCGTGCGTACGTGCTCGGCCGGCAGAATGTAGCCGAGATCGAGCTGGTGTGCCCACCACTGTCCGATCAGCTGATCGGACAGGCAACCGCCACCCCACTGGAACGTCGTGTCCCCGGCGAGCGCCTGCTCGTAGTATTCGCCGTTCCAGAGCAGCTCGTCGTATCCGGTGGCGCCGGAGTCGAAGAGCGAATGGAATTGTTCGGCGGCAGCGGAGTCCGCCATCAGGTACGCCATCTCCTCGGCCGCGCGCAGCGCCGCCAGCCACAGCGTGCCGATGAACGGGTTGGCCCCGTGCAGGTCGATGTCGTGCGTGCTCGGCTGGCGACCGGTGAGAATGCCTGTCGCGTCGGGGTCCCAAGTCGCGCGGATGTACTCCAGCAGCCGCAGTACGCGCGGCCAGTAGCGGTCCAGCCAGTCCAGGCCGGCCCCGGACCGCACTTCACGATAGGTTTTGAGGACCGCGCCGAGCATCCCGTCGACCGCCGGATGGCCCGGCGCCCCGACCATGCCGTCCCACAGTTGGGGTAGGTAGGTCGGCACGATCACGCGGTGCGGGAGGTGCCCGTCTGGGGCCTGCATCACGTCGAATTCGGTCTCGCGCATGTCGCGTTCGATTGCCGGGAACAGTTGCGCGGGCGCTTGGGCGTAGTTCCAGACGTGGGTGCAGTTCATCGCGCAGGAGCCGCCGATGTCGCCGGCCCACATTCGGGTGGACGCCCCGAGGACGCCTTCGAATCCGAAGAACTTGCCGTTCGCTGCCCACAGTGTCGTGGGCGTACGCAAGGCGACCGGCTGTGCCGCAAGCCTTTCGGCCACCTCTGTGGGCAGGCTGGAGTTCAGGAGTGTGTCCGTCCACGTCCGCGAGGCCTGGCGCAGCGGCCCCCACCGTTCGGCGAGGTGCTCGGCGACGTCGATCGCGTCGGCGAACCGGGTGCTGTAGCGGGTTCCGAGGACGAACCGGTCCTGCCGTTCGGGACGCGGCGGTCCGAACTGCTGGAAGTCGGCGTACGCGTGCGGGAAATGCCAGGCGACGACCACCCGGACAGCGGCCGTCGCGCCGGGAGCGAGCGCGAAGCCGGCTGCCAGTCCCGCCGCCCATGTCGTGCCGGCGGGGCTGGGCGGACAGGGCGCCGCGCGGTGGTGGCGGTCGGTGGCCGGGTGGCGGCCGCGCAGGAACGCCAGGAACTGGTCCGGGTGTGTCCACTGCAGAGCGGCCGGGGCATCCGCCGAGTCGCAGGCCAGCACCATCTGCCCAGCACCGGGGCCGGTCGCGGACGGGTTGTCGAGGACGAGCTGTGTCCATCCTGCAGTACGCCGCAGCCGGTTGACATTGCCGCCGTAGCCGGGAGCGGAACAGCCGTCGGGTGGGATCGTGCCGTCCGAGCCGACCGCGTTCTGCAGCGCGGCGCCCAGCCAGCCGTGCACGGCGAGCGGACTGGGATTGGTGATGGTGAAGGTGAACATTGCGGCCGGCAGGCCGCTGGCATCGAGATCCAGTGGTACGAGCGGGGTGAACGCCTCCAGCGACACCGTCACCGGCAGCGCGGGGTCGTGATAGTCGATCTGGGCGAATGGGTAGCAGCCGCGGAAGGTCGTCGCCGTCACCCCGTCAGGCAGTTCGCGCTGCCAGGACGGGATCACGTCGTCGTTGACCAGCGGTGTCACCGGCCCGGGCACGGGTGGCGGGGGAGCCTGCAGGACCCGCAGGACGTCGACGGGCGGCTCCGTCCGCGCCACGCGAAGGGCGAAGAAGCTGTTTGGAAGCGTGCCGAGATGATTGCCGATGGTGGTGAGCTGCCATTGGCGCAGCCCGCCGTCCGCGCCGATCGCGAAGCTGCCCGTCCCGATCCCGCCGAGGGGCAGTGCGATGTGCCTTCCCTGATGGTGCGCGATCGCTCTCATCGGAGGCTGCCCGTGTCCGGCGTGGGATGACCGGCGCGGAAGGCGGCCACGGCCTCCGAGACCCGCAGCGCCCGCCCGTGGATTCGCAGCACCTGCGCGTCCTGTACGCGAACGTCGGCGTCGGTGGAGATGTCGGACAGCTCGGAGATCGCGGTCTGCACGGTCTCCGAGCGGCCCTCGACGACGGGCTCGCCCCATCCGGTGATGCCCTCATCGGTCGACACCGCGAGGAACAGCCATCGTGGCGGCAGCCGGTATGTCGCTACCTTGACGATCTTCATTGGTACGCGTGCTCCTGTTAGCCGATGGTCAGGTTGGCGATCATCGCCTGCTGGTCGGGGTAGATGAGGACGGGACTGCCGCCGACGTTCACCTGGGTGTTGCCGGTGATCGTCAGGGTGTTGAGCTGCGACAACATCTTGCCGATCGGCGATTGCCCGCCGACCCATACGCCGCTGAACGGCGTGTCGGCGATCGTGTTGCCGGTGATGGTGACGAAGCCTTCGGTCATCCCGGCGGACTCGCGGATGCTGTGGATGGAGATCGCGCCGGGGGTCACGCACAACGCTCCGGTGTTGGCAGCCGTGATGGTGTTCTGCGTGATGTCGGCGCTGTACATGGGGAACAGCGGCGAGCGGCCCCACAGGTAGACCCCGGCCTGGCAGGTGTTGCGGATCGTGTTGCCGGTGACGACGACGCTGGTGCCGCTGCTCAGCTGGATGCCCGCGCCTTCGCTGACGCCGTAAACGGTGTTGGCGTCGACCCGGACGAACTGCGCGTCCCGGAAGACCGTTCCGGCGTAGCCGATCTGGATTCCGGCGTCGCGGTTGCCGACTGCTGTGCAGCCGGTGATGCGTACCTGGCGGCTGGCCTCGACGTCGATGCCGTACATGTTCGCGTCTTCGGTGCGTACGCCCCGCACGAGCACGCCGGTCGAGGTGTCCACCAGCAGGTTGCTGCCGCTGGCCCCGGCGAGCTCGACATCGGTGACGGAGAAGTTCTTGACGCCGCTGATGTCCAGCAGTGCCCGGTTGTGCCGCAGATCGGGCCGGCGCGGCAGGGTGATGCGCAGTTTGGATACCGAGCAGCCTTCGCCGGCGATGAAACGGATGCCTTGGTGGTCGGGGCTCGACAGGACGATCTCGCTCTGGCGGCCGACTCCGGCGAGGTGGACGTTGTCGCGTTCGGCGACCGCGAAATGGTGTTCGATCCGGGTGTCGCGGAAGGCGCCGTTCGCGGCGTCCGGTCGCAGCAGGTAACGCCCGGCGGGGATGTGGATGACACCGCCGCCGGCCGGGAGGCTGTCTAGCGCGGCGCGGAATGCCGCGGTGTCATCGTGTACGCCGTCGCCGCGGGCGCCGAACTTGCGGATGTTGGCCAGCTTCAGACCGTGGACGGTCTGCTCGCCCGGTTCGTCCCACGCGGTCTCGGCCGGCTCGGCTTGCCGCGGCCCGTAGGGGTCGCGATGGGACTCGTCGGACAGGGTGAACCCGGTGAAGTCGCCGTCGATCGTGCCGCCGTCGAGGACTGGCAGCGTCGTGACCTCGTTGCCCGACGTCGCGACCTGCGTCGCCGTCCCGGCGACGGAGACGCTCGGCTGACCGCTGTCCAGCACGGTGTTGCCGGTGATCACCAGTCTGCCGACCACCGTTCCGGGCGCGAGGCGTACGCCCGCGGCCTGTGCTCCGAGCAGGTCGTTGCCCGAGATCGTGACGTTGGAACCGGCCACAGGCAGCCAGTTGTCGATGCCCACGGTGATGTCGTTGCTCTGCGATCCGCGTACTCGGTTCCCGGTGACCGCGACCGTCGCGACCTTGTTGATGAAGGCGACCGTGCCGTGGAAGCCCCCGCCGGGGCGCAGGATCCGGTTGTCCGGCCGCATCTCCATCGTCGCGCGGATGAGGTCGTTGTCGTGCACAACGGCGTTCATCAGCGTGGCCGGGTTGGCCGTGGTGGTGATGTCGCTGAAGACGCTCGGCCCCATCGTGCTCTCGATCCAGTTGTACGCGATGGTCTGTCGCGCACCGCCGAGCGTCATCCCCCGGCCGTAGCAGGCGTTGATGATCGTGTTGTGGACGTAGCGGACGTCGGCGATCGCCGTGCTGTCGGGGTAGCGGGTGCTGTCGTGCCAGTTCGCGATGCCGTCGTCGCCGATGAACTCCGCCCAGTTGTACGCGGCGACGCAGTTGTTCGCGCCGCCGTAGTTGAACGCGTCGGAGCCGCTGTTGCGGATCACGTTGCCGACCATCCAGCAGTCCCGGGCGTTGGGCAGGATGATGCCGGGCTGGCAGTGGTCGACGGTGACCCGCAGAATCTGCACCGCCTGCGGCGCGCGGATGATCAGTGCGGTGGCGGTCGCGTTGTGCCGCAACAGGTTCAGCGGCGCCCACTGGATGGCGAGGTCGCGCAGCGAGACGTCGACGGCCGTCTGGAACTGCCAGGCCGCGCCGCTGGGGTACGGCGGCGCCTCCTTGCCGTTCTGGGTCATCACCGGGCGATGGAAGAGCAGGACGCTGGATTCGCCCTCACCGACGAAGTGGACGTTGCGGATGTCGGCCTGGTACCACCAGTTGTTGCTGGGCAGGGCCGGTGCCGGAAACAGGTAGCGGCCGGGCGGGAAGTAGATGACGCCGCCGCCCTGCGCCCGCAGTGCGGCCACGGATGCGTTGAGTGCGGGGACGACGGAGGTGCGGCCGTCACCGACCGCGCCGTAATCGACGACGTTGGCCACGGGCATGCTCGCGTAGTCGATGCGCGGCATGCCTTCCAGGCCGGGGCGCTCGTAGAAGGAGGCGGGCAGGTTCGTCACCGTCCCGCCGGGGGTCAGGTTCTCCACCGGCTCCATGGCCGCGACCGGATCGGCGAAGGCGGGGTGGCTGCCCAGGGCGGTCAGGCCGGCCAGGCTGACGGCGGTCGCGGCGGTGGCGCCGAGGATCGTACGCCGCGAAATGTCTCGGGGTATGTCGTACTGCATGTGGTTGCTACCTTCCGCGGGGCATCGCCAGGTCAGATGATCGTGAGGTGGCTGATCTTGGCCTGCTGGTTGGCGTCGATGAGGACGGTGGTGCCGCCGAGGCCGCTGTAGGTGTTGCCGCTGATGGTCAGGGTGTCCAGTTCGGACAGGTAGCGCAGCCCGGTCGGCCACACGACCCGGGTGACGGGGCACTGGCCGCCGACCCAGATGCCGGCCCACGGCGCGGTGGTGATGGTGTTGCCGGTGATGGTGATGGTCGACCCGTCGGTCTGGCCGGACCCCTCGCGGATGCTGTGGATGGCAATCGCGCCTGGGCAGAAGTTCAGCGGTGAGGAGCACGCGTTGGTCACCGTGTTGCCGGTGATGTCGACGCTGTAGATGGGGAACGCGCCGACGCGGCCCACCAGGTAGATTCCGGCCAGCGCGGTGTTGCTGATCTGGTTGTTGCCGACCGTGACGTTGGCGCCGCTGCTGACGCTGATTCCGGCGTGCTCGGCGCTGCCGTCAACCGTGTTGTCGTGGACGCGGACGTATTGCGTCTCGCGGTAGATGACACCGTTCCATCCGATGTGGATGCCGCTGTCGCGGCTGCCGGTGACCGTGCTGCCCGACACCTCCACCTGGCGGCTGGACTCGATCTGGATGCCGTGGTTGCCGGCCGCCTGGCTGTTCATGTTGGTGATCAGAGTCCGGCGGCTGGAGTCGAGCAGGAAGTTCGAGCCGCTGGAGTCGACCAGTGTCGTGTTGGTGATCGAGCAGGTGTCGGTGCCGGAGAAGTTCAGCAGCGCCCGGACGCGGCGCAGCGCCGGCTTGCTGGCCATGCGCAGCTTCACGCGGTCGACCGAACTGTTGGTGCAGTTGACGAAGCGGATGCCGTGGTAGTCGGGGTTGGTGAAGATCAGCTCGCTGGTGTCACCCTGGCCCTTGATGAACAGTTTGTTCCGGTCGAGGATCCCGAGGTGGTGCTGGAGCTTCGTGTTCGGGTATGTCGTGTGGCCGGCGATCGGGTTGATCAGGTATTGGCCGGACGGAATCCAGAGGATGCCGCCGTTGGCCGCGCTGATCGCGTCGAGCGTGGCCTGGAAGGCGGGGCCGTCGTCGGTGACGCCGTCACCGACCGCGCCGTGGTCGCGTACGTTGAAGGATGACAGGCCGGTCGTGGACGGGACGAAAGGTTGGTCCCATGCCGTTTCGTTGCCTGCGGCGCGGATCGTGGCGTAGGTGTCCACGAAGTCGGGCTGGGTGGCCACGACCGTGAAGCCGGTGAAGTGCCCGGAGACCGAGCCCCCGGAGTCGACCACGGCCGCGTTCGTGACGGTATTGTTGCTGGTCCATACGGCTGTGGCCGAGCCGCCGATCTTGACCGCCGGGCCGCCGCTGCCCAGGATCTCGTTGCAGTGAATCTTGAGGTCGTCGATGGTGGAGGTGGGCCGCATGCGGATGCCGGTGCTGCCGGCGTGGCTGAGGACGTTGTCGCCGATGTCGATCTTCGTGGCGGTGATCGTGCTCCAGGAGTCGATGCCGAGCGTGATGTCGAACTCCTGTGAACCGAGGATGGTGTTGTTGAGGATCTTCAGGTCGTCGACGAGGTCGTGCACTGCGATGGCGCCGTGGAAGCCGCTGTTGCCGGTTCGGACCCGGTTGTCCGGGCGCATCTCGAAGTTGCAGCGCATGAGGGTGTTGCCCAGGACGCGTGCCCCGCGCAGAACGGCGTTGGGCCGGGTTGCGATGTTGGTCGTGGAGATGTCGCTGAAGATGCCTGAGGCGAGGGCGGTCTCCACCCAGTTGCCGACGACGGAGTGGTTCGTGCCGCCGAGGGTCATGCCGCGCCCGCCGGCCACGCCGATCACGGTGTTGGACTGGAACAGCACGTTGCTGAAGGCGGCGCTGTTCGGGTTTGTATCGGTGTTCATAAAATTGGCGAAGCCGTCGTCGGTGATGTTCTCGGCCCAGTTGTACGCCGCGACGCAGCCGTTGGCATCGCCGAGGTTGAAGGCGTCCGAGGCGCTGTTGCGGATGACGCTGTCAACGATGTAGCAGTTCGTGCCGTCGGGCATGATGATGCCGGGCTGGCAGTGGTCGACGCTCACCCGAAGCACCTGCACGCTGGTTGGCCGGCGCGTGAGCAACGCGGTCGCGGTGACGCAGTGGCGGGTCATGAGGAACGGCGTCCACTGGAACGCCACGTCGCGGACGGATACGTTGATTGCGTCGTCGAACTCCCAGCCCTGCCCGGAGTCGCGGGGGTTGGTGGTGGAAGCGTTGGCGGGCATGGCGTCGCGCTGGAAGACCAGGACGGAAGCGTCGCCCTCGCCCACGAAGTGGATGTTGTTCAGCTTGGCGGTGCCGCCACGGATCCACCAGCTGGTGGCGCTGCCGGCGGGTGCGGGGAACGTGTAGCGGCCCGGCGGGATGTAGACGATACCGCCGGCGGTGCCCAGCGCGGTGATGGCCGCGTTGAAGGCGGCGACGGTGTTCTGCGGGTGGCTGCCGTCGGCGTATGCGCCGTAGGCCGTCACATCTTTGACAGCCATGGTCGAGTACGGGATGTGCGGCATGTTCTCCAGGCCGGGCCGGTTGTAGAAGCTTGCCGGCAGGTCCTGGATGACGCCGCCGACGAGGTTGCCGAGCGGGGCATCGGCGAAGGCGCGACGAGATCGCGCGGCGGCGGCGATCCCGGCGGCGGCGAGACCGGCCGCGGCGAGGAACGTGCGGCGGCTGAGCCGGTGTGACATCACTGACCTCCAGAAACGAGCGGACGGCGGCACGCTCGGCGTCCGGGCGGACGTCGATCACAAAGGGAGGGTGCGGGATGTGGAAGGGGTGCGATCTCTATGCGGGACTGAAGCGGGCCGCCCAGCCGAGCAGGGCGTGGGCGCGTCCGCAGTCCACCAGGGATGGGTTGGCTCCGCGTCGCGGTATGTCCGGGAACTCGGCCGCGGCACGGATGGTACCGGCGCCGTCCCAGGGGTCGGGCGCCGCGAGGAGGAAGGCGTGGAAGCCTTCGAGATCGGCCGCCAGTGCGGCGTTGACCGCGCTGGTCACGTCACGGAGGTCGATGTATGCGAACAGGTCCGTGCGGCCGGGCCCGGCGGGACGCGTACCGTCCTTGGCGCCGGGCTGGATGACGTAGCAGGGGCGCAGGCTAATGACGGTCAGCCCGTGCTGGTGGGCGTACTGGCGGCAGGCTTCCTCGGACAGATGCTTCGACATCTGGTATGCCGAGACCGGCCGGTGCGGGTGGTCGTCGTCCACCGGCAGGTACTCGGGCCGGCCGGGGCCGACGCAGCCGAGCGCGTTGATGCTCGACATGTATACGACCCGGCGTATGCCCGCCTGCACCGCGGCCTGCAGGAGCGTGCAGGTCCCGGCGACGTTGACCGAGAACGTCTCGTCTTCGTGACCGGTCCGGTCACTGGCCAGACCACCGCAGTGCACGACATCGTCGACGTCCTTCAGGGCGTCGAGCAGCCCGTGCAGGTCCCGTACGTCGCAGCGGACATGCGCGGGCAGCGGCCCGGTGGCCGTCATGTCCAGCGTGGTCACGTTGTATCCGGCCGCGGCCAGCGCAAGCGCGGTGGCGGCGCCGATCATCCCGCTGCCGCCCGTGACGAGAACCCGGCTCATGGCACGACCTCGGCGACGGCGGCAATCATCGGGGAGCCCGAGCGCAGGAAGAAGGCGGCCCGCTGCAGCGGAACGTCGATCGTGACCAACTGGCCGCCCTTGTACTTTTGGCCGGTCCACGGGTCGAGCCACGTCTCGTCGCCGGGAAGCCAGACCTCGCACGTACGCGCCTGGTAGTCCAGGATCGGCACGGCAAGGATGTCCGGGCCGAAGAGGAACTCGTCGTCGACCTCCCATGACGGGGCCTGGTCCAGGTAAGCCAGAAACAGCGGCCGCATCAGCGGAATACCCCGCGCCGTCGAGTCGGCCACCGCCTTGACGCAGTACTCGGCAATCGCCTGGCCGTGATGCGTGGTGTTCGCGACAACTGCGCCGGGACGCAGGCCGGACCGATCGATTCCCTCGAACCCCGCCCCCGCAACCTGCACCAGCCGCAGGGCCGAGGCGTCGACGGCCGCGACGGCGGGTAGCTTCGAGCCGACGTAGACGTCCGCTCCGGCCAGCACCTCGGCCAGGACGTCAGGGCGATACGAGCCGACGAAGTCCCAGGAGACGCCCTCGCCCACCGCCGTCGCGAGATCTCGCGACAGCCGAATCCGCATGGGATCGGCCACGACCAGGTGCACCTTCGCGTCCCCTTCCTGTGACCAGCTCCGTACGCTCGCGTTAAAGTCAGATTAAACTGTCTAGCGCGGAGGCGTGTCAAGGGATCAAACGCTGTCGGACTACGCCGCGAAGAGGCCGCAGTGCACTGTTTGATCAGACTATTACTGGGGAGAAGGGCGATGCGTGCGCGACACCGATGCACCCTCCGGTGACCGGCTGTCCGCGATTGGCCTCCAGCCAAGATCGACGCTTGAGCCTTGACGAGGACCTGATCGTTGATCGGGCGCACTGATCTCGGCAGATCCGGTAACCATGATCAGCTGAGTGGGCTCACCCGGCGTGGCCGTCGGCGATCTTTGGATCGCGCCTCGGATGTGCCGATGTGCGTCCGGTGCGATCTGGACCGCTCCTGTTGATCGCAGTACGGACGTACGTGTCGGCGAAGTGTCATGATCGTCCACAGTGGACACATTTTGCGCGTCCTGCGGGACGGGTGAGCAAAGGGGTCGCTGAGTGGCGTGCCGCCCGTCGAAACCGTGTAACCGCGGGTCAGGACGTCCCGGAGCCGGATTGTCGACGTGCCCGAACGCGCCGGGCGTAGGAGCGAAGCCGCAGGTCAAGGCGCTGCGGGATGACAAACAGTACGCCCGTACGGGACAAAACTCGTGTCGTGAGGCGATCGCCGTATCGGCGAATGTCACAAAAAAGGCCAGCTGAGCTGGCCTTTCGCTACGTCGGGACGGCGGGATTGGCCAGGATGGTGGACGCCTGCTCGGCATCCGTCTCCTTGCCGGCTAACGAGGCTCACAGCAGCGGTGAGACGGGCCTGCCTCTCCGGCAGCGGCGTTGCATCCTCGCGACCCTTGGGTCCGGGCCAGCTGGAGGCCCGGACCGAAGCGTCGCGCCGGTATCAGTCATCCGGGCCGCGCTGGAGCAGCTCAGCGGTGGGGAGGGCCGGGAGCTGGCGCTCGACCTGCCCATCGAGCTGGCCGGGCACGTGACCCAGCACGACGGGCAGGCCCACCCGCAGCCGCTGCGGGACTTCACCCGGCACCCGCGCGAGCGCACCGGGCTCAACCAGGACGAGGTCACCCGCGGGCTGCGGGTCGTCCTCGCGACACTCAGCGGGCTGCCGGACAGCGCGCGGGTGCGGCACGCGCTGGGCCGGCTTCCCGCCGAGTACCGCGAACTGGCCGGAACGGGCGCTTAGGGAAGCAGCGCCTGGTTGGTCGAGAACAGGTTCGTCGGGTCGTAGGAGCGCTTGACCCGCAGCAGGCGGTCGCGATCGGGCTGCGACCAGTTGGCCAGCAGCGCCTCGTGGACCGCGCTGCCCGAGAAGTTCACCAGCCCGCCCGGCACCGTGTCGGCGGCCACCGCGGCCAGGATGTCGGCGCTCACCGCGTCGACATCCGGGGCCAGATCGGGGACGCCGAGGCCGATGACGAACAGCGAGAACGCGGCGTTGCGGCCGCTCACCGCGTTGGGAACGGCGGCCGGGCGGGACAGGGCGCCGCCCATCAGCCGGAGCTCGACCATGACGACCGGGAGGTCGGCGATCTGCGGGCCGGCGACCTCCAGCAGGCGGTCGACCGACTCGGCGGACAGGCCGCCGAGCAGGGCGCCCCGCTCGCGGGACGGCATCGGGTCGACCGGGTCCTCGTGGACGGCGTCGATGGCCCGGTACGGCAGCTCGCCGACGCCGTCGATGACGGCCGGGGCCACGGCCCGCATCGGGGCCAGCAGCTCGGCGCCCTCCTCGGCCGGGCCGAGGTGGGCGAAGCGCAGGTGCACCACGAACGCGCCGCGCAGCGGCTCGGGCAGCTGTGGCAGCGGGGGCAGGCGCAGCGCCGCGATCGACGTGCTCGTGCGCTCGGGCAGGGTGGGGGCCCACTCGCGGTACGCGTGCAGGACCTCGGTGGCGTGGGTCGACGCGAAGTAAATCCCGCCGGCGTACAGCGACGCCACCTCGACCAGGCCGAACTCCATGGCGGTGACGATGCCGAAGTTGCCCTTGCCGCCGCGGACGGCCCAGAAGAGGTCGCTCTCGCGGTCGGCGTCGATCGTGCGGAGCGCGCCGTCGGCGGTGACGATCTCGATCGAGCGGACGTGGTCGGCGGCGAAGCCGTACGCGCGGCCGAGCGGGCCCATGCCGCCGCCCAGCGTGTAGCCGACCACGCCGACGTTCGAGGACGAGCCGTTGAGGGGAGCCAGGCCGTGCGGGGTGACCGCCTCGATCACCTGCGCCCAGCACACGCCGGCGCCGACGCGGGCGGTGCGGGCGGCCGGGTCGACGCTCAGGTGCTGCATGCGGGTGGTGGAGACGAGCACGCAGCTCTCGGCCGGGCGTACCGCGCCGTGGCCGGTCGCCTGGACCGCGACGGCGAGCCCGTGCTGGCCGGCCCAGCGGACCGCGGCGGCCACGTCGGCGGCGCTGGTCGCGCCGACGACGACGTGCGGCTTGTGCTGGTGGGCGGCGTTCCAGGCGAAGATCTCGGCGGGGTACCCCTCGTCGCCCGGCACGAACACCGGGCCGGCGACGGCGGCGGTCAGGTCATCTATCGAAATGTCAGAAAGCGTCATCGAAGAACTGCCCTAGAACAGAGGCTCCCGGGGCGGGGGCCGTGCAGGAGTCACTCTGTGGGGCACCAATTGTGGGCAACTAGGCCGTGACTTGCGCCGCCACCCGCGCGACTTGCGCCTCGCTCGCGGCCACCAGGTGGGCGATGCCGGCCCGGCGGTGCTCGGTCAGGGCCGCCGTCGCGTGCTCGAGCGCCGCGGGAGCGCCGAGCCGGGCGGCCAACTCGGCCAGCACGAAGTGCAGCGTGCCCCACGTCGCGCAGCCGCTCCCGACCGAGGACCACTGGTCGGCGAAGGGCAGGATCTCGTCGTACAACTCCCGCGGGTCCGGCGTTCCCAGCCGCGCCGCCACCAGGCCCCACTGGAACGCGATGAAGGTCCAGGACCAGAGGTGTTCCCGGGTGGTACCCCAGCGGTCGACCAACTCGCGGGCCAGGTCCTCGTCACCGGACTCACAGGCCGCCAGCACCGCGATCGGGCGCAGGAGCTCCAGGAGCGGCTCGTCGGCCGTGCGCACCAGTTCGTCGCGCAGGTCCCCCGGCCGGCCCTGGAAGCGCCGGCTGGTGTGCAGCATGGCGAGGCGGATCCACTGGGTGCCCCAGAGGCTGGTGTGCTGCTGCATCGCGAACGCCTCGTCGACCAGCCGCTCCGCGGTGGCCCAGTCGCCGGCGCCGAGGGCCCGCCCGGCCCGCGCGTACCTGACCTGCGCGCCCAGCACCGGCGTGCGGATCTCCTCGACCAGCCGGACGCACCGGGCGAGATCGGCGTCGAACCCGCCGAGGTCGCCGGCGATCGTCTCCGACATCATGCGGTGGACGCGGGCGGTCACCTCGACGGTCGGCGCGAGCGCCTCGACGGCGAGCAGCTCGTCGACGACCGCGCGGCGCTGCGCCTCCCGCTGCGGCACCCAGGCGGCGACCCAGTAGTTGTTCAGCGTGCGGACCAGCAGGTCGGGGTCGCCGCTCCCGCGGGCCAGGGCGACGGCCCGCGCCGCGTGCTCCTCGCCTTCGGCGCGGTCGGCGCTGTAGTACAACTCGACCGCGAGCGTGCCGAGCAGCATCGCGCGCCGCCGGTCGTCCGCCGGGTCGAGCCGGCTGAGCTGGGCGCGCAGGATGCCGATCATGCGTTCGTCGACGCCGAGGTACGGGCGCCAGTTCCACAGGGTGACGCCGCCGAACAGGGTGGCCGCGTCGATCGCCAGCTCGTCGTCGCCGAGCTGGGTGGCCATGGTGAGCGCCTCGTCGAGGACGGCCCGCGTGCCGGCCACGTCGCCGGCGGCGCGGCGGGCGACGCCGAGCTGGACGAGCAGCCGGCCGCGGTCCTGGCTGGCGCCGGGCCGGGTCGCGCCGAGCGCCGTCTCCAGGTAGCGCGCGGCCTCGTCGTAGGCGAGCTGGGCCATCGCCAGCTCGGCGGCGCGGCGGGCGTGCCGCACGGCCCGGTCGGCGACGCCGAGCGGCGCGGCCATCGTGAAGTGGTGGACGAGCAGCGGCAGCAGGGCTGGGTCCTCGGTGCGTTCGAGGGCCTCGCCGACCTGCTTGTGCAGCCGGGCGCGCTGCAGCCGGCTGAGCCCGCCGTAGACGGTGTCGCGCACGATCGCGTGCGAGAAGCGGTAGTCCCAGGTCCCCGGCACCTCGGTGAGCAGCCCGGCGGCGACGGCCGGCTCCAGGGCCTCCAGCACCGCCTCGTTGGGCCGGTCGGTGCTCGCCTCCAGCACGAGCAGGCTCACGTCGCGGCCGATCACGGCGGCGGCGTGCAGCAGGACCTGGGTGTCGTCGGGCAGCCGGGACACCCGGCGGGAGATGACGTCCCGGACGCTCTCGGGCACGCCGGTGTCCACGACGGCCTGCGCCGAGCCCCAGCCGCCGGGGTGCTCGCTGGCCAGCAGCCGCAGGAGTTCCTTGAGATAGAACGGGTTTCCGCCGGTACGTTCGAGCAGGGCTTCGACCACGTCGGCGCTCGGCCGTCCGCCGAGGTAGTCGGCGACGTCGGCGGCCGTGAACGACCCGAGCCGCAGCCGCTCCGCCCCGCGCTCGTTGGCGAGCAGCGCGAGCGCCTCGCGCAGCGCCGGGTCGGCGTCGCCGGCCTCCGGCCGCAGCGTGGCGAGCAGCAGGATCGGCAGCCGGTGCAGGGCCGGCGCGAGGTGCGCGAGCAGCTGCAGCGACGAGGCGTCGGCGACGTGCAGGTCGTCGACCACGAGGAGCAGCGGCCGCTCGCGGGCGGCCTCCCGCAGCGTCTCGGCCACGGCCTCGTGCAGGTGGAACAGCGCGGCGTCGGGGTCCTGCCGGCGCCACTCGCTCTCGCCCCGCCCGGCGAGCACGTCGCGGAGATGCCGGCGCTCCGGGGTGTCGGGCAGCGCGCGCAGCACCTGCGCCCACGGCCAGAACGCGGGCGTGGCCCCGGACTCGACGCACCGGCTCCAGGCGGTGGCGAGCCCGTGCCGTTCGGCGGTGGCGGCGGCCCACTCGGCCAGCAGGCTCTTCCCGACGCCGGCTTCGCCGACGACGAGCAGGACGCCGCCGCGCCCGGCGCCGGCCTGGTTGATGCGCTCGGCGACGCGCTGCTCCTCGGCCGCCCGCCCGACGAGCGGCTCGACGTCACCGGCCGGCGGCCCTCCAGCGAACGCTGCCCCGCGGCCGGCCGACGGCCCTCGTTCCTCACCCGTGGCCACGCGCCGCGCCTGACCCCCCGCCGCTCCGAAAGCTCGGCTACCTTGGCCTGACATTACCGACTTTTCGGAAATATCCGGTGTGACGGGCGCCCTGCCGGCGGGGTGGAGGTCGGGATCCTGGCGCAGGATGGCCGCCTCCAGCGCCTGGAGGTCGGGGCCTGGTGGGAGTCCCAGCTCGGCGTCCAGCACCTCGCGGGCCCGGCGGTAGGCGGCCAGCGCGTCCGCCTGCCGGCCGTTACGGTACAGCGCGATCATGAGCTGACCCCAGGCCCGTTCGCGGAACGGGTGGCGCTCCAGCAGGCCCTGGGCCGAGGCCGCGGCGCCGGCGAGGCGACCCGTGGCCAGTTGGACCTCGATGAGCTCCTCGACCGCGCTGTCACGCAGCTCGGTCAGCTGCGCCGCCGGCGCGACCGCGAACTCCTCGTCGGCGAAGTCGGCGAACGGCGCGCCGCGCCACTCTCGCAGCGCCTCGGTCAGGGAACGTTCCGCGCGGTCGTAGGCGCCGGAGCGCAGGTCGGCCCGGGCCGCCTCGACGGCCGTCGCGAAGCGCGCGGCGTCGACCTGGGACGGCTCCACGGCGAGCGCGTAGCCCGGGTCGCGGGTGATGAGCACGGCGGGCGGGGTGCGCGGCGGCCGGTCGGGTTCGAGCACCCGGCGCAGCTGGGAGACGTACGCCTGCAGGGTGCCCGTCGCGCTCGACGGCGCCTCGCCGGCCCACAGCCCGTGGACGATCCGGTCCAGCGACACCACCCGGCCGGGATCCACCAGGAGCAGCGCCAGGACGGCGCGCTGCTTGCGGGCGCCGAAATCGAGCGGCTCGCCGGCCGGCGTCCGCACCTCAAGCGGTCCGAGGATCCGGAAGTCGAGCCGCGTCACGCCGCAACCATAACGGCGGTTCAGCGTGATCTCTGTCAGGTATGAGCGGGACCTGCCGGGGCGCCTGTTGACGGGCGTCCCCGGCACGCCCTACGGGGTGACGTCGGCGCTGTCGATCGCCACGTTCCAGCCGAACGAACAAGGCGACGTCTGGGCAGAAACCCTGGAACACCGTGCGCAATACGCCGACCGACCCGCCATCGTCGATCAGGTCACCTGGGAACGCTTCACCAGCGACACGCGCCGGCTCCTGCTCGGCAAAACCCGCGCCCGCGGCGACTGGCACACCGCCTTCGCCGACGCCGGCACGAACCTGCGACGCCTACGTGAAACGGGCCAGCTCACCCGCGGTGTATAGGTGATGGCTGAGTTGCACAGGGTTACCGTCCAGGGCTGGGTGGGCGACCCGGAGGACTGAGACTTGGCGGGCGGTGATCAGGCTGACGCCAGCGAGGGGTGGTGACGGCGTCGTTGGCATTCCGGTGGCGGTGCTGAGCTCGGATGCCCGGCTCGGGGGATCGCGCGAGGCGCACGAATGCGGGCCGCTCCGTCCGACTGATCCCGTCGCCCGTTGGGCTGTGGCGCCGGGCTGTCGTGGAGACTGAAAGCGGGGGGTTTACGGGGAGTATTCATCTGGATCATCTATAAACACTGATGGCTTGAGCCTGTTTTCCCAGCTCAAGCCATCTTCCGTGTCGGGACAGCGGGATTTGAACCGACGACCCCTTGACCCCCAGCATGGTCAGACGGGTTGCGGAGCCTGCCGCCCGGCGAGAGTTGCCAGCTCAGGCCGGTGGAAGCTGCTGGTCTGCGTCGGTGGTCGGCGGTCGTATGAGCAAGATCGTCTCCCGAGATTCTCCCGGCAGCGAAGGTTTAGCCGGATCGCTGACGTGTTGTCACGGCTGTGCGCCGGGCGTTGGCCCGGCGGCGGGCGTCGTGTACTGCCGCGCTCGCGAGTCCATCTCGTACACCAGGCGCAGCAGTTGAGTTGTGAAGGCCAGGGTGTTGAGCGCGCGTTCACGACTGGCCGGCTGCAGGCGGTGGGTCGACTGGTTCCCATGGGAGCGGATCAAGTCCGCCCACGGCTGCATCGGTGGGGTTATGTATCCGGACTGCTTGATGAAGTCGAGGTAGGTGACGAACGACTTGCCTTCCTGATCGCCTTTGTCTACGGCGATGTGCATCAGGATCTTTCGACACATCAGTTCGCAGGATGTATATGCCTCGATTCCTGCCGTCCGGCGGGCTTCGTCGTACGCCTCCGCGACCTCCGCCGGAAGGCCGTCAACGTTCTCGCCGAGCTTGGGGCTGGGGGAGAGGCGGCCGTTGTTCTCAACGATGCCGTTGCCGCATCCCGGACAGCGGATCCAGCGCACACCAGGCGTTTCGTTCACAACGATCGCGATCACGGCCCCAGTGGCGATGCTGCCGCAGTGGGGGCAGGTGAGCGCCCTAAACGCTCGGTCCTGGTACGTGTCGAGGAGCGACACGTTCGATCCATTCGACCCGAAGTGCGCAATGTTGTTGTGGCCAGCCATGGCGGGCAGCCTACTCGCGGCGAAACGGGACGGTCTGAATCGACGGCCTCTTCGTCCCGAATTAAGGGTACGGCGCACGTTGCGCTGCGGATACGTCTATATGTGCTGGTCATGGCGTTGGTCGGGGTCGGTCTCGGTTGGCCTGGTGAGGTCGACGCGAGTGCGTTTGCTCCCCAGTTGCTCCCGGGCTTTCGTGGCTGCGGTCGAGCGAACAACTTCTCCGGTGTGAACAAGGTCAACTCCGTCCGCCTAGCTCGGTCGGATCGCGAAACGCCTGGTCAAAGGGCTGGTCTGCGATGCTCCTTCTGGGGGCGTTTACGTGACCGTCTCCCAGATCTCTTCCAGCCGGCCAACGGCGGAGACGCGAAGCGTCCCGCCAAACCACACCTCCCCTGCATGGCATCCCGTCGCGCAGGCTCGCCCGGCCGGGCCGTGGTCGTCCGCGCCGGACTCGCCGTAGGCGACCGCGAAGCGGCTTGGTCTGGCGTGGGCGGGCGCGGTCTGGCTGCCTTCGGTGCGCGGCGGGAGGCCATGCGGCTACCGCAACCACCCACGGCCGGCATCCCGGAGCGTCGGGTCCAGGGCGGGTTGCCCTGGCCGCCGGAGGCCGATACCCGGGTGCAGGGCCGGAGGCCCTGCCTGCCGGAGGCGACCTGCGGGCCACCCACGCGGCGCCCCGGGTGACGGCTGGGTGACAGGAAATCACCCGTCATCGATCACCCGGTTTCGTGTGACCGTAGAGCCGCAGACGGTTCACCACAGTCGTGTGAGGGCCAACCACCCTGGCCTGAGATAGGAGACGACCCTTGAGGACGACGGAACACACCGAACGACACGACCGCGCACGTACGGAATCGCTGACCTGGCGCGATGAAGCGTTCAGGTGGGCGCCGTACATCGCCCCGATCCTGCTGGCTGCCGCCACGATCATCGGGCTGTTCCTGAAATAGCGATCGGTCAGTCATAGAAGCCCCGGCTCCTCGCGGTGAGGATGTCCGGGGCTTCGGCGTGTCCCGCTCGGGCGAGCGCACCGCCGGGGTGGGCTTGACCCGATTTGACGGACAGGGTCGATGTGTTGATCCTCAAGCTACCTTGAGGGCGGTAAGCGGCCGAACTTTGGTGGGGGTTTCGTAGGCGGCCGGGCTGAGGTAGCCGAGGCTGGAATGCCGGCGGCGAGTGTTGTACCAGCCCTCGATGTACTCGAATATCGCCTGACGGGCAGCGGTGCGGGTGGGCCAGGCCTGGCGGTGGATGAGTTCGGTCTTGATCGTGGCAAAGAACGATTCGGCGACCGCGTTGTCCCAGCACTGACCCCGGCGGCCGACCGAGAGCCGCACCCCGTTCTGGCGGGCGAGGCGGGCATGCTGCGCGCTGGTGTATTGACCGGTTTCAACCGGTCGTTGCAACACCACTGTCCTGAGTGGACGATAACAGCTCGTTGAAGGCTTCGCCAGGCGTCTTCCACTCGAGCGCTTTGCGTGGCCGGCTGTTCAGCGTTGCGGCGACCGCTTCGAGTTCACTGGTGTTCCAGCGGGCGAGGTCTGTGCCTTTGGGGAAGTACTGCCGGAGCAGCCCGTTGGTGTTCTCGTTCGTGCCGCGCTGCCATGGACTGTGCGGGTCGGCGAAGTAGACCTGCACGCCGGTGTCGATCGTCAGCTTCGCGTGCTGGGCGAGTTCTTTGCCGCGGTCCCAGGTGAGCGTGCGGCGCAACTGCTCGGGCAGGGCGGTGATCGTCGCGGCGATCGCTTCGCGGACGGCTTCGGCGCCGTGTCCGGCCAGGGCCGGGCCGTTCTTCGACCGCGCTTCGACGCCCCAACCGTCCATGCGGGGCAGGTGCAGCAGCATGGTGAAGCGGGTGGTTCGTTCCACGAGGGTCCCGATCGCGGACCTGTCCAGCCCGATGATCAGGTCACCTTCCCAGTGTCCGGGCACGGCCCGGTCTTCGACCTCGGCCGGCCGTTGGCTGATCATCACTTCGGGGGTGACCATGCCGTCGCGGCGTTGCCGGGCCCGGGCGCGCGGCACCCGCAGTGCCCGGCCGGTGCGCAGACACGCGACCAGTTCACGCTTGAGCGCGCCCCGGCCCTGAATGAACAGCGATTGGTAGATCGCCTCATGCGAGATGCGCATGGACTCATCATCCGGGAAGTCCAGCTGCAACCGGTTGCTGATCTGTTCCGGGCTCCACGCGGTCGCCCAGCGGCGGTCCTCCCGGCGGGGCTTGTTGCGTCCCTTCCAGGCCCGAGCCCTCGGCCCGGTCACGAGCTCGCCGCCAGGCTGGCGGACGCTGCCGCTCAGGCGCTCTTGGACGTATTCGCGCAGCCGCGGATTCGACACCAGCTTGGCTGTCTTCGGACGCTTGGCCGCCTGCTGTGCCTTCCACTGCGCCACCACAGCCCGATACTCCAGCTTGCCGCCGCGTGTTGCGGCGTTGCGCCGCAACTCACGCGAGATCGTCCCCGCGTCGCGGCCGATCCTGCGGCCGATCTCCCGCACGCCCTTGCCCTGCGCCCGCAGCAGCGCGATCTCCTCCCGTTCGGCGAAGGACAGATAGCGGCCCGAAGGCTCGTCCAGGCTGATCGGCGGCATGCCTCCAGCGTTCCGAAACCAGCGCGCCCCCACCGGCCACGACACGCCAACATCAAGCGCCGCCTCGACCGTCGTGACCCCCGTCGCGATCAGCCGCCAGAACTGCCGCTGCACCGCGCGTGACGGCTCAGGCCGACCCGGCGACCGCATCGGCGCCCGCAACGCCCGGTCCGCCGCCCACTGCCTCCGCGCCCCTTCCGGCACCCGCTCCAGCTTCGTGTTCCTACCCATCGCCCACCTCCGCGATGAAGGTGTTGCGACGATCGGTTGAATTCGCCTTGGCAGCCGCGGTCGGAATGAAAGATGAGCCCGTCGCGGGGCCGGCGGCGGCGCAGCGCGTCGGTCAAGGCGGCGTCGACCAGGTCGGTCTTGAGGTGATCGGCGACGGCCCAGCCCACGACCCGGCGCGACGCGAGGTCGATGACGGTGGCCAGATACAGCCAGCCTTCCCACGTGTTGACGTAGGTGATGTCGCCGCACCATCGAGTGTCGATCGCCGCCGGGTCGACGGTGAAATCCCGGCCGATCAGGTCCGGCCGCGCTGCGGCGGTCAGGTCGGGAATCGTGGTGGCCTGCCACCGGCGTGGGCTCTTGCCCCAGATCCCGGCGGCCCGCATCCGCCGGGCGATGCGTTTACGGCCATGCCGCAGGCCCGCGTCGGCAAGCTCGGCGTGGATCCGCGGCGCCCCGTACGTGCCGTTCGACGCCGCGTGCACCTCGAGAATCTTGATGGTGAGCTGCTCGTCGACCAGCTCGCGGGTGCTGCGCTCATTGCGGGCGTAGTAGGCGGACCGGGAGACCTTCAACAGCTCGCACGCGCGTTTGACGCTGTGTTTGCCGACCTGCTCCGCCTCGATGAACGGATACACGTTCACCGGGTCTCCCTCGCGAAGAAAGCCGTCGCCCGCTTCAGGATGTCGACATCCTGCTGCAGCCGGCGGTTCTCTTGCCGCAACCGCGCCAGCTCCGCGCGCTCATCCGAGGTCAGCCCGTCATCGCGGGTGCCGGCGTCCAGCTCGGCCTGCTTCACCCACTGCCGAACCGCGGTCTCGGTCAGGTCGAAATCCCTGGCTACCTGCCCAACGGTGCGATCCCCGCGCTGACACAACTCGACGATCTCAGCCTTGAACTCCGGCGTGAACGCCCGCCGCGGCCGCGATCGCTTCTTCCCCACGCTCTCCATGATGCTGGACATCCTCCCGGAGACCCCAAGTCTCCTGATCTCGGATGTCCGTCAAAGCGGGTCAGGCCCAGTACGTGCCGACCCAGCGATCCCGTTCATCGGCGACATGAGCGCTCATCCAGGCCTCCACCTGGTCTGCCGAGGGCCTTAGCGTGCCGAAGGTGTACATCAGGTTGTCGGCGGCCAGCGGGGAGACCGTCGCGAATGCCGGCTCGGCGGATACGCCGTAGATCATGTCGATGATGGAGTGGGTTCCCGAGTGCGGCTGTGCTGCGAACAGGGAGTCCGGGTCGGCCGCCACCGGTCTGGACTTGCGTTCCAGCCAATCCTCAACGATGGCGTCGTAGCGCTCGGGGTTGGTGTCGCGTGGGGCGAGGCTGTCCCGGAATTCGGCTTCCGTCAGGTCCAGGTCGGGGTCGTGGGCCTGGCGGTAGTAGTCGCCCCGCTCGTAGACCTGCTGCCGAAGCTGCTGAAGCGCGGCGTTGACATCGGGTTGGTAGTCCACGGTGTACCACCATGCAGACGAACCCATCAGCGCGCTCCTTCCAGAGTTCCAACACCAGTGATCTTTCCACGCGACCCGGCGGACTCGGTCGGGAGCCGGAATCCGGTGTACGGCGTTGCCGCTGTGGGCGCTCGGTAGCTGGGAATGATGTCACCGATCGTGATTGGCTCGATGAACGGCCTCCGTGGACCACGGATCCGGTGAGGGCCGGGCGGCGATGTCCAGGACCGATACGCTTCAGAGGCCGCTGATCTGGCCGTCGTCGGCGAACGCCTCGACCGCGGCCAGCAGTCTCTCGAGAAAGTCGTCCAGATCGTCGACGACCCCGGTCACCCCCGGGTGCGCACATCCATCCAGCCGATACACCGTGCCGACACCATCCACCGCCATGGCGTACGTCGCGCCGCCGCCGTCGCTGCCGAAGACGACCACGTCGACATCCTCCGCGAACGGCTCACCGATGCGATCCGCACGCCCGTCGTGGATGTACTGCGGCCCGAACATGAAGTAGCCGTTGGCAATGTCAGGCAGCGAGACCTCGCCCACCCACCGACACACTGCGACCAGATCGTCGGGCACGCACGGCACACGCGACCGAAGCGCGACCAGGTCCGCCTCCGACGCCGGCGGTCCCACCGTCTGCGCTCCCGGCTGGAACGGGTACGTCGCCAGCACGTCGCGCAACGCCCGCGCCACCGCGGCCTGCATCGACGTACTCCAGCTGACCAGCCGCTGCTCGTCCAACACGCCGCCTCCAAACTGACGGCAGTCAGGCCGCCGGACCAGACCAGGAGCAGATGGACCGACCTGCGCCCAGACCCCGCACACGATCAGGATGGCAGACCATAGCCCCGGCCGTTCGACTGTGCAGCTTCAGCGGCAGGGCCACCACCGTCCAGTGGGCCGTCGAGCTGGACGGCGGATTGATCCTCTCCTCGGCGCGATTGCCGTGATCATGAGGGTCGTTGGCTGGCTCCCGGTGTGGGCGGTGCTGCCGGTCCGAGACCTCGTGTGTGGACCCACCACCGTGCGTAGGCGGCTGCGGCTTCGGGTTCGATGCGTGGGAGCCGGTCGTGTGGGTCGTGCTCGTCGCGGAGGCGATATCCGGCGCCTGCGGTGCCGTGGTGTTCGTCGTAGGTGCAGTTCTGGCCTGGGTACCGGCGGATGCGGTTCATGACGCCGGGCATGCGGCGTTCGTGCCAGTCGCCGACTGGTCCGGGGTCGGGGCTCTGGTAGGCGTCGGTCCAGGCGTCGCGGAGCCAGAGGAGTTCTTCGACCACTTCGCCGTGCAGCATCCAGCATGGCGGCAGGGCTTCGCGGGCGGCTGTGTAGCGGACCAGGACGTCGGCGATCCAGGTGGTCAGGTCGGTGAGCAGGGTGACGGCATGGTCGGTGTCGGCGGTGAACCAGCTGGGGCGTGGTGACCCAGTGGGCCGGGCGCGCCCGGGTTCGCCGAGGCGTTCGCTGAGGGCGGTGACGTCGGCGGCGATGCCGGCCAGGCTGTTGACGGCTTCCACGACGGACGCGAGCCGCCGTTCGACGTCCTGCAGCCGGGCGCGAAGCTGGGCGATGTCGTCGTTCTGGCTCATGGTGACCAGACGACTTTTCCGTCGTCGCTGGTGGTGACTTGGCCGTCGACGGAGAACGGGATGGTCTGGCTGATCGGTGTCCAGTGGCGGGGTTCGAGGATGTCCGTTGACCAGTCGTAGCTCACGATCGCCTCGCCTTCCGTGACGGTTTTGACGGGGACGGGGCGGCTGTTGCCGGGTGTGAGTTCCAGTTGGGGGTAGCGCGTGATGTGCCAGGTGACGTTGCGGGTGATGGTGTAGCGTTCGTCGGCTGCGAACGGGCAGTCGTGCCAGGTGAGCAGCGCTGGGTCGGTGTCGGGTCGGAAGCTGTTTTGCGCGGCGCAGGCGTCGATGCGGGCTTTGACCTGCCGGTTGACTTCGGCGGCGACATGGTCGCGTAGGCGTGCGGCTGGGCTGATCTTCGTTTCTGGTCCGGTCCCGCCGACGGTCAGGGTGATCGGGTCGGCGGTGTACAGGGGGTCGTCGGGGACGGTGATGGTGTAGACGCCGGGGAGCGCCCACACACGTCCGGTGAACGTGCGGTCGGCGCCAACCGGTGTGGTCTGCGCGGTGGTGACGGTTGCGGCGGCGATCCGCACCTTCGGCAGTTGCGCGCTGTCCACGATCACCGGCCAGCCGGGCGCGGCGATGATGGTCCAGTCGTGGAACCAGCCGGTCCGGCCGAGTCCGATGACGTCGTCGAAAGACTTGCCGCCAGCCTGGTAGCGCACGTGGACGGCGGCGTGGGCGCGGTCCGGCAGCCGGGTGGGTTCCGACGGTGTGCCGCCGCCGTAGTCGACGTCGTTGATCTGCAGGCCGGTCGGCGGCGTGTAGCCGCTGTCGAGGGCGCCCGGATTACACAGCGGGCCGTAGCGGCAGTTCGCCAGGTGCTGCACGGCCGTGGTGTCCTTGGCCGTGAGCGCGGCGAAGAACGCGCCTACCACTCGCTCCGGCGGGTACAGGGCCCGGTCGGACACGAGCGCCGCCAGATAGCCCAGGACGAGGGCCAGCACGAGCCCGCCGCCGATGAACAGCCGCAGCCGGAGCCGGCGGCGGTCGCGGGGTGCGTCGGGCGGCTCGGCCACCACCAGCGGGCGTTCCACCGCAGGTAGAGCCGACGCCGACGGCCCGCCGACCTCAACTTCGGACCCGGCCGGGTGCAGCGGCTGGCCGCAGGCGCGGCAGAAGCGGGCCTGCGGCCGGGCCGGAGCGGCGCAGTGCGGGCAGCTCGACGCCGGCACAGGCAGGTTCACGACGTCACCTGGGCCTGGGTCGGGGCCGGCCCAGACAGGGCGCGGTAGGGCTCCATGAGGCCGGCGGGGCGGGTTTCGACCAGCAGCGGCGGGTCGGAGCGGTAGAACAGCCAGGCGTGCAGGGGTGGGAGTTGCTGGATCGCCTCGATGGGCAGGGCCGGCCGGTAGAGGGCGCTGACGGAGTACGGCCGGCCGGTGTCGTCGTCGCCGGTCAGCCCGCCGGCCGGGCGGGGGCCGCGCATCATGGCGGTGTTGGTGGTGCCGCCGGCGTAGTAGGTGACCTGCGGGTCGCGGGCCTCGCCGGCCCAGCTGGAGACGTTGCGCAGGTCCTCGCCGTTGCTCATGCCGCCGTAGATGAGCTTGGCGGTGGTGGCGGCGAGGATCGCCTGTTGTTCGTCGGCGCCGTAGCGGGCGCGCAGCTGGGCGAGGGACTGCACCGCCCACATCGTCACGATCCCGCGGCCGCCGCCCTCGCTGACCAGGCTCGGCAGGCTGCGCAGCGGGGCGATGTTGGCGACCTCGTCGAGGGCGAGCAGGAGCGGGTCGGCGAGCCGGCCGCCGGGGGAGCGGGCGGCGAGCTCGGCGGCCCGTTGGGCGATCGAGTCCACCAGGCCGACGATGAGCGGGGCGATCGCGTCCTGGTGATGTGACGGGCCGACGATGAACAGGGTCGAGCCGGTGAGCAGGAACTGGTCAAGGTCGAGGTCGGTGACGGCGGTCGAGGCCAGGACCGTCGGTTCGGCGGTGGCGTCGAGGCAGTTGCGGGCCACGGAGAAGAAGCCGCCCCGTTCGCGTTCGCCGATGTGTTCGACGGCCTGCAGGTCGTCGGCCCAGCCGCGGGCGGTGGTTTTGCTGTGGCGCAGGATGTCGGCGGCGGTGCGCACATCCTGCTGGGCCAGCCAGCGGCGGACCTGGGTGAGGTCGGCCCCGGCCAGCGCGGCGGCGTGGAAGACGCCACGTAGCAGGACCGCGGCGCCGGCCCGCCAGTGCTCGCCGTCGGAGATGCCCCGCGAGGCGACCGCCGTCATCGCCGCGACGCGCCGGTAGCACACCGCCGGGTCGGCGCATCCGGCCAGCGGCGACCAACGCAGCCCCGTGATGCCGGGCTCCGAGCCGAACGGATCGTAGACGTGGACGCGGCCGCCGCGCCCGGCGGCGAGGTGCCCGCGCCAGCCGGCGCAGAAGCGCAGCAGGTCGCCGCGGGTCGACGTGGCGACGACCGGGCCGGCCCAGTTCATGAGGGCCGGGATGATGAGGCCGGAGGTTTTGCCGTAGCGGGGCGGGCCGACGATGCCGACGGAGTCCTCGGGGCTGGACCAGCAGCGGCGCAGGCCGTCGGCGGGGTCCAGGCCGAGGTAGACCTGGTGGCGCGGCTCGACCCGCAACGGTGGCAGCGGCGGTTGGGTCATGGCGTTCACCGGTCCCGTTCGACGGTCGACACCGCCGGCCGGGCCGGCATGGTGATGCGGGCCGGCCCGTCGTCACGCAGCGGGTAGGTTCGGCCTGGCTCCTCGATCGCCTCGAGCCGCAGTTCGGTCGGCGGGTGCGTGGCCAGGATCGCGGCGTCCCAGCCGGAGCGTTCGCCGTCGAAGGAGTGGCGCAGGTAGCTCAGGGCCTGGTGGAGCCCGGTGCGGTAGCCGGCCCGTGCGGCCGCTGCGTCGGCGCGGTATTCGGCGGAGCGCCATGCCGAGGCCTGGATCGGGATGACGAGGTACCGCACGGTGACGATCACGGACCAGAACACGAACCGGATCAGGTAGTGCAGCGGCCGGTTGCGCACCGCCCGGGTGAGCCGGGTGGCGATCTCGTACAGCAGGTATAGCGGCAGCGTCACTCCTTTGGCCCAGGCCAGGGCGATGGCGTCGCCGTCGCGCCAGTGCGCCAGTTCGTGGGCGATGACCGCGGACACCTGGCCCCGGTCGTGGTCGAGCTGTTCGAGCAGGCCCTGGTTGACCACGATGTGGCGGATGCCCGCGGACGCGTTGGCCTCCCGCCGGTCGTCGATGAGGATGTGCGGCAGTGAACGCAGTCCAAGCCGGTCGGCGACCTCGTGCACCATCGGCATCAGCCACGCCGCCTCACGCCGCGACAGCCGGCGCGCCCCGGAGATCCGCAGCCGCAGCGGCTCGGTCGCCACCGACCACAGCAGGTACAGCACGCCCACAAATACGGCGACCACCACTTGGCCGATCGCGAACGACACCGGCCAGAGCGCGTCGGAGGCGTACATCCGCTTCCACGGCTCGGCGAAGGCCATCACGCCCAACGTCCAGGCGCCGTTGAGGCCGCCGACGATCGCACCCACGATGCCGCCGATCTGTATGCTCGCGCTGGGCAGCAGCTTGCCGGCGCTGAACGGCAGCGGCAGTACCCACTGCAGCAGCCGATCGACGCGGGCGACGATCTGCGGGCCGAGGAACGAGCCGTGGAACAGACCCACCAACGCGCCGATCACGGCACCGGCCACGGCCATCATGACGGTAAACGGCACGTTGAACCAGGCCCCGACGATGCCCGCCGCGGTGCCCCGCAGGTTGCGCAGCACGATCGCCCCGACCCAGGCACGGGCGCCCGGACCACGGCCCAGTTGGACGGCGGGCGTCATCAGGGCCCGCATCCACTCGCCCGCCGCCGGCGCCCGCTGGGCCGGCAGCACCGGGACGGGTTCGGCCGGCGCACCACAGCGGGGACAGGCCGCCACCCCGGGCGGCAGCAACTGCCCGCACTGATCGCAGTACATGCAACCTCCCCCTCGGCACGCACCGGCCTCGATATAGCAGGACGTCAGCCTAGCCGGACACGGCTACGCTGAGCGTGCCCGTACCGTTCGACGAAGGAGGCCTCCGTAGATCAGCACGCGACGATGGAACCGACCTCGAACAGCGAGTCGTCCAGGAGGCCCGGACGAACGGCATCGACGACAAGACGGCGACGGGAGAAGCTCGACATGACAGATCAGCCGGAGACACGGCCCACGTTGGAGGGTCTCGACCTGGGACCAGAGGAGTCTTCGGAAGAGATTAGCCGACGGGAGGTCGCCACCTCATTGCTTGGTCTCCTGTGTGGTTGGGCGGGGAATCAGCTCGACGAGGCAGAGGCCAGCGAGCATCCGGACCCTGAGCGACTGGCGGCCCTGCGTGCTCAGAACGATGAGTACTGGAACCGCAAGCGCCAGTTGCCGCTCATGGACGGCGCCGCGATACAGCAGGTCTTGGAGGAGTACGGCCCGGTCGCCCGGCGCCTGCTCGGCAAGGAATGACCAACCAGCCGCAGCAGCGTCCGCCCGAGGCGCTGCCTCCGGAGGTCCACGAGCGGACCTACGTCAATCGAGTTCGCCGCGAGATCCTGGATGTCACCAGCACGGGCGCCGTCCGCGAGCCGGTTCCACCATCAGAACAGATCCAGGTCATCGTGCTCAGCGGACGCCCGGCGGTGGGAAAGTCCTCGGTGATCGCGCGATTGACGCGCTCACTGCCACGCGAACCGGTGATCATCTCCGGCGACGAGTTCGGCACCCTCGATCCTCGATGGCCGGATCTGCTCAGCCGGGATGACCTCACGGCTGGCTCGGTGGTGTACTACGACTCTCGCAAGATGGTGGCCCGAGCTGTCGAGGAGTGCCTGGATCGCCGATTCGACTTCGTCGTGGACACCAACTCCGACAACCCGCACCGCACGCGTGACCTGCTCAACCGGTTGCGCGTTCCGGACGAGCATGGGCGGCCATTGTGTCGCGTTTTGTTCGTAGGCGTCTCCGCCCCGCAGGCAGAAGCCGATCTGGCGGTACTGTCGCGACTACAATGGGAGCGCGAGAACAAGGGCGGCGGCCGGTACGTCGATAACGCCGATCGCGGCTACCCGGGTGTCCTGGAGACCGCCGCAATGGTCGAACGCGAGTATCTTGCCGACGAAACCTACGTCTTCGGCCGCGGCGAATCTGTTCCGGCCTACAGCAACAAGCTGGTCGCTGCTGATCGGTACCTGGGCCCGCCCGGATTCGTCGAAGCCATGGAGGCCAAGCGGCACGCGCCATGGCCGAAACCCCAAACCCAAACCTTTCGTGACAGAACTGCCGAATTGGCCGGCCTTCCGGATGGATCGACGAAGCTCGGCCGCCCCTGGTGGCCTCAGTTGGCCCACGTAGTCACCACGGCCTTGCCCTACGCCCACCCGGCTGTGGACCTGCAGGGCCTGCGACAGCAACTCGCAGGAACCGATGCAGGCTCATCCGCCGAGCCGATCTCAGCGCCGGAGCCCAGCGCGGTCGAACCCGACCGCATTGAACCTCCAGACGACCAGCCGGCTCCAGACGACCAGCCGGCTCCAGGGCGGCCTGACGACCAGCATGCGGTCCAACCACGACGAGTCGCGGCCGACCCCCAGGGGCCCCCCGAACTGGCCGATATCACCGCGCCGGCCGAGTCCCTGGCCAGCCCGGACGTGTCCCTGCCCGATCTTCGGGCCGCAGCGAATGAGCAGCCGCCGACTCCAGAAGTCGACCCGGCGGCGCTAGACGGCATCCGACGCGCGGCCGCGTCGCTGCACCACGCACGACAGCAGGCCGAACGGCACACCCCCGCACCCAAGCCGGACGAGCCGCGACCGGACCGCGACCTCGACCGCTGAGATGTCGTGCCACCGTCGGCAGGCCGCGGCCAGGCACCGCATGCATGGACCGTTCTGTCAGCGCTGGCCGATGACGTCAGGCAGATACGGCACCGGCGGCTCGGCGTGGTAGCGGCCGGCGCGGTACCCAGCGTCCCGCGCCGCCGCTTCCCGACTGCCGATCGCGGCCCTTCGAGCAGGTCCGCGGCGGGACATGCCGCGGGCGCGCAGGCCGCGGGCGATCGTGGCGCTCCGGACGCCCGGCCGTGGCATTCTGGCTGGCTGCCTCGCCCATCTGCGAAGGCTGGTGTGGCACTCCTCAGCACCGGTTGCGTTTGGCGTGGGTTGAGGGTTTGGTGCTGCGTTATCGGCCTGTGAGTGGGTCCCAGTGTTCGACGTAGTGGTGCAGTGATTGCGCCAGGTCTGGATGGCTCGTGGCCCAGACGCTGTCGAACAGGAACCACTGCTGGTAGCCGAAGGTCTCGTCGTAGTGCAGCGCGACCTGCGCGAAGCGGTCGCTGACGCGAAGCAACGACGTCGCCGGCCCACGGCTCGCGAGCCTGGGCATCGCCGCAGTGTGTGCGGCGTCGTGTTCGGCCGGCAGGTCCGGCCAGGGTGTCGCGTCGAGGCGGAACTCGGGCCAGCGGTTGCAGCGCTGCAGCGCCGAGTCGATCGCGACATCGTCGGGCGCGACGAGTGCTCGGAGCACCAGCAGCTCGTCCGGCCAGTCCGGATGTCTGCGCGGGTCGAGGAACCGCAGCTGGGCCGCCAGCCGCGGCAGCCCGACGTGGGCGAGCGTCACGGGCTTCACCCCGTCGTACGAGTCGCGGTCGAAGGCGCTGATGAAGATTGCATACGTGTGTACCGCGTCTGGGCGGGTCGCCTCGTCGACGTCGTCTGGCAGCGGCAATGCCTCGTGGATCAGATACGCCAGCCGATCGGGCGCCGCAGCCACGATCTCCTCGTCGAGGAAGTAGTACGCGACGTCGGCTTCGTCGTCGTCGGTCCGGACCCGCAAAACTGTGCTCGTCGAGGCGGATGTAGTCGGCTGCCAGGCCCTCGACGTAGAGATGCTCGTGCAGCAGTGCCCGCAGCTCGTCGGTGGTTCCCGGCTGCGGTAGAGCATGCTCATGTACCGCTTCGAATATGGTGGCGAACCCGTACACGCGCCCCAGTTCGGCCTGAATCCATTCACGAGGCGCCGGGCGGTTCCACATCCGCTGGAACCAAGCGAGCACCGTCGGGTCGGGCAGCCGGACCACCCGCTTGCTCAGGGGACCGTCATAGGCGGAGCGGTGGACGAAGTACACGACGCGACGCTACGGCATTGCGCCTGCGTCCCCCGCGGCCAGCTCGATCATGAACAACGGCCACGACCTGGTCGCGTGGCCGCACGCGCCCGGACAGCGGCTATGAATGGAAGCCAGAGAATCACGTCCATAGCCGTCAGTGCCGAGCCGCTACCCCGTGGAACCACCAGATCCGTCGCGAAGACCACGCGGCTGGATCGTGGAAGTCCAAGACTCCGTTGGCTAACCCTGGCCAACTGTTGCCGGGGACCCGGGTGACCGACCATAGGTGCGGGGCCGCTGTTGGACGCGGCCGACGCTGAGGCCGGGGGAGTTGCCGTGGCGTTCGACATCGCCGTGCTGGTGGCGGGCATCGATCGGAACTGGGCGAGTTACCTGAAGGATTGGGATCGGACCCTTCGCGCTGGCAACTACCCGGAGACCACCCGTTACAACTATCTCCTCGCTGCCACGCAGTTCGCGCGGTACCTCGCGGTGGGCGCAGGGGAGTGCCGGGTCGGCGAAGCAGCTGGAAATCCTGCTGCGGTGGTGAAAGGGCACGTCGAGGACTTCCAGACCTGGATGATCGACACTCGGTCACCGGCGACCGCCTTGAACAAGCACAAGGGTTTGCAGCAGTTCTTCAGGTGGCTCGTCGACGAAGAGGAGATCGACACGTCGCCGGCGGCGCGAGTCCGCCAGCCCAAGACGCCGCGCAAGCTCATCCCGATAATCCGGGACGACGAAACGAAGAAGATCCTCGACAGCTGCAAGGGCACGCGATTCGAGGACGTCCGTGACGAGGCGATAGTCCGGCTGTACTACAACACCGGTGCCCGGCTGTCGGAAGTGGCGAACCTCCGTGTGTACGACGTCGACCTCGACAAGGACTGGCTGCATTATCGCGGCAAGGGGTCCAAGGATCGGCGGGTGAGGTTCGGGCCGAAGGCCGGCCGGGCGATCAGCCGCTACCTGCGCGCACGCAGCCGTCATCCCGGCTTCAGCTCACCACAACTGTGGCTCGCGCAACGAGGAGGGCAGCCGCTGTCGGCGAACGGGATCAAACTCATGCTGCGGCGGCGTGGCGTGCGGGCCGGTGTCCAAGGAGTGCATGCGCACCGGTGGCGGCACAGCTACGCCCACGAGTGGAAGCTCGCGGGCGGCGACAGCGGCGATCTCATGCTGCTGCTTGGCTGGACATCCGAGGACATGCCCCGCCATTACGGCGCCAGCGCTGCGGCCGAACGAGCCCAGCAGGTCCAGGTTCGGATGGGTATCGGTGAACGAGTCTGACCCCGACAGCCGAAAGGACTCGGTCGGCCTGACATCTCAGCAGCGCATGCGACGTGCTCGGATCGCGGCGCATGCGTCCTGGGCTAATACCGCGGACCGGACGTCTCGGACGGCACCGGCGACGTCAGCATTCCTAGAACGCTTCGAGCGCCAAGTCGATCCGCTTGGCACCCTGCCGGACGACGTCCGCCGGACCATGGCCGCACACGCGAGGAAGGCCACATGCTGCAGTTGGCCGAGCGATCTGCTGCTGCGCGCCGACGAAGGCGAAAGGCCGGTGCAGGGGGAGCAGAGCGGAGCTCTGTCTGAGGACTATCGGACCCTCCGACTACGGATCAGAAGGTTAGGGGTTCCGATTGACCCGCTCTCACAGCAGTCGCTCGTGGTCCGCTGCGGCCCGGTCTCGCACGGCGCGGTCGAAGGACGTGCCGGCGTCATCGTCCTCGGCGGCCTCTTCCTCATAGAGCAGCCAGCAGCCCCGGATACCGGCGAGGAGATCTTCCAGAAGGTCGCGGGCCGGTCGTCGAGGGTCGATAGTCGTGATCCTGACGGGTGCGACTGCGCCCCGCTGGACGGCATCCGCGACGTCGTCCACGGCTGCGCTCAGCGGCGAGAGCTGCCCGTCCGCGACGAACATGGCCTCCTGCAGGAGGGTCAGGACCGCTTCCGCCGGCGTCTGCCCATCGCTGATCATCTCGACGACGAGCGCCGGAGTGGCGTAGGGGAAGGCTTCGATGCCGTCGGCTCGTTCGAGCACCGCCGAAGCGGGGATGCCGCTGAGATCCTCGAGGACCTCGGCCGCGGCGGTGAGCCAGTGGGCCGCCGCGACACAGGCTGCGGTCGGGTCGTAGTGCAGGAACAAGTCGTCGGGACCGAGGGTGTGCTCGGCGAACAACTGGTCGGCAGCGGCGACCTGGACGGGAGAGACGCCCTCGCGGGTGAGAGTGACCGCCTGCTGGGCGCGGCCGGTGAGGTCGCCGCGTTCGGCTCGCTCCACGGCTGCGAGTTCCGCCTCGACATCGGCGATGACCGCGGCGGACACCTCAGGCGTTGCCAACTCGTGCAGTGATCGGCCGATGCGGTGCGCGGCCTCCTCAACGGGGTCGTAGGAGACCATGAGCGTGCCGTCGTCGTCCGGCAGGTTCGGCTCACGGATGATGTCGAGCACGAGGCCGAACGACGCCCGCGTCTGCTGGCGCTGCCAGCCCTCGCTGTTCGGTGAGGTGTCGACCATTGCGGACACCGGGTGGGTATAGCAGCGCCACACCACGGCCGACAGCCGCGTCAGGGACTCGGCCAGCGCTAGGCGCTGCAGCGGGTTCGTCGTCTCAGGCAGGGCCGCGACGGTCACGGCTCTCTCGCCGTAGCCGGCCGACCAGCAGGCGATGAGTTCGTTGCGGTCGTCGTGGATCGCGTAGCGGGTCACTATCATAGACTCCTTCGGATGGCAGTGTGCCGGGCCGCAGTCTGCCTGCCGCCCGCTGTGTTGTGTAGTTGGCCAGGGTTAGCCACTTTTCAGACCCGCTCGCCGATGCCGAGGCGGACCTGGACTTCCTGGGCGCGTTCGGCGGCGGCGCTGGCACCGTAGTGGCGGGGCATGTCGTCCGAGGCCCAGCCAAGCAGCAGCATGAGGTCACCGGTGTCGCCGCCGGCGAGTTTCCACTCGTGGGCGTAGCTGTGCCGCCACCGGTGGGCGTGCAGCCCGTCGATCCCGACGGCTGCGCCGAGGCGTTTGAGGAGGATCTTGATGCCGTTCGGGCGGAGCGGCTTCAAGCCGCGCTCGGCGAGCCACAGTTCGGGTACCTCGTCGGCGCCCTGCCGTTTGTTGCGGGCCCGCAGGTACTTGGAGACGGCCCGGGAAGTCTTCGGTCCGATCCGGACGCGACGATCCCTCGCCCCTTTGCCGTGCACGTGGATCGACTCGGTGTTGAGGTCGACGTCGGTGACGAGGAGGTTGCCGATCTCCGACAGGCGGGCGCCGGTGTTGCAGTAGAGCCGGACGATCGCCTCGTTGCGCAGGCTGGCGAAGCCCTTACCTCGGCAGGCGTCCAGGACGCGGCGGGTGTCGTCGTCGCGGATGACCGGGATGAGCTTCTGCGGCGTCTTCGGCTGCTTCACCCGGTCCATCGGGGAACGGGTGATCTCGTCCTCGTCGAGCAGCCAGCGGAAGAACTGCTGCAGCCCCTTGTGCTTGTTCAGGGCAGTGGACGCCGAGCGGGTGTCGATCATCCACGCCTGGAAGGACTCGATGTGCTTCTTCGTGACCTCGGTCGGGTCTTCGGCGGCGTCGTCGGCGTCTGGGTCGGGGGAGTGCTCGGAGAGGTACCGGGCGAGCTGCGCGGCGGCGAGGAGGTAGTTGTACCGGGTGGTTTCCGGGTAGTTCCCGGCGCGCAGGGTCCGGTCCCAGTCGCGGAGGAACCCGGACCAGTCCCGGGCGAGGCCTTCGGTGAGCTTTTCGATCTTCAACAGCGGCATCCAAAACCTGCCTAGTCAAGGGGTCCAACAGCGGCGTGCTAGACCTGGCAGTGATGCCGAGCAATGGAAAAGGGGCTCCCGCAAGTCGCTGACCTGCGGAAACCCCTAGCCGGTCGGGACAGCGGGATTTGAACCCACGACCCCTTGACCCCCAGGCCATTGGGTTTGATGTATCCGCACGTCAGGCGCGGTATGCCCGTGGCCAAGACGTGTTCCTAAGTGTGTGTCGTCGGGGATCGTGCGTCACGTGTGGTCCCCAACTGGTCCCCGGAACTTCTTTTCTCACCTGTTCAATGGTGTCGAGCGGGCGACCACTTCGGCCTGAATGCCATGATCGTCACACCCAACACGCCGAAACCGTTGCACCGTAAGGGTTTAGCCGCCGTGGGCGTTTACTGCCGTACGTGGCTGTTCACCTCGTGATCCCCCGGTTATGCCTTGGGGCCGGGCAAGCCCACCGCGCGGCGTCGCACCACCTCACTCTTGGTGACTGAAATCACAGACCAACTTTTTGGGTGGGTTTGGCGGCTGGTCGCCACGGTCGTTGATCGCGCCCGCAGCGGAGCTTGGTGGCTCCACCCTCCTTCCCGTCACGCGCTACTTTCTGTAGGCGCGCAACCATCCGTCGAAGTCGGCGGCTATCCCCTTCGGGTTCCAAGTGGTCCTATGCGACACCGATTTGGTAGTCCTGCGGCGTGCCTCGAAGGATCTCCACCCGGGGGCAGTGAATGTAACTCCGAGTAGCGAACGCTGGCCGTGTCTACTTGACGTAATGTATCCGAGTGCGTGGAGTAGAACCGTTGCCAGTAAAGGATATTGAGTCAAGGAATTGGGCTCGCCCGGCCCCGAATCGGGATGTCGCACCGGGCTCGCCGCAGTGACTGCCCGTATAGTACGGATGCCGCCGGGGCAACTCGCCGAGGGAGGAGTCGATGCCACCGAAATCGCATCGGCTCTAGGTGAATGTCCCGCGGAGCATGCCTCGGGTCGCCGGCTGGCACCGGCGACCCGAGGAACGTCAAGTCCATACCCGTACTAGGCCGTGCAAGCCGCTGAGGAGAACCTGACGACGTGAGGCTACTACAGCCTGGGCAAAGGCTTGCCCAAGATCTGAACCGTCAACCCAAAGGTAAGGCGTCCGGCGTGGTTGCGCCATGGGCGAGGGTCGCCATCTGCCTGCTTGCCTTGGGCATCGCCCTCATGCTGGTGGTACTTGGTCAGCCGCTTGCCGGCTTGGCCGAGGTGCTAGCCGCGCTGGCGGTTTTGCTCAGGCTCCTCAGGTAGGCGGTCGCCTGGACCGGGCTCGGGTGAGCACCCGAGCCCGGCGGTCCTGAGCCGGGTCCCGCGTCTGGTTATCCGCAGCAACTGCTGACCCCTCCTGACCGGTCGGCCGCCTCACCCGCACAAGTTCTCCTACCCGACGGATGTGACCGCGCCAACGCCGCCGAGTCGGGAAGTCGGGCGGCGTGTCGGACGCTGCGCCCGATGCGGGGGCGCCGGTTCACGTCCCTGCGGAAGATCGACGGGCATGGGTCGATCTCCACGACACGACGGTATCTGCACCCTGATCGCCGGTTGATCGAGGACGCCGGAACGGCTCTGAGTGCACGTCGTCCGTGGACGTCCGTCGGGGAGCGCCGTGATTGTCACCCAGGTCGACACTCAGTCTTCAGCCCGGTTTCCTGATCGCTTCCGGCTGAAGTCTGATGTCTAGTTGACTGATGCCGATTCCGCGGTACGTGTTCCCCTTCTTGCGCAGGGCCGCCGAGCCGAACCCGTTCGACCAGACGCTGTCACCAAGCCTCCGCCTTCTTGTGGACCAGCCGCTCGTCAGTGGCCCGGTTGATGGCCAAGGTGAGTACCACGGCTACCCGTTCATCGGCAGCGGCAGCACGGGCTTTCCGGATGCGTCGGCGGTGCTCCGCAGTTATCTGAATCATCCCGGGCTAGACATCATGCGGGTATCCGACGAGCTGCGCGAAGTCGGGGACGTAGTTCTCGGCGAACCCGGTATTCACGACACCTTGTCCTTCGAGCGGAAGGCAGCAGACGGGGGCTACTACAGCGGGATTGACTACTACAGCCAGGTCCGCGTGGAGGCGGCAGAACTCGCGACCAAGTACGGCATCGACGCCGACGATGCCCACGATGGCGTCGTGCTCTATCGCCTGGGCAACGAACTCGAGGCCGACGTGACTGTGACCGACCGGCGGTGGCTCCTGTCGGAGCGCAGCCGGCCGCATGGCAAGCATCTCGCCAACCTGTTTTCACCCGACGAGGCGCTTGCGCTCATCGGGTTGTTTCTGCGCTGGCATCACCATCCGGTGATCGTTGGTGGCTCCTCAGTTCGGTGGCATCCCACGTTGACGCGTCGCAGCGTTGCCTTCACGGCGATGCATGCCTTCGAACGCTGGAACCAGGCTGGCCGAGCCTGGCATGACAACACGCCCGGCGGTGACCTGACCTTGGAGCGGCTCAACCAGACGCTGCTGACCCGGATCTCGCGTGCCTTTCAGTTCCGAGACAGTATTTTCGCCCTGTCTGCAACTATGATCGATGCCGAGCCGGAGGAGATGCTGTGCGAGCTGGACTCGTTGTTGTTCTCGCTTGTCGGCGCGTTCGACATCGCTGCGATCATCGCCGATCTAGTGCTCGGCTTGGGCAGTAGGCCGCAGCAGATTGGCTGGCAGAAAACCGACAACAAGGAGTGGCAGACAAAGCTGGAGCCGGTCGCGAAGGATCTCTATGACTACACCGCTCCTGATACCGAAATGCAGCGGGCGTTCAAGGTTTTGCGCTGGCTTCGCAACAGCGTCCATAATGAGGCGCTCAACCTGACCACGGACAACGGGCAGTTCTACGTCACGCTGGATGCGCACACCCAAGATGCACTGCGAGGGTTCCTGCGTGCCGGCCACACCGGCTGGACGATGGCGGACCTCGGCATACGGGTGCAACCGCCCGGTGGGGCGACTGCCGATAAGTGGCTAGAAGGCACGGGCCGCGCCAGCTATACCGTGCGGAACGTTAACGCGCCGAGACCCGCAGATCCGCTCGACGGCCAGCTGGTCGTCGATGCTCGTAGTTTCGTGAACAGGCTTTTTCCGGCATGCTTGGAAAGCCTCGACGAAATCATGAAGTTGACACCATTGAACCGGGTACCAGGTTATAGTTCATTACTAGACAACCCATCACGAGTCAACCTGCCATGGGAATACAGTGACACAACTGGCCACCGTCTACGCTTCCTCTTTGGCATCACCGAGATTCCATGGATGCGAGCCTAGGCGCTTTTCCTTGGCCAGATCGAATCCCATTTACTTTAGATCCGGGGTGTGGTTTCGTGGGTCGTGGGCCTACGGGACGAACCGTCTGGAGGGCCGGCGCGAACCGGACTCCCGCAGCTGCTCGGGCAAGATGGACCCATGCGACTCCTGATTCTCGGGGGCTCAAGGTTCGTTGGCCGGGCTGCTGCCGCGGCTGCGCTTGCGGCCCGTTGGGACGTGACGACATTCAACCGCGGACGCTCGGCGCCGGATGTTCCTGGCGTGCATGCGATCCGGGGCGACGGGGTGCGACAGCTGATCTGGCCCAGCTTGCAAAATCGGGACCGTGGGACGCAGTTGTTGACACCTCGGGCTACGTGCCGCGGGACACGCTTGCGGTTGCGCGCACGTTGGAGCCGGTCGTTGGCCGGTACGTCTTCGTCTCAACAACGAGCGTGTACCAGGATTGGCCCGTCAAGCCGCTCACCGAAGAGTCTCCGTTGCTCTTGTGCCCCCCGGACGCAGGCCCCGATTTCGGTGTGGACGTCGAGGATGGCCCCACGCGGTACGGCTACCAGAAGTCGGGGTGTGAGTCTGCTGTCCGTGAAGCCTTTGGCGATGCGCGGGCGACCATTCTGCGGCCTGGCGTGATCCTCGGACCGGGCGAGTATGTGGGTCGTCTGCCGTGGTGGCTGCGTCGGGTTGCGGCCGGCGGCAACGTCGTGGCGCCGGGGAATCGTGACCAGGCCATCCAGGTCATCGACGTTCGCGACGTCGCGGCGTTCATGGTGCACGTGGTCCAGGCCGGCGTGAGCGGCGCCTACAACGTCACGGCTCCGGTCGGGAGCGAGACGTTCGGCGAACTGCTGGCGGCGTGCGCCAACGTGACCGGTTCGTCGGCCGCTTTCTCGTGGGTTCCTGACGAGATCCTGCTCTGCCATGGTGTGCGACAGTGGTCGGAGCTGCCGCTTTGGCGGACGTACGAGGGAACCTGGCGCGTCGACACGACACGCGCGCAGCGGGCAGGCCTGGAGTGTCGACCGCTGCTTCGGACCGTCGCTGACACGTGGGATTGGATGATGCTGGGGGAACACGCTCCGATCGATGAGCGGGCGGCCGAACTCGGGCTCCCATCAGACAAGGAGCGCGAGATCCTGGCGTCGCTCTGAGCCACTTACTGTAACGGCTGCGCCGAGTTGCTGGTCTGCCACTCCTCGACTTCGGTTGCCAGTCGCTGGGCTTCGGGATCGCGTGACGCCCGGAGGAGCTTGTGCGCTTTGGCCATCCGGCCCGACAGGGAGACATTGCGCTTCTCCGCCGGCAGTCCGAAGACGCCGGCGAGCGCGGACCGTGCGCCGTCCAGGTCGTTCATGTGCAGGCGGGCAGTCGCAACGTCGATGGTCGTCCCGTTGATCTGCGAGTACGGGCGTCGGGCCGCCGGCAGCCGGTGGTAGTGCTCAAGCGCCTGAAGTGCGTACCGCTCGGACTCTTCGCCCTTGGCGAGGTCGAGCCAGGATGCGGCAGCGCATGCGGCGGCGCGGGCGTCGCCGAACGCGAACTCCCCGCCGATCTCTTCGCTTAGCTGGTCGGGATGCGACTCCGCCGCGGCCCGGTCGTCCTCGGCGGCGGCAAGGACCTCCCGTACGGAGTGCGTGTCCTCGGTCAGCGCGAACGAGCGCGACGCGATGTACCGCAACCTCAGGCGCGGCTGTCCGGCCGGCGCGATCCGTAGCCCCTGCTCGAAGTACGCGAGCGCCATATCCGGCTCGCTGGCCCAGTTCGCCAACGTCGCGCTGAGTCCGAGCGTCCACGCCTGCAAGGACGCGTGCCCGGCCAGTTCCGCGTACTTGTGGGCGGCGCGGGCGAGTGCTGCTGAGGTGTCCCAGTGGCCCAGGTCGAACGCCGTCGAGGCCATCAGTGCGCCGGTCTGGCCGACGACGAGGTACAGGTCTGCGAGGTCGCCGACGCGGCGTGTCTGCCGCGCGAGATTCCGCGCGTCCTCACGGATTCTCCGCGCAGCAGTGAACACGTCGAGTGCCTTGGTGTTGCCTGCACGCGCTATCGCGATCGCCTCGGCCCGCAGCGCATCGACCGACTCGCGGTCGGAGCGTGGTCCGTTGAGGATCGGGTCGTCGGCAGCGTCGGCAACGGCGGCGCTCATGACCTCCTCGACGCTCCCGCTCCGGCGTGCGCCACGATCGGACCCGGCTCGGTCTGTCGCTTCGGCGAACCGCTGTCGTGTGGCGTCGTTGGCGCGGTCCAGCATCGTTGTCAGGAGGTCCTGCGCCATGGGGACGGGTGAGCACGTCGGCCGGCTGTGCCAGTAGGACACTGTGCGGACAGCGACGCCGAGACGCTCGGCGAACTGCTCGTTGGTCAGGCCGGTTGCGGCCTGGAGCGCGCAGGCCAGTTCGCCGGTCCAGCGACGTTCCACGCCCCAACCACCCTTCGAACCTTGGCGGCGTTGCATTGCGTTGCATGCACCGGAAACCGTGGCCCTGCCGCCGATGCACTGGCGGCTGACACCGGAAACCGTTGCCACACAACCCGATCAGGACTACGACGACGACACGGACGGGATGTGACCACACCATGACCACCCCACCCGACAGCAGCCCCGCGCGGCAGCGGCTCGCCGACGCCGCGGCGCGCTGCGACGCAGGGGCCGACGCCCTCGACGCGTGGGCCTTGGACCCGGCCGCCGAGCTGGAAAGCCGCGGCTTCCACCCGAGTGCTGACGACGCCCGGGCGGCGGGCGAACGCTGGCAGGCCGCCGCCCGCGGCGCCCGCGCCTACGCCCAGCAGTTGCGCGACACCGCCGACCACGGCGGGGACGTCTCCGAGCGGGCGCAGCGGCAGGCCGACCTGATGGCCGATGCCGCCAGCCTCGGCGGCATCCTCATCGACGGCCGCCGTCTCGACGGGCACAGCACCGAACAGGCCGAACTGCTGGACAACCTCACCGATCAGGGCGTGCTGGAGCACTACCACACGTCGGAGCCCTTCGGCACGCCCTACTACCAGATCGCCGACCACGCCCAGCCCGACAGCGACAGCGACGAGTTCTGATCCTGCCCGGCGCGCGGCCCTCTGGCCTAGGAACCGTGGCCGCGCGCTCGCCCCTTCACTGGAGGAACCCAGCATGACCACCGATTCGCAGTCCGGCCCCAGCTCGACGTTCGATCCCGGCACGTTCAGGCAGCGGGCGATCGAGCAGGCAGCGCGGTCATGCGACCGCGACGCGGACGCGTTCGACCGGGCCGCACAGCGCCTCGACGCCGACGGCGACGGCGACCGGGCCAGCGTCCTACGGCATACCGCTACCGCGATCCGCAACGCTGCCGCAGGGTGGCGCGACACGCCAAGCGCAGACGTCGACCTGCACGCCGCCCGCCGATTCGCCGCGAAGGCAGCACACCTCGCCTCGATCGACAGCCACACCGGCACCGCGGAGCACGACGACACGGACGGGATGTGAGCGACGTGGCCGATGCACGGGTCACGCTCGACGCCCGGCAGCGGCGGCTCCTGGCCGACATCCGGCAGGAGGTGGCAGACGGGACAGACTCGCGGGAGGCGCTGGACGTCGCCGACGCCGCCGCTCTGGACAAGGCGGCCGTGGCGGCGGTGCTGTTCGGCGAGCAGGGGCGGGCCTGGTACCTCACGGCGGGCAACGTCGCCGCGGACCGCAACGCGCTGCTGGCGTACGCGGACAACTGCGACAGCGCCGCCGCCCGCATGACGCTGGCCGCCCTCGATGGGCAACTGCCGGCGGCAGTCGACGGTGCCCGAGCCTACGCCGCGCATCTGCGCCGCCTCGCCGACACGCCTGGACCGGTACCGCCCGACGTGTTGGACGAGGCGACGCTGATGGACTTCACGGCCGGGTGGCGCGGGACCATCCCGGCCGACCGTGGTCACGCCATCGGACCGCGGTACGGGCTAGCCCTGGCGGCCCTGCTGCGACAGGGGCGGCTCGAGCGGGTGCAGACCCCGGACGGGCCGCGTTTCGTGATGACGGCCGGGCCGACCCAGACCGACACCGCCGACGACCACATCCAGCCCGACAGCGACGACGACACCGCCTGACCTTTGCCCGGCGCGCGGCCCTCTGGCCTAGGAACCGTGGCCGCGCGCCGGCCCCCTCACAACGGAGGTAGCACCCATCATGACGTCCGAACCGCTCGGCGGTGACGGCCGGGATGACGGTTCGGCTGTCGACAGCGTGTCGACAGCTGACGTGCTCGACCTGGCCGCGGCCCGTGCCCGCCGCACCAACGCCGACCCGCCCAACCACGACCCGGACACCGGCGAGCCGGTCGGCTCGGCTGTCGACAGCGACACGCACTTTGACGTGCCGCTGGACGACGAACCGGAGTCCGGCGGTGGCCTGGTCGACCCGCCCCCGGCCGGCCGGGCGGGGCGACAGCCGGTCATCCCGGCCCGGCTGCTGGGCTGGCAGAACTTCAAGGCCACGCTGCGCGATATCGCCGCTGAGACGCTGCACCGCGGCGCGTTCCACGCGGTTCGTGCACCCTGGTACGCCGCACAGGCCGGGCTCTGGTCGGTCGTCGGTGTCGCCCGGCTGCTCGGCCGGCAACTGCGGTGGTGGTGGCTGTCGGAGCAGTACGGCCTGCGGCAGGCCGCCGCCGACGCCAACGACCCGGCCACCTGGTACAAGCTGCACCGCGAGGTCAAAGCCACCCGCGCGTGGCGGGGCATCGTCCTCGCCGCCGAGGTCGCCGCCCTCGCCATCGGCGGCCCGGTCGCCTACGCCCTGGCCCCATGGTGGGTGATCGGGCTGGCCGCCGCCGGTGCGGTGTGCGGGCTGGCCCGCCTCGGCCGCCCACAGGACCGGCCGATCCTGCGCCCGGCCGTGGTCGCGGGCCGGTACCGGCGGGTCAACCCGGACATCATCCTGCGCGCCTACTACGCCGCCGGGCTCGGCAACCCGGACAAGCCGCACCTGCACATCGGCTTCGGGTCCACGATGTCCCGCGACACCAGCGGCACCGGGTCGCAGGTGCTCATCGACCTGCCCTACGGCAAGACGTGGGAAGACGTGATCAAAGCCAAGGGTGCGATCGCGTCCGGCCTCGACGTGTCCGTGAACCAGGTGTTCCTCACCCGCGACCCGTCCTCGCACCGGCGGCACCTGCTGTTCGTCGCCGACCGTGACCCGCTGGCGATCCCGGCGGGCAAGACGCCGCTGCTGGACGGCAAGGTCCGCGACATCTGGACTGAGGCGCCGCTCGGCCTGGACGAGCGGGGCCGGCGGGTCGGGCTGCTGCTGATGTGGATCAGCGTCCTGATCGGGGCGCAGCCCCGCAAGGGCAAGACGTTCTTCACCCGGCTCCTGGCCCTGTTCGCCGCGCTCGACCCGTACGTGACGCTGCTGGTGGTCGACGGGAAGATGTCCGCCGACTGGGACAAGTTCCGCCTTGTCGCGCACCGCTACGTGTGCGGGGTCGTCCCGAACAGCCGCGACAACGACCCGATCACCCACATGCTCAACATGCTGCGCGAGGTCAAGAAGCACATCGAGGACGTCAACGACTTCCTCGCCAAGCTGCCGACCTCCGAGTGCCCCGAGGGGAAGATCACCCGGGCGTTGTCACGCAAGTACCCGCTGCTGCGGGTGTGGGTGCTGGTCATGGAGGAGTTCCAGAACTACTTCGAGACCGACGACCAGGACGTCAACAAGGAGATCGCCGCCCTGCTGTCGTTCATCAAGGCGGTCGGCCCCTCGGCCGGCGTGGTCATCCTGTCCAGCTCGCAGAAGCCGTCCGGGGTCGGCGCCGGGGACGTGCAGCGGCTGTTCAACCGCTACCGCGACAACCACGACGTCAGGTTCGCGCTCAAGTGCGGCAACCGCATCGTGTCGGAGGCGATCCTCGGCGGGGACGCCTACGCCGAAGGGTTCGACGCATCATCGCTGCCCAACGGCCCGCAGTACCGCGGGGTCGGCATCCTCTACGGCGCCAGCGACGACACCAAGACCGTCCGGTCGTACCTGGCCGACCACACCGACGCCGAACGCATCCTGGTCGCGGCGCGCAAGCATCGCGAGGCGGCCGGCACCCTCACCGGGTTCGCCGCGGGCGAGACGATCACGCGCGACGTGCGAGACACCCTCGCCGACGTCCGGTCGATCTTCCACGCGGACGAACCCGGCCTGCACTGGGAGCACATCGCCGCCCGGCTCGCCGAGCGGTACCCGGAGCACTACGCCGATCTGACCCCCGAGGCAGCCTCGGCGCTGCTGCGCAAGCATGTACGCAGCGTGCAGGTCAAGGTGTCCGGCGTCAACCGGCAAGGCATCCGAATTGCCCTGATTGACGATGCGATCGCGCGCCGGCCGTCCGACTGACGATCGGCTGCCGATCCGGTGATCGGTAGCGGCGGTGCCCCTACCCGGTAGCACCGCCGCTACCTCACCCGCTACCGCCCTGGCCAGCTCCTACCCGGCCCGGTAGCGGGTAGCGCCAGGCACCCGAAATCCCTGGATTCACGGCCTGGAGGCTTCGTGCTGCCCACGTTCGCCGCTACCGCTACCCCTGATCCGGCGCTCGCCGGGATGTTCATCCTCGCCCTGATCGTCGTCACGTTCGGTTACGCCGCGGCGTGCTGGCTCTGGCCGTTCACGGCCTGTCGCCGCTGCCACGGCACCGGCAAACGACCCGCCCTGTTCGGCGGGCGGGCGTTCGGCATCTGCCGCCGCTGCGACGGCACCGGCCGCACCCTGCGGCCCGGCCGCCGCGCCCTCAACTACCTGCGCACCACCCGCGGAAAGGACATCAACCGATGACCAGCTTCGCCCGCCGCACCGCCACCCCGACCGTCCGCACCCGCGCCGACGCCGGCCGGATCGACCCGCGCCGGCACACCGATTGGTGCGCCGGCGGGCACCGCTGCAACCTCGGCGAGCACCGCGCCGACCCGCTCGTCATCGCCGTGCCCGGCCTCGGCCGGGCGCTGCTCACCCGCGTGCGCGGCCGGGACGGCCGAGAGCACGCCGAGGTGACCCTCACCGTCGCGCTCGCCGAGGACGAGCCGGCCGCCCGCGTGCAGCTGCTCGGCGTCGCCACCGACCTGCGCGCCATGCTCAGCCACGCCGCGCACGCCGCTGAGCGGAGGGCGGCGTGAGGCTGCTGGATCTGTACTGCTGCGCCGGCGGTGCCGGGATGGGCTACCACCTCGCGGGATTCGACGTGGTCGGCGTCGACATCAATCCGCAGCCGCGGTATCCGTTCGAGTTCCAGCAGGCCGATGCGGTGGAGCTCCTGACCGCGCATGGGCACGAGTTCGACGCGGTGCATGCCTCACCGCCGTGCCAAGCGTTCACCCTCGCGCAGCGCATCCAGGGCCGCGCGCATCCCGATCTGATTGCCCCGACCCGGGCCGCGCTCATCGCCAGCGGGCGGCCATGGATCATCGAAAACGTTGAAGGCGCGCCGTTGCACGACCCGATCGTGCTGTGCGGCGCCATGTTCTCCGGCCTGTCCGTCTACCGGCACCGCCTCTTCGAAACCTCGTTCGAGGTTGACCAGCCCCGCCATCCGGTGCATGTGGCGCCACTGCGCAAGATGGGCCGCCCGCCGCAGCACGGCGACTTCATGCACGTCGTCGGCAACTTCTCCGGCGTCGCCCAGGCACGCCAGGCTATGGGCATCAGCTGGATGGTCCGCAATGAACTGAGCGAGGCCATCCCGCCCGCCTACACCACATGGATCGGGCAGCAGCTTCGAGCCGCCGTCCTTGACGCCGTCCGCTCATGACCACGGCCGCCGGTCGATGCGGCTTCTGGCTCGCCGCGCTCGCCCGGCACTGCGATACCGCGGCTGGCGTGCGCCATTTCCTGCCCGGCCTGCGCTGCCCGGAGCACACCCCGGCGGCGCTGGCCGGTCGGCCGGAGCTGCCGTCGACCTCGATGCACCAGAAAGGAACCGCCGATATGGCACTGCGTGCTGACCCTCAGGCGTTGCTGCGCAACGCGTTGGCCGCTGCCGCGCGTGGCTGGCACGTCTTCCCGTTGCGGCCCGGGGACAAGCGGCCCGCGTTTCCCGACCACGACAGCGAGCACTGCGCCGGGCGGGACCGGCGCTGCGCCGCGGCCGGCGGCCATGTCGGCTGGGAGCCGCGGGCGACCACCGACCCGGACCGCATCCGCCGGGCGTGGGCCGCCACGGCGTACAACATCGGCATCGCCTGCGGCCCGTCCGGGCTGCTGGTCATCGACCTCGATCGACCCAAGCCCGGCACGGCGCGCCCGCCGCAGTGGGACCTGCCCGGGGTGGCGGACGGGTTCGACGTGTTCGCGGTGCTCTGTGCCGACGCTGGCCAGCCGCTGCCGACCGAGACGTACACCGTGATCACGGGTAGCGCCGGCACCCACCTGTACTTCCGCCAGCCGCCTGGGGTGCAGCTGCGCAACACCGGCGGCGGGCGGGGGAAGGGCCTCGGCTGGCTCATCGACACTCGAGGCCACGGCGGGTACGTCGTGGCCTCGGGTAGCACTGTCGCCGGGCGGGCCTACACCGTCACGGTCGATCTCGACCCCGTGCCGCTGCCCGGGTGGCTGGCCGAACGGCTACGCCCGGCCCCGGCGGCGCCGGTCGAGCCGATCCGGCTCGACCTCGGCGACGGGCGGCGCGCCGCCTACGTGGACAAGGCCGTCCGGGCCAGCCTCGACGCGATCGCCGCCGCGTCGGACGGCACCCTCAACAACGTCCTGTGGGGTGCCGCGGTGTCCCTCGGCCAGTTGGTAGCCGGCGGCGCGCTCGGCGAGAACCACACCGAGGAACTGTTGCTGGCCGCCGCGGTTGCGGCGAAACACCCCGCCGGGCCGGCCCGCCGGACGATCCGGTCCGGGTTCCGCCGCGGCGCCCAGCGCCCCCGCCGCCTCGGCGGTGCCGATGTCGCGTGAACCGCAGCTCTGAGCCCGGAAGGAGCCAGCCGATGAACCGTGAGTCATGCACGCCCCGGCGCAGGGCGGAACGGTGGCCGAGATGAGCCGCCCACCGGTGGCGGTCGGGTCCGGCCCGGAGACCATCCGCGCTCTCAAGGCCGCGTTGGTCGACGGGCTGCTGCCCGACACGTACGTCTCCGACGGCGCCCTGGTCCACATGGAAGAGGTGTCCGGCGGCCACGCCGCGCCCGAAGTTGACGAGGACTCGCCGCTGCCGGTCTCGGCCAGCATCGTCACGCCCGCGTCGCTGGCCGCGCTGCTGGCCGAACACGCCTACGTATACCGGATGGCGCCGCGCAAGAACGCGGCCGGCGGGGTGGAGCTCGTGGAGGAGGAAGTGACCCCGCCCCGGGACCGGCTCGCCTCCGTGCTAGCCGGCAAGACCTGGCCGAAGGTGCCGCCGCTGCGCGGTGTGATCGGCGCGCCGGTGCTGCGCCGCGACGGCACCCTGTTGCAGCGGCCCGGCTACGACGAGGCCACCGGCCTGTATCTGGCATCCAAGGTGGACCTGCCGCCGGTGCCTGACCGGCCCAACCCGGACCAGGTCGCCGCCGCGCGGGATTTTCTTCTCAGCCGGTTCCTGCGTGACTTTCCGTGGGCCGCGCCGGCGGACCGGGCCAACTACGTGGCACTGCTGGCCACGCCGATCCTGCGGCACTTTACCCGGTCGCTGACCCCGTTCGGGCTAATCGACGCCACCATGCCCGGCTCCGGCAAGTCGATCCTGACCGCCGGGCCGGGCATGCTCTACGGCCAGCGAGTCATGCCCTGGTCCTATGCCGACGACGAACTACGCAAGGCGATCACCGCCGTGTTCGCACAGCAGGTCGGCGTTGTCATCTGGGACAACCTTGCCGAAGGAACCGTGATCGACTCACCGACACTGGCACTGCTGGTCACTGCCGCCGTGTGGTCCGACCGCCAGTTGGGCGCGTCACGCAACATCGCCACGGTCAACGACCGGCTGTGGCTGGCCACCGGCAACAACCTCCAGGTCGGGGCGACATGGCTTCCCGCACCGTGCGGGTGCACCTCGACCCGAACATGCCCCGCCCGGAACAGCGCGACCAGTCCAAGTTCGGCATTCCGCACCTGGACCAGTGGATCACCGCCCCGGCCAACCAGATGACCGTGCTGTGGCACGTGCTCGTGCTTGTACTCGACTGGACCAGCCACGGCGCGCCCCGCGCCGCCGGGCTGAACATGCGGCAGTTCACCCCGTGGGCGCAGGCCCTCGGCGGGTTCCTCGCGCACCACGGCATCGACGGATTCCTTACCAACACCGCCGATGTCTACGCCATCGACGAGGACGCGATGCGCTGGCGCGCGTTTCTGGCCACCTGGCACAACCTCCACGGTGACCGGCGCATGACCGCCGCGGAACTGCGCCGGACCGGCGAACCGGAACACTTCGGCGGTACCGAGACCGACCGGTGGGACGGGCAGTTCATCACGACCGGCACCGGACGGCTGCCCAACGCGCTGCAACTCGGCCGGCTCCTCACCGGACAGGTCGGACGCTGGCGCGGCAACTACGTGATCCGCACCGGCCGCAACGACAACGACGACCGCGGCGTCTACTGGGTCGAACACCGCCCCGGATGACAAGCCGAAACCGCTGAAGCATCTCCGGAACTCCGGGATCTCCGGAAGAACGTACGCCGACCTGCTCAAACAGTTCCCGGAGATGGGTTTTGTTGACGATCTTCAATCTCCGGGATCTCCGGAACGCTCTCCGGGGATCAAACCCGCTCCCGGAGATGGGACCAGTTGACGGTCTTCATCTCCGGAAGCGTTTGCGCACGTCACGGCCATGTTTCCGGAGATCCCGGAGTTCCGGAGATGCTTCAGCCCTGCTGAGGTTTGACGTCGGCCCCTATGCGGGCTCGGACGGGTTGCCGTCCGTGGACTCGAGGCGCTCCTCGCGGCGCCGACGCCGGCTCGCGGCCATTTGCCGTTCGTGACTGCGGAGGGCCTCTAGGCCCTCGTTGGCGCCGAAGGCCGCGCGTGCCGCAACGGTCTCGATCACGCCGTCCCTGCTCAGGCTGTACGACTGCAGATTGTCGATCAAGTACGTCAACGACGCCGCCTGAACGGCGGGAGCCCACCTTGCCAGCAGATCCATCAACACACCGAAGTTGTCGACCTTGACGAAAGGTGAGCCCTGCACCGCGTCCCAGACCTCAACGATGAACTCGTCCCGACCGTCAACGCTTCGCCGGTACGACCGAATCCGCAGGTCCGACTCCTCGCCGCCGATCCCCAAGAACTCGGACCACCCCTGCTGCTCAAGCCATTCCCGGACGTCAACAGTTTCTGGCGCGTTCTCGAACGGATCGAAGATCTCGTAAGTCATCCGTACATCATGCCGGTCGTCCGCACTGAGGCAGGTGCGCGGCCGCGGCCCCGTGTTACCGACCCGCTTTGGGCCTTCGCTCCATTTCCACGGTTAGGAAGACATAGACATGCGTAAGATCTTGGCTCCACGGCCCGTACAGCGGCCTGCGAGAGCCATTCAGCCGGAACCGGCCCCGTATCCCGAGCCGGAACGGACGGACGCTCAACCGGCGTTCTCCGTGGACCTGGAACCGTACAGCGCGCCGAACCACGAGGGAGCCACCGTGACCATTGCCCGGCGACTGCTCAGCACGGAAGACCTGGCCGAGCTGCTCGACGTCGACCCGTCCACGATCCGCCGGTGGCGCACCGCTCGCCCGGTGCAGGGACCGCCGTTCATCCAGATCTCGGAGCGCGTCACCAAGTACCGGCCCGAGGATGTCGAACGGTGGCTCGATGGCCTGCGTGTTGTGCCCGAGGCTGCCTGATGGCCGCGCCCCAGATGCCGCCGATCGGCGTGGAGCTGGCCGCCGATGTCGAGCACCGTCCCGACCGCGCGAAGCCTTACCGGGCAAGGGTTCGATGGGTCGACCCGCACACCGGCCAACGGCGCTCCAAGTCCGAAGCACATCAGGATCCGGAAGAGGCGCAGCGCTGGATCGAGGGCATGCAGCGCGCGGCGCGGGGCGGGGTCGATCCGACCGCCGCGACCATGCGGCTCGCCGACTACGGCGAGGCGGTCATGACTCTCGCGACGCGCGGACTGGAACGCAAGACCCTTGACCCCTACCTTGCCGGGTGGCGGAAGCGGGTCGTGCCGACCCTCGGGCATCTCCCGGTGCGGATGATCACGAACGGTGCCGTTGACCGGGCCGTGCACGGCTGGATCGCCGACGAGTGCGGGCGCTCGACGGTGAAGAACAGCATCGCGATCCTCGTGCGGGTGATGGAGCAGGGCGTCCGGGACGGCATCATCGACCGCAACCCGGCGCGCGTGAGCGGGTGGCAGCACGAGTACAAGCTCGCCGAGGACGAGTTGGACGACCCGCGCTCGCTCGCGCTGCCCGACTGGGAGGCGCTGGTCCGGCTCGCCGAGGCGCTCGTGGCCCGCTCGCACGGCCAGTACGCGGGGTGGGGCGAGGTGGTCGTGTTCGCCGCGTGCACCGCCGCCCGGATCGGCGAGGTGTCCGGCGTCCGGGCCGGGGACATCGACCCCGACACGTGGACATGGACCGTGCGCCGACAGACGACTCCGGGGCCGGGCGGGCTGATCGACAAGGGAACGAAGGGCAAGCGGGCACGCCGGGTGCCGATCACCCTGGAGGCGCGCGACCTACTCAAACCGCGACTCGATGCCGCGAAGACACCGGACGCCCGGCTGTTCACCGGCCCGCGCGGCGGCCGGATCAGCACGGCGGTACTGCGCGATGCCACACACTGGGATGAGGTGGTGGAGGCGCTCGGCTTCGAGCACCTACGCCGCCACGATCTGCGGCACACCGGCCTGACGTGGCTCGCCGATGCGGGGGTGCCGGTCCACGTTCTGCGGAAAATCGCGGGGCATGGGTCGATCACGACGACGCAGCGTTACCTGCATCCGGACCGCCGCTCGATCGAGGACGCCGGAACGGCCCTAAGTGCCCATCTAGCGGCCCGCCGCTCCTCAAGCGGTCTCCACCCTCAAGCCGCCCAGATTCATCACAATGCCCAACCTGCGTAGATAAGGGCCGTTGACCTGGGTTAGAGCCCAGCGTCAGCGGCCTTTGGGCATTGGCACGATGGACGCGGTCCTGGTAGTAACATTCGCCGAGATTCTTGTCGAATCACCAGGAGGTAGCGGTGGCGCAAAATCGTCCGGATGTGCCGGCCTCGTTAGTGCGCGATGTGCTCGTCGAAGCGGGGCATCGCTGCGCAATACCAACGTGCCGCCAGCATCCCGTCGAAATTGCCCACATCGTTCCCTGGGTAAGGGTTCGGCGTCACGAAATGATCAATCTCATTGCGCTGTGTCCAACCTGTCATACTCGATACGACAGGGGTGAAATAGATCGCAAAGCGATGCAGATTTACAAGCAGAAATTGTCGCTGATTAACGGGCTTTACAGTGACCTTGAGAAGCGGGTGCTTGAGCATTTTGCCAAGGTCCGCGACGCCAAGAGGGCGACGCTGTTTCCGGCTCACATACGCCGGCACGTCGGTGAGGAGGCGTTCCGGAAGCTCATCGAAGACGAGTTCAAGCTTGAGTCAGGGGTCGTGCTCAAGGCGCTCGATGGCATAGAAAAGTTCCCCGGCAATGTTGTAACTTTGCCTGCTGGGCATACACTCCTACTGTGGCAACTCTTTCGTGATGGGTACCTTGAGCAGATTCCGGGGTCGGAGATCTCCATTTCAGGAGTCGTGCTTCGTGAAGATTATCGACTGACCGAGGCCGGGCTTGACTTCCTCGATCGATGGATTACCGCAGACGCGTTGAACCCGGGTGACTATGACCGGTGCGACTGTGGTGTCGGAAAGTGTTTTTCGCACAAGATTCGTTCCGGTGAGGTAACCGGCGGCTTGCCTAGACCGCCCCAAGGTTCGACGTCAACCAGGGGCTGACAGTTCGGCCTGGGTAACGAGGGTTGGTCCCCAAGGGGTCCCCGGCGGCAAAGTCGCCTAGATCAACTGGGGTGATCTGCAACTCAAAAGCAAAGTGCCGTTGACCAGGGTTTTCACCCTGTCGTCAGGGGCCCTTGCAGTATGTCGGGAGGCGTTTCCGGGTTATAGGGCCGGGATGCCTTGCTCGCCAGGGGCAGGTCATGCCGGCCTGGCGGAATCGGCGGGCGCTGCTCAGGCTCGTCGGATGGACCGTTCTGCGCTGTTGTTCCGTTGCCACGGTTGGTCACAATGGCGGGCGTGCGTATTCCGAAGCGTTGGTGGGCAGACCGGCGAGGAGGCAAGCCTGCCCAGTCTGCCGATAGGCCGTTGCGGGTGCTGCCGTGGTGGTGGGCGGCTGTCATTGTGGTAGTGGTCGTGGCCGGCGGCGCGGTGGCGATGTGGCTGCTGGGTGTGTGGAGGCCGATGCCGCCGACAGTTAAAGATCCGGATCAGTTGCGTCTGGATCGGATTAAGACTGCGCTGACGGTGGCGGCCGGACTGGCCGCCGGTGCGACGTTGCTAATGACGTTGCGTCGGCAGATGTCCAGTGAGCGGGCGCAGCGGTTCGCCGAGAGCGAGGCGCTGGAGCAGCGTTCGACGGCGTTGTACGTGGCGGCGGCGGACCAGTTGGGTAGTGACAAGGCTGCGGTCCGGCTGGCTGGTTTGTACGCCTTGGAGCGGCTTGGTCAGGACAACGTGAAGCTGCGGCAGACGGTGGTCGACGTGTGGTGTGCATACCTTCGGATGCCGTATGTGCCGCCGGTTGAGGTGCGGCGACGCAACAATGCTCGGTCGCCGGAGTATCTCAGCGCCGATCAGGAAGCGCCGGACGTCAAGGAGGAGGCGGAGCGGCAGCAGGAACTGCAGGTGCGCCTGACGGCGCAGCGTCTGCTCGCGGCCCACCTCGGTCCGGAACTCGCGGGGGTGCATTGGCTTGACGCCAAGGATGCCCGGATGGTGATTGATCTCGTCGGCGCGGTACTAGTCGATTTCAGTCTCGACGGATGTGAGGTCGGGCGTAGTTCGTTCAGTGGGGCGCAGTTTCATGGTCGCACTGACATGGTTGAGGCACAGTTCCACGACGTCGCTGACCTGCATAGGGTGCAGTTCCACGGCAACGCCAACCTGATGACTGCACAGTTTCACAGCCACGCCGACCTGCGCGGGGCGCAGTTCCATGGCCTCGCTTACCTAGGTGAGGCGCAGTTCCACGGCCTCGCCGACCTGCGCGAAGTGCAGTTCCGCGGTGACGCCCTCCTGCCCGCGGTGCAGTTCCACAACCTTGCCCAACTGGCCGAGGTGCAATTCCACGGCTACGCCAGTCTGGCCGAGGCACAGTTTCACGTCGGTGCCGATCTGGCCGGGGCGCAGTTCCACAGCGACGCTTACTTACGCGAGACGCAGTTCCACGGCGCCGCCGATCTGCAGGAGGCGCAGGTCTACGGCGATACCGACCTACGCGGGGCGCAGTTCCACGACTACGCCTACCTGAGCAGGGCGCGGTTCCATGGCGTCGCCAACCTAGGTGACGTGCGGTTTAGCCAAGAAGTCGATCTTTCACAGGTGGCGGTAACGTCGAGAGCAGTCTTGCCTCAAGGCTGGACCCTGCCGAGGGGCGGCCTGCCGCCGGACCGGCTGCGGCTGGTGAGGAAAGGTCACGTCAGTGAGCGTGGGGTGGAAGCGGTAAACGACTGATAACCACGCCTTCTATCGATGCCCAGAGCCCGCCGATCGGCGAGCCCTGGGCATCGTCGTGTTCGGACGCGCAGCGGCCCGAAGGGCCGCCTTGAAAGCGCATCGAAGGTTCGCGCCCGGACTCCGTGTTTCTGTCGGCGCAGATTCCGGCCGGAGGACTTAGGTCGGACTTCCGGTAGCTGGGTATGCCGACACTAGCCACGCCTGGACCATGGCGGCGGTGCTGTAGCCGTGGGCGCGAAGGATGTCGACGATGTCACGGCCACAGATGATGACGATGGGGTGCTGGTCTTCGCGGACCTCGGCGTATGCCTGGCTGTTGACGAAGGAGGTGGTGACGAGCACGCCGAACATGCGGTGGCGGATGCGGGAGATGAGCCGGGAGGTCTCCTTGACGCCGACGGAGTGGTCATCGGCGTAGCACTTGGCTTCGAGGATGAAGTCGAGCGAGACTCGGTCGGCGGCAGGCCCAAGCTGGTAAATGCCGACTGCATCGCGGCCGAAGTCGCGCACGGCGCGGGTGACCGTCGTCGCGCCGGTTGCCGGAGCCATCATGCGCCACAGTTCAACGGCGCATGCCTCGAAGTCGCTCCAGCGGTCCGTGAAGTGTTCGTGGATGGCCTGGAGCATTGCGCGTCCGACCGGATCGGCAGGGAGTTGTTCGCGCTGGCTGCGAACGATCCTGGTCGCCGGCGCGACCAGGGTGTCGTAAGCGCGGCCGTCGACCCATTCCTTCCACGCCTGTGGGCAGGCGTCTCCGGTGCGTTCGCCTGCCAGTACCTGGGTGAGCCAGGCGCGGGTGACTACCGGTACGTCCAGGACGGTGAACCGTGCGCGGTAGTTCTGGAACCGCTGGCCGGCGGTGCTGCGCCAGATGGCCTGCAAATCCTCGTCGGAGCTCAGAGCGGCGCCACCTGGCGCGAGGAGTCCGCGGAAGCGTACGGCGCGTCCGGCCGGGCCGGCTTTGGCGAAGAGCAGGAACGGCGGTACGTGCTGCCGGGCGCTTGCGTCGGCGTGGCAGGCCTCGAACGCCTGCTTCAAGATGAGGTTGCCGCGGCGTGGCGTCTCATGTAGCAGGTGCCCGGGGGTTCGGTTGTCGCCGAAGTACGTAAAGATCCCGGCCTGTTCGTCGAGGACGTCGGGCCAATCCGGGTTTTCGCCCGAGGTGTAGAGGACCACGAGGCGCACGTCGCCCGCCGTCGGTGATCCCTTGTATCGGAATCCGCCCTGGTTGCCGACGGGCAGCAGCCGCTGAAGCGGGTCATCTGCGCTCGTGCCGGCCGTCCCGCCGGCATACGCAGCGTCCAGCACGAGGTCTGCCGCGGCGAGGGCTTCGAACGGCACCGCAGTGCTTGGCAAGGTCACGGCAGGACTGTAACGGTCGGCTCCTAGCCGGACTGATAGGTCAGCAAGTCGGCGCTAACCCGCCACCCGAACGGTGGCTGGTCCCCAAATGGTCCCCAGAGCCAAGCCGCCTAGATCCACTAGCGCGACCTGACCAGCACGGTAAAAGGCCGTTGACCTGGACTTAAGCCCAGTTCAACGGCCTTTTTCATGCTGTCGGGACAGCGGGATTTGAACCCACGACCCCTTGACCCCCAGTCAAGTGCGCTACCAAACTGCGCTATGTCCCGGTGCCCCACGCTCACGCGCGCAGCCGGTACAGCGTAGCGCATCCCCCCGCCCCCCGCCCAAGCAGTATCCCCCTCCCGCGAGCCAACCCCCACTACGCTCGTGCGATGCGCCTAGAGCTGGTCACGATCGTGGTGGACGCGTACGACCCGGCGATCGAGTTCTTCGTCGGTGTGCTCGGGTTCGAGCTCGTCGAGGACTCGCCCTCGCTCACGAGTGTCGGGCAGCGGGCGAAGCGCTGGGTGGTTGTCCGGCCGCCCGGGGCGCAGACCGGCATCCTCCTCGCGCAGGCCGATGGGGAGCGGCAGGTGGCCGGGGTGGGGGAGCAGGCGGCCGGGCGGGTCGGGTTCTTTCTTCGCGTCGAGGACTTTGATGCGGCCTTCCGGCGGCTCGTCGAGCACGGGGTCGTGATCGAAGGGTCACCCCGTGTGGAGGAGTACGGGCGGATCGTGGTGTTCCGCGATATTGCCGGGAACCGGTGGGACCTGCTCGGACCGCGATAAGAAGCCGCAAAAAGGGACGAAACGGCGTCGCGGGCGGAGGGCTCGGCGGCCTAGCGTCCGTCGCCGTGCTGGGTGTTGAGCTGTTTGAGCTGTGGCGGGTCGGGCGGGTTCGGATGCCGGCGCTCGCGGAGACGTACTGGCGGGCGGCCGGGGATCTGCGGGCCGTGCCGCACGATGACGCCGAATGGATCTCGCTTCGGTGGCAGCTGGCCGGGGTGCTCGCCGCCGCGGGCGGGCAGGTCGAGGAGGCCGCCGAGGCCGTGTGCGTCGCGGTGGCGCGGTACGCCGAGGCCGATGAGGGGGCCGGGCGCGAGTTCCGGCGGCTGCGGGACGCCGGTGGGGTGCTTCGCGGATGACGTACGAGATGCTGATGCGCCACGCCGCCGACATGCGCGATCTCGCGGTCTCGGTGGCGTCCGCGGGGATCGGGGACGATCCGTATCGGCGGCGGAGCATCGAGCGGGAGTTCGCCGACCTTCCGGACGCCTTCCGGCCGATCGCGAGCTTTCCCGATCCGCGGGTCTTCGAGGCGCGGATCGAGCGGGTGCGGGATGTCCTGCGTGGACTGTCCACTGGGGACGGCGAGCTGGCCGCCCCGGGGCTCGGGGACCTCAGCAGCTCGCTGCGCAACTGGCAGGGGGAGGCCGCCGAGCGGTTCAAGGCCGGGTTCGTCGAGCCGTGGCCGGCGTTCGTGCGCAACCAGTACACCGTCGGGGTCGTGCTCAAGGCGGGGCTCGAGGCGCAGCGCGACATCTGGGCCAGGGCGCGGCAGGACGCGGACCAGATCGCGGAGCAGGGGCTGGCGGCGCTCGGGGCCTGCGGGGACTGTACGCGTACCGAATGGACGGTCACCTTCACCGTGGTCGCCTCGGTGGCGGCGATCGTGGCCGTCCCCGTCGGCGGGGGAGTGGCGCTGGCCGCGGGCGGGATCGCCGGGCTGGCGCAGGTCGCCGCCGCCACGGGGCCGGCCGAGGCGCCGCGGACCACGTTCAGCGCCGACGATCCGGCCGAGGTCGCCGACCGGGTGCGGGAGGCCGTCACGCAGCTGCGGCGGCATGTCCACGAGAAGCAGGACGAGGTGCACCGGGCGCTTCGGGACACGGGGCGGGTGCTGACGGACCGGCCGGGGCTGTTCGGATGGCGATAACGGTCACCGTGCGGGGGACCACCGCCACGCTGTACGACGACACCGTCGAGATCTCGGGACCGTGCCCGGCCGGGGATCTCGAGGCGATCGGGCGGGCGCTGTGGGCGGCCCGGACGCGGGAGACGCTGCGGCGGGCCGGGCTGACGCGCGAGCCGGCGCCGGTCGGATGGCGGGCGCAGGAGTACGTGCGGCGGCGGGCCGAGATCGTCGCATGTGGACGGTCGCGGGACGGCCGGCTGGAGCTGCGGGGAGTGCGGGTGTTCCGCGTCGCCGGCGAGGTCACGAGGGACCGGGTCCAGGAGGCGGCCGCGGCGCTCATCCGGGACCAGCGGGAACAGGTCGGGGCGCTGAAACGACGAATCTGGCAACCGGCGGGCTCAGGCTGCGGCTTCCAGCGGTGACAGGACCCGCACCGCCCCGTCGGCGAAGATGCCGATCCGGCCGGGGCCCGCGTGCTTCGCCCCGTGCATGGCGGCGTCCGCGTCGTGCAGCAGCTGGTCGATCTCGGCGTGGTTGCGCCAGCAGGCGACGCCGATGCCGGCCGCCGTGCTCAGCTCGACGCCGGCGACGCGGACCGGTTCGCGGATCGCGTGCAGCAGGCGGGTCGCCACGTGCACCGCGTCGCCGGTCGAGCCCATCCCGTCGAGGATCACCGCGAACTCGTCGCCGGCGAGGCGGGCCGCGATGTCGCCGCCGCGGATCGAGTCGTGCAGCCGGTGGGACACGGCCGCGAGCAGCTGGTCGCCGGCGGCGTGCCCGTACGTGTCGTTGACCTTCCGGAACCCGTCCAGGTTGATCAGCAGCACCGCGACCGGGCTCCCGCGGCGGGCCCGGGCCATCGCGCGGGTCAGGTGCTCGCGCAGCAGCTGCCGGTTCGCCAGGCCCGTGAGCGCGTCGTGGAACGCCTGGTACTGCAGCGCCGCCGCCCGCTCCGCACACGCCAGCCCGAGCGAGGCCTGCGCGGCCAGCGACTGCAGGGCCGGGCGGGACTCGGCGGGCAGGGGCTTGCCGGCACCGACCAGGAGGGTGCCGTACCGCACGGCCGACATCCGCAGCTCGAACCCCTCGGACCGGGCCCCGCCCGCCCCCGCGAACGCCGTCGCCGGCGCGGGCCCGGCCGCCGCCGTGACCTCCTCGCCCTCCGGCCCCGGGCAGATCGTCACCGCCCACGCGCCGGGCGCGCCGGTCATCAGCTCCACGGCCGCCTCGACGGTGTGCCGGCACACCGCCCGCGCGTCGGCGGTCGTGCCCAGCGACGAGCCGAGCCGCGCGAAGACCCGCTCCCGGGCCGCGGCGCGCTCCTGGCGCCGGGTGGTCTCGGCGATCACGGCGGTGAACAGCGCCAGCGCCGGCACTCCCGGCGCCTGCCGCAGCATCCGCAGGAGCGAGTCCGGCTCGGTCAGGGCGACCGCGGCCGTGACCGCGACCAGCACGGCGAGCGTGTAGGCGAGCACGTGCGGCCAGGCGCCGTACAGCCCCCGGTAGGCCACGAGCACGCACGCGAGCCCGAGCGAGCTCGTCCAGTCGTGCACGCCGAGGCCGATGACCGCCAGCGCGGACGCCTCGAGGAGCCAGGACCACGGCGGGTAGCTCTGCCGCCGGTACCGATGCAGCCACCAGCAGCCGAGGACCACCGCTGCCCCGGCCGCCGCGACCCGTGCGGGCACGGACGCGCCGCTGCCGCCGGCGACGACCCGCGGCAGCACCAGCACCAGGCAGAACACCCTGAACACGAGGAACAACCAGCGGATCCGTCCATCGAGCGCCTTCGGCAGCCCGAGCACCCTGGTCATGCCCGAATCATGCCCGCACGATCGGCCGGGCGGACGCCGAACTGAGTAATGATCCACTGCTCCGGCGCACTGGATCGTGCCGCGCACCTGGCGCTACCCTGTCCGCACCGCCCGCGATGGGTGGGCGATACCGCTCATCTCGGCTCAGGGTCGGCCGAAGGTATGGCGGCCGGAGGTCCGCCGGCCGGGGCGAAGGCGGTGATGACGGGCGGTGAAGACCAGCCGGCTCCTCGCCGTGTACGCGCCCCTGTTCACCGTCGCCGCCGCGTGGGCGCTGCTGCGGCTGGCCGGCTACGAGGGCGCGCTGGTGCTGGGCTGGCTGCCGGGCGCGATCGGCATCGCCGTCGGCGGCGGATACCTGCTGGCCGCCTCCCGCACGCCCGGGCTCGACCCCGCCGGGCGCCGGTTCTGGCGTCACCTCGCCATCGCCGCGCTGCTCATCGCCCCGTCGACCGGCCCGTTCACGGAGGCGAGCCTGGGCGGGCGCAAGTCCGGCCCGCTGCTCTTCGCCGCCGTCGGGCTGCTCGCCGTGGCCCTGCTGCTCGTGCTCTGGGCCCTGCTGCGGCTGCCGACCCGGGTCCGCGGGCGCCGCGACTGGCTGCGGCTGGGGCTCGACGCGGCCACGGTACTGGTCTGCTCGGCGACGTTCCTGTGGCACTTCGTGCTGCGCGGGGTCGCCGGCGCGCCGCTGCCGCAGGTGCTCGGCCTGAGCGTGCTGAGCGTGCTGTGCCTGCTCGCCGTGCTGGCCGTGGTGAAGCTCATCCTCGCCGGTACCAACGCCGTCGACGCCCGGGCCCTGCGGGCGCTCGCGCTCGTGGTCGTGATCGGCGCGGTCGGCTCCGCGCTGGTGCCGGTGCTGCCCAGCCCCCGCCTCGCCGGCGTCTCCGACCTGGTCACCATGTGCGAGGCGCTCATGGTCGCCGTCGCCGGGGTGCTGCAGGCGCGCCGGGCGGGCGCGGGCCGGACGGTCCCGGTCGAGCGGCGACGGCCCTATTCGGTGCTGCCGTACGTCGCCGTCGCCGCCGTCAACCTCCTCCTCGTCGCCGTCACGGTCGACGAGCTCGGCACCCTGCCCGTGCTCTTCGGCGCCGTGACGGCCACCGGCGCCGTCGTCGCCCGCCAGCTGCTCGCGTTCCGCGACAACGACGGGCTGCTGCGGTCGCTGCGCGAGCACCAGCGGCTCCTGCACGAGCAGGCCACGCACGACGCGCTCACCGGGTTGCCGAACCGGGCGCTGTTCAACGAGCGCCTCGAGCACGCGACCGCGGCCATCCTGGTCGACCTGGACGACTTCAAGGCCGTCAACGACACGCTCGGGCACCCGGTCGGCGACGGCCTGCTCGTCGAGGTCGGCCGGCGCCTGCGGGCCGCGGTGCGCCCGACGGACCTGGTGGCGCGCCTGGGCGGGGACGAGTTCGCGGTCCTGGTGCCGGAGGGCTCGCAGGACGGGCTGGACGGCCTCCCGGCCCGCATCCTCGCCGAGCTCGACCGGCCCGTGCACACCCACGGTCACGTGCTCACGGTGACGGCGAGCGTCGGGGTCGCGGCCCGGACCGACGGCGACGGCGCCCAGGACCTGCTGCGCCACGCCGACATCGCCATGTATGCGGCGAAGCGGCGCGGGAAGGGCACGTTCGCGCGGTACACCCCGGATCTCAGCGGTCTGCTCATGACCCCCGAGTCCCGGCTGGGCGATCTGCGGCGGGCGATCGCGGCGGCCCGGCCGCCGTTCACGCTCGAGGTGGGGCGGGCGGCCCTGGTGTCGCCCGGGTTCACCGCTGAGCTGACCGCCCTGCTCGCCGAGGCCGGGCTGGAGCCGGGCGGGCTGACCCTCGCGCTGCCGGCGGCGCAGCTGGCGGTCGACGGGGTGCTGCGGCGGGTCATGCGGGAGCTGCGGGCGGCGGGCGTCGGGCTGGCCCTGGACCAGACCGGCACGAACACGGTGCGGCTGGATCTGCTCAGTGCCCTTCCGTTCACCGCGGTGATCGTCGAGCCGCTCGCCGGCGACGACGATCGATCGCGGGCGTTCGCCGAGGCCGCGGCCCGGTTCGCGCGTGATGCGGGGATCGATTACAGGGTTCGATCCGAGGGCTCACTCCTAGAGAGCGCTCTCTAGATTTTCAGTTCCGGAACCGCAGGCCTCTTGACTTCCCGGCTGCCACGGATAACCCTCGTCCTTGGAGAGCGCTCTCCGAACCTCACCCCGGTTCTCGGGCCGCCCGTTCCCGGTCCGGTGAGCCTGACACCCCGTCGGCCGGAACACAAGAGCGACCGCCGCACCCCCGCGGCGGATCGTCCGGCTGCCGCCATGCCCTGAATCAGGAGCAGTGATGCACACCGCCGCACCGCCAACGGCGAACCGCCGCCGCCGAACTCTGATCCTCGCCGCCATCGCCACGTTCGTGGTGCTGGCGACGTACGTGGTCACCACCACCCTCACCGCCTCGGCCGCCGACTCCCTGATCTCGCAGGGCAAGACGGCCCTGTCGTCGTCCGACGAGAACGGCGGCAGCCCCGCCTCCGCCGCGTTCGACGGCAACACCACCGGGACCCGCTGGTCCAGCGCGTTCAGCGACCCGCAGTGGATCCGCGTCGACCTGGGCCAGACGGCGACCATCTCGCAGGTCAAGCTCTACTGGGAGGCCGCCTACGCGAAGTCCTTCCAGATCCAGACCTCGCCCGACGGCAACACCTGGACCAACGTCTACTCGACCACGACCGGCACCGGCGGGACGCAGACGCTGACCGTCACCGGCAGCGGCCGCTACGTGCGCATGTACGGCACCGTCCGGGCCACCGGCTACGGCTACTCGCTGTACGAGATGCAGGTCTACGGCTCGTTCGGCACCACGAACCCGACCGGCGGCCCCTGCGACACCACCGCCAACGCGGCGCAGGGCAAGGCGGCCGACGCCTCCAGCACCGAGAACGGCGGCACCCCGGCCTCCGCGGCGGTCGACGGCAACGCCGGCACCCGCTGGTCCAGCGCCGCGAGCGACCCGCAGTGGCTGCGCGTCGACCTCGGCTCGGTCCAGTCGATCTGCCAGGTCACCATCAACTGGGAGGCCGCCTACGGCAAGGACTTCCAGATCCAGACGTCGACCGACAACGCCAACTGGACGACCATCAAGACGGTCACCGGCGGCACCGGCGGCAACCAGGTGCTCAGCGGCCTGAGCGGCTCCGGCCGTTACATCCGCGTCTACGGCACGGCCCGCGGCACCGGCTACGGCTACTCGATCTGGGAGCTCATCGTCAACACCGGTGGCACGTCGCCGACCACGTCGTCGCCGTCGCCGACCACCAGCCCGACGCCGACCCCGACCGGCCCGCAGCTGCCCGGCGGCGGCGACCTCGGCTCCAACGTGATCGTGTTCGACCCGAGCCAGTCCTCCGCCACCATCCAGGCGAAGCTGGACCAGGTCTTCACCGCTCAGGAGACGAACCAGTTCGGCACCGAGCGCTACCAGTTCCTGTTCAAGCCGGGCTCCTACAGCGGCCTGAACGCCCAGATCGGCTTCTACACGTCGATCAACGGCCTCGGCCAGAACCCGCAGGACGTGCAGATCCACGGCGACATCACCGTCGACGCGGGCTGGTTCCAGGGCAACGCGACCCAGAACTTCTGGCGCTCGGCCGAGAACCTCTCGGTCTACCCGGTCTCCGGTGTCGACCGCTGGGCCGTCGCGCAGGCCGCGCCGTTCCGCCGGATGGACGTGCACGGCGGCATGACCCTCGCGTCGCCGAACTGCGGCTGGGCGTCGGGCGGCTACATCGCCGACTCGCGGGTCAGCGGCAACATCAACCCCTGCTCGCAGCAGCAGTGGTTCACCCGTGACTCCACGATCGGCAGCTGGAACGGCTCCGTGTGGAACATGGTGTTCTCGGGCGTGCAGGGCGCTCCGGCGAACAGCTTCCCGAACCCGCCGTACACCGTCCTGGGCACCTCGCCGGTGACGCAGGAGAAGCCGTACCTCTACGCGGACGCGTCGGGCTACCGGGTGTTCGTGCCGTCGCTGCGGACCAACAGCAGCGGGGCGACCTGGATCAACGGCCAGACCCCCGGCACCTCGCTCCCGCTGAGCCAGTTCTACGTGGCCAAGCCGGGCGTGACCGCGGCGACGCTGAACCAGGCGGTCGCGCAGGGCCTGAACCTGCTGTTCACCCCCGGCGTGTACCACCTGAACTCGACCGTCAACATCAACCGCGCCAACACCGTGGTTCTGGGCCTGGGCTACGCGACGATCGTGGCGGACAACGGCGCGCTGCCGATGGCCGTCGGTGACGTCGACGGCGTCAAGATCGCCAGCCTGCTCTTCGACGCCGGCCCGACGAACTCCCCGGCCCTGCTGCAGGTCGGCCCGAACGGCGCGACGGGCAACCACGCCGGTGCCCCGAACCTGATCTCCGACGTGTTCCTGCGCGTCGGCGGCGCGGGCGCGGCCAAGGTCACCAACGCCCTCGTGGTCAACAACAACAACACGATCATCGACCACATCTGGGCCTGGCGGGCCGACCACGGCGCCGGAGCGGGCTGGACGTCCAACCCCTCCGACACCGGGCTCATCGTCAACGGCCAGAACGTGACCGCCTACGGCCTGTTCGTCGAGCACTTCGAGAAGTACAACGTCATCTGGAACGGCAACGGCGGCAAGACCATCTTCTTCCAGAACGAGCTGCCCTACGACCCGCCGTCGGCCGCCGCCTGGTCCCACGACGGGATCACCGGCTACGCCGCCTACAAGGTCGCCAACAATGTCACCTCGCACGAGGCGTGGGGCATGGGCAGCTACTGCGTCTTCACCAGCGACGAATCCATCGCCGCCTACCACTCCTACGAGACGCCGGTCAACGCCAACGTCAAGTTCCACAACATCCTGACCGTCTCCCTGGGCAAGGGCTCCATCACCCACGTCATCAACGACACCGGTGATGCCGCCCTGCCGAGCGCGGTCGTCCCGCACAACGTGATCAACTTCCCGTAGGACCGCACCGCGAACGGGCCGCCCGGCATCCCGCCGGGCGGCCCGTCCGCCTACGGCACCAGGTGGATGCGCACCTTGCGGGCCGTGACCGCGGCCTCCTCCAGGACGGTCAGGCGCGGCTCGGCGACTTCGAGCAGGTGCGGGTGGCGCAGCGCGGCCAGGGCGGCGAGGCGCCGGTCGGCCAGGATCGCGTCGACCATCCCGCGGTCGCCGCCGCAGACGAGCGCGGCGAGGCTCGCGACCTCGGGCAGCAGCACCCGCTCGGCGATGTCCGCGGACTTGCCGGCGACCGCGTCGGACTGGTTGTCACGCCGGCGCGCGTAGCGCTGCTGGGACCAGCCACCGGCGGCGGTGCGCCCGTGGACGTGGAACCGCTCGACCTTCGAGGACGTGATGGCGCCGCCGTCGGCGATCCCAGCCGCCACCGCGCCCTTGCGGGCCAGGAGGAGCCCGATGCGGGGCGGGGAGGCGACCCCTCGCAGCAGCGCGTCGATGTCCTCGGCCGCGTCCAGGCCGGGGGGCGGGTGCAGGGTCGCCTTGTCGCCGTTGCTCGTGCCGGTCAGGGTCAGCCCATCCTCGTCGGCGCCCTGATGCCGGCCGTAGAAGCCGTCCAGCCAGCCCCGCAGGCGCTCCGGGGAGATCTCCACCCAGCGACCGCCGCCGGCCGCCGGTTTGGCCGTCACCATGCGTCCGATCCTAGGCGACCATCATGCATCGCCCGCCATCGCTCGCGCGTAGTAGGTCACCCCGGCGACGTGGTGGACGACCTCGCGCAGGGTCCACGTGTCCGGGCCGGGCCGCTCGTCCAGCGTCGCCTCCGGCAGGCCGTGCAGGCGGGCCCGGTACGAGACGGCGAGCCGCGTCAGCCGGCTGGTGGCCTCCTCGAGGTCGGTCTCGGTGAACCGCGCGAAGTCCGCGTGCGTGGTGACGGCGCGGCCGTGCCAGTGGTCGGGGAGCGGGTCCAGCCCGGCGAGGCGGCACTCGATCTCGGCGAGGTGGTCGATGAGGTGGTCGGTGACCCGCCGCAGCGACTTGTGCGGCGTCCACGCGTTGCCGTCGAAGCGCACGGGGCGCCCGTCCCACCCGAGCCACGCCGCGGCCGTGCGCAGCACCTCGTCGACGGCGGCGTCGATGACGTTCACGAGTTCCATGCCGGGAACCTAGCGGCGCGACCGTTCGGGCCCGGCCGAACGGATTCCCGCGTTTTCCACGCTACGCGGATTCGGGGGCCACAGGGCGGGAATGTTCATGAACGGCGGCGCGGTGCCGATCTCGGCGGCGTGGAGAGGGTGGCGACCTGGCGACCGACGCGGCTGCTCATCGCGGCCGCGACGCTCGCGGCCGGGGCCGAGATCTGGTTCGGGGTCGGGCTGCTGCACCCCACGCCGGAGCTGGTCAGCTGGGTGGCGGTGCCGCTCGCGGTGGGGTTCGCCGTGGCGGGCTGCCTGCGGGCCGCCGCCGCGGACGGGATCGCGCCCGGGGCGGCCCGGTTCTGGCGGCACGTCGCGATCGCGATGGCCCTCGTCGGGCTCGGCGGAATCAGCAACGGCGTCGACATGCTGCGCGGGATCGTGCGGCCGCAGCACGTCGGGCCGCTGACCGCGGGGATCTACGTCGCGGGGCTGGCGGTGCTGCTGTGGGCGATGCTGCGCATCCCCGGGGCGCGGCGGACCCGCGGGGAGTGGCTGCGCTTCGGGCTCGACTCGGCCACCGTCCTGGTCGCCGTCATGACCTTCGCGTGGCACTTCCTGCTCAGCGACTGGCAGGCATGGTCCGGCGGCAACGCGACAGGGGCTCGGGCCGTGATGTCGCTGCTGGCCTGCGCGGCCGTGTGCGTCTTCGCGTTCGTGAAGATCGCGTTCACCGGGACCGGGCCGCTGGACCGGCGGGCCCTGTACCTGCTCGCCTCGGCCGGCGGGGTCGGGGCGCTCGGCGGGGCCCTCGCGCCGCTGCTGCAGTCGCGCCCGTACCTCAACGGCACGCCCGTCATCCTGCCCGTCACGTGCCTCGTGCTGGGGCTGGCCGCGGACCGGCAGCGGCGCGCCGCCCGGGCGACCCCGCCGACGCCGGCGCGCCGGGAGCGGCCGGGGTTCGTGTCCTACACGGCCGTCTCCGCCACCTGCGTGCTCCTGCTCGCCGACGCCTGGGTGCGCGGCGGGGACATCCTCGGCGTCGCCGCCGGCACCGTCGTGCTGTTGGTGCTCGTGGCCTCGCGGCAGCTGACCGTGCTGCGCGACAACACCGGGCTCGTGCAGACGCTCGCCTGGCAGGCCACCCACGACTCGCTCACCGGGCTGGCCAACCGGCGCCTGCTCAGCCAGCACGTGGCCGGCGCGCTGACCGGGCAGGCGCGGATCGCGGTCGCACTCGTGGACATCGACGACTTCAAGGCGATCAACGACGACCTCGGGCACGGGGCCGGCGACGCCCTGCTGCGCGCGGTGGCCGGGCGGCTCGAGGAGCTGGTCGCCCCCGGGTCGCTCGTGGCCCGGCTCGGCGGCGACGAGTACGCGCTGGTGTTCCCGGCCGCCGACGAGCCCGCGGCGCTGCGGTTCCTCGGCACGCTCGCCACCGGGCTGCGCCGCCCGCTCGACGCGTCCGGGCACGCCCTCGTGGTCGAGGCCAGCATCGGGGTCGCGATCGGCGGCCCGGGCACCACGGCGGGGGAGCTGCTGCGGCGCGCGGACGTGGCCATGTACGCGGCCAAGGTGCAGGGCAAGGGCCGGCAGGTCGCCTACGACCCGGCGATGGACCAGCGCGGCGCCGAGCAGGCCCGGGTCGCGGCCGAGCTGCGCACCGCCCTGGACACCGGCCAGCTGCGCGTGTTCTACCAGCCCATCGTGCGCCTCGACGACGGCTGCCCGGTCGGCGTGGAGGCGCTGGTGCGCTGGGTGCACCCCGAGCGCGGCCTGATCCGGCCCGACCTGTTCATCCCGGCCGCCGAGCGCACCGGCATGATCGTGCCCGTCGGGCAGTGGGTGCTGGCCGAGGCGTGCCGGCAGGCGGCCCGCTGGCGGCGCGAGCTCGGGCCGGAGGCGCTGCGGTACGTCTCCGTCAACGTCTCCCCCCCGCCAGCTGCGCGAGTCCGGGTTCGCCGGGCGCCTGCGCGACGAGCTGCGCGCCGCGGGCCTGCCGCCGGCGTGCCTCATGGTCGAGGTCACCGAGACGGCGGTGTTCGACGGCGGCTCCGCGCTGGACGAGCTGCACGAGGTGAAGCGGCTGGGGGTGCAGGTCGCCCTCGACGACTTCGGCACCGGGCACTCCTCGCTGGGCCTGCTGCGCACCTGCCCGGTCGACGTGCTCAAGGTGGACAAGTCCTTCGTGGACAACGTGACCGAGGCCGGCGCCCGCTCGGTCATCGCCGAGGCGCTCATCGGCATCGCGGACGGGCTGCGGCTGCGCGCGGTCGCCGAGGGCGTCGAGACCGAGGCCCAGGCGCAGGCGCTGCGCCGGCTCGGCTACCAGTACGCGCAGGGCTACCTCTACGGCCGCCCGGTCCCGGCCGAGGAGCTCACGACGCTGGGCCAGGCCCCCGCCGGGCGGGTCGCGGCGCACTGACAGCGGCGGATTGGCAGCGGCGGATTGGCAGCGGCGGGCTGACGGCGGCGGCCCGGGCGGGGGGCCGCCGCCATCGCCCGGTCAGTCGGGCAGACGCACGATCGAGGTCCCGTCGACCTCGCTCTTGAGCAGCTTCAGGCCCGTCGGGGTCGGGCCGTCGATCTTCGAGCCGTCGGCGATGCTGAACCTCGACTGGTGCGCGGGGCAGACCGCGATGCCGTTCTGCGGCGCGGTCACCAGGATTCCCTTGTGGGGACAGGCGGCGTCGAACACCTTGAAAGTTCCACTCACCGGCTGCGTGATCAGCACGCCGTTGGCGACGATGCCACCGCCGACGGGTACCTGGGCGGTGTCCCCGACCGTGGTCTTCGCAGGGCCGGACGACTCGGACGACTCGGCCGGGGCCGGCGGTGCCGCGGCCGGGGCCTTCGCGGTGGCGTCACTGTCGCCGCAGGCGGCCAGCAGGGCAGCGGCGCTCAGGCCGCCGAGGCCGGCGAGCAGGGCCCGGCGGTGGGCGCACGGCAGCGTTTGCGCGGGTACTTCGGTCATTGCCACGATGTCCTCTCGGCGTGCGGGCACGGCACACCCCGCCACCACACTGTGGCGCGGCTAGTTGAGGGCTCGGCAATGATACATAGACATATAGAAGATTAACCAGAGTTGGCCGGCCCGCCGCCGCGGGTGACGACCCTGGTCGGCAGCACCACCCGCCGGGGCGGACCGTCCGCGCCGCCGATGCGCGCGAAGAGCAGCTCCGCGGCCCGGGCCCCGAGCTCGGCCGCGTCGTAGGTGACGAGCGTGACCGGCGTCGGGAGCAGGTCGGCCAGCTCGAGGTCGTCGAACGCGGCCACGCCCGCCCCGCCCCCGTGTGCCCGCACCGCGTGCAGCACGCCCACCGCCATCCGGTTGTTGTCGGCGAAGACCGCGTCGGCGGGGGAGGGGCCGCGCAGCAGCGCCAGGGCGGTCGCGTGGGCCGCCTCGACCGTGTGCACGCCGACGTGCACGAGCGCCGGGTCGGCCGCGACCCCGGCGGCCTTGAGCGCCTGCCGGTAGCCGGCCAGCCGCCGCGCGCCCGTGCCGACCGAGGGGTCGCCGCCGATGTAGGCGATGCGGCGGTACCCCAGCCGCAGCAGTCGTCCCACCGCCTCCCGGGCGCCGCCGTGGTTGTCCAGCACGACGGAGTCGGCCGCGACCCGCCCGGGCGCGCGGTCGATGAACACGATCGGCGCCCAGCCGGCGAGCTCGTCGTGCAGCGCGCGCTGCGAATGGGAGGTCGGCACCACGAGCAGCCCGTCGACCCGCCGCCGCAGCACCAGGTCGTGCAGCAGCTCCCGCTCGGTGTCGAAGCTCTGCCGGGTGCTGCCCACCACGAGCATGTGCCGGTGCCGCCGGGCCACGTCCTCGGCGCCGCGGGTGATGCCGGACCAGAACGGGTTCGCCACGTCCTCGATGACCAGCGCGACCGTGTGGGTGTTCTGCCCCGGGCGCAGCGTGCGGGCCGACTCGTTGCGGCGGAACCCGAGCGCGGCGATGGCGCGCTCGACCGCCTCGCGGGTCTCCGCGCGGATGTACCGCTCGTGGTTGACCACCCGCGAGACCGTCGCGACGCTCACGCCGGCCTCGCGCGCCACGTCGTGCATCGTGGGGCGGCGCAAGGACATCGAGGCTCCTCTCTTGACGGGGGATACCGTACATGATTACGTTTTCTGAAAACGTTCACATAGACGTTGATCTTTAAAACCAGGCCGCCACCTGGGGAGGTACGCCATGCTCAAACAAGGAGCCACCCTCGCCCTGACCGCCCTGCTGCTTGCCGGGGCCGCCGCGTGCGGCTCGTCCAGCGGGGACGACGCCAAGACGATCACCGTCGCCTACCAGAAGTTCGGCGCCTTCATCCAGCTCGACGACCAGCTCAAGCGGGTCAAGGGCGAGTACGAGTCGGCCCACCCCGGCTACACCGTCAAGCTGCTGCCGATCGAGGCGTCCGAGAACGACTACTACACCAAGCTCTCGCTCATGAACCGGTCCCCGAAGACCGCGCCCGACGTGCTGTACGAGGACACCTTCCTGGTCAACACCGACATCGCGGCCGGGTTCCTGGCGCCGCTGGACGACCAGCTCGCCAAGTGGCCGGACTGGAGCCAGTTCAGCGACGCCGCCAAGAGCGCCGCGAAGGGGCTCGACGGCAAGACGTACGGCGTGCCGATGGGCACCGACACCCGCGCCCTCTACTACAACCAGGACCTGTTCCAGCAGGCCGGCCTGCCCGTGCCCTGGCAGCCGAAGACCTGGGACGACATCCTGGCCGCGGCGCGCACGATCAAGGCGAAGCTGCCCGGGGTCACGCCGCTGAACGTGTACTCCGGCAAGGGCGCGGGCGAGGGCTCCACCATGCAGGGCTTCGAGATGCTGCTGTACGGCACGAGGCACACCCTCTACGACGACGCGTCCAGGAAGTGGGTCGTCGGCAGCCCGGGCTTCGACGACTCGCTCGGCTTCATCAAGACGATCTTCGGTGAGAAGCTCGCGCCGGAGCCGCAGGACGCCCTCGACCCGAACTGGGGCACCCGCGTCTCCACCGAGCTGCTGCCGACCGGCAAGCTCGCCATCAACCTCGACGGCTCGTGGCTGTCCAGCACGTGGCTTCCGACGGGCAGCAAGCCGTGGCCGCAGTGGAGCACGGTGCTCGGGGAGGCCGCGATGCCGACCCAGCACGGGGAGGCGCCCGGCCGGACCAGCATGTCCGGCGGCTGGGTGCTCTCCGTCGGCGCGCACACGAAGAACAAGCAGGCCTCGTTCGACTTCGTCACCACGATGCTCAACAGGGACAACGCGCTCGCCTACGACATCGCCGCCCAGCAGATCGCCGAGCGGGCCGATGTCGCCGCCGACCCGAAGTACCTCCAGTCGAACCCGGCCCTGCGGTTCTTCACGGATCTGGTGAAGGTGACCCACTTCCGGCCGGCGTACCCGGACTACCCGCACGTCTCCGACGCGATCCAGGTCGCGATGGAGTCGGTGATGACCGGCCAGGCGACCCCCGAGGCGGCCGCGAAGACGTTCGCGGAACAGGTGAGATCCGCGGTCGGCGGGGACGACAAGGTGACGACCGCGTCATGAGTCGCGCGTTCGCAGCGCGGGCGGCGGCCCTGGCGCCCGCGCTGCTGCTGCTCGGCGTGTTCTTCGCGGGGCCGCTGCTGTGGAGCGTGTACAGCGCCTTCACCGACCTCGCGCTCACCGGCACCTCCGAGGTGCACTTCGTCGGCGCCGACAACTTCGTCACCATGTGGCACGACAAGCAGTTCTGGAACTCCCTCGAGCTGACGCTCATCTTCGTCGTCGGCTCCGCGGTGATCGGCCAGAACACCCTCGGGCTGCTCATCGCGCTGCTGCTCAAGGGCGTCGGCAAGGTCACCCGGGCCGGGGTCACCGGCATCGTGGTGGCCGCGTGGACGGTGCCGGAGACCGTGGCCGGCTTCTGCTGGTACTCGTTCCTGCACCGCGAGGGCACCCTCAACGCCCTGACCGGGCCGCTCGGGCTGCGCCAGAACTGGCTCTACACCGCCCCGATGCTCGCCGTCATCCTCGCCAACGTGTGGCGCGGCACCGCCTTCTCGATGCTGGTGTACCAGGCGGCGCTGGACGACGTCCCGCCGGAGCTGCACGAGGCGGCCTCCGTCGACGGGGCCTCGGTGTGGCAGCGCCTGCGCTACGTGACCCTGCCGCTGATCCGCCGCTCGATCGTGAGCAACCTGATGCTCATCACGCTGCAGACCCTGGCGTCCTTCGGGCTCATCTACGTGATGACCAAGGGCGGGCCCGGCAACCGCAGCCAGACGACGCCGATTTACATGTACCAGGAGTCCTTCCAGTTCTACAAGCTCGGCTACGGCACGGCGATGGCCCTGGTCCTGCTGCTCATCGGCGCCGTGTTCTCGCTGGTCTACGTGCGTGTGATCCGGCTGGAGGAGGCGTGAGACTCGCGTCCCGGGCCGTGCTCGCCCTCGTCGCCGTGCTGTTCCTGCTGCCGTTCGTGTGGCTGCTGGTCGCCTCCGTGCAGCCGGGGGCCGCGCTGTCGGCCCACATCGACTGGCACTTCACGACCCGCAACTTCGCCGACGTGCTCGACGCCGAGACCGTGTTCGTCCCGATGCTCAACTCGCTCGTCATCTCCGGCGGCACCGCGCTGCTCACCGTGGTCGCGGCGGTGTTGGCGGCGTACCCCTTGTCGCGCCACCACAGCCGCTCGGGCCGGGCGCTGATGTACACCATCCTGTTCTCCACCTGCCTGCCCATCACCGCCGTGATGGTGCCGGTCTACACGCTGTACAGCCGCTTCGAGCTCACCGACTCGGTCCCCGCGCTCATCCTGTTCATGACCGCGTCCTCGCTGCCGTTCGGCATCTGGATGATGAAGAACTTCATGGACGGCGTCCCGGTCGAGCTCGAGGAGGCGGCGTGGACCGACGGGGCCGGCTGGGCGCAGTCGCTGCGCCGAATCGTGCTCCCGCTCATGGTCCCCGGCCTGACGGTCGTCTTCGTCTTCACGTTCGTCCTGCAGTGGGGCAACTTCTTCGTCCCGTTCATCCTGCTGCAGGCGCCCGAGAGCCAGCCGGCCTCGGTCACCATCTACACGTTCTTCTCGACCTACGGCCAGGTCGCCTACGGGCAGCTGGCGGCGTTCGCGATCCTCTACACGGCGCCGGTCGTGCTGATGTACTCGGTGTTGTCGAGGGTGTTCGGCGGGGCGTTCAGCCTCACCGGTGCGGTGAAGGGATAGGCACAGCATGCGCATCGAGTCCACCGAGCTGTTCATCGGCGACCGCCAGGTCGTGCGGGTGTCCGACGTCGACGGCCCGGCGACCGTCCGCGGCGACGGCGTCTTCGGGGAGGGCACGGGGGAGGTGCCGGTCAGCGTCGACGCTCCACCTGGGACGGTCATCCCCATCACGGTCCAGGCGGGCGGTGAGACCGGCCACGCCGATCTGGTGGTGGCCGAGCCCGGCTGGACCGTCTGGATGGTCTCGCACTTCCACTACGACCCGGTGTGGTGGAACACCCAGGCCGCGTATACGGCCACCTGGGATCAGCCGGGTCTGCTGGGCGGGGAGTTCCGCGGCGACTTCCAGCGCACCGGCTTCGAACTCGTCCGGTTGCACCTGGAGACCGCGCGCCTGCACCCCGAATACAAGTTCGTCCTGGCCGAGCTGGACTACCTCAAGCCCTACTGGGACGCGTTCCCGCTGGACCGCGCCCACATCAGGCGGCTGCTCGCCGAGGGCCGGCTGGAGCTGGTCGGCGGCACCTACAACGAGCCGAACACCAACCTGACCCTGGCCGAGACCACGATCCGCAACTTCCGCTACGGCATCGGCTTCCAGCGCGACGTCGTCGGCGGCCACCCGCGCACCGCCTGGCAGCTCGACGCGTTCGGCCACGACCCGAACTTCCCGGGCCTGGCCGCCGCCGCGGGCCTGGACTCCTCGTCGTGGGCGCGCGGGCCGTTCCACCAGTGGGGCCCGATGCAGACCACGTACACGCCGGGCGAGCGCGGCTGGGGCGACCCGTCGACCATGCAGTTCGACGCCGAGTTCGAGTGGCTGTCGCCGAACGGGCTCGGCGTGCTGACCCACTACATGCCCGCGCACTACTCGGCCGGCTGGCACATCGACGGGCAGCCGACGCTGCAGGCCGCCGAGGACAACATCTACCGGCTCTTCCTGCTGCTGAAGAAGGTCGCCCGCACCCGCAACATCCTGCTGCCGGTCGGCACCGACTACAGCCCGCCGGCGAAGTGGGTCGTCGACATCCACCGCGACTGGAACGCCCGCTACACCTGGCCGCGGTTCGTGTGCGGGCTGCCGCGCGAGTTCTTCGCGGCCGTGCGCGCGCAGGCGAGCGGGTTCTCGCCGCAGACCCGGGACATGAACCCGATCTACACCGGCAAGGACGTGTCGTTCATCGACACCAAGCAGGCACAGCGGCACACCGAGGCGCTGCTGACCGACGCCGAGATGTTCGCGACCCTGGCGGCCCTGGACGATGTTCCGTTCCCGCACGAGCGGATCGACATGGCGTGGCGGCAGCTCGTCTTCGGCGCGCACCACGACGGGATCACGGGCTCGGAGTCCGATCAGGTGTACCTCGACCTGCTCACCGGCTGGCGCCAGGCCCACGACCTCGCCTCCGGGGTGCTGGACGAGTCCCTGGACGCGCTCGTCGCCGGGCTGCCTTCGGGGGACGGCCCGCGCCGGGTGGTGGTCTTCAACCCGTCCTCGTGGACCCGCACGGACATCGTGCGGGCCGAAGGCGTGCAGTTCCTCGCGACGGACGTGCCGGGCGTCGGCTACAAGACCTTCGAGCTGCCCACAGTGGACGGCTGGACGGCCCGGGAAGGTCTGACCATCGAGAACGAGGCCTTCCGCCTCACCGTCGATCCCGCGCGCGGCGGGACCGTCTCGTCCATGGTGGACCTGGCCGCCGGGCGGGAGCTGCTCGCGGCGGGGCGGGTCGGCAACGAGCTGGTCGTGTACGACGAGTACCCGGCCCACCCGGAGGTGCACGAGGGGCCGTGGCACCTGCTGCCCAAGGGGCCGCCGGCGGTGGGCTCGGCGGACGCCCCGGCGCTGTCGGTGACCGTCGAGGCGGGGCCGCTGGGGGAGCGCGTGACGGTCACGGGGGCGGTCGGGCCGGCGCGGTACACCCAGATCCTGACCCTGTGGCGCGGCGTGCCCCGCCTGGACGTGTGCACCCGGCTCGACGAGTTCGCCGGCGCCGACCACCTCGTCCGCGTCCGCTGGCCCGCGGCGATCCCGGGCGCGCTCCCGGTCAGCGAGGTCGGCAACGCGGTGGTCGGCCGCGGCTTCGGCCTCATCGACACCGACGCCGGCCCGGCGCCCTGGACTCTCGACAACCCGGCGCAGCACTGGTTCGCGCTGTCCTCGACGGCGCGGATCCGCGCCGGTGGGCACACCCGCGCGATCGGGGTCGCCGAGATCATCGGCGGCGGCCCGGCCGCGCGCGACCTGGCCCTGGCGCTCGTCCGGCGCGGGGTCACGGCCACCTGCTCGAGCGCCGAGGGCCCGCGCTACGGCTCCCTCGCCGTCGACTCCAACCTCCCCGACGTGCGCTTCCGCATTGAGGACGCCCCGGATGTGCCGCGCCGCTGGCTCCCGGCCGAGCGCCCGCTGACCGAGGTGTGGACGCCGAACGCCGACCTGACCGGCCCCCGCGACCTGCCGGTGCTCGTCCTCGCCGCGGCCGAGGTCGCCGCGGCCTGTGCCGAGCTGGCACAGACCGGCGCGATCACGGCCCCGGCGGCGGACGGGGACCCGGACCCGCAGCTGGAGGACTACACCGTCGGCATCGTGAACCGGGGGATGCCCGGCTTCGCCGTCGACCCCGGCGGCGCCCTGCACCTGTCGCTGATCCGCTCCTGCACCGGCTGGCCGTCCGGCGTGTGGATCGACCCGCCCCGCCGCACCGCGCCCGACGGGTCCACCTTCCAGCAGCAGCACTGGACGCACGAGTTCGACTACGCGATCGTGGCGGGCGCGGGGGACTGGCGGGCCGCGGGGCTGGTCGCCGCCGGGCACGCCGTCAACCACCCGCTGCACGCCCGGCTCGCCCCGCCCGGACCGCCCGCCGAGGAGCGGCTGGTCACCGTCTCGCCGTCCACAGTGGTGCTCACGGCGCTGAAGCCGGCGGGCGACCCGCTCGCGTCCGGGCGCGTGCCCGGGCCGGTGTCGTCGATCCTGGCGCGGTACTACGAGTCCGCCGGCTCCCCGGCCGACGTCCACATCGGACTGCCGGCGCCGGTGCTCTCCGCCCGCGCGGTGGACCTGCTGGAGCGCGACCGCCTGGACTCGTCCACATTGGATGGTGCCGGGATCGGCCAGATGCTCCTCGGCGTCGGCCGGTCGCTGCCCGCCGCCGTCGCCGCGCCGCAGGCCGCCTACTCGCGCTACTGGCTGCACAACACCGGGCCGGCGCCGATCGGGAACATGCCGCTGTCGGTCTTCGTGGACCCCGATCGCGTCACGGTGTCCTCGAGCCTGGTGGACACCGGCGCTACGGGCACCGTCGAGCTGACCCCGCCCGAGGGCTGGACGGTATCGCCGTCGTCGCTGGACTTCGACCTTCCGCCCGGCGGCCACGCCGAGTTCCCGATCGCGGTCACCCCGCCGGCCGATCCCGCGCCGGGTCCGCATCGCCTCCGGGCCTCGCTGCCGTCCGGCGTCTACGACGTGGCCCGGCTGCCGGGCGGCGCCGACGAGGCGGTGTCGGGCGCCCTGTCCCCGCCCGCGCTGCGCCTGCGCCGCGGCGACACCGCGGTGCTGCGGCTCGACACGTCCGCGCCGGACGCCGAGGTGCATCTGATCGGCCCGTGGCACACGTGGGAGCTCGTCCGCACCCCGGCCGTGCACGCCGGCGGGTCCACGGTGGAGTTCGCGGTGCGCGTGCCCGAGGGGCATCCGCCGGGCACCTGGTGGTTGCTGGCCCGGATCGCCGACGCCGGGGCGCTGTTCTACACCGAGCCCGTCACCGTGACGGTCGAGCCGTGATCGCCGCCCTGGTCGGTGACGTGCCCATCACGGTCGCCGACGTCAACGCGCGCCTGGCCGGCATGCGGGCCGGCCCGCTGGCGGCGCGGCTGCCGCACCCGGGCTCGGCCGAGGGCCGCAACCTGCGCCGGTGGCTCGTGCAGCTGCTGGCCGCCACCGCCGTCGTGGAGCAGGAGGCGCGCGGCCTCGGGCTGCCCGCGGCCCCGCCCGCCGAGCCGCCGGCCCTGCCGCCGACACTGCCCAGGGCGCTGCGGCTCGGCGGGGTCACGGCCGCCGTCCTCGCCGCCCGCCCGGACGTCTACGCGGCGGTGACCGCGGACGTGACGGTCGGCGAGGAGCGGGTGCGCGACTACTGGGACCGCAACCGGGACCGCCACCACGAGCCCTACGCGCGGTGCCGGGACGCCATCGCCGCCCTGCTGCTGCGCGAGGCGCGCGACCGGCACTTCACGCGCTGGCTGGACGAGCGCTGCGCGGCCCGGGTCCGGCTCATGCCCGGCTTCGAGCACCCGGGCGATCCGGCCCAGCCCGACTACACGCATCATCACTGACTGCGGGAAACCCGCAACCGGGGTGCGGGACGGCACCGAGGCCGGCCCGGGCGCCGCCCCCGAGACTTGGGCGGTGCGGTCACGTCTCCTGGCCCTCGTCGCCGTGTCACTGCTCGCGTCCGGGTGTGCAGCCCATGGCGGCGAACCCGCCCAGGGGCGGCCCGGTCCTTCGGTGACGGCCTCGAGGCCGGAGGTGCCCGGTGGATCCGGGCTCAGCTCGGCGCAGCTGGCCCGGATCCCGCACTTCGGCCCCGCGCCCGCGCCCCAGCCGGTCACCGTCCCGGCCGGCCCGTCCGCGGGGTGGTACAGCGCGATCCCGACCGGCCAGCCCGTCGCGTTCATCACGATGGACGACGGCTGGACGAAGGACCCGCACGCGCTCGCGCTGCTCGAGGCCGCGCACGTGCCCGTCACGCTGTTCCTGGAGATCAACGCGATCAAGTCCGACCCCGGCTACTTCACCCGGTTGCAGCAGGCGGGCGCGGTCATCGAGGCGCACACGATCTCCCACCCCGACCTCAAGGGCAAGTCCTACGACGTGCAGAAGCGCGAGATCTGCGGCTCCGCCGACGAGCTGGGCCGGCTCTACGGGCGACGGCCGCTGCTGTTCCGGCCGCCCTTCGGCGACAAGGACGCGACGACCCTGCGAGTGGTGCACGACTGCGGGATGAAGGCCGCGTTCTACTGGAAGGAGACGACGGACAAGGGCATCGTGCGCTACCAGTCCGGCCAGAAGGTCAAGGCCGGCGACATCGTGCTCATGCACTTCCGGCCCGCCTTCGTCGACGACTTCCTGGCCGTGCTCAACGCCATCGCCGCCGCCGGCCTCACGCCCGCGCTGCTGGAGGACTACGTGAGCTGAGGCGCGGTCAGCCCCAATCGTGCAGCGACGGCTCGCCCACGGTGAACCGATCCGCGCCGGTCGGCTCGGCGACCGTGGTCCGGGCGACGACGGCGCCGGAGGCGTCCAGCGCCTCGATGCTCAGGCTCGCCGGCACCGGGGCCTCGACGACGCCCACGCCGTCGGTGAGGGTCAGCCGGCCGTGGCCGCTGACTTCCAGCCGGTTCGCGCCGGGCGGGGCGACCACGAGCAGCCGGTCGGACAGCGCCACGTCCTCGTCGTGCGGCAGCCGCACCACGACGAGCGCGTCGGACGCGGCGAGCGCCGTGGTCAGCCGGGCCGTGGGGAAGTCCTTGATCTTCGCGGGCGGCGGCTCGCCGTGCACATAGCTGACCAGGATCGGATCGCCGGTGCCGGTGAGCGCGCACACCTCGGCCGCGCCACCGTTCAAGCCCCCATCCAGCATCCCGAGCATGACGACGCTCGGCCGGCGTTCGCCCGGCGGGGTGCCGCCCCACAGCACCCGCCACGAGCGCACCTCGAGGCCGGGCACGCGCGGGCAGTACGACAGCGCCGCGGCGGCCGTCTGCGCGTCGGCGGTGCCGCGCTCGACCGGCGGCGGCGCGACCGTATGCCGCGGGTCGGCGAAGGAGCGGTAGGCGAACTCGCGCACCGTGCCGGCACAGGTGACCCGCCAGAGATGGTCGGACGTCGGCAGCACCGTGAAGTCGCCGTGACTCGCCCAGGTGTGCTCGACGGTGCCGTCGGGCCGCACGGTGCTCGACTCGGCCGCCTCCAGGCCGCAGCCGGGCGGCGCGAACGCGACCGAGTAGCCGTCGGGCAGGCCGATCGCCATGAACTCCGACAGGTCACCGCCCGAGATGACTCGGCGGTTCGTGACGAGGTCGCCGACGGAGCTGCCGGCCGGGCCGGAGGCCCCGGAGAACACCGCCTCCTCGGTGTTGTAGAACGCCGCGCCGTACACCCAGTCGCCCCCGAACCGGGCGAGGTACAACACCTTGACCCGGTCGAACTCGGCGCGGATGCGCAGCTGTGTGCGCGCGCCGTCCAGCGCCGTGGTCAGCTGTTCGACGAGGGCCGTGTCGCCGGCGAGGTCGCCGCGGGTCGGTGCGGCGATCATCTGGCGCGTCCACACGCTCAGCGGCCGCGTGGGCCGGAAGCCGGAAGTGGTGTGGGTCGGCGTCGGGCTCGGCGCCGGGTTCGGGCTGCTCGCCGTGAGGGCCTGGGTGCCGAGCAGGGCGGCGACGACCACGGCCCCGATGCCCGCGCCGCCCCAGCGCCAGTGACCGCGACGGCGGCGGCGCAGGAGGCGGCCGAAGGGGTCCGGTGCCGGGCGAACCCCCGCGACCGAGCGCGCCATCTCCTCGCGCAGCCGCTCCTCCAGGGTGCTCATCGCTCGCTCCTCTGCGCGTCGCCCGACTCCAGCAGCACCCGCAGCCGCGCGAGCCCGCGCGACGCCTGGCTCTTCACCGTCCCGACCGAGCAGCCGAGCGCCTCGGCGGTCTCGGCCTCGGACAGGTCCTCCCAGTACCGCAGCACCAGCACCGCCCGCATCCGCTCCGGCAGCCGGGCCAGCTCCGCGACCAGCGCCGAGCGCTCGGCGAACGCGCCGGTGGGGTCGGGCCGCGCACCGTCGGGCGGCTCGGGGCTCAGCAGCTCCCGGCGCAGCGCCCGCCACCAGCTCGTGCGCTGGTTGACCATGGCCCGGCGCAGGTACGGCATCGGCTCCGCGATCCGCTCGAACCTCGGCATGATCTTGAGCAGACAGCTCTGCACGAGATCCTCGGCCGCGGGCTGCGAGCCCGTGAGCAGATACGCGGTGTGCAGCAGCTCCGTGTACCGGACCCGCACGAACTGCTCGAAGCCATCACCCGGCACGCCTGCCGCCTCCCGTCGGACGCCGTCACAGCATGCACGCGGGAGCGGCGCGAAAGGTTGAGCGGCACGTCAGTGCACCGTTTCCAGCTCGGCCCGGGTCGCGCCGTCGCGGGCCTGGATCGACAGGCCCTGCACGATGGTCGTGGAGTAGCGGGCGGTGGCGTCGAGGGCGGCGGGCGCCGCGGCCAGATCGCCGTCGGTGACGCCGCGGGTGAGCCGGTCCCGGATGGTGGCCGAAGGCGCTCGCCGAGCTGGAGGCCCGCGCCACCGGCGGCAAGCTGGCGCTGCTGCCCTGACCGCGTCCGAGCCGTCGGCCTCAGGGGCGGCCGGCGAACAGGGGGTCCGACAGCAGGGACTCGAATGCGAGCTCCGCCGCGCCCACCAGGGGAGCGTCGTCGCCGAGCTGGGGGGTGTGCAGCGCCACGTGGGCGCGGCACGCCGGCAGGGCCATCGTGAAGAGGCGGTTGCGCACGTGGTCGGCGCCGGTCAGGTACAACTCCCGCAGTGTGCCGCCGAAGACGACCACCGTCGGGTTGAAGATGTTCACGAGGTTGGCCACGCCGAAGCCGAGCCAGTCCGCCGCGTGGGCCACGGCCGCGCTCGCGTCCGGGTCGCCGGACCGGGCGGCGTGCACCGCGGCCGTCACCGCCGCGCCCGGGGTCGGGACCGGGCGGCCCGCGAGGTGCAGCAGGGCACGCTCGCCGATCTCCGTCTCCCAGCAGCCGCGCGAGCCGCAGCCGCACAGCCGGCCGGACGGGTTCACGACCATGTGGCCGACCTCGCCGCCGTGGCCGCCGTAGCCGGTGATGCGCCGGCCGCCGGCGATGATGCCCGCGCTGATGCCCGCGTCGCCGTGCAGGTAGATGACGTTGTCGGCGCCCGTCGCGGCGCCGCGGGTGTGCTCGGCCAGGGCGGCGAGGTCGGCGATGCCGCCCAGGAACGGGCCGGCCGAGGGGCCGAGCCGGGGCCGGAGGGCGTCCGCCAGGCCGTGTGCGAGCTCGGATTCGATCGTTTCATCCGCCCAGCCGAGGTGGTGGCGCACCGATGTGGACACGGCGAGGCCGGAGCCGACGAGCACGGCGTCGGCGGGGGCGGTGCGCTGCATGTCGGCGACGAAGCCGGCCAGCGCGGCGATGGTCGGGGCGGGGTCGGGGCCGGGCGGGCGCTCGGCGGTGCGGCCGTCGAGGACCTTCCCGCCGAGCCCGACGCGGGCGGCCCGCAGACGGTCGAGCTCCAGGCTCAGCGCGTACCCGTACACGCGCGACGACCGCGGACGCACCACGATCGAGGGGCGGCCGGCGCGACCGGTCTCGTGCGGTACACCCTCGTCGACCAGACCGGCGGTGGCGAGATCGGCCGTGAGCGCGCCGATGGTGCTGCGATTCAGGCCGAGCCGGCTCGTCAGCTCGGCCCGCGACGTGGCGCCGCGGACGTGGATGTAGCGGAGCAGGGCCCCCAGGTTCTGCCGGCGCACCGACTCCTGCGGGCTGGTCGAGGAGGACACGCTTCACGCCTCCTGGCGCCGCCGCCGGCCGACTGGGTCCGGGCCGACGGGGCTGTGTCTTGGCTGGAACGCGCGTGGGTCCCCGGAAAGGCGCTCCGGGGACCCACGACGCTGTTGCCGGTGTGTCTTACTTGGTGAGCGGGGACAGCTTCGGGTCGTTGGCGTAGGCCTCGGCCGCGTTCGCCTTGGTCACGATGACCGGCGGGAGCAGGTAGGCCGGGACGACCTTGACACCGTTGTTGTAGGACTTGGTGTCGTTGATGGTCGGCTCGCCGCCGCCCTGGAGCGCCTTCACCATGTTGATGGTCTCGGCCACCAGCTTGCGGGTGTCCTTGTTGATCGTGGAGTACTGCTCGCCGGCCATGATGCTCTTGACCGACTCAACCTCGGAGTCCTGGCCGGTGACGACCGGGACCGGCTTGCCGGCGGCCTTCACCGAGGTGATGATCGCGCGGGCCAGGGTGTCGTTCGGGGAGAGGACGCCGTCCAGCGTCTTGTCGCCCTTGGCGTAGGTCGAGGTCATGATGGTGTCCATGCGCGACTGCGCACCCTCGGCCTTCCAGCCCTGGATGGCGGTCTGCTTGACGTCCTTCTGGCCGGAGCCGACGATCAGGTCGCCCTTGTCGATGAGCGGCTTGAGCACGTCCATGGCGCCGTTGAAGAAGACACCGGCGTTGTTGTCGTCCGGCGAGCCGGAGAACAGCTCGATGGTCCACGGGCCGGTCGGCTTCTTGGCCTTCATGCCGTCCAGCAGGGCCTGGCCCTGCAGCTGGCCGACCTTGAAGTTGTCGAACGCGACGTAGTAGTCGAGGTCGGCGGTGCCGGTGATGAGCCGGTCGTAGGCGATGACGATCGCGCCGGAGTCCTTGGCCTGCTTGACCTGGGTGCCCAGCTGCGCGGCGTCGGTCGCGCCGATGACGATGACCTTCGCGCCCTTGGTGACCATCGAGGAGATCTGCGACTGCTGGTCGGCGACCGTGGTCGACGCACCGGCGTACTGCACGTCGGACTTGAAGCCCGCGTCCTTGAGGCCGTTGGTGAACAGGTCACCCGCGAGGACCCAGTTCTCCGAGGTCTTCGACGGCAGGGCCACGCCGATCAGCGCGTCCTTGGCGAAACCCTTGGCCGCGCCGCCGGAGGCGCCGGTGGACGAGTCGTCGCGGTCGCTGCTGCCGCACGCGGCGGTGCTCAGCGCAACCAGCGCGACGGCGCTGACCGCGAGGCTCCTGGTGAGGAACTTGCGCATGGCTTGTAAAGCCCTTTCTTTCGGGATGTTACTGGGGATAGGGGCGTCTGCCGCGGTTGCGGCGGGTGGGTCAGCCGCCGACCGGAGCCTTGATGGACTCCTGCCCGGCTTGGTTGGGCGCGGCCGGATCGGTGTTCTCCTGCCGACGGAAGGGGCGCATGATCGATCCGATGATCGAGAACCGCCCCTGGCTCTTGTTGTAGACGTCCAGCGCGACGGCGAGCAGCAGGAACAGGCCGCGGATGATCTGCTCGCGGTCGGTGCCGATGCCCAGCAGCTGCAGGCCGTTCTTGAGCACGGCCATGACCAGACCACCGACGATGGAGCCGCTGACGGTACCGATACCGCCGGCGACCGCGGCGCCGCCGATGAAGACGGCGGCGATCGCGTCGAGCTCCCAGCTGAGGCCGTCCTGCGGGCCGGAGGCGCCGGAGCGGGCCACGAAGATCATGCCGGCCAGCGCGGCCAGGATCGACATGTTCATGATGACGAAGAAGTTGACGCGGCGCAGCTTCACGCCGGAAAGCTCGGCGGCGCGGGCGTTGCCGCCGACCGCGTAGATGTGCCGGCCGCCCGCGGTGTTGCGGGTGTAGAACGAGTACGCGATGACCAGCACGGCCAGGATGCAGCCCGAGATCGGGAAGCTGGTGCCGACGCGGCCGCCGGCGAAGCGCAGGGTCGCGAACACGATGATGGCGACCATGATGGCCATGCGCAGGATCGACACCCACATCGGGCTCTGCTCGGCCTCCATCTGGCGGCGGGTCTTGCGCGACTGGAACTCGCGCCACACCACGGCCAGACACGCGACCAGGCCCAGGATCAGCGTGCTGTTGTTGTACCCCGTGTTGGGGCCCCACTCCGGCAGGTATCCGGCGCCGATCTGGGTGAACGCCTTGGGCACCGCCACCGTCTCGGCGTTGCCGATGTACTGGTTGCCGCCTCGGAATATGAGCATGCCGGCGAGCGTGACGATGAACGCGGGCACGCCGATGTAGGCGACCCAGAAGCCCTGCCACGCGCCGATCACGGCGCCGACCCCGAGGCCGATCAGGATGCCGACCCACCACGGCACGCCGCCGTCGCGGATCGACTTGGCCACGATGATGCCGACGAACGCGGCGATCGAGCCGACCGAGAGGTCGATGTGGCCGGCGACGATCACCATGAGCATGCCGATGGACAGCACGGAGATGTACGCGTACTGCTGGGTCAGCGAGATCAGGTTGCCGGAGTTGAGGGTCAGCCCGTCGGTCAGCCACTGGAACAGCAGGATGATCGCCACGAGGGTGAAGATCATCGTGAACTGACGGGCGTTCGAGGTGGTGCCCCCGAACAGGTTCTTCTGGAGGTCCTTGAATCGGCTCATCGCGTCGGCATCTTCTTCGTAGAGGTCATCTGCTTCATGAGGAGTTCCGGGTTGGCCTCACTGCGGGGGACCTCACCGGTGATGTTGCCTTCGAACACCGTGTAGATGCGGTCGCACAGACCGAGCAGCTCCGGCAGCTCCGAGGAGATGACGATGACGCCCTTCCCCTGGTCGGCGAGCCGCTGGATGATGCCGTAGATCTCGTATTTGGCGCCCACGTCGATGCCGCGCGTCGGCTCGTCGAGGATCAGCAGGTCGGGGTCGGTGAACATCCACTTCGCCAGGACGACCTTCTGCTGGTTGCCGCCGGAGAGCTTGGTGACGCCCTCGTCGACCGTGGGGGCCTTGACCCGCAGGGCCTTGCGGTACTCCTCGGCCGCCTTGTGCTCGGCGACCTCGTCGATGACGCCGTGGCGGGTGATCTTCGACAGCTTGGCGGCGACCATCGAGGTCTTGATGTCGTCGAGCAGGTTGAGCCCGATGGACTTGCGGTCCTCGCTGACATACGCCAGGCCGTGGCCGATCGCCTCGGCCACCGACTTGAGCTGGATCTCCTGGCCGTCCTTGAAGATTTGCCCGGACTGGTAGACGCCGTAGGAGCGGCCGAACAGGCTCATCGCCAGCTCGGTGCGCCCGGCGCCCATGAGGCCGGCGAAGCCCACGATCTCGCCGCGGCGGACGTTGAAGCTCGAGTTCTTGCAGACCAGCCGGTCCGCCGAGATCGGGTGGCGCACGGTCCAGTTGCGGACCTCGAAGAAGACCTCGCCGATGTTCGGGGTGTGGTCGGGGAAGCGGCTCTCCAGGTCGCGGCCGACCATGCCGCGCACGATGCGGTCCTCGTTGACGCCCTCGGCGCCGACCTCGAGGGTCTCCACCGTCTTGCCGTCGCGCAGGATCGTGATGGAGTCGGCGATCTCCTCGATCTCGTTGAGCTTGTGCGAGATCATGATCGAGGTGATGCCCTGCCGCTTGAACTCGCGCAGCAGGTCGAGCAGGTGCTTGGAGTCGTTCTCGTTGAGCGCGGCGGTCGGCTCGTCGAGGATGAGCAGCTTGACGTCCTTCGCGAACGCCTTCGCGATCTCCACCAGCTGCTGCTTGCCGACGCCGATGTCCTTGATGAGGGTGTCGGGGTCGTCGCGCAGGCCCACCTGGGCCAGCAGCTCGTGCGCCCGGCGGTTGGCGCCCTTCCAGTCGTAGGCCCCGTTGCGCCGGGGCTCGTTGCCCAGGAACAGGTTCTCCGTGATCGACATGTGCGGCACCAGGGCAAGCTCCTGGTGGATGATCACGATGCCGGCCTTCTCGCTCGACCGGATGTTGTTGAAGCGGCTCTCCGAGCCCTGGTAGAAGATCTGGCCGCTGTACGAGCCGTAGGGGTAGACGCCGCTGAGCACCTTCATCAGCGTCGACTTCCCGGCGCCGTTCTCGCCGCAGATCGCGTGGATCTCGCCTTCGCGAACCACCAGGTTGACGTCGCTGAGCGCCTTGACGCCCGGGAACTCCTTGGTGATGGACCGCATCTCGAGCAGAACCGGTGCGGTGCTCATACCTCGAGCCCCCTTGTCACCGACATCATGTTGCCTCCGAGGGGCTGCTGGAACCACTGCCGCAAGGCCAGGTTTGTTGTGACGACCAACTTATTCCAGTGTGGCGATCCTGCCCAGTCCCGCCGATCGTTTCTTGGTAACAATCCGGCAATGATCTAGTGCCCTGGTCGCCATCGCAGCGGCCGGGGAAGCGCTCTCACGTGTCCGGGGCGTTAGCTGCGCGTGTCGGACTCTAAATCTAATTGCTTTACTAAGTCAACGGCGCAGGGCATCATGTAGGTAACGGTACGTAGGCGGGAGGCTGGGTGCGGCAAGTCGGGACAAATCTCCCCAAGGTCGGCCAGTACAACCGGGCGGTCGTGCTGGATCAGATCCAGCTGGCCGACGGTACGAGTCGCGTGGAGATCGCGGAGCACACCGGCCTGACGCCGCAGACGGTCTCCGGCATCGTGCGCCGGCTGATCGACGAGGGGATCGTGCGCGAGGACGGCGCGCGCTCGTCCAGCGGCGGCAAGCCGCGCACCGTGCTGCGCATCAACGCCGACGCCGGGCGGGCCGTGGGGCTGCATTTCGACCCGATCGAGCTGGCCTGTGTCGTGGTCGACCTGCTGGGCCGGCCGCTGGTCACCGCCCGCCGCCCGACCCCCGCCGACATGGACCCGGTGAAGGTCACGGCGGCGATGGCCGAGCTCGTGGGCGAGGTTCTGCAGGAGGCCGGGGTCGAGCGCGAGCGGGTGCTCGGCGTCGGGCTGGCCGCGCCGGGCCCGATCGACCAGTCGCTGGGCGAGGTCATCTCGCCGCCGCAGCTGTCGGACTGGACCCGGGTGCCGCTCAAGCAGATGGTCGCCGACGCCACCGGGCTGGCGGTCACGCTGGACAACGACGCGACCGCCGCGGCGATCGGGGAGCGCTGGGCGGGGGCCGGGCGGGGGGTCGCGAACTTCGCGTACTTCTTCCTCGGCACCGGCGTCGGCGGCGGTCTCGTGCTCGGCCACCAGGTCCACCGGGGCGGCTCCATGAACGCCGCCGAGTTCGGGCACACCTCGGTTACGGAGAGTGGCCCCGACTGCTATTGCGGCAACAGCGGCTGCCTCGAGAGCCTCATCAACCCGGCGGCACTCGTCGCCGACGCCCACCGGCGGCTCGCGGCCGGCGGTGAGAGCGCTCTCACGAAGGCCTTCCGGCGGTCACCGTCCACTGTGGACCACGGGGCCCTGTGCCGGGCGGCCGCCGCGGGGGACGCGCTCGCCGAGGCGGTGATCGGCCGGGCCGCCGAGCGCCTCGCCGCGGTGGCCGTGAACGTGGTGAACATCGTCGATGTCGAGCTGATCATCGTCGGCGGGCACGGCATCCGGCACGTGGAGTCGCAGTTCCGCACCGCGGTGGTGCGGGCGCTGGGGGAGCGGGCCATCGCCCGGCGCATCCGCACCGTGGACGTGGCCCTGTCCCCGCTGGGCGACGACGCGGCCGTGATCGGCGGCGCGGCGCTGGTGCTGCACTCGACGTACTCGCCCCAGGTCTCCGCGCTGCTGGCCGGCTAGGGCCTGTTTCACAACTGGGGTGGGAGCGAGGCGGAGTCCAGATTTCGCCTGCGTGTGCCCCGCGGAGGCCTGGCTACCGGTGTTGTAACCCGGCCTTCGCGGGGTGCGCGCAGGCGAAATCTGGGCCCGCCGCAGCCCCGCCTCAGTTGTGAAACAGGCCCTAGAGGAACCGGCGCGCGCTGGAGGCCTTGTCCACGGCCTCGGCGAGCGCCGCCGCCACCTCGTCCACTGTGGACGACGACACGCGGGTGCGCGGGATCGACAGGCTGATCGCGTCCGTCGCCGGGTCGCGCACCGGCACCACGCGCGCCACGCACACGATGCCCTCGGTGTTCTCCTCGCGGTCCACCGCGTAGCCGAGCGCCCGGATCGACGCCAGCTCGGCCCGCAGCGCGGCCCGGTCCGTGATCGTGTGCGGGGTCAGGGCCGGCAGCGGGTCGGGCAGCAGGGCGTCGACCTCCTCCGGGGTGCGCGCGGCCAGCAGGGCCTTGCCCAGCGCCGTGGCGTGGGCCGGGAGGCGGCGGCCGATCGCGGAGTAGAGGCGCAGGGGGTGCACCGACTCCCGCTTCGCCACGTAGGTGATGTCCGCGCCGTCCAGCCGTCCCAGGTGGGTCGTCTCCCCGAAGCGGGCGGCGAGATCGTCGAGGATGCCGGCGAGCAGGCCCACGGTGTCGTCGGCGTCGAGGTAGGCCGCGCCGACCTGCAGGGCCCGCAGCCCGAGCCGGAACCGGGTCTGCGTCGTCTCGATCCAGCCGCGGGCCGCCATCGTGCGCAGGATGCCGTGCAGGCTGCTCTTCGGGATGTCGAGGGCGCGCGTGAGCTCCGACAGCGTCGACGGGCCGCCGGTCGCCAGGGCCTCCAGGATGTCGAGGGTTCGGTCGGCGGACTTGACGGGAGTGGTCACGCGGCCTCCGGTGCACTATGGTCACATGTGTGACCGACGTTCAGCATACTGAACAACACCCCGTTGTCGAAACCATCGCGGCCGGGAGGATCGTGCCCGTCGTCGTGCTCGAGGACGCCGCGGACGCCGCCGACCTGGCCGACGCCCTCGTCGCCGGCGGCCTGGGCTGTGCCGAGGTGACGTTCCGGACCGCCGCCGCGGCCGACGCCATCCGGGCCATGGCCGAGCGCCCCGGCATGCTCGTGGGCGCGGGCACCGTGCTCAGCGCCGCCCAGGTGGACCGGGCCGTCGAGGCGGGCGCGAAGTTCGTCGTGAGCCCCGGCTTCAGCGCGTCCGTGGTGGCGCGCTGCCAGGAGCACGGCGTGCCGGTGTTCCCCGGCGTCGCCTCGCCGTCCGAGATCATGCAGGCCCTGGACGCCGGCCTGGACACCGTGAAGTTCTTCCCCGCCGAGCAGCTGGGTGGCGTACCGATGGTGAAGGCCCTGTCGGCCCCCTTCCGCACCGTCCGGTTCATCCCCACCGGCGGCGTCAACACCGCCAACCTCGCCGACTACCTCGCGGTCAAGTCGGTGCTGGCCGTGGGCGGGACCTGGATGGTGGCGCCCGAGTTGCTGGCCGCCCGCGACTGGGCCGCCGTCACCAGCCGCACCCGAGACGCATTGGAGCAGGCCCGATGATCACCGTTCGGCCGGCCGCCGAGTGCCGCTACGACCTTGTCTCCCTCGGCGAGGTCATGCTCCGCCTCGACCCGGGCGAGGGCCGCATCCGCACCGCCCGGCAGTTCCGCGCGTGGGAGGGCGGCGGGGAGTACAACGTGGCCCGCGGGCTGCGCCGCTGCTTCGGGCTGCGCACCGGGCTCGTCTCCGCGTTCGCGGACAACGACGTGGGCCGGCTCCTGGAGGATCTGATCCTGCAGGGCGGGGTGGACACGACGTTCGTGCAATGGGTGAAGTACGACGGGATCGGCCGCACGGTCCGCAACGGCCTCAACTTCACCGAGCGCGGCTTCGGCGTCCGCGGCGCCGTCGGCGTCTCCGACCGCGGGCACACCGCCGCCGCCCAGCTCAAGGCCGGGGACGTCGACTGGGAGCACCTCTTCGGCGAGCTGGGCGTGCGCTGGCTGCACACCGGAGGCATCTACGCGGCCCTGTCCGAGACCACCCCGGACACCATCGAGGCCTGCCTGAGCGCCGCCCGCCGGCACGGCACCGTGATCTCCTACGACCTCAACTACCGGCCGAGCCTGTGGAAGGCGATCGGCGGACAGGAGCGGGCCCGCGAGGTGAACCGGCGGCTGGCCGGGCTCGTCGACGTGATGATCGGCAACGAGGAGGACTTCACCGCCTGCCTCGGCCTCGAGGTGCCCGGCACCGACATCCACGCGGGCGCGCTGGACTCGGCGAACTTCCGCACGATGATCGCGGCGGCGGTCGCGGCCTACCCGAACTTCCAGGTCGTCGCGACCACCCTGCGCGGGGTGCACACCGCCACCGTGAACGACTGGGGTGCGATCGCTTGGTGGAAAACGGCGTCCGGCGGGGACTTCGCCGAGGCCACCCACCGCCCGGCCCTGGAGATCCTGGACCGGGTCGGCGGGGGCGACAGCTTCGCCTCGGGCCTCATCTACGGGCTGATGACCTTCGGCGACCTTCAACAGGCCGTCGAATACGGCGCGGCCCACGGCGCCCTGGCGATGACCACGCCCGGCGACACCTCGATGGCGAGCCTCAAGGAGGTCGAGGCGCTCGTCGCCGGGGCCGGCGCGCGGGTGCAGCGCTAAAGCAAAGAAGCCAGGATCTCGATCTGCGCAGGGTCGTCGCCCCAGCAGTAGAGGACCAGCTCGTCGGCGCCGAAGTCGCGGTAGGCGGCAACGGTGTCGGCGAGCTGCTTCGGGTCCGAGATCGGGTCGCCCCAGCCCTCGCGGCCGGTGAACGCGTAGTACGCCGCGACCGCCGAGCGGGCCCCGGCGATCGACTCCGGCGAGCCGGCCGCGGCGTTGAGCTGGCAGACCAGCCGCGGGCGACCGGGCCGGCCGGCCTCGGCCCACTGGTCCCGCACGGTGCGCACGAGGCCGCCGGCCCACTGCAGCGGCGCGGCACACAGGAACCCGGCGCCGTAGCGGGCGACCCGGGCCAGCGCGGGCGGCGCGAACCCGCCGATGAGCAGCGGCGGGCCGCCCGGCGTGACGGGGGAGGGGCCGATCGGCGCGAGCGGGTACGGCGATCCGGACCAGATGGCCGCCAGGTCCGTCAGCATCCGGTCCATGATCGCGCCGCGGCGGTCGAGGGGGACGCCCGCGGCGGCGTGGTCGTCGTCGCGGCCGCCGATGCCGACGCCGAGCGTGAGGCGCCCGCCCGACATGCGGTCCAGGGTCGCGGCCTGCTTGGCCAGCAGCGCGGTGCCGCGCAGCGGGGCGAGCAGCACCTCGGTCTGCAGCCGGATGCGGGTGGTGGCGCCGGCCAGGGCGGCCAGCGCGACGAGCGGCTCGGGGTTGTCGTAGGCGAGCCGGTCCAGCAGGGCGACGGTGGCGAAGCCGGCCGCCTCGGCGCGGCGGCCCCACTCGGGCAGGCGCGCGGGGTCGCTGACGGGCAGGCCGAGACCGATTTCCATGTGGTACTCCCAGAAGCAAGGTGGGCAGCGGACAGTGCTGTCGCCACCTCCTCCCCGCGACTGCGGCGGGGTCCCGCGCCCGTTCTGCGACGTATCTCTGGGGCGCGGAATGCGGAGTTCCAAGGCCGACTGTACCAGACCCACAAAATCCAAACATGTACAACAATGAAACCGACACATACCTTCAGGCTCATGCGTCGACTGCTCACCGCCCTAGCCGCGACGGCCGCCACCGTCGCCGCGCTCCTCGCCGCGCCCTCCGCCGCCCACGCCGAGTCCAACGGCGGGGTGCGCATCCTGCCCCTCGGCGACTCGATCACCGACGGCTTCAACGTGCCCGGCGGCTACCGCATCAACCTGTGGCGCGCCCTGGCCGGCGCCGGCCACCCCGTCGACTTCGTGGGCTCCCAGTTCAACGGCCCCGCCGACCTGCCCGACCACGACCACGAGGGCCACCCCGGCTGGCGCATCGACCAGGTGGACGCGAACGCGAGCGCCTGGGTGTCGTCCACCGCGCCCCGCAGCGTGCTCATCCACCTGGGCACCAACGACGTGGTGCAGAACTACGACCTCGGCAACGCGCCCGCGCGCCTGTCCGCGCTCGTCGACCACGTGCGCGCGGCCGCGCCCGGCGCCGACGTCTTCGTCGCCTCGATCATCCCGCTGGCCGACGCCGGGCGGGAGTCGGCCGCGAACGCGTTCAACGCCACCATCCCCGGCATCGTGGCCGGCAAGGGCGCCAAGGTCCACTTCGTCGACATGCACGCCGCGCTGGGCACCGGCGACCTCGCCGACGGGGTGCACCCGACCCGCGCCGGCTACGACAAGATGGCCGTGCGCTGGGCCTCGGCCCTGGCCGCCGTGCCCGGCTCGGCCGGCGACGACGGGGCCGCGACCACGCTGCCGTCCGGCTCCTCCATCTCGCTGCGGGCCACGACGGCGTGCTGCACGACGCGGTACGTCCGCCACATGAACGGCCTCGGGTACACCGAGAACGTGTCCTCCTCCAGCGACCAGCTGCTCAAGCAGGACGCCACCTGGCGCGTGGTGCCCGGCCTCGCGGGCGGGTGCTACTCCCTCCAGTCGCGCAACTACCCGGGCTACTACCTGCGCCACCAGAACGGCCGCGTGAAGATCAGCGCCGACGACGGCACGGCCCTGACCCGCGCGGACGCGACCTGGTGCGCGAAGACGGCCCCCGGCGGGGTGCGGCTGGCGTCCTGGAACTTCCCCGGCTCCTACCTGCGCCACATCAACGCGGAGCTGTGGCTGGCCACGCCCGGCGGCACCGCGGCCCGGGACACCGCCGGCAGCCTGGTTCCCGACATCACGTGGGCCGTTGCCGCGCCGTGGGCCCCGTAGTACGGTCGGCCCGACAACCGCATACGCGCTGCTCGACCCGCGACGGGAGAGTCCCTGGAAACGGGGCGCCGAAGGAGCAACTCCTCCCCGGGAATCTCTCAGGCCCACGTACCGCCGCGGGAAGGCGACTCTGGAAAGCCGGGACGCCGCGTCCCGCGCCCACGGTGCAAACCGCCGGCCACCCTACGGGCGGCCGTGCCGGTGAAGCTCTCAGGCATTCGATGACAGAGCGGGGAGGCTCGACCCTCGACAACAGGGAGCCTCCCGTGACGCTCAGCGCGTTCGACCTGTACTCCATCGGCATCGGCCCGTCCTCCTCGCACACGGTCGGGCCGATGCGCGCCGCCCGCCGCTTCGCCGTCCGCCTGGCCGAGGCCGGGCTCCTGCCGCGCACCGGTCGCGTCAAGGCCGAGCTCTTCGGCTCCCTCGGCGCGACCGGCCACGGCCACGGCTCGGCCCGGGCGGTCGTCCTGGGCCTGCGGGGCGAGGACCCGGCGACCGTGGACACCGGGACCGAGGTGGCGTCCGACGGGCGGATCGCGCTGCTGGGCGAGCACGACATCCCCTTCAGCGCCGACGCCGACCTGGTGCTGCACCGCCGCCGCAGCCTCCCCGAGCACCCGAACGGCATGCGCTTCACGGCCTGGACCGAGGCCGGCGAGGAGCTGCTCACCCGCACCTACTTCTCCGTCGGCGGCGGCTTCGTGGTCGGCCCGGACGGCGCCGTCGCCGAGGCCGACGTGCCGGTCAAGTTCCCGTTCACCACCGGCGCCGAGCTGCTCGCGCACTGCGAGGGCCGCTCGATCTCCGACGTGATGCTGGCCAACGAGCTGTCCTGGCGCTCGGAGGCCGAGGTCCGCGCCGGGCTGCTCCACATCTGGGCGGTCATGCAGGAGTGTGTGCGCAGCGGATGCACGCGTCCGGACGGCGTGTTGCCGGGCGGGCTCAAGGTGCGTCGGCGAGCGCCACGGCTCTACAGGGATCTATGCGAAAAATCGGATATATCTGATCCGCTGCACGTCATGGACTGGCTCAACCTCTACGCGCTGGCCGTCAACGAGGAGAACGCGTCCGGCGGGCGGGTCGTCACCGCCCCCACCAACGGCGCGGCCGGCATCATCCCGGCCGTCCTGCACTACGCGGTATTTCCGAAAAGCGGCCGCTTCGTCCCGGGCGCCGACGACGACGGCGTGGTCCGGTTCCTGCTCGCCGCCGCGGCCGTCGGGATCATCATCAAGGGCAACGCGTCCATCTCCGGGGCCGAGGTCGGGTGCCAGGGCGAGGTCGGCTCCGCCTGCGCGATGGCCGCCGCCGGGCTCTGCGAGGCCCTCGGGGGCGCGCCCGGCCAGGTCGAGAACGCGGCCGAGATCGGCCTCGAGCACAACCTCGGCCTGACCTGCGACCCGGTCGGCGGCCTGGTGCAGATCCCGTGCATCGAGCGCAACGCGATCGCGAGCGTCAAGGCGGTCAACGCGGCCCGGCTCGCGCTCAACGGCGACGGCGCGCACCACGTCACCCTCGACAAGGTCGTGCGCACCATGCGGGAGACCGGGCGGGACATGTCGGTGAAGTACAAGGAGACCGCCCGGGGAGGCCTTGCCGTCACCGTGATCGAGTGCTGATGCGAAGCTGTGCGCTATGGCGCTCGGCGTGATGGCGAGGATCGGCCGGTTCTGCTTCCGGCACCGCTGGTCGGTGATCGGGGTGTGGCTGGTGGTGGTCGTGCTCGGCGGCCTCACGTTCGGGCCGGTCTTCAGCGCGATCGCGGACGCGAGCAACCCCAGGCACGTCGAGTCGATCGACGGGCTGGACGCCATCGCGACCGGCAACGACTCCAGCGGCACCGTCATCGGCCTCGTCGACCACGTCGACCCGCAGGCCCCGGCCGTCCGCACCGCCGTCGGCGCCGCGGCCGCCGACCTGGCCGGGTCGACCGGCGTCACCGCGGTCGACACCCCGTTCTCGGTGCCGGCCGCGAAGGCCCCCGCCTACCTGGCCGCCGACGGGCACGGCCTGCTGCTCGTCGCGACCCTCGCCAAGCTCGACATCGGCGAGCGCGACACCGTGCTGAACACCCTGCGCACCCGGCTGCACCGGCTCGACGCCGACCTGGCCGCGGCGGGAGTGCCGGACGCGACGGTCGAGGTCGGCGGCAACCCGGTGCTCAACGCCGAGGTGCGCGGGGCCCAGAAGCGCGACCTCGGCCGGGCCGAGCTGATCTCGCTGCCGCTCACCCTCATCGTGCTCGTGTTCGTCTTCGGCGGCCTGGTCGCGGCCGGTCTGCCGGTGCTCGCCGCCGTCGTGTCGGTGGCCGCGGCCATGCCCCTGCTGTGGGTGTTCAGCCGGGTCAGCGACCTCGACCAGAACGTCGTCACCGTGGTCACGCTGCTCGGTCTCGGCCTGTCGATCGACTACGGGCTGCTGCTCGTGGCCCGCTACCGGGAGGAGGTCGCGGCCGGCTTCGAGCCCCCGGAGGCGATCGGCCGGGCCTGGGCGACCGCCGGGCGGACCATCTTCTTCAGCGCGCTCACCGTCGCCGCGGCCCTTTCCGGCCTCATGATGTTCTCGATCCACCAGCTCGGCGCGCTCGGCGCCGGGGGCGTGTCGATCGCCGTCGTCGCGATGCTGGCCGCACTGACGTTCACCGCGGCGCTCATCGGCCTGTTCCACAAGCGCATCAAGCCCCGCGCGAAGAGGGTCACCGTCCAGGACGACGAGCGGGGATTCTTCGCGAGCCTGTCGAGATTCGTCCAGCGCCGCCCGGTGCTCATCGCGCTCGGCACCGCCGTGGTGCTGCTCGCCGCCGGGTCGCCGCTGCTCGGGCTCACGCTCAAGCTGCCCCGGCTCGAGGGCGTGCCGCGCAGCATCGAGTCGGCCCGCGTCGCCGACGAGCTCGGGTCGCGCTTCGGCCGCGCGTACCGGCCGGTGGTGACCGTCGTGGCCCGTACCGATGCCGCATCGCTCGACACGTATGCCGCCAGGTGGGCGTCCGACCCGGCGGTGGCCGGCGTGCAGCCCGCCAAGGCCGCCGGCCCGGGGGTCGCGACGGTCGATCTCGCCCTGCGCGGCGGAAACGAGGACGACGCGGCCCAGGGTCTCGTGCACCGGCTGCGCGCCGACCGGCCCGCCGGGGTGCAGTCGTGGGTGGTCGGCGACGCCGCGATCCTCATCGACCTGGTCGGGCTCATCGTCGAGGACCTGCCCGGCGCCGTGGCGGTGACGCTCGTGGCGATGGTGCTGCTGCTGTTCGCGATGACGGGGTCACTGGTCGTACCCGTGAAGGCCGTGCTGGCCAACGTCGTGTCCCTCGGGGCCACGTTCGGCGTGATGGTCGCCGTGTTCCAGCACGGCTGGGGATCCGGGGTCCTGCACACGCTCACCGTCGGCGGGCTGGACCCGTTCGTCGTGGTGATCGTGTTCGCGTTCGCGTTCGGGCTCTCGATGGACTACGAGGTCTTCCTGCTGGGGCGGATCAAGGAGTACGTCGGGCGCGGCGACGACACCGACACCGCCGTGCGCCGCGGCCTGCAGCACACCGGCCGGATCATCACCTCCGCCGCGCTGCTCATGGTCGTGGTCTTCGCCTGCTTCGCCGCGGCCGATCTCGGCCAGATCGAGCAGGTCGGGCTCGGGCTGCTCACCGCGGTCGTGATCGACGCGACGGTGGTGCGCTGCCTGCTCGTACCGGCGACGATGACGCTCCTCGGGCGCTACAACTGGTGGGCGCCCGGCCCGCTGCGGCGCCTGCACGCGCGCATCGGCCTGCGGGAGCACGCGCTGCCCGAGGCCGCGCCCGCCCGGACCGCGGAACCGGTCACCGTCGATTAATCTGGCGATCATGTCCACCCCCGCAAGCGCCGAGGAACGCCACGCGACCTGGCTGGAGCTCTTCTTCGACCTGGTCATCGTCGCCGCCGTCGCCCAGCTGGCGCACCTGCTGCACGAGGACATCACGTGGGAGAAGGTGCTGCTCTTCGGCGTCGCGTACTACGCGATGTGGAGCGTGTGGACCGCGTTCACCCTCTACGCGAACGTCACCGGCATCCGCACCCGCCAGCGGGCCATGCTGCTGGCGATGTTCGGCATCGCGGTGATGGCCGCGTCGATCCCGCTCGTCGAGCGCGACCAGCCGGCCGCGTTCGTGCTCGCGTACGTGTACTGCCGCTTCCTGAGCATCAACTCGTTCAAGCGCGAGAACCGGATCGTGACCGAGTGGCCCGGCGTGCAGCAGGCCGTCGGCGTCATCCCGTGGATCGCGTCGCTGGGCTTCGAGACCCCGACCCGCTACTGGCTCTGGCTCGCGGGCATCGCGCTGGACCTCGTCTTCTCCATCGCCCGCTCCCGCGACCCGCAGGCCCTGCTGGCCGAGGAGCGCCGGGACCGCGAGCGCTCGCTGCGCCGCCACCACCGCGAGGCCGAGATCGCGCGGCTGGACCAGCTGGAGGCCGCGCGGCCCGACCGGCCGCACCTCGGCGAGCGCCTCGGCCTCTTCGTCATCATCGTGCTCGGCGAGGCGGTCGCCCAGCTCGTCAACGCCGCCGCCGGGGTCGAGGACTGGCGCAGCGGCCTGTGGTTCGTGGTCGTGCTCGGCTTCGGGCTGCTCGTCGCGCTGTGGTGGCTCACGCTGCGCTACGGCCCGAGCGCCGCCCCGACCTACGGCATGCGGGTGTTCACCCTGCGCCTCACCATGCCCGCGCACTACCTGACGACGGTCTCGATCGTGGTCATCGCGGCCGGCCTGGGCTCGGCCGCCGCCCACCCGCAGGGGCACGTCGAGACGGCGACGCGGCTCGTCCTGTGCGCCGGCGCGACCCTGTACTTCCTGACCGCGACGCTGATCGGCGCCCGCGGCGGGGCGAGCTGGCGCTGGGTGCTGGGCTGGGGCCTGCCGTCGGTGCTCGTGTGCCTCGCGGCCGGGATCTTCGGCGGCCCGCTGCCGGCGGCGGGGCTGCTCGGCGTGGTGCTGGCCGCCGCGCTGTGGCACATCGCGTACCGCCGGGTCAGCGGGGTCTCAGCGCCCGGTCCGCACGACGACCCGGCCGAGGTTGCGCCGGCGGGCGACGAGGTCTAGCGCCGCGCCGAGGTCGTCGAGCTCCTGGTAGCGGGGGCTGATCCGGCCCGCGGCGAGCAGGTCCCACAGCTCGGCCCGCCACCCGTCCACGACCGCCGGCCGGAGCCAGTGCCACAGGCCGACCGTGAACCCGGTGACCGTGCGGCCCCCGCCGAGCAGCTCGCCCGCGTCGAGCGTGCCCCCGCCCGCGCTGAACGCCACCAGCCGCCCGAACGGCCCGAGCGCGCCGGTCCCGCGCCGCAGCACGTCGCCGCCCACGCCGTCGAGCACCACGTCGACGGGCGCGCCCCAGTCCTCGTCGTAGGTCACGCACTCGTCGGCGCCGCACGCGCGCACGAATCCGGCCTTGCCGCCCGGCCCGGCCACGCCGACGATCCGCTTCGCACCGAGGGTTTTCGCCAGTTGTACGGCCAGATGCCCGACCCCGCTCGCCGCCGCCGTCACGAGCACCGATTCCCCCGCCCGGAACCCGGACGCGCGCAGCGCCCCGAGCGCGACCAGCCCGCCCCGCACGACGGCGACCGCCGTCCCCGCGTCCGGCTCCTCCGGGATGCGGTTGACGAGCCCGGGCACGCCGATCGCCCGCTCGCCGTAGGCCCCCGCGAACACCACCCCGCCGACCCGGTCGCCGGGCACGAACCCGTCGACCCCGGCCCCGACCGACTCGACCCGCCCGACGATCTCGCCGCCGGGGTCGGCGCCCGGATCGTCGCGGAGCACGCGCCGGAGCGCGACCCCGACCCCGGCCGCCTCGACGCGGACGACCAGCTGTCCCGCCGCCGCTTCCATCGACACCCCCAAGACTTCAACGGTGTTGAAGTCTCTGCGATACTCGGGCGTGCCGTCAAACCGATTGGACCGCGACCGGGTGCTGGCCGCCGCCCTGGACCTGCTGGACGCGGACGGGCTGGAGGCGCTGAGCATGCGCCGGCTGTCGTCCGCGCTCGGCGTGCAGAACGGCGCGACCTACTGGCACTTCCGCAGCAAACAGGCGCTGCTGGAGGCCATGGCCGACGCGCTGATCGCCGGGGTGGCCGCGGGCGGGCCGCCGGTGGCCGAGCTGGCGCGGCGGCTGCGGCGGGCGCTGCTGTCCCGGCGCGACGGGGCGCTGCTGTTCTCGGGCCGCTTCTTCCCGCTGCCGAACGCCCTCGCCTACGGGGAGGCGCTGATCGCGGCCCTGCGCGCGGGGGGCCTCGGGGCGCGGGAGGCGGCGTGGGCGGCGGACACGGTGACGTACCACGTGATCGGCCACGTCATCGAGGAGCAGATGGCCGCGTCCGAGCCCGACCCGGCCGCCGCGGCCTCGCGCCTGACCGCCGCCGTCGACCCGGCGCGGCACCCGAACCTGGCCGCGGCGCTGCCGCACGTGGCGGCGCCCCACCCGGAGGAGCACTTCGAGTTCGGGCTGCGGATCGTGCTCGCCGGGATCGGTGCCGCGTGAGCGCCGGGGTGTGGCCGCTCGGGGACCTCGTCGTGCGGCGGGTCGGATTCGGCGCGATGCGGCTGCCGCAGGTCGGGGCGGCCTTCGACCCGCGGGCCGTGCCCCGCGACCGGGAGTCGGCGATCGCGGTGCTGCGCCGGGCCGTCGAGCTCGCGCTCCTGGACGCGGCCCACGACCGGGCCGGCGGGTGAGGCCTAGGCGTGCAGGGCGGCCGCGGCCGGTGGGGACATGGCCGGGGCCACGTAGTAGCGCAGCCAGTTGTCCAGCAGGGTTCGCATCCGGGCGCGGATGTCCCGGTCCGCCCAGTCCAGGAACTCCAGGAAGGCGGCGTAGTCGGCGTCCGACGGGCCCAGGTGGCCCTCCGCGATCAGCTGCCGCCGCCGCACCTTGGCCAGGGCCGCCGTGATGCCCGAGGTCAGCTCCGGGTGGATCTGCAGGGTGCGGGCGGTCGCGCCGATGGCCAGGGCCTCGTTGCGGTACACGCCGTAGGCCAGCTCGGTGATGGGGCCGAACTCGCAGGCGGGCGGCACGTCGTAGACCGCGTCCACGTGGGAGGTGAAGACGTCGAAGGAGTCCGGCAGGCCGCGGAACAGCGGGTCCCGGCGGCCCTCGGGGGTCAGCGTCAGCGTCTCGATGCCGAAGCGGCGGCCCTGGTGGCCGACCTTGGACACGGCGCCGGCGACCTCGGCCTTGGCCTGGTGGGACCAGCAGACCTGCAGCTCCGGCACGCCCTGGCGCTGGGCCGCGGCCAGGAACCCCTTCACCCGGCGGATCCACGGCAGCTCCTCGTAGGAGGAGTGGCCCGAGCCGCCGCCGATGATGCCGTGCGCCTCGATGGTGTCCGGGAGTGCTTCGCCGTCGGCCACGTTCACGCAGTGGATCTGGTCCGGGGACAGGCGCGTCACCTCGGCGATCCAGTCGCGGTACGGCGTCAGCCCCATCTCCCGCACCGGCGCCTGCTCCTGCATGTTGAGGAAGAGCAGGCGGCACCGCTGGCGGACGTGCAGCGGGCGCCGGGCGCCGCCGGGTCGGGCGGTGGCGCGGTGGTCGACGGTTGCCGTCATGCTGGGCATGCTCCCGAGAAGACGTCGGCGGACTTGGCCGATTGTGGAGCATAGCGTGACGGCCGCGCTTCGGTTCCCCCGAATATCCTCTCCCCGCCTCAGCCGATGCCGGCGGCGTCCAGGGCGGCCTGCAGCGAGGTCTTGTACCCCTCGCTGGTGACCGTCGCGCCCGAGACGGAGTCGATGTCCGCGCTCTGCGCCTGCAGGGCCTCGGTGCGCAGCTGGGGCAGGGCGTACGCGTTGATCTGCTGGTCCCGCCGGTTGGCCGTGGGGTAGGTGACCGCCTCGACGTCGGTGACCTTGCCGCCCTCCACGGTGATGCGCACCTGCACCGGGCCCCACCGCGTCGGCGTGGCCGGGCCGTCGTACGTCTTGCCGGAGCCGGCCGCGGTGCCGGCCCCGGCCGGAGTTGCCACGCCGGCCGGGGCGCCACCCGATGACGGACGGTAACTGAACAGCAGCACGAGCGCGACGGCGGTGGATGCCAGCCAGAGCACGATGCGGCGCATCGACGAGTCCCCCATCACCAGGCGAAGCGTTCGGTGTGCAGCCGGTCGGCGGGCACCCCGGCGGAGCGGGCCGCGTGCACGACCGTCGCCGTCCAGTCGTCGGGGCCGCAGACGTACACCTGATGCCCGGCGATCCCGGGCACGAGCCCCGGCAGCGAGGCGCCCGCGGCCGGCCCGGGCAGCCAGGAGCCGGGCGCGCGCGGGCCCACCAGCGGCACCAGGCGGACCCCGCGGTGCCGGGCGAGCCAGGCGAGCTCGTCGCGGAAGGCCAGGTCGGCCTCGGATCGGGCGCGGTACAGCAGCGTCGCCTCCCCGTCGGCGTAGGGCAGGTCCCAGAGCAGGGCGAGCAGCGGGGTGACGCCGATGCCGCAGGCCACGAGCGTGACGGGGCCGCCGCGGTACGACTCCCCGGTGAGCCGGCCGTAGGGGCCCTCGATGAGCACCCGGGTGCCCGGCCGCAGCGCCGCGACCCGGGCACTGCCGTCGCCGAGGTCCTTGACGGTGATGCGCAGCAGGCCGGAGCGGGGCGGGCCGGACAGTGAGTAGGGGTGCGCCCGCGACCAGCCCGGGCCGTCGAGGAAGCGCCACAGGAAGAACTGCCCGGCGCGCACCGGCAGCCGGTCGAGTCGCTCGCCGTGCAGGTACACCGACGTCAGCCCCGGCCCCTCGGGGCGCACCTCACCGACCCGCAGGGCGTGCCGGCGGCTGCGCCACAGCGGGATCCCGACGCGGTAGAGCAGCACGGCACCGGCGGCCGCGGCGTAGAGCGTCCACCAGTAGGCGCGCGCGGCGGCCGAGCCGATGAAGTCCGCGCCCGTCCACAGCTGGTGCGGCAGGGCCAGGCCGACGCCGAGGTACGCGTACAGGTGCAGCAGATGCCACGACTCGTAGCGCAGCCGGCGCCGGGCGGCCCGCAGCGACGTCACGGTGACCATCACGAGTGCGGCCGTGCCCGCCGCGGCGAGCAGCATGCCGGGGTAGCCGGTGACGAGGTCCCACAGCTGCGCGAAGGGGTTCGCCCGGCCGTCGGCGTAGCCGGGCACGACCAGCACCACGTGCAGCACCATGAGGTTGCACGAGGCGAACCCGACCCAGCGGTGCCAGCGGGCGAGCCGGTCCTGCCCGAACGCCCGCTCCACCGCCGGGATCCGGGCCAGCAGCAGCACCTGCAGCAGCATGAGGTCGCTGGCGAGCAGGCCGAAGAGGCGGGCCGCGGCCGTGACCGCCGTCCAGCCGCCCCCGATCAGCTCGCTCGCGCCGCCGCCGCCGATCCACAGCACGGCGACCACGAGCAGGCTGGCCGCCGCGGCGATCCCGGCGGCGTCGGCCCACCACCACGGTGTCTCGGCGCGCCGGACCGGCACGGCGTCGGTAGTCATGTGCTCAACCATCTCGGAGCTTGTTGCCCGTGTGCTGGGGCGGGACTGGGAGTTGCCTGTGAGCGCGAATCGGCCACGGTGAAAGGTGAGGAAGTTTTACGGTGGATCATGTGAGTGTTCGGGTCAAGATTCTCGGGGCGATCGCCGTGGCCGCGGCGGTGGCCCTGCTCGTCGGCGTCACCGGTCTGCTGGCGCTGCGCAAGGCCAGCGACGCGGCTCAGTCGATCTACAGCAGCAACCTGCTGACCATCAACTCCGTCAGCGATCTGCGCCTGGCCGTGAAGCAGGCGCGGGTCGACCTGGCCAACAACATGATCTCGTCGGACGCGGCGACGCAGCAGCAGTACGCGGATGCCTTCGCCGCCGACGTCAAGACGTTCGGGGCCGCGCTGGACAAGTACCGTCGCAGCGACCCGGCCGCCGGTCAGCAGGTCGGCGACGAGCTCGAGTCGAACTGGACCGCGTATGTCCAGATCGCCACGAACACCCAGCTGGCCAACGCGAAGGCGCGCGACTTCACCGCGTGGCAGAAGACCCTCGACACGCAGATCCGCCCGATCTACACGAAGATCAGCGACGCCCTGGACGCCATGTACTCGGCCGAGATCGCGGCCGCCGCGAAGGCCGCCGCCTCCGCCCGCTCCAGCTACGGGCGCAGCCGCGACATCTCGCTCGCCCTGCTCATCGGCGGGCTCGTCGTCGCGCTCGGCTTCGGCTGGCTGGTGGCCCGGGCCATCGTGCGCTCGCTGGACCGGGTGCAGGCGGTCTGCGACGGGCTCGCGGCCGGCGACCTGACCCGCGTCGCCGGGCTCGCCTCGGGTGACGAGCCGGGCCGGATGGGCCGGGCGCTGGACTCGGCGATGGAGCGGCTGCGCACCGCCGTGTCCACGATCGACCGTTCGGCGACCGCGCTCGCGGGTGCGTCCGAGGAGATGCACTCGGTGTCGGCGTCGATCGCCTCCTCCGCCGAGGAGACCTCGGTGCAGGCCAAGGCGGTCGCGAGCGCGGCCGAGGAGGTGTCGGCCAGCGTCGGTACGGTATCCGCCGGCAGCGAGCAGATGGGCGCCTCGATCCACGAGATCGCCCTGAACGCCTCCGAGGCCGCCCGGGTGGCCAGCGACGCCGTCGCGGTCGCGGCCAGCACCTCGGCCACGATCGGCCGCCTCGGCGACTCCTCCGCGGAGATCGGCAACGTCATCAAGGTCATCACCTCGATCGCGGAGCAGACGAACCTGCTCGCGCTCAACGCCACCATCGAGGCGGCCCGCGCCGGTGAGTCGGGCAAGGGCTTCGCCGTCGTCGCCTCCGAGGTCAAGGACCTGGCCCAGGAGACGGCCCGGGCCACCGAGGACATCTCCCGCCGGGTGCAGGCCATCCAGGCCGACAGCGCCGGCGCGGTCGCCGCGATCGAGCAGGTGTCGCAGGTCATCGCGCGGATCAGCGACTTCCAGACCACGATCGCCTCGGCGGTGGAGCAGCAGACCGCGACCACGGCCGAGATGAGCCGCAGCGTCGCCGAGGCCGCCGCCGGCTCCGGCGAGATCTCGGGCACCATCTCCGGCGTCGCGGAGTCGGCCCGCCTCACGAGCGAGGGCGTCGGGCAGTCCCAGCAGGCGACGGCCGAACTGGCCCGCATGTCGACCGAGCTCAGCGCCCTGGTGGCGAACTTCCGGTACTAATCTCGATGCGTGGATCTCTGCGAGGAGTGCGGGTTCGCGTATGACGGTGTCGCGGCGGCCGAGGTGGCGGGGCGGCTCGGGGAGTTCGCCGGGCGCTACGCCGACGCGCTCGACGGGGTGGCGGACGTGCGGCGGCGGCCCGCGCCCGGCGTGTGGTCGGCGCTGGAGTACACGTGCCATGTCCGGGACGTCCTGCGCGTGCAGCGCGAACGGCTCGACCTCGCGCTGCACGCCGACGCGCCCGAGTTCGCGCCGATGGGGCGCGACGAGCTCGCGGTGACGGCGGCGTACAACCGCCAGGACCCCGCCGCCGTGCTCGCCGCCCTCGGGGCCGCCGCCGACGTGCTCGGCACGGCGTTCGCGGCGCTCGGGCCCGCCGAGCTCGACCGGATCGGGCTGTATCCGTGGCCCGAACCCGTCCCGCGCACGCTGCTCTGGCTCGGCCGGCACACCGTCCACGAGGGCGAGCACCATCTGATGGACATCAAGCGGCAGTAGCTCACACCGCGGCGATCACACTGCGGCGAAGCGCATCGCCTGGGTCACGATCAGGTCCTCGATGCCGAACAGGAACCGCTCCATGTCGGCCCGCGGGAGGATCGCGGCGTCGGCGGTCATGGCCAGCTCCAGGCTCCCCGGCGCGTCCTGGGCGTCGAGGGCGAACGTGGTGTTGCGCCGGGGCGCGTGCTCGACCGGCCAGGTCAGGGTGGTCCGCTCGCGGGCGGCGGCCAGCGGCTCGTCGGGCGCCTGGCCGTAGCCGGCGATCGGGATGAGGCCGCGCACGTCGTTGACGAAGCAGGAGTGGTCGCCGGGTGACCCGAGCCCGGCGATGTCGCGGGCCAGGGCGAGCTTGTCGTAGTAGGCGTGCCGCTGCGCCGACAGCGCGGCCCCGAACGTGCGCCGGACCAGGCTCGGGAAGTCCTCGGCGGTGCCGGGCAGCAGGAGCAGGCCCTCCTGCGCGACGGTGTTCACCGCGCCCGCCATGCCCGGCAGGAAGCGGTTGTTGACCACGACCTGGAACACGGCGTCGGGCGCCCCGCCGAGCCGGGCGGCCGCGGACGCCGCGGCGGCGAGCAGCACCGCGCCCGGGTTCACCTCGAGCCCGGTCGCGACCCGGTCGAGCGACAGGGCGAGGGCGGGGGAGTTCAGCACCGCGTTCGGGAACGTCTCGGCGGCCGGGCGCCCGGCCCGCGCCGGGAACTGGCTCGCCGGGCCCTTGGCGAGCTTGTCCAGCCACGAGCGGCGGGCGGCGGCGTCGCGCCGGCGGCCCTTGTCCGAGGTCTGGAACGCGGCCTCGTCGAGCGGCTGGGTCGGCTCCTCGCCCGCGAACGGGCGCCCGGCGGCGAGCGCGGCCGCGTCGGCGAGCAGGTTGCGCAGGCCCCAGCCGTCCGACGCGGTGTGGGACAGGGACAGGATGAGGTACCCCGCGCGCCCGCCCGCCGTCACGACCCCGGCCCGCACCGGCAGCTGCCGCTCGGCGTCGAACGGGATCGCCTGCAGCTCGTGGTAGAAGGCGTAGGCGGTCTCGGTGACGTCGGCCGGCTCGGACTCGCGCACGTGCAGCGCCACCGCGCCGTCGGCGTGCACGTCCTGCTCGAGCCGGTCGCCGTCCCAGCGCAGCGTGGTGCGCAGCGAGTCGTGCCGCAGCAGCAGTTCCCGGACGATCGCCGCGAGCCGGTCCAGCGGCAGCGGCGGGTCCAGCGGCAGCCCGCCGCTCACGTTGTACCGCGCCGCGTCCTCGCCGAGCCGGCGCACCACGTCCCAGATCGCGCTCTGTCCCCAGGTGGCCGGGCCGGTGCCGGATCGTCCCCCGGCGAAGGCGATCTGCTGCTCCACGCCGAGCAGTCTCACGGATCGGCGCGGGGCTTGTCGACGCCCGGCCCGTCGCCATATACCGGTCGTCGACCCATGTCACTCCTTGATCTTCGAGCGCAGGGCTCGGAAGACCGCGATGCCGGCAGTTTTGCTGTACGCGTCCGAGGCGTTCTTCAGCCACACCACGACGGTCACCGCGCGGTTGCCCTCGCCCGGGGAGTAGGAGGCCTTGAGCCCGTCGAGCGTGCAGGGCGGCGGCCGGCGACGTCCTCGACGCGGTCCAGCACCGTCCATCACGGCCGCGCCCGAGCCCAGGATCAGGAACATCCCCGCGAGCGCACCCACGATCCACGCGATGCGCTGTCCCTCGTCATATCGGTGATCATGCCATCGCTGGAACCGGCGCCGGGTGCCTCGGACGGGCACCCGGCGCCGGACCGGTCAGCGCATGGGCATGGGATTGCGCGACGGCGCCGGGGCGCGCTTGTCGCGGGCGGGCCGCACCGGGGTCGCGGCCCGCAGGAGGTGGGCGATGCCGGTGCTGCGCACGGGTACCGCGGTCCTCGTCAGGGCCGCGGCCTCCGCGCGCAGGTGCGTTGCCGTGCGGGAGCGGGACTCCAGAAGCACGGCCAGATGATCCAGCGCCACGGCCAGGCGTCCGGCGGCCTCTGGGGCGTGGCGGCGCCGGCGGCGCTCGCACTCCACGAGCTCCTCGGCCACGGCCAGGGCCGCGTCGCCCCGGCCGGCCGCGGACAGGGACAGGGACAGGGCCAGCAGGTCCCAGTCGGGGCCGTCGTGGTCGGCGGCCCGGCGGTTGCGGCCGCCCTCGAGCAACTCGGCGACGCCGGTGGACATGACGCTGGTTGCCTCGGCCCAGCGCCGCAGGGTCGTCGCGGCCTCCTCGAGCAGGGCCGCGTGCGGGGCGCCGGGGGCGAAGCCGTCCACGAGGTCGCCCAGGGCCCGGGCGAGCCGCGGTGCGTGGACGGCGGGGTTGACGGGAGTGAGGATTCGGTACGCCTGGACACGCTCGTACGGGCGGGGGTGGTCCTGCAGGAGTACCACTCGGGCCCACGTCACCATGCCGGGATCGACCAACGCATACCTCCACGCTCGTTGGTGAGCCGCGAGCGTATGCCGGTGAATGCGCAGGTCAACAGGGCTTTTCGGTCGAGTGATCCGGATCGTTGCGTGCGGTACGATGAGGACAGTTCTACCCCTGAGCGACCCGTCTCTGGTGGTTGGGTAGAAATCGCAGATGCTGCGAAACGACGTGCTGGGCTTCCGTCAAGATACGCAATAGCATCGATGCGTTCGATTGCTGAGGACCGATGCTGAACGCATCGGCCCCCCCGCAACGCGCCGTCAGGCGTCTCGGCTCGACATGAGGGCACGGCAAAGTGCCCTTGCATACTTTCAGTGACGGTGTTGGCAGCACCGGCGCTGATCTGACATGTCGTTAGTGGGCGGAATCGAAGCTGCCGTGCTTCGTGCCGTCCACGAACGATTTCCAATCCGTGGGCGTGAATTGCAGAACGGGCCCGGCGGTGTTCTTGCTGTCCCGGACGCCGATTCTTGTGCCGGCGACCGCGACCTCCACGCAATTGGCGCCGCCGTTGCCGTTGCTGCGGCTGCTCTTACGCCAGGCCGCATGCTGAAAATTCGTAGCCATGCATCGCACACCTCCCTTCTTGACGGACTCCTCGGCCGTCAGAGGTCGTCGAGCAGGCGCTGGATCATGCCGGTCGACTCCTCCGGCGTGAGTGCTCTGGTGCTGAGGCGCTCGAACTCGACCCGATAACGCTTGACCTCTGCAGGCTGCTCCTCGTAGTAGTCCCCGGCAAGCCCTTCGAGGTACACGACATCCAGGTGGGCGACGTCAGGGAACTCCAGCAGTGCGACCGAACCGCCGAGGAACGCGTGCTCGCCGGCGTCGTACGGCAACACCTGCAGCGTGACGTTGGGCTGCTCGGCGGCCTCGATGAGCCGGCGCCACTGGCCGGCCATGACCTCCGCGCCGCCGATCATCCGGCGCACCACGGACTCGTCCACGATCGCCCACAGGGTCAGGGGCGAGGGCCCGGTCAGGCGCCGCTGCCTGGTCCTGCGCAGCTCGACGCGGCGGTCGTTGGCGGCCTGCGGGTCGTGGCTGCGGCCGCTGCCGAAGAGCGCGCGCATGTAGGGCTCGCTCTGCAGCAGCCCGGGCAGCACGATGGGCTCCCAGACCTTCGCGGAGGAGGCGTCGGCCTCCATCCCGACGAAGTTGCCCGGGCGCATGACGTCCTTGTAGTCGGTCCACCAGCCGCGCTGGCGGGCCAGCCGGGCCAGGGTCATGAGGGCGTCGCGGTACTCGCTGTCGGCCACCCCGTACAGCGTCAGCAGATCGTTGACGTCCCGCGGGGTGACCGGAACGCGCGCGTTCTCGATGCGGGTGACCTTGGCCGAGTGCCACTCGAACTGGCGGGAGACCGCCTCCTGGGTGAACCCCGCGTCCTCGCGGCACTTCTTCAGCTCGGCGGCGAGCCGACGACGGCGCAATGTGGGCCCCTCATCGATCGCCGTCGGCAGCTCATCGGGTGTTCTGGTGGTGTCCGTCTGCACGCTGGTGATCCTAAACAATTTGGCGTTCGCCGATACTCCGAGTCTAGTACTCGTTGCACTACGCGCAGTGCTTGGTACATGATGCTGGGGACATCGAGGATGAACCTCCATTCATTCATGATCTCCTTTTGCCTAGTGCCGGGGAGCGTGATTTGTCGTGCTTGCCAACAGCTACTACCTCATTGCCCACGACGATCGGACCGGCCGTTCCCGGTTGCACCCAAGGGCGACCGGGCTCGGCCTCGCGGCGGGGCTGCTCGGCGAGCTGATGCTCTTCGGCCGGCTGCGCGCCATGACGGGCGACCTCTACGTGGTCAGCCACGAACCACCGGGCGACTCGCTCTCCCATACGCTGCTCGACCTGCTCGTCGCCCAGCCACAGCACAAGGAGATCCGCACCTGGCTGGCGTATCTCTCGCAGGACGCGGCCGACCAGGTCGGTGAGCGGCTGCTGCGGGCGGGCGTGGTCGAGCCCGTCACCAAGCGGAAGCTGCTCAGCGCCCAGACCCTCTACATGCCGGTCAGCCCCGACCAGCGCAACGCCGCGGCCTGGGAGTCCATCCGCCTCGCCGAGGCGCTCGGCCGGCGCCGGTCGATGAACCTCTCCGACCGCGTGCTCGTGGCACTGGTCGTGGCGACCGGACTGACCCGCTACGTGTTCTTCAGCCCCCAGCAGCAGCGCGACTGCATGCAGGCGATGCCGGGGATCCTCAGCTCGCTCCCGGACGACCTCGTCCAGCTCGTGCAGTACACCGAGGCCGCGGTGGGTTCAGCCCTCGCCGCCGGTCGCCGGTGAGCCCAGGCGACGTCCCGCTCAAGGAGAGACGAAGACTATGGCGCGTACGACCCTGACCGGGCCCGACATCGTCGCGCGCGGGCTGGCCAACAACCGGCTCGGCGTGCCGTCGGTGGTGTTCTTCGGCGTCGCCGGAGCCGCCCCGCTGACGGTGATCCTCGGCTCGATCTCGACGATCTACGCCGTCGTCGGCAACACCGCCGTTCCCCTCGTGTACTTCGTGGCCGCCGCCATCCTGTCCCTGTTCACCGTCGGCTTCGTGGCCATGAGCCGGCACATCGTCAACTCCGGCGCCTTCTACAGCTACATCAGCCACGGGCTGGGCCGCATGGTCGGGGTCGCGGCGGCGTTCATCGCGCTGCCCGCCTACGCCGCCATGCAGATCGGCCTGCTCGGCCTCTTCGGGGTGGTCGCCTCGAGCATCCTCGCGGCCAGCGGGGTGCAGGCGAGCTGGTTCGTGTGCGCGATCGTGGGCTGGTTCCTCGTGGCGATCCTCGGCGTGCTGTGGGTCGACCTGAGCGGCAAGGTCCTCGCGGTGCTGCTCACCGTCGAGATCACCATCGTGCTCATCTACGACTTCGTGATGCTGGCCCACCCGCACGGCGGCCGGACCGACTTCGCCCCGCTCAACCCGCAGCAGCTGGCCACCCCCGAGGTGGTCGCGATGCTCGTGCTGGCGATCGCGGGCTTCGTCGGCTTCGAGGCCACCGTCGTGCTCTCCGAGGAGGCCAAGGACCCGAAGCGGACCATCGGACGGGCGACGCACTGGGCCGTGATCCTGCCCGGCCTGCTCTGCGGGGTCTCCGCGTTCGCCATGTCGACCAACGCCGGCGACATCGTGGGCGCAGCGCGGGCCGACACCACGAACCTGGTGTTCAACCTGGTCACGCCGTACGTCCCCGAGGCACTGGTCAACATCGGCTACATCCTGTTCCTGACCAGCGTGTTCGCCGCGATGCTGGCCTTCCACACCTCGGTGACTCGATACCAGTTCGCCCTCGGCCGCGAGCGCGTGCTCCCGCGGATCTACGGCTCCGCGCACCCCCGCACCGGCGCGCCGATCGCGGGCTCGGTGACCCAGAGCGTCATCGCGCTCGTCGTGCTGATCCTGTACTTCGTGACGCACACCGACCCGCTCGTGCACCTGTTCGCGTGGATGACCGTCGTCGGCGGCCTCGGCGTGCTGATCCTCATGTGGGCCACGTCGGCCGCGGTGATCGGCTTCTTCCTGCGCAACCGGCGCCGGGAGAACGTCTGGCGCGCCCGCATCGCCCCGATCGCGGCGTTCCTGCTGCTGTCCATCGTGCTCGCGGCGACCGTGATCGGCCTTGGGCAGCTGCTGCAGGTGCCCGCCGACTCGCCGTTCAACTGGCTGTTCCCCACGATCTACGCACTCTGCGCCCTCTTCGGCATCGGGTGGGCCGCGATCATGCGCGGCTCGCGGCCGGATGCCTACGCCGGGATCGGCCGCGGCACCGAGGGTTTCGTGGCGGCGGAAAGCGTCTTCGGCCGGCCCACGAGGCCGCACCGGGTCACCGCCGACGTCGCGCACCACGCGGCCTAGCACCGTCCACTGTGGATATCTCGGCCGTTCGTCTCGGGAGAGGATGCACATGACGCACGCCATTGCGGACGTGGTCGTTCGCGACATCGATCCGGTGGGCCCCGAGGAGGTCACCGAGGTGCTCGTGAAGGCGATGAGCGACGGCGCGGTCGCGCGCTGGCTCATGCCGGATGATCGTCTGCGGCGCGAGTCGAGCCCGGAGTACTTCGCGATCTTCGCCGAGCACGCGCTGCGCCACGGCGAGGTGTACGCCAGCGTCGACCCCATCGACGGCAAGCTCTCGGGGGTCGCGCTGTGGTTCCCGCTGACCCGGGCCATCCCGTCGCCGGTCGACTACGACAGCCGGCTCAAGGAGGTCACCGGCCCCGCGTTCGACCGCGTCTGCGAGCTCGACGCGGCGCTGGAGGCCAAGCACCCGCTCGGGCCGCACCACTATCTGGCGTTCGTGGCGGTGCGGCCCGATCGGCAGAGCCTCGGCATCGGCAGCGCGCTGCTCGCGAGGCACCACGCCCGGCTCGACCGGGCCGGCCTCCCGGCATACCTGGAGGCCAACGACCCGCGCAATCGCGAGCTGTACCTTCGCCACGGCTACGAGAGCCGCCCGCCGGTGCTGTTGCCGGACGGGCCGCCCGTGTGGCCGATGTGGCGCGAGCCGATGTTGTAGCTCAGGCCGACGGGAACTCGTAGAGCCAGTACTGCTGTTCGTCCATCTTCTGGGTCTTCACGTCGCCCGAGAGCCGGTGCAGCATCAGCCGGACGACACGGGACATGTGACGCACGTCGTCGGTGCGGGAGCAGAAGTCGAGTGCGATGAGGCCGTTCTGTGCGGCCGCGGTCAGGTACATCTGCGTGACCAGTTCGCCGAAGGCGGTGGCCGCCCGGGCGTCGGCCTGGGTGGCCACGAAGCCGCAGTACCAGATGCGCCCCTCGCGGTAGTGCTCCGGCCAGCGGCGCTCGAAGTACGGTGGCGAGATCAGTGGCACCGCGTCGAGCTGGTTGGTGTAGATCGACATGCCCCGGACCGTGTCGTCGTCGTCCAGGCACAGGTACTTGTCGACCCGGGGGTCGTCCATCACGGCGTCGAACTCGTTGCGGAACATGAGGTGGCGCTGAACCGCCAGCGCGTTGAGCTCGGCGAATGCCTCCGAGTAGAGTCTCCAGGCCTCTTCTCGCAGCTCGCCCTGCACCAGATCGACAATCTTGACGTTCATGTCGAGCACTCCGATCGCCGTCGGCTGGGCACGTCGTTGGTCCCGTGAACTGGAGTCGATCAACTTTTTTCGATCGATTGTGTATTGAGAGTAGTCCAAGAGTCACGTTGTGCAATATGGTGCTCTCAATCCGTCGCCATCTGCGATCTCGGGAGGGTCCATGGACCGCCTCGACGCCTTCCCGCCGTCCCCCGAGCTCGTCATCGACCTCGATCGGGTGGCCGCCGCCTACCGCGGGTTCGCGTCCGCGCTGCCCGGCGTGGACGTGCACTACGCGATGAAGTGCAACCCGCACCCGGAGATCCTCGCGCTGCTGCACGCCCTCGGGGGCCGCTTCGAGATCGCCTCCGCCGCCGAGCTCGACGCCCTCGCCGGCATCGGGGCGGACCCGGCGCTGGTGCTGTCGAGCAACCCGGTCAAGCCGCTCGCGCACATCGCCCGGCAGTCCGCGGCCGGCGTGTGGCGCTTCGCCGCCGACTCCGAGGACGAGCTGGACAAGCTCGCCGTCGCCGCGCCCGGCGCCGCCGTCGTGGTGCGCCTGGCCGCGCACCAGATCCGCAGCGGCGTGCCCAGCGAGGGCAAGTTCGGCGTCGACGCGCGGCACGCCGTGGCCCTCCTGCTCGCCGCGCGCGAGCGCGGGCTGCGCCCGTACGGGGTCGCCTTCCACGTCGGCTCGCAGATGCTGCTGCCGCACGCGTGGCGGGCGCCGCTGCGGGCCGTCGGGTACGTGATGTACGAATTGGCCGCCGAAAATGTCTTTTTGCACATGGTGAATCTTGGCGGCGGATTTCCCGCGCGGTACGCCGGAAAGATTCCGCCCCTGGCCGACTACGGCGCGACCATCGGCGCCGGGCTGGCCGAGCTGCCGTATCCGGTGCAGGCCGTCTGCGAGCCCGGCCGGGCGCTCGTGGCCGAGGCCGGGCGGCTGCGCGCGACCGTGATCGGCACGGCGATCCGGGGCGGCCGGCGCTGGGCGCACCTCGACGTGGGCGCGTTCAACGGGCTCATGGAGAGCCTGGAGACCGGCAACCAGCTGCGCTTTCCCGTCTCCGACTCGCGCGGGAGCGCGACCCGCGACCGGTTCCACCTCACCGGGCCGACCTGCGACAGCCAGGACACGATCATGTTGGACGTCGAGCTGTCCGCGGATCTGCGGGCCGGCGACCAGGTGTACCTCGCAACCACAGGGGCGTACACCACCGTCTATGCATCGAGATTTAACGGATTCGATGCCCCCGCGGTGCGCTGTGTGACTGGTGTGGCCATTGAAACCAGTGATGACGCTGCGTACTGTGGTTGACGCGCACGGTTTTTGTGATCTTCCCCGTATTGGTGTTCTTCACGACGGAGGAAATGTGTCCGCAACCCGCCGGGTCGTCATCGCGCTCGCCGCCGCGGCGCTGTTAGCCCCAGCCGCCGTCGTCGCCACCGCGGGACCGGCCGCGGCGGCCGCCGACGCGGTCGCCGCCGGCGGGTACTCCGCCGTCATCAAGCGCACCTCCTACGGGGTGCCGCACATCAGCGCCGCGAACCTCGGCTCCGTCGCCTTCGGGCAGGCGTGGGCCTACGCCGAGGACCGCTTCTGCGACCTCGCCGACCAGATCGTCAAGGTGCGCAGCGAGCGCTCCCGCTACTTCGGCCCGGGCACGGACGACGCCAACCTGGCCACCGACTTCGCCTACGCCTCGCTCGGGGTCGTCGACCGCGCCCAGGCCCAGCTCGCCACGCTGAACGCCGACGAGCGCGACATGGTCAACGGCTACGTCCGCGGGTACAACGCCTTCCTGGCGAGCAGGACCGCCGCCCGGGTGCCGGGCTGGTGTGCGGGGCAGCCGTGGGTGAAGCCCATCAGCGCCGTGGACCTGCTCGCCTACGACCGCGACATCGCCCTGCTCGCCAGCGGCGGCGCGCTGCTGCTGCCGATCGCGGCCGCCACGCCGCCGTCGACCGCCGCGCTGGCCGTGTCCAAGCGGCAGGTCCAGGACGACGTCGCGGAGCTGACCGGGCAGAGCAAGTCGCTGTCGAGCAACGGCTGGGCGCTGGGCGCGGACAAGTCCCAGACCGGCAAGGGCATGCTCGTCGGCAACCCGCACTTCCCGTGGGAGGGCGAGCTGCGCTTCTGGGAGTCGCAGCTGACGGTGGCGGGCAACGTCAACGTGTACGGCGCGAGCCTCGGGGGCCTGCCGGGCGTGCAGATCGGCTTCACCGACAAGGTCGCGTGGACGCACACGATCGCGGCCGGCTCGCGGTACACCTTCTACTCCGTGAACCTCGTGCCGGGGCAGCCCACGAAGTACACCGTGGACGGCGCCACCGAGTCGATGACCGGCAAGTCCGTGACCGTCAAGGTGAAGCAGGCCAACGGGTCGCTGCAGAACGTGACCCGCACGATGTGGTCCACGCGCTACGGGCCGGTGCTCGACCTGTCGGCCATCGACCCGTCGCTGGGCTGGAACGAGTACTCCGCGATCACCTACCGCGACGCCAACATCGACAACGACAAGCTCATCCGCACGTGGCTGAACATGGCCCGGGCCACCGACGTGAACGGCCTGAAGGCCTCGATCGCCGCGAACCAGGGCATCCCGTGGGTGAACACGATCGCCACGGACTCCTCCGGCAACGCGTTCTACGTCGACTCCTCGCCGACGCCGAACCTCTCGCCGGCCTCGATCGCCGAGTGGTCGGGCAACCCGCTGGGCCTGCTCGACGGCAGCAACTCGGCCAACGCCTGGGTCGCCGCGCCGGGCGCCCGCTCGCCGGGGCTGGTGCCCTTCGCCCGGCAGCCGCAGCTGACCCGCCGCGACTACGTGTTCAACTCCAACGACAGCCACTGGGTGCCCAACGCCGGGCAGTTCCTGACCGGCTTCACGCCGCTGCAGGGGCCGGAGGGCACGCCGCTGACGGTCCGCACGCGGCAGAACGTCAAGCTCGTCACGAGCCAGGCCAAGTTCGACCTGGCCGGCCTCGGCACCACGATCCTGTCCGGCGACACGTACACGTCGGCGCAGCTGGCCGCGTACACCGTGAGCGCCTGCCAGGCCCGCGGCCACACGCCGGTGGTCGTGGACGGCACGCCGGTCGACGTCAGCGCCGGCTGCTCCGTGCTGGCCGCCTGGGACAAGCAGTTCGAGCTCGCCAGCCGCGGGGCCGTGCTGTGGCGCGAGACCGTGGGCGCCGTGGTCGCGGCCAACCCGGGCGCGCTGGACGAGGCCGGGCCGCTCTTCGGGACCGCGTTCAACCCCGCGGACCCGGGCCGGACCCCGCGCGGCGCCCCCGCCTCGCCCGACGGGCTGCTGGCCGGGCTGGCCCGGGGCATGCAGCGCATGCGGGCGGTCGGGCTGGCGCTCAACGTGCCGATGTCGCAGGTGCAGTACACGATCAAGAACGGCCAGAAGATCCCGGTGCCCGGGTCGACGGAGAACATCGGCAGCGCGAGCATGGCGCAGTACGAGCCCGCGCCCGGCTCGTCGCTGGAGCCGTTCATGGACCCGGGGACCTTCGTGCCGGGCAGCGACCTGACCGACAAGGGCTACGTCGTCAACTACGGGACCAGCTTCCTGCTGACCCTCGCCTACACCAGCAGCGGCCCGTCGGCCAAGTGCATCCTCACGTTCGGGGAGTCCGGGGACCGCTCGTCGCCGCATTACACGGACCAGACGCAGCTGTACTCCCAGAAGCGCCTGCGTGACTGCTCGTACTCGACCGCGGCCGTCAACGCCGACACCCAGTCGGTCGAGGTGATCGCCGCGACCGCCTGACCCGCTCGTCCGTCCTGCTCCGGCCGGTGCCCGCCCCGCGGGGGCCCGCCGGGGCGTGCCGGCTCGACTGCGGAGCGTCGTTCCTCTGTGGACGGTCGTACGGTCACGGTAGTCGCTCGGATGCGGACGGTCCGGTTGGGCTTGCGTTGGTCTCCGGTTCCGTTTGTGTTGGGCTGTGTTCGGTCGCGTGAGCTTGATCTCGTTCGATGGGCTCGGAGCGCTCCGGGCTGGTCAGGGACTTGATCTCGGCGCGCGGGGCTGACCTGCACGGCTGGTTTGACGGTGGGTGAGGGACTAGGGTGTGCGGGGGAGCGGGGCACATGGCGGTGTCGAGCCGGGAGGTTGGCATGCAGGCCCAAGACCGGCCGAGTGTTCCTCCCGCACCCACCGCCTCGTCACCCTCCGTGTCGGTTCCGGCACCCGCGCCGCTGCGGCCCTCGTCCTTCCGTTCCCGCGTCAGCCGCACGCTGGCGTCCCGCAATGTGCTGCGCGCCCGGCTCGGCCCGGCGGCGACGGCCGCCCCGACGATCGGACTCGAGGACGACACCGTGGAGGTCACCCCGCTGGGCATGCTGGAGACGCCGGTCGTCACCCGCACCTCGGTCCTGGAGCTGGCCGGCCTGCAGCAGGCCCTCGACGCCGACGCCGACACCGTCGCGCCTTCGGCGGACGCGCCCGGCGACGCCGAGCGCACGGCCGATCCGGCGGGCGGGCCCAATGTCCGGTGGTGGTCGCGCGGCGGGACCGTCGGCGGGGCGCCGTGGCTGGCCTCGCGGGGCGGCGCGGCCGACGGGGTCGTGGACTGGGCCGTGCGCGACGGGGCCTGGACGATCGAGCGGGTCCTCGCCGAGCGGGCGGTCACGCCGCTGTTCCAGCCCATCGTGGAGCTGGCCGGGTTGCGGCCGATCGGGGTCGAGGCGCTCTCGCGCGGCCCGGCCGGGTCGGGGCTCTGGCGGGCCCGCGACCTCTTCGCCGCGGCCGTCGCGGCCGGGCGGCTGGCCGAGCTCGACGCGCTGTGCGCGGAGCGGGCCCTCGAGACCGCCCGCGCCGCCGACGCGCCCCCGCCGCTCGTCTTCGTCAACGCCGAGCCCGCCGTCATCAACCAGCCGCTGTCCGCGCGGGTGCGGGAGCTCATGACGGACGCGCCGTTCCGGATGGTCCTCGAATACACCGAGCGCGCGCTCTCGGCCCACCCCGCCGCGCTGCTCCAGCTCGCCGCGACCGTGCAGGCCCACGGGCACTGCCTCGCGCTCGACGACGTCGGCGCCGACCCGATGTCCCTGGCCTTCCTGCCGCTGCTGGAGCCGGAGGTCGTCAAGCTCGACCTGCAGCTGCTGCGCGCGCCGCACGCGCCGCGCACCGTCGAGGTGGTGGCCGCGGTGAACGCGGTCGCCGAGCAGACCGGGGCGCTCATCGTGGCCGAGGGGATCGAGACGCCGCAGGACCTCGCCAACGCGCGGGCCCTCGGCGCGCACTGGGGCCAGGGGCTGCTGTTCGGCGAGCCGGCCCCGCTGCCCGAGCACGCCGGGCGGTTCGTGCCGGCGGCCCGCCTGCGCAAGTCGCGGCCGGACGTGCACCTGCCCGGCGGGACGCCGTTCGAGGCGGCCGCGGCCCGGGGCAAGACCCGCGCCGCCACGCCCGACGCGTTCGCGGCGCGGCTCGACCACGTGCTGCGGCGGGCCGGCAACGGCGCCGTCGTCCTGGCCACGTGCACCGACGCGGACACCGCGCGGTCGTGGCTGCCGTCGCTGACCGGGCTCGCCGAGCGGGCCGCGTTCGTCGGGCTGGTCGCGCCGCTGCACCCGGCCGCGGTCGGGCCCGGGGTGCGGTTCGCGCAGGGGCCGGGGGCCGCCGTCGAGGAGTGCGCGCTCATCGTCGTCGCGCCGCGCTACACCGCGGCGGTCTGCGGCCGGGGCTCGCACTCGGCGATGGAGTTCGCGCACACGGAGGACGGGGCGCTGGTCGCCGAGATGGCGCGGATCGTGCTGCAGCAGCTTCCGCGTTAGCGTCGTCCTTGCCCCCCACGGAGGCCGGGATTTCTGGCGGGAGCGACGGTCCGCAGCTGACGCGGGCCCGAGCAGAAATCCACCGCAACGCACCGCGGGCCGTTCGTGCCGTCCACTGTGGACGCCGATCCGGGCCTGCGCTGTGCGAGAGTGGTCGGATGAGCGAGTGGACGCGGTGGCACGAGGCGTACGACGTCCCCGGCTCGGCGCTCGCCGTGCGGCTGGGGATCGTCATCCGGCGCGTGGCGGAGGCCCTCGACGGGCGGGCCCCGGGGCCGGTGCGGCTGGTCAGCATGTGCGCCGGCCAGGGGCGGGACGTCGCCGGGGCGCTCGACGGGCACCCGCGCCGCGCCGACGTCACCGGGCGGCTCGTCGAGCTCGACGCCGGCAACGCCGCCGTCGCGCGGGACCTGCTCGCCGGGACGGCGCTCGAGGTCGTGCGGGGCGATGCCGGGGACAGCGCGGCCTATGCGGGGGCCGTGCCCGCCGACGTCGTGCTCGTCTGCGGGGTGTTCGGCAACATCACCGACGACGACATCCGCGCCACGGTCGCGGCGCTGCCCGAGCTGGGCGCGCGGGTGATCTGGACCCGGCACCGCCGCGCGCCCGACGTCACCGCCGGCATCCGGAGGTGGTTCGCCGAGGCCGGGTTCCGCGAGGTCGCCTTCGACTCGCCGGGCGAGCTCGAGATCGGGGTCGGCGTGCACGAGCTGGCGGTGCCGCCGCGCCCGCACACCGGCCCGCGGCGGCTATTCACCTTTGTGCCGCGGGCACCGCGAGGGTGACGGCGCCGGGCACCGCCTCGGCCTCCACGCGCTTGACCCGCTTGCGGGCCCCGCCGTCGAGCTCCAGGAGGACGGGCTCGGCGAACTCGGCGTACACTTTCCGCGCGCGGCCCATCCGCACGAACTTCGACCGGTCCGTGCGCCCCGTCGCCATGACCCCGACCGTGCGCGCCCACTGCAGCGCCCCGCGCGCGGTGGTCACGCCGACCTCCAGCCGGCCGTCGAACGGGCTCGCGTCGTCGAACGCCTTGATCCCGCCCGAGATCGTGCCGATGTTGCCCATGAGCAGGCACGTCGAGGGGCCCTCGAACCACGGCTCGTCGTCGAGGTGCACGATCGTGTGCACCGGGGCGTCCCGCACGTGGCGCAGCGCGGTGCGCACATAGGCGAAGCGGCCGGCCTGGCGCTTGAGCCGGCGGTCGGCGTCCTCGATCATCGCGGCGTCGAAGCCGGCCCCCGCCATCACCGCGAAGTGCTCGCCGTCGATGCGGCCCAGGTCGTACCGCCGGCGCTCGCCGTGCAGCCCGATCTGCACGGCCGCGCGGATGTCGCGGGGGATGCGCAGCGCCGAGGCGAACAGGTTCGCGGTCCCGGCCGGGACGATGGCGACCGTGGCGCCGGTGCCCGCCACCGCGTCGACGCAGCGCTGCACCATGCCGTCGCCGCCCCACACGAACACCAGGTCCGCACCGGCGTCGACGGCCTTGCGGACCTTCTTGGGGGCCTTCTTGCTCTTCGGTACCGTATGCCAGCCGACCTTGCCGGCCCCCGCCCGGTCGAGCTCGCGCCGCAGCTCGTCGAGCCCGCCCCCGAGCGTCTTCTTCCGGTGTGCCACCACCACGATCCTCACGCCGCGAACGTACCCATCGGCGTCATTGACCAATCGTGCTCACCGATGGCTACGATGGTGGCCTGATGGACACCTCCGACGACGCCCGGACGCGCATCGACACCACCGTCGCGCACCCGGCCAGGCGATACAACTACTGGTTGGGCGGCAAGGACCACTTCGCCGCCGATCGGGCCTCCGGCGACGCGATCGCGGCCGCCATGCCCGGCGTCAAGCTCATGGCGGTGGAGAACCGCGCCTTCATGGGCCGCGCCGTGCGATACCTTGCCGAGCAGGGCATCCGGCAGTTCCTCGACATCGGCACCGGCATCCCGGCGCCGAACAACACCCACGAGATCGCCCAGGCCGTCGACCCGTCCAGCCGCGTGGTCTACGTGGACAACGACCCCATCGTGCTCACCCACGCGCGGGCGCTGCTGACCAGCGCGCCGGGCGGCACGAACGCCTACATCGACGGCGACCTGCGCGAGCCCGACGCGATCCTGAAGCACCCCGACCTGACCGGCACCCTGGACCTGTCCAAGCCGGTCGGCCTGCTGCTCGTCGCGGTCCTGCACTTCATTCGCGAGGACGAGCACCCGCAGGAGATCGTCGACAAGCTCACCGCCGCCCTCGCCCCCGGCAGCTACCTGGTCGCGTCCCACGCCACCTGGGAGTTCCTGCCCGACGAGGCCATCCGGGCGCTGAGCGCCAACAACGCCGACGGCCGCTTCCAGGCCCGCACGGGCGCGCGCTTCGCCGAGCTGCTGTCGGCCTTCGAGCTGGTCGAGCCGGGCATCGAGTCGGTCGCCTACTGGCACGCCGCCGACGTCCCCGGCCCGCGCCCGCCGGCCGAGGAGGTCGCCTGCCACGGTGCCGTGGCCCGCATCCGGTGACGCTGCCGGACCCGCACTTCTGGGACCTGTTCGACGGCATCCCGTTCTGCGACGCGGACGCCCTGGCCGCGCGGCTGGCCCAGCGCCCGGCCGAGGGCATCGCCGACTTCGAGCGGTCCCTGCACGCGCTCGTGCGCTCCAGCAACACCCGCGACCTGCTGGCCGCCTGCGTCGTGGTGCACAGCGGCGGGTACTCCGACGAGTCCTGGCTGCACTTCCGCCTCTGGCTGATCGGCCAGGGCCGCGAGACCTTCACCGGCGCGCTGCGCGACCCCGACGCCGTCGCCGGAATCCCGGACATCATCGCCTTCGCCGCGGGCCGGCGGCCGTACCCGCACTACCCGGAGCTGCTGACCGTGGCCGAGCGGGCGTACGACCTGATGGCGGCCCGGGTCCCGGCCGAGCTCGCCGAGCTGCCCGACCTGAGGGAGCTCTTCTCGCGCTGAGGCCGGGCGGCGACATGTCGGACGCTGCGCGATCCGACATGTCTGATTTTTCGCCTGTCGGGCGGCATGGTGGGATCCTGGCGACGGACGCGGAATGCAACGTCGTTCGGCCCGAAATCCGTGCCGGACCATCCGTCCCGACAAGCGCGACCGGGCGCTACCGTGCCCGCCGCCCCGCGGGAAGGATCGCTGCCATGCATATCGACCGGGCGACCCTGCATGTCAGTGAGCTGATGCGGCAGATCTCACGCACCGAGATCCGGCTGCCGGAGCTGCAGCGCAGCTACGTCTGGCGCCCGACGCAGGTCGCCAAGCTGGTCGACTCGCTGTATCACGGCTTCCCGTTCGGCTCGCTGCTGTTCTGGCAGTCCGACGAGGCCCCGGCCACGCGGGAGCTCGCGGTCACCGGGGTCGCGGAGAAGCCGGTCCAGCCGCCGCTCTACCTCCTCGACGGCCAGCAGCGGCTGACCTCCCTGCACCGGGTCTTCCACGACCACCCCGAGGCCCAGATCGTCTTCCACGTCGAGAAGGAGCGGTTCCAGAACCAGAGCGCCGCAACGCAGGCGGATCCGAGCTGGATCAAGGTGTACTCGCTGCTGCGGCGCGACGAGTCGCTCGTCTCGTTGATCAAACGTCTGCGGGCGGCGGGCTGCCAGCTCGACGAACTGGAGATCGAGACGCGCGTGGGCGCGGTCCGCTCGCTCGGGGACCGGACCTTCCACGTCGAGACGCTGCGCGAGTGCGGGTACCAGGAGGTCTCCGAGATCTTCGTGCGGGTCAACAGCGCGGGCCGGCACCTCAGCCGGGCCGACCTGGCGATGTCCACGCTCTCGGCCAAGTGGCCCGGCGTGCTGGACAAGTTCCAGAAGGAGGCGGGTCACTGGCAGCGCGCGGGCTACGGCGATCTCGACGTGGAGTTCCTGGCCCGGGCCTTCGCGGGCGTACTGTTCGGCGGCGGCATGTCCTCCTGGTCGGTCAACGATCTCAGCCGGGTCGGCGAGGCGGACCTGGCCAAGGCGTGGGAGACGGTGCAGCGCGGCCTGCGGCACCTGGTCCCGCTGCTGAAGGCGAACCTCAGGCTCGCCCGGTCCGGCCCGCTGCCCTCGCTCGTGGCGCTGATCCCGCTCATCGTGCTGCTCGGCGAGCGCCCCGACGGGCCGATGGAGCGGCAGACCGCCGACGCGCTGCTCTACTGGCTGCTCATCGCGACGATCCGGGCCCGCTACTCGACGTCCTCCGACACCAATCTGGCCCGCGACATCCAGGCCGCCCGCAAGCCCGAGCCGGCCCGGGAGCTGCTGCGCAACCTCGGCGTGCTGCAGGCCGTGCCCAGCATCACCGCGGAGTCCCTGGCCGGCCGGTCGAAGGAGAGCCCGTACTTCTTCCTGAGCCTCCTCGTCGCCCAGCGCAACGGCGCCCGCGACTGGTGGTACGCGACCTCGATCATGCCGGGGGAGAGCGACGACTTCCAGCTGCAGTACCACCACGTCCACCCCGTGGCGACGCTCGACCGCTACGACAAGGGCGAGATCAACGACCTGGCCAACCTCGCCTTCATCTCCCGCAAGGCCAACCTGAAGATCAGTGACCGCTCGCCCGCCGACTACTTCCCGAGCGTCGAGGCGGACACGCTCCAGGCCCACTACATCCCGCTGGACGAGGACCTGCGCGCCGCGGCGGCGTTCCCCCGGTTCCTCGCGCAGCGGCGGCGGCTGCTGGCCGAGGCGATGACCGACCTGCTCGCGTCGTTCCGCCCGAAGTGGCTCGACCAGGCCCTGCCGAGCGGGCCGGCCACGACGAGCGACGGCTACAAGCTGACCATGGTGCTGTACGGCAGCGCCTGGATTCCCGGCCGGCTGCTCTTCCGCGCCTCCGGCACCGGGGTGGAGTGGACGGGCACGACCGAGATGGAGGACTTCGCGGCCGCGATCGAGGCGGCCTGCACCGAGGGCCGGGACGGCGACGTGGAGATCAACGGCGAGTCGGTGCCGGTGCAGGTGCTCGAGGACGCGATCGAGGTGCCGATCGGGCCGTTCGTCGTCTCCGGTACCGCGCAGGAGTGGACGGACATCATCGAGCGCGAGCGGGTGTCCATGCGCTCGGTGGCGCACCTGCCGGCGGTCGACGAGAAGCCGTGGGCCGGCGAGCGGATCGCGCTGCCGGCCAGCAGCACCGACTAGCTTTAGCGGTCCCAGCTGCCGGAGAAGACCGACGCGGGGCGGTTGAGCAGGCCGGCGGTGCCCGCGGCGATGTTCTTGCGCAGCTGGGCCTTCGACTTGGCGCCCTTCGACGTCACCGGCGGGCCGATGCGGTCGGCGAGCTCGCGCATCAGGGGGAGCGACAGCTCCTTGTCGCGGCCGATGAGGTACCGCTCGACGGCGTCCTCCTCGGTGAGCGCCTTGATGTCCGCGATGATCGCGTCGAGGTCGACGGCGGAGCGGGTCGCCTTCGCCGTCGCGCGCGCGGGAGCCGCCGTTTCGCCGCCCGCCCGCTCACCGTCCGCGTTCGCACGGTCGGGGGCCGTGCGCAGGGCCGCCACGGTGCCGTCGGTGTCGCGGAACTCGACGTGGGCGCGGCCCTCGGCCAGGGCCGCCAGCTGCTCCTCGGTCAGGCCGCCGAGGAGCCGGCCGATCTCGTTGAGCGCGAGGGCGGCCAGCTTGGGGGATTGGGTCACGTCACAACCTCTCGAACATCTTGAGCAGCTCGTCGACGCAGTCGTGCAGGTTCGTGCGCACCTCGGGTGCCACGCCGCCCGCCATGATCGTGGGCACCCCGTGCCGGCCCGACGCCGCGTACGCGTTGCTGCGGTCCCGGATGAGCGTGTCGAACACCGGCACGCCGAGCGCCTTCACCTCGTTGATGAACTGGGCCTGCACGTCGATGGGGCTGCCGTTGTACCACTGCACCATCGTGAACAGCACGGCCACGCGCGGCATGCGCATCAGCGGCGCCTCCGCCGGCGCGGCCTCGCGGTGCTGGTTGAACGCCTTGGTCAGCTCCAGGAGCCGCTGGCCCATGACCTGGATCGCCTCGGTGGACAGGAAATCGGGCCGGGCGGGCATGAGCAGCATGTCGGCGGCGACCGTCGCCATCTTCGTGGTGAGCGAGAACGCTGGCGCGCAGTCGACGAGCACGACGTCGTACTTCGAAAACGCCGGATCGCTCAGATCCTCCGCGAGCCGCCGGTGCAGGGCGACAAACTTCGACGGCTTGATGTGACCGGAGTTGTCCACGGCGCCCGGAATGAGGCTCTCGGAGTTGATGATGAGGGGATCCGACGGTACGAGCTCGAGCCAGCCGCCCTGCTTGCCGATCAGCGCGTTGCACCGCGGCGGGCTGAACACGAGATCGGCGAGCACCTGCGCGCGGCCCTTGTCCGGCGCTCGGAACCACGCGCCGACGGTCTGCAGCTTCGACAGGAACAGCTGCGACTCGTCGACGGTGAAGAACGACTTGGTGAGGCTCGCCTGCGGGTCGAGGTCGATCATGAGAACCTTGAGACCGCGGGCGGCGAGTCCGGCGCCGAGATTGGCGGTAATCGTCGTCTTGCCCACGCCGCCCTTGTTGTTGACGACGGCCACGATCCTCACGCCCACCACCTCCGCGAGTCCCACACCACGCTGGACGGTAGAGGAATCGCCGCGCCATCGGCACCGGCGCGCGTACGCGTTCCCGGCGGCCGTTCGACGCCCCCGCGCGAGCCATGAAGCCGATGCATTCCGGCTCCTGCCGCGCCGCTCCTGGCCAGCGCCGCCGCGCCGCTCCCGGCCCGCGCCGCTCTCGGCCCGCGCCGTTCCCGGCCCGCGCCGTTCCCGGCCCGCGCCGCTCTCGACCCGCGCCGCGCCGCGCCGTTCCCGGCCCGCGCCGTTCCCGGCCCGCGCCGTTCCCGGCCCGCGCCGCTCTCGGCCCGCGCCGTTCCCGGCCCGCGCCGTTCCCGGCCCGCGCCGCTCTCGACCCGCGCCGCGCCGCGCCGTTCCCGGCCCGCGCCGTTCCCGGCCCGCGCCGTTCCCGGCCCGCGCCGCTCTCGGCCCGCGCCGCGCCGCGCCGCTCTCGGCCCGCGCCGCGCCGCGCCGCTCTCGGCCCGCGCCGTTCCCGGCCCGCGCCGTTCCCGGCCCGCGCCGTTCCCGGCCCGCGCCGTTCCCGGCCCGCGCCGTTCCCGGCCCGCGCCGTTCCCGGCCCGCGCCGTTCCCGGCCCGCGCCGTTCCCGGCCCGCGCCGTTCCCGGCCCGCGCCGTTCCCGGCCCGCGCCGCGCCGCGCCGCTCCTGGCTCGGGTCGCCGCGCTGCGCCCGGCCGGGTCGCCGCGCCGCGACTGGCCGTGGTCGCCCGCGCCGCGCCCGGTCGCCGGGCTGGACGAACCGGGCCGATGCCCCGACAGGCGAAAAATGCGGATATATCGGGCGTGCGGCACCGGCCGGGGGATCGCGCGGCGACTCCGCCGCGAGCGGCGAACGGCCGCCGCGACACATCGCGGCGGCCGTTCGGGAAGTGCGGAACAGCGTTGTCAGGCCTGCTCGGGGGCCGTCTCCTCGCGGCGGGCGTCCTGAGCCGAGGCGCTGTCCGGCTGCGTCGGGAGCTGCTCGGGGATCTGGCGGGCCGGCACCTTCGGGTATTCGCCGGTGTCGCCGCCACCGCCGGCCGCCGCGGCCATGACCGCCGCCGCGGCGAGGTCGGCCACGCGCTTCGCCTCGCGCTGGACTCGCGCCCGGACCTCCTTGGCGTGCCGCTCGGCCGAGTCCGCGGCCTGGCGGGCGTGCTCGAGGCGGGTCAGCTCGCTGGTGAGGCTCTGCTTGGTCTCGCCCAGGCGCTGCTGGAGCGTCGTCACCTCGCGGCCGAGCTCCGTCGACTCGCGGCGGGCGTCGGCCAGCTTGGTCTGGGTCGACTCCAGCTCCGCCTGCAGCTGCGTGAGGGCCTTCTGGCGAGCCTGGATGTCCTGCTGTACCGCCGCCAGCTGCTGCTGATGGCGAGCGTTCTCCTCCTCGGAGCGCTTGCGCAGGTCCGCGGCGAACTTCTGCGCGTCGGCGTGCAGGGCCGCGTTCTTCTGGTCCGAGGCCTGGCGCTGCTGGGTCAGGTCACGCTCGGTGCTCTGGCGCTGCTCGGTGAGCTCGCGGTCGCAGGCGGCCTTGAGCTCCTCGATCTCGCGCTGCGCGGCGGCCTTCCACTGCGCCAGCTCCTGCTGGGCCTGCGCCCGGCCGGCCTTGACCTCGGCGAGCACCTGCTGCCGCGCGGCCTCGGCCAGCGCGTCGGCCTCGGAGCGCGTCTTCTCCATGTGCTCGACGCTCTGCTCGTGGATGCGCTTGGCCTCGGCCTCGGAGCGCTCGCGCGCGCCCTCACCGTCGGCGATGAGCTTCTCGGCGCGCTCCTTGGCCTCGGCGAGCGCCTTCTCGGCGTTCGCCTGGTGCTCGGCGGCCTTCTGCTCGGTGTTGTCGATGATCACGCCGGCCTGCTTCTCGGCCAGCGCGAGGATCTGGTCGACCATCGGGCCGAGGTGGCGGAAGGAGGCGCGGTCGACCCGGGCCGGCCGCTGCTTCACCTCGACCAGCTCCGCCTGCAGCTGCTTGAGCTGTGCGGTCAGGTCCTGCACCTGGTTGGTCAGATCCTGGGCCTGCCCGGCCGCGCGCTTGCGGTCGTTCGTGAGGCTCGCGATCTGCCGGTCGAGCTGGTTGAGGTACTGGTCGACCTGGCGCTTGTCGTAGCCCCGGACCTGTTGCGTGAAATTGGGCCGCGCCGCGGCGTCGTCGCGCTGCGTCAACAGATCCCCGCCATGGGTCATGAATCGATCCTCCATACGATCGGGAAGCTTGACGCCGCCGCTCACGGACGGTGGCACACGGCCCGCCAGCACATCCAAAACGCTACCGAGCCCCTTGCGCAAGTCTTCGGTTTGCGAAGAGGTTGTTTCGGGCAGGATACGCGTCGAGACCGTTTTATCCCGAATTTTCCGGACGTGTCGCGACCACAGTGGACAATCGGTCACTCGTACGGCACCGAACGTCGCTCCCGCCGGCCCGGACCCGCCCGCCTGACGCCCAACTCACACCCGCACGGCCGACTCGCGTGACACCCGAATCGTGACCGCGCGCCGACCCGCGGCCACCCGCTCGTCGCCGCGCCCGCGCCCACCGGAGGACACGCGTGATGGCCGTTGGGCGACGCGGCATCGACGCCCGCTCGCCTGTTCGGCACCCACCACGCGTCCACTCGGCCGACGCACGTGATGGCCGACCGGCCGATCACGCCACCCGCGGCCCGCCACCCGCGGCCCGCGCACAACCGAGCACCCGGCGCGCAAAGACGAGCAGTGAAAACGCGCGACACGACCACACGACACGCGCGCGCACGCGACCGCGGAGCAGACTCGCGCGGAGCGGGCTGTGCGGTGCGGGCTGTGCGGTGCGGGCTGTGCGGTGCGGGCTGTGCAGTGCGGGCTGTGCGGTGCGGAGTGCGGTGCGGTGCGGGCTGTGCGGTGCGGGCTGTGCGGTGCGGGCTGTGCGGTGCGGGCTGTGCGGTGCGGAGTGCGGTGCGGTGCGGTGAGGCGCGGAGTGCGGCGCGGTGAGGCGCGGAGTGCGGTGCGGTGCGGAGTGCGGAGCGGAGCCGTGCAGAGGTGCGGGTCGTGGCCGGGTTCGGGCCGATCGAGTCGTGGCGTGGGCGCGTGGCGCGGTCGGGGCGGCGCGATCCGGGTCCCGCGGTGGTGTGCGTACGGCCTACGCTGTTCGCCATGGCCGATCTGCCCGAGCGCATCGACCCACGGCAACTGCGAGCCTCGGACGCCGACCGCGAGCGCGTCGCCGAAGTGCTGCGCACCGCGGCCGCCGAGGGGCGGCTCGACCTGGACGAGGTCGATGAGCGGTTGCACGCGGTGTACGCGGCCCGCACGTACGCCGATCTCGAGCCCGTCGTGCGCGACCTGCCCACCGCCGGGTCCGCCCCGCTGCCGATGATGGACGGCGTGCCGCCCCGCCCCGGCGAGGTGCCCGCGACCGGTTCGGCCGTCGCGGTCATGAGCGGCTTCACCCGCCGCGGCGCCTGGGTGGTGCCGAAGGTGTTCACGTGCTTCGCGTTCTGGGGCGGCGGTACGGTCGACCTGCGCGAGGCCCGCATGCTCCACGGCGAGGTGAAGATCCGCGCGTTCGCCCTCATGGGCGGCGTGAACGTCATCGTGCCGCAGGACGCCGAGGTGCACGTGACCGGCAGCGGGTTCATGGGCGGCTTCGGGCACGACGCCTCCGGCCCGGGGCGGCACGGCGCCCCGCGGATCACCGTCACCGGGTTCGCGATGTGGGGCGGCGTGGGCGTCGAGCGGCGCAAGCGCAAGCGGCGCTCTCTCGAAGAAGAGGGCCAGGGCGCCGGCTCGTAACCGGGCGGGGCAGGCGGACCGGGGCGCCGCCGCTGGACACCCGGCTCCGGAAGGATTTCCCGAGGCGCCTGAGGACCCCCGGGCCGGCGAAATGCCGACGCGCTGGGAAGGTGGGCGGCGCGCGGCTCCTACGCTGTGCGGCATGACGACGGTTGCGGTGCGCGGCGAGTCCGTGCGCGAGGTTGATCCCGAAATCGCCGAGTTCACGGTGGTGGTGTCGGCCCGTGATCGGGACCGGGACACGACGCTCGGGCGGCTGCGGGAGCGCGCCGATGGTCTTCGGCAGCTCATGGAGCGCTTCGGCGAAGCCGTCGAAAAGCGAGAAACCTCAGGCCTTCACGTGTACCCGGAGAGCTCGGGCAAACGCGGGGAGCGCGTCTCGGCGTACAACGGCAGCGTCTCGACCACGGTCCGCATCCGCGACTTCGCGGCGCTCGGGGAGATCATGCTCGCCGTCGCCGGGCAGGAGCAGGCTCAGGTGCACGGGCCGGTCTGGTCGGTGCGGCCGGACAGCCCGGTGCACAAGGACGCGCGGCGGGCGGCGGTCGAGAACGCGATCGCACGGGCCCGCGAATACGCGGAGGCGCTCGGCGCCGAGGTGATCGAGCTCGTCGAGCTGGCCGACCCCGGCCTCGGGCGCGCCGAGGGGGTGCAGCCGTTCGCGCAGGGGTACGGCGGCGGCCTGCTGCGCAGCAAGTCGAGCGGCGGCGGCGGGTACGCGGACCTGCAGCTTGACCCCGAACGCCAGCGCGTGACGGCCGCGGTCGAGGCGCGGTTCACCATCACGGCGCCGGTGCTCTGACCGGACCCCGAAGCCGGGCTCGGGAGTCGCCGCCGGCACCGTAGCGCGGGCACTGCCTGCGTTGCGAACCGGCGCCCGCTCGCGGCGCCGTACGTGCGGGCTTTGCCGACGTCGCGAGCCGGCGCCCGCTCGCGACTCGTGGCGTGCGGGCGCTGCCGGTGTCGTGTGCCGGCGTCGGGGCGCCTGCCCTGAGCAGGCGCCGGGCGGCGGGAGGGTGCAGCACGGAAAGGGGTGGTGCGGGGGAGAGGCTAGGAGAAGGCCGGCTCCTGTTCGGCCTCGATCTGGGCGTTCCACGCGCGCTTCGAGGCCTGCCAGCCGTCCTCGTCGTGGCCCATGCGCCAGTACCCCGACACGGACATGCGTTCGCGGGGGAGGGAGCGGTCGATTCGGAGGTACCGTCGCAGCTCCTTCACGAACGTCGCCTCCCCATGCACGAAGGCGTGCACCGCCTCCGGGCCGGCGCCGGTGGGCCACGGCAGCGCGAGCACGGCCGGCACCAGCGCCGAGCCGATCGGGCCGGTGCCGCGGTCCAGCCACGTGATGCCGGGGATGTCCTGCCGGTCCTGCGGGTTCCCGAGCTCGACGAACGCGGTGCACGTGGCGCCGGCCGGGACGCGGGGCAGGGCGGCGGCGATCGCGGGCAGGGCGCTCTCGTCGCCGGCGAGGAGGTGCCAGGTGGCGGCGGGGTCGGGCGAGTAGGCGCCGCCGGGGCCGTTGAAGTGCAGCTCGTCGCCGGGGCGGGCGTTGACCGCCCACTGCGCGGCCAGCCCGCTGTCGCCGTGCAGCACGAAGTCGAGCGTGAGTTCGCGGGTGGCCGGGTTCCACTCGCGCACGGTGTACGTCCGCGTGACCGGCCACAGCTCCCGCGGCATCGACGCGCGGGCGTCCACCGGGTCGAACGGCTGCGGATAGTCCACGCCGGGGCGCGGGAACATCAGCTTGACGTAGTGGTCGGTGTGCTCTCCCGCTGCGAACCGGGCCAGCCCGTCGCCGCCGAGCACGACGCGGTGCATGTTCGGGGTCAGGCGCTCGGCGCGCACGACCCGGCCGGTGTGGGGCACGGGGGCGGGCCGCGGTGGCCCGGACGGAAGGACGGACACAGTGCAAAGGGTAGTCTGCCCTTACCGCCCCGCCACCTGTGATTCGGCTCCTGCCGATGACCGCCGCTCAGGGTTGCCGCCGCGGATCACCGTCAAAGCTCGTGGCCGGAGGCCGCCCGCCGCCGGCCGCAGCGGGAAGCCCCCGCGCGCGAGGGGCCGCCGAAGGCCACCCGCCGAAGCACCCGGAGAAGCCGTAGAAGCACCCGAAGAAGCCGTAAGAAGCGACGCCGGCACGAAGCGGGCGCGCCGTTGAATCCGACAAATCCGGCGACGGGGTATAAATCCGATAAGTCGTGGCGCGGAGCGCCCGACTTATCGCCCGCAACACCTCACAGCGCCGAGTCCAGCTGTTCGCGCAGCTTGGCCTTGGGCCGCGCGCCCACGTGCCACGACACCAGCTCCCCCGAGCGGAACACCGCCAGCGTAGGCATCGACAGCACCCCGTAGGCGCGAGCCGTGACCGGGTTCTCGTCGGCGTTGAGCTTCACGATGCGGACCCGCCCCGAGTACTCGGTCGACAGCTCCTCCAGCATCGGCGCGATCCGATGGCACGGCGGGCACCACTCGGCCCAGAAGTCCACGAGCACGGGCACGTCGCTGGACAGTACCTCGGCGGCGAACGTCTTGTCGGTGACCTCGATCGTCATGCGGGCTCCTCCTCGGCAGTGGCCTGCGCCAGCTCGCGCTCCACCACGCCGCGTACCGCCTGCAGGCGCGCGATGCACCCGTCCAGGTCGGCGAGCTTGCGGCCCAGCACCTCGATCGAGCCCGGGCACTCGGCGCCCGAGGCGCGGCCCGAGCGCAGGCACTCCACGAAGGGGCGCGTGTCCTCGAGGTTGAAGCCGATCTCCAGCAGCGAGCGGATCTCGCGCACCAGGCGCAGGTCGGACTCGTCGTACTCGCGGTAGCCGTTGGTGGTGCGCCGCGCGGCGATGAGGCCGTGCTGCTCGTAGTAGCGCAGGGCACGCGTGCTGGTGCCCGCACGCTCCGCCAACTCGCCGATCCGCATGGAGGCCACGCTAAACCTTGACGCCCGCGTCAAGGCTAGTCAACGCTCAGTCCGAGTCGGTCAGGCCCTCGATCCGCCGGGCGTGCTCGATCATGCCGTGGATGGCCTCCAGGCTGGGCCCGGACAGGCCCGCGGCCCGCAGGGCGACCGAGCGCACCGCGCTGTCGCGCAGCACCGCCAGCAGGTCGAGCTGCTCCTCGATGCGCCGGACGGTGGCCGGGTCGTCGTCGAGGAAGTAGGCGGCGTTGACGCCGAAGAACTCGGCGAGCGCCTCCAGGTGCCGCTTGGTCGGGTTGTCGCGGGCGCCCTTGCGCAGCTGCCACACGTATGTGTGCGAGATCATGACGCCGCGCTCGCGGATGGCGGCGGCCACCTCCTCGTAGGTGTACTCGCCGCGTCCGGCCGGGTGGACCGTGCGGAACAGGCGGTCCAGCTTGGCCGCGAGTGTCGGCTCACTCATCGCATCAACCCTTGACAATCCCGCCGGTTGGATGGAAATGTCCATCATAAGCTCAGATTTACGGGCACCGTGCACCCATCAACTCAGGTTTACGAGGCGCTGGGGACATCGGGGGGATCGTTGTGGCCGGGTCGCCGGATCGGCGCCAACTCGGGGGTGGTCACAACGCTTCCAGTCCGCAGGAGCGCACGCGCCTGCTCCACCAGGCTCGTGTCGGCGTCCGGGGGTGCCTGCTGAGCTTGCCCCAGCTCCCACTGCGCGTCGCGGATCTCGATGATCCGGCGGTAGAGGCGCAGGTCCACGCCCCGGACCGTGAGCAGGTCGGCGAGGCGGGACGGGGGATCGCCGAGCACGACGTGCGGGACGGCCGCCACCGACGCCGCCCACAGGGGACGCAGCCGTTGCAGGGCCGCGTAGTGCGCCAGCCACCGCTGGAGCCCGCCGATCGCCGGCAGGGCCGCGCCCGAGGCGAACAGCAGCAGCATCGCGGCCAGGATCACCCGCGACAGGCTCTCCGCGCCCGGGCCGTTCATCACGTCGCTGCCCAGGGCGTTGCTCACCTGGAACGCGACCCGGTTGGCGATGAACAGCAGCCCGACGAGCGCCCCGCCAGTCAGCAGCCGCAGCCCGGCGCGCATGGTGCCGCGCTCGGCCCGCCCGGCCGCGGGGTGGAACAGGGCCAGGCAGCACGCGAGGCCGACGAGCAGGCCGAACTGGGTCAGCACGCCGTAGGCGGTGACCAGCGGCGTGCCGGCGTGCTCGGCCACGAAGTCGCCGCGGGCGGGACTGCGCGGCACCAGCACGAACAGCACCGCCATGGTCACGCCGGTCGCGGCGAGCAGCGCATAGGCCCAGCGGCGCAGCCGGGGACGGTCGGCGACCGGCCCGGGCATGAGGCCGGTGACGTGGACCATCGCGGCCGATGCGGCGACGGTCGCCAGATTCTTCAGCGGTACCGATATGTCGGCCACATGCAGCAACCGGTCCGTGGCGAACGAGATCTCCCGCCGGTTGAACGTGAACGAGAGCGCGGCGAGCAGGACCACCAGCCGGACGGCCCGGCCCCGGGGCGGCTGCGGCGTCGCGAAGCGCCAGACGGTGAACGCCCAGAGCGAGCCGAGCACCAGGAACTCGAGGGTGTCAGCGAAGGCCATGGCCCGGTCCCGGGATGAGCGCCTCCTGCAGGCCCTGCAGGAGCGGGTCGTCGGTGCGCGGGGCGGTGCCGCCGCGCAGCACCCGGCCGCTGATCATCGTCGCGATCATCTCGGCCACCTGCTCCTGCGGCGCCGAGTAGGTCGAGCGCAGCAGCACCCGCGCGACGGTCGCCGGGTCCAGGTCCGGCAGCACGAGACCGGGCGCCCTGTGGTCGCAGAGGATGTGCCCGATCTCGTGCAGGATGATGTGCCGGCGGTGCAGCGGGTCGGCCCCGGCCGCGTAGAAGATGTGGTCGGCCTGCTCGGTCGCGAGCCACAGCCCGCACGGTGCGCCGGACGGCGCGGGCTGTGGATGCAGGTGCAGGTCGCGGCCGCGGCGCGCGGCGACCATCGACAGGAACACGGACAGGTCGAAGGGCTCCGGCACCTCGATGTCCGCGATCAGCCGCCGGCACTGCCGTTCGAGCCGCCGCAGTCGCACCCCGCCAGCCTAGGCCCTGCCCGCGAGAAGGTGAAAAGTGCTCAGGCGGCCCGGCGCAGGTGCTCGGTCAGCTGGCTCGCCGCCCGTACCGCCGCCATCTTCCCGTTGCGGATCAGCATCAGGTCCTCGACGGCGCACGCGGGCGGGGTGTGCCCGAGCGTCGCGGCGAGCTGCGGGTTGGCCCGCGACCACTTCGACAGCGACTCGCACACCTCGGCCTCGAGCGCGAGCGGCGAGAGCGGGCCCGCGGTGCCCACGGCGTCGAGCATGCGCTCGCGGTGCGTCCAGTAGGACCAGACCTTGGCCTCGTCGAGCAGCTGGGCGACGGCGTCGGTGCGCCGGTAGTGCAGCGCGAGCTGGATCGAGTCGGTGCGGCCGTCGTCGATGAACGCGTCGATCATCGGGTGCCGGGCGTGCGCGCCGGCGACCTCGTAGAACGTGCTGCGGCTGCCGTTGGGCGCGGCCGCCTCGACGATGCTCTTCCAGGTCAGCGGGGCACCGGGCGCGGCGGCGACGAGGCTCGCGACCGCGCGGAAGTACACGGTCTTGGTCCGCCAGTGGCTGCGCTTGGCCGTCGGGTTGGCCGACAGGCGCTTGTGCCACCGGCTCACGACGGTGTCGCGGAGAGCCTTGCCGAAGTCCGGGGAACCCGTCAGCGGCGGTGCCAGGGTCGTCATGCTCATCGGCTCTGTCCTGCCTGTCGGTGGTGGGCTGGGCGCTATCGAGCGTCGCCTCCGGAGGCTCCCGCGGACATCACGTATTCACGTGGTCTTGCCGCTGACCAGGTCGAGGACCGCGTCCCAGTCGGCCGGCACGGTGTCGGCGCACCACGCCACGTGCCCGTCCGGGCGGACCAGCGCGAGCGGGCGGTCCCAGCCGGCGCGCACGCTCGCGTCCGCGACGGGCAGGTGGGTGACGGGGATGCCGCGGCCATTGGCGGCGGCGGCGAGCGGGGCGCCGGCCGCCTCCCCGGTGAGGTCGACGAGGGTGAGCGCCCGGCCGAACCGGTCGGCGAGCGCCTCGCCACCGTCCAGGCGCAGGTCCGGGGCCCGGCCGCCGGGGCGGATCGTGCCGCCCAGGCCGCTCGCGCCGCTGTGCCAGACCACGGCCGAGGTCGCGTGCCGGGCGGGCAGGGCGCGGGCGTCGGGGCGGTGCGCCTCCTGCCGCAGCAGCCCGGCGAGCAGCTCGGGGGCGGCCCCGGCCGCGGTGAGCCGGCCGAACCGGCGCCGGGTCTCCAGCGAGCGGGCCAGCAGCTCCCGATCGAGCAGGGCGACCGGCCGCCGCTCGGCCTCGTAGCTGGCCAGCAGGGCCGGGCCGCCCCAGCCGTTGATCTCGGCGGCCAGCTTCCAGCCCAGGTCGACGGCGTCGGCGAGGCTGGTGTCGGCGAGCTCGCCGGCCGGGTGGAAGCGGTGCGCGGCCTCGCCGGCCAGGAACACCGGGCCCCGGCGGTACGCCGCGGCGACGGCCAGGGCGTCGTCCCACTGGGCCACGCCGAGGATCTCGGCCACCTCCAGGCCGCTGCCGAGCCGCGAGCGCAGCATCGCGACCGGGTCGGTGGTGACCGGCTCGTCGGCGCCGACCGGCAGGTGGGCCACCCAGCCGTCGCCGTCGCCGCGGGACACGCTGGTCACGCCGCCGACGACCACGGCGACGGGGTGGGCGTCCTTGGCGGGCAGGCGGGGGTCGGCGCTGCGGAAGAACACCGAGCAGTGCCGGGCGGGGCTGCCGAGGCTCTCCATCGGCACCTCCACGCAGCGCCGGACCGTGCTCTGCGCGCCGTCGCAGCCGACCAGGTGCCGCGCCGCGATCGTGTGCCGCACGCCCGCGTGCACGTCGAGCACCGTGGCGACGGCGCCGTCGGGCTCGACGCGCAGGCCGGTGAAGGTCCAGCCCTCGCGCAGGTCGACGAGGGGGTGCCCGCGCAGCTCGTCGCGCAGGCGCCGGGCGAGGTCGGCGGCCGGGACGCGATGGTCGGGCCCGCCGCCGGACGCGGTGCCGGGCGAGGAGACGAGCACCGGGTCGTCGTCGAGGCCGGTGCGCCACTCGACGTCCTCGGGCTCGGGCGCCTCCGCGTAGCGCTCGATCACCGCGTCGAGGCCGAGCCGGCGTAACAGGCCCATGGCGTGCCCGGTCAGCCGGTCGACGCCGGGGTGGCGGGGCGGGGCCACGGCCCGCTCCACGACCAGGCAGGACACGTTGTGGTGGGCGAGCTCCAGCGCGAGGACCGCGCCGGTCGGGCCCGCCCCGACCACGAGAACCTGTGCGCTCGACGGCGTCGTCACCGGTGTTCCCCCATCGCTCGGCCACGGCGACGCCTTCGTCGCCAATGGTCATGCTCGGGCCCGGTGGGTGCCCCCGTACATCACGTGTTCAAGCGATCCCGGTTCACGAGGTTGGCCAGCTCGACCCGGCCGCGCAGGTCGAGCTTGGTGAAGATCTTGCGCAGGTGGCTGTCGACGGTGTGCCGGGACAGGTGCAGCGCGCTGGCGACCTGGCGGTTGGTGAGCCCGAGGGCGACCTGCAGGGCCACGTTCTGCTCGGCCGGGGTGAGCTGGTGCAGCGGGGAGCCGGGGCGGAACCCGGGCCGCTCGGTGGGGGCCTTGGGGCCGCCGAGGCTGAACTCGAGGCGGCGGCGGGCGCGCTCGGCCCGGCAGTCGGTGACGATGGCGATGGCCTCGGCGGCCCAGGCGCGGCCCTGCTGGTCGTCGGCGGTGTTGAGGGCGGCGTCCTCGAGGGCCCCGGCGAGGGCGAGGCGGCGCGGGGTGCGGCGGAAGCGCTCGACGGCGCCGCGCAGCAGCCAGGGGTCGCCGGTGAGCACGCCCTCGGCGTGGTCGGCCGCGGCGGCGAGGGAGAGCTGGCGCGGGTTGCGGGCGACGAGGGCCCGGGCCGCGGCGACCACGGTGCGGGCGCGGGGCAGGTCGCCGGCGCGGACCGCCAGGTGCACGAGGGCCGGGGCGGTGGACGGGTCCTGCGCGATGAGCACCGGCCGCGCGGGCAGCGCGTCGATCAGGCCGGTCAGCGCGGCCAGGGCCGCCTCGGGGCCGGCGATCGCCTCCTGCAGGACGCCCTCGGGCCAGTACATGTCCTCGGGGGCCGCGGTGATCCCGGCCGCCATCCGCCGGTGCATGTGCGCGAGGTGGGCCTGGGCCTGGGGCAGGTCGCCCTGCAGGACGGCGAGCCGGGTGAGCTGGCCCAGCAGCGGCACGGCCAGGGCGTAGGCGGTGAGGTTGAGCGCGATGGCCACGCCGGCCTCGGCCTCGGCGACGGCGTCGTCGAGGCGGCCGCGGGCGGTGAGCAGGGCCCCGTGGTAGTAGTGCCACAGCGGCGTGGACCAGGCGGTGCCGAGGCGCTCGGACTCGCGGCGGCCGCGGCGGTAGGTCTCCTCGGCCTCGTCGAAGCGGTCGAGGCAGGCCTGGGCGTCGCCGAGCCAGATCCGCGGGTGGCGGTGGGCGGCGTCGCCGCGCACCTGGTCGGCGATGCCGGTCGCGCGCTCGGCGTGGCCGAAGGCGTCGTCCAGGCGGCCCTCGGCCTGGGCCACGAGGCTGCGGCCGGTGAGCCCGAACACCGAGGCGGCGTACTCCCCGGTGGTCAGCCCCGCCGCCGTCGCCGCCTCGCCGTCCGCGTCGGCCCCGGGCAGGTCGCCGGAGTAGAAGCGGGCGTGGGCGCGGATGGCGTGCAGCTTCGCCGCGACCGAGCCGGGCACGGCGGGCACGGCGAGGCCCTGGTCGGCCCACTCCACCGCGAGCCGGTTGTGCCCGGCGTGCTTGAACGCCTCGGCCAGCCCGAACTTGAGCATGGCGTCGGTGCGCGGGTCGAGCCCGGCGCGCAGCGCGGTCTCGCCCAGGTCCTGCGCCCGCTCGAGCCGGCCGGCCGAGGCGAGCAGCGTGACGGCGTCCGCGACGAGCGCCACCCGGGCCGGGTCGTGCTCGCCGATCACCAACAGCGCGTGCTCGATCAGGTCGGCGGCGGTGCTGGGCGCGGCCGGGGCGACCTCGAGCGCGGCCTCGTGCAGGATCGTGACGGCCTCGCGGCGGCCGGAGCGGCCGGTCTTGAGCAGGTGCTCGGCCACCTCGACCGGCGGGCGGCCCTCCTCGCGGGCGATCGCGGCGGCCTGGCGGTGCAGCATGGTCGCGACGGCGGGGTTCAGCGTGCCGTACACCGCCAGCCGCACCAGGTCGTGCACGAACTCGAGCTCGTCGCCGTTGTTGACCAGCACCCGGGCGTCGAGCGCCTCCTTGACCTGCTTGACCAGCGGGCCGGGGCGCACCTCGAGCAGCTCGGCGACCGCCTCGATCCCGAACGGCCGGCCGAACACCGCCGCCGCCTGCAGCAGCTCCTGGGCCTCGCTGGACAGCCCGTGCAGCATCTGGTCGACGATCGTGATGAAGCTCGACGGCAGCTCCTCGCCGACGACGGTGCCGATCCCGTCGGCCACCACCAGCTGCCCGGTCATGTGCAGCGTCCGGACCAGCTGCTCGATCTGCAGCGGGTTGCCGTCGCAGCCGCCGGCCAGGGCGAGCACGGTGTTGTCCACGTCGGCGCCGACGACCTGGGCACACAGCCGGCGCACGGCGTCGTCGTCGAGCGTGCCGAGGGTGAGCTGCTCGTGCCCGTCGCGCACGAGGCGCTCCATGAGCTGCTGCCCGGGCGTGCCGGACGGGGCCGGGCGGTGCGCGAACACCCAGCGCACGGGGGAGGAGGCCAGGGCCGGGACGAGCTCGGCGACGGCGAGGGCGGACAGCTCGTCCATCCACTGGGCGTCGTCGATCGCGATCACCAGGGGCCGCTGGGCCGCGTAGTCCTCCAGCGCGGCGCCGAGCCGCTCCAGGGTGCGGTACTGCGCGTCGTCCTCCTCGCGCAGCCAGCCGATCGCGGGCTCGGCCGGCCGCAGCTGCTGCAGCGTCCCCGCGAGGGTGATCAGCGGGGCCGCGCGGTCGAGCTCGAACGCGGCGCGGGCCGCGACCGAGACCCCGCGCGCCCGCGCGCACAGGATCGAGGCCCGGACCAGGTGAGACTTGCCGATGCCGGCCGAGCCGGTCACGATCGTGCACCCGCCGAAGCCCTCGGCGGCGCCGGACACCGCTGTGCGCAGGACGGCGAGCTCCCGATCGCGCCCGAATGTCCCCGCGGCCGGTGCAGTCAGCGAAATCACCCCAAATTGTCAGACGTCTCAGCGGAGCTCGGTTCGGTTATCGTGGCTGGCCTGCGGTGATTCTCTCGGTACTCGATGATCGACTTGAACAGCCATTCGGGGGAGCCGGACGAACCCGGACGGCATCCTCCGTTGGCCCGATATCGTGCTGCTCCCGGCCCGCCCGGCGGGGCGGACAGGATTTCGGCCAGCAGGCCCCGCAGAATCGCCGGGCCATGCTCGGTCAGCACCGATTCAACATGAAACTGTATTGACCGCGCTCGTGCCAATCGCATCGCGTGCACCGCCCCGGTCGCGGCATCCCGCAATATCCCAATTCGCTCCGGCCGGCCGTTACGCACGGTGGTCACATGAATTGCACTCATTCGATGCCTCGGGGCCCCTTCGGCGGGTCCGCACACGGCGACGAAGGTGTTGTAGAAGCCGACCCGCCCGAATCCGGGCACCCGCCGGGGCTCGCCCTGGGCCGGCCGGGCGAGCCGCCGGATCGGCAGGCCGAGCTCGTCCGCGAGGACCTGGTGACCGAGGCAGACGGCGAGGGTCGGGGTCCGCTCGGCCAGCAGCCGCCCGGCGATCTCGTGCAGCCGGTCGATGCGCGGGTCGTCGCGGTCGCGGGGGTCGCCGGGGCCGGGGCCGAGCACGACCGCATCGTAGCCGTCACGCAGCGTCGGCCGGACGTCCACGCGCAGCCCGAGCGCCTCGGTGAGCCGGGCCAGCATCGCGGTGAAGTCGTCCTCGTTGTCGATGATCAGCACCCGGCCGGACAGCGGCCGCAGCCGCACCGGCCGGCCGAGCCAGAACGGGGACAGGCCGGCGTTGCGACGGCGCAGGGCGCGCTCGAGGGCGGGGAGCTTCGGCGCTGCCGCCGCCGTCCGCTCACCCGCCAGCGCCCCCAGCAGCGCCGCGGCCTTCGCCCGGGTCTCGGCCGCCTCCGCCGCCGGGTCGCCGTGGCGCACCAGCGTCGCCCCGACGCCGATGGTCACGGACCCGTCCGGCCCGATCTCCGCGGTGCGGATGATCAGCGCCGAGTCCAGCGCGCCCGGGGCGAGCAGCGCGATCGCCCCGCCGTAGTAGCCGCGCCCGGTGCCCTCGCGCGCCGCGACCACCCGGCACGCGGCGGCGATCGGGCTGCCGGTCACCGTCGGGGCGGGCATGGTCGCGCGCAGCACTTCGGCCGGCCCGAGCCCGGTGGGCCCGTCGATGACGTACTCGGTGTGCGCCAGCCGCGACATCGGCCGCAGCCAGGGCCCCCGCAGCCGGCCCCCGCCGTCGCAGATGCGGGCCATGGTCTTGAGCTCCTCGTCGGCGACCATGAACAGCTCCTCGGTCTCCTTGCGGTCGGCGAGGAACCGGCGCAGGCCGCGGGCGGTCGGGCCGCCGGGCGGGTAGCGGTACGTGCCGCTGATCGGGTTCATCGCGGCGATCCCGCGCTCGAGGCGGGCCTGCGACTCCGGGGTGGCGCCGAGCAGGGTGCGGCCGCGGCAGTGCAGCAGGAACGTCCAGTACGCCCCGCGCTCGGACCGCAGCAGGCCGGCGAAGGCCGACAGCGCGGCGGTGGGCGTGAAGCCGGGGATGCGCGCCCGGTAGGTGCGGCGGATCACGAAGTTGGAGCCCGTGCCGCCGCCGATGTCCTCCTGCACCACCCGCCGGACGACCTCCGCATACTCGGCGTCGTCCAGGTCGAACCGGCCGTCGAGCAGGCCCGGGGAGCACGAGGGCAGCAGCTCCAGCACCGAGGACACCGGCAGGGAGGCGGACCAGGTCACGGCGAAGGCCAGCGGCGGGGCCCCGTCGTCGACGCAGGCCAGGCCGCGCTCGGCGATCGTGCGGTAGGGCAGCGCGGCCACCACCTCCGAGTCCACCGGGTCCGGGATCGAGGCGAGCGGGACCCCGACGCGCAGCTCCACCCGGTCGTCCCGGCACACGAGCGCGAAGGCCTCGGCGCCGGCGATACGCTGCAACCACGGATGCGTCATGCTCGTCACCGTCGCAGCGCGCCGGTGAGGGCGGCCACTACCCATTGAGGTAGTGGGGCGTGTACCGGCCCGGGCCTAGCGTCGGTAGGCGTGGCTCCCAATGACAGTTTCGCCCGCCGGGTCCGGCTGGACCGGTTGTACCGCAACGGATCCGGCGGCCTGCTCATCGTGCCGCTGGATCACCCGATCAGCGGCGCCCCGATCATCCACAGTGGACGTTCGGGGGGTCTGGACCGGCTCGTCGGCGAGCTCGCCGCGGGCGGTGCCGACGCCGTGGTCCTGCACAAGGGCGCGCTGCGGCACGTGGCCGCCCACCGTTTCCGCGACCTCTCCCTGATCCTGCACCTGTCCGCCGGCACCGGCCTGTCCGCCGACCCCGACGCCAAGGTGCTCGTCGGCTCCGTCGAGGAGGCCCTGCACCTGGGGGCCGACGCGGTCAGCGTGCACGTCAACGCGGGCTCGCCGACCGAGCCGCGGCAGCTGGCCGACCTGGCCGCGGTCGCCGGCGACTGCGACCGGTGGGGCGTGCCGCTGCTGGCCATGGTCTACGCCCGCGGCCCCGGCATCGCCGACGGCCGCGCCCCGCGGCTCGTCGCGCACGCCGCCGCCATCGCCGCCGAGCTCGGCGCCGACCTGGTCAAGACGGCGCTGCCCCGCGACGCGCACGACCTCGCGGCGATCACCGAGGCGAGCCCGATCCCGGTGCTCGCGGCCGGTGGCGACGCCCTGGACAGCGCCGCCGCCCTGCAGCACCTCGCCGCCGCCATGCGGGCCGGCGCGGGCGGGGTCGCCGCGGGCCGCCTCGTCTTCAACGCCCCCGAGCCGGCCGCGATGGTGCGCCGGCTCGCCGCACTCGTCCATGACCGCACCCCGGCCCGCACCCGATGAGAAGGAGTACCCCCATGAAGCAGTGCTGGCTCGACATCCGGGCCGCCGAAGGGCTCAAGTCCGTCCTGTGCCAGGAGGCGATCCACCGGGGCTTCGACGCGATCGTCGCCGACGACCCGGCCGACCTCGCCGGGCTGCCGCCGACCGTGAGCCGGGTGCTGCTGCCCGGCAAGGAGCTGCCCGACTCCTTCGGCGACGCCGACCTGGTCGTCGTGGACCCGGCGCAGCACGGCGAGCCCGGCCGGCTCGCGGCCCGCCACCCCGGCGTGCGCTTCGGCGCCCACGTCGACGTGACCGACGCCGACTCCCTGGCCGCGGCCTGCGCGAGCGTGACCCGCGACCCGGTCACCGTGCTGCGCTTCGCCGACCCGACGAACATCCCGCTCGAGATCGTGCTGGCCGCGGCGGCCGACGCGCACGGGCTCATCGTCACCACCGTCGAGCGGGCCGCGGACGCGCCCGTGTTCCTCGGCGTGCTCGAGCACGGCCCGGACGGGGTGATGCTGGCCCCGTCCGCGCCCGGCGAGGCGGGCCGGCTCAAGGACGCGGTCGAGCGGCGCTCCCCGGACCTGGAGCTCACCGAGCTGACCGTCACCGCGATCACCCACGCCGGGATGGGCGAGCGCGCTTGCGTCGACACGTGCACCTATCTCGCCCGCGACGAGGGCATCCTGGTCGGGTCGCGGGCCAAGGCGCTCGTGCTCTGCGTGAGCGAGACCCACCCGCTGCCGTACATGCCGACGCGCCCGTTCCGCGTCAACGCCGGCGCGATCATGTCGTACACGCTGGCGGACGGCGAGCACACGCGGTACCTCAGCGAACTGCGCGCGGGCGGCACCGTCCTGGCCGTCGGGGCCGACGGGCGCAGCCGCCCGGTGGTCGTCGGCCGGGTGAAGATCGAGACGCGGCCGCTGCTGTCGATCGACGCCGTGGCCGAGGGCGGCGAGGCGGTCAACGTGATCGTCCAGGACGACTGGCACGTGCGCATCCTCGGGCCCGGCGGCGCGGTGCTGAACTCGACCGCGCTCAAGCCCGGCGACCGCATCCTCGGGTACCTGCCCCGGCGCGAGCGCCACGTCGGCTACCCCATCGACGAACTCTGCTACGAGCAGTGATCGCCATGTTCGACTTCCACGCGCGCCTGACCCCCGGCCCGGGCGCGGCCGAGGCCCTGCTGGGCGCCCTCGACGAGGCCGGGGTCGAGCGGGCGGCGGTCTGCGCCGGCGGGGTGGTCGGGCTCGACCGCCTCTCGGTGCAGATCGTCGACGGCGGGCGGAGCAAGGCCCTGGCCGACAACGAGGGGGTCCGGCGGGCGTGCGAGGCGTCCGGCGGGCGGCTGGTGCCGTTCTTCTTCGCCGACCCGTACCGCGACGCCGCCGGCTACGAGGCCGCGGCGCCGCGGTTCCGGGGCCTGGAGATCTCCCCGGCGGTGCACGGCTTCCGGCTCGACGACCCGCGGGTCGACGCGCTCGTGCGCATCGCCGCGCGGCACCGGCACCCGGTCTACGTGGTCTGCCTCGGCCGGGCCGGCACCCGCACCGAGGACCTCGTCGTCCTCGCCGGCCGGCACCCGGACGTCACGTTCGTCTCCGGCCACTGCGGGCACACCGGCCTGGACGCGGCCGGGCTCAGCCTCGTCGCGCCCCTGCCCAACATCGCCGTCGAGCTCTCCGGCTGCTTCACGGCCGTGGCCCGGCTCGCGGTGCGCCGGCTGGGCGCGCACCGGGTGCTCTTCGGCACCGAGCACCCGCTGCAGCACCCGAGCGTCGAGGTCGCCAAGCTGCGCGCCCTCGGCCTGCCTCCGGACGAGCTCGCGCTGGTCTCCTTCGGCAACGCCGACCGGATCCTGGAGAACTCATGACGCTGCCCCAGATCGGCGACTGGCACGACTTCGCCGGCCTCGCCCGGCTCCAGCAGGAGCGGCTCCCCGCGGTGTACGCGGCGGCCGAGCGCTCCCCGTTCTACCGCGAGCGCGGCCTGGCGCCCCTGCCCGAGCAGCCGCTCACGACCAAGCAGGACCTCCGCGACGCGTACCCGTTCGGCCTGCTCGCCTGCGACCGCGCCGACATCGCCACCTACCACGAGTCCAGCGGCAGCAGCGGCGAGCCGACCGCGTCCTACTACACCGAGACCGACTGGCTCGACCTCGCCGAGCGCTTCGCGCGCAAGTGGACCGGCATCGCGCCCGACGACACGATGCTGGTCCGCACCCCGTACGCGCTGATGATCACCGGGCACCTCGCACACGCGGCCGCCCGGCTGCGCGGCGCGACCGTGGTGCCGGCCGACAACCGCTCGCTGGCCACGCCCTACTCGCGGGTGGTGCGCCTGCTGCACGATCTCGGCGTCACCCTCACCTGGTCGCTGCCGACGGACACGCTGCTGTGGGCCGCGGCCGCGCGCGCCGGCGGCTACCGCGACTTCCCGAGCCTGCGCGCGCTGTTCGTCGGCGGCGAGCCCGTCGGGCCCGCGCGCAAGGCCCGCATCGGGCGGGTGTGGAACGCGCCGGTCGTGGAGGAGTACGGCGCCACCGAGACCGGCAGCCTGGCCGGGGAGTGCGCGCACGGCACCATGCACCTGTGGGCCGACCGGGCCGTCTTCGAGGTGCAGGACCCGGACACGGGGGAGCTGCGGCCCGACGGGCGCGGCCGGCTGGTCGTGACGCCGCTCTTCCGCGACGCGATGCCCCTGCTGCGCTACGCCATCGAGGACGAGGTGGAGGTGGCGTACCGCGAGTGCCCCTGCGGCTGGCACCTCCCCGCGGTGCGCCTGCTCGGCCGCTTCGCCCGCGGCGGCCTGACCCAGCTGGGCCTGGAGGAGCTCGTCTTCGGGCTGCCGGACGACTTCGGCGTCTGGTTCTGGCGGGCCCGGGTCGACGGCGACCGGCACCATCCCCGCCTCGGTGTGGAGATCGAGGTCGCCGACCGCTGGCGCACCGCCGCGACCGCGACCCTGACGGCGGCGCTGCGCACCGCGTACCCGCACGTCGAGCCGCTCGTCGTGCCCGTGCCGCCCGGCGGCCTGGTCCCGCACCGGCTGCTGACCGCGACCGCCGAGGTGATGAAGCCGCGCGGCCTGTTCGGCCCGGACGAGGACTGGGACCGTGCGCTGCGGTACTACTGAGCCGCTCATCGTCGGCGCCGGGATCGGCGGCCTGACCGCGGCCGTGGCCCTCGCCGCCCACGGCGTGCCCTGCGAGGTCGTCGAGCGTGCCCCCTCCCTGCCGGCGTCGGGCTACGGCATCCAGCTCCCGCCGAACGCGACGCGCATCCTCGCCGGCCTCGGCGTGGACCTGGGCGCCGTATCCCTGCAGCCCTCGGCGCGCGAGATCCGCCGCTGGTCGGACGGCGCGCTGCTGGGCCGGATTCCGCTCGGCCCGGCCGTGCGGTCCCGCTACGGCTCCCCATATCTGACGCTGCGGCGGGCCGACCTGGTGCAGGCTCTCGCCGCGCGTGCCGGACGCATCCACTTCGGACAGACGCTGCGGCCGGCCTCGTTCGTCATCGGCGCCGACGGTCTGCACTCGACGGTCCGCGGCCTGCTGGTCCCCGGCGGGCTGGTCGACGTCGGGTACACCGCCTACCGTGCGGTGCTCCCGCAGGTCGAGTCGTCGGTGGTGACGGTCTGGCTCGGCCCGGGTGCGCACGTCGTGGCCTATCCGATCCCCGGCGGGCTCAACCTCGTCGTCGTGGCCCGCCCGGGGGAGCGGTTCGGGGGCTGGCACGGGCCGGTGCGCGCGCTGGCGAAGGCGGCCACCCGGGGGTTCGCGCTGCGTACCCGCGCGCCGCTGCCGGCCTGGCACCGGGACGGGGCCGTCGTCATCGGCGACGCGGCCCACCCGATGCCGCCCTTCCTCGCCCAGGGCGCGGCCCAGGCGATCGAGGACGCCGCGGCGCTGCCGTGCCACCTCGGCGACCTCGCCGGGTTCGAGGCGGCGCGCCGCCCGCGGGCCGAGCGCGTGGCCGCGGCGAGCGTGGCGGGCGGCCACGAGTACCACCTCCCCGACGGCGCCGAGCAGCGCCGCCGGGACGAGCGGATCGCGGCCTCCGGGCTGCCCGGACAGGATTGGTTGTTCGCATGATGCCCGCCGTCGTCTCGTATCCGATGCCGTCGCCGCCCCGCCCGGGGCCCGCCCCGTGGCGGCCGGACCCGTCGCGCTGTGTGCTGCTGATCCACGACATGCAGCGGTACTTCGTCGACCGCTTCGACCCCGCCGTCCCGCCCGGCCGCGAGCTGCTGGCGAACGTCGCCCGGCTGCGCTCGGCGTGCACCGGCCTCGGCATCCCGATCCGGTACACCGCCCAGCCCGGCCGCATGACCCGGGCCGAACGCGGCCTGCTGCACGACGTGTGGGGCGCGGGCATGACGTCCGACGAGTCGAGCCGGGGTCTGGTCCTCGAGCCCGCGTCGCCCTCGGAGGTGGTGACGAAGTGGCGGTACAGCGCCTTCCACCGCACCCCGCTGCTGGACACGCTGCGGCGGCTGGGCCGCGACCAGCTGCTCGTGTGCGGCGTCTTCGCGCACCTGGGCTGCCTGCTGACCGCCGCCGACGCCTATGCGCACGACGTGGAGCCGTTCCTCGTCGCCGACGCCATGGCCGACTTCACCGCGGCCGACCACGCGCTCGCCCTCGACTACGCCTCGCGCAGCTGCGCCGCGACCCCGACGACCGACGAAGTCCTAGGATCGTTCTAGGCGGGCGTAGACGAGGATGTTGCCGCGGTACTCGTGGCGGAGGCGGTCGAAGGTGCCGCCGCACGTCACGAGCCGCAGGGCCGGATAGTCGACCGGGCCGTAGACGGCATCCGTCGGGAAGTCGGTCTTCGGCACCTCCACCACCCGCTCGACCACGAAGACCGCCGCGGTGCCGTCGGCCCGGCGCACGGTCGCGGTGTCGCCGGGGCGCAGCTCGCGCAGCCGGTAGAACACGGCCGGGCCGTCGTGGGCGGTGTCCACGTGGCCGAGGAGCACCGCGGGCCCGACCTCGCCCGGGGTGCGCAGGTTGCGGTACCAGCCGGCCGGCGCGCCCGGCTTGAGCGGTGGCACCTCGACGGTGCCGTCCGGGTTGAGGCCGAGCGACATGAGCGCGGTGTCGATCCCGATCGCGGGGATCGTGAGCCGCACGGGTGCGGACGCTCCCAGCCCGTTCGTCCGCACCGCCGTCGCCGGCGCGGCCGAGCTGGCGATCGGGATCGGGTCCGGCATCGGGGCGGAGGCGGCGGGCGCGGCGGCCGGGCGCTCGGGCGGCGGGGGAGCGGGGGACGCCCCGATCACCAGCAGCGTGAGGCCGCCGGCCGCGAGCAGGCCGGTCAGGCCGTCGATCACCAGGCGCCGGGGCGGCCGCACGGTCAGCGCCGCCCGGTCGCCGGGCGCGGGCGGAAGACCACGAGCGCGGCCGCGGCCAGCAGCAGGACGATGCCCGCCCCGGCCAGGAGCGGGTTGCGCATGCCCAGGCCGTCGCCGCCGCCCGTGTGGGGCGCGCCGCTCGGGGCCGGGCCCGTCGGGTTCCCATTGCCGCTCAGGCCCGACGAGCCGTCGTTCGCGGCCGAGGCCGCGGCGGCCGCGGAGCGCGAGGCGGCGGCGGAGCGCTCCCGCTCGGCGGCGGCCGCGGCGGACCGGGCGGCGTCGGCGGACCGGGCGGCCGACACACTGGCCGCGACGGATGCCGAGACCGAGGCCGAAACAGAGGCCGACACAGAGGCGCCCGGGGCGGCGCGGTCGCCGGAGCCCGAGCCGGTGAACTGGCAGTAGGCCAGCAGGGCGAGCAGTATCACGATGAGCGCGGCGCCCCCGGCCGCGACCGCGGTGCGGTTGTCGCGGGCGGACAGCCGCCGGCTTCCCGGTTCGGTCATCGCACCGTCCCCTTCCGCGAGAGACCGCGAAGGCCCTGGTCGGTTCGAGTGTGGTACCCATCCGGCACAGGTCTGTAACGATCAATGCCCCGGGCGGGTGGTGCGGGCCCAGGCGGTACCGTCGATGGCTTTTGCGGTTGATGAGTGCAAGTATTTCCGTCTTTCGTTGGCATCTTGCGCAGAGATGTCGGCCGCGTTACGGTGCTGTCCCGATCGACGCTCTTCGACACCCCTCCCTGGAGCCGTCATGGCCGCACGCCGGTTGGCCGCCGCCCTCCTGCCACCCCTCCTCGCGCTCGGCACCGCCGCCGTGCTCGCCCCGCCCGCCTCCGCCGATGTCACGACGGTCTCCGTCGACACCCTGCGCACCGCCTGGGACCCGAACGAGGCCGCTCTCGGCCCGTCCGCGGTCTCCGCCGCCGACTTCGGCCAGCTCTTCGCCACCGACCTCAACGGCCAGATCTACGCCCAGCCGATCGTCGCCGCGGGCACCCTGATCGCCGCGACCGAGAACAACTGGGTGTACGGCCTCAACCCCCAGACCGGCGCGATCGTCTGGTCCCGCAGCGTCGGCCCCGCCTGGCCCGCGTCCGCGATCGGCTGCGGCGACCTGGTGCCGAACATCGGCGTCACGAGCACCCCGGTCTACGACCCGGCGACGAGCTCGGTCTTCTTCACCGCCAAGGTCAACGACGGCGCGGACGCCAACCACCCGCACTTCTACATGCACAAGATCGACCCAGCGACCGGGGCCGAGCGCTCGGGCTGGCCGGTGACGATCCAGGGCTCGCCGACCAACGACCCGGCCAACACCTTCAACCCGAAGACCGCGGCCCAGCGCCCGGGCCTGCTGCTGCTCGACGGCGTCGTCTACGCCGGCTTCGCGAGCCACTGCGACTACGGGCCCTACGTCGGGTACGTCGCCGGCGTCAAGACCGCCACCCCCGCCATGTCGACGCTGTGGTCCACCGAGGCCGGCCGCTCGACCGGGATGGGCGGCATCTGGCAGTCCGGCGGCGGCCTGGTCTCCGACGGGTCCGGCCGGATCTTCGTGGCCACCGGCAACGGGGTGTCCCCGGCACCCGGCCCGGGCACCAGCCCGCCCGGCACGCTCGCCGAGTCGGTGATCCGGCTGCAGGTCAACGGCGACGGCTCGCTGAGCGCCAAGGACTTCTTCAGCCCGGCCAACAACGGCAAGCTCGACCAGGACGACACCGACTTCGGCTCCGGCGGCCCGGTGGCCCTGCCGGCCTCGTTCGGCACCGCGGCCCACCCGCGCCTGATGGTGCAGACCGGCAAGGACGGCCGGGTGTTCCTCCTCGACCGCGACAACCTCGGCGGCATGGCCCAGGGCCCGGGCGGCACCGACGCCTCGCTGGTCCCGCCGGCCGGGCCCTACAACGGGGTCTGGGGCCACCCGGCGGTCTGGGGCGGCGACGGCGGCTACGTGTACCAGGTCGAGAACCAGGGCTTCCTGCGCGCGTTCAAGTACGGCGTGAACGGCTCCGGCCTGCCGGTGCTGACCTCGGCCGCGACCAGCCCCTCGACGTTCGGCTACACCTCCGGCTCCCCGGTCGTCACCTCCACCGGCACGACCTCGGGCTCGGCGATCGTCTGGGCCGTCTACAGCGACGGCTCCACGGGCTCGGGCGGTCAGCTGCGCGCCTACGACGCCCTGCCCACCGGCGGCCAGCTGCACCTGCGGTACTCCGCGCCGATCGGCACCGCCACGAAGTTCGCCGTGCCCGCGACCGACAACGGCCGCGTCTACGTGGGCAACCGCGACGGCCGCATCTTCGGCTTCGGCCGCCCGACCACCGCCGCGCTGAGCGCCCCGCCGACGGACTTCGGCAGCGTCGCCGTCGGCAGCACCGCCAGTGCGACGGTGACCGTGACCGCGACCCGGGCCGTGCGCATCACCGCCGTGAGCGCCGCCGCGCCCTTCGGCGTCACCGCGCCCGCGCTGCCGGTGAGCCTCGCCACCGGGCAGACCCTCGCGGTGCCGGTGCGGTTCACGCCCACCGCGGCCGGGGGCGCCGCGGGCAGCCTCACCTTCACCACCGACGCCGGGACCGTCGCGCTGGACCTGCACGGCACCGGCACCAAGCCCGGCCTCGGCGCCACCCCGGCGGCGCTGTCGTTCGGCACGGTGCCGACCGGCGCCAGCAAGACCCTCGGCGTCAGCATCACCAACACCGGCACGAGCGCCGTCACGGTCACCGGCTCGACCGCACCCGCGGCCCCGTTCAGCGCCACCGGCTTCCCGGCCAACGGCACCACGATCGCGGCCGGGGCGTCCGTGTCGGTCTCGGTGAAGTACGCCCCGACGGCGGCCGGCAACCACACCGGCTCGATCACCGTCACCAGCTCGGCCGGCCCGGTCACGGTCCCGCTCAGCGGCACGGCGGTCGCGGGCGCCGCCCACCTCACGATCACGCCGAACCCGGTCGCGTTCGGGTCGGTCGTCGTCGGTACGTCCGCGACCCAGACCTTCGACATCGCCAACACGGGCAACATCACGCTGACCCTGACCAAGGCGGCCCCGCCGGTCGGCGCGTTCAACACCACGACGCCGGTCTCCGAGGGCCAGCAGCTCTCGCCCGGTGACGTCATCCACCAGACCGTCACGTTCACGCCGAGCACCCAGGGCGCGCAGTCCGCGGTGTACTCCATCACCGGCGACGACGGCCAGGGCGCCGTCCTCGTCCAGCTCACCGGCACCGGCGTGCCGCCGTCGAGCACGACGAACCTGGCCGCCGGGCGCCCCGCCACCGCGCTGTCGACGCAGGCCGGCTACCCGGCCGGCAACGTCACCGACGCGGACGCGAACAGCTACTGGGAGAGCGCGAACAACGCGTTCCCGCAGTGGGTGCAGGTCGACCTGGGCTCCTCCGCGAGCGTCGGCAAGGTCACGATGCGCGTGCCGCCGGCGTCCGCCTGGGCCGCCCGGCGGCAGACGGTCGCGGTGCTGACCAGCGTGGACGGCACCCAGTGGAGCACCGCCGCGGGCGCCGCCGACTACCTGTTCGACCCGGCCACGGGCAACACCGCGAGCGCCACGTTCCCGGCGGTCACCGCGCGCTATGTCCGGCTGAGCATCACCGCGAACACCGGCTGGCCGGCCGGGCAGCTCTCGTCCCTCGAGGTGTACGGCACCGGCGGCGGCACGGCCACCCTGGCGCTCAGCCCCGCGTCGCTGCACTTCGAGGACACCGACGTGAACACCAACAGCGACTGGCAGACCGTGACCGTCACCAACACCGGCACCGCCCCGGCGACGGTCCAGTCCGTGACGGCGTCGGGCGACTTCACCGTCACGACCACGTGCGGCACCACCATCGCGCCGGGCGCCAACTGCACGGCCACGGTCACGTTCCACCCCAGCGCGGCCGGGAACCGGACGGGGACGCTGAGCGTGCGCACTACCGCCGCCAACGCCGAGGCCACCGTCGCGCTCAGCGGCACCGGGGTGGCCGCGACCGCCACCAACCTGGCCCTGCGCCGGCCGGTCACGCAGTCGTCGAACACGCAGAACTACGCGGCCGGCAACGCCGTCGACGGCAGCGCGGACACCTACTGGGAGAGCGCGAACAACGCGTTCCCGCAGTGGCTGCAGGTGGACCTCGGCGCGACCACCGCCGTGAGCCGCGTGGTGCTGAAACTCCCGCCGGCGACGGCGTGGGCGGCGCGCACCGAGACGGTGACGGTTACGGACTTCACCACCGGGGCGGTGCTCGTCGCGAGCCGGGCCTGCGCCTTCGACCCGGCCACCGGCAACGCGGTGACGCTCACGTTCCCCGCGGCCGGGGTGCGCTACCTGCGCGTCACGGTCACCGGGAACACCGGCTGGCCGGCCGGGCAGCTCTCGGAGCTGGAGGTCTACGCCTCCTAGGATGACGGCGGCTCATCCCGGCCCGGCGCACGGTTGCCCCGTGCGCCGAGCCGGGATCGCCTTGCTGTCCGTCTGTGTGCTGGCCGGATGCTCCTCGCCGGCGGGGGCCGAGGGGCGGCCGCTGCCGCCGATCAACCCGACCGACTTCCACCGCGGGGCGGCCGACCCGTCCGGCGGCGCGGACGGGCGGGTGAGCGTCTCGACGATCGCGCGGCACCTCGACGTCCCGTGGGGGCTGTCGTTCCTGCCCGACGGCAGCGCGCTGGTGACCGAGCGGCGGACCCTGCGCATCCTGCACGTGACGACCACCGGCGCGGTCACCCCCGTGGCCCGCATCGGCGAGGCGAACTCGGACAACGAGGGCGGGCTGCTGGGCATCGCGGTGTCGCCCGGGTACAAGAAGGACCGGACGGTCTACGTCTACTACACGACGAAGGTCGACAACCGCATCGCGCGGCTCAAGCTCGACGGCCGTGCCCGCCCGCAGCCGATCGTGACCGGCATCCCGAGGGGCGGCATCCACGACGGCGGGCGGCTCGCGTTCGGCCCCGACGGCTACCTGTACGCGACCACCGGCGAGGCCTCCCGCACCGAGGCGGCCCAGGACCTCCACATCCTCGGCGGCAAGATCCTGCGGATGACCACCGACGGCCGGCCCCCGCCGGGCAACCCGTTCCCGCGCTCGCTCGTGTGGTCCTACGGCCACCGCAACCCCGAGGGCCTGGCCTGGGACGCGAACGGGGTCATGTACTCGTCCGAGATCGGCCAGGCCGTGTGGGACGAGCTCAACATCATCCGCCCGGGCGGCGACTACGGCTGGCCGGCCGTCGAGGGGATCGGGGGCAACCCGCGCTACGTCGACCCGGTGGTGGTCTGGCACCCGGAGGTCGGGGTGGCCGCGGGCGTGGCGATCACGGGAACCACGGCGGTCGTGACGTGCCTGCGCGGCCAGCGGATCTACCTCGTGCCGCTGGGCCCGTCCCCGGTCGTCGCCTCCTCCTTCTCCGACACGGCGTCGGTGCGGTGGCGCACCGGCTCGGGCGTCGCCGGCCGCCCGGTGGAGGCGCTGACCGAGCGCTACGGGCGCCTGCGCGCGGCGGTCACGGCGCCGGACGGCAGCGTGTGGATGACGACGTCGAACCGCGACGGCCGCCGGCCCGGCGGCCCGGTGCCGGACGACGACCGGGTGCTGCGGCTCACCCTGCACTGAGGGGTGGGCCCGGCGCTCCGGGAACCGGGCCCACCGCGGTGCGCTCAGCGCAGGTACGGCCCGTCCGAGCCGACCTTGCCCGGCGCCGGGTTGCCCGGCAGGGACAGCACGTACGCGCGCAGGTCGCCCTTGGCCGCGACCGTCGCCGTCAGGGTCCCGTTGGACACCACCTTGACGTCACCGGTGACGGCGTCGGTGTAGGTGCCGTTCGGGATGCCGGTGAAGGTGGCGCTCGACGAGATGGTCACGAGCACGAAGCTGTCGACCGAGCCGCTGGTGTACCGCCGCTTGAACGCCATCTGGCCGCCCGAGACGCCGGCCGTGGAGTACTGCCCCATCTGCAGGGCCGGGATCGCCCGGCGGATCTGGTTGAGCCGCTGGACGTGCCTGACCAGGGGCTGGGCCAGGGTGGTCGCCACCGCGCCCGAGGACGAGGAGACCACGCCGTAGTCCGAGGCCGTCACCGACCCGGCCAGCTTGTCGCCGTAGTACGCGCGGCCCGTCGTGGCCAGGGGACAGGCCGGGCCGCAGTCGATCTGCTTGCCGGCCTGGAACTCGATCTCCGAGCCGTAGTACAGCACCGGCACGCCCCGGAAGGTCCACATCAGCGCCATGTTCTCGGCCCACGCGTCGGTGCCGCCCGCGTACCGCGTCGAGGACTTGTTCGGCCCGTAGTCGTGCGAGTCCACGTACACCGCGTTGTAGGTGGCGTCGTTGGTGGAGTCGTCCGAGTCCATGCCGTTGCGGAACGCGTTCGGGGCGTCGCCGAAGTTCATGTGCATCCGCATGTCGATGATGTTCATGCCGGAGAACTGGCTGTGGTCCGGCGCGTGGTAGGCGTTGCCGTTCAGGAACGCGTTCGTGGACGCCGGCTGGTTGCCGGTGCCGAGCTGCTCCTCGTAGTTGTACTGGTCGAGCGCGGCCTGGACGTCGTCGTCCACATAGGACCTGCGCTCCTTCCAGGTGAAGAACTGCGCGGAGTGGTTCACCGAGCCGCGGTTCCACTTGTCGTTGACGAACGCGGCCACCTCGCCGAAGACGTAGAAGTCCTGGGCCTTGGCCGCGCCGTACTTCTGCACCAGGTGCTGTTGCAGGGCCGGCAGGAAGCGCCGGTTCCACGTCACCCGCGGGATGTGCACGGCGGTGTCGACGCGGAAGCCGTCCACGCCCATGTCGATGTAGGTGTTGTACGCGTTGATGAGGTACTGCTGCACGACCGGGTTCTCGGTGTTGAGGTCCGCGAGGTCGTCGGCGAGCCAGCAGGAGCGGGAGTCCTCGCCCTCCCAGTTGCCGATCCAGCACTGGTGGTAGAGGTTCGCGGGGAACATCGAGGCCGTCGGGCTGGGCCACTGGCAGGAGTGGATGGTGTACCCCTCCGGGCTCTTCTGCCCGTTCGGCAGGCCGTAGTTCGGGCACGTGTTGCCGGCCGGGGCGGTCGTCGACCACAGGTCCCCGTTGTAGGCGCGGCCGAGCGCGTTCTCCCGCATCGGGTCGTAGACGGCGCCCGGGACCTTCTCGCTGTACATCCAGTCCCACTGCCCGTCGCGCGCGCCCCACACGGTCGGCGTGAACAGGCCCTTGGCGCCCCATCGGGAGCTGTGGTTGTAGACGACGTCCTGGTAGATCTTCAGCCCCTTGGCGTGGGCGGCGTTGATGAGGTCCTGGTAGGTCGCGCCCGGCGACTCCAGCCGCGGGTCGACGCGGTAGAAGTCCCAGCCGTGGTACCCGTGGTAGTCGTAGTCGGACCGGTTCAGCACCACCGGGGTGATCCAGACGGCCGAGAAGCCGAGGCCCTTGATGTAGTCGAGCCTGTCGACGAGCCCCTTGAAGTCCCCGCGGAACATCGGGTCGTTGTTCGCCGCGTTGCCGGAGCTCACGTGCTGGCTGCCGCCGCGGTCGTTGGACGGGTCGCCGTCGTAGAAGCGCGCGGTGAGCACGAAGTAGATGCTCTCCTTGCGCGGGTCGCCGCCGAGCATCGCCCCGCCCTCGGGCAGCGGCGGCGCGTCGCCGGTCGTGGCGGTGACGGAGGCGGACGCGGCCGAGCGGTTCCCGGCCGCGTCCACGGCCCGCACGGTGTACGTGTACGTGGTGCGCGCCGCGAGGCCGCCGTCGATGTAGCCGGGGTACGCGCTGGTGAGCACGGTCCCGCCCGGGTCGCGGGTGATCTGGTAGCCGGTGACGCCCCGGTCGTCGGTGGAGGCGCTCCAGGCCAGGCTCACGGTCACGTGGTCGACGGTCGCGGTGACGTTCGCGGGCGCGGTCGGCGCCGTGGTGTCCGGCGGGACCGCGGTGCACGGGTCGGTCGCGGCGGCGGTGACGCTGCCGCCCGCGACCCGGCTCGTCCCGGCGGCGATGCGGTAGTTGGCGCCGTTGTTGTTGTCCCACGTCCCGGCGCCGTCGTTGAACACCGCCTGCATGCCGGTGGCCGCGCCGAGCTGGACGGTCTTCTTCACCCAGCCGGTGCACGCGGTCTCGCTCATCGCCACGCCCGGCACCGCCGTCCACGCCTCGCCGTCGGGCGCGTAGTGGATGTTCACGGTGCTCCAGGCCCGGCCGGCGGTCGAGTAGAAGACGGTGGCCGTGTTGCCGCCCGGGGGCGAGGACGACGGCGGGGTGGCGGAGCACGGGTTCGTGGTCGCGATCGCGCCGTTGCTGATCGCGGCCAGCCCGGCGGCGACCGAGTAGTTGGCCCCGGAGTGGTTGTCCCAGGTGCCGGCGCCGTTGTTGAAGGTCAGCTGGGCCCCGGCGGCGGAGCCGAGGTCGAGCACGCGGGTGTACCAGCCGGCGCAGCTCGCGGCCGGCATGGCCACGCCGGGCACGGCGGTCCAGGCGCCGCCGGTGGGCGCCCAGTGCACGTTCACGGTGCTCCAGCCGCTCGGCGGCTTGTAGTAGACGGTCAGGCTGTTGCCGGCGGCGGCCAGCGCGCGGGCCGGCAGCAGCGCGGCGAGCAGGCACAGCACGAGGATGAGGACGGGTCTGCGACGGGGCATGGGGTGGTCACTCCTTGCGCGATCCGGACGGTGGCGGCCGAACGAAAGCCAAGGCGTTGCAACGCGTGGAGGAAGGTTCGGGCCTGACATTCATCCTTGTCAAGCTTCTTGCAGGAATTCGCGCAGCTCAGCGGCGTGTGTGCGGGCTGAGCTGCGCGAATGTATTGGAAGGTCGGCAAGATCTTTCAATGATCAACTCATCGGATCGACGTTCCGGCGCTCATGTCGAGCTCGGCGCCGGTCATCATCCCGGCGTGGTCCGACGCCACGAACGCGGCGAGCTCGCCGACCTCCGCGAGCGTCGCCGTGCGCCCGGTGAGCGTCTGGCCGGTGAGCCATCCGACGAGCTCGTCGCGCCCCTCGAACCCGGCCGGGATCGTCTCGGGCAGCCCGCCGGTGCGCAGCGTGACGACCCGGACCCCGCTCGGCCCGAGCTCGCAGGCAAGCTGCTTGCGCATCGACTCGACCGCGTCGAACGTGACCCCCATCCCGCCCACGCTGAAGCGCCGGGCCACCGACCAGTCGAAGGTGCCCCCGAAGTACAGGATGAGCCCCGAGCGCCGCGGCACCATGACCCGCGCGGCGGCCCGGGCGGTCAGGAACTTCGACGTCACCGCGGTGACGATCGGCCGCAGGTAGTCCGCGGCCGTCATCCGCGCCATCGCGACGCCCTGCACGTCCTGGTCGCTGATCACGTTCACGGACACGTCGAGCCGCCCGCAGCGCTCGGTCACCCGGCCCATGTGCTCGTCGACGGCGTGCTCGTCGAGCGCGTCGACCGCGTCGGCGAAGGCAATCCCGCCGGCCGCGGTGATCTCGTCCGCCACCGCCCGCACCGTCGCGAGCGTCCGCCCGGCCAGGTGCACGGTGGCCCCGTGGCGCGCGAACGCCCTGGCCATGGCCCCGCCGACGTGGCCGCCGCCCCCGTAGACGACCGCGCTGCGCCCCTGTAGCAACATCTCGTACTCCCGTCGTGTCGGCTGCTCCTACCCGTGCAACCCCGTCCGGCCCGCAAACTCATCGGTTCCGGACATGCGTCGGCATGGCAGGGAGCCGCTACCTTGAGTCGCATGGCCGACCCGATGCGCCCCTCGCTCCTGACGAAGATGCGTGCCTCGCTGGCCAAGGAGCGCGACGCGGTGGTGCTGGAGGCCCTGCGCGGCGCGGGCAAGGCCGCCTACGACGAGATGATGGAGGCGGACCGGGCCCGCGACCAGCTCGTCGCCGACGGGCGGACGCTGTGGAACGCGCCGCCGGCGACCGGGAGCCTGCTGCTCGCGGCGTGGAACGGCTACATGCTGCAGACCCTCGGCGAGCAGTTCCTCGACGCCGACTACGCGGCCCGCCCCGGCACCGTCGGCTACGTGCCCGCGGTGACCTTCGACCAGGTGTCGGCCTGGCTGGCGGCGGTCGAGGGCTGGGTGTCGCGGGCGCGGCAGGCCCGGGTCAACCCCGACTACGACATCTCCGCCGAGCTGGCCCTGCCCGCGGGCCTGCCGGACTGGGCCGAGGTCCGGCCCTGCCCGCCGGAGCACCTCACCGCGCTGCTCGCCGCCGTGCCGCCGTTGCGCCAGCACATCGACGTCGCCCTCTACGGCCTGGAGCGCGCCGGCGTCCCCGGCGAGCACCGCGCGGCGGTGAACCGGCTCAAGCAGCTCAACGCCGAGGCCGCCGCGGCCGCCGACTACGCCGTGGGGCTGCGCACCGAGCGGCACAACGCGCAGCTGCACGAGCTCATCGAGAACAACCTCAAGACCGCCCTCGAGCTGTGGTTCCACGTCGGCCAGCTGGCCGCGATGCCGTCGCTGCTGGGCTCCTACGAGTCGCTGCGCCCGGCCGGGCGCCCCGACGTGCGGGCCCTGCCCGGCGGCGGCCACTTCGACCCGTGGTGCCTGACCGACCCCGTCACGCTCAAGCGCTGGCAGAAGGACCGCCGGGCGAGGGAGGCGATCGCCCTGCTGTGGCGCGAGGACCCCGACCCGGCCGCCACCCTCGCCCTCAAGAGCGAGGTCGACGCCGCCTTCGCGGCCGGCGACATCGTGCCGCTGCACACCCGCGACGGCAGCAGCTGCTACTACGAGTGCCCGTGGTCGCCGCTCTACGAGGTGCGCCGGCCCCTCCGGATCGCCGGGCGCCAGCTGCGGGTGCTCCAGCAGTTCACGCTCCAGGCGATCACCGGGGCCGACGGCACCTTCCGCCGCGGCATCGTCGTCGGCCCGTTCGAGGCGACCGGCGACGTCGAGTACTGAGCGGCCGCGTCACGCCTTGCGGGGAAGCCAGCTCAGCATCGGCACCAGCACGTCGAGGAGGGGCTCACCCCACACCTGGAGGGTCTGCTCCCACGGGTGACCGCGGGTGCCCAGGGTGAAGTCCTCGGTGCCGACGACGTAGTGGTCGCCGTTGGGCACGACCAGCCACGGCGGCGCCTCGGTCTGGCGGTGCGGCCAGAAGCGGTGCGAGGCGTGCTCCCAGGTGAGCACGAGCAGCGGCGTGCCCGGCGGCAGCACCCGGACGAAGGCGAGGTGGGCGAGGCTGTCGACCGCCCGCTCGGCCGCGTTGAACTCCGCCTGGACCTCGGCGGTGAAGAAGCCGGCCAGGTCGAACGTGACCGACGGCCGCGGGTCGGCGGGCACGCGGGCCCACAGTTCGTCGTACGTGTCGAACCCGAGGTCCTCCCACGGCATCACACGCAGCAGGATATCTGCTAACAATGTCGGCATGAATCGACTCGGGTGGGCGGTCACGGCCGCGGCGGCGGTAGTGCTGGTGTGTGGCGGCGGTCCGTTCGCCGTGAGCTTTCCGCAGCGCTCGTCGTTCCTGGCCGACCAGGAGCGGCAGGCCTGCTCCCTGTTCGCCCGCTCGTCGCCGTTCGGCGAGGTGACCAGCTGCATCGACCTGGGCCGCCGCACCCCGCCGATCAGCGGGCCCGGCCACGTGTTCCTGCTGCTGGAGACGGCGCAGGGCCCGACCGTCGTGCGCATCGACTACGAGGGGACCGACAAGCAGCAGTTCACCGCGAGCGCGGTCGAGGTCCCGACGTACGAGTCGCCGGGCATCTCCCACGAGACCGGCGAGCGGCTCAAGACCAGCATCGACTCGCGGGGCGGCCTGAAGACCAAGCCCTGGGCGGTCTACCCCGTCCCGAGCTGAGCCCTGCCCCAGCCAGGACAGGGCCCGGCCGGGGTGGGGCTGCCCCCACCGCGAGGACACCTGCCCGCGGGCGTGAGCCGCCGGCCTCGCGCGCGGTGTGATGGGCGCATGACCGAAGACGTCGTGGCGCTCGAGGGCGTGGGGAAGCGGTTCGGCACCGTGGTCGCGCTCGACTCGGTGACGCTGGGGTTCGCCCGTGCAACGTTCACGGCCGTCATGGGCCCGTCCGGCTCCGGCAAGTCGACGCTGCTGCAGGCGGCCGCGGGGCTGGAGCGGCCCACCGCCGGCCGCGTGCGCGTCGCCGGAACCGACCTGTCCACGCTGAACGAGACCGGGCTCACGCGGCTGCGCCGGGACCGGATCGGCTTCGTGTTCCAGGCCTTCAACCTGCTCTCGTCGCTGACCGCCGAGCAGAACGTGGCCCTGCCGCTGCGCCTGGCCGGCCGCCGGCCGTCCCGCCGCGAGGTGCTCGTGGTACTCGCGGCCGTCGGGCTCGAGGACCGGGCCCGGCACCGGCCCGCCGAGCTCTCCGGCGGCCAGCAGCAGCGCGTCGCCATCGCGCGGGCCGTCATCACGCGGCCCGACGTGCTCTTCGCCGACGAGCCGACCGGAGCCCTGGACTCGCGGACCGGCCGCGAGGTGCTGGGGCTGCTGCGGAGCACGGTCGGGCGCCAGGGCCAGACGGTCGTCATGGTCACCCACGACCCGGTCGCCGCGGCCCACGCCGACCGCGTCGTCTTCCTGGCCGACGGGCGCGTTGTCGCCGAGATGGCCGCGCCCACGCCGCAGGCCGTCGCCGAGCGGATGACCGCCCTCGAGACGGCGGCGACATGCTGAGGATCGCGCTGCAGACGGTACGCGCGCGCTGGACCTCCTTCGCGGGCGTCTTCATCGCGCTCGGGCTCGGCGTGACGCTGCTCGCGACCACCGGCCTCACGCTCGCCTCCAGCGTCGGCGGGGGCCGGGCGCCCGCGTGGTACGACACCGCCGAGGTCGTGGTCGCGGGGCAGAACAGCATCACGGTCGTGGTGGACCCGGGCACCGAGGACGAGTACACCGCCTCCACGACGACGAACCGCGCCCGATCACTGCCCGCGGACCTGGCCGCGCGGCTGCCCGGGGCGATCGCCGACCGCTGGCTGCCCGGCAACGCCCACCCCTGGTCGGCCGCGGCGCTGCACGGCGTCCCGGCCGGCGCCGGCCCGGCCCGCGACGACGAGGTCGTGGCCACCGACGGGCGCGCGGGCGACCGGATCACCATCGCGGGCCGCGCGTTCACGGTGGCCGGCATCGTCGGCGGGCCGAAGGCCGTGTACCTCACCGACCGCGCCGCCGAGGAGCTCAGCGGCGGCCGCATCGACGCGCTCGCGGTGCGGGGCATGACCGCGGCCCAGGTGCGGGCCGCGATCGGCGACGGGCCGCGGGTCCTGACCGGCGACGCGCGCGCCGAGGCGGAGCCGAACCCGGACGGCGACCTGCTCGCCCTCGCCGCCTCGCTCATGGGCACCACGGCGGGCGTGGCGGCGCTCGTCGCGGTGTTCGTGGTCGCTGGCACATTCGCGTTCGCCGTGGCCCAGCGCCGCCGGGAGCTCGCGCTGCTGCGGGCGGCCGGGGCCACGCCGCGGCAGGTGCGCCGGCTCGTGCTCGGCGAGGCGTTCGTCGTCGGCGTCGCCGCCGGGCTCGCCGGGTGCGGGGCCGGACTCCTCGCCGCGCCGGTGTTCGCGCACTCGATGGCCCGCAACGGCTTCGCCCCGCCCGGGTTCACCGCCGGGTTCGTGTGGTGGCCGCTGCTGGCCGCGTTCGGCGCCGGGCTGCTCGTCGCGCTGGCCGGGGCGATGGTCGCGGCGCGGCGGGCCGGGCGGGTCCGGCCGATCGAGGCGCTGCGGGAGGCCGCCGCCGAGCGGCGCGTCATGACCGCCGGGCGCTGGATGTGCGGGCTGGCCTGCCTGGGCGGGACGGCGGCGCTGCTCATCTGGGTCCCGGTCGACGGGCCGGAGGCGATCGCCCTCGTGCTGCTCGATGCCCAGCTCGCCATCACCGGCATCGCCCTGTTCGCCCCGCTGCTGGCCCCCGGCGCCGCCTGGCTGGCCGGCCGCCCGATCCCCGGGGTGACCGCCGCCCTCGCGCGCGACGGCGCCCGGACCGCGGTGCGGCGGACCGCGTCGACCGTCGCCCCCATCCTCGTCACCGCCGGCATCGCCGCCACGACCCTGTCCGCCACCGCGACGATCTGGCGGGCGGAGGCCGACGCGAGCGCCGCCCGGCTGAGCGCGACCGGCGTGCTCGTCAGCCCGGCCCGGGTCCCGGCGGGCGGCGTGCCGGTGGCGCGCTCGGTGGTGTACGTGAACCAGTCCGACTACGCCGAGCCGTTCGACGCGCTCTTCGCCGGCCCCGGCCTCGCGAGCGTCATGCGGGTGAGCGCCGAGCCGGCCGACGGCACCGTGGTCGTCGGCCACGGCCTCGCCGCGTCGATGCACTGGACCCCGGGCGCCCCCGCGGACCTCTGGCTCGACGACTCGACCCCGGTGCGGCTGCGCGTCGCCGGCGTCCTCGCGCCCTCCGTCGACCTCGACGACAGCGTCCTGCTGCCGTGGTCGCTCGGGCCCGGCCACGCCGACGCCGTCTACCTGACCGGCCCCCTGACCGGCCCGGTCACGGACGCCTCGGGCACGGTGCTCACGCCGGCCGAGTACTTCGCCGGGCTCGAGGCCGGCCAGCGCCGCATGAACGACCTCGCCCTGCTCACGGTGCTCGGGATGGCGCTGCTGTACACCACCATCGCCATCGCCAACACCCTGGTCATGGCCACCGCCGACCGCTCCCGCGACCTCGCCGTGCTGCGGCTGGCCGGCACCACGCCCGGCCAGATCCTCAGCATGGTCGGCATCGAGGCCCTGCTGTCCACGGTCGCCGGCCTGGCGCTGGCCGGGGCGCTCGCCGGCGGGGTCCTGCTGGCGATGGTGCCGCACCTGAGCGCCGGGGGAGCGGCGGTGACCGTGGTGGTGCCGTGGACGCCGGTGCTCGTCGTCGCGGCCGTGTGCGCGGTCGTGGCGGTGGTCGCCGCCCTGGTCCCGGCGGCGCTCGCGCTGCGGACCCCGGCCGCGCGCATGGCGGCGGTGCGCGAATAGACCGGCCCTCGGGCGGTCGCGGCGCCCTCAGGCGGGCGTGGCCAGCAGGCCTCCGGTCGGGTCGGCCGCGCCCAGGAGCACCTGCACGGGCACGTCCAGGTCGTCGGCGGCGTCGATCGTGGCCAGGATGGCGCCGACCACGCGCGGGTCGAGGCGGGTCGCGCCGCGCAGGTCGATGACGATGGGGTCGGGGCGGTGGTGCACGAGGGCCGCGACGAGGCTGTGCTGGGCCTCGGCCGCCCACGACGCGTCGATCTCGCCGTGGAAGCTGACGGCTACTGGGCAACTCGGATCGTGGAGCAGGGTGACCGCTGAACGCTCGTGGGGCACGCGAGCCTCCGAGGTGTCGGTGAATGTTGCACCGAGTGCCACGGTAACCAATGCCATACCAGTCTGTGAACCGTTGATTTTTCACCAACCTCTGGTAAATACCGGCTGCAACAATTTCATTACGCCGTGATAAAAGGTCCACCGTTCGGCGTGGGTAAGTGTCCGATCGACGCTCGGTAGCGCCTTAAGGTTCCATCTGCAACCGCTGTATACGCGCATACCGTCCCTGGACGACATGCGTGCGCCGCCCCGCCGGATGGAGTCGCCGCGCCGCGTCCTCAATCTGTGGTTGTGGAAGAGGGGTTGGCGTGTGGAAGGGGCGCTTGGCGATCCTGGCGATCGTGGTCGTCTCGCTGATCAGCGGTCTGTCGATGTTCGCGGTGCGGGGCGCGAGCAACGATCAGCTCGAGGTGTACTCGTGGTGGACCGGCCCCGGTGAGGAGGAGGGCCTGGCCGCCATGGCCAAGTCCTTCGAGGGCGCCAACGCGGGCGTGCGGTTCGTCAACGCGGCCGTCTCCGGCGGCGCCGGCTCCAACGCCAAGGCCATCCTCGCCAGCCGGCTGCTGGCCAACGACCCGCCGGACTCCTACCAGCGCCACGCCGGGCTCGAACTGCTCGACGACGTGCGCTCGGGCAAGGTGCAGGACATCTCGGACCTGTACCGGCAGCAGGGCTGGGCGAAGGTGTTCCCGAAGGGGCTCGTGGACAACCTCACCATCGACGGGCGGATCTACGCGGTGCCGGTGAACATCCACCGGGCCAATCTCATGTGGTACACCCCGAAGACCCTCCGGGAGCTGGGGCTGGGCGCGCCGCCGAAGACCTGGGCCGAGTTCCTCCAGCAGGCCGAGGTCATCAAGGCCAAGGGGCGGGTGGCCCTCGCCGTCGGGCCCGAGTGGACGCAGAAGCACCTGCTCGAGACGGTGCTGCTCGGGGAGCTGGGGGCGGACACCTACGAGGGGCTGTGGGCGGGGCGGGTCAGCTGGCAGGCGCCCGAGGTGGCCGCCGCGCTGGACATGTACGCCAAGATCCTCGCGGTCTCCGACGTGAAGTCCGCGGCCGGCGACTGGCAGCCGCAGCTGGACCGGGTGGTGTCGGGCTCCGCGGTGTACGCCGTGATGGGCGACTGGTCCTCGTCGTACCTGGCGCAGACCAAGGGCCTGCAGTGGCAGGACGGCTACGCCGCGGTCGCCTCGCCGGGCAGCACCGGGGTCTACGACTTCCTGTCCGACACGTTCACGCTGCCCACCGGCGCGCGCCGGCCCGACCTGGCCCGCCGGTGGCTGGTCGAGTGCGGCTCCACCGACGGGCAGAACCTGTTCAACCCGCTCAAGGGCTCGATCCCGGCGCGCACCGACGCCGACGCGGGCCTCTACAAGGACTACCTGGGCTGGGCGCTGCAACAGTGGCGCGACCCGAATACCCGCATCGTCGGGTCGCTGACCCACGGCGTCGTGGCGAACAACGCGTACAACGCGGAGATCGACTCGGCCCTGGGCCTGTTCGTCCAGGACGGTGACCAGGGCAAGTTCGCCCGGACCGTCGAGCAGCAGTACCGGGAGACGCAGTGAACCTCCCCGTCCGGCAGGCGCCGGCACCCCCGCCCCAGCAGCAGCACCGGGCACGGCACTCCTCGGAGCCGGACCGGCCGGCCTTCGCGATGAAGGAGCGGCGGCCCCGCAAGCAGCACGGCCCTCGCTGGCTGCCCGGGCTCGTGCTGGTCTCCCCGTCGCTGATCCTCATCGGCGTCTTCGTCTACGGGTTCCTCGGCTGGAACGTGCGGGTGTCGTTCACGAACTGGCGCGGGCTCTCCCCGCGGTACCACTTCGTCGGCTTCGACAACTACGCCGCGCTGCTGCGCGACGAGCGCTTCCGGGCCGACATGCGCAACCTGATCATCTTCACCGTCGTGTTCGTCGCGGCCGCGTTGCTGCTCGGGTTCTTCATGGCGATGCTGCTGGACCGGGGCGTGCGCGGCGAGGGCTTCCTGCGCGGCGTGTTCCTGTTCCCGATGGCGATCTCGTTCATCGCCACCGCGATCGTGTGGCGCTGGCTGCTCGACAACGGCTCGGGCAACGACACGGCCGGCATCAACAAGCTGCTCGCCGACGCCGGCCTCGGGTTCCTGCGCAGCGACTGGCACAAGTCCGACTCGGTGTGGGCGATCTCCGCGGTCGCGCTGCCGGCCGGGTGGGCGCTGTCCGGCTACGTGATGGCCCTGTTCCTGGCCGGCATGCGCGGCGTCAACGACACCCTGCGCGAGTCGGCCCGGATGGACGGCGCCAGCGAGACGCAGATCTTCTGGCACGTCGTGCGCCCGGCCCTGCGCCCGGTCACGTTCAGCGCGATGCTCATCATGATCCATATCTCGCTGAAGACGTTCGACCTGCTCTACGCGCTCGACCAGGGCAACCTGCGCATCGACACCCCGTCGCTCTACATGTGGTTCACCACGTTCGACGGCGGGTTCTACGACCGCGGCGCCACCATCGCCACGGTCCTGCTCCTCGGGGTGGCCATCGTGGTCGGCCCCTACGTCTGGTACAGCCTTCGCACGGAACGGCGGTGATCAGTCCATGACCGGACCGATGGTTCGCGCAACCGCCGCCGTGCCGCAGAACACCGCGGCCCAGACCTACCGGCCCACCCGGCTGCCGACGCCGGGCGACGCGCCGGACCCCGACCCGTCGTCGATCCCGCGCTGGCAGCGCCCGGGGCCGGTGCGCACGACGCTGCGCTACGTCATCCTGTGGGCCCTGGCCGCGTTCTTCCTGATGCCGGTGTACGTGCTCATCGTGACCAGCTTCAAGAACCCGGCGGACGTGTCGGTGACCCGGATCTGGGAGCTGCCGACCAGCCTGTCGTTCGACAACTTCTCGGCGGTGCTGCCCAAGCTGTCGTCGGGCTTCCGCAACTCCCTCGCCCTGTCGATCCCGGCCTCGCTCATCTCGGCCCTGCTCGGCTGCGCGAACGGGTTCGTGCTGTCGAAGTTCCGCTTCCCGCTGTCCAACGTGGTCTTCCCGCTGATCCTGTTCGGGATCTTCGTGCCGTACCAGGCCGTGATCATCCCGGTGTCGCAGACCATGACCGCGGTCGGGCTGCGCGGGTCCGGGGACGCGACCGGGGGCCTGCTCGGCCTGATGCTCATCCACATCATCTACGGGCTGCCGATCACGACCCTGATCTTCCGCAACCACTTCGTGTCGATGCCCGACGCGCTGCTGGAGTCGGCCCGCCTGGACGGCGCGGGGGTGCTGCGGACCTGGGTGGATCTGGCCGTACCGCTGGCCAAGCCCGCCTTCGCCGTCGCCGTCATCTGGCAGTTCACGTCGTCGTGGAACGACTTCATGTTCGGCGCGATGATGACCAGCCGTGACTCGTGGCCGGTGACGATCGCGCTGAACAACGTGGCCGGCGGGCAGTCGGTGCCGTTCGGCCAGGCGATGGCGGGCGCGCTGCTGGTGAGCCTGCCGACGCTGGTGATCTACGTGCTGCTCGGGCGGTTCTTCATGCGCGGGCTGCTGGCGGGCACGCTGCAGGAGCGCTGAACCGACCGGGCCGCACGGCGCGGCCGACTTATCGGGCAAAAGGGTAACGCGGCACGCGAAACGGCCGATTGGGCTCCGGGGACCACCGGAGGGGGTCGAGTGCTGCTGCGGTCGTATGCCGCCGTCGGCGTGGTGCTGGGCGTCGTGTACTTCGTGACGCCCGACTCGCCCCTGCGCGCCCTGGTCTGGGCCGCCGCCGCGAGCTCGTCGGCCGTGGCCGTGCTGATCGGCATCGCCGTGCACCGGCCCGCCCGCCCGCTGCCGTGGTGGCTGACGGCCGCCGGCCTCGCGTGCTACAGCGTCGGCGACTGGCTGTTCTACTGGCCGCAGCTCGTCGAGGGCCGGGACGCGCCCGGGCCGGGCGTGGCGGACGTGTGCTACCTGGCGATGTACCCGTGCCTGGCCGGCGCCCTCGCGATCCTGGTGCGCCGCCAGAGCCCGGGCGGCGACCGGGCCGCCCTCATCGACGGCACCATCGTCACCGTCGGCGCCGCGCTGCTCACCTGGGCGTTCCTGATCGAGCCGTACCTCACCCGCCCCACGATCAGCCTGCCCGAACGGCTCGTGGCGATCTCCTACCCGTTCGGCGACGTGCTGGTGCTCGCCGTGATGGCCCGCCTCGGCGGCGCCCGGGGCACCACCCGCGCCACCCCGGTCCGGCTGCTCTTCGCCGGCCTCGCCTGCCTGCTCGCGGCCGACGCCGTCTACACCTGGCAGTCGCTGAGCGGGGACTTCCACGCCGGCACCTGGGTCGACGTCGGCTGGATGGGGTTCTACCTGTGCGTCGGGTGCGCCGCGCTCGACCCGCGGATGCGGACCGTCGACGAGCGCCTCCCGCCCGCCGCGCCCCGGCTCTCCAGCGGCCGCGTGGCCGTGCTGCTGGCCGTCGCCGCGCTGCTCATCCCGGTCGTCATCACCGTCAAGGCGGCCGCGTCGCGGGAGCTCGCGGTGTTCCTGACCGCGTCCTGCGTGCTGTTCGTGCTCGTCCTGGTCCGCCTCGCCGACGTGGTCAACGTGCTGCGCGAGGTGCAGCGCCAGCGGGCCGAGGGCCGCTTCCAGCGCCTCACCGAGCAGGTCACCGACCTGTTGTCGATCTGCCGGCCGGACGGGGTGATCCAGTACGTCACGCCGTCGATCGAGTCGCTGCTGGGCCTGCGCCCGGCCGACGTGCTCGGGCGGACGCTGGTCGAGCTGGTACACCCGGACGATCGCGAGCGCGTGGGGCTGCTGCTCGCGACCCGCCCCGCGAACGGGCATGTCGGCCCGGTCGAGTGCCGGCTGCGGCGCGCGGACGGCGGCTTCGTGCTGACCGAGACGATCGGGCGCTCGGTCGACGACGGGGACGGCAGCGGGTACCTCTTCACCACCCGCGACATCACCGAGCGCAAGGCCCTGGAGGAGCAGCTCACCCACCAGGCGTTCCACGACGGGCTCACCGGCCTGGCCAACCGGGCCCTGCTCGCCGACCGCATCCACCACGCGCTGGAGCGCCGGGGCACGCCGTACCGCCACATCGCCCTGCTCATCGTGGACCTCGACGACTTCAAGACGATCAACGACTCGCTCGGCCGCGCGGCCGGCGACGCGCTGCTGCGCACGACGGCGGACCGGCTGCGCTCGTGCCTGCGCTCGGCGGACACCGCGGCCCGGCTCGGCGGCGACGAGTTCGCGATGCTGCTCGAGCACCTCGACGACGCCGCCGAGGCCGCCCGGGTCGCCGAGCGCGTGCTGAGCGCGATGCGCCGCCCGATCAGCGTCGGCGGCCGCGAGATCCAGCCCCAGGCCAGCGTCGGCATCGCCCTGCCCGACCCGGACCGCCCGCCGGACGCCGACGAGCTGCTGCGCAACGCCGACGTCGCCATGCACATGGCCAAGCGCCAGGGCCGCAACCGCTTCGCGTACTACGCCCCGAGCATGCAGGCCGGGCTCCTGGAGCGCCTCGACCTCGCCGAGGACCTGCGCGGGGCCATCGAGCGACACGAGCTGCTGGTGTACTACCAGCCGTTCGTCGACCTCCGCGACGGCTCGATCATCGGCGCCGAGGCCCTGGTGCGCTGGCCGCACCCGCGCAAGGGGCTCATCCCGCCGGACCGGTTCATCCCGCCGGACCGCTTCATCCCGCCGGACCGGTTCATCCCGCTGGCCGAGGAGACCGGGCTCATCCTGCCGCTCGGCTACGAGGTGCTCGGCACCGCCTGCCGCACCGCCGCCGCCTGGCCGGCCGGCGGCGCCCGCCCGAAGATCAGCGTGAACCTCTCACCCCGCCAGGTGCAGGACCCCGCGGTGACCCTCTACGTCCAGCAGACCCTCCTGCACAGCGGCCTCGAGCCGGAGCAGCTCACGCTGGAGATCACCGAGTCGCTGCTGAGCGAGGACGCCGACGTGGCCGCGAGCCGCCTGGCCGAGCTCAAGGCGCTCGGGGTGCGGCTCGCGGTCGACGACTTCGGCACCGGGTACTCCTCGCTGTCCCGGCTCCACGCGTTCCCGATCGACATCCTGAAGATCCCGAAGCCGTTCGTCGACGGCGTGGCGCGCGGGCCCGAGCACTCGGCCCTGGCCCGCGCCATCCTCGACCTCGCCCAGGCGCTGGACCTGCAGGTCGTCGCCGAGGGCATCGAGGACGCGGCCCAGGCGCGCGAGCTCGCACGCCTGGGCTGCCCGATCGGCCAGGGCTTCCACTTCTCCCGCCCGGTGCCGGAGCGGGAGTTCGGGGAGCTGCTGGCCCGGGGCTCCTTCGCGCTCGCCGCGTCCTAAGCGGCGGTGCAGGTCACGGCCGGGGTGCCGCTGGTGCCGTTGCCGGTGAAGCCGAAGGTCGCCGTCGCGCTCGGGGCCAGGGCGCCGTTCCAGCTCGCGTTGGCCGCGGTGACCATTGCGCCGGACTGGGTGACGGTCGCGTTCCAGGCCTGGCTGATCGTCTCGCCGGAGCCGAATGTGAACCGGGTCGTCCAGCCCTTGATCGCCGCGGTGCCGGCGTTCTTCACCGTGACCTCGCCCTGGAACCCGCCGGGCCACTGGTTGGTGACCTTGTAGGTGGCGGTGCAGGTGGTGCCGGCCGGGGCGCTCGGACTCGGGGAGGCGCTCTGGCTCCTGCTCGGAGACGGACTCGTGGGGACGCCGCCGGTCAGGACCTTGGCGAGCGCCGGATACCAGCGGGCGGCCATCTTCTGGTTGCCGGCGTCGTTCGGGTGCACGCCGTCGCCGGTGTCGGTCGCGGTGTTGAAGCCGGTCCACTGGTCGACCACCGTGATCGGCGAGGCCGCCGTGGTCTTGCCGGCCGCCCAGCCCGGGATCGCCGCGTTGAGCGCCACCACCCGCTGCGCGCACTCCGGGCACGTCGACGGGTTCATCGGGATGATCTGCGCGACGAGGACGCGCATCGACGGGTTGGAGGCGCGCATCTGGTCGACGAGCTTCGAGTACGCCGCGAGGATCGTGTCGGTGCTGCGGTTGCTCCACACGTCGTTGGTCCCGAAGTGCATGAGGACCACGTCCGGGTGGGTCGCGTCGAGCCACCCGACGAGCTGGTTCTGGTCGGCGACCGCGGTCACGAGGGCGCCGCCGTGGCCCTCGCCGTCGCCGTCGTACGGCACCGAGCACCCCTGCGGCGCCTGCGTGCCGACGAAGTCGATGTTCGTGTAGCCGTTCGCCTGCAGCTGCTGCCACAGCAGCGCCCGCCAGCAGCCCGGCGAGCCCGTGATCGAGTCGCCCAGCGGCATGATCCGCACCGGCTGGACTGCCACTGGCGCGGCCGAGCTCGGCCACGCCAGCGCGACCGACGCGGCCAGCAGGGCCAGGACCGCCGTCACCGTAGACACCAAACGCCATCGCATGCCGCGGATTGAAGCAAGCGCTTCGATACAGCTCAATGGCTGTGTCGCCGGCGGTGCGGGGACCAGCGCGAGGGCGGTGAACCTTACACGGCTCCTCCTCCTGCGGCAGGAGGCCGTGGGGCCGGCGGCAGGAGTCGCGCCGCGGCCGGCTCCGGGATCGTCGGCGCCATGACCACGATCCTGCGCGAGGCCTGGCGCGGCAGCCGGGCCCTCACCGCGCTCGCCGCACTCATGACCCTGCTGCTCGCCGTCTGCCTCGCCGGTCTCGCCCTCGACGACCGGACCCTGCTCGGCCAGCCCGTCTGGCTCAAGCCCGCGAAGTTCGCCGTCTCCTTCGTCGTCTACGCCCTGACCCTCGCCTGGCTGCTCGACCGGCTCGTCCGCGGCCGCCGCGCCGCCCGGATCGCGGCCGCGGTCGTCGCCGCGATGTCGGTGCTGGAGGTCGGGATCATCGCCGGGCAGGCGGCCCGGGGCCGGTCCAGCCACTTCAACAGCACGACCCCGCTGGACGGCCTGCTGTGGAGCGGCATGGGCGCGATCATCCTGGTGCTGTGGCTGGGCACGCTGCTCATCGCGATCCTGCTCTGGCGCGACCCGCCCGCCGACCGGGCCGTGGCCTGGGCCGGGCGGCTCGGCCTCGTCCTGCTGCTGCTCGGGATGCCGCAGGGGCTGCTGATGCTGGTGCCGACGCGGGCCCAGCTGGACGCCGACGCGCGCGGCGCCGACACCCTGCTGGGCGCCCACGCCGTCGGCGTCCCCGACGGCGGCCCCGGCCTGCCGCTGCTCGGCTGGAGCACGACCGGCGGCGACCTGCGCGTCGGGCACTTCGTCGGTATCCACGCGCTGCAGGCCATGCTGCTCGTCGCGATGCTGCTCGGCCGCCTGGTCGCCGACCCGGCCCGCCGCACCCGCCTGACCGTCGTCCTCGCCGGCGCCTACGCGGGCCTGCTCGCGCTCGTCACCTGGCAGGCCCTGCGCGGGCAGCCGCTGCTCGCGCCGGACGCGGCGACCCTCACCGCGCTGGCCGTGCTCGTCGCGGCCACCGCGGCGGGCGCGGCCGCGGCACTAAGGTGAGCGGCATGGGCTGGGTCGAGCGGCTGTTCGCGGAGCGGTCGACCGTCCTGCGGCTCGCGCTCGTGACGCTGGCCGGGGCCGGCTACCTCACGGTGGCCGCCGACGGGCGCGCCATGTCCACAGTGGACCGGACGGTCGCGGTCCTGGCGCTGGCGCTCGGGTTTCTGAGCGTGCGCTGGCCGCTCGCCACGGTCGCGGCCCTGGCCCTGGTCTCCGGCGCCGGCTGGTTCGCGGGCGCCCACGACGACACCGTGCCCGCGGTCGGCACCGCGTGGGCCCTGTTCGAGCTGGCCGCCCGGCGCCGCGGCCGCCAGGTGCCGCTCGGCCTCGCCCTGGGCCTGGCCGGTTCGCTCGTCTCGGACCTGGACGAGCTGGTGACCGGCCCGGCGAACGTGGTCTTCGCCGGGCTGGCGGTGACCGGGGCGCCGGTGCTGATCGGGCTGTACGCGCGCGCCCTCGCCGACCTCAACGGGCAGGCCGCGGCCCGGGCCGCCGCGGAGCTGGACCGGGTGCGCGCCGACGAGCGCACGGCGATCGCCCGCGAGCTGCACGACCTCGTCGCGCACCACGTCGCCTCGATCGTGCTGCGGGTCGGGGTGGCGCGCACCGTGCTGCCGCTCGGCGACCCGCGCGTGCGCCAGGTGCTCGACGACGTGCACGCCACCGGCTCCGGCGCCCTCGCGGACCTGCGCCGGCTCGTCGCCGTGCTCCGCGAGCCCGGCACCGCGCCGACCGCGGCCCTGGTCGAGCCGGCCGCGCTGCCCGTCGCGCTCGACGCCGCCGTGGACCGGGGGCGGCAGGTCGGGCTCACCGTCGAGGCCGGCATCGACCCGGACGTGACCCGCCTCGACGCCCGCACCGCGCTCGCGGTGCTGCGGCTGACCCAGGAGGGCCTCGCGAACGCCGCCCGGCACGCGGGGCCGGGCGCGCTCGCGGCGCTGACGATCCGGCTGAGCGGCGACCGCCTCGCGTTCGACCTGCGCTCCCACGGGGGCGGCGGCGCCGGGCGGGAAAGCGGCGCCGGGCGGGACGGTGCCGGGGCCGGCGGCGTCGGGCTGGCCGGGCTCCGGGAGCGGGTCGAGGTGCTCGGCGGCGAGCTGTCGGCGGGGCCGGAGGGGGACGGGTGGCGGCTTTCCGCGTGGGTACCGGCGAAGGAGACGACGTGATCCGGGTGCTGCTCGTCGACGACCAGCGGCTGGTCCGCGCCGGGCTGCGCATGCTGTGCGAGTCCGTGGACGACCTCGACGTGGTGGGGGAGGCCGCCGACGGCGCCGCCGCGGTCCGGCTCGCCGAGCAGCTGCGCCCCGACGTCGTGCTCATGGACCTGCGCATGCCCGGGGTCGACGGCACCATCGCGACCGCGCGCATCCTCGCCGCGCGGCCCTCGGTCCGCATCGTGGTGCTCACCACGTTCGACGACGACGACCACCTCTACCCGGCCCTCGCCGCCGGCGCGTGCGGGTTCCTCGTCAAGGACGCGACGCCGCAGGAGCTGCTCGACGGCGTCCGGCGGGCCGCGGCCGGTGACAGCCCGTTCACCCCGGCCGTGCTGCGGCGCCTGGTCGCCCGGGCGGTGCTCGCCGAGCGGGCGCCCGCCGCCCCGGCCGCGCCGGCGCCGAACCTGACCGCCCGCGAGGTCGAGGTGCTCGCGCTCGTCGGCGCGGGCCTGTCCAACCCGGAGGTCGCGGCCCGACTGGGGCTCGGCGTGACCACGGTGAAGACGCACGTCGCGAACCTGATGACCAAGACCGGGAGCGCCAACCGGGTGCAGCTGGCGGTCTACGCGGCCGGCCGGTGACGGCTCAGACGCCGCCGAGGACCGCGGCGAGGTCCGCCGGGCGGCTGAACATCGGCCAGTGCCCGGTCGGCAGCTCGCGTACCCGGTAGTCGCGCCGGTCGAGGCCGGCGAAGAACGGGTGGCCGTCCGCGATCATCCGCTCCACGTTCGCGCGCGTGAAGGTGCTCACGACCAGGTCGGTCGGGGGCTGCTGCGGGTGGCGGAGGCGCAGCTTCCCGGCGACGGTGGCGCAGGGGTGCGGCGTGCACCGCCCGCGGATCTGTGCGGCCCGGCCCTCCAGCCCCGCGAACAGCACCGGGTCGTCGGCCGGGTCGAACGAGGGCGGCGGCACGTCGGCATCGGGCACGCCCGCGGAGAAGTCGGCCTGCGCGGTGCCGTCCGGGACCGGCCCGCTGTCGACGTACGCGACCCGCGTCACCCGGCTTCCGAGCCGCTCGACCGCGCCGCGCACCGGCAGGCCGCCGTAGCTGTGCCCGACGAGCACGACCGCCGGGGCGTCGCCGGCCGCCGCGACGACGTCCTCGATGTGCGACTCGAGGGTCGCCGGCTCGCCCGCGCGCTCGGCCAGCCCGCCCAGCGTCACCGCGGTCACGTCGTGCCCGGCCGCGCGCAGGGGCTCCGCGACCTCGTCCCACGCCCACGCGCCGAGCCACATGCCGGGAACCAGTACGAAGTTCGTCATGCCGCCGACGCTACGATCGAATCAGGGCAGATTCGGCCCTGATGCCGCGGTCCTGTTTCGGAGGGTGACCCGTGTCACAGTCGACCGGCCGGGTGCTCGCGCTGCTCGAGGTGCTGCAGGCCCAGCCGGGGCTGACCGGCCCGCAGCTCGCCGAGCGGCTCGGCCTCGACGAGCGCACCGTGCGCCGCTACGCGGCCGCGCTCGCCGGCCTCGGCCTGCCCGTGCGAGCCGGCCGCGGCCGCTACGGCGGCTACCGCCTGGCCCCCGGCTATCGGCTGCCCCCGCTCATGCTCGGCGACGACGAGGCCGTCGCGGTCGTGCTGGGCCTGCTGGCGGCGGAGAACCTGGGCATCGCCCCCGCCGCACGCGCGTCGGCCCTGGCCAAGATCGAGCGGGTGCTCCCGCCCGCGCTGCGCGAGCGGGTCCAGGCGGTGCGCGAGACCCTCGGCTTCACACGCCCGCCCCGCCCCGCCGGCCTCTTCGACGTCCGCCACCTGCTGTCCCTGGGCGAAGCGGCCCGCGACCACCGGCGCGTCGAGCTCACCTACCGCTCGTGGCGCGGCGAGGACTCGACACGCGCCTTCGACCCCTACGGCGTCGTCTTCCACGCGGGCCGGTGGTACACGAGCGGCTTCGACCACCGCCGCGGCGAGATCCGCACCCTGCGGCTGGACCGCATCGGCTCGCTGTCGGTGCGCGAGGAACGCTTCGAGGCCCCGGATTCGTTCGACGCCGCGGGGCACGTGGCCGGGGCGCTCGCGGCGGTGCCGTACCGCCACGAGGTCGAGGTCCTCCTGCACGCCCCCGAGGCCGAGGTCCGCCGCCGGGTGCCCGCCACCGCCGGCACGGTGACCGCGACCCCCTCGGGCGCGCGGCTGGTCTGCCGGGCCGAGCGCCTGGACGGCATGGCGGTGATGCTGGCCGGGCTGGGCTGGGACTTCACGGTGGTGCGGCCGGACGAGCTACGCACGGAAGTCGCACGGCTCGGGCGGCGCCTGATCGCCCTGTCCGGCCCCGCACCCGCCGAGGCGCCAGAGCCGTAGAGCATGGCTCGGGCCCGTCGTGGATGCGGACCGCCGCTCCCGCCAGACACCGCTCGGCGCTGGCGCGCCGTCGCTGCCAGGTCCGCGGGTGGGCCCGCTGATCTGTGTCACTCCCACGGCTGCGCAACCCTCCGCCACCGGTGTTCGCGGCCCATTCGCGCCACGGCGCCGGCTCGGCGTGCTGGTGCCGCGCACGGTCGCCGCCGCCCGCACGACCGGCCCAGCGCGCCCGTCCCAGGCTCGACGACGATGGCGCCCCGACCGTGAGCATCCTTTGCCGCAGCGCACCACGCGCTCCGCGTATCCGACGACCCCGAGACGGCATTCTCTGACCGCGCTCGCTCATGCCGCGAGCCGATCGCTGCTGGTGGGCAGAGTCGAGCCGGCTTGGTTGAGGGCGTGGGAGAGCCGGGTCGTCCCAGGTGGCGTAGCTGGTGTCCCGGCATCGCGCGCTCGGCGACAGCGGCTTCGCGTTTCGGGGCAGCCGCTAGGGTTGCGGTGGCTTCGGCCCGGCCCGGGCGGGCCGCCGGGGGCGGAGGGTGCGGTGAAGACGCGAGCCAAAGACCACGGGGAGCCGTTCGCGGACGATCCGTGGAACGAGATCGTCGGCGGTCTGTGGATGGGCGGTCACCACCACCTCGACGCCGGGGTCGTGGTGCCGGCCGTTGTCGGCAGCGAGTTCGACCTGGTGGTCAGCCTGCACGAACGTGACGGGCACGGCCCGGACCCCGGCGTGGAGCACCGCGTCGTTGACGTTCCGGACCAGCCCTTGCGCGCCGATCAGCTCGAGGCGGTGCGCCGCGTGGCCGAGCTGACCGCGGACGCCGTGCGCGCCGACCGTCGCGTGCTCGTGCGGTGCCACCGCGGCTACAACCGCTCAGGACTCGTCATCGCCCACGCGCTGGTGCTGCTCGGCCACCAGCCTGACGACGCCATCGACATGATCAGACGCCGCCGGTCCACCCGAGCCTTGAACAACGCGACGTTCGTCGACTACATCCGCACCGGCCTCGACGTTGCGTGCCTGCTGACCGGCCTCGAACCGCCGCACTGATCCGTCTCGCCGCCGGGAACCTCCATCGGCCTACCCGGTCACACGGAGGCGAAAGCTGAACATGGTGATCGTGTCTACGCTCAGGGAGCACTGCTGCCGGTGCCGGGCAGGTCGAGGGAGGCGAGCCGGCTGAGGACACCGACGACGTGGGTCAAGTCGTGCCATACGACGATCGGATCGTCCTCTGCCGGATCCAGCATGGCTCGCATGGAGAGGACGTCGTCGCTCAACTGATCCGCGGTCGTGGCGGTATTCGGCGCTTGCCGCTGCATGGGGCCGTGCGGGCCGAGGTGCCGATGGCCACGGCGTCCTTGCGCCGGGGGTCGACGTGGAGTTCCATGATCGCGTGGTCGACGACGGGACGAGGGTCCAGCTTGTGCTTCCTGGCATGCCCTCGACGGAGGGCCGGCCTGGTATCGAACTGTCGCTGTGGTCGCCGCCCGGCGAGCGCCGGCTGGACCCGGGCGAACTCGACGCGGTGTATGGCGAGGTCATGGAATCGACAGGTCCGCTCTTCGTCTGGGACAAGTCGGGCGTGGAGGTACTGATCGTGGCCGTCGGCGACGACTATTCGTACATCTCGATGCTGTACGGCGAGCGCTGGTACGAGCTCGAGGAGACCGACGGCGAGGAGGATGACGCGGAGGTGGAGATTGTGCTGTGTGGCACGGCGGGACCGATGCCGAAGGCCTTGCTGGCGCCGCGCGAACGCGGGCTTGAAGTCCTGCGGCGGGCGGCCGACTTCCCGCGGCTGCGGGCGGTCTACAGCTGGCGGGAGTGAGGTGCGCCTGCGTAGCCACCAACGCACGCTCATGGCCGCGATCCGCGGGTCCGCTGCCACGCGGGAAGGGGGAGCCGGTGGCAGAGGTTGCGGTGCCGGTGGGCTTCATCTGGTCCGGCGCAACCAGCCGCGGACCTGGCAGCGACGGCGCGCCAGCGCCGAGCGGTGCCTGGCGGGAGCGACGGTCCGCACCACGACGAACCCGAGCCATGCCCTACCGCTCAGTGCAGGATCCCGGCCTCGGGAAGGCTGGGCAGCAGCGCCGCGCCGACCAGTGGGGCCTCCTCGCCCAGTTCGGCCGGGAGGACCGTGACCCGCTGGTAGGTCAGGAGCTCGGCCAGGGACTCGCGCAGCGGCGGCCAGAGCGCGGGGCGCCGCAGGGCGATCGCGCCGCCCAGGGCCACCGCCTCCAGGCCGGCGTTCAGGGCGAAGTTCGCCACACCCAGGGCGAGTGACGAGGCGTACGAGCGCCAGAAGCGCTCGTCGTCGACGTCCTCCAGGGGGCGGCCGAGGCGGCGGTGCAGGGCGCTGCCGCCCGTCAGGGTCTGCAGGCAGCCGATCTGGCCGCAGTCGCACGGGCGCTCGTTGCCCGCGATGAGCTGGTGGCCCGCCTCCGTCGTCAGGTGTACCGTCCCCAGGCGCAGGGCCGCGCCCACCCCGGTCGACAGGGTCAGGTAGCCGCAGCGCTCGAAGCCGCGCAGGGCGCCCGCCGCGCACTCGCCCAGCAGGCCGCACGTCGCGTCGTGGGCCACCCGGACGGGCACGCCGAGCGCGTCGGACAGGTCGGCGGCCAGCGGGCGGCCCTCGTAGCCGCGCAGGTTCAGCGCCACCCGCACGGCGCCCGCCGGGGTGACGCGGCCGCCGAAGGACACGCCGATCGCCGACGTGCCCGCGGGCACGGCCGCGATCAGGGCGCGCAGCTGGCGGCCGTAGTCCGGCTCGCTCGGGAACCTCGTCAGGGTGGCGCCGGACCGGACCCGGGTCCAGGTTCCGCCGATATCGATCGCGGTCACAGAAATCGACACGGTTCATTGTAGAAGTGTGTCGATACGTGTGCGAATCTGGTTGGTGGTTCACCCCACCGCCATGGAGGACCGCACATGAAGTCTCGCCTCGCTCTGCTCGCCGCGCTCAGTCTCGTCGTCGCGCAGCTCGTCGCGGCCGGGCCCGCGGCCGCGGCCACCACCGTCACGATCAACGGCACCGCCGCCGGGCGCACGTTCGACGGCGTCGGCGCGATCTCCGGGGGTGGCGGGAACAGCCGGCTGCTCTACGACTACCCGGAGCCCCAGCGTACCCAGATCCTCGACTACCTGTTCAAGCCCGGCTACGGCGCCGCCATGCAGATGATGAAGGTCGAGGTCGGCGGCGACACCAACTCGACCAGCGGCGCCGAGCCCAGCCACCAGCACGCCGCGGGCGACCTCAACTGCAACCGCGGCTACGAGTGGTGGATGGCCGAGCAGGCCCGGGCCAGAAACCCGCAGATCAAGCTGTACGCCCTCGCCTGGGGCGCCCCCGGCTGGATCGGCAACGGCAACTTCTGGTCGGACGACATGATCAACTACTACCTCGCCTTCCTGGACTGCGCGAAGAACAGCCACGGCCTCACGTTCGACTACCTCGGGGGCTGGAACGAGCGCGGCTACAACAAGAGCTGGTACGAGCGGCTCAAGGCGGCCCTCAACAGCCACGGCTACGGCAACGTGCAGGTGGTCGCCGACGACACCAGCTTCGACCCGGCCAACGACGTGGTCGCCGACCCGGCGTTCGCGGCCGCCGTGGACGTGCTCGGCTCGCACTACGTCTGCGGCTACCGCGGGGCCCAGACGAACTGCCCCAGCAGTACCAACGCGATCAACAGCGGCAAGAAGGTCTGGGCGAGCGAGAACGGCTCCGACGACTACAACCTGGGCGCCGTCGCGCTCGCCCGCGGCATCAACCGCGGCTACCTCGACGGGAAGATGACCGCGTACCTCAACTGGCCGGTCATCGCCGCGATCACGCCGAACATCCCGTTCCCGACGATGGGCGTCGCCCTGGCCGCGCAGCCGTGGTCGGGCAACTACTCGATCGGCAAGAACACCTGGGTGATGGCGCACACCACGCAGTTCACCGCCCCGGGCTGGCGCTACCTCGACTCGGCGTCGGGCTACCTGGGCGGCAACCGGGCCAACGGGTCGTACGTCACCCTGCGCGACCCGGGCAGCGGCAACTACAGCGTGGTCATCGAGACGCTGGACGCCACCGCCGCGCAGCCGTTCACCGCCACCGTCACCGGCGGGCTGTCCACCGGCGCGGTGCACGTGTGGTCCTCGCTGCTGAGCAGCACCAGCAACGCCGACTACTTCGCGCACACCGCCGACGTGACGCCGTCCAACGGGTCGTACACGGTCACGCTGCAGCCCGGGCGCGTCTACACCCTGAGCACGACGACCGGCCAGGGCAAGGGCACCGCGACGTCCCCGGCCGCGGGCACCCTCGCGCTGCCGTACACCGACGACTTCAACGGTTACGCGATCGGGCGCGAGGCGAAGTACCTGGCCGACATGCAGGGCGCGTTCGAGATCGCCCAGTGCGGCGGGACGAAGTGCGTGCGGCAGATGTCGCCCCAGGCCCCGATCACCTGGGACGACCTCAGCGACCCGTACGCGCTGCTCGGCGACCTCGGCTGGAGCAACTACAAGGTGTCCGCCGACGTGCTGCTGGAGCAGGCCGGCTACGCCGAGGTGATCGGCCGGGCCGGGCTCCAGCACGCCTTCGGGCCGGCTGGCCTCAACGCGTACTACCTCCGCCTGACCAACACCGGCGCCTGGACCCTGCTGCGCAACGACGTCAACAACGCCGCCACGGTGCTGCGCAGCGGAACGGTCGCCGCACCCGGGACCGGCACCTGGCACAACGTCGCGCTGACGTTCTCGGGCAGCAACCTCACCGCCCAGATCGACGGGGCCACGGTGGCCACGCTGAGCGACTCGGTGTGGAGCACCGGCCAGGTCGGCATCGGCACCAGCCAGGGCGAGACCGCCCAGTTCGACAACCTGTCGGTGACCGCCGTCGCCGGGCCGCCCCCGCCGGTCAGCGGGCCGCTCACGAGCGCCCAGTCCGGCCGCTGCCTCGACGTGCCCGGCCAGTCGCAGACCAACGGCACCCAGGTCGAGATCTGGGACTGCAACGGCGGAGCCAACCAGCAGTGGACGCAGCTGTCGAACGGGGCGCTGCGGGTGTACTCGAACAAGTGCCTCGACGTGCTGAACAACGCGACGGCGGCCGGCTCGCCGGTGGCCATCTGGGACTGCAACGGCGGGGCGAACCAGCAGTGGACCGTCCGCGCCGACGGCACCATCGCCGGGGTGCAGTCCGGGCTCTGCCTCGACGTGACCGGCCAGGGCACCGCGAACGGCACCCTGGTCGAGATCTGGACGTGCAACGGCGGGGCCAACCAGCGCTGGGCCCGCTAGAGAACGGTGTTCGCAGTTTAGAGTGACGGGGGTGGGGGAGAGCCAGTCGATATTCCAGCGCCCGCAGCGGGGCACCCGCGGGCCGGCGCCGGGGCACAGCCGCGAGGAGATCGTCGCGGTGGCGGTCGCGCTCGCCGACGCCGACGGCCTCGCGGCCGTGTCGATGCGCGCGGTCGCCGCGCAGCTGGGCACCGGCGCGGGCTCGCTCTACCGGTACCTCTCCTCCCGCGACGACCTGCTCGAGCTCATGGCCGACGCGGTGATCGGCGGCCTCCAGCCGTTCCCGGAGGCCGCCGACCCGATCGACGCGCTGGTGCTGCTCGCCCGCCGCCAGCTGGCCGTCTACCAGCGGCACACGTGGCTGATCGAGGCGGTGCAGCAGGCCAAGGGCTTCGGCCCCAACGGCCTGGCGTACCTCGACCACTGCCTCGGCGTCCTGGCGCCCGTGCGGTGCCCGACGACCGCGAAGTTCGAGGCGGTCGCGATGATCACCGGCGTGGTGTCGCTGTTCGCGCGGCCGCAGCCGCAGGGGCTCTCGTTCGCGGCGATCGACCTCTCGCGGTACTCGAACCTGGCCGCGGCGATCACCGAGGCGTCCTCCGGGGCGCAGCCGGCCCCGGAGGACGTGCCGGACCTGTTCGAGCGGACGGTGCGCAGCCTGCTGGCCGGGCTCCTGACGCGCTAGCGGCGGGCCCACTTCTGGGCGCCGGTGCCGTTGCACTGGTAGAGCTGCACCAGAGTGCCGTTGGCGGTGCCGCTCGAGGTCACGTCGACGCACTTGCCCGAGCCGGCCCCGACCACGGTGCCGTCGGTGTTGAACGTGAACTTCTGCGCGGTCGTGCCGTTGCAGTCCCAGAGCTGGACCTTGGTGCCGTTGGCGGTGCCGTTGCCGTTGATGTCGAGGCACTTGCCGCCGAAGAGCCGCAGCTCGTTCGCGGCGGTGCGGGTCCACGACTGGTTGGTGCCGCCGTGGCAGTCCCAGATGATGATCTGGGTGCCGTTGGCGGTGCCGGCCCCGCTGGCGTCGAGGCAGCGCCCGGACTGCGGGTTCGTCACGGCGGCCGCGGTGCCGACCGGGGGCACGCCGCCGCCCTGGAGGCTGGCGGGGACCGACTGCAGCGCGGAGTACCACCGCGCCCCCATCTTGTCGTAGCCGCCCGCGTTCGGGTGCACGCCGTCGGCGAGGTCGGCGGTCGTGATCGCCGAGTGCATGTCGACCAGGTGGGTGTGCGCGCCCTTCTGCGCCACGATGCCGGGCAGGGCGGCGTTGTACGCCTGCACGCGCGACTCGAGGGTCGCGTCGCTCTCCGGGGTGATCTGGGCGACGAACAGCTCGACGCCGGGATCGTTGGCCCGGATCTTGTCGATCAGCGCCGACAGCCGCGCGGGCGCGTTGGCGACGTCGTAGTTCTGGTTCATGTCGTTGGTGCCGATGTGCAGCAGGATCGTGCGCGGGGCGTAGGCCTGCAGCCAGCCGACGATGTTGGCGTCGATCTGGTCGATGCGCCAGCCGGAGCGCCCCTCGTGGTCGTGGTCGCCGAGGCTCGCCGGCCCGTTGGACCCGGAGCCGACGAAGTCCGCGGTGTACCCGCCGCCGGCGAGGCGCTGCCAGAGGTTGATGCGGTAGCCGCCGGGCACGTTGTAGCCGTCGGTGATCGAGTCGCCGAGCGGCATGATCTTCACGCCGCCGTTGGACTCGGCCCGGGCCGCGGTCGCGGTCAGGCCGAGGGTGGCCGCGACCATGGCGGTGGCGAGGCCGATCGAGGTGAGCAGTCGTCGCATGCCGTGTCTCCTCCAGACGGGAGATGGCCTGCACGCCGCCCTGGCGGAGGCGACGTGCAGGGGTCTGCGGATCGATTCTTGGCAATGTCACAGGTTCCGTCGACGGTTGCCGGCCAAGTGCGCGGCGAGCGCCCCGGGTGCTGCGCCGAGCGGTCGCCGAACAGTGATCAACGCGGCTTTTCGGGCTCCGGAGCAGCGCCGGGCCGCCGGGCGGCGCACAATCCACCGGTGGGGAACACGCTGACGATCGACTGTGGCGGCGGCGGCCTGAAGGCGGCCGTGGTCGACGACTCCGACGCGCTGGTCGGCGGGCCGATCCGCATCGCGACGCCGTACCCGTTCCCGCCCGACCGCTTCGTCCGCGCCATGCTGGACATCGAGGGCCAGCTCCCGCCCGCGGACCGGGTCACGGTCGGCCTGCCGGGCATGATCCGCCACGGCCGCGTGGTGGCCACCCCGCACTACGTCAACCGCGCCGGCCCGCACACCCCGGTCGACCCCGGGCTCTTCGCGGCCTGGACCGGCTACGACGCCCGGGCCGCGCTCAACCGCGCCTTCGGCCGCCCCGTGCTCGTGCTCAACGACGCCGAGGTGCACGGCGCCGCCCTGGTCGTCGGCACCGGCCTGGAGCTGGTCATCACGCTCGGCACGGGCCTCGGCAACGCCCTGTTCGACGACGGCGTGCTCGCCCCCCACCTGGAGCTCTCGCACGGCCCGATCCGGCGCAAGAAGACCTACGACACGTACATCGGCGAGATCCAGCGCCGCGAGCTGGGCAACGAGCGCTGGTCCCGGCGGGTGCGCCGGGTCGTCGACGGGCTGCGGCCGGTGTTCCGCTGGGACCGGCTCTACATCGGCGGGGGCAACGCGGCCCTGATCGACGCCGAGTCGGTGGGCCGCATGGGCTCGGACGTGACGATCGTGCCGAACACCGCGGGGGTCCTCGGCGGGGCGCGGGCCTGGAAGCTGATCGGCGTCTGAGGTTTTGCAGAGCATGGCTCGGGTCCGCGGGGGTGCGGACCGTCGCTCCCGCCAGACACCGCTCGGCGCTGCGCGCCTTCGCTGCCAGGCCCGGGGGCGGTTGCGCTTGCCCAGTTGTGTGAGCCCGTCGGCGCTGGGATGGCCTTGACTGCGATCTGGGCGGTAGCACGCCGGCCGCACCGGACTCCTGGCGCGACGGCCGGATCAACCGCTCCGGTCAGCGCCGCGTAAGAAGGGCTGCAGAGCCCAGTACTGAGCGGCGGGGGCCGGCACCGAGCCGACGGCGAGGACCCACTCGTCGCCGAGCGTGCCGATGACGAGGTCGCTGTTGCCGAATCGCAGCACGAGACCGGCGCAGACCGCGTCGCCGTCGTGCCCGACGATCACGGCGCCGTCGGTGAGCAGGGCCCCGATGAACCCGGACAGTACGTCCGGAGGTTGTGCCGGACCGACCCTGGTCTCTCCGCACTCGTCCATGTCGTAGGAACGGTATGGGTCCTCCTTCGCGAGCAGGAGTTGATCGCCGCGGCCGTGCAGACCGACCGGCACCGCGCGCTCGAAGAACAGCCAAGCGTGCAGCAGACTCCCGGCGTCCGGCTCACGTCGTCCCTGGTACCAGTGCCGGGCCTCCGTCACGGCCTCGAGCCGTCGGCCGAACATGTCCTTCAGCCACGACGCGGCCATCCCGGGATCGCTGAAGCCCGCGTACGGCGCCCTGTGCTCAACGCGCAGCGCCTGCCACACGGCGCGGGCAGTGGCCTCGTAGACATCGCCTGTGCTGGTGTCGGCCTCAGTGATGACCACGCCGGTCACGGTCACCTTCGCCGCCGCGGGGAGGCCGCGCAGAGCCCACCGAGCGCCCAGCTCGGCTTCCCGCTGGTGTTCGTCGGCGGCGATGGCGGTCACCTCGACCTCGGACCGGCTCGATGCCGCCACCTCGACAGTGACCTGAGCGAATCGCGAGGAGCGACTCGTCTGCCGCAGCAGACGGAAGGTCGTCATGATTCGGATGGTTCCAGGCGGGTTCCGCCCTCGACATGTTGGGCCCAGACAAACCGACAGGGCCGGCGCCCGCCGGAAGACCAAGGTTGGTCGCACTGGGTGGCGTTACACCCCGCCTGCCACCCGCGGCCCATCACCGACCGGCGGCCGGCCTCGTCAGGGCGAAGTCATCGTGCTGACCAACCGCCGTCGGAGGCTATGGTCTGGCCGCTGATCCAGTCCGCCTCGTCGCTGAGGAGCCAGGCGACCAGGCGAGCCGTGTCCGCCGGCGTGCTCCAACGTCCTCCGGGGCTGATCCGGCTCACCTCGGCCCGCAGGTGGTCGTCGGCGTATCCGGTGTCGTTCGGTCCGGGGTCGACGCAGTTGACGGTGATGCCGCGGGGCATCAGATGCGTGGCGAGGCTGCGGGTGAGCTCGTGCAGCGCCGCCTTGGAGGCGATGTAGGGAAGCTCCGCGGGCATCGCCCCGTGGTACTGCCCCGAGGTCATCCACAGCACCCGCCCGCCCGGCCGGGTATCGTCGTGCTGGGCGGCGAAGGCCTTGACCATGAGCAGCACCGCGCGGGTGTTGACGGCGTAGCTGAGATCAAGTTCGCCGGCGGTCAGCTCCTCCAGCGTCTGCATACTGCTGCGAGCATGGTTCGCCACCAGGCCATCGACATGGCCGAACGCGTCGCGGGCGGCGCCGACCAAAGCCGCCGGAGCATCGGCAACGGCGAGGTCGGCCGAAAGATGCTCGACCCGGCCGCCGGCCGCACGAAGCTCGTCCATGAGGACTTCGGGGCCGTCCGGATCCGCGCCCCATGACTGCTCGGCATCGTGGGGCGCCCACGAGTGCAGGAACACCGCGGCCCCATCGGCGACGAGCCGGCGAGCAATGGCTGCCCCGATCGCGACCCGGCGGCTCGCACCGGTCACGATCACAACCCGGTCTTGCAACGAAGGCGACGACACCGCACCATGATCGCCGCCAGGGCCGCCGGGGGCTACATCGCGTAGTTGATCTGTGGTCACGACCGGGCGGGGCGTTGATGCGGCAGATCCGGACACCCATCTTGGTCCTGCGGGTCAGTACGCTCGCTCCTCCACGCGCAGCGCGCCGTCGCGCAGGTACGCCGTCCAGGTGTGCGACTTGTCGAGCCAGGTCGGGTTCGCGTGGTCAGCGGCGGCCAGCCACGCGCAAGCACGCAGAAGCCCGCCTCCGGTGGTGAGCGCGGCCCCGGCCTCGGCGCGGACTCCGCTGGGAACGGCATAGAGCTTGAGGTCGCAACGTGGGCGGTCGGGCGTTCCTCGTGCGAGGAAGTAGGTGCTGCCGATATCCGAGTATCGGACAGCTTGCAGCAGCACGATGTCAGGTTGATGGTCGCCGTACAGGGTGAAGTCCAGCGCGAGCAGGCGCACGCCTGCCGCCCGTAGTGACGCTTCTACGATCGACCGCCCGACCGGATAGGACAAGCCGGACCGCAGCACATTGCGGTGGTAGCGCTCCCACGGTTCCTCCGGCATCTGCGCAACTGTACGGACATCCCCGTCGTCATCGGCTCGTCGCGACCGTCTGGCGGGAGCGGCGGTCCGCACCATGACGGGACCGAGTCATGCTCTACCGTCGGCACCGTAACCTCCGCCACCGGCTCCCTTGCCGGCCGCGCGGGACGTTCAGGCGTCGCTCGGCCCGGGTGTCCAGCCGTCGCGCTGCGCCCAGGCATCGGCGTTGCGGATGACCTCCCACACGAACGAGTCCTTGGCCTCGACGTAGCCCTGCCGGTCGTGGCGCAACAGTGCCGCACATCGGCGCTTCTCATCGGCGTACTCGGCGGCCACCGGGGGATGAGACCGCAGATAGTCGCGGAAGAGCAGCGGGAACTGCTGGGAGAAGCTGCCGAGCTGACGGACGTGGACATGCGTCCGCCGATGTCCCGGCGGTTCCCTGAAGTAGCGCTTCGTCCGTTCGGGATTGTCGGCCCGGTAGATGTAGCCGAGCCGTTCCAGCGGGTCCCGGAAGCGCTCGAGCGGCTCGAGCGATCGGACGGACACCTGGATGTCGATGACCGGCTTGGCGGCCAGGCCGGGCACCGCGGTCGAGCCGATATGGTCGATACGGACCGCAACGTCGCCGAGCGCGCCGCGAAGCGTGGCTCCCAGGCCGGCAAAGGCCGCCACCCAGCCGTGGTCGTAGTCGACGATCTCCACCGGACTCGACACTCCGTCATGATGCCACGCACGTGGGCCCGAGCCGGCGCCGATATCGCCTGGCGAGGCCTATGTGGTGTTATAGCCGTACAAATCGGACGAACAGGACTATCGTCGTAGTGTGCTCACGCTCAGTGACTCCGAACTGGTCCTCGACACCGCCCGCGGGCCGGTCGCGGCGCTGCACATGCCGCCGCCCGCCGAGGCGGACCGTAACGCGGCCGTCGTGCTGTGCGCCGGGGTGGTCGGGTCCAAGGAGGACTTCGTGCCCGTGCTGCCGGCGCTCGCCGCCGCCGGGTACCACGCCTACGCCTACGACTACCACGGCCACTACGCCCGGCTCGACGGCGAGTCGCCCGAGGCGCACACCATCGCCAGGCACGCCGAGGACCTGGTGGCCGTGCTCGCGAGCGCGGGGCGGCCCGTGCACCTCGTCGGGCACTCCTACGGCGGGTTCGTCGCCCGCGCCGCCGCGCTCGCCCGGCCCGACCTGCTGCTCTCCGTCACGCTCATCGGGGCCGGGCCGGGGATGGACGGGTTCCGGCACCGCAAGCTGCTCTCCGGCTTCGACAAGACCCTCGCGCTGCAGGGTGCGGCCGTCATGTGGCCCGTCGTGCGGCGGCTGGTGCCCGAGCGGGACGTCGACCGGCGGGAGTTCTGGCGCCGCCGGCTCGACGGGATGCGCCTGGCCTTCCTGCACGGGGCGCTGCGCTCGCTCACCGCCGAGGCCGACCGCGGCGCCGACCTGCGCGCCACGCGGCTGCCGGTGCTGCTCATGCACGGGTACCGCGACCAGCGCCTCTGGTCCACCCAGGACTTCGCCGGCTACGCCCAGCGGCTCGGGGCCGAGCTCGAGATCATCCCGGACGCGTCGCACAGCCCCAACCTGGAGCAGCCCGGGCGCACGGTCGCGGCGCTGCTGCGGTTCTGGGCCGGGGCCGAGCGCCGCCACGGCGAGCGGCTCTTCCTCGACCTGGTCCGGCCGCGGGCGCTCGCCGACCCGTACGCGCACTACCGCACCCTGCGCGAGCGCACCCCCGTGCTGCGCATCGACCTGCCCGGCAAGGCCGCCGCGGTGGTGCTCAGCCGGCACGCCGACGTGGCCCGGCTGCTGCAGGAGCCGATCTTCGCCAGCCCCGGCGAGGACCCGGCCCGGCTCACCCCCAACTGGCGCGACGTGCGGCTCATCCGCTGCCTCTACCAGTCGTTCGGCTGGCGCGAGGGCACCGTGCACAGCGAGCTGCGCGCGGCCCTGGCCCGCCGGCTCGTCCCGCGCCGCGCCGAGGAGCTGCGCGGGCACACGATCGACACCGCCGAGGCCTGCCTGGACCGGCTGGGGGAGCGGCTCGCGGACGGCGGGACGGTCAACCTCGCCGAGGCGCTCGCGGTGCCGTTCGCCTCGCTCGTCACCGGGCGGCTGCTGGACATCCCCGACGCGGACGCGCTGCGGCTGGGGGAGGCGGCCCGGGTCGCGTCGGCGGCGTTCGAGCCGTTCATGACGCCCCGGCAGCGCACCGGGATGGCCGCGGCCGGCGACGAGATCATCGACGCGCTCGAGGCGCTCGCGGCCGAGCGGGAGACCGGGCTGCTGGCGATGGTGCGGGGGCTGCGGCCCGACCTCGGCGAGCAGTACCTCGGCGACCTGGTCCTGCTCTTCGGGGCCGGCTACGACTCGCCGGCGAGCCTGGTGTCCCTCGGGGCGCGGCTGCTGCTGTCGTACCCCGACGAGGCCGCCCTGGTCCGCGGCGGCGACGAGGCCCAGGCCGAGCGGGCCGTCGAGGAGATCCTGCGCTACGAGCCGCCGGTGCAGGTGGCGGTGCGCATCGCCATGGCGCCCGCCCGCTTCGGCGACGTCGAGGTGGCGCCCGGCATGGCGGTGCTCGGGCTCGTCGGGGCGGCGAACCGGGATCCGGCGTACGTCGGCAAGCCCGACCGCTTCGACGTGCTGCGCAAGCCCGGCCGCGCGTCGCTGAGCTTCGGCGCCGGCCGGCACTTCTGCCCGGGCGCGGCGCTGGCCCGGCTGCACGCCCAGGTGCTCTTCCCGCGCCTGCTGCGCCGGTTCCCCGCGCTGCGCATCGCCGGGCCGGTCCGCTACCGGGCGCCCGGCACCATGCTGCGCGGCATCGAGGACCTGCCGGTGACGTTGTCGGCGCCCGAACGACCGGAGGACTGACGTGCGCGTGCTGTTCACCATGAACCCGGCCCCGGGCCACCTGTTCTCGATGGTGCCGCTGGCCTGGGCCCTGCACCTGCGCGGCGACCAGGTGCTCGTCGCCGTCCCGCAGCCGCTGCACCAGCAGGTGCGCCGGGCCGGGCTGACCGCGGCCGTGGTCGGCGGGGACGCCTCGTTCTTCGAGCTGTGGCCGTCCGGCGTCGGCCTCGGCGGGAACGAGGAGCTCGACCTGGACGTGTTCGTCGCCCTCGCCGAGCGCACCCGCGACGACATCGACGCGCTCGTGCGCGCCTGGCGGCCGGACCTCGTCGTGACCGAGCCGGTCGAGTACGCCGGGCCGCTCGCCGCCACGCGGGCCGGGGTGCCGTGGGTGCTGCAGCACTGGGGGCTGCCGGTCCCCGAGCCGGTGCACCGGGCCGCCCTGGACAGGGTCGGGCCACGACTGTCCACATTGTACCGTGGGGTCACGGTCGACCCGCCCGCGCTCACCGTCGACACCTGCCCGCCGAGCCTCGGCGCCGTGCCGGGTGGGACGCCGATGCGCTATGTGCCGTACAACGCCGCCTGCACCATCCCCGACTGGCTGCTCGAGCCCCCGGACCGGCCGCGGGTCTGCGTGTCGATGGGCACCGTGCCGATCCCGGAGGGGGTCGACGGCCTCACCGCCGCCGTGCTCGGCCTGCGCGAGCTCGACGTGGAGGTCGTGGTCTCCGGCGCCGGCGTGCACAACCTCGGCGGGCTGCCCGACGGGGTGCGCCGCATCGGCTGGATCCCGCACAACCAGGTGCTGCCCGGCTGCGCGCTGTTCGTGCACCACGGCGGCTCCGGCAGCTCGATGGCGGCCCTGGCCGCCGGCCGCCCGCAGCTGCTCATGCCGCAGATGTGCGACCAGTTCGCGATCGCCGAAAGGCTCACGGCCGCGGGCGCGGCCCGCGCGGTGCCCTTCGCGGAGCGCTGCGCCGCGGCCGTGCGCATCGAGGCGGCCAAGCTGCTCACCGACGACGGCTACCACGTGCGCGCGGCCGAGCTGGCCGCCGAGATCGCCGCGATGCCGTCCCCGTCCGCCGTGGCCGACACGATCGCCACCCTCACACGCTGACGGCGATCAGCCGCGCAGGAAGCGGTCGAAGAAGCCGCTCAGGTGGCGGCGGGTCCGGGCGATCGCGTCCTCGGGGCGGATCGTGCCGTAGGCGTCCGCGGACAGGCGCAGCAGCACCGAGTCGTGGAAGGTGAGGTGGCGCGCCCCGGCCACGCGGACCGTGCGGTGCCAGCCGCGCAGCTTCGCCTCGAACGCGGGCCAGGACTCGTCCGCGTCGTCGCTGCCGACCAGCAGGAACGGCTCGTCCAGGCCGGTCCGCGCGACGGGGCCGTAGAACGTGCCGTCCAGGTTGGCCCCGGCCACGAGCCGTGGATCGTCGCGCACGGCCTGGGCCGCGGCCGCGCCGCCGAGCGAGTGCCCGAAGACGCCGGCCCGGCCGCGGACGCCGAGGCGGTCGAGCACGAAGCGGATGTCGGCCGCGCGCACCGTCACCATGCGCGCGGCCACCTCGGCGATCGTGTCCGGGTCCTGCAGCAGCGGGACGATCGTGTTCGGCTCGATGCGCCCGCCCGGGAACTCGACCGCGATCCCGTCGTGGGTGTGGTCGAGGGTCACCACCAGGTAGCCGCGCGCCGCCAGGTGCTCGACCAGCGCCGAGCTGGAGTTGCGCAGCGCGCCGAAGCCGGGGGAGAAGACGAGCACCGGGCATCCGGGGCGGCGCTGGGCCAGCAGCCGTCCGTGGGTGCGGACCTCGGCCAGGCCGGGTAGGTCGCGCGGGGTGCCCGTGACCGTCTCGCTCAGGTCGCGGCCGACCGGCCCGGCCTCGCCCGCCGTCACCCAGGGTGCCCGCGGGCCGGATCGCGCCGTGATGGGGTACCACAGCTGCGCCATCAGCTCCCGGGGACGGTTCCCGCTCACCCACGGGTCGGTGCGGGAGCCGTCGACGAGGTGCAGCACGGTCGTGCCGATCGGGTGCGGGCCGTCGGGATCCGGCAGCTCGAAGGCGGCGTGCGTGCGCGGGAACGCCGGGACCGCGGGGACCGTCGCGGCCAGCGCGGCGGCCGATGCGAGGAAGGAGCGTCGATCCATGCGGCGAACCGTAGGGGCCCGTCCGGGGGAGCGCGTCCTGCTCAGGTAGTACGACCTCGCGTGGACGACGCGCGGCCGGTGCGCGCCTAGCGTCACGGATCGTGACGAACAACGGGATGGGACGGGTGGCGGTCCGGGCCGCCGACGTGGTGAAGGTGTACGGGAGCGGCGACACCGCGGTGCGCGCGCTCGACGGGGTCGGGGTCGAGTTCGCGGCCGGGGAGTTCACCGCCGTGATGGGGCCGTCCGGCTCCGGCAAGTCGACGCTCATGCACTGCCTGGCCGGGCTCGACACGGTCGACGGCGGGTCGGTGCGCATCGGCGGGACCGAGATCACGGGGCTGTCCGACCGTGCCCTGACGCGGCTGCGGCGGGAGCGGATCGGGTTCGTGTTCCAGTCGTTCAACCTGCTGCCGACGCTGACCGCCGAGCAGAACATCACGCTGCCGCTCGACCTGGCCGGGCGCAGGGCCGACCCGGGGTGGCTGCGCGAGCTCGTGACGACGCTGGGCCTCGCCGAGCGGCTGCGGCACCGGCCCTCCGAGCTCTCCGGCGGCCAGCAGCAGCGGGTCGCGTGCGCGCGGGCGCTGCTGAGCCGGCCCGACGTGGTCTTCGCCGACGAGCCGACCGGCAACCTCGACTCCCGCACCGGGGCCGGGCTGCTGGAGTTCCTGCGCCGCAGCGTGCGCGAGCTCGGCCAGACGATCGTCATGGTCACGCACGACCCGGTCGCGGCCGGGCACGCCGATCGCGCGGTCCTGCTCGCCGACGGGCGGATCGTCGAGGAGATCCACCGGCCGAGCCCCGACGCGGTCCTGGCGGGCCTGCGCCGGCTGGGGGGCTGACGTGCTGCGCACCGCGTTCACCGGGCTGCGGGTCCGGCGGCTCGTCCCGACCCTGGTCGCCGTCGTGCTCGCGGTGGCCTTCGTGGCGGGGACCCTCATCTACCGGGACACGGCGCAGGCGGCGCTCTACGACGAGTACGCCCGCGCCGCCCGCAACGTCGGCGCCGCGCTCACGGCCCGGGACGACGGGCGGCTGGAGCCGTCCGCCCTGGACCGGGCGCGGGCCGATGCCGGGGTGGCCGAGGCCGACGGGCGCCGGGCCGAGCGGCTGCCGTTGCTGGACAAGCGGGGCCGGATCGTCACCGACATCGGGCTGCCCGGCTACGGCATCAACGCCGGCACCGTCGCGCGGCTGCGGCCGTTCGACGTGCACGCGGGCCGGTTGCCGCAGACCGGGGGCGAGGTGGCGCTCGACACCCGTACCGCCGCCCGCATCGGCTTTTCGATCGGCGACGAGATCACCGTCATCGGCGCCGGCGAGCGGCGGCAGCGGCTGCGGGTCGTGGGCACCGTCGACGTCACCGGCTTCGGCGGCGGCCGCACCTCCACCGTGGTCCTCACCGACGCCGAGCTGACCGGGCTGACCGGCTCGGCCGGCTACCGGGAGGTCGTCGCCGCGCTGCGGCCGGGCGCCGACGCGGCCGCCGTGCGCGACCGGCTCGGGGCCGGGCTCGACGCGCGGGCCCGCACCGGCACCCAGCTGCGCGACGACCTGGCCAAGGCGGCCTCCGGGCAGCTCAGCGGGCTGCTCGTCGGCATCGGCCTGTTCGCGCTGGTGGCCGTGCTCGTGGCCGGCTTCGTCATCGTGAACACGTTCACCATCCTCATGGCCCAGCGGCTGCGCGAGACGGCCCTGCTGCGCTGCGTCGGCGCCGGGCGCGGGCAGGTGTTCCGGCTCGTGCTGGCCGAGGCCGCGCTGGTCGGGCTGGCCGGCGCGGTCCTCGGCACCGGCCTCGGCGTGCTCGTCGCGCTGCTCATGTCCCGGCTCTCCACGGTGCTCGGGCTGCCGGCCGGCGACGTGGTGTTCAGCCCGCTGCCGCTGCTGGCCGGCCCGGCGCTCGGGCTGCTGGTCACCGTCGGCGCCGCGGTCGCCCCGGCGCTGCGCGCGTCCCGGGTGCGGCCGATGGCGGCGCTGCGGGCCGCGGTGCCCGAGTCCGGCGCCCTGCGCCGCACCTCGCTGGTGCTGGCCGTGCTCGCCGCGCTGGCCGGCACCGCGATCACCGTCGCCGGGCTGCGCGGCACCGGCGGGGCCCTGGCCGCGATGGCGCTGGTGATGCTGGGCGGGATCGGCAACTTCGCGGCCCTGCTGCTGCTCATGCCCCGGCTCGTCGGGCCGGTCGTGCGGGCGCTGGGCTGGCTGCCGGGGCGGCTGTTCGGGGTGCCGGTGAAGATGGCCACCGCGAACGCGGCCCGGCATCCGGCCCGCACCGCGGCCACCACGGCGACCCTGCTCATCGGGGTGGCGCTGATGGCCGGCGGCGGTACCGTCGCGGCCACCGCCAACCGGACCGCCGAGGCGCAGCTCAACAGGGCCTTCCCGGTCGACTACCTGCTGACGCCCGCGGTGCCCGGCGAGCTGGTGCCGGCCGGGGTGGCGGGGGAGGTGCGGGCCGCGGGCTTCCCGGTGGCCGCGCCGGTCAAGCAGGGCGAGGCCGGTGACGTGCTGGTCGGGACCGTCGGCGCCGGGGCGGACGTGTTCGCGGCCGACGTGCGGCCCGGCACCGCCGTCGTCCCGGCCGCCGGGCAGGTGCGCGCCACCGCCGGCTCGACGATCGAGCTCGTGGCCGGGGACCGCCGGCTGCGGCTGACCGTTGCCGCGGTCGTGCAGAGCTCGAGCCTCGTCGGCGACGCGGTGATCGCCGAGGCCGACTTCGCGACGCTGTTCCCGGACGTGCACGACGACGGCCTGGTGCTGGTGAAGGCCGCGCCCGGGCTGTCGGCCGCGGCCGCGCGGCAGAAGCTCGACGAGACCCTGGCCGCGCACCCGCTGGTGCAGGTGGCGGACCTGGCCGAGGTGCGCGACGAGCGCAACGCCGAGATCGGCCAGATGGTCGCGATCATCGCCGCGCTGCTGGCCTTCGCGCTGGTCATCGCGGTCATCGGGATCGGCAACACGCTCTCGCTGTCGGTGCTGGAGCGGGCCCGGGAGTCGTGGCTGGTGCGCGCGCTGGGCCTGACCCGCGGGCAGCTGCGGGCCACGCTGCTGACCGAGGCCCTGCTCATGGCGCTGGCCGGGGCGCTGGGCGGGGTGGCGTTCGGCGTGCTCTACGGGTGGCTCACGACGAAGGCGGCCTTCGGGGCGGTACACCCGCTGCTGAGCGTGCCGTTCGGCCAGCTGGCCGGCTTCGTGGGGCTCGCGGCCGCCGCCGCGGTGCTTGCCGCGGTCCTGCCCGCCCGCCGCGCGGCGCGTGCCTAGGCTGGTCGGTGTGAGGGCGAGACTGTTCGACATCGGGGTCACGGCGTGCGTGCTCGCGCTGCTGTACCTCGAGCGCGGTTTCGCCCGCCCGCCCGCCCTCGCCGCCATCCTGGTCGCGATGGCGCTCACGCTGCTGTTCCGCCGGGCCTACCCGGTGCCGGTCGCCCTGGTCGTCTGCGGGCTCGCCATCGCGCAGCTCGCGGTGCGCCCGGCGGTGCGGATGGTGGACGTGGCCGCGCTCATCGCCATGTACTCCGTGGTGAAGTACCAGCCGCGTCTCGTGTGGGGCATCGTGGCCGGCGCCGGGGCGGGCATCGGGGTGCTGCTGGCCGCGATCACCGAACACCACAACGCCGGCAACTTCTGGACCGTGTTCGCCGTCCTGGGCGCGATCACGGTCGCCGCGTGGGTCACCGCGTTCTCGGTGCGCACGCGCCTGCTCTACGTCGCCTCGCTCGAGGAGCGGGCCGCGACCCTGCAGCGCGAGCGCGACCATCTCGCCCGGCTCACCGCCGCCGACGAGCGGGCCGCCATCGCGCGGGAGCTGCACGACGTCATCGCCCACGGGCTGAGCGTCATGATCGTGCAGGCGGACGGCGCGGCCTTCACCCTGGACCCCTCGGCGACCCAGGCGCGGCAGGCCCTCGACACCATCGCGGCGACGGGCCGCGACGCGCTCACCGACATGCGCCGGGTGCTCGCGGTGCTGCGCGGGCCGGGCACCCTCGACCGGCGGCGGGTCGGCCTCGCCGACGTGGCGGAGCTCGCGGCCGCCTCGGGGCTCACGCTGCGGGTGGAGGGGGAGGCCGGGCCGCTCGGGGCGGCGGAGGAGCTGACCGCGTACCGGATCGTGCAGGAGGCGATGACGAACACGCTGCGGCACGCGGGGGCCGGGGCGACGTTGACGGTACGGCTGGAGCGGTGCGACGGCCGCCTCACGATCACGGCCACGGACGACGGCACCGGCTCGGGCGCCTCCGGCGAGCCCGGGCACGGGCTGGTCGGGATGCGGGAGCGGGTGGCGATGCACGGCGGGACGTTCGCGGCCGGTCCCCGCTCCGGCGGCGGCTGGGAGGTCAGGGCCGTGATCCCGGTGACGAGCGCATGATCAGCATCGTGATCGTGGACGACCAGGAGCTCGTGCGGGCGGGGTTCCGGATGATCCTGTCCGCCCAGCCCGACATGACCGTCGCGGGCGAGGCCGGCGACGGGGCGCAGGCGCTGCGGCTGCTGCGCGACACCCCGGCCGACGTCGTCGTCATGGACATCCGCATGCCGGTCATGGACGGGGTGGCCGCGACCGCCGAGCTCACCCGCCGGCCGGACGGGCCGCGGGTGCTGGTGCTGACCACCTTCGACACCGACGAGGACGCCTTCGCCGCGCTGCGGGCCGGGGCGAGCGGGTTCCTGCTCAAGAACGCGCCCCCGGCCGACCTGCTGGCCGCGATCCGGGTCGTCGCGGCCGGCGACGCCGTGGTGGCCCCAAGCGTGACCCGCCGCCTGCTCGACCGTTTCGTCGTGCCCGGGCCCGTCGTGGCGAAGGCGCCGCCCGGGGTCCGGCTCGACCTGCTCACCGACCGCGAGCGGCAGGTGCTGCTGCTGGTCGCCGAGGGTCTGTCGAACCTGGAGATCGGCGAGCGGCTGCGGGTGGCCGAGACGACGGTCAAGACGCATGTCGGGCGGGTGCTGACCAAGCTGGGCCTGCGCGACCGGGTGCAGCTCGTCGTGCTGGCCTACGAGACGGGTCTGGTCCGGCCCGGCGGATGACGCCGGATCGTCAATCTCTTGCGAAGATGCGTCTGGATATTGCGCGCCAGTGTCGCTGGGGTTACCGTCCCTCTTGCACCGACCAAACCGCCGACCGGTGCATCCCCCGTTCAGCCCGCGCACTGTTCTCAGGCCCCCGCGCCGCCAACCGAGGGCCCGGCCGTGCGCCCGGCTCGTCGAAAGTTGGCACCCCATGCGCATTCCCAGATTCAGGCCCAGAGCACGCACCGCGGCCCTCGTCGCCGGTGCCGCTCTGGCCGCGGCCGGCGCGGTCGTGTACGTCGCGTCGCCGGCCCTCGCGGCCGCGACCGGCGGCGTGGGCGCGACCCTGCCCTACGTCGAGGTGCAGGCCGAGAACGCCACGACCAACGGCACGGTGATCGGGCCCAGCGCGGCCTACAACACGCTGCCGGCCGAGGCCTCCTACCGCAAGGCCGTCACGCTGCAGGGCCAGGGCAAGTACGTCGAGTTCACCACCCCGGTGGCGACCAACTCGATCGTCTTCCGCTACAGCATCCCGGACACCGCGAGCGGCTCGGTCTACACGGCGCCGATCTCGCTGTACATCAACGGCACGCGCAGCACGAACTTCACGCTGACGAACGCGTACAGCTGGTACTACAGCAGCTACCCGTTCAGCAACCAGCCGGGCAGCAACCCGCACCACTTCTACGACGAGGTCAACCGCCTCTTCCCGACGACCTACCCGGCCGGCACCAAGTTCAAGCTGCAGGTCGACTCGGACTCCACCGCCTCGTCGTACACCATCGACTTCGCCGACTTCGAGAACGTCGGCGCGGCGCTGTCCCAGCCAGCCGGCTCGGTCTCGATCACGAGCAAGGGCGCCGACCCGACCGGTGCGCAGGACTCGACCGCCGCGATGAACGCCGCGATCGCCTCGGCCGGCGCCGGCGGCACCGTGTGGATCCCCGAGGGCACGTTCAAGATCCTCGGCCACATCGCGGTCAACAACATCACCATCAAGGGCGCCGGCATGTGGCGCTCGCGCACCACCGGTGACCGCATCGGCTTCTACGGCAACTACGCGCCGACGCCGAGCAGCAACGTGCACCTGTCGGACTTCGCCATCTTCGGCAACGTCCAGGAGCGCAACGACTCCGACCAGGTCAACGGCATCGGCGGCGCGATGAGCAACTCCACCGTCGACCGGGTCTGGATCGAGCACACCAAGGTCGGCGCCTGGATGGACGGGCCGTTCGACAAGCTGGTGATGAGCGGGCTGCGGCTGCGCAACTTCACCGCCGACGGCGTGAACTTCCACAACGGCGTCACCAACTCGAAGGTCACCAACTCCGACGTGCGCAACGCCGGCGACGACGGCCTGGCCACCTGGGCCGAGCAGAACGCCGACGCGAACAACTCGTTCGACCACAACACGGTGCAGTACCCGATCCTGGCCAACGGCATCGCGATCTACGGCGGCCACGACAACTTCGTGACCGACAACCGGGTCATCGACGCCGGCCTCACCCAGGGCGGCGGCATCCACGTCGCGCAGCGCTTCGCCTCCACGACGCTGGGCCGCACCGACGTGCTGCGCAACACCATCATCCGCTCCGGCAGCCTCGACCCGAACTGGCAGTTCGGCGTCGGCGCGCTGTGGTTCGACGCCCGCGACGGCGTGATGAACGGCCTGACCAACGTCGACAACATCCTCATCCAGCAGAGCCCGTTCGAGGCCATCCAGTTCGTCTCCGGCTCGAACATCTCCAACGTGAAGATCAACAACGCCACGATCCAGAACACCGGCACCTGGGCGATCCAGGAGCAGGTCGGCGGCGCCGCGACGATCACCAACTCCACCGCCACCGGCGTGCAGGCCCCGGCCGCGATCTACAACTGCGGCGTCGGCTTCACCCTCACCGACGGCGGCGGCAACAGCGGCCTGTCCACCACCGCGTGCTCGAACCTGCAGAACCCGGCCTTCCCGCCGTACCTGCCCGACAACGGCTCGAGCATCAACATCAGCCCGAGCGCGGTCGGCTTCGGCTCGGTCGTCACCGGCTCGACCAGCGCCGCCCAGACGGTCACGGTCACCAACTCCGGCAGCGGCGCGGCCCCGGTCGGCACGATCGCGGTCAGCGGCGACTTCGCCCAGACCAACACCTGCGGCAGCAGCATCGCCGCCGGCGCCTCCTGCACCGTGAGCGTCACGTTCAAGCCCACGGTCGCCGGCGCGCGCACCGGCACCCTCACCGTCACCGCCTCGGGCATCACCAACACCGTGCCGCTGTCCGGCACCGGCGTCGCCCCGGGCCCGATCGTGAACGCTGACCCGGGCAGCCTCAGCTTCGGCGGTACCGTCGTGGGCGCGTCGTCCGCGACCCAGACCGTCACGCTGAACAACTCGGGCACCACCGCGGCGAGCGTCTCCGGCATCGCCACCTCCGGCGACTTCAGCCAGACCAACACCTGCGGCAGCAGCATCGCCGTGGGCGCGTCCTGCACCGTGACCGTCAAGTTCACCCCGACGGCCTCGGGCTCGCGCACCGGCTCGCTGACCGTCACCAGCAACGCCAACAACAGCCCGGCCACCGTGGGCCTCTCCGGCTCCGGCATCGGCACCGACACCAACATCGCGCTGAACAAGACCGCCACCGCGAGCAGCCAGGTCAACGGCACCCAGACGCCGAACACGGCCACCGACGGCAACGCGGCCACCTACTGGGAGAGCGCCAACAACGCCTTCCCGCAGTGGATTCAGGTCGACCTCGGCGCGGCGACCAGCATCGGCAAGGTCACCCTGAAGCTGCCGCCGGACACCGCGTGGGCCACGCGCACGCAGACGCTGTCGATCACCGGCAGCACCGACGGCACCAACTTCAGCACCCTGTCGGCGTCGGCCGGGCGCACCTTCAACCCGGCGTCGGGCAACACCGTCGCGATCACGGTGCCGGCGACGAACGTCCGCTACGTGCGGGTGAACGTCACCGCCAACACCGGCTGGCCGGCCGCGCAGCTGTCGGAGCTCGAGGTCTACCCGAGCGGCGGCGGCACGGTCAACGCGCCCGTGCTCAGCGCGAGCCCGGCGTCGCTGTCGTACGCCACCCAGGCCCTCAACACCACGAGCGCCGCGCAGTCGGTCACCATCACCAACACCGGCACCGCGGCGGCCACGGTCTCCGGGGTCAGCGTCTCGGGTGACTTCGCCCAGACCAACACGTGCGGCTCGATCGCCGTCGGCGCCTCGTGCTCCGTCAGCGTGACCTTCCGCCCGACGGCTTCGGGCACCCGCACCGGCACGCTCACGGTCACCAGCAACGCCAACAACAGCCCGACGACCGTGGCGCTGAGCGGCACCGGCGCCGGCAGCTCGCCGATCGACCTCGCCCAGGGCAAGGCGACCAGCGAGTCCAGCCACAACGACGTGTACCCGTCCGGCAACGTGGTCGACAACAACCAGAGCACCTACTGGGAGAGCGCGAACAACGCCTTCCCGCAGTGGGTGCAGGTCGACCTCGGCTCGGCGCAGAGCGCGTCGCGGGTCGTGCTGCAGCTGCCCGCCGGCTGGGGTGCGCGCACCCAGCGCATCCAGGTCCAGGGCAGCACCAACGGCTCGTCCTTCACGGAGCTCAAGGCGGCGGCGGACTACAGCTTCACGCCGGGCGCCAACAACACCGTGACGATCACCTTCACGGCGAGCACGCAGCGGTACTTCCGCCTGACGTTCACGTCCAACTCGGGCTGGCCGGCCGGTCAGCTCTCCACCTTCCAGGTCTGGAACAGCTAGTCAGCAAGGGTTTCGAGCGCCGCCGGGCCCACGGGCCCGGCGGCGTTCACGCTTCTGGGGTTCAGTAAGGCCTTGACATAACTAGCGACGGCCATGCAGGATTACGCGCCGTGGCGGCGCAGCAGACGCATCCCCGCGACCTGTGGCGACGCTTGAGCGGCACCGCCCGACGGGTCGCCGAGACGCTGCGCCTGTACGGGCCCCGCACCCGCGCCGAGCTCGTCACCCTCAGCGGCCTGTCCCGCCCCACGGTCTCGGCCGTGCTCACCGACCTCGGCGGCGCCGGGCTCGTCAGCGAGAAGGTCGGCGCCGCGGCCCGCCCGGTCGGCGGCCGCCCCGCGTCCGTGGTCCAGCTGACCCGCCGCGCCGGCATCGCAGTCGGCGCCGACATCGGCCGCCGCCACGTGCGCGTCGCCGTCGCCGACCTCGGCCACACGGTGATCGCCGAGCGCGGCTCCCGCACCGACTTCGACATCGACGACCGCCCCGCCGACGCCCTCGAGCTCGCGGTGGTCCTCGTCGACGCGGCGCTGGGCGACATCGGCGCGACCCGCGACGACGTCGTCGGCGTCGGCCTGGGGGTGCCCGCCCCGATCACCCGCGACTGGCGCATCGGCTCGCCCCCGATGCTGCCGGGCTGGGCCGACCTGCGCCCCGCCGACGAGCTCAACGCGCGCCTGGGCCTGCCCGTGCGCGTGGACAACGACGCGAACCTGGCCGCCCTCGGCGAATACGTCTGGGGCGCCGGCCGCGGCTGCACCGACCTCGTCTACGTCAAGCTCGCCACCGGCATCGGCGCGGGGATCGTGCTGGACGGCCGGCTCTACCGCGGCGCGGCCGGCACCGCGGGCGAGCTCGGCCACGTGACGCTGGACGCGCGCGGCGCGGTGTGCCGGTGCGGCAACCGCGGCTGCGTCGAGCTCGCCGTGGGCGGCCGCGCGCTGCTCGCCAACGCGCGGCAGAGGCACCCGGATCTGCTCGACCTCGGCGGCCTGATCGAGTACGCGCACGCCGGCGACCCCGGCTGCCGCCGCCTCATCATCGACGCGGGGACGCAGCTGGGATACGCGCTGGGCAACCTCGTGAACCTCATCAACCCGCAGCGCGTCCTGCTCGGCGACGAGCTCGGGGCCGCGACCGAGCTGCTGCGCGAGCCGCTGCAGCGCGGCCTGGCCGAGACCGCCCTGGCCGCCGCGGCCGAGGCGGTCGAGGTCGTGCAGAGCACCCTGACGCCCCGCGCGGCCGCCCTCGGCGCGGTGGCCCTGGCCCTGGGCATCGACACCGTGCCCTTCGCCGCCGCCGACCAGGCGTAATCGCGTTTCCGGTTCACTCCCGCCGGTACGGAGATTCGCGAGGGCTGTTCCCACGCATGTTGATCTATATACTGAATGCCTTGGGGGTCGGTTTCGTCATGCCCGCGGAGGACGTGTGCTGTATTTTTTTCTCAGCTACGCCCGCGGCCCGGACGACGTGTTCGTCAGAAAGTTCTACAACGACCTCTGCAACGAGGTGCGCGCGCACGCGGGCGTCGGGCACGACGTCGAGGTCGGCTTCCTGGACAACCACAACATCGAGCCGGGCCAGCACTGGCCGCAGGCCCTGGTGGACGCGATCGCCGACTGTTCCTGCTTTCTCGCGCTCTATTCCCCGGCGTACTTCCTGAGCCGCCCCTGCGGCAAGGAATGGAAACTGTTCGAGCAGCGATCGCACGGCTCGCATTTCGACGAGAGCCCGCGCATCCAGGGCCTGATCCCGATCGTCTGGCTGCCACCGCGGGAGCTCCCGCCGGAGGTCCAGGCCGTGCACTACGACCTCGACGTGGCCGACGAGGACTACCGCCGCCGCGGCCTGCGGCAGCTGCTGCGATTACAACGCAATCGCGACGCGTATCTGGAGTTCCTGTCCAACATCGCCGAGCGCATCGTCACCGCGGCCCGCACCCCGCCCCCGCGCGGCTCGGTGAACCAGGACTTCGCGCAGACGGACAGCGCCTTCCACCTCAGCCGGCTCGGCCTCGAGGACAGCGGCGAACTGCCCGCCCGGTTCGGCACGGGGCAGATGATCCATTTCGTGGTCGCCGCGCCGACCCGCGCGGAGGCGGAGGCGATCGAGCGCGACGGCGGCTTCTACGGGGCCGATCCGCTGGAGTGGTCGCCGTTCGGGCCCGGGCAGCCGCAGCCGCTGCGGGGAATACGCGCAGAAGGTCGCCTCAGACGCCGGCTTCGAGTCGATGTTCACCGGACTCGACCGGCTCGCCGACCGGGTGAAGATGGCGCAGCAGTACAACCACATCGTCGTGCTGCTCGTGGACCCCTGGAGCGCCGATGTCGCCGCGCACCGCGAGCGGCTCCTGGAGATCGACCACCTTCGCGACCACGTGTCGGCGATGCTCGTGGTCATGAGCGCCACCGACCCGCAGACCCAGGCCAACAGCCCCCGGCTGGTCGACCTCATGCACGACACCCTCGGCAACAACGAGCGCCGCCTCGGCGAGGTGCTGTCCCGCCGCAGCGTGCTCACCTGGCCGTCGTTCGAGGCCGACCTGGCCGCGGTGCTGGCCGAGGCCCGCAACCGGCTCGTGGCCGACGGGCGGATCTCGCGGCGGCCACCCCCCGGCGACTACCCCCCCGCGCCCCATCCTCGAAGGACCGTAGGAGGCACGATGACCGCGACAGAACATGCGCCGGCCGGGTCCGGCCAGATCGTGACCTTCTACTCGTACAAGGGCGGCTCCGGCCGCACCATGACGATGGCGAACGTGGCCTGGATCCTCGCCAGCAACGGCCACCGGGTGCTCGTGGTCGACTGGGACCTGGAGTCGCCGGGCCTGCACCGGTACTTCCACCCGTTCCTGCTGGACAAGGAGCTGCGCAACTCCCCGGGCGTCATCGAGATGCTCACCGGCTTCGTCACCGCCGCGCTGCAGCCCGACCGCGACGAGGACCCCGGCTGGATCGACGCCCAGGCCCAGGTGCTCGACCACGCCGTGTCGCTGGAGTGGCGCTTCCCCGGCAAGGGCGGCGTCGACCTGCTGCCGTCGGGCCGCCAGACCCGCTCCTACGCCGCGGCGGTCAGCACCTTCGACTGGCCCAAGTTCTACGACCGGCTGCCCGGCGCCGCGTTCATCGACGCCCTCGCGCGCAACATGCGCCAGCACTACGACTACATCCTCGTGGACAGCCGCACGGGCCTGAGCGACGCGGCCGGCGTCTGCACCGTGCTGCTGCCCGACGTCGTCGTCAACTGCTTCACCCTGAGCATCCAGAGCGTCGACGGCGCCGTGGCGGTCAGCGAGTCGATCCGCCATCAGCGCCGCGGCCGCCCGCTGCGCTTCCTGCCGGCCCTGATGCGGGTCGAGGACGCCGAGCAGCTGAAGCTCGAGATCGGCCGCGACTACGCCCGGCGCCGCTTCCGGCCGTTCCTCGAGCACGCCAGCCCCGACGAGGCGAACCGGTACTGGGGCGACGTCGAGGTGCCGTACAAGCCGTACTTCGCCTACGAGGAGATCCTCGCGACCTTCGCCGAGCGCCCGCGCCTGGAGACCTCGCTGCTGGCCGCGTTCGAGCGGCTCGTCGGCGTGCTCACCGACGGGGCTGTGCGCGAGATGCCCGCCATGGAGGAGTCCGAGCGGCGGCGCTGGCTGCAGAAGTTCGAGCGGCCCCGGCCCAGCAGCGCCTCGGACGTGCTCATCAGCTACGCCGCCGTCGACCGGATGTGGGCGGAGTGGATTCAGCAGCGGCTCGTCGACATCGACATGCGGGTGACGCTGCTGGACATCGACTCGGTGACCGGCCCGCACTTCGTCAGCGAGCTGGAGCGGCGGCTGGCCACGGTCGGGCGCACGCTGGTGCTGCTGTCGAAGGACTACGTGTCCTCGCCGCAGGCCGCCCCGCTGTGGGCGCTGCTGGACAGCCGCAGCTCGGCCGGGACGCCCGCGGTGGTGCCGATCCGGCTGGACAGCACCCGCATCACGCCGCCGTTCACCGAGCGGCTGCCGGCCGAGCTGGCCAACCAGCCCCGCGACCGGGCCCACGAGGCCCTCCTGGGCGCGCTGGGCGTGCCGCTGCACGCGGGCGTCGGCGAGCCGGAGGACACCGGGCCGCGCTTCCCGGGCGTGCTCCCGCCGATCTGGAACGTGCCGCAGCGCAACCCGGGCTTCACCGGCCGCCGCGACACCCTCGAGCAGCTGCGCGACCGGCTCTCGGCGAGCGTCACGGTCGTCGTGCCGCAGGCCCTCTACGGCCTCGGCGGCGTGGGCAAGACGCAGGTGGCGATCGAGTACGCGTACCGCTTCGCCGCCGACTACGACCTCGTCTGGTGGATCTCCGCCGAGCAGGTGTCCCAGGTCCGCTCCGCCCTCGGTGAGCTGGCCCGGGAGCTGCGGCTGCAGGAGGCGGACACCCTCGGCGAGAGCGTCCGGATGGTCCGCGACGCGCTGCGCCAGGGCCGCCCCGGGCGCTGGCTGCTGATCTTCGACAACGTCGGCGATCCCGAGTCGATCCGCGAGTTCATCCCGCAGGGCCCCGGCCACGTGTTACTGACCTCGCGCAACCAGGAGTGGACGCAGGACGCCCAGGTCGTGGAGATCACGACGTTCAGCCGGGCCGAGAGCATCACGTTCCTCACCCGCCGGGTGATCGGCCTCGCGGTCGCCGACGCCGACGCCGTGGCCAACCGCCTCGGCGACCTGCCGCTCGCGATCGAGCAGGCGGCGGCGTGGCTCTCGGAGACCGGCATGCCGGTGACGCGGTACCTCGAGCTGCTGGACACCCAGCCGCTGCGCATCCTCGACGAGAACCCGCCCGTCGGCTACGACCGCTCGACCGCCGCGACCTGGCAGCTGTCGCTGGAGCAGCTGCGCAAACAGTCCCCGGCCGCGGCCAAGCTGCTGGAGATCTGCGCCTTCTTCGCGCCCGAGCCGATCCCGACGCGGCTGCTCTACACCCCGCGCTTCACCCAGCCCCTGCTGGCCTACGACCCGGCGCTGCACGACCCGATCCGGCAGGGCCGCCTGATCCGCCAGATCGGCCGCTACGCCCTCGCGTCGGTCGACTCCGGCCAGACCATCATGCAGATCCACCGCCTCGTGCAGGCGGTCATCCAGGACAGCCTCACCGCCCAGGAGCGCGAGGACAACCGCCGCCACGTCTACCAGGTGCTGGCGACGGCCGAGCGCTCCGACCCCGACGAGGTGGCGAGCTGGCCGGCGTACGCCCGGCTCCTGCCGCACGTGCGCGGCTCCAAGGCGAACCACTCCTCGGACATGCAGGTCCGCCTGTTCGTCGTGGACGTGGTGCGCTACCTGTGGTCCCGCGGCGACTTCTCCAGCAGCCAGGAGCTGGCCGAGGAGACCGTCGAGATCTGGCGCGGCGATCCGCGCATCGGCGAGGACCAGGTGACGCTGCTGCTCGACTTCCACCTCGGCAACGCGCTGCGCTCGCAGGCGATGTTCGACCGTGCGCTGGACATCGACCAGCGGGCGCTGGAGCGGCTCAAGGAGACGGTGGAGGAGGAGGACGACCCCTACATCGTCATGACGGCGGGCGGTGTGGCGGCCGATCTGCGGGCGCTGGGCCGGTTCGAGGAGGCCCGCGACCTGGCCGAGGAGACCTACGACCGGGCGCAGCGCACCTTCGGCGAGGACCACGACCGCACGCTGATGGCCGCCAACAACGTCGCGGTCTCGCTGCGGCTGGTCGGCGACTTCAACGGCGCCGCCAACTACGACGAGGACACCCTCTCGCGCCGCCGCCGCGTCTTCGGCGAACGCAGCCTCAACACCCTGTTCGCGGCGAACAACTACGCGCACGACCTGCGGGCCATCGGCCGGTTCACAGACTCCCGCGAACTGCTCGAGACGACGCTCAAGTCGTACCGCTCGCTGCTCGGTGACTCGGCCCCGGCGACCCTGCGCGCGGCGAAGAACATGGCGGTGACGCTGCGCAAGCTCGGCGACATCCGGGCCGCTCGCCAATTGACCGGCGACACCCTGCAGCGATATCGGGACATCCACGGGGAGGAGCACCCGGACACGCTCTCGTGCCTCATGAACGCCGCGTTCGAGGAGGCGGCGCTGGGCAACGGGGAGGCGGCCGAGCGCATCGCGCGGCAGGTGCTGTCCGGCTACGAGAGCCTCTACGACGAGCGGCATCCGTTCCGTCTGGCGGCCCTGAACAACCTCGCCATCTTCGTGCGCGTCAACGGCTCGGCGCGCGACGCCCGCGTCCTGTCGGAGCAGGCGACGGAGCTGTTCGAGCAGTCGCTGGGCGGCGAGCACCCCTACACGTTGTCGAGCCGGATCAACCTCGCCAACGCGCTGGTCGACCTCGGCGACCTGGAGGGTGCCCGCGAGATCGACGAGAGCGTCAAGCCGGCCTTCGAGCGCGTGCTCGGCGTCGACAATCCCGACACGCTCGCGGCGGCGGCCAATCTGATCGTCAGCCGCCGTCAGACCGGCGACGTGACCGGCGCGGACGAACTGCTGCAGGTGACGCTCGACCGCAGTGTGCGCCGGCTGGGGGAGGACCACCCCAACACGCTCTCGGTGCGAGACGGACGCCGGCTCAACTGCGACATCTCGCCGCCGCCGACGTAACGAGCGGGAGACTGAGCGGGAGACAGGGCCTGGTTCGAGCGTTCCGCGGAACCTCGTTCCAGGCCTCGGTCATGAGCTGCGAAGAGCGATGCCGTCCGGCGTGGGCCGGGCGGCATCGAGGCTACAGGGCGGACTGAAACGCGGAGACCGTGAGCAGATCCCGCTCGCGTGGGTCGAACAGCCGCCGCATCACGCTGTCGAGCGTCGACGCGGTCGGCGCATCGGGCTCGGTGATGAGCGTCCGCAACCTCACCCCCGCCAGGTCCAGTAATCCGCTCTGAACCTCGTCGCCCCCGGCGACCCCGCCCGGCTTGTCCATGCTTCCACCTTGAAATAGGAGAGTGCTGCGGGTTATGGCCAGAATGCGTGATCCACTGTTTAGTTGACCTCGGGCGCAAGCGACTGGGGTCACCGGAGCAGGATGAAGTCGACTCCGCAGTCGCAGCCTTGCGGAAGCTGACATCTTCGGCAGGAAGTATTGCACAAGTGCGGGTCGCCGTGTATCAGGAACTCGTCGACCCATCCAGTGGTTCCACCAGCAGTTTCAGAAGATCACTCGCGGGGTGGTCGGCACCACCCGCACATTGCAGTTTGAGCACGACGTCCCGCAAGAGTTCCGGCCTGGTGGTAACGAGCCGGGTGGCCAGGTCGACTCGATCCGAATGGTCGGCGAGCTCGGCCGTGAGGCTCCGGGCGACGGCCAGGCCCATCCAGGCCTCGTCGTCGGCGGCGTCGGCGTCGAGCCGCTCCAGGAAGACCCGCTCGGCGCCAGCGGCGTCGCCATTGAGCAACATCATCCCTGCTGCGGTCGAGTTGTGGCCCGATGTTGCCGGCGGCTCGGTCCGCCCGTCCAGCCATTGATGGAGCTCGCCGAGCAGCCCCGGCGCGTCGGCGGGCCGGGCGGCGGGGCCGGCGACGACGGTGCCGCGCCCGGCGATCGTGCCGAGGGGCTCGCCGGACCGGATGGAACTGAGGATTCGTTCAGTCTCGCCGGCCGCCGGGCGGGCATTCAGGAGAAGCCATCGTGTCATTTGCGCGACGACGAACAATTGCGTTCGGGAAGCGATATCGGCAGGAATGCCTTCGGATTCCCAGGATCGCAGTGTGTCGTGCAGGAAAGTGCAGAACCGCTCGCCGACGGGAGTCAATTCCCCACTCTGCGTCAGGTCCTCGATGGCGATGCGATTCATGGCCCGCCAGTAGGCGAACTGGGCCGCGGCGCGCCGGGTGTCGCCGTCCGGGCCGTGGCGGCGCATTCGCCAGGAGTCGGTCACGCCCGTATGGGCGTAAATGCCCTGCAGCAGGGCGCCCGCCGGGCGGGGGTCCAGCCGCCAGGGCGCGTGCAGCCGCGCGGGGGACGAGCGGGGGTGCAGGTCGTGCAGGTCGAGCAGCGCGCCGAGCTTCGCGTGCATGTACTCGTGGAGCATCAGCAGGGCCAGGTCGGCCGCGGTGTCGGGGACGGACACGGCGATCGATCCGCACGCCTGCCGCGAGGCCGCGCTGATCATGTTCCCGTGGCCGGGGGTGGCCAGCGGCACCAGCGAGCGGAGGCTGTGCCGCATCGCCTCCGCGTGGCGGGGATGGTCGCGCTCGATCAGCCGCCAGGCCTCGCCGAGCAGCTTCGCCAGCTCGTCGGCCTGGACCGGGCCGAGCGCCGGCAGCGGCTGCCAGCCGTAGCAGTGCCGGTACGGGTCCTGGTCCTCGATCGCGAGGTGCCAGCCCGCGTCGAGCTCCACGGTGCGCCGCGGCTGCCAGCCCGGGCCGCCGCTCGCCACCACATGACCGTTCGACCCGGTGAGGCGCACGCCGCCCGCGTCGCCCGCGGTGCCCGCGCCGCGCGCCCGGGCCGGCCCCGCCCCGAGTCCCGTGGCGGTGCCGAGGCCCGGAATCGTCGCGATGCCCTCGCGGACCGGCACCTCGATGTCGAAGGCGACCCCGGCCGCCACCGCGGCCGCCACCGCGTACGCGGCCAGGTGGGCGAGGTCCGCGGCGGGATCGACGTCGGCGCCCTCGCCGTGGTCCGCCAGCCGGTGCAGGCACAGCGTCGCCCAGGCGTCCAGATGCGGGTGGGCCAGCACGGCGTCCACGGCGGCCGGGTCGGCGTCCTCGGCGCGCGCGAGCAGGGCCGCCGCGGCGTGGGTGCCGGCGGCGAACGGCGTCGGCGCGGCCGCCCGCAGCACCATGACGATCAGCGCCCGCCGCTTGGCGAGCTGGCCGGCGTCGAGCACGGCCATGGCTCCCGCGTCTCCGTAGCCGGACGCGATGCCGGCAAACTGCTCGGCGCTGAGCAGCATGCGATCCGTGTTCACTGAGCGAGCACCGCCGCGTTGTTCAGGTCGGCCCGCACGCGGTCGCCGATGTGGGTGATGAGGGCGAGCAGATCCTGGCAGTAGACCGACGGGTTGTCGAACCCCGTCTCCGCGGCGTAGCGATGGGCCCGCAGCCCGCCGCCGCAGACGCTCACGACCGGGCACGAGCGGCACTGCTGCGCCAACCGGTAGGGCGCCGCGACGGCGAGGTGCTCGAGCACGTCGTCGAAGCTGTGCCCGGTGACGGACAGGCCGGTGGCGGGGCCGCCCTCGGCGGTCGTCTTGAGCGCGTCGGACTGCTCGTAGGCGCCGTCGGTCTCGACGGTCACGATGCCGAGCTGTTCACCCCCGAACGCCTCCGTCTGGCTCGGCAGGCCGAAGAGCCGGGCGATGATCGACTCGAACATCCGGATCCGGGTCGGCTCCGGGCGCTGGTCGTACCACCGGTCGAACACCCTGATGAGCCAGCGGGCGTAGGCCAGCGGCCGGTCGTGGTGCGGCGGCGGGTTGGTCCAGTTGCCGTGCGGCAGCAGCAGGTCCACCCGGGGCGGCCGGAAGCCGAGCAGGCCCTCCAGGACCTCGTCGGGATCGTTGTCGATGTCGATCGTGCACAGCAGGCCGCCGTAGATCTCGGCGTGCTCGGGCCGCATCAGCAGCTCGATGCCGGCCGCGATCCGGTCGTACGAGCCGCGCCCGTTGGCGTAGCGGCGATGGCGGTCGGTGGCCGCCTGGCCGCCGTCGACGCTGACGCCGACGCGGACGCCGTATTCGTGCAACAGCGCCAGAAATCGCTCGTCGAGCAGGATGCCGTTGGTCTGCATGGAGAACCGGGTGGCGGGGAACGCGCCGCGAATCGCCGACAGGGCCGCCGCCACGCCGTCGTGCCCGGCCAGCAGGGGCTCGCCGCCGTGCAGGACCACCTGCAGGTCGCGCAGGTCGTGCCGGTGGGCGTGATCATCGATGCGGCGGGCGATCTGGTCGATCGTCGCGGGAGCCATCGTCGTCGGCCGGCCTCGCCAACTCTGGTCGATGCTCTCGTATACGTAGCAATAATCGCAGCTCAGATTGCACCGGCTGTGAATTTTTAAGATCAGTTGCCGCAGCGGCATACCCACTGGAGCATTCTTGGCGCCGGTCATTCGGATGTCCAGCGGAACGGCCAGATTGTACCTGCGAATCGTCACGCCGGGTGGTGCTCTCCCCAGTTCTGGCGAGGGTCGCGGCGGGCAGATGGCGAAATGACGTGCTGGCTGGGTGGCCTGCCGCCTCGTATCCTTACGATCCTGCGAACCCGGAAGAGATCGATCATGATGTCTGGGAGGGCGGTTGTGTCGGAGGTGCTCGAGCTGCCCGGCGGCCGGCGGATCTTCTACGCCGACTCCGGCAAGCGCGACGGGCGGCCGGTGTTCCTGCACCACGGCACGCCCGGCAGTGCCGCCGGCCCCAAGCCGCGCGACTCGATCCTGTATCGCCACGGCGTCCGGCTCATCGCCTACTGCCGGCCGGGGTACGGCGGATCGTCGCGGCATCCCGGCCGCACCGTGGCCGACGCCGCCGGGGACGTCGCCGCCCTGGCCGACGCGCTCGGCCTGGACACGTTCGCGGTGCTCGGGCGCTCCGGCGGGGGCCCGCACGCGCTGGCCTGCGCGGCGCTGCTGCCCGACCGGGTCACCCGGGTGGCCGCCCTCGTCAGCGTCGCGCCGTTCGACGCGGTCGGGCTGGACTGGCTCGGCGACATGGTCCCGTCCAACCAGCGCGCCTGGCGCACGGCGGCGGTCGACGACGATCTCGTCGCCGAGCAGCTGCGGCTGCGGGTGAACCGGATCCGCGAGGACCCGGCCCATCTGCTGCGGCAGCTGCGCTCCGAGATGCCCCCGGCCGACCTGGACGTGGTCGGCGACATCGCGATCGAGCGGCTGCTGCTGACCACCTACGCCAGCGCGCTGGGCGACGGGCCCGACGGCTGGATCGACGACCTGGTGGCGCTGCGGATCGACTGGGGCTTCCGGTTCGAGCACATCCGCGCGCCCGTCCGGCTGTGGCACGGTGCCGACGACCGTTTCTCGCCAGCCAGTCACACGCGCTGGCTGGCCGACCGCATCCCGGGCGCCCAGCTGGAGGTCGAGCCGGGGGCCGCGCACTTCGGGGCGCTGCTGGTGATGCCGCAGATCATCCGCTGGCTGGCCGACTCCGACGACACGCCGAGCGCCGCCGCCTGAGGCCTCTCAGCACGGGTCGATCGGCCACAACGCATCGATTGTCGGATATGTGACAGTCGATTGCCCGGCCAACCGTCGCACCTGCGGGTGGTCCGCGCCGAGCGGCCGGCTCAGCCGGGCGGCGAGCTCCTGGACGCGCCGCGGCGCCTCGTCGCTCCCGCCGATCCGCAGCAGCGCCTCGTTCAGGGCGGCCGCGAGCGCGTGCGGGTGGTTCGCGGGCAGCGCGCCGGCGGCATCGGCCGCGGCCGCGGCGGCGCGGTCCAGCGCGTCCTCGCGCTCGCCGGCCGCCCACGCCACGAGCGCGAGGTTGGCGCGCGCGGCGATCGTCCGCGGGTGGCCCGCGCCGAGGAGGTCCAGGTAGCGCTGCTCGACGCCGGCGAGTTCGGCCCGCGCGCGCTCGACGTGCCCGGTCGCCAGCAGCGCCAGGCCCCAGCTGTGCCGGCACATCACGGTGTCGGGCCCGGCCGGCCCCGACAGGTCGGCGAGGTGCTCGTAGGTCTCCTCGAGCAGCGGCGCGGCCTCGGCGGCCCGGCCGGCGCCGCGCAGCGACACCCCGAGGCTCATGCGCACCGTGAGCGCCGCCCGCGACCGGTCGCCGAACATCGCGGCGACCGCCGGCACCAGCGCCTGCAGCAGCTCGGCGGACTCGGTGAACTGCCCGGTGTCGCGCAGGTCCCGGCCCAGGTTGGCGGCCGTGCGCAGGGCCGCCGGATAGTGCTCCGGGCCCGGGAACGGCCGGAAGGTGCGGACGCGCTCGTCGCAGCGCCGCGCGGCCCGGTAGAGGCCGGCCGCCCGGTAGGCGCCGGCCAGCCCGGTGAGCGCGTTGAGGGTCTGCGCGTGCTCGGACCCGACCGCCCGCGCCCAGGCCCGGTAGGTCGAGCGGGCCAGGTCCACGGCCTTCGTGTAGCGGCCGAGCGAGCGCAGGTCCGCCGCCAGCCGGTTGCGGGTGGTGAGCGTCGCGGTGTGGTGCCGCCCGAGCAGCCGCTCCTGCTCCGCGGCCACCTGCTCGTTGAGGCGCAGCGCCTCGGCGTAGCGGCCCTGGTCGCGCAGCAGCGCGGCGCGCACGCCCCGCATCTGCAGCAGCTGGCGCTCGTACCGCGGACCGGACCACGCCGCCTCCGCCGCCCGCGCGAGCTGCTCGCCCGCGGCCACCTGCCCCGCGTGGCGCATCCGCAGCACGCGGTCGACGATCAGGCCGCGCACCGCCTCCTCCCGGCAGGCGGCGGCGCCCGTGATCGCCAGGTGCGGCCAGATCATCTCGAACTGCGGCCAGGAGCGTGGGTCCTCGACGTCGTGGGGCCGCGCCAGCCCGGCCAGCACCTGATGCACCTGATGGCGGGCCTCCCGCAGGTCGTCGGCGGACATGCGCGCCCGGACCACCCGCTGCACCAGGGGGTGCATCTGGATGCGCCCGCCCGGCAGGTCGGGCCGCAGCAGGCCGAGCCGGCTGATCTGCTGGACCAGGGAGGCCGGCATGAGCCGATCGGTGACGGAGGCCTCGTACGGGTTGAGTACCTCCGCCATCACGTCGCTGTAGACCAGGTCGGTCGCCGTCTCCCGGCCGAGCACCGAGAACAGCTGGAGCAGCCGGTAGCCGCCCGGGGACCGCTCCGCCAGCCGGGCCAGCTCCCGGTCCCAGCGCCGCTCGACCGCCGGCAGCTCCAGCGTGCCGTTGCGCGCGCGGGCGACCTGCTCGGCCGCCCGCTCGCCGCCGGACGCCAGCCGGTCGGCCGTCTCCGCCACCGCCAGCGGCAGGTCGCCGACGGACTCGGCCAGGGCGTCGGCATCGGCCGGCGGCAGGTCGGGCAGGCGCCGGCTGAGGTACACCATGCTCTCGTAGCGGTTGAACACGTTGACGGGGACCGAGTCGAATCCGCCGCCCCAGGACAGGTTGCGCGACGTGATCAGCACCTGGCCGGGGCCCTGCGGCAGGAAGTCGCGCACCTGGTCGTGCTCGTCGGCGTCGTCGAGGACGATGAGCCAGCGCCGGAAGGGCTCGCCGCGCCGCAGCGCGCTGAGGATCGCCGGAGTGGCCGCGCCCGGCCCGGTCCCGGCCGGAACGCCCAGCGCGCGGGCGAGGCCGGGCAGCCCGTCGTCCAGCGCGCCGCAGTCGAGCCACCAGACCAGGTCGTAGGCCGTGCGGAAGCGGTAGGCGTACTCCAGCGCGAGCGTCGACTTGCCCGAGCCGTCCAGCCCGTGCAGCACGACGGGCGGCGCCTGGCGCGGGTCGGCGTACCCCTCCGCCCGCAGCCGGTCCCGCAGGAGGGCGAGATCGTTCGTCCGGCCGAGAAAGTCCCGCGGCCGCGGCGGGGCGCAGAAGTGGACCGGCTCCTGGCCCGGATACCGCAGCGTCCCGACCGGCGGCTGCTCGGCCTGGCCGACCAGGCGCAGCAGCTCCCGGGTGGCCGGCCCCTCGGGCAGTCCGTGCAGGCGCGCCGAGGTCGGCTCCGGGTAGGCGGCCAGGGCGCGGATGTCCTCGGTGTAGACGGCCAGCGGTGGTCGTCCCCGCCGGCTCGCCGGTCGGCGGCGTGCGTCCGCTGCGGCCGGCCCGTCCGAGATGACGGCGAGTTCCCGGGCCGCGGTGGCGGGCCGGCCGCCGGGCTCGGCGTCGGCGAGGTCGGCGTGCAGGACGCTCACGCCGGCGGCGGACAGGGTCGCGGTGATCCACTCCGCCCACATGCCGTCCTCGGGCGCGTGGCGCAGCAGGACCCGGTCCTCGCGCGTGGCGGTCAGGCGCAGGTAGTGCGCGGCGGCGCGGTACCGCACCCCCTCGTCCAGCGGCGGCAGCGCCTTCACGGCGCCGTCGGTCAGGTACCACACCAGCCGCTCGTACGCCGTCAGCAGCGAGTCCGGCTGCCCCGGCAGGTCCATGAGCGTCGCCAGCGTCTCCTCGTAGGCGTAGGCGGACTGGTACGGCACCTGCACGTCGCGCCAGTAGACCTCCCGCTCGTCCGCGTTCAGGCCCGCGGGCAGGCCGGACAGGCGCTCGCGGGCGGCGCGGCGGCCGGCCTCGGCGCGGGGGCGGTCGGCCGGGTCGACGCGCATCGGCACCGGCAGCACGCGCGGCGGGTGCTCCGCGTCGCGGGTCGCGGCGGCGGCCCGGGCCGCGCCCTCGATGCTCTTGGCGCTGAGGGTGAAGCAGGCGAACACGTCGTCGGGCAGGTGCGCGAGACAGATCTGGGCCAGGTCGCCGACGCCGGGCGGGCTGTCGATCAGGGTCCAGTCGTAGCGGGCGGTCATGTGCCCGCGCAGCGCGTCGAGGAACTCGCCGCCGCCCGCGCGGTAGAAGTCGTCCCAGTCCAGGCCGCCGAGGCCGCCGAGCGCGCCCGCGTAGGCCGCGTCCTGCCGGCCGGCCGGCAGGTAGTCGATGCCGCCCGCGAAGTGCGGCCAGTGCACCGGGACGGGCGGGGTGACGGCGAACGGGTCGACCGTCGCGCGCTCGAAGCGGCGGAAGAGATCGGTCACGCCGCCGGACTGGTCCAGCTCGGCGGCGTCCAGGAACGGGTGGAGGTACCGATGCAGCCCCGGCGACTCGAGATCCCAGTCCACGACGAGCACCCGGTGCCCGGCCGCGGCCAGAATCCAGGCCGTGTTCGCCGTCGCCATGGTGCGGCCCGAGCCGCCGGCGAAGGAGTGGAACGTGACGACGCGACCCTCTGGCTGCTGCGGCACCCGTCGATAGTCCCCGATGGAAGGGCCTCCGCCCAAGGGATGCGGAGAAAATCCTCACGCATCGGCATCTGTCAGTAACGCTGCGATTACCGCACACTGGAAATCCATCTAACGCCGACAATGGGGGTGCGCCGTGGTGGGGCCGGAACGGGGCGGTGGCCGGCCGGGCTGGACGATCCTGCGAACCGTGTTCGGCCTCGTGGGCATTGCCGCACTTGTGCTCGGATTGATCGGGATGCACCAATTTCGTCCCGATCGCGACTGGCCCGACCAGTGGTACTACACCTTTCAGCTCTTCGTGCTCGGATCCGACCCGCTGCAGCTGCCGGATCCCCCGCTGCCGTGGCAGCTGCAGGTCGCGCGGTTCCTGGCCCCGCTGTTCCTCGCCGCCACGGTGGTGGAGACGGCCCGGGTCCTGTTCGCCGGGGAGATGCGCCGGCTGCGGGCCCGCACCGCCCGCCGCCACGCGATCGTGTGCGGCGACACGCCCTTCGCCAAGGCCCTGGCCGCGCAGCTCTTCGCCACCGGCGAGCGGGTCGTGGTGGTGCGCTCCGCGCCCATCCGCCCGTTCGAGCTGCGGCACCGGCGGATGCTCGGCGTGTCCGGCGACGCGCGCTCGCCCGAGGTGCTGCGGGCCGCGGGCCTGCGCCGGGCGCGGCACCTCTACATCTGCGGCGACGACGACCAGTTCAACCACGCCGTGTCCGTGACGGCCGGCACCGAGCTGCAGCTGCGCCGCTCCTCGCCGTACATCTTCGTGCAGCTGCACCGCCAGCAGACCTGTCACCTGCTGCAGGCGCGGCGGCTCGGGGCGGCCGGCTCCAACCGCTTCCGCCTCGACTACTTCCACGTCGACGACGTCGCCGCGCGCATGTTGTACCGCCTCAACCCCCTGCATCCGCCCGCGTCCGGCGGCCCGCCGGTGCGGCTGCTCATCTCCGGCGACGGCTCGTTCCCGCGCGTGCTGCTGGTCGAGACCGCGCGGTACTGGCGCTCCGTCGGCGGCCACCCCGACCAGCTCGAGATCGACCTCATCGGCGCCGACGCGGGCCGCACCCTGGCCACCCTGCAGGCGCGGTTCCCGTTCCTCGCCTCCGTCTGCCGGGTGCGCGCCCACAACGAGCTGCTCGAGACCTGGCTGCCGCGCATCACCCGGCCCGCGCGCTACGACCGCATCCACCTGAGCCACCGCGACGAGTCGAAGATGCTCGACCTGGCGCTGGAGAGCACAGAGCTGTGGCAGGCGGTCTCCGACGCGGTCTTCGTGGCCACCTACGAGGCCACCGCCCTCGCCGACGCCTTCCACGGCGGGGAGCACAACGACCTGCTCGACGAGGTCGCGGGCAAGCTGCGGGTCTACCCGATCATCACCCGGGCGTGCGACGCGCGCCTGATCGCCGACGACCTCACCGAGCGCCTGGCACGGCGCTTCCATCGGCGGTACCTCGAGATCGCCCGCAGCTCCGCCAGCCCGAGCAGCGCCGTGGCCTGGTCGCAGCTGTCGGAGTCGATGCGCAACGCCAACCGGGCGCAGGTGCAGGGGATCGCGGCCAAGATGCAGAGGATCGACTGCGTGATCGCCGTGCGCAACGGCGAGGACGGGCTCATCACCGAAAGCGAGCTGGAGGTGCTGGCCGAGCTCGAGCACCAGCGGTGGTGCGACGAGCGGGCCGGCCAGGGGTGGCGCCACGCCGAACGGCGCGACGAGCGCCGGAAACGGCATCCGGACCTGGTCGCGTGGCAGGATCTCGGCGAGACGGGCCGTGCGAAGGCCCTCGACGCCGTGCGGTACATGACGGAGATGCTCGCGGACGAGGGCTTCACGATCGTCCGGCTCAACGAACCGATCCGCGCGACGACCGTCTGACTGGGAGACCGCCATGCGCATCGGCATCACGGGGCACACGAACCTCACCGACGTCGGCGCGGAGCTGATCTACCGGGCGCTCGTGCAGCACCTGCGCTCGCGCGACGACGGCGAGCTCATCGGGGTGACGTGCCTGGCCGACGGCGCCGACCAGCTCTTCGCCCGCGCGGTGCGCGAGGTCGGCGGCGTCTACGAGGTCGTGCTGCCGGCGCCGGACTACCGCCGCGTGGTGCCGATCGAGCGCCGCCGCGACTTCGACGGGCTGCTCGCGGGCGCCCGCAAGATCCTGCCCACCGGCGAGGCCCGCTCGGGCCCGGCCGCGTACGTCGCCGCGAACCGCATCATGCTCGGCCGCGTGCAGGAGCTGATCGCGGTGTGGGACGGGCTGGAGCACGGCGACCCGGGCGGCACCGCGGACGTGGTCACCCGCGCCCGCGCCGCGGATCTGCCGATGACCGTGATCTGGCCGGCGGGCGCCGAGCGGGCCTGAGGCCCGGGCGGCTCACGCGGCGCTGGGGGCCCGCACGAGGTGGGCGGTCACCGCGTGCGCCGCGTACAGGGCGTATCCGACGAGCAGCGGCGCCGTCAGGGGGACGAAGACGCCAAGCACGGCGGCGACGGCCGACACCCCGGCCACCGCCGCCGCCGCGCCCGGTTGCCGCCATGCCGTGCGGCCGGCCCAGCGCAGGGCGTCGCGCCACCCGGCCGGGGACGTGTCCCGGCCCAGGCGAACGACGCTCAGCATGCCGATCGCGAGCAGCACGGCGGCCGCGACGCCGGTGCCGGCCAGCGCGGGTGACCCGCCCGGGACCCGGCCGGCGGCGACGGCGCCGACGTTGAAGACCAGCAGGAGCGCGCACGCCGCGGCCGTGGCACCGGCGATGGCCCCGCGCAGCAGCGAGGCGCGGAACAGCCGCCCCATCGCGCGGAGGTCCACCTTCTCGCCGTGGCCGATCGCGTGGATCGCCGAGGAGCCGGTGCGGATCGCGGCGCCGGCCGTCACCAGCGGCGCCGAGGCGATGGTCACGGCGACGCCGACCAGCGCGACGTCCGCGGCGACGGTCACGGTCTCCAGCCAGTCCCGTTTCATGGCTCAGCCCTTCAGGCCCGAGGTGTTGATGCCCTCGACGAGCATGCGCTGGAAGGCCAGGAAGAACAGGAACACCGGCAGCAGGGAGAGGACCGACATCGCGAACATCGGGCCGACGGTGACCTGGCCCGAGGAGTCGATGAAGGCCCGCAGCGCGACGGGCACCGTGTTCTTCGTGGTCTCCGAGACGTACACCAGCTGACGGAAGAAGTCGTTCCACGTCCAGATGAACGAGAAGATCGCGGTGGTCACCAGCGCCGGGCGCGACAGCGGCAGGATCACGTTGCGGAACACCCCGAACGGGGAGCACCCGTCGATCTTCGCCGCCTCGTCGAGCTCCCGCGGGATGCTCCGCATGAACTGGACCATGAGGAAGACGAAGAACGCCTCCGTGGCCAGGAAGTGCGGGACGACCAGCGGCAGGTAGGGGAACTCGCCGCCGACCAGGCCCAGCTGCTTGAACAGGATGAACTGCGGCACGATGAGCACGTGCCCGGGCAGCAGCAGGGTGCCGATCATGATGGCGAAGAACATCCGGCGGCCGCGGAAGCGCAGGCGCGCGAAGGCGTACGCGGCCAGCAGGCACGACGCCGCGTTGCCGACCACGACGAGCAGGGCCACCAGCGTGCTGTTGAGGAAGAACCGGCCGAAGGTGACCGCGGCGCTCTTGAAGTGCGTCCAGCCCTGCGGGTAGTTGCCCGGCGTCCAGTGCTCCGGCCAGACCGAGGCGTTGCTGAGCACCTCCTCCTGGCTCTTGAACGAGCTGCCGAGCAGCCAGGCGAGCGGGTACAGGATGATGGCCAGGAGGGCCAGGATGACGACGAGCCGCAGGCTCCGCTTGGCCAGGCCCGTCACTCGGCCCATCATTCGTCCCCTCCGTCGGAGTAGTGCACCCAGAACCGGCCGGTGCTGAACAGCACCACCGTCAGCAGGCCGATCGCGGCGAGGAACACCCAGGCGAGGGCGGACGCGTAGCCCATCTCGTAGTCGGTGAAGGCCTTGACGTACAGGTACAGCGTGTACATCAGGGTGGAGTCCACGGGGCCGCCGGTGCCGCCGGAGATGACGAACGCCCCGGTGAAGCCCTGAAAGCCGTGGATGGTCTCCAGCACCAGGTTGAAGAAGATGACCGGCGACATCATGGGCATCGTCACCGACCAGAACTTCCGCCAGGCCCCGGCGCCGTCGACCGACGCGGCCTCGTAGAGCTCGACCGGCACCTGCTTGAGGCCGGCCAGGAAGATGACCATCGGCGCGCCGAACTGCCAGACCGCCAGCAGGATCAGGGTGCCCAGCGCCCAGTCGGGGTCGTTCACCCAGCCCGGGCCGTGCACGCCGAAGAGCCCCAGCAGTTGGTTGAACGAGCCGTCGCGGTTGAACATCGAGTACCACACGAAGCCCAGCGCCACGCTGCCGCCGAGCAGCGACGGCAGGTAGAACAGGCCCCGGAAGAACCCGACGCCGCGCATGCCGCGGTTGAGCAGCAGGGCCACGGCGAACGCGGCCGCGAGCTTGAGCGGGACCGAGATGATCCCGAACAGCACCGTCACCGTGACCGAGTGCCAGAACGCGGGGTCCGCGGTGAACATCCGCCGGTAGTTGTCGAGGCCGACGAAGTGCAGCTCCGAGAAGTCCGAGAGGATGTCGTAGTCGGTGAAGCTCAGCACCAGCGAGCCCAGCATCGGCAGGAGCGTGAACGCCCCGAAGCCGAGGAGCCAGGGGGAGAGGAAGACGTAACCGGCCCGGCCCTCGCGGCGGACCCCCCGCCCGGATCCCTGGGGGACCCGGACGGAGTGTCGCGCTGGCCGTTGCGTGGTCGTGAGCGCCACTGGAAGGGATTCCCTACTTGGAGATGGCCGTCTTCACGGCCGTGATGAACGCCTCGGCGGCCTGGGCGGAGGACGCCTTGCCGGTCTGCACCGACTCGGCGGCCTTGATCAGCTCCGAGCGCAGCGTGCTGTGCCCCTTGAGCGGCACCTGCGGCGACGGGCCGAAGGACTTGCCGAGCTGGTTCTCCACGTCGATGGAGGTCTTCATCGCCTTGTCGGTGACGGCGCTCTCGACGGTGGTGCGCACGTCCAGGTTGGACGGCAGGCCGCGGTCGGTGCCGAGGACCTTGCCGGCCTCGGGGTCGTTGGCCAGGAAGTTGATGACGTCGACGGCCACGTCCTTCTTGGAGCTGCCGCGGTACACCGAGAAGTACATCGACGCGCGCGCCCACTGGGCCTTCGGGTCACCGGGGTAGGACACGACGCCGAGCTCGTCCTTGGTGTTCTTCTGCAGCTCCGGCAGCTGGTTCACCCACACCCACGAGGTAAGGGCTTTCCCGGTGACCACGAGCTGCTTGGTGATGTCGGTCGCGTTGCCCTCCCGGATCACGTCCGGCGGCGGCGTCGCGCCCTTGTCCCGGGCGCCCTTCCACAGGTCGAACCAGGCGGTCACGTCCTGGGCGGTGAAGCCGAGCTCCTTGCCCTTGTACAGGTCCTTGCCCTGCTGGCGCAGCCACACCCAGAACGCCTTGTAGTCCGCGCTGGGGTCCTGCGTGCCGGCCGTCTTCGTGGCCGCCCCGGCCGCCTGGGCCCAGGTGATGAACTGCTCCCACGACATGCCGCTGGTCGGCAGCGGCTGGTTCGCCGCCTGCAGCTTGGTCTTATTGAACACGAGACCCTGGGTGTTCTCGCCGAACGCGACGCCGGCGAGCTTGCCGTCGACCTCGCCGTACTTCCAGAGGCTCTCGGGGAACTTCGACGTGTCCAGCTTGCCGGACTTCTGGTACGAGCTGAGATCCAGCGTGACGTTCCTCGACGCGTACTCGGTCAGGTAGTTGTCGTCGATCTGGAAGATGTCGGGCGCGGCGTTGCCGGCCGTGAGCGTGGCCAGCTTGTCGAAGTAGCCCTGGTTGGCCTGCCACGTCGTCTTGAACGTGACGTTCGGGTGCTTCGCGGTGTACAGCTTCAGCGCGTCCTCGGTGAGCTTGGCGCGCGCGTCGCCGCCCCACCAGAAGAAGCTCAGCTCGACCGGCTCGGTGGAGTCCGCCGAGGGGGATGACCCGGCGTCGTCACCGCAGGCGGCGAGGGGCACGAGCAGGGCGGCCGCGGCGGCTACCGCGAGCAGCCGGCGGCGAGAGGTTCCGGACATGAAAGTTTCACTCCTAGGCATCGGCCGCGAGTGGGGTTCAGACCGGAGCGGGGCCGGTCGATTCGCGGATGACCAGTTGGGTCTGGAGCGTGACGAGTGCGGTGGAGCGGTGTTCTTCGTCGTGGTGCAGCAGCAGGTCCACGGCCGCCCGGCCGGCGGCCGCGGTCGGGGTCGCCACGGTGGTGAGCTTCGGGCGCACCAGCCGGCTGAGCATGATGTCGTCGATGCCGACGACGCTGAGCTCCTCCGGCACGCGCACCCCGCGGTCGTGCAGGGCCTCGAGCAGGCCGATCGCCATGAGGTCGTTGTAGGCCAGCACGGCGGTCGCCCCGGTGGCCAGCACCGCCTCGCAGGCGGCCGATCCGGCCGCCTCCGTGGGCTGGTAGGGGCCCAGGGCCGTGAGCGTGGCCCCGGCGGCCTTGGCCGCCGCGGTCGCGCTGCGGCGGATCTCCCGGTTGGTCCACGAGCCCCGCGGCCCGCCCAGCAGGGCGATGGCGCGGTGCCCGAGGCCCGCCAGGTGTTCGATCGCGGTCCGGGCGCCGTCGGCGACGTCCATCACGACCGCGGGAAGCCCCTCGACGGGCCGGTTCACCACGACCAGGGGCACCTCCTTGCGGAGCTTCTCGATCAGGTCGTTGCTCATGCGCGGGCTGCACAGCAGCACGCCGTCGACCTGCTTGGCGAGGGCGTGGACGAGTTGCTCCTCGGCCACGGGGTCCTCGTTGGTGTCGGCGACGAAGAGGTGATAGTCGCGCTGGCGCGACTGGGACTCCGCGGCTTTGATGAGCGGGGGGAAGAACGGGTTGGCGATGTCCGCGACGATCAGGCCGATGTTGTGCGTCCGGCCGGTGATCAGGGCGCGGGCCGCCCGGTTGGGGCGGTAGCCGAGGCTCTCCGCGGTGGACAGCACCCGGCTGCGGGTGTCGGGATTGACGAGGTGCGGCGCCGAGAACGTGCGCGACACGGTGGAGACATGGACGCCGGAGGCGCGGGCGACATCTCGGATCGTGGCGGGCACGTGGAGTCCTCTCGGGGCGGCGGCAGCGGTGGCCCGTCCCGGGGCGGCCGGGGTGCTGACCGTCCGGGGGAGGGGTGACCTGGGTCACCGCAGTGGTGCCAATTATGCAAACGTTTGCTCCCGTGTCAACGCCCCTCAATGCGATCACATCGACGGTATTGACCGGGCGAGCGCCTCTTGCGCATAGTTTGCTGCAAACCTTTGCAGCCTTTCGCCTCAGGAGGCTCCTTGAAATCCCGCTACGCGATCGTCGGCACCGGGTCGCGCGCCGCCATGTTCGTCCGGGCGCTCACCGAGGAGCACCGCGACACCTGCGAGCTCGTCGCGCTGGCCGACCCGAACCCGGTCCGCATCGCCGTGCACAACGACCGGCTCCCCGCGCCGGTCCCGGCGTACCGCGCGAGCGAGTTCACCGAGATGATCGAGCGCGAGCGCGTCGACGTGGTGATCGTGTGCACCGTGGACCGCTACCACGACGAGTACATCGTCGCGGCGCTCGAGGCCGGATGCGACGTGCTCACCGAGAAGCCGATGACCATCGACGCGCGGCGCTGCGCGCGGATCATGGATGCCGTGCGCCGCACCGGCCGCCGGGTCCGGGTCACCTTCAACTACCGCTACAACCCGCTGCACGAGGCGGTGAAGCGCATCCTCGCGGCGGGCGAGATCGGCGAGGTCGGGTCGGTGCACTTCGAGTGGCTGCTCGACGTGCGCCACGGCGCCGACTACTTCCGGCGCTGGCACCGCGACAAGGCCGACTCCGGCGGGCTGCTCGTGCACAAGGCCGGGCACCACTTCGACCTGGTCAACTGGTGGCTGGCCGACGACCCCGCCAGCGTCTACGCCGACGGTCGCCTGTTTTTCTACGGTACCGACGGAGCCGGCCACGGCGCCGGGAAGTTCGCGATCGACATGAGCGATCCCGACCTCACGGCGCTCTACGGCGAGACGGCCGTCCGGGCCGACGGCTACCACCGCGACCAGGACGTCTTCGCGCCCGGCGTGACCATCGAGGACGATCTGGCCGTGCTGGTGCGTTACGCTCGCGGGGCGACCCTGACGTATCACCTGACGGCCTACGCGCCCTGGGAGGGGTACCGCATCGCCTTCAACGGCAGCCGCGGACGGCTCGAACTCGACGTGACCGAGACCGACCACGTCTCGGTGGAGGCGGCCGACTCGCTCAAGGGACACCGCGAGCCCGGCACCGCCAGTCTCCGCCTGCGGCCCTTCTTCGGCCCGCCCGTGGACATCGCCGTCGAGGGCCATCGCCGGGAGGGCCACGGCGGCGCCGACGTGCGCATGCTCGCGCAGCTGCTCGATCCGGCCGCGCCCCCCGACCCGCTGGGCCGCGGCGCCGACGCGGCCGACGGGGCCCGCGCCCTGCTCGTCGGGCTCGCCGCCAACGAGTCCATCACCACCGGTCGGCCCGTCCGCACCGCCGAGCTCAAGGCTGGTATCGCCCATGCATGAGGATCAACTGCTACCCGCCGAGCCCGGAGTCCGCGCGATCGCGCGCGAGCTCTACCGGCACGCCAAGGACCTGCCGCTGATCAGCCCGCACGGCCACGTCGACCCGGCGATCCTCGCCGACGACAAGCCGTTCCCGGACCCGGCCCGGCTCATCGTGGTGCCGGACCACTACGTCACGCGGATGCTGGCCAGCCAGGGCATTCCCCCCGCCGAGCTCGGCGTGCCGTCGCTGGACGGCACCCCGGTGGAGACCGACGGGCGCACGATCTGGCGGCGGCTGGCCGCCAACTGGCACCTGTTCCGGGGCACCCCCTCGCGGCTGTGGACCGAGCGCGTGCTCGCCGAGGTCTTCGGGGTCGCCTCGCCGCTCAACGCGCAGACCGCCGACGAGGTGTACGACGCCGTCGCGCAACGCCTGGCCGACCCGCGGTTCCGCCCCCGGGCGCTGTTCGAGCGCTTCAACCTCGAGCAGCTGGCCACCACCGAGTCGCCGCTGTCGGACCTCGGTGCCCACGCCAAGCTGGCGGCCGACGGCTGGGGCGGGCCGGGCGGGCGGGTCATCACCACGTTCCGCCCCGACGACCTGGTCGACCTCGACTGGCCCGGCTGGGCCGAGCGGGTCGAGCAGCTCGGCGCGGGCACCTTCGCCGGGTTCCTCGACCGCCTGCGCGAGCGCCGCCAGGCGTTCATCGCCGCCGGGGCGACCTCCAGCGACCACGGGCACCCGAGCGCCGCCACGCTCGCCCTGCCCCGCGACGAGGCCGCCGCGCTGTTCGACCGGGCGCTGCGCGACCGGGCCGAGGCCGGGGACGCCGAGCGGTTCCGGGCCCACATGCTGGTCGAGTTCGCCCGCATGTCGGTCGAGGACGGCCTGGTCATGCAGCTGCACCCGGGCGCCGTGCGCAACCACAACGCGGCCCTGCACGCCCGGCACGGCCGCGACGTCGGCGGCGACATCCCGAGCCCGACCGAGTACGTGCGGTCGCTGCGCCCGCTGCTGGACGAGCTCGGCAACGACCCGCGTTTCCGTATCGTGCTCTACACGCTCGACGAGACCGTCTTCACCCGCGAGCTCGCCCCGCTCGCCGGCGGCTACCCGGCCGTGTTCCTCGGCGCCCCGTGGTGGTTCCTGGACAGCCCCGAGGGCCTGCGCCGCTACCGCGAGGCCGTCACCGAGACCGCGGGCTTCTACAACACCGCCGGCTTCGTCGACGACACGCGCGCGTTCTGCTCCATCCCGGTGCGCCACGACGTGGCACGCCGCGTCGACGCCGGCTTTCTCGCCCGGCTCGTCGCCGAGCACCGCCTCCCGCTCGACGAGGCCGCCGAGACCATCGCCGACCTCGCCTACCACCTGCCCAAGCGCGTCTACCAGCGCACCGTCCGAAGTGGAGAGTCGGCGTGACCGAGATCATCGGCCTGACCGTGCACGACGTGCGGTTCCCGACCGCGGCCGCCGGGGACGGCTCCGACGCCATCAACCGCGGCGACTACTCGGCCACCTACGTCGTCGTCGAGACGGCCGGCGGCGCCCAGGGCTTCGGGCTGACCTTCACCAACGGCCGCGGCAACGAGATCACCTGCGCCGCCGTCGAGGCCCTGCGCCACCACGTCGTCGGGCACACCGTCGAGGAGCTGTGCACGGCCGCGGGCGCCCGCACCCTCACCGCCGACGTGCAGGTGCGCTGGCTCGGCCCCGAGAAGGGGGTCGTGGCCATGGCCGCCGGCGCGATCCTCAACGCCGTGTGGGACCTGCGTGCCCGCCTCGCGGACCGGCCGATGTGGCGGCTGCTGGCCGAGCTGCCCACGGCCGAGCTGGTCGCGGCCGTGGACTTCCGGCACATCGCCGACGCGCTCACCCCGGCCGAGGCCGCCGCCATCCTCGACGCCGGGCTCGACGGCTACGCGGACCGGCTCGCCCACGTGCGCGAGCACGGCTACCCGTCGTACACCACCTCCGTCGGCTGGCTGGGCTACGACGACGAGAAGGTCCGCGCGCTCACCCGGGCCGCGGTCAAGGACGGCTGGACCGCGGTGAAGATGAAGGTCGGCGGGCCCATCGACGACGACGTGCGCCGGGCCGGCATCATCCGCGCCGAGATCGGACCGGGCGCCCTGCTCATGATGGACGCCAACCAGGTCTGGGACGTCGAGGAGGCCATCGCCAACATGGAGCGGCTGGTCGCCTTCGACCCGTACTGGATCGAGGAGCCCACGCACGCCGACGACGTGCTCGGCCACGCGGCGATCCAGCGCGCGCTCGGCGAGCGGTGCAAGGTCGCCACCGGCGAGGTCGCCGCGAACCGGGTCATCTTCAAGCAGCTGCTGCAGGCCGGCGCGATCGGCATCATGCAGGTCGACGCGTGCCGGGTCGCCGGCGTCGGCGAGGTGCTCGCCGAGCTGCTCATGGCGGCCAAGTTCGGGGTCACCGTGTGCCCGCACGCGGGCGGGGTGGGGCTGTGCGAGTACGTGCAGCACCTGTCGTTCTTCGACTACCTGCGCGTGAGCCGGTCGATGCGGGGGCGGATGGTGGAGTACGTCGACCACCTGCACGAGCACTTCACCGACCCGGTCCGGGTGGAGGGCGGCCGCTACCGGCTGCCCGAGCGGCCCGGCTACAGCGTGCGGATGCGGCCCGAGTCCGTCGAGCGGTTCGCGTTCCCGCAGGGGCCGGTATGGAGCGCCTGAGCCGGGCCACCGCCGGTGACCTGCCCAAGGCCACGGGCACCGGCATCGTGCATCTCGGGCTGGGCGCGTTCCACCGGGCCCACCAGGCGGTCTTCACCGCCGACGCGATCGCCGAGGGCGGCGGGGACTGGGGCATCGCCGCGGTCGCGCCCCGCTCCCGGGCCGTGCTCGACCCGCTGCTGGAGCAGGACCTGCTGTACAGCGTGCTGACCCTGGACGGCGAGCGGGTCACGCCGCGCGTGCTCGGGGTCCACAGCCAGGCCCTGCACGCGGCGAGCGAGCCGGAGGCGGTCGAGCGCCTGCTGGCCGACCCGGCGGTGCGGATCGTCACGCTGACGGTGACCGAGAAGGCGTACCGGCCCGGCTCGGCGGTCCTCGACCTGCTGGTCCGGGGGCTGCGAGCCCGCGCGGGGGCGCCGATCGCGCTGGTGAGCTGCGACAACCTGCCCAGCAACGGCCGGCGGCTGCGCGAGCTCGTCGTGGCCGAGCTGGGGCCGTCCATCGCGGACTCCACCGGGTTCCCGAGCACGATGGTGGACCGCATCGTGCCGGCCAGTACCGATGCCACCTATGCCACCGCCCGGGACGTCCTGGGCCTGGAGGACCGGGCGACGGTGGGCGCGGAGCCGTTCAACGCGTGGGTCCTCGAGGACGACTTCCCGGGCGGGCGGCCGGCGTGGGACCTGGCCGGCGCCATCGTCACCGACGACGTGGGCCCCTGGGAGGGGCTGAAGCTGCGGGTGGTCCTCGGGGTGCACTCGGCGCTGGCGTACCTCGGCGCGCTGGCCGGCGCGCCCACGATCGACCGGTCGCTGGGGCTGCCGGGGATGCGGGACGTCGTGGAACGGTTCATCGCGACCGACATCGCGCCGACGCTGTCCCCGCCGGAGGGGGTGACGGTCGAGCGGTTCGGGCAGAGCGCCCTCGCGCGCTTCGCCAACTCCGCCCTGCGCCACCGCACTCTGCAGGTCGCGATGGACGGCTCGCAGAAGCTCCCGCAGCGGCTCCTCGGCACCATCGCGGACCGGCGGGCGGCGGGGAGCATGCCGTTGTACGCCACGCTCGTCCTCGCCGCCTGGATGCGCTTCGTGCGCGGGTCGGCCGACGACGGCACCCCGCTGCCGCTGGACGACCCCCTCGCGGACCGGCTGCGGTCCGCCCCGGACCTGCTGGCGCTCGACGCCGTCTTCCCGCCCGGATTCGCCGACGACACCGAGCTGCGCGCGCAGCTGGCCGAGTGGAGCGGCGCCCTGCAGCGCCACGGCGTGCTCGGCACCCTGGCCGGGCTGCGGTGAGCACGTCCGTCGCGCTCATCGGGGCGGCCGGGCACGGCGCCTGGCACCTGCGGGCCATCGACGCCCTCGGCGAGCGGGTCCGGCTCGTCGCCACCTGCGACGTGCAGCCGGGCTACGACTACACCGACCACCGGCGGATGCTGGACGAGCGCAAGCCGGAGGTCGTGGTCGTGTGCACCCCGCCGCACACCCACCTGCCGATCGCCCTCGACGTCCTCGGCGCCGGGGCCGACCTGCTGCTGGAGAAGCCGCCGGTGCTGTCCCTGGCCGACCACCGGCGGCTCGCCGAGGCGGCCCGCGGCCGGGTGCTGCAGATCGGCTTCCAGGCGCTGGGCTCGCCGACGCTGCCGCTGCTGGCCGAGCGGGTCGGCGAGGTGACGTCGGCCTCGGTCGCCGGGGCCTGGTGGCGGCCCGACAGCTACTGGGCGCGCAGCTCGTGGGCGGGGCGGCGCGGGCGGGACGGGGCCCTCGTGAACCCCTTCGCGCACGCCCTCATGCAGGCGCTGGCCATCACCGGAATCCGTCCACCGTGGACGCTCAGCCTGGATCGGTACCGGGTCAGGCCCGCGGTCGAGGTGGAGGACACGGCCACGCTGCGCCTCACCGCGCCCGACGGCCGCGCGGTGTTCGTGGCCGTCACGCTCTGCTCGGCCGAGTTCGTGCCCGGCGACATCACCGTCGTCGGCCGCGACGGCACGGCCGAGGTCGGCTACGCCCAGGACCGCCTCGACGGGGAGGTTGTGCCCGGCCGGATCGGGCTGCTGGAGAACCTGCTCGACCACCGCGACCACGGCGCGCCGCTGCTGGTGCCGCTGGAGCGGACGGAACCGTTCACGGCCCTCGCGGAGGCGATCCTGGCCGCCGACGCGCCCGTACTGCTCGACCCCGCCCGCCTCGCCCGGCGCGAGGACGGCGTGGAGATCCCGGACGCGGCCGCGATGATCCGCCGCGCCGCCGCCGAACGCGCCCACTTCCGTGAGATCGGAGTCCTCCCGTGAGGAAACTTTCACTCGCCGACCTGCCCGACGGCGGTACCCCGGCCACCCTCGCCGCCATCGGGCGGGGCTGGGGGCCGGTCCAGCGCGGCGGGATCAGCCGCTACGACGACCCCGGGCACCGCACCCACCCCGAGTCGGACGTGCACGTCCACGACGTCCCGGAGATCTTCACCATCGTGCAGGGCGCCGGCGTGCTGGAGCTCAACGGCTCCGCCGACACCCGGTTCACGGCCGGCGACATCCTCATCATCGATCCGGGGGAGAACCACCACCTGGTCAGCGACGGGGACGTGCCGCTCGTCTTCACCTGGATGCACCTCTCGCCGGTTGACGCGGAATCGACGGCGGTCTAGGTTACGGGCTGAGGAAAGCGTTTTCCTCAGCCCCACGCATGCGGCCGACCCGCCCAGTCCCGCCGCACACCCCCATGCGTCACGTCTCCCTCGACGGAGGAAGCATGGACACCTGCCCCAGGCGGCGCCGCTGGCCCATCGTGGCCGCCGGCGTCGCCGCGTTCACCGCCTCGGCCGCGATCTTCTCGCAGATCGCGTTCGCGGCCACGCTGTTCAGCGACAACTTCGAGGACGGCGACCTCAGCGGCTGGTCGAAGTCCGGCGGCACCTGGGCCGTCGTCTCCGACGGCTCCAAGGCGCTGAACCAGAGCAACTCGGGCAGCGAGAACGCCCGGGAGTTCGCCGGTGACACCGGCTGGACGAACTACACCGTCAGCGCCCGCGTCAAGCCGACCTCGCTCGCGAGCAACGGCCACGCCGCGCTGCTGGCCCGGGCCACCAGCTCCACGACCTTCTACCGGCTCGCGCTGCTGCCCGGCAGCGTGCAGCTGCAGGCGGTCAGCAGCGGCTCGGTCACCGTGCTCGGGCAGGTCTCGCGCACGGTGAGCAACACCTGGTACACCCTGTCGCTCACCGTCTCCGGCAGCACCATCTCCGGCGCGGTCGACGGGACCTCGGTCGGCTCCGGCTCGAGCTCGGTCGCCTCCAGCGGCCGCATCGGCGTGCAGACCGTGTACTCCGCGGCCTCGTTCGACGACATCGCGGTCAGCGACACGGCCGGCCCGACGCCGACCACCACGGGCCCCACGCCCACCAAGTCCCCGACGCCGACCCCGACCCCGACCCCGACGTCGGGTGGCGGCGGGGGGAGCACCCCGACCGGCTCGTGGCCCAGCTCGACCGGCTCGGTGTCGGTGAGCGGCACCATCAAGGTGACCAGCTCGCTCGACGGCGGGATGAAGCGCTACTGCTGCATCGGCGACGGTAGCCAGAGCGAGTCCCAGGACCCGATGTTCGAGCTGTCCGACGGCGCCACGCTCAAGAACGTCATCATCGGCTCCCCGGCCGGCGACGGCGTGCACTGCCTCGGCCGCTGCACCATCCAGAACGTCTGGTGGGAGGACGTGGGCGAGGACGCCGCTACGTTCCTGGGCACCAGCGGCGGCGACTCCTACGTCATCGGCGGCGGCGCCAGGTCCGCCAGCGACAAGGTGTTCCAGCACAACGGCAACGGCACCGTGCACATCAGCGGCTTCTACGCCAGCGACATCGGCAAGCTCTACCGGGGCTGCGGCAACTGCACGAACCACTACGAGCGCCACGTGACGGTGGACAACGTGCTGCTGAACAAGGCGAAGTACGTGGTGGGCATCAACACGAACTGGGGCGACACCGCCACGCTGACGCGGGTGACGGTGCAGAGCTCGTCCGGCATCCACATCTGCGCCGAGTACACGGGCGTGGCGAAGGGCAGCGAGCCGAAGTATCTCGGCGACGGGATGGGCGACGGCCACTGCAACTTCAAGTCCTCGGACATCACCTACAAGTAGCGGCGGCGTACCCGCGGGAAATCGTTCGCCCCGGCCTCATGCCGCGACCTAGGCTCGCGGCATGAGGCCGGTGCAGGATGTCGTCTCCCGGATTCGGTACGACGCCGCCCTCGACGCGGCGCGCTTCTCCGTCGGCTACGAGGAGCGCGGGGCCGGCATCCGGGAGACACCGCTGCTCGCGTTCGTCGGCGGCGGGGACGTGCCGTGGCACCGGGTGCAGTGGGTCAAAGCCGGCTCGACCACCGTGTGGGACCGCCAGACCCGCGTCGACCTCGTGTTCGGCTCCGGCACCACCCCGGCGGCCGACCTGGCTTCCTTTACCGCCGACGCTCCCGCGGTTGCCGCCAAGGCCCCGAGGCGCGCGATCTCGGCCTTCGACTCGGCCGCCTGCCTGCGCTTCGATCCCGTGGCCGGCCAGTGGGTGCCGGCCGGCCCGGCCGCGCCCGTGCACGCCGACGCGGTGCAGGTGGCCACGTTCAATGTGCTCTCGGACGCGTACGACCGCGAGATGACCTATCCCGAGCGGCGCGTCCCCGCCTGCGTGGACCTGCTCGAGGGCCTCGGCGCCGACGTCGTCGCGCTGCACGAGGTCACCCACGACCTGTGGGCCGCGCTGCTCGCGGCGCCGTGGGTGCGCGAGCGCTACTGCGTCTCGGCCGGCCCCGACGCCGAGATCGGCTACGGCACCACGCTCATCGCCCGGTGGCCGCTGACCCTGGAGGTGCACCGGCTCTCGGCGTACAAGCGGCTGGTCCTCGGCCACACCGTGCTCAACGGCCGCACGACCGGCTTCGTGGCCGCCCACCTCACGAGCGACCACACCGAGGGGGCCGAGCAGCGGCGCGAGCACCAGCTGCGGGTCATCGCCGAGCGCCTCGGCCGCGGCGACCTCGACGCCGCGGTGGTGCTCACCGACCTCAACGCCGGCGACGAGGCCGCCCCCGCGGTTCCCGGCTACGTCGACGCCTGGCGCGCCGTGCACCCCCACGACGCCGGCTTCACCTTCGACCCCGCGGTGAACCCGCTCGCGGCCCTGGCCTCCCGCACCGGCCGCGCCGCGCGCCTGGACCGCATCCTCGTGCGCGGCAGCCTCACCCCGGTCGTGGCCGAGCGCTTCGGCGACCGCCCGTTCGCCGGCGACCTGTACGTCTCCGACCACTTCGGCGTCACCGCACTCCTGCAACCGGCCCAGCCGACCGTCGACTCGCCCGGCGTCCACACCTCGGCCCTCGTGGTGCGCCCACCCGAGCACGTGTGGCCGCAGATCCAGGCGGTGCGTTCGCGGCACGACCCGGCGTACCGCCGCTGGATGCCCCACATCAACCTCGTCTACGGCTTCGTGCCCCAGGCCGACTTCGAGGCCGCCGCGGCGGTGGTCGCCGAGGTGGTGGCCGGCACCGGCCCGATCCGTGTGCGCCTGGCCGAGGTCCGCCGCTTCGACCACCGGGGCTCGACCACCGTCTGGGTCGCTCCGTCGCCCTCGGACGCCCTGCGCCGCCTCCAGAGTGCCTTGGCCGCCCGCTTCCCGGGCTGCACGTCGCCGCACGCGTTCACTCCCCATATGACCATCGCCAAGCTGACGGGCGCCTCGATCGAGCCGTTGTACGCCGCCCTGCGCCGCGACTGGCAGCCCCTGGAGTTCACGATCAACGCGGTGGACCTGATCAGCCGCGGCGCCGACACGCCGTTCACGGTCCAGCACACCGTGCCCCTGTCCACCGGCCACGACGCCGCCCTGTCCATCGTCACGGACGCGTGCGCCGCGGTGCGCCCCGGCTCCCGTGTCCACGTGATCGGCTCGGTCCGCCTGGGCATCGCCACCGCGACCACCGACCTGGACCTGGTGTGGGCGTCTCCTTCGGGTGGCTCCGCCCTGGCCGAGCTGGCCGAGTCGCTGCCCGGCGCCCGCTTGGCCGGCACGATCGTCCCCGTGGTCCGCGCGACGGTGGCCGGGGTGAGCGTCGACGTGCAGCACGTCACGACCGCCGACGTACACCGCCTGCCGCTCGACGGTTCCCTCGACGAGCCCGGCCGTCGAGCGGTCCTGGCCGTGCACGACGCCGACGCACTGCTGGAGGGCCTCGACCCGGCCGCGTTCCGCACGCTGCTGACCAACGTGCGCCGCTGGTCCCGCGAACGCGAGCTGGACGGCGCCGCGTGGGGCCTGGTGGGCGGCTTCAGCTGGGCGGTGCTCGTCGCCGAGGCCATGCGGCACAACGCATTCGACCTCGACGCGTTTCTGCGCCACTGCTCTGGTCATCCGCGCCGGCCGCGCTCGGGGGACCGGCACGCCTACTGGCCCGTGTACTCGCCCACGCCCCCGGGCGTGAACACCACCCGCACCATGACCCGCTCGACGGCGGCCCTTGTGCAGGCGGCGCTGGAGGGCGGGGGGCTTCCGGAGCCCTGGCGGCACGAGCGCCTGGTGACGCTGCCCGCCGACGAGGACCTGGACGGGCGCGTGCTCGGGATGATCCTGGAGCTCGAGTCCGCAGGCGCTGTGGTCCGGCCCTATCCGCGGCGGCGCCAGCTCGGCATCGACGGTGGCCCGGCGGTCGCGTGACGGCTGGCGCGATATGTCGGGCGCTCCGCGCCGCGACATATCGGATTTTTCGCCTGTAGGGCGAAAAATCTGATTCGGCGGTCGGTGGCCGGCTTTTGCGTCCGCTTTGCTCGCGCCGGCAACTGGTTCGGTGGATGGTGTCCGGCCGGCCTCTGTCGCTGGATGAACAGTGGTGATCGCGGCCAGGCTGGGCCGGCGGTTCTGTGTCGCGGCGGTCGCCCGTCCGTCCGTGACCGGTGGCCGCGCACATGGTGCACGCATTTCCCGGGGTGCGAAGTGCCGCGTGCTTGACCGGCACATACCGAGTATGCATACTCCGTATGCATGTCGATCAGGTACGGGCTCCTCGCCCTGCTCGAGCGGGGACCGATGCACGGATACCAGCTCCGCAGCACGTTCGAGGAGTCGACGGGGGGCACCTGGCCGCTCAACATCGGGCAGGTCTACACGACCCTCGCCCGGCTCGAGCGGGATCACCTCGTGCGGCCGCTTCCCGAGAATGACGGGCAGCGGCCGTACGAGATCACCGAGCACGGCCGCGCCGAGGTGCGGGCCTGGTTCGTCACGCCGGTGCAGGCCAAGGACCGGCCGCGCGACGAGCTCGCGGTGAAGCTGGCGCTCGCGATCACCACGCCCGGTGTGGACGTCCAGGCGATCGTGCAGGCGCAGCGGACGGCGACGATGCGGGCGATGCAGGAGTACACGCGGCTCAAGCGCGGCGCCGAGCGGCCCGGGGATCTGCCGTGGCGGCTGGTGCTGGACGCTATGGTGTTCCAGGCCGAGGCCGAGCTGCGCTGGCTCGACCACTGCGAGTCGAGCCTGGTCCGGAGAAGACCGCAGCAGAACGTCGCCGAACAGGCCGTACAGCTGGAGGTCGTCGATGAGCGTGCTTGAGCTCTTCGACGTGTGCCGCACCCACGGGCACGGGGAGACGGCCGTCCACGCGCTGCGCGGGGTCTCGCTCGCCGTCGCCGCGGGCGAGCTCGTCGCCGTCATGGGGCCGTCCGGCTCGGGCAAGTCCACGCTGCTCAACCTCGCCGGCGGGCTCGACCGGCCCGACGCCGGCGGGGTGGCCGTCGAGGGGCGGCGGCTCGAGGGGATGCGCAAGCGGGAACTGGCCGCGATGCGGAGACGCTCGGTGGGGTACGTCTTCCAGGACCTCAACCTCCTGCCCGCCCTGACCGCCGCCGAGAACGTGGCCCTCCCGCTCGAGCTGGACGGAACCTCGCCCCGCCGGGCCCGGCGGGCCGCGCTGGCCGCGCTGGCCGACGTGGAGCTCGCCGACTGCGCGGGACGGTTCCCCGACGAGCTCTCCGGCGGCCAGCAGCAGCGGGTCGCGATCGCGCGGGCGCTCGTCGGGCAGCGGCGGCTCATCCTCGCCGACGAGCCGACCGGCGCGCTGGACTCGCTGACCGGCGAGGCGGTGCTGCGGCTCATGCGTTCCAAAGTGGACGGTGGCGCGGCCGGCGTGCTGGTGACCCACGAGGCGCGGCACGCGGCGTGGGCCGACCGCGTGGTGTTCCTGCGAGACGGCCGGATCGTCGACGCGTCGGGGCCCTTGGCCCAGCCCGAGCACCTCCTGAACGGCGCGACCTCGTGATCGCATTGCGCATTGCCAGGCGGGAGGCGGCGCGGGCCAAGGGCCGCACGGCGCTCATCGTCGGGCTCATCATGCTGCCGGTGCTCGCCCTGTCCTTCGTCGCCGCCACCCTGGACCAGTTCACGCTCACCCCGGCCGAGCAGGCCGACCGCGACCTCGGCCGGTTCGACGCGACCGTGCAGTGGGCCTTCGACGGGCCGATCCAGCAGGGGCGCTCCGGCGAGCAGTACCGCCCCGTGCGCGACGACGCCCAGTTCGTGCACGGCGTCGCGGCCGCCGAGGTCGAGCGGGCCCTCCAGTCCGCCCTGCCGCCGGGCAGCAGCCTGGTGCACACCGACGAGCACCACCGGATCGCGGTCACCACCGCGGCCGGCCGGGCGGGCCTGCCGGTCCACCTGCTCGACCTCGCCGACCCGCGCTGGGCCGGGCACCTGGAGCTGCTCGACGGCCGGGCGCCCGCGACCGACGCGGAGGCCGCGCTCGACGCCGCCGCCATGGACCGCCTCGGCACCCGCCTGGGCGGGACGTTCACGCTGCCCGACGACAAGCGCAGGTTCACGGTCGTCGGACGGTTCGAGCGCCCCGGCGACCTCAACGGCGGGATCGTCATGCGCCCGGGCGCGCTGCCGATGGGCGGCGACGGCATCTGGTACGTCGACGCCCCCGCCCCGCTCACGTGGGACCAGGTCCGCACGCTCAACGAGCACGGGATCGTCGCCCGCTCCCGCGCCGTGCTCCTCGGCCCCGAGCGCGAGGGCATGCTCGCCGTCCTGCCCGACGAGATGGCGCGCGGCGACCGCACCTTCCAGCTGGCCGTGCTCGTGCTCGGCATGGCGACGCTCGAGGTGGTGCTCCTGGCCGGGCCCGCGTTCGCCGTCGGGGCCCGGCGCCGGCGCCGCGAGCTCGGGCTCGTCGCCGCGAGCGGCGGCAGCCCCGGGCACCTGCGCCGGATCGTGCTCGCCGACGGGCTCGTGCTCGGCGCGGCCGCGGCCGTCGCCGGCATCGCCATCGGCGTCGCGGGCGCCCTGGCCGCGCGGCCGGTGCTGGCGCAGTACCTGTTGCACGCCCGCCCTGGCGGCCTGCGCGTCCCGCCGGGGCAGCTGGTCGGGGTCGCGGTCCTGGCCGTGCTGACCGGCGTCGCCGCCGCGCTCGCCCCCGCCATCACGGCCGGGCGCACCGACGTGCTCGCCGCGCTCACCGGCCGCCGGCCGCGCGCCCGCACCGGGCGCCGCCTGGCCCTCGCCGGGCTGGCCGGGCTCGCCGCGGGCGCCGGGATCGCGGCGTGGGGGGTCGCCGGTGCCCTGGCCGAGGCCGTCCTCGCCGGGCTGGTCATCGCCGAGCTCGGGCTGGTGCTGTCCACGCCCGCCATCCTCGGCGCCATCGCCCGGCTCGGCGGCGGGCTGCCGCCGGCCGTGCGGATCGCGGTGCGCGACGCGGCCCGCAACCGCGCGTCCGCCGCGCCCGCCGTCTCCGCGGTCATGGCCGCGGTCATCGGCAGCACCGCGCTGGCGGCGTACCAGACCAGCGTCGAGGCGAGGACGGCGGCGATGTACGTGCCGACCCTGCCGGTCGGCACCGCCACCGTCATCCAGCGGCCGGGGAACGACGGGCGCCCGGCCCAGCTGCCGACCGACCGGCTCCGCGATGCCGTCGCGCCGCTGCCGGTCCGCGAGGTGACCGAGATCCGCGCGGTGACCTGCGCCGACCCGGGCCGGGGACGCTGCGACCTGCAGGCGATCCGGCCGCCGGAGAACCGGTGCCCGTACGACCCGGGCGCCTTGACCCCCGAGCAGCAGCGCGCCGCGGTGGCCGACCCGCGCTGCGACGACCTGCAGCACGTGATCGTCGGCGACTCCGATGCCCTGCACATCGTCGACGACGGCGCCGCCCTCGCCCCCATCGGCGGGATCACCGGCCCGGACCTGGAGCGGGCCCGCGAGGTCCTCGCCGCCGGCGGGGTCGTCGTGGGCGACCCGATGCGCGTGTACCAGGGCAAGGCGCACCTCATCGCGTCGGCGCCGGGCGCCGAGCCGCTGGAGGTGCCCGGCTTCTACGCGCCGACGGCCCGCTCGCTGGAGTTCGTCGCGATCTCACCGCGGGCGGTGGCCAGGGCCGGGCTCGGCAGCGCCGTCGTCGGCATCGTCGCGGCCACCACCCGGCCCCCGACCACGGCCGAGTCCGACGCGTTCTCGGAGCGCCTGGCCCACCTCGGGCACGGGTACGACGGCCAGATCATGACGCCCCGCGGCTCCGACGCGACCCTGACCCTGCTGCTGCTCGCGGTCGCGGCGGGCATCGTCACGCTCGGCGCGGCCGGCATCGCCACGGGCCTGTCCGCGGTGGACAGCCGGCCCGACCACGCGACGCTCGGGGCCGTCGGCGCCTCCCCGGGCGTGCGCCGGCGGCTGGCCCTGAGCCGCGCCGGCCTCATCGCAGGGCTGGGCTCGCTGCTCGGCGCGGCCGGCGGGCTCGGCGCGGGCGCGGCGGTGCTCGCGGCCCTCAACCGCACGGGCGCGGCCCGGTGGCCGTCCGCCCCGCCGGTGCCGTTCACGTGGCCCTGGCCGAGCCTGGCCGTCACGCTCGTGGTCGTGCCGCTGATCGCGATGGCCGCGGGCGGCCTGCTGACCCGCTCGCGGCTGCCGGTGGAGCGGCGGCTCTAGCTCACCTTCCCGGGGCCGGTCACCCGGCGTACCCGGCCCCGGGAACGGGCAGGTCACCCCGTTCGGGTGACGCACAGTTTCACCTCCGGCGCGTCGGAGTTAATCCGAACGTGCACGAATCTGAGGGCTAATCTGCGACGAGGTCCAGGTCAGGGCCTTCTCTTGGCGAACTGTCGTGACGGCGTCCTCACGTTGCGTTGACGCGATATGGGGACGATTGGTCTTATACCCCGTCCGAAGTTGCTCTCAGTGACGAATTGGGGTACCGACACGTGCGGCTGTACAGACTACTCATCGGCACGGTTCTCGCGGCCGTCGTCTCCGCGCTGCTGCCGAGCGTCACGGCGTACGCGGTCGGCGCCAACCTCATCGGCAACCCCTCGGCCGAGACCGCCTCCGGCTCCGGGCCGGCGAGCTGGACCTTCGACAAGTGGGGCACCAACCAGGCCACCTCGGCCTGGAAGGACGGCGGCAAGGACGGCCAGAAGAGCCTCGCCGTCACCATGACCTCGCGCACGTCCGGCGACGCGAAGTGGATGGCGGCGCCCGTCACCGTCAAGCCGGGCACCAAGTACGTCGTCTCGGACTGGTACATCGGCAGCGTGCTGACCACGCTCGAGGTCGTCTACACCAACGCGGCCGGCAAGCAGACGTTCGTGTGGCTCGCCGACGCGCCCGTCTCCGCCGCGTGGAAGCAGCTCTCGGTCGAGTTCACGACGCCCGCCGACGCGGTGAAGGCGTCGGTGTACCACGTGCTGGCCAAGAAGGGCAGCCTCCAGACCGACCTGTACTTCCTCGCCGAGTCCGGCGCCTCCGACCCGACGCCGCCCCCGGCCTCGGTCCAGCTGACCGCGCCCGCCGCCGGCGCCACCGTCTCCGGCACCCAGCAGATCGCCGCGACCGCCAGCACCGACGTGGTCGGCGTGAAGTTCTCCGTCGACGGCACCGACCTGGGCGCCGAGGACACCGCGGCCCCGTTCACCGCGAGCTGGGACACGAAGAAGGCCGCCAACGGCGTGCACACCGTCACCGCCACCGCCCGCACGGCCTCCAGCGCCACCGCGGCCACGTCCAAGGTGACCGTCACCGTCAACAACACGACCACCACGCCGCCGCCGACCTCCCCGGGCAACCTCATCGCCAACCCGGGCGTCGAGACCGCCAACGGCAGCGCGCCCTCGGGCTGGAGCAGCTCGACGTGGGGCACGAACACGACCACGTTCAGCTACCTCACCACCGGGCACACCGGCAGCCGCAGCGTGAAGACGCAGATCACGAAGTACACCAGCGGCGACTCCAAGTGGAGCCCGGCCGCGGTCAGCGTCACGCCCGGCAAGACCTACCAGTACTCCAACTGGTACCAGTCCAATGTGGACAGCGAGATCGACGTCGAGGTCACCATGGCCGACGGCTCGGAGCAGTACGCGTACCTCGCCGCCGCCCCGGCCTCCTCGGCGTGGACGAAGGTCAGCGCGCAGTACACCGTCCCCGCCGGCGCCACCAAGATCACCGTATTCCAGGTGATCGCGAAGGTCGGCTGGATCACCACGGACGACTTCAGCCTCGGGGAGTACACCCCGGCGCAGCTCAACCGGGCGCTCGTCAGCCTCACGTTCGACGACGGCTGGAAGTCGCAGTACACCGCCGGCGTGCCGCTGCTGGACAAGTACCACATGCCGGCCACGTACTACCTGCTCACGAGCACCATCGACTACCCGGACTACATGACCAAGGCCCAGATGGGCGACCTGGCCAACCACGGGATCGAGATCGCCTCGCACACCGTGACCCACCCGCACCTGCCGACGCTCACGGCCGCGCAGGTGGACGCCGAGCTCAAGAACAGCCAGGCGGACCTGCGCTCGTGGTACGGCAGCGGGGTGGCCAAGAACTTCGCGACCCCGTACGGCGAGTACAACGCCACGGTGCTCAGCACGGCCAAGAAGTACTACCGCTCGCACCGCTCCACCGACGAGGGGTACAACACCAAGGACAGCACCGACGTCTACAACATCAAGGTGCAGAACATCCTGGACACCACGACCCCGGCCCAGGTCGGCCAGTGGATCGACCAGGCGATCCGGGACAAGTCGTGGCTGGTCCTGGTGTACCACGAGGTGAGCGCGACCGCCGAGGACCCGACCTACGCTGTCACGCCCGCCAACCTCGACAAGGAGCTGCTGCTGATCCAGCAGAAGGCGATCACGGTGAAGACGGTCGACCAGGCCCTTGACGAGGTGGTACCGCAGCTGGCATAGCATGACGACCGTGGGGTGGATCGCGCGCGGCCTGTGGGGGCTCATCGCCGCCCGGGATCCCGCGGTCCACCCCAGAACCCGGCTCGGCCGCGCGCTGCCGCTGATCGGCGTCATCGCCGGGCTGCTCGCGGGCCTGCTCGCCTACGAGTACTACCTGGGCAACGTCCGCCGCGAGGGCAACGCCCACTGGGGCCAGATCATCCTCTGCTCGGCGCTCATCGGCGCCCCGATCGCGCTGGTCGCCACCCGCCCGCTGCTGGCCTGGCGGATCGCGTTCGTCTCGGCGATCTACACCAGCCTGAGCCTGCACATCGACCAGGGCACCCCGTGGCCCTTCCAGCCCGTGCAGATCCTGAGCTTCCCGCTCATCCTCACCGTCGTCGCGATCCGGCACTCCCGCAACATCGTCATCTGGGTCGGCGTCAGTGCCTGGCTGCTCGTGCTCGGCTACGTCCAGCCCGCCAACGTCGCCGGCCTGCTGCTGCTCGTGCTCGCCCTGCTCGTCGTCGGCGACCAGATCCGCCGCCGCCGCGAGGTCCAGCGCGAGCTCGCCGCCGAGGCCGAGCGCACCGAGATCGCCCAGACCCGCTCGACCGTCGCCGAGGAGCGCAACCGGATCGCCCGCGAGATGCACGACATCGTCGCGCACCACATGTCGCTCATCGCGGTGCGGGCCGAGACCGCGGTCTACCGCATCGAGGGCGTGCCCCCGGCCGTGGCCGAAGAGCTGCAAGCCATCGCCGGTACCTCGCGAGAGGCCCTCACCGAGATGCGGCGCCTGCTCGGCGTGCTGCGCGACGACTCCGTCCCGCTCACCGAGCCCCAGCCGGCCCTGGACGAGCTCGGCGGCCTGGTCCGGCAGGCCCGTGCGGCCGGGGTCCAGGTCGAGTACTCGCCCGCCCCCGGCATCGAGGTCCCGCCCGGCGTCGGGCTGGCCGCCTACCGCATCGTGCAGGAGGCGCTGTCCAACGCCCGCCGCCACGCGGCCGGCGCCCCCGTCGCCATCGTCATCTTCCGCGACAAGGCCGAGCTGCGGGTCTTCGTGCGCAACGAGCCCACCGGCGCCCCGCCGGCCCCGGAGGGCAAGGGCGGCCACGGGCTCATCGGCATGCAGGAACGCGCCGCCGCCATCGGCGGGACCCTGCGCGCCGGACCGGCCGCCGACGGCGGCTACGAAGTCGTCGCCACGCTGCCCCTGGGAGACGCATGATCAAGATCCTCATCGTCGACGACCAGGCGATGGTCCGCCAGGGCTTCGCCGCGCTGCTGGCCGCCCAGCCCGACTTCACCGTCGTCGGCGACGCCCCCGACGGCGAGCAGGGCGTGACCCTGGCCCGCGAGCGGGCGCCCGACGTGGTGCTCATGGACATCCGCATGCCGGTCCTCGACGGCCTGCAGGCCACCCGCCGCATCCTCGACGTCGGCCCCGGCCTGCACCGGCCCCGGGTGCTCATGCTCACCACGTTCGACCTCGACGACTACGTGTTCGAGGCGCTGCGCGCCGGCGCGTCCGGCTTCCTGCTCAAGGACGCCCCCGCCGCCGAGCTCGTCAACGCGGTCCGGGTCGTCGCGGCCGGCGACGGCCTGCTCGCGCCCTCGGTGACCCGCAAGCTCATCGAGGAGTTCGCGGCCCGCCCGAGGGCCGTCAACCACACCCCGGCCAGGCTGCGCGAGCTCACCCCGCGCGAGGTCGAGGTGCTGCGGCTGATCGCCCGCGGCCGGTCCAACGCCGAGATCGCCGAGACCCTCGTCGTCGCCGAGCAGACCGTGAAGACCCACGTGAGCCGCGTGCTGCAGAAGCTCGACCTGCGCGACCGGGCCCAGGCGGTCGTCTTCGCCTACGAGTCCGGGGTCGTCACCGCGGGGGAGTAGTACCCGGGTAGCCCCTGCGCGTGGCTCCGCGGAGGGACGACCGGGCCGGTCCCGCGCCCCTACCTTGCGCGGCATGTACTCCGTCGAGACCATCATCGCCTGGTACCGCGAGCACGCCGACGCCCTGCGCGCCGCCCGCGAGGAACAACGGGAACTGCTGGCTCAGGCCCCGATGCGCCCGAAGCTGGACGACATCGAGGCCGAGATCAGCTACCTCACCGTCCGCGCGCTGCGCCCGCACACCGTGGTCGAGATCGGCTCGTACCACGGCTGGTCGACCTCCTGGCTGCTGCGCGCCCTGCGCGACAACGGCGACGGCGTGCTGCACACCTACGACCGAATCGACCACGCCCGCCGCAGCCTGCCCGACGAGCTGACCCGCACCCGCTGGCGGTTCGTGCGCGGCGACGTCCGCGCCGCCGAGCTGCCCGCCGATCCCGGCTTCGTGTTCGTCGACGCCCTGCACACGGCCGGGTTCGCCCGCTGGTACACCGCCGGGATCTTCCAGCGCCTCAAGCCCGGCGTCGCCGTGGCCGTGCACGACGTCTACCACGGCCGCCGCCCGTGGCCGAACAGCGAGGGCGCGGTGCTGCTGCGCTGGCTGCGGGAGCGGGGGATCGGGCACCTCACCGCGTCCCGGCACGGCGACCCCGACCTGCACGACCACCTCGCCGGCGTGAAGCGGCGCCTGCGGCTCGCGGCGCCCGTGCACAACGGCACCCACGACCCGATGGCGTTCTTCAGTACCCCCGAGGTTTCGGCAGTACCCCGGAGGGAGTCGCATGACCGCTCCCCGGTATGACGATCCGGGGTACACCTGATTCCTAGCTTCTGCGGCATGAGAACGCTGCTGCTGCTCCCCGTCCTCGCCGCCGCCCTCACCGTCTTCGGCCCCACCCGCGCCCCCGCCACCCCGGCGCCGCTGCCGATGGCCGACGTCCGGCTCGCCGACGGGCGCGCCCTGGAGATCGTGGGCGAGCTGAGCACGGCCCGCACCGTCGTGGTCCTCATCCCCGGCGTGGACACGACCGCGGCGAACTTCGACCGCGGGCTCGGCGGCGTCCAGCGCCGGGCCCCCGCCTGGCAGGCGCGGCAGCTCCTCGACGCGATCGCGGCCCGCGGCGAATCCCGGGTCGCCGTCGTGGCCTGGCTCGGCTACCACCCGCCGCACGGCGTCGGCCTCGACGCGGCCCGCGAGGACCTGGCCTCGGCCGGCGCCGCGGCGCTGCGCGAGTTCGTGAGCCGGCTGCCGGGGGAGCGCATCGTCGTCGTCGGGCACAGCTACGGCTCGACCGTCGCCGGGCTGGCCGCGCACGGGCTCGACCACCGGGTCACCGACATCGTCGCGCTGGGCAGCCCCGGCCTGGGCGTCACCCGGGCCGCGGACCTGCACACCTCCGCGCACGTGTGGGCCGGGACCGCCGCGAACGACTGGACCCGCCGCATCCCGGGCGTGCGGATCGCCGGGGCCGGGCACGGCGCGCCCCCCTACGAGGCCGGCTTCGGCGCCACCGCGATCCCGGTCGGGGGCGTGGACGGGCACGACGGCTACTTCGAGCCCGGCACCGAGAGCCTGTGGGCGATCGCCGGGGTCGTCGCCGCGCCCGACGCCGGCACTCAGCGCTTGTAGCCCTTCAGCGCCGCCTCCAGCCTCGGCTTCGCGTCGGCGGGGAGCCTTCCGCCGTCGGCGAGCGCCTCGCGGACGATCGCCCGGAACGTCTCCGAGAACTGCGCGTAGTGCGGGGTCACCGGGCGGGTGCGGGCCGAGCGGATCGCCTCGAGCAGCGTCGGGGCGTACCGGTAGCGCCGCACCACCTGCGCGTCGCGGTACACGATCTCGCGGGTGGCCGCGAACCCGCCCCGCTCGAACAGGATCTGCTGGCTGCGCTCGCTGGTGAGGAACTCGATGAGCTGCCGGGCCGCGTTCGGGCGGCGGCTGTGGGCCGAGACCGCGAGGTTCTGCCCGCCCAGCGCGCTCGGCCCGGGCAGCCGGGTCACCCCGAACGCCAGGGCCGGGCGGGTGTCGGGCGCGGGCGGGGCCGGCGGGGCCGCCCCCGGCGACGAGGACGGGCCGGGCGCGGCGGCCAGGTCCGCCGGCGGGTCCAGGGTCCGGTGCGCGACCGGCCAGTTGCGCATGAACAGCACCTTGCCCTCGGCGAAGGCCTGGGTCGCGGCCTGCTCGTCGAAGGTCGCCGACTCGGGCAGGATCACCTGCGGCGAGGACCTGCTCAGCCCGGACGCGAGCCGGGTCAGCCCGTCCTGCGCCTCCTTGGAGTCGATGACGACGGCGCCGTCGCCGTCCACCACGTCGCCGCCCGCGCCCCAGATCGCCTCCAGCGCGTTGACCGTCAGCCCCTCGTAGTCGGCGAGCTGGCCGGCGTAGCCGGCGCCCGGGCGGGAGGCGTCGCCGGACAGCGCGCCGAAGCCGGTGAGCACCGACTGGGCCGCGGCGACCAGCTGGGGCCAGCTCGTCGGCGGGGTGCCCACGTAGTCGTCGCGGTAGTACAGCAGCCCGGCGTCGGTGTTGAACGGCAGCGCCCACAGCTTCCCGTCGTAGCGGCACGTCGCCAGCGGGGCCGGCAGGAAGCCGGTGGTGTCCGCGCCGAGCTCGCGGATGTACCCCTGCGAGGCGAACTCCGCCGTCCAGGTCACGTCGAGGTCGTAGATGTCGGCGTCGCCCCGGCCGCCGCCCTGCGCCCGGGCGACCATCTCGCTGCGCTGGGCGTCGGCGACCGCGGCGAGCTCCTCGATGCGGGCCGGGTTGCGCGGGTGCAGCGCGTTCCACTGGTCGACGAGGGCCTGGCGCTGGTTGCCGTACCCGTCGTCGCGCCCGCTGAGGATGACGAGCTCCCCGTCCTCGGCCGCGCCGTCGTCGCCGAACCACGGCACGACGAACGCGTTCACGAGCAGCGTGACCACGACCCCCGCGACGATCCCGGCCGCGACGAGCTCGGCCCGGGGCCGCCGCTTCGGCCACGTGAGCCAGTCCGGCTTCCCGAAGGGCTTCCGCTTGATGTCCACTGTGGATTCTTCAGCCGCCATCGGCAGGCTCGCCTCCCCAGAGCAGGCCGAACAGGTCCCGCAGGATGTCGCCGATCGAGCCGGTCGCGGCGTCGTAGCAGGCGCCGCCGGAGTGTGCGGTGATGTCCTTCAGGCCGAACGCGCCGCAGCTCGCCTCGCCGATCGCGATCACGAACACGCGCACGCCCTTGCCGCGCACGACGGCGTCCACGCTGCCCGGGTCCAGGCCGCTGGTGTCGTTGCCGTCGGTCAGCACGACCAGGCCCGCGATCTGCTCGTCGAGGCCCTTCGCCGCGGTGTCCACGCCGTCCCCGATCGTCTGCAGCAGCGGGGTGCCGCCCGCCGGCCGGACCTGGGCGAGACCGTCGGCGGCGGCCTTGGCCCGCGGTACACCCGAGACCGCGACGTCGGCCCGGCCCAGCGGCACGATGTCGCGGGCGCCGGTGCCCCGCCCGTCGGCCGGGAACACCCGCAGCCCGAACTCGTCGCGGCCGCTCATCAGCTCCAGGGCGCGCCCGACGCCGGCCGAGGCCACCTGCAAGCGCGTCCGGCGGCCGTCGGCCAGGGTCTGCATCGAACCCGAGACGTCCAGGGCGAGCAGGATGCGGCCGGGGCGCCTTGCCTGGGAGTACCGTTGCCGCGTCGTCCGGACGGTGTCGGGTGACGGGGGGCGGCGCTCGAAGACGACCCCGGCGTGCGCGCCGAAGCGTTCCGTGAGCGGATCGGCGACGTCGAACAGGGGCGGCGGCCGCAGCGCCGCGCGGACCAGGGCCCGCTTGCCCTCGTCGCGGCCCAGCCAGCCCTCGAGGTCCTTGACCGCGGCCGTGGCCGGGGCCGCGGTGGTGTCCCAGCCGAGGCGCACGATCGGGTGGTCGGCGCCGACCGTGTCGCCGGGGTAGAAGGCGACGAGGGTCTGCTCGGCGTCGGGCGGCCCCTCGTCGAGGCCGCAGCCGAGGCCCTGGTTGAACCGGACCAGCGCCTGCTCGGTGGTGAGCACCGCGGCCTTGTGCGGGTCGCCGGCACGCTTGCGGCACAGCAGCTCGGTGCTGTCGCCGAGCGGGAAGCCGCCAGCGTCCAGGGAGCGCTCGATGCGCTGCTCGATCGCGCGGGCGGCCGGGGCGTCGGCGTGCGTCTTGTCGTACAGCACCGTCGTGGCCAGCGCCCCCGCGCCCGAGACCCCCGGGTCGGGCCGCAGCACGTCCCAGTCGCGCCGCTCGACCTCGCCCCACAGCTGCTTCCAGCTCAGCTCCTCGCGCCGCTGGGCGAGGTCGTCGGGCAGCGCGGCCGCGGGCACGCCGAGCACCACCGGGGAGGCGGCGATGACCCGCTGCTCGGCGATCGGCACCGGCACCGCGAAGCGCGCGGCCGCGTCCCGGGCCGCGTCGACGTCGGCGGTGGAGTCGGGCAGCCACACGTCGGGCCGCGGGCCGATCTGCCGCAGCGCGTCGTTGCTCCAGCCGCTGCCGACGGCCTCGCGGGCGTCGTCGGGGCGGGCCGCGTACACGTACAGCTCGGCGGTCGGGCACCCGTGGTTCGCCGCGGCCGTGGCCGACTCGTAGGCGTCGGCGAGCCCGCGTACGGCATCCAGCTGCTCCGGCGAGGTCAGCACCCGCACCGCGGCGGGCCGCTCGCACCCGCGCCACCAGCGCCGCGTGAAGTCGATCGCGGGCGGCACGACGTAGCCGGCCGCCAGCGCGGTGAGGCACAGCCCGCCGACGAAGGCGAGCACCCGCGGCCGCAGCAGCGTGCGCAGCTTCTGCAGGACGTCGCCGGACCAGTGCAGCAGCGACTCGAACAGGCCCGCGGCGAACAGGCCGCCGAGGCCGCCGATGATCGAGCCGCCGATGAGCATCGCCCAGCGCGCGAACGACGCCGGCTGCCCCGTCGACAGCTGCTGCAGCGCGATGCCCGCGCCGGTGAACAGCGCGACGAGGATCGACACCAGCGGCCGCGCCGACTCCCGGCCGTTCCCGTCGTCCCCCGCGCCGGCCATGCCCCTATCATGCCCCTCGATGTCCATTCCCGCCGTCTATGCTGCCCCGGTGGTGGACTTCGACGTGCTGGTGCTCGGAGGAGCCGGGGTGGACACGATCGTCCGCGTGCCCGAGCTCGCCCTCCCCGCCAGCGACAACCTGCCGGTGCCGCCGATCCGCGACTATGTCGCCCATTCGGGCAACGGCGTGGCGCTCGGATTCCACGCGCTGGGGCTGCGCACGCGCTTCGCCGACCTGCTCGGCGACGACGAGCAGGGCGCCCTCATCCGGGCCCGCTACGCCGCCGCGGGCCTCGACTTCGTGTCGGTCACGGCGCCGAACGGCACCCCGCGCAGCGTGAACCTCGTCGACGCGGCCGGTCGCCGGTTCTCGTTCTTCGACGGGCGTCACCCGGACGGGTACCTCTTCCCGGAGGACTTCTACCTGCCCCTCGTCGAGCGCGCCGCGCACGTGCACGTGGCCACCCAGCGCACGCCCGCCGTCTGGGCCGCCGCCCGTGAGCTCGGCATCTCGACCTCGACGGACATCCACGCCTGGGACGGCGAGGCGGACTGGGCGTGGCCGATGGCGAGCGAGGCGGATCTGGTGTTCCTCTCCTCGGCCGCGGTACCGGACCGGATCGACGACGTCATGCGCCGCATCCTCGCCGAGGGCCGGGCCTCGGTCGTGGTCGCCACCGAGGGCGAGTCGGGCTCCCGGGTGCTCGCCGAGTGGTCGGGGCCGTCCGTCCTGCGCTTCCCGGCGGCCCGCCCGGAGCGCCCGGTCGTCGACTCCAACGGCGCCGGCGACGCCTACAGCACCGCCTTCATGAGCCGCTGGCTGCAGGGCCGGCCCCTGCCGGAGTGCGCGCTGGCCGGTGCGGTCTCGGGCGCCTTCGCGTGCGGCGCCCCCGGCACGCACGAGGAGCTCATCACCGAGGCCGAGCTGGCCGCCGCGATGGAGCGGGCGGATGCCCACTTCATGCCGGCTTGACGCGCCGGGACCGAGAATCTGCCGATGCGCGTGAAGTGGCGGGCCTGGCTTCACCGGGCGGTGCGGCTGGGGGTCGCGGCGGCGATCGTCGGCGGCCTCATCACGGCCGAGAGCGGCATGTGGCTGCGGCTGCAGGCGTGGGGGCACGTCTTCGACGTCGCCTCGGTGCCGCCGGCGCCCGTGGTCATGGTGCTGGGGGCGCAGGTGTACGACGACGGGTCGCCGTCGCCGTTCCTGGAGGCGCGGCTGGAGCTGGCCCGGCAGCTGTACGCGGCCGGCAAGGTCCAGGCGATCCTGGTCTCCGGCGACCACATGGACTGGGGCTACGACGAGCCGGGCAACATGTGGCTGTGGCTCAACGCCCACGGCGTCCCCGCGGGGCGGATCATCGAGGATCATGCGGGCTTCGACACGTACGACTCCTGCGCACGGGCCAGGCGAGTCTTCGGCGTCGACAAGATGATCATCGTCACGCAGGCGTTCCACCTGGAGCGCGCGATCGCCCTGTGCCGCCACCTGGGCGTCGACGCCTCGGGCGTGGGCGACACGACGATGCGGCGGTTCCGGGTGCCGTGGACGCAGGCTTCGGTGCGCGAGTACGGCGCGGCGGACAAGGCCGCGTGGGACGTCCTGTCCGGCCGCGACCCGGTCTTCCTGGGCAGGCGCGAGACATCGGTCCAGGACGCGCTGAACCAGGGCTGACCGCGCGCCGTGAGGGATGATCGGTACATGACGTCCCTGCTCGGTGTGTCCCTTCCCGTGCTGGCCGCTCCCATGGCCGGTGGCCCGACGACCCCGGATCTGGTGACGGCGGCCGCCCGTGCCGGCTCCCTGGGCTTCCTGGCCGCGGGCTACCGGACGGCGGCCGACCTGGCCGCCCAGCTGGACCGGGTGGAGGGCCGCTTCGGCGTGAACGTCTTCGCCCCGAACCCGGTTCCGGTGGATCCGTCCGAATTCCGGGCGTATGCCCGGAGCCTGCAGCCGGAGGCGGACGCCTACGGCCTGAACCTGGCCGACGCGGCGATCGTGGAGCACGACGACGACTGGCCGGCCAAGATCGACCTGCTGCTGGCCCGCCCGGTGCCCGTGGTCTCCTTCACGTTCGCGCTGCCCGAGCCCGCGACGGTGGCCGCCCTGCGCCGGGCCGGCACCGTGGTCCTGCAGACCGTGACGTCCACGGTGGAGGCCCGCGCCGCCGCCGAGCTGGGCGTCGACGGCCTGATCGTGCAGTCCTCGGACGCCGGCGCGCACTCGGGCACCTTCACGCCGGCGGTGCTCCCGCGCGACGTGCCGCTGCCGGACCTGGTCCGCGCGGTGCTCGGCGTGGCCGGCCTGCCGGTGATCGCGGCGGGCGGGGTGGGCACGGCGGACGACGTGACGGCGGCGCTGGAGGCGGGGGCGGAGGCCGTGATGGTGGGCACCGCGCTGCTGCGCACGGACGAGAGCGGCGCCTCGGCGGTGCACAAGGCGGCCCTGGCCGAGGCGGCGCAGCGCGCCGGGCTGGCCGCGGCGGGCGACGAGTCCGTGCTGGCCGCCCCCGAGCCGGACGACGGCGGGCTCGTCGGGACCGGGATGTGGTCCACTGTGGACACTGTGCTCACGCGGGCGTTCAGCGGGCGGCCGGCGCGGGCGCTGCGCAACGGGTTCGTCGAGCGGCACCACGAGTCGGCGCCGTCGGGGTACCCCGCCGTCCACTACCTCACGACCCCGCTGCGGCGGGCCGCCGCGCAGGCCGGGGACGCCGAGCGGGTCAACCTGTGGGCGGGGGCGGGCTTCCGGTTCGCCGAGGGAGGCCCGGCCGGCGCCGCGCTCGAGCGGCTGGTCGCGAAGGCCTGATCGGCCGCCGGCGGTGGTGGGTTTACGCACGTGCTGGCCACGATCCGGCGAGGCCCCGGCCCGTGTGGTATCCGCCGTCTTCTACCGTGGCACGCACCTCGGCGTCGGGCAGCCAATCGATGCCGGCGTCGTCCGGCAGGTTGCACACGACCAGGTGCATGGTCCTGCCGCCGATCGGCACTAGGCGCTCCGAGCGGGCCATGCTCACGCCGGCCAGAACAGTTCGTCGTCGATCCAACTCGTGGCGTCGACCAGCGGCGAGGTCGGCAGCGGCGGCCGGAATCCCTTCAGATACCCCGGAATGTGCACGACGCATCGTAGGCCGCGTGATCAGGTGGTGCGCGGCGGCGGCGATCCGCTCGGTGAGCTTGACGCCCTTGGGGCGTCTGACCGGCAGGCGTGGATTCGTGGCCCAGGTCGGCGAGGGTGGCCAGGCGTCGCGATTGCGGGCGATGCCGAGCTGCGCAAAGTTAGCAGCGGCCCGGCGCAGGTTCGGCGTAAATGAGGCGAAGCGGGTGTGGTCGGTCGATCGCGGCGTGGACGTATTCGTAGCCGATCCGGGTGCCGGTGCGGGATCGGCGGCGTTCGAGGCTGTGACGGCCATGGACGCGGCGGCCGATCTTCTTGACGTCGACGTGGAGGAGTTTGCCGGGGTAGTGCCCTGACCACAAACGTTCGCGGTGTTGGATGACATGCCGCCCGGCCTGCAAGCCGGGCGGCGTTGTCGCGGTCAGGCTGTCGGGTGGCAGAACCTGTGCGGGTGCGGCGGCTGCCTGACCGGGAGGGCCAGCAGTTGCTGCGGACGCCGCCGCACGTCCGCCACGAACACTCTGGCCGCGCTCAATCTTTCCGCCCACCGCGGCGCGGCGATCCGCCAGTGGGCGGCCCGGCGCAAGGTCGAGCTGTGATCGAGGCCCACTTCGGACGCCTGCGCATGTTCGCCGTCGCCGGCTCCAACCGCGCCAGCCAACCGGCCACGACCAAGGCCATCCACGCCTACCTGCGCCAGCCACCCCGACGTCCTGGTCGCACAACGCCGCGAACGCGCCCGCATCCGCAGTGAGAAGGGCATCCGCTGGGGTGGACGCCCTCTCGCTGCCGCGGCCTGACCTATCGCGCGGCCCGCAACGCTGCCGCGACCGCGACGGCATCCAGGTCGACAACGACCTCCTCACCGTCGCGAGCGCCGCGCTCACTGATCGCCAGACCGATCCCGGCCAGTTCGGCGGCATCGTCACGCAGTTCGAACTTCGCGATTCCACGCGGCGACGGTCGGCGCGGTCAGAGACCGAGGCAACCGCACGCCGACCCGACTGCCCTGGCGATCAAGGCAAGCCCCGATCGCCGCCTGCACCGTCCGATCCTGCTGATATCGCAGATACTGTTCGCGATCTTCCACGAGCCGAGGGGCCCTACCGAGCCGGCGATCCCAAGCCGGTCAACGTCAGTGGTCAGGGCAGTGGCGGCGGACTGGCTGGCCGGACGGTGCGGGCCGTGGCGGGCCGGCACGACGTGGACCCGTCGGAGCGGGCATGCTCAGCAGCCGCGGGCCACCGTGCGTCCAGCTCCGGGCTGGTCCTGCCGCGCAACCCAACCGGCGCGACGCATCGGCCGGTCAGCGCGCCTGGCGCCGCCCTCGGCACGACACCGCGCCAACCACTTTTGAGCGGGCGTCGCAACTCCACCTCGCCGGAAGCGCGAACAGGAGAAGGACAGGAGCAGGACACAGGAAACACAGGAGAGGCGGGCGGGCGCGGCTCCTCTTTCAAACCCTATTTTACCCGATCCGAAAAAATTGGATCATGGAGTCGTCACGCAGTGTGACGCTACGAGGCCAGGCCGCGCTCGTAAGCGTAGCGGACCGCCTGGGCCCGGTCGCGGACGCCGATCTTGGCGAAGAGGCGGTTGATGTGCGACTTCACGGTCACCTCCGTCACGTACAGGCGTTCGGCGATCTCCCGGTTCGACAGGCCGGTCGCGATCAGGCTCAGGACCTCGCGCTCGCGGGTCGTCAGGCCGTCGTCGGCGGGAGCGGGGGCCGGCGAGCCCTGCACGGCCGCGGCCAGGAGGCGCTGCTGGACCTGAGGATCGAGGACCGACTGGCCCGCAGCAGCCGCGCGGACCGCCTGCGCGATCTGGACCCGGCCGGCGTCCTTCGTCAGGTAGCCCAGGGCGCCCGCCTGCAGGGCCGACAGGATGTGGTCGTCGTCGGCGAACGTCGTCAGGACCACCACGCGCGTCTGCGGGAACCGGGCGCGGATCTGGCCCGTCGCCGCCACGCCGTCCATCCGGGGCATGCGCAGGTCCATCAGGACGACGTCGGGGCCGTGCTCGGCCACCAGGTCCAGGGCCGCCTCGCCGTCCGCGGCCTCGCCGACGACCTCCACGTCGTCCAGGAGGCTCAGCATCAGGGCCAGGCCCTCCCGGACGGCCGTCTGATCGTCGGCCACGACAACGCGGATGCTCACCCGGGCATCCTCACATCCACCAGCCAGCCGTCGCCGGACGGCCCGGCCTCGAAGGTGCCGCCCGCCAGCTCGGCGCGCTCGCGCAGGCCCGTCAGGCCGTAGCCCGGCGACAGGCCCGTCGCCGGCGGGCCCGCGGGGCCGTGGTTGCGCACGGTGAGCCGGACGTCGGACGCGCGGTACTCCAGCCGCACCTGCACGGAGCTGCCCGGCGCGTGTTTGCGGACGTTCGTGAGGGCCTCCTGCGCGCTGCGGTACAACGCCAGCCCCGTCTCCGCGCTCAGCTCCCGGGCCTCGCCGACCAGCGTGAAGCCGGACTCGGCGGTGAGCTCGCGCAGCAGCTCCGGCAGCGGGACCGGGTCGCCGCGCAGCGCGCTCACCGCGCGCCGGGTCTCCGTCAGGCCGTCGCGCGCCAGGCGGCCCGCGCGGTCGACGATCACCGCGGCCTCCGCCGCGCGGTCCCGCTCCAGCAGGGCCGCCGCCGTCTCCAGCTGCAGGGACAGGGCCGAGAGCGAGTGCGCCAGCACGTCGTGGATCTCGCGGGCCAGCCGGGCGCGTTCGGCCAGGGCGACCGCCTTGGCCTGCTCGTCGGCCAGCAGCTCGTTCTGCGCCGCGCGGGCCTCGCGCTCGCGGCGGATCGTGCCCAGCAGGAGCAGCAGCAGCATCGCGCCGGCCCAGATGACGATCGACTCGAGCGGGGAGCCGGCGATCGCGTGGGCGGCGGCCAGCAGCACGGCGCCGATGCCGGTCAGCACGGCGGCGCGGGCCAGCGGCAGCGACGCGCACGCGATCGTCACGGCGGCCAGGGAGAACACGGCGCCGTAGCCGCCGGGACGGGCCAGCGTCAGCTCGACGCCCGTGGCCATGCACACCACGATGGCGTACGGCTGCAGGCGCTGGCCCCCGAGGCGCAGCGTCATCGCGATCCACGCCGCCGCCCCGATCGCGATCCCGGCCGACAGGGCGAGGCCCCGGCCGGAGAGCCCGGGCCGGGGGTCGTCCTGCACCATGGCGACGGTCACGATGAGCAGGATGATCAGCGAGCGCAGTTGGCGGTACCGCGCGATGCGGCGTTCGGTCACGAACTCGAGCACCGCACCAGTCTGCGCCATCGCCGTCACGCTCAGTTCCCGCCGATGACGCCGCCGTTGCGGGCGACGCGCCGGGCGCCCTTCGGGGCGAACGGGGCGCCGGTGGCGATCGCGCGCCGCCCGACGATCGCGGCCTCGCCGAGGAAGCTCAGGCCGAGCACGAGCAGCAGCCCGGCGCTCAGCACCGCCTGGTCGGCGCCGAGCGCGCGGCCGGCGAACGTCTGCCCGAGCCGCAGCACCACGAGGCCGAGCCACACCGCGATGGTGACGAGCGTGTAGCGGTACCACACGTGTCCCTGCTGCACGAAGACCTTCACGGTGAGGCCGCGCACGATCCCGCCCGCGACCGCGACGAGCGCGCCGAGGCCGAGCACCGCGCCGTCGAGGACCGGGTGCCGGGCCGCGGTCGCGAAGTCGATCTGCGCGAGGCTGTACCCGCCGAGGATGATCAGCAGCACCGGCGGGAGGATCAGCCGGCGGGCCTCGAGCGGCTCCCCGATGCAGCGGCGGACCAGGAGCAGGACGATGACGGCGGCGGCGATGAGCAGCGTGGTCGTGTTCATGGCGAGAACGGTATTGATCGCCGTGCCCGAAAGCCGCCACCCACGGGTGGAGCCGGGGGTGGAGATTAGGCTCCACCCGTGATCATCGAGGAGCGACCGTGGGATGACCCGGCCGGCGTCCGGCTCCGCGCCGCGCAGGTGGCGGAGCTGGACGAGCGCTACGGCGGCGAGGACCACGAACCCGGCGAGGCCCCGAGCGCGGACGACGTCGACGTCTTCCTCGTCGCGCTGGACGACCGGGAGCCCGTGGGCTGCGGTGCGCTGCGGCAGCTGGACGAGCACAGCGCCGAGATCAAGCGGATGTACGTCACCCCGCACGCACGCGGCACCGGCGTCGCCACGGCGCTGCTGCGCGCGCTGGAGGAGCGCGCGGCCGCCCGGGGCTGGCCGCTGCTGCGCCTGGAGACCGGCACCGAGCAGCCCGACGCGCGGCGGTTCTACGAGCGGGAGGGGTACCGCCAGATCCCGCTCTTCGGCGTGTACGAGGGCTCCGAGCTCTCCGTCTGCTACGAGCGCACGCTGAGCTGAGCGCGGGCCAGCGCGTGCGCGTGGTGCAGCTCCCCGGCCCGCCGCACCGCCTCGGCGGCCCATGACGGGTCGCCGGTCGCCAGGGAGCGCAGGCGCAGCAGGTCCGGCTCGGCGAAGGCGCTCTGCCCCGGCAGGCCGGCCTCCAGCGCGGCGGCCGCGACCGCGGCGGCCTCCTCGCGCCGGTCGAGGGCGAGCAGCGCGTCGGCGTAGAGGCCCTCGAGGCGCCCGAAGCGGCGCATCGCGTCGCCGAGGTCCGCCCGCGCGGCGGCCATGCGCGCGAGCCCGGCCGGGTCGCCGGTGCGCACCTCCGCCCAGCCCAGCACGAGCGCGGCAAGGCTTCGGTACTCCCGGTGCCCGCCCCGCTCCGCCAGCCCGAGGGTGTCGCGGGCGGCGGCCGCGGCGGCCCCGGGATCGTCGCGGTCGGCGGCCACGACCGCGGTGAAGTGCGCGACGTACATGTCCAGGAACAGCTCGCCGACCCGCCCCGCCCGCGCCCGGGCGGCCCGCAGGTGGGCCTGGGCCGAGGCGTCGTCGCCGAGCAGCCCGCACGCGATCGCGGCCGGGGCGAGGGCGCCGATCACCGGGTCCCAGTTCACGATCGGGAACACCGGCAGCTCCCCGCCGGGCAGCGCGGCGAGCGCGGTCTCGAAGTGCCCGTGCGCCTTCGGCAGGTCCGGCACGGTGAGCGCGGCGTGGCCCTCGTGGACCTCGGCGACGACCGCGGCCCACGGGTCGCCGGGCCCGTGCGCTGGGCTGCGGGCGACCGACACGGCCCGCCCCACGTCCCCGGCGGCGGTGTGGAAGGAGGCGTACCCCCACAGCGCCGGCAGCACGTCGAGCACCGGCCGGCCGCGCAGGCGCAGCAGCAGCGGCTCCATCGCGGCGTACTGCTCGGCGGCGAGCGGCGCCAGGTAGCCGTCGCTGGCCTGGCGCATGTACGCGAGCCGGATGCGCAGGTCGAGCTCGGCGACGTCGCGGCGCTCGCCCGCGGGGACGCGGTGCAGCAGCTCCAGGCCCTCGCCGAGCAGCTCGTCGGCCTGCTCGTGGGCGGTGCGCTCGTAGGCCTCGCGGGCGGCCGAGGCCAGGGCGGGCACCACGTCGAAGGGCGAGAGCACCGGCAGCGCGGCGCGCAGGTGCCCGGCGAGCTGGGCGGCGGTGCCGAGCCCGGTGTCGCGCAGCGCCTGGGCGGCCCGGGCGTGCAGCCGGGCGCGGCGCAGCGGGCCCTGGTCCTGGTACGCGGTCTGGCGCACGAGATCGTGGGAGAAGCGCAGCAGGCCGGGGTCGTCGGTGGCGGTCAGCAGCCCGGCGACCACGGCCGTGTCGAGGGTGTCGAACAGCGCCAGCTCGTCGAGCTGCACGACGTCGCGCAGCACCGGCACGGCCACCTCGCGCCCGAGCACGGCGGCGACCGCGAGCACCGCGTTGACCTGCCCGGGGAGCTTGGCGAGGCGGCGGCGGACCACCTCCTGGACCCGGACCGGCACATGCTCGGGCGACAGGGTGTGCTCGGCGACGAGCACGCGCAGCAGCTCGACGACGAAGAACGGGTTGCCGCCGGTGCGGTCGGCCAGCATCGCCACCGTCTCGGCGGGCACCTCGCCGCCGGTGACCGAGCGCGCGAGCGCGGCGATGCCGTCCGGGCCGAGGCCGTCCAGCGGCATCCGGACCGCGGCCGGGTCGGCGACGAGCTCGGCGAGCACGCCGGCCAGGGGCGCGCCGGGGGCGAGCTCGGCCTCGCGGTACCCGACGGCGAGCAGCACCTTGGCCCCGCGCAGCGCCTTGGCGAACATGGTGAGCAGCACGGTCGACGGCGCGTCGAGCCAGTGCGCGTCGTCGAGCACGATGACGAGCGGCCCGGACCCGGCGAGCCGGCTGAGGCCGTCGACGATGCCCTGCAGCAGCCGGGAGCGCGCCATCTCCGGGTCGGCGATCCGCTCGGCGGCGGGCATGGGCAGCACGTCGCCGAGGGTCGGGTCGAGGACGGCGGGGAGGTTGCCGTAGGGCGCGAAGGCCTCGGCCAGGGCCGTCGCCGCGCGCCGGCCGGACGCGATGCCGCGCAGGATCTGGGCCCAGGGCACGAACACCGGCGGCGCCTCGCCGTCGACGCCGGTGCCGGAGCCGACGAGTCCCGGTGCGCGGGCGGCGAGCTCGCGCAGCAGGGCCGACTTGCCGATGCCGGGGCTGCCGGAGACGAGCAGGAGCCGGCCGTGACCCGCGGCGGCCTCGGCGAGGAGCCGGTCGACGGTGCGCAGCTCGGCGTCGCGCCCGACGAGCTCGCCGGCGCTGCTCTCCGGTTCGCTTTTCGGGTCGGGAATGTCGGGAACGGGAGCCGCGACAGGCTCGGCGGGCGCGATCGGCGCCGGGGCCGGGGGGTCCAGGTTCGGGGCCTGGCGCAGGATCTCCTGCGCGAGCTGCTGCAGGGCCGGGCCCGGCTCGATGCCCAGCTCCTCGGCCAGCCCCTGGCGCGCCCGGGTGAAGGCGGCCATCGCGTCGGCCTGCCGCCCGCTGCGGTACAGCGCGAGCATGAGCTGTCCCCAGAGCCGTTCGCGGTAGGGGGCCTCGGCGAGGGCGGTCTCGGTGCGGTACACCACCTCGGAGGCGCGGCCGAGGGCGAGCAGGGCCTCCGAGTGCCGTTCGATCGCGGTCAGCCGCAGCTCCTGCAGCCGGCCCCGCTCGGCCCGGGCCAGCGACGACTCGCCGAGCTCCGGCAGCGGGTCGCCCCGCCACAGCTCCAGCGCCCCGGTCAGCGTCTTCACCACGACGGCGGGGTCGCCGCCCTGCTCGACGGCGGCGGCGAACCGGGCGGCGTCGACGGACTCGGGCGGGACCTGCAGCACGTAGCCGGGTGCCCGGCTGACCAGCACCGCCGAGCGGTCCCGGGCGGTGCGGCCGGGCTCAAGCGCGCGGCGCAGGCGGGAGACGTAGGCCTGCAGCGACGCGATCGCCCGCTCCGGCGGCTCGTCGGCCCACAGCTCGTCGATGAGCCGCTGCACGGAGACGATCCGGCCGGGCTGGGTGGCGAGCATGGCCAGCACGGCGCGCTGCTTCGGCGTGCCGGTGTCGACCGGCCCGGCGGCGCTGTCGACCTCGAGCGGCCCGAGAATGCGGAACTGGAGGATGGCCCGGACCCCCTCCGTCATCGCCTGCCTGGGACGCGACGAGCGTACGGGGCCGGACACCGCGGCAGCGAGCCCGGCGCGCCAAGTCCGGCCGAACGGACGGCACACTTACACCATGAATGCCGACGCAGCGCAGGCGATTGAGCGGGCCGGGTACGTCCGCCTGACCACGTACCGCAAGAACGGCACCCCCGTCGCGACGCCGGTGTGGCACGCGGTGCACGACGGCGAGGTGTTCGTCATCTCCAACCTCGACGCGTGGAAGGTCAAGCGCATCCGCAACGACGGGCGGGTCGAACTCACCCCGTGCAACGTCCGCGGGACGGTCAAGGAGGGCGCGCCGACCGCGGCCGGGACCGCGCGGCTGCTCGACGAGGCGGGCACGGCGCGGGCGCGGCGGTACATCGCGCGCAAGTACTTCCTGTCCCGGGCCGGCAACTTCCTCACCGGGGTGCTGCGCCTCAAGCGGCCGCCGGTGATCGGCATCGCCATCACGCTGTAGACACACGTTGCGGACAGCGGAAGGGCCCGGGCGACGCGCGGCCCGGGCCCTCCGACGAGCAGGTGCTAGCCCAGCGTGACGGCCGTGTCGTCAATGACGAACGAGGTCTGCAGCGAGGAGTCCTCGGTGCCGCTGAACTTGATGGCGACCGCCGCGCCGGTACCGGTGAAGGTGTAGCTCTTCAGCTGGTACCCGGAGGCCTTGTTGAGGTTCGACAGCGTGCCCAGGGTCGTCGAGCCGGCCGAGATGGTCAGCTTGTCGTACTGGGTCGTGGTGGTCGTCTCGGCCGAGTCGATGTGGACGTAGAACGACAGGGTCGCCGTACATCCGGACGGGACGGTCACCGACTGCTGGATCGCCTCGGTGTGGGTCGAGCCGTAACCGTCCAGCCAGGAGCTGTACGTGCCGCCGTGGGCGGCCTGGCCCGAGCTGGCCCACTGGCCGATGCTGCCGGTGGTGCCGGTCCACGACGTCGCGCCGGACTCGAAGCCGGGGTTGAGCAGCTTCTGGCCGGAGCAGGTGCCGGTCGGCGGCGTGGTGGTCGGGCCGCCGGTCGGGCTGCTCGTGGTGGGCGGCGGGGTGGTGCCACCGGTGCAGGTCGGGTCGCCCGACTGCGCCGGCACGGACACCGCGTCCCACGCGGCCTTGACCGTGTTGAACTGGGTGCAGCTGCCCGGGAAGAGGTTCTTGGCCGCGGTCAGCGTCCAGGTGCGGTACTTCAGGTACGACGACGACGAGGTCTTCATCAGCATCGCGTTGTACATGACCTTGATGGCGTTCTGGATGCCCAGCGGGTTGCTGACGGTCGAGCCGTTGCAGGTCGGGCTGGCGGGCTGGCCGTTACCGGCGGAGCCCTGGGCCATCAGGTAGAACCAGTGGTTGCCGGGGCCGGCGGCCGCGTGGACCTCCGAGCCGGGCGTGCTGCTGGAGTAGCAGTTCGAGTCGCCGACGGCCGACGGGTTGTACATGTTGCGGATCGGGCCGCTGCCGACCAGGTTGACCTCCTCGCCGACCAGGTAGTCCGGCGGGTCGTTCGGGTTGTTCGCGAACCACTCGGTGGCCGCGCCGAACGTGTCCGCGACGAACTCCTGGGTGCCGCTCTTGGAGATGCCACCCGGGGTGGTGTCGTCGATGCCGTGCCCGGCCTCGTGACCCACGACGTCGGCGGAGGCGATCCACTGGCCGGCGGTGTTCTTGCCGATCTGGATCTGGGTGCCGTCGTAGTAGGCGTTCTGGTCGTTCAGGCCGACGCGGATCGGCCAGCCGCCGCCCGAGCCGTTGAAGCCGTTGCGGCCCAGCCACGTGGACAGCATCGAGAGTTCCTTCTGCGCGACGTACAGGGCGTCGACGCAGCCGGTCTCGCGGTTGGTGCCGGTCCCGTTGCCCCAGACGTCGTCGCTGCCCGAGAACGTGGTGTTGTTCGCCGCGTCCTGGCAGGAGACGTTGGTGTAGGTCGGGTCCTTCATGCTGTACGTGCTGCCCGACTGCGTGGTGTTGATCGTCACCGAGCCGTTGATCCAGCCGGTGCCGGTGCCCGCCATGACGTGCTCGGTGGTGTTGAGCACCGCGCCGGTCGCCGCGTCGACGTCGACGGTGAGGCGGCTGGCACCCTCGGCGCCGGTGCCGGACACCGTGGTCTCGTACGCGAGCTTGGCCGCCCCGTCGAGCGTGTACACGACGAGGTTGGTGCCCTCGACGTTGTTGACCGTCTTGAGCTGGGCCTTGGCGACGGACTCGGCGGCCGCCGAGGTGATCGACGGGGTCGTCGAGAGGTTGCCGATCGCCTTGGTCTGGGAGACCGAGGTGTACTGCGTCGCGCCGGACTTGTCCGTGACGACGACGAAGTCACCGCCCGTCACCTTCAGGCCCTTGTAGGTCCGTTCGTACGCGATGTACTTGGCGTTGCCCGAGGCCGTGACCGACTTCTGCACGTAGGCGTCGTCGGCGCTCGGCTGGATCGCGCTCGGCTTGCTCTTGACGAACGAGTCGACCGACTGGGCGGCGACGGCGTTGGACACCTCGACGGCGTCCGTGGAGGCAGAGGCGTTCGTGGCTTGTACGGCCGCGGCCGTGCCGGCTGTGACCAGCCCGACCGCGAACACTCCGGCCGCTGTAGCGAACCGTGGGGAGAGCTTCAAGGGTGCCTTCTTTCAGCAACGACCCGAACCCACCGGGGAATGTGTGACGGGAGGGGCCGGAACCAATGGAGGTCACGCGCACGTCGAAGCGTCTGAGGGCCGGTGTGCGCGCCGTACGGAGGCCCGCCGTCGACATCGACTTGCAGCGATGCGAGGACGATCACACACATTCGAAGAGTTGGACAAGGGTCGATGCCCTACCGGCACCCTCGCCCCCACCCTGTACTTGGGGGCTCGAAACATCCAAGAAATCTTGCGCTCTGTAGATCTCAGGCGGCCCCAACCGCTACTCCCGGTTAACTTTTAACTGTCAACCCCAGAGATTCGCGATGGTAGGGTGCCCCGGTGGAGCCCGAGCCGATCGACGCGGTGGCCGCCCTCGTCTCGGCATCCGGGATCGCGGGGCGCCGTCTGCGGGAGCTGATCCAGGCGCTCACGGTCGCGCCGGCGACCCTCGAGGACCTCGTCCGCGACCACGCCGTCCCGCGCCGCACCGTCGAGGCGCTCCTGCGCGCGGCCGGCCCGGACCTGCGCGAGGACCACGAACGGGTGATCCTGGAGCCGTCGATCCGGGAGTCGTACGTCGAGCGCTTCGACCTCGCCGGCCTGCGCGACGTGCCCGAGGTCGCGGGCATGGGCGCCCTGATCGCCGGCGCGCCCCGGGCCGACCAGGCCCTCGACCACGTCTCCGCCACCGAGGAGACGGCCCGCCGCCGCGCGCGCTGGCTGGCCGAGACCTACGACCTGGCCGGCGCCCGCCTGGTGTGCGTCGGCGACCACGACCTCACCTCGCTCGCGGCCCGCCAGGCCCTGCCCGACACCGAGATCGTCGTCGTCGACGTCGACGAGCGGCTGCTGGCCTACATCGACGGGCAGGGCGCGGGGATCGCCTGTTACCAGGCCGACCTGCGCTTCGGGCTCCCGCCCGCGCTCGTGGGCACCGCGGACGTCATCTTCACCGACCCGCCCTACACGCCCGAGGGGGTGCAGCTCTTCCTCGGCCGCGGCGCGCAGGCGCTGCGGGACCGCACGAACGGGCGCCTCGTGATGGCGTACGGCTTCAGCCCCCTCACCCCCGCCCTCGGCCTCAAGGTCCAGCGGGCCGTGCTCGACCTCGACCTCGCGATCGAGGCGATGCTGCCCGGGTTCAACCGGTACCACGGCGCCCAGGCCGTCGGCAGCGCCAGCGACCTCTACGTCTGCCGCCCGACCCCGCACACCTGGCAGGTCCTCGACCGCCGCCTCGACAAGCTCGCCGGCTCGGCCAACATCTACACCCACGGCGAGCAGTCCCTCGAGGGCGCGGCCGCCCGGGGCCCGGCCCGCATCCTCGGCGGCGGCCCGCTCAAGGCCGACGAGCTCACCGTGGACCTCGCCGGCGACCCCGGCCCGTGGCTGGCCCGGGTGCTGCTCGCGCTCAACGTCCCGCGGGTCACGCTGCTCGTCGCGAACAACCACCCCGACCTGCGCGACGAGGCCGCTCAGGCCGCCCTGCGCGAGCTGGTCGGGGCCAAGTGGGACCTGCGCCTGCGCCGCAGCACGCCCGGCCCGAGGCAGGCGACCGTGGAGGCGGTGCTGCGCCCGGCCGAGGGCGTCGCCGGCCACCTGCTCACGCACGTGCACGGCCGGGTCGGCAACGTGCTGCGCGACGCGCTGATGCGGGCCGATCCCGGCTCGACCAGGACGGCCGCCCAGCGGCGTGCGGCGGAGCTGATCGGGCGGCCCGGCTACCTCGACGCGCGCCTGATCGACCTGCCCCGCCATGTGATCGTCGCGCTCCTGCGGGCGTGAGCGCCCCGCGGCTCCGGTCACACCGGCAGCCCGGCGAACAGGACCTCCGCCGCCGCCGTCCACATCGCGACCAGGTCGGTCCCGTCCGGGTCGCGTAGCCACTGCAGCTGCAGCCCGTCCATCGTCGCCATGATCTGGTGCGCGAGCGCCTCCGGATGCTCGGCGACCGGCTCGGCCAGGGCGGTGAGCGAGTCCAGGACCGTGCGCTGGCGGGCGCGAACTAGGCGTGCCGCCCCGGCATCAACCTCAAGCGCACCCCGCTCGGCGGGCGCAACTTCGAGTACCTCTCCGAGGACCCGATCCTCACCGGCGTGCTCGCCACCGAGTGGGTCGCGGGCCTGCAGAGCCGCGGCGTCGGCGCCTCGCTGAAGCACTTCGCGATCAACAGCCAGGAGACCGACCGCATGCGGATCAGCGCCGACGTGGACGAGCGCACGCTGCGGGAGCTGTACCTGCGCGCCTTCCAGCGGGTCGTCCAGCGGGCCCGGCCGTGGACCGTGATGTGCTCGTACAACCGGATCAACGGCGTCTACGCCAGCCAGCACCACTGGCTGCTGACCGAGGTGCTGCGCGGCGAGTGGGGCTACGAGGGCCTGGTCGTCTCCGACTGGGGCGCGGTCGTCGACCGGGTCGAGGCGGTCCGCGCGGGCCTGGACCTGACCATGCCCGGGCCCGACGACGCCGGCGACCGGGCGCTCACCGCCGCCGTGCACGACGGGACCCTGCCCGCCGGGGCGCTGACGGGCGCGGCCGGGCGGGTCGAGGCCCTCGTGCGCGCGGCGCTCGCGAACGCGCGGCCGGGCGCGACCTACGACGCCGAGGCCCACCACGCGCTCGCCCGCGAGGTCGCCGGCCGGGGCATCGTGCTGCTCAAGAACGAGGGCGGGCTGCTGCCGCTGGCGGCCGGCGAGCCCGCGATCGCGGTGCTCGGGGAGCAGGCGCGCAGCCCGCGGTACCAGGGCGGCGGCTCTTCGCTCATCAACCCGACGCGGCTGGACAACGCGCTGGACGCGATCACGGCCCTCGCGACCGGCACCGTGCACTTCGCGCCCGGCTACGACGACGTGGAGGCGGCCGTGGCGCTGGCCCGCGAGGCGTCCGTCGCCGTCGTGTTCGCCGGCACCGAGGAGGAGACCGAGGGCTCCGACCGCACCGGCCTGGAGCTGCCGGCCGCCCACCTGGCGCTGATCGAGGGGGTCGCGGCGGCCAACCCGCGCACCGTCGTGGTGCTCTCCAACGGCGCCGTGCTGCGCACGACGCCGTGGGACGCGGCCGTGCCCGCGCTCGTGGAGGGCTGGCTGCTCGGCCAGGCCGGCGGGGCGGCGATCGCGGACGTGCTCTTCGGCGTGGTCAACCCGTCGGGGCGCCTCGCCGAGACCATCCCGCTACGGCTCGCCGACCACCCGGCCTACCTGGACTTCCCGGGCGAGCAGGGGCACGTGCGCTACGGGGAGGGGGTGCACGTGGGGTACCGCGGCTTCGACGCCCGCGAGCAGGACGTCGCCTACCCGTTCGGGTTCGGGCTGTCGTACACGACGTTCGGCTACTCCGGGCTCTCGGTGTCCACCGTGGACGGCGGCCTCGAGGTGCGCGTGACGGTCGCCAACACCGGAACGCGCGACGGGCGCGAGGTCGTGCAGGTGTACTGCTCCCTCGGCGCCTCCCGCGTGCGCCGCGCGCCGCGCGAGCTCAAGGCGTTCGCCTCCGTGCCCGTGGCGGCCGGCGACGCGGCCGAGGTCGTGCTCCGCGTCGAGCTCGCCGACCTGGCCTACTGGGACGTCGAGCTGGGGCGGTGGGTCGTGGAGGCGGGGGAGTACACGGTGGCCGTCGGCGCCTCGTCGCGCGACCTGCGGGCCTCGGCCGTCGTCGCCGTGGCCGGCGACGACGAGCGGCGCACGCTCACGGCCTCCTCCACGATCGGCGAGTGGTTCGCCGACCCGCGCGGGGCCGCGGCCCTGACCGAGACGTTCGCGGCGGTGGCCGCGGCGGGCGGCGGCGCGATGGCGCAGACCGTGACGGACCCGGCGATGTTCACGCTCATGGCCAACATGCCGCTGGACCGGGTCGTCGCCTTCGCCGGGGACGCGTTCGGCCCCGACACCATGGCGGCCCTGCTCAAGGCCGCGAACTGAACGCCCGCACGTAGCGCTTCTGCCACGGCGTCTCCACCGCGCGGGGATGGTAGTGCCGGCGGACGTAGGCGACGGCCTCGTCCGCCGGCACCCCGTCGAGGATCGCGATGCAGGCCAGGGCCGTGCCCGTGCGCCCCCGCCCGCCGCCGCAGGCCACCTCGACCCGCTCGTGCTCCGACCGGCGCAGCGCCTCGGCGAACGCCGCCGCGGCCGCCGCCCGGTCCGACGGCAGCCGGAAGTCGGGCCAGCGCACCCAGGTCGCGTCCCAGGCGACCGGGGGCGGCTGCCGGCCCAGCAGGTACAGGCCGAAGCCGGGCGCGGCGGCCGGCGGCCCGTGCCGCAGCCCGCGCCCGCGGATCACGCGCCCGGACGGGAGCCGGAGCAGGTCGCCCTCGCCGCCGGCCCAGGCGCTCACGGCCGGGGCCGGAAGCTCGCGAACACGATGTCCAGGTCGCCGCGGGCGTTGGCCCAGTCGCTGTCGGCGGTCGCCCACCAGATGCCGTAGGCCTGGTGGTCCGACGTCACCACGCCGCGGTTGTTCACGTGCTGCTTGTTGCCGTAGATGAACTCCCAGTCGGCGGCGACCACGAAGTAGTTGTCCACCGGCCTGATGCCGACCCGCGAGTAGTTCTTGTAGTAGCTGCCGCCGCGGGACTTCTCCTGCTGCGTCCAGTCGGCGACGGGGTCCATGTTGGGCTTGCCGGTCTGGTCGATGCCGAGCGTGCGGTTGTTCCCGCGGAAGTAGACCATCGTGCCGTCAACGGACTTGCCCCAGCCCTGCGGGACGTACACCGAGAAGCCCGTCGGGTCGTGGTAGTCCACCCAGCCCGGCGGCAGCGGCGGGAGCTTGCCCGAGGCCGTCCCGGCCGGCGGCTCCGCCGTCGGGGTGGTCGGGTTCCCGGTGCTCCCCGCGGGCGCGGAGCTGCCCTGACCGCCGCTCTCGCCCGCCGAGGGGCCCGGCGCGCTGGGGACGGGCGCGGCCGCCGCCCCGGTGGTCTGGGTGGCCCCGGTGCCCTGGGTGTCCGGGGCGCTGTCGTCGGTCTTCACGGCCAGCCAGACCAGCAGCGCCACCACGAGCGCCGCGGCGACGCCGCCGACGAGCAGGCCGGTGCGCCGCGTCGGCGATCCGGAGCCGGGCGGCGGCGGCACGACGGCGGCCGCCCCGGCGGCCCGGGGCGCGGCCGGCTCGACGCGCGTCGGCTGCTCGGACTGCTGGCGCACCGTGGGCGCCGAGGACGCGAACGCCCCGATGGGAATCCGCCGCTCCTCCGCCTTGGTCTCCGGCTCCGGCTCGGGTTCGGGCTCCGGTTCCGGCTCGGCCTCCGCGACCGGCTCGGCCTCCGCGACCGGCTCGGCCTCCGCGACCGGCTCGGGCTCCGGCTCGGGTTCGGGCTCCGGCTCCGGCTCGGGCTCGGCTTCGGTCTCGCGCTGCACCGGCACCCAGGTCTTGGCCTCGGGCTCGACGTCCGGCTGGGTGTCCGGCTGGATGTCCGGCTCGGCGGCCGGGGCCTCGAGGTCCGGGTCGAGCTCGTCCGCGGTGGCCGCGCCGAAGACCGGGCCCTCGATCACGCCGGACTTGCCGGAGGGTGCCTCTTCCACCGGCGCCGGCACGGCCGCGTTCCCGCGCGCCACGGGCGTGGTCGGCGGTGCGGCGGGGGCGGCGGCAGAGGCGGCGGCCGCCGCGGCCGCCGCGGCGGAGGCGGACGAGGGGATCGGGCGGACGAGGCGCTCGGGGCGGCTCGGCGGCGTGCGCTGGGCGGGCACCGCGGGCGCCTGGGCCTCGGTGCGGCCCCAGCCGCTGAGCCACGAGCGCTTCTTCTTCGCCTCCTCGGGCCGCAGCAGCGCCCGCCGCAGCAGCTCGTCGGTCTGGGCGAAGTCCGCGCGGGCCTTCGGGTCCTTGCGCAGCAGGGCGCGCAGCACCGGGGCGAGGGCGCCCGCACGCTGGGGCGGGTCGGCCTCCTCGGACGCGAGCGCGGTCAGCGTCTCCATCGCGGAGCCGCGGCCGAACGGGGAGCGGCCCTCGACGGCGGCGTACAGGGTGGCGCCCAGCGACCACAGGTCGCTCGCCGGGCCGGCGATGCCCTCGCGGGCGCGCTCGGGCGCGATGAACTCGGGCGAGCCGAGCACGAGGCCGGTGCGCGTCACGTGGCCCTCGCCCTCGACGCGGGCGATGCCGAAGTCGGTGAGCACCACGCGGCCGTCCTCGGCCAGCAGCACGTTGCCGGGCTTGATGTCGCGGTGGTCGACCCCGGCCCGGTGGGCGGCGCGCAGCGCGTCGAGCACGGCGAGGCCGATCTCGGCGACCCGGCGCACCGGCAGCGGCCCGTCCTCGCGCATGACCTGGTCGAGCGAGCGCGACCGCACGTATTCCATGACGAGCCACGGCTGCCCCTCGGCCGCCAGCACGTCGTAGACCCGCACCACGTTGGGATGGCTCAGCCGCGCCGCCGCCCGCGCCTCGCGCAGCGTGCGCTCCATGGCCACGTCCCGGGCGCTGTCGAGCAGTTCGGGAGGCAGGACGATCTGTTTGACCGCGACGTCGCGATGGAGGGTCTCGTCCCGGGCTCGCCACACCCGCCCCATGCCACCGACACCCAGCGGCTCGAGAATGCGGTAACGGTTGGCGACGACGGGGGGCGCGGCGGTCATGCACCATTGTGTACCCGAAGGATCTCCCCGCGACGCACACCCCTCGCCGGTGTGTGTCGCCGGACAGATTTCCGACGGGCCGCAACCCGGCCGTCCCCTCATCCGGCAGGCGCCCCGGCCGATCACATGACAGTGCGCGCACGGGTGCTCGCCTACCGTGGTTGCAGGTCGGTTGCGAGATGGTCATGGAGGAGCTTCGGTGGGCGAGACCCTGTTGCAGTTCGGCGGCACCCGCGGGGAGCTGATGCTCCTGGCGTACCTCATCGGCGGTCTCGCCGTGTTCGGGGCGGCCTTCCTGCCGGGCAACACGGCGCTGTACCGCGTGGTCTGCCTCATCCTCGGCACCGCGATGGCGGCGTGGGCGGCCGAGGTGATGATGTTCGGCGGGTTCGTCTACATCAACGCGTTCGTCCTGCTGGCCCCGGTCGTGCTGCTGGTGCGGGGCGCGATCGGCACCGTCCGCTTCGCCGTCACCCGTCCGGGTCCCCGCCCGGGGATGCGGCCGCACCCGGCGACCCGCCAGCTCGGCGGCACCGGCTCCTACCAGATGCACCCGCCGGCCGCGTACGCCACGGTGCACGCGAGCTACCCGTCGGCCGAGCCGGTCTACGCCCGCGCGGTCTTCGGCACCGAGCCCGCGTACGCGCCGGTGGACGAGCGGCGGGGCGCCCACGCGGCGGACGACCGGCGGGGCGCCCACGCGGCGGACGACCGGCGGGGCGCGCACGCGGCGGAGCCGACCGGTCACATTCCGCGCCAGCCCGGCCCGCGCATTCGTGAGCTGCCGGGCCCGACCGTCGCGAGGGCCCGGCACCGGGCGACCTGATCGGGGCAAAAGGCCGTATAAAGATCGGCATGACCCCGATGCGGGAGCCGACCTTCCTGATCCTGACCGCCCTCGCGGTGCGGCCCATGCACGGCTACGCCGTGATCCAGGAGGTCACCGAGCTCTCCGGAGGCCGGGTGGTGCTTCCGGCCGGCACGCTCTACGCCGCCCTCGACCGCCTCACCGCCGAGGGCCTCGTCGCCCCGGAGGGCTCGGAGGTCGTCGACGGGCGGCACCGGCGCTACTACCGGCTGACCGAGAGCGGCGCCGCGGCGCTGGCGGCCGATGCCGAGCGCCAGCGCCGCAACGCCGCGGCGGCCGCGAAGCGGCTCCGGCTGCGGGCGGCTGAGGCCCGCTGACCCGCGCGGAGCCGGCTGTGCACAGGGTCCCCGTCAACGGGTCGGGCCGGCCCATTGGTTGCGCATTGTGTTCATCCTCTCGGTTCTCGAATGCCGGACGGTGCCGGCGGTGGAGGGGCGGGATCCGCCGCTGCATACCCTGGCCCAGACCCCTGACGCGGCGCTGAAACCGCGGCATCCGGTCGCCGTCAGTGACTCCGGCAGATAGGACATGCCGGTAGGACATGCCGGGTCGGTCGCCCCGGCTAGACGGCCGCGGCGAGGGTCAGGGCGAAGCGGCCCGCCCGGTCCGTCCACCAGTCGCGGACCGTGAACCCCGCGGCCGCCAGCTCCCCGGTCAGGCCCTCGCGGCGGAACTTGGCCGACACCTCGGTGCGCAGCTCCTCGCCGGCCGCGAAGGCGATCTCCAGGTCGAGGGCGTCGAGCCGCACGCGCATGGGCGCGAGCGCCCGCAGGCGCATCTCGATCCACTCCCGCTGCTCGTCCCACGCGGCGACGTGGGCGAACGCGTCCGGCTCGAAGTCCGCGCCCAGCTCGCGGTTGAGCACGTGCAGGACGTTGCGGTTGAACTCGGCCGTCACGCCCGCGGCGTCGTCGTAGGCCGGGACCAGCACCGCCGGCTCCTTCACCAGGTCGGCGCCGAGCAGCAGGAACTCGCCCGCGGCCAGGCGCCCGCGCAGGGCGGCCAGGAACGGGGCCCGCTCGGCCGGCGTGAAGTTGCCGATCGTGCCGCCCAGGAACGCGACCAGCCGGGTGCCGGCCTCGGGCAGGACCTCCAGGTGGTGCACGAAGTCGGCGACGATCCCGTGCAGGTGCAGGTCCGGGTACTCGCGGCGCAGGTCGCCCAGCGCGTGGCGCAGCGCCGCGCCGGAGACGTCCAGCGGGGTGAACGAGCCGAGCGTGCCGTGCTCGCGCAGGGCGTCGAGCAGCAGGCGGGTCTTCTCCGACGAGCCGGAGCCGAGCTCGATGAGCGTCTTGGCCCCGGTGAGCCGGGCGATCGTCCCCGCGCGGGCGGTCAGGATCTCGCGTTCGGCGCGCGTCGGGTAGTACTCCGGCAGCCGCGTGATCTCCTCGAACAGCTCGCTGCCGCGGGCGTCGTAGAAGTACTTCGGGGGCAGCCACTTCGGGTTCGCGGTGAGCCCGCGGCGGGCATCCTCCCGCAGGCCCGCGGCGAGGTCGGCGTCGGTCAGGTGGACTTCGAGGTCAGCGTCCGGCAGCGTCACGTGAGAGCACCTTCCAGCGCGATGATCGTCACGGCCGGCGGGGCCGCGACGAGCAGGGACAGGTCGGGGACGGCAGTCCAGGCGGGGTCGGGGGAGAGGGGTTCGGAGGCGACGAGCACGGCCCCCTCCGCGGTGGACAGATACGACAGGGAGTGCCCGGCGGTCGTGGCGGCGATGGTCTCGCCGTCGGTGAGCAGGAGGTTGAGGCGGGAGCCGGGGGCGGCCGCCGACACCTCGGCGACGACCCCGGCCAGGGCCGTGTCCAGGGCGGCGCCGTCCCGCAGGCGGGCCCGGACCAGGGCCCACACCAGGGCGCTGTCGGTCGGGGCGTCCAGGGTGATCAGGTCGCGGACCGGCAACCCGGCGGCGAGGGCCGTCACGCTGTCCGGCCAGCCGGCCACCCGGCCGTTGTGCGAGAACAGCCAGCGGCCCTCGGCGAACGGCGCGGCGGCCGTCTCGATGACCGGCATGCCGACCGTCGCCGAGCGGACCGCCGCGAGCACCGCCGTGGAGCTGGTCGCGGCGGCCAGCGCGGGCAGCCCGACATCGCTCCACAGTGGAGTGTCGCGGCGGTACCGCACGAAGGCGGAGCCCTGCCACCAGCCGACGCCGAACCCGTCGGCGTTGATGGTGCCGCCGCCGCGCATGTCCAGGGGCGCCCACGACTGGCGGGCCAGGGAGTGCGGCGGGGCGAACAGCAGATCCGCCAGCGGGATCGGCGGCCCGAGGTAGGCCAGGTGCCGGCACACTAGGCGAGCTCCGAGGGCGTGGCGTCGCGGGCCGTACGGAAGCCGCTGAAGATCTGCCGGCGGATCGGGTAGTCCCAGTTGCGGAACGTGCCCCGGCACGCGGCGGCGTCGGTGCCGAACGAGCCGCCGCGCAGCACCTTGTACTCGGGGCCGAAGAACACCTCCGAGTACTCGCGGTAGGGGAACGCGGTGAAGCCCGGGTAGGCGGCGAAGTCGCTGTCGACCCACTCCCACACGTCGCCGATGAGCTGGTGCACGCCCAGCGGCGAGGCGCCCGCGGGATAGGCGCCCACCGGCGCCGGGGCGAGGTGCCGCTGGCCCAGGTTCGCGTGCTGCGGGCCGGGATCCTCGTCGCCCCAGGGGTACCGCCGCGAACGCCCGGTCGCCGGGTCCCACCGCGCCGCCTTCTCCCACTCGGCCTCGGTCGGCAGCCGCCGGCCCGCCCACGCCGCGTAGGCCCGCGCCTCGGGGAAGGACACGTGCACGACCGGCGCGCCGGGGACGATCGGCGCGGTCCGCCCGAAGCCGGTCGCCAGCCAGCCGCCCGGGTCGCGGCTCCAGTGCAGCGGGGGATTCGCCGCGGTCTCGTCCAGGAAGGCGGCGTACTGCCCGTTCGTCACCGGCGCCCGGTCGATCCAGAACGCGGGCACGTCGACGGTGTGCGCGGGCCGCTCGTTGTCCAGCGCCCACGCCTCGGTCGAGGTGCCCATGGTGAACGGCCCGCCCGGCACCAGCACCTCGCCGCGCACGTCCACAGTGGACTCCGGCGGGGGCGGCGCGGACAGCACGGGGTCGCCGGCGCGCAGCTGGTGGGTGGCGAGCATGGTCTCGTCGTGCTGCTGCTCGTGCTGCACGATCATCCCGAAGGCGAAGGCGTCCTCGGTCAGCCGTCTTCCTTCCAGGTGTACGCGCTCAAGCACGTCGAGCGCCTTGTCGCGCACGGTCGCCACGTAGGCCCGCGCCTCCTTCGGCCCCAGCAGCGGCAGCGCGGGCCGGTCCTTGCGGGCGTGCCTGAAGGCGTCGTAGAGGTGGTCGATGTCGGCCCGCACCGGCTCCCGGCCGCCGACGTCGCGCACCAGCCACAGCTCCTCCTGGTTGCCGATGTGCGCCAGGTCCCAGACCAGCGGCGACATGAGCGGCGAGTGCTGGCGCACCAGGTCGCCGTCGTCGACCGCCTCGGTCAGCCCGGCGGAACGGGCCCGGGTCCGCTCGAGCTCCCGGGCGACGCGATCGCGCAGGTCAGCCATTGCGTGTACTCCCTTCGAGCACGTCTTCGGTCAGGTGCGGCGGCAGGTCCAGCCGTGCCAGGGCGAGCTCGCGCACGGCTCGGGCGGCCCGGGCGAGCACCGGGTCGGCCATCCCGTCGCGGGCCGCCTCCACCCAGCGCCCGGCGGCCGGCGCGCACAGCTCCAGGACCCGCGAGACGGTGGCCGGGTCGGCGAGCAGGGCGTGCAGCAGCGCCGCGGGCGCGAACCAGGCGCGCCCGGGCTGGGTGTCGAGGTAGCGGATCTCCAGGTACCCGCGCGGGCGCACCGGCGGGAAGAGGGTGCTGAGGTGGTAGTCGAGGTCGGCGTACGTCGGCCTCGTATCCAGTGCGCCGCGGATCCAGTCCGCGAACGTCACCCCGGCCGGGGTGTCCCAGGCCCCGCCGGGCCGCCGGACGCACAGCAGCTTCGCGGCCAGCGCGTATCGGGCCCAGCCGGCCGACGGCTGCCCGTCGGTGGCCACGGCCCGGGTCCGGGACGGGTCGATGCCCCGCCAGGCCCGCTGCCGCGCCGAGGCCCAGCCGGTCTCCGTGCCCGCGAAGCGCGCCGAGTTCGCGAACAGGGCCAGGAGCGGGGGGCCGAGCGCGTGGACCGCGGCCCAGCGGTCGGGCAGCTCGTGCGCGGGGCCCGGGTCGAGGCAGACCTGCAGGCCCGCCGTCGAGCACATCATGATTTTTCCGGACATGCCGCGACGGTCGAAGGCCGCCTCCATCGCGTCGTACCGGGGGGTGGAGACGATCCGCCGCGGCGGGCGGTGCGGATCGGCGCCGGTGTCGCCCAGGACCAGGCCGACCCGGTCCAGCAGGGCGGTGAGCTGCTCGATATCGGCGCTGACGGCCGTGTGGAGCTCGATCAGGGAGGCGTGCGGCAGGCTGGAGATCTCCACCTGGCCGCCGGGCTCGAGGGTGACGCTGCCGCCGCTGCGCAGCGGGAGCGCCGGGGAGTCGGCCCGCAGGGTCGGCGGTGCGTGATCGCCGAGGGCCTGGCAGAGCCGGGCGGGGTCCAGCGCGGCGGCCGGATCCTCGCGTTGGTGAACGGTGAACTCGAGTTCGACACCGACCGCCGCGGGTGGCCCGGTCTTGAAGCAGATCGATGCGATGTAGCCCTCGGCCTGCTCGATCTCGGCGATAACCGCGTCGTGGTCGGCGGCCGTGCGGGTGCCCTGCAAGGTCGCCATGGGAGCCGACGCTACCCCGGGATTCGGGGATCGGCGAACGCCGCCGTTGAACAACTGGTTACCGTACGACTACGTGCAGCGCTACTTCAACAGCCGGTACATCCTCAGCGCCTCCCTGGTCACCGACTTCAGGCCGGGCATCCGGGCCAGCGTGACGAGCCGGTCGATGAGCGGCACCGCGCGCTCGATGAGCAGGCGGGTCTTCGCCTGATCGGGTGACGTGTCGTGGACCCAGTAGAGGGTGATGCCCATCTGCCCGAGCCACAGTAGCTCGGGCAGGTCCGGCTTCAGCTCCGCGTCGATCTTCGTGGTGGCGCCCTCGACGACCTGGCGCAGCACCGCGATCGAGCGCTCCCGGGCCGGCTGCGACTCGGCGCTGAACGGGCTCAGCGGCGAGCCGGGCTCGACGGCGGTCTTGATGAACTTGCCGGCGAACGCGTGGTACGGCGTCATCGTCTCCAGCATGCCGGTCAGCGCCACCCGCAGCCGCTCGTCGAAGGGGCCCGGCTCGGCCAGGGCCTCGGCGACGGCGGCCGCGGTGTCCTCCTGGACCGTGGCGTAGAACTGCTGCACCAGGTGATCCTTGGAGGGGAAGTAGTAGTAGGCGTTGCCGACCGAGACGCCGGCGGCCTGCGCGATGCCCCGCATGGTGGTCTTGTCGTACCCCTGGTCGCGGAACAGCCGTACCGCCGTGTCCACGATGAGCCGCTTGGTCTGTTCGCCGCGGCCCGTCTCCGGCGTGTCAGGTGTCGCAGGTTTCACCACAGTCCTGACGATATCCGCGCAGGTTCCCGGCCGACTGCGCCACCCGGCGCGCGATCGGCCGCAGGTGGGGCTGGGAGAGGCGCGCCGCCAGCCCCCGATAGCCGTCCAGCGCCCAGAGGCAGACGAGCCAGGCCGCATCCCCGACGTACACGCCGCCGTCGTCGGCGACCACGGTGATGTCGGCGAGGGTCTCGTCCGGATCGAGCGCCGGATACCGGCGGCGCGCCTCCTGCGATCCCGCCGCGACGAACTCGAGCGGGACGATCTGGGCCCGGCCGCCGAGCCAGGTCCTCGCCGTGCGGCAGAGCCGGCAGCCCTCGTCGTAGAGGACGGTGAGCCGGGTGATCATCGCGGCGGCGGCATCTCGCCGGGGTCCGGGCGGGGGCCCGGCGGCGGCGGGAAGGGCGGCACGAGCGGCATCTGCATGTGCATCGGCGAGGCGGGCGGCGCGATGGTGCGGGTCGGCTCGACCGGCGGCGCGGACTGCTCCAGCAGCCGGCGCCGGCGGAAGCGGCTGAGCACGAACAGGTTGAAGAAGTGCACCGCGCCGAGCACCAGCAGGACCGTGCCCAGCTTCATCGCGAGGGCCTCCACCGCCCCGCTCTCGTCCGTGATCGGCTCGCTGATCTTCAGTGCGACCGCCACGTAGCCGAGGTTGAGCAGGTAGAAGCCGACCACGAGCAGGTGGTTGACCGATGTGGCCAGGCGCTCGTCGGCGAACGCGTCGTCGAGGAACACCTGGCCGTTCTTGAGCAGCGTGCGGGCGACCCACACCGTGAGCACGATGCTGACCGCGAGGTACAGCAGGTAGGTGACGAGCTTCAGGTATTCCATTCCTGACCTCCGTCTATCTGAACGTGTTCAACTAGACGGTAGACCCCCTCCTGAACGTGTTCAACTGTGCTTCCCGTCACGGATGGGTGTAGCGCACCCACTGCTCGTGCTCCCCGCCGACGATCAGGGTGCCGTCGGGCATGGAGAGCGTGATCACTCCGTCGCTCAGGACCATCGGCAGCGCGGCCTCGTGCAGCGGTGCGGGCAGCGGGGTGAAGGCGCCGCCGCGCCAGACGCCCACGCCCCGCCCCGGCACGAGCATCAGCAGCCCGCCCCCGCCGACCGCGCTGATCATGGACGGGTCGGCCCCGGCCGGGAGCTCCGGCTCGGCCTCGGTGCCCTCCGGTGTCAGCCGCCAGGCCCGTGTCGGCCGCGCGGCGATCGCCCAGGCGTCCCGATCGTCCGCCGACACCCGCACCTCGGCCTCGGCGCCGACCGCGGGCTCGAGCCCGCGCCAGGTCGAGCCGCGGTCGGGGGAGTGGAACGCGTGCGACTCGAGCCCGTCGTGGGTGACCTTCCATGAGCCGCTGATCTCGCGGGAGGGCGGCACGACGATCGCCGACGTGCCGTCGGTGACGATGCTCCGCCACGTCAGGCCGCCGTCGTTCGTCTCCCATACGGTGGTGGGCGACCCGGTGACCCCGATGAGCGCGGAGGCCGGTCCGGGGCGCGCGACCAGCCGGCCCTGCGCCGGCAGCTCCGGCAGCGCGACCCGGCGCCAGGTCAGGCCGCCGTCGGTGGTGCGGCCCAGGAAGTGCTCGCAGTCGCCGCCGGCCCGGCAGTCGTTGAACGTGACCCAGCCGTTGGAGCGGTCGGCGAACCCGGCCGCCATCTCGCCCCGGGCGCCCTCCAGCCGGACCACCCGATCGGTGAACAGTGCCGGGGCGGGCCGGGCCGCGGGCTGCAGTGCGTTGAGCGACAGGGCCGCGACCAGGGCCGCGCCGAGGCCGGCCAGCCACAGCGCCCCGCGCCGCCGGGTGCGCCGCCACCGGGGCATCGCCTCGGCCGGCACCGGCCGGAACGTCCCGGTGAACGCCTCGGCGAACCGTGCGAACTCGTCCTCGACCAGGGTGTCAGGCATGCCGGGCCTCCGGGGTCAGCTGGGCGGCGAGCCGGGCCCGGCCGCGGGTGAGCCAGGAGCGCACGGTGCCCTCGGCGACACCCTCCTGCTCGGCGATCTCGGCCACGCCGAGCCCGCCGAGGTGGTGCAGCACGAGCGCGCGCCGCTGGGCCGCGGGCACCTCGCGCAGGGCCGCGACGAGCGCGACGCGGTCCGGGGTCGGGCCGTCGACGTGCTGCTCGCGCTGGCGGGCGAGGAACCCGATCGCGGTGCGCAGCCGTCGCAGCCGGCTCGTGGCCAGGTTCCAGGCCACGCGGCGCACCCAGCCGGCCGGGTCGGCGTACCGCTGAATCCGCGGCCACTGCTCCAGCGCCCGGCAGAACGCCTCCTGGGTGAGGTCCTGGGCCTCGGCGTGATCGCCGAGATAGGCGTAGAGCTGCACGGCGATGCGCTGGAAGTGCGCGCCGTAGAACTCGCTGAAGGGCGGCTCGGGCATGTCCATGTCACGCGCGGGCGCACCGGATCGCTGCAGGCGTTCGGGAATCGGTGAAGAACCGGCATATGACCTGACGGGCGAAAAATCCGAAGAGTCGCGGCGCGAAGCGCCCGGCTCTTCGCGTCACAGCGCCGCGATCATCAGCGCCGTCACCAGCAGGGCGAGCTGATGCAGGGCCTGGTCGGCGACGTACATCCCGCACACCGGCGTCGTCGCCTCCGCGAACCCGGCCGAGCGGGTGGACCGCAGCAGCGCGCGGACCGGCCAGCGCCGGTCCAGCCAGCCGTGGGTGAGCACCGAGAAGGTCAGGCCGGCGGCCATCCCGAGGGGGGACAGCGGCAGCCGCAGCGCGAACGCCGTCAGCAGCAGCACCGCGGTGACCACGAGGTGGTAGTTGAGCAGATGGCCGGCCAGGGCACGCCAGCCGGCCGCGCTGCGCTCCGCCTTGCGCCCGGCCTGATGGTCGGTCTGGGCGACGTGATCGCCGACCGCATGACCGACCAGGAGCGCCACGAGCACGACGGCGAAGACGACCGACCGGGTGAGCGTGTCGTCCGGCATGGGCCGCTCCTCACATCGACGGGAGTTCCGATCATCCGCCCGCCGATGGCCGACTTCTACGCCGGACGCGACAGAACACATGTGTCCTCGGTCGCGTCACCCGGTCGTACCTGGCGATATGCGTAACTAAGCGGACAAGTCGGCCGTTGGGTCAAGGTGCGCAGCGACCCGAGCCCGACGACCCGCGTGCTCTACCTGGCCGGATGGGGGCGCAGCGGCAGTACGCTCGCCGAGAGCCTGCTCGACCAGGTCCCCGGACTGGTCGGCGTCGGCGAGCTCAAGTTCCTCTGGGAGCGCGGGCTGCTGCAGAACCGGCGGTGCTCCTGCGGCACGCCCCTGCGCTCCTGCGAGTTCTGGGTCGACGTGCTCGGCGAGACGTTCGGCGGGATGCCCGACGACGCGACCGCCCAGGCCCTCGACGCCGCGTCGCGCCGGTTCCGCACCCGCCACCTGCCCGGCCTGCTGCTGAAGCCGGCCAGCCCGCCGGACGCCGACCGCCTGCTGTGGTACTACGAGACCCTCGAGCGCCTCTACCGCGCGATCGTGGCCGTCAGCGGGGCCCGGGTGGTCGTCGACTCCTCGAAGTTCCCGTCGTACCTCACCGCGCTGCTGCAGTCGCCCGCGCTGGACGTGCGCGTGGCCCACATCGTGCGGGACCCGCGCGCCGTCGCCTACTCGTGGCAGCGGCACCGCCACGACCCCGACGCCCCGAACGGCGCGCAGATGCCGCGCATGCACCCCGGGTTCACGGCGCTGTACTGGTCCGCCTGGAACCTCGCGACCGAGCGCATCGCGCGCCGCTCGGGCCTGTCCTACCTGCGCTTCCGGTACGAGGACCTCATCGCCCAGCCCGAGGCCACCCTGCGCGCGATCACCGAGCTCAGCGGGGTGCCGGCGGCCGCGCTGCCGGTCGGCGAGCGGGGCGAGGTGGTGGTCCCGCGCACCCACCAGGTCTCCGGCAACCCGATGCGCATGCGCTCCGGGCCGGTGGCGCTGCGCCTCGACGACGAGTGGACCACGGGCATGGCGACGCGGCACCGGTACCTCACCGGCGCCGTCACCGTGCCGCTGCGCCATCGGTACGGGTACAAGGACAGCTAAAGCGCTCCCGGCCGCGGCCGATGTGACCGTGGTGAAGGCGTGGCTCGTCACGGCCGCCGTCGTGCTCTCGGTCGCGCTCGGCGGCGCCCTGACCTGGCAGCACTACGTCGGCCGGGTGGGCGAGGCGGACCTGCTCGGCGACACCGGCCGCGAGCACCGCGGGCCGCCCCGCCAGATCGACATCCAGTCCGCGCCGCGCCTGTCCGCCGGCCCGGACGGGCGCCCCGGCGCCGACGTGCGGCGCCGGCTCGACGCCGAGCCCGGGCGCAACCTGCTGCTCGCCGGCCTGGACGTGCGCCCGGGGGAGGACCGGGCCGCCGCGCGCGCCGACACCGTGATCATCGTGCACGTGACCGAGCCGGGGGACCGCGCCTTCCTGATCTCGCTGCCCCGCGACACCCGGGTCGCCATCCCCGGCCACGGCACCGACAAGCTCAACGCCGCCTTTGCGCTCGGCGGCTTCGAGCTGCTCGCGCGCACGGTGCGGCAGCTCACCGGCCTGGTCTTCGACGCCGGGGCGATCATCGACTTCGCCGGCCTGCGCAAGGTCGTCGACGCGGTCGGCGGGGTCGAGCTGTGCGTGGACGAGGAGACGACCTCGGTGCACATCGGGTGGGACGCCTCGGGGAGGGAGACGCCGCCGTACCGCCTGATCCCGCCCTCGTTCCGCCCGGAGCGCATCGCCGGGGTGCGGGCGCAGGTGTACCACGCCGGCTGCCGCCACTTCGCGGGCTGGGAGGCCCTCGACTACGTGCGCCAGCGCGAGCTCATCCCCGACGGCGACTACGGCCGCCAGCGCCACCAGCAGCAGCTGCTGCGCGCGATTGCGGAGAAGGTGACGTCGGCCGGCGTGCTCGCGAACCCGATCGCCCTGAACCGCGCGATCACGGCCGTCGGCGACTCGCTCACCTTCGACGGCAACGGCGCCTCGGTGACCGACTGGATCGTCCGCCTGCGCGCGATCGGCCCCGAGGACCTGACCCTGCTGCGCACGAACGCGGGCCGGTTCCACACCGAGCAGCGCGACGGCCGCGACTACGAGAACCTGGACTCGACGACGTCGGCGCTCTTCGCCGCGGCCCGCGACGACCGGCTGGCCGAGTTCGCGCGCCTCAATCCGACGTGGGTCATCTGAGGCTGGGCCATCGGTGGTCCGGGTCGATCACCACGTCCGTGTCGGCTGCGTGACACATTGCCAGGGGCTGCATTGCCTTCCTCAACGTGTAACCGTACACTTTCGAGTGTGGATGATCGCCTGCATGAATCGACCATGCCCCTCCTTACTGAGGATGAGGCCGCTGTGCTGGAGGGCATGGGGCACATCATCCACCGCTCTGCCGGTCACCCGTTCTTCCTCGAGGGCGAGCAGGGCGACTTCGCGTTGCTGATCCGCAAGGGGCACGTGAAGGCGGTCCGGGGTACCCCGCCGCGGATCGTCGACGTCCGGGGACCGGGCGAGATCGTCGGCGAGATGGCGGTGATCCGGCGCCAGCCGCGGCTGGCCAGCATCATCGCCTTCAACGACGTCGAGGCGCTGTACCTGCCCGGCGCCGCCTGGCTGCGGTTCCTCTACGAGCACCCCCGGGCCATGCACGCGCTGCTGGCGATGACCGACGAGCTGGCCGGCCGGGCCATGATCCGCAGCGTCGAGTCGGAGCTCGCCATCGAGCAGCAGCTGGCCAAGCGCCTGGTCGAGCTGGCGGCGCACGGTCTCGGCGAGGTCGACGAGCAGCAGCGGATCGCGCTGCGGCTCGGGCAGCAGGACCTGGCCGCCCTCATCGGGGCGCGCAAGCTCGACTCGGTGAAGAAGGTCATCGGCCGGTTCCGGGCGGCCGGGATCGTGTCCACCGGCCGGCAGGCCATCGTGATCGCCGACCTCGACTCGTTGCGTCAGGTCGCCGACGGCAATCTGACGGTGTCGTGAGCGGCCATGGCCGGGTTGATGGCATACCTGCTGACGAACGACAACGCCGGCCTCGTGGCCGGGATCATGGCCGGGATCGTGTCGGCCGTCGTCCCTCCGCTGGCCTGGGTCCTGCGGATCTGGATCGAGCAGCAGGGACGCACCCGGCGGCTCGAACAGGCGCTGCGGGATACGAAGCCGCCGCAGCGAGCGGAGATCATCACGGCGTTCAGTCGTCTCGAGCGGGCGGCCGCGCGGCCGCCGAGGCGCGGGCGGATCGGGGGCGGTCCGGCGTGACCCGCCTCGCCGGCAACCCGCTGATCCAGCGGCTCCGCCGGCTCGTCGCCGGCCTGGAGCTCGATCCGCGCGACTTCGTCATCTTCGGCAGCGCGCCGCTGCTCGCCCATGGTGTGCGCACCCAGGTCAGCGATCTCGACGTCGTGGCCCGCGGCGCGGCGTGGGAGCGGGTCTGCGCGCACGGGCTGCCGGTCGCCGGCACCATCAACGGTGCGCCGATGATGCGGTTCGAGGACGGCCTGATCGAGTTCTCGCGCGGCTGGGTATCCGACGACTGGAACAGCGACGAGCTCATCGACCAGCTCATCGACCGGGCCGAGGTGATCGAGGGCCTGCCGTTCGCGCCGCTGGCGGACGTGCTGCGGTACAAGAGGACCCTGAACCGGCCCAAGGACCGCGACGACATCGTCGCCATCGAGCGGTACCTGGCCGCGAACGGGTTCAGCCCGTCGGGGTCCACCAGCTCGCCTGCGTGACGTCCTCGAAGCCGAGGGACTCGTACAGCGGCCGCCCCATTCGCGAGGCCGTGAGCGTCATCGGGCGGTCGTCGAAGCGGTGCAGCACCGCGTGCATGAGCGAGCGCCCGACGCCCCGGGAACGGAAGGCCGTGCCGGTCGTCACCCAGTACACCCCGACGACCTCGGGCTCGGGGACGGCCACGCACGCGCCGGCCGGCTCGCCGTCGAGCTCGGCGAGGTAGACCTCGACGCCGGTGAGGAGGTCCTCGGGCAGCACGACGCCGCGCTCGTACGGCTGGAAGAGCTCCAGCGGGAACTCCTCGACCACGAGCCGCTCGGCGACGTGCAGCTCGTCCGCCCCGATCCGGCGCACGGGGACGCGGGGCTCGCCGGCGGGCCGGGCCGGTCGCCGCAGCATCACCGGCATCGGGCGCCGCTCGTAGCCTTGCTCGGCCAGGCTCACCGCCCCGAACGCGTCCTCGACCAGGACCCGTCCGGGCCGCTGGATGAGGGCCGCGAAGTCCTCGGCGCCGCGGGCCGCCAGCGTGAGCACGCGCAGGCTGCCGCGCTCGTCGTCGAGCACCGCGAACCAGCCGTCGCCGCGGCGCGTCTCGTGGCCGCGGGCGCGGGCGACCCGGGTCCAGAACTCGGCCGCGTTCCCGGCCGCCAACCGCAGCGCATCCCCGTCCATCCGCGCAGCGTAGGGCATGCCCACCGTACGGTTGCCGATATGCATCGGTAACCGTAAGCTGCTCGCCATGAGTGCGCTGCGGCGCCGCTATGCGCGGCTGATGCTGGCCTACCCCGCCCGGTTCCGGCGGGAGTACGGCCCCGAGCTGCTCACCGTGCTCTTGGACCGCGCGGGGCCCGGCCGCGCCCGGCCCACGCTCGCGGAGGCCCGCGACCTCGTCCTCGGCGGCCTGCGGCAGCGCTTCCGGCTGCCGGTCGGGCGGCTGATCGTGCTCGCCGCCGTGGCCGCCGCGCTGACGTTCGGCGCGCTGGGGGCCGGACTCGGCTCGGTGCTGGGCTGGACGGCCGCGGCGGCCCGCCCGGCCGACGCGGTCGTCGACCGGGCCGTGGAGCTGGCGGCGGGCGGCCCGGTGCCGCACGACCGCACGGTCCAGTCCGAGGATCATGGGCTGCGCTACCAGGTGCAGTCCACGACTCCCGAGTCCGTCGCCCCGTCCTGGACGCTGGAGGAGGCCACGGCCCGGATCGAGGACGCGGGCTGGACGGTGCGCTCGCAGTCGGCGACCCCGGGCGCCGGCGCCGGCATCTCCTCGTCCGGCGTCATCGCCGAGCGCGACGGCCTGGTGCTGGCGGTGGCCGCGTCGCGGGCCGAGGGTTACCCGGTCAGCCTGTCGGTGTCCGTCACGCCGGCGGAGCCCTGGCCGGTCCGGCCGCTGACGCTGCTCGGCACGCTGGCGGGCGCGGCCGCGGGCTGGCTGCTCACCGCGCGGGCCGGCTACCGCCTGCGCCGCGCCGGGCTCGGGGTGCGCACGGCGCTCGCGACCCTGGCCGTCGCCGCGGGCCTGCTGCTCGCCCCGGCGACGCTGCTGGCCTGGATCGTCGTCGGCTACCGGGTCGCGCTGGCCGGCACCACCTTCGGCGCGGACGGGCGGACGCTGCCGGCGGCCTATCTGGCGTACACCGGCAATCCCTTCCCGGTCATGGGCATCGCCGCCGGCCTTGCGCTCGCGGCCCTGGTCGTGCTCGGGTCGTGGTTGGGCAGTCAATGGCCCGCCCGGTTTCCGGTGCTAAAGTGGAGGCTTACCTCCGATAGAAGGTGACCGGATGCAGACCCAGGGCGGGGTGCGGCGGCCGCAGCGGGCCGACGCGCGGCGCAACTTCGACGCGCTCATCGCCGCCGCGCGGGACGCCTTCGCGGAGCACGGCACCACCGCCTCGCTCGAGGAGATCGCGCGGCGGGCCGGCGTCGGGATCGGGACGCTGTACCGCAACTTCCCGACCCGTCAGGACCTGTTCGACGCGGTGTACCTGGGCGAGCTCGACGCGCTGTGCCGCGCCGCCGACGACGTCGCCGGACTGGAGCCGTGGGACGCGGTCGCGGCCTGGCTGCGCCGGTTCGTCGGCTACGTCGCGACCAAGCGCGCCATCTACGAGGAGATCAACCGCGACTCCGAGATGGTGCGGGGCGCCCGTGAGGCCATGTACGCCGCGTTCGAGCCGCTGCTCGCCCGCGCCCAGGAGTCCGGCGCCGCGCGGCGCGACGTCAGCACCGACGACCTGCTGCGGCTCGTCTCCGGGCTCACCGCGGGCGGATACGTCGACGAGGCGCAGCGCGAGCGCGTGCTGACCGTCGCCCTGGACGGCGTGCGCGCCCGTTAGTCGATCATGACGCCCGGGTATCGAGCGGTGCATGGGTGTCGATCTGCTGCACAAGCCGGTCGTGGATCTGGCCGGGCTGCCCATCGGAACGGTGGACGGCATCGAGATGACGGTCGGGCGGGACGGGGCGCGGGAGATCGCGGCGCTCGTGGTCGAGCCGCGGCGGCGCTTCTGGGGCAGTACATCGGAAAGAATGCGAATCTCGTGGGACCTTGTGGCCTTCTGTGACCGCAGCATCACGCTCATGGTGCGCAAACACCTCCTGTAGCCTTCGGGTCGACGCGCGCTTCGGTCCTTGATCACGGGGTAGTGGTCGGTGGCCCGGGGCAGAGAGCTCGACTGGATGAGGTGCATCGCAGATGTCCGACCTGGCGCAGATCGGCGTGACCGGTCTCGCGGTGATGGGCCGTAACCTGGCCCGGAACCTGGCCCGCAACGGTTACACCGTCGCCGTGCACAACCGCTCGTACGAGCGCACCCGCCGCCTGGTGGACGAGTTCGCGGATGAGGGCACGTTCGTGCCGAGCGAGTCCATGGCCGATTTCGTGGCTTCCCTGGCCCGCCCGCGGGCCGTCATCATCATGGTCAAGGCCGGCGGCCCCACCGACGCGGTCATCGACGAGCTCGTGCCCCTCCTGGAGGAGGGCGACATGATCGTCGACGCCGGCAACGCGCACTTCGCCGACACCCGCCGCCGCGAGCAGGCGCTGCGCGAGCACGGCCTGCACTTCGTCGGCACCGGCGTCTCCGGCGGCGAGGAGGGCGCCCTGCTCGGCCCGAGCATCATGCCCGGCGGCTCCCCGGAGTCCTACCGGACCCTCGGCCCCATGTTCGAGAAGATCTCGGCGAAGGTCGACGGCACCCCGTGCTGCATCCACGTCGGCCCCGACGGCGCCGGGCACTTCGTGAAGATGGTCCACAACGGCATCGAGTACGCCGACATGCAGCTCATCGCCGAGGCCTACGACCTGCTGCGGGCCGGGCTCGGCGCGACCCCGGCCGAGATCGCCGACATCTTCCGCACCTGGAACACCGGCGACCTCGAGTCGTTCCTGATCGAGATCACCGCCGACGTGCTCTCCCAGATCGACGGCGACACCGGCCAGGCCTTCGTCGACATCGTGCTCGACCAGGCCGAGCAGAAGGGCACCGGCCGCTGGACCGTGCAGAGCGCGCTCGACCTGGGCGTGCCGATCACGGGCATCGCCGAGGCGACCTTCGCCCGCTCGCTGTCCGGCCACGCCGACCAGCGCGAGGCCGCCCGCTCCGCCTTCGGCACCGAGGTCGCGGCGCTGGACATCACCGACCGCGACCAGTTCATCGAGGACGTGCGCGCCGCGCTGTACGCCTCGAAGATCGTCGCCTACGCCCAGGGCTTCGACCACATCCAGGCCGGCAGCGAGGAGTTCGGCTGGGACATCGACCGCGGCGCCGTGTCGACGATCTGGCGCGGCGGCTGCATCATCCGCGCCCGGTTCCTCAACCGCATCCGCGAGGCCTACGACGAGAACCCCGGGCTCAAGAGCCTCATGGTCGCGCCGTACTTCGCCGAGGCCGTCAACGCCGGCGTGCCGGCCTGGCGCCGGGTCGTGGCCGCGGCCGCCGCGGCGGGCATCCCGACCCCGGCGTTCTCGTCGTCGCTGTCGTACTTCGACGGCCTGCGCGCGCAGCGCCTGCCCGCCTCGCTGATCCAGGGCCTGCGGGACAACTTCGGCGCGCACACGTATCGCCGCACCGACCGCGAGGGCACCTTCCACGTCGAGTGGGCCGGCGACAAGAAGGAGCACAGCGCGTAGTAGTCGCCTGGTCCACGTTCCGCATTCACGAACATGATCGGTTAGGTCGATCGTGGTACGGTCATGAAAGCGGAACGAGACCGGGGCCGCGGTCGTCTTGTGGTTGCCGGAGCGCGACGAGGGCTCCGGCAACCGCCGCCGCGGCGGTGAGCCAGAACGCGATCGCATACGCGCCGGTGCGCAACGGCAGCGTGAGCAGCGCGACGGCGACGGCCCCGGCGAGGTACTGCGCGGTGGTCATCGTCGCCCCCGCGGACGACTGCCGCTCGGCGGGCACGTCACGCGCGCCGAGCACGAACATCGCGGTGTAGACGACCCCGTGCGCGGCGCCGCTGACGAGGAGCCCCGGCAGCACGCCGCCGGGGTAGCCGGTCCCGGCGGCCAGCGCGAGCCACGCCAGGCTCGCGGCGGCGACGGCGAACCCGCCGCCGAGCGTCCGCGCGGCGCCGAAGCGGCGCACGAGCCGCGCGGTGAGCGAGCTGCCGACCGTGACGAGCGCGGCGAGCGGCAGGAACGCGAGCCCGGCCTCCAGCGGCGCGAAGCCGTCGCGGTCCTGCAGCATCAGCGTCACGACGTAGAACTCCGAGCCGACGCTGGCCATGTAGAGCGCGGCGGCCAGCGACCCCGCCCGCAGCGACGGCGGGCGCAGCCGGGCGGCCGGCCGCACGATCGCCGCCCCCAGCAGCGCCGCGCCCGCCAGCACCGCGACCGCCGCCGGGTCCGACCAGCCGCGCTCGCCCGCCAGCGTCAGGCCCAGCGCCGCGGCGACCGCCGCCGCCGTCGACAGCAGCACCCGCGCCAGCGGCGCCCGCGCGGGGCGGGCCGGAGCCGAGCCCAGCAGCCAGATCGCCGCGCCCGCGGCGCAGGCCAGGGTCACGGGGACGTTCACGAGGAAGGTCCAGCGCCAGCTGTACCGCGTGAGCAGGCCGCCCAGCACGACCCCGGCCGCCAGCCCCGACGCGCCCACGGCGCCCCACACCGACAGCGCGCGCGTGCGCGCCGGACCCGTGAAGCGGGCGCCGATCAGGCCCAGGATCGCCGGTTGCAGCAGCGCCGCGGCCAGACCCTGCACCCCGCGCGCGGCCAGCAGCAGCGCCCCGGAGCCGGCCAGGCCGCCGGCGAGGCTCGCCGCGCCGAAGAGCAGGGACGCGGCCAGGAACACGCGGCCCGCGCCGAGCCGGTCGCACAGGCGGCCGCCGAGCAGCAGCAGGCCCGCGAACGGCACCGCGTACGCGCTCACCACCCACTGCGCGGCGGCCAGGTCGAGATCGAGCTCGCGGGCGATGGCGGGCAGGGCGACGTACACGATCGAATAGTCGAGGGCGAGCAGGAACTGCGCCGCCGAGAGCACGGCAAGGATCATGCTCGCCATCGTCCGACCCTCACACTAGTGTGAAGGTCAATGCGCATCGGCGAACTTTCCGCGCGCACCGGGACGCCCGCCCGGCTGCTGCGCTACTACGAGGAGCAGGGCCTGCTCGCGCCCGAGCGCCGCGCGAACGGCTACCGCGACTACGGCGAGCACCTCGTCGACCGGGTGCAGCAGATCCGCGGCCTGCTCGAGTCCGGGCTGCCCACGCGCTTGATCAAGAACGTGCTGCCGTGTTTGGACAACCCCTGCGACATTACGATGTCCGATGCCGGGCCCGAGGTGGTCGACCTGCTGCGCCACGAGCGGGACCGCATGGACGCCCGGATCGCCTGCCTGAGCCGCAACCGTGACGCCATCGACGCGTACCTGGCGAAAGTGACCCGACCCATGAGCGAGCCCCGCGTGACCGTCGCCACCGCCGCGGACCGGGAGGCGGTCGTGGCCACCTTCGTGGCCGCGTTCGCCGCGGACCCGGCCCTGCGCTGGTTCCTGCCCGACGACGCCACCTACCCCGCCGAGGCGGCCGCGATGGCGGGCTCGCTGTTCGACCTGCGCGTCGGGCACGGCACGGTGTGGGTCGCCGACGGCGGCGCGGCGGTCGCGATGTGGGACCCGCCGAGGTCCCCGGCCGGCCCCGGCGTCGAGCACCCGCCGCAGGCCGGGCGCTTCGGCCGCTACCAGGCGATCGTGCACACCAAAATGCCACAGACGCCGCATTGGTACCTCGGGGTGCTCGCATCACACCCCGAGCACCGCGGTCGCCGGCTCGGCCGCGCCGCGATGGCCGCCGGGCTCGCGCGCGCGGCCGCCGACGGGCTGCCGGCCTACCTGGAGACCTCGAATCCGGGCAACGTCGAGGTGTACCGCTCGGCCGGCTTCGGCGTCGTCGAGTCGCTGCACGTCGACGAGCTCCCGGTATGGATCATGAAGTGCGACGGAGAAAGTCGTCGAACGACGTCGTGAGCCCCGGCCCGAGCGGCTCGGGCGCCTCGGCCATCGGCGCGCGGGCGGTCACCAGCGCGGCCAGGTCGGCCCCGGCGCGCCGGACGCGCTCGTGCAGCGTGTCCCGCCCGCCGGTCGCCCAGTCCTCGGTCGCCGCGAACACCGCGGTGGGCGCGACGACCGCGTGCAGGTAGGCGAACATCGGCCGCAGCGCGTGCTCCAGCGCGAGCGAGTGCCGCGCGGTGCCGCCGGTCGCGCCGAGCAGGACCGGCTTGCCGCGCAGCACGTCGTCGTCGAGCACGTCGAAGAACGACTTGAACAGCCCGCTGTACGACGCGTTGAAGATCGGCGTCACCACCACGAGCCCGTCGGCCCCCGCGACGGCGTCGATGAGTTCCTTGAGCGCCGGCGACGGGAAGCCGGTGAGCAGGTGGTCGGTGATGTCGTGGGCCACGGCGCGCAGCTCGAACGTGCGCACCGCGGCGTCGTCGAGCCCGTCGGCCACGGCGGTGGTGAGCCGGTCGGCCAGCAGCCGGGTGGACGACGGCTGGCCGAGCCCGGCGCTGATCGCGACGATCGAGCGAGTGGTCATGGCTAGGCGTCCACCTTCTGCGCGGCGGCCTTCAGGGACTCGTGGGTGGGCGCGTCCGGCACGTGCGCGGGGCGGCCGATCGCGAACTCCTTGCGCAGCACGGGCACGACCTCCTCGCCGAGGATGTCCAGCTGCTCCAGCACCGTCTTCAGCGGCAGGCCCGCGTGGTCGAGCAGGAACAGCTGGCGCTGGTAGTCGCCGACGTACTCGCGGAAGCCCAGCGTGCGGTCGATGACCTCCTGCGGGCTGCCGACCGTCAGCGGCGTCTGCGCCGAGAAGTCCTCCAGCGACGGGCCGTGCCCGTAGACGGGGGCGTTGTCGAAGTAGGGCCGGAACTCGTTCTTGGCGTCCTGGGAGTTCTTGCGCATGAACACCTGCCCGCCGAGGCCGACGATGGCCTGGTCGGCGGAGCCGTGGCCGAAGTGCTCGAAGAGCTTGCGGTAGAGCTCGACCATCCGCTGCGTGTGCTCCTTCGGCCAGAAGATGTGGTTGGCGAAGAAGCCGTCACCGTAGTACGCGGCCTGCTGCGCGATCTCCGGCGTGCGGATCGAGCCGTGCCAGACGAACGGCGGCACCCCGTCCAGCGGCCGGGGCGTGGCCGTGAACCCCTGCAGCGGCGTGCGGAACTCGCCCTGCCAGTCCACGACGTCCTCGCGCCACAGCCGGCGCAGGAGCGCGTAGTTCTCGAACGCGAGGTCGACGCCCTTGCGGATGTCCTGGCCGAACCACGGGTACACCGGCCCGGTGTTGCCGCGGCCCATCATGAGGTCCACGCGCCCGTCGGCGAGATGCTGCAGCATCGCGTAGTCCTCGGCGATCTTCACCGGGTCGTTGGTCGTGATGAGCGTGGTCGCGGTGGACAGCAGGAGGCGCTCGGTCTTCGCCGCGATCCACCCGAGCATGGTGGTCGGCGAGCTCGGCACGAACGGCGGGTTGTGGTGCTCGCCCATCGCGAACACGTCGAGCCCGACCTCTTCGGCCTTGAGCGCGATCGTCGTCATCGCCTTGACCCGCTCGGCGTCGGTCGGCACCCGCCCCGTCGTGGGGTCCTGCGTCACGTCACCGACGGTGAACACACCGAACTGCATTTCGAACGCCACCTTCACTGCGGACCCGGGCGGCTCCCCGGCCTCTGCGCGCTACAACATAGCTGACTTGTCAAACATTCCGCCAGTGAACAATCAACTTCCATGACTTCCCGCCGGGGCCGCCCGGCCGGTAGGGCGATCAGCGAGGTGGCCGACCGTTCTGGGTCCTGATGTGTGCGAACGGCACGTCTGTCCGGGCTGCGGGTCAGTTGCCCGCGCTCTCGTAGCGGCGCAGGCCCCGCGCGAAGATCCAGCCCGCGACGGCCAGGCAGTACGCGGCGACCAAGGGGGTCAGCAGGCCGACCCAGGCGTGGCCGTGGCCGAGCAGGTAGGTCACCGGGAAGAAGCTCACGAACGCGAAGGGCAGCGCGAAGCCCAGCGCGGCCTTGAGCGCCCACGGGTACACGCTCAGCGGGAACCGGGCCAGGTCGCCGGCCTGATGGACGGCCATGGCGAAGAGCGGGCTCGGGCTCTGCATCCAGAACGAGGCCGCGTTCGTGGCCAGGTTGATCGCCACCTTGACGGCGATCGCGGAGAGCAGGACGACCAGGCCGAGCAGCACGCGGCCGGCCGACCACTCCACGTCCACATGGGACAGTGCGGAGCCGAGCATGAGGGCGCCGGTGACGATGTTGGACAGGCCGTGGGGGCCGATCTGGACGCTCGAGGCCTGCAGGACCACCGGGTACGGGCGCACCAGCATGGAGTCGATGTCGCCCTGGTTGATCTGCCAGGCGATGCTCCACATGCCCTCGAAGAACAGCGAGCCCACGCCCTCGGCCACGGCGACCATGCCGAACATGGCGACCACGGCCCAGAAGCTCCAGCCGTTGACGGCCGGCACCTTGGAGAAGATGGCGGCCAGGAACGCCACGTTCACGACCTGCATGACGAGCGTGCCGGCCATCATGACCCAGAAGTCGCCGTGGTACTCCAGCACCGATCGCAGGTGCGCGCCCAGCAGCCGCAGACAGAGTCGCACGATCCGCATGTCAGCCCCCGTGTACCGTCAGCTGGCGCAGCGCCCGCCCGAAGAGCGCTCGCGCGGTGTACCACAGCAGCACCAGCCAGCCGAGCTGCACCGCCACCAGGAGCAGGGCGTGGCGGCCCGAGGCCTGGCCGACGAAGATGAGCGCGGGCGTGGACGTGAGGCCGGCGAACGGCGACCACTGCGCCGCGGTGGCCAGCCAGCCCGGGAAGTATGCCAGCGGGACGAGGGCGGGCTGAGCCCGTCGATGCGGACCTCGCCCGAGGTCGGCACCAGGATGCCGGACAGCAGCTTGACGGTCGTCGACTTGCCGGCCCCGTTGGGCCCGACGTAGGCGACCGCCTCACCGGCCTCGATCGACAGGTCGACGTGATCGACCGCGACCTTGTCGGTGAACCTCCTGGTGAACAGGTGTTTGACGGCCCCCCGCAGGCCCGGATCGCGGTCCGGCCTCCGGAAGACCTTGGTCAGCTGACGAGCCTCCACGATGGCCACCGGGGGACGCTAACCGATCTTTTTTCGGTACTCGAACAAATTAACGGTGGTAGCGGCAGGGCCACGATCCGCGGCCTTTGCGGCGGTACTGTCGGCGGCGTGAGCGAACTCGGGCTGTTCCTGCGCACGCGCCGGGCCGCGGTCAAGCCGGCCGACGTGGGGCTGCCCACCGGTCCCCGCCGCCGCACGCCGGGCCTGCGCCGCTCCGAGCTCGCGGCGCTGGCCGGGGTCAGCGTCGAATACGTCACGCGGCTGGAGCAGGGCCGCGACCGCCACCCGTCGCCGCCGGTGCTCTCGGCGCTCGCGGAGGCGCTGCGGCTGACGCCGTCCGAGCGGGTCCACCTGCATCGGCTGACCAAGGCCGCGGACCTCGGGTTCACGTGCCGCGGTCGCCGGGCCGTGCCGCCGGTGACCGTCCGGCCGGCGGTGCGGGCGCTGCTGGACCGGCTCGACCCCGCCCCCGCCGCGATCCTCAACCGGCTCGGCGACCTCGTGGCCCGCACGGCCGCCTTCGAGCTGCTGGCCCGCCCGCTGGGGCTGCTGGACGCGGCGCCGCCGAACCTGACCCGCTTCGTGCTGACCGACCCGCGCGCCCGGGCCGCCTTCCCCGACTGGGAGCACGTCGCCGACGAGCAGGTGGCGGCGCTCAAGCACGGCCCGTTCCGCGCCGACCCGGCGGTGGCCGCGCTGGCCGACGAGCTGACCGTCGTCGCGGGCGACGCGTTCACCGCGCGGGTGGGCGCGATCCCGGGCCTGCCGCGCGCCTCCGGCATCCTGCGCCTGGCGCACCCGTCGGCCGGGCCGCTGCGGCTGGCCTTCGAGACCCTCGACCTGCCGGCCGACGACGACCAGCGGCTGCTCGTCTACCTGCCCGCCGACCCGGCCACGGAGGCGGCCCTGGACCGGCTCGTGACCCCGCCGCAACCGGGGCTGCGGCTGGTGCCCGGCGGCCTGTAGACCGGCCGCGGCCCGGGCCGGGGCAGGACTTGTCACGGGGCTCGTCGCGGTCGTCGTCGGGGTCGGCTCGCCGGTGCCGCCGCCCGGGGGCCGGGGCGGCGGCGGGGCCGGGCGGCGGTGGGAGTTCGTGCCGGTCTGGCTCGACGGCGCCCCGGCGGAGGCGGCCGCCGTCGTCGCCGGGGAGCTGGCCGAGCGGGCCGACGTGTTCGGGGCGGCGGCCCTGCTGCGCCACGAGTGGAGCCGCTCGGAGGCCTCGGCGACACCCTCCGTCAGAGAGCGCTCCCTGGCCGTACAACCGCAGCCCACGGCCCTTGACCTGGCTTGGAGAGCGCTCTCCGATTCCGGGCGAGCCATTGACAGGGTTTCAGCGAGGGGTCATTGTGGCTTCCTGAGAGAGCGCTCTCTCAACTCCGCCGTAACACCCCCGCCACGAAGGAGTCACCCATGGACTGGTCGGTCTCCGCCCCCGGCCATCGATCCGTAAGGTTCACCGACCACAACCGCCCGAGTAGGCGCACCATGCGCTACGGCATCATCGCGCTCGCGGTGTTCGCCATGCTCGCGGCGTACATCACCGTCGTCGTCACCCGCGCCAACGCCGCCGAGACCCTGTTGTCGCAGGGCAAGCCGACGACCGCCTCCTCGGCCGAGAGCGCGGCCACCCCCGCCTCGAGCGCGACCGACGGCGACGCCGGCACGCGCTGGTCGAGCGCCTTCTCGGTGCCGCAGTGGTTGCAGGTCGACCTCGGCTCCCAGCAGTCGATCACCCGGATCGGGCTGAACTGGGAGGCCGCGTACGCGACCGCCTTCACGATCCAGACCTCGAACGACGCCACGAACTGGACGAACATCTACTCGACCACGTCCGGGGCGGGTGGCAGCGCCGTCAGCCTCAGCGTGACCGGCACCGGCCGCTACGTGCGGCTCAACGCGACCGCCAAGAACACCCAGTACGGCATCTCGCTGTGGGAGTTCCAGGTCTTCGGCGGCTCGCCGAGCACGCCCGGCAGCTGCGGCGCCGCCAACGCCGCGCAGGGCAAGACGGCCACCGCGTCCTCGACCGAGAACGCGGGCACCCCGGCCTCGTCCGCCGTGGACGGCAACAACGGCACCCGCTGGTCCAGCGCCGCCAGCGACCCGCAGTGGCTGCAGGTCGACCTCGGCTCGGTGCAGTCGGTCTGCGGCGTCACGCTGAACTGGGAGACCGCCTACGCGACGGCGTTCCAGATCCAGACGTCGACCAACGGCACCACCTGGACGACCATCTACACGACCACGACCGGCACCGGTGGGGTGCAGAACCTCAACGTCACCGGCAGCGGCCGCTACGTGCGGATGAACGGCACCGCGCGGGCCACGCAGTACGGCTACTCGCTGTGGGAGTTCCAGATCCGCGTCGGCGGCACCGTGTCGACCACCAACGACACCCCGAGCTCGCCGAGCCCGACGCCCAGCACCAACCCGGGCAACGCGGTGCTGCTGTCCTACAAGAAGCCGGCCGTCGCGTCGACCTCGCAGAACGACAGCAACTGCAACCCGTGCACGCCGGACAAGGCGTTCGACAACGACCCGGCGAGCCGCTGGGCCACCAGCCCCGACAACGGCTGGGTCGACCCGGGCTGGATCTACGTCGACCTCGGCGCGCAGGCTCACATCACGCAGGTCGTCCTGCAGTGGGACCCGGCCTACGCGGTGTCGTACCAGATCCAGACCTCCAACGACGCCGCCAACTGGACGAACATCTACTCGACCACGACGGGCAAGGGCTTCAAGGAGACCCTGACCGTCAACGGCAACGGCCGCTACGTGCGGATGTACGGCACCCAGCGCTCCAACGGCTACGGCTACTCGCTGTGGGAGTTCAAGGTGTACGGCACCGGCGGCGCCCCGACCCAGCCCCCGGCCCCGCCCGCGGACCCGATCTTCCCGGCCACCAACCTGGTCTGGAGCGACGAGTTCAACACCGGCACCAACGTCGACACGACCAAGTGGCACGTCGACCCGGGCACCGGCCAGAACGGCGAGATCCAGTACTACTCCAACCTGAGCAACACCAGCATCCAGGGCGGCTCGCTGGTCATCGAGGCCCGCAAGGAGACCGCGGGCGGGCGTGACTACACCTCCGGCCGCATCAACACCAGCACCAGCTTCACCACGCAGTACGGCCGCGTCGAGGCCCGGATCAAGGTGCCGAAGGGCAACGGCCTCTGGCCCGCGTTCTGGATGATGGGCGCCGACTTCCTGCAGGGCCGCCCGTGGCCGTACAACGGCGAGATCGACATCATGGAGATCCTCGGCAAGAGCACCACGGACGTGTACTCGACGCTGCACGCGCCGGCGTACAACGGTGGCGGCGGCTACGGCCAGAAGCTCACCACCGTGGACCTGTCGCTGGACTACCACGTGTACTCGGTCGAGTGGGACAGCAAGCACATGACGTTCCGCGTCGACAACACCGTGATCCTCGTCGCCAACAAGGACACGGTCGAGTCGACCCGGGGCCCGTGGGTCTACGACCACCAGTTCTACCTGATCCTCAACCTGGCCGTGGGCGGTGACTTCCCCGGCCCGATCGACGCCAGCACGCCGTTCCCGTCGCGGATGTACGTCGACTACGTCCGCGTCTACAAGTAAGAAGCCGGCCGCGGGTGGACGTGACGAACGGGTCCGTCCACCCGCGGCTCCTCATCGCGACGGGGCACGATCTACCGTGACAACCATGACGGGCAGCGACTCGCGACCGCCCACCCTCGAGCAGGTCGCCAACTACGCCGGAGTGTCACGCGCCACGGTGTCCCGGGTCATCAACGGTGTCTCCACCGTCGACCCGGAACTGCGCCGCACGGTCGAGCGGGCCATCGCCGCGACCGGGTACGTGCCGAACCTGGCCGCCCGATCGCTGGTCACCGGCCGCACGGACTCGATCGCGCTGGTCGTGTCGGAGCCGGAGAACCGGGGGTACTCCACCCCGTTCCTGACGCGCATGTTCACCGACCCGTTCCTGGGCCGCGTGACCGCCGGCGCCCAGGAGGTGCTCCGGCCGCTGGGCATCCACCTGGTCATCTTCCTGGCCGACCCGCCCGCGCGCCCGCATCTGCAGCGGTACCTCCGCCAGGGCCACGTCGACGGGGCGCTGCTCATCTCCAGCCACGTCGACGACCCGCTCCCGGCCCAGCTGGTCGAGCTCGGCATCCCCGTCGTGCTCTCGTGCCGCCCGGGGCACCCGGTGACCATCAGTTATGTGGACGTCGACCAGCGCGCCGGGGTGCAGCTCGCCGTCGACCACCTCGCCGGCCTCGGCCGGCGCTGCCTGGCCACCGTCACCGGCCCGCTCGACATGCCGGCCGCGCAGGACCGCCTCGCCGCGTTCGAGGAGGCCGTCAAGGCCCACGGCCTCACGCCGCGGCACATCGAGGGCGACTTCACCCGCTCCGGCGGCGAGCGCGCCGCGGCCCGCCTGCTCGCCGAGCACCCCGACGTCGACGGCGTCTTCGTCGCCAACGACCTCATGGCCGACGGCGCCCTGCGGGTGCTGCAGGAGGCCGGGCGGCGGGTGCCGGAGGACATCGCGGTGATCGGGTTCGACGACAGCACCGCCGCGCTCGAGTGCCACCCGCCGCTCACGACCGTCCGCCAGCCGGTCGAGGAGATGGCCGGGGAGATGGCGCAGCTGCTGATGACCCGCATCCGCGAGCCGCAGCGCACGCCGCGCTCGGTCATCTTCAACCCCGAGCTGATCGTCCGCGCCTCGGCGTAGGAGCGCCTCGCTCCCTGCCACTGCGGAGGCCGGGATTCCTGGCGGGAGCGACGGCCCGGACCACCGCGGACCCGAGCCATGGAAAGAACGGGACGGCGGGGAATCCGGCGTTCGGCCATAATGCACGCCGTGCGCACGCGAATCTTGAGCGGTCCGACAGCGATGGCGATAACGGTGGCGGCGGCATCGGTCGCGGCGATGGGCGCGAGCCCGGCCGCGGCCGCCGCGGCACCCCGGATGATCGTTTATGTGGCGGGCACCGCGCCCGGCAGCACGACCGTGCTCGACCAGGCCACCGGCCGGGACGTCAACACCATCGCGGCCGGCGGCGGGTCCGGGGAGATCGCGCTGGTGCCGCAGTGGAGCCGTGGCTACATCGCCGACTCCGGCGGCAACACGGTGACCGTGTTCGGCACCGCCGACAGCTCGCCCTCGGGGACCATCGCGGTCGGCGCGCAGCCGCACGGCGTGGCCGTCGCGCCCGGCATCCGCCGCGTCTTCGTCGCCGAGTTCGGGGCCGACACCGTGTCGGTGATCGACGCCCAGCGCAACGCCGTCGCCGCGACCGTCACCGTCGGCGCCGCGCCGCAGGGGGTCGCGGTCGCCCCGGACGAGCGGCACCTCTACGTCACCACCGCCGACGCCGTGGTCGTCGTCGACACCGCCACGAACGCCGTCACCGGGCGCATCCCGGTCGCGCGGCCCTACGGCATCGCGGTCACGCCGGACGGGTCCCGGGCGTACGTGACCGGCTGGACGTCCGGGACCGTGTCGGTCATCGACACGGCCGCGAACGCCGTCACCGCCACCGTCGCGGTCGGCACCCGCCCCTACGACGTGGCCCTCACGCCGGACGGCCGGCGCGCCTACGTCACGAACTGGGGCACGAGCTCGGTGTCGGTGCTCGACACCGCCGCGAACACGGTCTCGGCCACGGTCACGGGGATCGCGCACCCCTACGGCGTCGACGTCACGCCCGACGGGGCGAAGGCGTACGTCACCGCCGGCGACACCACCGGCACCGTGACCGCGATCGACACCGCCACCGGCACCGCGTCGACGGCGGCGACCCTCGGCCACGGCGTGCTCGGCATCGCGACCGGCCTCGTCGAGCCGGCGCTGCCCCGGCCCCTGCTGGACATCTCCCGCGGCGACCCGGCCGGCTTCGGCGGGCAGGTCCGGGTCCAGGGCACCGGGTACATGACCCTCGCCCGCATCGCCTCGTACTCCTTCGACTTCGGCGACGGCACCGTCGTCACCGGGCCGGACCAGGTGCTCTTCCACACCTACGCGCGCGGCGGCGACTACACCGTCACCGTCGTGGCCACCGACGTCCTCGGGCACACCGGCACCGCCTCCCAGCCGATCCAGGTGACGCCCTTCGTGAAGTCGATGGGCCTGATGGCGCGCAGCAACCTGCGGTACGTGAGCGCGGAGACGGCCGGCGCGTCGCCCGCGATCGCCAACCGCACGGAGATCGGGGCGTGGGAGGGCTTCGAGCTCATCGACGCCGGCCGGGGCGACGTCGCCCTGCGAGCCAAGGTCAACGGGCTGCTGCTCGGGGTGAACCCGGCCGACGGCAACCGGCTGATCGCCTCCGGCCGCGCCGAGGCGGGGATCGGCACCGCGTTGCGGTTCCAGCTCGTGACCGGGGCCGACGGCACGCTCAGCCTGCTGTCGCGGCTCAACGGCAAGTACGTCACCAGCAACGCCGGCACCGCCCCGCTCGCCGCCGACCGCGCCGAGATCGGGCCGTGGGAGCAGTTCTGGTTCACCTACAATGTGGACGCCGCGGCGCTCAACCAGTCCCTCTGGCTGCAGGCCCAGGTGAACCAGCGCTACGTCACGGCCGACGCGGGCGGCGCCCAGCCGCTGATCGCCAACCGCACGCAGATCGGCCCGTGGGAGAGGTTCGACCTGATCGACGCCGGCGACGGCTGGGTCGCGCTGTTCTCGCGGGCCAACGGGCGCTTCGTCACCGCCGAGAACGGCGGCAACGCGGCCCTGATCGCCAACCGCACCACCATCGGCGCCTGGGAGAAGTTCAAGCCGGTGCGGACGGCGAACGGCAAGTGGGCGCTGCTGGCCGGCGCCAACGGCAAGTACGTCACCGCGGAGAACGGTGGCAACTCGCCGTTGATCGCCAACCGCACGCAGGCCGGGGCGTGGGAGGAGTTCGCCGGCCTCGCCTAGGGTTCGCCTAGAGCAGGCCGCCCATCAGGGGATCGCTGATCGAGGGCGCGCCGTCCTCGACGTGGCCCGCATACTCCACCGCGAACCCGGAGTCGCCCGGGATCGTGATCGTGATGCCGTACCAGCCGTGGCTGCGGGCGAGGCGGAAGTCGACCGAACGGGTCTCGCCCGCCCGCAGCGCCACGCGGGCGTGACGGCCGGTGTAGTGGTCCGCCGTCTCGACCTCGGCGCGGTGGGAGCTCCGGTTCGCCAGCTCCAGCACCACGCCGTGCTCGTCGTAGCGCACGCGCGCCGTCACGCCCGGGTGGCGCGGCCCGGCGGCGAAGCGGCGGAAGAAGCCGTTCGGCCCGTGGACCGACAGGTCGTAGCCCCGGTCCGCGGGCCACACGTCGGTCACCTGCTTGGCCGGCTCCACGGTGTACGTGCGCGGCGCGATCGACGGATCGGCCGAGCGGACCTGGTAGACGCCCGTCGCGGTGCCCGCGTTGCGGAAGTCCACGGCGAAGGCTCCGGCGGCCGGGCGGCCGTCGGCGTGCAGCGCGTACGGCAGCGCGCGGGCGGGCCGCACCCCCCGCTCCTGGGCCGGCAACCGGCCGTCGACCGGCGGGACCGGCACCTCGTCGGGCCGGCGGGTCAGGTCCGCCGGCTTCAGGTCGCCGGTGCCGGGCAGGTCCACGCGGCGCGACGCGTTCGGGGTCTTGAAGTCGAACGCGGAGGTCAGGTCGCCGGTGACGGCCCGGCGCCACGGGGTGATGTTCGACTCGACGAGGTCGGGCCGCCCGTGGCCGAAGCGGCGCTCCAGGAACCGGATGAGCGACGTGTGGTCGAACAGCTCCGAGTTGACCCAGCCGCCCCGCGTCCACGGCGACACGATGATCATCGGTACCCGCACGCCCAGCCCGTACGGGCCGGCCGGGTGGTCGGCCGAGCCGGGGTAGATCTCGTTCGTCACCGGGACCGTGGACAGGCCCTCGGCCCGGGTCGCGGGCGGGGTCGGCGGGACGAGGTGGTCGAAGAAGCCGCCCTCCTCGTCGTACGTGATGAACAGGGCCATCTTCGACCACACCTCGGGGTGCGCGGCCAGGATGTCGATGACCTGGGAGACGTACCAGGTGCCGTAGTCCGGCTCCCAGTTCGGGTGCTCGGTGTACGCCTCCGGCGCCACGATCCAGGAGACCTGCGGCAGCCTCCCCGCGGCGACGTCGGCGCGGAAGTCGGCCAGCAGCGCGTCGGGGCTGCGGCCCTGCTTGTTGATCTCGGTACCGGTCTTGGCCTTCGCCAGCGGGCTGCCCGGGGCGGCGTTCTGGTACTGGTGGAAGTACAGCAGCGAGTTGTCCCCGTAGTTGCCGATGAACGGGTCGCTCGTCCAGCCCCAGAAGCCCTCGGCGGTCAGGCCCAGCCCGACGTCCTGGTACACCTTCCAGGAGACCCCGGCCCGCTCGAGCCGCTCGGGGTAGGTCGACCAGTCGTAGCCGGCCTCGGCGTTGGTGATCACCGGGCCGCCCGCCTTCCCGTCGTTGCCGACCCATCCCGTCCACATGTGGTACCGGTTGGGGTCGGTCGGCCCGAGCAGCGAGCAGTGGTAGTTGTCGCACACCGTGAACGCGTCGGCGAGCGCGTACTGGTAGGGCAGGTCCTTGCGGGTGTGATGGGTCATCGTGGTGACGCCCTTGTTCGGCACCCAGCCGTCGTACTTCCCCCGGTTCCAGGCGCCGTGGGTGTCGTTCCACCCGTGCGGCGGGTCGGGCAGGAACGTCTTGCCCATGTCGCGCACCTCGGGCCGGAAGGGCAGCACCTCGCCGGCCCCGTCCGGCTGGTGGAACACGCTGCGCCCGTCGGGGTGCCTCGCCGGGTGCGGGTCGGCGAACCCGCGCACGCCCCGCATGGTGCCGAGGTAGTGGTCGAACGAGCGGTTCTCCTGCATCAGGAAGATGACATGCTCAACGTCCTCGATGGACCCGTGGCGGTCGTGGGCCGGGATGCGCAGTGCCTGCTCGAACGGCAACGGCACCGCGGCGGCCGCCGCCATCTGCAGAAATGTACGACGATCGACGTTAGCCATGGCTCCGGACGCTAGGCCCGGAGCCCGACATCGAGGCGTCCGGCGACTGCGCACCCGATTGCCGGTCGGTGAACGCGGGCCCCGCCCCGCCCGCGCTCCCGCCGGCGCTCGGGCGGCTGGGCCGTCAGCAGGTCGAGTGGAACAGGCCGCCCACCGCGGCGGTGCCCACGAGCCCGTTGTAGAGCGCCACGGCCTGCGAGGTCTCCGCGACGTGCACCTCGACGCCGCGCTCCTCCAGCAGCGCCAGGGTCGCCGGGGTGACGCCGAGGCGTTCCTCCATGCCGCGCGACAGCACGATCACCGTCGCACCGGCCTCGAGGAGCTCCTCGACGTCCGCCGGCTGGGTGCCGGGGGAGTGGCGGGTGCCGGTCTCGTCCCAGTCCCACGCGCGGGCGCCGCCCGGCCAGAGCTTGGCGTCCTTGAACTGGCCGTGGCCGTCCACGGTGATCGAGCCCCACGAGATGGCGAGGATTCGGGGCGAGCGCGGCGTCATCGGGTTTGCTCCGGCCAGAGGGGGGAACCATGCCCGGCCCACGCTACAGCGACCGCCGCGCGAAAGGTTGTATAGAGGAACCATGCGACTTTCGATCTGGCCGGGAGCGGGACAGCGGTACGACGACATCCTCGACATGGCGAGGCACGCCGAGGCGACCGGGTGGGACGGCGTGTACGTGGCCGACCACTTCATGCCCAACGCCGGGCCGGGGCGTGACCCGGACGGGCCGACGCTCGAATGCGGGACGCTCGTGGCCGCGCTGGGGGCCGCGGTGCCGCGGGTGCGGATCGGGACGCTGGTGTACGGCAACACGTACCGCCACCCCGCCGTCCTCGCCAACATGGCCGTGACCGCCGACCACGTGACCGGCGGCCGGTTCACCCTCGGCGTGGGGGCGGGGTGGCAGGTCAACGAGCACGAGCAGTACGGCATCGAGCTGCCGCCGGTGAAGCAGCGCCTGGACCGGTTCGTCGAGGCGCTCGAGGTGCTGCACGGGCTGCTGCGCCGGCCGAGCACGACGTTCGCGGGGGAGTACTACCAGCTCACAGACGCCGTGTGCAATCCCAAGCCGGTGCAGGACCCGCTGCCGATCCTCGTCGGCGGGGGCGGGGAGCGGCGGATGCTGGGGATCGTCGCGCGCTACGCCGACATCTGGAACACCTGGGGCCGGCCCGACGTGATCGCGCACAAGTCCGCGGTGCTGGACGAGTTCTGCGCGAAGCAGGGCCGCGACCCGCGCGCGATCGCCCGGACGGCCCAGGCGCTCGTGGTCGCCGACGGGCCGCTGCCGGAGGTGCACTTCCCGGTCATCGGCGGCTCCCCGGGCGCGCTGGCCGACGCGCTCGCCGAATACCGGGCCGGCGGCCTCGACGAGTTCATCGTGCCCGACGGCCTGCTCGGCCGCGGCGCGGAGCGGCTCAAGGCGATGGACGCGATCTTGGCCGTAGGCCGCGCGGCGTGAGGCGTAGGTCGTGGGGCGTGAGCGTCAGCCGCGGGGCGTGAAGGTCAGCACGCGGTAGTTGAGCAGGCCGTTGAGCAGGCACCACTGCAGCGCGTCGCCGCCGGAGAGCATCTTCCAGTATTCGCCCGACAGCCGCAGCGGGCGACCGGCGGCGACGAGCGCGGCGATGAACCGGTCGCGCGGACGGCGCAGCTCCAGGTAGGGCGTGAGGTCCACGTCGCCGGTCAGCTCCAGGCCGTGCCCGGCGGCCGCGGCGCGGACCTGCTCGACGGTCAGCAGCGAGCCGACCCGCCAGCCGTCGCGGAACTCGGCCAGCCGCCTCGCCTCGCGGGGCGGGGCCGCGGGCGCGGCGGGCGACAGGAAGTCGTCGCACACGAGCAGCCGCCCGCCCGGCCGCAGCACCCGGGCGGCCTCGCGGAAGTAGCCGGCCGCGTCGGGGCTGTGCAGGAACGCCTCGATCGAGAACACGACGTCAGCGGTGCCGTGCAGATCATCCGGTACGTCCAGATAGTTCCCCTCGCGGCACCGCACCCGGCCGGCGAGCCCCGCCCCGGCCAGCAGCCGCGTCGCCCCCTCGGCCTGCTTCGGGCTGATCGTGAGCCCCTCGCCCCGGATCGGCGCGCGGCCGGCCAGGTACATCAGGCTCGCCCCCAGCCCGCAGCCGAGGTCCACGACCGCGGGCTCGGCGACGCCCCCGGGCAGCGCGGCCAGGATCAGCTCGTCGACGTGGTGGAACGACTCGGCCCGGCCCGTCACCCCCGGCGCCCACACCGCGCGGTGGATCGACGCGCCGCCCTGCCCGAGCCGGTCGAACGCGGCCGTGTTCTGGTCGTAGTAGCGCCGGACGGCCTCGGCGTGTGCGGCGGTCGAAGTGGTCACACCCTTATGTACTGCCACGAGGGCGGATCGGTTCAACGGACTCGCGCGGGTACGCTGATCGGCGATGAAACAGGGCGCTGAAACAGAGCAGGAACAACCGCCGCGGGTCACCATCCGGGACGTGGCCGCGCAGACCGGTCTGTCCATCGCGACCATCTCGCGGGTCCTCAACGGCCGGGCCAACGTCGCCCCCGACACCCGCGACCGGGTCCTGCAGGCGATGGGCGGGCTCGGCAAGCGCGCGCCCCGCCGCCGCGGCGCCGGGGTGCCCAAGGCCGACAACGGCGTCTACGTGCGCTGCCCCTACCTGCTCACCGACTACTTCGGGCTGATCGTCTCGGCCATCACGGAGGCGCTCGACGTGCACGGCATGCACGCCGTCGTCGACGCCGGGGAGTCGGCCTGGCGGCGCACCGACGTGCTGCCCACGCTCACCGGCTGGCCGCAGGTCACCGGGGCGATCCTGATCCTGCCGCCGGAGCCGGAGGGCGACCTCGAGCGGCTGCGCGACCACGGCTTCCCGTTCGTCGTGGTCGACCCGCGCACCGCCCCGCCGCGCGACGTCGCCGCGGTGTCCGCGGCCAACTTCGCCGGCGCCCGGCGGCTCATGTCGCACCTGGTCGAGCTCGGCCACCGCCGCGTCGGGATCCTCGGCGGGCCGCTCACCTGGATGGCGATGAGCGACCGGCTGGCCGGCTACCACGCCCCGCTCGTCGCCGTCGGCGCGTATCCGGAGGCCGACCTGCTGCGCACCTCGACCGACCCGACCGTGGAGGCCGGCCGCGCGCTCGCCGGCGACCTGCTCGACCGGCCCGACCGGCCGACGGCCCTGGTCGCGTTCAACGACAAGATGGCCGTGGGCGCGCTGCAGGCCGCGGCCGAGCGGGGCCTGCGGGTGCCGGAGGAGCTCTCGGTCGCCGGCTTCGACGACATCGACGTCAGCCGCGCGACCCACCCGATGCTCACGACCGTGCGCCAGCCCCTCGGCGAGATGGGCCGCATGGCCGTGTCGCTGCTCAGCCGCATGCTGACCGGCCACGAGCTGGACGCCCTGCACGTCGAACTGGCCACCGAGCTGGTCATCCGCGGCTCCACGGGGCCGGCGTTGACGCGTGTTTCATAAACACTTACGCCGCGACACGAAAAAAGTTACAGCGATTCATTGACATGCCTTGGCTGGGGCGTGTTTCCTGGCGGTACCCACCCTCCGCCAGGGACAAGGAAGCCCCCGCCATGCACGCACCAAGACGAGTGCGGCGCTCGATGCTGCTCGCGGCCGCGATCACCACCGCGACCGTGGCCACCGTCGGCGCCATCGCCATGACCTCCGCCTCCGCCGCCAGCACCGGCCAGATCACCAGCTCCGCCAACGGCAAGTGCCTCGACGTCACCAACGGCTCCACCGCCGACGGCAACCAGCCGCAGATGTGGACGTGCTACGCCGGCAGCGCGAACCAGACCTGGACGCTCGCCGACAACGGCTCGGTCCAGGGCCTCGGCAAGTGCCTCGACGTCGTCAACGGCGCCACCAACGACGGTGCCGTCGTGCACCTGTGGACCTGCTACGACTCGGTCGCCAGCCAGAAGTGGTCGCTCAACGCCGCCCACGACCTGATCAACACCAAGTCCGGCAAGTGCCTGGACATCAAGGACAACAACCTCGCCGACGGGGCCAAGCTGCAGATCTGGACCTGCGGCGGCGGCGCCAACCAGAAGTGGAACTTCACCGGAGGGACGAGCCAGCCGACCGCGACCGCCACCGGCGTGCCCAACAACCCGAACAACCCCGACCTCGGCCCGACCGTCACGGTCTTCGACCCGTCGATGTCCCAGGCCACCATCCAGAACAAGCTCAACTCCGTGTTCAACGGCCAGGTGAGCAACCAGTTCGGCAGCCAGCGCTACGCGCTGCTGTTCAAGCCGGGCACGTACAACGTCGACGCCAACGTCGGGTTCTACACCCAGGTCGCCGGGCTCGGCCTCACCCCGGACGCCGTGGTCATCAACGGCGCCGTGCACGCCGAGGCCGACTGGTGGCCGGACGGCTCGCAGAACGCGACCCAGAACTTCTGGCGCTCGGCCGAGAACCTCTCCGTCACCCCCAACGGCGGCCTGGACCGCTGGGCGGTGTCGCAGGCGGCTCCGTACCGCCGCATGCACGTCCGCGGCAACCTCGCCCTGTCCGACGGCGGCTGGTCCTCCGGCGGCTTCATCGCCGACTCCAAGATCGACGGGCAGATCCAGTCGGGCACCCAGCAGCAGTGGCTGACCCGCAACTCGGCGATGGGCAGCTGGAACGGCTCCAACTGGAACCAGGTCTTCGTCGGGGCTACCGGCGCGCCCGGCAACAGCTTCCCGAACCCGCCCTACACCACCGTGGGCACCACCCCGGTCGTGCGCGAGAAGCCGTTCCTGTACGTCGACGGCACCGGCGCCTACCAGGTGTTCGTCCCCGCGCTGCGCACCAACTCCTCCGGCGTCAGCTGGGCGAACGGCAACCCGGCCGGGACCAGCCTGCCGATCAGCCAGTTCCAGGTCATCAAGCCCGGCGACACCGCCGCGACCATGAACGCCGCCCTCGCCGCGGGCAAGAACCTGCTCGTCACCCCGGGCGTGTACCACCTCAACCAGACCCTGAACGTGACCCGCGCCGACACCGTGATCCTCGGCCTCGGCCTGGCCACCCTCGTGCCCGACGGCGGGATCACCGCGCTGACGACCGCCGACGTCGACGGCATCAAGCTCGCCGGCCTGCTCTTCGACGCCGGCACCACCAACTCGTCGGTGCTCGCCGAGATCGGCCCGTCCGGCTCGGCCGCGAGCCACGCGGCCAACCCGACGAGCCTGTCCGACGTGTTCTTCCGCATCGGCGGCGCCGGCGTCGGCAAGGCGACCGTGAGCCTGCGGATCAACAGCAACGACGTGATCGGCGACCACTCGTGGATCTGGCGCGCCGACCACGGCTCCGGCGTCGGCTGGACCACGAACACCGCCCAGAACGGGCTGGTCGTCAACGGCAACAACGTGACGTTCTACGGCCTGTTCGTCGAGCACTACCAGCAGTACCAGACCATCTGGAACGGCAACAACGGCCGCACGTACTTCTACCAGAACGAGATGCCGTACGACCCGCCGAACCAGGCCGCCTTCATGAACGGCAGCACCCAGGGCTGGGCCGCCTACAAGGTCGCCGACTCGGTCACCAACCACGAGGCGTGGGGCCTGGGCAGCTACTGCTACTTCAACGTCAACCCCGGCGTCGTCGCCGCGCACGCGTTCGAGGTGCCGGCCAAGGCGGGCGTCAAGTTCCACGACATGGTGACCGTCTCGCTGGGCGGCACCGGCACCATCTCGCACGTCATCAACAACACCGGTGCCGCGGTGAACTCGGGCCACCAGGTCGAGTACCTGGTCTCGGGGCCGTGACCGGAAAGGACACCATGCGACGCATCATGACCGTCACCTCGACGGCGTTGCTCGCCCTGACCGTCGGGGCCGCGCCCGCAACCGCGGCCCCGGCGCATCGGGCCGAGACCGTCACGGGAACGTACTCGGCCGGGGCCGGACAGGCGTGGAAACCGCTGCCGGCGGTCAAGGTGGGCGACAACGCGTCCGTCGCCGCCGACGCGACCGTGGTGGTCGACCCGAGCCAGGTCCGGCAGCGCTACAGCGGCATCGGCTTCTCCCTGGACGAGACCAGCGTCTCGAACCTGTGGAAGCTCACCCCGCAGCAGCGCGAGGACGCCGTGCGGCTCCTGGCCGACCCGCGCACCGGGGCCGGGCTCAGCCGCTTCCGGCTCACCATCGGCAGCCCCGACCTCATCGAGCACCTGCCGTTCTGGTCCGAGGACGACCTGCCCGCCGGGGTCACGGACGACTTCGGGCTCAAGTACTTCTCCATCCAGCGCGACATCGACCTGCACATCGTCGACACCATCAAGCTGATCCAGAAGTACAACCCGCGGGCCACGTTCTTCGCCTCGGCCTGGAGCGCGCCCGCGTGGATGAAGACCAACAACAAGTTCCTCGGCGAGGTCGCGCTGAAGCCGGGCAGCACCACCGACTACTACCAGGTCGGCAAGCTGCGCGACGACTGCATCGACGTCTTCGCCCGCTACTACGCCAAGTACGTGGAGGCCTACGCGCGCAAGGGCATCCGCGTCGACGCGCTCACGCTGCTCAACGAGCCCGGCATGGACGTGGTGTACCCGGCCATGGACATCAGCGTCGAGCAGCAGCAGAAGCTCGCGGTCGCCATGCGCAAGTACCTTCCGCGGGACGTCGACGTGTACGTCCACGACTTCAACTTCTGGGACTGGAAGGACCCCGGCAGCACCGAGACCAAGAACTACTACCGCATCCTGAACGACCCGGCCGCGCGCAAGGCCGCGGACGCGATCGCCTTCCACCCGTACTGGGGCGACCCCACGGTGATGCGGGACGCCTACGAGCAGACCGGCAAGCCGGTGCACATGACCGAGACCAGCGACCTCTCGCCGGCCACGATCCTGAGCTACTTCCGGCTCGACGCGAGCTCCTACGTGATGTGGGCGCAGGCGACCGACCAGGACGGCGGCACCCTGCACTGGACGCCGCTGCGCGACAACAACGTCGACTGGGACCAGATCGCGGCCACCACCAAGTGGCCCGACCGCCTGGTGAAGGTCGACACCACGTCCCGCACGTTCACGGTCCGCGACGAGCTCTACGCCATGGGGCAGTTCGCGAAGTACCTCACCCCGCGGCACACCCGCGTCGAGTCCAGCGCCACGGCGAACGGGATCGGCAACGTGGTGTACCGCGACGGCGACGACTTCGTGGCGGTCGTCGGCAACGCGAACACCACGGCGCGCAAGGTCCGCGTCGTGCTCGCCGGCCGGCAGTTCGTCGAGACCGTGCCCGCGGGCGCGTACGCGACGTTCCGCTGGCGCGCCGAGGTGCCCTCGCCGCGCGGCAACCACGCGCCGGTGCTCTCCGCGGTGCCGGACGTGGTCGCGGACCAGTACACGACGACCACCTTCCGGCTGCGGGCCACCGATCGCGACCGGGACGCGCTCGCGTTCTACGCGGTCGACCTGCCCGACGGCGTCGCCGTGGACGCCGCGACCGGCACCGTGAGCCTGCACCCGACGACGGCGGGCACCCTGAACCTGGCGTTCCGGGTGACCGACGGCGCCGCGAGCTCCCAGGTGTCCGTGCACGTGACGGTCAACCCGCACGGGGCGCCGATCGGGGAGAAGGTCGAGGCGGAGGCGTACGTCGCCGAGCACGGCTGGACCGACGGCGGCGCGAACTTCGTGGAGAACAACCCCTCCGCGAGCGGCGGGAAGAACGTCGGGTGGACGGCGGCCGGCAATTGGCTGCAGTACCGCCTGGCGGTGGCCCAGCCCGGGACGTACGACCTGGAACTGCGCGTGGCGAACGGCTCCGGCGCGGCGGCGACGGAGGCGATCACCTTCCGCGACGCGAACGACCAGGTCCTGTCGACGGTCTCGGTGCCCGACACGGGCGGGTGGGCGAACTACCGGTCCGTCCACACGACGGTCACCCTCCCGGCGGGCGACCAGCTCGTCACCGTGCACTGCGAGACGGGCGGCTTCAACCTGGACTACTTCCGGCTGACCGCCTGACAGCCACGGCCCGCGGCCGGCACTAGATTGCCTGGTGCCGGCCGCGGGCCGGGCACGGACACCGGGGGACAGGGCGGGCACGTGGGCGTCGGACGGATCGTGGCCACCCTCACCCTGGCCGCGCTCGGCGCCACCCTCGGCGCGTGGGCCGGCTGGCGCGCCGCCCCCGCCCTGCCCGGCGACGCGGCCGCCGTCGCGCTCGTCGCCCCGGCCGCTCCCGGCGCCGGGGTCGCCGGCCGCTCGGACCGTGTGACGATCGGCACCCAGCACCCGCTCACCGCGTGGACCTGGCTCGCCGGCACCGACTACAACGGCGGCGCGGTCTGGCTGTCCGTCGACGCCGGCGCCGACGCGGGTGCCGGCGCCGACCGCACCGCGGACCGCATCGCGGCCGCCCTCGCCGGTCAGGGCTGGCACCGCGCGGGCGGCGCCGGCGTGGTGCGGGGCCGCTGGAGCCTGGGGCTCACGCCGGTCCCCGAGGCGGGCCTGGTCATCATCGAGCTCGGCCGGGCCGAACCGGCCCCGGCGCGGCCGCTGGCCGTCCTGGGCTACCTCGCCGGCCTGGCCGCCGGGTGGTTCGCCCCGCGCCGGCTCGCAGCGCGGCCCTGGCTCGCCGTGCGGGCCTGGTCGCGCCGTGCGGCCTTGGCCGGGGGCGTGCTGCTGCTGCCGGCGACCGCGCTCACCACGGCGGGCCTGGCCGGCGACCGGGAGCTCGACGCCTCCCCGGGCCTGAACCTGGCCGTCCGCGCGCTGGGCGTCCTCGGCGTCGCGCTGCTCGCCGGTGCGGCGCTCGGCGTGAGGGCCACCCCTCCCGGCCGGGGCGGGCCGGCCACGCACTAGCATCCGGGTCGGACGCGGGGGGTCGTGTCCCGCGGAAGGATCCACCCGGATGGCCGCCGTAGTTCAGGCTGACCCCGTCACCGTCCCCGCTCGCCTGCGCCCCGTCCTCGCGGCGATCGTCGTGGCGTTCACCCTCGCGGCGCTCGGCGCCGGGTTCGGGGCCGTGCTCGGCTGGGTCGGCGCGCCCGACCTGCCCGATGACGACGCGGCCGTGGCGATGGTGGCGCCGGCGGTACCGGTCGACGCCGACGGAACCGCGGCCTCAGTGACGGTCGCGGGGCGGATGCCGGAGCTGTTCGGCTACGAGCACCCCGGCGGGCCGTGGACGTGGCTCGTGGGCGACACCGGCTACATCGGCGGGGCCGTCTGGCTCACCACGCCCGGCGGGGACGACCCCGGCACCCTCGTGCGCACGATCGGCGACGCGCTCGCGTCCGGCGGGTGGCAGGTCACCGGGGACGTCGTCGCGCGCAAGGGGGCGTGGACGCTCAAGGTGTACCCGTGGACCGACGGCTCGGTCGTGCTCGAGCTCGGGCGGACCCGGCCCGGCCGCGTCGGGCCGCTGGCGCTGGCCGGGTATCTCGCCGGGCTGGCCGTCGGGTGGGCCGGCGGCCGGCGGTTCGCGGGCGGGCCAACGCCGGCCCGGGTCGCGGGGTGGGCGGGCGTCGCGCTGCTGCTGCCCGGGACCGTGCTCACCACCGTCGCGCTCGTCCCGCCCCAGCCCGACGCGATCTGGGGCGCGTACCTCCTCGTCGTCGTCCGGCTGCTGTCCACCGCGGGCCTCGCGCTGCTCGCCGGGGCCGTCGCGCTCGCGGCCACGACCCGGGTCCGGCGCAAGGTCAGGAGGTGGCGGCCGTGAGGCGTTCGAGCGCGCGGAGCACGGCCCCGGCACCGTCCTCTTCGGACAGCCGGGCGGCCAGGGCCTCCGCTCGCCGGCGGTAGACCGGGTCGGTCACGGCGGCCGTCAGGGCCTCGGCCAGGCGGCCGGCGGTCAGGCGGCGGACCGGGATCGGGCCCGGGGTCACGCCCAGCAGCCGGAGCCGTTGGGCCCAGAACGGCTGGTCGACCATCACCGGGACCGGCACGTGCGGCACGCCCGCGCGCAGGCCCGCGGCGGTGGTGCCCGCGCCCGCGTGGTGGACGACGGCCGCCAGGCGCGGGAACAGCCACTCGTGCGGCACCTCGCCGATGGCCAGGACGTCGTCGGAGTCGACGGTCAGGCCCGACCAGCCGGCGCTCACCACCGCGCGGACGCCCGCCTTTCGCACCGCCGCCGCGACCGCGGACGCGAGCTTGTCGCGGTCGGGGACGGGCATGCTGCCGAAGCCGACGTACACCGGTGGCGGGCCCGCGGCCAGGAAGTCCTCGAGCTCGGGGGCCGGGGCGAAGTCCGGCTCGGGGGCCGGCCACCAGTAGCCGACCGGGCGGTACCAGGCCGGCCAGTCCTTCGGGGTGGGCACGACGATGGGGCTGTAGCCGTACAGGATGGGCCAGTGCTTCGCCTCCTGGGAGCGCAGCCAGGCCGAGGGGGTCGTCCCGGGCAGGCCGAGCTCCCGGCGCAGCTCGGCGACCACGCTGCGGAACGGGCGCTGGCCCGCGGTGAGCAGCAGCGTGGCGAGGTGGTGGTTGGCCCAGCCGCCCAGGTCGCGCTTGGTGAGGGCCGGGGGCGGGAACTCGCGCGTCGGGGTGAGCGGCTGCAGGTACACCCCGATGCTGGGAATGCGCAGACCCTCCGCGATCACGACGCCGAACCAGCTCGTCGGCGTCACCAGCAGCGCGTCGGCCTCGCGGGCGGCGGCCAGCATCGCCGTGGCCAGCGGGCGGGCGTGCTCGGCGACGACCTGGCTCACGGCCATCGTCATGCGCAGCAGGCCGCGGTCGGCGAAGCGGGTGCGCAGCTGTTCCTGGGCGTCCATCGGCAGCAGGTGGAAGCGCAGGCCGTGCCCGCGCACGAGCGGCTCGAAGGCGGCGTGGGTGGCGATGGTGACCTCGTGGCCGGCCTGCTGGAGCCTGACGCCGAGGCCGGTGTAGGGGGCCACGTCCCCCCGGCTGCCGATCGCCATGATTGCGACGCGCACCCGGCCATCATCGCCTACTGGGGCTGTGGGCCCCCTGAGTGGTGGAACACGTGGAACATGCGCCCGTGGTAGATGAGGCGGGCGTCCTCGGCGCCCGTGAGCACGCTCGTGACCTCCGCGACCACGACCGTCGACGCGCCGACGGCCACCCGGTGCAGGGGCACGCACCGCATCACGGCCTGCGCGTCCCGCAGCGCCGGCTCGCCCGTCGGCAGCGTCATCCAGCCCTGGCCGGGCGTGAAGCGGGGGCCGCCGGAGCGGGCGAAGTCGTGCGCGAGGTCGGCGTGCCCGGCCCCGAGGAGGTTCACCACGAGGCTGGGGGCGTTGACGATGACGAGCGCCGACGGCGAGTCCATGACCGAGAACGACAGCGCGGGCGGGGCGAGGGAGACCGAGGCGACGCTGGACGCGGTCAGCCCGGCCGGCCCGTCGGGGCCGGCGACGGAGATGATCGCGACCCCGGTCGGGTAGCCCCGGAACGCGGCCTTGAACCCGGCCACCACGTCACTGTTCACTGTTCCCACCGTAAAACCTCAACCTGAGTTGAGGTCAAGAGCGCGGGCCGCCGATCTATCGAGCAGCGGTCCGGCGTTCGGGTCGCCGGATCTGGCGCAAGGCCGGGACCATTCCGGCAGCGGCATCGATAGCGTTCCGGCGTGTCGGATCCTCAGGACCCCGCGGCCGGTCAGCCGTCCAGCGATCGGGACCGGCTCGATCTGCTCGCCGGCGGCGTCGTGGCCGGCGTCGTCGCCATCGCCGCGGTGCTGGCGCTCGTCGTGGCCCCGGCGTTGCGCACCACGGGGGAGCCGGCCGTCGCGCCGTCGCGGCCGCCGCCGGTCGCGGACTCGGCAACCTCCGGCGGGGAGCCGGCCGGGACGCAGCTCGCGTCGTATCCGGTGACCGTGAACGGCGGCTCGGTGCCGCTGGACGACGCCGCCCCGGACCATGCGCAGTTCGTCCAGCCGTGCTCGTCCGGCGACATCTGCCTCGACCCGGACTCGTCGTCCTTCGTCCCGGTGGGCCCGCAGGTGCGGCAGTACGTCCTGGCGGATCACGCGCCGCCGACGTACCAGGGCTGCAAGTCGGCGACCGTGCTCGCCGCGCGTGTGCCGATCGCCGTGGGGCAGACCTTCTGCGTGTTCAAGCCCGGCCGGGCGGTCGGGGTGGCGATCACGTCCTCGCCGCACGTCGCCGGCGGCGCGGTCGCGTTCACCGCGACGGTGTGGGCCGACCCGCCCGGCTCCCCGGTGGTGGCCGCGCCGCCGCCGAGCGGGCCGCTGGCCGGGACGCAGGTCGGGGCGTACCCGGTGACGATGACCACGGGCTCGGTGCTGCTCGGCGACGCCGGCATCCAGATCGACAAGGACTGCGAGTCCGGGGACCTGTGCGTGGACGGCGACTTCGGATCGCTGGACCCGGTGGGCGTGGCGGTGCGGGCGTACACGCCGGCGGACGGCGCGGCGCCGACGTACCAGGGCTGCAAGGCGGCGACCCTGGCCACCGTCCGCATTCCGATCCAGGCCGGGCAGACGTTCTGCGCACTGCGCCCCGGCCGGGTGATCGGTGGCACCGTGACCGCCGCCGGCAGGCCGATCATGTTCACGGTCACGATCTGGGCCGACTAGCCGCGGTCCGGCTCGCCTTCCCCCGCTCGGCGAGGCGCTGGACCTGGCCGTCGTGCACGTCGCTCACCCATTCCCAGCCGGGCTTGGCCGACGGGCCGACCCGCGGGTCGCCGGGGTCGCGGCCCTCGCGCAGGGCGAGCACGTACGCCCGGTCCCGCTCGATCCGAGCGCGCAGCTCGTCGGCCCCGCCGGCCGACCCGTGCCCGGGGACGAAGACGTCGACGTCGCCGGCCACGCCCTCCAGCAGCCGCAGCGCGGCGAGGTACTCCTCGATCGGGTCGGCGGTGCCGTGCACGTCGAGCATCGGCACCAGGACGTCGGAGAGCATGTCGCCGGCGACGAGCACCCCGCGCTCCTCGATGCACAGCGCCGCATGGCCCTGGGCGTGCGCCTGATGCTCGATGATCCGGGCTCGCGGGCCGTCCCAGGGGATCCGCGCCGTCTCGGCGGGCAGGGCGGTGATCTCGCCGAGCAGGTCCAGCGGGATCTGCTCGGCGATGCCCGTCGGCTCCAGGTGCTCGGCGATGCGGGCCTTCGCCTCCGGGTCGGACAGCTCCTCCCGGATGACGGCCGCGCAGCGGGCCGTGCCGTAGCGCGGGGCCGTGCCGAGCCGGGCGTGCCAGAGCAGGTGATCCCAGTCCGGGTGCGTCGAGAAGCCGGCCACGACGGTCCGGCCCGACCGGGACAGGTCGTCCGCGAGGCAGGCCATCTCGTGGTCCTGCACCCCGGGGTCGATGAGCAGCACGCCGCCGTGTCCGTGCACGACCACGGCGTTGCTCTGGCAGAACTCGCTCTCGTGGACCAGCACACCGTCCGCGATCTGGCTCAGCACGGGCTCACCTCGTCCCTCTAGTGGTTGCGATCTGCAACCACTATATTGGGGGCGAGGTACCTGTCAAGGAGGAGTCGTGGAACCACGGTCCGGATGTCCGATCAACGCCGCCGTCGAGGTGCTCGGGGATCGCTGGGCGCTGCTCGTGCTGCGCGACGTCATCTTCGGCGACCGCCGCTACTTCCGGGCGCTGCTCACCGGGTCGATCGAGGGCATCGCCTCGAACATCCTGGCCGACCGCCTCGTGCGGCTCGTCGAGGCGGGCATCCTCACCCGCGGCACCGCGGCGCGGGGGCAGCGGGCCCGCTACAGCCTCACCGAGGCGGGCATCCAGACGCTGCCGGTCATCTACGCCCTGGGCAACTGGGGCCTCGACTGGCGCGCGGGCAGCGACGAGCTGCGCACCCGCCAGCAGCTCATGCGCGACGAGGGCCCGGCGTTCGTCGAGGAGCTCATGGACGAGCTGCGGGAGCGCCACCTGGGCGCCCCGCCGAAGCCGCGCCCCGGCCCGGGGCCGCTCGAGCGCCTCGACGCCGCCTACGCCGCCGCGCGGGAAGGCCGGTCTAGTCCGGCGTGAACAGCCCCTGGAGCCCGGCGACGATGGCGACGACGCCGAAGACGGCCAGCAGCAGCGCCCGTCCCGTCGGCCCGTCGGGGGCGGGGGTGGGCTCCGGCGCGCGGCGGCCCGTGATGCGGTCCCACAGCAGCGCGAGGCCGACCCCGATGCCGACGATCTCGAAGTGGAACACGCGCAGCCCGGCGAGCAGGTGCATGAGCAGGTAGGCCGCGCCCAGGGCGAGCGCGACGATCCCCACGATCCAGCCCTGCGGTGCCGCGCGGTCCGCGAACCGCCCCAGCTCGTCGCCGACGCGGGGGAGGCGGCGGATGAGTCCGATGGCGAGCAGAAAGCCCCCGGCGATGTTGGCCAGGTCGAGCAGCAGCGCCAGAATCACGCTGCGCATGCTAGCCGCACGCGGCCCCACCCGGCGACGGTATGGTGCTTCGATGGATCGCATCGCGCTCGTCACCGGGGCGTCGTCCGGGATCGGGAAGGCGACCGCGGCGGCGCTGGCCGCGCGGGGGTACCGGGTGCTCGGCACCAGCCGCAAGCCCGGCGGGTTGCGCGTGGACGGCATCGAGTTCCTGGCGCTCGATCTCGAGGACGACGCGTCCATCGAGGCGCTCGCGGCGGCCGCCGGTCCGGTGGACGTGCTCGTCAACAACGCGGGGGAGAGCCAGTCCGGGCCGTTCGAGGATCTGCCCATGGACGCGCTGCGGCGGCTGTTCCAGGTCAACGTGCTCGGCCCGGTCCGGCTCGCGCAGCTGCTCCTGCCGGGGATGCGGGAGCGCCGGTACGGGCGCGTGGTGATGGTCGGCTCGATGCTGGCGTCGTTCCCGCTGGCGTACCGATCGTCGTACGTCGCCTCGAAGGCGGCGCTCAAGGGCTTCAGCGACGGGGCGCGGCACGAGTACTCGCCGTTCGGCGTGTGGCTCACGACCGTCGAGCCGGGGGCGATCAGCACCGGGATCAGCCAGCGGCGCACCAAGTATGTCGCCGAGGCCTCGCCGCACCGCGCGGAGTTCGAGCGGATGCTGGCCGCGCTGGACCGCAACGAGCAGGCCGGGATCGCGGCCGAGCCGGTGGCGGCGACGATCGTGAAGGCGGTCGAGGCGGCGCGGCCGAAGGCGCACTACGCGGTCGGCAGCAACGCGCCGCTGGTGTTCCCGCTGCGCCGGCTGCTGCCGCCGGGGCTGGTCGAGAAGGTCACGCACCGCCGCCACGACCTACGGCGCTGATCCGTACGGCCGGGGTGGGTCCAGGCCTACTCCGGTCCGTCCACGGTCTGTCAGGATGGGCGGCGTGTCGATGGCCAGGAAAGCGCTGCGCATGGTGACGGCCGGTAGTTTCGCGGCGACGATGGCGCTCGCGGGGTGCACGAGCGACGGGGCCGACCCGCGGGGCGCCACCTACACGACCGCGATGCTGCAGGCCGGCGTGCTCGAGCCCGGCGACATCGGGCCGACGTGGAAGCGGCCGGCCGAGTCGGCGCCGCCCACGACGAGCATCACGCCGCTGTGTGCCGGAGTCGCGAAGCGGCCGCCGGTGCCCGGCTCGCCCACCGGCTCGATCGCCGCGTCGATGGCCGACGAGGGCGACAAGGGCGCGCAGGCGTTCGACCAGCTGGGGCTGGTGTACAAGGACGCGGCCGCGATGGAGGCGGCGTTCGCGTCGCTGCAGGACACGATGGACGCCTGCCCGCCCAGCGCCTCGCGCAGCGCCGGGCCGCGCGACGGCAGCAGCGAGGCCGGATACAGCGAGACGAGCACGATCGAGCCGCTGGTCTCCGGCAGCTGGAAGGGGTTCGTGACCGTGCGGCACAAGGCGTACGAGGCCGCCTATCCGGGATCGGCCGACGTCGCGGTGGCGGTCGTCGGGCAGGGCAATGCCATCGTCGTCGCGAGCTACGCGGTGTACTGGGTGGGGGAGCACGCCACCGGGCCCGAGTTCACCACCGACTGGCGGCGGATGGTGGGCACCGTCCTGAGCCGCGTCGATGCCAAGAAACCGGCAAGCTGAAATTTTCTTGGGAACGGATTGAACCCTCCGGGCCCCGGCTACGAACAACCCGGTGTGGAGCACAAGCAACGGTGGGCCGTCCGCGCCGTCATCGCCGGAGCCGGTGTCCTGGCCCTCGCCGGGATCGCGGCCCCCGCCGCGGCCGACGTGGTCGTCACGCCGACCGAGGCGGTGCAGGGCGACGGTGCCGACCTGACGCTGCGGATCACGAACGAGAGCCGGACGGCCTCGGTGACGGCGATCGACGTGCGGCTGCCGGCGGACAACCCGATCGCCGAGGTGTACCCGCTGTCGGTCGACGACTGGGCCCCCGCCATGACGAACGTGAAGGTCGACAAGCCCCTCGCGTCGCTGCACGGCTACCAGATCACCGAGGTCACCACCGCGATCAAGTGGATCGCGATGCCCGACAAGGCGCTCCCGCCCGGGAAGACGACCGAGTTGTACCTCTCGATCGGCCCGCTGCCGGCCGTCGGCCAGCTCGCGTTCGGGGTCGTGCTCACCAACTCCGACGGCACCCAGACGAACCTCACGGCCCCGGCGCTCACGCTGAAACCCGGCGAGGGAAACGCGCACGCGGCCGCCCACGGCGAGGCCGAGCCGCAGTCGCAGCCGCAGTCGCAGGAGCGAGCGGAAACCGGCGGCCCGTCATATCTGATGTGGAGTCTGGTCGCGCTGCTCGGAATCGGCGTGATCTGCATCGTCAGCGTGGTCCTGCAACATCGCCGGAAACCCGTTCCAGAGGTAAAAGAAGTGCCTGAGGAAATGGTCGCGACCAGCTGACCGGCCGCATCGAAATGGGTTAGGAGATGCGCTCCTGCCTGCCCAAATACGGCAACCTGTGGAACTTCTTTAGATCGACTTAGGTTATGCTTCAATGGTTGACGGCGGTCAATCACGAAATCTACGTTGGCTCACGCCGGACAAAGATTTGAGAGAGGTTCCGTCATGCAGCGCAGGAGCTTTTACGGCGACGAGCCGGAGCGCCCGGCCGAGGACGAGCAACGGGCCCCGAACGCCCGCGGCAAGCGAGCGGTCACCGTCATCGCCGCGGTGCTCGCGTTCGTGGCGGGCCTCACGGTCACCCAGATCTCCGAGGCGGCCACCCGCCGGCCGAACCAGAACAACAGCGGGTCCAAGGCGTGCCCGACCGCCACCGCCAAGGGCCCCGCGACCGGCGCCGCCGGCGGCACCTCGAAGGCCGCCCCGAAGCCGTCCGCGAGCTCATCGGCGGCCGCCGACGAGGGCGCCGACCCGGCCGCGGGCAGCGTCCCCAAGCCCGACCAGACCGCGGGCGACGTGAGCGGCGGCAACCAGAACGGCCACCAGGTGACCAACCACATCGGCGACGGCCAGGTGAACGGCCGGCCGCAGTGGCGCCGCGTCAACCCGAACTGCCCGACCCCGCCGCCCACCCAGGGCGGTGGCGGCTCGACCGGCGCTCCCTCCGCCGGCAGCAGCACCGGCACCACGCTGGAGACGCTGGGCAACGACTGCAGCCAGAGCCGCCTCGCGGCGCACACCGGCTTCCAGGACGCCCCGCGCTGCGTGAGCACCGCGTTCGGCGAGGTCAGCAGCCAGGACAAGAACCCGACGCTGCTCATCACCCGCGCACCTCAGCGGGTCCGGGTCGGCCAGGCGTTCACGATCCAGATCAGCACCCGCAACCTGGTCCGCGACCGCTTCCTCGGCGCGGCGGCGGGCGGCTACTACCTCGAGAGCGCGTTCCTCACGCCCGACGGCCTGACCCGCGGCCACTTCCACACCGCGTGCCGCATGCTCGCCAACACGCGCAGCGCCCCGGACCCGACCGTCGCGCCGGCGTTCTTCGTCGCGACGGAGGACCGCGGCGGCGGCGCCCAGCCCGACGTCGTGACCATCAACATCACGGGCATGCCGACGACCGGCACCGCCCAGTGCGCGTCCTGGGCCGGCGACGGCTCGCACCGCATCCCGATGATGCAGAAGGCGAACGAGATCCCGAGCTTCGACTCGGTGCGGATCACGGTCACCAACTAAGGCCTGTTTCATAACTGGGGTGGGAGCGAGGCGGAGTCCAGATTTCGCGACGCCAAGGCTGGCCCGGCGCGCTGCGCCAGGCCGGCCCAGCCAAGGCGCTGCGTGTGCCCCGCGGAGGCCTGGCTACCGGTGTTGTAACCCGGCCTTCGCGGGGTGCGCGCAGGCGGAATCTGGGCCCGCCGCAGCCCCGCCTCAGTTATGAAACAGGCCTTAGCACCACGCGAGCACAGCGGCGGACGGTAGGGAACGCTGCCGTCCGCCGCTGCGTGCGGCCGCTTGACGGCGATCGGCGAGCCGTGAGCCGCATCATTGAGCGCAGTCGGCAGGGCGCCGGTCACGCCGGGAGCCGGCAACCGAGCGACACGGGTCAGGCGGCGCTCGATCCGTCGCTTTCCGCCTCGTGCTCATCGCCGAACGTGAGGACCTGCGACAGGCCCGTCATCTCGAACTGCTCGGCGATCACGACCGGTGTGCGGCGAACCACGTAGTGCACCCCGGCCGCGCGGGCCCGCTGCCATCCGCTCACGATGACGCCCAGTCCGCTGCTGTCCAGGAAACGCAGCCCCGCCAGGTCGAGCGTGACCCCCGCCGGATCGCGCCCCAGCGCGTCGAGCAGGGCCGTGCGCAGGTCGCCGGCGGTGTCGTAGTCGAGCTCGCCCTCGACGGTGACCAGCACGGACTCGCCGGTCGAGCCGGTTACCGTGATCTCCAGCGTCGCCGTGTCGCGCTCGTCGCTGATCGTCATCGCGAGGGCCTCCTGTGCACCGAAAGGGTCGCCGCCGTGCCAGCCTAAGGCCAGGAGCGTAGGCTCGCAGGGAACGCGACGGCCACGGATTGGACAACCAATGAACGCACCGCTGGGTGCGCCCGACACGGCCGCGCCCGCTCTGGTCCAGCTCCTCGACCATCTCGACGAGGGCGTCCTGCTGTGTGACGGCGCCGGGATCGTGCTCTACCGCAACCCCGCGGCGGCTCGCCGGCTGCCCGCGGTGACGGTCGGTGGATCGATGCCCGACGACCTGCGCGGACGCCGGGTCGAGCTCGGTGACGGACAGGTGGCGTGGTATCTCCAACGAGCCTCCGATCGAGCCTCTGAACAGGCAAACGACCACGCGGCCTTCCTGGCCGCCACCGCGCGGCGCCTCGGCGGCATGCTCAACGCCGACCGGGTCTGCCGCGCCACCGTCGAGCTGGCGGTGTCCTCGCTCGCCGGGGCCGCGCTGCTCGTGCTGCCCACCCGCCGCGGCCGCGCCCGCTGCTGGCACGCGGCCGGCTCGGCGCCGGTGCGGCAGGACCAGGTGGCCCTGGCCGCGCTGCCGGCCGCCGTGCAGGACACGCTCGACGGCAACCCGGTCGCGCAGCCGTTCCTGTGGCCGGGCGGCACCCCATTCCTCGGCGGCGAGGCGACGCCGGCCGCCTGGGTCGTGCCGATCCTCGCCGCGGGTGCCCCGGCCGCCGCGCTCGTGGTCACCGAGGTCGGCGATCTGGCCCTGCTGGAGGACTTCGCGGCCCGCGTCGGCGCCGCGCTGGAGGCCGCGCAGCTCTACGCGGCCCAGTCCCGGGTCGCCGCGACGCTGCAGGAGAGCCTGCTGCCCGAGCCGCCGGCCCCGGTCGCTGGGCTGACCTGGGGGACCGCCTACCGCCCGGCCCGCTCCACGATGCACATCGGCGGCGACTTCTACGGCGCGCACCCGATCGCCGGCGGCGCCATGTTCTTCCTCGGCGACGTGTCGGGCAAGGGCGTCGACGCGGCCGTGCTGACCGGCCAGGTCCGGCACAGCCTCCGCGCGCTGCGCCGCATCGAGGAGGACCCGCAGCGGCTCCTGCACGTGCTCAACGACATGCTGCTCGAGGGCGTCTCCGACGGCCGGTTCGCCACGATGGTCCTCGGCACCGCCCAGCCCCGCCCGGGCGGCGGGATCCGGCTCACGCTGGCCGGCGGCGGGCACCTGCCCCCGCTCGTGCTGCGCGCCGACGGCACCGTCGAGACGGTCGCCCTGCACGGGATGCTCGTCGGCGTCACCGACGAGCCGGTCTTCGGCCGGCGCAGCCTGCACCTCGCGCCCGGCGAGACCTGCCTGCTGTTCACCGACGGTGTCACCGAGGCGCGGGGCGGGCACCGGGGCGCCGAGATGTACGGGCTGCGCCGCCTCACCACCGCGCTCGCGGGCTGCGCCGCCATGCCGGCGCCGGCCCTGGCCGAGCGGGTCGAGCAGCTCGCGATGGACTGGCTCGGCGGCCGCGAGCACGACGACATCGCGGTGTTCGCCGTTCGCGCCGAGCCCGTCCGCACGTCCCCGCGCCACCTGCACTCGGTGCACCAGGCCGCGACGGTGACCGTGTCGTGAGCCCCTACGACGACTACCTCGCCTGCCTCGCCGAGGCCGACGAGGAGGGAGCCGTCGCGGTGGCCCGCGGGCTGGTGGACGCCGGCACCGACGCCGAGCGGGTGCTGCTCGAGCTCGTCGCGCCGGCCCAGCGGCAGGTCGGCGAGTGGTGGCAGCGCAACGAGTGGAGCGTCGCCCAGGAGCACGCGGCCACGCACATCAGCGAGCGCGTCGTCGCCATGCTGGGCCACGGCGCCCGCGCGACCGGCAAGGGCCGGGTCGTCGTCGCCTGCCTCGACGGTGAGTGGCACGCGCTGCCCGCCCGGATCGTCGCCGAGGTGCTGCGGCTGCGCGGCTGGCAGGTGAGGTTCCTCGGGGCCAGCGTGCCGGTGGCGCACCTGGTGTCCTACCTGCACCAGCAGGACGTCGACGCCGTCGCGCTCAGCTGCGCCCTGGCGCCGCGCCTGCAGGCCGCGCACCGGGCGGTGCAGGCCTGCCGGCGCGCCGAGGTGCCGCTCATCGTCGGCGGGCGCGGCTTCGGCCCGGACGGCCGCTGGGCCCGGGCGATCGGCGCGCGCTGGGCGGCCGACGCCACCGGGGCCGCGGACCTGCTCGACGACCCGGCCGCGCTGCGCACCGAGTCCGCCGGCTCCCTCGCCCACCTCGCCGACGACGAGCACACCGCGCTGCTCAAGCGCCGCGGCGACCTCGTGGACGAGGCGGCCGCCGAGCTGCGGCGCCGGTTCCCGCCGATGCGCGACTACTCCGACGCCCAGCTCGACGCGACCATGGCCGACCTGGCGCACATCGTCGACTTCCTCGCGGCGGCCGTCTACGTCGACGACCCCGAGCTGTTCACCGGGTTCCTCGCCTGGACGGGGGAGGTGCTGGCGAGCCGCGGGGTGCCGGCCGCGAGCCTGGCGATCCCGCTGGAGCGCTACCGCGGCATGCTGTACGACTTCCCCCGCACCGGCACGATGATCGACGCGGGACTGGCGCAGCTGCGGCGGTAGACGCGAGCGCTTGACCTTCGGGTTGGTTGAAGGCCCAGGATGAAGGGCGTGAGGGAACACGACGAGCGGGTGAGCATCGGGGCGTTCGCGCGCGCCGCGGGTGTGACGACGAGCGCGCTGCGCTTCTACGACGAGTGCGGCCTCGTGCGCCCGGCGTTCGTGGACGCGGGCACGGGCTACCGGTACTACTCGCTCGGCCAGCTCGACGACGTGCTGTTCATCCGGCGGCTGCGCGAGGCCGGCCTGCCGCTCGTCGACGTGCGGCGGGTGCTCGACGGGCCCGCCGACGAGGCCGAGGCGCTGCTCACCCGGCACCTGCGCGCGATGGAGGATGCCGTCGCGGCCACCCGGGAGCTGCTGCGCGGGCGGGGGCTCGCGGTGCGTGGGGCGCTGCTCGCGGAGGCGATCGGGCAGGTGAGCCCGGCCGCGGCCGCGGGCGGGGAGTTCCCGGCGCTGGGCGGGGTGCTGTTCGAGGCGGCCGAGGGCGAGGTGCGGCTGGTGGCGACGGACCGGTACCGGCTCGCGATCCGTTCGCTGCGCGCGTCCGGCTCGGCGCCGCCGGCCCGGGCCACCGTCGCCGTCGCGCGGCTGGAGGAGGCGCGGCCGTGGATCGCGGGCCAGGACACCGTCCGGCTGCACATCGGTGGCGGTGAGGTCCGGCTCGGGGATCGGGTGCTGCCGGCGATGCCGGGGGAGTTTCCCGAGTACCGCGCCATCCTGAACGGCCTGCCCGAGCCGGTCGTGCGCGTCGTCGCGCCGCGGGAGGCCCTGCTGCGCGCCCTCGGCAATGACCCCGCCGATGACCCCGTCGATGACCCCGGCGCGGGCATCGACCTCACCGTCGACGGCGGGCTGCACGTCGGCGGCGCGGCCGTCCCGGCGGAGGTCAGCGGCGGCCCGATGGCGCTGCGGTTCCAGTTGCGGACGCTGTACCCGTCCATCGCCGCGAGCATCGGCCCCGACGTCCTGCTGCGGATCGCCGCGCCGGACCTCCCCGTGGTCGTGCGCTCCGCCGACGACACGGACTTCACGACCCTGGCCATGCCGGCGAAGACGAAGGAGCACGCATGAGCGACGACATCATGGCCCGGGTGGGCGCCGCGATGCAGCTCGACCGGCCCGAGGCGCGTGACGCCCTGGCCGCCCTCTGGGACGAGACCGAGGACGCCCTGCCCCGGTGCGCCATCGCGCACTACGCGGCCGACCGGCAGGACGACGCCGAGGCGGAGCTCGCCTGGGACGAGCGCGCCCTGGAGGCGGCCGCCGGGCTCCCCGCCGAACAGCGCAACAGCTTCCTGCCCTCGCTGCACCTGAACCTGGGTGACGTACACCGGCGCCTGCACCATGTCGAGGCCGCCCGCGAGCACCTGGCGGCCGCCCGGGCCAACGTGCACCACCTGCCGCCGGACGAGTACGGCGCGATGATCCGCGGCGGCATCGAGAACCTGGCGCGGAAGTTGACGGGGACCACTGGCGCGTGAGATTGGCCGCGCCTATCGACCGATCCGCGGTTCGTCTTTGTGCGCGCGGCGGCGGCCCGGTGGGATGGGACCATGGAGTCCTCGCGTGATGCGGTGATCGTCGACGCCGTGCGTACCCCGATCGGCAAGCGCAACGGCGCCCTGGCCGAATGGCACCCCGTGGACCTGGCCGCCGAGGTGCTCGACGCACTCGTCGCGCGGACCGGGATCGAGCCGGCCGCCGTCGACGACGTGATGTTCGGGTGCGTCAACCAGCTCGGCGACCAGTCCACCAACGTCGGCCGGATGGCGGCCCTCGCGGCCGGGTGGCCCGAGGCGGTGCCCGGCGTGACGATCGACCGGGCGTGCGGCTCCAGCCAGCAGGCGCTGCACTTCGCGGTCGCGAGCGTCCTGTCGGGGATGGCCGACGTGGTCGTCGCGGGCGGGGTCGAGATGATGACGCGGGTGCCGCTCGGCTCGGCCCGCGCGACCGGCATGCCCTACGGGCCGAAGGTCCGGGCCCGCTACGCGCGCGAGGCGTTCAGCCAGGGCGAGGGGGCCGAGATGCTCGCCGAGCGGTACGGCCTGTCCCGCACCGCCTGCGACGAGTTCTCGGTCCGCTCGCACACCCTCGCGGCCGCGGCCACCGACGCCGGCGCCTTCGCGGGCCAGCTCGTCGCGCTGCCGTCCCTGGGCGCCGACGAGGGCATCCGGCGCACGTCCACAGTGGACACGCTGGCGAACCTCAAGCCGGCGTTCCGCGAGGACGGGGTCATCCACGCCGGGAACTCGTCGCAGATCTCCGACGGTGCCGCGGCCATGCTCGTGACCACGAGCGAGCGGGCCCGCGCGCTCGGGCTGCGGCCGCTCGCGCGCTTCCACAGCGGCACCGTCGTCGGCGACGACCCCGTCGTGATGCTCAGCGCGCCCTGGCCGGCCACGCACAAGGTGCTGGCCCGGGCCGGCCTCGGCATCGACGACATCGGCGCGTTCGAGATCAACGAGGCGTTCGCGCCCGTCCCGCTGGCCTGGCTGGCCGAGACCGGGGCGAAGCCGGAGCGCCTCAACCCCCTCGGCGGCGCCATCGCGGTCGGGCACCCGCTCGGCGCGTCCGGCGCGATCCTCATGACCCGGCTGCTGCACCACATGCGGGACAACCGGATTCGGTACGGCCTGCAGTCCATGTGCGAGGCCGGCGGCATGGCCAACGCGACCATCGTCGAGCTGCTCCCATGACGGACCTGCACGGCCGCCGGGTCCTGGTGACCGGCGGGTCGCGGGGCATCGGGCGGGCGATCGTCGAGGCGGCCGCGGCGGCCGGCGCGCACTGCGCGGTGCTCTGCCGCAACCCCGCCGCCGCGCCGGGCCTGCCCGCGCGCTCGGTGCACGCGGCCGACGTCACCGACCCGGACGCGTGCGAGCGCGCCGTGCGCGCGGCCGCCGACGCCCTCGGCGGCCTCGACGTCGTGGTGAACAACGCCGCCCGCGTCTCCGGCGGCGTCGCCGACGGGCTGTTCACGACCACGGACGGGCTGCTGCGGGCCGACTTCGAGGAGAAGGTCGTCGGATACCTGCGCGTGGTGCGCGCCGCGGCCGCCGCCCTGCGCGCGAGCGGCTCCGGCCGCGTGGTGAACATCGGCGGGGAGGCGGCCCGGATCGCCCGGCACAACGTGAGCTCCGGCGTGCGCAACGCCGCCCTCGTGCACCTCACCCACTCGATGGCCCGGGAACTGGGCCCGCACGGGATCACCGCGAACGTCGTACAGCCCGGGGTCGTGCTCACCCCGGACGTGCGGGCGATGCTCCTGGCCGGCGCGCCGGACGGCACCGACCCGGACGAGCACCTGCGCAAGCTCGCCGCGCGCCAGTCGCTGCGCCGCTTCGTCGAGCCGGCCGAGGTCGCCGCGGTCGTGGTCTTCCTGGCGTCCGCCTCGGCATCGGGCCTGACCGGCCAGGTGCTGACCGTGTCGGGCGGAACCTCAGCCGCGGTGCACTACTGAGAGCCGCTTGGCCGCGAACACGAGCCCGCCCGGCGTCCGCCGCAGCAGGTCGTGGTAGCGGCCCCAGGTCTGCACGATCCGGTCCGGCGCGGGCCGCGACATCGCGTGGAACAGCGCCTGCACCGGGAACGGGTCGCCGTCGCCGAGCACCTCCACATTGGACACGAAGTGCATGACGGGCCCGGGGTTGGCCGCCCAGTAGCGGGTGAACACCGCCACGAACGCCTCGGCGCCCGTGTGCGCCACCCCGTCGGCGCCGAGGAACTCCACGTCGTCGGCGACGATGGAGCGCAGCAGGCCGGGGTCGCGATCGTCGACGCCGCGGCAGTAGGCGGCCTGCAGCGCCGCGACCTCGAGCACGAGCGGGTTCATGAGGCCATCATCCGCGACGCGAGCGCGGGATGGGCGGGCGCCTCGCCGGGCGTCAGCACCGGGGTCACGCAGGCGTCGACGTCCTCGAACGCCCGCTCCCACTCGGCGCGGGTCCGCGCGGCGAAGATGCGGGCCAGCTCCTCCCGCTGGGCGGGCCAGCGCGCGCGGTCGTGCTGGGGCCAGTCGGCGGGGTCGAGGCCGAGGGTCGCGAGCAGCGCCGCGTAGAACGCCGGCTCCAGGGCGCCGACGGCCATGAAGCCGCCGTCGGCGGTCCGGTAGGTGCGGTAGCACGGGGCCCCGCCGTCGAAGATGTTCGACTCCCGCTCGTCCGTCCACAGCCCCGCCGCGCGCATGTCGCGCAGCAGCGTGGTCAGCGAGACGACGGCGTCGAGCATCGCCACGTCGAGCACCGCGCCGCGGCCGGTGCGGGTCCGCTCCAGCAGCGCCGCGAGGACCCCGATCACCAGGTACGTCCCGCCGCCGCCGAAGTCCGCGAGCAGGTTGAGCGGCGGCAGGGGCGGGCGGTCGGCGGGGCCGGTCGGGTGCAGCGCCCCGGCGACGGCGAGGTAGTTGATGTCGTGCCCGGCCCGGTGCGCCCAGCCGCCGTCGTGGCCCCAGCCGGTCATGTGGACGTAGACGAGCGCCGGGTGCTCGGCGCACAGCGCGGCCGGGCCGAGCCCGAGGCGGTCCACGACGCCGGGGCGGTAGGGGTCGACGAACACGTCCGCGTCCGCGACGAGCCGGCGGACCGTCGCGAGGCCCTCGGCGGACTTGAGGTCGGCCGTGACCGTCCGGATGCCGGTGTACCGCGAGTCGAGCCGGACCGGCAGCCCGGAGACCCCGTCGCCGCCGCCCGGGCGGTCCACCCGTACGACGTCGGCACCCAGATCCCGCAGCAGCATGCCGGCGAACGGGGACGGGCCCGCCCCCGCGAGCAGCACGGCCCGGACGCCGGCGAGCGGGCCGCGGCTCACGGGCGGCGCAGCGACAGCAGCGGCACGAACTGGGCCGCGCTGTCCAGGTCGGTGTCGTCGGGGCCGCCGGCGACCGTCCGGCGCGGCATCGTCACCTTGATGGCGTTCGCCGCCGGGTAGTCGATGACCTGCACGGTGGCCGGGTCCACGCGCAGCAGGGCGGCGACCGCCTCGGCCGTGACGGCGCCGGAGTCGCGCCAGGAGCGGTACGCCTCCTCGGTGCGGAACACCATGTCGGCCGAGACCAGGAAGGCGCCCGCGTTGCGGGTCCGGAACGTGCTGCAGTCGCTGCGAATGTCGTCACTCATGACGTGACCATCTCCCGGGTGCCGGCCGAGTCGGAGACCTCGAGCGTGAAGGGTTCCATCGGGTGATCGAGCGCCGCGCCGTGCCAGACGCTCCAGGTGAAGACCGGCCCGACGTCCACGACCGAGGGGGCGTAGGCGAGGGCGCCGTTGGCGGAGTTGGCGACGCCGGGCACGCGCACGCCGTGCATGAAGAACGGCATGGCGCCGGAGACGATCTCGTGCGCGAGCTCCTGGTCGGCCGCGACGGCCTCGGCGACGAGCCCGATCTCGTAGCAGCCCTCGTACCCGTTCGCGGCGTTGGGCTCGGCGTCACCGAGCACGGCGTCGTAGCCGTAGCGGCGGAAGCCGAAGGTGTACGCGTCGCGGTCGAGCCCGTAGCGGTCCTGCGCGGTGCGGTGCACGAGGTCGGTGATGGCCGAGGTGTACTCGGCGACGTTGCGCACCACGGCGGGGTCCCGGACGCCGAAGAGGCACATGCTGCGGTAGCCGAGCTGGTCCACGCCCTCCAGGCGCACGCTGTAGGGCTCGGGCCGGAACGTCGCGCCCTCGACCCGCACCGAGTGCTCGTCGAGCTGGATGTAGCGCGCGGCTGAGGTGTCGAGGGTGCCCGGCGGCTCGCGCAGCAGGTACGGCGTGGCGTTCTCGTACAGCATCTGCGCGGCGACCGACCGCACCGTGCAGCGGGAGCGGCCGCCGACCGGGCGCACGGTGAAGCCCTCGTCGTCGACCTCGCCGACGATGCACTCGCCGGCCCCGATCGGCTCCTCGATGGCGTACCCGCACTCGACGGTCTTGCCCATGTGCCAGGCCGGCCCCGGCGCGACGCCGCGCATCAGCGGTACCGCGGCGTAGATGGCCGCGTCCGACGAGCGGCCGGCGAGCACGATCTGCGCGCCGGCGTCGAGGGCCTCGGCGTAGGGCTCGGGGCCCATCATCGCCACGATCCGGGCCGCGCGCCCGACGTCCTGCTCGGTCAGCTCCGGCCGGCCGTCGAGGCCCCACGTCTGTCCACTGCGGACCTTGCCCAGCACCCAGTCCTTCGGCTGCTCGGTGCGGATCGTCGCGATGCGGGCGGTGCGGCCGGCCGCGGCCAGGATGTCCTCGACGATGCCGCGGAACCAGGCCAGCCCGGCGTCGCTGCCGGTGAACCCGGCCGAGCCGATCAGCAGCGGCGCGCCGATGTCGAGCGCGCCGAGCACCATGCGCTCGAGGTCGCGGCGGGTCTGCCGGTAGCCGGCCCAGGACTTCGCCGCCCCCAGGTAGTAGGGGCCCCAGTCGGTGGAGCCGGCGTCGCAGGCGATGAAGTCGGGCTCGCTCCGCAGCGCGGCGCGGAACGATTTCGTGGAGAAGCCGCCGCCCATGACGGCGGCGGGTGCGATGAAGCGCACCTTGGAACTGGGCATGGTCACTCCTCGTCGAGCAGGGCGAACAGCGCACGGCGGTGCTGGTCCGGGGTCCCGGCGAGCACCGCGGCGGCGTGCGCGCGGCGCAGCAGGACATGGGCCGGGTGCTCCCAGGTGAAGCCGATCCCGCCGTGCAGCTGGATGGCCTCGGTCGTGATGGTCACGGCGGCCTCGGCGGCCTTCACGGCGAGCGTGTGCGCGCCGGCCGCGTCGCCGCCCCGGCGCACGGCGAACTCGGCGGCCGAGCGGGCCACCTCGAGCGTCACCGTGAGGTCGGCGAGCTTGTGCTGCATCGCCTGGAACGTGCCGATGGGGCGGCCGAACTGGTGGCGGGTCCTGGCGTGCTCGACCGTCAGCTCCAGGGCGTGCCCGGCGACGCCGACGCACTCGGCCCCGAGCGCCAGCCAGGTCGCGAGCTCGGCCCGGCGGACGGCCTCGGCGGCCCGCTCGCCCTCGGCGAGCACGGTCGCCGGGGTGTCGCGGAACTCGGCCCGGTGACCGGGCCGGCTCAGGTCCAGCGAGGGCAGCGCGGTGAGCGTCGCGCCGGCGTCCACCCGGCACAGCACCGGGGTGCCGCCGGCGTCGGCCGGCACCAGGAGCGGCCCGGGCGGCGCGGCCAGGATCGGCCCGACGGTGCCGGTGAGCGTCACGGCACTGTCCACCGTGGACGCCCGCACGCGCGTGGCCGCGAAGGGCCGGTGGGCCAGCGTCGCCGCGGTGGCGGGCGGGAGGTCCAGCGTGGACAGCGCGGTCGCGGCCGCGACCGCGGCGGGCACGAACGGGCCGCCGACGACGGCCCGGCCGAGCTCGGCCGCGACCGCGACCAGCTCGGCGGCCCCGAGGCCGAGGCCGCCGTGCGACTCGGGGACGAGCAGCCCGGCCAGGCCCAGCTCGTCGCGCAGCCGCGGCCAGACCGGCTCGGCCTCGACCGGCTTCGCGTGCGCGGCGAGGAAGTCCCGCAGCGCCGCGCCGAGCTCCGCCGCCGTCTCGCTCACGAGAGGTCCTCGATCCCGCAGATCCGGCGGGCGAGCTCCTTGGCGTGGGCCATGTCGTAGTGCTTCTCGACGATGAGCCGCTGCGCGTGCAGGCCGCCGCCGCCCTGCAGGATCGTCACGCTCTGCCAGCCGCCGAACGTGTCGGCGGTGAAGTCGCGGATGCCGTGGAAGAGCCGCATCCGGTGCTCGGCGCCGACGCCCTCCATGGTGCGCATGTACTTCGCCACGAACGCGCCGGTCTCCGGGCTGCGCAGGTCGTCGAGCATCGGGGCGGTGAGCACGCTGCCGCCGGCGATGTCGTGCAGGTTGCGCACCATCTCGGCGTAGTTGGCGGCGGCGAAGTACTTGGCCGCGTTCGTCATGAGCTCGTCCGGCGACGCCCAGCCCTCGGGGGTGAACTGGGCGTTGTTGACCGCCGCCTCCAGCCCGGCCCGGACCATGGTCGCGTAGTTGATCAGCTCGGCGATCTTCTGCCGGATGTGCGGGATGCGCTGCAGCCCGTTGGCCTCGGCCACGAGCTGGGCCATCCCGACGAGCGTGTCGGCCATCTCGACGTAGTGCGCGACGCTGCCGATGCGCTCCCACAGGCCCAGGGAGTGGGCGAAGGTGGCGGAGTGCTCGACCTCGCCGTCGAGGAAGACGCGGTCGTTGGGCACGTACACGTCGTCGAAGATGACGAACCCCTCGGCCATGTTGCGCCGGCCGCTGTAGGGGAAGTAGTCGGCGGGCAGGTCAGGCCGCGGGGCGTAGGTCGTCGCGATGATCTTCACGCCGGGCGCGCCGACCGGGACCGCGCACGCGATCGACCAGTCCTCCTCGCCGGGCTTCATCCGCTTGGTCGGCATCACGATGAGGTCGTGGTCGATCGGGGCGCCGGTGATGTGCAGCTTCGCGCCGCGGATGACCACGCCGCCGGAGTCGCGGCTGACCACCCGGACGTAGAGGTCCGGGTCGTCCTGCTTCATCGGCGACAGGGCCCGGTTGCCCTTGGCGTCGGTGATCGTCTGCACGCAGCGCAGGTCGGCGCGCTTGGCGTGCTCGAAGTACGCCATCACCCGGTCGGCGTACTGCGGCAGCTGCGAGCGGATGCGGCTGGCCGCGGTCATGAGCATGAGCAGGCTCACCGACGTCGTGCGCGTCGGGTTGGCCCACTTGAGCTGCTCGACCTCCTGGTAGCGCAGGTCCTCGACGCTGCGCGGGATGAAGAACAGGGGGCCGAACGCGTCCTCGCCCGGCCGGTGGAACTCGTCGTAGTTCGCCGCGGTCATGGCGATGCTCTGCCGCAGCAGGGGCTCCTCGGTGACGTCCTCGATCGGCCGGCCCGCGATGTAGACCCGGCGGCCGTCGCGGAGGCTCTGCCGGTACTGCTCCCCGGTCATCATGATGCTGCGGTCCCTTCGAAATCAGTCGCGCCGGTCGCGGGGCAGGCCGAGCACGCGCTCGGCGACGATGCCCCGCTGGATCTGGTCGGTGCCGCCGGCGATGCGCTGCGCGGGCGAGCTGAGCAGGAAGCCGGCCCAGGCGGTCGCGCCCGGGGCGTCGCCGGCGACGAGGTCCGGGCCGAGCAGCCGCGCGGCGGCCCGGCCGTAGAAGCCGAGGTCGTCGACGAGGGCGAGCTTGCCGACGGACGGCGACAGCGCGCCCGCCGCGACCCGGTCGGCGGTCACGCCGGCGAGCCGCTCGCGGATCCACGCCTCGGCGAGCAGCTCCCGCTCGGCGTCCCCGAGGTCCGGTGCGGTCCCGGCGAGGGCGCGCAGGCGGCGGTACGGCCGGCTGAGGTAGGTCTTGTCCCGGCTGCCCATCGCCGTGCGCTCGCTGGTCAGCGTGGACATCGCGACCGCCCAGCCGGCGTCGGGCGGGCCGAGGCGGTCGCGGTCGGGGATGCGCACGTCGTCGAAGAAGACCTCGTTGAAGTGGCTCTCGCCGTTGATCTGGCGGATGGGGCGCACGGTGATGCCGGGCCGGTCCATCTCCACCAGGAAGGCCGTGATCGACCGGTGGCGCTCGGCGGGCGGGCCGGTGCGGGCCAGCAGCTCGCCGACGTCGCTCAGGTGCGCCCAGGACGACCAGACCTTCTGCCCGTTGATCACCCACTCGTCGCCGTCGCGCACCGCGGTGCAGCGCAGCGAGGCGAGGTCGGAGCCGGCCTCGGGCTCGGAGAACAGCTGGCAGGCGAGCCTCTCGCCGCGCCAGAGCGCCCGGACCCAGCGCGCCCGCTGCTCCGGCGTGCCGTGGGCGAGGATCGTGGGGGCGACGATGCGGCGGCTGACGGTGAAGTACGCCTGGTCGGGCAGCGCGTAGGCGTGGAGCACGTCGCGCAGCGCGTTCGCGGTGTCCGGGTCGAGACCGAGGCCGCCGTGCTCGACCGGCCCGTCGAACCAGGCCAGCCCGGCGTCGAAGAGCCGCCGCTGGAACGCCATCGACGCCGGGAGCCCGCCGTCGCCGCCGCCCGGCTCGTCCACCAGGGCGGCGGGGTCGCGGCGGGCCAGCCCCTCGGCCGCGGCGAACGCGTGGATGCGGGCCGCCAGCTCGTCGAAGGTCGCGGTCATCGCCCGGCCCAGTCCGGCGTGCGGCGCTCGGCGAAGGCGCGGGCGCCCTCGGCCGCGTCGGCGGAGGCGAAGACCGGGTCGAACCACTCGTCCTGGCGCGTGAACCCCTCGTCGTCGGGCCAGTCGGGGCCGCGCCGCACCACCTGGACGCTGGCGGCGACGGCGAGCGGCGCGTTGGCCGCGACCGCCTGGGCCAGCTCGACCGCGGCGGCGAGCGCGCCGCCGGACGGGGTGACCCGGTTGACGAGCCCATGCCCGGCCGCGCGGGCGGCGTCGATCGGCTGCCCGGTGAGCACCAGCTCCATGGCCAGGGCGTAGGGGAGCCGGCGGGGGAGGCGGAACGCGCCGCCGCCCCGGGCCGCGAGCCCGCGGGTGACCTCGGGCAGCCCGAAGCGGGCGTCCTCGGCGGCCACCACGAGATCGCAGGCGAGCACCATCTCGAACCCGCCGCCGAGCGCCCAGCCCTCGACGGCGGCGACGACCGGCGTGCGCGGCGGGGCCTGCACGAACCCGGCGAAGCCGCGGCCGGGCACGCTCGGGCGGCCCTGCTCCGGGAAGTCGCGCAGGTCCATGCCGGCGCAGAACGTGCCGCCCGCGCCGGTGAGGACCACGACGCGTACGGCCGCATCGGCATCCAGCGCCGTGAACGTCTCGGCGATCGTCTCGGCCGTGGCCCGGTTGATCGCGTTGCGCCGGTGGGGGCGGTTCACCGTGATGACGGCGACGTGCCCCCGCCGCTCGAGGAGGACGTCGCCCATCAGCGCGGCGCCATCCGGATCGCGCCGTCGAGCCGGATCGTCTCCCCGTTGAGGTAGCCGTTGGTCAGCATGTGCACCGCGAGCGCGGCGTACTCCTCCGGCTGCCCCAGCCGCTTCGGGTGCGGCACGCTCGCGGCCAGCCCCGCCCGCAGGTCGTCGCGCAGCCGCCCGAGCATCGGGGTGTCGAACACCCCCGGGGCGATCGTGTTGACCCGGATGCCCCGGCTGGCGAGATCGCGCGCGGTGGTGATGGTGATGCCGTGCACGCCGGCCTTGGCCGCGGTGTAGGACGCCTGCCCGATCTGCCCCTCGAACGCGGCGACCGACGCGGTGAGCACGCACGCGCCGCGCTCGCCGTCGACCGGCTCGGCCTCGGCGATCGCGGCCGCGACCAGGCGCAGCACGTTGTAGGTGCCGACGAGGTTGACCCGCACCACCTCGGCGAAGCCCTCGATCGGCGCGGGGACGCCCTGCTTGTCCAGGATGCGCAGGCGGTCGCTGCCGCGGCCGGCGCAGTGCACCAGCCCCCGCACGGCTCCGCGCGAGCGGGCCACGTCCACGGCCGCCGACATCTCCTCGGCCGAGGTGATGTCCGCGGCGACGAACGTCGCGGCCGGGCCGAGCGCCTTCGCCTCGGCGGTGCCGGTCTCCGTCGCGGTGGGGAGGTCGACCAGCACCACGGTCGCGCCCCCGGCGACGAGCCGGCGCGCGGTGGCCAGGCCGAGACCGGAGGCCCCGCCGGTCACCACGACGGTGGCGTTGTCCAGATTCACGTTCGCTTCTCCTGCCGCCAATCAATCGACTCCCCGACCATTGCCGTAAACCCCGGCCATGTCCAATACGGGTGCCCGCGGAACTGATAGGGGACGCCTATCGCTCCTTTCTTGACACGCCCATTCCGGGGGCTAACGTCGGTTTCGGCAATTGAATGTCTTGGAGGCGTCCGTGAGATCGTTGTCCTCGGTCGGGCCCGGCGACTGGCCCACCATCGGCGCGCACGCCCACCCGGACGCGCCGGCGCTGCGCACGCCCGGCGGGGTGGCGCTGACCTACGCCGGGCTGGAGTCGCGGGCGTCCCGGCTGGCGGCCGCGCTGGCCGCGGCGGGGGTCGCCCGGGGCGAGCGCGTCGCGGTGCTGGGCACCGACGGGGTCGGCTACGCGGTGACCCTCTTCGCCTCGCTCAAGCTGGGCACGATCGGGGTGCCGCTGAACTTCCGGCTGGCCGGGGCCGAGCTGGCCGGGCTCACGGCGGTCGCCGAGCCCGCGGTGCTGGTCATCGAGGCGCGGTACGCCCACCTGCTCGACGAGCTGCGTGCCGCCGCGCCCGGCCTGCGGCTGGTGCTGACCCTCGACCGGCCGCTGCCCGGCATCGCCTCGATCGAGCAGTTCGCCGCCGGGCACGCGCCGGACGGGCCGGACACCCTCCCGGCCGCGACCGCGGACGACGACGTGCTGCTGTGGATGCTCACCAGCGGCACCACCGGCACCCCGCGCGTGGTCGCGCAGACCCAGCGGATGGTCAAGGCCAACACCTCCAAGGGGGTGCTGGAGCAGGGCTTCCAGCCGGGCGAGTGCCTCTACGCCGGCACCCCGCTGTTCCACGTGGCCGGGATGGGGTGGCTGTACTACGCGATCTCCCGCGGCGCCGCCCTCATGCTGCTGCCGCAGTTCGACGCCGCGGCCGTGCTGGGCTGCCTGCGCGAGGGCACCGTGACGCGCTGCCTGCTGGTGCCGAGCATGGTCGTCGCGCTGCTGGACCACCCCGGGGCGGGGCCCGTGCCGCAGCTGCGCAGCATCGCCTACGGCGGCTCCGCGATGCCGCCGGACCTGGTGCGCCGCCTGCACGAGACGTTCGGCTGCGACCTGTTCAACACCTTCGGCGCCGGGACCGAGGGCGGCGGCCAGACCATCCTGCGCCCGGCCGACCACCGGGCCGCGTTCGCGGGCCGCCCGCATCTGCTCGGCTCGATCGGGCGGCCCATGTTCGGCGTCGACCTGCGGCTGTGTGACGCGGACGGGGCCGAGGTCGGGGTCGGCCGGGTCGGTGAGATCCACACGCGCAGCGACACGGTCATGAGCGGGTACGTCGGCCGCCCCGACCTCACCGTGACCAAGGTCGTCGACGGCTGGATCCGTAGCGGGGACATGGCCTGGCGGGACGCGGAGGGCTACCTGTACCTGGCCGGGCGCAAGGACGACATGATCGTGCGCGGCGGCGAGAACATCTTCCCCGCCGAGATCGAGCACGTGCTGGTCGAGCACGCCGACGTCGCCGAGGCCGCGGTGGTCGGGCTGCCCGACGAGCGGTGGGGCCAGATCGTCGTGGCGGCCGTCGTCGCCGCGCCGGGGGCGGCCCCCGACCCCGGCGGGCTGCGCGCGTTCTGCCGGTCGCGGCTGGCCGGGTTCAAGACGCCGGCCCGGGTCGTGGTCGTCGGCGAGCTGCCCAAGAACGCCGCCGGCAAGACCCTGCGCGCCGCGCTCGCCGCGACCCTGTCGGTGACGGCATGACGAGCGCGGTGCGGGTGGAGCGCGACGGGCCCGTGCTCACCGTGACCATCGACCGGCCGGCCCGCCGCAACGCGATGACCTACGCGGCCTGGGACGAGCTCGGCGCGGCCTTCGGTGCCGCGGCCACCTCGGACGCCCGGGTCGTCGTGGTGACCGGGACCGCGGGCGCGTTCTGCAGCGGCGGCGACCTCGAGGGCGGCGACCGGGCCCCGCACCCGCACGCCCAGCTCCAGGCAGTCGCCCGCACGAGCCAGGCCCTCGTCTCCCTGCCCCAGCCGACGATCGCCCAGGTCGACGGGCTCGCCGCCGGGGCCGGCTTCGGGCTGGCCCTGGCCTGCGACTTCGTGCTGGCCAGCACCCGGGCCCGGTTCGGCACGATGTTCGTGGCCCGCGGGCTGTCGCCGGACTTCGCCACGTCGTGGCTGCTGCCCCGGCTGGTCGGGCCGCGGCTGGCCACCCGGCTGTGCCTGCTGCCGGAGATCTTCGACGCCGCCCGGGCCGGCGAGCTGGGGCTGCTGGAGGAGATCGCCGAGCCGGACGCGCTGCCCGGACGGGTCGCGGCGCTGGCCGAGCGCCTCGCGGCGGGACCGCCGATCGCGATGCGCCTCACGAAGCAGTTGCTGCGGGACTCGTACGCCCGCGGCGTCGAGGAGTCCCTGGCCGCCGAGACGATGGCCCAGTCGATCAACCGGCTCTCCGCCGACGCGCAGGAGGGTATCGCGGCCTTCACCGAACGGCGGCCCGCCCGATTCGAGGGCAGATGACACCATGTTCGATGTGAACGTGAAGGCTCCCGCGGTGCGCGCGGTCGCGGCTCCGGCACAGCCGCGCACCCCCGCCCAGCACGACCGGCGCGACCGCGTGCTCGCGACCGCCTCGGCGCTGCTGGCCTCGGGCGGGGAGGACGAGCTGCAGATGAAGCGGGTCGCCGAGGAGGCCCGGGTCTCGCTCGCGACCGTCTACCGGTACTTCCCGTCCAAGGACCACCTCCTGCTGGCCATGGCCCGGGCGCGCTTCGAGCGGGCCCTCACCCGGGTCCAGCAGGGCGACGTCGACCTCACGGGCTCGACCCCCGGCGAGCGGGTCGGCGCCTACCTGCTGCGCGAGTTCGCCGCCCAGCAGCGCCGGCCGCACGTCACCGCGGCCCTGGCCCGGGTCCTGGTCGGCACCAACCCGGACTACCGCGAGACCCACGACGAGGTCCAGCGGATGCACCTGCGGCTGCTCTCCGTGATCGCCCACGGCCACGACGGTGCCCCCGGCTACGAGGCCTGGATGGTCCTGCGGGTGGTCGCCGGGTGCTTCGGCTCGGCCACCCGCAACTGGCTCGCCGGGCTGCTCTCGGCCGACGAGGCCCGCTTCGAGATCGCCCTCGCCTGCCGCCTGCTGGACCTGCCCGCGCCCCCGGTCGCGTAGCAGAACCGGTTCTGGCTCTCCGTAATCTCGATCGCCGTCACTGCGTCTGAGCTGCGAAACCTCGCCGTAACACAACCGTTGAAAACCAGACTCGATTCTGGAACACTCGCCCGCATCAACACCCGGCGATGATGCGTGAGGTGCGGGATGAGCAGCATCGAGGTCCGTCAGCTCGAGTACTTCCTGGCCGTCCACGACCACGGCGGCGTCACCCGCGCGGCCCGGGCCCTGCACCTGTCGCAGCCCTCGCTGTCCCAGGCGATCCGCAGCCTCGAGCGGCAGCTGCGCACCGACCTGTTCCTGCGGGTCGGCCGCGGCCTGGTGCTCTCCCCGGCCGGGCAGGCCCTCGTCGCCCCGGCCCGCCAGGTCGTGCGCTCCCTGGAACGCGCCCAGGCCGCCGTGCTGCGCGTGCGTGAGCTGCACTCGGGCCAGGTCTCGGTCGCGGCCGGGGCCGGGCTCGTCGCCGACCCGCTGGCGCCCTGGCTCGGCTGCTTCCGGCGCAAGTACCCCGACACCGTCGTGCGGGTCGAGGAGAGCGAGAGCGACGACGGCGTGGCCGAGCTCGTCCGCTCCGGCGACTGCGACCTCGGGCTGACCGCCGGCTCCATCGTCTGCGACGAGCTCGAGCAGCTGCTCGTCAGCGAGCAGCACGTCGTGCTCGTCTCCCCGCCCGGCACGCCCCGCTCGGTCGGGCCGGTGCCCCTCGAGCGGCTCGCCGGGGTGCCGATGATCGCCGGCGACCGGCGCGGCCAGGCCTGGACCGACGTCGAGCGCGCGATGGCCGCCCGCGGCGCCGGCGCCACCGTCGTCGTCGAGGTCGCGCGCACCGCCTCCACCATCCCGCTCGTGCTGGCCGGGGTCGGCTCGACGTTCCTCACGCTCCGCCTGGCGATCGAGGCCCAGGCGCGCGGCGCGGTCGTGCAGGAGATCGCACCCGCCCAGGTGCGCCGGCTGCGGCTGCTGCGCCGCCCGGGGGACCGCTCGCCCGGGGTCTGCGCGCTCATCGACGTCATCCACGCCGACGCCCGCCGCTGGGTCACCGCGCTGCAGGAGCGGCGCGACCGCGGCCTCGGGCTGGTCGCCGCCGCGGCCGCGGTCGACGCCCGGATCCGCGACGCCCGCGCGGCCGCGGCGAGCCGCACCACCGCCGCCTGAATGCGACCGATACTTCCGCGCTATGGAATCAGTGGAACTCGGTATGCGGTAGACCGAATCGAACGTTGACCACCGGCGCCCGGGGCCGTGACGATGATTGCGAGCGTTATTTCCTGCGGTCCGCACCCGCATTCCCAGGAATTGTTTCCGGCCTTGGAGGAATTCGGTGGTTTCGACGATGAAAAGGCGCACGGCGCTCGCGGCACTGGCCGCGCTGGCGCTGTTACCCCTCGCCGCGTGCGGCGACGACGACAGCTCCGCCAACCCCGGCCCCGGCGGGGAGATGACGATCCGGCTCGGGTTCGCCGGCGCCGTGCTCTCGCCGGGCGCCGCGATGTACACCTCCCTGCCCGACGTGCTCGGCTTCTGGGCCGAGGACCACCTCAAGGTCGAGATCACCCGCATCGAGGGCACCGCCACGGCCCTGCAGGCGATGGTCGGCGACAAGATCGACGTGGCCGTCGTCTCCGGCGAGGCGGTCATCCCGCCGATCTCCGAGGGCCAGCCGTTCGTCATCCCCTACTCGCTGAGCCAGCGCGGCATCGTGGCGATCGCGGCCCCCACCGGCGGCGCGATCAACAGCCTCGCCGACCTCAAGGGCAAGAACATCGGCGTGCCGACCCTGGCCAGCGGCGCGGTCACCTTCACCAAGGCCGGCGCGGCCGACGCCGGCGTGGACCCCAACAGCCTCAAGTTCGTCGCGATCGGCACCGGCGCCCAGGCCGCCAACGCCGTCAAGAGCGGCCAGGTCGCCGCGGTCGCCGACACCGACACGTCGATCGTGACCTACCGGCAGGCCGGCGCCGACCTCAAGGTGCTCGACACCGCCGTCGCCGACAAGCTCGTCATCGGCGTCGTGGCGGCCACCACGAAGTCGAGCCTGTCCTCGAAGAAGGCCGCGCTGACCGCGTGGGCCCGGGGCGTGGCCAAGGCGACCGAGTGGATGCAGGCCAACCCCGAGGAAGCCGTCAAGCTGCACTACAAGAAGTTCCCCGACAGCAAGCCGAGCGGGGACGAGGCGGCGGCCGTCGCGACCGGCCTGGCCCAGGTCAAGGCCCGCCTGGAGAACGTCAAGGCGGCGGCCGGCGGCGAGTACGGCTCGATCAAGCCGGACCAGCTGCAGTACATCGTCAAGTACCTCACCGACAACGGGCAGCTCAAGAAGCCGGTCGAGGTCGGCGCGATCTACGACGGCTCGCTGATCCCCGACATCAACAAGTTCGACAAGACGGCCGTGCGGGCCGTGAAGGCGCCCAGCTGATGGAGGTCGGCGTGACCATTGAGACAAGCGGACCGGGCGCGGCCGTCGGCGCGGCGCCCGGCGTCGAGGTCCGCGGGGTGTCGAAGACCTTCCGCACCCACGCCGGTGACGTGGTCGCGCTGACCGACATCGACCTGGAGGTCCGGCAGGGCTCGTTCGTGTCGCTGGTCGGGCCGAGCGGCTGCGGCAAGTCGACCCTGCTGCGGATCGTGGCCGGGCTGGAGACCAGCAGCGGCGGCACCACGCTCGTGGCCGGAGCCCCGGTCGACGGGCCCCGGCGCGACTTCGGCATGGTGTTCCAGCAGCCCGTCCTGCTGCCGTGGCTGACCATCCTGCGCAACGTCATGCTGCCGGCCGACGTCGCCCGCGACCGCTCGGCCGCGGCGAAGCGGCGGGCCGAGGACCTGCTGCGGCTCGTCGGGCTCGACGGGTTCCAGCATCGGTACCCGCGCGAGCTCTCCGGCGGCATGCAGCAACGGGCCGCGCTGGTGCGCGCGCTCATGAGCCGGCCCAGCCTGCTGCTCATGGACGAGCCGTTCGGCGCCCTGGACGCCCTCACCCGCGAGACCATGAACGCCGAGCTGCTGCGGATCTGGTCCGAGACCGGTGCCACCACGCTGTTCGTGACCCACTCGATCAGCGAGGCGGTCTTCCTCAGCGACGTCGTCGTCGTGCTCTCCGGCCGCCCCGGGCAGATCCTCGACCGGATCCCCGTGGACCTGCCGCGGCCGCGCACGTTCGACGTCATGGAGTCGCCCGAGGCGGCCCGGCTGACCCACCGCATCCGGGAGTACCTGCACGCACGAGGAGCCGTGGGATGACCATGACCGCCCCCGCACCCACCACAGTGGACAAGGCGCCGAAACGTCCGCGCCCGTCGCTGCTGCGCCGCCACCCGACGCTGGTCGTCAGCCCGCTCATCGCGATCGTCGCGCTCGGCGCCTGGGTGGTGGCCGTGGAGGTGTTCGGCGTCGAGCCGCTGATCCTGCCGGCCCCGCTGGACGTGCTCGACGAGCTGTGGCTCATGCTCACCAGCGCCGAGCTCTACCAGAACCTGCTGGTGACCGTCTCCGAGTTCGGCATCGGCTTCGTGCTCGGCTCGGTGCTGGCGATCGTCGTCGCCGCCGTGCTCGTGCGGATCCCGGTGCTGGAGAAGGGCTTCTCGCCGTACATCATCGCCTTCCAGAACTTCCCCAAGATCGCCATCGCGCCGATGCTCATCACCTGGTTCGGCTTCGGCATGGCTCCCAAGACCGCCCTGGCGACCGTGCTCGCGTTCTTCCCCGTCTTCGTCAACGTCATCGTCGGGCTCAAGTCCTCCACGCGGGAGCAGCGCGACCTCATGCGCATGCTGCAGGCCTCCGAGTGGCAGACGTTCTGGATGCTGCGGGTCAAGGTCGCGCTGCCGTACATCTTCGCCGCCCTGCGCGTCGCGGCCGTGTTCAGCCTGCTGGGCGCGATCACGGGGGAGTTCATCAGCTCGTCGCAGGGGCTCGGGTACATGCTGCTGCAGCGCAACGCCCAGCTGCACGTCGACGGGGTGTTCGCCCTGCTCATCGTCATGGCGACGATCGGGCTGGCGGTGCACGGGATCCTCGGGCTGCTCAACCGGAAGGTCATCTTCTGGGAGGACCACGACCAGGCCCGGCGCCCGGTGCAGGAAGAGAGCGTCTGAACCATGCGCCGCACGTTGTTCGCCCCGGAGCACGAGCAGTTCCGGGAGCTGGTCCGCACGGTGATCGAGCGGGAGGTGGTGCCGCACCACGAGCGGTGGCGGGAGGCGGGGATCGTGCCCCGCGACCTGTTCCGCACCCTCGGCACCGTGGGCATCATGGGCTTCGCCCTGCCCTCGTCCTTCGGCGGCGGCGGGGCCGGCGACTATCGGTACAACGTCGTCATCCAGGAGGAGGCCGCCCGGGCCGTCGTGACCCTGGGCGGGCTGCGCACCCACCTGGACATCGTCCTGCCCTACTTCCTCGCCTTCGCCGACGAGGACCAGCGCGCCCGCTGGTTCCCCGGCCTGGCCTCCGGCGAGCTGTACTCCGCGATCGCCATGAGCGAGCCCGGCGTCGGCTCGGACCTGGCCGGCATCGCCACGACCGCGGTCCGCGACGGCGAGCACTACGTCGTCAACGGGGCCAAGACCTTCATCACCGGCGGCGAGCTGGCCGACCTCGTGGTCGTGGTGGTCCGCACCGGCCGCGACCCGGACGACCGCCGGGCCGGGCTGACGCTGCTCGTCGTCGAGAAGGGCACGCCCGGCTTCACCGTCGGCCGCCGGCTGCACAAGATCGGCCTCTCCACCCAGGACACCGTCGAGCTGGCCTTCGACGATGTCCGGGTGCCGGTGGCCAACCGGCTCGGCGCCGAGGGCTCCGGCTTCGCCGCGCTCACCCACAACCTCGCCCAGGAGCGGCTCGCGATCGCCGTCGGCTCGGTCGCCCAGGCCGTCAGCGCCCACGAGCACACCATCCGCTACGTGCGCGAGCGGACCGTCTTCGGCCGGCCCCTCGCCCAGTTCCAGAACACCAAGTTCGAGCTCGCCGCGATGGCCGCCGAGCTGGCCGCCGGGCAGGCGCTGCTCGACGCGGCCGTGCGGGCGCACCTCGACGGCGAGCTCACCCCGGCGGACGCGGCCAAGACCAAGCTGTTCTGCACCGAGCTGCAGGGCCGCGTGGTCGACCGCTGCCTGCAGCTGCACGGCGGCTACGGCTACGTCACCGAGTACCCGATCGCCCGCATGTACGCCGACGCCCGGGTCACCCGCATCTACGGTGGTACCAGCGAGGTCCTGAAGTCCATCATCAGCAAGTCGCTGGAGTTGTGAGCCGTGCCCGTCTACGCCCTCGGGGACTGCGTCCCGAGCATCGACCCGTCCGCCTACGTCCACCCCGACGCCATCGTCATCGGCCGGGTCGTGCTCGGCCCCGACGCCTCCGTCTGGCCCGGCGCGGTGCTGCGCGGGGACAGTAACGAGATCACCGTCGGCGCCGGGACGAACATCCAGGACGGATCCGTCGTGCACGCCAACGACCGCCACGCCACCCGCATCGGCGCGCGGTGCATCGTCGGGCACCTGGCCCACCTGGAGGGCTGCGTCGTCGAGGACGGCGCGCTGATCGGCTCGCAGGCCGTCGTGCTGCCGGGCGCGCACGTCGGGGCCGGGGCCCTGGTCGGCGCGTCCGCGCTCGTGCCGCCCCGGTTCACGGTCCCGCCCCGCACCACGGCCCTCGGCGTGCCGGTGCGCATCCGCGACACCCCGCCCGACGCCGAGCACCTGCGGATCAACGCCGAGCGGTACATCGAGACCGCCCGCCGCTTCCGCCGCGAACTGCGCCGGATCGACTGAGAGGACCGCCCATGCAGGAGCAGATGCTGGCCCTCGACGGCGTGCGCGTCGTCGAGCTCGGCCAGCTCATCGCCGGCCCGTTCTGCGGTCAGCTGCTGGCGGACTTCGGCGCCGACGTCATCAAGGTCGAGCAGCCCCGCGACGGCGACCCGATGCGCCACTGGGGCCTGAGCAAGGACGGCAAGTCGCTGTCGTGGAGCGTCATCGCCCGCGGCAAGCGCAGCGTGACCGCCGACCTCAAGTCCCCCGGGGGCAAGGCGTTCGCGCTGGAGCTCATCGCCCAGGCCGACGTCCTCGTGGAGAACTTCCGGCCCGGGACGCTGGAGCGGCTGGGCCTGGGCTGGGACGAGCTGTCGGCCGTGAACCCGCGGCTCGTCCTGGTGCGGGTCAGCGGCTTCGGCCAGACCGGCCCCTACGCGGCCCGGGCCGGCTACGGCTCCATCGGCGAGGCGATGGGCGGCCTGCGCCATCTCGTCGGCGACCCCGACCGCCCGCCGAGCCGCACCGGCCTGTCCATCGGCGACATGCTGGCCGGCATGCACGCCGCCTGGGGCGCGGTCCTCGCCCTCTTCGCCCGCGGGCGCACCGGCCTCGGCCAGGTCGTCGACGTGTCCATCTACGAGTCGGTGCTCGCCATGACCGAGGCCCTCGTCCCCGACTACGCCCTCGCCGGGGTGACCCGCGAGCGCTCGGGCGCCGTCCTGCCCGGCGTCGCGCCGTCCAACGTGTACCCGACCGCCGACGGCGACTTCGTGCTCGTCGCCGCGAACCAGGACACGGTGTTCCGCCGCCTCGCCGCCGCCATGGGCCGCCCGGACCTCGCCACGTCGGAGGACTTCGCCACCCACGCCGCCCGCGGGGTGCGCCAGCGGGGGCTCGACGACCTCATCGCCGGGTGGACGCGGCAGTACCCGGCCGGCGAGGTGCTGGCCCGGCTGGAGGAGCACGCGGTGCCGGCCGGCCGCGTCTTCACCGCCCGCGACATGCTCGCCGACCCGCACTTCGCGGCGCGGGAGAGCATCGTGCGGGTGCCCGACGCCGACCTGGGCGCGGTCCCGATGCAGAACGTGGCGCCCCGGCTCTCGGCCACGCCCGGCCGCATCCGCTGGACCGGCCCGGCCCTGGGCGAGCACGACGAGGAGGTGCGCGCGTCGCTGCACCGGTGACGCGGCGGCGGCTACCCGGCCGTGGCGCTGCGCCGGTGACGCGGCGGCGGCTACCCGGCCGTGGCGCTGCGCCGGTGACGCGGCGGCGGCTGCCCCCGATCGCGGCGCTGTACCCGTGACGTGAAGGCGGCCGGCACGCTATCCTGGGTGCGGCCCTTCCGCCGTCGATGGCCCGCGTGCGCCGCGAAGCACGTCCTCCCATGGCTACCGCCATCCGCGTCCGCACCCGCTCCGAGGTGCGCTCCGCCCGCCGCTCCCGCTCGCACCGCTGCTGGGGACATCTCCTGGCCGCACCGCTGTGGCCGATGCACGGCGTCAACCTCGGCACCCTCCTGCGCACCTGCGACGCCGTCGGGGCCTGCCTCGTCGTGCCGCGGCTGCCGTGGATCGACGAGGCCCTCGCCCGCGGCAACACGCTGCGCCGGCCCGCCTGCGTGCACCGCATCGGCGACCCGCTGCGCTGGCTGGCCGCGGAGCGCGCGGCGGGCGCGCGGATCCTGGGCGTGGAGCTCGCCGACGAGGCCGTGCGCCTGGCCGACCTGCCCGCCGCGCGCCGGCGCACCGTGATGGTCCTCGGCCACGAGTCGACGGGCATCCCACCCGAGGCCCTGGACCTCCTCGACGGCGCCGTCGAGATCCCGATGATCGGCACGGGCCTGAGCCTGAACGTCGCCGTGGCCGGCTCGCTCGTGCTCTACAAGCTCGCCGGCCTGCTGTAACCGCCGCTCGGGCCGGTCGGCACCGCCGGACCCGTCGGCAGGCGCCGGACCCGTCGGCAGCGCCGGACCCGTCGCCGGCTCCGCGACGTGCGCGCGGAGCGGGTTCCGGCTACCCGAGGACCTCGCGGAGCTTCGCGGCGAACTCCGCCGGCTTGCCCGCGTAGCCGGAATCGCCGCCGACGAAGCCGCCGTGGTGGCTCGGGAACACCGTGACCTCCCGGCCCAGCAGGGCGGCCACGCCCTCGGCCGTGCGCGCCGTGTACGTCTCCGCCGACTCCTCGCCGACCCCGACCACGATCCGCGTCGGGGCCGCGGACAGGGCGGCCGCGTCCGGGCGGTAGTCGGTGATCGCCCACGCGCGCCGCGACAGCAGCGGGTCGTCGCGGCGCCCGTCGTCCTCGGCGGGCATCCCGAACATCGCCGGGTCGGGGTCCGGCTGCGCGAAGTAGTCCTCGGTGAACTCGCCCTTCCAGGAGGTCATGGCGATGAACGCGGCCATGCCCGCGCCGGCGCCGCTGGCCTCGTAGGCGGCGTTGAAGCGGGCCCGGGCCCGGTCCGCGCCCGCCGCGTCGGGGAGCACCGCGTTGATCGGCGGCTCGTGGGCGACCAGCACGGCGATGTCGCCGGGGTGGGTGGCCACCCACTCGAGCGCCGTCACCGCCCCGCCGCTGCTGGCGAAGACGTCGACCGGCCCGGCGCCGAGCGCCTCGGCGAGGCGGTGCAGGTCGGCGGCCTGCTCCTGCGGCGAGTCGGTGGCCACGCCGTCGGTGCGGACGCTGCGGCCGAGGCCGCGCGGGTCGTAGGTGACGACGGTCCGGTCCGGGAAGTGCGCGGCCAGCGCGCGGAACCCGTCCGCGGTCATCGGCTGGCCGATCATGAACAGCGGGGGCCGGCCGTCCGCCGCCGGCAGCGGGCCGGTGACGTCGTAGACCAGGTCGGCCCCGGGCAGGGCGAGCGTGTGCGTCGTCTGCGTCATGCCCCGAGCCTATGGCGGCGGCCGCGGCCGTGTGGCCCGTCCGGTGCGAACCGGACGAACGCGGGATGCCGGCTCAGCCGCCGGCCTCGTAGGCCAGGATGGCGGCCTGGACGCGGTTGTTCAGGCCCAGCCGCAGCAGGATCGCGCTCACGTGGGCCTTGACCGTGCCCTCGGAGAGGTGCAGCTCGGCGGCGATCTCCTGGTTGGACAGGCCCCGGCCGACGCCGCCGAGCACGTCGCGTTCGCGCGGGGTCAGCCGGTCCAGGCGCCGCCGGGCGGCCTCCGCGCGGGCGAGGCGGTCGCCGCCGAGGCGGGTCATGACCTTCTGGGCGATGCGGGGCGACAGGTAGGCGGCGCCGCCGGCGACCGCGCGCACGCCGAGGATCAGCTCGCGCGGGTCGGCCGCCTTGAGCAGGAAGCCGGCGGCGCCCTCGGCCAGGGCCCGGGCCACGTACTCGTCCTCGTCGAACGTCGTCAGCAGCACCACGGCGACGTCCGGCGCGGCGGCCCGCAGCTCGGCCGCGGCCGACAGGCCGTCGAGGCGCGGCATCCGGATGTCGAGCAGCGCCAGGTCCGGGCGGTGGGCGCGCACGAGCTCGACCGCCTCGCGGCCGTCGGCGGCCTCGGCGACGACCTCGATGTCCGGGTCGGTGGCGAGGATCGCCCGAATCCCGGCGCGGATCATGGCCTCGTCGTCGGCGAGCACGACCCGGATCACGGTCGGGTCACCGGGATCCGGGCCGTGACCGTGAACCCGCCCTCGCCCGGGCCGGCCTGCAGGGAGCCGCCGAGCAGGCGCATGCGTTCGCGCAGGCCGGACAGGCCGCTGCCGTCCCTCGACGGTACGGCCGCAGCATCCCCCAGCTCGTTGCGCACGACGACGACGATCTCACCTGCGTCGTGCTCGATGCCCACCGCCACCGCGGATCCGGGCGCGTGGCGGGCCGCGTTGGTGAGCGCCTCCTGCACGACCCGGTGGACGGCCCGCTCGACCGCCGGCGGCCGCGGCCCCTCGCCGACGCGCAGGGTGATGGCCATCCCGGCCTCGCGTGCCCGCTGCACAAGCGCCTCGACGCGCTCGTCGGCGGGGTCGGCCGGGGCCGACTCGCGCAGGATGCCGATCGTCTCGCGCAGGCGGTCCGTGGCGGTCACGGCCGACGCGCGCAGGGCCGCCGCCGCCTCCCGGTGCGGCGGGGACAGGTCCGGGGCCAGCTCGAGTGCGCCGGCCCGCAGGGCGATCAGCGCCAGCTCGTGCCCGAGCGAGTCGTGCATGTCCGCCGCGATGCGCGCGCGTTCCCGCAGCGCGATCAGCTCCAGCTGCGCGATCCGCTCGCGGCCGGCCACCACCAGGTCGGCCTGCTGGCGGCGGAAGCGACCGGCGAGCCAGGGCAGCACCACGAACAGGGCCAGGCACATGAGCGCACCGGCGCCGCGGGCCGGCTCCGGCACCAGCAGGACGACGCCGGGCAGCGCGGCGAGCGCGGGCACCACCCAGTCGTGCCGCGCCGGCAGGTGCCGCCCGTGCAGGTAGGCGGCGGCGCTCAGCACCGGGAAGAGCAGCTGGCGCCAGGCCGGGACGTGGTCGAGGTAGAGGCCGCTGGCGACGCAGGCGCCGGCGATCGCCGCGAACACGAGATACTTGCTCACCTGGCCGAGGCTATCGAGCGCAGGCGGGCCGCCGTGACGACAAGGCCGGACACCGCCGCGACGGCGAGGGTGACGGTCAGTGGGGCGGCGAAGTACGTCATCTGCGCCCACGTGACCGTCCGGCCGTTCATGAGGATCGAGACCCACTGCGGGTACGACAGAAAAATCACGGTCGGGAGCACCGGCGGGATCAGGCGCCACCAGCGGCGGGAGGGGCGCAGCACGCCCAGCACGGCCAGGCCCGCCGAGGCCAGCGCGACCAGGCCCAGCACGAGCTCGATCAGCTGCCGCTGCCCGCCCGCCGCCGGCGGCTCGGCGCCGTGGGTCACGGCGACCAGGCCGCGCAGCACCTCGTACGTGTCGTCGTAGAGGCCCGCGCTGTTCGTCATCACCGCGTACCCGTAGCCGGTGGCGGGATCGATCGCCTCGACGGCCGTGTAGGTGAACAGGTTCCCCGAGTGCACGAGCAGCTCGCGGCCGTCCACGTCGGACGGGCCCCAGCCCATCGCGTAGTCGCGCACCTTCGACGGCGCGTGCATGGCCGCGAGGCTCTCCGGCCGGACGACCTGCGGGCCGTGGCCGGTCTGGGCGATGAGCCACCGGCCCAGGTCCTCGGCGTCGGTGACGACCCCGCCCGCGCCGCCGCGCGCCCCGAACGCGCGCAGCTCCGGCCGCGCGACCCAGGCGCCGAAGAGCGAGATGTGGCCGTCCGCCGCCGCGCCCCCGACGGAGCTGCCGGTCATCCCGAGCGGTTCGAAGACGTGCATCCGGACGTACTGCCCGAAGCCCACACCCCCGGCGACCTCCACGAGCCGGGCCGCGATCTCGTAGTTGGCGTTGCAGTAGGCCCACGCGGTGCCGGGCTCGGCGGCGAGGTGCCCGCTCCGCAGCGCCGCCACGTACGCGGCCGGGCTGGCGGTGGACTCGGCCGCGGGGATGTCGATGCCGCCGTCGGCGAGGCCGGAGGTCTGGTCGAGCAGCTGGCGCACCGTGACGCGGGCCGCGCGCGGGTCGGCCATCCGGAACTCGGGGAGCTGGTCCGCGACGGGCTCGTCCAGCGCGATCTTCCCGGCGTCCACGAGCGTCATGACCGCCGTCGCCGTGAACGACTTGCTCACCGAGGCGACCCGCATCGGCGTGCGCGCGGTGACCGGCGCCCCCGTCGAGTCGTGGCCGTAGCCGGCCGCGTGCACGACCTCGTCCCCGTGCGTCACGACGGCGGAGAGCCCGGGCAGCCCGGTCCCGTCGAGGGCCTGGCGCAGGTAGGTGTCGATGGGGGTCGCGGCCGGCGCGGCCTGGGCCGGTGCGGCGGGCCACAGGACGACGGCGGCGGCCGCGAGGGCGAGCAGTCTGCGGTTCATGCCACCCGACGCTAGGCAGCGGCGCGCCCGGGCGGATCTGCCGAACCGCCGCGGCCGCCCCTGACGAAAGTCGGGGGTGCGATACCCTTCGCGGCGGCAAGTACTGAAGCGAGGTGCCCCGCCGGCGACGGCGGGGAGAATCTGGGAAGCCGGTGCGAATCCGGCACGGGCCCGCCGCGGTGACCGGGGAGCCGCCGCCCACACGCGCACGCGTAGCCACTGGCCCGCACGGGCTGGGAAGGCGGGCGGTGAGGCGACGATCCGGGAGTCCGAAGACCGGCCTCGCGACTGACGGCCCCGGCCCGCCCGGGGCGTGAGCGCAGCGGGAGCCTGTCATGACGCACGAGCTGTACGACATCATCAACCGCCGCCGCGACGTGCGCGGCGAGTTCACGGGCGCGCCGGTGCCCGACGCCACGCTCGACCGGATCCTCGGCGCCGCGCACGCCGCCCCCCAGCGTCGGGCTGTCCCAGCCGTGGGACTTCGTCGTCGTGCGCGACCGGGCCCTGCGCGAGGCCTTCCACGCGCACGTGTCCCACGAGCGCGGGGTGTTCGCCGCGACCCTCGACGCCGAGACGGCCGCCCGCTTCGCCCGCATCAAGATCGACGGGGTACTGGAGTCGACGCTGTCGGTCGTGGTCACGTACGACGCCGAGCGCGGCGGCCCCGCGGTGCTGGGCCGCCACGCGATCGCCGACGCCGGCCTCTACTCGGTGTGCCTCGCCATCCAGAACCTGTGGCTCGCGGCCACGGCCGAGGACCTCGGCGTCGGCTGGGTGTCGTTCTACCGGGAGGACTTCCTGCGCGGCCTGCTCGGCATCCCGCCCGGCGTGCGGCCCGTGGCGTGGCTGTGCCTCGGGCCGGTGAGCCGGCTGATGGAGGTGCCGGACCTGGAGCGGCACGGGTGGCGCCGCCGCTCCCCGCTGCACCAGGTCCGCCACGAGGACCGCTGGTGATCAGCCGGCGCGCCAGTCGGGGGCCTCGTCGGTCCCCGGGCCGAAGGTGACCTGGGTGTTGCCGGTGCCGTCGGGGTTGATCGTGAAGATGTGCCCCCAGGCCTCGTTGTCGTCCAGGTCGCAGTAGGCGATCCGCGTGCCGTCGGGGGACCAGGCCGGCATCGTGTGGTGCGAGTCGCTGCCCGCCAGGGGCCGGGTCACCAGCGTCGCCCGGCCACCCGCGCCCGGGACCCGGTAGATCCCGGTGCCGTAGCCGCTGCCGGCGACGAACCGGCCGAACGCGAGCTGGGTGCCGTCGGGGGACCAGTCGGGGCGGGAGTCGTAGGTCCCGGCCACCGCCGCGGTGACCGCCGTCGTGGCCAGCGTCTTGACGGCGAGCGTCAGCAGGTTGCTGCCGCCCGCGGCGCTGTCGCGGACGAAGGCGATCTTCAGCCCGTTCGGCGACCACACCGGGGTGTGCTCGTCGACGCCGGCGGTGCTGGTCAGCTGGGTGAGGCCGGTGCCGTCGGGGGCGATCGAGCAGATGTCGGTCTGGCCGCCCGACCAGCACTCGTAGACGAGCTTGCCGCCGCCGGGGGACCAGGCCGGGGCGGACGCGGTGCCGCTGCCGGGCACGACGGTCAGGCCGGTGCCGTCGGCGTTCATCACCCACAGCTGGTCGGGGCCGGCCCCGTAGCGGCGCAACGCGAGCCGCGTGCCGTCGGCGGACCAGGCGGGGTCGCGGTCCTCGATCGCCGGCGTGCCGGTGAGGTCGGTCTCGCCCTTGCCGGACGCGGTGATCGTGTAGATGTCGCCGAGCGCGGTGCCGGCGGCGTCGAAGCGCTCGAAGGCGAGGCGGCCGTTGGCGCCCGGGAACGCCGCGGCGGCGGGGGTGGCCGGGACCGTCCCGAGGACGGCGGCCACACCCAGGCACGCGGCCAGGCTCACGGCCGGACGCATCGTCAGGGGTCGCTGCATGGGCGGCACGCTAGCCGAGCTTGACCCGCCCAATTCCGGGCAAGTCGCCGCCCCCGCCGAAACCCGACAGTTAGACCGCGTCTCATTTGGAGGCTGAATGTAGAGCGTTGGTGTCCCGGCCGGGTGTTCGAGCCGGCCGCTGTGCGGACGGCAAGGTGCTCGACAAGCTTCCGCCGCCGGCGATGCGGTGGCGTCCCCGCCGGCGGCGCCCTAGTGTTCGCGGCGAGCCGCTCGTCGCCCGCGTCTCCTTCGCCCCCGACGGGCCGGCCACCCCCGCCGAGGCCCACCGGCGCTGCCCGCCTGCCGGTCTGGCGTCCGGCACGAGCCGCAAGTAGGTCGCAGACGGGGTTGCGGAGGGCTACTAGGGTGCCGAACACCCCGCCCTCAACGGAAACGGTTGGCAACGCATGCCCACGACAGACGAGATCATCAAGGACGTCCGCACGAACGGCGGCACCCACCTCGACCTGTCCGGCCGCCGGCTCACGAGGCTTCGTCCGGCCATCCGAGATCTCACCACGGTCACCACACTCGATCTGAGCGACAACCGGCTGACCGCGCTGCCGGCCTGGATCGGCGACCTGACCGCGCTGACCGAGCTACGCCTCGACAACAACCAGCTCACCGCGCTGCCCGACGAGATCGGCGAGCTGGTCGCGCTCCAGCACCTCACGGCCAGTCGAAACCAACTGCGGACGCTGCCCGACCGGATGCGCGACCTCGCCGCGCTGACCACGCTGCAGCTCGGCCACAACGAGTTCGCGACGCTGCCCGACTGGTGCGCGGACCTGCGCTCCTTGCACACCCTTCGCGTCACCGGCAACAAGCTGACCCGGCTGCCCGACAACATCGGCGGGCTGGCCGCCCTCGTCGACCTTCGCGCCGACGACAACGAGATCGACGCGCTGCCGGAGACGATTTGCGATCTCGGCGGTCTCCACTCGCTCCAGCTGCGCCACAACGCGATCGTGGCGCTGCCCGAATCGATCGGCAAGCTGTCCTGTCTGACCGGGCTGGATCTCAACATGAACCAGCTCACCGCCTTGCCGGAGTCGTTCGCCGACCTCGTCAACCTGACCGCGCTGTCGTTGGGATCCAACCATTTCGCCGAGTTCCCGGCGCAGCTGCGCGGCTGCACCGCGCTCGAACATCTCTACTTGACCGGTGCGGTGAGCGAGGTGCCCGCCTGGATCGGCGAGTTGACCCGGCTGACCGAGCTCGGCATCCGCAGCAGCGGTCGGCTGACCGAGTTGCCCGAGTCGATCGGCAATCTCACAGCACTGACCTCGCTGTACCTCTCCGGCCTTGAGCTCGCGACGGTCCCCGAGTCGATCGGCCGGCTCCGCCAGCTGGAGACCTTGAACCTGTCGCACAACAAGCTGCGCTCATTGCCCGACTCGATCGGCAACCTGCACGCGTTGCGCGCGCTCTACCTCGACGAGAACCTGCTCACCGAACTGCCCGAGTCGGTGCAGGGGCTCGACCGGCTGCAATTGGTTCGCGCCAGGTTCAACTCGTTCACCGGGAAGCCCCGCGTTTCGGCGACCACGAAGGTAGAGGCCAAGCCCAACCGGTACTGACGCGCGCGCCTGAGACGCGGTCTTAGATGCAGATCCAGGAGTAAAGGCCCTTGCCGGCGCGGCTCACCTCGGCGAGCGAGTGCAGGAACTCGGCCGCGTCGGGCGGGGCGAAGCCGCCGTCGAACTCCTCGATGCGCGACCAGGGATCGGCGACCGCGTCGAGCTCGGCCGGGGTCGCGGCGGCCAGGGCGGCGCGCAGGTCCGGGCTGATCGGGAGCACCAGCTGGTCGAAGTCCGGGGTCGCCGCGATCGGCGCCCCGGACGAGCGGTCGACGCCGGCGAGCAGCCGCGCGAGCTCGCCGAGGCGCACCGCGGGGTCGATGCGGCACGAGACCACCGGGCCGTCGTGGGCGTCCGGCCCGCCGGGGCCGCCGGGCAGGTCGAGCGCCGCGGCCGCCTGCTCGTCGGAGTCGGCGGCGAAATAGTCGTAGATCACTCCCATGGCGACATCATCGCGCATGGCCGGGCGGTGCCGCGGCGTCAGTTGCCGCCGCGGCCGGTGTCCATGACCTTCGCCGACGCCTTGACCTGAGCCTTCTTGGTCTGCTTGCCGCCGGTGGTGGTGATCGTGTACGTGTGCGTCTCGACGCTGCCGACCGGGCCGCCGCAGGAGAACGTGAACGTCTCCGTGCCGCTCGCGGGGTAGTTGCCGTAGCTGCCGGGCAGGTCCGGGTTGTCCACCGACAGCCCGATCCCGGTGGCGCCGGCGACCTTCCACTTGATGATCACGGGTACGGCGTCGGCACGGTACACGGCGGTGCCCTCGGGGCACTTCGGCTGCTGGACGATCTTGAACTCGACGATCTTCGTGTCGCCCTTGGGCTTGCTCTGCTTCGTCGGGCTCGGCTTGAGCGAGGACGTGGCGCCGGCCGGCACCATGTCCGGCGACCCGGCCGGGTCGTCGCCGGAGCAGGCGGCGGTGCTCAGCCCGGCGAGGGCGATCGCGGCGACGGCGATCGAGAGGCGGACGCTCGGACGGTTCATGGTGTGCCTCCCGGCAGCGGTCGGTGGTGCATCGATACGTCTGACGCTATGGCCGGGCCGATCGCGTGTGATCCAGGATTCGTGCCACGAGATCCCTGGACCCGTTCCAGGCCGTTCCACCCCTTGCCGGGCCGTGACATGCTGCCCGCATGGCGAACACGGACACCGCACCCGGCGAGGCCGCGGCACCGCAGCCGGCCCGGCCGCCCCGCCGCCGGCGCCGGGTGCTGCTGCGCCTCGCGGCCGTGGCGGTGCTGCTCGTCGCGGTCGTGATGGTCCCGACCGCGTGGGTCCACGCGTCGTCCTCCGGGCGCCTCGTCGCCGTCGCGCAGGCGCCGGCCGCCGACGTCGCGATCGTCTTCGGGGCCCAGGTCGCGCCCGGCGGCCAGGACCCGATGACCTTCCTGCGCAACCGCCTCGACAAGGCCGCCGAGCTCGTCGCCGCCGGCAAGGTGAAGGCGCTGCTCATCTCCGGCGACGCGCACGGCGGCTCGGGCAACGAGGTCCGGGTGATGGGGGACTACCTCGCCCAGCACGGCGTCGAGCGGTCCCGCGTCGTCGTCGACCCCTACGGCCTGGACACCTACGACACCTGCCGCCGCGCGCACGACGTCTACGGCGTGACCAGGGCGCTCCTCGTGAGCCAGGACATCCACCTGTACCGTGCGGTCACCCTCTGCCGCCGCGTCGGCGTCGACGCCTGGGGCGTGCCGTCGGGGTGCGATGGCTGCCGGCAGATCACGATCTGGAAGAACCGCGCCCGGGACGTCGGCGCGGCGTGGAAGGCGGCCTGGGACGCCACGCGACTGCGCCCGCCGGCCGTGCAGTCCCCGCCGGACCGCAGCCTGGCCGACGCGATCGCCGCCCACACATCCTGACGCCGGGTCAGGGCCCGGCCGGCTCGACGAGGACCTTCAGGCCCTTGCGGGCGTTGGCGACGGGGAACGCCTCGGCCACCGAGGTCAGCGGGTAGCGGTGGCTCACCAGGGACCGCACGTCCGCCCGGCCCCCGGTGACGAGGGCGAGCGCCCGCGGGTACACCTCCTTCATCCGCCGCACCATCGCGAACGTGAGGCCCTTGCGCCGGGCGGCCGCCGCCGGGAACGCCGACGTGTCGGTGCTCGGGATGCCGCCGAGCACGACCCGGCCGCCGGGGCGCACCACGGTGACGGCGGCCTCGATGGCGGCGTCGGTGCCGGCGATCTCGAAGGCGACGTCGGCGCCGCGGCCGTCCGTGAAGTCCGCGAGGGCATCGGCGACGCCGGCGGCGGCCGGGTCGAGCACGACGTCCGCACCGTAGGCGACGGCGGCCATGCGGCGGTGGGGGAGCGGGTCGGTGGCGAGCACCCGGGCGGCGCCGGCGGCGCGGGCGACCTGGATCAGCAGCAGCCCGATCGGGCCGCAGCCGAGCACCGCGACGTCGGCGCCGAGGGGCACGTGGCCCAGGTCGACCGCGTGGACGGCGACGCCCAGCGGCTCGAGCATCGCGCCGTCGGCGTCGGTGAGGGCCTCGGGCAGGGGATGCAGGCGGTCGGTCGGCCACGCCAGGTACTGCTGCAGCCCCCCGTCGCGCCGGCCGTGCCCGGCGAAGACGATGTCGCGGCAGAGGTTCGGGTGCCCGGCCCGGCACAGGTCGCAGCGGTGGCACGGGATCGCCGGGTCGATCGCGACCCGCACGCCGTCCAGCGCGCCGCCGCGCACGACCCCGGCCATCTCGTGCCCGCCGACGATCGGGTGCGCGATGCGGGCGTCGCCGATGCCGCCCTCCGCGTACCAGTGCAGATCCGACCCGCACAGCCCGACCGCGGTCACCTCGACGAGGCTCTCGCCCGCGCCGGGCACGGGCACGGGCTCCGCGGCCAGCCGGACGTCACCGGCCGCGTGCAGTCGCGCGCTGAGATTCACACCGCAACTCTAGGCAGCAACTCTGGGCAGCAACGCTAGGCCCCAACTCCGGGCAATGGGACCACGAGCGGCGTACCCGTCGCCGGGTCCGGGATCACGAGCGCCTCCAGCCCGAAGACCGACGACAGCAGCTCGGGGGTGAGCACCGCCGCCGGCTCGCCCTGCGCCACGATGGCGCCGCCGCGCATCGCCACCACGTGGTCGGCGTAGCGGGCGGCCAGGTTCAGGTCGTGCAGCACCATCACGATCGTCCGGCCGCGCTCGCGGTGCAGCCGCGACACCAGGTCGAGCACGTCGATCTGGTGGGACAGGTCCAGGTACGTCGTCGGCTCGTCCAGCAGCAGGATCTCGGTGCCCTGGGCGAGCGCCATGGACAGCCAGGCGCGCTGGCGCTGGCCGCCGGAGAGCGCGTCGACGGGGCGGCCGGCGAGGTCGAGCATGTCCGTCCACGCCAGCGCCTCGGCGACGATCGCCTCGTCGGCGGCCGACCACTGGCGCAACCAGTTCTGGTGCGGGTGGCGGCCGCGCATGACGAGGTCGGCGACGGTGAGCCCGTCCGGCGCGACCGGGCTCTGCGGCAGCAGGCCGAGGACCCGGGCCACCTCGCGGGTGGGGATGCGCTCGATGCGCCGCCCGTCCAGGAGCACCTCGCCGGCCCGCGGGCGCAGCAGCCGGCCGAGCGCGCGCAGCAGCGTGGACTTGCCGCAGCCGTTGGGCCCGACGACGGCGGTGACGGCCCCCGGGGGCACGTCGAGGTCGAGGCCGTCGACGACGACGCGGTCGCCGTAGGCGAGCCGCAGCCCCCGGGCCTGAAGCCGAGTGGTCATGCCGAGTTCCTCCGGTTCGTGCGCACGAGCAGCCAGAGCAGGTAGGGGGCGCCCACGATCGCGGTGACGAGGCCGACCGGCAGCTCGCGGCCGGGCAGCACCGTGCGGGCGAGCAGATCGGCGGCGACCACGAGCAGCGCGCCGAGCACGGCCGAGGTGAGCAGGGGCGGGCGGGAGCCGCCGCACAGGCGCAGCGCGACCTGGGGCACCACGAAGGCGACGAACTCGATCGGGCCGGCGGCGGACACGGCGGCCGCGGCCAGGGCGATCGCGGTCAGCACGACGGCCAGGCGCGCGAGCTGCAGGCGTACGCCCAGCGCCCGCGCCACGTCGTCGTCGAACTGGATCGCCTTGAGCGTGAACCCGGTGGCGAGGGCCGCGGGCAGCAGCACGGCCAGGGCGACGGCGAGCGGGCGCACCCGGTCCCACTCGACGCCCGCGACCGAGCCGTTGAGCCAGACCGTGGCCCGGTAGGCGTCGACGATCTCGGCCCGCACCAGGAACCACGACACGCCGCTCTGCACGATCTCGCCGACGCCGAGCCCGACGAGCACCAGCCGGTAGCCGTCGATGCCCCGGCGCCAGGCGAGGACGTAGACGAGCGCGGCCGCGAGCAGCCCGCCGGCCAGCGCCGCGAGGGGCACCCCGGCCGCGCTGCCCCCGCCCCCGAGCACGATGAGCGCGACGGCCCCGAGCGAGGCGCCGCTGGTCACGCCGAGCACGTCCGGCGTGGCGAGCGGGTTGCGGGCGAAGGTCTGGGTGAGCGCGCCCGACAGCGCCAGCGCCGCGCCCACGAGCAGGGCCGCGAGGATGCGCGGCAGCCGCAGGTCGAGCACGACCAGGCGCTGGCCGGGGGTACCGCCGCCGAGCAGGACGTCGACCACGGTGCCGGGCGGGATCGCGTAGCTGCCCCGCCCGATCGCGAACACGGCGACCGCGACGGCCGCGGCGAGCCCCGCCACCCCGACGGCGGCGGCCCGGGCGTAGGGCCTCACAGCCGGACCAGCCCGCGGCGGCGCCGGACGAGCGCGATGAAGAACGGCGCGCCGACGACGGCGAGCACGATCCCGGTCTGCAGCTCGCCGGGGCTGACCACGACCCGGCCGAGCGTGTCCGCGACGAGCAGCAGCGCGGCGCCGGCCAGCGCCGAGCAGGGCACCAGCCAGCGGTGGTCGGGGCCGGTGAGCGTGCGGGCCAGGTGCGGCACGATGAGGCCGAGGAAGGCGATCGGGCCGCAGGCCGCGGTGGCCGCCCCGGCCAGCAGCACGATCGCCGCGACCCCGGCCGCGCGGGCCGCGAGGACCCGCTGGCCGAGCGCGCGGGCGACGTCCTCGCCGAGGCCGAGCGCGTTGAGCGCGGGCGCGTTGAGCAGCGCGAGCCCCAGCCCGGCCGCGATGAACGGGGCCACCTGGGCGGCGACGTGCGCGTCACGGCCGGACAGCGAGCCGACGACCCAGAAGCGGAACACGTTGAGGCTGGCGTTGTCGGCCAGCAGCATCGCCTGGGTGCACGAGGCCAGCAGCGCGCTGATGGCGAGCCCCGCCAGGGCGAGCGTGACCGGGGTCGGGCCGCCGCGCCGGCCGGCGGCGATGCCGAAGACGAGCACGCTGGCGAGCAGGGCGCCGGCGAAGGCGAACCAGATGTACCCGGCGAGGGTGCGGGTGCCGAGCTGGATGCCGATCACGACCATGAACGAGGCGCCGGCCGAGACGCCGAGCAGGCCCGGGTCGGCGATCGGGTTGCGGGTGTGGCCCTGCATGAGCGCGCCCGCGGCCCCGAGGGCGAGCCCGACGAGCAGGCCGAGGATCGTGCGCGGCAGCCGCAGCTCACGCACGATCGCCACGGCCTCGGGGGCCGCCGTGGCGGGGGAGACGATCGCCCGCGCCACGGCGGCGGGGCTCAGCGTCTGCGCGCCGACGGCCAGGCTGAGCAGCACCGCGGCGCCGGCCGCGGCCAGCAGCGCGAGCAGGGCGACGGCCCGTCGGGGGCGCCGGGCGGGCCGCGGCGGCGCGGCGTTCACCCGGGGGACGACTACCGGCAAAATTGTCACCTCTATCGCTGAACGTCGAACGAAGGTTAGCCTTATCAAATATCGGGCGCCGTCTTGCCCTCGACCGGAATGATCGCTTAGGTTAGCCTAACCTAACTCCGAACGTGAGGCCCGACATGACCTTTTCCCTGCGTCCCGCCCGCCGGTTCGCGGCGGCCGGGATCGCCTTCGCCGCCGGGATCGCGCTGCTCAGCGCGTGCGGCGACGACGCCCAGAGCGAGGATGCGGCCGCGACCGGCTCGGCGCCCGCGGCGGCGAGCTACCCGGTCGCGCTGACGCACAAGCTGGGGACCGCGCAGATCAAGGCCGCGCCGCAGCGGATCGTGGCCCTGTCCGACGCCGACCTCGACGCGCTGCTCATGCTGGGCGTGCAGCCGGTCGGCATCGCCGAGTCCGCGGGCGAGGGCGGTGTCACGCCGTGGGCCAAGCCGAAGCTGGCCGGCACGCCGGCCGTGCTCACCGCGGGCGACACCGGCTTCGACATCGAGAAGATCGCGGCGCTGAACCCAGACCTGATCCTGGCCGGCGGCGACTACTACATCAAGGACGAGTACGAGAAGCTCAGCAAGCTCGCGCCGACCACCGCCTACGAGACCACCGGCCCGTTCGAGGACTCGTGGCAGACCACGCTGCGCCAGGTCGCCAAGGCCGTGGGCCGGCCGGCCGACGCCGAGAAGATCGTCACCGACGTCGAGGCCAGGATCACCAAGGCCAAGTCGGACCACCCGGAACTGGCCGGCAAGAAGTTCTCGCTGAGCCAGATGTGGGAGGCCGGCTCCATCGGCGTGCTGCGCTCCGACAAGGACGCCGGGGTCAAGATGCTCAACGACTTCGGCATGGTGCTGGCCCCGGGCGTGGCCGCGCTGCCGGGCGAGGACTTCGCGGTGCAGCTGAGCCTCGAGAAGGTCGGGGTGCTCGACACCGACGTGGTGCTCGTCTACTACGCCGAGGACGGCCTCAAGCCCCAGCTCGAGGGCAGCGCGCTGTTCAAGGGGCTGGCCGCGGTCAAGCGCGGCTCCTACGCGGCGCTGAGCGGGGCCCAGTTCTCCGCGCTGCGCACGCCGACGCCGCTGTCGGTGCAGTACATCATCGAGAACGTCCTGCCGGCGATCTCGACCGCGGCCAAGGCGACCGGCTGAGTGTCCGGCCGAGAGGTGACGGCGGGCCTCGCCGCGGCGGTCGTCGCGGCGGGACCCCCGCCCGCCCCGGTCCTCGCCCCGCCGTGGGCGATCCGCCCGCTCGCCGCCGGGGGTGCCGACGCCGAGCTGGTCAGCCGGTGGATGGGCGAGCCGCACGTGGAGGCGTTCTGGCGCGCCGCGTGGCCGGCGCGGCGCTGGGCCGAGGAGCTCGCGGCGCAGCTGGCGGGCGAGCACTCCCGGCCGTACCTGGTCTCCTTCGAGGGTGACCCGCTGTCCTATGTGGAGATCTACCGCACCCCGCGGGACGTGGTCGGGCGGCAGTACGACGCCGACCCCTACGACCTGGGCGTGCACCTGGCGATCGGGGACCCGCGGCGGACCGGCCAGGGACTCGGCCGGGCCATGGTGCGCGCGATCGCCGAGGGCCTGGCCGTGGCCGACCCGCGCTGCCGGCGGGTGTTCGCCGACCCCGACGAGCGGCACGTGGTCGCCCGCCGGATGTTCGCGCGGGCCGGATTCCAGTCCATCGGAATCCATGACCTGGGCCACAAACGGGCCGAGCTCCTCTTTACTGCCGTGAATTAGTAAGGTTAGCCTAACCTGACAACCCGGAAGGCCGCCCCAATGAACATCGAGCGGATGCGCAGCGACGTCGCCGAGGCGCTCGCCGAAGTCGCCGAGGAGCCCGCCGCGTTCGCCGACGACGACAACCTGATCGACCTCGGCCTCGACTCGATCCGGCTGATGAGCCTGGCGACCCGCTGGCGCGCCGCCGGCTTCGAGGCCGGATACCTGGACCTGGCGATGGAGCCGACGGTCGCGGCCTGGGCGCAGCGGCTGGAGGCCTCGAACGTGCTGGAGGAGAAGCGTTGAGCCCGATCATCGAGAACGCCGACGTCGTGGTCGTCGGCGGCGGACCCGGCGGATCGACCGCCGCCACGCTGCTCGCCAAGCGCGGGCACCGGGTGGTGCTGCTGGAGAAGGAGACCTTTCCGCGGTACCAGATCGGCGAGTCCCTGCTCCCCTCGACCGTGCACGGCATCGGCCGGATCCTCGGCGTCAGCGAGGAGCTCGCGAACGCCGGGTTCACCGTCAAGCGCGGCGGCAGCTTCCGCTGGGGCACCAACCCGGTGCCGTGGAACTTCCTCTTCGCCGTGGCCCCCGAGCTGTCCGGCCCGACGTCGACCGCCTACCAGGTCGAGCGGATGAAGTTCGACGACATCCTGCTGCGCAACGCCGCGCGCAACGGCGTCGACGTGCGCGAGGACAGCCCCGTGACCGACGTCATCGCCGACGAGGAGCGGGTGCGCGGGGTGCGCTACACCGACCCCGACGGCAACGAGCACGAGATCCACGCGACGTTCGTCGTCGACGCCTCCGGCAACCGCAGCCGCGTGCACCAGCACGTCGGCGGCGAGCGGATCTACTCCGAGTTCTTCAAGAACATCGCGCTGTTCGGCTACTTCGAGGGCGGCAAGCGCCTGCCCGCCCCCGACTCCGGCAACATCCTGTGCGCCGCGTTCGACGAGGGCTGGATCTGGTACATCCCGCTGTCCGACACCCTCACCAGCGTCGGCGCCGTGATCAGCCGCGAGCACGCGAGCCGCCTGCAGGGCGACCAGGAGCAGGCGCTGCACGGGTTCATCGACCGATGCGCGATCGTCAAGGACTTCCTCGCCGACGCCACCCGGGTCACCGAGGGCGTCTACGGGGAGCTGCGCACCCGCAAGGACTACTCGTACACCAACAGCACGTTCCACCGCCCCGGCATGGTCCTCGTCGGCGACGCCGCGTGCTTCATCGACCCGGTGTTCTCCACCGGCGTGCACCTGGCCACCTACGCCGGCCTGCTCGCGGCCCGCTCGATCAACACCGTGCTCGCCGGCGACCTGGCCGAGGCGCGGGTGTTCGAGGAGTTCGAGGGGCGCTACCGCCGCGAGTACCGCGTCTTCTACGAGTTCCTCTCCGCGTTCTACGACATGCAGACGAACGAGGAGTCGTACTTCTGGAAGGCCCGCAAGGTCACCAACCTCGACACCACCGACCTGGAGGCGTTCGTGACCCTGGTCGCGGGCGCGCACTCCGGCGAGCGGGCCCTGGTGCGGACGTTCCAGGCCGCCTCCGACGACCTCGCCGGCGCGGTGGAGCGGACCGGCAGCATGCAGACCACCTCCGGCGAGCGCATGCACCACCTCTTCGGCACCCCGGTCGTGCGCGAGGTGATGGCCGAGATGAACAACATCCAGGTCCGCGGCGTGCAGGGCGAGGCGGCCCGGGAGCTGCCGCTGCTCGACGGCGGGCTCGTCCCGGCGCCCGACGGCCTCTCGTGGGCCGATCCCGCCGCCCGGCCGGAGGAGACCCGATGACCACGAACCCGTTCGAGGACGCCGACGGCCGGTACTTCGTGCTGGTCAACGACGAGAACCAGCACTCGCTCTGGCCGGCCTTCGCCGAGGTGCCGGCCGGCTGGCGGGTGGTGTTCGGCGAGGACGGGCGCGACGCCTGCCTCGAATACGTCGAGCGGCACTGGACGGACATGCGCCCGGCCAGCCTCTACGCCTCGTAACGCGTCCGCACACACGCATCCCGCCGCGCCGGCCCCGGTGCGGCGGGCCCTGCGCTGCTCAAGGAGAGCCACACCGTGACCGACCGTCTCGACCTCACCGGAGCCCAGGCCGGGGTCTGGTACGCCCACCAGATCGATCCCGGCCCGGCGTTCACGACGGCCGCGTGCGTCGACATCGACGGCGACATCGACCCGCGGCTGTTCGAGCGGGCGCTGCGCCGGGTCGTCGGCGAGGCCGAGGCCCTGCGCGTGCGGATCACGGCGGACGGGCGGCAGGAGATCGGCGAGCCGCGGTGGGAGCTCGAGGTCGGCGACGACGCGGAGGCCTGGCTCGCCCGGGACGCCACCGTCGACCCGGCGGCCGGGCCGCTCTTCGCGCAGGCGCTGGTCCGGCGCGGTCCCGGGCGCTGGACGTGGTACCAGCGCTGCCACCACCTCGTGATGGACGCGTACACGTTCGCGCTCCTCGCCCAGCGCCTGGCCGCGGTCTACACCGCACTGGCGGCGGGGGAGGAGCCGGCGCCGTCGCCGTTCGGCCGGCTCGCCGACGTCGTGGCCGAGGACGCCGCCTACCGCGCCTCCGAGCGCTTCGAGCGCGACCGCGCGTTCTGGCGCGAACACCTCGCCGGGATCGAGGTGCCCGACCTCGCCTCGGGCCCGGCCCGCCCCGGCCCCACCTTCCTGCGCCGCCGCGTGAGCGTGGATGCGGCGAGCGCCCGCGCCGAGGCCGTGCTGGCCGCCGTCGCGCTCTACGTGCACCGGCTCACCGGCGCCGGTGAGGTCGTGCTGGGCCTGCCGATGATGGGCCGCCTCGGCTCCGTCGCCGCGAAGGTCCCCGTCACCGCCGTCAACGTGCTGCCGCTGCGCGTGGCCGTGCACCCCGCCGGCACCGTCTCCGGGCTCGTGCGCCGGGTCGCGGCCGGCCTGCGGGCGATCCGGGCGCATCAGCGGTACCGCGGCGAGGACATCCGCCGCGACCTCGGGCTCGTCGGCGGCGACCGGCGCCTGGTCGGCCCGTGGGTCAACATCAAGCCCTTCGGCACCGTGCTGTCCTTCGCCGGCGCGCCGGGCTCGCCCCGCTACCTGTCCGCCGGGCCCGTCGACGACCTCTCCATCACCGTCGACGACCGGGGCGGGGACGTGCTCGAGATCGTCCTCGACGCCAACCCCGCCCGGTACACCGAGGCGTCCCTGGCCGCCCACGCCGAGCGCCTGGCCGCCCTCCTCGCCGCGTTCGCCGCCGCCGGACCGGACACGCCCACCGGGCGGCTCGGCCTGGTCGCCGCCCCGCCGCTCGCGGACACCGCGCATGCCCTGCCCCCGGCCGGACTCGCCGACCTCTGGCGCGGCTCGGGCACGGCCGTCCTCGACGCCTCCGGCGAGGTCACCTACGCCGAGCTCCGGCAGCGGGTCGAGGCCCTGGCCGCCGGGCTGCACGAGCGGGGAATCCACAGTGGACGGACCGTCGCCGTCTGCCTGCCGCGCACCGCCGACCTGCTCGTCACCCTGCTCGCCGTGCAGCGCACCGGCGCCGCGTACCTCCCGCTCGACCCCGACTTCCCGGCCGACCGCCTCGCCTGGATGCTGGAGGACTCGGCCCCGGCCCTGCTCGTCACCTCCGGCGCCGTGCGCGCACCCGCGACGGACGTGCCCGTCCTGCGCCTCGACGAGGGCATGCCCGCCGCGGCGCGCCCGTGCCCGCCGCTGGAGCACCGGCCGCACGATGCCGCCTACGTGCTGTACACCTCCGGCTCCACGGGTCGTCCCAAGGGCGTCGTGGTGACCCGGGAGAACCTCGTCAACTTCCTGCTCGCCATGCGCGCGGAGATCCCCCTCGCCCCGTCGGACCGCCTGGTCGCCGTCACCACGGTGAGCTTCGACATCAGCGGCCTGGAGTTGTACCTGCCGTTGCTCGCCGGCGCCGCCGTCGTCCTCGCGGCCAAGGAGACCGTGCGGGACCCCTCGGCGCTGGCCGGACTCGTGCGCCGGACCGGCGCGACGGTCGTGCAGGCGACCCCGACGCTCTGGCAGGCGCTGATCGAGACGCCCGGCGGGGCCGCGGCACTGTCCGGCCTGCGGGTGCTCGTCGGCGGCGAGGCCCTGCCGCCGGAGCTCGCCGCCGGGCTGCGCAAGCACGCGGCCGAGGTGACCAACCTCTACGGCCCGACCGAGACGACGATCTGGTCCACCGCCCACCGGCTCACCGACGACACCGTGAGCGTCGGGACGCCGATCTGGAACACCCGCGCCTACGTCCTGGACGCCGCGCTGCGCCCGCTCCCCGACGGCTTCCCCGGCGAGCTGTACCTCGGCGGCGCCGGCGTCGCCCGCGGCTACCTCAACCGCCCCGGCCTCACCGCGTCCCGCTTCGTCGCCGACCCCTACGCGCCCGGCGAGCGCATGTACCGCACCGGCGACCTGGCCGTGCGCCGCGCCGACGGCACCTTCGACGTGCTCGGCCGCGTGGACCACCAGGTGAAGCTGCGCGGCTTCCGCATCGAGCTGGGCGAGGTCGAGGCCGTGCTCACCGCCCAGGCCGGCGTCCAGCGCGCGGTCGCGGTGATCCGCGAGGACAGCCCGGGCGACCGCCGCCTCGTCGCCTACGTCGTCCCCGGGTCCACCGTGGACGCCGCGGCCCTCCGCCGGGCGGCCGCCGAGGCGCTGCCCGACTACATGGTGCCGTCGGCCGTCGTCGCGCTCGACGCGCTGCCCACCACCCCGAACGGCAAGCTCGACCGCAACGCCCTGCCCGCCCCCGACCACGTCGCCGGGGCCGTCGAGGCGGCCCGCGGCCCGCAGGAGGAGCTGCTCGCGGGCATCTTCGCCGAGGTGCTGGGCCTGCCCGCGGTGGGCGTGCGCGAGGACTTCTTCGCCCTCGGCGGGCACTCGCTGCTCGCCGCCCGGGTCGCCGCCCGCGTCCGCGGCGTCTTCGGCGCCGACCTGGCCCTGCGGGACGTGTTCGACGCGCCCACGGTCGCGGCCCTGGCCGCGCGCCTGGACTCCGCGGCCCGCCCGGCCCGCCCGCCCCTGCTCCCCGGGGCCGCGGCCGGCGAGGTGCTGTCGCCCGCGCAGCGCCGGCTGTGGTTCCTGGAGCGCCTGGAGGGTCCGAGCGCCACGTACAACCTGCCCCTGGCCGTCGAGCTCGACGGCGCCCTGGACGTCGGCGCGCTGCGGGCCGCGCTGGCCGACCTGACCGCCCGGCACGAGCCGCTGCGCACGGTCTTCCCCGAGCGCGACGGCCGGCCGGCGGCCGTGCTGCGCCCCGCCGGAGCAGAACTCACCGTCTCGGCCACCGCGGACGTCGAGGCGGCCGTACGGCGGCCGTTCGACATCACCCGCGAGATCCCGATCCGGGCGACGCTGTTCGCGGCCGGGCCGGACCGGCACGTGCTGCTGCTCGTCGTGCACCACATCGCCGGCGACGAGTGGTCGCTCACGCCGATGCTCGACGACCTCGCGACCGCCTACGCCGCCCGCGCCGAGGGCCGCGCGCCGGACTTCGCCCCGCTGCCGGTCCGCTACGCCGACTACGCCGTGTGGCAGGCCGCCCTCCCCGTCGACGAGCACCTCGGCTTCTGGCGCGACGCGCTCGCCGGGGCGCCCGAGACCCTGCGGCTGCCCGCCGACCGGCCCCGCCCGGCCGAGGCCTCCGCCGCCGGCGCCACGCTCGCGTTCCCGATCGCCCCGGAGCTGGAGGCGGCGCTGCGGGGCTTCGCCCGGGCGCACGGCGTCACGCTGTTCATGACCGTCCAGGCCGCCGTCGCCGCGCTGCTGTCCCGCCTCGGGGCCGGCGACGACATCCCCCTCGGCACCCCGGTCGCGGGCCGGCCCGACGAGGCCCTGGAGCGGCTGGCCGGGTTCTTCGCCAACACCGTGGTCCTGCGCACCGACGTCTCCGGCGACCCGACCTTCGCCGAGCTGCTCGGCCGCGTCCGCGCCGCCGACCTGGCCGCGCTCGCGCACCAGGACCTGCCGTTCGACCGGCTCGTGGAGGCGCTCAACCCGCGCCGCTCGCTCGCGCACCACCCGCTGTTCTGCGTGATGGTGTCGTACCAGGCGCCGCTGCCCGCCGTCGCCGGCTTCCCCGGCATCCGGGCGACCCCGCGGCTGGTGGCCACCGGCACCGCCAAGTTCGACCTGACCTTCGACGTGGCCGAGCGCGACGGCGGGCTGGCCGGGAGCCTGGAGTACCGCTCGGACCTGTTCGACCCGGCCACCGCCGAGGCCCTGGCCGCCCGCTTCGTGCGGCTCCTGGAGGCGGTCACGGCCGCGCCCGACCGGCCGATCGGCGAGGCGGACCTGCTCGGCCCGGCCGAGCGCGCGGCCCTGTCCGGCGCCTGGCAGGGTCCGCGGCGGGCCATCGCGCCGCGGACGCTGCCCGAGCTGTTCGCGGCCCAGGTCGCGGCCCGCCCGGACGCGGTCGCCGTCGAGGACGGGGACCGGGCGCTCACCTACGCCGAGCTCGACGCGCTGTCGAACCGGCTCGCGCACACGCTGCTCGCCGCGGGCGCCGGGCCCGAGCGGATCGTCGGCGTGCGGCTGCCCCGGTCCGCGGAGCAGATCGTGGCGCTGCTCGGCGTCGTCAAGTCGGGGGCCGCCTACCTGCCGCTCGACGTCGACCACCCGGCCGCCCGCGTCGAGGCCCAGCTGCGCGACGCCGGGCCGGTCGCGGTGGTGACGGCGCTCGACGTCGACCACCCGGCCGCCCGCGTCGAGGCCCAGCCGCGCGACGCCGGGCCGGTCGCGGTGGTGACGGCGCTCGACGTCGACCACCCGGCCGCCCGGGTCGAGGCCCAGCTGCGCGACGCCGGGCCGGTCGCGGTGGTGACGCGGCTCGACCTCGCGGCCGACGACTCCGCGCCGGTCGTGGACCTGCGGCCGGAGCACCCCGCCTACGTCATCTACACGTCCGGCTCGACCGGCCGCCCGAAGGGCGTCGTCGTCCCGCACGCCGGGCTCGCCGGGCTGGTCGAGAGCGTCCGCGAGGTCTTCGGCACCGGCCCCGGCACCCGGGCCGCCCAGTTCGTCTCGCCCGCCGTCGACGTGGCCCTCAGCGAGGTGGCCGCGTCCCTGCTCTCGGGCGGAACCCTGGTCATCGTCCCCGGTGAGGCCCGCCTCGGCGCGCCGCTCGGCGAGTTCGCCGGCCGGCACCGCCTCACGCACGCCGACCTGCCGCCGGCCCTGCTCGCGGCGCTGCCCGAGAGCGCCCTGCCCGCGGGCGTCACGGTGACGATCGGCGGCGAGGCGCCCTCGGCCGAGGTCGTGCGGCGGTGGTCGCGGGGGCGGCGGCTCGTGAACGCGTACGGCCCGACCGAGGCGACCGTCACCGCGACGACCTGGATCGCCGGCGACGGCCCGGTGCTGATCGGCCGGCCGGACCTCAACCGCACCGCCCACGTGCTCGACGCCCGGCTGCGCCCGGTCCCGCCCGGCGCCCCCGGTGAGCTCTACCTCGGCGGCGACGGCCTGGCCCGTGGCTACCTCGGCGCGCCCGCCCTGACCGCCGAGCGCTTCGTCGCCGACCCGTTCAGCCCCGGCCGGCGCATGTACCGCACCGGCGACCTGGCCCGCCGCACCCCCGACGGCCGCCTGGAGTTCCTCGGCCGCACCGACGACCAGGTGCAGATCCGCGGCTTCCGGGTCGAGCCGGCCGAGGTCGAGGCGGTCCTGTCGGCGCACCCGGCCGTGGCCCAGGCGGTCGTGGTCCCGCTCGAGCGTCGCCTTGTCGCCTACGTCGTCGGGGATGCCGAGGACCTGCGGGCGGATCTGCGGGGATGGGCCGCGGCCCGGCTGCCCGAGCACCTCGTCCCCGCGGCTGTGGTGGTCCTGGACGCGCTGCCGATGACGGCGGCCGGAAAGGTCGACCGGCGCGCGCTGCCCGCCCCCGGCAGCGCAACCGCTCCCCCCGCCGAGCCGCGCACGCCCGAAGAGGCCGTCCTCGCCGGCCTCTTCGCCGAGCTGCTGGGCCGCCCGGCCGGGGTCGACGACGGCTTCTTCGCCCTCGGCGGCGACAGCATCCTGTCCATCCAGCTCGTCTCCCGGGCCCGGGCGGCGGGCCTGCACATCGCCCCGCGCCAGGTGTTCGAGCACCAGAGCGTCGCCGCCCTCGCCCGGGTCGCCGAGCCCGTCGCGCCCGCGGGGGCGGCCGTGCTGGGGGCCGGGATCGTGCCGGAGACCCCGATCATCGCCTGGCTGCGCGGGCTGCACGCGGACGTGTCCCGCTACTCGCAGGCCCTGCTCCTGCGCACGCCGGCCGGCCTGACCCGCGGCGACGTCGCCCGCGTCCTGCGCGCCGGGCTCGCCCCGCACGCGATCCTGGGCGCCCGCCTGGAGGCCGGCGGCGACCGCTGGCGGCTCCACGTCCCCGAGGTGCCGTCCGAGCCGCCGCTGCGCGTCGTCACCCACGGCGACATCCGGGCCGAGCGGGAGGCGGCCGCCGACCGGCTCGACCCGGCCGGCGGGGTCATGGTGCAGGCGGTGTGGTTCGACCGCGGGGCCGAGCCCGGGCGCCTGCTGCTCGTCGCGCACCACCTGGTCGTCGACGGCGTCTCGTGGCGCATTCTCGCCGAGGACATCGCGGCGGCCGGGCGCGGGGAGACGCCCGTCGCCGCCGGCACGCCGTTTCGCGCCTGGGCCGAGGGGCTGCGCGCGGTCGTCCGCGACGAGGCCGACCCGGGCCACTGGCGCGACGTCCTCGCCGGGCCCGTGACCCGGCTCGGCGCCGTCCCGCTCGACCCGGCCCGGGACACCGCGGCCACCCTGCGGTCGGTGACCGTCACCGTGGAGCCCTCGCTCGCCGGGCCGCTGCTGAGCTCGGTCCCCGGCACCTTCCGCGCCGGGGTGCAGGACGTGCTGCTCGCCGGGCTCGTGCTCGCCCTGGCCCGCCGCGCCGGCTCGGCCGCCGAGCCGCTCGTCGCGCTCGAGGGCCACGGCCGCGAGGAGGCCCTGGTCCCCGGGGCCGACCTCGTGCGCACCGTCGGGTGGTTCACCAGCGAGTACCCGGTGCGGCTGCCGGCCGCGAGCGGCGGCCCGGCGGCCGTGGTCCGCGGCGTGAAGGAGCGCCTGCGGGCCGTCCCCGACGGCGGCGTCGGCTACGGCCTGCTGGACCACGCCGAGGGGGCCGAGCCCGAGGTCCTCTTCAACTACCTCGGCCGGTTCGCCGCCGAGGCGGCCCGGGACTGGGGGATCGCCGACGAGCTGCCCGCCGCCCACGCGACCGCCGCGCCCGGCATGCCCGTCCGGCACCGCCTGTCGGTGAACGCGTCCACGCTGGACACCGCCGACGGGCCGGTGCTGCGGGCCGAGTTCTCCTACCCCGCCGCCGCCCTCGCCGACGAGGACGCCCGGCGCATCGCCGACGACTGGTTCGCCGCGCTCGTCGCGATCAGCGCCGCCGTGCACGAGCCCGGCGCCGGCCGGCTCACCCCGGCCGACGTGCCCCTCGCCGGCCTCGACGCCGCCGAGCTGGACGCGCTCGACGACGGTGGCCCCCACGGTGGCGCTGTCGGTGGCCTGGTCGACGTGCTGCCGCTGTCCCCGCTGCAGGAGGGCCTGTACTACCTGGCGAGCGCCGACGACGAGCACGACGTCTACACGGTGCAGCAGGTCTACACCCTCGCCGGGGCCGTCGACGCCCAGCGGCTGCGGGGCGCGGCCGAGGGGCTGCTGGAGCGGTACCCGAACCTGCGCGGCGGCTTCGCCCGCACCGCCTCCGGCCGTGCGGTGCAGACGATCCCGGCCACCGCCCCGGTCCCGTTCACCGAGCTGGACCTGAGCGCCGCGGCGGACCCGGCCGCGGCCCTGGCCGAGCTGGCTCGCACCGAGCGCGGCCGCCGCTTCGACCTGTCCGCCCCGCCGCTGCTGCGCTTCGTGCTCGCCCGCCTCGGCGACGGCGACTTCCGGCTCGTGCTCACCCAGCACCACCTGCTCATGGACGGCTGGTCGGGCCCGCTCGCGATGCGGGACCTCTTCGCGCTCTACGCGGGCCGGCCGGGCCCGGCCCCGCGCCCCTATCGCGACTACCTGGCCTGGCTCGCCGCCCAGGACCGAGCCCCGAGCGAGCGGGCCTGGCGCGACGCCCTCGACGGCGTCGACGAGCCGACCCTGGTCGCGCCGGGCGCGAGCGCCGCGGCCGTGCTGCCCGAGGTGGCCGAGCTGGTCGTCGACCCCGGGCCGCTGACCGAGCTGGCCCGCGCCCACGGGCTCACCCTCAACACCCTCGTGCAGGGCGCCTGGGCGCTGGTCCTCGCCGAGCTGACCGGGCGCACGGACGTCGTCTTCGGCGCCACCGTGTCCGGGCGCCCCGCGGGGCTGCCCGGCGTCGAGGACATGGTCGGCCTGTTCATCAACACCGTGCCGGTGCGGGTGCGGCCCCGCCCGGACGACACCTGGGCCGGCTTCCTCGCCCGGCTGCAGGCCGAGCAGGCGGCACTGCTGGACCACCAGCACCTGGGCCTGGCCGACCTGCAGCGCCTCGCCGGGGCCGGCGAGCTGTTCGACACGCTGACCGTGTTCGAGAGCTACCCGACCGGCGGCGCGGCCGCGGACGTGCCCGGCCTCGCGATCGGCGGCGGCATCCCGGTCGACGCCACCCACTACCCGCTCAGCCTCGTCGTCGTCCCCGGTGCCCGGCTGCGGCTGCGCCTGGAGCACCGCCCGGACCTCTACACCCGGCCGGCGGCCGAGGCCGTCCTGGCCCGGTTCGCCGAGCTCCTGCACACCAAGCCGGACACCGTCCTGGCGCGGCTGTCCACTGTGGAACACCTCGAGCCCGGTCCGGCGGTCGCGGTTGCGGCGGGGACCATCCTCGACGCCTTCCACGCGACGGTGCGCCGGACCCCGGACGCGATCGCCCTGCGGTCCGGCTCCGGCACCCTCACCTTCGCCGAGCTGTCCGAGCGCGTCGACCGGCTGGCGCGGGTGCTCGTGGCGCGTGGTGCCGGGCCGGAGCGGACGGTCGCGGTGCTGCTGCCGCGCACGGCGGACGCGGTGGTGGCGTGGCTGGCGGCGTTGCGGTCGGGCGGTGTCTACCTGCCGATCGACGCGGACTATCCGGCCGAGCGCATCGACTACCTGCTCGAGGACGCCCGCCCGGCCGTCGTCGTCACCCTCGACCTGATCGCCCGGGACGCCGACGCCGAGCTGCCCGCCATCGACCCGCGCAGCGGCGCCTACCTGATCTATACGTCGGGGTCGACGGGCCGGCCGAAGGGGGTGGTGGTCGAGCACGCGAGCCTGATGAACCTGTTCCACCACCACCGCGAGCACGTGATGCCGGGCCACCGGGTGAAGGCCGCCCTGTCCGCCGCCACGGTGTTCGACACGTCGTGGGAGGGTGTGCTGTTCCTGGTGGCCGGGCATGAGCTGCATCTGTTGGACGATGAGACGCGGCGGGATCCGGAGCTGTTCGTCGGCTATGTGCGGGAGCATGGGATCGGTTTCCTGGACGTGACCCCATCGCTGGCCGGGCCGCTCGTGGCGGCGGGGCTGTTGGAGGAGCCGCCGGCGCTGGTGGCGCTGGGTGGGGAGGCGGCCGACCCGAAGATCTGGGCGGCCCTGCGCGAGGCCACGACGGCGATCAACCTCTACGGGCCGACCGAGTGCACGGTCGACACGCTCATGGCCCGCCTCGCCGACACCGAGACGCCGTCCGTCGGCCGGCCGATCGGCAACACCCGCGCCTACGTGCTGGATGCCTGGCTCCGGCCGGCCGTGCAGGGCGAGCTGTACCTGGCCGGGGCCCAGCTCGGGCGCGGCTACCTCGGTCTTCCCGGCCTGACGGCGACCCGGTTCGTGGCCGATCCGTTCGTGCCGGGCGAGCGCATGTACCGCACCGGCGACGTGGTCCGCCGTACCGAGTCGGGTGCCCTCGACTTCGTGGGCCGGGCCGATGACCAGGTGAAGATCCGCGGCTTCCGGATCGAGCCCGGCGAGGTCGCCGTGGTGCTGGCCGAGCACCCGGACGTGTCGCAGGCCGTCGTCGTGGCCGTCGAAGGCCGCCTCGTCGCCTACGTCGTCGGCCGCGCCGCGGACCTGCGCGAGTGGGCGGCGGCACGACTCCCCGGCCACCTGGTGCCCGCGGCCCTCGTGAGCCTCGAGCGGATCCCGGTCACCGTCGCCGGGAAGGTCGACAAGCGCGCCCTGCCCGCGCCCGACTTCACCGCCCTCGCGGGCGGCTCCGCACCCCGGACCCCGGCCGAGGAGATCCTCTGCGGCCTCTTCGCCGAGGTGCTGGGGCTGCCCGGGATCGGCGTCGACGACGACTTCTTCGCCCTCGGCGGCCACTCGCTGACCGCGACCGCGCTCGCCGCCCGCGTCCGCGCGGTCTTCGGCAGCGCGCTGCCGGTGCGGGCCGTGTTCGACGCGCCCACCGTGGCCCGGCTCGCCGCGCGGCTGGACACGCTCGCCGGGCAGGACGCCGGACCGGTCCTGCGCCGAGCGGCACGGCCCGAGCACCTCCCGGTCTCGCCGGCCCAGCACCGGCTGTGGCTGCACCACGAGCTGAACGGGCCGGGCCCGACGTACAACGTGGCCTTCGCGCTGCGGCTCACCGGTCCGCTCGACGCCGGCGCGCTGCGGGCCGCCCTCGGCGACGTCCTCGACCGGCACGAGAGCCTGCGCACCGTGTTCCCCACCGTCGACGGGAGGCCGGTGCAGCGCGTGCTGCCGGCGGTACACCTGGAATGGACGCTGGAACGCTGCGCCGAGGCGGCCCTGCCCGGGCGGCTCGCCACCGCGGCGCGGCACGGCTTCGACCTGGCGGGCGAGCCGCTGATCCGGCCGCACCTGTTCACGCTGCATGACAGCGACCGGGACCAGGAGCACGTGCTCCTGCTGCTCCTGCACCACATCGTCACCGACGAGTGGTCGGAGGGGCGGATCGTCGCGGACCTCGGCACCGCCTACGCCGCGCGCACCCGGGACCGGGCGCCGGACTGGGCGCCGCTGCCGGTGCAGTACGCCGACTACGCGCTGTGGCAGCACGAGCACCTCGAACGCGTACAGCCGCAGCAGTTGCAGTTCTGGCGGGACGCCCTCGCCGGCGCGCCCACCGAGCTCGCGCTGCCCACCGACCGGCCGCGCCCCGCGCAGCCGTCCCACGCCGGCGGGATCGTCGCCTTCGACGTGCCCGCCGAAACCCACCGCCGCATCCGCGAGCTGGCCCGGCGCACCGGCGCCACCACGTTCATGGTGGTGCAGGCCGGCCTGGCCGCGCTGCTGCACCGCCTCGGCGCCGGCGACGACATCCCGCTCGGCAGCCCCGTCGCCGGCCGCGCCGACCAGCGCCTCGACGAGCTCGCCGGGTTCTTCGTCAACACCCTCGTGCTGCGGGCCGACCTGTCCGGCGACCCGGCGTTCGCCGAGCTGGTCGCCCGCGTCCGCGCCGCCGACCTGGCCGCGTTCGGCCACGCCGACGTGCCGTTCGACCGGGTGGTGGAGGCGCTCAACCCGGAGCGGTCCCTCGCCCGCAACCCGCTGTTCCAGGTGATGATCGCGTTCCAGCACGTGCCCGCCGCGCGACCGGGGCTGCCGGGCCTGACCACCGAGCCGGTGCCGATCGACACCGGCGTCGCCCAGTTCGACCTCGGCGTCGTCGTCACCGAGCACGACGGCGAGGACGGGCTGCGGGGCGTGCTGGAGTTCAGCGCCGACCTGTTCGACCCCGCCACTGCCGCCGCGCTCGCCGACCGGCTCGTGCGCCTGCTCGCCGCGGCCGTCGCCGCGCCGCAGCGGCGCATCGGCGAGCTCGACGTGCTCACCCCGGCCGAGCGGAGCGCCGTCGCGTCCGGCTGGCAGGGCCCGCGCGCCGACACCCCGCCGTCGACGCTGCCGTCGCTGTTCGCGGCCCAGGTCGCCCTCCGCCCGTCGGCCGTGGCGATCGAGGACGGCGCGCTGAGCCTGACCTACGCGGAGCTGGACGCCCGCACCGACCGCCTCGCGCGCCGGCTCACGAGGCGGGGCGCGGGCCCGGAGCGGATCGTCATGGTGCTCCTGCCGCGCTCGGCGGACCTGTTCGCCGCCGAGCTCGCGATCGCCAAGGCGGGCGCGGCCTTCCTGCCCGTCGACCCGTCGTACCCGGCCGAGCGGGTCGCCCTGCTCGTCGAGGACGCCGCGCCGGTGCTGGCCGTCACGCGCCTCCCGCTGGAGGGCCTGCCGACCGTGAGCCCCGACGAGGGCGACGACGACGGAGCGCTGGCCGAACCCGGCCCGGGCAACGCGGCGTACGTCATCTACACCTCGGGCTCGACCGGCCGCCCGAAGGGCGTCGTCGTCCCGCACGCCGGCCTCGCCGACCTCGCGGCCACGTTCGCGCGGCAGTGGCGGGCCGGGCCCGGCTCCCGCATCGCCCAGTTCGCCTCGCCCGCCTTCGACGTCACCGTGGCGGAGCTGGCGATCAGCCTGCTGCGCGGCGGCACCCTCGTCATCGCGCCCGAGGCGTCCCGGCTGGGCGCGCCGTTCGCCGAGTTCGTCCGCGACCGCGCCATCACCCACTTCGCGCTGCCCCCGGCGGCCCTCGCCGCGCTGCCCGGCGGCGTGGTGCCGCCCGGCGTCACCGTCGTCACCGGCGCCGACCGCTGCCCGCCCGACCTCGTCGCCCGCTGGACGGCCACGCACCGGATGCTCAACGCGTACGGCCCGACCGAGGCGACCGTCAACTCCACCTACTGGGAGTGCGAGCCCGGCGGCCCGGTCCTCATCGGCCGGCCCGACCGCAACAAGCGCGCCCACGTCCTCGACGCCGCCCTGCGCCCGGTCCCGCCCGGCGTCCCGGGGGAGCTGTACCTCGCCGGGGCCGGACTCGCCCGCGGCTACCTGGGCCGGCCCGCCCTCACGGCGGAGCGGTTCGTCGCCGACCCGTTCGCGGCCGGCGAGCGCATGTACCGCACCGGCGACCTGGCCCGCTGGACCCGCGACGGGCAACTGGAGTTCCTCGGCCGCACCGACGACCAGGTGAAGATCCGCGGCTTCCGCATCGAGCCCGGCGAGGTCGCCGCGGCACTGGCCGAGCACCCGGACGTGTCGCAGGCCGTCGTCGTCCCGCACGAGGGCCGCCTGGTCGCCTACGTCGTCGGCGGCGCCGGGAACCTGCGCGCGTGGGCCGCGGCCCGGCTGCCCGACCACCTCGTGCCCGCGCTCGTCGTCCCGATGGACCGCATCCCGGTCACCGTCGCCGGCAAGGTGGATCGCAACGCCCTGCCCGAGCCGGTGCTGGAGCGCGCCGCCGCGCCGGCCGCGACCGCCGGTGAGCGGCTGTTCGCGGACCTCTTCGGGGAGCTGCTCGGCCTCGACGACGTCGGCGCGGACGAGGGCTTCTTCGCCCTCGGCGGCGACAGCATCGTGGCGCTGCAGCTCGTCGCCCGCGCCCGCGCGGCCGGCCTGGAGCTGTCGGCCCGGCAGGTGTTCGAGCACCAGACGGTCGCGGCCCTGGCCGCGGTGGCGACGCCGTCCGCCGGCGTCGTGGACGAACCGGCCGAGGCCGCCTACGGCCCGGTCCCGCTCACGCCGATCGTCGCCTGGCTGCGCGGGCTCGGCGCCCCCATCGACACCTTCGCCCAGGCGATGGTCCTGCGCGTCCCCGCCGATCTCACGCCGGACCGCCTCGCCGTGATCCTGCGCGCCGTCGTCGACCGGCACGACGCGCTGCGGGCCCGATGGACCGGCGAGGGCCTGGTCGTCCCGCCGCCGGGCGCGTTCGAGGGACCGCGGGTCGCGTCCGGGGACCTCGCCGGGGAGCACGCCGCGGCCGTGCGCCGGCTCGACCCGCGGGAGGGCCGCATGCTGCAGGCGGTGTGGTTCCCGGCCGAGCGCCGCCTGCTCCTCGTCGCCCATCACCTGGTGGTCGACGGCGTCTCGTGGCGCATCATCGCCGGCGACCTCGCCACGGCCGCCGCCGGCCGCGAGCTGCCCCCGGCCGGGACGTCGCTGCGCACGTGGGCGACCGGCCTCGCCGCGCTCGACCGGACGGCGGAGCTGCCCCACTGGCGGTCCACACTGGACGGACACGGGGGCGAGCCGGTCCGGGCCACCGTGGGCGACCAGCGGGAGCTGACCCTGCGGCTGCCCGCGGACGAGACCCGGCCGCTGCTCACCACCGTGCCCGAGGCGTTCCACGCCGGCGTCCAGGACGTGCTGCTGGCCGGGCTCGCCCTCGCCGTGCGGCAGTGGCGGCCGGCCACGGCCGAGTCCGGGGTGCTGCTGCGCCTGGAGGGCCACGGCCGCGAGGAGCACCTCGTCCCCGGTGCCGACCTGTCCCGCACCGTCGGCTGGTTCACCGTCGACTACCCGGTGCGCCTCGACGCCGGTGGCGACGACCCGGCCACGGCGCTCAAGCGGGTCAAGGAACAGCTGCGGGCGGTACCGGAGCACGGCATCGGCTACGGCCTGCTGCGCGACCGCCTCCCGGCCGCGACCCCGCCGATCCTGTTCAACTACCTCGGCCGGCTGGCCGCGGGCGCCGACGACGACTGGGTGACCGCGCCGGAGGGCGACGCGCTCGAATCCGGGCTCGACCCCTCGTTCCCGGTCGCGCACGCCCTGGAGCTCAACGCGGGGACCCTCGACCTGCCGGGCGGCCCGGAGCTGGACGTGCGGCTGACGTACGTCCGCGGCGTCCTCGACGAACAGGACGTGCGCCGCCTCGGCGAGCTGTGGCGCGCGGCCCTGCACCGCCTGCGCGCCGCCGCCCCGGACGGCGGGTTCTCCCCATCCGACCTGAGCCTGGTCTCGCTGAGCCAGGACGAGATCGACGAGTTCGAAGACGAGTGGAGGCTCTTGTGACCAGCCCGGCCGGACTGCAGGACATCCTGCCCCTGTCGCCGCTGCAGGAGGGTCTGTACTTCCTGTCCGCCTACGCCGACGGCGAGCCGGACGTGTACGTCGTCCAGCAGGTCCTCACCCTGGACGGCCCGCTCGACGTGGACCGGCTCCGGGCCGCGGCCCAGGCCGTGCTCGACGGGCACGCGAACCTGCGCGCCGCGTTCCGCCCGCGCAAGGCCGGCCAGCCCGTCGCGCTGATCCCGGCGCACGTGCCGGTCTCCTTCACCGTCTCGGACTCCCCGAGCGCGGCCGACGACGAGCTGCGCAAGCCGTTCGACCTGGCCCGGCCGCCGCTGCTGCGCTGGGTGCTCGTCCGCGAGGCGCCCGAGCGGCACCGGCTCGTCCTCACCGCGCACCACATCCTGCTCGACGGCTGGTCGGCCCCGCTGCTCGTGCGCGACCTGCTCACCCGCTACGCGGGCGGGGAGCCGCCCCGGACCCGGCCCTACAAGGAGTACCTGGCCTGGGTCGCCCGCCAGGACCGGGCCGCGGCCGAGTCCGCCTGGCGCGCCGCGCTCGACGGCCTGGAGGAGCCGACGCTCCTGCGCCCGGACGCCGGACCGGTCGCGGCCGCCCCGGAGACGATCGAGCTGCGGGTCGGCGCGGCCGCGCTCGCGGCCCACGCCCGCGACCTGGGCGTCACCGTGAACACCGTCGTGCAGGGCGCCTGGGCGCTCGTGCTCGCCGAGCTGACCGGGCGCACCGACGTCGTCTTCGGCACGACCGTCTCCGGGCGCCCCGCGGGCCTGCCCGGCGTCGAGGACATGATCGGCCTGTTCATCAACACCGTGCCCGTGCGGGTGCGGCCCCGCCCGTCCGACACCTGGGGCGCCTACCTCACGCGCCTGCAGGCCGAGCAGGCCGCCCTGCTCGACCATCAGCACACCGGCCTCGCCGCCGTCCAGCGCCAGGCCGGGCTCGGCCCGCTCTTCGACACCCTGCTCGTCTTCGAGAGCTACCCGCTCGACGAGGAGGGCGTTCGCGACCTGGAGCGCGCCGCCGGGCTCCGCCTCGCCGGGGTGACCGGCCGCGACGCCACCCACTACCCGTTCACCCTCACGGCGATCCCGGGCGAGACGCTGATCCTGGGCGCCGAGTTCCGCCCCGACGTCGTGGACCGCGCGACCGCCGGGCGCATCCTGGCCCGCCTCGCGCAGATCCTGCCGACCGCGCCGGACACCGTCCTGGCCCGTCTGTCCACTGTGGAGCATGTGGCGGCCGGTACGGCGATGGACGTCCCGCCGGGCACGATCCTCGACGAACTCGCCGCGACCGTGGCCCGCACGCCCGGGGCGACCGCGCTGGTCTGCGGCGGCGAGCGGCTGACGTTCGCCGAGCTGTCCGAGCGCGTCGACCGGCTGGCCCGGGTGCTCGTGGCGCGTGGTGCCGGGCCGGAGCGGACGGTCGCGGTGCTGCTGCCGCGCACGGCGGACGCGGTCGTGGCGTGGCTGGCGGCCCTGCGGTCCGGCGGCATCTACCTGCCGATCGACCCCGGCTATCCGGCCGAGCGCGTCGCGCTGCTCCTGGCCGACGCCCGCCCGGCCGTCGTGGTGACCCCGGACCTGCTGACCGGGGACGCCGACGCCGACCTGCCCGCGATCCACCCGCGCAGCGGCGCCTACCTGATCTATACGTCGGGGTCGACGGGCCGGCCGAAGGGGGTGGTGGTCGAGCACGCGAGCCTGATGAACCTGTTCCACCACCACCGTGAGCACGTGATGCCGGGCCACCGGGTGAAGGCCGCCCTGTCCGCCGCCACGGTGTTCGACACGTCGTGGGAAGGTGTGCTCTTCCTGGTCGCCGGGCATGAGCTGCACCTGCTGGACGATGAGACGCGGCGGGATCCGGAGCTGTTCGTCGGCTATGTGCGGGAGCACGGGATCGGTTTCCTGGACGTGACCCCGTCCCTGGCCGGACCGCTCGTGGCGGCGGGGCTGCTGGACGAGCCGCCGGCGCTGGTCGCGCTGGGTGGGGAGGCGGCCGACCCGAAGATCTGGACGGCCCTGCGCGAGGCCACGACGGCGATCAACCTCTACGGGCCGACCGAGTGCACGGTCGACACGCTCATGGCCCGCCTCGCCGACACCGAGACGCCGTCCGTCGGCCGGCCGATCGGCAACACCCGCGCCTACGTGCTGGATGCCTGGCTGCGGCCGGCCGTGCAGGGCGAGCTGTACCTGGCCGGGGCCCAGCTCGGGCGCGGCTATCTGCACCGGCCCGGCCTGACCGCGACCCGGTTCGTGGCCGATCCGTTCGTGCCGGGCGAGCGCATGTACCGCACCGGCGACGTGGTCCGCCGCACCGAGTCAGGTGCCCTCGACTTCGTGGGCCGGGCCGACGACCAGGTGAAGATCCGCGGCTTCCGGATCGAGCCCGGCGAGGTCGCCGCGGTGCTGGCCGAGCACCCGGACGTGTCCCAGGCCGTCGTCGTCCCGCACGACGGCCGCCTGGTCGCCTACACCGTCGGCCCGGCCGGGAACCTGCGCGAGTGGGCCGCCGGGAAGCTGCCCGAGCACCTGGTGCCCGCGGCCTTCGTGAGCCTCGGCCGCATCCCGGTCACCGTCGCCGGCAAGGTGGACCGGCGCGCCCTGCCCGCGCCCGACTTCGCCGCCCTGACCGGCGACGCCGCCCCGCGCACCGCGGCCGAGGAGGTCCTCTGCGGCCTCTTCGCCGAGGTCCTGGGCCTGCCCGGCGTCGGCGTCGACGACGGCTTCTTCGCCCTCGGCGGCGACAGCATCGTGAGCATCCAGCTCGTCGCCCGCGCCCGCGCCGCCGGGCTGCGCATCACCCCGCGCCAGGTGTTCGAGCTGCGCACCGTCGCCGCCCTCGCCGCCGTGGCCGCCCCGGCGACCGCCACGGCCGCCGCGAACGCCGGCGGGACCGGGGACGTGCCGCTCACCCCGGCCGTTCGCTGGCTGCTCGGGGCCGGGCCGTGGCGGCGGTACAGCCAGTCGATGGTCTTCCACGCCCCGCGCGACGGTCTGCGGCACGCGGTCCAGGGCCTCCTCGACCGCCACGACCTGCTCCGCGCCCGGCTCACCCCGGCCGGCCTGCACGTGCCGCCGGCCGCAACCGTGGACGCCGCGACCCTCATCCGCACCGGCACCCGGACCCTCGGCGAGGAGCTGGAGGCCGCGGCCGACCGCCTCGACCCCGAGGCCGGGATCATGCTCCAGGTCGTCCGGCTCGGCGAGCGGGTCGCGTTCGTCGCGCACCACAGCGTCGTCGACGGCGTCTCCTGGCGGATCATCGCCGACGACCTCGCGAACCCGGACCGCACCGCCCCGGCCGGCACCTCCTTCCGCGAGTGGGCCGCGGGCCTCGGCGCCGTCGAGACCGGGAGCCAGCGCGACTACTGGCGGGCGGTCGTCGGCACCGAGGCGGAGCCGCCGCTCGGTGACCGCCCCGTCGACCCGGTCCGCGACACCGTCGCGACCGCCCGCACGGTCACCGTCGACGCGGACGCCGGGCCGCTCGGCGCGCAGGTGGCCGACCGGCTGCTGACCGGCCTGGCGCTCGCGCTCACCCGGCGCTCCGGCCGCGACTCGGTGCTCGTCGAGCTGGAGGGCCACGGCCGGGAGGAGGAGCTCGTCCCCGGGGCCGACCTGTCGCGCACGGTGGGCTGGTTCACCACCGAGTACCCGGTCCGGCTCACCCCCGGCGATCCCGCCACCGCCCTCAAGCGCGTCAAGGAGCAGCTGCGCGCGGTCCCCGACCACGGCGTCCGCTACGGGCTGCTGGACCTCGGCGGCCCCGAGCCCCAGGTGGTGTTCAACTACCTGGGACGGTTCGACGGCGGCGACCCGGAGCCCGGCGACTGGGCGCCGGTCGGCGGGCTCGGCGGCGCGGCCGACCCGGCGATGCCGCTCACCCGGGCCCTGGAGATCAACGCGTCCGTGACCGGCGGCCGGCTCACCGCCACGCTCACCTATCCGGGCGGCGTCCTCACCGAGGCGGCCGTGCGGGCCATCGCCGGCGACTGGTTCGCGGCCCTGGCCGAGCTGCCCGCCGGCGACCCCGGGCTCACCCCGTCGGACCTGCTGCAGCCCGGCCTCGCCCAGGACGAGATCGAGGCCCTGCAGCGGCGCCCGGGCGGGCTCGCCGACGTGTGGCCGCTGACCCCGCTGCAGGAGGGCCTGGTCGTCCTGGCCGCGCTGGCCGAGGACGTCGACCCGTACGTGGTGCAGCAGGTCCTGGAGCTCCAGGGCCCGCTCGACGCGGCGCGGCTGCGGGCCGCCGGGCAGGCGCTGCTCGACCGGCACCCCGCGCTGCGCATCGCGTTCCCGGCCGGTCCTGGTGGCGTGCTGCGCCAGGCCGTGTCCGCGCGCGCCGAGCTGCCGTGGGCCGAGGTCGACCTGCGCGAGCACCCGGAGATCTTCGAGCAGGACCGCACCCGCGCCTTCGACCTGGCGCACGCCCCGCTGCTGCGCCTCACGCTGGTGAGGCTGGGCGCCGAGCACCACAAGCTCATCCTCACCAACCACCACGCGCTGCTCGACGGCTGGTCCACGCCGCTCGCCGTCCGGGACCTGTTCGACCTCTACGCCGGGCGGACGCTCGCCCGGCCGCGGCCGTACGAGGAGTACCTGCGCTGGCTGGCCCGCGCCGACCGCGGCGCCGCCGAGCGGGCCTGGCAAGACGCGCTCGCCGGCCTCGACCAGCCGACTCTCGTCGCGCCCGGCGCGGGCGCGGTCCTCGACGCCCGCCCGGGCCGGCTGGAGCGCGAGCTGCCGGCCGAGCTGACCGCGCGGCTCACCGCGCTCGCGCGGGCCCGGCAGGTCACGCTCAACACCGTCGTCCAGGCCGCCTGGGCCGTCCTGCTCGTCCAGCTCACCGGCCGCACCGACGTCGTCTTCGGCACCACCGTCTCCGGCCGCCCGGCCCAGGTCCCCGGCGTCGAGGACATGATCGGCTTCTGCATCAACACGCTGCCGGTCCGGGTGCCGCTGGACCCCGCGGAAGGCTGGGACGCGCTGCTCGACCGGCTCCAGGCCGGCCAGGCGGCGCTGCTGGACCACCAGCACCTGCCGCTCGCCGCCATCCAGCGCCAGGCCGGGATGGGGGAGCTGTTCGACACGCTCACCATCTTCGAGAGCTACCCGCTCGACGGCGACGCGCTGCGCGACGCCACCGGCGCCGGCGGGCTGCGGATGACCGAGGTCACCGGCGACGACGCCCCGCACTACCCGCTCACCCTCGCCGTCGCGCCCGGCGACCGGCTCCGCCTCGGCCTGGCCTTCCGCGCCGACGTGTTCTCCGCGGCCGGGGCCGAGGACATCCTGGATCGGTACGCCGCCGTCCTCGCCACCCTCGCCGCCCGCCCGGCCGCCCCGATCGGCCGCGCCCTGGCCGAGTTCGGCGACGAGGGACGTTCCGGGGCGGTGTCCGGGCCGGCGCACCCGGTGCCGGAGACGAGCCTGCCGGACCTGTTCCGCGCCGCCGTGGCCGCGCACCCGGACGCCGAGGCCCTGCGCTTCGAGGACGCCTGCCTGACCTACGCCCAGCTCGACAGGAGCGTGGACCGCCTCGCCTCCTGGCTGCACGCCCAGGGTGTGCGGCCGGAGAGCGTCGTCGCCGTGGCCCTGCCGCGCTCGCTCGAGCTCGTCGTCGCGCTGCACGCCGTCCACCGGGCCGGCGCGGCCTATCTGCCGCTCGACCCCGCCCACCCGCGCTCGCGCAACGAGATGCTGGTCGCGGAGGCGGGGGCTCAGGTCGTACTGACGCCGGAAAACGTGCACGAGCACGGCCCGGAGTCGTGGGAGGCGCCGCGGGTCCGGCCCGGCTCGGCGGCGTACGTCATCTTCACGTCCGGCTCGACCGGCCGGCCCAAGGGCGTGACCGTCGAGCACCGGGCGATCGTGAACCGGCTGCTGTGGATGCAGGACACGTACGGCCTCGAACCGGGCGAGCGCGTCCTGCACAAGACGCCGGCCGGCTTCGACGTGTCGGTGTGGGAGTTCTTCTGGCCGCTCCTCGCGGGCGCCACGCTGGTCGTCGCCCGCCCCGACGGCCACCGCGACCCCGCCTACCTCGCGGCCCTGATCCGCCGCGAGTCCGTCACGACGCTGCACTTCGTCCCGTCCATGCTGCGGGCCTTCCTCGCGGAGCCCTCCGCGCACGGGCTGCCGCTGCGGCGGGTGATCGCCAGCGGCGAGGCGCTGCCCGGCGATGTGGCCGCCCGCTTCGGCGCGCTGCTGCCCGGGGTGGAGCTGCACAACCTGTACGGCCCGACGGAGGCCGCGGTCGACGTCACCTTCCACCCCGTCGACCCCGCCGCGACCGGCCCGGTCCCGATCGGCCGTCCACTGTGGAACACCCGGGCCGTGGTGCTGGACCCGTGGCTGCGGCCGGTCCCGGCCGGGGTGACCGGCGAGCTGTACCTCGGCGGCGTCCAGCTCGCCCGCGGCTACCGCGGCCGCCCGGGCCTGACCGCCGAGCGCTTCGTCGCCGACCCCTTCACCCCCGGCGAGCGCCTCTACCGCACCGGCGACCTGGCCCGCGTCACCGCCGGCGGCCTGCTCGAATACGCGGGCCGGACCGACGACCAGGTGAAGATCCGCGGCCAGCGCGTCGAGCCCGGCGAGATCGCCGCGGTGCTGTCCGGGCACCCGGCGGTCCGCGAGGCCGTGGTGGTGGCGCGCGAGGGGCGGCTGATCGCCTACGTGGCCGGGGACACCGACGGCCTGGGCGAGTGGGTCGCGCGGCGGCTGCCCGAGCACCTGGTGCCGGCCGCGTTCGTGCGGCTCGACGCGCTCCCGGTCACCGCGAACGGCAAGCTCGACCGGGGCCGCCTGCCCGCGCCCGACTTCGCCGCCCGGGCCGGCGACGACGAGCCGCGCACCGAGGCCGAGGCGGTGTTCGCCGGGCTCGTCGCCGGCGTGCTCGGCCTGCCCCGGGCCGGGGTCCGCGACGGCTTCTTCGCCCTCGGCGGCGACAGCATCCTCGCCCTGCAGCTCACCGCCCGGGCCCGCGAGGCCGGCTGGCGCATCACCGCCCGGGACGTCTTCGCCCGCCCGACCGTCGAGGGCCTCGCCGCCGTCGCCACGCCCGTGGAGCGGCAGCGGCGCGACGCGTCGGCCGGCTGGGGCGACATCCCGGCCACCGCGATCATGCGTGAGCCGGGCGCGGCCGACCCGCGCCTGTCGCAGTCGATGCTGCTGCGGGCGCCGGACGGGCTCACCGACGCCGAGCTGACCCGCCGCGTGCAGGCCCTGCTCGACCGCCACGACGTGCTGCGCGCCCGCTGGACCGGCACCGGGCTGCACGTGCCGCCGCCCGGCACCGTCGCCGCCGCCGCGCTCGTCGGCGCCGCGGGCCTCGACCCGGCCGCCGGGCGCATGCTGCGGGCGGTCCGCCGCGCCGACGGCGTGCTCCTGGAGATCCACCACCTGGCCGTCGACGCCGTCTCGTGGCCGATCCTGCTCGACTTCGACGCCACCGCGGAGCCGGGCACCTCGTTCCGCGAGTGGGCCCTGGCCCTGGCGGGCACGGACCGGACGGACGAGCTGCCCTTCTGGCGCTCCGTCCTGGCCGAGACCCGGGAACCGGCCGAGCCCGTCGTCCTCGACCCGGCCCGCGACACGCTCGGCACGCTGGAACAGGTCACGGCGACGGTGCCGGCCGTCGCACTGCCCGCCTTCGGGGTCAACCAGCAGGACGTCCTGCTCGCCGCCCTCGCCCTCGTCAAGCGGGACGTGCTCGTCGAGCTGGAGGGCCACGGCCGCGAGGAGGCGCTGCTGCCCGGCGCCGACCTGTCCCGCACCGTCGGCTGGTTCACCACCGTGCACCCCGTGCGGCTGTCCGCCGCGGGCGACGACCCCGCGGCCACGCTCAAGGCCGTCAAGGAGCAGCTGCGCGCCGCGCCCGACGGCGGCATCGGCTTCGGCCTGCTCCGCGACCGCCTCCCGGCCGTGGCCGCGCCGATCCTGTTCAACTACCTCGGCCGGCAGGACGACGGCGGCGGCGACGACGGCCCGTGGCGCCCGCTCGACGGCCTGCGCGGCGACGCCGGCGACCACCGCCCGGTCCGGCACCCGTACGCCGTCGAGGCCTCCACCGTGGACGGACGCCTCCGCCTCCGCATCGCCTACCCGCGCCACGCTGTCGCCGGGTCCGACGCCCGGGCGCTGCTCGACGCCTGGACGGCCCAGCTCGAACGGCTGGCCGCCCTGGCGGACGGGCCCGGCGCGCTGACCCCGTCCGACGTCCTCGCCGACGTGGACCAGGCCGCCCTCGACGAGCTCGCCCGGCGGTTCCCGGGCCTGAGCGACGTGCTGCCCCTGACCCCGCTGCAGGAGGGCCTGTTCTACCTCCACCAGCTCGACCCGGCCGGGTACGCCGTGCAGCAGTCCCTGGACCTCGACGGCGAGCTCGACCCGGAGCGCCTGCGGGCCGCGGCGGCGACGCTGCTGGAGCGTCACCCCAATCTGCGGGCCGCGTTCACCACGACCGCGCAGGGCCGCCCGGCGCAGCTCATCGCGCCGTCGTCCCCGGTGCCCTGGCGCATGGTCGAGGAGGACGCCGAGGGCGAGGCCGACCGGGAGCGGTCCCGGCCGTTCGACCTGGAGCAGGCCCCGCTGCTGCGCATGCTGCTGATCCGGCGCGGCCCCGACCGGCACACGCTCGTGCTCACCCAGCACCACCTGCTCGTCGACGGCTGGTCCGGGCCGCTGGTCGCCCGGGAGCTCTTCGCCGCCTACGCCGGGTCCCTCCCGGCGCCCGCGCGCCCCTACCGCGACTTCCTCGCCTGGCTCGCCGCCGCGGACCGGGCCGCCGCCGAGACCGCCTGGCGCGACGCCCTCGCCGGGATCGCCGAGCCGACCCTGGTCGCGCCCGGCGCCACCGGCCGGCCCGGCGGACGGCCGGGCGAGCTGAGCGCCGAGCTGCCCCCGGCCGCGGCCGCGTTCGCCAAGGCGCGCGGGATCACGCTCAACACCCTGGTGCAGGGCCTGTGGGCGGTGCTGCTGGGCCGGCTCACGGGCCGGGCCGACGTCGTCTTCGGCGCCACCGTCGCCGGCCGCCCGCCGGAGCTGACCGGCTCCGCGGAGATGATCGGCCTGTTCATCAACACCGTGCCCGTGCGTGCCCGGCTGGCCGGCGACGAGAGCTGGGCGGCGTTCCTGACCCGGCTGCAGGCCGAGCAGGCCGCGCTCCTGGAGCACCAGCACCTCGGCCTCGCCCCGATCCAGCGCCTCGCCGGCGTGGGCGAGCTGTTCGACACGCTGGTGGTGTTCGAGAGCTACCCGGTCGACGAGGACCGGCTCGAGGACAGCCAGCGCGCCGCCGGGCTGAAGCTCGCCGAGGTGACCGCCCGCGACGCCACCCACTACCCGCTCACCCTCGTGGCCGCGGACGACGACGGGCTGCACCTCACGCTGGAGTACCGCCCCGACGTCTTCGACGCGGCGACCGCCCGGCTGCTGCTCGACCGGCTCGTCGCGCTCGCGGCCGAGGCGGCCGCCGATCCGGCCCGGCCCGTCGACCGGGCCGACGCCCTCACCGCGGCCGAGCGCCACCGGATCCTCGTGGACTGGAACGCGGGGGCGGTGGACGTGGTGCCGGCGACCCTGCCCGGGCTCGTCGCCGGCTGGGCCGCGCGGACGCCGGACAACACCGCCCTGGTGGTGGGGGAGCGGCGCTGGAGCTACGCGCAGCTGGCCGCGGAGGCCGAGGCGCTGGCCGGCGTGCTCGCCGCGGCCGGGGCCGGGCCGGGGAGGATCGTGGCGCTCGTGCTGCCCCGCGGGGAGCACATCGTGCCGGCGATCCTCGGGGCGATGGGCTCCGGGGCGGCGTACCTCCCGATCGACCCCGACTATCCGCCCGCCCGCATCGCGGCCATGCTCGCCGACGCCGGCCCGGTCCTCACCCTCGCCGTGCGGTCCACAGTGGACCTGCTGCCGCCCGGCACCGAGACCCTCGTGCTCGACGGGCGCCTCCATACGGCCGCCGCGACGCCGGAGCCGATCACGCCGGAGCACCCCGCATACGTCATCTACACCTCCGGCTCGACCGGCCGGCCCAAGGGCGTGCTCGTGCCGCACCGCGCCGTGGTGAACCTGCACGCGAGCCACCGGGCGCGCATCCTGGGCCCGGCCGCCGAGCGCCTCGGCCGCCCGCTGCGCATCGCGCACAACTGGTCGTTCGCCTTCGACGCCTCCTGGCAGCCGCTGCTGGCCCTCCTCGGCGGCGACGAGCTGCACCTGGTGACCGACGAGCCGCGGCGCGACCCGCGGCTGCTCGCCGCCCTCCTGCGCGACCGCGCGATCGACGTCGTCGAGGTGGCCCCCTCGCACCTGGAGCAGTTGCTCGCGGCCGGCTTCGACGCGGCCGGGCTGGCCGTGCTCGGCGTCGGCGGGGAGGCGGTGCCCGACCCGCTCTGGGCGGCGCTGGCGGCGCTGCCGGACACCGAGTCGTACAACTTCTACGGCCCGACGGAGTGCACCGTCGACGCGGTCGTGCAGCGGGTGAAGGAGGTGCCGCGGGCGCTCATCGGCCGGCCGGTCGCCAACCTCGCGCTCTACGTCCTCGACGCCCGGCTGCGGCCCGTGCCGCCCGGCGTCGCCGGTGAGCTCTACATCGGCGGCGCCCAGGTGGCGCTGGGCTACCTGGGCCGGCCCGGCCTGACCGCCGAGCGCTTCGTCGCCGACCCGTTCGCCGCGGAGCCGGGCTCGCGCATGTACCGCACCGGCGACGTGGCCCGCTGGACCGCCGACGGGCGGATCGACTACCTGGGCCGCGCCGACGACCAGGTGAAGATCCGCGGGCACCGGGTCGAGCCGGGCGAGGTCGCGGTCGCCCTGGCCGAGCACCCCGGCGTCGGCCGGTGCGTCGTGGTCGCCGAGGGCGGGCGCCTGGTCGCCTACGTGGTCGCCTCCGTTGCCGGCGATGTGGTCGGCGACGTCGACGGGCACGAGGTGAAGGCCTGGGCAGGGCAGCGGCTGCCCGCGTATCTGGTGCCGGCCGCGGTCGTCGTGCTCGACGCCATCCCGCTCACCGTCAACGGCAAGCTCGACCGGGCCGCGCTGCCCCGGCCGGAGCACGTGGCCGCCGGTCGCCCGCCGCAGGGCCCGGCCGAGGAGCGCCTGGCCGCGCTCTTCGCCGAGGCCCTGGGGGTCGCCGGGGTGGGTGCGGAGGAGAGCTTCTTCGACCTCGGCGGGGACAGCATCGCCGCGATGCGGCTCACCAGCGCGGCCCGGGCCGCCGGCGTGGAGCTCAGGCTGCGCGACCTGCTCGAGCTGCGCACGGTCGCGGCCCTCGCGGCGGTGACCGCATGAGCGGTCCGGAGCGAAGCGGAGGTGACGGCATGAGCGGTCCGGAGCGAAGCGGGGGTGAGCGCATGAGCCCGGCGGCGCTGCTGCGCTGGTGCCTGCGCCACGCGGCCCGCGGGGTCACGGCCTCCTGGGTGGGCGGGCTGGCGTACCAGGGCGGCCTGATCCTGCTCCCGTGGTGCCTCGGCCGCGCCCTCGACGAGGGCATCACGGCCGGCGACCGGCCCGCCCTGTTCCGCTGGGCCGCCGCGACCCTCGCCGTGTCCGCCGCGCTCACCGGCGCCGAGTTCGCGATGCGGTGGTGGGCCGCGCTCGCGGGCGTGCGGGCCGGCAACGCCCTGCTGCTGCGGCTCGCCGGGCGGGTGCTCGGCTGGGACGCGAAGACGGCCGGCGGCTTCTCCGCCGGGGACCTCGTCACCCGCGGCACCCGCGACGTCGAGACGATCATCGTGTGGATCGCCACCGTGCCGTCGCTCGTCAGCGGCGTGCTCGGCCTCGTCGCGGTCATCGCGGTCGTCGCCACGCTCGGCCCGGCGCTCGCGGCGGTCGGGCTGGCCACCGTGCCGCTGCTGGTCGCGGTGAACCTGTGGTACCCGCGGCGGTACGAGCGGGCCAACAGCGCCCTGTCCGCGGCCCACAGCGCCCGCGCCGACGCCGTCGAGGACCTGCTCTCGGCCAGCACCGCCGTGCGCGGCCTCGGCGGCGAGACCGAACTGGTGCGCCGCCACCGGGCCGCCAGCGACACGGTCCGCGAGCGCACCCTGGCCCTGGCCCGGGTCGCGGCCTCCTGGGCCGCGCACGCGCCCTTCGTGCCGTGGCTGGCGACCGCGGCCGGCGTCGGTGTCGGCGGCCTGATGGTGCTGGACGGGGCCTTCTCCGTCGGTGGCCTGGTCTCCTTCGCCAGCTGGATGACGCTGCTCGGCCGCCAGGTGATGATGCTGACCTTCCGCTTCAGCCAGCTCGGCGACGCCTGGACGGCGGCGACCCGCATCGGCGCGGTGCTCGGCGCCGGGGCGGGCGAGCGGCCGGGCACGGGCCGGGCGCCCGAGGACGGCGAGCTGGCCGCGACGGACCTGGTCGTCGAGCGCCCCGGCCGGGCGCCGCTGCGGCTGCCCGGGCTGACGGTCCACAGTGGATCCTTCGTGGCCGTGGTCGGCGGCGTCGGTACGGGCAAGACGACGCTCCTGCGCCTCCTGGCCGGACTCGAGGAGCCGAGCGCGGGCACGGTCCGGTTCGGCGGCACCGAGCTGCGGGAGCTGGACCCGGACGGCCTGCGGGACGCGATCACCATCGTCGGCCAGCGCCCCCTGCTGCTGTCCGGCACCATCGCCGAGAACCTGCGCCTCGGCCGCGACCGGCTCACCGACGACGCCCTGCGCGAGGCGTGCCGGACCGCGGCCGTCGACGCCTTCGTCGACGAGCTCCCCGACGGCCTGGCGACCGAGGTGGGGGAGCGCGGCAACTCCGTCTCCGGCGGCCAGCTCCAGCGCCTCGCCCTCGCCCGCGGCCTGCTGCGCGGCGCCCGGGTGCTGCTGCTGGACGACGTGACCTCGGCCGTGGACGCCGCGACCGAGCGGCGCATCCTCGACGGCCTGCGCGCCCTGGACGTCACGATCGTCTTCGCCACGTCCCGCCCCGCGGTGGCCGCGGCCGCCGACCGCGTGATCGACCTCGGCGAGGCCGTGACCACGACGACCGGCAAGGAACTGGTGAGCAATGGCTGACGTCAGAAGGCTCGCCGAGGAGCCGGACCTGCGCCGGGTCCTGCGCCGCGCCTGGCCGCACCTGCGCGAGCACCGCGGCATCGTCGCCGCCGGGATCGCCGTCAACCTGGTGTCCACGCTCGCCCTGACCCTCGTGCCGGTGCTCATCGGCCGGGCCGTCGACCGGCTGCTCGACCACGACCGGCACGGGCTGCTCGTCACCGCGGGCGCCGTGCTCGGCCTGGTCGTCGCCCGGACCCTGCTGCTGCGCTGGTCGGAGCTGCTGCTCACCCGGGCCGGCGAGCGGGTCGTGCAGGGGCTGCGGGACCTGGTGGTGGAGCGGCTGGGCGCCACCCCGCTGCGCTTCCTCGAGGCGCACCGCGGCGGCGACCTGCTGCGCCGGGCCACCGTCGAGATCGCCGAGCTGGCCACCTTCGTGCGCAGCCAGCTGCCGGACCTGATCTCGCTGGGCGGGTACCTCGTCTTCACCGCGCTCGTGCTCGTCGGCTCCTCGTGGTCGCTCTTCGTGGTGCTGCTGGTCGTGTTCGGCCCGCCGATGTGGTGGATCACCCGGCGGTTCCGGGCCGCGGCCGAGCGCGCGTACCCGGCCGAGGCCGCCGCCCAGGCCGACCTCGCGGCCACCTTCACCGAGAGCCTGCAGGCCCGCGAGCAGCTGCGGATCGACGGCGCCACCGGCACCTGGCTCGGCCGCATGGAGCGGGAGACCGGCGCCTACCTGCGCACGGCCCGGGCCGCCCAGCGCGCCGCGACCTGGATCGACGTCACGTGGGTGATCCAGGGCCTGACGAGCGCGGCCCTGCTCGTCGGGGGCGGCCTGCTGGCCGGCGCGGACCTGGTGACCGTCGGCGTGGTGGTGACGTTCGTCCTGGCCAGCCGCGACCTGTTCAGCTCGGTCGACGACTTCACCCTCGTGGCCGGCGAGATGCTCGAGTCCCGGGTCGGCCTGGCCCGCCTGCTCGACCTGCTGGAGGCCGCCGAGCCTCCGGCCCGGGTCAGCGTCGTCGCGGACGCGCCGCGGCCACCGCACCGGGGGCTCGTGGCGGAGGCGGTCAGCTACGCCTACCGCGACGGCGAGCCGGTCCTGCACGACGTCTCGGTGTCGTTCGCGCCCGGGGAGCACGCCGGGCTGGTCGGTGAGACCGGCTCCGGCAAGACGACCCTGGCCAAGCTGCTGTGCGGGCTCTACCGGCCCGACGGCGGCGCGGTCCGCCACGGCGGCGACGACCTCGCCGCGCTCGACCCGGCCGAGCTGCGGCGGCGGCTCGTGCTGATCCCGCAGCAGGTGCACGTCATCGCCGGCAGCCTCGCCGACAACCTGGCGCTCACCCCCGGCCGGCCGACCCGGGCCGGCTTCGCCGCGGCCGCCGACCGGCTCGGCCTCACCGGCTGGGTCGAGGGGCTGCCGGGCGGGTTCGACGCGCCGCTCGGCCGGCGGGGGGAGCGGTTCTCGGCCGGCGAGCGGCAGCTGGTCGGCCTGATCCGGGCCGCGATGATCGACCCGGACGTGCTCATCCTCGACGAGGCCACCGCCGACCTCGACCCGCGCACCGCGCACCGCATCGAGGCCGCCCTCGCCCGGCTGCGCGCCGACCGCACGGTCCTCGTCATCGCCCACCGCACCAGCACCATCGAGCGCCTGCCGAGGGTCGTCCGCCTCAGCGCGGGCCGGGTGGAGCAACCATGCCCCTGATCGACGTCGACGGCGTGCGGCTCAACGTGCAGGTGTCGGGCGACGGGCCCGCGGTGCTGATGCTCGCGGGCACCGGCGCGCGCGGCCGGACGTGGCATCTGTACCAGGTCCCGGCCCTCGTCGCGGCCGGCTACAAGGTGATCACGTTCGACGCCCGCGGCATCCCGCCCAGCGACACCCCCGGCCTGGTCACCGTCGAGGACCTGACCCGGGACGCCATCGCCCTCGCCGAGTCCCACCGCCCGGTCCGGCTCATCGGCTCGTCCATGGGCGCCCGGGTGGCCGCCGAGGTGTGCCTCCGGCGGCCGGACCTCGTCGACCGGGCCGTCCTCATGGCCGCCTTCGGCCGCGAGAGCGTCTACCTCAGGTCCATGAGCGCGGCCGAGCGGGCCGTGGCCGGCCTGGACCTGCCCCCGCGGTACCGGGCCGTGGTCCGCGCCGCGTTCAACCTCTCCCCGCGCACCCTCGCCGACGACCGCCTGGCCCGCGACTGGCTGGACGTGTTCGAGGCGCCGGTGGGCACCGCCGAGGAGAGCGACACCGAGCCGGCCACCGCGCCGGACCGGCTCGGCGACTACGGCCGCATCCGCACGCCCTGCCTGGTCGTCGGGTTCGCCGACGACCTGATCGCCGCCGCGGCGCTCGGCCGCGAGGTGGCCGCGGCCATCCCCGGCGCCCGCTACGCCGAGATTCCCGACGCCGGGCACTACGGCTATCTCGAACAGCCCGGCCGCGTCAACGCCGAGCTCCTCCAGTTCCTGTCCACCAAGGAGACCGCATGACCCTCGCCCGCGACGTCGAGCTCGTCTGGCACGACCTGACCCCGAGGCTGCTCGAGGTCCGGCGGGTGCACCGGCTCAGCCCCGGCATGGTCCGCGTGACCTTCGGCGGCGAGCAGCTCGACGGCTTCTGCCACGCCGCCCCCGACGACCACGTGAAGGTGTTCTTCCCCGAGCCCGGCGCCGAGCTCCCGGTCATGCCGACGCTCGGCGAGGACGGCCTGGAGCCGCCGCCGCCCGGCTCGCCGCTGCCCGTCTACCGCGACTACACGGTCCGGTTCCTGCGCCCCGAGCAGCGCGAGCTCGACATCGACTTCGCGCTGCACGGCCACGGGCCGGGCGGGTCCTGGGCGGCGCAGGCGCGGCCGGGGCAGCGGCTGGGCATCCTCGGCCCGCGCGGGTCGAACCTGGTGCCGCTCACCTTCGACTGGTACGTCCTGGGCGCCGACGAGACCGCCCTGCCCGCGCTCGCCGCCTGGCTGGAGCGGCTCCCCGAGGGCGCGCGGGTCATCGCCCGCATCGAGGTCGCGAACGCCGCCGAGGAGCAGCCGCTCACCACCCGCGCCGACGCCGACGTCCGCTGGCTGCACCGCGAGCGCGGCGAGACCCTCGCGGCCGAGCTGACCGGGCTCACGCTCCCGGCCGGCGACGGCTACGTCTGGGTCGCCGGCGAGGCGGGCGGCCTCAAGCCGATCCGCCGCCATGTGCGCAGCCTGGGTCATCACAAAGCATGGACAGAGATCGATGGTTATTGGAAGTGTGGGGTGGTGAACCTCGACCACCACGAAGGGGATGATCGTGAGTAGTCCGCTGCCCAGCCTCGCACCACACGTCCTGCTGGTCTTCCTGCTGCAGATCTCGCTGCTGCTGCTGGTCGCCCTCGCGCTCGGCCGCGTGGCGGTCCGGTGCAAGCTGCCCGCCCTCGTGGGCGAGCTGCTGACCGGCGTGATTCTCGGCCCGTCACTGCTCGGCAACTGGTCGCCCGCCGCGCTACGGTGGCTGTTCCCCGACGACGCCAACCAGCTGCACCTCGTCGACGCCGTCGGCCAGATCGGCGTGCTGCTGCTCGTCGGGGTCACCGGCGCCCAGCTCGACGCCGCGATGATCCGCCGCCGGGGCATCACCGGCGTGCGGGTCAGCCTCTCCGGCCTGCTGCTGCCCCTGGCGCTCGGCATCGGCGCCGGATTCCTCGTCCCGGCGGCGCTGCTCACCGGCAGGACCGACCGGTGGGTGTTCGCGCTCTTCCTCGGCGTGGCCATGTGCGTGACGGCCATCCCGGTCATCGCCAAGACCCTGGCCGACATGGGCCTGCTGCACCGCGACATCGGGCAGCTGACCCTGGCCGCCGGCTCGGTCGACGACGCCATCGGCTGGTTCCTGCTCTCGGTCGTCGCGGCCGCGGCCACCACCGGCGTGCACGCCGGCTCGGTGGCGCTGTCGGTGGTGTACCTGCTGGGCTTCCTCGCCGCCGCCCTGCTGATCGGCCGCCCGCTCGTGCGGTGGGTGATGCGCCACGCGGCGCGATCGAGCGAGGGCGGCGTCCGGGCCACCGCGGCCGTCATCCTGATCCTGCTCGGCGCGGCCTCGACCCAGTCCATGGGCATGGAGGCCCTCTTCGGCGCCTTCATCGCCGGCATCCTCATCGGGCAGACCCGGGAGCGTCCGGGGGAGCTCGACGCCAACCCGGGCCGCCCGCTGTGGACCGACCTCGCGCCGCTGCGCACGATCGTGCTCTCGGTGTTGGCGCCGATCTTCCTGGCCACCGCCGGGCTGCGCATCGACATGCGGGCCCTGGGCGACCCGAAGGTGCTCCTGGCCGGCGTCGCGCTGCTGCTCATCGCGATCATCGGCAAGTTCGTGGGCGCGTACGCCGGGGCCCGGGCCAGCCGGTTGTCGCACTGGGAGGCGCTCGCCCTCGGGGCCGGCATGAACTCGCGGGGGATCGTCGAGGTCGTCGTGGCCACGACCGGCCTGCGGCTCGGGGTGCTGAGCATCGCCACGTACACGGTCGTCGTCCTCATCGCCGTCGTCACCTCGGTGATGGGCCCGCCGATCCTGCGCTGGGCCATGAGCCACGTCGACGTCACGGAGCAGGAACGCTCGCGGGAGCAGTCGCTCGCCGCGACGACGGCCTAGGAGAGAGGAGCACCATGGACGGGATCGCGCTGGTGACCGGCGCCGCCCAGGGCATCGGCCGCGCCGTCGCCCGGGCGTTCGCGGCCGGCGGCACGCGGGTGGCGGCGCTCGACCGCGACGCGGAGGGCGTCGGGAAGCTCGCCGCCGAGCACGACGGCATCACCGCCTTCCCCGCCGACGTGCGCTCCGCGGCCGAGGTCGAGGACGTCGTCGCGGCCGCCGAGGCCGGGCTCGGCGCGATCACCGTCCTGGTCAACGTGGCCGGGATCCTGCGCACCGGCCCGGTGCTCGGCTACGCCGACGCCGACTGGGCCGACACGTTCGCGGTCAACGCGAGCGGGGTCTTCCACGTCAGCCGCGCGGTGGCCCGGCGGATGCGCGTCCGCCGGGCCGGCGCCATCGTCACCGTCTCCTCGAACGCGGCCGGGGTGCCGCGGGCGGGGATGGCCGCGTACGCCGCGTCGAAGGCGGCCGCGACCCACTTCACCAAGAGCCTCGGGCTGGAGCTCGCGGAGTACGGCATCCGCTGCAACGTCGTCGCCCCCGGCTCGACGGACACCCCGATGCAGCGGGCCATGTGGGCCGGGCACCCCGGCGGGCCCGCGGCCGGGGCGGCGGCGGTCCTCGCCGGCGACCCCGCGGCCTACCGCACCGGCATCCCCCTCGGGCGCATCGCCGAGCCCGAGGACATCGCCGACGCCGTGCTCTTCCTCGCCTCCGAGCGGGCCCGGCACATCACCATGCACGAGCTGTACGTCGACGGCGGCGCCACGCTGCGCGCCTGAGCGCCATCCCGGCACACCGTGCCGGCCGAAGGGAGCACCACCCGTGACCACCGACACCGCCGCCGCGTCCGGCACCGAGACCGCCGCCGACCTCGTCGCCGCGTACCGGCCCGGCCGAAGTTCGCTGTTCGCGTCCCCGCGCGGCACGCTGCTGGCCGAGGGCACGTACTTCGCCGTCCCCCCGTCCGGCCGCCGCGACGCCCTCGCCGACCTCGACCGCCGGGTGCGGGCCGTGCTCGGCGTCGCCGAGGCGGCCGGGCACTCGGTGCGGGCCGTGGTCGGCGCGGTGCCCTTCGCCCCCGACGCCCACGCCCACCTCGTGGTGCCGATGCACCTGCGCCGCGGCGGCCCCGCCGGCCCCGGGCGGCCCGTGAGCCTCGAACGGCACGGCATCACCGGGCTGCACCCGGTGCCCGCGCCGGACCGGTACGCCGCCGCCGTCGGCCGCGCCGTCCGCCAGATCGGCGACGGGCACTACACGAAGGTCGTGCTCGCCCGCTCGCTGCGCGCCGACTCGCCCGGCTTCGACCCGGCCCCCGTGGTGCGGGCACTCGCCGCGCGGGAGCCCGGCGGGTACACCTTCGGCGTCGACCTCGGCGCCGGGCGCACCCTGCTCGGCGCGAGCCCCGAGCTGCTCGTGTCCCGGCACGGCCGGCGGGTCGCGGCCCACCCCCTCGCCGGCTCGGCCGCCCGCAGCGCCGACCCGGCCGAGGACGCCCGCCGGGCCGCCGCCCTGCTGCGCTCCGAGAAGGACCGGCACGAGCACGCGGTCGTGGCCCGGGCCGTCGCCGACGCGTTGCGCCCCTTCTGCGCACAGCTCACGGTGCCCCCGGAGCCCTCCCTGGTGCGCACCGCCACCATGTGGCACCTGGGCACCCTGGTCACCGGGGCGGTCGCGGACCCGGCGACGAGCGCGCTGACCCTCGCGGCCGCGCTGCACCCGACGCCGGCCGTCTGCGGCACGCCGACCGCCGCCGCCCGCGCCGCGATCGGCGAGCTCGAGCCCTTCGACCGCGGCTTCTACACCGGCATGGTCGGGTGGGTCGACGCGACCGGCGACGGCGAGTGGGCGGTGACCATCCGCTGCGCGGTCGCCGATCCCGGCGGCCTCGACCTCTTCGCGGGCGCCGGGATCGTGGCCGGGTCCGACCCCGGGGCCGAGCTCGCCGAGACCTCCGCGAAGCTCGGCACCATGCTGGCCGCCCTCGGGCTGTCGACGGAGCGGGCCGATGTGGCCTGAGGACTTCCAGCGGGTGTACCGCGAGCGCGGCTACTGGACCGGACAGACGTTCGACGACCTGCTGCGCGAGCGGGCCGAGGCGCACGGCGACCGGATCGCGATCGTCGACGGCGAGCGCCGGGTCACCTACGCCGGGCTGCGGGACCGGGCGCTGCGCCTCGCCGCCGGGCTGCACGGCATCGGGATCCGCCGCGGCGACCGGGTCGTGGTGCAGCTGCCGAACACCGCCGAGTTCTTCGACGTCGTCTTCGCGCTGTTCCGCCTCGGCGCCCTGCCGGTCTTCGCGCTGCCCGCCCACCGCTCGGCCGAGATCGGCTACTTCTGCGCGCACACCGAGGCCGTCGCGTTCGTGACCACCGACGTGCACGAGGGCTTCGACCACCGCACGCTCGCGGCCGCGGCCGAGCCCGCGACCCTCGTCGTGGCCGGGGACCCCGGTGGCCACGCCGGCCTCGCGACCCTCTACGGCGAGGCGGACGACGTGGCCCGGCTGCCCGCGGGCCCGGCCGCGGACGAGGTCGCCTTCCTGCAACTGTCCGGCGGCAGTACCGGGTTGCCGAAGCTCATCCCGCGCACGCACGACGACTACCTGTACAGCGTCCGCGCCTCCGCCGAGATCTGCGCGCTGGGTCCCGGCAGTATTTACCTGGCGGCGCTGCCGGTGTCGCACAACTTCACCATGTCCTCGCCGGGCGTGCTCGGGGCGCTGCACGCCGGGGGCCGGATCGTGCTCGCCCGCCGGCCCGACCCCGCGACCGTCCTGCCCCTCATCGAGCGGGAGCGGGTGACGATCACGGCGGTCGTACCCCCACTGGCCCTGCTGTGGCTCGAGGCGGTCGAGTCAGAGCCCACCGGGCCCACCGGGAGCTCGGCCCGCCCGGACCTCGCAAGCCTCGAGGTGCTCCAGGTCGGCGGCGCGAAGCTCGCCGATACGGTCGCGGCCCGGGTCGGCCCGGTGCTCGGTTGCCGCCTGCAACAGGTGTTCGGCATGGCCGAGGGCCTCGTCAACTACACCCGGCTGGACGATCCCGACGAGATCGTGCTGCACACCCAGGGCCGGCCGATCAGCCCCGACGACGAGCTGCGGATCGTCGACGACGCCGACCGGCCGGTGCCGCCGGGGGAGGTCGGGCACCTGCTCACCCGCGGGCCGTACACCATCCGCGGCTACTGGCGCGCGGCCGCGCACAACCGCACCGCCTTCACCGCCGACGGCTTCTACCGCACCGGCGACCTGGTCCGCCGCCGGCCCGACGGCTACCTCGTGGTCGAGGGCCGCGCCAAGGACCAGATCAACCGCGGCGGCGAGAAGATCGCCGCCGAGGAGGTGGAGAACCACCTGCTGACCCACCCGTCGGTGCACGACGCCGCGGTCGTCGCGGTGCCCGACGCCTACCTCGGGGAGCGCAGCTGCGCCTTCGTGGTCGTCCGGCCCGGCGCCGCCCCGCCGACCCTGCCGGCCCTGCGCCGCCACCTGCGCGAGCGGGGCCTGGCGGCGTTCAAGATCCCGGACCGCATCCAGGTCGTCGATGCGTTCCCGGTCACCGGCGTCGGCAAGATCAGCCGGCGCGAACTGCGAGCCGCGCTGGCCGCGACTCAGAAAGGCTGAGCCCCGTGCTGCCCCGAATCACCCCGTACCCGGTGCCGACCGGCTTCGGCATCGCCCAGTCCAAGGTCGGCTGGCGCCCCGACCCGGCCCGCGCCGCGCTGCTCGTGCACGACATGCAGCACTACTTCCTGGCCCCGTTCGGCACCTCGGACCAGGCGCTGCTCGGCCGGGTCGTGGACAACATCAACACCCTGCGCAAGCACGCCCGCGAGCTCGGCATCCCGGTCGTCTTCTCGGCCCAGCCGGGCGGGCAGAGCCGGGCCGAGCGCGGGCTGCTGCAGGACTTCTGGGGCGACGGCCCGCCGCCGGACGAGCGGGCGCTCGCGATCGCCGACGCGCTCGCCCCGGCCGAGGGCGAGCTGCGCGTGACCAAGCGCCGCTACAGCGCCTTCGCCGGCACCCCGCTGGCCGGCATGCTGGCCGGGCGCGACCAGCTGATCATCACCGGCGTGTACGCCCACATCGGCATCCTCGCCACCGCGCTCGACGCGTTCGTGCGCGACATCCAGCCGTTCGTGGTCGCCGACGCGGTCGCGGACTTCAGCCCGGCCCACCACCGCGACGCCCTGCGTCACGTGCGGGACCGCTGTGGCGTCGTGGCCACCGCGGCCGAGATCACCGAGGGGCTGCAGTGAACCGAGTGAAAGGCGAACCCATGGACTCGACCGTGTACGACGTCGTCGGCATCGGCTTCGGCCCGTCCAACCTGGCGCTGGCGATCGCGATCGAGGAGTACAACGCCGGCCGCCCGGCCGCGGAGCACATCCGCGCGGTCTTCCTCGAGCGGCAGGACACCTTCGGCTGGCACCGAGGCATGCTGTTCGAGGACGCCACGATGCAGGTGTCGTTCCTCAAGGACCTCGTGACCCTGCGCAACCCGGCCAGCGGCTACAGCTTCGTGTCCTACCTGCACGCCAAGGGCCGCCTCGCCGACTTCATCAACTACAAGACGATGTATCCGCTGCGCGTCGAGTTCCACGACTACCTGGAGTGGGCCGCGGACCGGGTCGGCGAGCCGGTGCGCTACGGCCACACGGTGACCGACGTCGCCGTGGCCGCGGACGGCGAGCTGCTCGAGATCGTGGCCGCGCACGCCGGCGGCGTGGCCCGGCTGACCACCCGCAACGCCGTCGTCGCGGCCGGGCTGGAGCCGAGCCTGCCGGCCGGGGTGGAGCCGGGGGAGCGGGTCTGGCACAACCTCGACATCCTGCACCGGGCCGAGACGTTCGCGGTCGATCCCGACGCGCCGCCCGAGCGGTTCATCGTCGTCGGGGCCGGGCAGAGCGCGGCCGAGTCGGTAGCGTTCCTGCACGAGCGGTACCCCTCCGCCGAGGTCTGCTCCGTGTTCTTCCGCTACGGCTACAGCCCGGCGGACGACAGCAACTTCGCCAACCGCATCTTCGATCCCGAGGCGGTCGACCTCTACTTCGACGCGCCCGCCGACGTGAAGCGGATGCTGTTCGACTACCACCGCAACACGAACTACTCCGTCGTCGACTCGGACCTCATCGAGGACCTCTACCGCCGGTCGTACCGCGAGCAGGTCCTCGGCCGCCGCCGGCTGCGGATGCTCAACGCCTCGCGGCTGACGCAGCTGCGGGCCCGGCCCGACGGGGTGACCGCGGTCGTCGAGCACCTGCCTTCGGGCGAGCACCTGACCCTGGAGGCGGACGCGATCGTCTATGCCACCGGGTACCGCCCCGTCGACGCGGCCCGCCTCCTCGGCGCGGCCGGGGCGCACTGCGACCGCGACGAGGAGGGGCTGCTGCGGGTCGGCCGCGACTACCGGGTGCGCACCGGTGACGGGCTGCGGGCCGGCGTCTACGTCCAGGGCGGCACCGAGCACGCCCACGGCATCACGTCGACCCTGCTCTCGGCGGTGGCGGTCCGCTCGGGCGAGATCGCCGCATCGATCGGCGCCGCGGTCGCGGACCGGGTGGCCGTCGGGCCGGAGGCGGAGCGACCGCTCGTGGGCACGGCGAAATAGCGGGGGGGCGAACGTCCCGAATCCGAACCTAGCAGCCGGATCGCGACCTGGCCGCGCGTTTCCCGGCCGGCAAAGGTCGGACCTCGGTCCTGACCTGTCCAATGTGGATTCATCAGAGCAATAGCGCCGTGAATTAACGCACCTGAATCACCTGATCCGGGTGATCCTCTGGGTTGAAAGCCGGAGGAGGGATGCGCCGGAATGGCTGCGTGCGAGCGAATCGCGATGCGGCGGACCGTCATGCTGGGTTCGTTCATCGCCGTCGGAATCGGGTTCGTGCTGCTGGCCCTTGCCGATCGCGCGGAGGCGAAGACCACCGCCGATGCGAGCAAGGGCCCGGCCGCCGCCTCGGCGCCGGCGAAGAGGGCCACGACGGTCGCGACCAAACCGGCCGCGCCCCCGAAACCCGCCGCATCGAAGGCCGTTCCCGCCAAGGCCGCCCTGCCATCGAAACCGGTGCCCACGAAGGCCGCGGCGACGCCCGCCAGGGTGCCCGCGAAAGCGGGCGCCGGCATCGACCACTACACCGTGACCGCGCTGCCCGGCGGCGCCACCTGCGCCACCCCGGACGCGACCACCACCACCTGCACCGTCACCGGTCTCACGGCCACGGTCGGCTACCTGTTCACGGTCGTCGCCTCGGGCGTCAGCGGTACGGGAGACTCGCTGCCCAGCATCGCGGGCTCGCTGTCCCCGGCGACCGCGCCCGACCCGCCGACGGCCGTGAACGCGGTGGCGGGCAACCAGACCGTCACCGTGTCGTGGACCGCGCCCGCGACCGTGCGCGGCGGCGTGTCCGGCTATACCGTGACCGCCTCGCCCGGCGGGGCCGTGTGCGCGACCCTCTCGGCCGCGGCCACCTCCTGCTGCTGATGCTGCTCGGCGGGGCCGCGCGCCTCGCCGGGCGGCGCCGCGCCTAGGCGCGATCGATCACGTAGCGCCCTTTGCCGCTGGTCTTCGCCGCGTACATCGCGGCGTCCGCCCGGCGCGGGATGTCGTCCGCGCCCACCGCGTCACCGCTGAGCGCCACCCCGACGCTGGCGGACACGGACAGCTCGGCGGCCTCGGCCGGGACCCCGCCGACCGGCTCCAGCGGCCGCCCGACGGCGGCGATGACCCGGCGGGCGGCGATCGACACGTCGGCCGGCGCGGCGAGCTGCTCGACCAGGATCGCGAGCTCGTCGCCGCCGAGGCGGGCGACGGTGTCGGCGGAGCGGACGGCGCGGCGCAGGCGCTCGGCGACCTGGCGCAGCACGGCGTCGCCGGCGTTGTGCCCGAGGCGGTCGTTGACCGGCTTGAAGCCGTCGAGGTCGACGAAGAGCACGGCGAAGGCCTGCCCTGCGCGCTGGTGGGTGTCGAAGGCGTGCTCGACCCGCTCGCAGAACAGCGTGCGGTTGGCCAGCCCCGTGAGCGGGTCGTGCAGCGCGAGGTGGCGCAGCTCGGCCTCGCGGGCGCGCAGCCGGGCCTCGGTCTCCTCACGGCGGGCCACGAGCGCCGCGGCCACCGCCGACAGTCCGCCGCCGATCACCAGCACGACGACGACCACCAGCGCGTTGAGCATCCGGCGCCGCTCGTCGGGCGCCGCTCGCGTCGAACCCCGCATACCCATGGCATCGGCGTGCCCGGCCCGGACATGCGCCAAGGCGGCGAATCGGGTCAGGCGTCGGTGTCCGTGTCCATGGCCGTGTCCGTTGCCAGATTGCGCTGGATCGTGTTCAGCTCCGCCCCGCACTGGTCGAGCCCGGCCCGGACCCCGGCGGCCTGCAGGGGCGACCAGCCGCACTGCACTCCGCAGTCCAGCAGCGTCTCGGTCAGCCGCAGGTGGGCCCGGACGATCTCGACGAGCGGCCCGACGTCGACCGTGAGGCAGTCCGGTGTCGGCTGTTGCATGCCCCTCACCGTAACCGGCCTCGGTTGCAAGGTGCGGTGTTCGCGCCTGAGCGGGCCGGGATTCGCCTTACGGTGCATTTTGGTCGCCCCGAGCGCTGTGGAAGGACCGGACGAGGCGCATGCACGATGTGGAACCGGCCCGGAAGCGGTCGTGGATCGGACCCGTCGGCAATCGGCGCGTCGGTACGAAGATTCTGCTCGCGGTGCTCGTCGTCGCGCTGTTCAGCCTCGGCGACGGGATCACCGCGCTGAGCAGTCTCGGCATGGTGAACGACCAGGTGGGCAAGCTCAACGGCTTCAGCCGCCAGCTGCAGGCCTCGGGCGGGCTGCGCGACCTGGTGACGCAGGCCATCGTCGCCGTCGACGAGCACGTGCTCGCCGCCGACGCCGCGGGGCGCGCGAAGGCGAAGAGCACGCTCGGCGGGCTCGGCGCGCAGGTGGTCACGAGCACGGGCGCCGTGCGCGGGCTCGGGCTCGACGCGGCGCAGACCCGGGCGCTGGACGACTTCGGCTCGGGCTGGCAGCGGTACCTCGACACCGTCAACGGCTCGCTCCTGCCTGCCGACGACCGGGGCGACCGCGCCTCGGTCCTGCGCGCCCGGACCGAGGCGAGCTCGATCGCCACCGCCGTGCAGGGCTCGCTGTCGGCGCTGGAGTCCGCGACGGTCGCGCGCGCCGACGCGGAGGACGCCTACGCCGAGGGCCGCTACAACGGCACCCGCAACGAGGTCGTCGTGATGCTGGCGGTCAGCTTCGTGTTCGGCGTCGCCCTCGCGCTCGCCATCAGCCGGCTCATCACCGGGCCGCTCAAGGCGTGCGTGGCCGCGCTGGGCCGCATCGGCGACGGCGACCTCACGGCGCGGGTGGCGGTGCGCTACGACGACGAGATCGGCCAGGTCGCCGCGGCCCTCAACGGCACCGCCGGCTCGGTCGCCGAGATGGTGCGGCAGGTCGGCTCGGCGTCGGATCAGGTGGCGGCCGCCTCGGAGCAGCTCTCCACCGTCTCCAACCACCTGGCCTCGGCCGCCGAGGGAACCAGCGCGCAGGTCGGCACCGTCGCCCACGGCGCCGAGGACGTGTCCCACCACGTGCAGGCCGTCGCGGCCGCGACCGACGAGATGACGCTGGCCATCAAGGAGATCGCGAGCAACGCGGCGGAGGCGGCCGGGGTCGCGTCCACGGCCTCGCAGACCGCGCAGCGCACCAACGACAGCGTCGAGCGCCTCGGCGACGCCTCGGCCCAGATCACCTCGGTCGTCGCGCTCATCACCCAGATCGCCGAGCAGACCAACCTGCTCGCGCTCAACGCCACGATCGAGGCGGCCCGGGCGGGGGAGGCCGGCAAGGGCTTCGCGATCGTCGCGAACGAGGTCAAGGAGCTGGCCCGCGAGACGGCCAAGGCGACCGAGCAGATCTCCGGGCAGGTCGAGTCGATCCAGCACGAGACCACCGGCACCGTCTCCGCGATCGGCGAGATCGCCACGGTGATCGGCACCATCAACGACTACACGGCCACCATCGCCTCGGCGGTGGAGGAGCAGACCGCGGTCACCGGGGAGATCGCGCGCCGCGTGGGGCAGGCCGCGGACGGCTCGGCCGGGATCGCGTCCACCGTCGGCGGCGTGGCCGAGAGTTCGGCCATGGTGAGCGCGAGCGCGACGCAGACCCAGGCGACCGCGGCGGAGCTGGCCCGGATGGCGTCCGAGCTGCGCCGGACCGTCGCGGCCTACCAGGTCTGAGCCGCTGTCCGAGGCCACCACCACCGCTACGGGCGAAGTTCGACGACCAGCTCGACCTCGACCGGAGCGTCGAGCGGCAGCACGGCGACCCCCACGGCGCTGCGTGCGTGCCGTCCCCGCGGCCCGAACGCCAGCTCCAGCACTTCGCTGGCGCCGTTGGCAACCTGCGGCTGCGCCGTGAACGAGGGGTCGCTCGCGACGTAGACGACCGCCTTCACGACCGCGGCGACGCGGTCGAGGCCACCGGCCACGGCCGCGACCGCGGCGAGTGCGTTGACCGCGGCCTGCCGGGCGCACTCCCCGCCCTCTTCCAGCGTCACGTCCCGGCCGAGCTTGCCCCGGTGCGGCAGCTGGCCGGCACGCAACGGGAGCTGGCCCGAGGTGTGCACCACCAGGCCGTTGCGGGTGGCGGGCACGTAGTTGGCCAGCGGCTCGGGAGGGACCGGAAGGTCGATGCCGGCCGCGGCCAGCCGGGACACCGGATCGATCTGCTCGTCCACGCTCAGCCCCGCTCGAAGACCAGCGCCGCGCCGATCCAGGTCTGCGCGACGGTCAGGGCGGCCAGATCCGCCGGCTCGGTCTCCAGCGGATCCGCGGACAGGATGACGAAGTCGGCGAACTTGCCCACCTCGAGCGAGCCGACCCGATCCTCCCAGCCGATCGAGAACGCCGACCATTCGGTGTACATCCGCAGCGCCTCCTCGACCGTGACCGCCTCCTGGGCGTCGAGCACGGCGCCGTCGTTGGTGCGCCGGGTGACGGCGGCCTGCATCGCCGGGAACGGGTTGTGCTGGTCCTCGGTGATGCCGATCGCGTCGGAGTTGCCCGGGATCGGCAGGCCGTGGTCGATCAGCGTGCGGAACGGCATCACGGTCCCGATCCGGTCGCTGCCCAGGTGCGCCACGTATCCGGCCGCGGTGGTCAGGATGAAGGCCGGCTGCGGAACGGGGACGACTCCGGAGGCGGCCAGCCGCTTGATCCGCTCGTTGGTCATGAACATGTTGCCCGCGTGCTCGATGCGGTGCCGGGCGACGCCGTGGCGCCCGGCCGGCAGTGCCAGCGCGCCGTCGATGGCCTGGTCCAGGGCACGGTCGCCGATCGCGTGCATGGCGATCTGCAGCCCGGCCGCATCGGCGGTGGCGACCAGGGCGGCGACCTGGCCGTCGACGAACGCGAGCTCGCCGCGGTAGCCGGGCTGGCCGGGGTAGTCCTCGTGGAGGGCCGCCGCCCCGGCGGTGAGCCCACCGTCGAGGAAGACCTTGAAACCGACCATCGCGACATGGTCGGGGTCGAGGGCGTCGATGCGGGCCTTGGCACTGCCGGTGCGCACGTCCTCGGCCGACACCACGGCCTCCAGCTTCGGGTACAGCGCGGCGCGCAGCACCAGGCCGCCGTCGGCGGCGATCGAGCAGATCGCTTCCAGCCCGGCATGGTGCAGGGGGATGTCGCCGACCGTGGTGACGCCGACGGCGAGGTACCGGTCCTGCACTCGCTTGATCGCCGCCGCGAGCTCCGAGACCGCCGGCTGCGGCCCGCCGAGCGGCTCGAACATGTCGTAGGTGCGGCCGGTGGCGACGCCGGTGGCCGGGTCGCGCTCGATCCGGCCCCCGGGCGCGTCCGGAGTGTCGTCGTCGACCCCCAGCAGCTCCAGGCCCAGGGAGTTGAAGACGTTGAGGTGGTAGCTCGCCCGGTACATCACCGGGTGGGTGGTGCTGACCCGGTCCAGGTCGTGCCGATCGGGGTAGCGCCCCTCGGCGAGCTTGAGGTTCTGGTAGTGCTCCCCCTGACCGAGGATCCACTCGCCGGCGGTCGTGGCGCCGGCGCGCTCCGCGAGCGCGGACACGATCTCCTCGATGCTCGACGCCCGCGACGAGCGGCAGTCGACGGCGAGCTCCCAGGAATAGGCGAGCAGCTCCAGGTGGGAGTGGCAGTCGATCAGCCCGGGGATCACCGCCGCGCCGGCCAGGTCGACGATCCGCGCATCTCCGGCCCCAGCGAGAATCTCCTCCGTCGTCCCGATCGCCGCGATCCGGCCGTCCTCGGCGCGAAACGCCTCCGCGACGGTTCCGGACCGGTCCATGGTGCGGACCCGGCCACCGACGAAGCACACCGTCTCTCCTGGCACTGCTCTACCTCTTTCTGGGTGTGGTTGTGAAGCCGCCGTCGCGGGCGAGGCCGGCGATAGCGGGTCAGGCTGTGATTCAGCGGACGGCAGGCATCTGCACGGTCTTGGTTTCCAGGTACTCCTCGACGCCGAGCCGCCCCCGCTCCCGTCCGAGGCCACTGGCGCGCATGCCGCCGAACGGCAGGGCCGGCTCGCTGACCAGCGGCGTGTTGACGCCGACCGAGCCCGCCTTGAGCTTGCGGGCAACCGCCGTCGCGGCGGCCTGGTCACCGCCGAACACGTACGCCGCCAGGCCGTACTCGGTCGCATTGGCCAACCGGACCGCCTCGTCGACGTCGGCACAGCGGATGACGCTGAGCACCGGGCCGAAGAACTCCTCGCCGAGCACGGCGGGCTGGCTGCGTCCCTCGGCCGTGAGCAGTGTCGGCGCCAGAAACGCGCTCGTGTCGTTCTCGGCGGCCCTGGCACCGCCCGCGACGACGGTCGCGCCGTCCGCCACGGCCTGAGCCAGCTGCGCCTCGATCCTGCTCACGGCCGCGTGGTCGATGAGCGGGCCCATCGTGGTCGCCGGATCGCGCGGATCGCCGAGGACGATCCGGTCGACCGCCGCGGTGAGCTCGGCGACCAGATCGCCGGCCTTCGCGTCCACGACGTACACCCGGTTCGCGGCCATGCACGCCTGCCCGGAGTTGAGGAACCGGGCCCGGACCAGGTCACGCGCGGTCTGGGCGACGTCGGCGTCGGGCAGTACCACCGCGGCCGCGTTGCCGCCCAGTTCGAGCAGGACCCGCTTGATCGACGACGCGGCCTTGCGCATGACGAGCTCGCCCACCGCGCGTGACCCGGTGAGGCTGATGCAGGCAACCTCGGGGGCCTCCAGCAGGACGTCGCTGACCCGCTGCGGATCGCCGGCGACGACGACGTTCAGGACGCCGGGCGGGAGACCCGCCTCCCCGAAGCAGCGTGCGATGGCCAGCGCGGTGAGCGGCGTCTGCGGGGCCGGCTTCAGCACCACCGCGCAGCCGGCCGCGAGCGCGGCGCCGACCTTGCAGGCCACCATGAACGCCGGGAAGTTCCACGGCGTGATCGCGACGACGACCCCGATCGGTTCGTGCAGGACCAGGGCGTCGCGGCCGGGCGCGACGTCGGCCCAGGCCTCGCCGGGAAGACGCAGCGTCTCGTGGCTGAACCACTCGAAGAAGCGGACCGTGTTGCGTGCCTCGCCGATCGCCTCGGCCAGCGGCTTGCCGGTCTCGGCGCTGATGAGCTCGCCGAGCGCCTCGACCCGCTCGCCCAGCAGGTCGGTCGCGCGGCTGAGGACCTCGAAGCGCTGCCAGCCGGTCGCCGACGACCACCCGTCGAGGGCGGCCGCGGCCGAAGCGACCGCCGCGGCGGCCAGGTCGGCGTCGGCGTCCCCGACCGCGCAGATCGTGGCCCCGGTCGCCGGGTCGTGGACGTCGAACGTGTCCGGGGCGCTCACCCAGGTGCCGCCGACCCACGAGCCCGGGCTGTCGCCCACGAGCTGCGCGACCAGATCGGCCGGCCGGCTGCTCATCGCGCGCCCTCGGCACCGCAGGCGGTGTAGTCGGCCTCGCCGACCTCGCCGGTCCACTCGACGTCGCCGAAGTGGAGCACCAGCTGGATCAGCTGGGCGGTCGCGGTGGCACCGTGCCAGTGCTCGACCCCGGGCTCGGTCCAGACGACGTCGCCCGGCCGCATCACCACCACCTCGCCGCCGCGCTCCTGGATCCAGCCCTCGCCGGAGACGGTGTAGAGCATCTGGCCGCCCGGGTGCCGGTGCCAGTGCGTGCGCGACCCGGGCGCGAAGAACATGTTGAGGGCGCGGGTCCCGCCGTCGGCCAGGACGATGTCCGACCAGACCTGTCCGGTCGTGGTCGCCGGCCGCATGGCCGACACCCGGTCCGCCGGAATACCTCGTCCGATGATCATCGTGCTCCTCTGGTTCGTGGGGTCGGGTCAGTCGGTGGAACGGCGGACGTCGCTCAGCACGCGGTTGCTCGCGTTGTAGCCGGTGACGCCGCTCATGAAGTTGCCCGGCCAGTTGCCGACCCCGGTCAGGTAGAGCCCCTCGACCGGGGTCCGGTAGTCGGCGCAGCCGGGGATCGGACGCGAGTCGAAGATGTGCCCGGGCACGATGTCGCCGTGCGCGCCGTTGCCCTCGACCAGGGCGAACTCGCGCTCGAGGTCCAGCGGCGTGTAGACGTGCACGCCGGCCAGGATCTGGGACAGGTTCGGGATGTGCTCCTCCAGCGTGCTGACCACGGCCTTGCCCAGGTCGTCGCGCTGCTCGTCCCAGGTGCCCTCGGCCAGGTGGTACGGGACGCCCCGAACGCTGAGGCTCATGAAGTGGCATCCCGGCGGGGTCAGCGAGGGGTCGTGCGCCGAGTCGACCATCGCGGTGACCGTGGGCCGATCGGTCCAGCGCCCGAGCACCGCCTCGTTGTAGGCGTTCTGGAGCACGTCGATGCTGGCCGCGATCCGGAAGTTGGTGCCGAGGAAGAGACGGTTCTCCTCCTCGTCCTGCGCGGCGGCGAACCGCGGGGTGCCCTCGAGCGCGAGGTGGACCTTGGCGGAGGTGCCCTTCATGCTGACGGACTTGGCGAGGTCGTACAGGTCCTCCCCGATGTCCTCGGGTCCGACCAGCTTGGTCAGGGTCAGCTTCGGGTTCGCGTTGGAGACGACCCGGGGTGCGCGGAACTCGCGCCCGTCGCTGAGGACGACACCGAGGACCCGCTGGTCCTTGCAGAGGATGCGCTCGACCTGTGCGCCGGTGAGAATCGTGGCTCCGTGAGCACGGGCGGACGCCGCCATCGCGCCGGTCACGGCGCCGATGCCGCCCATCGGCGCGGCGTTGCGCATCATCAGCTCGTTGTCGTCGTGGCTGCCGACGCTGCGCATCGACTCCTCCCACAGCGGCCGTTGCAGCAGCAGGTAGCCGCTGCCCGGCGTGCGCGGGCCGACGAAGTTGGTCGCGACCGCGGTGCCGGCGAAGAACGCCTGCAGCTGCGGGGACGAGAGCCGCTCCTCGAGGATGTCCGCGACCGGGCCGAACATGATCGACTCGAAGTCGCGGCGCTGGCGCGGGGTCGTGAAGCGGGCGGCCACCTCGGCGAACGACGGCGGCGGGTCGTAGAAGGAGACCTTCATCTGCCGGGCCACCGAGGCGTACAGCTCGATGACCGAGGCGTAGCCGTCGAGGTCCGCGTCCCCGTGCGCGAACTGCCGCATGACCGCCCGGCGCTTGACCCGGTCCGGCCAGGCCGGCAGGGCCCGGCCGTCCGTGAAGAGGGTCAGCGATCCGAGCGGCGGGTGGGCGAAGCGGAGGCCGTGCTTCTCCAGCTCCAGCTCCGCGGCGATGCGCGGATCGAGGCTGTGGCTCGCATTGGCCACGCTGCTGCCGCGGTAGCCCGGGAACACCTCTTCGGTGACGCAGGTGCCACCGACGACGTCGCGCCGCTCCAGGGCCAGCACCTTCAACCCCGCCCGAGCCAGGTACCCGGTGGCCACCAGACCGCTGTGCCCGGTTCCGACGACGATCACGTCGTACGCCTGCTCCATCTGCTTCCTCCCGTTCCGTCGCCGTTGCCGGTCAGCCCAGCGGGCTGATCCGTCGAGCCGAGACGCGCCATCCCGCGTCGGTGCGGGTCACGGTGTCGCGGTAGATCGCCGCGGTGATCTTGCCTTCGGCCCGCAGGGCGAGCGCCTTGCTCTGGCATTGCGCGGTGTCCTCGCCGGCGCCGACCACGACCACGTTCGTGATGTGGTGACTGACCGCGGGCGTCGCGATCGCCTTGAAGCTCGCGATCACGTCGTCGAGCCCGTTGGCCGTGAGGCGGCCCGGGTTGTCGAAGAAGATCTCGGGCGCGAACACCTCGCCGAGCCGGTCGTACTCATGGGTGTCGAGGAGGTAGGCGACCCGGTTGAGGACTTCCTCGATCGCTCGGGCATCGGCCGGACTCACGGGTTGGTTGGTCACGGAATTCCTTTCAATACTTCCATACAGTGGAAGTCCAACTTCCGTACCATAGGATGCCTTTGGATTCGAACACGGTCAAGCGCCACCACGGCATCCGCGAGAGCGGTCGGAAGCAGCCCCCGAAGGAGAGCTCGAATGACGATGCGCGACCAGGCCTGTGCCGACCGGACCTGGGTCAACGAGGCGATCCGCCGTGTCGAGGCCGATGCCAACCGCAGTTCCGACACCCACCTGCTGCCCTTCGACCTGCCCGGCCGGCACGGCGTCGACCTCTACCTGAAGGACGAGTCCTCGCACCCGACCGGAAGCCTCAAGCACCGGCTCGCGCGCTCGCTCTTCCTGTACGCGCTCTGCAACGGCTGGATCGGCCCGGCCACGACGGTGGTCGAGGCGTCCAGCGGCTCGACCGCGGTCTCCGAGGCGTACTTCGCCCGCCTGCTGGGCCTGCCGTTCATCGCGGTCGTCCCGGCCTCGACCAGCCCGGCCAAGCTCGAGCTGATCGAGTGGCACGGCGGGCGCTGTCAGCTGGTGGACCATGCGGGACAGGTGTACGACGAGGCGCGGCGCCTCGCCGCCGAGCTCGGTGGCCACTACCTCGACCAGTTCACCTACGCCGAGCGGGCCACCGACTGGCGCGGCAACAACAACATCGCCGAGTCGATCTTCGAGCAGATGTCCGGCGAGGCGCAGCCGGTGCCGGCCTGGATCGTCGCCAGCGCCGGCACCGGCGGAACCGCCGCGACCATCGGGCGCTACCTGCGCTACCGGCGGCACCCGACCCGGCTGCTCGTGGCGGATCCCGAGCACTCGGTCTTCCTCGACGCCTGGCGCCTCGGCGATCGCGGACTGCAGTCGGCCCGGGGCTCGCGGATCGAGGGGATCGGCCGCCCGCGCGTCGAGCCGTCGTTCGTGCCCGAGGTGATCGACGAGATGGTCCGCGTGCCGGACGCGGCGTCGGTCGCGACCATGCTGTGGATCTCGCGCCGCCTGGGCCGCCGGGTCGGGCCCTCGACCGGGACGAGCATGTGGGCGACGCTGCGGCTCATCGCCGAACTGGAGCGCAACGGCGAGCGGGGCAGCGTGGTGAGCCTGATCTGCGACGGCGGCGAGCGCTACACCTCGACGTACTACGACGCGTCCTGGCGCGTGGAGCAGGGCATCGACGTGGCGCCGTACGCCGCCGTGCTGGACGAGTACGACCGTTCGGGATCACTTGCCTGTGTGATCGCGGGAAAGCCCGGCCACAGCTCTTGACAGCCCGCCGCTTGAGCCACAGCATCTCTGCAATGGAAGTCACACTTTCACTCTGTGGAAGTGCAACTCGGGTGGGTCCACGTACCCAACCGGCCGCTCTGACCAAGAAGGAACCCTTATGCGAACAAGTCTCGGCGTGACCGGGGGCCGGCGTCGCGTCAGTGCCGTGCTGGCCGCGGTTGTCGTGGCCCTGGGCATCACGGCCTGCTCGGGCGGCGGGGATGTGAAGGGGTCGATCACGTACGCCGGCTTCGGCGGCACCTACCAGGACGCCGTCAAGGCGACGCTCTTCGACCCGTACTCGAAGGAGTCCGGCGTCAAGGTCCTCTACGACAGCAGCGGCTCCGACGTCGCGAAGCTGGTGCAGATGTCCAAGTCCAACTCGATGAGCGTCGACCTGATCGACGCCGAGGACTCCTCGCTGGCCCAGTTCATGGCCGCCGGCATGCTGCAGCCGATCGACACCAAGAGCCTCAGCGGATTCGCCGACCCGAGCGCGGTCACCGAGTACTCGGTGCCGTGGTACACGTTCTCGCGCAACCTGTTCTGGAACAAGGACAAGGTTCCCGGTGGCCTGCAGTCCTGGGCCGACCTGTTCGACACGAAGCGAATCCCGGGCAAGCGCGGCATGGTGGGCCTGCCCTGGGGCATCATCGAGGGCGCCCTGATCGCCGACGGTGTCAAGCCCAGCCAGCTCTACCCGCTCGACCTCAACCGCGCCTTCGCCAAGCTCGACACCATCCGCGGCGACACCATCTTCTTCAAGTCCAACGGCGACCTGCAGAACGCCATTTCGCAGGGCGAGATCACGCTGGGTTACGGGAACCTCGCGCGGATCAAGAGCATCGCCAAGAGCGGCGCGGTGCCGCTGGACTACACCTGGAAGGGCGCCGTCCTCTCCGTGCAGCAGCTCGTCATTCCCAAGGGAGCGAAGCACGAGCAGGACGCGTACAAGGCGATCGAGTATTCGCTGAAGCCCGAGGTCCAGAAGGCGATCATGGACAAGCTCGGCTACACGCCGTCGCTGAAGTCGGTGGTCGACGGCCTCGACGCCAAGGCGCGCGCCGACCTGCCCGGCACCCAGGAGACGGCCAGCGACGAGACCTTCCGCATCGACGTGAACTGGTGGGCCAAGAACGGCGCGGACGTGCTCAAGCGCTGGCAGGACTGGCAGAACGCGTGACCACCACTCCGGCATCCCCGAAGGTGGACCGTCCGGGGCCGGCCTCCCGCACCGCGGGAGGCCGGCCCCGCCGGCGCGGCTGGGACCTGGGCGGGGTTCCCGCGGTCGTCGTCGTGACCCTGATCTTCGTCCTGCCCGTCGCGATCCTCTGCCTGCGCAGCGTGACGGAACCGACCTTCGGCCTGCAGAACTTCACCCGGCTCCTCGGGCACTCCGGCTACGTCGACAACATCGTGCGGACGATCCTGATCTCCGCGGCCTCGACATTCGTGGCACTGCTCCTCGGCTACCCGATCGCGTACCAGATGGTCCACGGCGGCCGCTGGCTGCGCACCTTCCTGACGGTCGCGATCATGGCGCCCTACCTGACCTCGATCCTGCTGCGGTCGTTCTCCTGGCTGGTGATCCTCGGACGCCAGGGCCCGATCAACAAGCTGATCGAGCAGTTCGGACTGGAGCCGATCGCGATGGTCTTCACGCCGATCGCGGTCGTCGTCAGCCTCGCCCACTACCTGCTGCCGCTGATGATCCTGCCGCTGGCCGCCACGATGCGCTCGGTCGACAACTCGCGGATGCGGGCCGCGACCAGTCTCGGCGCCGGGCCGGCCCAGGCGTTCGTCCGGGTCTATCTGCCGCTGACCAAGCCGGGCATCCAGGCGGGATCGGTCCTGTGCTTCGTGTACGGCATCGGCGCGTTCGTGATCCCCGCGCTCCTCGGCGGCTCCAAGGGCAGCATGCTCGGCCCGCTGATCCACAGTGCCATCAAGGAGAGCGGCGACTACGGCCTCGCCTCCGCCGCCGCGCTCGTGCTCGGCGCCCTGGTCCTGGTCATCGTCCTGGGCTTCCAGCGGCTGACCGGGATGTCGACGACCGAGATCGCCGGCCGGTCCGGCACCGCGGCCACCCGCTCCGCCCGCGCCACGCGCGGCGGCGGACGCATCCTCCGGCTGGCGGGCCGCGCGGTCGGCGGACTCGACCGCCTCGGCGTCACCCGCAGCCGCAGGCTGCCGAAGGTCGTGGCCGCCGTCCTCGGCGCCCTCGTGCTGGCGCCCCAGTTCATCGTCATCCCGATCTCGTTCGCCTCCACCGAGGCGCTCGTCTTCCCGCCGGTCGGTTACTCGACCCAGTGGTACTCGGAGTTCTTCACCGAGGACTGGCTCGATCCGCTCGCGGTCAGCGTCCGGATCGCGCTCGTCGTGACCGTCGTCGCCGGGCTGCTCGGGACGCTCGCCGCGATGGGTGTCGTGCGGGGAACGGTCCGCCGGTGGGGAGCGCTGACCTCGACCCTGATGATGCTGCCGCTGCTGTTCCCGACCGTGGTCGCCGCCGCCGGCTTCTACGTGGAGTTCGAGCGGATCGGGCTCGTCGACACCGAGCTGGGGATCGTCCTGGCCCACGTGACGCTGGCGCTGCCCTTCGTGTTCAGCGTGGTCAGCGCGGGGCTCCGCTCGCTCAACCCGGCCTACGAGCGAGCCGCCGCCAGCCTGGGTGCCAACCGGGCGGTCCAGCTGCGACGGATCGTGCTGCCGCTGATCGCCCCGTCCGTCGTGACCGCCGCCCTCTTCGCGTTCCTGACCTCCTTCGACGAGTCGACGGTCGCGATCTTCCTCTCCGGCGTGCACGTCAAGACGCTCCCGAAGCGGATCTTCGAGGCGCTCTCGCTGGAGACCAACCCGACCGTGGCGGTGATCTCCGTCTTCGTCATGGCGTGCGCCGTTGTCATCTGGCTCGGCTATGCGCTGTTCCGCCGCTTGACCCGGACCTCGAGGAGCACCTCATGACCGCCAGCCACGGCGCGATCCAGTTCGACAACGTCCGCAAGGAGTACGCCGACCACGTCGCGGTCGACGACCTCACCCTCACGATCGAGCCCGGTGAGTTCTTCACGGTGCTCGGCCCGTCAGGATCGGGCAAGACCACGACCCTGATGATGCTTGCCGGGTTCACCGACCCCACCTCGGGGACCATCCGCGTCGACGGCGTCGACATCGCGCACACGCCGAGCGACAAGCGCAACATCGGTGTCGTGTTCCAGGACTACGCGCTCTTCCCCCACATGTCGGTCCGCGAGAACCTCGCGTTCCCGCTGGAGATGCGCAAGGAGCGGCGCGAGGTCATCGCCGAGCGGGTCGACCGGGCGCTCGAGCTCGTCGACATGGCCGCCGCGGCCAACCGGCTGCCCGACCAGCTCTCCGGCGGTCAGCGACAGCGGATCGCGGTGGCGCGGGCGGTCGTGTTCGACCCGGCGTTCCTGCTCATGGACGAGCCGCTGGGCGCCCTCGACCGCAAGCTGCGGCAGCGTCTGCAGGTCGAGCTCCGGCAGCTCCAGCAGGCGCTGAAGGTGACCATGGTCTACGTCACCCACGACCAGGAGGAGGCGATGTCGATGTCCGATCGCATCGCCTTGATGAACCACGGCCGGATCGAGCAGATGGGGACGCCGCGGGAGCTCTACGAGCACCCCCGCTCCGCCTTTGTCGCGGACTTCCTCGGCACCAACAACATGCTCGCGGTCCGTCCCGAGGCCCCGGGGCGGCTGAGCGTCGAGAACGGCGGGCTGCTGCCGGTCGACGACGGCAGGGTCGTGCCCGCCGACGCGTCCGTGGCCGCGGTGCGCCCGGAGCGGATCGCGCTGACGAACATCGCGGCGACCCCGCCTCCCGGGTTCAGCCACTGCACCGGGAAGATCACGCACCGTCTATACCTCGGCTCGCACACGATGTATACAGTCCACTCCGAGACATTCGGCCCCGTGCGGGTGCAGATGCAGCACGACGACGGCGAACATCCCTACCGTACCGGCGAGACAGTAGGCATGATCTGGCGGACACGTGATGTGAACGTCTTCGGCTCCAAGGCCGAACGATGAAGGGGGCCACCTTGACCGAGCTGGAAGACGAGCCCACCGAGCAGCGCGGCGTCAGATCGGTGATCCGCGCGCTCAACCTGCTCTCCGCGGCCGCTCGCGGGAGCCGGACCCTCACCGAGCTCGCCGGCCAGGCCGGTGTCAGCCTGAGCACCGCATCGCGGCTCCTGGCGACGCTGAAGATGGCCGACTTCCTGCAACAGCACGAGGACGGCCAGTTCTTCCCCGGACCCGAGCTGACCGCGCTGCTGTACGCCGGCGACCAGTGGTCGGGCATCCGCAAGCTCGCGGGAGAGGTCGCCTCCAGCCTCCGCGACGAGCTCGACGAGACCGTGGCGTTCTTCGTCCGCTCCGGCAACGACCGTGTCTGCATCGAGTCGGCGGAGTCCCGCCGGCTGGTGCGCAGGGTCTGCCACCCCGGTGAGCGCGGGCCGGTGTACCTGGGCGCCGCGGGTAAGGCCCTTCTCGCGTTCAGTAACGCCGAGCACGGCTACCTCGGTCTGCCGCCGGGCACCGACGAGTTCAAGACGGAGTCCGGGGCCGTGCGCACCCTGGCGGATCTGCGGGCCGAATGCGCCGTCATCCGGGAACGGGGCATGGGCTACAGCGGCCGCGAGTCGACCGAGGAGTCGTGGGCGGTCGCGGCGCCCATCTTCCAGGGCGGCCTCCTGCTCGGCGTCCTGGCCGTGGTCGTCCCGATGACCCGGTCGGACGAGCAGTACGTCGCGACGATCCAGGCGGCTCTGCAGCGGGCGGCCGAGGCCAGCAGCCGCTAGTCGGGGTCGGTGGCGGACAACAGGGCGAGGCGGCGGCGAGGCCGCCGCTGCCGCCGCTCAGGCCGTAGCGGGCGACCTCGGGGCGGCCCTCCAGCGCAGTGAGCGTCGCGGGCAGCCAGGCGAGCGGGTGCTCGGGCCACCACGGCTCGCCGGCCCAGGCGACCTCGACGGGCGCGCGCCGCGCAGCGCGAGCTCGTGCAGCAGGCAGGCCCGCAGCTCGTTCGGGTCCGCGGCGCCCAGTGCGCCGGCCAGGTCGCCGGGGCTGTGGCCGGAGGCGAGCAGCGCGGCGGCGGAGCGGACCGGCCGGCCCGGCCAGGCGACCGCGAGGAGCCGGACGGCGTCGGCGACGGTGCCGGGGGAGAGGGCCAGGAGCCGCACGCGAAAGGGGCCGCCGGGATCGCCCGGCGGCCCCTCCTCGATGCGTCAGACCCGGCGGATGCGCCCGGCCCACAGCAGGCCGGTGCCCGTCATGGCCATCGCGCAGCCGATGAGCAGCTGCAGCATGACGCCCGCGCCGGTGACCGGCAGCGTGCCCGAGCCCGCGGCGCGCTCCGCCACGGTCAGGGCCAGCGCCATCGAGCGGGTCGTCCCGTCGGGGGCCGCGCCCTGGGCGAGGGCCGTGTGCGCCCCCGCGGCGAGGTCGGCCGGGATGGTGATCCGCTTGCTGAACGAGCCCGTGCCGTCGGTGACCGCGGTGCCGAGCGTGCGCGGCGCCGAGTACATCGTGATGACCACCGTCGAGTAGGGCGCGAACCCGTTGCCGATGAACGTGATGTCCGCACCGGGGACCGTGGTGCTGATCTGGCCCTTGTCCGTGGTGAGGGTCAGGTTCGTCGACGGCGGCGTCGCGGGCGCGACGGGCGCGGGCGCGGCCACCGGCGCGGACGGGCCGGCGGCGGCCGACTGCGCCTCGCCGGCGAGCGCGACGACGGTGACCGTGTAGGAGGTGCCCGCCTGGGCGCCGAGCACGCAGGTGGTCGCGCCGGTCGTCGTGCACGTGGCCGGGCCCGGGTTCGCGATCGCCTTGTAGCCGGTGATGCCCGTGGCCGGCGACGCCGCCGTCCACGACACCGTGATGGAGGAGTCGTTCGCGGTCGCCGTGACCGCGCTCGGGGCCGGCGGGAGCACCGCGAACGTGCGGGTCACCGGGGTGGCCGGGGCGAAGTACCCGTTGCCCGCCTGGGCGGCGGTCAGCGAGCAGGTGCCGGGCTTGCGGATCTGCACCTGCTTGCCCGACGTCTCGACCGGCGCGGCGGTGCACACGTCGGTCGTGTTGCTGGTGACCGTCACGTACAGGCTCGCCGACGAGGTCGGGTCCACGCTGATCCAGCTCGTCGACGACGGCACGTCCGCCGGCTGGGCGAAGGTGATCGTCTGCGGGTCGGGCACGGCCGGGTACACCTCGATGTCGGCCGTCGTGACCCCGTTGACGAGGCCGGTGAGCCCGGTGACGTCGGTCTGCCCGGTGATGGTCTTCACGCCCGTGCCCGAGAACGCGAGCGGCACCGAGGTCGTGCAGCTCGCGACGCTCGTGGCGAGCGTCGCGCCGGCCAGCTCGATGGTGGACTGCCCGGTGGCCGCGGTGAGCGTGCCCCCGCAGTCGCTGGTCGCCGAGCCGGATCCGACGGTCACGCCGCTCGGCAGGGCAACGGTGTACCCCAGGCCCGACTTCGCGTCGGTGTCCACGCGGTCCAGCTTGAGGTCCAGGCTCGCCGCGCCGCCGGCCACGACGGTCGCGGCCGAGAAGGCGGCGGAGAGCGTCGGGACCGGGATCGCGGTGAACGTGGCGCTGTAGTCGTAGGTCTGGACCTGGGTGTTGTTCGCGATGCCCGTGCTGGCCGCGTACGTGCCGGCCTGGGTCGCGTGCACCGGCATGCTGTAGACGCACGTCGCCTGCGAGTTCGACATCGACGCGCCGGCGACGATGAGCGTGCGGCTGCTGATCGCCATGAGGGTGGCGCCGCAGTCGGTCGTGCCCGAGGCCGCCTCGGCGTCGACGCCGGTGGGCAGGTACAGCGTGAAGTTGACGCCGGTGTAGCTCCCGCCGCCGGTCAGGGTCAGCGTCGCGGACCACGTGAGCGTCTGGCCGACGTCGGCGCTGGCCGCGCTGTAGCCGGCCATGAGCGAGATGCCGGTGGCGTTCTGGACGCCGCCGCCCGCGCTCGGGCTCGGGCTGACGCTCGGGCTCGGCGCGGGTTCCGCCGCCGCGGCCGTGGCGGCCTTCTTCTTGACCGAAGCCTTGTCGTGCTTGGTCTTGTCCTGTTGCTTCTGGTGTTGCTTCTGGTGTTGCTTCTGGTGCTTCTTGTGGTGTGCAGCGGCCTTCGCCGGCTGCTCGGCGTGCTCGGCGGCGAAGGCCGCGGGCGCCGCGACGCCCGGGCCGGCGACGAGCGCACAGAGCACCGCCGCCCCCAGCAGCGCCAGGTTGGAGCGTTGAACTCGCACAAATCCCCCCGTGGTACCTGACGAGCCACGATTCAGCCCGTCATTACCACAAACTATGACAATTGGGCTCATGTCGGAGGGGAACTGCGAATGATCTGCGCAAACACCGCGATGTGTCCGATAGTCGTTGGTGTGGAAGGGTGCGACCGATGACCATCGCACGACGGGCCAATGTGGCACTGGCGGTGGTGTTCGCCATCGCCTTGACCGTGGCGATCTCCGTGTCCGTGCTGGCCGCGTCGGCCGAGCGCGATGTGTCGGACTACCGCGGGCGCATGCACCTGCTGCAGACCGCCGTCTGGGAGCTGCGGTCGGACTTCTACAACTACGACGACCAGATGAACATGTACGTCGCGGTGCTCCTCGGCGGCGACACCGGCAACGCCGACCTGGCCGAGACCACGTTCCAGCAGGCGGCCGCGGCCCGCAAGCAGATGGCCGAGGACCTGGCCGCGGCCCGCCGCCTCGGGTCCGGCGCGAAGCTCGGGGAGCTGCTGGCCCGGCTCGGCCGCGACTACGACAGCTACAACGGCTTCGCCGACCAGGTCCGGGCCGCGGCGCAGCAGGGCGACCTCAAGCGCGCGGTCTACGTGATGACGGTGGGCAACCTGGAGCCGTCCAACGACATGATGCCGACCCTCGACGAGGTCAGCGCGCTCGTGGACACCGAGGTCACGGGCTCGCTGGCCACCCTGCAACGGCACCAGGCGACGATGTACCGGCTCGCCGTCGCGTTCGGCGGCTTCGTCATGCTCCTCGTCGTCCTGATCGCGGTGGCGCTGAACCTGGTCATCCTGCGGCCGATCGGGCGCCTGCGCGACCGGATGGCGGGCATCGCCAGCGGCGCCGTCGGCCGGCAGGAGCGGCTGCCGGCCACCGGGCAGGACGAGCTGAGCCGCGTCGCGGCGGCGTTCAACGCGATGCTCGACGCGCTGGCCGAGCAGGAGGCCGGCCTCGCCCGGGAGCACGCGGCCCGCGACGCGGAGACGCGCGCCAACGCCGAGCACGCCCGGGCGGGCGAGGCGAGCCTGCGCGACCGGGCGCAGCAGGCCGTCGCCGACAGCTCCATGCAGGTCCGGGATGAGCTGCATCAGGTGATGCGCGACGTCGAGCAGGTGCTGGCCGCAGCCGCGGCGATCGACGAGCGGGTCGACGCGGCCGGGCGGCGCACCACCGACGCGGTCCGCAACGCCGGCGACGCCGACCGGGTCGTGGGGCAGCTCGGCGAGAGCCTGCAGCGGGTCAGCGGCATCACGGCCCTGATCGCGGGGGTCGCGGACCAGACGAAGCTGCTGGCGCTCAACGCGACCATCGAGGCGGCCCGGGCCGGCGAGGCCGGGCGCGGCTTCAGCGTCGTCGCCGACGAGGTCAAGCAGCTGGCCGGCACGACCACCGAGTCGACCGCCGAGATCTCCAGCACCATCACGTCGCTGGAGGCGAACACGGCCGCGATGGGCGGCGCGATCGCGACCGTGACCGCGGGCATCGGCGGCATCGACGAGGTCACGTCCTCGCTCAGCGCGGTCGCCGACGAGCAGCGCCGCGTGGTCGAGGCGCTGCGCAACCGGGTCGTGGCCACCATCGAGCGGATCGAGTCGCTGGCGGACATCGGCGACCGGCTGGAGCGCCGCCGGCACCCGCGCGCCCATCTCCCGGTGGCCGCCGCGCTCGGGCAGGGCGGGCAGACCTTCCCGGCCGACATCACCGACGTCTCCGAGAGCGGCGCGCGCTGCCGGACGGACACGGCCGGGCCGCGGGGCGGCGACGTGGATCTGGTGCTGACCGTCCACGGCGAGCGCCTCGCCCTGCCCGCGCGGATCATGCGCGCCGACCTCACGCCGGACGGACTGGAGCTCGGCATCGAGTTCACCGGCACCGGGACCGCCGCCCGCGGCCGGCTGCGCGACTACGTGCGCGAGCTCACCGAGGCGCGCGGGTCCGATGCCGTGCCGCACTGAGCGCTGACACGAAACCGTCATGGTCCGTGTGTATGGTCTGCCGGCATGACTGAGCCGTTGGCGAAGCGGCTGCGGACGGCCACCGTGGTGCTGTGCGCCGCCATCTGGGCCTCCGGTTACGCGGGCGCGTCGCTGGAGCTGGTCTCGTGGGAGCGGATCTTCGCGGTCGGCACCGCGGGCTGCGCGCTGCTCATCCTCACGACGTGGCTGCTGACGCGGGAGTGAACCGGGCCAGCAGCACGGTGTCGTGGCGGTGATGGGTGCCGGGCGGCGCGGGTGCGGTGCGCGGGCGCGTCCCGTCGGCCAAGACCGTCCACTGTGGACCGAGTCGCTCGGCGACGTCGGCCGGGTGGTAGTAGTCCTCGGGGCGGAACCCGCTGCCGGCCGGCACCTCGGAGACGTCGTGCCCGACGTAGAGCAGCAGCCCGCCCGGCGCGACGGCGTCGAGCAGCCCGCGCAGCGCGGCGTCGCCCGCCTCGCGGCGCAGCGGGAAGTACTGCACCGACACGAGGTCGAAGGCGCCCGCCGCCGGCCGGCTCGTGCTCAGGTCCGCCTCGGTCCACGTCACGCGGCCGTCGGGGTCGAGCGCGGCGCCGCGCCGCAGCGCCGTCGGGGCGATGTCGACGGCGGTGACCCGCCACCCGCGGTCCGCCAGCCACAGCGCGTCGCCGCCCTCGCCGCAGCCGACGTCGAGCGCCCGCCCCGGCTCCAGCGCGCTCGCCTCGGTGACGAGCACGCCGTTCGGGTTGCCGCTGAAGAGCCGGTCCTGCGCGCGGTACCGCTCGTCCCACTCCTGTGCGTCCATGCCGGCCACCATGACCCGAACCCGCCCGGCGCGGCGAATCGCTTTGCCGTTCCGGCAAAACCTCACTGCATCGCGGTGGCGACCGGGTGCTCGAACGAGGCCGGGCAGCGGAACACGTACAACGAGTAGCCCCGCCCGATGACGACCCCGGTCGGCGTGACGGGCGCGTCCTCGAGCGGCTGCCAGCTCGCCGGCCCCTCGCTGGAGGCGGCGGTGAACAGCAGCGTCATCGGGGCCCCGCACGCCTCGCAGTCCATCGGCAGCGGGTCGGTGAGCGACCAGTTCGCGAAGCCGCCGAGCTTCCAGCCCGGGGCGAGGGAGAGGTCGTACTGGTACCGCGAGCCGAACCGCTCCCGCACCCGCGCGGCGAGGTCCCCGGGCAGCGAGCCGATGTAGTCGAACTCGCGCACGCGCTCCGGGTGCACCACGCACGGTGCCGGGACGTACTCCTCGTGCACCTCGGCCGGCACGGGCGGCTCGGCGAGGACCCGCGTGACGCCGGCCGCGCGCCGCCAGAAGACGCGCACCAGCGGGTTGTACCCCTCGTCCAGGTGGTCGAGCGGGCACCACAGCACCTGCAGCACGTCGGTGCCGTCCGGGCCCGCGAAGTCGGGGGCGTCGTGGCGGTACACCTGGGCGACGGGGATCATCGGGGTCGGCAGCGCAACCGGGCCGTCGTGGTCGTCCCCGTCGCACACGGGCCACGGCTCGCCCGCCGGCCAGAGCAGCGGGCCGCCGATCGAGCTCTGCGTGACGGCGGGGGCACCGGGCCGCGGGTGCAGCCGCGTCGCCGTCGTCGTGTGCGCGTTCAGCTCGGGGAAGCCGGCCGTGACGTCCAGCGGCCGGGGTGGGGTGGTCCGCGTCATGCCCCCGAGCCTAGGCTCGGGCGATGCGGATCGGGGGCGCGGCCCGGCCGCAGGGCCGCACCCCGCCGCTAGGGCAGCGAGGGGGCGGTCGCGCGCAGGCGCTCGGCGTCCTGGCCGGGCGGGGTGCCGAACAGGCGGCGGTACTCCCGGTTGAACTGCGACGGGCTGTCGTACCCCACGAGATGCCCGACCCCCGCGACGTCCCCGGCCCGGGCGGTCAGCAGCGACCGCGCCTCCTGCAGCCGGATGCGCTTCTGGAACTGCAGCGGGCTCATCGCCGTGATGGCCCGGAAGTGCCGGTGGAACGCCGACGGGCTCATCCCGGCCAGCCGCGCCAGGTCGGCCACGCGCATCGGCTCGGCGTAGTGCTCGTGCAGCCAGCGGATCGCGCGCCCCACGTGGTCGAGGCCGCTGCCGGCCCGGCCGATCTCGCGCACGACGGCGCCGTGCGGGCCGGTCAGCAGGCGCCACAGGATCTCCTGCTCGATGAGCGGGGCCAGCACCGGCGCGTCCGCTGGGTGATCGAGCAGCCGCAGCAGCCTGACCGCCGCGTCGAGCAGCTCCGGGCCGGCCGGGCCGGTCGCCATCGCCGGGGGAGTGGCGCCGCTTTTGTGCAAGGCGCGCAGCAGCAGCGGCGCGATCGCCTCCGGCCGCAGCACGAGGCCCATCCCGAGCGCGGGCCGGCCGGGCGTGGCGCGCAGGAAGTGGCCGCTCACGGGGAGCGTGGCGGTGACGACGAGGACCTGCCCGGCCCGGTACTCGAACACCTCCGACCCGAGCACCAGCCGCTTGCCGCCCTGCGCCATGACGACCAGCAGCGGCTCGGTCAGCGAGTGCTCGGGCGGCGAGGCGTCCACTCTGGACAGTAGCAGCCCGTCGATCGGGGTGCGCAGGTCGGGCCGCGCGTGGGTGGCGATCAGCCGCCGCATCTCCTCCAGCACCTTGCCCACTCTTGCCGAACTCGGCAGGATCGTGCAAGAGGCCGCGCGGATCGGTCTACCTCGCGAGCGCCCGCGCGCCGAGACTTGACGCATGACACTTGACCACTACGTCACCCTCGGCCGGTCCGGCCTGCGCGTCAGCCCGCTCGCCCTCGGCGCGATGACGTTCGGCGAGGACCCGGGCGCCGCCGGCTGCGGCGTCGAGGAGTCCGAGAAGATCCTCACCGCGTACCTGGAGCGGGGCGGCAACTTCGTCGACACCGCGAACTTCTACACCAACGGCCACTCGGAGCGGATTCTCGGGGACTACTTCGCGGCCCGGCCGGGCGCCCGCGACCGCGTGGTGCTCGCGTCCAAGTTCTTCGCGAACATGCACCCGGGCAACCCGAACGCGGGCGGCGCCGGGCGGTCCGCGATCCGCCTGCAGCTGCACGAGACCCTGCGCCGGCTGCAGACCGACCACCTCGATCTCTACTGGCTGCACAACTGGGACCGCAACACCCCGATCGAGGAGACCATGCGCGCGCTGGACGACCTCGTGCGGGAGGGCCGCATCCGGTACATCGGCTTCTCCAACACCCCCGCCTGGCTCACGGCCCAGGCCCAGACGACGGCGCTGCTGCGCGGCTGGACGCCCCTGGTCGCGTTGCAGGTGGAGTACTCCCTGCTGGCCCGCACGGTCGAGGGCGAGCTGGCCCCGTTCGCGCTGGACCAGGGCCTCTCGCTGGTGCCGTGGAGCCCGCTGCGCAACGGGTTCCTGTCGGGCAAGTACCGCCGCGGCACCGGCGTCACGGACTCGGCCCGCACCGCCTTCGTCGGGCAGCCCACGGACGCGGACCACGTCGTGATCGACGCGGTGCACGCGATCGCGGAGGAGCTCGGCACGTCGGCCGCGGCCGTCTCCCTCGCCTGGCTGCGCTCCCGCCCGGGCACGGTCGTCCCGATCGTCGGGGCCCGCCGCCTGGAGCACCTCGACGGCAACCTGGCCGCCCTGGAGGTGGCCCTGACGCCGTCGCACCTCGCGGCCCTGGACGCCGCGTCGGCGCCCGACCTGAACTACCCGGCCCCGCTGCACGGCCCGCTGCGCGCGATGCTGCAGTTCGCCGGGTCCACTGTGGACGGCGAGCCTTCCGAGGTGTACCCGCCGTTGCTGCAGAGCACCGTGCGCTACTGATCTCGCCGGGCCCGGTCGGCCCCGGAGCCGAGCAGCGCGGCCAGGCCGTCGAGGATCAGCTCCAGGCCGAAGCCGAACTGGTCGCCGAAGGAGTACCCGGGCCTGGTGATGTGCTCGACGGCCATCTCGACCAGGTGCGGATAGGCGCCCGGGTCGAAGCCCTCCATGATGTCCTCGGCCACGTCGCCGGCGCTCTGCCGCTCGTCGAACGGCAGGGACGCCTCCTGTACGGCGAATCCGTACACGTAACTGTCCAGCACCGTCAGCGCGTGCGCGGTCTGCGGCACCGTGAAGCCCGCGCCGCGCAGGCATCCGAGTGCCGCGTCGTGTGCCCGCAGGGTGGCCGGGCCCGGCGTGGTGCGCGACTCCAGCAGGCCGATCGCCCACGAGTGCCGGCGCAGGGCCAGGCGGGCCGAGCCGCAGCGCCGCCGCAGCTGCGCCCGCCAGTCGCCGCCGGCCGCGGGGACCTCGATCTCGGCGAAGACGCGGTCCACGATGCCGTCGAGGATCTCGTCCTTGTTCGCGACGTGGTGGTACACGGACATGGGCTTGACCCCGAGCTTGTCGGCCAGCGACCGGATGGTCAGCGAGGCGATGCCGCCCGCGTCGGCGAGCTCCACGGCCGCGCCCAGCACCCGCTCCCGGCTCAGCGGGGGGCCGTCCGTGATCCGTCTCGACATATCAGGGTCTCCTCGGGGTTCCGCCTTTCGTACTTAGTACGGTACCGTCACCTTACTAAGTACGGTTCTCGCTGGGGAGTGATTGTCATGACCTCTGCGCGCATGATCGGCGCGTTGTTCCTGGCCGGGTTCCTGACCTACGGCATCGGGTTCGCCCTGGTCACCTCGGCCATCGGCACCGACGGCGGCCTGACCGCCCGCACCACCCTGGTCGTCGGCGCGCTGCTCATGCTGCTCAACGTGCTGATCGACGTCGGCAAGGGCGTGCTGTTCTTCGGCGTCCTGGAGCGCCACGGCCGCCGCACGGCGCTGCTGTACCTCACGATGATGGCCGCCGAGGCGGTGCTGCTCGGCCTGGGCGTGCTCTTCCTGCTGCTGCTGGTGCCGCTGCACGACCGCGGCGCCGACCCCGTGTTCGGGCTGCTCGCGACGGACGCGAACAACCTGCTGTACCAGATCGGGGAGTTCCTGCTCGGGTTCACCGGCGTGTTCCTGTGCGGGCTGCTCGCCCGGGTCCGGCTCGTCCCGCGGGTCCTCGCGTGGTGGGGCGCCGCCGGATACGTCGTGTTCGCCATCGGTACCGTTGCCGAACTGCTCGGCGTTCATGCCGGGCTCGCGCTGTCCGTCCCGGGCGGGCTGTTCGAGGTGGCGCTGGGAATCTGGTTGATCGTGCGGGGGTTCGCTCGCGTACCCTCCCAGGGTGCTGCCGGTCCCGTTCCGCTGGTTGACGAGCGCCTCGTGGGTCACGAATCTCGGTGACGGGATCGCGGTCGCGGCCGGCCCGCTGCTCGTCGCCTCGCTGACCGACGACCCCTTTCCGGTGGCGCTCGCCGCACTGCTGCGGTGGGCGCCACCGCTGCTGTTCGGGCTGCACGCCGGGGTGCTCTCGGACCGCGTCGACCGGCGGCGGATCGTGCTCGTCGCGCACAGCTCGCGCGTCCTGGTGCTCACCGCCCTGATCGCGACCGTCGTCACCGGGGTCGTCACGGTCGCCGTCGCGCTCGTGGGCCTGGCGCTGCTGGCCACGGCCGAGGTGTTCGCCGACAACACCACGCAGACGCTCGCGCCGATGCTTGTGCCCCGCGAGGATCTCGCCACCGCGAACGCCCGGCTCACCACCGGGTACATCACCATGAACCAGCTCGTCGGGCCCTCGGTGGGCGCGACCCTGTTCGCCGCCGGGCGGGTCTGGCCGCTGCTGGCCCAGGCCGTGCTGATCGTGGCCGGCGTGCTCATGCTGCTGCGCATGCGCCTGCCGCCGTTGCCGAGACCCGACCGGGACTCCGGCGGCATCCGGCGTGACATGGTGGAGGGCTTCCGCTGGACCGTCGCGCACCCGGCGGTCCGCACGCTCGTGCTGACGATCCTGGTCGTGAACCTGGCGTTCGGCGCGGCGTGGTCGGTCCTGGTGCTGTACTGCGCCCAGCAGCTCGGCCTCGGCCCGGCCGGCTACGGCGTGCTGACCACGGTGTCGGCGGCGGGCGGGCTGATCGGCACCGCGATGTACGGCTGGCTGACCCGGCACGTGAGCCTGGGCAACATCATGCGGGTGGGCCTGCTCGTCGAGGCGGGCACCCACCTCGGCCTGGCGCTGACGCACTCGGCCGTGGTCGCGGGCGTGATCCTGTTCGTCTTCGGCGTGCACGTCTTCATCTGGGGCACGACCTCGGTGACGGTGCGCCAGCGCGCCGTACCGGACCATCTGCAGGGCCGCGTGAACAGCGTGAACACGGTGGCCATCTTCGGCAGCCTGGTGATCGGTTCGGTCATCGGCGGCGCGCTGGCCACGCGGCTGGGCATCGCGGCCCCGTTCTGGTTCGCCTTCGCCGGGACCGCGGTGTGCGTGGCCCTGCTGTGGCGCTCGCTCACGCAGATCGCCCACGACGCATGAGACCGGCGGCCCGGCGCACCCGGGTCCGCGTCACAGGCCGGGCAGCGCGGGCTGGGCGTCGTACACCGGCCAGCCGTCCTCGCCGCGGCGCACGCCCGGGCTGAGGCGGTGCGGCTCGCGGGTGGCGCCGAGGTGCTCGACGCGCGCGCCGCGGATGGTGAGCGCGTCGGCGATGAGCATCCGGTGGCACTGCGTCCAGTGGGACTCGGCGCACATCACGGCGAGCAGCTCCGGGGCGGCGATGAGCGCCTCGATGGCGTCCCGGAACGCGGGGGAGTCCATGTGGTCGGCGTAGCCGGCGAGGGCGGGACTCGGCACGGCGGTGTGCCGCGACCCCGTCCGGGCGGTGCGGTGCCCGCCGAGCGTTTCGCCCTGCCAGGTGTACTCCAGCCCGGCGGCGCGGATCGCCCCGGCGAGCGCGTCCCGCCCGAACTGCGGGTGCCGCCGGGAGCCGGGGAACCGCCGCACGTCGACGAGCGTGCCGACCCGCGCCTCGGTGAGGATCGCGACGAGCTCCTCGACGGTGCGCGCCCCGTGTCCGACGGTGCAGATCACGGCGCGGCCTTCGGGGCCTGTGCTCCGACGTGGCTGCGCCTGCGTGGCATGCCGCCACGGTAACGCGCGACGGCCGGGACGCGAAGCTCGCGTCCCGGCCGCTGCGGTGTCGCCGCGCGTCGACGGGCCTCGACGCGCGGCGTGGATGGGCTAGCGGTGGTGGTGCCGGCGGCTGTTGTACTCGTGGGCGACGAGCACGTACTTGTTGCTGCGGCCGACGCGGTAGCAGTCGGAGTCGTCCCACATGCCGGCGCGCTCGCCGACCCAGCCGGCGGCGGTGCAGGCGCGCTTGTTCTGGAACGTGCGCACGACCCACGACTGGTCCCAGTCGCGGTTGTCGCGGTGGCCGTCCCACGAGCCGTGCCAGCGGCCGTCGCTGCCCGGGCCGCGCCGGTCGCCGGGGCGGTTGCCGCCGCCGGGGTGGTTGTCGCCGCCCGGGCGGGGCTGGGCGACGCTGCCCTTGCCATCCTGGACGGTGCTGGCCGACGCGGCCGACGCTCCCATGCCGACGACCGCCGCCGCGGCCATGGTCATGCCGGCCAGCGTCAGCATTCGCTGAACATTGCGCATCTTCACGATCCCCCTCGTTGTTGTGACGATGCGATTACGTTAGGTAGTTTTCCGCCCGGAAGTCGCCAAAACCACTCGTACGTTTGGTTTGGTTATCAAAGACCTATAGCCTGGCAAATCGGACGGGCCGCTACCGCGTCGGACCCAGCGGCCGATCGCGAACCGACCCAATCGACCTGCTGCGGGTGTTCATGGTGCGTGCCTGGCTGGACGAGCACGCCGCCGCGGGGCCGGAGGGCGTTGCGGGCGCTGCCTAGTCTGGCGCGGTGATGCTCGTCGGGGTCGTCGGCGTGGTGCTGGGGTTGCTCGCGTTCGGGGCCGATGCCGCCGACGGGATCGCCGGGCAGGTGCTCGTCGCGCTCACCAGCAGCGGGTTCTCCTGGGGCCTGGCGGCGTTCCTCGTCGGGCGTTTCGCGGCCGTACGCAAGCGGGCCATCACCCGCGCCACGGTGCTCCTCGTGGTCGCGACGCTCGTGTACTACGCGCTCGTCGTGTTCGTCAGCCGGCGGTGGAGCGGCGGCTACCTCGAGGACGGGTCCTCGGCGGACATGATGGGGCTGCTCTCCGTCGCGAAGATGACCGCGCTCTGGCTCGCCGGGTCGCTCGTCGCCGGACCGGTGCTCGGGCTGCTCGGGCATGCGGCGCGATCGGACCGTACCGATGTCGCGGCTCTGGCGGTCGGGGTCGCGTGCGGGGCGCTGTCCGGCGAGGGGTGGCGGTCGGTGGCGGTCGTGCAGCCGTGGCGGCTCCCGGTGATCGCCGACGCGCCTGGGGCCGAGTTCGTGCGCGGGGTGGTCGCCGGCGAGGTGCTGCGGATCGCGCTGCCGGTCGTCGTGCTGCTGTGGCTCGCCTTCCGGCACCGGCTGTGGGGCGCGTGGCCCGTCCTGCTCGGCGCATTCGTGGTGAGCGGCGGGATCGGCGCGTTGTGCTGGTACGCCATCTATCGGATCTGAACCGGGCGCCGGTCCAGGACCACGGACACCGCGACCGACACGGCGATGAGGGCCGCGCCGATCGGCCAGAGCAGCGGCACCCACGACTCGATCCCGGCCACCGGCACCCGCAGCCGCACGACGGCGATCACCACCAGCGCGAGCGGCGGCACGGTGCCGAGCACGCTGATGCGGGTGTAGCCGAACCGGATGAACAGCGGGAACTGGACCGCCACGTTGACCGCGACCATGCCCCACGCCACCGCGAGCACGATGCCGAGCGCGTGCCCGCCGAGCGGCTTGGACTCGGCGTGCGCGAGGGCCAGGGCCACCGCCGTGCCGCCGGCGGCGAGCGCGAGGAAGGCGCTCACCGCCCAGGCGTAGTGGCCGGGCACGACCGAGCGGCGGCGCAGCGGGAGCACGGCGTACAGCGTGTCCAGCCCCGCCTTGTCGGCGATGCTGAACGGGTAGCTGATGACGGACGGGGCGACCAGCAGCACGAGCGCGGGCACCAGCGTGGTGGGCCGGTTGGCGAGGATCACGGTCACCACGACCAGGAGCAGAAGACCGTGGCGGCGGTACGGCGCGATCGTGCGCAGATCCAGCAGGGCCACGCGGGCGACGGCGGTCATGCCAGGCTCCTCTGGGCGGGGGCGCCGATGTGCACGGCGATCTCCTCGAGCGTCGGGGGTTCGATCAGCGCGTCGGCGTCGAGCAGGGCCGCCTCGTCGGTGCGCACGAGGGCCTGGACGCCGGCCGCCGTGCGCCGATCAGCCGCACGCCGACCCCCTCGGTGAGGTCCGGGCCGGCGCACGATCCGGAAACCGTCCGAAGCTCACGTCCCGCAGCGCGAAGGCCAGGTCGCTCACAGCCGGGCCCCCTCGGTCGCGATGAGGCCGTCGAGGATCGTCACGAGCTCGTCGCGCTCGAGGCCGGCCCGCCGCGCGGCGTCGAGGGCCGCCTGCAGGCCGTCCTCGACCTGGCGCAGCAGCTGCTCGCGCACGAGCGCCGAGTCCAGCGGCAGGACGTAGACGCCCTTGCCGGGGACGGTGGCGATGAAGCCGTCGGCGGCCAGCTCGGCATAGGCCCGGGTGGTCGTGATGATGCTGATCCGCAGGTCGCGGGCCCGATCAGCGCGGTGACCAGCGCGGCCAGGCCGGCCGCCGCGAAGCCGCCCGCCGGTCCGGTGAGGTCGATCGCCAGGCCGGTCAGCGGGGAGCCGATCGCGAAGCCCCCGCTCTGCGCCGAGGACTGCAGGCCGGTCGCCTCGCCCCGCACGGCGGCCGGCACCAGGCGGCTCACGGCGTCGGCGACCGCGGACAGGGTCGGCGCGGTGAGCAGCCCGATGCCGACGACCGCCACGCACAGCCAGGGCCAGGTGCGGGCCAGCCCGGCGGGCACCGTCACGAGCGCGAGCAGGCCGAGCAGCACCCAGGTGGGCAGCGACCGGGGCAGCGCGCCGTAGAGCAGGCCGCCGGTCACCGACGCGACCCCGAACACGGCCACGACGCCGGCCGCCCAGGGCATCTGGTCCGCCTCCCGCAGCACGGCGACGATGGCCAGGTCGACGCCGCTGAGCAGCGCGGTGGCACCCAGGCCCATCATCAGCACGGCGATCAGGCCGGCGCCCAGCCACTGCCGGCGCGGGGGCCGCTCGCCCGCACCGGCGCCGGCCTCCTCCGCCGTGCGCACGGGCGGATTCAGGCAGGCCAGCCCGAACCCGCCGGCCGCGATCGCGGCGCCGACCACGCCGGCCACCAGCCCCGGGGACGTCTGCGCGGCGCACACGATCACGAGCGCCGGCCCCACGATGTAGGACAGCTCGCCCTGCACCGCCTCGAGCGCGAACGCGGGCCGCCGCTGCTCCGGCGTCGTCATGGCCGCGATCGCCTGCCTGGTCACCGACTGGGCCGGCACCATCAGCAGACCGGCGACGACGCAGGAGCAGACCAGGATGTCGTACGGCATGAGCGGCACCCCCAGCCAGAAGACGACCTGCAGCCCGCTCGTGACCACCAGCACCTTGCGCACGCCGTGCCGGTCGATCGCGCGGCCGAGCAGCGGCCCGCCCAGCGCGATCCCGGCGGTCAGCGCCGCGGCGACCACACCGGCGGCCGCGTAGCTGCGGTGCAGCCCGAGCACGACGACCATCGTCAGCGCCATCACGTCGGCCGTCATCGCGGTGCGGGCGAGCAGCGAGACGCCCAGCAGCGGGGCCATTCCTGGCACGGCGAGCACCCGCCGGTATCCGGTCACCAGCCCGACGCTAGATCAGCCGCCCCGCCAATAGCAGACGGACATCTGTTGGGGCCACCATAATGATTGTTTATGCCCAGGGACCTCGAGATCGGGTTGCTGCGATCGTTCGTCGCCGCCGTGCGGGCCGGCAGCATCAGCCGCGCCGCGACCTCGCTCGGCCAGACCCAGCCCGCGCTCAGCCAGCAGCTGCGCCGGCTCGAGGGCGTGGTCGGGCGGCCGCTGCTGCACCGCTCCTCGTCCGGCGTCTCGCCGACGCGGGCGGGCGCGGAGCTGCTGCCGTACGCCGAGCGCATCCTCTCCCTCTCCGCCGAGGCGCTCACCGAGACCGGCCGCGCGCTGACCGGCCACTGCGGCGTCGGGCTGCTCGAGGACCTCGCCGCGACGCACCTGCCGCAGGCCCTCGCCGACCTCGCCCGGCTGCACCCCGCCGCGACGCTGGAGGTGCTCAGCGTGTCGAGCGCGGCGATGCGGGAGGCCTTCGACTCCGGCCGTGTCCATCTCGTGCTCGACGAGCTCCCGTGCCTGCCCGCGCGGCCCCGCTGGACGGTGCGCCGCCCGCTGGTGTGGGCGGTCGGCCGGGGCGTGGACGTGGCCGCCGACCCGCTGCCGGTCGTGCTGTTCTCGAACACCTGCGCCTGGCGGACGGCGGTCCTGGAGGCGATGGACCACAGCGAGCGGCGCTGGCGGGTAGCGTTCGAGAGCAACAGCCTGGTCGGGGTGCTCGCGGCGCTGCGGGCCGGGCTCGGCGTCGCGGGTCTGCTGCCGGCGAACCTCGACCCGGGCATGGCCTGCCTCGACTCGGACTCCCTGCCCGCGCTGCCGGACGTCGAGCTCGGCCTGGCCCGGCATCCGCGCACCGCGGGCGACCCGCTCATCGACGCCGTGGAATCCGCGCTGCGGCGCACGATCTGACCGCTACGCGCGCCGGGCGGCCGCCGACATCGCGAACCGCCTGCCGGGGTTCGGGCCGGGCGTGGCGGTGATGCGCAGCGGGCGGCCCGGCCTCGCCGGCGTGAGCCGCAGGCGGCGGACCAGCATCGCGATCGTGGCCACGGCCAGCACCTGGGTCATCCCGGCGCCGAGGCACGTGTGGCCGCCGACGGAGAAGGGTGCGTACACCGCCGCCTTCCGCGCGGCCGTGAAGTCCCGGTCGATGTCGAAGCGCTCCGGGTCGGGGAAGTGCTCGGGGAGCTGGTGGGGGACGCAGGTGGCGACGAGCACGCGCTCGCCGCGCGCGATGCGGCAGCCCTCGAAGTCGAACGCCTCGACCGCCGTGCGCGCGGAGCCCGGGGCCGGCGGGTAGACCCGCAGCGTCTCCATCACCAGGCCGTGCAGGGCGGGCAGGTCGCGCAGCCGCTCGAACGTGAGCGGGCCGTCCCCCTGCACGGCGTCCACCTCGGCGGTGACCCGGGCCAGCACTGCGGGATTGCGCAGCAGGACGTCGATCATGAAGCTGTAGAGGTACGCGACCGTGTTGACGCCCGCGAAGTAGCCCTGCAGCGCCATGCCGGCCCGCACGTCGAGCGCGTACGGCTCGCCGTGCTCGTCGACCGCGTCGAGCGCCTGGTCGAGCAGATCGCGCGGCCCCTCCCGCCGCGCGGCGGCCCGCTCGGCCAGCGACTCGCGGGCGAAGCGGTGGATCTCGGCCCGGGCGCGGCGGTAGGCGGGCCACCGCAGCGTCGCGGCCGGCCACTTCCCGGCGATGGTGACGTCCAGGACGAGCTCGAAGGCCGAGCGCAGCGTCTCGAACCGCGCGGCCGAGCTGGCCCCGGTGTACGCGATCGACAGCTGGGCCGCGGCGAGCCGCTGGCACCCGTCGACCACGCCCAGCGCGGGCCGCCGGGCCCACCCGTCGAGGATCCGCGCGGTCTCGGCCGTGACGGCGTCCCAGCGCGCGGCGAGCAGGTCCCGCGACAGCCCGGCGCCGAGCAGCTTGCGCAGGTGCCGGTGGGGCCGCCCGCGCAGCACGTGGACCCGCATCCCGAACTCGCGGTTCAGGCCGCCGAAGCTCTCCTCGCTGGTGAACACCGCCTCGCCGCGCTCGAGCAGGAACCGGTTCGCGGCCGCGCCGGCCATGATGACGAAGGCCTGGTTCAGGGCCCGCACGCGGAACACCGGGCCGACCTCGCGATAGGCGTCCACGAAGAACCCCTGGACGTCGCCCATCATCGCCAGCGCGTTGCCCAGCACCGGGACCCCGGGCACGGCGGGCGGTCTCTGCGTCACAGCAGCGAATTGTCCGCCATGGATGTCACGAAAGCCAGCACAGCCCCGGCGGCAGCAGCTCCTCGGGGATGCCGTCCGGGCGGGGCGCCTCGCCCCGCCCGATGACGTCGAGGCCGGCCGGGGTGACCAGGGACCGCGCGAACGAGAGCACGACGACGTCCCGCTCGTCGCTCACGTGCTCGACCCGCCAGCGGCTGCTGAGCACGCGCAGCACGCCGCGGCCGCGCCAGATGAAGGACCCGGTCGCCGGGTCGAACCGGTCGACGCCCTCGATCCGCTTGGCGCGGCCGTCGCGGGTGCGGTACGCGACCTCGTCGCTGAGGGTCAGCGGGTCGTCGTGCAGCAGGTCGTACCGGAACATGGGTTGCGATCTCCGGCCCGAGAGCCACATCGGGAACGTCGTCGCCAGGACCCGCCACTGTCCGGGGAGCACATCGCGCAGCGTCCGCTGGTCACGCACGCGGGCAGCGTAGCAACCCTCACGCGCCGGGGACGCCGACCCGCACCGCGAGGACCTGCCCGCTGCCGGGCGCCACCATCTCGGCCTCGGTCATGCCGTTCCAGGTCGCGGCGGTGATGAACAGCGTCGAGCCGCCGAGCGCGCAGGCGAACGCGCCCCGGTCGAGCTCGACGGTCGCCAGCACCCGGCCGCCCTCGGCGACGCGCACGCAGCGGCGGTGGGGCACGTCGGCGTACCAGGCCGCGCCCTCGGCGTCGAGGCAGATGCCGTCCGGGAAGCCGTCGCCGAGATCGGCCCAGACGCGGCGGTTCGACAGGCCGCCGTCCGCGCCGATGTCGAAGCCGAGCAGGTGGTGCCGGTACGAGTCGGCGACGACGAGCGTGGCGCCGTCGGCGGTGACCGCCATGCCGTTGGGGAATGCGATGTCGTCGGCTTCCTGGCGTACCGAACCGTCCGCCGCGGCCACGAAGACCGTCCCCGGCTTCGCGTCGGCCCCGTGCATCACGTCGAAGTCGACGCGGTTGACGAACACGTTGCCCCGGTGGTCGGCCGCGATGTCGTTCCAGCCCGGCTGCCCCAGGTCGGCGTGCTCGACGAGCGAACCGTCGGGCTCGCGGCGCAGGAGCCGTCCGTTGGGGGAGTCGACGACGAACAGCCGCTCGCCGCCCGGCTCCCACGCGATGCACAGCGGCAGCGAGGGCACCCGGGCGATCACCTCGCTCGCGCCGTCCTCGCCGACCGCGATGACCTCGCCGGCGGTCCAGTCGGAGAAGTACAGCCGCCCGCCGTGCCAGCGCGGCGACTCCACGAGCCCGAGTCCGTCCATGAGCACCCGCATCGCGTCCCACCCTTCACCTCGTCAGGATTCTGCCCCTGACACGAACGGCGACCCACCCGGATCGACAATCGAGCGGTGACGAGTTTCCCGGCCGCGGCGCTGCGCGTGCGCGACGGCGACCTGCCCGCCCCCCGCCGGCTGCGGGCGCTGCGGGAGTGCGCGCTGCACTGCGCGCCGTACGGCTTCCGCGCCACCTGGCACCATCTCGTCGCCGCCGCCCGCATCCCCCGCACGCTCGAGGCGGACCCGGCCTCGCTGGTCCGCGCGGTCGACGAGCTCGCGCGGGCCCGCGAGGTCGTGCTGCCGAGGGTGTACGCGTACGACGCCGACCGCCGCCGCGCGGAGGCCCTCGGGCGGCGGGTGCCCGCGGCGCCCCGGCGTCCGGTGCACGCGCTCGCGTACTGCCCCGACCCCGCGCACCACCCCACCGAGCCGCTGCCCGTGGTCGTCCGCCGCGTGCTGGACGCCTACGCCGCCGGCGTCGACGCCGCGGCCGTGTGCGTGGCCTGCGGCACTCCGCGCCCCCGGCCCGGCCGCGCGTGGGCGGTCTGCGGGGTGCACCCGGGCGGCCCGGGCGCCCGGCCGGGCCCGGGCGGTGCCGGGGCCGCGGACCAGTGGCGCCGCATCTGGCGCCGGGAACTGCCGGGCCGGTGACGCGGCCCGCGCATCCGCCCGGGCTACTGCGTCATCGCGGCGACGGCGGTGTCGACGTCCTCGGTCAGCAGGTCGGGCAGGAAGCCGATCAGGTCGAGGGTGAACCGCACCATGCCGTCGGCCGGGGCGGCCACGCGCACCGGGGCGCCCCGGTCGCCGAAGGCGGTCACCATCCGGTCCAGGCACAGCAGACCCGCGCTGTCGAGGAAGGTGGTCGCGGTCAGGTCGACGACCACGCCGGTCGTGGCGCGCACGCTCGCGAGCACGTCGCGCTCCACGAGCGGTGCCGTCGCATGGTCGATCTCGCCGATCAGCGCGACGACCTCGCAGCCGCCGGTGGAGTACACCCGGACCTGACGCTCTGCGCTCATCTCAACGCTCCCCGCCGGCCGTGCGGCGGCGCATCAGGACCGTGGTACCGCCCGTACCGCGGTCGATCACGAGCTCGTCCATGAGGCGCCCGATCAGCGCCAGGCCCCGGCCCCGCCGCAGTGCGGTGCGCGGCGGGCGCCACTGGCCGGTGTCGCTCACGCGCACGGAGACGGTGCCGCCGTCGACCTGGGCGAGGACGCCCACGGCGCGGGCGTCGTCGTGGCCGTACCCGTGCTCGATCGCGTTCGCGACCGCCTCCGCGGTGGCCAGGACCAGCCCGAAGCGGTCGTAGTCGCCGACCCCCTGCTCGCCGAGCCAGGCGTCGAGGGCCGCGCGGAAGCCGGCGAGGGCCTGCATGCGCGCCGGCACCTCCGTCCGGAACGGCGACGCGTCGGTGTAGTCCAGCGCCAGCAGGCACATGTCGTCGTGCCCGCCGCCGCCCGGCAGCATCGCGTCGCTGAGCTCGGTCGCGAGCGAGCTCAGCGGCGTCTGCCAGTGCTCGGCGGCCGCCGCCGCGAGCCGGTCCAGGCCGTGGTGGAAGCGCTCGCCGCGGCGCTCGACGAGCCCGTCGGTGTAGAGCACCAGCCGCGACCCGCGCGGCACGGTCAGCCTCGCCTCGCTGCGCGCCCGCCGTGCCGCGCTGGCGCCGAGCGGCCCGGAGCGCGCCTCCCACAGGAAGCTCGACACCCCGCCCGGCTCCACGAGCAGCGGCGGCGGGTGCCCGGCGCACGCGTACCGCAGCACCCCGCTGTCCAGCGCCAGCTCGGCGTAGGCGAGCGTGGTCATCTGCCCGGCCGCGAAGTGCGAGACGAAGTCGTCCATGTGCCGCAGGACCTCGGCCGGCCCGTCGTGCGCCGTCGCGAGCGCGCGCACGGCGCTGCGCAGCTGCCCCATCGCGCTGGCCGCGTGCAGGCCCCGGCCCACCACGTCGCCGACGACGATCCCGACGCTCTCGGCCGACGTCGCGAACACGTCGTACCAGTCCCCGCCCACCTCGAGCGTGTGCACCGCGGGCCGGTACGCGGTCACCACGTGGTAGCGCGGATCCGCCGGCCAGTCGCCGCTGAGCATGCTGCGCTGCAGGGTGTGCGCCACCTCGCGGTCCCGCTCGGCCAGCCGCGCGTTGTCCAGCGACAGCCCGGCCCGGTCGGCGAGGTCGGCGAGGAACTCCGGCCCGACGTGCCCCGCCCCGGCCACCTCGCCCCCGGCCAGCAGCAGCGTGCCGAGCATCGCGTTGCGGGCCCGCAGCGGCAGCACCAGCGCCCGCTCGCCGTCGATGGTGATCAGCGGTGCCGCCGCCGGTGCCGCTGCCGACCGCCCGGCCGCGTGCACCGTGGCGAGCACGTCGTTCGGGATCGTCCAGCCGCCACCCGGCCGCGCGGGCGCGGACGCCCGCCAGGCCGGCTCCCCGGCCGGGTCGCCGGCGGCGTCGAGGTCGATCTGGGCGTAGCCGGCGACGTCGGGCACGAGCAGCGCCACGAGCCGCATCGCCCGCCCGGTGAAGCCGACGGTCTCGTCGAGGTCGCGGCTGAGCCGGGCCAGGAAGCCCGACTGCCACGCCCGGCGCGTCGTCTCCTCCAGCAGCCGGATGCGCTCGAGGGCCTGCCCGGCCTGCCGGCCGACGGTCCGCATGAGCTCGATCTCGTCCTCGCCGAACGCGCGCGGGCGCGGCCGCCCCGGCTCGTCCTCGCCGCCCGCGCGCGGGCGCGCGGCCTGCGGCTCGGAGGGGTCGGGCCGGTCGGTCGCGAACACGAACGACACCACCCCCAGCACCCGCTGATCCGCCAGCATGGGCGAGACCAGGCGCAGGCCACCGTCGTCCTCGGCGTGCCGGACGACGTCGAGCAGGGCTGCGGCGCGCGCCTCCGGGGCCTGGTCGTCGAGCGAGAGGAGCTCGTCGGCGACGCCGAGCGGGCGCAGCGCGGCCTGCGCCGGATCGAGCAGCCACACGCGGGTCGCCGTGGCCGCGAACGCCTCGTCGCCGATCCGCACGATCGGCGCGACGACCTCCTCGACCCGCTCGATCGCGGCGCAGTGCACCACCATCTCCTGCAGCAGCCGGATCCGGGTCGCGTTGCGCTCGGCGCTGCGCCGCTCCTCGAGCAGCTGCCGCTCGTACGTCCGGCGCTCCTTCGCGTCGAACACCGTCATCCGCACGAGGGCCTGGCTCCCGGCCGGACCCGCGCGCAGCACCGCGTTGACGAAGGCGTCGAGCCGGGAACCGTCGGCCCGGCGGAACTCGGCCGCCGCCTCCCGGACCTCGCCCTGCATGTGCAGCAGCGGCGCCAGGTGCGTCTCGTGCCAGATCCGGCTCCCGACGGCGTAGAACTCGTGCACGCGCCGGCCGGTCAGCTGGTCGCGGCGCCACCCGGTCCACTGCAGGAACGTCCGGTTCACGCGCACGATGGTGCCGTCCGGCAACAGCGTGAGATACCCGCAGGGGGCGCTGTCGTAGAGGTCCTCGGCGTTCTCCTCGGGCAGCGGCTCCGGCACGTCAGCCCGTCCGCAGGAAACCGTCGATCGCCGCGAAGGTCTCGTCCGGGGCGCTGAGGTTCGGGCAGTGGCCGGTCGCGTGGAGGACGATCAGGGTGCTGCCGGGGATGTTCGCGTTGCAGTACGCGCCCACCTCCCGCGGCGCGATGACGTCCTCGGAGCACTGCAGGATCAGCGTCGGCACGCTCACCTTGCCCAGATCCGCGCGGTTGTCCGAGCGGAAGGTCACCTCGGCGAACTGCCGCGCGATCGCCGGATCGGTGCGGCAGAAGCTGTTGCTCAGCTCCTCCCCGAGCTCCGGCCGGTCGGCGTTGCCCATGATGACCGGCGCCATCGCCGCGGACCAGCCGAGATAGTTGCTGTCGAGGCTGTCCAGCAGCTCGTCGATCTCGCCGGCGCTGAAGCCCCCGTAGTAGTCGTGGTCGTCGATGTACCGCGGGGAGGGTCCGACGAGCACGAGCTTGGCGAACCGGTCCGGCTCGGCGTTCGCCGCGAGCAGCCCGATCATCGCGGCGACCGAGTGCCCGACGAACACGACCCCGCGCAGGTCGAGCTCGCGGAGAATCTCGAGCAAGTCGTCGGCGTAGGCGCCGAGCGACGCATACCGCCGGGCGTCGTAGGCGCCGAGGTCGGAGTTCCCGGCCCCGACGTGATCGAACAGCACGACGCGATGATCGCCGGCGAACCGCGGCGCGACGAACCGCCACATGTTCTGATCGCAGCCGAAGCCGTGCGCGAAGACGACGGCCGGGGCGTCCTCGGGGCCAAGGAGCCTGACGTTGTTACGCTGCACTGCGCTCACGGCGCGTGACGTTACTCGTGCCCGGCGTGTACGAACAAGGGCCTACATGGCCTCATGGCCGCAGGCGGGCCGGTCGGATCCGGCCTTCCTGTGCGCATTTCGGCTGCTCGCGCCCGCCGGCCGATCCGCTGCGGGGCGATCCGGGTACACCCGTTCGCCTGAACGCCGGCGCCGCTGTCTACACAGGACACGCCGGTCGCCGGGCTCGCCCGAGTGTCCACTTCGGAGTGTCGCCGGCCCGCGCGACGACGGTGGCGACGCTGTCGCGCGGCCGTGGCATCATGCGCGGCATGGAGATTCTTCCGGGCGAGGGCGTGGCCCTGGTGAAGGTCGGCGAGCACCGCGACGTGGTCGAGAGCCGGATCGGGCCGCCCGTCCATCCCGGCCGGAGCAGCCGGGCCGTGTACGAGACGAGCCCGATGCTCGTGCTGACCTACACCGGCGACGAGACGGTCGAGCTCGTCGAGCTCGCCGATGGCGGTGAGGAGGTGTTCTTCGACGGCGTGCAGCTGACGTCCCGGTTCATGGACGACGTGGTCGCGGACCTGGCGGCGAAGGGCTACGAGTACGAGGAGACGGACATCGGCTACCGGTTCGAGCCGGGCTTCGCCGTCTTCTCGATGGGCTCGCGCTGGGCGCGCGATCTGGACCCGGACGCGGCCGAGGACGACCCGCGCCAGGTGGTCGAGGGGGTGTCCGTCGCGCCCTACGAGTACTTCGCCGAGCCGACCGAGGAGGAGATCGAGGCGTACATCAGCAGCCGCCAGTCCGGAGGGAACCGCTAGCCGGCGACGATGTCGCGCCGTCCTACCATGTGCGACGGGACGCGATCGGGAGCAATCGGGCGATAACGGATTCCATCGACGCAACGTGATCTTTGAGTCCACGTTAAGTGTTGCTTAGGGCGGTTCCGCCGCCGACACCTCGCCGATACGTTTGGTGCGGCCTGCCAGGTCACAGCCGCTCACCAAGGGCGGCCCGGGCAGGCTCCGCCGAGTCGCACGACGGCCCTGGCAACAGGCGCCGGCGCGTGAGCCGGGGACCCACCCGGGGCTAGCCCCAGGGGTGAATCCGCGACCGTCACGGTCGTGGTAGGGCGAACCTTCTTCTCGCCCGAACCCGTCAGCTAACCCGGTAGGCGGATGCGAAGAAGGACGCTTGCCGTGTTCATCCGACGGACGGCGCTGCGCTCGTTACTCATCGGAGTGGCGGTCGCGGCGATGGTCGCGCCGGCGTGTGCTGCACATGCCGACCCGACGCACGACGAGCTCCAGGCCCAGATCGACAAGGGCAACGCGGAGCTCGAGCACATCGTCGAGGACTACAACAAGATCAACGGCGACCTCGAGGCCACCCAGGCCGCGATCAAGCAGCGCGAGACCGACCTCCAGCCGCTCGAGGCGAGCATGGACGCCGCCCGTGCCACCGCCGACCAGATCGCCGTCAACGCCTACAAGTCCGGCGGCAACCTGAGCTCCTGGTCACTGATGCTGGGCGCCACGTCGTCGGACGGCTTCTTCGACCGCGTCGGCACGCTGCAGCAGATCTCCCGCAACCAGCAGGCCGACCTCGCCAAGTACGCCTCGGCCAAGGCCGGCGTCGACGCCGAGAAGCAGCGCCTCAACGAGACCCTCGCGGCCCAGAGCCGGCAGAAGGCCGACCTCGAGGCGCGGCGCAAGCAGATCGAGGGCAACATCGCCAAGCTCGACGAGATGCAGCGCAAGGCCGACGCGGCCGCGGCCGCCGCGGCGGCGAAGGCGAAGACCCCGGTGAAGACCGCCAACCCGACCACGAACCCGGGACCGCCGCCGGCCGTCTCCGGCTCGGCGGGCAAGGCGGTCAGCTACGCGTGGGCCCAGCTCGGCAAGAAGTACGTCTTCGGCGCCGCCGGCCCGGACACGTTCGACTGCTCGGGCCTGACCATGATGGCGTGGAAGGCGGCGGGCGTCACCTTGCCGCACAACGCCGCGCAGCAGTGGGGCAAGGTCAAGCACATCTCGCGGAGCCAGCTCGCCCCCGGTGACCTGGTCTTCTACAACGGCCTCGGGCACGTGGGCATCTACATCGGCAACAACCAGATCATCCACGCCCCCAACAGCCGCACCGTGGTGAAGGTCGCCCCGATCGACATCGACTCGCTCTACGGCTACGGCCGCGTGTAACCCCACAAGGCGGGACCCGAGCCCGGCCGGACACGTCGTAGGATCGCCGCCCATGGGCGACGTTGGCGTGTTCGCCGGGCTCGATGCCGTCGCGTGGAAGCGGCTGCGGCACGCCTACGGCTCCGCCGCGGGCGTCCCGGCGATCCTGCGCGATCTCGTCGACCCCGACCCGGCCGTGCGCGAGGTGGCGCTCGACCAGTTCTACGGGGTCGTGCACCACCAGGGCGACGTCTACCGCTGCACCCTCGAGACGCTGCCGTTCCTCACCCGGATCGCCACCACGCCGGGGCTGCCCGGCCGGGCCGCGGCCGTCGAGCTGCTGGCGAGCGTCGGCGGCGCGACGTGGGACCAGCCGCTCGCCGGGCGGACGCGGACGGCCAACGCCACCCTCGCCGCCGACCGCCCCCGCTTCCTCGCGCTGCTCCACGACGCCGACGCGCAAGTGCGGGCGGCAGTCGTACCGCTCGTGCGCGCGATCTCCGCCGAAGCCCCCGAAGCCACGGTCGACCTGCTCCGCCGGCACGCCGACGCCGAGCCCGACCCGCTGGTGCGCCGGGCGATCGTCACCGCCGTCGCCGGGCTCGCCACCACCGACCCGGCCGCGATCGCCTGGCTCGAGGGCCTGACGACCGCCGAGCCCGACGCGGGCCTGCGCCTCGGCGCGCTCGCCGCCCTGGCCCGCCTCGGGGTGCCGGCCCCCGCGGAGACGGCCGTCGCGCTCATCGCCGCCGGGTACTCGGTGCCGCCCGCGCCCGCGACCCCGGCCGGCTTCCGGACCGGCACGCTCATCGGCACGGTCCGCGAGCTGCGCGAGCACCTCGGCGCCGGGCGCGGGCACCCGCAGATGGACGCGCTCGTGCGCGCGGTCAGCGACGCCTACGGCGACCGGGTGGACAGCCGGATCACGGTGCTCCTCGCCGGCCTGCGCTCGGCCGATGCCGAGTGGCGGCTCGACGCGCTCTATCCCGCGAGCAACCTGGTGCACGGCTGGCGCGGGCAGTACACCCACATCCTGCGGCGCATCGCGGACCTCGCCCTGACGGGGGAGCCGGTGGCCGGGCCGCGGGCCGCGGGCATCCTGGCGGACCTCGGCCGCTTCGCCGCGCCGGTCGCCGGCACGCTCGCCGAGGTGCTCGGGTCCGCCGAGCGCCGCGCGCCCCACAGCACCGAGCGCCGCGCCGTGCCGCCCTGGATCGTCGAGTGGCCGACCGAGCCGCCCACCGTCGGGCGCCTCCTCGCCTCGCTCGCCCGGCTCGGCGACCCCCGCGCGGTGCCGATGCTCGCCTGGGTGCTCGAGCAGGAGCCGCTGCCCAGCGACGCCGGCTGGGCGATCGCCGGGCTCGGCCCCGTCGCCGCCCCGCTCGCCCCGGCCGTCGCGGCCCGCCTGGACGGCCCGCTGCCGCCCCGCCACCGCGACGGGCTCGTCGCCGCCCTGCGCGCGATCGGCCCGGCGGCCGCCCGCGAGGCGCTGCCGGTGCTGCTCGCGGCGGAGCGCGACGCGGCCAACGCCGAGGCGCTCGGCCGGCTCGGCGCCGCCGACCCGGCGGCGGCCGGGCTCGTCCTGCCGGTCCTGCGACGCTGGGCCGCCGGGCCCGGTGCCCGCGGCGCGGTGGCGGCCACCCTCGCCGCCTGGACCGTCGACGCCGACACGGACACCGCGGTCGCGGCCCTGACCCGCCACCTCGGCGACGACGACGCCGCCGTGGTCGCGGCCCGCGCCCTGCGGACCGTCGCCGCCGCCGGCCCCGGGACGCTCGACCGGCTCCGGGCGCTGGTCCGGCGGCGGGACAAGTACGGCCACAGCACCGTCGCGGCCGCCCACGCCCTCGCGGTCATCACCGGCGACCCCACCCCGGTCCGCGGGCCCCTCGGGACGCCTGGGAGCGGCACCCGCTGACCCGCCCGGCGGTGGTCGCGGCGTGGGCCGGGCTCGGGCCGCCCGACGCCCGCGTCCAAGCGTTGCTGGCCGCGGAGCTCGCCGAGCCGCGCCGGCTGTACCGCCGCGGCGACAACCCCGGCTTCTCCTCCGGCGAGCTGGACCAGGACGAGGCCTTCGTCGCCGCGATGCGCGCGCTCATGCCCGGCGGGGGAGGCGATCCGGCCCCGGCGCGATGACCTTTGCAGGGCAAGCACCGGCACACACCAGGAGGCATCATGAGCGATCTCGTGGCGATCGGCTATCGCGACCTGGCCACCGCCAACCAGGCCCGGGACAAGATCATCGAGCTGCAGCGGCAGGGTCTCATCACCGTGCGCGACGCCGCGGTGGTCGAGGCCGGCGAGGACGGCCGGGTGCGGCTGCACCAGAAGCACGGCACGACCGGCGTGGCGGCCGCGGGCGGCGCGCTGTGGGGCGGCCTCATCGGGCTGCTGTTCTTCGCGCCGTTCATCGGCATGGCGGTCGGTGCGGCCGGTGGGGCGGCCGCCGCGCGGCTCACCGACACCGGCGTGGACGACAGCTTCATGCGCGACGTCGGCGCGGCGCTGGAGCCGGGCTCGGCGGCGCTGTTCCTGCTCGTCGACCAGGTCACCGTCGACAAGGTCGTGGCCGAGATGGCGCCGTTCCAGCTCGGCGGCCGGCTGCTGCACAGCTCGCTCAGCGCGGAGGCGGAGCAGCGCCTGCGCGACGCGATCGAGGCCGTCCAGCTGGCCCGCATCTGACGCTCACCAGGGAGTTGCGTGCGGCTGGGCGCTCCCGCGCCGGTCGCACGCTCACCGGTCGCGCACGGCCCGCAGGATCAGGCATCGGCTCCCGGCCACCCGGCGCGACCCGGGGTTGACGCTGCGCGCACAACCTGCGAGGGTCGGCGGTGACGAGTTGATGTCCCAGTCCGGCCTGTCTGGCAGCTCGCGGTTGCACCAACCGCTGGAGCGCCACCGTGACACCAGGGCCATTCCCATACCGCCGTCGATACCGTCGATACCGTCGATACCGTCGATACCGTCGATACCGTCGAGCGTTCGCCGTCCCCGGCGCCCTGCGCTTCTTCGTGCCCGCCGCCGTCGCGCGGCTCGGCGTGGCGACGACCGGGCTCGCGGTGCTGTGGACGGTCGCCGGCACGCAGGGCTACGGCCGCGCCGGGGCCGCCGCCGGGGCGTTCGCGATAGCCGACGCCGTCGCCGGGCCCCAGCTCGCCCGGCTCATCGACCGCTGGGGCCAGCGCCGGGTCGTGTCCGTCTCCGGGGCGGTGTTCGCCGCCGCCGGGCTGGCCCTGGCGCTCACCGATCGCGCCGCCCCCGCCGCGGTCGTGATCGGGCTCGCCGCGGCCGCGGGCGCGACGCTCCCGCCGGTCGGCGCGCTCGCCGCCGCCCGCTGGCGCGCCGTCGCCCCGCCCGAGGTGCTGCCCGCGGCCCTGTCCGCCGAGGGCGCGGTCAACGACGCGGCCTTCCTGATCGGCCCGGTCCTGGCGACCACGGGCGGCCTGCCCGTGGCCGTGGGCCTGGTCGCGGCCGGGCTGCTCGGGCTGCTGACGGCGAACACCGGCGAGCCGCCGCCGGCCGGGCGGCGGGGCCGGCGCCCGCGAGCGGTCCTGTTCGCCGTGAACCTCGAGATGGGGCTGTACTTCGGCGGGATCGGCGTCGCCGTCACCGCGTCCGCGGGCGCCCTCGGCGGCCCGATCATGGCGGTCGCCGGCGTTGTGAGCCTCGGCGCCGGGCTGGCCTATGGCGCGTTCGAGCGCGGCCGTCCCGCGCGCGTGATGCTCGCCGCCGGCCTGGCGATCACGGCCGGCTGCGCCCTGCTGGCCCTGGCCCCGAACCTCGCGACCCTCCTCGCCGGCTACGCGCTCGTCGGCGGCTGCGTGGCCCTGGTGCTGATCCCGGCCTCGGTGCTGCTCCAACCGGCCACCGTACGGACGATGACGTGGATGAACTCGGCGAGCGCGCTCGGCATCGCCGTCGCCGCGCCCGTGATCGGCCGCGTGGTCGAGCGCCACGGCCCGCCCGCCGGATTCCTCGCGCTGGCCGGGCTGACCGCCACGCTGCCCCTCACGCTGCTCATCACCCGCAGGTCCCGTCGGTGGACTTGGCGCCGCCGGGGCAGACCGAGTTCACGAACGTCACGCCGGTGAGCTTGGCGCCGTCGAGGCGGGCGCCGCGCAGGTTCGACGCCTCGAACGAGGCCCCCGTCAGGTCCGCTCCGCGCAGGTCGGCCGCGCCGAGATCGGTGCGCAGGAACGTCACCGAGCGCAGGTCGGCGCCGCGCAGGGTGGCCTGCTGCAGCCCGACGTCGGTGAGGGAACCGTCGCGCAGGACGGCCCCGTCGAGATCCGCCCGCGTCAGCTTCACCTGGCTCAGCTGCGCCTCCCGGGCCGTGGCCCGGCTGAGGTCGGCCCCGTAGAGGTCCGCGCTCGTGATCGCCGCGTCCTGCAGCGTGGCCCCGTGCAGGTCGGCGCAGCGCAGCGGGCGGCCCTCGAGGTCGAACGCGGAGACCGTGCGGCCGGCGAGCTCGGCCGGGCTGCTGGCGGTGCACCGGGGGCCGTGCCGCGGATCGGCGTCGTCGCCGCCGCCCCGGCAGGTCACGACGGCCGCGGCCAGCGCGAGGCCGATGAGCGACAGGCCGGCGACGGTCCGCGCGGTCCGCATGACTCCATGGTCGCCGCGTCCGGACGGTGTGCCGGGTGAGGCGATGGGTTACCGTCCGGTCATGACGAGAGCGCTGGTGCTCGGCGGCGGCGGGATGACCGGCATCGCCTGGGAGTTCGGGATCCTCGGCGGGCTGGCCCGCGCCGGGGTGACGGTCGGTGACGCGGACGTCATCGTCGGCACCTCCGCCGGGTCGGTGGTGGGCACCGTCGTGGCCGCGGGCATCTCCCTCGACGACGCGGTCCTGGCCCAGCGCGGGCCCTCGTCCGGCGCCGCGGCCGTGGACATCGCGCCCGCCATGGCCGCGTTCGCCCTGCTCGCCGACCGCTCCCGCCCGCGCGCCGAGATCATGGCCGAGATCGGGGCGATGGCCCTGGCCACGCCCACCGGCGACGAGGGGGCCCACATCGCCCGGCTCGCGGCCCAGCTCCCGGTGGCCGACTGGCCCGACCGGGACCTGCGCATCACCGCGGTGGACACCGACGGCGGCGCGCCCGCCGTGTTCGACCGGGCGGCGGGGGTACCGCTCCCGCTCGCCGTGGCCGCCAGCTGCGCCGTCCCGTGCGTGTTCCCGCCGATCACCATCGACGGGCGGCGGTACATGGACGGCGGGGTGCGCTCGGGGACCAACGCGGACCTCGCCGCGGGCGCCGGCGCGCTGCTCGTCGTCGCGCCCGTCGGCGGCCTGATCCGCCCGCTCATCGACCGCGAGATCGCCGCCTCCGGCGCCGCCCGGAGCCTGGTCGTCGAGCCGGACGAGGAGGCCCTCGACGCGATCGGGCCCAACGTGCTCGACCCGTCCCGCCGCGCCGCCGCCGCCGAGGCCGGACTGCGGCAGGGGGCCGCCCTCGCCGACGCGGTACGCGCCGTCTGGCTGTAACTTTCCCGGTCAAGTCCCAGGACAGCGGCGGTGTCGTGGTCGCGGCGTTGCCCTGCGTGGCGGCGCGATTCTAGCGTCGCAGCGCATGAGCCACTTGAGAAGGGTCTTTGCGGCGGCGGCGACGTCCGCCGCCGCTGTATTCGTCGCCGTCGGCGCGCTGTCCGCCCCGGCCGCGGCGGCCGGGGCGGGCGCGGCGAGCGTCGCGGCCGGCTACGCCCACACCTGCACGATCCGCACCGACGCGACGCTGTGGTGCTGGGGCAGCAACTGGAGCGGCGAGGTCGGCGACGGCAGCGGCGTCGACAAGGCCACCCCGACCCGGGTCGGCACGGCCACGAACTGGGCGTCCATCGACGCCGGCGCCAGCCACACGTGCGGGGTGAAGACCGACGGCACGCTGTGGTGCTGGGGCCGCAACTTCCGCGGCCAGCTCGGCGACGGCACCACGCTCAACAAGACCACCCCGGTCCAGGTCGGCACCGCCACCACCTGGGCGAAGGTCAGCGCCGGCGACAGCCACACGTGCGCGACCCGCACCGACGGCACGCTGTGGTGCTGGGGCTTCAACCGCCTGGGCCAGCTCGGCCTCGGCTCCTCCGTCTACACCGTGACCACCCCGCAGCAGGTCGGCACCGCGACGACCTGGGCGAGCGTCACGACCGGCTACGCGCACAGCTGCGCGACCCGCACCGACGGCACCATGTGGTGCTGGGGCGACAGCTCGTCCGGGCAGCTCGGCCTGGGCAGCGTGGCCTACGCGATCTCGCCGGCCCAGGTCGGCACGGCCACCACGTGGAGCGGCGTCTCGGCCGGCTTCGCGCACACCTGCGCCACCCGCACCGACAAGACCCTGTGGTGCTGGGGCGAGAACGGCTACGGCCAGCTCGGCGCGGCCGGCGCGCTGCAGAGCGCCCCGGTCCAGGTCGGCTCGGTCAACACCTGGACGCGCGTCAACGCCGAGGTCGACACCACCTGCGGCTCCCGCACCGACGGCAGCCTGTGGTGCTGGGGCAACAACATGACCGCCCAGATCGGCGACGGCACCACGACCAACCGCTCCACCCCGACCCGCGTCGGCACCGCCACGACGTGGACGACCGCCTTCGTGGCGAGCTACCACACCTGCGGCGTCCGCACCGACGCGAGCCTGTGGTGCTGGGGCAACAACGCGAACTCCCAGCTGGGCGACGGCACCACGACCCAGCGCTCGGCCCCGGCCGCGGTGACCCTGCCGTAGCCGGCCCCGGGGCCGCCGCCGCCCGTCAGGCGGCGGCCCCGTCCGGGGCGGGATCGTCCCGGCGGATGCGGCGGACCGCGAGCCAGACGATCCCCGCCGCGGCCAGCAGGTAGATCGCGCGGCCCGCGATGTCGAGGACCGGCGGCTTGGAGTAGTCCATCGCGAACGCGTGCCAGCCGGAGGTCGCGAGCGCTCCCGCCGCCACCGCCAGCCGGTGCCAGCGGCCCCACCCGTCGAGCCGGCTCCACCGCGCCACCAGGACCGCGAGCACGGCCAGGCAGGCCAGCGCGATCGCGATCGAGGCGCGCCACGACGGCAGCGAGGTCGCGCCGGCGAGCAGCCCCCACCCGATCCCGGCGACCAGCGTGGCGCCGAACACGAGCCAGGGCGACGGCGCCGAACCGTCCAGCGGCCGGCGCTCACCGTGCGGCAGCAGGAACGCGAGGGCGACCAGCGCGACCACGACCGCGACGCTGATCCCCAGCTGGGCCGGCGAGGCCGAGAACGGGGCCTCGGCGTCCTCCGCCTTCGTGACCGCGAACGTCATCACGCAGCCGAGCACGAACAGCACCGAGGCCACGACGAGCCCGGTCCGGCCGAGCCACGGCGTGGTCCGGCGCGAGCGGGTCGCCTCCTCGACGAGCGCGACCGGGGCGCCGATGCTCCACAGCACGTGCCCGCCCAGCACGAACACCGTCCACAGCGCGCCCATGCCCAGCGCCGGGACGTAGCCGGGCTCGAGCAGGTGCAGGTCCTCGGCCAGGTAGTTCGGGTTGAACAGCGACTGGGTGAGCACGCCCTCCTCCAGCACCCCGAACGCCAGCCCGAGCGTCAGGATCGCGGGCCAGCCGCGGCCGGTGCGCCGGACCGCCTCACGGATGAGGATGGCGCCGCTGCCGTAGTACAGCGAGAGCGGCACGATGAGGAACAGCAGGAAGATCGGCAGCGTGGTGCCGGAGAAGTACTCGGCGACCAGCGGGCTGAGGAAGAACAGGGCGAACACCGGAGCATGACGACGCATGATCGGGACCGTAGACAGAAGTCGATGTCCTGTCCGGCCCGGCCGGGCGAATCAAGCTCGGAGTTTCCTCAGAGTCACCCGGCCGGGGTGGTGGTGCAGGCCCAGCTCTCCTGGGCCGCCGGGGTGTAGGGCGAGACGCCCGCGGCGTTGAAGGCGCGCACCTTGAAGCACATGTAGGTGCCCGGGGTCAGGCCGTCCCAGGTGTACGAGCTCACATTGGCCCCCGTCGTGCGCGACGCGGTGCCGTTGATGACCGTGAAGCCGGTCTCGTCGCTCGCGTTGTCGGTCCACTGCAGCCGGATGCCGGTCGGGCCCAGCGGGGTCGCGGACAGGTTGGACGGGGCCGCGGGGCCGGTGCCGGCCAGGCTCGTCGCGCACACCCAGTCCTGCTGGGCGGCCGGGAACCAGGCCGACGGGCCCGCGGCGTTGACCGCGCGCACCTTGAAGCACATGTACGTGTCCGGCGCCAGCCCGTCCCAGGTGAGCGAGGTCGCGCCGGCGCCCGCCGTCCGGGTCGCGGCGCCGTTGAGGACCTCGAAGCCGGTCTCGTTCGCCGCGGTGTCCGTCCACTGCAGACGGATCGCCGAGGCGCTGACCGGGGTCGCCCGGAGCCCGGACGGCGCGGCCGGTGCTCCCGCCGCCGCCTTCGCCGAGCCCGTCGGGGGCAGGACCGGCACCGAGCCGGACGGGCGCGCCGACGCGGCCGCGCTCGACGCGACGGGACCCGCGCCGAGACCGCCGAGCCCCCCGGCCTCGGCCTCGGCCTCCACCGTCGCGCCCGTCGCCGCGCCGGGCGTCTTCGGGCCGTCGCCGCTCAGCAGGACGGCCGCCGTGGCGATCGCGACCACCGCGGCCGCGGCCACCCCGCCGACGAGCAGTCCGCGAGCGCGGCTCCCGGCCGGAGCCGGCGCCTCCTGGGCCGCCGTCTCCTGGGCCGCCGTCTCCTGGATCAGCGCCTCCCGGGCCGCCGCGGCCATGGCCGGGCCCGAGGGCCAGCGCGCCGCCGGGTCCTTCGCGAGGGCCCGCAGCACGACCGCGCGCACGGCCGGCGGCACGTCGTCGGGCAGCGGCGGCGGCTCGTCGTTCGCCTGCCGCAGCGCGATCTGCAGCAGGCTCTCGCCCGCGAACGGCAGGCGGCCGGCGAGGCACAGGTACGCGACGATGCCGAGCGAGTACAGATCGGACTGTGCGGTCGCGGGTTGCCCGCCGGCGCGCTCGGGGGCGATGTAGGAGGCGGTGCCGAGCAGCAGCCCGGTCGACGTGCGGTGGGTGGCCGCGGCCGAGCGGGCGATGCCGAAGTCGGTGAGCACCGTGCTGCCGTCGGGCCGGATAAGCAGATTGCCCGGCTTGACGTCGCGGTGCATGACGCCCTTCTCGTGGGCCGCGTGCAGGGCCTCGGCCGCCTCGGCGACGAGCCGCATCGTGACCGCGGGGGAGAGCCGCTCCTCGCGTTCGAGGGTCCGCGCCAGCGACTCGCCGTCGATGTACCGCATGACGAGGTACACCCCCGCCGCGGGATCGGCGCCGAAGTCGTACACGTCCACGACGCCGGGATGGCTGATCGTCGCCATGGTGCGCGCCTCGGCCCGGAACCGCTCGACGAACTCGGGCTCGCCGGAGGGCGCGCGCAGCAGCTTGACGGCGACCGTGCGCCCGAGCACCCGGTCGTGCCCGGCCCACACGTCGCCCATGCCGCCGCCGGCGATGTGCCGCTCGAGCTCGTACCGCTCGGCCAGCACCGTTCCCGCGCCGATCAACCGTGCCCCCTCAGCCGGCGTACCTGGACGGACTGTTCCTAGCCTGCCGCCGGTCGATCCGCAAGGCCACGATCGGGCAGTAAGGCCGCCCGCATGGTGACCGCCAGCCAGGCCCGGAACGCATCCTCGGTCCAGCCGCGCTGCGACACCAGGGCCGCGAAGAGCCCGGGGTCGTTGTAGACCCACAGCACGTCGGCCGCGGCCTGCTCGTCGAGCCCGGGCGCGAGGGGGCCGAGGCCGCGGGCGTGCGCGACGACCATCCGCGCGCCGGCGCGGCGGTTGTCCAGCAGGGTCTGCCACAGCTCGGCCGCCTCCGGCGCGTCGTCGGCGCCCCGCCGGACGGCCTCGAACAGCGGCGCGGCCCGGCGCGCGATGACCAGGCACACCCCGGCGTAGGCGTCGAGGACCGCCGCCGGGGTGGCGGCGTCCCACACCGGCCGGAACCACGGCCGCTCGGCGACGGGCACGGGAGCGTCGTCGCCGGCCAGCGCCTCGTCCAGCACCTGCCGCAGGAGCGCCCCCTTGGAGCCGAAGGCGGCGAAGACCGTGGGGCGGGCGACCCCGGCCGCGGCGGCGATGTCCGCGAGCGAGGTGGAGGCGTAGCCGTGCTCGGCGAACAGCGCGCTGGCCGTCGCCACGATCGCCTGCCGCGTGCGCTGCGCGCCCTCGCTGCGGGTCGCGGAGCTGTACCGCCGCCGGGGCTTGTTGTCGTTGACAGCACTCATGACGCTGCCCATACTAGGGCAATATTCAATAGACAACGGTACGGCGAAATGGAGCCCGCGATGCGCGAGACGGTCCCGGTCCGGCCCTACGTCCGCGGCGACGGCGAGGGGGAGGCGCTGTGGTTCCTGGGCAGCCTGGTCACGGTCAAGGCCGCCGGGGCGGAGACCGGCGGCCGGCTCACCGTCGTGGAGTTCGTCAACCCGCCCGGCTTCGCGCCCCCGCTGCACCGGCATCTCGAGGAGGACGAGATGTTCTACGTCCTCTCGGGCACCGCCGAGTTCCGGTGCGACGGCGAGGCGTTCAAGGCCGGCCCGGGCGACTTCGTGCTGCTGCCGGCCCGGCTGGCGCACACGTTCGTCGTGGGGACCGGGGAGCCGCTGCGCACCCTGCAGATCACCACGCCGTCGGGCTTCGAGCACTTCGCCCGGGAGGCGGGCGAGCCGGCCGGCGAGCGGCGGCTGCCGGACCCCGGCCCGGTCGACCCGATCGCGCTCGGGCACGCCGCGGCCCGGCACGCCATCGAACTGCTCGGTCCCCCGCCCTCCGCCTGAGCCGGCCGGCGGGGGGTCCGCTCAGCCTCGCGCGGCGATCCGCACGGTCTACCCGCCGGTACGGGGTAGCCTGCCCGAATGTTCTCGCACCTCGGAGTCCAGGCCGCCGACGTTGAGCGTTCCGCCGGCTTCTACACGTCCGTCTTCGCCGCGCTCGGCCTGCGCGAGGCGGTGCGCTTCGACACGCCCGGCGGGCCCGTGGTGGGCCTGGCCGGACCGGCCGGGAAGCCCGACCTGTGGTTCTCGCCCGCGCGGCGGCCCGACGACCGGGAGCTGCACATCGCCTTCGACGCGCCCGGCCGCGAGGCCGTCGACGCGGTGCACGCGGCGGCGCTCGCGGCCGGGGTCGAGGTCCTGCACGCACCGCGCGAGTGGCCCGAGTACCACCCGGGCTACTACGCGGTCTTCCTGCGCGACCCCGACGGGCACAACGTCGAGGCCGTCCACCACGGCCGGTAGCCGCTCAGCGCCGCGCGGCCCGGAGCGCCCGCGCGACGCCCGCGGCGCCGAACCCGGCGATGAGCACGGCGACGACCAGCAGGGCGAGGCTGCCGTAGAGCATCGCCGCCGGACCGGCGAACAGGGCGAGGACGGCGAGCGCGAGGAACTCCCCGGCGACGGCGAGCAGCACCCAGCGGCCCAGGCGAGCCAGGGCGGCCGCGTTGTCGCCGCGGCTGCCGGCGAGGACGGCCAGGCGCCAGCCGCCGATGCCGCCGGCGAGGGCGAACACCAGGCTCGCCACGGTCCAGGCGATGCGGGCGTACGTTGGCATGTCGGGTCCGTTCGGCGAGTGCCGGGCCGTGCGACGCCGAACCGGGTGTTCGGCGGCGAGCGCGACGCTATGCGGCAGGGCCCGTGTCAGTCCATGACGAACGCATGTCAAAAGCCGATGCGGAAGGTCGCGTCCTGTTTGTCGGTGGTCGCGGAGCTGCTCGTGATCGGGTCGATGCGCAGCACGTAGTTCGAGTGGCGCAGGTAGCGGTCCGGGAAGTTGTACGAGCGCAACGACGTCCACGAGGAGTCCGCGAAGCCCGCGGTCCTATAGAAGGTGGCGTCGCCCTTGAAGGCGCTCGAGCCGTCGTTCGCCTGCAGCTGGATCGCGTAGTTGTAGTGGCGCAGGTACCGGTCCGGGTAGTTCACCGACCGGAACGACACCCCGGCGGCATCGGCCAGGCCCGGCACCAGCGTCCACAGCTGGTCCTGGTACGGGTCGAACGGGTAGGCGTCGATGCGCCCGACGTTGTTGGCGTGGCGGATGTAGCGGTCCGGGAAGTTGTACGACTTCACGCGGTTCCACGCCGGCGCGCCCCACGCCGCGGTGAGGTTCGACAGCTCCGCCGACGTGATCGGCGTGATCCCGGGGTGCTTGGAGTTGAGCGGCTGGGTGTACGCGCGATCGTTGAGCAGGCTCCACGAGCCGCTCGCGACATCGCTCGTCTGCCAGCAGAAGAAGCGGCCGTTCGGGCTCCAGGTGTCGCCCCACATGTACCAGGTGTTCGCCGTGTTCGACTTGACGATCTGGGGCGCCTCGACGCCGCGGCCCGGGCCGACGCCGGACGTGTAGACGCTGAAGCTGCCCGGGTTCAGGCTGCTCGAGCGGGTGCCGAGCAGGGTGCTGTTCGTGTTGTTCTTGAAGTACATGTAGTTGACCCCGTTGACGCTCACGAAGTCGCCGTCGATGGCGTCGTAGCCGGGGTCGAAGAACGTCTGCGGGCTCGATGCGGTCACGAAGTCGCTGGTGTAGTTCACCATCAGCACGTTGTGGCCGCCGCTCACCGCGGAGTAGACGACCGCGTACTGCCCGCGGCCGGCGTCCCAGTAGGCCTCGGGCGCCCACGCGTGCGTGGCGAGGGAGTGCACCTTCAGCAGCCGGTACCCGGTGAAGCTGCGCAGGTCGGCGGAGTCCCAGACGTGGACGTACTGACTCTGGTAGTTCCAGTCCGTGCCGTTGAGATCGGTGGCCAGCACGACGAATCCGCCCGTCTGCTTGCGCAGGATGAACGGGTCGCGCAGGCCCTTGCTGCCCAGCGTCGGCGTGACGACCGGGTTGTTCTGGTTCAGCGGGGTCCAGTGCAGCCCGTCGGGGCTCACGGCCAGGTGCAGGCCGTAGTTCGCGGCGGACATCGTGGGGGACTCGGTGAAGTACGCCATGGCGTAGCCGGCGTAGGTGGCGGCGAACGCGGATCCGGGACGCAGCAGGGCGCCGCCGGCGACGGCGGCGCCCGCGGCGGACAGCAGGGTGCGACGCTTCAAGAGGTCACCTCGGAGGCTTGTGATCGCTAACAATCGGCGGGATGCCAGCGGGTGACAGGGATGTTATCGCTCACATAGATGATGTCAAGTGCATCGCCTCGGCGGCCAGCCGCGTGACCGCCGCGAAGTCACCGGCCGCGATGGCCGCCCGCGGCACCATCCAGCTCCCGCCGACCGCGAGCACGGACGGCAGCCGCAGATAGTCCAGCGCGTTCGAGGCGTCGATGCCGCCGGTCGGCACGAAACGGACGTTCGCGAACGGTGCCGCGAGCGCCGCCACCGCCTTCGCGCCGCCCGACGTGCCCGCGGGGAAGAACTTCACCACGTCGACGCCGAGCTCGAGCGCCGCCATGATCTCGGTGGCCGTGGTGGCCCCGGGGAGCGCGGGCACGCCGTGGAACCGGCACCGGGTCACCACCGCGGCGCTCAGGCCGGGAGAGACCACGAACGACGCGCCCGCCTCGACGGCGGCGTCGACCTGCGCGGGGGTCGTGACCGTGCCGGCCCCGACCGTCACCCCGCCGTGCTGGCTCATGCGGGCGATCGCCTCGGCGGCCGCGTCGGTGCGGAACGTGACCTCGGCGACCGGCAGGCCGCCGGCGACCAGGGCGTCCGCGAGGGGCGCGGCGGCGGCCGGGTCGTCGAGCACGACGACGGGGACGATGCGGTTGGCACCCAGGAACGTGCTCACGCGGGTGAAGTCCTTCCGGAACAGCCGAGCTCGGCCAGGGCGGCCACGCCGAGGACGGTGGCCTCGGGCTCGGTGACGAAGTGGAGATGGCGGGTCGTGGCGTCCTGCCGGAGCCGGCGCCAGGGTTCCCAGCCGGCGGCGACGCCCGCGACGGTCACGTCCGCGATGCGGGTGCCGCCGAGCGCGCCGAGCCGGGTGGTGACCGCGTCGGCCTCGACCGCCAGGCCCTTGAGGAGGGCGGCCATGGCCTGTGCGCGGGTGACGTCCATGGGCAGTTCGGGCGGGCGCACCGTGCGCGCGTCGGCGTCGATGCCCGCCGGGGCGACGGAGTCCAGCGCCGCGGCGACCTCGGACCACATGAGGTCGTCGGGCTGCCCGTCGTACAGCATCCGCCGCCACGCCTGGTAGAAGCGGCCGGACGGGGTGGCGCGGTGGACGTACCGCAGACCCGTCACGAACACGCCCACGTCGATCCCGGCGCCGACCCGCTCGGGCAGCGCGTCGACGAGCAGCAGCTGCGCCTCCGAGGTGCCCGCGGAGACGTAGACGTCGCCGGGCTTGCGCACGCCGGCGCCGAACGCGCCGCACATGTGGTCGTGGCCGCCGGTCACCACCGGGACGCCCGCGGGCAGGACCCCGGCGCCGGAGGTGAGCCCGACGACGGTGGCGCTGCCGACGAGCGCGGGCAGCCGCAGCGCGCCGAGCCCGAGCGAGGGCAGCGCGCCCTCGTCCAGGGTGCCGGCCCGCACGTCGAGCAGGCCGGTGCGCGACGCGTGCGAGATGTTCAGGAACACCGGCGCGGCCGGGTCCGCGAGCAGGTCACGGGCGACGAAGTCGGCGAGCGAGGTGAACGTGCGCGCGGCCCCGAGCAGCCCGGCGCGGTGCAGCCAGAGCAGCTTGAACACGGAGAACGTGTCGTCGACGCCGGCCCAGTCCGGGCCCGCGTGCGGCTTGGCCTCGCGGCCGTGCCCGGCGAACCAGGCCGGCACCGGCGAGGTGACCGCGCCGCCGGCGTCGAGGAGCACGACCTCCTCGCCGACCGAGCCGACCGCGATGCCGGCGATGGCCTCGGGCCGGACCGCCGGGTCGGCGAGGAGCCGCGTGAGGAGGCCGGCGACGGCCGCGGTGAGCCGGCCGGCGTCGCGCCGGCCGCCCCACTGGTCGTCGTCGGCCTCGGTCGGCGCGGAGTACAGCGCGACGAGGGTCCGGTCGGCGGCGTCGTAGCAGCCGACCTTCGTCCGCGTGGTGCCGATGTCCACACCGAGGAACAGGCTCATGCTGCGCTTGTCGTGAGCGGCCACTCCGCTTCGCTCCGTACCGGTCATGCGGAAGCCACCGTCACGCGCTCCCGCAGTTCGGCGACCAAAGCCGGGTCCACGTCGGGGGCCAGCGACGCGGCGTTGGCCGCGCCCATCGCCGCCGCGAGGGCCATGGCCGCCGCGGGCTTCTCGCCGCGGCCCAGCGCCACCGCGAGCCCGGCCAGGAACGAGTCGCCGGAGCCGGTGGCGTTGACCGTGTCGACGACCGGGCTGTCCGCGACGAGCCGCGAGCCGTCGCCGACCCAGACGGCGCCGTGCGCGCCGTTGGTGACGACGAAGGTCGCGCCGGTCTCGGCGTGCAGGTCGTCCACCGCGGCGAGCAGGTCGGCCGGGTCGGACAGGTCGCGGCCGAGGATGCCGGCCAGCTCGTGCGCGTTGGGCTTGACGACCAGCGTGCCGTTGCCGATCCCGTTGACCCGCGCGTCGTCGATGACCCGGGCGAGGGCGTCGCCGTGCGCGTCGACCAGCGCGGTCGCGCCGTGGCGCAGGGCCAGGCGGGCGACCGTCGCGTGCAGGTCGGGCGCGCACCCGGGCGGGAGGCTGCCCGTGGACACGACCACGTCGCGGAGCCGGACGACGGCGGTCAGGCCCGCGGCGAGCTGGTCCTGCTCGTCGGCGGTGACCTGCGGGCCGCGCTCGTTGAGCACCGTCGAGCGTCCGGTGGACCGCTCGATGACGACCGGCGTGACGCGGGTTTCGCCGGCGATCTCGATGTGCCGGTCGGCGACCCCCATCTCCTCGCAGCCGCGGCGGATGACCTGGCCGACGAAGCCGCCGACGAAGCCGTGGGCGGCGACCGCGGCGCCGAGGCGGCGAGCGCCCCGGCACACGATCATGCCCTTGCCGCCGGGGAGGCTGCGCACGTCGGCGACGCGGTTGACCTCGAACGGGGTGAAGTGCTCGACGACCTGGAGCCGGTCCAGGGCCGGGTTGGGGCAGACGACGTGGAGGGTGAACCCGGCCACTAGTCGCCGTCGATCTGGTACAGCGCGAACAACTCCTCGTCGGAGGCCCCCAGGACCTCCTCCTCGCGCTCGCGGAAGGTCTCGGCGGTCACCCGCACGAGCTCGTCGAGGCGCTCGGCCTGCGGCGGCAGGTTCATCGCCGCGTACGGGTTCCCGCCCGCGCCCAGCGGCTCGGCCGAGCAGTAGTTGTCGCCGCGCTGGTAGCCGATCGCATACAGGGCCATGATGATCACGTCGAGGTCGAGCAGGCCGTGCCCGAGCGCGCGCCGGTTGGTGTCGGCCAGGTGCAGGTTGAGCATGCGGTGGCCGTGGTCCAGCAGCGTCGCGCCGATGTGCAGCTCGCCGCTCAGCATGTGGTAAGTGTCGCCGTTGATGTGCGAGATCGCCGGGTGGCCGACGAGGTCGAGCAGCCGCAGCGCCTGCTCGAAGGTGTGCACGACGCTGGTCTCCTCGGGCCGGATCGGCTCGACGGCCCCGCGGATGCCGGCCCGGGCGAAGTCCTCGGCGACGTGGCGCATGGTGGCCGCGGAGCGCTCCAGCTCGTAGGAGTCGAACGCGACCGGTCGGCCGACCGAGCCGGCCCCGAAGAGCAGGTAGCTGCCGCCGACGGCCCGGGTGAACGCGGCCTGGCGGCGGAAGTACTCGACCGCGCGGGCGCGCACGTGCGGCTTGTTGTGCGCGAACTCCTGCTCCGGGGTGACCATGCCGCAGATGCCCGACACCGTGATGCCGTGCTCGCCCAGGGTCTTGAGGGTCTCGTCGGGCTTGTAGCCGAAGTCCTCGGAGTAGAGGTTGCCGTGCAGCTCGATGTACCGCACGCCGTGCTTCGCGAGCCGCTCGGCCGACACCCCGAGCTCCTCGGTGCCGAAGCCCCAGTTGCTCCAGCCGAACTTCAGGCGCGGCTCCTCGGCGGTGTGCGCGCGGCGGGCCTCGACGAACGCCTTGACGACTCGCTGGTCATGAACACGGAACGGTTGGGGCTTCATGGCTTCTGGACCTTTCTCAGCGACCGGAGAGGAAGCGGGAGCGCAGCGCGGACGGGCTCAGGTGGCGCAGGTTGCCCTGGCGGCCCTGGTCGAACAGCGCGGCCAGGACGATGACCAGGCCGATGCTGAGCTGCTGCAGGAAGGGGGAGAGGGCGAGCAGGATGAACGCGTTGCGCAGGACGCCGAGCAGGCAGGCGCCCAGGAACGCGCCGATGATGGAGCCGCGCCCGCCGGAGAGGCTCGCGCCGCCGATGACCGCCGCCGCGATGACGTCGAGCTCGTAGCCGGTGCCCGCCTGCGCCTCGGCGACGCCGACCTGCGTGGAGAAGATGATGCCGGCGAGCCCCGCGAGCAGGCCGATGAGCACGAACGTGAGGATGCGGGTGCGCCCGACCGGGATGCCGCCGGTGCGCGCGGCGGCATCGTTGTCGCCGATCGCGGTGACCCGCAGGCCGAAGATCGTGCGGGTGAGCAGCAGCTGGCCCAAAATCACCAGGACGATGAAGATGATGACGCTGACCGGGATGCCGCCGAACACCCGGCCCTGCCCGATGAAGGACAGCTGCGGGGGCATCGACTGGGGCAGGCCGCCGGTGACGAGCTGGGTCAGGCCGCGGGCGATGGACAGCATGCCCAGCGTCACGATGAACGAGCTGACCCGGCCGATGACCACGACGGTGCCGACGGCCAGGCCGCAGAGCGCGCCGACGGCGATGCCCGCGAGCATCGCGATCCACGGGTTCGCGCCGCTGCCGTAGACCGAGCCGGCGGTGACCGCGGACAGCGCCAGCACCGAGCCGACCGACAGGTCGATCTCCTTGGCGATGAGGATGTACGTCTGGCCGACGGCGATGACGCCGACGACGACGACGGTCTGCAGCACGTTGTAGAGGTTGTCGGCGCGCAGGAAGTTGCTGTTGATGAGGCTGACGACGAAGCCGAGCAGGATGATCACGCCGAGCAGGCCGGTCTCCTGCCGCTTGAGGACCGCGCGGGCGACGTCCTTCGCGGAGCGGGTGCGCTCCGGGGCCGGGGCGGTGACGGTGGGAGCAGACATGATCATCCTTCGGTCGATCCCATGGCGGCGGCCACGATGGGCTGCGGTCCTGCGGTGTTGGGGGCGTCGAGGGTCAGCCGGCCCTGGCGGACCACCACGACGCGGTCGGCGAGCTCGACGACCTCCTCGAGCTCCGAGGAGATGAACCAGACGGCGAGGCCCTCGGTGTGCGCCAGCTCGCGCAGGGTCGCGTAGATCTCCGCCTTGGTGCCGACGTCGACGCCCCGGGTCGGCTCGTCGAGGATCAGCACCCGCGGCTTCGCGGCCAGGGCCCGGGCCAGCAGGACCTTCTGCTGGTTGCCGCCCGACAGCGAGGTGATCGGGGCCTCGGTGGAGGCGGTCTTCACCCCGAAGCGCCGGGTCAGCTCGCGGGCCGCGTCGTTGGTGCGCCGGGCCGAGACCCAGCCGAGCGGCCCCAGCGTCGACAGGATGCGGACGGTCAGGTTGTAGCCGACCGTCTGGGCGTGGAAGACCTCGGTGCGCCGCTCCTCGGCGACGTAGGCGATGCCGAGCTTCTGGGCCGCGCCGGGGCCGGAGATGCGCACCGGGCGCCCGGCGACCAGCACCCGGCCGGCGGTGGTGCGCCGCACCCCGATGACCGCCTCGGCGATCTCGGTGCGCCCCGCCCCGACCAGGCCGGACATGCCGAGGATCTCGCCGCGGCGCAGGGTGAAGCTGACGTCGTCGAAGCCCTCGCCGGACAGCCCGCGCAGCTCCAGGGCGATCTCGGCGTCGTCGGCGTGCGCGACGGCCTCGCGGCGCTCGGCCACCGTCTCGGCGACCACGGCCCGCTTGCGCTCGCCGGCCATGAGCGCCACGGCCCGCGGCTCGTCGATCTCGACCGGGTCGCCGGCCGCGACGAACGTGCCGTCGCGCAGCACGATGACGTGGTCGACGATGGAGAACACCTCGGCGAGGCGGTGGCTGACGAGCACCACCGCGACGCCGTCGGCCCGCAGCCGGCGTACGACGCTGAAGAGCCGCTCCGACTCCTCGTGGGTGAGGCTGGAGTTGGGCTCGTCGAGGAAGAGCACCTTCGGCTGCCGGGACAGGGCCCGCACGATGTCGACCATCTGCCGGGAGGCGGCGGACAGGTCGCGGCACAGCGTCGAGGGGTCCGGCAGGTAGCCGGTCATGTCCAGGCGGCGCAGCAGCTCGCGGGCCCGGGCGACGTTCTCGCCCCGGCGGGCGGCCGCGTAGGCCGGCCGCTCGCCGAGGTCGTAGAGGAAGAGGTTGTCGGCGATGGTGAGCTCGCTGATGAGCAGCGGCTCCTGGTGCACGACGACGACGCCGGCGGCGATCGCCTCCAGCGGTGAACCGAAGCTCACGTCCTGCCCGGCGAGGGTGAGCGTCCCGCGGTCGGGGCGCATCTCACCGGAGCAGAGCCGGATGAGGGTGGACTTGCCGGCGCCGTTCTCGCCGAGCAGCCCGGTGACCTGCCCGGCCGGGAAGGCCAGGGACACGTCCCGCAGGGCCCGCACGGGGCCGAACGACTTCGCCAGGCCGGCGACCACGAGGGCCGCCGGCGTCGCAGTGTTCGTCATGCTCGCCACAAACTTCCGAAGAGATCCGAGGAGAAACCGGTCAGGATGCGCCCGGGGTGCCCAGCGGCACGGCGGACGGGTCGTGCTGGGCCAGGTTCTCCTTGGTCACGAACGGGGCTTCGGCCTCCTGGGTGACCTGGTCCGGGTTCTTGCCGGTGACGACCGCGTTGTAGAGCTGGATGGCCACGTTGTAACCCTGGCCGAACGCGTCCTGGCCGATCACGCCGTACATCGAGCCGTTCTTGATCGCCTCGATGTTCTCGGTGGTGATGTCGAAGCCGATCACCTTGACGCTGCTCTGCTTGTTGGCCGCGGCCACGGCCTGCGCGGCGCCGAACGGGCCGCCGGCGGTGGCGTAGATGCCGACCAGGTCCGAGTTGGACTGCAGGTAGTTCTGCGCGGCGGTGAAGGTGTTGGAGGCCGAGTCCTTGGCCTCCACGCCCTGCCCGACCAGGGTCAGGCTGGAGCCCTGCAGGCCGTCGACGAAGCCCTTGCGGCGCTGCTCGGAGCCGGGCGCGGTGAACTGGCTGACGATGATGCCGACCTTGCCGGCCTTGCCGCCGGTCGCCTTGATCATCTCCTTGGCCGCGGTCTGGCCGGCCTTGTACTGCTCCTGCGCGTAGTTCACCGTGCCGCCCGACGAGCCGACGCAGTCGAACAGCGTGTTGTAGGCGCCGAGCTTGTCGCCCTTGGCCGAGAGCGTCTTGATGTCGGCGCAGTTGCCCTCGCCGGCGATGAAGAAGCCGATGCCCTTGTACCCCTGCGCGTCGGCGCCCTTGATCGCGCTCGACACCGTCTGCACGTCGATGTTGTCCCCGGCGACGATCCAGTCGACCTTGCCGTTGCGGGACGAGAGCACGCGGTTGGCGTAGTCCGCGCCGGACTTCACCGACACCCAGTACGGGTTGTTGGCGAAGCCGATCATCGCGACCTTGACCTGGCTGCTCGGCTTCTGGTCGGTCGGCGAGGGCCGGCCGTTGATCAGGTCGGACGGGCCGGAGGCGGCCTTGTCGTCGCCGCCTCCGCAGGCGGCGGCGAGCATCGCGACCGCCACCAGCACGGCCGTGCCGCGGGTGAGCGACCGGATCCCGGTGCGTAGCTTCATGTGGTCCTCCAAGGGGGTGTGTGCGCCGTGCGGTGGTTCAGCCGTTGGCGAGGCGGATCTCGGTGCCCAGGGCCCGGATCTCCTCGGCGGCGGTGGGGTCGAGACCGGGGTCGGTCACGACCAGGTCGATGTCCTTGACCGAGCCGTAGCGGCAGGCGGCCCGAAGGCCGAACTTGGTGTGGTCGGTGAGCAGCACGGACTTCTGCGCGGAGGCGAGGATGGCCGCCTTGACGGCCGCCTCCGCGGGGTCCATCGTCGAGAGCCCCCACGCCAGGTCGACGGCGTTGGCGCCGACGAACGCGACGTCGAAGCGGAGCGCGGCGAGGCGCTCCAGGGCCCAGGTGTCGACCTCGGCGTAGCTGGCCGGGCGCACCCGGCCGCCGATCGTCATCACCGTGGAGTGCCCGAGGTCGGTCAGGGCCAGCGCGATCTGCAGGGCGTTGGTGACGATGAGCAGGTCGCCACGGTCCGGCAGCAGATCGGCGAGGTGGCCCGTGGTCGAGCCGGCCTCGATGAAGATGGCCCCGAAGGGCGGGATCTCCTCGGCGGCGGCCCGGGCGATGGCGAGCTTCTCCTCGCGCCGCTCGGCCATCCGGCTGGAGACGCGCCCCTCGACCGTGAGCGTGCCGCGGACCACGGCGCCGCCGTGCACCCGATCCAGCTCGCCCGCGGCCTCCAGGGCCGTCAGGTCGCGGCGGATGGTCTCGGCGTTGACCGAGAAGCGGGCGGACAGCTCGGCTGCCTGCACGCGTCCGCCGATGCGGACGAGCTCGACGATCTCGCGCCGCCGGTCACTGGCCTGCATGTGTGCTGTCACCCCCCACCGCTGATGTGGACTCCCACGCGACTTGTGGAGTCACACTACATCCGGGCCGGAAGTTGTCAACGCAAGATTTGCGGATCGTTACAGACGAGTGTCGACCACCCTCGCGTTTGCGCCCGATTTGACCGCTTACTGACCCAGCATCCGCTTTCAAATCGGGAAGTTCGCTACACGGAGGCCGCGAGGGCGTGACAGGTTCTTGTAAGTTTGCTACAAACGATGGGACCACAGCACGACGGAGGAGCACGGTGAGCGAACCGCTGAGCGGCCCCGAGCTGGTCGTCACGCCCGCGGGGCTGACGAACCGCACGGGGCGGTACGAGAAGAGGCTGGCCGACCTCGACGGCCTCTTCGCCGACGCCGGGGCGTTCGCCGCCCGCCTGGCCCAGGAGGCCGACCGGGTCATCTACCACGTCGACGAGTTCCGCCCGTCCGAGGCGGCCGGCGACCTCATCACCGGCATCTCGACGCTCTCGCCGGGCAAGGTCGGCGACGAGTTCCACATGACCCGCGGCCACATCCACGCCAAGCACGACCGCGCCGAGATCTACCACTGCCTGGCCGGGCACGGCCTCATGCTGATGGAGACGCTCGACGGGCGGACCGTCGTCACCGAGCTGCGCCCGGGCGTCATCGCCTACGTCCCGCCCGTGCACATCCACCGCAGCGTGAACGTGGGCGACACCGACCTGGTGACCGTGTTCTGCTACCCGGCCGACGCCGGGCAGGACTACGGCATCATCGCGCGCGCCGGCGGCATGCGGCACCTGGCCGTCGGCGGAACCGGGGCCGAGCCCTGGCGCCTGGAGGAGAACCCGAACTATGTCGCTCGATGACCTGACCGGCCACGCGCTCGCCCGCATGGTCGACATCAGCGCGGTGCAGGCCCAGCACGGCCGCGCCGACGTGGAGGAACTGGCCCGGCACGCCCTCGAGGGCGACTTCGTGGCCGCGCACGTGCTGCCGTCCTGGCTGCCGGTGCTGCGCCCGCTGCTCGAGGGCTCGGCCACCAACGCCGGCTCGCCGGTGGGCTTCCCCTCCGGCGGCTCGGCCACCGCGGTCAAGGTCGCCGAGGCCCGGTGGCTGCTCGATCACGGCGTCCAGGAGATGGACGTCGTCATGAACATCGGGCTGGTCCGCTCCGGCGAGCGCACGGCGGCCACCGAGGACGTCGCGGCGGTCCTGGCGGCCGTCGCCGGCGCCGTCCCGGTCAAGGTGATCCTCGAGGTCGGCCTGCTCGACGAGGACCAGGTGCGCGCCGCCGCCCAGGCCGCCGTCGACGCCGGCGCCACCTCCCTCAAGACCGGCACCGGCTGGCAGGGCGTGGCCACGACCCCGCGGCACGTCGAGCTCATCCGCGCGGTCGCCGGCCCCGGCCGCGAGATCAAGGCCTCGGGCGGCGTGCGCTCCCTGGACCAGATCCGCGCGCTCATGGCCGCCGGAGCCACCCGCTTCGGCATCAACACCGCCGTCGCCGTGCGCCTCGTGGCCGAGGCCGGCGCCTGATGCCCACCGTGCTCACGCCGGCCACGCTGGCCCCCGCCACCGCGCCGACCATGTACTTCATCGGCGTCACGACCGGCTCCTCCGCCATCCACCGCGTCTTCGCCGCCTGGCGCCCGCTGCTCGGCCTCGACGGCGTCGAGCTGACCGGCATCGACATCCCCGTCGGCGCGCCGGCCGCCGACTACCGCGCGGTCGTCGCCCACCTGCGCGACGACCCGCTGTCGCGCGGCGCCCTGGTCACCACCCACAAGCTCGACCTCTACGCCGCCACCCGGGACCAGCTGCGCGGCGTCAACGGCGACGCCGCGCGGCTGCACGAAGTCAGCGCCCTCGTCGCCGGCGACGGCGTCATCGACGGGCTGGCGCTGGACACCATCACCAGCGAGCTGTCGCTGCACGCGATCGTTCCCGTGCTCGCCGGGCGCGACGTGCTGGTGATGGGCTCGGGCGGGGCCGCCCTCGCGCTGTGCGACTACTTCGCCCACCGCGCGGGCGCCGACGCTCCGGCCCGGGTCGTCGTCACCGACATCGCCGAGGACCGCCTGGCCGCCATCGCGAAGGCGACCGCCGCCGGCGACCCGGGCATCGCGTGGCAGACCCGGCTGCTGGGCCGCGGCGACACCCACGACGCGCTGCTGGCCGGGCTCGGCCCCGGCGCGCTCGTGGTCAACGCGACCGGCATGGGCAAGGACCGGCCGGGCTCGCCGCTCACCGACGCCGCCGTGTTCCCGCACGGCGGGGCGGTGTGGGAGTTCAACTACCGCGGCGAGCTCGGGTTCCTGCGCCAGGCGCGGGCCCGCGCGGCCGCCGACGCGCTCACGGTCGAGGACGGGTGGCGGTACTTCGTGCACGGCTGGACGCGCGCCGCCGACGCGGTGTTCGGCCTGAACCTGCCGACGGAGGGCCCCGGGTTCGACCGGCTCTACGACGCCGCCCAGGCGGTCCGATGACGCTGCCGGCGCGCTGGCTCGGCCAGGCGGGATTCGTGTTCACCGCGGGCGCGGCGAACCTGGCCGTGGACCCGTACCTCTCGGACTCCCTGGCCGAGAAGTACGCCGGCCGCCTGTTCCCGCACACCCGCCTGCGCCCGGCCCCGCTCGCCCCGCGGGACCTCCCGCCGCTCGTCGCCGTCGCCTGCACCCACGCGCACACCGACCACATGGACCCGGGCACCCTCGCGCCGCTGCTGGCCGCCCAGCCCCGCACCCGCCTGGTCTGCCCGCGCGCCGTCGTCGGCGAGGCCCTGCGCCGCAGCGGCGCGCCCGCGTCCCGGATCGACCCGCTGCGCGCCGGCGAGGAGGCCGGGTTCGGCCCGTTCACCCTCAGCGCGGTGCCCTCCGCGCACGAGGAGCGCGCCTTCGACGAGCGCGGCGACGACCGGTACCTCGGCTACGTCATCGACGCCGCCGGCACCCGCGTGTACCACTCCGGCGACTGCGCCCCCTGGGACGGCCTGCCCGAGTGGCTCGCCCGGATGGCGATCGACGTGGCGCTGCTGCCGGTCAACGGCCGCGACGCCTACCGCCGCGGCAACGGCGTGCCCGGCAACTTCACCTTCGACGAGGCCGTCCGGCTGTGCGCCGCCGCCGGGATCGCCACCCTCGTCCCACATCATTGGGGCATGTTCGCTTTCAACACCGCCGACCCGGCCGGGTTCGACCTCGGCCTCGCCGATCGCCTCGGCGTCACCGTCCAGCTCCCGTCGCACGGCGAGACGATGATCCTGCGAGGCCGCCGATGAGCGTCGCCATGGGTGGACCCGTGCTGGAACGCATCAGCCGCAGCCTCGACCAGCTGCGCCGCTCCGAGCGCAAGGTCGCCGACGTCGTGCTGGCCGACCCGCGCCGCGTGGTGCCGATGACCCTGGCCGAGCTGGCCGAGCTGGCGGAGGTCAGCCAGCCCACGATCGTGCGCTTCGCCAACGCGATCGGCTGCGACGGGTTCCACGACTTCCGCATCCAGCTCGCGCAGAGCGTCGCGCTCGGCGTGCCCGCGACCCAGTCGGTCATCGAGGCCCAGGACGACACCGCCACCACCGTCGGCAAGATCTTCGACTTCTCCATCACCTCGCTCGACCACGTGCGCCGCCACCTCGACCTCGACGCGATCGCGCGGGCCGTGGACACCCTCGCGTCCTGCTCGCACATCGTGTTCATCGGGCTCGGCGCGTCCGGGATCGTGGCCATGGACGCCGAGCAGAAGTTCCCGCTCTTCGGCGTGCCGTGCTCGGCCCCGATCGACACGCACCAGCAGTTCCTGGCCGCCTCGACCAGCCGGCCCGGCACCGCGTTCGTGGCCATCTCCAACACCGGGCGCACCGTGTCCATCCTCGACACCGTGCGCGTCGCGCGGGAGCGGGGCGCCACCGTCATCGGCATCACCGGCGGCCCGTCCCCGCTGGCCGAGCTGTCCAACATCGCGCTCGTGGTCGAGTCGCTGGACAACACCGACGTCTACACGCCGACCATCTCGCGCCTGGCCCAGCTCGTGGTCGTCGACACGCTGGCCACCATGGTGCTGCTGCGCCGCGAGGAGCCGGCCCTGGAGGACATCCGCACCATGAAGTCGCGGCTGTCCCGGATGCGATCGGGGATGCCGCGCTCATGACCGACGTCGTGCTCGCCTTCGACCTGGGCACCGGCGGCTGCAAGGCCGCCCTCGTCGACGCCGCCGCGCGCGTGCGCGCCACCGCGTTCGTCGCCTACCCGACCGCCTACCCGGCCCCGGGCCTGCACGAGCAGCGCCCCGCGGACTGGTGGGACGCCCTCGCCGCGGCGACCCGCGAGCTGCCGCTGGACGAGCACCGGGTCCGGGCCGTCTCGCTCTCCGGGCACAGCCTGGCGATGGTGCCGGTCGACGCCGGCGGCGCGCTGCTGCTCGAGTCCGTGCCGATCTGGTCGGACGTGCGGGGCAGCGAGGCCGCGCGGCAGGCGTTCCGGCACATTCCCGAGCGGGACTGGTACCGCGCCACCGGCAACGGCTTCCCGGCCGGCATGTACACCGTGTTCAAGGCGGCCGGGCTGCGCGAGGAGCCCCGGGTCGCCCGCATCCTCGGCAGCAAGGACTGGATCAACGCCCGGCTCACCGGCGTCGAGGCGACGGATCCCAGCTACGCCTCGGGATCCGGCGCCTACGACCTGCTCGCCCGCGCGCTGCGGCCGGACGTGTTCGAGACCCTCGGCGTGCCCGTGCGCTGGTGGCCCCGGATCGTCGCGTCGAGCGCGGTCATCGGCGAGGTGACCCCGGCCGCGGCGGACCGGACCGGCATCCCGGCCGGCGTCCCCGTCGTGGCCGGCGGCGTCGACAACTCCTGCATGGCCCTGGGCGCCGGCCTGGACCGCCCCGGCGCCGCGTACCTCTCGCTCGGCTCGTCCAACTGGGTCACCGTCGCCGGCGCCGAGCCGGTCCTCGACGACGTGCGGCGCCCGTTCGTCTTCGACCACGTGCTGCCGGGCCTCTACGTGTCGGCCCTGTCCACCTTCGGCGGCGGCAGCAGCCTCACCTGGCTGGCCGGCCTGCTCGGGCGCGACGGCGACCTCGACGCGCTGCTGGCCGAGGCGGCCGCGATCCCCGCCGGCGCCGGCGGGCTCACGTGCGTGCCGACGCTTGCCGGCGGTACCGTCGCGGAAGGCGGCCCCGGCGTGCGCGGCGCGTTCCTCGGGCTCGACCTCGCCCACACCCACGGCCATCTCGCGCGCGCGGTGGTGGAGGGCATCGGCTTCAGCCTCGCCGACGCCGCCGCGACCATGCTGCCCGGGCCGTCCCGCGCGCCGATCACCGCGGTCGGCGGCGGGGCCCGCGGCACCCTCATGCTCCAGGTCCTCGCCGACCTGCTCGAGCGGCCCGTCACCCGCCCCGCCGACGCCCAGCACTGCGCGGCCCTCGGCGCGGCGGCCCTGGGCTGGCTCGGCATCGGCGCCTGGGATTCCACCGAACCCTTGCACACCAATGAACCCTTGCACACCAACGAACCCTTGCACAGCAACGGTTCCGGCGCCGAGACGGTGTCACCCGGAGCCGGCGGCTACGCCCTTGCCCGGGCCCGCTTCCACGCCGCCCGAGCGGCCGTGCGAGCCCAGTCCGAAGTCACATAACGCTCTTGGAGTTCCCCCGTGCCCCTCGCTGACCCACGCCCCATCCTCGCCGCCGCCCGCACCAGCGGGTACGGTGTCGGCGCCTTCAACACCACCCTGCTCGAGCACGGCGAGGCCCTCGTCGCCGGCGCCGAGGCGGCCCAGGCGCCGCTCATCATGCAGATCAGCGAGAACGCGGTCCGCTACCACGGCTCCCTGCGCCCCCTGACCCGGGCCTGCCTGGCCCTCGCCGAGGCCGCGACGGTCCCGGTGGTCCTGCACCTCGACCACGCCGAGGACGTCGAGCTGGTCCGCGAGGCCGTCCGCCTCGGCTTCACCTCCGTCATGTACGACGGGTCCAAGCTCGACGACGCGCGCAACCGCGCCGTCACGCGCGAGGTCGTCGCCTTCTGCCACGCCGCCGGGGTCGCCGTCGAGGCCGAGCTGGGCGAGGTCGGCGGCAAGGACGGCGTGCACGCGCCCGGCGTGCGCACCGACCCCGGCGACGCCGAGCGCTTCGTCGCCGACACCGGCGTCGACTCCCTGGCGGTGGCCGTCGGCACCTCGCACGCCATGGCCACCCGCGACGCCGTCGTCGACCTGGAGCTGGTCGCGGCGATCGCGGCCCGGGTCGCCGTACCGCTCGTGCTGCACGGCTCCTCCGGCGTCGACGACGCGACCCTGGCCCGCGCGGTGACCTCCGGCATGACGAAGGTCAACATCGCCACCCACCTGAACAAGTGCTTCACGGCCGTGGTGCGCGACCGCCTGGAGTCGGACCCGTCGGTCATGGACGCGCGCAAGTACGTGGCGCCGGCCCGCGACGCCATGGCCGGCGAGGTCGCCCGCCTGATCCGCGTGCTCAACCCGCTGGCGCTGGGCGTGGCGGCATGAGGATCCTGGTCACGCCGCGCAGCATGTCGGCGGCCGGCTCGCCCGCGCTGGACCGGCTCACCGCCGCCGGCTACGAGATCGTCACGCCGGCCCCGGGCCGCCAGCCCACCACCGAGGAGCTGCTGGACGCGGTGCCCGGCGTCGTCGGCTGGGTCGCGGGCGTCGAGCCCATCGGCGCCGACGTCCTGGCCCGCGCCGACCGCCTGCGGGTCATCAGCCGCAACGGCGCCGGCAGCGACGCGATCGACGCGCGCGCGGCCGCCGACCGGGGCGTCCTCGTCCTCACCGCGCGCGGCGCCAACGCCCAGGGCGTGGCCGAGCTGGCCCTGGCCCTCACCCTGATGGGGCTGCGCGGCCTGCCCGAGGCCGCGGACGCCCTGCGCTCGGGCACCTGGCGGCGCAGCACGGGCCGGGAGGCGGCCGGCCGCACGCTCGGCATCGTCGGCTACGGCGCCATCGGGCGCCGGCTCGCCGGCCTGGCCCGCGGCCTGGAGATGACGGTCGTGGCCCATGACCCGTTCGTGACGGCGGCGGACGTACCACTGCTGCCCCTCGGCGATCTCCTGCGCACGAGCGAGGTCGTCTCCCTGCACGTGCCCCCGTCCCCGGACGGACCCCTGCTGGGCGCCCCGGAGCTGGCGCTGCTGCGCGATGACGTGGTCCTGCTGAACACGGCCCGCTCGACGCTGGTCGACGAGGCCGCGCTGCTGGCCGAGCTGCGGTCGGGGCGGATCGCGTTCTACTCGGTGGACGCCTTCGACCGCGAGCCGCCGGCCCCCTCCGAGCTGCTGCGCGAGGCCCGCGTCCTGCCGACCCCGCACCTCGGCGCGGCCACGGCGGAGAGCTCCCGCCGCGCGGCCGAGGCCGCGGTGGACAACCTGCTGGCCGCGCTGGCCGCGTGAGCGGCTCCGTAGCCGCTCAGCCCGCCGGGTGTTGGCGATGGCGGCCGGGCGTGGTGCCGACGATCGCGGTGAAGGCGGCGATGAAGCCGCTCGGGTTCGCCCACCCGCACGCGTGGGCGACCCGCGTCGTGTCGTGGCCCTCGGCGAGCAGCACGAGGGCGTGCCCGATACGCAGCTGGGTGCGCCACTCGTAGAACGTCATGCCGAGCTCGTCGTGGAACAGGCGGCTGAGCGTGCGGGAGCCCGCTCCGACCTGCCGGCCGAGTTCGGCCAGCGAGCTGGCGTCCGCGGGGTCCTCGTCCAGGATGCGAGCCACGGCCCGCAGCCGGTCGTCGCGCGGCTCGGGCAGGCGCAGCGGCTGCTCGGGGGCCGCGCGGAGCTCGTCGGCCAGGACCCGGTGCAGGCGGGCGCGGGGGCCGCGGTCGAGGTGCCGCGGGCCGGTGAGGGTCAGCAGGACCTCGCGGGCGAGGCCGGAGGCGAGGAACACCGCCGGGTGCGCGGGGACCAGCCGGGCGAGCGGGGCCGGCAGGAACACGATCCGCATGTCGGTCTCGCCGTGGGCCCGGTGGTGGTGCGTGGACCCGGCCGGGATCCAGGCGATCCGGTTGGCCGGGACGATCAGCGTGCCGCGTTCGGTGTGCACGGACAGGACGCCGCCGGCCGCGTACAGCAGGTGCCCGCGGGGATGGGTGTGGGCCGGGCTGGTCCCGCCCGACGGCCACAGGTGCACGCCCCCGGACGGCCAGATCCGGGATTGGCGGGCTAGGGGCATGGATTGGCATTCTACCGGTGGGCGGCCGCCCGGCCCCGGGACGATCGTTCAGGGCATGAAGACGACGATGCGGGCGGCGGTCTGTGTGCGGGCCGGCGGCCCCGAGGTGCTGGAGATCCGGGAGCTGCCGGTGCCGGCGGTGCGGCCGGGCTGGAGCCTGGTCCGGGTGATGGGCGCGGGCCTGAACCGTTCGGAGCTGCGGACCCGCCAGGGGCACTCCCCGGGCGTGCGGTTCCCGCGGGTGCTGGGGATCGAGTGCGTGGGCGTCGTGGCCGCCTCGGCCGATCCCGCGCTGCCGGAGGGCACGACGGTCGCGGCGGTGATGGGGGAGATGGGCCGGCGGTTCGACGGCGGCTATGCCGAGTACGCGCTGCTGCCCGACGCGCTGCTCATGCCGGTGACCACCACGCTGCCGTGGGAGGTGCTGGCCGCGCTGCCGGAGACGTACCTGACCGCGCAGGGCGCCCTCGACGCGCTGGGCGTCCGGCCCGGCGAGCGGCTGCTGATCCGCGGCGGGACGTCGTCGGTGGGCCTGGCCGCCGCGTCGATCGCGCACGGCCACGGCGTCGAGGTCGCGGCCACGACCCGCCGGCCCGGCAAGGCGGGCGCGCTGAGCGCGGCCGGCGTCGACCACGTGCTGCTCGACGACGGCGGCCCGCTGCGCACGCCGTGGGGCGAGGGGCCGAGCCACGTGCTGGACCTCGTCGGGGCGAGCACGGTCGCCGGCTCGCTGCGCCTGGTCCGCCGCGGCGGGACCGTGTGCGTGGCGGGCTCCCTCAGCGGATGGCTGATCGAGGGCTTCGAGCCGATCGCGATGATCCCCTCCGGCACCCGGCTCACGGCGTTCCACAGCGACGACGCCAAGGGCGGCGCGGGCGCGGCCGTGCTCGGGCGGATCGTCCGCAACGTCGAGGCCGGCGTCTACCGGCCGAACGTCGACCGGGTCTTCGGCCTCGACGACGTCGCCGCGGCCCACCGGTACATGGAGGAGAACCGGGCCGCCGGCAAGGTGGTCATGCTGCCGGGCGGCCACGGCACCCGGGCGTGACCCGTCCGGATGCCGTGGCCGCCGCGGGTGTTACGGGCAGCGCTTCCAGGCCAGCTGGTACACGGTGCTGAAGCTGGCGTCCGTCGAGTCCATGCTCATGAAGCTCGTGGTCGTCCTGGGGTTGGAGCGGCCGGCGTTGACCCGCAGCTCGGTGTTGATGTTGAGGTTGCGCTGCTGGCCGCAGGGCTCGAAGACCAGGGCGGTCACCCCGACGACGTCCTTGGTCTGCCAGTTGTCGTCCATCGGGCCGTTGAAGGGGTGGCTGGCCCGCGCGGTCTGCGCGTTGCCCTGGAAGTAGTAGCTCGCCACCGCCGTGCCGGTCGCGCCGCGCTCGAGGTGGGCGTAGCCGCGGTAGTCGGCCTCCGCGATGGCGTACGTGAATCCCTGCGGGATGTGCACGTCGAGGGCGAGCTGGCAGTTCTTGCGGAAGTCGGTGGGCTTGGTCCCGGCTCCGACCTGGGCCATGTACTGACTGTAGGTGACCGTGAAGGCCTTCTTGTCGGGCGAGACGGCGACCGCGGCGCTGCCGTCCGGGCAGCCGGAGCCGTTGGCGGTGACCACGCTGATGCTGACCTCGTTCGGCGGTGGCGGCGTCGCGGCCGCGGCGGGCGCGGTGAGCGAGGACAGGAGCATGGCACCGGCGGTGACGGCGTGGAACATGAAACCCCCCGAAGATCCAAGCGCACTGAGTGCGTTGTCACCGTCACTCTATGGAGTCAGGGTGGCGAGGGTCGCGGGTCCGGCCTGGCCGCTCAGGTCGTTGTCGGGCGCTGCTCGACGGATCGCCCCCTCGTCCGTTCGGTCAGGGGCGTCCGGGCGAAGGGCCGGGTCTATGCTCGGCGCGTGATCAGCTTCCGGAGCGCGGTCGAGGCGCGCGACGCCGAGGCCATCGCCGCGACGCTGGCCGCCGGCGTGGTCTTCCACAGCCCCGTGGCCTTCCGGCCCTACGAGGGCAAGCCGATGGTCGCGGCGATCCTGCGCGGCGTGCTGCGCGTCTTCGAGGACTTCCGCTACGTCCGGGAGCTCGGCGGCGAGGGCGACCGGGACCACGCGCTCGTCTTCGAGGCCAGGATCGGCGACGTGGCCGTCGAGGGCTGCGACTTCCTGTACCTGGACGAGGACGGCCTGATCGACGACTTCACCGTCATGGTCCGCCCGCTGTCGGCCGCGCAGGCGCTGGCGGCCGCGATGGCCGCGCAGTTCGACCAGATCAAGCGCGAGGCCGGCGCCTAGGACAGGGCCTGAGCCGCGGCTCCTGCGGCGCGAGCCCCAGCGGCGCGGCCGCCGCTGACGGGATGGGGCCGCGCGGGGCGCCGTGGTTGGATCAAGCATGGAACGCTGTTCGACGAGAAGATCCGGCTGCTGCTGCGGCTCACCCGTGAGGAGCGCCCCACGCACAACGGCGAGGCCGTCGCGCCCCGCGCGCTGCAGGAGCCGCTGCCGGTGTGGATCGGGGTCGGCGGGACGCCGCAGTCGGCGGTGCGGGCGGGCGTGCTCGGCGCGCCGATGTTCCTCGCGCTGTTCACCGGGCCGGACCCCGCCGCCCGGCTCGTCGAGCTCTACCGCCGCGCCGCCGGGCAGGCCGGTCACGACCCGGCGGCCCTGCGGGTGGGCAGCGGGGGGCACATGTTCATCGGGCGCCGCTCGCAGGACGCGAAGGAGGCGTTCTTCCCGTACTACTCCCGGTACTTCAGGTTCCACCCGCGGATGAGCGACGGGATGCCGCGGGAGGTGTACGACGCCTGGCTCGCCGACGGGCTGGTCGTCGGCAGCCCGCAGGAGGTCGTCGACCGGATCATGCGGCACCACGAGGTGCTGGGCAGCACGCGGTACGTCGGGCAGTTCGACGTCGGCGGCATGCCCGACGGCATGGTGCGCGAGAGCCTGGAGCTGTTCGCCACCGAGGTCGCCCCCGTGATCCGCCGCGAGACGGCGACGACCCGCCCGGCCCCGTGACGAGGGCATCGGCCGCCCCGCCGCGATGACGGGGCGGCCGCGGCCCGGGGCGGCTCACACGGCGGTGCGCGACCAGAGCTGGTTGTTGCCGCCGTTGCACGTGTACTGCGAGATGTCCACCCCGTCGCCGGTGCCCGAGCCGACGACGTCGAGGCACTTGCCGCTGTGCCGCGCGACGAGCTGGAAGGAGGCGCCGCTGGCCTGCCACTTCCACTGCTGGTTGGTGCTGCCGCTCGTGCAGGTGTACTGGATGACGTTCGCCCCGTCGGCGCTCGACGCGCTCGCGACGTCCAGGCACTTGCCGCTGTAGGCGTTCACGACGCGGACGTAGCCGCCGCCGGCGTCCTCGAAGGCCCACTGCTGGTTGCCGCCGCCGTTGCTCGCGTACTGCTTGACCTCCGCGCTGTTCGCGATCGAGGAGCCCACGACGTCCATCACCTTGCCGCTGTTGCGGTTCGCGACGCGGTAGTGGGTCAGGGCCGTGTTCGCGCCGCCGTCGAGGCCCCACGAGGAGCGCAGCTGGTCGCGGCCGGAGGCGCTCGTGGTCGACAGGCTCAGGCTGCTGCCGCTGCCGGAGATCTCTTGCAAGCGGTAGGGATCGGCGATGCGCACGCCGGGCCAGTAGACGGTGCCGAGGCCCTCGGCGCGCGCCTCGGCCGCCGTCCCGCGGATGAAGGCCACGAAACTGTCCGAAGTGGATGGTGTGTCGTAGTTGCGGCCGTCGGTCATCGGGGCGCCGAACTCGGTGATGAGGGTGCGCGAGGCGTAGGCGCCGACGCTCGTGCGCAGGCTCTCCCGCCACGAGTCCTCGGTGAGGCGCCCGGTGTCGAAGAACTGGTAGGTGTGCCGGGAGATCAGCGTGCCGGAGAAGCGGCTGTCGTCCCCGATCGTCGTGATCCGCTGGTTGTACCCCGCCCCGCTGACGACGATGCGCCCGCGCGGCACCCCGGGGTAGTTCGCCAGCCACTGGGCCGCGAGGTTCTTCCAGTCCGCGTCGCTGTAGCCGTGCGGTTCGTTCATCGGCTCGAAGTACACGTTGGCATTGCCCTGGTATTTGGCGACGATCGTGCCCCACATCGACCAGAACTGGGTGAGGTTGTCGACCAGCCCGTCCCGCGAGTTGTCGGCCTCCCAGTAGCTCAGGATGACCCGCATCCCCTTGCTCGTGGCCTTGTCGACGGCGCCGGTGTAGGAGTTCCAGTAGGCGCCCGACACCGTCGGATAGTTCACCGGCATCCGTACGGTGTTGGCGCCGAGGTTGTTCTGCAAGCCCGTGAGGATCCGGTCCGCCTTCGTCTGCGTGGTCGCGTAGCTGTCGGACGTGCTCAGCCCGCCCAGCACCAGCGTGTCGTTGACGAAGTTGTCCCGCTGGTCGGCCCAGTTGACCCCGCGGAAGTCGCTCGTCGCGGCGTGCGCCGGCGTGGCGGGCGCCGCGAGGGAGCCGGCGGTGAGCAGGGCCGCCGCCAGGGTGGCGGTGAGCGAGCGGCGCCTCGTGTGCATGGGTTCACCCCTTCGTTCCATCGCTGTCGATGTCTGGATGACATCGCAATGGTGCGGGGGCGGCTCGCGCCACGAACCGAACGCAGAAGGTCAGGAACGTTCAGAACCGAACATCCCCGGCCGCCGGACCAGCGACAGCGAGGAGTGCCGCACCACCAGCTCGGGCGCGACCAGCACGCGCTGGGAGGGCCGCCGGTCGCCGTCGAGGAGGCGGGACACCATGAGCTCGACCGCCAGCCGGCCGACGTGGTGCTTCGGCGGGCGCACCGCGGTCAGGGCGGGCTCGGCGAGGTGGGCGGCCTCGTCGTCGTACGACACCAGGGCCAGCTCGTCGGGGACCGCCACCCCGTGCTCGGCGCACCACCGGGCGACCGGCACCGCGTCGGGGTCGCTGTGCACGATCAGCGCGGTGATGCGCGCGCGGCGGCACTCCGCGAGGAGGTCGCGGACCCTGCCGGGCGGCTCGCGGGCGGTGAGCGCGACGACCATCGCGTCGGAGATGTCCAGCTCGGCGCAGGCGGCCCGCCACCCCTGCACCAGGTGCTCGGACGTGGGGCTGTCGCGCGAGAGCACCAGCCCGATGTGCCGGTGGCCCTGCTGGTGCAGGTGGTGCACGGCGATCTCGGCGCCGAGCGCGTGGTCGCTGCGCACCCACTCCAGCTGCCGCGGCGTCGCCGTCCACCGGTGCGGCTGGCGCTCGACGAGGATCGCCGGCACCGGCAGCCGCCCGATCCAGCCGATCATCCCGGCGTCGAGGCTGGGCGCGAGCAGCAGCCCCTCGACCCGCTCGGCCTCGACGAGCCGGCCGATCTGCCGCCGGTCCTCGTCGGGGTCGTAGGAGGAGCCGCGCAGCCGCAGCGCGACCCCGAGCGCCGCGGCGGCCGCCCGCGCCCCGGCCACGATCGGCGGCCAGTAGAAGTCCAGCGACGGCACGACGATGCCGATGGTGAACCGCCGGCCCTTCGACGGCCGGGGCGGGTCGGGGGCCGGGCCCTGGCCGGGCAGCGTGGCCCCGCCGTGCACGCGGGTGACGAGGTTGCGCTCGGCCAGGGCGGCGATGTCGCGGCGGATGGTGAGCTCGCTGACCCCGAGCTCACGCGCCAGCGCGGCGACGCGCACCGATCCGGACCGGCGCAGCTCGCTGAGCAGCCGCTCGTGGCGCTGCACGCCGAACAGCCGATCCGCCATGGTGCCCGTTAACATAGATGGCGGATGATGCCTCGTCAACCGGCGTGTGAGCGCTCCCGCTGGACGAGCTCGGCGAGGCGGTCCAGCGACGCCCGCAGCTTGTCGGCCGTCGTCGCCCGCGCCCGCGCGAGACGGTGCTCGTCGGTGAGGTCGGTCCAGTCGTACGTGTGCGTCACCCGCGTGTTCCCGTCGTCGAGGGGCTCGAGCTCCCACCGCCACAGGTGCCCGGGCTGGGGCCGGCCCGGCTCGCTCGGCCGCCACGCGATGCGGCGCCCCTCGGTGAACTCGACGACGTGGTTCTCCCGCACGCCGCCGGTGGTGAGCGTCGTGGCGAAGACGTCGCCGACGGCCCGGACGCGCTGCCCGGCCGCCGCCTCCCGCAGGTTCTCGTTGCCGTCCCAGCGCGGCTGCTGCGCGGGATCGGCGATGAGCTCGAAGATGACGGCGGCGGGCGCGGCGATGTCACGGCCGGCGGAGACGACTCGGGTCATGCCCTCATCGAAGCACCTGTGCACCGCATCGCGCCGACCGGCCTCCGGACGGAATCAGCCGTGAGTCCAATTGCCATCGCGGACGCGCGGTTGTCACCATTGGCTGATCGGAGGCCACGCTACGCAGCGTCGGAAAGGTCGCCCTGATGAGCCAACGCCGGCATGCGAAGCGAAAGTTCCGATGGCGTGGGCTGGCGGAAGCGTCGACGCTGCGGGATCAGCCCCGTCATGTCGCGGGCGCTCGCTACTGGGCCACACTCGTGCATGACAGACGACTGTTGGGCTGCGGGTTCTTCGTCAGCCGCGGGGAGCTTGTCACGGCGGCGCACTGCCTTCGTGGACTGCCGGTCGGAACTGCCGTCACCGTCGAGTACTCGTCGGGAAGCGCCGTCGGGCACATCGAGCAGATCACGGACGGTGACCTTGCGCTGGTGGTCTTACCGGACGATGTCGAGACAGAGGTCATTGCCCCGATGGCCGTCCGCTGCGACGCCGGTGACCGCTGGTTCGCCCCGTATCGGCCGAAGCCATCCGATCCGCAGCTCGAGGGCACCGTCACCACGAACCTGGTCGACTACGAGTCGTTCAACGGCACGAAGATACGCGCCATACAGCTGCACGTGACGCAAGCGCTCGGTGGCTACGCGGGCTATTCGGGCGGTCCGGTCCAGAAGGTTGACGGCAATATCGGTTCGGCCGCGGAACCCGTTGCCATCGCCGGTGTGCTGCTGGAGCAGTATCCCGAGCGTCATCCGGGTGGACGAGCCAGCAACGTCCTGTTCGCGGCCAGCCTTCTGCACGCCTTTGTCGAGTTCGACCGGTTCCGTTCGCTGAGCCTCGTCCCGGGCCCTCGCTCGTCGCCGACGCACGGTTCCCGGCCTCGCGAAGCGCCACGCCCGAGCTCGCCGCCGTCGATGGTCGGCAACCGTGCGCGCGAGGTCATCGATTCCGTCGAACTGACACTGCGCGCAATCCGCCGGTGGGAGCACGAAAAGCTGATCGACCCCGGAGAGGTGCCCATTCTCCGATCGAGCCTGCTGCGGCAGGTGATTCGTGACGAGGGCGTCGGCGATCGAATCGGCGGGCAGCCCCAGTGACCGTCATGCCCAGCGCGGATCGCCTCGCGGAGATTGTGCTCGCCAGCCGGCGATCGCCGGCCGGGTCGCGCCACGAGGTCGACCGCCTCGTGGCCGGCATCGTGGCAGCAGTGCAGGATCCGCACGCCGTCGCCGACGAGGACGTCCTGTATCTGGCGTTTCTGCTCAGCCACCTCGGCCATCGGACGGCCGGTCGGCGACTGGCCGATGCGCTGATCGCGACACGCTCTCAGGACCTGGACCGGGTCGCGGCTCGCCTGACGAAGTCGCTGATGCTGGTGATGGACGGTGACCTGCCGGCTGCCAAGATGACCCTGCTCGTCGCGCTCCGCGAGACCCCGGCCGGTGACTCGCCATATCGGTACCGCATTCTTGTCAACCTGGCGACGGTGAGTCTTCGGGCCGGACAGGTGGATGAGGCGGCGCGTTGGCTCGGCGAGGCGGCGGAAGCCGCGCAGCCCGGCACGACCCCGGTGGCTGACGCCGTACTGAGCCTCATCCGTCAGGTGATCAATCCCGGCGAGTCGCCGGGCCGTGCTGCGGACCTTCTGGCCGCGCTCGAGATGCCGGGCGGCTGGCCGTCGGCACCGGAGCTGCTCATGCTGTACAGCGCGGCGTCGGCGCTGGAGTGGCATCATGCGCAGGGCGCATCGGATCCGAGCGCCACCTATCGCGCGATGCTGCGGCTGGAACGCGCGGCCCAGCTCTCGACGGCAGCCTTCGGACCGGAGGACCGGGTTTCGATCGCCGCGGTCGGCGGCGCGGCGGTGGCGGAGTTCGAGTACGCCCTAGCCCACGACGATCTCGCCGCCGCCACAGCGGCTTCGGCGCGTCTTGCGTTCGCCGCCGAGGCCGCCGTGCACGCGTTCGGCGACGGCCATCCGCAAGCCGCGGCGATGCGGGTCAACGCGGCGACGGCCGCCTACGATCTCGCCCACCGGTCCGGCGATGTCTCGGAGATGAGCAGCCGGATCGGCGCCGTCCGTATTGCCGCCGCCGCGCTGGAGCGAGCCGCCGGTGTCGAGCACCGGTCGGTCGCGATGGCGCTGGCCAATCTGGCTGCCGCCGAGGTCGACCTCGCGCAGAGGATCGGCAGCCGCCCCCAGGCGGTCGGTGCGCTCGCCGCGGTGAACCACGCGTGGTCGCGGGCCCGATCGGCCTTCGGTGCGGACGATCAAACCACGCTGGCCCTCGGGCGCAGCGCTGAGCGGTGCGCACTGCTCGTCGCTGAGCTGGGGGGACCAGCGCCAGGATCGTCGCAGCCGGCGGATGCGGCCCGTCACCTCTCGGTCGGAGCCACGAATGTCGCAGGTGCCGGCGGCCCACTGGCCGGCCGGGCCGGCGGGGAGTCTTCGCAGAGGCGTCGCCAGCATGACCCGGAACCGCTCCTGACCCCCGCGGAAGTGAGCACGATGTTCAGGGTCGATCCCAAGACGATCACGAGATGGGCCAAGGCGGGCAAGCTGAGTGCCATCCGAACGCTGGGCGGGCACCGCCGATATCGGGAGTCGGAGGTCCGGGCACTGCTGCAGGGACAGATACCGACGATGCGACCTGAGGACCCCTGACGCGGGAGGACCTACACCTCGGCTGCGGGCGCCCGCTTCACGGTGATCTTCACTTCGAGCGATGCCTCGGTCGTCACCTTCGAGAGAATGACGCCGGTCTCGGCGGCCAGCTTGATGCCGAACTTCGCCTCGACGGACTCGACCTGCCACCCGTCCCGCTCCGGCAAGGCGGAGCCGGCACCTTGCACCACGCGGGCCGCCTCCGTGATGGCGCGCTGGATGTCGGCGCTCCGCTCGGACAGCAGTTCGCTCATGCGTCGACGTGAGCCGATCTGCCGATCGCCAGTTCCGTCGATGTCGACGGTCTCGATGCGGACCTCTACGCCGGTTGTTGCGCCGGGCGGAACGTTGATGGACATCGCGCTCCTGATTGGGGAGGACCGGGATTCAGCGCCAGCACTGCCACCGTGGCCGCCGCTCGCCTGGCTGGCAATCCATCGACCGTGGTGTCATGCCGGCCGGATCGGCCGATGTGCGCACGACACGGCGATGTCACGGCCCGTCCGAGCCGTGACATCGCCGCGCGGCCGGTGGACCGGGACGGAGCCTAGCCGCCGAGGGAAGCCGCGGCCGTGGCGATGGCCGATGCGAACGTGCTCACCTCGGTGTAGACGCCGGGGTAGTTGGGCCGCGCGCAGCCGTTGCCCCAGCTGACGATGCCGACCTGGATCCACGCGTTCGACGCGTCGCGGCGGAACATCGGGCCGCCGGAGTCGCCCTGGCAGGTGTCGACGCCGCCGGAGGAGTAGCCGGCGCAGATCTCGTCGCTCGGGATCAGGTCCGGGTAGGAGTTGTCGCACGTCGCATCGGGGACGAAGGGGACGGTGGCCTTGAGCAGGTACCGCTGCTGGGCCCCGCCCTCGGTCGCCGCGCCCCAGCCGACGATGGTGAAGGTGCCGGTGTTGTACGTCGTGTTCGTCGCGATCGGCAGCGTGGCCAGGCCCGTCACCGGCGTGGCGAGCCGGATGAGCGCCCAGTCCTTGCCGTTGCCGTTGTACCCCGGCGCCCGGTACACGTAGTTCGACTTCACCGTGATCCGGCTCGACGACTGCAGGTCGACCGCGCCGAGCGTCGCGGTGATGCTCGTGTTGGTGCCGGTGCGGCTCACGCAGTGCGCGGCGGTGAGCACGAGCCGGGGGCTGTACAGCGCCCCGCCGCAGCCCATCGACAGGCGCACCATGAACGGGAACTCGCCCTGCGCGGCCCGCGTGCCGCCGACGACGGATTCCCGGGGGACGGCCGCCTGCGCGATGCCGGGCACGATGCCGGCGAGCGCGGCGGCCGTCACGACGACAGCCAGAAGCCTTCGAACCATTCGGGTGCCTCCCCAGCGAGTCGAATGTTGGGGAGAACGATATCGATCGATCTAACGGGTCGGGTCATAGCGACTTCCCCATATCAGGCGGCGAGGTCCACCGGGCGGCGGTCGCGGCGCCGGGTGCCGAGCCGGTTGCCCAGCCACACCAGCCCGAGGCCGGCGCCGAAGACGACCGCGTTGACGATCGCGTAGGGCAGCATGTCCACCGCCGTCGCCTTCGCCGGGAATGCCGAGGTGTCGCCGCCCACCCACTCCGCGATCAGGGACGCGGTCTGGAAGGTGAACACGAAGCCGTGCGCCGCCACGTAGGCGATGAACGCGGCCGTGGGCTGCTTGACGAGGAAGCCGATCGGGAACGGCAGGACGAGCATCAGGATGAGTTCCATGCCGATGACGGTGCGCGCGACGGGGGCGCCGGCGCCTCCGGGCGGCCACTGATCCGTGGGCCGGATGGGCATTGCGTGCTGGCACTGATGACCTTCCGGCCCGGGCTCGGTCATGATGAGCCGGTGCCGGTCCTGCTGCCCGTGGTGGCCTACCTGGCCGGCGTGGCCGGGCGGTGGCGCACGGCCGCCCCCGACCTGGCCGTGATCGACGTCCGGATGCCGCCCACGATGACCGACGACGGCGCGCGGGCCGCCCGGGAGCTGAGCGAGCGGGAGCACGAGGTGCTGGCCCTGGTGGCAGAGGGCCACTCGAACGCGGCGATCGCGACGCGGCTTCGGCTCGCCGAGCGCACGGTGGAGAGTCACATGCGCGCGATCTTCCAGAAGCTGCGAATCCCCGACAGCGGCGACCGGCACCGCCGGGTGCTGGCCGGGCTGACCTACCTCAGCTAGCGCGTCGCGCTCACCAGCCGCCGTCGAAGAAGGCGAGCAGGGCCGGCGCCGGGTCGCTCGCGGTGCCCGCGTTCGCGATGACGACCACGAGCGCCGCCAGCGCCGCCAGCGACGTGACCGCGGCGAGCACGCGGGTCGCAGCCGCCGGGCGCGCCCGCCACAGTGCCACCCCGGCGCCGACGAGCCCGATCGCGGCGAGCGCGGCGATGACGGCCATGGCCTCGTGGTACAGCCCGAAGTCCCCGACCATCGCCCGCAGCACCGGGCCGTGCTCGCCGCTCGCGAGCTGCCGGCGCACCCCGCCGAGGGCCTCGGCGAGCGCCGCGTCCGGAGCGGTCTCGGTGAGCATCGGCAGCAGCGACGAGAACGGGGCGACGGCGCCCTGGACGTTGGCCATCACGGTCGCGAGCGCGAGCAGCCCGGCGCCGGCGACGCCGATCGTGGCCCAGCGGTGGCCGGCGGCGAGGAGGCGGCGGCCGAGCAGCACGAGCACGACGAGCAGCAGCGCCGCGAGGGCGCCCTTGACGAGGTGGTACCGGAACCAGTAGTCGACGACCCGCGTGAGCTGCGGGCCGCGCTCGCCGGTGTGCCAGTAGTCGACGAATCCGGCCCGGAGCCGGTCGGCGAGGTTGTCCGGGTCGGCGAGCGCCCGGTCCGACCCGATGGCCGCGACCGGCCCGGGCACGAGGAGGAACGCGGCGGCGAGCACCACGACGAGGGCGATCAGCTTGCGAGGCATGGCACCGAGCCTCGCGGACCGCGCCCGCGACGGCCATGGCGCTGGGAGGAGTCCGCGGGGTAACGCGGGCTATACAGCGCGCGCCTTCCGGAGCACGCGCTCAGAGGAGCGGGCGGGCCGCTCCCGCGAGGACCGCCGCCGGGCCGAGGGCGGGGGAGCGGACCGGGACGCCGGCGACGCCGGGCAGGGCCGCGGCCCGCAGGGCGCCGAGCACCGCGGCGCGGAACGGCTCGCCGAGGCCGAGCACGCCGCCGCCGAGGACGATCGCGTCCGGGTCGAGGAGGTTCGCGGCCGCCGCGAGGCCGTGGCCCAGGATCTCGGCGGCGAAGGCGATCGCGGGGCTGCCGGCGGGCACGTCCTCCAGGCGCGGGGCCGTGTCCAGGCCGGCCCGGCGCGCGTGGTCGGCGGCGATCGCCGGGCCGGCCGCGTACGCCTCGACGTGGTCGACGCCCCCGCAGCCGCAGCGGCGGCCGAGGGACGCGGTCGCCGGGAGGTGCCCGATGCTGCCGGCCAGGCCCAGCCGGCCGGTCAGCAGCGAGCCGCCGGCGACGAGCGCGCCGCCGATGCCCGTGCCCACGGCCACCACGAGCGCGGTGCCGGCCCCGGCCGCGGCGCCCCAGGCGGCCTCGGCGACGGCCATCGCGTGCACGTCGTTGCGGACGAGCACGGTGACGCCGAGGGCCTCGGTGAGCGCGGCGCGCACGTCGGTCCCGGCCCAGCCCGGCAGCGAGTCGGTCGCGTGCGAGATGCGGCCGTGCGGGTCGACGGCGCCGGCGGTGCCGACGCCGCAGCCGGCCACGGCAGCGTCGCCGATGACCCGGCGGCCGAGGCCCGCGGCGGCGCGCAGGACGGCGGCCGGGCCCTCTCGGGCGGGCGTGGGCACGCGGTGCAGGGGGCCGGTGGTGCCGTCGGCGTACACGAGCGCGGCGGCGATCTTCGTGCCGCCGATGTCGATGCCGAGCGCGGTGCCCTTCCCCGGCGGCGCCGGGTTCATCGCTGGGTGGCGGCGACCAGGCCGCGGGTCAGGGCGAGCGGGTCCGTGATCGCCGTACCGACGACGACCGCGAAGGCACCGAGGGCGAACGCGTGCCGCAGGTGCGCCGTGGTGGCGAGCCGGCCCTCGGCGACCGTGCGCACCCCGCTCGTGGCGAGGTCCGCCACGAGCGCGAGGTCCGGCTGTGTCCCCTGTGGACTGTCCGCGGTGTAGCCGGACAGCGTCGTCGCCACGAGCTCCGCGCCGGCCGCCCACGCCTCGAGCCCCTGCGCCTCGGTGGCGACGTCGGCCATGAGCGGGAGCCCGAGCCCGTGCACGCGGCGCACGAGCTCGGCCACGGGCAGGTCGCCGCGCCCGGTCGCCTCGGCGGCGATGACGTCGGCCCCGGCCGCGGCGAGGTCCTCGACGAGGGGCCAGTGGGGCGTGATGAGGTACCGATCCGGCGCCTTGACCTTGTGGAGCCCGATCACCGGCAGGTCGACGACGGCCTTGACGGCCCGCACGTCCCCGGGCGAGTTCACCCGGACGGCCACCGCCCCGCCGAGCGCCGCGCACTGCGCCAGCCGCGCGATCACGTCCGGCGTGCGCAGCGGATGGCCGTCGGGCGCCTGACACGACACCACGAGCCCGCCGGCGATCGCGTCCAGCATGCGGTACCTCCATAAGTGGTCTAGTCCATTTACGCTAACATCATGCGGTGACCAAGCACGAGCGGCTCCACGCGCATCTCGAAACGCTCATTCAGGGCGGGATTGGTCCAGACCAACGCTTACCGCCCGAGCGCGAGCTGGCCGAGGCGTTCGGCGTGAGCCGCATGACCGTCCGGCACGCGCTGGATCGCCTGGAGCGGGAGCGCCGGGTGTACCGCGTGCAGGGCGCCGGCACCTTCGTGGCCCGCCCGCCGATCGCCAAGACGATCGAGCTGACGTCCTTCACCGAGGACATGCGCCGCCGAGGGCTCGTCCCCGGCTCGCTGCTGCGCGTCTTCGAGACCGTCGCCGCCGGCCCGGAGATCGGCTACGCCCTGTCGCTGAGCCCCGCGGACGAGGTCGTGCACGTGGAGCGGGTGCGGACGGCGGACGGCATCCCGATGTGCCTGGAGCACGCGTACCTCCCCGCCGCGCTGGTGCCGGGCCTCACGACGCTCGAGGGTTCGCTCTACTCGGAGCTGCACCGGCGGTACCGAATCCGGATCACGCACGCGGAACAGTCCATCCGCGCGACCGTCCTGGACCAGGAGGCGGCGGCCCGGCTCGACGCCCCGCCGTTCAGCCCGGCCCTGCTCGTGGAGCGCACCGCGTTCGACGAGCGCGACCGCCCCGTCGAGCGCGCGATGTCGACGTACCGCGGCGACCGCTACTCCTTCGAGATCGCCGTCACGACAGCGGCGGCCGGCTCTCCTGCGAGAGCCGGCCGCCGATCGGGGGGCGAGTAGCAGTCAGATGAGCCAGCGGTTGCGCTGGACGATGGGGAGCTTGGCCCACCGCTTGCCGAGGCCCCAGGTCTGGCCGGCGTAGGCGGCGGCGAGGACGATCATCGCGATGGCGTAGACGACGTGGTAGTCGGTGAGGGGGTTGGTCGAGCCGGTGGGTGCGCCTTTGGCGGTGTGCTGGGCGAGGGGGAACTCGGCGAGCCACATGAAGGCCATGAGCAGGGTGCCGGAGGCGGCGGCGATGCGCATGCCGATGCCGGCGGTGAGGGCGAGGCCGATGCCGAGCAGGCCGAGCATGAAGCCCCAGTTCGCGTACCAGGTGCCGGCGATGGTGTGGAAGAAGCCCTGCAGGGGGCCGGCGTCGACGTTGGCGAGGAAGCCCTTGGTGGGGCTGCCGCCGTTGATCCAGGCCTTGGCCGACGGGGTCGAGTAGCCGAGGCCGAGGAGCTTGTCGGCGAACGCCCACAGGAAGACGAAGCCGGTCGCGTACCGCAGCACCGCCAGGCCGCGGGCCGCCGCCTTGGTCAGCATGCTCCCGGGGGCCTCGACCCGCTCGAGGTGGCTGGCTGCGGTGTGGTTGATGTGCGAGGTGCTCATGGCTCTCGGCCTCCTGCCGCGCTCTCTCTTTGACACCAACAGCGTCGCAAGAGCGAGGGCTCCGGCACCGGTGCCGAAGCGACCGACCCGGCGGGACCAACGGCCCCTCAGCGACCGGGACCCATGGGCAGCATGGCGGCGATCAGGTCGCGCAGCGGGCCGGCCAGGGCGTCGCGATCCGCGGACTGCAGCGGCTCCATCGCGCCGACCGAGCGCAGCAGCACGATGCCGAGCGAGGCGGCGAGGACCATCTGGGCGCGCAGCAGCACCTCCTCGTCGCCGGGTTCGCGCCCCGCGGCGGCCGCGAGCCGCTCGGCGGAGGTGCGCAGGACGCCGCGGCGGATCTCGTCGGCGCGCTCGTCGCCGGAGGAGCGCAGCAGCAGCGCGAGCTGGCCGGGCGCGCCCTCGGGCCCGATCCGCGCGGCCTGATCGGCGATCACCAGGTGTACCTCCCGCAGCGGCACGTCCCCCGTCTCGCGCCGCAGCTCGTCGACCGCCGCGGTCAGGCAGGCCTCGAACAGCCCTTCCTTCGACACGAAGTACCGCGCGATGAGCGCCACGTTGACGCCCGCGTCCTCGGCGATGTCCCGCAGCGTCGTGGTCCGGTACCCGTCCCGCGCGAACCGCGCCCGCGCGGCGTCGAGCAGCAGCGCGCGCGTCTTGGCGGCGTCCCGGCGTCGGTTCGGGGGCGCGGTCATCCGGATACGGTACCCGCTACCAGCAGCGCGCCCGGCTCAGCGTACGTCGTAGTGGGCGCGCCGGACGCGCAGGAGCCACCGCTCGACGACCTCCTCGTCGGGCTGGTCGGGCAGCGGGGAGCGGATCGCGTCGAAGCCGGCCTCGTACTCGGCCAGGGTGCGCCGGGCCAGGTCGATGTCGCCCGCGGCGACGCGCTCGCCGAAGTCGCGGAACGGCCGCGGGTCCTCCAGGCGGATCAGCAGCTCGCCGGTGCGGTACAGGTGCCGGCCCTGCCAGCACAGCCGCAGCAGGTGCCGGGCGTGCTTCGCGGTGCGGCGGGCGGTGTCGGAGCTGAACGTGCCGTCGCCGCGGTGCTCCAGGCGGCGGAACTGCTGGGTGGCGTACCCGAGGTAGGCATCGCGGATGCGCTTGGCCGACAGGAACGCGGTACGGATGCCGATGAGCTCGTCGCCGAGCTCCGTGCGCACCTCGTAGAGCTCCGCGGGCAGCCACATGAGCTCGGACACCGTCGGGTTGCCGCCGAGCGCGAGGCGGCAGTACTTCGCGGCCTCGTGCCGGGTCACGTCGGGCGCCCTGCTCACGCGGCTCTCGGCCGGCGTGTGCAGGCCGAGCAGCCGGATCGTCGGCGCGGCGAACAGGCCGAGCCGGTCGACGTCGGAGTCCGGCCCGGCGAGCCCGTAGGCGGTCGACCCGACGATGCCCTGCAGCAGGTTGGCGTCATCCACGGCAACGATGCTCGCCGCGCGGGCGGCCCACTGTCGCCCGAATTACGGCTGGTGCCCGAGCAGCGCCACGCACAGCCCGGTCAGGTGGTCGACGAGCGGCTCGGCGGGGTCGCGCATGTCGCGCCAGACCCAGTCGATCAGCACCTCGCTGACGCCGGCGATCAGCGCCAGGACCGTGCGCTCGTAGCGCACCGAGTCCGCACGCAGTTTCGGCGCCAGGGGCGCGAGCACCCGGCCGAACAGCTCCGCCTCCTCGCGCAGCACCCCGCGCCGGCGCAGCTCCATCCGGGGTGCGTTGATGTAGACGATCCGGGCGCGCTCGGGGTGCTCGGCCAGCAGCCGCACCAGCGCGGCCAGCATCGGGCGCAGCGCCGCGTCGAGGCCGTCCGCGCGGTGGGGCGCCGCGGCCGCGACCTCGGTCAGCAGCCAGCCGTTGACCTCGCGGTGCAGGGTGAGCACGAGCGCGTCGCGGTCGGCGAAGTGGTCGTAGAAGTACCGCTTCGAGACCCTGGCGAGGGCGCACACATCGGCGACGGTCACATCGTCGTAGTCCCGGCCCGCGAACAGCTGCACCGCCGCCGCCACGAGCCGCTCCCGCCGGTCCGCGGCCCGCTCCTCCCGGCTCTGCCCGCCGTAGGTCTCGCCGCGCCCGGACGGCCGTTCGGCCACCCGCCACCTCCACGTCGCCGCCCCCACCCGAATCCGGACACCGTACCCGAAGCTCGCCCGGGGTAATCCATCGGAGTTTTCGGTAAGGCGCGGCAACGTTTCCGTGGAAGTTTCACGCCGGCGGCGCGGTGCTCTCCCGCAGTACGAGCGACGTGGCGAGCTCGACCCGCGACGGCTCGACCGGCTGCCCGGCCGCGAGCCGCAGCACCATCTCGGCCGCCGCCCGCCCCATGCCCGCGAACGGCTGGCGCACGGTGGTCAGCGGCGGCCCGCACCAGCGCGCCACCTCCAGGTCGTCGAAGCCGACGACGCTGAGATCCTCGGGCACCCGCAGCCGCGCGCGGCGGGCCGCGTCGTACACCCCGAGCGCCTGCAGGTCGTTGCCGCACAGGATCGCCGTCGGGCGGTCCCGCCGGGCCAGCAGCTCGGCGCCGAGCGCGGCGCCGTCCTCGAACGCGAAGCGCCCGCTGCGCACCAGCCCGGGGTCCAGCGCCTCGCCCGCCGTCTCCAGCGCGGCCCGCGCGGCCTCCAGCCGCGCCCGGGAGCACATGAACTGCGCCGGCCCGGTGATGAGGGCGATGCGCCGGTGCCCGAGGTCGAGCAGGTGCCGGGCCGCGGCGATCCCGCCGGACCAGTTCGTGGCGCCCACCGACGGGGTGTCGTGCACCGGCTCGCCGGTCGGGTCGAGCACCACGAGGGGCACGCCGCTGGCCGTGAGCTGCTGGTAGTACTGCCCGCGATAGGCCGAGTGCACCGCGATCACGCCGGTCGGGCGGCGCGCCAGCAGCAGGTCGGCGGTGCGGCGCCCGGCCCGCGGGGCGCGCCCCTGCAGGTCGGTGAAGCCGACGGTCAGGCCGCGGTCGCGCACGACCTCCTCGACCCCGCGCATGATCTCGACCGCGAGGTGGCTCTCCAGGCCGGAGAAGGCGACCTCGACGATCGGCAGCGCGCTGGTCGCGTCGGTGCGCCGGTACCCGTGCTCGCGCAGCAGCGCCTCGACGCGCTCGCGGGTGTCGACCGCGATGCCGGAGCGACCGTTCAGAACTTTCGAGACCGTCGGCGGCGACACCCCGGCCAGCCGTGCGATCGCGGCCACGGTCACCGTGCCCCGCGGCCGCCGCCCGCCCCTGGGCTCGGGATTCGTCTCGGTCATGCCCGCATGATAGGCCGCGCCCGGACGGCATTGACGAGCGTTGCCGGCGACCGTACGGTGTGGAAACGTTTCCGGTAAATGTATGAATGTTTCGAAACGCGATGGCGCCGGAGGGGGCCGCATGAGCACCGTACCCGGGACCGTGACCGCCGGCCTCGCCTTCGCGCTGTGGCAGGACGCCTCGCTGCGGGTCACCTGGCGCGGCCGTGAGTTGTTCCGGTACGTCTACCGCGTCCGCGGGCCCCAGATGGAGTCGCCGCGGCCCTACCTGCATCCGATCCGCACCCTCGGCGGCCGGCTCGTGAGCCTGTACCGCCCGCACGACCACGTCTGGCACAAGGGCCTGTCGCTGGCGCTGCCGAACGCGGGGCCGGACAACTTCTGGGGCGGCCCGACCTTCCGCCGCGACCACGGCGGCTACGTCCAGCTGCCCAACAACGGCACCCAGCGGCACGAGTGCTTCGAGGCGCTCGACGCCGGCGACCGGACCCTGCGCGCGGTCCAGCGGCTGCGCTGGCTGACCCAGGACGGGCGGGAGGCGTTCACCGAGCGCCGCGGGCTGACGGTCACGGTCCTGCCGCACCGCGCGGCCTGGCGCCTCGAGCTCGACACCGTCCTGCGCAACGCCGGCCCGGACGCGGTCGGCATCGGCAGCCCGCAGACCGAGGGCCGCGCCGGGGCCGGCTACGGCGGGCTGTGCTGGCGCGGGCCGCGCAGCTTCACCGGGGGCAGGGTGCGCACCCCGGACGCGGCCGGCGGCGACGACCTCAACGGCGTCCGGGCGCCGTGGCTCGCGTTCACCGGGCGGCACGACGGCGACGGCGGCGCCTCGACGGTGCTGTTCGCCGACGACCCGGCCAACGCCGGGCACCCGTCGGCGTGGTTCGTGCGCAGCGCCGCCTACGCGGTGGTGGGCCCGGCCCCGTTCGCGGACGCGCCGGTGCGGCTGGAGGCCGGGGCGCGGCTGCGGCTGCGGTACGGCATCGTCTTCGCCGACGGCGAGCTCGGCGAGGACGAGTGCGCGGCCCTGGCCCGGGCGTGACCCGCAGACGCGGCGGGTGTGGTGCCGGGGCTCACCACACCCGCCGTCCGGTCACTGCCCGGCGGCGGCGTACGCGGCGAACTGGTCGATGAGGCCCTGCGGCGCGTCGTCGCGGAAGCAGATCTCCAGGTTCGCCGCGGCCTCCCGGGCCGCGTCCGCGCTGCGCGGGAAGAGCTCGGCCTCGTACGCCGCCAGCGCCCCCTCCGGGTCGCCCGGGTGCGCCACGATCGCCTTGCCGAGCGCCGCGCCGTCGAACATCGCGAGGTTGGCCCCCTCGCCGGCGAACGGCGACATGAGGTGGGCGGCGTCGCCGAGCAGCGTCACGCCCGGCACCCGGTCCCACCGCAGCCCGGCGGGCAGCACGTTGATCGCCCGGGGCACGACCGGCCCGTCGGCGTCCGTGATGAGCGCCCGAAGCCGCGGCGACCACCCGTCGAACTGCGAGACGAGGAGCGTGCGGGGGTCGCCGCTGCCGCCGAAGCCGGCCGTCGCGGCCCAGTCCTCGGCCACGCGCAGCGCGACGTAGACGTGCAGGCTGCCGTCGGTCTCCCGGTGCGCGAGGAACCCCTTGCCCGGCCCGAGCGCGAACAGCATCCCGCCGCCGACGACCTCGGCGGCGCCGGGATGCCGCGCGTCGGCATCGAGCAGGTCGACCTCGAAGAAGGTGACCCCCGCGTAGGCCGGCCGGGCGTCGGTGACCAGCGGGCGGATCCGCGACCAGGCCCCGTCGGCGCCCACGAGCAGATCGGTGGTCTCGGTGCCGCCGTCCCCGAGCGTCAACTGGTGCCGCCCGTCCCCGATCGCCGCGACCGAGGTGACGGCGCCGCCCCACCGGATGGTGCCCTCGGGCAGCGAGCCGATGAGCATGCTCCGCAGCTGCCCGCGATCGACCTCGGGCCGCCCGCCGTGCCCGTCGTCGGCCTCCTCGACCCGCACGGCGGCGTGCCGGTCGAGGATGCGCATGGCCTCCCCGCCGGGGTGGATGATCCGCCGGAACTCCTCGAACAGCCCGGCCTCCCGCAGCGCGACCTGCCCGTTGTAGTCGTGGATGTCGAGCATCCCCCCTTGCGTGCGCGCGCCGGCCGAGGCGTCGCGCTCGTAGACGGTGGCCGCGATCCCGTGCACGTGGAGCACCCGGGCGAGGGTGAGCCCGCCGAGCCCCCCGCCGACGATGCCGATCCGTAGCTGCTCCATCGCGCCGCTCCTCCCGTGGGTCCCGCTTGACTGTGACGAACGCGTTCGTGACGAATGCGTTCTACGATCGCCTGCCGATGCCCGGGAACCCGGGCGTCGGATCAGCGGCCGGGCGTGGGCGCGCCGGCGATTCCGTTCAGGAGGGCCTCGAAGGCCCATCGCTGGCGCTGCTCGACGGTGCCGGAGAACAGCTCGTCGCGCGTGCGGCCCAGGTTCGGGTAGGCGTCTTCGGGCGCCTCGCGCACCGACTGGGTCTGCAGGCTGACCTCGCCGTCGGCCTCGGCCGACTCGTCCCGGGTGCCCTGCTCGGCGGCGGTCGCCGTGGCCAGCTGGAGCAGCAGGTCGACGCCCCAGGCGGCCTGGCGGACCGGGACGCCGCCGGCCAGCAGCAGCCCCAGCAGCTCGTCGACCAGCCGCAGGTAGTTGGGGCCGGACGGCCGCAGGGTGAGCACGGAGCGGGCGAGGCTGGGCTGGCCGTGCAGGATCGCGGTGTAGCCCGACAGCAGTTCGACGGCCCCGTCGCGCCACTCGGTGCCGGGCAGCGGCAGGGCCAGCCCGAACAGCAGCTCGTCGAGGAGCGCGCCGTGCAGTTCGGCGGTGTTGTGCAGGTAGACGTAGAGCGAGGCCGGTCCCGTGTCCAGCTCCGCCGCCAGCCGGCGCATGGTGACGCGCTCGAGGCCCTCCTCGCGCATGACGCGCAGCGCCACCGACACGACGCCGGCCCGGCTCAGGGGCGGCTTGGCGGGGCGGTCGCGCCGGCTGACCGGGACTCGGCGAGGGCTCATGAACACGATCGTAACGAACGCGTTCGTCGGTGCCAAGTCCGCCGCCCGCTGCCGTCCGCCGGTCGCCGCCCGTTGCGTGCCGATCGTCGCGGGCAGGGCGGGGCAGACCAGGGCAGAGCAGGGCCGGGCGGGGCGGGGCCGGGCGGGGGCAGGGCGGGGCAGGGCGGGGCGGGGCAGGGCGGGGCCGGTATGCGGCCGGTCGCGGTGCGTCCCGGGTCGGCGGTCATCGGGCGGTGGGCCTGCCACGAATGCGCCGGGGCACCGCAGCGAGCGCCGGGGATCTACCCTGTCGCCATGCCGCCGAGCCTCGACTGCGTCAGCTCCCTGCCCGCCTTACGCGCGGCCGACCTGCGCGAAGTCGCCGCGGCCGTGCTCTGGCTCGGCTTCGGGCACAAGCGCGCGCAGGCCCGGCCGGTGCTGAACCTACTCGAGGTGCAGGCGACCATCGCGCGCAAGGTCCCCGAGGTGGCGATCCGCATGCTGCGCAGCGGGCCCGGCGCCGAGGAGGCGCGCGAGATCCTGCTCGAGGCGCTGCAGGTGCTCGAACACAACCGGCTCGTGCTGTGGCGCTGGACCGGCGAGGACTACACCGCCGAGTCGATCGCGCTCACCCGCCGCGGCCGGGAGGCCCTGGCGAGCGCGGACCCCGGGGCCTACATCGCCTGACCCCCAGCGGATCGTGAGCCCGCTGCCAGGAAGCGGGCGCGGAACTCACGGCCTGCATCGCCTGAGCCCCGGCGGATTGTGAGCCCGCTGCCAGGAAGCGCCGCTACGGTCGGGGCATGGCGACGGTACGGCGGGCGTGCGCGCTGCTGCTCGTGCTCCTGCTCGGGGCCTTGCCCGGTGGATCGGCCGCATCCGTGCCGCGGTGGGACAACGGGCTGGCCCGCACCCCGCCGATGGGCTGGAACGACTACAACGCGTTCGGCCTCGACGTCACCGAGGACCTCGTCCGGCGCACCGCCGAGCGGATGGTCTCCGCGGGGCTGCGCGACGCCGGATACGAGTACGTCAACGTCGACGACGCCTGGATGGCCGCGACCCGCGACGCCGGCGGCAACCTCCAGGCCGACCCGGCCCGGTTCCCGCACGGCATCAAGGCCCTCGCCGAGTACGTGCACGGGCTCGGGCTGAAGCTCGGCATCTACGCGGACGCCGGCACGCAGACCTGCGGCGGCCTGCCCGGCAGCCTCGGGCACGAGCAGCGCGACGCGCGGCAGTTCGCGGCCTGGGGCGTCGACTACCTCAAGTACGACACCTGCAACGCGAACGGGGTGCCGGCCCGGCAGCGGTACGCCGCGATGCGCGACGCCCTCGCGGCGACCGGCCGGCCCATCGTCTACAGCATCTGCAACTGGGGCGCCGAGCGCGTCTGGGCGTGGGGGAGCGGCTACGGCAACCTGTGGCGGACCACCCTCGACATCCGGCCCACCTTCGACAGCCTCCTCGACGTCTTCCACGCCACCGTCGGGCTCTCCGGCTACGCGGGCCCGGGCGGCTGGAACGACCCCGACATGCTCGAGGTCGGCAACGGCATGACCCGCACCGAGGACCGCGCGGAGCTGAGCCTGTGGGCGATGCTGGCCGCGCCGCTCATCACCGGCGCGGACCTCACCACCGCCTCGGCCGGCACGCTCGCCGACCTCACCAACCCGGCCGTCATCGCCGTCGACCAGGACCCGCTCGGCCGCCCGGCGACGCTGGTCTCGTCCCGCGCCGGCCTCGACGTGCTGGTGAAGAACCTCGCGAACGGGGACGTGGCGGTGCTGCTGTTCAACGAGACCGGCACGGACGCGGCGATGTCGTGGACGGTCCCGGGCGCGACCGCCGTGCGCGAGCTGTGGACGGGCACGGCGAGCACGGCGAGCACGGAGGTGGCGGCCCGGGTGCCCGCGCACGGGGTGGCGATGTTCCGGGTGGGGAGGGCGGGAGCCAAGTAGCGTCGCGACCACTTGACCGCATCGGTGACCATGATGGTGTGCGACGACCCGTGCTGGTGGTGCTGATCGTGCTCGTGTCCGCGGCGGCGGGCCTCGCCGCGGTGCTGCTCCTGCCGCCGTTCGTGGTCGACCACGACCTGGGCCGCACCTCGGTCGGCGCGAACGAGCGGCTCACGGCCATCAACAACGCCCGGACCGTCATGCTGCAGGCGCTGGGGGCGGTGATTCTCGCCCTGGGCGCCTACGCCACCTGGCACCGGCTGCGCATCAACGAGGAGGAGCTGCGGCTGAGCCGCAGCGCGCAGACCACCGAGCGGTACTCGCGCGCGGTCGAGCACCTGGGCCACGACTCCGTGGACGTGCGCATCGGCGGCGTCTACGCCCTCGAGCAGATCGCCGGGCAGTCCCCGCCGGACCGCGACGCCATCGTCGAGATCCTGCGCGCCTACGTGCGCGGGCACTCGCCGTGGCCGCCCGGGCTCCCCGGCCAGCCGCCCGCCGCCGCGCCCGTGGCGGACCTGCCCACCCTGGCGATGCGGGCCGGTGACGTGCAGGCGGCCCTCACCGTGCTCGCCCGCCTGCACACCGCGGACAGCCCGGCGATGCAGGTCCCGCGCACCGACCTGCGGCACGCCCGGATGAGCGGGCTGGCCCTGCGCGGCGCGAACCTCGGCCACGCCGCGATGCAGCGGGCCCGGCTGGCCGGCACCGACCTGCGCGACAGCATCCTCGAGGGTGCCGACCTGCGCGGCACCGACCTCGCCGCGGTCCGGCTGGACGGCGCCGTCGCGGACGCGGGCACCCGCTGGCCCGACGGCTTCGACCCGGTGGCCGCCGGCGTCGTGATCCCGGCCCGGGACGGGGCTTAGGTCGCCGCGGCCCGGGCCTCGGCCTGGATGATGCGCTGCTTCACGTCCCGGAAGTGCAGGCGCATCGCCTCCCGGGCCGCCTCCGGGTCCCGGTCCCGCAGCGCGTCCACGATCCGCCGGTGGTTGGCCACCGTCTGCGCGATGCGGTCCTCGGGCGGCGCGAGCAGGCCCTGGACCTCGTGGTACACGTCCCAGAACATCCCGATGAGCTGCAGCACGAGCTCGTTGCCGCAGCCCTCGTAGAGCAGCGCGTGGAACGCCCGGTCCGCGGCGGGGTCGTGGGCCATCCCGCTGACCAGGGCGTTGAGCGCGGCGAAGCGGGCCTCGCTGACGGTGCCGGCGACGGAGCCGATGAGCCCGGTCTCCAGCAGCTCGCGCACCTCGACCAGGTCGTGCAGGGCCCGCACGCCGCCGGGGCCGGTGCGCACCCGGAAGGTCAGCGACGGGGCGAGGACGTCCAGCGGGGCGCGGCCGACGAAGGTGCCGAAGCCGTGGCGGATCTCCACGATCCCGAGCGCCTGCAGGGCCCGCACCGCCTCCCGCACGCTGTTGCGGCTCGCCCCGAGCAGGTCCATGAGCTGCGGCTCGGTCGGCATCGGCGCGCCCGGCGGCAGCTCGCGGTCGTGGATGAGCTCGACGATGCGGTCCTGCACCGTCGCTCCTCGTCTGGCCATCCGCAGAACATCCCACGTCCGGAGCCGGAACGGTAGCGGCGTTCGGGCGATGTAACGCTCCCGACACTCTTGACGGTCGATGCCGCGGGCTTCTAGGGTCCGGAGCGAGACAGGGGACGTCCTACGTCCCACCTCGTCCCCGAGAGGTGTACGCATGCAACGACCGCTCATCCTGACCGCCACCGGCCTTGGACTGCTCGCCCTGCTCGGCTCCGCGCCGGCCGCCGCCGAGCCGCAGCGCGCGCGACCCGGGTGCGACGGCTCGGTGCCGTACCGCGCCAACACCGAGGGCTACTCCGCCTTCCGCATCCCCGCCGTCGTCAAGGCCCGCTCGGGCGCGATCCTCGCCTTCGCCGAGGGGCGCAAGGGCGGCCTGTCCGACGCCGGCGACATCGACCTGGTGCTCAAGCGCTCCACCGACGGCGGGTGCACGTGGGGCCCGCTGCGGGTGGTGTACGACAGCGGCGCCAACACCTCCGGCAACCCCGCGCCGGTGGTGACCGCGTCCGGGCGGGTGGTGCTGCTCTCGACGTACAACGCCGGCACCGCCACCGAGGCCGCCATCATGCGCGGCGAGGTGACGGCCGAGCAGAGCCGCCGCGTCTTCGTCCAGCACAGCGACGACGACGGCGCCACCTGGAGCGCCCCGGCCGAGCTCACGGCGACGGCGAAGCGGCCGGACTGGCGGTGGTACGCCACCGGCCCCGGCCACGCCGTCCGCCTCACCAAGGGCGCGCACAAGGACCGGCTCGTGGTCCCGGCCAACCACTCCGCCGCCCCGCCCGCCGGGTCGCCCGACGCCGGCACCGAGGCCAAGTACTACGGCGCGCACGACCTCATCAGCGACGACAACGGCGCGACCTGGCGCATCGGGTTCGTCGACGGCACCTACGACGGCGTCGTGAACGCCAACGAGTCCAGCGCGGCGGAGCTGCCGGACGGGCGGCTGTACTGCAACGCCCGCGACCAGAACGGCACCGCGCCCGGCAACCGGCTCGACGCCGTGAGCCTCGACGGCGGGCAGAGCCTGAGCCCGGCCTACTACCGTCCACAGGGGACGATCACCGGGCCGGTCGTGCAGGGCAGCGTGCTGCAGGTGACCGGGCGCAACGCGGCGCTGGTCTACTCCGGGCCCGCCGACCCGGCCGCCCGGGCGGTCATGACGCTGCGGGTCAGCCGCGACGGGGGCGCCACGTTCACGCCGGCGCTGGCGCTGTCGGGGCTGCCCGCGGCGTACAGCGACCTCGTCCAGCTCGACGACGCGACGCTCGGGGTGCTGTACGAGACCGGCGACCTCGGCGCGAACGAGACCATCGCCTTCCGGCGGGTCGCGACTCAGTCGCTGGGCTGAGCCTGCCGCAGCCGGGCGAGGCGGCCCCGCACGCCCGCGAAGTGCGCCCGCATCGCCGTCGCCGCCGCGGCCTTGTCCCCGGCGGCGACGGCGTCGCGGATGTCGCGGTGCACGCGCGCCACGTCGTGCGGCGGCTCGTCCGGCTCGCCGAGGTCGTCGTGCAGCTGGTGGTACACGTCCCAGAACGCCCCGAGCAGCTGCCCGACCAGCGGGTTGTCCAGCGGGCGGTAGAGCACGTCGTGGAAGCGCTTGTCGGTCTCCGGCGACACCATGCCCGCCTCGGCCTCGGCCTCCATCATGGCCAGGACCTCGTCCACCGGCCCGCACTCCGGCGCCGCCAGGCCGTCGATGAGCAGCTGCACCAGCCCGCTCTCGAGGGCCTCGCGGATCTCGATCAGGTGCCCCAGGTGGCTCGGCCGGTCGCCGGCGGTGATCCGGCCGTGGAAGGCGAGCTCGTCGACGAGCCCGTTGAGGGACATGCGCCCGACGAACATGCCGAAGCCGTGCCGGATGTCGACGATGCCGACGGCCTGCAGCGCCTTGAGCGCCTCGCGCACCGCGTTGCGCCCGACGCCGAGCTCCTCGACGAGCTCCGACTCGGTCGGCAGGGAGTCGCCGGCCGACAGCCCGCGGCGGACGATGAGCTCCTTGACCTCGTCCTGCACCTCGTGCGCCCGGCTGCGCCGCCGGTTGCCCAATCGATCGCTGCGCGCGGTGGTCATGCCGCTCCCCAGGGTTGACGTTGGTGGGACATCCTACGACCCCACTTGACCGATGTGTAGAGACGGTCCTAGCCTCCACACTACGACAGGACATGGGATGTGGGACGTCCAATGTTCCGCAATTCCGATCACATAGGAGGCACCGTGCACACCCCGGCTTCACGGCACGTGTTCAGCCGCCGCGACTTCCTGCGGTATTCCGGCGCCCTCGGCGCCGCCGCCACCATCAGCTCCTCGCTGGCCGCGTGCGGAGGCCCGGCCTCGACCGGCTCCTCCGGCAGCGGCGGGGACAAGGACCTCATCACCGCCGTCATCGGCTACGGCAACGACCAGAGCTGGGACCCGACCATGACGGCGTCGGCGTTCTCGATGGCCGCCAACGTCCACATCTACGAGGGCCTGCTCGACACCGACCCGGTCACCCGCCAGCCCTACCCGGCCCTGGCCACCGCCCTGCCGGCCGACGTCAACGCGACGACCTGGAAGTTCACCCTGCGCGACGGGGCCAAGTGGCACGACGACCAGCCCGTCACCGCCGACGACGTGCTGTTCACCTTCGAGCGCGTGCTCGACCCGAAGGCCAACGTGGTCATCGGCTCGTTCTTCCGGGCCTGGCTCGACACCGTGCGCAAGACCGGCGACCGCACGGTCGAGCTCGTCTTCAAGTTCCCGTTCCCCGACGCCGTCCAGCGCCTCACGATCGCCAAGATCATGCCGAAGCACGTCTTCGGCCAGGCCGGCGGCTGGGACGCGGCCAAGGCCGGCAAGGCGGTCGGCTCGGGTCCGTACAAGCAGACCTCGCACCAGCCGAAGTCCAACACCACGTTCGAGGCCTACGCCGGCTACAACGGGCCCCGCCCGGCCACGGTCAAGAAGATGAACTGGCTCAGCATCGTCGACGCCTCCGCCCGGGTCGCGAAGATCTCCGGCGGCGCGGCCGAGGCGCAGATCGCCGACAACGTGCCGTACGCGAACATCGACCAGCTCACCAAGGGCGGCCTGCAGGTCGAGGGCGGCAAGGGCATGAACCACATGTTCCTGATGTTCAACACGACGCAGAAGCCGTTCGACGACGTGCGGGTGCGCCAGGCGCTGTTCTACGCCATCGACACCAAGAAGATGATCGACGTGGCGCTCAAGGGCCACGGGACCGCGTCGACGAGCTTCCTGAACCCGGAGAACCCCTCCTACCGCCGGGCCTCCACGGTGTACGAGTACAACCCCGACAAGGCCAAGCAGCTGCTCGCCGACGCCGGGGTCACCGGCCTGACCATCTCGCTCATGGCCGTCAACGTCAGCTGGATCAGCGACTGCCTGCCGACGATCGCGAACTCCTGGGAGGCCGTGGGCATCAAGACCACGCTGCAGCCGCAGGACACCAGCGCCCTGTTCACCAAGATGGACCAGTCGCAGGGCTACCAGGTCGTGGCGGCCGCCTCCAACCCCAACCAGTTCGGCCTCGACGCCGACCTGATCATGCGGTACAACTACACGTCCGGCGGCACCTGGATGAAGTACACCAAGTGGGACAGCACCGCGGCCGCCAAGGACCTCTTCGCGAAGATGGACGCGGCCACCGCCGAGCCCGACGCCAAGAAGAAGCTGGACCTGACCCAGCAGTACCTCGACACCATCGCCGAGCAGGCGGTGCTCTATCCGGTCGTGCACACCGAGCTGATGACCGCGTGGGACTCGCACAAGCTCACCGGGGTCCGCGCCCAGGGCTACCCGGGCATCAACCTCCTGCAGGCCAAGCGCACATGATCGCCCGGATGCTGGTCCGGCGGCTGCTGATCCTGGTACCCCTGCTGCTGGGCGTGATCGCGTTCGTCTTCGTCGTCATGCGCTTCTCCGACAGCAAGCCGGAGTACGCGTACTTCCAGGGCGCCAACCCGACGCCGGAGCAGATCCACCAGTTCCAGGTCGAGAACGGGCTGCTGGACCCGCTTCCGGTGCGTTACGTGCGCTTCGTCGGCGACCTGCTGCACGGCGACATGGGCACCAGCGTGCTGACCAAGGCGCCGGTGCTCGACTCGGTCACCACCGCGCTGCCGCTCACCCTGCAGCTGACCGCGCTCGGCCTGCTCGTCGCGGTCGTGCTCGCGCTGCTGTTCGGCGTCACCGCGGCGATCTTCCGCGACCGCTGGCCGGACCAGGCGATCCGGCTCGTGTCGCTGGTCGGGGTGGCCGCGCCGGCGTTCTGGCTGGCACTGCTGATGATCCAGTACCTCGCGGTCGACCGCGGCTGGTTCCCGACCGGCGGCTACATCAACCCGGCCGACTCCTTCTCCGGCTGGCTGCGCTCGATGACGCTGCCGGCGCTGTCGCTCTCGCTGCCCGTCGCCGCGCAGCTGACCCGCATCATCCGCACCTCGATGGTCGAGGAGCTCGACAAGGACTACGTGCGCACCGCGATCGGCAGCGGCCTGCCGCCGGTCGTGGTCGTCGGGCGCAACGTGCTGCGCAACGCCCTCATCAACCCGCTCACCGTGCTCGGGCTGCGGGTCGGCTACCTGCTCGGCGGCGCCGTCGTCATCGAGCAGATCTACTCGCTGCCCGGCATGGGCCAGCTGATGATCAACGCGGTCCGCGACGGCGACCCGGCCGTGGTGCAGGGCGTCGTGCTCACCATCGCCGTCGGGTTCGTGGTCGTGAACCTCGTCGTCGACGTGCTGTACCTCCTCGTCAACCCCCGACTCAGGAGCGCCGCCTGATGCGCGCCGGACTCTCCGCCAAGCTCGCCCGCCCGGGGATGCGGGTGCGCCCGCGCCGCCTGCGGGCCTCGTCCTGGATCGCGATCGCCGTGGTCGCCGTCGTGGCGCTCGCCGCGCTGCTGGCCCCGGTGCTCGCGCCGCACTCCCCCTTCGTGCAGGAGGCCGTCGGCGGCGGCCCCTCCGGCGCGTACCCGATGGGCCTGGACAGCAGCAACCGGGACATTCTCAGCCGGCTGATGTACGGCGCCCGCTGGTCGCTCGTCATCGGCCTCGGGGCCACCGCGCTCGCCCTCGTCGCGGGCGCGCTCATCGGCGCCGTGGCGGCCACCTCCCGCCGCGGCGCCGACGAGACGATCATGCGCGTCCTCGACGTCGTCATGGCCTTCCCCGGCATCGCGCTCGCGGCGGTGCTCGTGGCCGTCTTCGGCGGCGGCATCGGCGTGCTCGTGCTCGCCATCGCGTTCCTCTACATGCCCTCCGTGGCCCGGGTCGTGCGCGCCAACGTGCTCGCCCAGTACGAGGAGGACTACGTCGCCGCGGAGCGCACCATCGGCGCCCGCACCCCGCACATCCTGCTGCGGCACGTGGCCGTCAACTGCGCGGCCCCGGTGCTCGTCTTCTGCACCGTCATGGTCGCCGACGCGATCGTGTTCGAGGCGTCGCTGTCGTTCATCGGCGCCGGGGTCCGCCCGCCGAACCCGTCCTGGGGCTCGGTCATCGCCGACGGGCGCACCATGGTGCTGCTCGGCGGCTGGTGGGCGACGGTCTTCCCGGGCCTGCTCATCCTCGTCACCGTGCTGGCGCTGAACATCCTCGCCGAGGGGGTCTCGGACGCGTGGGCCGCCCCGGCCGCCCGTCCTTCGTCCCCGTCGGGCGGCGTGGACGCGCTGGAGACGGCGCGGCCCGGCTCCGGCGAGCTCACCGAGCTGCCCGGGCTGGCCGAGGCCGCCGCGCGGCTGCGTGCGCGGGCCCGGCCGCTGCCCACCGGCGAGCCCGTCCTGCGCGTCGAGGACCTCGCGATCGGCTTCCCCGGCCGGCACGACGACGTGGACATCGTCGCGGGCATCTCCTTCGCGGTCCGCCCCGGCGAGGTGCTCGGCCTGGTCGGCGAGTCCGGCTGCGGCAAGTCGCTCACCGCGCTCACCGTCATGGGCCTGCAGCCGCGGGGCGCCCGCGTCCGCGGCCGGATCGCCTTCGCCGGGCGGGATCTGCTCACACTGTCCACAAGGGACCGGCGGCGGCTGCTCGGGCACGACATGGCGATGATCTACCAGGACGCGCTGTCCTCGCTCAACCCCGCGATGACCATCCGGGCCCAGCTGCGGCAACTCGTCAAGCGGGGCGGCCGGCGCAGCGCCACCGAGCTGCTCGAGCTCGTCGGGCTCGACCCGGCGCGGACGCTGTCGGCGTACCCGCACGAGCTCTCCGGCGGCCAGCGCCAGCGGGTGCTCATCGCCATGGCCCTGTCCCGCGACCCGAAGCTCATCGTCGCCGACGAGCCGACCACCGCGCTCGACGTGACCGTGCAGGCGCAGGTGATCGAGCTGCTGCTGCGGCTGCGGGCCGAGCTCGGCTTCGCGCTCGTGCTCGTCTCCCACGACCTCGCGCTCGTCTGCGACGTGACCGATCGGATCGTGGTGATGTACGGCGGCCAGATCGTCGAGACCGGGGTCACCGCCTCGCTCATCGGCGCGCCCGCCCACCACTACACCCGCGGCCTGCTCGGCTCCGTGCTGTCGCTGGAGTCGGGGGCGCAGCGCCTCACCCAGATCCGCGGCGTCGTGCCCTCGCCGGCCGGCTTCCCGGCCGGGTGCCGCTTCGCCGACCGGTGCCCGATGGCCACGGACGTCTGCCACGGCACCCCGCCCCCGCTGACCGGCGGCGCGCACGCGGTCGCCTGCCACCACCCCGCCCTCGACCTCGCCGAGGTGACACGATGAGCGATCTGCTGAATCTGCGGGACGTGCACGTGGTGCACAAGGCCCGCACCGGCGGTCCGCTGCGCCGGGACAAGGTCTACGCGCTCACCGGCGCCGACCTGACCGTCGGGGCGGGGGAGACCGTCGGGGTCGTCGGCGAGTCCGGCTGCGGCAAGTCGACGCTCGCCCGGGTCCTCGTCGGCCTGCAGCGCCCGACCGCCGGCACGGTCCGCTTCCGCGGCGAGGACCTGTGGGCGCTGCCCGCGTCCCGGCGCCGCACGATGGTCGGGGCCAGCACCGGCATGGTGTTCCAGGACCCGTCCACGGCGCTGAACCGGCGCCTGCCCGTGCGCCGCATCCTGCGCGACCCGCTCGACGTGCACCGCCGCGGCACGCCCCGCGAGCGCGACGAGCGCGTCCGGGAGCTGCTCGGCCTCGTCGGCCTGCCCGCCGGCGCGCTCGACGTGCTGCCCGGGCAGCTCTCCGGCGGGCAGCGGCAGCGGGTGGCGATCGCCCGCGCGCTCGCGCTGGGCCCGGACCTGCTCATCGCCGACGAGCCGACGAGCGCGCTGGACGTGTCGGTACGCGCCCAGATCCTCAACCTCCTGCTGGACCTCAAGGAGCGGCTGAACCTGGCCCTCGTCTTCGTCTCGCACGACATCCAGACCGTGCGGCGCATGAGCGACCGGGTCGTCACCATGTACCTCGGCCGCATCGTCGAGGAGGCCGCCGCCGCCGCGGTCCCGGCCGGCGCCCGCCACCCCTACACCCGGGCGCTGTTCTCGGCCACGCCCGGCCTGCTGCACCCGATCGACCCGATCCCGCTCGCCGGCCCGGTGCCGTCCGCGACCCGCCCGCCGAGCGGCTGCCCCTTCCGCACCCGCTGCTGGAAGGCCGACGACGCGTGCGCCGCCGCGATGCCGGCCCCGACGGACGCGGACCCGGACGCTGCCACGGACGCCGGCGGGCACCGGTTCCGCTGCTACCACCCGGTGCCCGCGGGCGCCACCGACCGTGAACTGATCAGCCAAGCCCAGGAGCGCGCATGAGCACCGCCACCGCACTGTCCGGCGTCATCCCGCCGGTGTGCACCCCGCTGACGCCGGACTTCGAGGTCGACACGGCGTCGCTCGTCCGGCTGATCGACCACCTCCTGGCCGGGGGCGTCGACGGCCTCTTCGTCCTCGGCTCGACCTCCGAGGTCGCGTTCCTGCCCGACACCCACCGGCGGGTCGTGCTCGACACCGTCGTCGGGCACGTCGCCGGCCAGGTGCCGGTGCTCGCCGGGGTCATCGACATGACCACGCTGCGGGTGCTCGACCACGCGGCGGCCGCGGTCGCCGCGGGCGCCGACGGCCTCGTCGCCACGGCGCCCTTCTACACCCGCACCCACCCCGCCGAGATCGAGCTGCACTTCCGCACGATCGCCGCCCGGACGGGCCTGCCGCTGTACGCCTACGACCTGCCGGTCTCGGTGCACTCGAAGCTCCCCGGCGACCTGCTGCTCGGCCTGGCCGCGGACGGGGTCCTCGCCGGCCTGAAGGACTCCAGCGGCGACGAGGGCGGCCTGCGCAACGTGCTGCTCGGCCGCCGCGACCGGCCCGGCGCCGCGGGCTTCGCGGTGCTGACGGGCTCGGAGCTGACCGTGGACTCGGCCCTGTGGATGGGCGCCGACGGCGTGGTGCCCGGCCTCGGCAACGTCGACCCGCACGGCTACACGCGCCTCTACGCCGCCGCCCGCGCCGGTGACTGGCCGGCCGCGCGCCGCGAGCAGGAGCGGCTCGTGCGGCTGTTCGACCTCGTGGCGGTCGGCCGCGCCCGGATGGGCCACGGCTCCTCGGCCCTCGGCGCGTTCAAGGCGGCCCTGCACCTGCTCGGCGTCATCGCCCACCCGACGACGGCGGTGCCGCAGATCCCGCTCGACGAGTCCGAGATCGCCGCGGTCGGCACGTTCCTCGCCGCCGCGGAGCTGCGCTAGTCCTCAGGCGAGGAGGCGTTCGAGCACCGCGGTGTGCGCGTGGTCGAGGTCGCGGGTGGCGGTGAGCAGGGTGAGCTCGCCGTCGCCGGCGAGGTCGCGCAGGTGCCGCAGCGCCGACTCGCCCTCGGGGGTGTGCAGCTCGGCCCGGTACCGCTTCGCGAACTCCGCGTAGCGGGCGGGGTCGTGGCCGTACCACTTCCGCAGCTCCGTCGAGGGTGCCACCGCCTTGAGCCACTCGTCGACGTCCGCCTGCTGCTTGGCGAGTCCCCGCGGCCACAGCCGGTCGACCAGCACCCGGCACCCATCGTCCGCGGCCGGCTCGTCGTAGGCGCGTTTGACGTGAACCATGATTCCAGTGTGCACCCCCACGGGCCCGGTGATTGCGACTTGCCACATGGGGTAACGACACTGGGAGGTGCACATGATGACGCGTACCAGAGCGCTGCTCACGATCGCACCGCTCGGGCTGCTGCTCGGCTCCGCCGCGGGCTGCGGCTCGCACGGCGACGGCTCGGCCGCGCCCGGTGGATCGGCACTGCCCGGCAGCCAGGCACCCTCGGACGCACCGCCGGTGAGCGGCGCGCCCGAGCCGTCGGGCGGGGCGAGCCCGACCGGCGGCAGCGGCGGTGGCGGGGATTCCGGCCGCTGCCACCACGGCGAGGTCGGGCTCTCCGTCCAGGACGCCCCGGGCGGCGGCGCGGCCGGCAGCCAGTACACCTGGATCGTCCTGACCAACACGTCGTCGCGGACGTGCACGGTCTCCGGGTACCCGGGCGTCTCCTGGGTCACCGGGGACGGCGGCCAGCAGGTCAACAAGCCCGCCGAGCGGGACACGGCCGTCTCGCCCAAGCGGGTCGAGCTGGCCCCCGGCAAGGCCGCGCACGCGCAGGTCGGCAGCCCGCAGACCGGCAACTTCGGCGACGAGTGCAAGCCCGTGCAGGTGCGCGGCTACCGGGTGTACCTGCCCGACGAGACCGCCGCGGACTTCGTGCCCGCCCCGCAGACCGTGTGCTCGGCCGACGGCGTCGGCCTGGCCCACGTCGGCCCCGTGGTCGAGGGCACATCGCAGTAGCGTCGTCGGCCGGCGCCCGTACCATGCGGCGGTGAACCTCATGCGCCGCCCGGGCTGGGCGCCGGTCCTGCTCTCGTACGCCACGTTCGTGCTCGTCGGCCTCAACGCCGGCGTCGGCGGGGTGCTCATCGTGTCCCAGATGCGCGACTACGGCGTCGACGAGGCCACGATCGGCCTCACGTTCTTCACCAGCTCGGCGGGGTACATGGCGGCCGGGGCGACCGCGGGGGCGCTGCTGCACCGGCTCCACGTGCGGATGGCCCTGGCCGCGGGCATCGCCGTCTACGCCCTCGGGGCGGTCGCGACCGCCGTGCGGCCCCCGTTCGCGGTCCTCGTCGCCGTCCAGCTGCTCGTCGGCTACGGCACCGGGGTCCTCGAGTCGATCCTCAACGTCTTCCTCGCCGAGCTGCCGAACTCGACCACGCTGCTCAACCGGCTGCACGCGTTCTTCGGGGTGGGCGCGTTCCTGGGGCCCCTGCTGGCCGCCTGGTTGCTGCAGTACCTGTCCTGGACCGCCGTGTGGCTGGTGCTCGGCCTGCTGTGCGTGCCGCTGGCGGCGGGGTTCCTGGTGGCGTACCCCCGCCGGGCCCCGGCCGCGGAGCGCGCCGCCGCGCCCCGCCCCACCGGCGTGCTGCGCGACACGCTGCGCAGCCCCGCGGTGGTGCTCGGGTCGGCGTTCCTGGCCGTGTACGTCGGGCTGGAGATCGGCGTCGGCACGTGGGCGTACAGCTTCCTGATGCGCGTGCACGGCGAGTCCGGGGTGATCGCCGGGTACACCGTCAGCGGCTACTGGCTCGGCCTCACCCTCGGCCGGTTCCTGATCAGCCCGATCGCGACCCGGGCCGGGATGAGCGCGGCCGGGATGGCCACCGCCTGCCTCGCGGGCGTGACGGCCGTGTCCGCGGCGCTGTGGGCGCTGCCGACGGCATCGCTGGCCACCGCCGGCCTCGTGCTGCTCGGGTTCTTCCTCGGCCCCCTGTTCCCGACCGCCATGGCGGTCACGCCGCAGCTGGTGCCGCCGCGGCTGATGGCGACCGCGATCGGCGTCATGAACGGGGTGTCGCTGCTCGGCGGGGCCGCCCTGCCGTGGCTGACCGGCTGGCTCGCCCAGCATGTCGGGATCTGGACGCTGATGCCGTACGCGCTCGGGCTGTCGGTCGTGCAGCTCGCCCTGTGGCGGCTGATGCTCGCGCGCGCGGTCTCCCCGTCGCCCGAGCTGCTCCCGTCGGAGTCGTGACCCCGCCGGCACCCGCTGATCGCGGCGGGCCGGCGATCGGAACGGTTCGAGTCTGAACGGTTCTGTTCGGTTCCTGGTGTGCCCGTCGCGGCGGACGCTGCCATGGGTGCATGAAGGACACCGCCATGTCACGAGGACTGCTCGCGCTGCTGGTCGCCGCCGCCGCCGTTCTCGCCGCCGCCGCGCCGGCCCACGCCGCGGCCGTCACCGTCCAAAGTGGAGTGCAGCTGCGCGACACCGCGGGCAATCTCCTGCACGCGCACGGGGGAGGGGTCGTCAAGGCCGGCTCGTACTACTACTGGTTCGGCGAGGACCGCAACGCCGACGACACCTTCCGCTCCGTCGACGTCTACCGCTCCACCGACCTGCGCACCTGGGAGTTCCGCAACCACGCGCTGACCCAGTCCTCCGCCGCCGAGCTGGGGTCGGCGAAGATCGAGCGGCCCAAGGTGATCTACAACAGCTCGACCGGCCAGTTCGTCATGTGGATGCACAAGGAGAACGGCACCGACTACGGCGAGGCCCGCGCCGCGGTCGCCACGTCGTCCACGGTGGACGGGGCGTACACGTACCGCGGCAGCTTCCGCCCGCTGGACTACATGAGCCGCGACATCACGCTCTTCCGCGACGACGACGGCACCGCCTACATGATCTCGGCCGCGAACGAGAACGCCGACCTGCACGTCTACCGCCTCACGAGCGACTACCTCGGGGTCAGCGCCCGGGTCCAGCGCCTGTGGCCGGGCTCGTCGCGCGAGGCGCCGGCGATGTTCAAGCGCAACGGGGTGTACTTCCTGCTGACGTCGGCCGCCACCGGCTGGGCCCCGAACCAGCAGCAGTACGGCACCGCCACGAGCGTCACCGGCACCTGGAGTGCCCTGCACACCGTCGGCGACAACACCGCCTTCGGCTCGCAGACGGCCTATGTGCTGCAGGTCGGCAGCGCGTACCTCTACCTCGGCGACCGGTGGGCGGGCGCGTGGGGCGGGGCGGTGAACGACTCGCAGTACGTCTGGCTGCCGCTGTCGTTCCCGAGCAGCACCGGCCTCGGTCTCGCGTGGGCGCCGCAGCTGAGCATCGACGCGGCCGCCGGAACCGTGGCCGCGACGGCCGGGCCCGCGGAGCAGCTCGTCGCGCGGCACAGCGGCAAGTGTCTCGACGTGAGCTCGGGCTCGGCCGCGGACGGCGCGCGCACGTTGCAGTACACCTGCGGATCCGGGCTGAACCAGCGCTTCACGGTGCAGGATCTCGGCACCGGCTTCGTGCGGCTCGTCGCGCGGCACAGCGGCAAGTGCCTCGACATCGCCGACGGCTCGACCGCCGACGGGGCGGCCGGCCTGCAGTGGACGTGCAACGGCGGCACCAACCAGCAGTGGACCCGCCGCGTGGTGGCCTGAGTTCAGTCCGCGGGCTCCACGAGGGGGAAGAACCGCGCGACGGCCGCGACGGGTCCGCGGTTGTGCGCCGGGCGGCCGCTGTACCCCGCGATGAGCGCCCGCACCGCGTTGCCGAGCTCGGTCAGCTCCTCCGGCGTCAGGTACACGACCTCGCTGAACGCCTGGTCGCGGCGCCAGTGCGCGGGCGCCCGGTCGCGCACGGCGAGCCAGTGCTGGTAGCTCTCGTCCTCGAGACCGCGGTTGAGCGCACTTTGCAAAGGAGGGGCCTCGCCGACGAGCCGCCAGGGCTTCGCGCGGCCCTCGGCGGGCACCTCCTCGACCACGCCGTAGCGGGCCAGCTGCCGCAGGTGAAACGAGTAGAGCCCGGAGCTGCCGCCCAGCTCCCGCGCGGCCTCGGTGGACGTGAGCGTCCCGCGCTCGCGCAGCAGGGTGACCAGGGCGGTGCGCACCGGATGGGCCTGTCGGTCGATCACGTTGCACAGTATCCTCGTTTGCAAAGCACAATGCAAAGGAGTCGAGCATGAGCGTGGTTCCGGTGCGGATCTTCGGCGACCCGGTGCTGACCACCGCGACCGAGCGGGTCACGACGTTCGACGCGGAGCTGCGCCGGCTGGTCCGCGACCTCTTCGACACCCTGGAGTCCGAGCGCGGCTCGGGCCTGGCCGCCAACCAGATCGGCGTCGCGCTGCGGGCGTTCGTGTTCCACGTCGACGGGGTGCGCGGGCACCTGGTGAACCCGGTGCTCGACTTCCCTGACGAGCAGGAGCAGGACGGGCCCGAGGGCTGCCTGTCGATGCCCGGGCTCTACTTCGACACCGTGCGCCGGCAGCACGTCGTGGCCAAGGGCTGGTCGGACCGGGGCGACCCCGTCCAGGTGGTCGGCGCCGGCGAGCTGGCCCGCTGCCTGCAGCACGAGACCGACCACCTGGACGGGGTGCTGTTCATCGACCGGATGGACGCCGGGCGGCGCCGCGACGCGATGCGCGAGATCCGCGAGGCGCCCTGGTTCGGGCCGGGCTCACCCCGCGTGAAGGTGAGCCCGCACCCGCTGTTCGGCCGGATCCGCTAGAGCTCCGGATCCGCTAGAGCTCCAGGCGCGCCGGGCTGTGCCGCAGCCAGGTGTCGAGGGCCAGGATCTGCTCGATCTGGCGCCGGGCCAGGCCGAATCCGTCGTGCTCGTAGGGCGACGCGACCAGCTCGCCGACCCGGGCCTGGTCGAGCAGGGCGGACGCGGGTGAGTCGGCGGCGACCACGGTGGCCGCCTCGCGCAGGGCCCGCTCGTAGCGCTCGTCCTGGGTGGACGGGTACGGGCTCTTGACCCGGGCCACGACCGACGCCGGGAGCACGTCCGCGGTCGCGGCGCGCAGCAGGCTCTTCTCGCGGCCGTCGAAGGTCTTCATCGACCACGGGGTGTTGTAGACGTACTGCACCAGCCGGTGGTCGCAGAACGGCACCCGCACCTCGAGCCCGTGCGCCATGCTCATGCGGTCCTTGCGGTCCAGCAGGATCTGCACGAACCGGGTCAGGTGCAGGTAGGAGATCTCGCGCATGCGCCGGTTGTGCGGGTCGGGGTCGTCGCCGTGGTCGACCTCGGCGAGCGCGGTGCGGTAGGCGGCCTCGCGATACTCGGGCAGCCGCAGCGCCTCGTGCAGGCCCTGGTCGAGGGCGCCGCTGGACGCGTCCGCGCCCGGGTTGGCCAGGCTGAAGACCGCCAGCCACGGGAAGGTCTCGGACTGGATCACGGCCGGCTGGTGGAACCAGGCGTAGCCGCCGAACACCTCGTCGGCCGCCTCGCCCGACAGCGCCACCGTGGAGTGTTCGCGCACGGCCCGGAACAGCAGGTACAGCGACGTGTAGATGTCCCCGCCGAAGGTCGGCTGGTCCATCGCGGCGACGACGGCGTTGCGGCTGAGCGGGTCCATGAGCGTGGCCGCGTCGAGCACGATGTCCTCGTGGTCGACGTTCACGTGCTTGACCACGTCGTGCACGAACGGCGCGTCCGGGGTCGCCCGCATCGGGTCGGGCTTGAAGTGCTCGGTCTGCCCGACGAAGTCGACGGCGAACGAGCGCAGCGGGCCCTCGCCCCGCGCCGTGAGCGCCCCCTGCGCGAGCGCGGTGGTCGCCGAGGAGTCCAGCCCGCCGGACAGCAGTGCGCACAGCGGCACGTCGGCGATCGTCTGGCGGGCCACGATGTCGTCGAGCAGGCCCCGCACGGTGCGGATGGTGGTGTCGAGCGAGTCGGTGTGCTCGGCGTAGGACGGCCGCCAGTACTGCCGGCGGTGCAGCCCGTCCGCGTCGACCCGCAGGATCTCGCCGGGCACGACCTCGTGCAGGTCGCGGTAGATCGCGTGGCCGGGGGTCTTGATGAACGCCAGCAGCTCGCGCAGGCCCTCGATGTCCACGACCGCCTCGGCCTGCGGGTGCGCGAAGACGGCCTTGGGCTCGGACGCGAAGAGCACGGAGCCGGCGATGCCGGTGTAGTAGTACAGCGGCTTGACGCCCATCCGGTCGCGCACCAGCAGCAGGTGCTCCCGGCGGGCGTCCCAGATGCCGAACGCGTACATGCCGTTGAGGCGGTCGACGAAGTCCTCGCCCCACTCGACGTACGCCCGCAGCACCACCTCGGTGTCGCTGTCGGTCTTGAACGCGTGGCCGCGCCCGCGCAGCTCCTCGCGCAGCTCGCGGTAGTTGTACAGCTCACCGCTGTAGGTGATCGCGGCGAGCTCCCGGCCGTCGTGCTCGACGGTCATCGGCTGGTCGCCGCTGACGAGGTCGATGACGGCGAGCCGGCGGTGGCCGAACGCGATGTGCTCGCGCACCCACAGGCCCTCGGCGTCGGGGCCGCGCAGCGCCATCGTGCCGGTCATGGCCCGCACGGCGGCCGTCTCGCGGCGCAGATCTCGGCCTTCGGGGGCACCCAGGGCGACCCAGCCGACGATTCCACACATTGCCTTGCACCTCCCATGGATCACGCTCCGTGCTTACGCAAGTGCGGAGCGTCTATCGGTGGCCATCTCTCCCCCTTCCCGCGTGACGAGCACGTAACTGATCTGCGACATAGGTAACACCTCGGAAACTTGTGCGAGTTCCCAGCGAAACGGTCGCCGGGCACGCTGACGCGGCCGTCGAAGATCGAGGGGGACACATGCCGGAGGGGTTCAGCGCGGGTGACACCGCCTGGCTGCTGGTCAGCGCCGCCCTGGTGCTGCTCATGGTGCCGGGCCTGGCGCTGTTCTACGGCGGGATGGTGCGGGTGAAGAGCGCGCTGAACATGCTCATGATGTCCTTCGCCTGCCTGGCCGTGGTCACCGTCGTGTGGGTGCTGGCCGGCTACTCCCTCGCGTTCGGCCCCGACGTCGGCGGGCTGATCGGCTCGCTGCGCCACGCCGGGATGGCGGGCGTCGGGATGCACGACCTCACGGGCACGGTACCGACCCCCGCCTTCGCCTCCTTCCAGCTCATGTTCGCCGTCATCACCGCGGCGCTGCTCTCCGGCGCCATCGCCGACCGGGCCCGCTTCGGCGCCTGGATCGGTTTCGTGGCCGTGTGGGTGCTCGTCGTCTACGTGCCCATCGCGCACTGGGTCTTCGGCGGCGGCTGGATCGCCACCCACCTGCACATCCTCGACCTGGCCGGCGGCACGGTGGTCGAGGTGAACTCGGGCGCCTCCGGGCTCGCGCTCGCCCTGGTGCTCGGCCCGCGGCTGGGCTTCCGGTCCGACCCGATGCGCCCGCACAGCCTGCCCCTCGTGGTGCTCGGCGCCGGGCTGCTGTGGTTCGGCTGGTTCGGCTTCAACGCCGGCTCCGCGCTGACCGCGGGCGGGGCGGCCTCCATGGCGTTTCTCAACACCCAGGTCGCCGGGGCGGCCGCGGTCTGCGGCTGGCTGCTCGTCGAGCGGTTCCGCGACGGGCACCCGACCACGCTCGGCGCGGCCTCGGGCGCGGTGGCCGGGCTCGTCGCGATCACCCCGTCGTGCGGGTCGGTGAACCCGTTCGGGGCGCTCGCCATCGGCGCGGTCGCCGGGGTCGCCTGCGCCTACGCGGTCGGGCTCAAGTACCGCCTCGGCTACGACGACTCCCTCGACGTGGCCGGCGTGCACGGCGTCGGCGGGCTCATCGGCACGCTGCTCATCGGGCTGCTGGCGACCGCGGCGGTCACCGGCGGCCCGAACGGGCTGTTCTACGGCGGCGGGGTGGACCTGCTGTGGCGCCAGGCGCTCGCGGTGCTCGTCGTGGCCGTGTACGCGTTCGGCGTGACGTGGCTCGTGGCCAAGGGCGTCGACCGGCTGGTCGGATTCCGGGTCGCGGCCGAGGACGAGCACGCGGGGCTGGACCTGGTGACGCACGCCGAGAGCGCGTACGAGATGCACGCCACGGGGCTGACGGGCCACATGCGGTAGCCGGCGCCGGGCCGCGCCGCGGGGTCAGTGGGACTCGCGGGCGACCCGGTCGCCGCTCGCGCCGGCCAGGAAGTCCAGGTCCGCGCCGGTGTCGGCCTGGAGCACGGTGTCGACGTACAGGCGCTCCCAGCCCCGCCGCGGCTGGGCCAGGGCGGCCAGGAACCGCGGTGACGGCTCCCGCTCGTCGAGGTCGGCCTCGCAGTGCAGCGTGCGCGCCTCGACGTCCAGGACGATCATGTCGCCGGTGCGGACCCGGGCCAGGGGACCGCCCGCGGCCGCCTCGGGGGCGACGTGCAGCACGACGGTGCCGTACGCCGTGCCGCTCATCCGCCCGTCGCACACCCGCACCATGTCCCGCACGCCCAGGGCCAGCAGCTTCGCCGGGATCGGGGTGTTCGAGACCTCCGGCATGCCCGGGTAGCCCTTCGGCCCGCAGCCGCGCAGCACGATCACCGAGTCGGCGGTGACGTCCAGGCCCGGGTCGTCGAGGCGGGCGTGCAGGTCCTCGACCGAGTCGAACACGACCGCCGGGCCGCGGTGGCGCAGCAGGTGCGGGGAGGCGGCGGCCGGCTTGATCACGGCGCCGCCGGGGGCGAGGTTGCCCCGCAGGACGGCGATGCCGGCGGCCGGGCGCAGCGGCTGCGCGCGCGGGCGGATCACCTCACGGTCCCAGATCGCCGCCTCGGCCAGCGCCGCGAGCAGGGGCCGGCCGGTCACCGTCAGCGCCGCCGGGTCGAGCAGGTCGGACACCTCGGCGAGCACGGCGTGCAGGCCGCCCGCCCGGTGCAGGTCCTCCATGAGGAAACGGCCCGCCGGTTGCAGGTCCACCAGCAGCGGTACCGCCGCGCCGACCCGGTCGAAGTCGTCCAGGGTGAGCTCGACGCCCGCGCGGCCGGCGATGGCGAGCAGGTGCACGACGGCGTTGGTGGACCCGCCCAGGGCGGCCAGGGCGACGATCGCGTTCTCGAAGGACGCCTTGGTCAGCACGGTGCTCGGCCGGCGCTCCCGGTCCACCAGCTCGACGGCGAGGACGCCGGTCGCGTGGGCGGCGGCGAGCAGGCGGCTGTCGGCGGCCGGGATGCCGGCGATGCCGGGCAGCGTCATGCCGAGGACCTCGGCGAGCAGCCCCATCGTCGAGGCCGTGCCCATCGTGTTGCAGTGGCCCCGGCTGCGGATCATCGACGACTCGGAGTCCAGGAACGCGCGCTCGGACAGCGTGCCGGCCCGCACCTCCTCCGACAGCTTCCACACGTCGGTGCCGCAGCCCAGCGGTACCCCGCGGAACGTGCCCGTGAGCATCGGCCCGCCCGGCACCACCACCGCCGGCAGGTCGACCGAGCACGCGGCCATGAGCAGCGCCGGGATGGTCTTGTCGCAGCCGCCGAGCAGCACCACGCCGTCGATCGGGTTGGCCCGCAGCATCTCCTCGGTCGCCATCGCGGCCAGGTTCCGCCACAGCATCGCCGTCGGCCGGACCTGCGTCTCGCCGAGGGACATCACGGGCAGGTCGAGCGGGATGCCGCCGGCCTCGTAGACGCCGTTGGCCACGCTGCGGGCGACCTCGTCCAGGTGCGCGTTGCAGGGGGTCAGGTCGCTGGCGGTGTTGGCGATCGCGATGTGCGGGCGGCCGTCGAACGCGTCGCCGGGCAGGCCGCGGCGCATCCAGGCGCGATGGATGTAGGCGTTGCGGTCGTCGCCGGCGTACCACTGCGCGCTGCGTCGTGCGGGCATCTTCCGAGGCTACTATCCGGAGATGGAGTTCAGCGCCACCCCGGCTTCGGCGGATTCCTATGCGCTCGGCGAGGGGCCCGTGTGGGACGCGGCCCGCTCCCGGCTGCTGTGGGTCGACATCCTGGCCAACACCGTGCACGAGGGCTTCCTCGAGGACGGCGTGCGGACCGGGCGCTCCTGGACCTTCGACGACACCGTCGGGGCGGTCGCCGTGGCCGGGGACGGCTCGCTGCTCGTCGCCGAGCGGCACACCCTGACCGCCGTCGCCCTGGACGGCACCCGCTCGACGGTCGCCCGGGTGCTGCCCGAGGAGCGCGACAGCCGGCTGAACGACGGCGCCGTGGACCCGGCGGGCCGCTTCCTCGTCGGCAGCCTGGCCCAGGACGACCGCCGCGGCGAGGAGGTCCTGGTGCGGCTCGACGACACGGGCGTGACGGTGCTCGACGCCGATCTCGACCTGTCCAACGGGCTGGCCTGGAGCCCGTCGGGCGAGCTGTTCTACAGCGTCGACACGCTGCCCGGGGTCGTGCACGTGCGCGACTACGACGTGGCCACCGGCGCCGTGGGGGAGCGCCGCGACCTGCTCACGATCGCCGGCGGGCACCCCGACGGCATGTGCGTGGACGCGGACGGCAACCTGTGGATCGCGGTCTGGGGCGGCGCCCGGGTCGAGTGCCGCTCCCCGGCGGGCGCGCTGCTCGCCGTGGTGGCGGTCCCCGCGCCGAACGCGTCGAGCGTCGCCTTCGCGGGCGACGTCCTCGTGATCACCACCGCGGCGCGGGGCATGCCGCGGGAGCGCCGGGCGGAGTTCCCGGACGCGGGCCGCCTGTTCACCGCGTCCGTGGGCGCGCGGGGCCTGCCGACGCCGATGTGGGTGCCGCCGGCGTGCGCGCGCTAGTCCTCACCGGCCCGCGCGCGGCCGAGGTCCGCACGGTCCCCGACCCGGTGCCCGGCCCCGGCCAGGTGCTCGTCGACGTGGAGCGGGCCGGGATCTGCGGCACCGACGTCGAGCTCTTCACCGGCGAGCTGAGCTATCTGCAGACCGGGATCACGACGTACCCGGTGCGCCCCGGCCACGAGTGGTGCGGCACCGTGACGGCGCTCGGCCCCGGCGCCGACCCGGGATGGCTGGGCGCCCGCGTCACGGGCGACACGATGATCGGCTGCGGAAGGTGCAGGCGCTGCCGCTCGGGCCGCCACCACGTGTGCGCGGACCGCGACGAGGTCGGCATCCGCGGCGCCGTCCCCGGGGCCCTGGCCGAGCGCCTGACCGTCCCGGCGCACACCCTGCACCGGCTGCCCGGGTCGCTGGACGCCACCCTCGGCGCCCTGGTCGAGCCGGGCGGCAATGCCCTGCGCAGCGTCGAAGCGGCGCGGCTGCGGCCCGGCGAGCGCCTGCTGGTCCTCGGCACCGGCACGATCGGCCTGCTGGCGGCGTTGTTCGCGCGCGCCCGGGGCGTCGAGGTCCACCTGCTGGGCCGCGAGCCCCACCAGCTCGCCCTGGCCCGATCCCTCGGCTTCGACAGCCACCGGACGACCGACCGGACGTGGGACGCGGTCATCGACGCCACGAACGACCCAGGCGCCCCGAGCCTCGCCCTGGACCTGGTCGAGCCGGGCCGCCGGATCGTCTACATCGGACTGTCGGGCGTGCCGAGCACCGTGGACACGCGGGAGATCGCGCTCAAGGACGTGACGGTCGTCGGCATCCTGGGCGCCTCGGCCGGGCTGCCGGGAGCGATCGCCGCCTTCGCGGACGGCTCGGTCGACCCGCGCCCGCTCGTCGGCGCGACCATCGCCCTCGGCGCGGTGGCCGGGGCCCTGGCCGGCCGTCGTCCCGCGACGGCCGGCCCGGGCCCGAAGCTGCTCGTCGACCCTACTTCGACTCGATGACGTCGAGGAAGGCCAGGGCCAGGGCCGTGTGACCCTCCAGGCCCGGGTGCACCCGGTCCGGGGCCCACGCCTCGGCGCCGCGGTGCTCGAGCAGCCCGTCGAACATGGCCTGCGTGTCCACCAGCAGCGCGCCGAAGTCGGCGGCGATGCGCCGGGCCACGGCCGCGTAGCGGTCGCTCTGGGCGCGCTGCGCGTCGGTCGGGTCCGGCTCGATGAAGTAGGGCGTGCCGACGATGAGCCGGCAGTCCAGCTCCGAGAGCAGGCCGCGCAGGGTCGACTCGTACTCGTCGATCGGCACGGCCTCGTGCGGGCGGTCGCCGAAGGCGCGCCACACGTCGTTGATGCCGATCATCACGGACAGCCAGTCCGGGCGCTCGGCCACCGCGTCGCGCGCCCAGCGGGCCCGCAGATGCCGGACGGTGTCGCCCGAGACGCCGCGGTTCAGCCAGGTCAGGCCGGTCCCGGGGTGGCGGGCGGTGACCAGGGCGCGGAGCAGGTTCACGTAGCCGTCGCCGTAGGGGGCCAGCGGGCCGGTCCGCCCGCAGTCGGTGATGCTGTCGCCGATGAACAGGACCCGCTGGCCGTCGTCGAAGATCATGCGGAGAAGATACCGGGCGGGGCCCAGGGCAGGGGATCGCCGGCGTACTTCGCCGCGCGCACGTCGCCCGAGCGCGCGTGGCCTTCGAACAGCTCGACGCGGGCCGCGCGGCCGCACAGACGGCCCAGCTCGGCGCTCGAGTCCGGTGAAAGCACCTCCTGGTACGTCACCGTCTTGAGGTATTTGCCGACCCACAGGCCGCCGGTGTACCGCGCCGCGCCCCGCGTCGGCAGGGTGTGGTTGGTGCCGATGACCTTGTCGCCGTAGGAGACGCAGGTGGCCTCGCCGAGGAAGAGCGCGCCGTAGTCGTGCATGAGCGTCAGGGCGCGGCGCGGCTCGGCGGTGAGGACCTGCACGTGCTCGGCCGCGAACCCGTCGGCCACCGCGAAGGCCTCCTCGGTCGTGCCGGTCACGATGACCTGCCCGTGGTCGCGCCACGCGGGGCCGGCGTAGTCGTTCGTCGGCAGGCCCGGCAGCAGCGCCTCGACGTGGGCCAGGGCCTCGCGGGCGACCCGCTCCGACGAGCAGACCAGGATCGCGGGGGAGTCGGGCCCGTGCTCGGCCTGGCTGAGCAGGTCGACGGCGACGATGAACGGGTCGGCGGTGTCGTCGGCGACGATGAGGATCTCGGTCGGGCCGGCGAAGAGGTCGATGCCGACCCGGCCGAAGAGCTGCCGCTTGGCCTCGGCGACATAGGCGTTGCCCGGCCCGGCCAGCAGGTCGACCTTCCCGATCGACGGCGTGCCCACGGCCAGCGCCGCGACCGCCTGCACGCCGCCGAGCAGGTAGATCTCGTCGGCGCCGGCCAGGTGCATCGCGGCGACCGTCGCCGCCGGGATCTCGCCGCGGATCGGCGGGGTGCACGCGGCCACCCGGGGCACGCCCGCCACCTTGGCCGTCACGACCGTCATGTGCGCGGAGGCGACGAGCGGGTAGCGGCCGCCGGGGACGTAGGCGCCCGCCGCGGACACGGGGATGGAGCGCTGCCCGAGGTACACCCCGGGCATGGTCTCGACCTCGAAGTCCCGCAGCGACTCGAGCTGCCGGCGGGCGAAGTCGCCGACGTTGCGCTGCACGGTGCGGATGTCGTCGAGCACCTGCGCGTCGACGCCGGCCACGATCCGCTCGATCTCCTCCGGGGCGAGCCGGAAGCTGGGCGGGGACCAGTGGTCGAACCGCTCGGAGTACTCCCGCACGGCCTCGTCGCCGCGCGCCCGCACGTCGGCGATGACCGTGGCGACGGTCTCGGCGACGTCCGGCGCCTGCTTCGCAAGACCGGAGGGGCCCTTGAGGATCATCAGGCCTCCAGCAGCGGGCGCAGGGAGGCGAGGACCTCGCGCGCGGCCTCGAGGGTCAGGTCGATCTCCCGCGCCGTGTGGGAACCGCTCACGTGGTTGCGCTTGAGGGCCATCGGCAGCATGAGGAACCCGCGCTCGGTCATGCCGCGGTGGAAGGCGACGTAGGCGGCGTCGTTGTTGCGCATGAGGTCGCGGTACCCCAGGATCGGGGCCTTGGCGAAGTACAGCGCGAACACCCCGCCGAAGCCCGCCACCGTGGCCTCGATGCCGAGCTCGGCGACGATGGCGGCGAGACCGTCGCGCATCCGGGCGCCCAGCGCGTGGGTGCGGGTGTAGAAGTCCGGGTTGTCGCGCAGGTAGCCGATGGTGGCCAGGGCGGCGGCGCAGGCGGCCGGGTTGCCGTTGAACGTGCCCGCCATGAGCACGTCGCCGCCGCGGCCGTTGAAGCGCTCCATGAGGTCCCGGCGGCCGGCGACGCCGCCGATCGGGAAGCCGTTGGCCATGCCCTTGCCGAACGTCGTCACGTCCGGGGTGACCCCGACGACCTGTTGGTAGCCGCCGAGCGCGTGCCGGAAGCCGGTGATCACCTCGTCGAAGATGAGCAGGGCGCCCCGGTCGCGGGTCAGCGCGCGCAGGCCCTCGACGAACTGCTGGGTGGGCAGCAGCGCGCCGACGTTGTGCGGGATCGGCTCGAGGATGACCGCGGCGATGCGCCCGGGGTGGGCGTCGAAGAGCCCGGCGACGGAGTCGAGGTCGTTGAACTCGGCGATGAGCGTGGCGTCGATGTTCTGGTCCAGGATGCCGCGGGAGAGCGGGTCGCGGCCGTAGGCCTTGTCCGGGGCCGAGATGACGTTGCGGGCGACGGCGTCGGTCCAGCCGTGGAAGCCGCCCTGGAACTTGATGATGAGGTCGCGCTCGGTGACCGCCCGGGCCAGGCGGATCGCCTGGGCGGTCGCCTCCGAGCCGCTCATCGTCGCGATCATCGACTCGGCGGACGGGATGATGTCGACGATCCGCTCCGCGAGCTCGACCTCGCCCTCGGTCACGCCGAGCCCGGTGAGGTCGACGCCGCCGAGGGCGGCCCGGACGGCGTCGTTGACGACCGGGTGGTTGTGGCCGAGGAGGATCGCGCCGAAGGCGGCGTGGTAGTCGAGGTAGCGCCGGCCGTCGGCGTCGGTCACGTGGGCGCCGTCGGCGGCGGCGAAGGAGTACGGCTCGCCGATGTAGCGGGTCGAGGAGTTCACGCCGCCGGGGATGACTCGGGCCGCCCGCTCCGCGATCGCTTGTCCGAGTGGGGAGTCCCGTCGTTGTGCAGAGGGCATGCCGGGGACGCTAGAGCACCGCGCGACAACATGGCAAGACGTTCCATGTTTGACGAGTGGACCTTGACAGCACTTCGCGGCCGACCCACGATGGTGCGATATGAAACCACGTTCCAAATGCGTCGTCGGACGCACCGGGGGGAGGCCAGGTGGCGAGTGACGGGATCGGCATCCTGCTGGTCGGCGCCGGGTTCATCGCCGACGCGCACAGTGCCGCCGTGGCGGTGACGCCGGGCGCCCGCATCGCCGGGATCGTCGACGTCGACCCGGGCCGCGCCGCCGCGTTCGCCCGCTCGCAGGGCGGCATCCCGCACGCGAGCGACCTGGCCCAGGCGCTGGCCTGGCCGGACGTCGACGCGGCGATCGTGTGCACGCCCAACTTCACGCACGCCGAGATCGGTGCCGCGGTCGCCGGCGCCGGCAAACACCTGCTCATCGAGAAGCCCCTGACCACCACGGTGGCAGACGCGCGGGCCCTGCAGGCCGCGTTCGCCGGAAAAGGCCTGGTCCTCGCGGCCGCCCACACGCACCGCGCCTACGACTACGGCCGCGCGGTCAAGGCGGCGGTGGCCGGGATCGGCGAGCCGTTCCTGGTGCGCCTGGCCATCCTCGGCGGCTGGATCTGGCCCGACTGGAGCGCCTGGGTCGCCGACCCGGCCCGGTCCGGCGGGCACGCCCTGCACAACGGCGTGCACCTGCTCGACCTGGCGACCTGGTGGCTGGACGCCCGGCCGGTCGCCGTGAGCGCCCGCGGCCACAAGCAGACCGCCGCGGACCTGGGCATCTACGACTACCTGGAGATGGTGGTGGACTACGCGAACGGGGCCACCGCGGTGTGCGAGATGAGCCGGGCGCACCGGCCGGGCTCGTTCAACCAGCGGGAGCTGTTCGTCGCGGGCACGGGGGGTGCCGTCCGGCAGGACTGGGACGGCGAGGCCGCGGTGCTCTACGCGGAGCAGGGCCCGGCCCTCGTGCCGGCCGCCGGGGGCAATGGATTCGCGCTGCAGCTGCGGGCCTGGCTCGACAGCATCGGGGGCGCGGCGCCGCTCATGCCCGTGGAGGACGCGGTGCTCGCGGTCGCCATGGGCGTCGCCGCGGAGCGGTCCATCGCCACCGGCGAGCGCGTGACCCTCGACGAGGTGCTCGCATGATCCGCGTGCGGCTGCTCGGCGAGGCCGGGATCGGGACCCAGAACCACCAGCGCGACATGTACCGTCCCGCGTTCGAGCGCCACCCCGGGTTCACCGTCGTCGGCGACGACGAGGAGGCCGACGCCGTCAGTGTGGCGCTGCCGCTGCCGGAGCGGGCCGCGGCCATCGAGCGCGAGATCCGGGCCGGCCGCCACGTGCTGGCCGACAAGCCCCTGGCCGCCACGGCCGCCGAGTGCGAGCGGCTGGCCACGCTGGCCGAGGAGCACGGCGTGGTCGTCGTGCCGGCCCATCATCAACGGCTGGGCGGCGCCCTGCGCTCGGCGAAGGCCGCGATCCGGGCCGGCCGGGTCGGGCTGCCGTGGAACGTGCAGTGCGACTTCATCGTGGCCGGCGGCGACTTCGCCGGCGACTCGGGGGCGGGCGGGGAGCTGCTCAACCTCGGGCTGTACCCGATCGACATCGTCTGCGACCTGCTCGGCCTCGCGGTGACGAAGGTCCGCGCGACGGGCGGCCCGCTCGGCACCCTCCAGCTCGATACCCTCCAGCTCGACCATGAGCACGGCGTGACCAGCACCATCGTGGTGGGCCGGGTGCCGCAGGTGCACGGCATCGCCCCCGCGGGCCTGCTCCTGCATCGCTACCGCGTCAGCGGCTCCCACGGCGTGCTCGTCATCGACGCCACGCGCCCGGCCCTGGAGGTTCGCACCGCTCGGGAAGCGACCCGGGCGTGGATCGGGCCCGGCACCGTCGACACGCTGCTCGACGTGCTCGCGGCGGGCATCCGCACGGGCCGGGCCGAGCTGGGCCCGCGCGACGCGGTCCGCGCGCAGCGGATCGTCGAGGCGGCGCAACAGTCCATCAACGAGGGCCGGGGAGTGCAACTCGATGCGATTCGTTAGCTACGAGCGCGACGGAGCGGTCCGCCACGGCCGCCTGGTGGACGACGAGACGATCGCCGAGCTCGGCGACGGCGACCTGCTGGCGTTCATCGCCGACGGAATGTCCACAGTGGACGGTTCGAGCGTCGCGCTGCGCGACGTCCGGCTCCTGGCGCCGCTGCAGCGCCCCGGGAAGCTCCTGGCCGCCGCGGCCAACTACCAGGACCACGTCACCGAGACCGGCGGCGAGCCCCTGGACAAGAGCCGGCTGTCGCCGCGGCTGTTCCTCAAGCCCCCCACCTCGATCGTCGGCCCCGGCGCGGTCATCCCGCTGCCGGACGTGAGCCACGAGATCGACTGGGAGGCCGAGCTGGCGGTGGTGATCGGCCGGACCGCGCGCAACGTGCCGGCCGGCCGGGCCCTCGACTACGTGGCCGGCTACATGGCCTCCAACGACGTGTCCGCGCGCAGCATGGACTACGGCTTCGAGCGCGACACCGACGACAAGGCCGTCTGGTTCTTCGACTGGCTGGCCGGCAAGTGGTGCGACGGCTTCGCCCCGCTCGGCCCGTGGCTGCTCAGCGCCGACGCGACCGGCGACCCCCAGGCGATCCCGGTGCGCCTCGACGTCAACGGCGTCACGAAGCAGCACGGCTCGACCAAGGACATGATCTTCACGGTGGCCGAGCTGATCGCCCATGCGTCGCGGCTGATGACCCTGGAACCCGGTGACGTCATCCTCACCGGCACCCCCTCCGGCGTCGGGGCCGCCACCGGTGAATACCTCACGGCCGGCGACGAGATGACCGTCGACCTCGGCCCGCTGGGAACACTGCGCAACACGGTGGCCTGAGGCCGCGCCCAACCCTCGCACGTGCCAACCCCCCGATACAAAGAGGTGCCCATGAAACGGGTGTTCCTTGCCGGTGCCGCCGCGGTGGCGTTGCTCGCCGTCGCCGCCTGCACCGGCCCGAAGCCGGACACGACCTCCACACCGGGCAAGTCGTCGCTCAACGTGTACCTCTACCAGGAGCCGGCCGGCGTCTTCAGCCCCCTGGCCCCGCTCAACGGCGCCGACTCACAGGTGATGTCCTTCGTCTACGAGGGCCTGCTCGCCGTCGACCCGGACTACAAGCTCCAGCCGCGCCTGGCCGAGAGCTACGACGTGTCGCCCGACGCGACCACCTTCACGTTCCACCTGCGCAAGGGCCTCAAGTGGAGCGACGGGCAGCCCTTCACCTCCAAGGACGTGCTCTTCACCTACAACCTGCTGGCCAACCCGAAGTCGACCAGCGCCACCGCGGGCAGCTACAGCGGCGTCGCCGGCGTCGCCGACTTCACCTCCGGCAAGAGCCCGACGATCTCCGGCTTCTCGGCGCCCGACGACAACACGTTCGTCATCAAGGCCGCCGCGGCCAACTTCGGGCTGATGGCCGTCATCGGCAACCCGTGGATCCTGCCCGAGCACATCCTCGGCAAGGACGCCCCCGACGCCGTGGCCAAGAACGAGTTCTTCCGCAAGCCGACGGTCGGCATGGGCCCCTACACCTTCGTCGAGTACAAGACGAACCAGTACGTCCACGTCACCGCGAACCCGAACTACCGCAACCCGGCGAAGATCAAGGACGTCTACCTCAAGCCGATGACGTCCGACGTCGCCACCGCGCAGCTCGGCAACGGCGGCATCGACATCGCCTCCTTCTCGCCGACCGACGCGGCCACCGTCGCCGGCTTCGGCGGGGTCACCACGCAGGAGAAGCCCGGCGCCGGCTTCGTGCGCATCGCGCTCAACCAGTCCAAGCCCTACTTCCAGGACGCCCGCGTCCGCCAGGCGTTCCTCTACGCCGTGGACCGCCAGCAGATCGTCAAGACGGTCCTCATGGGCAAGGGCGAGGTGCGGCTGTCCAACTTCGCCAAGGCCAACGAGCCGTCCGGCCTCAACGACTACGCCAAGAACGTCGAGAAGGCCAAGCAGCTGCTCGCCGAGGCCGGCTGGGACCCGAACCGCACGGTGAACCTGCAGTGGGTGCACGGCCAGCGCGACCGCGACGCCACCGCGACCATCGTGCAGAGCGAGCTGGCGGCGGTCGGGGTCAAGGTGAACCTGGTGAACATCCAGGCGGCCCAGATCGCCGGCACCTACAAGGACAAGTCCTACGACATGACGCTCTACGGCGGCGGCAACTACGCCGTGGACTCCTCGTCGATCAACGTCATCACCGCGTGCGCGCAGCAGTATCCTGCCGGCGGCAACATCAACTTCTTCTGCGACCAGAAGCTCGACGGGCTGATGACGCAGGCGAACCAGACCGTGGACGCCGGCGCGCGCAAGGCCCTCTACGACCAGGCCGCGAGCGAGGAGAACGCGCAGGCCGACCTCATGTGGCTGTACAACCCCTATGGCCTGTGGGGCGTGAGCAAGAAGGTCCAGGGCTTCCGGGCCCCCGGTTCGCAGGACGCGAACTTCTGGGACCCGGCGAGCTGGAGCATCACCGGCTGACGGCCGTGGCCGGGCGGGGGCACGCGCGCCCGCCCGGCCACCTCACGAGTAAGGGAGTGTGAGCGAGTTTGGGCGCATACCTCGTCCGCCGGCTGCTGGTGAACGTGCTGGTCTTCTTCCTGATCACCGTCGCGATCTTCGGCCTGGTGCACAAGACCCCCGGCGACCCGATCGCCATGCAGGTCCCCGCGGACCAGCTCAACTCCGGCAGCGCCGACTTCATCGCGCAGAAGCGCCACGAGCTCGGCCTGGACCAGTCGGTGGTCGTGCAGTACTGGCACTGGCTCGTCAATGCGCTGCACGGCGACCTGGGCTACTCGCTGCTCAACGGGCGGGCCGTCACCGAGGTGCTCGGCGAGCGCATCGGCCCCACGATCGAGCTGATGGGCGTCGCGCTCGTCATCTCGCTGCTGGTCGCCATCCCGCTCGGCATCGCCGCCGCCCGCCGGCGCAACTCGGTCGTCGACTACTCCGCGACCGTGGTCAGCCTCGGCTCCGTGTCGATCCCGGTGTTCTTCGTCGCGCTGATCGCCATCTACCTCTTCACGCTGAAGCTGCAGTGGCTGCCGTCGTCGGGCATCTCCGACCCGACCGCGCCGAGCCTGCTGGACACGATCCGCCACCTCGTGCTCCCCGCGCTCATCCTGGGCTTCGGGAACTCGGGGCCCTTCATGCGGTACGTCCGCAGCTCCATGATCACCGAGCTGCAGGCGGACTACGTGCGCACCGCGGAGGCCAAGGGCGCACCCCCGCGCCGCGTGGTCCTGCGCCACGCCTTCCGCAACTCGCTCATCCCGCTGCTGACCGTCGTGGCGTCCAACGTGCCCCAGCTGCTCGCGGGCGCGGTCGTCATCGAGCAGGTCTTCGCCTGGCCCGGCATGGGCCAGCTCGCGGTGAGCTCGGTCAACCAGCACGACTACTCGGTCATCATCGGCTTCGCCCTGCTGATCGCCATCCTCGTGCTGCTGTCCAACCTGCTCGCCGACGTCCTCTACACGCTCGTCGACCCGAGGGTGAGGCTGCGATGACGATCCAGGTGGAGGTCCTCGACGAGGCGCTCCCGCGCCGTGGCGCGCTGCGGCGCTTTCGCCGGCACCCGGTGGCCCTGGCCAGCCTCGTGTTCCTGTTCCTCGTGGTGCTGGCGGCGATCTTCGCCCGGCCGCTGTCCGGGCACGACCCCAACCAGATCGACCTGCTCGCCGCGCGGGCGGCTCCGTCGGGCGAGCACTGGCTCGGCACCGACTCCACCGGCCGCGACGTGTTCAGCCGGCTGGTCTTCGCCGGGCGCGTCTCGCTCGGCGTGGGCATCGCCTCGGCCGCCCTCGCCGTGGTCGTCGGCACCGTGCTCGGCGGCATCGCCGGGCTGCTCGGCGGCTGGGTCGACGGGCTCGTCATGCGCCTCGCCGACGTGTTCATGTCGTTCCCGTCGCTGGTCGTCATCGTGGTCGTCGCCGGCATCCTCGGCCCGAGCGTGGTCACCATGGTCATCGCGATCGGCCTGTTCCAGTGGCCGGTCTGCGGCCGGATCGTGCGCGGGGTGACACTGTCGCTGCGCGAGCAGGAATACGTCCTCGCCTCCCGGGCCACCGGCGCCGGCCCGATGTGGCTGCTGCGCCGGCACATCATCCCCGCCGCGCTGCCCCCGGTCAGCGTGGCCGCGACCCTCGCCGTCGCCCAGGCGATCGCGCTGGAGGCGACGCTGTCCTTCCTCGGCCTGGGCGTGCAGCCGCCGTCGGCCAGCTGGGGCAACATGCTCACCGACGCGCAGAGCCTCACCGTCATCCGCACCGAGCCGTGGCTGTGGCTCTCCCCGGGCGTCGCGGTCGCGCTGACCGTGCTCGCCGTCAACTTCATCGGCGACGGCCTGCGCGACGCCGTGGATCCGAGGCAGTCATGAGCGTGCTGCTGCGGATCGAGAACCTCAGCGTCGACTTCCACACCGACGACGGGGTCGTGCACGCCGTCGACGGGGTCGACCTCGAGGTGCACGAGGGCGAGATCGTCGCGGTGGTCGGCGAGTCCGGCTCCGGCAAGACGGTGACCGCGATGTCGGTGCTGCGCCTGCTGCGCGAGCCGCCGGCCCGGGTCAGCGCGGGCACGCTCGCCTTCCGCGGCCAGGACCTGCGCGGGCTGTCGCCGCGGCAGCTGCGGGCGATCCGCGGCGGGCCGGTCGGCATGATCTTCCAGGACCCGATGACCGCGCTGAACCCGGTGCTCAGCATCGGCGACCAGATCGCCGAGACCGTGCTGCTGCACCAGGACCGGCGGGACAGGAAGGCGGCCCGGGCCCGCGCGGTGGAGCTGCTCGCGCTCGTCGGCGTCCCGGACGCGGCCCATCGCGCGCGGCAGTACCCGCACGAGTTCTCCGGCGGCATGCGCCAGCGCGCGATGATCGCGATGGCCATCGCCAACGACCCCGACCTCATCATCGCCGACGAGCCGACCACGGCCCTCGACGTGACCATCCAGGCCCAGGTGCTGCAGCTGCTGCGCAAGGCCCAGCGGGAGACCGGCGCCGCGACCATCCTCATCACCCACGACCTCGGCGTGGTGGCCGAGCTCGCGGACCGGGTGGTCGTCATGTACGCCGGCCGGGTCGTCGAGACCGCCGAGGTGCACGCGCTTTTCGGCAAGCCCCGGCACCCGTACACCCTGGGCCTGCTGGCCAGCCTCCCGCGCATGGACACGGAGACGGACCGGCTCGACCCGATCCCGGGCAACCCGCCGAACATGGCCTCGCCCCCGCCCGGCTGCCCGTTCCATCCGCGCTGCCCCCTGGCTCGGGACATCTGCCGCACCGAGCGCCCGGCGCTGCTGGACCTCGGCGACGGCCGGCGCAGCGCCTGCCACTTCCACGAGGAGCTCGCATGACGCAGCCACTGCTGAAGGTGGAAGGACTCGCGAAGCACTTCCCGATCCGCAAGGGCGTGCTGCGCCGCCAGGCCGGGGCGGTCCGGGCCGTCGACGGCGTCGACCTCGAGCTGGCCGCGGGGGAGACGCTGTCGCTGGTCGGCGAGTCCGGCTGCGGCAAGTCCACCACGGGCCGGCTGCTGGTGCGCCTGCTCGAGCCGACCGCCGGGCGGATCCTGTTCGAGGGCGCCGACCTGGCCCGGCTGCCCCAGTCGCAGCTGCGGGCGAAGCGGCGCGACATCCAGATCATGTTCCAGGACCCGTACGCCTCCCTGTCCCCCCGCATGACCGTGCACGAGATCGTCGCCGAGCCGCTGCGGGTGCAGGGCCGCTACGCCGAGGGCGGCGCCGAGCGGGTCGCCGAGCTGCTCCGGCTCGTCGGCCTGCGTCCCGAGCACGCCCGCCGCTACGCCCACGAGTTCTCCGGCGGCCAGCGCCAGCGCGTCGGGCTGGCCCGGGCGCTCGCGCTCAACCCGAGGCTGCTCGTGCTCGACGAGCCGGTGAGCGCGCTGGACGTCTCGGTGCAGGCGCAGGTCATCAACCAGCTGCGGGACCTGCAGGACCGGCTCGGCCTGGCGTACCTGTTCATCTCCCACAACCTGTCCGTCGTCCGGCACATCTCGCACCGGGTCGCGGTGATGTACCTGGGCGGCATCGTGGAGACGGGCACCCGGGCGGACATCTTCACCCGCCCCACCCACCCGTACACGCAGGCGCTGCTGTCCGCGATCCCGGTGCCCTCGCCGGTGGGGCGGGACGAGCGGGACCGCATCACGCTCACCGGGGACGTGCCCAGCCCGGCCGACCCGCCGTCGGGTTGCCGATTTCGCACCCGCTGCTGGAAGGCCCAGGATGTCTGTGCGCGGGAGACACCCACCCTGATCGATCGCATCGGGGCCGGCCATCCGAGCGCCTGCCACTTCCCCGAACTGCCCACCACTTCGTAGCCGCTGCAAGGAGGCCGTCATGGCCCGAACCTCTCGCACCGCCCGCCCGGTGCCCGTCGACGACACCAAGCCGGCGTCGGCGAACTACCACGCCAACGCGCTGGCCCGCGGCCTCGCGCTGCTGGAGATGCTCGCCGCCGAGCCGGAGCCGCTGACCGTCAACGACCTCAGCGAGAGCACCGCCCTGCCCAAGAGCACGCTCGTGCGGCTCCTGGCGGTCCTGGCGGAGATGGAGTACGTGGTCAGGGTCGACGAGCGGCCCTCGTACCGCCTCGGGCACAAGGTGCAGCGGCTCGCCAGCGCGTACGTCTCCTCGCTCGACCTGACCGTGGTCGCCGAGGCCTACCTGCGCCCGGTGGCGCTGCGCACCGGGCAGACCGCGAACCTCGGGGTGCTCGACGGCGACCAGGTGCTGCACATCTGCGTCGCCGAGCCGGACCGCCCGCTGCGGTTCACCAGCGCCCTGGGCGCCCGCGACCACACGTACTGCACCGGCCTGGGCAAGATGCTGCTGTCGGAGCTGCCGGAGGCCGACGTCACCGCGCTGCTGCCCGCCGAGCCCTTCCCCGCGTTCGCCGAGAACACCGTCACCACCCACGCCGAGCTGCGCAAGGACCTCAAGCGGATCGCCCGGCGCGGCTACGCCCTCGACGACAACGAGCGCAGCGCCGGCCTGCGGTGTGTGGCGGTCGGCGTGCGCGTCGGGCAGGACCTGCTGGCCGCGGTCAGCGTCTCGGGCCCGGCGGGGGAGTTCACGGCGCCGAAGCAGCAGGAGTACGTCGCCGCGCTGGACGAGGTCGCCAAGGCGATGGCCGACGACCCCGACTTCACCGCGGCCCTGCGCATCGTGCACCGCTCACTCCGCCCGGCCGGGAAACCCTAGTGGCCGACGTACGCGATGCACTCCACCTCGACACGTACGTCGCCGCGGCCGAACGCGACGACCACCGTGCTGCGGGCGGGCGGGGCGGCGCCGAAGCGGCGGGCGTAGATCTCGTTGAACGGGCCGAACAGGGTCGCGTTGGACAGGAACGCGCCGACCTTGACGATCTGGTCGACCCGGGCGCCGGCCGCGGCGAGCACCGTCTCGACGTTGTCGAGGGTCTGGTTCACCTCGGTCTCGAAGTCGCCGAGGTAGATGGAGCCGTCGGCGGTCGTGGCGACCTGGCCGGAGACGAACACGAAGTCGCCCGCCTTCGTGGCGTGTGACAGCGGAACGGCGGCGGGGGCGAAGGAGTCGGGATGGAAGCGCTCGATCATGAAAATATGGAATCACATTCCACGTTGCTGCTCCAGGGTGGCACGGTGCTGGACGGCACCGGCGCGCCCGGGATCGCCGCTGATGTCCTGATCCGCGACGGCGTGATCGCGGCCATCGAGCCGGGGCTGGTCGCGGACGGACGGGTCTTCGACGCCACCGGGCGGATCGTCTGCCCGGGCTTCGTGGACCTGCACACCCACTCCGACCTGACGCTGCTGTCCGGCCCGGAGGCGCGCAGCAAGGTGCACCAGGGCGTCACCACCGAGGTCGTCGGCAACTGCGGGCTCGGGGTGGCCCCGCTGCCGCCCGGCGCCGACCTCGAGGGCATCCGGCAGGCGGTCAGCTACCTCGACCTCGACCCGGCGATCGGCTGGCCGTGGCGGGACCTGACCGGGTACCTCGCCGCCGTGCGCGCCGCCCGCCCGTCGGTGAACGTGGCCGCGCTCGTCGGGCACGTCCCGCTGCACGCCTCCGTGTGCGGCTTCGACGACCGCCCCGCCACCCCGGCCGAGCTGGACCGCATGTGCGGGCTGCTCGCCGACGCGCTCGGCGAGGGCGCCCTGGGGCTGTCGACCGGGCTGGTGTACCCGCCGCTGACCTACGCCCGCGAGGAGGAGCTCGTCGCCCTCGCCCGGGTCGTCGCCGGGGCCGGTGCCGTCTTCACCTGGCACGTGCGCAGCTACGACGACGGGCTCCTGGACTCCGTGGCCCAGGCGGTGCGGGTCGCCCGGGCCACCGGGGCCCGCACCCAGATCTCGCACCTGGCCGCGGTGGGGCGCCGCAACTGGGGCGCGGTCCGCGGCGCCCTCGACCTCGTCGACGCCGCCAACGCCGACGGCTGCGAGGTCGGCGTCGACATCTACCCGTACGTGCACGGCAACGCGCCCCTGTCCCAGCTGCTGCCGGCCTGGGCGCTCGAGGGCGGGGCCGCCGCCTGGGCGCCCCGCCTGCGCGATCCCGGGGTGCGGGCCCGGATCAAGGAGGCCTGGGCCGACCGGCCCACCGGCTGGGACGAGCTGACCGTCAGCTGGACCAGCCGCGGCGACGCCGACCCGGCGCTCGGGCGCACCCTGGCCGACCTCGGCGGCGCCGACGCGACCCTCGACCTGCTCGCCGAGCTCGGCGCGGGCGCCATGATGACCGCCGGCGGGCGCAGCGAGGACGACCTGCGCACGGTCCTGTCGCACCCCGCGGCCGTGGTCGCGTCCGACGGGCTGGCCCTGGACCCGGGCGGCGTCACCGGTGCCGGGGTCCCGCACCCGCGCAGCTACGGGTGTTTTCCGCGGTACCTCAGCCGCTACGCCACCGACCTGCCCGACGCGGTGCGCCGCTGCACCTCCGAACCGGCCCGCCGCATCGGCCTGCCCGACCTCGGCGTGCTGCGCCCCGGCGCCCCCGCCGACGTCGTCGTCTTCGACCCGCGCACCATCGCCGACACCGCCACCTTCACCGCGCCGCACCAGCTGGCCACCGGCATCGACCTGGTGCTCGTGGGCGGCGGGCCGACCGTCGAGCGCGGCACGCACACGGGCCGGCGGGCCGGGCGGGTCCTGTACCGCACGAGAGGAACCACGCGATGATCGACGTCCACACCCACTGCCACCTCTCCGAGCACTGGGGCTGCGAGTGGCACCGCAACTGGCAGCCCGTCTACGGCCACGAGTACGCCGACCGCACGCCCGAGCAGTACGACGAGGCGATGGCCGCGGCCGGCGTCGACCTCGCGTTCGTCTTCGGCATGCGGGCCACCCGCGCCGGGGTGCTCACCCCGAACGAGTTCGTCCAGGACTTCGTCGCCCGGACGAGCACGAACACCATCGGCTTCATGGCCCTGGACCTGTCCGACCCGGACGTCATGGACCAGCTCGCCGACGGCATCGCCCGCGGCCTGCGCGGGGTCAAGCTCTATCCGGTGCTGGCCCACTTCGACGCCCGCGACGAGGCCCACGACCCGTTCTTCCGGGCCGCGACCGAGGCCGGGCTCATCGTGCTGTGGCACATGGGCACCACGCCCAGCCCCGAGGGGCGCCTGGAGCTGTCCGACCCGCTGCTCGTCGACGACGTCGCCCGCCGGCACCCCTCGCTGGTCCAGATCATCGCGCACCTCGGGCACCCGTGGCAGCGCGAGACGATCGTCGTGCTGCGCAAGAACCGCAACGTGTTCGGGGACGTCTCGGCCTCGTGGGCCCGGCCGCTGGACGGGTTCATGGCGCTGGTGCGGGCGCAGGAGTGGGGGGTCGTACCGAAGCTGCTGTTCGGCTCCGACTATCCGATGTGGACACCGTCCGAGGCCAAGGACGGGCTGCACCGGCTGGCGCGGATGCGCCCGGGCGGCCTGCCGCCCATCGAGCCGGCGACGGTCGAGTGGCTCATCGACGGCGACCCGCGCGCGGCCCTGGGGCTGGCCGGATGACCGGCATCGCGCAGCTGCCGACGCCGGCGCTGCTCGTCGACCTCGACCGGCTGGAGCGCAACATCGCCCGGATGGCGGCCGCGTTCTCCGGGGCCGGGGTGGGGCTGCGCCCGCACGCCAAGACCTCCAAGTGTTTCGAGGTCGTCCGCCGCCAGCTCGGCGCGGGCGCCCTGGGCATGACGTGCTCGACCCCGGCCGAGGTGGCGTGGCTGCAGGCCGCGGGCGTGCCCGACCTGCTGTGGGCGCACGCCCCGGTCGGCCCGCCCAAGGTCGCCTTCGTCGTCGAGGCGGCGCGCCGGGGCGGGCTCACCGTCGCGCTGGACTCGCTGGAGGCCGCCGCGCCGCTGTCGGCCGCCGCGGCCGCCGCCGGCGTCGAGGTGCCGTTCGTGCTGGAGGTGAACACCGGCCACGCCCGCCTCGGCGTCGACCCCGAGCACGTCCCGGCCACCGCCGCCTCGCTCGCGGCCCTGCCGGGGTTGCGGCTGCGCGGGCTGCTCACCCACGAGGGGCACCTCGCCGCCATGCCGGACCGGCCGTCGCTGGAGGCCGCGGGGCGCACCGCGGGCGCGCTGCTGGCCCGGCTCGCCGACGGGCTGCGGGCCGGCGGGCACGCGATCGACGTGGTCTCGGTCGGCAGCACCCCCGGCGCCACCTCGGCCCCGTTCGCGCCCGGCGTGACCGAGGGCCGGCCCGGCACCTACGTGTACTACGACGCCAACCAGATCCGCCTCGGCTCCTGCACCCTCGAGGACTGCGCGCTGACGGTGCTCGCCCGCGTGGTGTCGGTCCAGCGCGCGGGCCGCCCGATCATCGACGCCGGCATCAAGGCGATGAGCTCCGACACGATCGCCGCGGCCGGCTCGGTCGGCCTGGTCGGCACCCCGGACGTCACGTTCGCCGACGCCAACGAGGAGCACGGCTTCCTGCTCGACCCCGGCGGGCGCCTCGCGGTCGGCGACCTGGTGCGGATCGTGCCGAACCACGCCTGCGGCACCACGAACATGTGGAGCCACCTGTACGCGGTCCGCGGCGACACCGTCGAGGCCCGCTGGGAGATCTCCGCCCGGTACTAGACCCCCGCCCGCCCCCGCCGGCCGCGGCCACCGGCGAGCAGGCCGGCTCCGAGGAGCAGACCCCACACGAGAAACAGCGGATCCCACAGGTAGGCGTGGCCGATCATCGCCTGCCGGTCGAAGCCGCCCTCCGGTCGCAGCGCACCACCCAGCACGAGCCAGGCCACGACGGAGTTCAACGCCCCGTATCCGGTGAGCACGACGGCGGCCAGCCACGCGAACGCCCGCCACACGCCCGGGCGGGGGAGCGGCCGGCCGGCGGCCACCAGGGGAACGGCCACGACCACGCACTTCACCGCGGCGACGGCGACCAGCACCAGGCCGGCGGTGACCGGCGCCTCCCGCGCGGCGGTCACCGCCCACTGGCCGACCGTCGGCAGCAGGCGGCGGCCGCCGAGCGCCCAGTAGAGGCTGAACCCGGCATGGACGAGGCCCGCGGCCGCGGCTCCCAGGAGGAGACGGGCTTGCGCGGGCGTGTCCGGCGTGGCCCGATGGTAGAGGCGCCGCACGGGTTCAGAGGAAGCGGGCGCTCGGCACCGGGCCCGGGGACCACAGGCGGTCGCGGCGGCCGGTGAGCGGCCACCCCGCCGTGAGCGCGGCGGCGAAGGCCGCGAGCTCCGCCGGGGTGTCGCCCGGGGCCACCTCGTCCTCGTCGGGCGCCGTCTCCAGGACCTCGGCGGCCAGCGCCTCGGCGGGGCGGTCGTCCGCCGGGACCGGCTCCGGCTCGCCGCCGGGCGAGAAGCGCGTGTGCTCGCTCCACGGGGGCACCAGCGACTGGTACAGCAGCCCGCTCGCGTCCGGCGCGACCGGGCCCGGGTCCGTCCACGACGTCGCGTGTTCCACGAGCAGCGCGCCCGGCGCGCGTTCGGCCAGCGTCCGCAGGGGCGCGGCGGGGTCGGCGAGGTCGTAGGCGGCGATGATCGTGTCGCCGCGGCCGGGAGCGTACGGCTGGGCGGGCAGCCCCAGGGCGGAGGCCAGCGCCAGGCCGAAGATCGAGCTGCCCCGGCCGGGCAGCAGGCTGACGCTCGACGCGGACGGGCCGGCGGCCTCGAGCACGACACGGAGGCGCTCGATCGTGCGGCGCAGCGCGGCCGGGCTGTCGTGCAGGTACGCGTAGCGGCCGCGCATCGGCTCGTCGAAGCCGTACGGGGACAGGTGCAGCAGGACGCCGCCGTTGAGGACGTAGTGCCAGGGCCGCAGCGCCTGCCGGTCGAGCGGGCCCGGCACGGCCGCGGCGCGCTCGAGCATGCCGGACAGGCGCCCGCGGGCGTGCACCCAGTCCGGGGGCGGCGGGGCGAGGCGCGCGGCGGTCCGGCTTGCCCGGTCCAGGTCGCCGGACATGATGCTGTAGAAGGCGAGCAGGTAGCGCTCCGGCCAGTCCTCCAGGCCGGCGTCGTTCGCCTCGAGGACGGCGACGGCGTCGCCGTAGCGGTAGGCGTCCTCGTAGGCGGCGGTCAGCTCGGTCACGATCCGGCGGTCGCCCGGTGCCGCGTCGAGGGACGCCTCCAGCACGGGGATGGCGATCCGGGAGATGCCGCGCTCGACGCAGGCCCAGCCCAGCTGGAACAGCCGCCCGGCGTCGCGGGGATCGCTGAGCACCGCGTCGGCCGCCTCGGCCAGGTCGTCGAAGCCGGCCAGGCGCCCGGCGCGGGCCAGCAGCGCCGCCAGCTCGACGGCCGGCGCGTCGGCCGCGGCGGTCAGCAACGTGCGGATCGCGCCGCTCAGGTCGCCGGCGTCGAGCTGTTCGGATGCCGCAACGAGGTCACTCATGATCGCCCACCCTATCCGGGCGGGCCGAGCATCGCGGGCCCCGCTTGACATGGAACGGCATTTCACATGGGCTGTCGCCATGAAGGTCATGACCATCTACGCGCACCCCGCGGACACCATCACCAACTGCGGCGGGACGCTGGCCCGCCACGCCGACGCCGGCGACGAGATCGTCGCGCTCATCCTCACCCACGGCGGGCGCATCCACGCCAACCGGTACGCGCAGGAGTGGCGCAAGGACGACCCCGACGCGGCCATCGCCGGCGCCGGCCTGGACGAGATCGTCGCGTTCAAGAAGGGCGAGCTGGAGCGGGCGGCCGAGATCGTCGGCATCTCGCGGCTCGTCACCCTCGACCGCGACGACCGCGAGGCCGGCCTGCACGAGTCGCTCGTCGAGACGGTCGCGGAGCACATCGCGGCCGAGGGCCCCGACGTCATCATCTGCGACTACCCGCAGAACCCGGTCATGGCGGCCAACACGCACACCGTGGCCACCACGACGGTCCTGGCCGCGCTCGGGCGCGCCGGAGCCTACCTGCGCAACCTCGACGGGCGGCCCGAGTACCACGTCAAGCAGGTCTTCCTCACCTCCCTGCCGGTGTTCCCGATCGACGGGCTGAGCCTGTTCGGGGTGCGCAACGACGTGTTCGTGGACATCACGCCCGTCGTCGGGCGGAAGGTCGCGGCGATGGACTGCTTCGACAGCCAGGGGTACTCGGGCCTGTTCGCCCGCAAGCTCATCGAGTCGGCCAACGGCGAGGCCGGGCGGGCCGCGGGCGTCAACTTCGCCGAGGGCTTCTACCGGCTCTACAACGAGACCCACGCGACGCTGCCGCTCACCGACGCGGCACGGGCGGCCGACCCGCTCGTGCGGCACGTGGAGTACAGCCGCATCAGCCTGCGGGAGGAGTACCCGCTGCCACCGCATTCCTGATCATCCGCATTCCTGATCATCACCGTTCATGTCGGCGTCGACTGCTGCTAGCGCGGGACCGGCAAGATCCCGGGGTGTGCCGCACGGACGCCGTCTCGTCGGGGCCGTGACGGCTGGTCTCGCCGCGGCCCTGTTCGCCCTGCTCTGCCTGCCCGGGCCGGCCGCCGCGCACCCCTTCGGCGACCCGCAGACGGTCGCGATCGACGCCGACCCGGCCCGGCCCGAGGTCGTCCACGTGCGCTGGAAGGCCGGCGGCCTCGACGACCTGGTGCTCCTCGGCGTCTCCCTCGGCCTGCTGCCCAAGGACCGCGTGATGCTCGACGGCGCGGTGTTCTACCGCGACAGCGACGCCGCCGCGATCGGCCCCTCCGACCGGTTCTCCGCCTACCTGCTCCGGCAGATCACCGTGACCGGCGGCGGGAAGGCGTGCCCGGGCACCGTGCAGCCGCCCGCCGACCTGGCGCGCGGCGGCGTGGCGATCGACTTCACCTGCCCCGGCCCGGTCGGCACCGCCACGGTCGCGGTGCGCACCCTCACCGACCTCAACCCGGCGTACCAGACGCTGGCCACCGGCCCGGCCGGCGAGCGCACCGTCTACCGCCAGGGCGCGGACTCCCACGACTGGCCGCTCGGGCCGGCGCCGGAGCAGCACCTTGGCCGCAGCGCCGCGCTGCAGATCGGTCTCGTCGTCGGCGCGCTGCTGGCCGCCGCCCTCGTCATCCGCGTCATCCGCAACATCCGCAAAGGAGCAAGATGAGGCACCACTTGCGGCGGCTGCTCGCCGTCGCCCTGGTCGGCGGGGCGATCGTCGCGATCGGACCGGCCGCGGCCGAGGCCGAGACCGCCCCCTCGACGGGCGCGCCGCTGCTGAACCTGCGTGACGGGCAGACGCTCGAGGGCACCGTCCGGGTCGAGGCGGAGCCAACGATCGAGAACGACTCGGTCGCGGCGCTGACGGTCGACGGATCCCCGGTGGCCGCGCAGCCGACGGCCGGCACCGCGCACTTCGCCTTCGACATGGGCGGCAACGGTACCGAGGCCAGGTACCACAACTACATCACGGTGAACGAGCACACCGCCGAGGCCGACCGGGTCTACTTCCCGGACATCCCGGGCGGGCGCAACGGCTCCCTCGACTTCCCCGGCGCCTGGCTGCACCCGGGCGCGAACACCATCACCGTGCACGCCGGCGCGAACTGGGTCGACACCACCAACGCCGCCGCCGTCGGGGTCCAGACGCTGCCGGACGGCGAGGGCCTGCGCTGCCCCAACTACGACGACTTCCCGCTGAGCAGCCTCAGCCTCAGCCTCATCGGCGTCGTGGCCGACGGCGAGCAGAACTCCTTCAGCTACAGTTTCGGCGACGGTACCTGCGGCAGCAGCCCCCACCTGCTCACCCAGGACCTGACGTTCGTCGTGTCCGGCACCCCGGGCGGGACCGCCGGCCTCGGCGCCGACCTCGACACCCGCTCCCTCGCCAACGGCGAGCACACCGTCGCCGCCACCACGAAGTCCGGCGCCACCACCCGGGTCGCGGTCGCGGTGAACAACGCCCCGGCCGGCGCGCCGAAGATCACCCCGGGCGACGGCGCGCTCGTGCGTGGCACCCGCCCGGTGATCGCCGCGCTGCCCGCGGGCGGCTCCGGCACCGTGAGCTCCCTCGCCGTCGACGGCAACGCCGCCGAGAACGCCGAGACCCTGGCCGCCGGCACCGCCACCCTCGGGCTGACCGTCGAGGCCGGCAACTCGGTCGAGGCCAAGTACCACAACTACCTGCTCGTCAACGGCAACCGCGTCGACCTCGGCGGGGACTACGGCGTCGCCGGCCAGGAGACGGTGGCGCTGAAGTTCCCGAACCGCTTCCTGCGCAACGGCGACAACGTGATCCGGGTCAAGACCGGCGACTACAACGGCACCGCGAACGGGGCCACCTGCGCCAACCACGACGACTTCCGGATCACGCGCACCTCGGCGCTGCTGGCCCTCGGCACCGCCGGCGCGGTGACGAACGGCCCGACGTACCTGTGGACGGGCGACACCAGCGCCGTGACGACCGACGCCTCCCTCGCCCTGGGCGACGGGACCTGCGGCGTCAACAAGGAGGCCGAGTTCCACTTCGGCGTCTCGGGCGCGCCCACCACGCGGACCCTCGACACCCTGGCCGCCGCGGGCGACGCGCACCTGCGGGTCTTCGTCGGCGGCAACGGCGCCGACAGCGGCTTCGACAACAAGGTGCTCATCAACGGCATCCCGCTCGACCTCGGCATCTGGGAGAAGGAGATCGCCGACCTCGCCTTCCCGAACGAGTGGCTGGTGCCCGGGGTCAACGTCGTCGAGTTCGTCGCCGGCAGCGACCACGGCAGCGCGAAGCCGGGCGGCTGCGACAACTACGACGACTTCACGCTGCGCGACTTCGCCCTCGCCCCGGCGACCGGCACCGCCACGCAGCTGACGAAGATGATCGCCGGGAACACCGTGACCATCGGCTCCGCCAGCTACGCCGCGGGCCGGCCGGTCACCGTGTACGTCGGCGACGGCACCTGCGGCAGCTCGTTCAACGCCACCCTGGACAAGACGATCCTGTTCGACATCGCCGGGGCCCCGGCCGCGGGCCGCCGCGCCGACCTCGACACCACGAAGGTCGACGACGGCCGGCACACCATCACCGCCGTCGTCGCCGACAAGACCTCGACGCGCGGCTTCACCGTCGACAACACGGCCCCGCAGATCTCCCAGAGCGTCCCGGCCGAGGGCCAGCGGCTCACGTCCACGGTCGCGCTCGAGGTCGGCGTCACCGACGCGACCGGCGTCGCGGGCAAGCCGGTCATCACGCTCGACGGCAAGGCGGTCAACCAGGGCGACCCGATCGGCCGGGGCCTGGCCGCGGGCGCGCACACCATCGCGGTCACGGCCGCCGACACGCTCGGCAACGCCGCCACCCGCGAGATCCACTTCACCAGCGCCAACATCCCCGACGTGCCCACCGAGCTCACCGCGAGCGTCACCGGCACCAACCACCCGAGCGCGAACCTGTCGGCGAAGGTGCCGGGCGCGGCCGGGGTGGCGCTGACCGCCACGTTCACGAAGGCCGACATGGTGCTGCCGACCGGCGGCTACCAGGGCACCGCGACCGCCGTGCCGGCCGCGCTCGACGTCGCCCACGACACGTCCGTCGACGTGGGCTCGCTGCGGCCGCTCGACGGGCGCTCGCTCGCCACGCCCTCGTCGCGGGACGTGGTCTTCCAGCGGTACGACATCGGCATCGGCTCGGCCGCCGATCCGACGCTGCGCTGGGAGGGCACGATCGACCCCGAGCGGGTCGTGGCGCTGCGGGTGTGGGACCCGGCCGCGAAGCGGTGGGTCGTGCTCACGAGCGCCCGCGGGCAGACCGAGCACAGCACCGTGCTGACGGCGCAGCTCGGCGACGGGTACCGCGACGGCGGGACCGTGCACGTGATGGTCACCGGCGAGGACCCCTTCGCCGACGACCTTTCGCCCCGCGACGCCACCGCCCAGCGGGACAAGGACCACTTCGAGGACCCCGGCAGCTACGACTTCGCCCTCGCGCACTTCACCGACACCCAGTACCTGACCGAGGGCGCCGCCGGCGGCACCTACGACAACTGGAACGGCAAGGCCGAGGCCTCCGACGTCGAGACCGCCGAGGAGCAGGCGATCTGGGCCGCCGCCTACCGCGACACGACCCAGTGGATCGCCGACAACGCGGCCGGGCGCAAGATCGCCTACACCGCGCACACCGGCGACGTCATCGAGAACGACTACTACGACCCGCTCGCGAAGAAGGCCGACGGCTCGCTGCTGCGGCCCGGCCTCGACGAGCAGGTCGACAAGGAGCTGGCCCTCGCCTCCGGCTACCAGGGCATCCTCGACGACCACGGCGTGGTCAACCAGGTCATCGCCGGCAACCACGACGACCAGCTCGGCGCCGAGACCGGCCCCGACTCCCGGTTCAGCCGGACGTTCAGCGCCTCCCGCTACTACCAGGTGGCGAAGTCCTGGCCGGCCGGGACCGAGTACCACGCCTGGGACGAGCAGAACGGCGCGCCCGGCAAGGACAACCAGAACAACTACGTGCTGTTCTCGGCGGGCGGGCTCGACTTCGTCGCCGTCGGGCTGTCCTACGGGGTCACGCCGCAGGAGGCCAAGTGGGCCGACTCGATCTTCAAGCGGTACAAGGACCGCAACGGCATCCTGCTCTCGCACGACTACCTGAAGCCGTCGAGCAACCCGGACGGGCGCGGCGCGGACTTCTCGGCGCCGGACGGCTCGCCGCTGTACAAGCAGGTCGTCGAGGCGAACCCGAACGTCTTCCTGGTCCTCGCCGGCCACGAGCACGGCGTCGGCACCAACCTCAAGACCGGCGTCGGGGTCACCGTCGCCCACGACGTCGTCGAGCTGCTCGCGGACTACCAGTTCTACACGGTTCCGGCCGGCGAGCTGTGGCCGTCGCTCGTCGACGCGGCCGGCAACATCGACGTCAACGGCGACGGGGTGCCCGACCACAAGGCGAGCGACCGGCTGCAGTTCGGCGCGAGCTTCCTGCGTCTGCTGCAGTTCGACGTCAAGCGGGCGGAGATGCACATCGACACGTACTCCCCGTTCCTGAACAACTACGGGGCGACCGAGTACGACATCCGCCAGGACGGCAGCCAGACGAAGCCCCGCTACAACGGTGCGGAGGACAACCTGACCCTGCCGGTCGACCTCACGAGCCGCAAGACCTCCTTCAGCACGGACTCGCTCGCCGCCTACGTGCCCGCGGGCACGATCGGCACCGACCGGGTGACGGCGGGCGGCACGGCCACGGCGAGCTGGACCGGTCTGGCCCCGGCGACGTCGTACGCCTGGCTGGTCTCCGCGAGCAGCGCCGACGGCGGCGTGGCGGTGGCCCAGCCCGCCGTGTTCCGCACCGCCCGCGGGCACGTGAACCTGTCCGCGACCACGGCCGCGGTGGACTGGGGCACGGCCGCGACCGTCACGGTCAAGGCGGACGCGGAGGGCCTGCCGGTCGCCGGCACCGTCGAGCTCCGCGAGGGTGACAAGGTCCGGGGGAGCGCGGCGCTGAGCGGCAACGCGGTGACCTTCAAGCTGCCGCCGGGGCTCGCGCCCGGCCCGCACACGCTGCTGGCCACCCTCTCGGCCACCGACGCCTTCGACGCCGCGCAGGCCACCGTCACGGTCACCGTGAACGCGCCGGCGGCCTGGGCGGCGGGCAAGGTCTACGTGAGCGGCGACCGGATCTCGTACGACGGCCGCGTCTTCACGGCCTCCTGGTGGACCCAGAACCAGAAGCCGGGCGACCCCAACGGGCCCTGGCAGGAGCTCGCGATGACCGAGGACGGGGCGGCGCTCTGGACCGCCACGCGCATCTTCAACTCGGGGGATGTGGTGGTGTACCAGGGCAAGCGGTACCGTGCCGCCTGGTGGACCCGCAACCAGGCCCCGGGCGACCCGAACGGCCCCTGGAAGGCGATCGCCTAGGCAGCACCCGGATTCGCAAGCCGGTCGGGCCCAGCGCCCGGCCGGCTTGCGGCGTCCCGGACCCCGGCCCAGGAGGGTGCCACGGGGACCTAGCCGACCGCGATTGCCGGAACGACCCATACCTGCGGTCATTGCCGGGTGCTGGATCGTGTGACGGGCACGGTGAAACGGACGGCCAGAGCCGACCGTTCGCAGAACGCGCCGAAACGCCGGCCGCCCGTACCATCGAGGCATTCCCATCGCCTCTTGGAAATCCGGTGTCCAGCCGTGCCCGACGATGCCGTTGCGCGCCCCCGTGGCCGATTTCTCTTACGTGTTGCGAATGTGAATCCGGACAATGTCCGGTCGCACTCCGACCGGGTGCTGTACTCCGCGATCGGCGTGTTCATTCTCCTCTATTTCGCGTATGCCACGGTGGGCGGCGCGGTATTCATCGACACCAGCGCGAACTACACCCACCCGTGGTGGCGGTGGCTCGTCGGGCCGATGATCGCGCTCGCCGTCATCGCCTACGACCGCGCGGTGGTGGGCCGGGTCGCCACGAACTTCGACGATCTGGAGAACGAGGATCCCAGCCGGCTGGTCAAGCGGCGCACGGTCGGCCTCTACCTGGGCCGGTTCGTGCTGGCGCTGCTCGTCGCGGTCGTCATCACCGAGCCGCTCATGCTGGACCGGTACAAGGGCGAGATCGACAACTACCTCAACGACAAGCAGAACGTCGCCGCGGAGCAGGCCCGCTCGGCGGGCGCGATCAAGGGCTACGAGGACGAGAAGGCCCGGATCGACACGCAGAACACCGCCGACGACGACGCGGTGAACAAGCTGACGAAGTCGGCCACGGACAAGCGCTCCGAGGCGGCCGACATCTACAAGCAGGCCCTGGCCGACTCCGAGGGCGACGGCGTCACCCACAAGAGCGGCTGCCCGGCGGGCGGGTACTGCGACTCGCTCGTGAAGCGTTCCAACCAGCTGCGCGACGAGGCCAAGCAGCTCGACGACGAGGCGGCCGCGCTGCGCCAGCAACAGCAGGCCGGCCGCGACTCCCGGGCCGCTCGCAAGCGCGAGCTGGACGGCTTGATCGCCAAGGCCCAGGACGAGAACCTGCAGGTGATCAAGGCCAACTCGGGCTTCGGCGCGCGCACGGCCGCGATGTGGCACCTCATCGTCTCGGACTTCCTCGGCGTCGGCGTGTTCTACCTCGGCACCGCGCTGCTGCTCATCGCGCTGGACTGCGCGGCGATCGGGCTGAAGCTGGTCTCGCACGGCAACGCCTACGAGCGCGCCGAGGCGCGCCAGTCGCGCGAGCAGGAGCTGATGTCGCGCGTGCGGCACAAGCGCCGTGTCGAGACGGTCCAGAAGGCGGAGGACGCCTACGGGGAGGTCGCCTCGGAGATCGTCACCGACAGCATCCGCGGCGCCGCCGACGAGCGAAGACTCCGGCGCGAGGCGGCCCGCGAGGCGCGGGAGCACCTGCGCACGACCCTGCACGACACCATGCACGTCGGCGCGGACGGCAAACCGTCGCGCAACGGCCGGGTCCGCCAGCGCACCGCGCCGGTCTCCACGTCGCCGTGGCCGGCCCCGGAGCACGGCTTCACCGACCCCGACGGCGACGACGACCCCGACACCACGGGCGACGACGGCACGACGCGCGGCTGGGCGTACCAGCCCCGCTGACCCGCCCCCGGACGAGATCGGCCCCCGCCCTGCCGGACGGGGGCCGATCTTTCGTGCCCTGCGCTCACTGCGCCTCGGTGATGAGCGTCAGCTCGATCGAGCTCTTCTGGTCGGCCGCCGTGGTGGGCGCGGCGACGACGTACCGCGCGTCGGCGAACTCCGCCAGCTGGGCCTGCTGCAGCACGGCCTGCAGCGCGAGGGCGCTCTGGGCGGCGGCCTGCGGGTCGGGTCCGGCGGGGCCGAGCATCACGTAGACGACCCGCCGCTGCGGCAGCTTCTCCAGCAGCGTGTGCAGCTCGCCGAGCACCTTGTCGGTGGCCTTCTGCGTGCCGTCCCACGAGACCTTGATCGTGTCGGCGGCCGCGGGCTCGCCGGGCCTGAAACGGTTCGACGGGCTCGTGCCGGTCACGACCGGCGCCCCGGTCGCGGACTGCCCGCCCGGCTGCTCGCCGCTCTGCGTGCCCGCCCAGATCGCCACGCCGGCCAGGACCGCCGCCACGCCGGCCGTGATGCCCCACCGGACCTTCTCACGCCGATCCAGCGCCACGCGACCCCCGCGCCGAGGGCCCGTTTCCGGGTTCCCCGCGCCGGTCTGCGGGTCGGGCTCCCGGTGCGCGGGAACCGTCGTCCGCGGCGGCTCGAGCAGCCGTTTCACCATCACGGGCATCGGTTCGTTGTTGTGGGCGGATTGCATCGCGGATCGGTGGATCAGTTCCGCCAGGTGCGGGTCGCGCAGCCCGCCACGCTTCAGCATGTCGTTGACCGCGCCGTAGAGCACCTGCCGGACGGCCGGTCGCGGCGGCTGGTGGGCGCCGAGGGCGGCGTCGAAGTCCAGCAGCCACCGCTCCGCCGGCTTGCTGTCGGCGCGGGCGATGAGCACGGATCCGAGCCGTAACAGGTCGCCGGGGTCGAGCGCGGCGCCCTCGGCCGGTCGTTCGGCGGCCGCGGCGACCAGGCCGGCGGCGGCGGCCGGGCCGACCTTCGGCATCTGCGTGAGCACGTGCCGGGCGAACCCCGGGCCGCGGGCCAGGAGCACCTCCCGGGCCCGCGGGGTGAAACCCGGGCCGGTGAGCTCGGCCACGAGGTGCGGCGAGGGATCGGTGAAGAGGTCGTGGTGCTTCCAGGGCGAGACACCCAGCGTGTCCAGCCAGGAGTCCGGTGCCGTCCACAGCCCGGTGCGCTTGCGCTCCCGGATGGTGTCGGCCAGGTGCTCGGGGTCGGGCTCGGCCTCGTGGACCAGGCTCGCGGCGCCGGCGTCCCCGGGCCGCTCGAGCAGCGCGTCGAAGAGCGGCAGCAGGATCGCCTGGCGCAGGCCGGGCTCCTCGAGCTTGACCAGGGCGCGGCGAGCCGCCTCCGGGCTGCCCTCGGCCCACTTGGTGACCTCGTGCGGGAAGTCGGCCAGGCGCCGGCGACCCTCGCGGTCGCGCAGCAGGTCCGGCACGGTCTCGGGGGTCGGGAAGGCGATGTTGGTGACGGTGTGCTCGACCAGCTCCTCGACGGTCTCCGCCGGGGCCTCGAGTAGGTCGGGGTCGTGGTGCAGGCGGACCGCCCGGCTCACGAGCAGCTCGAACGCCGAGCGATGGGCCTGCGTGCCGAGCCGGCGCGCGACGGCGTCGGCGCCGGGCGGGACCGACCAGCGAGTCCGGTCGATGACCCGGTCCAGCGGTGATCCGGTCCGGAAGTCGGCGGGCAGGTCCGCCGTGACCAGGTTCGGGCGCGGCTCCTGCAGCGGGCAGGTCGACCAGGTGTACTCGGCCGCGACCGCCCTGGGCAGGACGCCCAGGACCGCGTAGATCGTGATCGCGGCCTCGGCCGGGGTGCCGGGGAGGCGCAGCAGCGGCTGGCCGAAGAGCAGGCCGTTCAGCGCGTGGCGGACGCCCGGCTCGTCGGCATGCCCGGCCGCGAGCGGCTCCTTGCCGCCGACCGCGGCGATGCCCTCCGACCATGCCTGCTGCGCGCCGACGGCGAACGGCTCGAACTTGAACCGGCAGGTGCCGGCCACCCCGAAGTGGCCGCCGCGGCCCTGCTCGGCGAAGCACCAGTACCGCCCGTGGCGGGGGACGGTGACGGCCCGGAGGCTGTACACCGGATGCTCCAGCGTGGAACGGACCGCCGGCTGGACGACCGCGTCGTCGATCAGTCGCCCGGCGACCGCCCAGAACTCCGGGGCCGCGGACGAGGCCGTGTCCGAGGCCCGTATCGGGGCGAAGCCCCGGCCCTCGACGTCGGCCCACGCGATGAGGTTCGCTGTCATGCCTGTGCCTTTCCGAGGGTGGCCAGCAACAGCTGGCTCAGCGCCGCCGAGCGGTCCTGGAGCCGGGGGAAGGTGGCGGTGGACTCGAGTGGGCGCAGGCGGGGGTTGCCGGCGTCGTCGAAGGCGCGGGGAACGGTGCCGAGGGGTGAGCAGAGGAAGAACCGGAGGCGCAGCCAGGGCTCGCGGAGGAGTTTGTAGAAGGTCCACTCGTGGCCGAGGCCGTAGGTGATGCCGCAGCCGAGGGCCGACATGACGACGTCGCGCAGCTGGATGTGGCCGATGGCGTCGCGGCGCTGGGCGCGGTCGAGATGCCCGCCGATGGAGGGGACGAGGATGGTGTACGGGTTGCAGGCCGGGTCGTCGCCGTCGGGGATGTCGATGTGGTCCTCGCGGCCCTCGTGGGCGAGGTTCCAGAAGTTGCCGGGCTCGGAGTAGTAGCGGATCAGGCCCTCGGCGACCTGCCGGCAGCGGGCCTCGCGGACCCGTTCGTCGACGGCGACCCCGGCCTGCAGGTACTGCAACAGCGACCCGGCCGCCTGGTCGACGTGCACGGCCCCGTCGAGATGGGAGCGGGTCAGCACGGCGAGGTAGCCGGCGACGCCGCGCAGCACCTCGCCGGGCTGGCCGAGGTGGTCGAGGTCCTTCTTGCGCAGGACCGCGTGCAGCAGGTCGCTCTTCGTGATGGCGACGAGCAGCTGGACGCCGGCGCCGGGGTCGGCGACGACCTCTCCGTCGAGCAGGGTGAGGCGGCGGCCGATCTCGGTCTGCACGTGGTCGCGGCGGCTCCTGACCACCGCCTGCCCCACGGCGTGCGTGGTGCCGGGGCGCAGGCTGCCGTCGAGGACGTCGGTGTACGCGCTCTCCTCGGCCAGGCTGTCCTCCGCGAAACGGTCCATGGAGGCCGAGACGAGCGGGTCGATCACCCAGACCAGCGCGTCGTAGTCGCGCAGCTTCACCCGCTCCCGGGGCGAGCCGTCGTCCGGGTCGAACATCTCGCCGGGCAGGTCGGCCAGGCCGGTCCAGGTGCGCCGGGTGCGGCACTGGGTGCGCATGACCAGCGGCTGGCGGAAGCCCTTGCCCCACTCGGCGGCCCGCCGCTGACCGTCCACGACGGTCCGGCGGATCACGTCCTGGATGGCGTCGAGCACCTCCGGCAGCTGCTCCTTGAGGATGCCCTCGGGCCGGCCCCAGCGGTCCATCATCGTCGGCTCGATGGCGTCGCCGACGGCCAGGGTCTGGGCGTACATCGAGGAGCGGCTGCGCATCGGGATCTGCTCCAGCGGGCTGAGCTGGTACTCGCGGATGCGCCCGTCGTCCTGGGCCGGCAGGAAGTTGTGCGGGTTGTCGAGGTTCTGGTGCATCGTGCGCAGGAGCAGGTAGGTCTTGCCGCTGGCGGGCGCCCCGATCGCGGCGATCATGTTGTACTCGTCGACGTGGTGCTCCGTGGCGTTCACGCCCGGCCGGTCGAGCACCGGCGCCGAGTCGGGGAAGATGTGCCCGCCACCGCACAGCAGGTACACGTAGTCGATGTCCAGGTCGTTGAAGCGCGGATCGGTGGAGCAGGGCATCGGGAAGTCGTGGCCGACGACCGACAGCCGCCAGGGGAAGCGCCGCGACTGGGTGGCCATGGGTCCGACCTCGAGCCGGAAGCAGGGCGGGAACGCGAACCGGCCGTTGTCGGTCATGACCGGGGCCGCGCCGAGCGCCGCCCCGCACGCCGGGCAGGTGCGGCCGAAGCGGCGCAGCAGCTGATGGTCGCCGCCACCGCCGCGACCGGTCCCGGCGCCGTTGCCGCCCGAGCCGGAGCCCGAGCCGCCGTTCGAGGGCGGCACGGGCCGGCGCGGCCGTGGCGGCCACACGCGCGCGTACAGGTCCTGCAGGCGGGCGATCATCCGAACACCGCCCAGGACAGCAGCGCCAGCACGAAGAACAGGCCGAGCAGGGCCAGCCCGGCCAGCAGGCCGGCCCGGGTGCCCCATTCCCGGCCGGCCGTCGCGGCCGCCTCCAGGTAGCCGGCGAGACGCGCCTCGACGGCCTCCACCGTGGCCGGCGGCGCGGCGGGGCCGGCGTGCAGCCAGTCGCCGAACTTGTGGCCGAGGCTCGTCAGCTCCGAATCCGGTCCGACCGCCTGCTCGACCCGGCGACGCAGGTGCTCTCGTCCCGGGAAACGCAATCCTGCCAGCTCCATCAGCCGCCCATTCCGAATACGATCACGACCAACACCAGCACGACGCCGAAGACCGCGGCCCCGCAGGCCACGGCGGCCAGCAGCGCCCTGAGCACCGCCAGCTCCCAGGCCCGTCTGCGCACGGTCTCGTAGCCGTGGCGGACCCGGGCGGGCAGCGGGCCGGGCAGCGCCAGCGCGCTGTGGCGGATGCCGTCCAGCTCCCGCCGCATCGCCTCCGAGCGCTGCGTCCTCGGCTGCTCGGGCGGCCCGGTCCTGCGCACGACGCAGGCGCGCTCGGCGTCGATGAGCCGGTTCACCCACTGCAACGCCGACCAGTCCGGATGCTCGATCTCGCGGCCGAAGGGCTCCACCGCCGCCTCGATGAGCGGGTCCCAGCGCAGCTCGGCGTTGTTCTGCCAGCGGCGGCGCAGCGCCGAGCGGACCTCGTCGCGGTCGTCGGCCGCCCGCCGGCCACCGCCGAGATCGGTGAGCAGCGTCTTCTCGACCCATTCGCGGCCGGCCAGCGTGCACAGCACCACCAGGGCGAAGCCGAACCGGTCGTGGGCACGCAGCACCTGGGCGCTGCGCTGGCCGTGTCGCACGCGGCCGTACGCCCAGACCGGGGTGAGCCGCAGCTGGGCCGGCGGCGGGTTCAGCCGGGTGGCCGCGTCGATGTCGATGAGCACGAACCCGGAGGAGTTCGCGGTGCTGTACCGGCACACGTTGTCCGGCTTGATGTCGCAGTGCACCATCCCGCGCCGGTGCAGCGCGTCGAGGCCGGAGCCCATGCCGATGAAGTCGCTGAGCTGCTGGACGGCCGGCCGCGCCAGGAACGGCGCCCAGTTCAGCTGCTTCATCCACGGGGACACGGCGAGCAGGTACAGGTCCGGGCTCGGCACGTCGTCGCCGAACCAGCTCGGGTACACCCCCCGCACCTGCCGCAGGAGGTCCTCGGGCGCCAGCTCCAGCTCGGTCTGGACCGTCCCGTCGAGGATCTCCGTGCTGCCGTCGGTGTTGACGATGTGCACGGGCACGACCGCCCACGGCGGCTCGATCGGGGCGCGGTCCTCCTCGCCCGGCAGGTCGGCGTTGGCACCCTGCACGTCCGAGGCCTGCTGGCGCAGGTAGTAGCGCAGCGCCTCGGTGTCGGTGCGGTCGGCGCAGCGGTAGATCTTGACGTGCCAGCGCTGCCAGTGCGAGGCCTGGCGGCTGTGCGCCTCCGTGTAGCGCACCCCGGTGCTGATCAGGCGCACCCCGTCCGGCGAGCCGGGGTCGGGCACGTTGAACTGCACCGTGCGCGACTCGGCGGAGACCGGCGGGTCCACCACCAGTTCGGCGTGCCAGCCGGAGCCCTTGAGCCTGACGACGAGATCCGGCTCCTGCGACGTCATCGAACCTCCGTGGTGGACAGCTTGTAGCCGACTTCGCTCTGCCCGGCTCCGGTGCGGGCGGCCGGCAGGCCGTAGGTGATCCGGCCGCTGGCGCCGAACGGCAGGGAGTGCCCGGGCGGCAGGGCGCGACCGTCGACACGCACCAGGTAGTTGCGCCGCTCGTTGCAGCGATGCAACCGGGTGACGCCCGCGTGGTGGCGGATCAGGAGCAGGCGTCCGCGCGGCACCACCGCGGCGAAGTCGGGAATGCGCACGATCGTGCCCGTGGTGACACCCAGTCCCCGGCCGAACGGCAGCCACTGGTCGGTTTCGGGCAGCAGGTACCGCCAGCGCCAGTCGCCGTACACGAGGGTGAGCGCGGCCGCCGCGGTCACGACCGGCGCCGGCTGCGGTCGGCAGGGGGCCGTGTCCGGGCCGCTCGACTCGGGCATCGTCGCGGTGCCGGGCGGGCCGGTGCCCGGCTCGGGCAGCGGCGGGTGCAGCGTGATGCGGTAGCCGGGCGCGGCCACGTTGTCCTGGCGGTCGATGTGCACCCGGACCCGGGCGCCGGGCAGGTTCTCGCGCACGATCCGCCCGGCCAGTCTCTGCAACAGGCCCGGCTCGGCGGGCGGCCGCATGGTGACGACCACGGCCCGGATGAGCAGGGTGTGCGCGTCCCGGTGGTTGCGGGCCTCGGCACAATAGGCGCCGAGCGATCGCTCGAGGGCGAGCAGTACGATCGAATCGAGGACAGCCCCGGAAAAGTTCCGACCCGGCTCGGTCCCGCCCACGTTGGCCTCCGGCGAGGGTGCGGCAACCGCGACGACGATGGTGCCCGGCAAACGCATGCGCGATCACCGGGCTCGTTTCACCGTAGGCCAGGGGCCAGGCGGCCCGCATTCGCCGTTCAGGTCGCCCGGAAACCGGATCGGCGGGTGCGTCCGGAAAACGGCCGGTGCCATTCCGAATGAAGTATTTCGCTGTATCAATGCACTCTTGCCCGAGACCGATAACTTCGATGAGCAGACAGCCAGGGCGAGGGGGACGCGATGGAGCTCGGGGTCGATCTCGGAACGTCGAGCACGGTGGCGTTCCTGCGGCGGGACGACGGCGCGACGGAGCCGGTGCTCTTCGACGGGGCGCCGCTGCTGCCGTCCGCGGTCTTCGCCGACGAGGCCGGATCGCTGCTCGTCGGGCGCGACGCGATCCACTCCGCCCGCGCGCGGCCCGAGCGCTTCGAGGGCAACCCGAAGCGCCGCATCGACGAGGGGGCGGTCTTCCTCGGCGCCGAGGTGCCGGTCGAGGCGCTGCTCGGCGCGCTGCTGCGGCGGGCGGCGGCCGAGGCGCACCGGATCGCCGGGGCGCCGCTCGCGGGGCTGACCGTGTGCCACCCGGCGTCGTGGGGCCCCAACCGCCGGGCGGTGCTGCAGCGGGCCGCGGCCACGACCGGGCTGTCGCCGGTGCGGCTGGTGCCCGAGCCGGTCGCCGCGGCCGCCTTCCATCTCCGGCGGCACGCGACCGGCCCGGCCGACCTGCTCGTCTACGACCTCGGCGCGGGCACGTTCGACGTGGCCGTGGTGCGGTACGCCCCCGGCGCGCCCCTGGAGGTCCTCTGCGCCGGCGGCCTCGACGACACCGGCGGCCAGGACGTCGACGCCGCGATCGTGGAGCTGCTGCGCTCGCGGTGCGGGACGCCGCAGCTGTGGGCGCGGCTGGACAACCCGGTCTCCGTCGCCGACCGGGCCGCGCGGCGGCAGCTCTGGGACGACGTGCGCACCGCGAAGGAGATGCTGTCGCGGGTCGCGGCGACGACGCTGTTCCTGCCCCTGGTGGAGACCGACCAGATCCTCACCCGCGCGGAGGTCGAGGCGCTCGCGGCGCCGCTCGTCCAGCGCACCCTGAACGCGATCACCGCGACCCTGGCCGAATGCCCGGTCCCGCTGCGCCCGCTGGCCGGCGTGGTCCTGGTCGGCGGCGCGAGCCGGATGCCGCTGGTGGCGACGATGCTGCACCGGGCGCTGCGGGTCCCGCCGACGATCACCGACCAGCCCGAGCTCGTGGTGGCGGCGGGGAGCATCGACCCGCTGCTCATCGGCGCCCCGGCACCGAGGGCCATGCCTGCCTGGTCGGCGGTCTCACCCCCGCCGCCACCCGCCTGGACCCGGCCGGCCTATCCCGCCCCCGCGCCGATGCCGGGCGCCGTCATCACGATCGTGGAGCTGATCACGCTCAGCACGCCCTCGTACACCGGCGTCACGCTGCGGGGTCAGCTCCACGCCGACTACGGGGTCATGGAGCACGTCTTCCCGGCCGACGCCGACGGCCGGCTGCTGGTGTTCTCCGACGGCAACGCCCTGGCCCGGTACGCCGTCACGCATGCCGGCGAGGACGCGCTGCTGGCCACTCCCGGCTCGCGCGTGCGCAACGACGGCGCCGACGAGCTGAGCTTCGACCTCGACCTGCTGCCCGAGCACCTCAGCGGGCCGCCGGAGGGCTGGCTGCCCGCCTACGTGTGCCGCTGCCGCGACCTGGCCGCCCAGCTGGGGATCTTCCTCGACCTGCCGGACGTGGACGACCTCGTCGGCGAGCACACCACCATCGACCAGGTCGACGACATCCTGCGCCGGCACCGCGACGAGCCGACGGCCCGGGCCGCCCGGCGCAAGCTGGCCCGCGTCGACCGGGCCCGGCTGCTCGAGGACTGGGCCGAGCTCATCGAGCTCATCGACCGGTCCATCGCGCAGCCGGGCTGAGGCGCGCTCAGCGCCGCACGGCGAGCTCGCCCAGCTCGGACCAGTCGTCCTGGTCGACCGTGGTGCTCACGATGCGCGGGGTCTCCTGGAGGTACTGCGGCAGCGTCCGCTGCGCCTCCTTGAAGTGCTCCGAGCTCACGTGCGCGCCGCCGGCCTCGCCGTCGCGGAACGCCTCGACCAGCACGTACTCGTTCGGGTCGTCGAGGCTGCGGGACCAGTCGAACCAGAGGCAGCCCGGCTCGGCCCGGGTCGCCGCCGTGAACGGCCCGGCGATCTCGGGCCAGCTCGCGGCGTGCTCCGGCAGGACGCGGAACTTCGCGGTGATGAAGATCATGAGTGCTCCTTTCCTGCCGAGGATTCTGCCGCGTCGAGGGAAGTCGCGAGTGGTGAAGCGTGCCAGAATGGGCGCATTGCCGGTGGGGGAGGACGGTCGATGGACGAGGCACTCGCCCGCAGCGGGATCATGCAGGGCATCGACGCGGACGCCGCGGAGGAGCTGGCGCGCGGCCTCGACCACGTCGACGTGCGCCGCGGCGACGTCCTGTTCAACGAGGGTGAGCCCGGCGACAGCCTGTACATCGTGCTGCAGGGCAAGATCAAGCTCGGCCGCCGGGCCCACGACGGACGGCAGAACCTGCTCGCGATCATGGGCCCCGGCGACATGGTCGGCGAGCTGGCGCTGTTCGACCCCGGCCCGCGCACCGCGACCGCCACGGCCGTCGTCGACTCGCGCGCCTCCCGCCTGACCAAGGCCTCCCTGCGCTCGTGGCTGGTCCGCCGCCCGGAGATCGCCGAGCAGCTGCTGCGCGTGCTGGCCCGCCGCCTGCGCCGCACCAACGACGCGCTCGCCGACCTCATCTTCACCGACGTGCCGGGCCGGGTGGCGAAGAAGCTGCTGCAGCTGGCGGGCCCCTTCGGCGTCCGCGACGGCGGCGTCCTGCGGGTCACCCACGACCTCACCCAGGAGGAGCTGGCCCAGCTGGTCGGCGCCTCCCGCGAGACGGTCAACAAGGCCCTGGCGGACTTCAGCTCCCGCGGCTGGATCCGCCTGGAGGGCAAGAGCGTCGTCATCGCCGACCCGGAGCGCCTGGCCCGCCGAGCCCGCGTCTGACCCGCTGCCCTCGGCCGCTGCCGCCCGATTGTGAGGGAAGAGTTCCGTGCCGGACGCGGTGATCGAGCTCGATCCGGGCATCCCGTGGGAGCCTCCGGAGGCCCCGCCCCCGCCGTCGGTGCGGGCCCGGCGGCGGTGGGCCGCGTTCGCCGCGGTCGTGCTGCTCGCCGCGGGGATGCTCGTGGCCGCGGTGCCGCGCGCCGGCATCGAGCCCCTCTTCACCATCGACGGCTTCCGGGTGCTCAACGCCCAGACCGGCGGTGGCCGGCTCGTCGTCGGGCGGTTCCAGCCCGTCGGCGCGGGCACCCAGGTCGAGGTCCGGAGCCTGCGCGACGGCGCCCGGCTCTGGTCGAGGACGCTGGACGTCGACCAGCACCTGACGTTCCTCACCGACGACGTCATGGCGCTGCAGACCGATGGGCGCTCCGGCTCGGCCGACGCGCTCATCGTGCTGGACGCGGCCACCGGCGCGCAGCTGTGGCAGCGCGGGCAGATCGCCTATTTCGGGCAGGCCGGCGGGCGGATCCTCGCCGAGGACGTGGCCGGCGTGGCCGGGGAGACCGGGGCGGTCGAGGTCCGTCCCGCCGGCGAGGACCCGGCGAACCCCGAGCCGGAGCAGCGCGGCCGGCGCTACCTCGCGCTGGACGAGTGGACGGGCGCAACGGTGTGGGAGGTCCGCGTGCCGGCGGGCTCCATCGCCGACTTCCGGCTGACCGGCGGTGGCCATGCCGGCCCGGCGTACATGTCGCAGCTGAGCCCGGCGGGCGTGCTGCAGATCCGCGACCTCGGCACCGGCGGGGTCGTCGCGGAGCACCGGCTGGACTTCTCCGGGGCGATCTCGTGGTTCCGGACGGGCGGCCCGGCCGTGCCCGGGCAGGTGCAGATCGCCAAGGCCGGCGCGCGGGGCACGGACGTCTACGACCTCGGCACGGGCCGGCTGCTGTGGCACTGGCAGGCCGAGCGCCCGAGCCCCTGGGGAGGGGATCTCTTCGCCTGCGCCCCGGGCCTCTACTGCCTCGGCGACGACTCCGGGCTCACGGGCGTCGACGCGCGGACCGGCGCACGGCGCTGGCACGCCGACGGCTACGACGAAGTGCTGGGCGGGGACGGCGCCGTCCTGCTCGTCAGGCCGGGGCGGCCGGGTGACGCCGCGGCGCCCGTCGTGGCGCTCGACGCCAGCACCGGCCGGGCCGCCCGGGACCTGCCGGGGTGGCAGATCGCCGGGATCGCGCCCGGGGGCGGGCTCGTGATGTGGAAGTCCAGCGGCGACCACGCGGCGGTGCTCGGCCTGGCCGACCCGCGCGGCGGGCGGGTCACCGTGTTCGGCCGGTCGGCGAGCTGGGACGGCCGGCCCGAGTGTCAGTGGGACCGCGGCATGATCGCGTGCCTGGTCGACGGGGCGCTGGCGGTGTGGCGGCTGCCGTGAGCCCGGCTCAGCGGCGGCGCTTGTGCTGGGCCCGCAGGGCGAGCGGAGCGTCCTCCAGGATCACGATGCACTTGTTCTCCAGGCGGACCCAGCCGCGCGAGGCGTACTGCGCCAGCACCTTGTTCACCGACTCCCGCGACGCCCCCACGAACTGCGCCAGCTCCGTCTGGGTGAGATCGTGCACGACCCGCGTCGCGCCGCCCTCCGCGACCCCGAACTGGTGCGCGAGCTGAATCAGCTGGCCCGCCACGCGGCCCGGCACGTCGCTGAAGAGGCGGTCGTGGACCGTCGCCCGGTTGCCGCGGATGCGCCGCGCGACCACGCGCAGGAGCTGTTCGGCGACCTCGGGGTGCTGGGCCATCCAGCGGTACAGCGCCGTCTTCGACAGCCGCGCCAGCCGGGCGTCGGCCACCACGGTCGCGGTCGTCGTGCGCGGGCCGCCGTCCAGCAGCTCGACCTCGCCGAAGGGCTGGCCGGGGCCGATCAGGGCGAGCAGGCCCTCGCGGCCGTCGCAGGAGCGGCGGGAGAGCTTCACCTTGCCCGACAGCAGCACGTACAGGCTGTCGCCGTTCTCGGACTCGCGGAACAGCACCGTGCGCCGGCCCGCGGTCACCGTCTCGAACTCGGCGACCAGGTCCTCGGCGGCCACCGGGTCGAGGGACTCGAACAGTGCGGTGGCAAGCGGACTTGGCGCGGTCAGCGTGATGCTCATGTCGTCCTCCCCGGGTGGCGGTACCGAGTACCGTTCTGACGGTACGGCATGCCACCATGGCTGGGCAACAGGCTGATCTGGAGATACGCGAGGATGGCATGGTGACCGGAACTGCAGCTCCCGTGAAGCAGCGGCTCGTGGACGCGGCCCTCGACCTGTTCGACGAGCGCGGCTACGAGCAGACGACCGCGGACGACATCGCCGACCGGGCGGGCGTCGGGCGCACGACGCTGTTCCGGCACTACCGGTCCAAGGAGGACGTGATCTTCCCGGACCACGACCGGCTCATCGCCGCCGTGCGGGAGCGGCTGGCCACGTCCAGCGCCGACACGGCGATCCTCGCGGTGACCGAGGCGGTGCGGCTGGTGCTGCTCAGCTACGTCGAGGAGGCGGACCGGGCGCGGCGGCGGTATGCGATCACGAGCCGCGTGGCCGCCCTGCGCGACCGGGAGATCGCGAGCGTGGCGCGGTACCAGCGGCTCTTCCGCGAGTTCATCGCGGGCTGGATGGGCCCGGCGCCGGCCGACGCGCTGCGCGCCGAGCTCATGGCGGCCGCCGTCGTCTCCGCCCACAACCACGTGCTGCGCCGCTGGCTGCGGCGGGAGGCGGCCGATCCCGCGGCCGAGCTCGAGGCGGCGATGGCCCGGGTGGTCCAGCTCTTCGCCGGCGACTCCGGCGACGGGTCGATGGTGATCGTCCTGCGCGACACGAGGGACCCCGAGCAGGTCGTGACCGCCGTGCGTCAGGCGCTGAAGCGATAGGCTCGCCGGCTCAGCACGGCACCTTGGCCAGGACGACGTGGTCCTCGCGGACCTCGCCGACCATGGCGAAGGCGGACCGGTCGACGTCGCGGCAGAAACGAAGGTCCCGGGAGAGGTCCACGCGTTCGGACGCGGGCAGCCGCGCGTAGGCCCGGGCATGCTCCGCGGCGCCGTCCATGATGCCCGCGACCAGGTCCGCCCGTGCCGGCGCCGACCCGTCGAGCAGGCCGGCCAGGTACCTCGCACAGGCCCGGTCCTCGGCGGTCTGCCCGGTGCAGAGGAGCGTCCACGCAGTGCCGGCGTGGTGGCGCGCGATCCATCTGGCGGTGGCACCGACGTTCAGCGCCGATACCGCGAGCAGCGCCGCCGGGGCCGGGCACCGGGCGAGGCCGAGCGTGCCGTTGGACGTCGCCTGGATCAGACGCCGGCCGTCGTGAAGGCGCGAATGACATCGATGACGACGGTGACCCTGCCGGCCGGGATCTCGGCGTCCATACCTACGATCGACATGGTTCCCGATCGTTCGCCGTGCGAGCCCGGCCCGCAAGGTGACGCAAGTGGCCCGCCGCGGGCCCGGCGCTGGAGCGACAACAATATATATCTGCGAACACGTCGCGGAAACAGGCCGTTCCTAGCGTGAGTGCATGGCCGACACGCTGGAAACCCCGCAGCATCAGGATCTCGTCGAGGCCGCGGGCATGCCCGTCGGCAGCGGCGACATCAAGCCCGGGTACGACCCGCGGCTCACCAACGAGGACCTCGCGCCCCTGCGCAGGCAGACGTGGGGCGCGTACAACATCTTCGCGTTCTGGATGTCCGACGTGCACAGCGTCGGCGGCTACGTCACCGCGGGCTCCCTCTTCGCCCTGGGCCTGTCCAGCTGGCAGGTGCTGGTGGCCCTCGTGGTCGGCATCGGGATCGTGTACTTCTTCTGCAACCTCGTCGCCAAGCCGAGCCAGGCCACCGGGGTGCCGTACCCCGTGATCAACCGCGTGGCGTTCGGCGTGCTCGGCGCCAACGTGCCCGCGATCATCCGCGGCTCGATCGCCGTGGCGTGGTACGGCATCCAGACCTACCTGGCCTCCGCCGCGCTCGACGTGGTCGTGCTCAAGCTCTGGCCGGGCCTGGCCCCGTACGCGGACGTCGACACGTGGGGCCTGTTCGGCCTGCCGCTGCTCGGCTGGTGCTCCTACGCGCTGCTGTGGGTGCTGCAGGCCGCGGTGTTCTGGACCGGCATGGAGACGATCCGCCGGTTCATCGACTTCTGCGGCCCGGCCGTGTACGTGGTCATGGCGGTGCTCGCGGGCTACCTCATCTACAAGGCCGGCTGGGGCGCCATCGACCTGAGCCTCGGCGAGGTGAAGTACCACGGCCTCGACGCGGTGCCCGTGATGCTCGGCGCGATCGCGCTCGTGGTGTCGTACTTCTCCGGCCCCATGCTGAACTTCGGCGACTTCTCGCGCTACGGCAAGTCGTTCGGCTCGGTCCGGACCGGCAACCTGCTCGGACTGCCGGTCAACTTCCTCGCCTTCTCGATCCTCGTCGTCGTCACCTCGTCGCTGACGATCCCCATCTTCGGCGAGCTCATCACCGACCCCGTGCAGACGGTCGCGCGGATCGACTCGACGTTCGCGATCGTCCTCGGCGCGCTCACGTTCACGATCGCCACCATTGGCATCAACATCGTCGCGAACTTCATCTCGCCCGCGTTCGACTTCTCCAACGTCAGCCCGCAGCGCATCAGCTGGCGCGCCGGCGGGATGATCGCCGCGGTCGGCTCGGTGCTCATCACGCCGTGGAACCTCTACAACAACCCGGACGTCATCCACTACACGCTGGAGATCCTGGGCGCGGCGATCGGGCCGCTGTTCGGGGTCCTCATCGCCGACTACTACCTCGTGCGCCGGCAGAAGGTGGACGTCGACGCGATGTTCACCATGAGCCCGGACGGGAAGTACTGGTACCGCAAGGGCTACAACCCGCCCGCGCTCATCGCCACCGCGGCCGGGGCCGTGGTCGCGGTCGTGCCCGTGCTGTGGTCGGGCGGGCCGGGGATGCACACGACGGCGCAGTACAGCTGGTTCATCGGCATGGCGCTGGGCCTGCTGGTCTACCTGGGACTCGCGAGGAAGGCCGCGTAGCGATGCGCATCCGGGTGGTCAACCCGAACACCACCGCGGCGATGACCGCGCTGATCGGGGCGAGCGCCCGGGCCGTGGCGGGCCCGGGCGTGCTCGTCGAGGCCGTCACCTCCGCGACGGGCCCGGCCTCCATCGAGAGCCACTACGACGAGGCGCTGAGCGTGCCCGGCCTGCTCGCCGCGGTCGCCGACGGCGAGGCGTCCGATGTGGACGGTTACGTCGTGGCCTGCTTCGGCGACCCGGGCCTGGACGCCGCCCGCGAGCTGGCCCGCGGCCCGGTCGTCGGGATCGCCGAGGCCGCCATGCACGCCGCGGCCCTGCTCGGCCGCGGCTTCAGCGTCGTCACCACGCTGGAGCGCACGCGGGGCCGGGCGTGGGAGCTGGCCCACCGGTACACCGCCCCCGGCGCCTGCCGCGGGGTGCACGCGTGCGACATCCCGGTGCTGGAGCTCGACGCCGACCCGCACCTGGCCGACCGGGTCGCCGCGCTGGCCGGCCTGGCGCTGGAGGAGGACGGCTCCGACGTGATCGTGCTCGGCTGCGCGGGGATGGCCGGGCTGTGCGAGGCCGTCTCGGCGCGGCTGGGCGTGCCGGTCGTGGACGGGGTCGGCGCCGCCACGCTGCTCGTGCAGTCGCTGGTGACCCTGGGCCTGCGCACCTCGGCTCGCAACGAGTACGCCCCGCCACTGCCCAAGCCCTACACCGGCGCGCTGGCCGGCTTCGGGATGACCATTCAGAGCGGGTCGGCGAAGAGCCCCGTGTCGCGGGGCAGCCGCGCGATGTAGGACTGCAGCCGCCCGTGGTGCCCGGCGCAGGCCGCGATGAGCGCGTCGGCGTCGCGGGCGGTGAACGCGGCCAGCATCGCGGCGTGGTCGCGGTGCAGCAGCTCGCGGTCGGCCGGGCCGAGGTGCGTCATGGGCTGCAGCGGCTCGGTCATGTTCCAGGCCGTGCCCAGCATGTGCAGCAGCCGCCGCATCCGGCACGGGCGGATCAGGGCGAGGTGGAAGCCGCGGCTCTCGCGGTGGTACGCCCGCCCGTCCCCGGCCCGCACGGCCGCCCCGAGGGCCGTGTGCGCCGCGGCCGCCCGCTCGTCGTCCTCCCCGCGCGCGAAGGCCACCGCCACGCGCAGCGCCGCGGTCTCGAGGGCCTCGCGGACAAGATAGATCTCGGCGAATTCCGCGGCGGTAAGTTTCGCGACCCGGTACCCGAGATTCGGCCGATGGTCGACCAGCCCCTCGCCGATGAGCGTCATCAGGGCCTCCCGCACCGGGATGCGCGACACCCCGAACGCGGCCGCCACCGCGTCGACCGGGATCGCCGAGCCGGGCGGGACGTCGCCGTCGAGAATGCAGCTGCGCAGGTCCTCGAGGACCGCGCCGGGTGCGTGCCCGGCGGGCCGCCCGGCGAGCCGCGCGACCAGGACCGAGCGCCTGCGGGGACCGGGCATGGCTCACCTCCCGCGGCGAGGGTACGGCGGCCCCGTTATCGGCGGATTTCGCGGATGTTGACGCCGCGACACGCATCGATCAGGCTGCCCGCCATGACCACCGTCCTGCTCGTCGCCGTCCTGCTGCTCGCCCTGCTCACCGTGTTCAACCTCGTGCTCGTGCTGGGCGTGATCCGCCGTCTGCGCGCCTTCGAGGGCCGTCCGGATGCCGGGCCGCCCATGCTCACGGCGTCCGCGGGCACGCGCGTCGGCGACTTCACGTCGTCCACAGTGGATGGTCGCGAGGTGTCCCGCGGGGGCCTCGGGAGCCGGGCGCTGGTCGGGTTCTTCTCGACCACCTGCCCGGCCTGCCACGAGCGCCTCGGCGACTTCCGCGCCGCCGCCGCCCGCCACGCCGGCGCGGCCTTCGCGGTCGTGGTCCGCGACGGTGGCGCGGTCGAGCCGATGCTGGCCGGGCTCGGGGACACCCCCGTGGTCGTCGAGGACCCGGAGGGCCCGGTCGCGAGCGCCTTCGCCGTGCAGGGCTTCCCGGCCTTCGTGCTCGTGCACGCGGGCGTCATCGAGTCGAGCGGCGTGCAGGTCCCCGTTCCCGCGTGACGGGCCGGCCCGGCACCCCCAGGGAAGGGAGGGGATGCCGGGCCGGTTTCCGGGGGTACGGGAGTGACGACTATTCGCCGGCGGGCACGGCCAGCGGCGTGCTCAGCGCGGCCGGGACGCCCAGGTTCGGGGTACCGTCGCTGTTCCAGGTGATCTTCTGCGCCCGGGTGCTGCGGTTCATGTCGCAGCCGCCGGAGGCGGAGGTGTTGGCGTGGTACACCATCCAGTCCTCGGTGCCGTCGGGCGACTTGAAGAACCCGTTGTGCCCGGGTCCGTAGACGCCGCCCGCGTTGGAGCGCTGGAACACCGGCGTGGAGGTCTTCACCCACGACGAGGAGCTGAGCGGGTCACCGCCGTTCCAGGTGAGCATCCCCAGCTTGTAGTCGGGCGTGGAGCAGTGGCTGGCGGAGAAGACGATGTAGGTCTTGCCGCCGTGCTGGATGACCTCCGGGGCCTCGTTCACCGCGCCGCCGACCGTCTCCCAGCTGTACGTCGGCGTGGAGAGCAGCCGCCGGGTGCCGCTGGCGGTCCAGGGGTTCGACAGCGGGCGGATGAACATGGGCTGCGAGCCGTTGTAGTACGTGCCCAGCAGGTACAGCTGGCCGTTGAGCTGCAGGATCGTCGGGTCCAGCTCCCAGGTGTTGTCCTGGGTCGGGTCGAGCATGTCGGCCTTGAACGTGTACGGGCCCATCGGGTCCAGCCCGGCGCTCTCCAGCACGTGGATGCGCTGCGTGCCGAGGTTGTAGGGCTCGACGCCGGCCACGTAGTACAGGTACCACCGCTGCCCGTTGGGGCCGTTGAGCAGATGGAACTCGGGCGCCCACATGGTGCCCGCGCCGTTGGAGCGCGTCAGGTTGAAGATGACGGTCTCGGGCGCGGTGGCCAGGCCGCCCAGCGTCGCCGACTTGCGCATGGTGATGGTGCGGTTCCAGGTCGTCGCCGCGAGGTAGTAGTAGCCGTTGTAGTACTGCAGCCACGGGTCCGGCCCCTGAGGATCCAGGGGGTTCACGAAGGTTTTTGTCGTGGTGCCGCCCGAAGTGAAGCCCGCCAGGCGCCACACCCGCGTGGTGGCGCTCGTGCACGGCAGCTGCACCAGCTTCGCGCCCGCCGTGCTGCTGTCGGCGCTCGGCGCGACGCACTTGCCGGACTGCACGCCGACGAGGTTGAACGTGTTGGTGGCGCCCGAGATCGTGACCGCCTGCAGCCGGAAGCGCTGGTTGTTCTGGCCGTTGCAGGGGTACTGGATCACGGCCGCGTTGTCCGCGGTGGACTGCCCGGTGATGTCGACGCACGAGCCGGCGGTCAGCGTGGCGACGGTGTACTGGTCCGTCGTCCCCGCCACCGGCGTGAACGTGTAGTTCTGGCGCGTCGAGCCGTTGCAGGCCGCGTCCTGCAGCTGCAGCGCGGCGGTCGAGGCGCCGCCGGGCACCTCGGCGCAGGCGCCGCCGGCCTGCAGCGTGATGGTGCTGGTGAACGTCACCGGCGCGGCGGACGCCGGGGAGGCCTCGAGCGCGGCGAGGGGCAGCAGCACGGCGGCGAGCAAGGCCGCGGCGGCCCGTGGCGGACGGGCGAATCGACTCATCTCTCACGTCCTCGGGTGGTAACCGAAAACCCTTTCGGAGATGGTCGCCTGTCGAACTCATGCAGGTCAATGTTGTGACAAATTGTGATGGGGACCGAAATGTTTTCGGCCCCCATCATCCGTGTCTTACCGTGCGGTGCAGGTCAGCGTCGGCACCGAGTTGGTGCCCGCGTACGAACCGAGGAACCCGAACGACGTGCTCTGCCCGGCGCCCACGGTGCCGTTGTAGTCGACGTTCGTCGCGGTCACGTTCGCGCCGCTGCTGGTGATGTTCGCGCTCCAGAAGCTGGTCACGGCCTGACCGTTGGCGTACGTCCACTTGACCGTCCAGCCGGCGATGGACTGGCCGCCCGCGGTGACCGTCACCTGGCCCTGGAAGCCGCCCGGCCAGCTGCCGACGACGGAGTACGCCGCGGTGCAGGCCTTCGTGCCGCCCTGCGACTGCGACGGGCTGGCCGACGCGCTGCGCGAGGCCGACGGGCTGGTGGAGGCGCTGCGCGACGCCGACGGGCTCACCGACGGGCTGGCCGACGAGCGGCTGGGCGACGGGCTCGTGGTCCCGCCGTAGACCGAGGCCTGCTTGGCGGTGGCCTTGATGCCGTGCGCGCCGTTGAAGATGCGCTGGCCCCAGGTGGTCAGCTGGTTCGGGTTGAAGTTCGTGGCCATGTCGAGGATCGGGTCGGTGTTGCCGCTCCAGGACCAGCCGATGTACCCGAGCCCGCGGGCGTCGGCCTGGGCCAGCAGCGTCTCGTGGTCGACCTCGCCGGACTGGAACTGCCAGCCGAACTCACCGATCACCAGCGGCCAGTTGTTGTTCTGGAACCGGTCGAGGTAGTCGATGATGGTCTGCGCGTTGGCGTACACGGCGTACATGTGGATCGACAGCACGGTGTTCTTCTGCGTGTCCGCGTCGAGCACCGTCTGGGCGTTGTCGCGCATCACGTTCTGCCAGTCCTGGCCCCAGTTCGGGGCGTCGACCATGAGCAGGTGCTGGAAGCCGTTGCTGCGCATCTTCTGGATCGCGGCGACGGTGGCGGCCGTCCACTGCTGCGGGTTGTTGTTGCCGATCGGCTCGTTGCCGATGTTGATGGAGATGTAGCTCTCCTGGCCGACCAGGTTGGCCTTCTGGCTGATCCAGTAGTTCACGGCCTCGTCGAGCGTGGCCGCGGCGCCGTCCTCGCCGTAGCCGGTGGTGTCGTGCACCTCCAGCACGCAGATGAGCTTGTTCGCCTTGCACAGCGAGATGACGTTCGCGACGTCGTTGGAGGGACCCCACCGCTTGCCGGAGCCGAGCACCACCCGCACCGTGTTGGCGCCGAGGGCCTTGACGTCCGCGAACGCCTGGGTGTTGCCGGTGTACCAGACGTGCGGGTGGTTGACCCCGCGCATGATGAACTGCTGGCCGTTGGCCTCCACGATGTTGCGCCCGCTCACGTGGAGGCCGACGGCGGCGGACGCCTCCTGGGCGTACACCACGAACGAGGCGGCGACCGCGACCAGCGCGGCGCCGAAGATCGTGAGTCGTCTCTTCATGACGTACCTGAGTACGCCCCGCCTTTTCGAAACTCAATCGAAGCGCTTCGAGCTGTTGCCGGACCAGCGCTCGGCGGCCCGGTGGCGGTGAAAGATACAGGCTTGCGGGGCGCCCGGCGGGGTATGCGCACGTCATGGCCTCATACACGGTGAACCCGGCCGCCGTCGAGCGGGCCCGGGCGCTGATCGACGCCCGGCAGTACATCCTGGACAGCGACTGGGGCGAGGTCCAGCCGCACGCCGACGAGGGCAACGCGTACCTGCGGCGGCACTCCTGGGCCGACTACGCCGCCTGGCACCTGGGGCTCACCGAGGGCGCGTCCGACGAGACGAAGGGGCGGTACGCGTTCGTCTACGGCGACTTCCGCCGCGTGCACCGCACCGGCCTCATCGCGTGCGTGTACCGGGCCTCGCAGTGGCGGCACAAGGACGTCGAGCTCGCCGCGCACGACCTGCTCCAGCGCCTCGACGCGCAGGCGGGCATCAGCTGACTCGCTGGTGCGTCGCGCGTAGGCGGGGACCCGGCTCGCCCGGCGCGTGCCCCTGCTGAGACACGCGCAGCGCGTCGGCCGGGCGGCCCAGGCGGAGCAGGACCTGCATGAGCAGCGCTCGCGGCCCCTCGCGCCGCGGGTGCTCGGCGGCGAACGCGGTCAGCTCCGGCACCATCCAGGCCGGGTCGCCGAGGTGGCTCGCGGACTCGAAGCGCCGCTCGGTCGCCAGCAGCCGCAGCCGCTCGAGCCGGGCCGCCGCCGCGCGCAACAGCGGCGAGTCCAGGCCGGCCAGCGCCGGGCCGCGCCAGCACGCCAGCGCGTCGCCGAGCAGCCGCGTCGCGCGCTCGTGGTCGCCGCCGGCCGCGGCCAGCCGCGCCTGCTCGGTCAGCCGCTCGAACTGGTGCAGGTCCAGCGCGCCGCGCTCCACCCGCACCAGGTAGCCGGTCGGGCGGGCGACGATGCACGCGGCGGCCGGGTGCCCGATCGAGCGGCGCAGCGCCGACACGTACGTCCGCACCAGGTCCGGGGCCGTGTCCGGCGGCTCGTCGCCCCAGATCGCGTCGACCAGCCGGGCCGTGGGCACCACGGCGTTGGCCCGCAGCAGCACCGCGCCGAGCAGGGCCTGCTGCCGCGCCGAGGTCACCGCGACCCGCCGTTCGCCCGCCCGGACCTCGACCGGGCCGAGGATGCCGAAGGCCGGCGCCGGTGCACCGTGTTCGTTCACGCCGAACCCCCCATCGAGGCCGCTCGCTGCGCGGATCGCACGCGGAGCATGGCGGAGCGGGGTTGTAGATCCGTTAAGGCGCCGTTGGGCCGTCGTCCGGCATCGATGTGCCCAGCCCCCAAACGGTCGTTCCGGGTCGTATGATCCGAGGCGGCCGGACCCTCGCCGGCCATGACCTGTTGGGGGGCTACATGCGAAGGCTGGTGCTGGCGTTACTGACCGCCGGGGTCGTCGTGCTCGGCGGAGCCACGGCGGCGCACGCGATCAACAAGCAGGGCTGCTACACCAACGCCGGTGAATGGCAGGACAAGTGCCCGGTGGCGCCGCCGTCACCCACTGCGACTCCGACGCCCTGACCGGTGCGGATCGGCCTGCTCGGGCCGCTGGAGGTCATCGACGACGACGGCACACCCGTCGAGCTGCCCGGCGGTAAGCCGCGGATCCTGCTCGCGGTGCTCGCCTGCCACGCGGGGCGCCCGGTCCCGGCCGAGATCCTCGTCGAGTCCCTCTGGGGGACCACGCCGCCCGCCCGGGCGGATGCCAACGTCAGGGTGTACGTGCACCACCTGCGCAAGGCGCTGGGCGGCGACCGCATCGGCCGCCGCCCGGAGGGCTACGTGCTGCGGCTGGAACCGGACGAGCTCGACGCCGCCCGGTTCCGGTCTCTGCTCGCGATCGCCCGCACCGCCACGGCCGAGCCCGACCGCGCCCGGCAGGCCCTCGAGGCCGCCCTGGCCCTGTGGCGCGGCCCCGCGCTGACCGGGCTCGAGTCGGTGCCGGCCCTGGCCGCCGACGCCGCCGGGCTGCAGGAGCTGCGGCTGCAGGCGCTCGAGCAGCGCTTCGAGCTCGAGCTCGGCCGCGGCCGGCACGAGGGCGTGATCGCCGAGCTGCGGGCGCTGACCGGGCAGTACCCCCTGCGCGAGACGTTCCGCGGCCAGCTGATGCGGGCCCTGGTCGGGGTCGGCCGCGGGGCCGAGGCGGCCGAGGTGTTCGAGTCCGTGCGCCAGGTGCTCGCCGACGAGCTCGGCCTCGACCCCGGCCCGCAGCTGCGCGACCTGCACCTCGCGGTGCTGCGCAACGATCCGCCCCCGGCCGCGGCCGTCCCCGGCCCGCCGGGGCCCGGCGCCGTCGTGCCCCGGCAGCTGCCCGCCCGGGTCGCCGGGTTCACCGGCCGCACCGAGTGGCTGGCCCGCCTCGACGAGCTGCTGCCGACCGGCGACCCCGACCGGGACGTGCCCGTCGCCACCATCAGCGGCCCGGGCGGCATCGGCAAGACCACGCTCGCCGTGCACTGGGCGCACGCGGTCGCCGAGCGATTTCCGGACGGGCAGCTGTACGTCAACCTGCACGGCTTCGACCCGACCCGCGCCCCCGTCGAGCCCGCCGCGGCGCTGAGCCTGCTGCTGACCGCGCTCGGCGTCCGGCCCCGCGACATCCCGTCCGACCCGGCCGAGCGGGAGAGCCTGTACCGCAGCCTGGTCGCGGCCCGCCGGGTGCTCGTCGTGCTCGACAACGCCTGCGACGCGGCCCAGGTCCGGCCCCTGCTGCCCGGCGGCGCGTTCTGCCTGGCCGTCGTGACCAGCCGCGACCCCCTCGCCGGCCTGGCCGCCGCCGGGGCCCGGCCGCTCATGCTCGGGCTGTTCGACACGACCGAGGCGGCCGACCTGCTGGAGCGCCGCCTCGGGCACTGGCGGGTGGCCGCGGACCCGGCGGCCGTCGCCGACGTCATCGCCCGCTGCGGCGGCCTGCCGCTCGCCCTGAGCGTCGTGGCCGCCCGCGCCGCCGTGACCTCGACGCCGTCCCTGGCCGCGGTCGCCGGCGAGCTCGCCCGGGCCCGCCGCACCCTGGACGGCTTCGCGGGCGTCGACGCCGCGACCGACCCGAGGACCGTCTTCTCCTGGTCGTACCGCGTGCTGGACGACGAGACCGCCCGCCTGTTCCGCCTGCTGTCGGTCCACCCCGGCCCGGAGGTCACGACCAACGCCGCGGCCAGCCTGGCCGGCGTCGAGCCCGGCGAGGCCGGCACCGCCCTGCGCCGCCTGTGCGCCGCGAGCCTGCTCACCGAGGCCGGCCCGGGCCGCTACGGCGCCCACGACCTGATCCGCGCCTACGCCGTCGAGCTCGCCGAGGCGACGGATGCCCCGGCCGACCGGGACGCGGCCCTGGCCCGGCTGCTCGACCATCTCGTGCACACCGCGTACCCGGCGACCCTCCTGCTGGACGCGAACCAGACCCCGACCCCGATCGACCCGCCGTCCCCCGCGGTCACGCCCGACCCCGTCGAGGACCGGGCGCGGGCCCTGGCCTGGTTCGACGCCGAGCGCGCGGTGCTGCTCGCCGCCGTCGAGCGGGCCGGCGCCGACCACCCCTCGCACGCGTGGCAGCTCGCCTGCAGCTGCGTGGTGTACCTGGAGCGCACCGGCCGCTGGCCGGAGAAGCTCGCCGTGCTCGCGACCGGCCTCGACGCCGTGCGGCGCACCGGTGACCGCGCCGTCGAGGCGCGCATCCTGCGCAGCCAGGGCCGCACGCTGGGCCGTCTGCACCGGCACGACGAGGCGACGGCCCACCTGCGCGACGCGGTCGAGCTCTACCGGGACCTCGGCGACGCCAACGGCCTGGCCCACGCGACCGGGACGCTCGGCGAGCTGCTGGAGGGCGCGGGCCGCTACGAGGAGGCGATGACCCACACCTCGCGGGCCTGCGAGCTGTACCGCGCCGCGGGCAACGTCGTCGGCGAGGCCAGGTCCCTGGGCGGCGTGGCGTCCCTGCAGACCATGACCGGCCGCTACACCGAGGCGATCACCACGTGCGGCCGCGCCCTGGACCTCTTCACCGAGGCGGGCGAGCCGGGCGAGCTGGCCGGCGTCTACGACACCCTGGGCGTGGCCCACCACCACCTGGGCGAGCACGCCCGCGCGATCGAGTGCTTCGGCCGCGCCCTGGACCGCCTGGCCGACACGGGGGAGCGCTTCTACGTGGCGCTGGTGCTGACCCACCGCGCGGACACGCATCGCGCGGCCGGCGATCGCGAGCGGGCGCGCCAGGACTACCGGGAGGCGCTGAGCATCTTCACCGGCCTGGGCGCGCGCGAGGCCGAGTCGGTGCGCAACCAGCTCGCGGCCCTGGCCGAGGTCACGCCGCGCCTCCCATGAGCGGTGCCGGCTGCGCCCCCGGCGCGGCGCTCGGCCGGCAGCGCCACACCGCGTCGGCACGAGCGCGAGGCCGCCGGCCCCGCGCTCGCGGCGCGCGTCGATCAAGCGAGGAAGCGGTACAGCGCCTTCGCCAGGGCATCCGGGTTCTCCTCGGCCACGTGATGGCCGGACTCGATCGGCTCGCCGCGCAGGTCGGAGGCCCAGGGCCGCCACACGGCGAGTGGATCGCCGTAGAGGTCCTCCATGTCGTCGCGGGTCGACCACAGCAACAGCGTCGGGCAGCGGACGGTGCGACCGGCGCGCCGGTCCGCTTCCTCATGATCCCGGTCGATGCCGAGGCCGGCCCGGTAGTCCTCCAGCATGGCCCGCACGGTGGCCCGGTCGTGGATGGCCGCACGAACCTCGCGGTAGTTCTCGACGCCCATGGTTTCCGGCCGTACGTCGTACCACGCGTCGGGATCGGCGGCGATGGCCCGCTCCGGCTTGTCGGGCTGGGCGAAGAAGAACCAGTGGTACCAGTCCCGGGCGAACTTCGCATCGCATCTGGCCAGCGCCTCGCTGATGGGGACACCGTCCATGACCACCAGCCGGCTGACCGCGGCGGGATGGTCCAGCGCCAGACGTAACGCCACGTAGCAGCCGCGGTCATGGCCGACCACAGCGAACTTCGCGTGGCCCAGCGCCGCCATCAGCCGGACCATGTCTGCGGCCACCGCCCGCTTGGACTGCTGCGAGTGGTCCGCACGGAGCTCCGCCTTCCCGGACTGCCCGTAACCGCGCATGTCAGGGCAGACGACCGCGAAGCCCTGGCTCACCAGGTGCGGGGCAACCCGGTGCCAGGTCGAACCCGTACGCGGGTGGCCGTGCACGAGCAGCACCGGGAGCCCTTGCCCGGCATGGCGGACCCGCAGCTCCACCTCCCCGACGCCGATCCGTTCGTCGATGAAGCCGTCGAACATGCGCGGCAGATACCCGGCGGCACCGCCGCCCTAACATCCGCTCGCCGGCAGGAACACTCGGTCTTTGACATCGCACGCTGCACGCCACCGTGCTCGCTCATCGGCTTCTTGAGTGGGGCACCGTCCGGGGCTGTCGACCGGGCAACGGCCGACACGGCCGTGATGCTCAGTCGCTGTGGCGTCCGACGCTCCACCGGACCGCGCTGGAAATCGTTGCGTTCGGTGTGGCGGCTTATGCTGCCGCGATGATCGATCTGGACGGCTTGCGGGCCGATGGCTCCTGGCGGCTCACGTGGTCCGGCGACCGGCTCGACGAGGCCGTGTTCCGGCCCGCTGCGGACACCGCCGCCGCCCGCGGCGACCTCGTCGCCGCGCTCGGTGCCGGCTCGGGCGACTCGGGCGATCCGGAGCGGTGGGAGGCCGCGCTGATCGACGCGCTGCTGAGCGATCCGGTCTCGGCCGGGCTGCGCCGGCTGGAGCTGCACCTCACCGACTTCCACCACAGCGCGCACCGCGCCGCGCGGGCGCTGGCCGCGCACCGCCGCGAGCAGCTCACGAGCCTCTACTTCGGCCACGACTTCACGCACCTCTACGAGCACAGCCGCACCTCGACCGGCGGCCGGATCGACCCGCTGGAGCGGCTGCACGAGGGATTCGCCGACGAGGGGAGCGCCGGGATGTGGGCGGCGTTGCCGGCGCTGCTGGACCTGACCGCCGAGGGCGGCCTGCTGTTCGACGGTGTCGGCGGCGGCTCCCTGCGGCACCTGCGGCTGCGCGGGGCGCTGTTCGCCGACGGCAGCGTGTTCCCGGCCTGGGCGCCCGCGCTGGAGTCGCTGGAGCTGGAGATCCGCTCCGACGTGTTCGGCACCGCGTGCCCGGTCGAGCAGCTCGAGGAGCTCGACCCGGCCGGCCTGCCGGGCCTGCGCTCGCTCGACCTGGGGCGCTGCGAGTTCGACGCCGGGGACCTCGGCATCCTGCGCACGCTCGCCGGGGCGGCGATCCTGCCGCAGCTGGAGGAGCTGGTCCTGCCGGGGCTGCGGATCGGGGCGGACGAGTTCGACGACGACCCGCTGGAGGAGCTGGCCCAGTTGGCCCCGGCGTTCGCGCACCTGGCGCTGTCGCTGGCCGACGTCGTCGACGTCGAGGGTGTGGAGGACGAGGACGTGGAGCGGCTGCTGGGTCTGGACTGACCAACCCCTATCGCACGGTCGTGGTGGCCTTGGACGTGGACGCGGTGAAGGTGACGGTGCCGGCCGGGCCGTTGAGGCGGCCCTCGTGCCAGTACGACAGCACCCAGGAAGGGATCGGCAGGCGCATCTCGCTCGTCTCGCCCGGTTCGAGGGTGACGCGTTCGAAGGCCACCAGGCGGCGGGCGGGGGCCTGCACCGGCCAGTCGTGCGGGGTGGCGTACACCTGCACGACCTCGTCGCCGGGGACGTCGCCGGTGTTGGTGACCGTCACGGCGGCCACCCACCCGTCGTCCTCGCGGCATACCGTCAGCGGGCCGTAGCCGAAGCTCGTGTACGACAGGCCGTGGCCGAACGGGAACAGGGGTGTGCCGCGGTGGTACTGGTACGTCCACCCCGACCCGATGACGTCGTAGTCCAGCGGCGCCGGGAGCTCGGTGCCCGCGCCGTACCAGGTCTGCGGCAGGCGGCCGCCCGGGTTGTTCGCGCCGAGCAGGGTGTCGGCGACCGCGTTGCCCTGCTCCTGCCCGCCGTGCGCGGTCCACAGGATCGCGGGCACGTTCGCCGCGGCCCAGTCGATCGCGTACGGGTAGCTCGACACGAGCACCAGCACGGTGTCCGGGTTCGCGGCCACCACCGCGCGCAGCAGCGCCTCCTGGTCGGCGGGCAGGGCCAGGCCGTCGCGGTCGACGGTCTCGCGGCCGTTGATGTGCGGGTCGTTGCCGAGCACCACGATCGCCCGGTCGGCGGCGCGGGCCGCGGCGACCGCCTCGGCCAGCCCGTCCGCGACCCGCTCCAGCCGCAGCTCGAAGCCCGGCGCGTCGGCGTCGGCGATCAGGGCTTCCGAGACGTACCGGCCGGAAGCGTTGTTGCGCAGCGAGGAACCCAGCTCCCACAGCTCGCGCACCACCCAGCCGTCCGGCGTCCCGGCGGTCACCGACAGGACCCCGTCGTCGCCGGCCGTCAGGTAGCCCTGATCCAGGCAGCGCAGGGTGTGCACCGGCGACGGGCACTGCACGCTGGTGCCCCAGTCCTGGTGCGCGAAGACGGCCCCGGGCCCCTCGGCCAGCGACAGTGACCCGTCCGGGGCGGCGTGCACGTGCCGGCCGTCGGCGGCGACGAGCCGGACCAGGTCCACGCCCTCGGCCGCGACGACCCGGTCCGGGCCGAGCCGGTCGCGCAGGGCGCCCTCGATGGTCACGGCGTAGGGCAGGGTGCCGCTGTACCAGTCCCGCAGCACGCGCCCGCCGAGCGGCCCGATCACGGCGACGCGCGCATCGCGCAGCGGCAGCGCCCCGCCCTCGTTGCGCAGCAGCACCATCGCCGAGCGCGCGGCCCGGGCCGCGAGCCGGTTGTGCGCGTCGCACGCGATCACGTCGCGGCGGATGCCCGAGTACGGGTCCCGCGCCGGGTCGAACTCCCCGGTGCTCGCCCGCAGGGCCAGCAGCCGGCCCACGGCCGCGTCGATGTCGGCCTCGGTGATGAGCCCCAGGGCCAGCGCCTCGGTGAAGCGCTCGATCGTCGGGGCCGGGTCCGGGCCGTTGTCGGTGTAGCTGTCCACGCCCGCGCGCAGGGCGGCCGCGTGCGACTCCGCGTGCGTGGCGAAGTACCGCTCGCTCGTCACGAGGTTCGAGGGCGCCTGGGCGTCGGAGCAGATGACCACCTCGGGCCTGGCCGCGCGCAGGGCCCGGCCCAGCAGCGGGTGCACGTGGTTCGGCACGCCGTTGACGAGGTTGTAGGCGGGCATGACCCCGGCCACCACCCCGGCTCGCAGCGGTTCCAGGAAGACCGGGAGCTCGTACTCGTACAACACCCGCTCCGGCACGATCACGTCCACGACGTCGCGCCCGGTCTCGACGTTGTAGGCGAGGAAGTGCTTGAGCACGGGCGCCGTGCGCCACACGTCGGGGTGGCGGCCGCGCAGGCCGGTGCAGTAGGCGATCGCCAGCTCGGCCGTCGCGAGCGGGTCCTCGCTGTAGCCCTCCTCGTTGCGGCCCCAGCGCGGGTCGCGCAGCGGGTTGACCACCGGCGACCAGACGTTGAGCGAGGCCGGCTCGGTGCCCTCGGGCGGGTCGTGGCGGTAGGCCCGGACCTCGGTCGCGGCCGCCTCGCCCACGGCGGTCAGCAGCGCCCGGTCCCAGGTCGCGCCGAGCCCGACGGCCTGCGGGAAGACGGTCGCCCGGCCCATCCAGGCCGCGCCGTGCAGCGCCTCGCAGCCGGTGTGGAACGCGGCCAGCCCGAGCCGGGGCACGGCCGGCTGCGACTGGTGCAGCATCGCGATCTTCTCGGCGACGGTGAGCTTCTCCAGCACGCGCCATCTCCCTCAATTACACGGGCCTTGTCGGCGGAGACGTCCGCGGCCGCCAGCGGTTGGTTCGAAGCGCTTCGATGATGGGGAAACGCCCGATTCCTGTCAAGGCGCCGTGAACCTTTCACGCGGTGGATGCCGTATTGCACCAGGTCGGCGATGAGCGTCCTCGATGTCCTTGTCGGGCATCCATCGATGTCCTAGGGTCTGTGCCTCGAAGCGCTTCGACACCCCTTTCGAAACTTCGGAGCGCCCACCGTCCGCGTGCACTCTCCCATCCCCGAAGGGTGGTCCACCCATGGCAAGCCTGAGCCGGCGCGGCCTGCTCGCCTCCGTCGCCATCATCGCCGCGACCCCGTTACTGGATGCCTGCGGCAGCCCGAAGGACAAGAAGGAGGGCACCACCAGCCAGGACGACCTGAGCAAGGCGCTGCCCTCCTACGTGCCCGGCAGCTCGGTCAAGCCCGACATCCCGGTCGTCAACGGGGCCAACGGCGCCACGACCGACCCGGCCTTCCTGAGCTACCCGGCCAACCCGCCGAAGTCGGTCACCGGGGCCGTCGGCTCGGGCGGGTCGTACACGGCGATGACCCCGCTGTGGGGCTCCATCCCGCCCTCGAGCGGCAACGTGTACTACGACACCGTCAACAAGGCCCTCGGCGCCACGCTCAAGATGCAGCCCGCCGACGGCAACACCTACGGCGACCTGCTGCCGCCGCTGTTCGCCTCGGACAAGCTGCCGGACTGGATCAACATCCCGAGCTGGAACACCCCCAAGCTGAGCTTCGGCGACGCGGTCGGGGCCAAGTTCGCCGACCTGACGCCCTACCTGGCCGGGGACAAGATCAAGCAGTACCCGAACCTCGCCGCGCTGTCGCCCAACGCCTGGATCTCCGGGGTCTGGAACGGCAAGCTCTACGGCCTGCCGATCTACTCCTCCAACGCGGTCGTCGCCGGCTGCTACTTCTACCGCAAGGACCTCTTCGACAAGGCCGGCGCCTCGCCCGACGTCAAGAGCCTGGCCGACCTCGAGGCCCTCGGTAAGCAGCTCACCAACGCCCAGGCCGGCGTGTGGGCGTTCGACGACCTCTTCGGCAACGATGCGGCCTACATCAACCAGCTCTTCGAGTTCGGCAGCGGCAGCTACCCGTGGAAGCTGGACTCCGCGGGCAAGCTGCAGCACCGGTACGAGTCCGAGGGCATCGTCGAGGCGCTGAACTGGCACGCCAAGATGGTCAAGGCCGGCTACATGCACCCGGACGCGGTCGCCAACAACAGCCAGAACGCCAAGCAGCGCTTCTGGTCGGGCAAGGTCGCGATCTGCGCGGACGGCACCGGAGCCTGGGCCGGCGACGACCAGAAGTCCGGCTCCGCGGCCGACCCGAACTACAACCGGCAGGCGTTCAAGCTGTTCAGCGCCAAGGGCGCCGACCCGAAGATCGAGCTGGGCAACGGCGCCGGGATGTTCAGCTACCTGAACAAGAAGCTCAGCGACACCCAGATCAAGGAGCTGCTCAACGTCGCCAACTATCTGGCCGCGCCCTACGGCTCGGCCGAGTGGCTCACGGTGAACTTCGGCGCCCCCGGCACCGATTTCACCATGAAGGACAACAACCCGCTGCTGACCGAGCAGGGCAGCAAGGAGATCGCGACGACCTACCAGTTCCTGGCCTGCCCGGCCTCGGCCGTCACCGTGCAGTCCGGCGCCACCCAGGTCGTCAAGGACTACGCGGCCTGGCAGGCGGAGATGGTCAAGCACGTCTACAAGCCGCTGTTCTACGGCATGAACGTCTCCGAGCCGACCCGGTTCGCGTCGCTCGGCCAGCCGATGATCGACACGATCGTCGACGTGAAGCTCGGCCGCAAGCCGATCTCGGCGTGGACCGACGCCGTCGACAACTGGCGCAAGCAGGGCGGCGACGACCTGCGCAAGTTCTACGACGGCATCCGCGAGAAGTACGGCACCGGCAAGTGAGCACGGACGTCCGGTGACCGCGACGACTCCCGCGAAGACGGCGCCGCCGGCCGAGCAGGCCGGCGGCGCCGCCGCGCCCCGACCCCGGCTCTGGCGCATCCGCCTGCGCCGCGACCGCTCGCTGCTGCTCATGACGGTCCCGGCGATCGTGCTGCTCGCCGTGTTCGCCTACGCGCCGATGGTCGGCCTGGTCACCGCGTTCCAGGACTACGACATCTACAGCGGGTTCTGGTACAGCGAGTGGGTCGGCACCGCCAACTTCGAGCGCCTCCTCACCGACTCGATCTTCTGGCACGCGCTCGAGAACACCCTGGTGATCAGCGCCGTGCAGCTGGTGCTGTACTTCCCGGTCCCGATCGCGCTCGCCCTGCTGTTCAACGAGGTCGTGAACGCCCGGGTCCGCTCGTTCGTGCAGTCGGTGGTGTACCTGCCGCACTTCTTCTCCTGGGTGCTGGTCGTCACCGTGTTCCAGGAGATGCTCGGCGGCGCCGGCGCGCTCAACACCCTCCTGCGCCGGCACGGCTGGGAGACCTGGGACATCATGACCAACGCGGACGCCTTCAAGTACCTGGTCACCGCCCAGGCCGTGTGGAAGGAGGCCGGCTGGGGCATCATCGTCTTCCTCGCCGCGCTGGCCGCCATCGACCAGAGCCTGTACGAGGCGGCGGCCGCCGACGGGGCCGGCAAGTGGCGGCGCATGTGGCACATCACGCTGCCGGGCATGCGCAGCGTCATCGTGCTCATGCTCGTGCTGCGGCTGGGCAACGCGCTGACGGTCGGCTTCGAGCAGATGCTCATCCAGCGCCAGGCCGTCGGCCGGGACGCCTCCGAGGTGCTCGACACGTTCGCCTACTACTACGGCGTCGTCAACAACAACTTCAGCTACGGCGCGGCCGCCGGCCTGTTCAAGGGGATCCTCTCCCTCGTGCTGGTGCTCGCCGCGAACAAGCTCGCGCACGCCTTCGGCGAGGATGGGTTGTACCGCAGAGATGACCGTTGACATCACACGCACCCGTCGCAAGCACCACGGCCCCGCCTGGGAGGAGCGCACCGGCCCGGTCGGCCAGGGCGTCAAGGGCCTGACCCTCGTGGTCGTCTGCGTGCTCATCCTGCTGCCGCTGTGGACGATCGTGCTCACCAGCCTCTCGACGCAGGCCGCGATCAACGAGGCCGGCGGGCTGGTGACCGTCCCCGGGGAGCTGACCCTGGAGGCGTACCGCCAGATCTTCACCAACCAGCTCGTCACGCACTCGCTGCTCGTGAGCCTCGCGATCACCGTCGTCGGCACCGCCCTGTCGATGGCGGTGACGGTGCTGTGCGCCTACGGGCTGTCCCGGCACGGCTCGTTCGGCCACCGGTTCATCCTGCTGTTCCTGGTCGTCACCATGTTCTTCAGCGGCGGCCTGATCCCGACGTTCCTCGTGGTCACGGCGCTGGGCGGCTACGGGCAGTACTGGACGATGATCCTGCCGGCGGCCGTCTCGGTGTTCAACATCCTCGTGATGCGTGGCTTCTTCAGCAGTACCGCCCCGGAGCTGCTCGACGCCGCCCGGATGGACGGCGCGGGGGAGTGGCGCATCCTGTGGTCGGTGGTGCTGCCGACCTCGCGCGCGGTGCTGGCCGTCATCACCCTCTTCTACGCCGTGGGCTACTGGAACTCGTTCTTCAACGCGCTGCTCTACCTGCCCGACAACGGCAAGTGGCCGCTGCAGATGATTATGTACATGTACACGCTGCAGGGCTCCAACATGCCCGGCTCGGGGACGACCGGCACCGGGCAGTACGCGGGGCACCAGCAGATCGCGACCCTCTCGCTGCAGATGGCGGTGGTCACCCTGACCCTCATCCCGATCCTGCTCGTCTACCCGTTGGTCCAGCGGCACTTCACCAAGGGCATGCTGGTCGGCGCGATCAAGGGCTGAGCCGATGCCTGCGCTGGGCGACGCGACCCGCGGCCGGCTGCTGTTCGGCGGGGACTACAACCCCGAGCAGTGGCCGCCGGAGGTGTGGCCGCAGGACGTGCGGCTGATGCGGGAGGCCGGGGTGAACCTGGCGACCGTCGGCGTGTTCGCGTGGGCGGCCCTGGAGCCGGAGCCGGGCCGCCTCGAGTTCGGCTGGCTCGACACCGTGCTCGGGCTGCTGCACGACGGCGGGATCGGGGTGGCGCTGGCGACCCCGACCGCGTCGCCGCCGCCGTGGCTGGGCCACCGGCACCCGGACACGCTGCCGCAGGGGCCGGACGGGGTGCGCCGGCACTACGGCTCCCGCAACCACTACTGCCCGAGCGCGCCCGAGTACCGCCGGGCCGCGCTCGCCGTCACCGAGGCGCTCGCGGACCGCTACGCCGGGCATCCGGCCCTGCGGCTGTGGCACATCGGCAACGAGTACGGCACCACCTGCCACTGCGGCCACTGCGCGGAGCGGTTCCGCGGCTGGCTGCGGGCCCGCTACGGCAGCCTCGACGCGCTCAACGCCGCCTGGGGCACCGCCGTGTGGGCGCAGCGGTACTCGGCCTGGGACGAGGTGACGCCGCCGCTTACCGTGCAGTACATCGGCAATCCCACGCAGGACCTGGACTATCAGCGGTTCGGCTCCGACCTGCTGCTGGAGTGCTACACCGCCGAGCGCGACGCCGTGCGGTCCCGCAACCCGGCCGTGCCGGTCACGACGAACTTCATGGACTTCTACCGCCCGGTCGACGGCTGGCGCTGGGCCGCGGAGGAGGACTTCGTCTCCCTCGACACCTACCCGGACCCGAACGACCCCGACGCCGCCCTGCGCGGCGCGATGTCCAAGGACGTGATGCGCTCCCTCGGCGGCGGCCCCTGGCTGCTCATGGAGCAGTCGCCGGGCGCCGCGAGCTGGCGGGAGATCGCAACGCCCAAGCGGCCCGGCCTCAACCGGCTGTGGTCGCTGCAGGCGGTGGCCCGCGGCGCCGACGGGGTGCTGCACTTCCAGTGGCGCGCCTCCCGGCAGGGGCTCGAGCGGGCCCACGGCGCGCTGCTGCCGCACGCCGGGCCGGACTCGCGGGTCTTCCGCGAGGCCTGCGCCCTCGGTGCCGCGCTGGGGGAGCTGTCCGACGCGGACGGCCTGCTCGGCTCCGCCGTCGAGGCCGACGTGGCGATCCTGCTCGACTGGGAGTCCTGGCGCGCGGCCGAGCTGCCGCACCAGCCGCACGCCGGGTTCCGCTACGTGGACCGCCTCACCGAGTACTACGCCCCGCTGTGGCGGGCCAACATCACCTGCGACTTCGCCCGCCCGGACGCGGACCTGTCCCGCTACAAGCTCGTGCTGGCGCCGAACCTGTACCAGGTGACGGAGCCGGTCGCCGATGCCGTCCGGTCCTATGTGGACGGCGGCGGGACGTTCGTGCTCGGGCCGTTCAGCGGCATCGCCGACGCCGACGAGCGGGTCCACCTCGGAGGGTGGCCCGGCCTGCTCATGGACGTCGTGGGCGTGCGGGTCGAGGAGCACTGGCCCCTCGAGGCGCCCGTTGCGGTCGGCGACTTCACCGCGTCCACCTGGGCGGAGTGGGCCGAACCCACCTCGGCGGAGGTGATCGCGTCCGCCCGGGGCGGGCCGCTCGACGGGCGGCCCCTGGTGTTCCGCAACGGCCGGGCCTGGTACCTCGCCACCGTCCCGGAGCCCGGCGCGCTCGCGCGGCTGCTCGCCCGGGTCTGCGCCGAGGCCGGGGTGCGCCCGGTGCTGGACGGCCTGCCGGCCGGGGTCGAGGCCGTGCGCCGCGGGAACCTCGTGTTCCTGCTCGACCACGGCTCGGGCCGGGTGCAGATTCGGGCCGGGGCATGAGCGAGCGGTACACCATCGCCCTGGACGCCCCGGCGGCGGAGTTCGAGGACGGGTTCCCGATCGGCAACGGCAGCCTGGGCGCGATGCTCTTCGGCCGCCCGGGCGTCGAGTCGGCCGACCTGAACGCCGACACGCTCTGGTCGGGCGGCCCGCTGGCCGTCCACAGTGGACCGGAGAGGTCCGGAGTCCTGCCCGAGCTGCGGCGGGCCGTCGCCGCCGGGGACCACGCGCGGGCCGAGGAGCTGGCCCGCGCGCTGCAGGGGACCGACTGGACCGAGTCCTACCAGCCGCTGGGCCGGCTCGAGTGGCGCTACGGCGACCATCGCGCGGTCGCGGGGTACCGCCGCCGCCTGGACCTCGCCGGGGCAGAGGCGGTGACCGAGTACGTCAGCGCCTCCGGCCCGGTCCGGCTCACCGCGTTCGCGTCCGCCCCCGACGGCGTGCTCGTGCTCACCGCGACCGGCCCCGGCGCCGGGCCGCGGGCGATCGCGCCGCGCCTGCACACCCCGCACCCGGGCATCGGCGCGGTCCGCGTCGCCGACCCCGACTGTCTCGTGTGGACCGGCCGCGCCCCCGCCCACGTCGTGCCCAGCTACGTCGCGGACCACGAGCACCCGGTGGTGTACGCGGGCGACCGGCCCGACGCCGCCGGCTCGGTCGCGGCCGGCATGGGCTTCGCGGTCGCCGCCGCCGTCCGCCGCCACGGCGACGGGGCCCGCCTGCTGCTCGCCGCGGTGACCGGGTTCCGCGGCCCGGGCCGCCGGCCCGGCGCCGACCTCGACGCGCTCGCCGCCGCGGCCGTGGCCCGCCTGGCCCGCGCCCTCGCCGTGCCGCCGGAGCGGCTGCGGGCCCGGCACGCCGAGGACCACCGGCGGCTGTTCGCCCGCGCCGACCTGGACCTGTCCGCCTCGCCCGGGGCCGCCCGCGCGGAGCGGCTGTTCCACCTCGGCCGCTACCTGCTCATCGCGAGCTCCCGCCCCGGCACGCAGCCCGCGAACCTGCAGGGCATCTGGAACGCCGACGTGCGCCCCGGCTGGAGCAGCAACTGGACGACGAACATCAACGCGCAGATGAACTACTGGGCGGCCGAGACCACCGGCCTGCCCGAGCTGCACGAGCCGCTGCTGGCGCTGACCCGCGACCTGGCCGTGGCGGGCGAGCGCACCGCGGCCCGGCACTACGGTGCCCGCGGCGCGGCCGCGCACCACAACACCGACCTGTGGCGGTTCACCGCGCCGGTGCCGGGCGACCCGCAGTGGGCGAACTGGCCGTCGGCCCTGGCGTGGCTGTCCGCGCACGCCTGGGACCACCTCGCCTTCGGCGCCGGCCGCGACTTCGGCCGCGCGGTGGCCCTGCCGATCCTGCGGGCCGCCGTCCGCTTCACGCTCGACATGCTGGTCGACGACGGCCGCGGCGCGCTGGTCGTCAGCCCGTCGACGTCTCCGGAGCACCATTTCGCATTCGGTACCGATGGATCCGGTACCGATGGACATGCCGCCACCTCTTGGGGCTGCACGCTCGACCAGGAGCTCGCGCGGGAGGTGCTGACCCGGTTCACGGCGCTGTCGGCCCGCTGGCCCGTCCCGGCCGACGCGGCCCTGGCCCGGGAGGCGGCCACGGCGCTCGCGACCCTGCGCGCGGTCGGCACCGGCGCGGACGGGGCGCTGCTGGAGTGGTACGACGATCGCCCCCCGCGCGAGCCCGGCCATCGCCACCTGTCCCACCTGTACGGCCTCTACCCGGGCACCCGCATCACCGAGACGGGCACGCCGGCCGACTTCGCCGCGGCCCGCACGGCGCTGCGGACCCGCCTCGCGTCCGGCTCCGGCCACACCGGCTGGAGCCGCGCCTGGATCCTGTGCCTGGCCGCCCGCCTGCGCGACGCGCCCCTGGCCGAGTCCACGATCGCCGCGCTGCTGGACGAGCTCTGCTCGGCCTCGCTGCTGACCCTGCACCCGGACGCGGGCCGCCCGAGCGGCCGGATCTTCCAGGTCGACGGCAACCTGGGCGTGGTCGCGGGCCTGACCGAGCTGCTGGTCCAGAGCCACGACGGCGCCGTGTCACTGCTGCCCGCGCTGCCGCCGTCGTGGCCGTCGGGCTCGGTGCGCGGCATCCGCTGCCGCGGCGGCCACACGGCGTCGGTGACCTGGGCGGACGGGGCACTGCTCGAGGCCGAGGTCGTCGCCGGGGCCAACGGTCCGCTGACCGTCGAGCTGGCGGGGTTCACCGACGCCCCGGCGGGGGCGGTGGAGGTCGGCGGCGCGCCCGCGGGCCGGACCCGCCTGCGCTGGCCGGCCCGCGAGGGCGCCGAGTACCTGGTGCGGTAGCGGGAAACGGGGCTGCGGCCGCCGGCGCGCCGGGCCTGTCCTCGGGGCGTGCGGGCGGAACTCGCGCGCGTCACCGGGCTGGTCGTCGCCCTGAGCGTGTCGATGCTGTTCTTCACCGTTGCCGGTCGCGGGTCTCGACACGAGCCCTTCGGTCGCGTCGAACAGGTCTCCACGTAACCGCCTGCGGCGTCACGACTGCTGACGTGTCTGCCGGCCGTTAGTCCGTCTGCCGCTTCATCGGTCGCCGGGCCCTGCGGGTAGGCGCGGCGCCCGGCATACCGCGGACGTATTTGCGCCCCCGGTCGTAGATCGCCTTCGTGACATGCTCGTCCTTTGCAAGGCGATCCAGCGTCCTGACTTTGCGTGACCGCTCCAGCCGGCCGTATTCCTCCTTGATGAGCGCCACCAACTCGGTCGCCATGGCCGTCGAGAATCTCTTGTCCGCGAGAGCGGCGACGTCGTTGGAATCAGGCTCCTCCTTCGCCGTGAGTACCATGCCAAGCAGCATGGCGAGGTGGTAGCGGTAATCGTCGACCGCGCTGAGCCCCTCCTTGACCAGGAGGTGATCACCGGCGGCACGCAGTATCTCGATGCACGCGCCGTAGGCCGCGAGTTCCCGGCTTGGGTGGAACACCAGCTCGTAGATCTCCTTCTCGAAGATCTTGCTCGGACTTACGCGAGCGATGTGTGGCATCTGCACGAGGACGCTCAGGACAGCTTGACCCATTTCGTCGATCGAGACGATACGATCGATCGGCTTGCCGAGGTTGAAGTAGTACCGCCGGCGCCGCTCGTAGAAGAGGTCATGCTGCTCGAGGTACTCCTCGATCTGTCGCTGGACACGATCGGTCGCCCTGAGCGTGCTGGGGCCGAAGGGCGTTTGACTGTTGGTGGCTCGAATGATGAGTTCGCGACTGGCGTTGTCCCTGGCCTCGATGACTTTGACGAGGACGCTGCGCTCATCGTCCTTCAACGCACGCCGCTTGTAGATCTCGGTGGACGTCTGCAGGCCGTTCACAATCTGCGGCGACTCGAGTTCCAACACTTTGTTCGCCGGCTGCACCCTGGCCGCGACGATGGTGACGCCGTTGTTGAGCCACCAGAAGTCCTCCCGCGGGCTCACGGCATCGAGGGTCTCCTGGATGCTTCGGTTGACCGAGGACTCGCCCTCATAGTCTCGGACGTTGGCCTCGAACAACGTGGAGTCGAGCTCGCCGTTCTTCGTAGTGATGAACCGGTCGTAGTCACTCAGTCTGACGACGCCGATATATCCACCGATGGTGGTTGATATGGGGTTCTCGGCCAGTTGGAGCTTCCGGGTGACGCTGATGGGCTGCCGGGCCAGATCGCTGATGCCCACCGCGTCGAGGAACTCGACGGACGGTTGGCAGCCTCCGAAGATCCTCTTGATGCAGGCCTCAAGCTCCGTCGCCTTTCGCTGGACGGACTGGTGAACGTGGTCCGCCTTGAGCGACGCAAAGATCACCGTGATGTTCAGGTCGGGCATCTCGAGACGGCGGTATGTGTCCAGGAAGCGGCGGGAGATCTCGATGACGCGAGCGTTGGCGAACTCGGCAACTGCGTTTTCGTCACGACCGAAGTCCAGCAGCTTCGGAAGATTCACCAGGAGCTTGTCGATGGGTGTCTCGGCAAAGCCGCTGGAGTTCTTGACTTGCATGAGCACGAGATCGATCCGGGCGCGGCGCCCGAAATTCGGGTGGCTGTCGTCGCTGAGGCACATGGAGTTGACGAACAGGTGCATGGCGTCGATGCCGCAATCTTTCTCGCCGTCGACGATGCCACCGAGAAGATCGTCATGTCCTGGGCTGAACTTCTGGCGGAGGTAGTGACGTGCCGCGAAGAACGTATGATGATTTGACACGCTCATCCGGGGCGCCGAGCGTTCATGATCTTGCTTGATCATCGACTCGAGCAAGATTACGTCATTGCTGCTCACGTCATGACCCCTTCCGCCCGGCGGTTCGCGCCGCGAACGGTCGCCGGCAATGCAATGGCCCGGCGACCGGAAGTTCACGTCACGCTACGCCGCTGCGGCGCGCGGTTCTACAGAGCTGCGCACGCATCGAAAGAACTCGCCCGATCAATGGACCCGCGGTACACCAACCAGCCGATGGAGTCCGGCTGCAATGCCTTGGCCGCGCCGCCCGGCACGGGCAGGCACATCCGTAGCGGGAATGCCGGTCGCGCTCGGCCCGCCGTCCCGGTCTTCGCCGGGCCGGGTTTCTCGTCGCCCGAGCCATTGTGCCGCGTCGATGACGCGCTCGGTCGATGTGGCTGGGTCTGCCAAGCCTGCCGAGGGTGAGGACGGAACTCGCGTGCGTCACGGCGTACGTCGTTCTGGCCGCCGCCGTGCTCGTGTTCGTCATCGAGGCCGGGGTTCGTAGCTTCATGCGGCCAGCGACCTTGCATCGCGGATGGGGCTGAAGACCGCGGCCGGGTCATACGAGGCCCGGTTCGACCGGCCGTTCGAGATCGAACACGGGAAGCCGCCGTTCGTCCTCGGGCAGCCAGAACACGAAGCGCCACTCGGCGTAGTAGGCGTCGCTGAAGATCTCGAAGATCAGTCCCGTCCGTGTGCCCAGCATCAGGTCGAGCCCGAATGCGCGGGCGTTGACGTCCGCCGCGGGAAATCGACCTCGGGTCCGGGCGGGAGCCGCGACCCGCAGCACCGGCGGCCGCGGCGCCGGACGGGCCGCGGCCATCGGCGGGGGCGGTCAGCCGATGGAGACGACCTCGGCGCCGTCGGCGGCCGGGACCGTGCCCGCCGTGAGGCCCGCCGCGAAGTTGCGCTGTACCTGCGCGGCCTCGGCCGTGCTCGGGTTCGCGTTGGTGCAGGACACCGGCGCGCTGCTGCCCGACATCAGGTCGCCGCACAGGCCCGTGCGGTTGTCCGGCAGGCCCAGGATGTGGCCGAACTCGTGCGTGGCGATGCGCAGCTTGTAGTAGCCGTCGTTCACCGCCTCGCGGCCCATGTACCAGCGGCCGTTGCCCAGCGACGTGGTGTACGTGCGCGGCCAGCCGTTGTCCGCGTAGACCCGGATGTTCGGGGTCTGCCCCGCCGCGGCCTTCACCAGGCGCACGTTCGTCACCTTCGTGTTCCACAGGCTCGCGGCCTGGTCGACGACCGAGACGAACTCCTGGGCGGTGCTGGAGTCGTAGTACAGGGTGCGGGTGGCGGCGAACGCCGGGCCGCCGGTCACCAGCTGGACGCCGGCGAGGGCGGCCAGGGCCAGCAGCGCGGCGGCGAGCCTGCGTCTGAGCATCGGGTACCTCCTTGTGGGCGGGACCCGATCCACGCTATAGAGTTATCGACATCTATCGATACATGTCAAAGGGCTCATACCACTACTCGCGCCAGCCGGACAGCTCGATGCCCTTGCCGGTCTCGACGCGGTAGCCGAGCCTCAGGACGTACTGCTGACCCTCCGGCAGCACCGCGCGCCAGGTGAGCACGCCCAGCTCGGTGCGTTCGGCCGGGGCCGGCTCGACCGCGGTCTCGCGCACGGTGATGCCGTCGTGGCGGCTCACCGGCAGCTGGTCGAGCACGGTCAGGCGGATCTCGCGGCCGGTGTAGTTCGCGATCGTGGTGCGGTACTCGACCTCGCGACGGCGGCTCGAGCCCAGCGTCGCCTTCGTCGCGGTCCGCTTCGTGAGCTCGCGCTCGACCCGCACCCGGTCGTCGAGGCCCAGCGCCAGCTCGAGCTCCTCGCCGGGCGCCCACGTCTGCAGCGCGGTCCGGCTGACGAAGTCGGCCTCGTGGAAGATCGCCGCCGGGCCGGGCGGGAACGTGTGGCCGGACGAGTTGGTCGCCACGGCCCGCAGGTGTACGTCGGTGGAGCCCGCCGGCGCCGTGACGTAGTCGAGCCGCGCGGCCAGGTCCAGCACCGAGATCGTGGCGCGGGCGGTGGTGCCGTCGGCGGGCACGGCGACGGGGCGGGCCGGGCGGTAGGTGGCCGCGGTCGCGCCCTCCTCGGCCCGCGCCTGGCCCAGCTCCATCGGGGCGGCCAGGTCCAGCGCCGCCTCCAGCATCGCCGGCTGGGCCTTGGGCATGGCGGCCATCGGGGCGGGCGGCGGGCCGCCGGGCGCCCCGCCGAACGAGCGCGACGCGTAGACCGGGGGCGGTGGCGGCGGCAGGAGCGGGTCGAGGTACCACGGCGACAGCTCGGGAATCGTGGCCGTGCCCGAGGTGCGGGCGGTCGACAGGGCGAGCTCGCACTCCGGCCAGTCCTCGCCGGTGCTCTGCTCGACCAGCCCGAACCAGCTCAGCTGGAAGGTGTCGCCGGTGAGGCGCACGTCGTACGTCGAGCGCCACCCGGCCCCCGACACCTGGTAGGACACGTCGAGCTCGACGGCGCCGGGCTCGGAGACGGCGAGGGCGATCGAGGCGTAGTGCGCGTCCGGCTCCCGCTTGCCGGCCAGGTCGCGCAGCTGCCGGTCCAGCGCCGCGATCCGGTCGCTCACCTCGGTGCGGCGGCGCTGCAGGTCGCGGATGCCGGCCAGCACCGAGGCCAGCTCGCCGCCCATGGTCGCCGAGAACGCGGTCACCGACTCGGCCGCCGCGTCCCCGCCGGCCAGGGCCCGGGCGTAGGCGCCGGTGGCCCGCTCGCCGAGGGCGATCAGGAAGGCCTGGCGCTGGCGCAGGACCGTCTCGGCGTCCTCGATCTCGTCGGACTCCGCGGCCAGGCGGCGCCGCTGCTCGGTCACCGCGGCGACGGTCGTGTCGGACGGCTTGTCCCGGCGGCGCAGCACGAGGTCGACGCCGAGCACGGTCGCGGGCCCGCGCCCGCTGACCCGGATCGAGTCGGCGTCGAGGCGCAGCGGCAGCGGCCCGACCTCGACGACCTGGTCGCCGGCCTCGAGCGTGGTCCGGCCCCGGCGCGTCACCCGGGCCTGCGAGGGGTACACGGTCACCGCGACGATGGCGGCGTCGATCGAGTTCTGCACGCAGCGCACGGTAACGCATGCACTCCACCCGGGCCCGGCGAACCTCGCGGAAGGGTCAGTAGGCGGTGACGCCGTAGGCGCTCGCGGCCCGGGAGGCCGACGCGAAGTACGTGACGCCGCCGCTCGTGCAGTTGCCGCTGCCGCCCGAGGCCATCCCGATGCCCTGCGTGCCCGCGAACAGCGGTCCGCCGCTGTCGCCCGGCTCGCTGCAGACCGAGGTGCGGATCAGGCCGTACACGATGCCGTCCGCGTAGTTCACGGTCGCGTTCAGCGCGGTGATCGTGCCCGTGTGCTGGCCCGTCGTGGCGCCGACCCGGGTCACCGCCTGGCCCACGTAGCCGGGGGCGAAGCTCGCGATGGGCGTGAGCGCGCCGCTGGGCAGGTGCACGGCGCTCGGGTGCGTCAGCGTCGTGTTCGTGTACCGCACCAGCGCGTAGTCGTACATCGTGTTCTTGGTCGCCACGGTGCCGAGGACGACCGTGCGCGCAGCGTTCGTGTAGACCGTCGACCCCACGGCGCCCACGCAGTGCGCCGAGGCCAGGACGTAGTAGTCCGGCAGCGAGCGCGCGTTGAAGCCGACGGTGCAGCGGCCGCCGGTCGCGCCGTAGAAGGGGTCGCCGCCCGCGATGTGCCGGCGCAGCTCGCCCGGCTCGCGCACCACGGTGCCGCCCGAGCGCGAGACCGCCCGGGTCAGGGCGCCGACCGCCGTCACCGTGGAGTCGGCGCTCACCACCAACCGGCCCGCGGTGTCGTGCCACCACGCCGTCCCCGGCGTGTGCGAGAAGGCCGTCACGCCGGGCGAGGCGTCCGCGGCGGAGGCGAACACGAGCACGGCCAGCAGAACCAGAGTGCGCACGGCGAACCTCCAGTTATAAACGTCGATGTATCAGCCTACCGTCACGAGCGCCGGGCCGCTACGAGTGACAGCAGGGCCGTGCTCGCCAGCCAGGTCAGCGGCAGCGCCAGGGTGGCCGGCCAGTGCGGCAGGGGCAGCGACGGCAGCTCGGCCGCCGCGCCGAACACCGGCAGCGACCAGCCCGTCAGGCGCCACACGGCCAGGGACGCGGCGAGGCCGAGCAGGCCCGCGGCGAGCACCAGCGCCGGATACGTCCACAGCGCCGCCCGCCGTAGCGCCGCGCGGCTCAGGCCCTGGGTGCGCAGCGCGTCGTGGTCGGCCGCGCGGGCCGAGCGGTCCACGGCAGTGATCGTCGTGATGCCGCCCGCGGCCAGCAGGACCGCCAGCGCGCCGGTGAGCAGGTGGAACCACAGGGCCAGGGCCGGGCCCTCGCCGTCGAGGCGGGCGCGGACCGAGTCGGCGCTGCGCTCGCCTGCGACGATGAGGCCCTGGCGGGCCAGGCGGTCCAGCGCGTCGGGCGGCGCCGCGGCGGACAGCCACACCTCCGGCTCGAGGGCGCCGCCGCCGTCGGAGGAGACGCGGTCGGCGTACTCGAGGTCGACCAGCGCGCCGAACGAGCCCACGCGCGGGAGGGCCTCGGCGCGGCCCGCGGGGCGCACGTCCGTCGGGCGGCCGTCGACGCCGGCGAGGCGCGGGGGGAGCGGTACCGTCGCCAAGGCGGGCAGCGGGTAGGGCGCATCGGCCGGCTGGAACCACGCCCCGTCGGTCAGCACCCCGCTGACCGTGAAGCGCAGCCCCTCCCCGGTGGCGGTGAGGGTGCCGCCGGTGGCCCGCCAATGGCCGGCGTCGGCCAGGTCCGCGGTCGCCGCGGACAGCCCGCGCAGGGTCAGGGTCGCGTTGATCGCGGCCCCGCCGATGCGGTCGGAACTGAGCCGCAGCGCCGCCAGCCGGCAGCCGTCGGTGCACACGGCGTCGGCGCGGCTGAGGGTGTACGGCCCCGAGGCCACCGTCCCCAGGTCGAGCACGGCCGACCCGCGCCCGGTCACCGACTCCAGCACGGCCTTGACCCGCACCGGCTCGTCGCCCTGGCTGGTCACGTCCACGTCGAAGCGCACGAGCTTGCCGTCCATGACCACCGGCTCCCGGGCCGGCGGATGCAGCAGGGCGGGGACGCGGGCCGGGTCGACGTCGCCGTACTGCGGCAGCCACGGCACCACGGCGGGCACCCGCGCGGCGTCCACGGCCAGCTTGGCCGGCTCGCCGGGCGCCCCGGGCGGCAGCTGCGCGACGGCCATGGCCCAGCGCCCGCCCGGGTCGGCCTGGCGCACCGCGTGCAGGAGCTGCTGGCGGGTCGCCGGCCCGACCTCGAGCACCCGCGTGGCCCCGGTGCCGATGCGGGCGGCCAGATCCCGGTCCTGCGCGGCGACGTCGGTGGCGCTCACGGCGTAGCCGAGCACCGCCACCGCCGTGATGAGCAGCAGCAGCATCCGCTGCGCCGCGGGGCGCCGGCCGGCCTGCAGCGCGGCGAGCGCGAGCCCGAGCCGGCCCCGGCGCAGCGCCGAGCGGCCCAGCGCCCGGGCGGCCGGGGCGAGCAGCCGCGCGCAGGCGACCGCGAGCGCGGCGATGCACAGCGCCGGTGCCAGCAGCCCGACGCCGTCGAGGCGGCCCTCGGTGGTGAACAGCTGCACGAGCGCGGCGGCGGCGAGCACCGCCACGACGACGGCGGAGCGCCACCCCAGGGAGGTGCGGGCCCGGACCCGGCGCAGCAGGTCGACGACGGGGCCGGCGAGGTGGCGGCGCTGGGCCACGACCGCGACGGCGATCGCGCCCAGGGCGGTCAGCGCGGCGAGGCCGGCGCCGCCCGGGTCGGTCAGGTCGAGGGAGTACGCGACGCCCGGCAGCCGCCAGCCCACGAGCGCGGCCACGACGAGGCGACCGGCGACCAGCCCGGCGACGGCCCCGGCGAGGATGGCGGCGACGGGCTCCCCGATGGCGAGCAGGAGCCGCTGCCACCAGCGGGTGCCGCGCAGCGCGACGACGGCGAGCTCCGGGCGGCGGCCCTCGGAGCCGTAGTCGACGGCGAGGTACAGCGCCAGATAAGCGAGCAGGAGCAGCGGCACGGCCCCGGCGGGCACGCTGCGGCGGGCCAGGTCCCGGCTCTGCTGCACCCGGTCGATCAGCCCCGGCAGGCCGGTGGTGACCCGGTAGTCGCCGCCGACCGCCTTGACCCGCTGCCGCAGCTGCTCGACGCGGTCCCGCAGCGGCCCGATCGCGTCGAACACGCCCGGGTCGGCGGTCGCGTCCAGGGAGACCTCGGCCAGGTGCGGCTGGAGCCGCTCGACGGTGGCCACGTTGGTGAAGACGGGCTCGGCGGCGCGGCCGGTGGCGTCGGCGGCGAAGTACTCGTGGTTGCCCCAGTACTGCTCCGACGGCGAGACCGGCCGGTAGACGCCGGCGACGACGACCTCGCTCGCGGGCCCGTCCGGCTCGAACGTGGCCACCCCGGTGAGCGAGTTCGACACGATCCGGGCGTACCACAGGGTGAGGTGCGACCCCGCCTCGAGCCCGAGCCGCCTCGCGGTCTGCTCGCCGAGCACGATCTCGCCCGCGCCCACGAGGCAGCGCCCCGACACCATCTCCAGGTGCGCGCACGCGTCCTGCCGGAAGACCATGTGCGAGCTGCCGTCGCCGCCGGTCTCCAGGCCAATGACCGGGTACTGCACCGCGTACACGTGCGTGAACCCGGGCTGGTCCAGCAGCGCCCCGGCGACGCTGTCGAAGTCGATGCTCTGCGCGGTGCCGCGCACGTCGGCCTCGGAGGTGACGGTGATCGCGCGCTCGCCGGGGCCGGCCGCGGCGACCTCGCCCCGGGCCACGGCCACGTCGACGGCGGCGAGGTAGGCGGGCACGGCCACGGTCGCGCCGACCCCGAGCACGGTGAGCAGCAGCAGCGCGACCGCCTGCCCGCGGCGGGTGCGCAGCATCGCGAGGACGAGGGAGATCATCGGCCGGCGCCCTTCCGCCCGCCGGGGCGGGTCAGCAGCGCCGGCCCGGAGGCGACGGCGAGCACGGCCAGGGCGGCGAGCCCGGCGAGGCCCAGCGCGCCCGGGCGCAGGGCGGGCGGCGGCGCGGTGAGATGCCAGTCGTCGACGAACGCGGCCACCGGCGCGTCGATCGCCCACCCGGCGAACGCGGCCGCGGCCAGGCCGCCGAGCGTGCCGAGCACGAGCAGCGCGGCCTGCCCGCCGGCCCCGGCCGTGACCGTGGCCCGCGCCGGCACGCCCTGCACCCGCATGGCCCGCACCTCGGCCGCGTGCACCCGGCGCTCGACCGACACCGCGGCCGCGGCGGCGACGGCGGCCAGCAGCAGCCCGGCGACCGCGGACAGCAGCCGGAACCGGCCCGCGAACGCGGTGCCCTGCTCGGCCAGGCGGGCCCGGTGCTGGGCCGCGGTCTCGGAGCCGACGACCTCGACCCCGGCCGCGGCGATCCGGTCGGCGATCGCGGCCGCCCGGGCCGGGGTGACGCCCGCGGCCAGCCACACCTGCAGCGTGCCGGTGCTCGCCGGGCCGGGCAGCGCGCGCTGCACGGCGTCGAGGTCGAGCACGAGCCCGGCGCCGCCGAGCACGGGCAGCACCGGCCGCCGGGCGGCGATGCGCAGCGGCTGGGCGGGCGAGCCGAACGGCGACACGGTGGGCTCGGCCGAGGCCCAGCCGCGGGGCGGGTCCCCGGCGAGCACGGCCGGGATCGGCAGCGCGCCGTCGACGACGTACGCGCGCGTGTCCGGCCGCGACTGCGAGGTGCCCTCCTCGGGCGGGGGCGGCATGCGCAGCGTCAGCGCGCCGTCGGACGGGGCCACCACGATGCCGGGCCCGGTGAGCACGGCGCGCCACCGCCGCGGGTCGCCGAGCCGGTCCGCGTCGAGCACGGGAGCGCTCGCGTCGTTCTGGCGCAGGGACCGTACCGTCAGCGCGGAGGAGGCCGCGGGCACCGCCGGCTTGCCGTCCTGGTCGTCCGGCCCGGCCAGCGCCAGCGCGACGATCCGGCAGCCGGGCGCCCCGCAGCCGGCCAGCGGTGCGCTCGCCTCGTGCTCGCCGGGGGCGAACGGCCCGACGGTCACGCTCACGGCCGCGCCGGTGCCGGTGTTGGCCAGCTGCACGGTCAGCCGCAGCGGGCCGGGGGAGTCGTTGCGCGCGGCCAGGGTGAGGCCGGTGCCCTCGACCGGGGGCAGCTCGCCGGCCCGGCCCGGGGCCAGCACCGCGGCGGTCTCGGCGGGCAGGGCGCCGGCGCCGCGGGTGACGGCCGCGAGGCGGGACGCGTCCACGGCGAGCACGGGCGGGGCGGTGGTGTCGTCGAGCGCGACCGCCATGGCGTCCCGGCCGCCGGGATCCGCCAGCCGTACGGCCCGCAGCAGCGTCGCCTGGCTGGCCGCCCGCACCGTCAGCACGCGCTCGGCCCCCAGCTCCACCGCGGTGCGGTCGGCGCGCGCGTCGCGCCCGGCGAGCAGGTCCCCGCCCGCGAGCCCGAGCAGCGCCACGGCGACGGCCACGAGCGCGAAGATACGGTCGATGCCGGGGCGGCGGTGGTACTGCAGCGCGGCGAGCGCCGCCGGCACCCGCCCGGCCCGCAGCGCCGCGCGCCCGGCCCGCCCCGCGAGCGCGGTGACCAGCCGGGCGAGGAGGGTCGCGGCGGCCAGGGTCAGCAGCACCGGGGCGATCACGGCGAGCCCGGACGGTACGGCCGCCGGCTCCTGCGAGCGCACCTGGAACAGCGCCGCGACGGCCCCGGCCACGAGCAGGAGGTCGAACAGGGCGGCCCCGCGCCGCCCGGGCGCCGGGGCGCGGCGCAGCAGCTCGGCCACCGGGGTGCGCAGCAGCGGCAGGTCGGCGAGCACGAGCAGGGCGAGCCCGGCGGCGAGGGCGACGGCGGCGGCGATCCCGGCCGGGGCGAATGCGCGCACCGGGGCCGGCGCCCCCGCGGCCAGCCGGGCCGAGGCCCAGCCCAGCGCGAGCCCGGCGGGCAGGGCGGCGAGCATCGGCAGCAGCTGCTGCCACACCGTGAGCCGCACGGTGCGGGCGCGGGTGGCCCCGCGCAGCTGCAGCAGGGCGTAGTCGGGGCGGCGGTCCTGCGCGGTGTACCGCCCGACGATCCCGAGCGCGAGCGCGCACAGCACGAGGGCCTGCACCCAGCCGGCGAGCACCCCGCGCCGGGTCGCCGCCCGGTCGCCGGAGATCTGGGCCAGCAGCGCGTCCGGCGGGGCGGTGAAGTCGAACCCGGCCGACTTGAGCGCGTACGCGGTCGCGTCGAAGCCGTCCTCGAGCAGCGTCTGCGGGGCCGGCACGGTGTAGACGGCGGTGGGCGCGGCGAGCATCCCGGTGAACGCGCCGATCGGCAGGAACACGGGGTCGACGGTCTCCTCGCCGGCCGCGATGCGCCCGGGCGCGAACGAGGGGTCGGCCCACCAGCCGCCGCCGGGGTCGGCGCGGTCGTACAGCCCGACGATCCGCACCGTCAGCGGGGGGCCGGCGCCGGTCTGCTGGGTGCGCAGCTCGATCTCGCCGCCGACCGGCCGGCCGAGCGCCTTGGCGGCGGCGCGGCTCACGACGGCCTCGCCGGGCGCGGCCGGGCAGGCGCCCTCGATGCGCATGTGGTCGCAGGCGTTGTCGCGGTACGCCAGCGGCACCATCTTCCCGAGGCCGCCGACGCGCGCGATGAGCGTCTGGGTCAGCCCGAGCGCGACCGGCCCGCCGGGCGGGGGCAGCACGGCCTCGGCCGCGCGCCGGAAGTCCGCGAGCGCGGCCGCCGGGTCGGAGCCGCTCGCCACGGGCCGGCGCACCGACAGCAGCCGGTCCGCCGGCGTGGTCCCGGCGAGGTCGGCGGCGGTGGTGCGCGCGGCGGCCGCGGCGTCGAACAGCGGCCCGGCGGCGGCGACCGCGACGAACAGCGCGGCGAGCGCGAACACGGCGAGGCTCTGCGCACCCCTGCGCCGCAGGGCGCCGAACACCAGACGCAGCATCGCGCGAGACTACCGGTTTTCGTCAGAGAGCGCTCTCCCGAAGAACGGCGCCAGGATCGGCAGGACCGTGTCCGCCTGCATCGCGCCCATGTGGTCGAGCCCGTCGAGCACATGGACCTCCCAGCCCGTGGACTCCAGCTCGGTCCGGTGGGCCGCGACCGCCGCCGCGAGGTCGACGGTGACGCCGCCCCAGCGCTCGTCGTAGGTGATGCGGTCCGCCCCGCCGACGACGCACAGCCTCGGGCAGGCCACCCTCGCCAGGGCGGCGCGCTCGTCGAAGTCCCGCAGGCCCTGGTACAACGTCATGAACTGGCGGGTCTCGGGCTCCGACAGGGTGAGCTCGGCGTCGGCCCACGCGTCGCCGGTCCGCTCGCGCGCGGCCGGCGGGTTCGCGGCCATCGCGTGCGTGGCCGTGGTGACCCGCAGCATGGCCGCATACGGGGCGCCCAGGGGCGGCCAGCCGCCCATCGCCAGGGCCGTGAGCCGGTCCGTGCGCGCGGCGAGCTGGAGGCCGCTGACGGCGGTCCAGCTGTACCCGTACCAGGCGAACCGGTCCGATCCGGTCGCGTCGGCCACGGCGAGGATGTCGGCGCAGATGTTGCCGGGGGTGAGCGTGTCCGGCTTCGGCTCGGCGAGCACGTGGCCCTCGTAGTCGAAGGCGACGACCCTGAAGGTGCCGGCCAGCCCGTCGACGAGGCGGCGCCCGAGGGCCGGGTCGGCACCCCACTGGCGCAGCTCGTCGGCCTTCGGGCCCTCGACCGGCTTCGGGTTGACGGGGAGCAGCACCGTGGGGCCGGTGCCGTGGATCTCGGCGTCGACGGTGGAGCCGTCGTGGAGTCGCACTAGCATGACCTTTACCGTATCGCTGAACCTCCTTGTGAGACTTTGACCGCGCACTGCCTGGAGTTTGTCTGGTGAAGCCTCAAAGGCCGGTCGACCTGGCCCGGGAGCACGGGATCTCGGCCCAGTCGGTGCGCAACTACGAGCGCGACGGCGTGCTGCCGCCGGCTTCGCGGACGGTTTCGGGCTATCGGCGGTACACCCACGTGCACGCGGCCGCCCTGCGCGCCTTCCTGGCCCTGGTCCCCGCGCACGGCCACGCGGTCGCCGGGGACGTGATGCGGGCCGTCGGCGCCGGCGACGTGGACGGTGCCCTGCGCCTGCTGGACGCGAGCCACGCCCAGCTGCTCCGGGACCGCGAAACCCTGGACGGCGTGGAGTCGGCGGCCCGGGTCCTGGCCGCACCGCTGCCGCCCCCGGCCGAGCAGCCCCTGCCGATCGGCGCCCTGTCCCATCGGCTCGGGGTGAAGCCGGCGACGCTGCGCAAGTGGGAGCGGGCCGGGATTCTGGCCCCGGAACGGGACCGGGCCACCCGTCAGCGCGTGTACGGCCCCGCCGACGTCCGCGACGCCGAGCTGGCCCATCTGCTGCGGCGCGGCGGCTACCTGCTGGCCCACATCGCGGCCGTGGTCCGCCAGGTGCGCGCGGCCGGCGGCCCGCAGGCCCTGGCCTCGACGCTGGAAACGTGGCGCTCGCGGCACTCGGCCCGCGCGCGGGCGATGCTGACGGCGGCCGGTCGGCTGGACGACTACCTGCGCGACCTGGCGGCACAATGAAGCCGGGCAATAAAGGAGTCCGGCATCCACGGGGGAAGACGCCGGACTCATCGATCATGTTAGCTGCGCCGCTGGGTTCGCGCCAGCCGTACGGCCGACAGTCACACGTTTGTCATAACGGCTGCGTTTTCCGTCCCGCACCCGTCACGGCGGTCGCGGGTGAGCCGGGGTGTGGGAACCCTTGCGACGGCTCGGGCGCGGCAATTACGGTCGCGGCATGTCGCTCTTGAACGATCTGGTGGAGGCCGTCGCGGCCGGTTCGATCGAGGTCGTCGACCTCACCGCCCCGCTGAGCAACGACACGCCGATCCTGCAGCTGCCCGAGCCGTTCGGCAACACCTGGCGCTTCGAGTTCGAGGAGATCAGCAAGTACGACGACCGGGGCCCGGCCTGGTACTGGAACAACTTCCGCTCCGGCGAGCACACCGGCACCCACTTCGACGCGCCGATCCACTGGGTGACGGGCCGCGACGGCGAGGACGTGGCCCAGGTGCCCGCGCGCAAGCTGTTCGCCCCGGCCGTCGTCATCGACCGGGCCGAGCAGGCCGCGGCCGACCCCGGCTACCTGCTGGAGATCGAGGACGTGCGGGCCTGGACCGCCGAGCACGGGCCGCTGCCCGACGGCGGCTGGCTGCTCTACCGCACCGGCTGGGACGCGCGGGGCGACGACGACGCCGCCTACCGCAACGCGGGCAACACCCCCGGCGTCTCCCCGGCGTGCGCGAAGTGGCTGGCCGAGGAGACCCCGATCATCGGCATGGGCGTCGAGACGGTCGGCACGGACGCGGGCGCCGCGCACTCCTTCGACCCGCCGTTCCCGTGCCACTCGTTCCTGCTCGGGGCGGGGAAGTACGGGCTGACGCAGCTGCGCAACCTGGACCGCCTGCCGGCCCGGGGCGCCGTGGTGGTCGCCGGCCCGCTGCCGATCGTGCGCGGCTCCGGCAGCCCGGCGCGGGTGCTCGCCCTGGTCGAGCGCTGACATGCTCGTCGCCGAGGCGATCGGCCGGGCCCTGGCCGCCACCGGGGTCGAGCGCGTCTTCGGGGTGGTCGGCAGCGGCAACTTCCACCTGACCAACGCCCTCGTGGCGGCGGGCGCCCGGTTCGTCGCCGCGCGGCACGAGGGCGGCGCGGCGGTCATGGCCGACGCCTACGCCCGCACCTCGGGCCGGCTCGGCGTGCTGAGCCTGCACCAGGGGCCGGGCGTGACCAACGCGCTGACCGGCATCGCCGAGGCGGCCAAGAGCCGCACCCCGCTCGTGGTGCTCGCGGCGGACACGGGCGCGGCCGGCGCCCGCTCGAACTTCCGGCTCGACCAGGCCGCGCTCGCGGCGGGGATCGGCGCCGCGTTCGAGCGCGCGGCGACCCCGGCGAGCGCGGTCGCCGACGTGCTGCGGGCGGCCCGCCGGGCCCGGATCGAGCGCCGCACGGTGCTCGTGAGCCTGCCGCTGGACGTGCAGGCCGCGGAGACCGCGGATGTCGCAGCGGCGGCAGCGGTCCTGCCGCCGGTACACCTGCCGGATCAGGCTTCGGTGCGCGCCCTGGCGGATCTTCTCGCCGCCGCCCGGCGCCCGGTCTTCATCGCCGGCCGCGGCGCCCGCGATCCCGGTGCCGCGGCGGCGATCGCGGCGCTGGCCGAGCGGTGCGGGGCGCTGCTGGCCACCTCGGCGGTCGCCAAGGGCCTGTTCAACGGCGACCCGTGGTACCTCGACGTGGCCGGCGGGTTCGCCTCACCCGCCGCGGCCGAGCGCATCGCCGGCGCCGACGCGGTCGTGGCGTGGGGCTGCTCGCTGAACATGTGGACCACGCGGCACGGGCGGCTGATCGGCCCCGGGGCGGCGGTGGCGCAGGTCGACGTCGACCCGGACGCGCTGCACACCGGCCTGGGCGTCCTGGGCGACGCGGCCGCCACGGCCACGGCGGTGCTCGCCGCGGTGCCGGCCTCGACCGGCTACCGCACGCGGCCGCTGCCGAGCGTGCGCTGGCGGGACGAGCCGTTCGAGGACCTGTCCGCCGACGGCCGCATCGACCCCCGAACCCTGTCGATCGCCCTGGACGACCTGCTCCCCGCGGCGCGCACGGTCAGCGTGGACTCGGGTAACTTCATGGGCTACCCGTCGATGTATCTCGCCGTGCCCGACGCCGCCGGCTTCTGCTTCACCCAGGCGTTCCAGTCGATCGGCCTGGGCCTGGCGACCGCGATCGGCGCCGCCGTGGCCCGGCCGGACCGGCTCCCGGTCGCGGCCCTCGGCGACGGCGGCTTCCTGATGGGCATCTCGGAGCTGGAAACCGTCGTGCGGCTCGGCCTGCCGATGGTGATCGTGGTGTACGACGACGCGGCGTACGGCGCCGAGGTCCACCACTTCGGCCCGCACGGCCACCCGCTGGAGACGGTGACGTTCCCGGACACCGACCTGGCGGCCATCGCGCGGGGCTACGGCTGCGACGGCGTCGTGGTGCGCTCCGCGGCCGACCTGGCCCCGGTGCGCGCGTGGCTGGAAGGCCCCCGCGACCGCCCCCTGCTGATCGACGCCAAGGTGACGGCGTCGCGCGGTTCCTGGTGGCTGGAGGAGGCCTTCCGCGGCCACTGAGCCGCGCGCTACAGGCCCTGGAGCCGGCGGACGAGTTCGACGTACTGCCGCTGCGCCTCTTCCTGGTCCGTCCCGGCAACCGACTTCCACGCGTCGAACTTGGCCCGGCCCGTGAGGTCGAACATCCCGGGCCGGCTCCCGCTCGCGTCGCCGTGGGTGCCCTGCTTGTACAGCGCGTACAGCTTCAGCAACACATCGTTGCCGGGCCGGGCGCCGAGCTTCTTCACGTCGACCTGGGCCTGCTGGAAGTCCTCGCTCACCGACATGCGTCCGACCCTATCCCCTGCACGCCGCCACCGCGCACGCCTCGAATCGCGCGTCCCGCCGGTCACCCGCGACCCTCGTCCGCGGGAGTCGCGGAGCCGACGGTTGACGGCGCCAGTGTTCGCGGGGTCTCCGCCCGGGCTTCACGCGCGTAGGGCAGGATACGGTCCATGACCGCAGCGCAGCGCGCCGGCGACATGCTGACCGGGTGGGTCGACCGCCTGCCGCCGCGGCTGCGCAAGGTGCTCCCGCGCCAGCTCGCGGGCTTCGCGATGCTCGGCGCGTTCACCTTCTCCGTGGACCTCGCGATCCTCATGACGCTGCGCCACACCACGCACCTGCCGATCCCGGTCGCGGTGTCGATCGCCTACCTGGCCGCGTTCGCGCTCAACTTCGTGCTCAACCGCACGGTGAACTTCCGCTCCCACGCGCCGGTCGGCGGGCAGGTGGTGCGCTTCGCCGTCGTGGCCGTCGGCGACTACTGCATCACCGTCGGCGTCTCCTCGGGCCTGTACGCGCTGGGCCTCGACGTCCGCCTGTCGCGCCTGCTCGCCGCGGGCGTGGTCGCGATCTTCACGTACACGCTCTCGCGCTGGTGGGTCTTCCGCGACAAGCCCGCCGCCGCGGCCGGGGACGCGGCCGGCGCCGAGCCGGTGGCGGCGGCCACGGCCGCGGGCGCTGTCTCGGGTCCGCCGCCCGCGGCGCGTTGACCGCGCCGCGGGAACGCATCGGGCGTCAGGAGACGAAGGGCCAGCCCGCCGAGTCGTAGCCGATGAGGTTGATGCCCAGGTAGGACGCGCCGCTGTTGCTGTAGTAGTGGTAGAACAGCACCTCGCCGTCGTTGTCGGCGAGCACCGCCTGGTGGCCCGGGCCGTGGATGGCGCCGTGGGTCGCCAGCACCTGGGTCCCGCCGCCCGAGGTCATCGCGGTGCCGTTGCGGTCGGTGTACGGCCCGGTGATGCTCGCCGAGCGGCCCACCATGACGCGGTAGGTGCTCGAGGCGCCGCGGCAGCACAGGTCGAACGAGACCCACAGGTAGTAGTAGCCGCCGTGGCGGAAGATGTACGGCGCCTCGATGGCCGTCGACGAGCCGGTGCGCTGGGCGATCGAGCGGACCGTGGTGTCGGCCCGCAGCCCGGTCGACGGGTTGAGGGCGATGAGCTTGATGCCGGTCCAGAACGACCCGAACGACAGCCACCAGGCGCCGGACGCGTCCACCTCCAGGTTCGGGTCGATCGCGTTGTAGCTGCTCGACGTCGTCGTCTCGATGACCAGGCCCTTGTTCGTCCACGAGCCCGACGCGCCGGTGCCGCTCGTGGCCAGGAAGATGCCCGAGTGGTTCGAGCCGAACGTCGAGGCCGCGTAGTACATGTAGTAGGTGCCGTTGTGGTACGAGATGTCCGGCGCCCACAGCTGGTTGCTGCCACCGGTGTAGGGCAGGGTCCACGAGGCGCCGCCGGGGAACGCGGCCCCGGCGTTGCGCCAGGCGGTGCGGTCGGTGGAGGTCTTGAGCTGGATGTTGGCGCCGGTGTACGCCACGATGTAGCCGCCCGCGGGCGTCTTCGCCGCCGAGGGGTCGTGCGCGCCGGTGTTCCCGGTGACGACGCCCGGGTTCGGGTAGGACGCCGGGGGATTCGTCGGGGCGGCTGCCGGGGCGGCCGCCGGGGCGGTGGCGGCGCCCGAGCTCGTGGCGCCGATCGCGCCCGCGACCAGGGCGGCCGAGACGGCCGCGGCGAACCACAGGCGCCGGGATTTCAGCAGGGACATGGCGGTATCGCCTCGAATGTGAGCGCTCACACATTCGAGTCCGAGACATCGATAGTTGTCAAGTTCTCCTGAAACTTACCAGCGCTGGACGGTCGCGGCGGAGTTGCGCGTGATGCTCTCCGAGCTGGTGTGATGGAACACCGAGGAGACCGCGACCCGCCCGGGGCCGATCAGCCGCAGCCAGATGTTGCGCTGGCTGAACGACGAGCGCCACGAGACGCGCTGGGTGCCGCGCGGATACTCCAGGTGCAGGTGCGCCTGGACCGACACGTCCCGGTACAGCAGCGCCCCCGGCTGCACCAGGATCGTCTCGCCCGGCGCGAGGTCGCGCAGGAACGTGTTGCCCGGCGAGTGCAGCAGGAGCAGCCCCGGGCCCTGCTGGGCGGAGAACAGGTCGCCGTACTGCCCCAGCGGATAGTGCGTCTCGCGGTCGTCGCCGGTGCCCGTGTCGTACCAGATGCCGGTCGGCTGCCAGGTGTAGGTGATGTTCCCGGTCGCGGTGAGGAACCGGTGCTCGCGGGTCCACACGTGCCGGCCCGGGATCAGCGGCAGCGCGATCAGCTCGCCCGGGGAGTCGCCGGACAGCGCCAGCCGGCCCGCGCCCCGGGCCTCCACCATGATCAGCGGCAGCCCGGCGAGCATCCGGTTCCAGCCGCCGGCGAGCGAGGTGTTGCCCAGCCGCACGCCCGGCTCGGTCCACAGCAGCGCGTGGTGCGAGAAGTAGATCCACTCCTGGCCGGAGAGGGTGAAGTCGGCGACGGGGACGTACTTGCCCTCGATCTGCACGCGGGACTGGCCGAACTGGATGCGGGCCATGTCCTTGATCGGCGGCTGCTCGATCCAGCCGGAGCGGGTCCTGACCTGGCGCACGTCCAGCGCCGCGCCGCAGCTCGGGCACGACGGCCCGGCGGGCGGGTGGGCCATGCGGCAGAAGCGGCAGACGGTCCAGCCCTCGGGGACACCCGTGCTCATCGCGCCCTCACTCCGCGTGGTGGTGGACGTACATCGACTGGATGCCCACCCGGCCCGGGCCGGTCATCTCCGCCAGGTACATGCCGCGGCGCATGAGCCCGGTCTTCACCGGCATCTGCACCGCCTGCATGCCGACGGAGGCGTCCTTGTAGAGGAACCCGCCCGGCTCGACGAGGATCTTCTCGCCGGGGCGCAGGAACCGCTCGAAGACGTTGCCGTAGCCGTGCAGCACCAGCAGCCCGGGCGCGGACTGCGTGACGAACCGGTCGAGGTACATCCCGTTCCCGCCGTGCAGCACGTTGGCCAGGCCCTGGATGCGGATGAAGTCGTAGCCGACGGTGTGCGTGGCGAGCAGGAACGCGTGTCCGCGCACGTCGAGCTCCATGCCCGGGTGCAGCGGCAGCACGACGAGCTCGCCGGGGGAGTCGCGGGAGAACGCGACGCGGCCGGGCCCGTGCGCGAGGGTCAGCACGAAGGGCATGCCGCCGAACACGCGGCGCATGCCCCCGCCCGTCGGCATCGCGGTGACCGGGGTCTGCTCGTCCTTCCACAGCAGGACGTGGTGCTCGAAGTACACCGCGTCACCGGGCGCGAGCGCCATGTCGATGACGGGGACGAGCTCGCCCTCGACCTGCGCGACGGAGTTGGAGAACCGGAACTCGGTCATGTCTCGCAGCCGGGGCGCCTCGCGCCAGCCCGAGTCGCTCACCAGGTTCGCGACGTCGAGCGGCGCGCCGCACGTCATGCAGGATGTGGCCCCGGGCGCGTTCTGCAGCCGGCACCATTGGCACTCGATCCGCTCCACGCGGCGCAAGCTAGCCGGTCGAAGCTGAGAATTCGCCCTACTCGGCGGGTTGCGGGTCCCGCTCGTCCTCGTGCGCGCCGCGCTGGGCCGGCAGCAGCTCACCCGCGACCGCCGCGCTCTCCTGGAACTCCTGCTGCTGCGCCGCGGCGACCTGCGGCTGCCCGACCCACAGGGCGCGCATCTGCTGCTGCATGAAACCGGTGAGGCGGGAGCGGTACTCCTGGTCGAAGCGCTCCAGCGCCTCGATCTGCTGCTGGAGCGCCTGCCGCTTCGAGGTGAGGCCGCCGACGACGTCCTCGTAGATCTGCTCGGCGCGCTGCTTGATGTCGTAGGCGTTGTCCTGGGCCTCGCGCACGATGTCCTCGGCGCGGGCCTGGGCGTCGGCGAGGCCCTCGCCGGCGTTGCGCTCGGTGTCGGCCGCATACGCCTCGGCCTCGCGGGCGATCTTCTCGGCGGCGCTGCGGGCCCGGCCGAGGATCTTCTCGGCCTCCTCGCGCAGGGCGCCGGCCTGGGCCTGGGCGTCGTTGATGATCGCGTTGGCGTTGGCGTGCGCCTCGGCCCGGATCTGCTCGGCCTCGGTGATCGCCGTGTTGATGTGCTCCTCGGCGGTGCGCTGCGCCATGGTGAGCACCGCGAGCGCCTTGGCCTGGTCGCCGGCCATGCCCGGGGGCACCTCGCCCGGCTGCTGCATGACGCCGGGGCCCGCCATGCGGTCGTCGTACTGTCGCATCCCGTTCTGCGTCATGGTCCTCGTCCTCTCGCCGAATGCCTCGCGCACACTACCCGAGATCCACCGTGCCGCGGTACCGCCGAATCGGCCGCAACCAGGACCAAAGCCCGCGGTTTGTCGGGTTTTCGAAAAACGGGTGGTCCGGCCGGTCGATGGTGATCTCTCGATGCGATGCGCACCATCGGCACCCATGGTGCAGGTGATCCCCGTGGGGTTCCGCGGGCAACGCTCCGTCTCCGGACCGCTCACCGTCGGTCAGCTCAATGTGGCCAAGTGGCTCGCGGACGCCCCGGACGCCCCGGCGGCCCGGCTCTACCAGCATCTGCCGGTCCCGCCCGGCACGACGCTCGACGCGGTCGTGGCGGCGCTCGGCGCGCTCGTCAGCCGGCACGAGGGGCTGCGCAGCCGGTACGTCCTGGGCGACCCCGGCGCCCAGGAGGTCCGGGCGAGCGGCACGGTCCCGCTGACGGTGGGCCCGTCCGCGGCTCCCGGCGGGGTATCCGCCGACGAGCCGGTGCGCTTCGCGGCCACCGTGTCCGGGGGCTTCGTGACGGAGCTGGCCGCCGCCTACTCGCACATCGCCGTGGACTTCCAGGCGCTCATGGTGCTGGAGCGGGAGTTCGGCGACCTGCTGCGGGGCGTCGCGCTGCCCGAGGTCGAGCTGCAGCCGCTCGACCGGGCCGAGGCCGAGCGGTCCCCGGCCCGGCGGCGGCGCCAGGAACAGGCGCTGCGGCACTGGTTCCGGCACGTGGAGGCGGCGCCGGCGCACCTCTACGCGCGCCCGCGGGTCGCGGCCGCCGGTGGGTCGGGCGCGTGCGGCATGTCCTCGGCCGCGGCGGCCCGGGCCCTCGACCGGATCGCCGCCCGGACGCGGGTGAGCCGCCCGACGATCGTGCTGGCCGCGTGGTGTGCGCTGCTGTCGCGGCGCAGCGCGTACGACATCTGCCGTTTCGTGATGCTCTCGGCCAACCGCTTCGAGTCCGGGCTGCGCGACTTCGTCGGCACGCTGGCCCAGGCGACGTTCGTGGCCGTGGACACCGCGGGGGCGGGCTTCGACGAGCTGGTCCGCCGCGCGTTCGGCGCCGTGCTGCAGGCGGGCGTGCACGGGGCCTATCACGTGTACCGCCAGGACGAGGGCACCCGCACCCGGATGGCAGCCCGGGGCGTGGCGCCCAGCTTCGAGCCCATGTTCAACAGCGTCATCGTGGACACCCGGGGCTTCGACGTCCCGGATAACGCCTCCGAGCCGCCCCCGACCGATCTGCTCTGGGTGGAGATGCCGCCGACGAACATCCTGCTGCGCTTCGACCTCGGCCGGGCCGACGAGCTGATGGTGGCCCGCGTGTGGACCGGCGACACCGGCCGCGTGAGCCCGGCCGAGGCGCGGGAGCTGCTGCTGGCCCTGGAGCGCCTCCTGCTGGCCGCGGCCGGGCGGGACCTGGACGCGCCGGAGATCGCCGTGGCCCTGGCGATGGCGCCGCTGGACCGGCCGCCGGGCTGGCAGCTGGTCGACGGGTGCTGGGTCGACCTCGCCGAGGTGCAGCGGCTCGTGGACGACGCGCTCGGGCCGCGGGTGGCGCGCGTCGACGGCCCCGAGCTGACGGCGGTGGTGTCGTCGATGTCGCCCGAGGAGGCGCATCGGCGGTGCCTGGAGCTGCTGCCGGGGCGGCACGCGGCGATGGTGCCGCGGTTCACGCGGGCCTGACGCCGCCGAGGCGCCGGGCGCTCAGCCCGGGGACGTGTGCCGGCGGTAGTGCAGCAGCAGGCAGCCGCCCGAGCGGTCGGCGTCGACGAGTTCGAAGCGTTGCAGGCCGCCGGCGTCGTCGAACAGCCGCGCGCCCGGGCCGGCGAGGCTGGGCGAGACGACGAGGCGCAGCTCGTCGACGAGGTGCTCGCGCAGCAGCGCGCGCGCCAGCGTCAGGCTGCCGTGGATGCCGATGTCGCCGCCGCGGGCGCGCTTGAGCTCGGCGACGTACGGCGCCGCCGGACCCGTGACGTGCGTGGTCGCCGCCCAGTCGTAGCGGGGCGCGTCCGCCGAGAACAGGATCTTCGGCGTGGTGTTGATGAAGTCGGCGAAGGGCTGCATCGTGGAGCCCGGCCAGTGCGGGGCCCACTTCTCGTAGGTGCGCCGGCCCAGCAGCACGGTGTCCTGATCCGCGATCACCCGCGTCAGGTTGTCGAGCAGGCCCTCGCCCGCGTCGACGAACCACTGTCCCTCGCCGGGCTCGTCGGCCACGCCGTCGAGGGACAGCAGCTCGTACAGCACCACCCTGCGCTCACCCACGGCGGGGCTCCTCGCCTTCGCGCCGCACGATGCGGTCGCCCACCTCGAGCTCCTTCCACAGATCCCGGTCCACCTTGACGTCGAGGCTCGTGCCGTCGTCGAGCCGCACCTCGAGGCGCCGGTAGAGGTTCGAGCCGTCGAGCAGCGCCCGCGACTTCTTGGCGACGATTCCGCTCCAGTTGCCTTCGTTCTTGGTCATGTACCAACCGTACGAAACCGCGCGAACCGGCGCCTCCGACACGAGTCGGGTCTTGAGTCTACGACTTCAGGATGAGCCGAGCAGGGCCCGCTTGTCCGGTTTGCCGCTCGGGGCCAGCGGCACCGCGTCGATCACGGTGATCGCATGGGGCACGGCCGCCTCGCCGAGCGCGGCCGCCACCAGCGAGCGCAGGTGCGCGAGGTCCGGCGTGCGGCCCCGCGCGGGCACGACGAACGCGTGCACCGCCTCGCCGGTCTCGAACGAGGGCCGGGCGACGACGTAGGCCTCGGCCACGGACGGGTCCGAGCCGAGCACGCGCTCGATCGGCCCGGCGTAGACCAGCTCCGCGTTGACGATCACGACGTCCCGGGCGCGGCCCGACAGGTGCAGGTAGCCGCGATCGTCCACGGTGGCCAGATCCCGGGTCCGCACCCACCCGTCCCGGAACACGTCGGCGGTCTCGGCGGGGTCGCCCCAGTAGGAGGAGGCCTGCGCGGGCGTGCGCACGAACAGCTCGCCGTCGCGGATCGACAGGTCGTGCCCGGCCGGCGGGCGGCCGACGCTGGCGAGCACGGCCGGGTCGGCCAGCATCTCCGACGGCGTGGCCATGGCGATCATGCCGGTCTCGGTCTGCCCGTACCCGTGGAAGACGACCGGCCCGAGCACGTCCAGGGCCTCGGCGAGCCGCGCCGGCTCCAGCGGCGACCCCGACACCATGAGCGCGCGCAGCGACGACAGGTCGGCCGGTGCCGAGCGCTGGGCGCGCACGAGCTGGTGCAGCTTGCCCACGGTGATGACGCTCCCGGTGGCCCGGTGCCGCGGGATCATGTCCGGGAAGCCGGGCGGCCGGGCCGCGACCAGGGTCCCGCCGGCGGCGAGGGTCAGGATGCCGTACTCCAGCATCACCTGCGAGGCGAGCGACCCGAACACCAGGTAGCGCCCCAGCCGCGAGGCGAGCTCGGCGACCGCCGGCGGCCAGCGGTCCGGGAACGGCGCCCAGGCCGCGCTCATCGCCGCGTACGTCTGCGCGCAGCCCTTCGGCCGGCCGGTGCTGCCGCTGGTCCAGATGAGCCGGGCGGTGTCCCCGGGCCGGCCGGCGGCGACGAGCGGCCCGCCGTCGTCCGGCCGCGCCAGCCACCCCGCGAGCCGGGCGTCGTCCACCACGAGCTCGCCGTCGGTGAAGGGCCGCCCCGAGACCGTGGCCCCGACGGCGAACGCGGCCAGGGTCGCGGCGAAGGCGGCGGCGCTCACCCCCGTCGTCAGGACCACCGGCGTGGCGGGCCCGGCCCCGCAGGACCGCAGCCCGGCCGCGACCCGCCGGACGAGACCGGCCATCGCGGCGGCCGTCACGACCGACGGGCCGTCCTCGAACACGGGCCGGTCGTCGCCGGTCGCGAGCAGATCGAGGACCGGCTGCGGCCAGATGTCCTCGCGGGTGTCCTCGCGGGTGTCCCCGTCAGGCATCGGCGAGGATTCCCTTGACGAACAGCGACAGGGGCTCCCGGTGTACCGCCGGCAGGTCCCAGTGGTTCTCCAGGTTCTCGGCGAGATGGTGCTCGGCGACGACCTCGGCGCCGCGGTACACCCGCACCACGGGATGCAGGTAGCTGGCGTCGTGCGCGGCGGCCGCGTCGTTCTCGGCGATGCGGGGCACCGTGATGTCGAACGGGTCGACGGTGTCGTGGTCGGGGCCGTACTCCAGCGTCGTCACGAACGCGAACACGTCCGGGCCCAGGCCGCCGTCGCGCAGGAAGGCGACGGGCACCTCCTCGAGGTACGAGCCGTCGGCGAGCACCACGTCGGCGAGCACCGCGAACTGCTGCCACAGCGCCGAGGTGCGCTTGACGCGGGCGATGATGGCCTCCGCGATCCCGTCGGGCGAGGCCTCGACCCGCGACGACGGCCACGGGGTGCCGTGGTGGCGGACGCCGAGGATGCGGTGCAGGGCCCGCACGCCGTAGCGGAACCCGTGGATGAACCCGTTGGTCGAGCGCTTGAAGTCGCGCTGCTGGGTCAGGGTGCCGGCGAAGTAGAGCCCGGGCACGTTGACCGACTCGAACGCGCTCGTCTGCTCCGGGAAGCGGTCGTCGATGGCGAGCCGCGGCCGGGCCGAGTCGTCGAAGATCGAGGCGTCGAAGCGGAACCCGGTGGCGAGGATGATCCGGTCGTACTCCAGCCGCCGCGGCTGCTCGACGGTGCGCGCGTAGCGCAGGTCGATCCGCAACCCGCCCCCGGGGCGGCGCTCGATGCGCTCGACGGTGCCGTCCAGCACCGCGTTCTGGCTCTTGAGCTGGTACGTGTCGAGGAAGTTGTTGTTGACCGCGCGCAGATGCCCGACGTAGTGCGTCTGCCAGGCGAGCCGGACCGAGTGCGGGCCGGCGACGTGGATGACGGCCGCCGTCTCGAGCAGGGCGTCGGCGGTCTCGAAGGCCGAGTTGCCTTTGCCGATGATGAGGACCCGCTGGTTGGTGAAGTCGCCGGGGCGCACGCTGACGGTGTCGTAGCGCTCGGCGAGCTCGGCCCCGGGGATCGGCGGCACGTACAGCTCGCAGACCCCGGTGGCGACGACGACCCGGCGGGCGGCGATGCCGTCGACGTCGAAGAGGCCGTCGGCGAAGGCGACGCGCGAGACCCGGGTGCCGTAGCGGACCCGCAGGTTCAGGCGGGACGCGAAGTCGGCCAGGTAGCGGACGAAGTCGTCGGCCTGCGGGAAGTACCGGCGGCTGTAGTGCTTGAACAGCAGGGAAGGGTCGTCGCTCAGCAGCGAGTTCCAGTCGGCGCGGAGGTTGAACTCGGGGTCCTCGGATCCCGTCCACACCTTGTTGATCGAGATCAGCGTGCGGTGCCGCGGATAGGTGGCGAAGAACGTCCCCGGCGCCGTCCCGGCCTCGAGCACCAGGTAGTCGCGGCCGTCGCGCTCCAGCAGGGCGGCCAGCTGCAGCCCGGCCGGGCCGGCTCCGATGATGAGGTAGTCCAGCGTCATGCGGCGCACCGTAACGAGCCGATTTCAGAGCGCTCTGAGAATCGGGCTCTAGCGTCGCCTCCCATGACGGCTGAGGTTGACCTCGCGGCGCCGCTGCGGATCGCGGACCTGCTCGCCGCCCGCGACCCGATCCGGGTCACGGCCGGGGCGGCGGTGCGGGACCGGGTGGCGGCCGGCCGCGCCTTCCTGTCCAAGGTGCTCGGCGACGACCGCGCGGTCTACGGCGCCACCACCGGCTTCGGCGCGCTCGTGGGCTACGCGGGCCGCGCCGACCTGCGCGACCAGGCCGACAACACCCTCGCCCACCTCGGCGCCGGGCACGGCCCGGACATCGACCCGCACGTCGCCCGGGCCACGATGCTGGTGCGGGCGTGGTCCCTCGCGCGCGGCGCGTCCGGGGTCTCCCCGCACGTCATCGACGCCCTGGCCGCGATGCTGGACACGGCGTTCGCGCCGGCGATGCCCCGCTACGGCTCGGTCGGCGCGAGCGGCGACCTGATCCCGCTCGGCGCCGCCGCCCAGGCCCTGCGCGGCCGCGGCCACGCCTACGCCGGCCGGGAGCGCCTGCCGGCCGCCGAGGCGCTGCGCCGGGCCGGCCTGCAGGCGCTGCCGCTCGACGGCCGCGACGCCCTCGCGCTCGTCAACGGCACCTCGCTCACCACCGCCGCGACCGCCCTCGCGCTCGTGCGCACCCGCGCCGCGCACCGGGCCGTGCAGCGGCTCACCTGCCTGCTCGCCGACCTGCTCGGCAGCGATCCGCAGTTCCTCGACGAGCGGCTGCTGCGCTCCTACGGCCACCCGGGCGCGATCGCCGTCGGCGCGGCGATGCGCGGGTTCGCCGCGGGCCAGACCCCCTCGGGGAAGCGCCCGCTGCAGGAGCCCTACAGCCTGCGCTGCTCCCCGCAGCTACTCGGCGCGGCCGAGGACGCGCTCGCCTACGCCGACGGCGTCGTCGCCGCCGACCTCGGCGGGATCAGCGACAACCCGCTGTTCTTCCCGGACGACGACGCCGTGGTGCACGGCGGCAACTTCTTCGGCCAGCCGGCCGCGTTCGCCGCGGACGTGCTCTCGATGGTCGTGGCCCAGGTCGGCAACCTCGCCGAGCGCCAGCTCGACCTGCTCGTGGACCCGGCCCGCAACACCGGCCTGCCGCCGATGCTCGCGGCCGGGCCCGGCCGGCAGCACGGCCTGCAGGGCGTCCAGCTCGCCTCGACCGCGCTCATCGCCGAGATCCGCCGCGACGCCATGCCCGCCAGCATGCAGAGCCTGCCGACCAACCTGCACAACCAGGACGTGATCCCGCTGGGCAACCAGGCCGCGCTGCGGGCCCTCGACCAGGCCCGGCTGCTGCGGCTCATCGTCGGGTCGCTCGCGCTCGGGCTGCGGCAGGCCGCGTACGTCGGCGCCCGGCCCCCGACCGCGCCCGGCAACGCCGCGGTGCTCGACGCCCTCGTGGCCGCGGTGCCCCCGATCGACCCCGACCGGCCGTTGGAGGACGACGTGCGGCGGGCCGCCGACGCCGTCGAAGAGCTCGAGAGGTGACCGTCGTGACGCTGGACTACCTGATCATCGGGGCCGGCCCGGCCGGGCTGCAGCTCGCCGCGCTGCTGCAGGCCGAGGGCCGCCGCGACTACCTGGTGCTGGAGGGCGCCGGGCGGCCGGGCGCGTTCTTCGCCCGGTTCCCGCGGCACCGGCAGCTGATCTCGATCAACAAGCCGCGCACCGGCACCGACGACCCCGAGCTGAACCTGCGCCTCGACTGGAACTCGCTGCTGAGCGACGACCCCTCGCTGCTCTTCACCCGCTACACGCCGCGGTACTTCCCCCAGGCCGACGACTACCTGCGGTATCTGGCGGACTTCGCCGCGCGCCTGGACCTGCGGATCCGCTACGACACCCGGGTCTCGCGCGTCGCCTTCGCCGACGGCCTCTTCGACGTCGACGGCATCGCGGCCCGCCACGTCGTCGTCGCCACCGGGATGTCCAGGTCCTACGAGCCGCCGATCGAGGGCTACGAGCTGGCCGAGCACTACGCGGACATGCCGGTCGACCCGGACGGCTTCACCGGCCAGCGGGTGCTCGTGATCGGCAAGGGCAACTCCGCGTTCGAGACCGCCGACGCGCTCATGGAGACCACCACCGTCATCCACGTGGCCGGCCCGAGCTCGGTGCACCTGGCCTGGCGCACCCACTACGTCGGGCACCTGCGCGCGGTCAACAACAACTTCCTGGACACCTACCAGCTCAAGTCCGCCAACGCGGTCCTCGACGGCCACGTGCGCCGCATCGAGCGGGACGGAGACGGCTACAGGGTCACGTTCAGCTTCTCCCGGGCCGACGAGGTGGTGAAGGAGCTGCGCTACGACCGGGTGCTCGCGTGCACCGGGTTCCGCTTCGACGCCTCGATCTTCGACGAGTCGGCCCGGCCGAACCTGGCCATCAGGGACCGCTTCCCGGAGCAGACCTCCGCATTCGAGTCGGTCAACGTGCCCGGGCTCTACTTCGCCGGGACCATCACCCAGCAGCGCGACTTCAAGCGGGGGACCAACGGGTTCATCCACGGCTTCCGCTACGGCGTGCGGGCCCTGCACCGGATCCTGCAGGCGCGCCACCACGACACCCCGTGGCCGGCGACGCCGCTGAAGGCCGGCCCGGAGGCGATCGCCGACGCGATCATCGGGCGGGTCAACCGGACCTCCGCGCTGTGGCAGCAGTTCGGGTTCCTCGCCGACGTCGTGACGGTCGAGGACGGGCAGGTGTCGTACCTCGAGGAGGTCCCGGTCGACTACGTGCGCGACGGCGGCCTCGGCGACCCGCCGCTGGCGCTGCTCACGACGCTCGAGTACGGCCCCGACCACGACAAGGTCGACCCGTTCGACATCAGCGTGCGCCGCGTCGCGCAGGACACCGCCGGGCAGGCGCACGACGCCGCCTACCTGCACCCGGTCGTGCGGGTGCTCCGCGGCGGCGAGATCGTGGCCGTGCACCATCTCGCCGAGAACCTCGAGAACCGGTGGGACCGGCCGGAGGTCCACGTGCGGCCCCTCGCGGAGTTCGTCGCCCGGCAGCTCGATGTTCGCTGACCTGAAGCTCCGGGCGCGGGAGCGGCTCGAACCCGCGCACTGGGACTACTTCGAGGGCGGCGCCGGGGACGAGCGGACCGTGCGCGCCAACACCGGCGCGTTCGACCGGGTCCGGCTCCTGCCGCGCGTCCTGCGCGCGACCGGCCCGCGGGACCTGCGCACCACCCTGTTCGGCACCGAGCTGGCCGCGCCGGTCCTCGTCGCCCCGACCGCGTTCCACCGCCTGGCCCACCCCGACGGCGAGGTGGCCACCGCCCGCGGGACCGCCGACGCCGGTACGGTGCTGGTCGTCAGCATGGCCGCCACCATGCCCGTCGAGGCGATCGCCGCGGCCGGGGGACCGTGGTGGTTTCAGCTGTACCTCCAGCCGGACCGCGCGTTCACCGCCGCGCTCGTGCGCCGCGTCGAGGCGGCCGGCTGCCGTGCCCTCGTCGTGACCGTGGACTCGCCCGTGTTCGGCCGGCGCGAGCGCGACCACCGCAACCGCTTCCACGACCTGCCGCCCGGGCTGGCCTGCGAAAACCTGCGTGACGAGACCGGCGCGGTGCGGGACGTCGCCATGGACGCGGGGCTCGGCTGGGAGGGCATCGCCTGGCTGCGCGGGATCACCGGGCTGCCGATCCTGCTCAAGGGCGTCCTGCACCCGGCCGACGCCGAGCTCGCCGTCGAGCACGGCGTCCGCGGGCTCCTGGTGTCCAACCACGGCGGCCGCCAGCTCGACGGGGCGATCGCCACCCTCGACGCGCTGCCGGCGGTCGCCGAGGCGGTCGGGGGGCGGCTGCCGGTGCTCGTCGACGGCGGGGTCCGGCGCGGGGCCGACGTGGTGGCCGCGCTCGCGCTCGGGGCCGACGCGGTGCTCGTCGGGCGGCCGGTGCTGTGGGGGCTCGCGGCCGGCGGGGCCGAGGGTGTCCGGCAGGTGCTCTCCCTGCTCATCGACGACCTCGACCGGGCCCTCGCGCTCGTGGGCGCCCGCACCCCGGCCGGCTGCACGCCGGACCTGGTGGCCGTCCGATGAGCTGGGTCCTGCTCGCGGTCCTCGCCGGCGCGCTGTGGACGGTGCCCCGGTGGCTGCCGTCGGCCGTCGTCGCCGTCCGCGAGTGGATCTTCCGGCGGGTCAACGGCGAGGAGGGCATCCCGGTGCCGGGGCCGCTGGTCGGCGCCGAGCACTTCGAGCGCGTCTACGCCGACCCGGCCGCGGACGGGCGCAGCCGCGGCGCCGGCCTCTCCGACCTGTTCTGGTACTGGCTGGCGCCCGGCCCGCAGATGCACCAGGAGCACCTGGAGCCGGGGGAGCGCTACCGCGAGGTCGCCCGCACCACCCGCCGGGTCCTCGCGGTGCCGCACGCGCGCTGCGACGAGCTGGCCACGGCGGCCACCCGGCGCCGGCTCGACGCGCTGCCGCCCGGCCGCACCGCCCACGCGCGCCTGCGGGACCTCATGATGCCGGTCTGGGCCGAGGTGTACTACGAGCTGGTCTTCGGCGAGCCCTGCCCGCCCGCGGCCCGGGAGCTCATCGTGGCCAACGCCGACGACGTCGTGACCGCGCTCAAGGGCACCTCCCTGCGCCACCTCGGCCGCCGCGACCGGCTCACCCGCTACCTGCTCGGCCGCGTCGAGGACGGCACCTGCCCGGTCGTGCTGCCCGGCGGGTTCAGCGCGCGGGAGACGGCGTGGTACCTGCAGGGCGCGTTCTTCAACACCGCCGTCGTGCAGATGTCCGAGGCGATGGCGCACGTGCTGCTCAGCATCGCCCGGCACCCGCACCGGGCCCCGGACCCCGGCGACGACGCCGAGCTCGACCGGGCCGTGGACGAGACCCTGCGCGTGCACCCGCTGTTCGGCATCGCGCACCGCATCACCTCCGCGCCGATCGTCGTCGACGAGCGGGTCACGCTGCCCGCCGGCTCCGTGCTGCTGTTCAACTACCTCGCCTTCCAGCGCACCGGGCCGGCCGCCGACGACGCCTTCGACCCCGACCGGTGGCTGCGGGTGACGAAGCGGGACGCGCACTACATCCCCTACGGCGTCGTGGCCAACCGCGCCTGCCCGGCCCGCGGCGCCGCCCCCGTGATGCTGCGCGCCGCCACCCGCGAGGTGCTGCGCCGCTACATCCTCACCTCGGCCGCGGCGCACACGCGCTCGCTGCCGAGCCGCGGCCCCGCCTACCTCACGCCCGCCGGGGCCCGCGCCCCGGGCCGGCTCCGGCTCGCCGCGCAGGCGTTCCGCGATCGCTGGGCGGGGGCGGGGCGCGCGCTGACGCAGCTGGCCTGCGGGACGTACATGGTCCTCGACGCCCGTCGTCAGCGGCTCTGCAGCACCTACTTCGAGGAGGCCCGCCCGTGACGCCCACCGAGCTCGCACCCGCCTTCTTCATCGCCGTCGCCGCGATCCTGCTCTTCTGCAAGGGCGTGGCCTGGCTGCTGGGCAAGGCCGGGCAGCCGGCCGTGGTCAGCGAGATGCTCGCCGGGGTCCTGCTGGGCCCGTCGCTGCTCGGCCTGCTGCTGCCGGGGGTGGAGCACCGGCTGTTCCCGGCGCCGCTGCTGCCGGTGCTGTACGTCGTGGGCCAGGTCGGCCTCGTGCTGTTCATGTTCCAGGCCGGGTACGCCTTCACCGGCCATCGCATCACGCGCGTCGCCGGGACGGCCGCCGCGGTCTCGGTGGCCGGGGTGACCGCGCCGCTCGTGCTCGGCGTGCTGCTGGTCGTGCTCACCGACGGGCTCGCCCCGGTGCGCAAGGCGGGCACGCCGCTGGGCGTCACGGCCGCCTTCGTCGGCGTCGCGCTGGCCATCACCGCGTTCCCGATGCTCGCCCGGATCATCACCGAGCGGGGGCTGGCCGGCACCCGGTACGGCTCGCTCGCCCTGGCCAGCGGAGCGCTGGACGACATGGCCGCGTGGATCATGCTGGCGGTCGTGCTCGCCGCGGCCTCGGGCGAGCCCGGCCCGGTGATCGTCACCGGCGGCGGCGCGGCCGTCTTCGCGCTGGCGCTGTGGCTCGGCGGACGGCGCGCCGGCAACGCCCTGATGGCCGGCGACCGCCTCGGCGAGCGGGGGCGGCTGCTGGGCACGGTCGCGCTGCTGTTCCTCGTGGCCTGGTACACCGACGTGATCGGCCTCTACGCCGTCTTCGGCGCCTTCGCGGCCGGCGTGGTCATGCCGCACACCGCGCACGCCGACAAGGTCGTCGAGACGCTCACCCCGATCGCCTCCGTCGTCTTCCTGCCCCTGTTCTTCACCTTCTCCGGCCTGCGGACCGAGTTCGGGCTGCTCGGCGACCCGGCGGTGCTGCTGTTCGCGGTCGCCTGCGTGGTGCTCGCCGTCGCCGGCAAGTTCGGCGCCTGCTGGGCGGCGGCCCGGCTGCGGGGCGAGCCCGGCGCGGTGGCGCTGCGCATCGGCGCGCTCATGAACGCCCGCGGGCTGATGCAGCTCATCGCGCTCAACGTGGGACTGGAGGCCGGCATCGTCGGGCCGTCGCTGTTCACCGTCCTGGTGCTCGTCGCCCTCGTCACCACGATCATGACCACGCCGCTGCTGACCTGGATCGATCGGCGGTCCACGATTTCCGCAAGCCTTCCGGAAAGAGACAACCATCACTCCCCGGTCGCCCCTTGAGGGTGCCATTGTCATGGTGTGCGTGCCGTGGAACCCCCGCGGCTCCTGGTCGTCGAGGACGACGAGGAGCTCAGTGAGATGGTGACCGAGACGCTGGTCGACGAGGGTTACGTCGTCGACCGGGCGCACGACGGCCAGCACGGGCTCCACTTAGGCCTCACCCGGCCCTACGACGTCATGGTCATCGACCGGCTGCTGCCCGCGCTCGACGGACTCGACCTGGTCGCCCGGCTGCGCTCCCGCTCGGTGCCGGCCCGCGCGCTCATGCTCACGGCGCTCGGCACCGTCGGCGACCGGGTCGCCGGCCTCGACGCGGGCGCCGACGACTACCTGGTCAAGCCGTTCGACCTCGACGAGCTCAGCGCGCGCATCCGGGCCCTGGTCCGGCGCACGCCGGCGCCGGCCGGGTCGCTGGGGGTCGGCGGCGGCCGGCTCGACCTCGTGGCCCGCGACGCCGTGCTGCCCGACGGCACCCGGGTCGCCCTGTCCGCGCGCGAGTTCGAGCTGCTGCGCGTGCTGGCGTCGCGGGCCCGGGCCGTGCACTCGCGCGCGGAGCTGCGGCGGCTGGTCTTCGACGAGGCCGCGGCCGCGTCGATCGTCGACACCTACGTCTACTACCTGCGCCGCAAGCTCGGCCGCCCGGTGGTCCGCACGGTGCACGGGCTCGGCTACCGCCTGGGCACGCTGTGAACGCCGCGGAGGAGGTCCTCGTCAGCCGCGCGCGGCTGCGCCTCGGTCTCGGGGTCGGGCTGGCGATCACCGCGCTGCTGGCCCTGGCGGGCGGGATCTCCTACCTCGTGCTGGTCCGCGGCCAGGAGGCCCAGATCCGGCGGGAGCTCGCCTGGGGCGCGGCCAACGGCACCGTTCCCGGCCCGCCCGCCTGCAGCTGGGTCTTCTGGTACGAGCACGGCGCCTTCCTCGGCGCCAACACCCCGCCCCCGCCCGGCCTGCCGGTGCGCGCCGACGCCGAGCTGGCCGCCGCGACCGGCCGCCCCCGCGACTCCCGCCTGACCCGCGACGGCACCAGCTACTACGTGCACACCGAGCGCCGCGGCGACCGCGTCGTGCAGGTCGCCTTCGACGCCCGCTTCCAGCTCTCCGACCGCCGGCACCTGCTGTTCGCGTTCACCCTGGCGGCCCTGGCCGGCCTGCTGGCCGCGGTCCTCACCGGCGTGCTCGTCGGCCGGCACGCGGTCGCCCCGCTGGTCGACGCCCTGGCCCGGCAGCGCCGGTTCGTCGCCGACGCCAGCCACGAGCTGCGCACCCCGATCGCCCAGGTCCACACCCGCGCCCAGCTGCTGGCCCGCCGCGGCTCCGCCTCCCGTGACCTCGTGCGGCTGGTGGCCTCGACCCGCCGCCTCGGGGAGATCGTCGACGAGCTGCTGCTGTCGGCCCGCCTCGCCGCGGCCCCGGACGGCCTGCCCGCCGTGGAGCCGGTCGACCTCGCCGCCCTCGCGGCCGATGCGGTCGCGGCCGAGTCGGACCTGGCCGCCGAGCGCGGCCAGAGCATCACCGTCACGACCCCCGGCGACCCGCTGCTCGTCTCCGGCATCGAGTCCGCCCTGCGCCGGGTGCTGAGCGAGCTGCTGGCCAACGCCCTCGCCCACCTGCCGCCCGGCGGCCGCATCGCGGTGACCGTCCGTCGCGCCGGCGGTCACGGGAACCTCGCCGAGGTGACCGTCCGGGACACCGGCGCGGGCTTCGACCCGGCCGACGCCGAGCGCATCTTCGACCGGTTCCACCGCGGCCCCGGGGCGGGGGAGCGCCGCCACGGCCTCGGCCTGGCCCTGCTCCGCGAGGTCGTGACCGGCCACGGCGGCACCATCACCGCGTCCAGCGTCCCCGGCCGCGGGGCCTCCTTCACGGTGCGTCTGCCGATGCCTACGCTGGGTCGCCGAATCGCCCGCCCCCGCTGGCGTCGCCGGGGTGACCCGGCTCCCGCGGGTCGCGCGCCGGGGGCTTGACCCCTGGCGGGCACGCGCTAACGTCCCGAGGCATGGGTTCAGTAGCGTTGGCCGAGGAATTACTCCTGCTCGCCTACGACGACGAGTCGGGCCGGGCGACCGGTTCGACCATCGGCCTCGACCTGGGCATGGCCGCCGCCGTGCTGGTCGAGCTGGCGCTGGCGGGCCGGATCGCATACGTCGGCGGCACCCTGGCGGTGACCAACCCCGCGCCGACGGGCGAGGCGATCGCCGACGAGGTCCTGACCCGCGTCGCGGCCGACACCCCGCACTCCCCCGCCTCCTGGCTGCAGCGGCTCCGCCACGGCCTGCGCGACCGCGTGCTGAGCGACCTGTGCGCCCGCAACATCATCTGCGACGTCGACGAGACGACCGCCGACGGTTACATCCACCTGCACCGGTACCCGACGATCGACCCCTCGGTCGAGGCCGACGTGCGCGACCGTCTGAGCCTCGCCCTGATCGGCGACGACCAGCCCGACGAGCGCACCGCGGCCCTGGCGACCCTGGTCGCGGCCGTGCGCATGGAGCCGGCCCTGGGCCTGACCGGCGAGGACGTGCGGGCGGCGCACGCGCAGCTGGAGAAGATCTCCGACCACGCCGGCTTCACCGGGTCGGTGAGCATGGAGGAGTCCTCGATCCGCCCGTCGGTCGCCCTGGTGGTCGCGGTCCTGGTCAAGGCCATCCAGACCGCCCTGGGCACCGCCAAGGGCTGACCGCCCCGGTCACTCACGGGCGCGGCGGGAAGATGCCCTGCAGCGCGATGATGAACGTCAGGGTGAGGTACGGCGGCAGGTTCTCGTGCGGCTGCCCGCCGCCCGCCGGGGTCAGCGCCCCCGCCGCCATCGCCGTGCCGTCCGGGGCCGCCGCGTAGTTGTGGTCCAGCACGCGGCCCAGGTACGCCTGCGCCCAGGTCGCCCCGGCCGGGCTGTTGCGGTCGCCGCGCACCGCCGCCGCCTGGGCCGCGTGGGTGTGCTGGGGCAGCTCGCCCGCGGCCAGGGTCACGGTCGTGGTGCCGCCGGTGTCGCCCAGGTAGTACTGGGACAGCCCCGGGCCCTGCCCGAGCGAGATCGGCGTCGCGCCCTGCAGGTCCGGCAGGGCGAACGTCGTCGTGCCGTTGCCGCCGTAGGCGACGCCGAGCAGCGAGAACAGCGCGGGGTTCTGGGAGATCGGCACGAGCTGGCCGCTGCACAGCGCCCAGCCGACCGGCGCGAAGCTGCCCGCCCACATGCGGATCTCGCCGAGGAAAGGGTCCGACATCGAAACGCAGCCTCAGGGCCGGGACGGGAAGAGGCCCGTCAGCGCGATCACGAAGTTCAGGGTCAGGAAGGGCGGCATGTTCTCGTGGGCCGAGCCGCCACCGGCCTGTGCCACGCACGCGGTGTCCAGGGCCGAGTCCGCGGCCGGCGCGTAGCCGCCCGGCAGCGGCGCCCACACGTTGCTCGTGGGCGCGTTGCCGGTGCCCGCCGCGGCGGCCTGCGGTACGTGCGCGTGCACCGGCATCTGCGCGGACGTCAGCGTGACCGTCTCCACGCCGCCGGCCGAGCCGAGCGTGAAGGACTGCCCGGTGTGCACGGCCCGGCGGCCGCGCAGGTCCGGCAGGGCGAAGGTGCTCGTGCCGTTGCCGCCGTAGGCGGTGCCCAGCAGCGAGAACAGCGCCTGGTTCTGCGCGATCGTCAGCAGCTGCCCGTTGCACAGCGCCCAGTTCTTCGGCGCGAAGGGGAAGGAGCAGAGGCGGATCTCGCCGAGAAACTGCTCGGTCATGCGGCGCTCCTAGGTCGGTGACGGGTAGATGCCGTTGAGCGCGATGATGTACCGGATCGTCAGGTACGGCGCGCGGTTCTCGTGCGGCTGCCCGCCGCCGGCGGTCGTGAGCGCGGCGCCGTGCATCGGCACCCGGCTCGCCGGGGCGGCCGCGTAGGGCGTGTCCGGCATGGTGGCCCAGACCGCGCCCGCGGGGCTGTCGGCGGTGCCGCTCGCGGAGGCCGCGACGGGCTGGTGACCGTGCGCGGGCAGGTTGGCGACGGTGAGCGTGACCGCCTCCGCCCCGCCGGCCTGGCCGGGGACGCGCGGGCTGAGCCCCGGCCCGGTGCCCTGGTGGATCGGGGCGCGCCCGCGCAGGTCGGGCAGCGCGAACGTGCTCTGCCCGTCGCCGCCGAAGGTGGTCCCGATGAGGTTGAACAGCAGCTCGTAGTCGGCGATGGCGAGCAGCTGCCCGGCGCACTCCAGCCAGCCACTGGGGGCGTAGCTGCCCGCGAACATGCGGATCTCGCCCACGAACATGTCGCTCATGCGGCCCACCGCAGCGCGAGTCGCGGCCCGCCGTCGGCGGCGGCAGCACAGAAGCCGAGGCGCTCGTACAGCCGCCGGGCCGGGTTCTCGGGCACCACCCGCAGCTCGATCGGCCGGTCGAGCGCGGCCGCCTCGGCCTGCAGCCCGCGCAGCAGCGCCGTGCCGATGCCGGTGCCCCGCGCGCCGGCCAGCAGCGCGACGTCGAGCACGGTGAACGCCGCCGGGCCCCGGTCGACGTACAGCCGCCCGACCGGCTCCCCGGCGGCCTCGACGACGCCGTCGACGGCCCGGGGCCAGGCCGAGCGGAAGTGCCGGCGCTGCGCGTCGAACTGCATGGCCAGGAACGCGGCGGTCCGCGCGGGCTCCCAGCCGAACGCGGCGACCTCCTCGGCCCGGCTCGCCGCGTAGACCCCGAGCAGGAACGGGGCGTCCGCGTCCGTGGCCGGCCGCACCGCGATCGGGCTCATGCGGCCTCGCGGTTCACGACCGCCTCGAGCAGGCCCGGCCCGGGACCGACGGGCGCGACGAAGAGGTCCACGGGCGCCAGATCCGGATGGTGTACCCGATACAGCCCGTCGCCCACGGCGGCACCCGCGGCGAAGCGCAGCGCGAAGGACCGCTCGGTCCCGGGCGCGCTCGCGAGCGTCACGGCGTGCCGCGCGCCCGAGCCGTCGAGCGCCTCGAGCTCGAACGCGGCCCCGGCCAGCGGCGCGAACCGGGAGCGGCTCAGCGGCGGCAGCGTCGCCCGGGCCACGAGCGCGATCCCGGCGACCGCGCCGGCCCCGGCGACCGCACCGGCTCCGGCCATGAGCGCCTCTCGGCGGGACACCATCGCACACCCCCACAGGAATTCAACTACCTAGCGTGCGCAGACTAACACCACAAGTGACCGAATCGGCTAGATTCTTGACCATGAGGACCAGGGTGGAGCAGCTGGGCCGGGCCGGTGTCGCGGTCCTGCTCGCCGCCGTCGCCGGCATCGCGTTCGCCCGTCCGGCCCACGCCGCCACACACAGCGTGACGACCACGCAGGACGCCGACGACCTCGGCGCCTGCGCGAATCCGGCGATCACGACCGGCACCGGCGCCGACGGCCAGCTGTCGCTGCGCGAGGCGGTCTGCCGGGCCCGCAACGCCGGCACGGGCACCGTCGCGGTCCCCGCCGGCACCTACACGCTCAGCCTCGGCGCCCTCGTCGTCGCCGGCGGCGCGGGCCCGGTGCAGCTGACCGTGACCGGCGCCGGCCCCGGATCGACCGTGGTGGACGGCGGCGCGGCCGACCGCGTGTTCAACCTCGACCCGGGCGAGGCCGGTGCCGTCGACGTCACGCTGTCGGGCCTCACGATCCGCAACGGCCGCGGGGCCGACGGCGTGGGCGGCGGCGGCATCCTCGCGGGCGCGCCCGCCGCGGCCACCCCCGACTCGCTGACCCTCTCCGACTGCCGCGTCACCGGCAACGTCAACGACGCGTCGGCGAGCCGCACGAACGCCCCCGGCGGCGGCGTCGCCATGGCCGGCGGCAGCCTCTCGGTGTCGAACTGCACGTTCAGCGGCAACACCTCCGGCAGCAGCCCCGGCGGCGGCGTGTACTTCTCCGCCCAGCACGCCACCGACACCCTCACGATCGACGGCAGCACCTTCCGCGCCAACACGATGGCGAACACCAGCGCGTCCGGCCCGGGCGCGACCCCCAGCGGCGGCGCCGCGCTGGCCGTGCGCGCCGACGTCGCGGGCGGCTCGATGACGGTCACCGACACGACGTTCGACGCCAACAGCGCCACCGGCACCGGCAGCGGCGCCGACGCCCGCGGGGGAGCGGTCTACGTCCAGTCGGGCACCCCGGCGTTCACCCGCACCGTGTTCACCGCCAACACCGCGTCCGGCACCGGCGGCGCCCAGGGCCTCGGCGGCGCGCTGTACGTGGCCGGGAGCGCGAGCGTCACCTACAGCCGGATCACGGGCAACACGCCCGGCCTGTACCACGCGGGCGGCACGCTCACCGCGACGCGCGACTGGTGGGGCTGCAACGCCGGGGCCGGCGGCGGCGCGGGCTGCGACGCCGTGGTCAACGCGGCGGGCACGCTGACCGCGTCACCCGTGCTGCGGCTGGGCGTCGCGGTGGTGCCGGCGTCGATCCTCACCGGCGCCACGGCGACGGCGACGGCGGGCTTCCTCACCGACTCGGCGTCGGCGAGCGTGCCCGCCGGCCAGCTCGGCGCGCTCACCGGGGCCGCGGTGACCTGGTCCGCGACGGGCGGGACGCTCTCGGCCCAGCAGGCCGCGATCCAGCCCGGCACGGGCACCGCCACGGCCACGTTCACCGGCACGGCCAACGGCGCCGGCTCGGTGCAGGCCACCGTGGACGGCCAGGCGCAGTCCGGCGCGGTCGCGGTCCGCACGTCGCCGGCCGCCCCGGCCGCGGCGGCCGGGACGGTCACCGGCCCAGGCGTCGTCTCGGTGACGTGGACCGCCCCGCCCGGCGGCGCCGACTCCTACCGGGTGTACGCGTCCGACGGCTCCACCGTGGACTGCCCCGCGTCGCCGTGCGCGGTTTCGGGGCTGACGCCGGGGTCGCAGTACACCTTCGCCGTCTCCGCCTTCGCCGCCGGGCTCGAGGGCGCCAAGTCGTCGGCGTCCGGCCCGGTGACCGCGCTCGACGTGCCGGCCGCGCCCGGGGCGCCCACCGCGGCCGTGGCCGGGGACCGCTCGATGAGCCTGACGTGGACCGCCCCCGCCCCGCCGGTCACCGGCTACCAGGTCGAGGTGTCCGGCGACGGCGGCGCGTTCGCGGCGGTCTCCACCGGGGACTGCGCCGCGCCCGCGACGACGTCGTGCACGGTCTCGGGCCTCACCGGCGGCGGCTCCTACCGGTTCCGGGTCTCGGCCGGCAACGCCGCCGGCCTCGGCCCGGCGTCGGCGCCGTCGGCCGCCGTCACCGCCGTGGCCGCGCCGGACGCGCCCGCCATCGGCGCCGTGACGGTCACGGGCCCGGGCACGGTGTCGGTGGCGTGGACCGCCCCGCCCGGCGGCGCCGACTCGTACCGCGTGCACGCTTCCGATGGGTCCACAGTGGACTGCTCCGCCTCCCCGTGCACCGTCTCCGGGCTGAGCGCGGGCTCGCAGTACACGTTCGCCGTCTCGGCGCTGCGCGCGGGGGTCGAGGGCGCCCGCTCGGCGCCGTCGTCCGCGGTCACGGCGCTCGACCCGCCCGCGGCCCCCGGCCCGCCGAGCGCGGTCGTGGGCGGCGACGCGGTGCTGGACCTGACGTGGACCGCGCCCGCGGCGCCGGTCACCGCCTACCGGGTCGAGGTCTCGGCCGGCGGCGGCGCCTACAGCACGGTGTCCACCGGGGACTGCGCCGCGCCCGCCACCGCGTCGTGCTCGATCCCGGGCCTGACCGCGGGCGTCTCCTACCGCTTCCGGGTCACCGGCCGCAACGACGCCGGATTCGGCAGCGCCTCGGCGCCGTCGGCCGCCGTGGTCGCCGTCGCCGTGCCGGGCGCCCCGGGCACGCCGGTCGCGACGGTGAGCGGCGACCGGGCCCTGAGCCTGACGTGGACCGCGCCCGCCCCGCCGGTGACCGGCTACGGCGTCGAGATGTCCGAGGACGGCGGCGCGTTCGCGGCGGTGTCCACCGGGGACTGCGCCGCCCCCGCCGGGCTGTCGTGCACCGTCTCGGGCCTGACCGCGGGGTCGTCGTACCGCTTCCGGGTGAGCGCCCGCAACCAGGCCGGCGGCGGCGTCGCGTCCGCGGCCTCGGCCGCGGCCGTCGCCGTGGCGGCGCCGGGCGCCCCGGCGATCGGCCCGGTCACCGTCAACGGCTCCGGCACCGTCTCGGTCAGCTGGACCGGGCCGGGCGGGACCGTCGACGGCTACCGGGTGCACGTCTCCGGCGGGTCCACGGTGGACTGTGCCGCGTCGCCGTGCACGGTCCCGGGGCTGAGCGCCGGGGTGGAGTACACCTTCTCGGTCTCCGCGCTGCGCGGTGGCGTCGAGGGCACCCGGTCCTCCGCGTCGAGCCCGATCACCGCCCTGGCCGCCGCGACCCCGCCGGCGATCCAGAGCGCGGCCCCGGCCGACCGCGGGGCCGTGATCACGTGGAGCCCGCCGGCCTCGGCCGCGGGCATCACGGGCTACACGGCCACCGCCCAGCCCGGCGGCGCGAGCTGCGACGCGACGGCGGCCACGTGCTCGATCACCGGCCTCACCAACGGCACCCGGTACACGATCACCGTGGTCGCGCACTCCCCGGCCGGCGACTCCGCGCCCAGCGCCCCGGCGACGACGACCCCGGGCGTGGCCCCGGGCGCCCCGGCGGGCGTGACCGCGGTGGCGGGCATCGCCTCGATCACCGTCTCGTGGACGGCGGGCACCCCCGGCTCGGGCATCGCCGGCTACATCGCGACCGCCACGCCGGGCCCGGCCACGTGCGAGACGAGCAGCGCCACGGACACGAGCTGCGTGCTCGGGGCCGAGGGCGGCAAGTCGTACACCGTCACGGTCGTGGCCAAGGGCGCGCACGGCGGCGACTCGGCCGCGAGCCCGCCCTCGGCGGCGGTCGCGCCGACGACCCCCACCCCGCCCGCGACCGTGCCCGACACCCCGCTGACGCTGGTGACGGACCAGGGCCCGACCGGCACCGTCCCGCCCGGCAAGCGCATCGTGATCACAGGGAGGGGCTTCGCCCCCTACTCGACCGTGACGGTGACGGTGTACTCCAGCCCGACGGTCCTGACCACGGTGACCGCGGACGCGAACGGCGACTTCTCGGTCCCGGTGACGGTGCCGGCGGACCTGCCCGCGGGGGAGCACGCCTTCGTGGCCCTGGGCACCGGCCCGGACGGCGCCGCGCACACCCTGAAACTGGCGCTGACCGTCCAGCCCGCGGCCGTCACGACACCGGCACCGGCCCCGGCGACGGGCACGCTGCCGGTGACGGGCGTCGCGCTGAGCCTGATGCTGCTGACCGGGCTCGGGCTGGTGCTGACCGGCGCGACCGTGCGGCTGCTCGCCCGGCGCTGAGGCCGCGAGCGGGTATACGGTGGGCCATCGACATACGCAGACCCGGCGACCCCGTGCGCGTCGCCACCGACGACGGCCCGGCCTGGCTGCTGCGCCGCCGCCGCGACGTGGTCGCCGCGCTGGCCGACCCGCGGCTGTCGCCCTGCCCCCGCCACGCGGCGGGCGCCGACTACCGCGGCTACGACCTGCCGCCGGCGTTCCGGGAGACCATCATCAGCGCCGAGCCGGACGACCACCGCCGGCTGCGGCGCCTGGTGAGCCCGCTGATGGACCGCGCGGCCGCGCACCGCTCGCGGCCGCGCTTGCGCCGGGCGGCCGAGCAGGCGCTCCTGGCCGCGGGGGAGCGCTTCGACCTGGTCCAGGACTTCGCCGGCCCGTACGTCGCCGCGGCCACGGCGGACTGGCTGGGCCTGCCGCGAGCCCAGCGCGAGGCGTACACGGCCTGGGCGAACCGGGTCGTGGGCCCGGGCTCGGCAACCGTGCGGGCCCGCGACACCCTGCTTCGCCACCGAGGACGTCCGGCTCGCGGACGCCACGATCGAGGCGGGCCAGACGGTTCTGCTGTCGCTGGCCGCCGCCGGCCGGGAGGGCGGCCCGCACCGCTGCCCGGGCGAGCCGATCGCCGCGGCCCTGATCCGCGAGGCCCCTGACGGTGCTGGACGGCCGGGTACAGATCCCCGAGCAGGCCGTCGAGTGGCGCTCGGGCCTGCGCACGCACGGGCCCCGCGGCGTGCGGGCCCGCCGGGCGGAGGGCACGGACCCGGGCGGCACCGGCACTGTGTAGGCTGCCGCCCCGTGGAAAACAGTCCGGCGGTGCGGGTCGCGGCCGTGTGCCGCGGGATCGTCGCCGCGCCGTGGTTCAACGCCGCGTCGTTCGTCGTGATCGTGCTCAATGCGGCCACGCTGGGCCTGGAGACCTACCACGGCGTCGTCGACGAGGCCGGACCGGCGTTTCACACGCTGGAGTACGTCTTCCTCGGCTGCTTCTCGGTCGAGCTGCTGATCCGCTTCGCCGCGAACGTGAGGGGCTTCGCGCGCGACGGGTGGAACCTGTTCGACCTCGCGATCATCGTCGCGCCGCTGATCCCGGGCGTGCGCGAGAACGTGACGCTGCTGCGGCTGCTGCGCCTGGCCCGGATCGTGCGCGCGTTCCGGCTCTTCCCGAGCCTGCGGGTGATCCTCGTCGGCATCCGCCGGAGCCTGCCGGGGCTGGGCAGCTTCCTGCTCATCACGCTGCTCGTGCTCTACGGCTACGCCATGGTCGGCTGGATGCTCTTCGGCACCGCGTACCCGGAGCAGTACGGCACCGTCGGGCAGGCCATGCTGTCGCTGTTCCTGCTGCTGTCCCTGGACGGCATCACCGACACGCTGCGGGCCGGGCGGGAGGTCACCGAGTGGGGCGTCCTGTACTACCTGTCGTACATGATCACCGCGTCGTACCTGCTCACCAACCTGCTCGTCGGCGTGGTCCTCAACGCGCTGCAGGAGGCGCACGAGTCGGAGAAGCAGCCGCCGCCCCCGGTGAACAAGGGCATCGAGGAGCGGCTGGCGGCCCTGCGCGCGGCCCTGGAGGACCTCGAGCGCGAGTACCGGGCGCCGGAGCCGCCCCGCGAGGAGACGGCCCCGGCTCCAGTGCTTAGTGGTGCTCCCACCAGGCGTGGGCGGTGACCGCGGCGTAGGCGTCGACGATGCCGTGGCCGTAGAAACCGTTGAACTGCTTGCTGCCCTCGCAGGTCGCGTCGAACTCGGCCGAGCGGCCGACGTTGACGTACGACACCGTGCGCGGCTCGGGGCACGCGTGCTCCGCGGCCGTGCTGAGCAGCAGGTACTCCACCTTCCAGGGCTCCAGGCCGAAGCCGTTACGGCCCTGCTTGCTGCCGTGCGCGCTGACGATCAGCGCCGCGACGCCGGCGGCGTGCGGCGAGGCCATCGAGGTGCCCTGCAGGTAGGTGTAGTACCCGCACTGCCCGGCCGCGTTGCACTGCTTGAAGACGGAGTCGGCGAACTCGGGCAGGACGTTGCCGTCCGCGTCGACCGAGCCCTCCTCCTGCAGCACCTTCTTCGGGTACGTGGACAGGATCTCGTTGCCCACGGTCCGATAGGTGTCGGTGCCCAGGCCGTCACGGAAGTAGCCGCCCGGTGCCGAGACGGCGGTCCGCTCCACCCCGTAGTCGGAGTAGTCGGCCTTGTTCAGCGACGGGCCGAGCGAGGACACGCTGATGACGAAGGGGCCCTCCGTCGGCAGGTCCCAGCACGAGCTGTTCTGGATCGGCCGGTCGTAGGCCGAGTCCGCCGGGTAGTCGGGGCTGGAGATGTCCGTGCGCGGCTTGCCCTTGTCCTCGTGGTTGTTGCCCAGCGCGCTGATCAGGGTCACGCCCTTGGTGTGCGCGTAGGTGAGGGCTCGGAACATCGCCTTGATGATCGTGCGCTGCTCCGCCTGCGCGGCCGGGGAGTCGGCCGGGTTGGCGACGCAGTTGTACGCCCACGGGTCGACGTAGAACGACATGTTCACCACGTCGATGCCGTTGTTGGCCGCGTGCACGAGCGCGTTGACGACCGGCTCCAGGAAGAAGTACCCGGAGTCCTGGCCGCCCTTGAGCTCGACCAGCGACACGTTCGGCGCGACACCGGAGACGCCGATGCCGTTGGCCGCCGCGCCGATCGTGCCGGCGACGTGCGTGCCGTGGCCGCCGTCGTCGGTGCCGACCGGGTCGAGGCAGCTCGCGACCTCGCACGGCCCGTCGATGTCGGGCATGTCCTTCGCGAAGTTCTTCGACAGCGCCCAGTTGAAGTTCGGGGCGATGTCGGGGTTGGACGCGTCCACGCCGGTGTCGAGGATGCCGACGGTCACGCGCTTGTCGCCCGCGTTGACCTTCCGCGCCTTGTCCGACCGGACGGTCGTGAGGCCCCACAGCTTGTCGTCCAGCGGGTCCATCCCGGCCGTGGCCGGCTTGTTGCCGCCGCCCCGCTTCGCGGCCGCCTGCTGGGCCTCGCGCTCGACGTCGCCCGCCTGCTCCTTCTTCGGAGCGTGGCCGATCACGGTCTTGCGCGTCGCCCCGACGAGCGCGGCCGCGTTCGCGGCCTTCTCGACGAAGCCGTTCTGCGGCGCGAGGACCGTGAACATCCCCACGTCGCTGGTGCCGCCGGTCACCTTGCCGCCGGCCTTGACGATGGCGGCGGTGGCGTCGGCCGTGGAGACGTTGTCCGCGGCCACGACCGTGTACTCGGTCGTGGCCCCGGCCTCGGCGTTGGCGGGGGCCGGCACCAGGCCCGCCGCCGTCAGCGTCAGCGTCGCGGTGAGCACCGCGGCGCCGGTGAGCTTCCTTCTGTATCCCACATAACCTCCCTGGTCGAGGGAATGGGGACCATGGAACCGGAGACCCACCCGCCGACGGAACCCTCGCTGCCCGATTCCGCGAATGCGAGGGTGAATTACAGGTAGGCGATCGCGGTGCCGACGATCTCGGTGTTGAGCGGGCACCGGGCGATCGACGTGTCGCGGCCCGGGCCGTAGACGAGCGACCCGTTGGCGTAGATGTCGCGCCCGGTGCCCAGGCGCTCGCAGGTCAGCCGCAGGTACCAGCGCTCGGCGAGCGTCGTGGTGCACGTCGCCGACATCTGGTCGAGGGACAGGTTGGAGCCGTAGACGCAGCCGGTGACGGCGGCCGCGGCCGGCTGGGCGTCGAGCGCGACGGCGGCGGCCCCGGCCAGGAGCGCGGCCGCTGCGATGGTGCGGATCCGGCGGAGATCCATTCGTCCTCCTCGAGCCCCGCATCCGCGCCGCGCGCCGCCGCCTCCAGCGCGCCCCGGCCGGCACGGTCGCGATCGTCGCCTCCCGCCGGCCCCTCGCGACCCGGCCGGCCTGGGGCGGCGACCCGGTCGCCCTCGTCGAGCTCGCCCCGTGGCCGCCGGAGGCGATCCGCGCGCTGGTCGCCGACGATCTCGCCGTCCGGCTCGCCGGGGGCATCCCGCTGCTCGCCCGGGCCGTCGCCGGGGTGCTGCCGGCCGGCGCCGACCGCGCGCCCGGCCCCCTCGCCGCCGCGCCCGTGCTGCTGCACCGCCTGCGCGGCGAGGCGCCCGACCTGGACGCCGAGGGCCTGTCGGTGCTCGCCACCGTCGACGGCGCCGACGAGGAGCTGCTCGCCGCGCTGGCCGGCACCTCGACCCGCGGCTTTCGACACGCTCGCCCGGCTCAGCGTGGTCCGCGCCGACGCCCACGGCCTCGCCGTCGTGGAGCCCTTCCGGTTCGTGTTCGACTGGGCGTACCGCTGGCGCAGACCGGGACCGGCGACGCCGGCTGGCGGCCAGGGCGGTCGCTCGCCGCCACGGCCGGGTCGCGCGCGCCGGCGACGCGAGGCTGCGGGCCCGGCTCGCGCGCCGACCTCTTCGCCGAGCCGCCCGGCCCGATGCGCGTGCGGCCCGGCACCGCCGCCGACGCCGGCGCCATGGGCCGCCTGACCCGCCAGCGGGCCGCGACCGAGGGCCTGGACGACCGCGGCGCCGACCGGATGCTCCAGCGCTGGCTCGACGGCGCCGAGCACGGCTTCCACATGCTCGTCGACGGCGAGGACCGCCCCGTCGGCATGGTCAACCTCACCCCGTTCGGCGCCGGCCCCGCCCCGGTGCTCGAACCCCTGCTCCAGCAGCACGCCGAGGCCGCCGGGCGCGCCAACGCCGTCTACGCCCGCGGCTTCCGCTGCCCGCGTGGCTGACCGGCCTGCAGGCCCCGCCCGAGCCGGAGCCGGACCTCGCCGCCGTGCGCTCGGGCCTGGAGCGCCTCCGGGCGGGCCGGCCGGCACCCGGAGCTGACCGCCGCGATCCTGGCGCTGGCCGCCTCGGCCTCGCCGACGCACCGCGAGGCGGCGGCGGTGCTGCACGAGTACTACCTGCGCGGCACGGGCGGCCACGACCTGGTGGCGCATCGCCTGCACCTGAGCCGGGCGACGTACTTCCGCCGCCTGCGCCAGGGCCTCGAACGCATCGCCGACCTGCTGCGCTAGGGGATTCGCCCTACGTGATCATCCCGATGTCGCGGTGATGTCACGATGCGTGGGTGACAGTCGAACGAACCGTGCGGTTGTACCTCGGCGAGCGCTCCCGCGCCGCGACCACGCACACCAACCTCTCCGCCGTGCGCGCCGACGGGCCGGTGCTCTGGGTCGCCGGCGACGAGACCGCCACGATCGAGCGGCTCGTGGCCGACGACCCCGTCGAGCCCGGACGCTACACCGACGAGACCAGCTACCGCCTCGCCGACCTCGTGCCGCTGCCCGGCGCCGACGCCGACGAGGAGGCCGACATCGAGGGCCTGGCGCGCTCGGGGCCGTTCCTGTGGGCCGTCGGCTCGCACAGCCTGCGCCGCAAGCAGATCAAGGCCCACCACGACGGCGCCAAGCCGCTCAAGCGGCTCGCCCGGGTCGAGGGTCAGGACAACCGGCAGATCCTGGTGCGGCTGCCGATCGCCGGCGGCGAGCCGGTGCCGTGGGTGGACACCGAGGCGGGCCGGCAGCACGCGGCGATCCTCAGCGGCGAGGACAACCTGCGCGACCTGCTGCGCGACGACCCGCACCTCGCGCCGTTCCTGCCCATCCCCGGCAAGGACAACGGGCTGGACATCGAGGGCATCGCGGTGCACGGCGAGCGGGTGTACCTGGGCCTGCGCGGCCCCGTGCTGCGCGGCTGGGCGATCGTGCTGGAGCTGCGGCCCTACGCCGGGCCCGACGCCCCCCAGCGGCTGCGCCTGCGTCCCTTCGAGGACGGCCGGCGCTACCGCAAGCACGTGCTCGCCCTCGGTGGCCTCGGCATCCGCGACATGTGCCCGGACGGTGACGACCTGCTGCTGCTCGCGGGCCCGTCGATGGACCTGGACGGCCCGGTGCGCCTGTACCGCTGGCACCACGCCGCCCGCGCCGCCACCCCGCAGGTGGTGCGCGGCGACGCGGTCCGGCGCGAGCTCGACCTGCCCTACGGCGAGGGCGACGACCACGCCGAGGGCATCACGCTCGTGGGGCCGCCGGAGCACCGCCGGCTGCTCGTGGTGTACGACAGCCCGGCCCCGTCGCGCCTGCCCGGCGACGGAGCCGTGCTCGCGGACCTGGTGAAGCTGTAGGGCCCGCGCGGCGCTGGTCAGCGCCGGCGGGTCGGCCCCGGCCGGGTCGGGTTCTGGCCCGGGTCGCCCGGTCCGGGCCAGCCCGGGAAGCCGGGCACGCTCGGCTGCGGCGACACCCCGGTGCCGACGTCCTTGTTGCCGGTGATCGGCGCCCGCGGGAACTTGATCTTCGGCATGTTGACCTTGGTCAGGGCCGTGTCCATGAAGTCGGCCCAGATCGGGCCGGGCAGCTTGCCGCCGATGATGTTGTTGCCGTTGCGGTCCTTGATGGCGACCTCCTTGTCCTTGTTGCCGACCCAGACCGCGGCGGCCAGCCCCGGCGCCTTGCGGCCGGGGTCGTAGGGCACGAACCCGCCCATCCACGCGTGCGCGTTCGAGGTGGTGTTGCCCAGCTGCCAGGTGCCGGTCTTGGCGGCGAGCTGGTAGCCGTGCGGGGACTTCAGCCCGTAGTGCTGCGGCACGCCCATGAGCACCTTGGCCATGTCGTCGGCCATCTGCTCGGAGAAGCCGGGGACGCGGGTGCCCTTGAGCACCTCGCCGTAGGTCTTGCGCTCGCCGGTCCACACCTCCTTGAGGAAGTGGGTCTTGAAGGCGTTGCCGCGGGCCGCGAAGGTCGCCAGGCCGCCCGCGTGGTCGAGGACGGTGATCGGGTACTGCCCGAAGCCCACCTCCTCCTGGAAGTACTTCGGGGCCACCTCGGCCCCCTTGAGCTTTTCCAGGTCGATGCGCTGCGGCAGGTCCTGGCCCTGCACCGTCGCCCACATGTTGCGGATCCCGGCCGCGCGGGCCGTGTCGATCACCCGGGCCGGCGTGAGCTCCAGCGTGATCGCGTAGAAGGGCACGTTCAGCGACTGGACCGTGACCTCCTCCAGGGTGCACCACTTGCCGGAGCCGGACTTGCACTCCGGTTCGGTGCCCTCGGTCGCGTTCTTGACCTGGTTGTGCTTGGCTGCGGTGCGCCCGGGGAAGTCCTGCGGCACCCCGTTCCACATCGAGTCGATCGAGTAGCCGGCCATGAGCGCGGACGCGAGCGTGTAGACCTTGAACGTCGAGCCCGGCGGGTGCCCGCCGCCGCAGCTCTGGCCGCCGGTGCCGAGCACCGGGTCGACGTAGTAGCTCGCGTAGTCGCAGCCGTTGCCGTCGTCGCCGCCGTAGTAGGCCTTCACGCCGCCGTTGCCGGGCTCGACCGCCACGAGCGCGGCCTGCAGGTTCGGCGGCTGCTTCTCCATGTTGGACCCCTTGGCGCGGCTGGCCTTGCTCACCGCGATCTGCTGGATGTCCTTGTCGACCGTGGTCACGATCTTCAGGCCGCCGTTGCGGATCTTGTCGAAGTTCTTCTTGCCGTCGGCGTCGGTGTCCTCGTAGATCGGCTGGCCGGTGCGCGGGTCGGTCAGCGCCGCGACCTCGCCGAGCACGTGGTGGATGATCAGGCCCTCGGGCTTGCCGAGGTTCTGCCGCGCGACCGCCCGCTCCCGCGCCTGCGCCGGCGTGATGACGTTGTCCGGGAACTTCATCCGGGTCTCGGCCTCGGCCGCGGGCACGAACTTGAGCTCGATCATCTGGTCGCGGACGTACTCGAACCGCTTCTGCGACTGCACCTTGTCGATGTTAGGGTCGAACGGCGAGCCCTTGCCGGTGCCCTCCGGGTTCTTGATCAGCTCGGCGAGGAGCATGGCCTCGTTCGTCTTCAGGTCCTTCGCGGACTTGGCGAAGTAGGCCTGGGCGGCGGCCTCGACGCCGTAGGCGCCGCGGCCGAAGTAGACGATGTTGAGGTACATCGTCATGATCTCGTCTTTGCTGTACTGCTGGTTGAGCTTCAGCGCGATGACGGCCTCGCGGAGCTTGCGCGCGTAGGTGACGCCCTCGAGATCGGCCCAGCGGCGGGCGTACTGCTGGCTGATCGTCGAGGCACCCTGCCGGTCACCACCGGAGACGTTGTTCCACGCGGCTCGCACGACGCCCTTGTAGTCCACGCCGTCGTTCGTGTAGAACGTGTTGTCCTCGGCCGCGACCACCGCGTGCTGCATGTCGGGCGGGATGTCCTTGAACGCCAGCGACGTGCGGTTCTCGCCGATGCTGCCCATCGGGGTCTGGCCGTCGGAGTAGTAGATCGTGGTCGACTGGTCCAGCGCGATGTCGTCGGGCAGCGCGACCTTGTCGAAGTAGTAGGTGCCCAAGACCATGCCGATGCCGGCGACCATGATGAACGCGGCGATCGAGGCGATGAGGATGTTGCGCCGGCGTCTTCGCTTCGCACGTGCCCCGGCCCGGGCCGCGGCCGGGCCGCCCGCCGCGGGCGAGTCACCCACCGGGGCCGAGCCGCTCACCGCGGCCGAGCCACCCACCGCGGCGCGGCCGACCGGCACACTGGCGCGCCCCGCCGGCGGGCCGCTGGGAACGCGGGCCCGCCCGGATACCGGCCCGCCCGTACCGTTGGCGTCCTGCTCCATGCGGCCGAGCGTACGGCCCGGCATCGATCCCGGCGACCCCCGTCATCATCGGTGACCGTCGACTCGACGGACCGCTACGGGCCGGGGCTCAGGCGGCGACCGGCACCTGGGCCTCGGCGCGCGCCGCGTCCTCCGCGCGCTCCTTGCGCAGGCCGCCCGCGAGGTACGTGAGCAGCGCCAGCAGCGGCAGGGCCCCGCCGAACCCGGCCACCGCGGGCCATCCGCCCAGGTGCCAGGCCACGGTGCTCAGCTGCGCGCCGGCCGCGCCGCCGAGGAAGAAGGTCACCAGGAACACGGTGTTGATGCGGGCCCGGGCCGAGGGCTCCAGCCGGTACACCACCTGCTGGTTCGTGATGAGCAGCGTCTGCACCGCCGCGTCGATGACCAGCGCGGCCACCGCCAGCGCGACGATGCCGGCGATCCGGCCCGGCAGCGCGGTGACCGCGCCGGCGGCGGCGAACGCGACGCCGGCCACGAGCAGGCCCGCGACCGTGCTGCGGCGGGACCAGCCGCGGTCGCTCCAGCGGCCCGCCGCCGGGGCGATGAGCGCGCCGCCCGCGCCCAGCAGCGAGAACAGGCCGACGTGCAGCTCCGAGAGGTGGTACGGGGCGCGGGTCAGCAGGAAGCCCATCGTCGTCCAGAACGCGGTGAACGAGCCGAACAGGGCCGCCTGGAACAGGCCGCGGCGGCGGAGGGTGGGGTGGCGCAGCGGCAGGGCCAGGGTGCTGCGCAGCAGGTGGCCGTAGCCGGCCGTCGTCGAGGGCTCGCGCACCGGCAGCATCGCGCGCAGCGCCGCCGCCAGGCCGAGCATGAACGCGGCCGACAGGGCGTAGACCCAGCGCCAGCCGAGGGTGTCGGACACCACGCCGGAGAAGGCCCGCGCCAGCAGGATGCCGGCCAGCAGGCCGCTCATCACGGTGCCGGTGACGCGGCCCCGGTCGGCGTCCGTGGCCAGGCCGGCCGCGAACGGCACCAGGATCTGGGCGACGACCGAGACCGCGCCGACGACCACGGACGCGGCCAGCAGCACCCCGAACGCGGGTGCGGCGGCGGCGCCGGTCAGCCCGGCCGCGCCCGCGAGCAGCAGGACGGTCACCAGCGTGCGCACCTGCACCCGGTCGCCGAGCGGGCCGAGGAAGAACAGGCCGATCGCGTAGGCGATCTGGGTGGCCACGACGATGGTGGAGACGGTCACGTCGCCGACGCCGAAGGTGTCGCCGAGCACGGGCAGCAGCGGCTGCGCGTAGTAGAGATTGGCGGCGGTGAGCCCGCACGCCACGGCCAGCAGCCCGATGAGCCCACGACGCATGGTTCTGTACTTCCCCTTACTCGGAACGGCGTTCCGAGCCGAACCGTAGCAGGCGCGGCGATCGGCCGGAAAATGTTTCAACCGTGTTTCGGGCGCCGGGGGAACGACACCTCCTTTTTACAGATCGGGTGGGTTTCCCCAGCTCAACTCTCCGCTAGTTTCCTTGGAACAGGATTCCGAATAAAGGAACAGGAGGGTTCGATGGACGTTCCGATGCGGCAGCGCGGACGCGCGGGCATGGAGTTCCTCGGGTCGGTGCAGGGCTTCGCCGGCGGGGTGCTGCAGCCGGCCGCCGCGCAGCAGTACGAGGCGGCGGTGCCCGAGCCGCCCCTGTCCATCGCCGAGCGGCGCGCCTCGGTCTACGGCGCGCTCGCCGACAGCTCCGAGTGGCGCTTCGACCGGCTGCTGACCCGCTGGGTGGCCGAGGAGATCTACGTGCGCGCCCTGCCCGCCGCCGAGCAGGCCCGCGGGCGGATCGGCGCCTGGCTGGCCGCCGACGACGCGCCCGGCACCCTGACGCTCGACCCGGACGTCGAGATCCCCGACTACTGGACCAAGGGCTTCCACCTGACCACGGGCGGCTGGGACGGCCACGACCTCATGGGCGTCGTCACCCACGACATCGCCTACGCCTACGTGCTCGCCCCGGGCGGGGTCGGCGCCGTCAAGACCGGCGAGGACCTCAACGACCAGCGGTACCTGACGGCGCTGGAGGCCCCGCGCCGGGACTACCGGCGCATCCTCGAGCCCGGCATCGGCACCGGCCGCTACGCCGTGGCCATCTCCAAGGTGCACCCGGACGCCCAGCTCGTCGGCGTGGAGCTCTCGCGCACCGGGCTGCAGTACGCCCACGCCACCGCCCGCGACCTCGGCCTGCGCTGGGAGCTGATCCAGGCCCGGGCCGAGCGGACCGGGCTGCCCGACGCCTCGGTGGACCTCGTCACCGGCTACATCCTGTTCCACGAGACGCCCACCCGCGCCACCGAGGCCATCCTGCGGGAGATGTACCGCGTGCTGGAGCCGGGCGGCGACATCGTCTTCGGCGACGTCGCGCCCTACGAGAAGCAGTCGGCGTTCCGCGCCGTCGTGCTCGACTGGGAGACCGAGAACCGGGGCGAGCCGTTCTGGCGCGCCGCGCTGCAGCTCGATCTGCCCGGGCTGTTCAAGAAGGTCGGCTTCGTCGACGTCGAGGCGTACGGCCTCGGCCCCGGCCTGTACCCCTGGATCACCCGCGGCCGCAAGCCATTGGAGGCGTGAAGATGAGCGCAGAAGCCGGCCCGTACCTCGAGTCCCGGCGCCTCGACGACCTGGCCCGCATGATCACCGAGCTGGCCTCGGAGGTGTGGATCCTCCGCGACCGCTCGATCGTGCTGGAGGAACTGCTCGTGCGCGGGGGCGTGCTCACCGCCGAGCAGATCGACGAGCTGGTCCCCGGCGGCGAGGTCCGCGAGCGGATCGCGGCCGAGCGCGCGGCATTCGTCCGGCGCGTGTTCGGCGCGATCCTCGACGAGGACACCCGCACCGCCGCGGCCATGCAGTCGCCGTGAGCGGCCGCTTCCTGCTGCGGCGGGCGGCCCACCTGATCGCGGTGCTCTTCGGCGTGATGACGCTGCTCTTCGTGCTCCTGCGGGTGTCCGGCGACCCGGCGGCGTCGATCGCCGGGCCGGACGCCACGCCGGAGGCGGTCGAGGCGATCCGCGAGCAGCTCGGGCTCAACCGTCCACTGTGGGCGCAGTACCTCACCTTCCTCGGCGACCTGGTGCGCTTCGACTTCGGCGAGTCGTTCCAGAGCCGCCAGGACGCCCTCGGGATGATCCTCAAGCAGCTGCCGGCCAGCCTCGAGCTCGTCGCCGTGAGCTTCCTGTTCGCGCTGCTGGTCGCCATCCCGCTGGGCATCGCGGCCGGCATGACCCGCAACCGCGCCTACCAGCGGCTCGTCGACACCGTCGTGCTGTTCGGCCAGGCGGTGCCGGTGTTCTGGTTCGCCATCGTGCTCGTGTTCATCTTCGCGGTCACGCTCGGCGCGGTGCCCTCGATCCGCACGCCCGACCCGCTGAGCTGGGTGCTGCCGGTCGTGACGCTGGCCCTGCACCCGATCGCGCGGCTGCTGCAGTTCACCCGGGCGGGGCTCGCCGAGAGCCTGCGGGAGGACTTCACCCGCACCGCGCGGGCGAAGGGGCTGGGCCGGGGCCGCGTGGTGAGCCGGCACGCGCTGCGCCCGGTGGCCACCTCGCTGGTCACCGTGGCCGGCCTGGACCTCGGCCAGATGCTCAGCGCGGTGGTGCTCATCGAGACCATCTTCGCCTGGCCCGGCATCGGCCAGCTGCTGGTGCACGCGGTCACCGCCCGCGACTACCCGCTGGTCGAGGCGACCACATTCATCTTCGCGCTCATCGTCGTGGTGATCAACTTCGTCGTCGACCTGACGTACGAGCGGATCGACCCGCGCGTGCGCGTGCATTGAGAGACAGGAGGGCTCCGATGACGGCAGTGCCGATCAACGCCCCCGCCGCCGTCGTGCGGCTGCGCGCGCGGCCGGTGCCGGTGACCCTGGCCGCGCGGCTGCTGCGCCGGCCCGCGGCCGTCGTGTCGCTGCTCGTGCTGGCCGGCCTCGCGGTGCTGGCCGTCTTCGGCCCGGCGCTCGCCCCGCACGGCGCCGAGGACCAGGACTACGCCAACATCCTGGCCAAGCCGATCTGGGACGGGGGCACCTGGACCTTCCCGCTCGGCACCGACGAGCTCGGCCGGGACCTGCTCAGCCGGATGATCGTCGGATCCCGCACCGCGCTCGGGCTGGCCTTCGCCGCGGCGCTGCTCACCGGCGTGGTGGGCACCGCGCTGGGGCTCCTCGCCGGGCTCTACACCCGCGTCGTCGGGCCGGTCATCATGTGGGTCGTCGACGCGCAGCTGGGCTTCCCCTACCTGGTGCTGGCCCTGGCCCTGGTCGCCGCCCGCGGCCCGAGCCTGTCGACGGTCTTCCTGGTGCTGGCGCTGTTCGGCTGGGTGCAGTTCGCCCGGGTGGTGCGGGCCGAGGTCCTGCGGGTGAAGACCGCCGACTACGTGCTCGCCGCCCGCGGCGCCGGCGCCTCCGACCTCATGATCGTGCTGCGGCACATCCTGCCCAACGTCCTGTCGACCACCATCGTCGTGGGCACGTTCACGTTCTCGGCCGTGCTGCTCGTCGAGAGCGGCCTGAGCTTCCTCGGCGCCGGCGTGCAGCCGCCGACCGCGGACTGGGGCGCGATGATGGCCGGCGGCCGGGTGTTCCTGAACACCTCGTGGTGGTACTCCGTCGTCCCCGGCGTCATGGTCGTGATCACCGTGCTCGCCGTCAACACGCTCGGCTCGGCCGTGCGCTCGGTGCTCAACCCGCGGGAGGCCCGATGACCCAGGCGCTGCTGAGCATCCGCGACCTCACGGTCGGGATCCGCGACACCACCCCGGTGCGCGGCGTCGACCTCGACATCGCGCCCGGGGAGATCGTCGGCATCGTGGGCGAGACCGGCTCGGGCAAGAGCCTCTCGGCGCTGTCGGTGCTGCGGCTGCTCAACCATCCCGTGCGCATCACCGGCGGGCAGGTGCTCTTCGACGGCACCGACCTGACCGGGCTGCCCGAGCGGCGCCTGCGCGCGGTGCGGGGCGGCCGGATCGGCATGATCTTCCAGGACCCGATGACGGCGCTGAACCCGTACCACCGCGTCGGCGACCAGATCGTCGAGGCGATCCGCGAGCACCGGCCGGTCGGGCGGGCCGAGGCGCACGCCGAGGCGGTACGGCTGCTCGGCGAGGTCGGCATCGTCGACCCGGCCGGGCGCGCCCGGCAGTTCCCGCACGAGCTGTCCGGCGGGATGCGCCAGCGCGCGATGATCGCCATGGCGCTGGCCAACCGGCCCGCGCTGCTCATCGCCGACGAGCCCACCACCGGCCTCGACGTCACCATCGAGGCGCAGATCCTCGCGCTCGTCAAGGACCTCAACCGCCGGCACGGCATGGCGGTCATGATGATCACCCACAACCTCGGCGTGGTGGCCGGGCTGTGCGAGCGCACCGTCGTCATGTACGGCGGCCGGATCGTCGAGTCCGGCCCGACCGCCGAGCTGTTCGCCGACCCGCGCCACCCCTACACCCGGGCGCTGCTCGGCGCGGTGCCCCGGCGCGGGCACGGCTCCCGCCCGCTCACCTCGATTCCCGGGCTCCCGCCGGACCTGCGGGCGATGCCGGCGGGGTGCGCGTTCCACCCGCGCTGCCCGGTCGCCGTGGCGCGCTGCCACGAGGAGGACCCGCCGCTGTCGAGCGCGGGGGAGCGCTCCTGGCGCTGCCTGCGCGCGGAGGAGGCGTCATGACCGCGGTCACCGAGCCGATCACGGAACCGATCACGACCGCCCGGGCCGTGTCCCGGCACTACGGCGGGACCCGCGCCGTCGACGGCGTCGACCTGGACGTCTTCGAGGGCGACGTGCTCGGCGTGGTCGGCGAGTCCGGCAGCGGCAAGTCGACGCTGGGCCGGGTGCTGGCCCAGCTCGAGCCGGCCACCGCCGGCGAGGTCACCGTCGCCGGCCGCAACGCCCTCGCGCTGCGCGGACGGGAGCGGCGGGCGTTCCGCCGGCACGTCCAGTTCGTCTTCCAGGACCCGTACTCGGCGCTCAACCCGCGCCGCACGATCGGCCAGAGCCTGGAGGAGCCGCTGCTCAACCACCGGATGGGCAACCGGCGCGAGCGGGCCGGGCGGGTGCTGGCGCTCATGGACGCGTGCGGGCTGCGGGCGGAGCTGGCCGACCGGTACCCCAACGAGCTCTCCGGCGGCCAGCGCCAGCGCGTCGGCATCGCCCGCGCCCTGGTGCTGCGCCCGCGGGTGCTCGTGCTCGACGAGCCGCTGTCGGCGCTGGACGTCTCGGTGCAGGCCCAGATCGTCAACCTGCTCAAGGAGCTGCGCGAGGAGTTCGCGCTGACCTACGTGTTCATCACGCACGACCTCGGGATCGTGGAGTACCTGTGCAACCGGGTCGCGGTGATGTACCGCGGCCGGATCGTCGAGACCGCGGACACCGGCACCGCGTTCGCCGGCCCGCGGCACCCCTACACCACGGCGCTGCTGAGCGCCGTGCCCGTCGCCGACCCCGAGCGGGAGCGCCGGCGCGAGCCCATCCTGCTGGCCGGCGAGGCCGCCGACGCCTGGGACGGCCGCGGCTGCCGGTTCGCCGCCCGCTGCCCGGTGGCCCGCGACGACTGCCGCACGGCCGAGCCGCCCGTCGTCGAGACCGCGCCGGGACAGCTCGTCGCGTGCCATTATCCGGGCTCCCTGAAATTGCCCTAAGAATTTCGTTTCCAATGCGTTTCCAAATATTGCGGGCGGTTCTCGAAACCGTCCGCAATATTTGCATGTCCGGGCAGCTCAGGGTGTGTGCGAAAATGCATTCTCGGCCTCTTGTAAATGCCCTGTCCGACTGCCATGCTCTCGGAATTGGAATGCTATTCCGGAAGAAGGAACAGGGGTGCGTGTCATGCGGACGCTCCTTCGGCCCCGCTGGGTCTACCGCGGCGGCGGCCGGGTCGAGACCGGGACCTCGCTGCTGGTCGACGGCGGCACGGTCACCTCGGTGCCCGCCGCCACCGACGCCGGCATCGACGCCGAGCGCGTCGAACTGCCCCGTCACCTGGTGCTGCCCGGCCTGGTCAACGCGCACACACACGCCGGCGCCGGCCCGGTCGCGCGCGGCATCGCCGAGGACCTGAAGCTCGCCCCCGGCACGCCGTACTACGTGCCGCTCACCCGGCTCTGGCAGCTCGCCTACCAGCCGGAGCTGCGCGAGGGGCTGCGCTCGATCGTCCGCTGGGACCTGCTGGGCATGCTGCGCACCGGCACCACGACCGTGGTCTCCACCTCGTCGGTCGACATCGAGGGGTACCTCGACGCCGCCGAGGACGTGGGCGTGCGCACCTGGGCCGGGCCCGCCCTGCCGATGAACGTCGCGCACCGCCTCGGCACGCTCGACGGCGACCGGCAGCGCCGCGAGGACCTCAGCCCCGAGCGGGAGCAGCTCGCCGAGCTCGACGCCTTCCGCGCCCTGCACGCGGCGCACGACGGGCGCGCCGGCGGCCGCATCCGGCTGCTGCTCGGCCCGGCCAGCGCGCACACCGTCGAGCCGGGGGTGCTCGCCGGGCTGGCGAAGCTCGCCGCCGAGCTGGACTGCCCGGTCACCACCCACCTGTGCCAGTCCGAGGGCGAGCTCGCCGAGGTGCGCCGCAAGTTCGACCGCACCCCGGTCGAGCTGCTGGACGAGGCCGGGCTGCTCGGCGAGCGGCTCATCTGCGCCCACGGCACCTACCTGCCCGACGCCGACCTGCCCCGGCTGGCCGCCTCCGGCGCCGTCGTCGCGCACTGCGCCGTGCGCAAGGTCCGGGAGGCGATCCTGCCGCCGTTCGGCCGCTTCGCCGAGGCCGGGGTGCGCATGGCGATCGGCACCGACGCGTTCACCACCGACCTCGTCACCGAGGTGCGGATGGCCGCGATGCTGGCCAAGATCGCCGTCGGGCGCACCGACTGGCCGGACGCGGCGACCATGCTCGACGCGGCCGTGACCGGCCCGGCGCCCGCCCTGGGCCTGCGCGCCGACCTCACCGACGGCGCCGCCGCCGACCTGGTCGCCGTCGAGCTGGCCGCGCCCGAGAGCGCCCCGGTCTTCGACCCGCTCGCCTCGGTCGTGCACTACGCGAGCGGCCACGACGTCGACCTCGTCATGGTCGGCGGCGAGATCCGGGTCCGCGACCGGCAGCTCGTCGGCGTCGACTGGGCCGCGGCCCGCGCGGCCGCCGAGGACGCCTGCGCCGCCGTGTGGCAGCGGTGGTCGTGATGGACCTCCTCGACGCCGTCGCCCGCCACGCCCGGCACCGCGGCGACCGCCCCGCGATCGTCCACGATGGACGGACCACGGACTACCGCACCCTGGCCGACCGGGTCAGCGCCCTGGTGGCCGGCTTCCGGGCGCGCGGCCGCCGGCCCGGCGAGCGGGTCGGGATCGCCACCTACTCCGGCCCGATCGGCGCGGAGCTCTACCTGGCCGCGCAGGCCGCCGGCCTGCAACCGGCGATGCTGAGCCTGTCGCTCAAGCCGCGGCTGCCCGAGATCACCGACGCCCTGGGCATCACCGAGTTGATCGCCGAGGGCACGTTCGCCGACCTCGCGGCCGCGCCCGAGGACGGCACCGACTGGGCCCGCGGGCGCGGCGCCGACGTCGTCAGCGCCATCCAGTTCACGGCCGGCAGCACCGGCGTGCCGAAGGCGGTCGTGCGCACCGTCGGCTGCGACGTCGCCGACGCCTGGCACCGCTCCTGGTCCTACCGCTGCGGCGAGGCCGACCGGTGGGTGGTCGCCAGCCCGTTCAACCTCTCGGTGCTCTCCGGCGCGGCCCGGTCCATGTTCCTCTTCGGTGGCACCCTGCTGCTCATGGACGCGTTCAGCGTCGAGGCCCTGGACGAGATCGGCGCCGGCGGGGTCACCATCCTGCCGTTGCAGGCGCCCCAGTGGCGGGCGATCCTCGCCGCCGGCGCCGCCGAGACCCTCGTGCGGCGCGGGCTGCGCACCGCGGTCGCCACCGGCCAGCTCATGCAGCAGCGGTTCCTGCACGAGCTCGCCGGGGCCCTCGCCCCGCACGCCGAGGTGGTGCTCAACTACGGCACCTCCGAGGCCGGCTCCATCGCCGTCGACCGCTGCGGGCAGCCGCGCTTCGGCGAGCCGTTCCGGGTCGGCGCGCCCACCCCGACGCTCGACGTGCGGGTCACGGCGAGCGGCGGCATCGAGGTGCGGGGCGCGTCCGTCGCGCCCGGCTACCTTCACGAGCTCGCCGCCGACCCGGCGGCGCCAATCCTGCACGCCGCCCGCGCGCAGGGGTCCTGGTTCGACACCGGCGACGTCGGCGCCTGGGCCGAGGACGGCGCGCTGCAGGTCTTCGGCCGGGCCGCCGACGCCATCGAGGTGGCCGGGCGGACCATCCTGCCGGTCACCGTCGAGGAGCGGCTGCGGGGGCTGCCCGGCGTCGCCGACGCGGTGCTGACCCCGGCCATGACCGTCCTCATCGAACCCTCGCCCGGCACGACGGCCGCCTCACCGGCCGAACTGCTGGACGCCGTCCTGCCCTGCCCGTACCAGATCCGGTACGTCGAACGACTTCCGCGGACCCCGGCCGGCAAGACCGACCGCGTGGCGGCCGCCCAGCTGCACACCACCCCCGAAAGGACCCTCTGATGGCAGACGTTTCCCGGCGCGGCTTCCTGTTCGGCCTGGCCTCCCTGGCCACCCTCGCGGCCTGCGGCACCGGCGACGACCCGGCCGGCGGCACCGGCGAGAAGGCGGCCGTGCAGGAGCTGACGATGGGCATCAGCAACCTGCCCACCAGCCTCGACCCGATGGCCGTGCTCGGCGGCAACCCCCGCCGCTACGACATCTTCGACGCGCTGTTCGACCTCGACCCCGGCAAGGCGACGATCCTGCCGATGCTCGCCACCGCGTGGGAGCAGGTCAGCCCGACCAGCCTGAAGATCACCCTGCGCACCGACGCCAAGTTCCACAACGGCGCGCCAATGACGTCGGCCGACGTGGTCTTCAGCCTCAAGCGCGCGGCCACCAGCACCCTGGCCACCGCGTCGCTGATGACCTCGATGGCCGACGTGACGGCTGGCGACGCGTCCACCGTCACGGTCACCATGAAGTCGGCCGACGCGCTGTTCCTCAAGAAGCTCGCCCGCGTCGCGATCCTGCCGGAGCAGTACTTCACCGGCCTCGGCGCCGACGAGAAGACCCGGGCGGCCGCGTTCGCCGACAAGCCGATCGGCACCGGGCCGTACAAGCTCGCCAGCCACGACACGACCCAGTGGGTGCTCACGAAGTTCGACGACGGCTGGCGCAAGGGCACGCTCACCAAGGTGACGATCCGGTCGATGACCGACGCCGCCTCCCAGGTCGCGGCGTTCACGTCCGGGCAGGTGCAGTACATCAACCTGGTGCCGCTGGCCCAGCTCGCGGCGATCAAGAGCGGCGGGGGCAACGTCGTCACGTACACCGGCGGCAACAACCTCGGCGCGTTCCTCGACACCGTCGACTACTCCGGCAACCCCAAGAGCGGCCCGATGGGCAAGAAGGAGGTGCGCCAGGCGCTCAACTACGCCATCGACAAGCAGACGCTCATCAAGAACGTGCTGCAGGGCCAGACCGAGGGCGGCAACGGGCAGCTGGCCACGCCCGGCGCGGTCGGGTACGACGAGTCGCTGCAGGACTACCCGTACGACGCGGCCAAGGCGGAGAGCCTGCTCGACGCGGCCGGATACCCGAAGGGGCCCGACGGCACCCGCTTCACCATCACCATGGCCAGCGCGTTCGCGAGCCCGGGCAGCGTGCGGCGGCTCATCGGCGAGTACGTGCAGAACCAGCTCGGCAAGGTCGGCGTCAAGGTGCAGTACACCGCGATGACCGACACCACCCTGCAGACCGACATGTTCTACGCCCGCAAGGCTCGCGCCGACATCTTCCACTACGGCCTGTTCACCCGGCCCTACCTCGAGCCGCTGGGCGCGTTCGCCTGGTTCATCGGCTCGTCGGCGACGCGGCACTACAGCAACCCCGAGTTCGACGCGCTCTACAAGCAGGCGCTCACCGAGCTCGACGACGCCAAGCGCGGCGCGCTGTCCAAGCAGCTGGCGCAGATCATGCACGACGACGCGCCGTTCCTGTTCCTCACCCAGGACGTCTGGATCGACGCCGGCTCGAAGAAGCTCGCCGGGATGATCAAGTCCGAGGTGGAGACCGACCAGTACCTCGACAAGCTCTACCTGACCGCCTGAGCATGCCCCGGACGTACGTGCTCGTGCACGGCGCGTTCCACGGCGGCTGGTGCTGGCAGCCCGTCGCGGCGGCCCTCACCGCCGCCGGGCACGCCGTGCAGGCCCCGACCCTGGCCGGCGAGGCGGACCCCGAGGCGGATCTGGACGGGCACATCGCCGAGGTGGTCGCGGCCGTGCGGGCCGCGGCCGCCCCGGTGACCCTCGTCGGGCACAGCTACGGCGGCATCGTCGCCACCGGCGCGGCCGACCGGGCCGCGGTCGCCCGGCTGGTGCTGCTGGACGCGCCGGTCGCGCTCGACGGCGAGTCGGCGCTGGACGTGCACCCGCGCGGCGCGGAGTTCGCGGCCCGCGCGGTCGCGCGCGACGGTGTGCTGGTGCTGCCGGTCCCCGGCGCCCCGCGGCTCGGCATCCGCGATCCGCGGGTCCGCGCCTGGGCCGAGCGGCGGCTGCGGCCCCAGCCCTTCGCCTGCCTCACCCAGCCCCTGCGGCTGCGCGGCGCCAGCACCGCGCCCGTCACCTACATCCGGTGCACCGCCAACCCGGCGCCCCGGCCCTATCTCGACCGGGTCCGGGCCGCCGGCTGGCCGCTGCTCGACCTGGACGCCGGGCACGACGCGATGCTCGACGCGCCGGCGGCCCTGACCCACCTGCTCCTGGAGGAACGTTGACACCACCCGCACTCACCGCGGCCGTCCTGCGGGTCGCCGACCCCGCGGCCGACGCCGAGTTCTACCGCCGGCACTTCGACGCCGGGATCACCGACGGCCCCCGCCCCGGCTGGGTCGCCGTGGACACCGGCTGGGACACCGCGCTGCTGCTCGCCCCCGGTGACGCCGACCTGCCCGTGTACCAGGACCGCTGGGAGCGGCAGGGCGTCATCCCGATCCTGCGCACCTGGGACATCGACGCGGCCGTCAAGCGCCTCGACGACGCCGGGGTGACCTGGATCAACCGGCCGTTCGAGTACGACATGAAGGGCCACGCGCTGCTCGGGTACTTCCACGACCCGGCCGGCCAGCCGATCGGCCTGCAGCAGCGCATGGACGACAGCGTCCGGGAGGAGGACCTGGCCGCCCTCGCGCGGCTGGACGGCCCGGCCCCGGCCGTGACCGGCATCGGCTGGGTCATCTTCCAGGCCGCCGACATCGTGGCCGCCCGCGACTTCTACGCGGCCCTGGGCTGGCGGGAGCGGCGCGGCACCGAGGGCTTCGGCTACATGATGGCGCTCGACGAGATCGTCACCCTGCAGATCGCGTTCCGGGGCCGCGCCCAGGACCCGGCCCGCGACCTGGCCGCCGAGCCGGTGCTCGGCCTGCTGAGCGGCGTCGACCCGGACGCGGTGGTCGCCGCGGGCGGCACGCTCGCCGACGGCCCGGACGGCTACCGGGCCTTCCTCGACCCCGAGGGCCACGCCTGGCTGTTCGAGGGGGAGTCCTGATGGACGCGCCCCGGACCTGCGACACGCTCATCCTCGGCCGGATCGTCACGGTCGACCCCGACCGGCGCGTCATCGACGACGGCTACGTGGCCGTGCGCGACGGCCGGATCGCCGACGTCGGCGCCGGCCCCGCGCCGTGGACCGCCGCCGAGACCCTCGGCGGGCCCGGCTTCCTCGTGCTGCCCGGCCTGGTGAACACGCACACGCACCTGGTGCAGGGCTGCATCCGCGGGATGGCCGAGGGGACCACGTTCGAGGAGCGGCTGCACGGCTTCTACTACCCGATGACCGGCGCCTGCGACGAGGAGCGCTCCTACGCCTCCGCCCTGCCGCCGGTGCTCGACCTGCTGCGCAGCGGCGTCACCACCACGGCCGACGACCACTTCACGCACCGGCACAAGCGCTCGATGGACGGCGTGCTGCGCGCGGTCACCGAGGCTGGCATCCGGGTGCGCGCCGCCCGGCTGACCATCAACGAGCCGACCACCGTGCCGGAGGACCTGCGCGAGGACGTCGGGACCGGCCTGGCCGAGACCGAGCGGATCGCCGCCGAGTGGAACAGCGACACCGTCTCCGTCACCGCCGGCTCCATCGGCATCACCTACTGCACGCCGGAGGACCTGCACGCCCTCTACGACTGGACCGTCGCGCACGGCGAGCAGTTCGACATCCACGCACCGTCCTACATGGACAAGCGCTACCTCGCCGAGCGGCGCGGCTGGACCGGCGGCTCGATCGAGTGGCTCGACAGCGAGGGGATGCTCGCCCCGCACGTGATCGCCATCCACGCGCAGGGCCTGGTCGACGGCGAGGCCGAGCGGCTGGCCGCGGCCGGGGCGTCGGTGTCGCTGGTGCCGGACATGGAGCTGATCCTCGGCATGGTCACGTTCGACTCGCGGCGCTACGACGAGGCCGGCGTCACCACCTCGCTCGGCCTGGACGGGCCCGTCGTGGCCTACGGGCAGACCCTGTGGATGGGCATGCGCGGCTACCTGATGGCCCAGCGGGTCAGCGACAGCGTCCGCCGGCCGGGCGTCTTCGGTGCCGAGCTGCTCTTCGGCAGCCCCGAGCGGGCGATCGAGCTGGCCACCATCGGCGGCGCCCGCGCGCTGGGCATGGCCGAGCGGATCGGCTCGCTGGAGACCGGCAAGGACGCCGACGTCCTGGTCGTGGACCTGTCCGCCGAGACCACCCTGTCGCCGCCCGCCGCGCTGCTGGCCAACCTCGTGTGGTCCGGCGGCCCGTCGCCCGAGGCGATGCACCGCGTGCTGGTGCGCGGCCGCACCGTGCTGCGCGACGGCGAGCCGGTCGGCGCCGACCGCCGTACGGCCGTGGCGAACGCCGCGAAGGTGCAGCGGGACCTGCTCGAGGAGACCGGCTGCGGCCGGTTCGTCCGCGGGCTCTGGACATGACGCGAGTTCGTGAGGAGAGTGCGAGATGAGTGACACTGGCCGTCAGGTCGTCGAGGTGCCGGGCGTCGAGTTCCCGGAGTGGTACCCCAGCAGCACGGCCGTCACCGCCGGGCCGTTCGTCTTCACCGCGTCGCTGTCGGCGGTGGACTGGAGCACCGGCACGCTCGCCCCGGCCGCCCGGGTCGAGCCCGGGCTGCCCAACAGCAGCGGGCACCCGGTGAAACTGCAGGTGCGGGAGGTGTACCAGCGGCTGTCCACGACCCTGGAGGCGGCCGGGTCGGGCCTGGACCTGGGCGTGTCCATCAACCAGTGGCACCCGAGCTACCACGGGCCCGCCGAGCGCCACGAGCCGCTGCGCGACCCCTACGAGCTGTTCTGGGAGAAGTGGCGCTACCAGGCCCACGCCTACATCCAGAGCCGCGACGAGTTCCTGCTCGCCGACCGCCCCGCCAGCTGCCTCATGCCCATGGACCGGCTGGTCAGCGCGGAGGAGCTGATCGAGGTCCAGCTCGTCGCGCTGCGCGCCGGCAGCGGGATCACCAAGCGCGCCTACGCCCACGACGTGCACAGCCCGCTCGGCGGCTACTCCGTCGGCGTCGAGTCCGGCCCGTGGGTGTTCAGCGCCGGGTTCATCGCCACCGACTTCGAGACGGGCCTGCACCCGAACGCCCGGGTGCCGCACCACATCTGGTACGGCAACCAGGTCGCCGCCGAGGTCGAGGAGACCCTACGGCAGATCCGCATCACCATGGAGGCCAGCGGCGCCCGGTGGGACAACGTCGTCAAGGTCGTCACGTACCTGACCCCGCACGGCATCCGCAACATGCCCGCCGTCGACGAGGTCTTCGCCAAGCAGTGGCCCGAGCACCCGCCCGCGCGGGCGATCGTCCCGGTCACCGGCATCGGCGGCGTCAACGGCGGCAACGTCGAGATCTTCGTCATCGTCGCCCGGCCCGAGCACGGCGGCGAGCGCGAGGTCGTGCACGCCCCCGGCGCGCTCGCCCCGCTCGGCCACGAGGCCCAGGCGATCCGCTCCGGCCCGTTGCTGTTCCTCTCGACCCAGCTGGGCCGCACGGCGACCGGCCCGTCCGCGGACACGCTGCGCTGGAAGTCCGGCGCCCCGCACACCCGCCGGCACATCGCCGACCAGGTCGCCCGCATCCAGGACAACGTCCAGCGCATCTGCGAGGCGGCCGGCACCAGCATCGAGAACACCGTCAAGGCCGACGTGTACCTCACCGACATGGCCGACCTCGGGGCGTTCGCCGGCGCGTGGACCGGTGCCTTCTCGTCCGGCCTGCCGGCGTCCGGCTTCTTCGAGGCCCCGCCGTCGTCGCACGAGGTGCCCGGCTGCGACGTCGCCGTCGACCTCGTCGTCCACTGTCCATAAGGGAGTGTCAAGATGATCAACACGCTGGATCCGGCGCAGTCGCCGGCCCTCGGCGCCGCGCTCGGCCTCGCGGGCGAGACCGTCCTGGTCACCGGGGCCACCCGCGGCATCGGCGCGGCGCTGGCCACCGGCCTGGCCCGCCTGGGCATGCACGTCGTGGCGGTCGGGCGCGACAAGGAGCGCCTGGACGCGCTGGCCGGCGCCGAGGGCCTGTCCATCCACCCGGTCGAGGCCGAGGTGACCGACGAGGACGCCATGGCCGCCGCGTTCGACACCGCGGTCTCGGTCACCGGCCGGCTGCTCGGCGCCGTCGCCAACGCCGGCATCGCCTTCGTGCGGCCGTCGATCGCGTTCAGCGCCGAGGACTTCCGCAAGACCCTCGACGTCAACGTCGTCGGGGTCTTCCTCACCACCCGCCTGGCCGCCGAGCGCTTGGGCGAGGGCGGGTCCGTCGTGCTCACCAGCTCGACGTTCTCGGCCTCGGCGTTCGACCAGTGGGCGGCGTACTCGGCCAGCAAGTCGGCGGTGTCGATGCTGGCCCGGTCGCTGGGCGCGGAGTGGGCGCCGCGCGGGGTGCGGGTCAACGCGGTCGGCCCGACCGCGACGCTGACCGACCAGAACCGCGACTACCTCGGCGTGCCGGAGAACAGCGCGGGCATCGTGGCCCGCATCCCGGCCGGACGGCTGCTGGAGCCGGAGGAGCTGGTGCTGCCCTTCGCGTTCCTGCTCAGCCCGAAGAACCAGATGATCACCGGGCAGACGCTCTTCGTCGACGGCGGCTGGACGCTGCCCTAGCGGACGGCCGGAGGGCTCCGTCCCTCAGGCGATGACGCCGTGGCCCATCTTGCGCGAGAGGCGGGTCGTCACCTCGAGCAGGGCCGCGGCGCACGCCTCCGGCCGGAAGCGCTCCGCCGGGCCGCACACGCTCATCACCGCGCGCGGCTCGCCCCGGTAATCCAGGATCGGGGCGGCCACCGACGCCGTGCCCAGGTCGCGCTCGCTCTGCGAGTGCGACCAGCCGCGTGTGCGGATCTCGTCCAGCTCGGCGCGCAACGCGTCCGGGTCCAGCGGCGGCCGCCCGCCGGGTCCGTCGAGCGGCCCCGCGAGCACCGTCTCGGCGTCGGCCGCCGTCAGGTGGGCCAGGAACGCCTTCGAGCTCGCCCCGATGTGCAGCGGGAACGGCACGCCGACGCTCACCATGCGCACCACGTCGCGGTCGGGCAGCACCTGCTCGACGTAGTAGCGGGTGAGCCCGGCGCGCCGGGACAGCGTCACGGTCTCGTTCGTGGCGCGGCACAGCCACGGCAGCTCCGGCGCGGCGAGCGCGGTCACGTCCAGCCGCGACAGGTAGGACTGGCTCAGCGTCAGCACCGTCGGGCCGAGCCGGTACCGGTGCGTCGCCTCGTCGATCTCCACCATGCCGCGGCCGCGCAGCGAGGTCAGCAGCCGGTGCACGGCCGCCTTGGACAGCGACAGCTTCTCCGCCAGCTCGGTCACCCCGAGATCCGGCGCGTCGCTGCGCACGAAGCAGATCAGCACGTCGAGGGCGCGCTCGACGGTCGCCGCGGTGCCGCCGAGGTCGCCGGCCGGGGCCTCCGCCGGGTCGGTGCCGTTGGCGCTCGTGCTCATGCGGCCGCGTCCAGCTCGGCGGTGATGCGCGCGACCGCGGCCAGCAGGCGCGCGGCGTGCGCGTCGGCGTCGAAGCGGGCCTCGGGGCCGCAGACGCTCATCGCGGCGACGACCTCGCCGCCCTTGCGGATGGGTGCGGCGACGGCGGCCGCGCCGGTCTGGCGCTCCGAGGACGAGCGCGCGTAGCCCTGCGCCCGGATCTGCTCCAGCTCGCGGCGCAGGCTCCGCGGGTCGGTGCGGGTCTGCGGGGTGACCGGGTCGAGGCGGCCGGTGAGGTACCGCTCCCGCTGCGCCTCCGGCAGGAACGCCAGGATCGCCTTCGACGACGCGCCCGCGTGCAGCGGGAACGGCACGGCCAGCTGCACCATCATCACGACCGGGCGGTCCGGGGTGACCTGCTCGACGTAGTAGCGCCGGTCGCCGGAGCGCACCGACAGCGTGGTGGTCTCCTGGCACTCGTCGCTGAGCGGGCGCAGCGCCGGGATGGCGGCGTCGGCGGCGACCAGGCCGCGTTGGTAGCGCAGGCCCATGCTGACCGCCAGCAGCCCGAGCGAGTACCGGCGGGACTCCTCGTCGAGCTCGACGAGGTTGCGGCTGCGCAGGCTGGTGAGCACGCGGTGCACGGCCGGCTTGGACATGCCCAGCTCCTGGGCGATCTCGCTGACCCCGAGCGTGGTGGCGCGCACGCTGCTGAACAGCAGCAGCACGTCCAGCGCGCGGTCGACCGTGCTGGCCGAGGCGCGCGGCTCGGCGATCTTCGGCATGCGGGCCGGCTCCTCATCCACGCGGAAGTCAAGCATCGTGCACCGCCGATCCTACGGGCCGCGGGCTCAACGGTTGCGGGGTCCGAGGGTATTGGCCAGCCGGGCGACGCCGCAGTAGAACGCGGCCACCACCAGCAGCTCGGTCAGCTGCCGCTCGCCGAGCTCCGCGCGCAGCACCCGCAGCGCCTCCTCGTCGGCGTGCCCGTCGCGGGCGACGTCCTCGGCGAGGCGGCGGGCCGCGGCGGCGAGCGGCGCCGGCGGCGGCTCCAGGCCGGCGGCCAGGCGGCGGTGGGCAGTGTCCACGTAGGGCGAGCCGACCAGCTCGGCGACGCGGATGATGACGAGCTCGGAGAGGGCCGGCGACACGGTAAGGCCCTCACGCAGGGCGCGCACCAGGTCGATCCAGCCCGACAGCAGGGCCGGGGCGTTGCCGAGGATCGCGAAGAGGTCGCTGACGTGCCCGAAGAGGCCCTCGGCCTTGGCGTAGGCGTCCTGGACCGCGGGGTCCGGGTCGGTGCGCGCCACCCGTGTGAACTCCAACCGTCGAACCTCCGCCAGTCCGTACCGATAATCGGTATTCCGTTCCGCAGAACGGTACCGCCGCTGATTCTGGCAGGTCAAGAACGATGCGCGAGCATTGACCGGGCCGCGTCCCGCCCCTAGAGTTCTTGCAGGAACACCGTTCCCGAAATCGGAACGTCCCCCGGGAGGCGCGCACATGACCGACGTCGACGTCCTAGTCGCCGGGGCCGGGGGAGCGGGCCTCAGCGCCGCCCTCGCCGCCGCCCAGCGCGGCGCCTCGGTGGTCGTGGCCGAGGCCTTCGAGCACTTCGCCCGCGGCAACAACACCTCGATGAGCACCGCGATGATCCCGGCCGCGGGCACCCGCTGGCAGGCCGCCGCCGGGGTCGCCGACGACGCCGGGACGTTCCTGGACGACATCGCCCGCAAGACCAAGGGCCGGGCCGACGAGACCATCGCCCGGGCGCTCGTCGGGGTGGGGCCGCGGCTCGTCGAGTGGCTCGACGGCGAGTGCGGGATCCCGCTCGAGCTCGTCACCGACTTCAAGTACCCGGGCTTCTCGCGGTACCGCTGCCACACCGTCGCGAACCGGGCCGGCCGCGACCTGCTCGACGGGCTGCTGCGCGCGGCCGCGGCCCTCGACGGCCTCGACATCGTCGCCCCCGCCCGGCTGGCCGAACTGTCCACACAGGACGGTGTGTGGACGGCCGTGCTCACCCGGCCCGGCGGCGCCACCGAGACCGTCACCGCGCGGGCGGTCGTGCTCGCCACCGGCGGCTTCGGCGCCGACGCCGAGCTCGTCAAGGAGTACATCCCGGAGATCGCCGCCGGGGTCTACGCCGGCGGCGAGGGCTGCCGCGGCGACGCGCTGCGGCTGGCCGGCGAGCTCGGCCTCGACACCGGCTACCTCGACGCCTACCAGGGCCACGGCTCCTGGGCGATGCCGCACGCGACCCTGCTGACCTGGGCCGCCGTCATGCACGGCGGCATCATGGTCAACGCGCACGGCGAGCGCTTCGGCGACGAGACCGTCGGCTACTCCGAGTACGCCCGCAGCGTCCTGGCCCAGCCCGGCGCCATCGGCTGGATGCTCGGCGACCACCGGGTCCACGAGGCCTGCCTGCCGTTCCAGGACTACCGCGACCTCGACGCCGCCGGCGGCGTGCGCTGGAGCGACGACCCGGCCGCCGTCATCGGCTGCGCGCCGGAGACGCTCGCCCGGACCCTGGCCGAGGCCGGCCCCGGCGACCGGTTCGGCCGCACCCACTGGGAGCAGCCGCCGATCGCCCCGCCCTACTTCCTCGTCCGGGTCACCGGCGCGCTCTTCCACACCCAGGGCGGCCTGCTCGTCGACGGCGACGCCCGGGTGCTGCGCGGCGGCGTGGCCGTCCCCGGCCTCTACGCCGCCGGGGGCGCCGCGGCCGGCATCAGCGGCACCGGCGCCGACGGCTACATGGCCGGCAACGGCCTGCTCGGCGCGCTCGGGCTGGGCTACCTGGCCGGCCGGCACGCGACCGCGGGGGCCTGACGGGCCCGGCTGAACTCCGGTGGCCGTCCTGCCGACGAAGTCGGGGCGGTCACCGGCCGGCCCGGGCCGAGCGCTCGCCGGCCCGCAGCAGCGGCCCGCGCACGGCGAGCCCGGCGACCAGCGCCAGCACCGCCCCCGTGGCCCCGCCGGCCTCGACGAGCCACCAGCCGGCCACGGCGGTCACCGCGAGCGCCACCACGCCGCTGAGCGTGGAGCGGGCCCGGGCGCGGTCGTCGCCGCTCTCGACCACGAACCCGGCCCAGGTGACCGCCGTGTAGACGGCGATCTCCGCCGCGACGGCCGCGACGAGCAGCGGCCCGCTCGGGCCCCACGCGACGAGCGCCGCGGTGCCGGCCGCGGTCACGCCCGCCCCGGCCAGCGCCGCGCCGAGGGCCACGCGGCGCACCAGCGCGGCGGCCGGGCCCGGGTGCGCGTCCAGCCAGGCCGAGAGCCGCGGCTGCCACAGCCGCAGCAGGTAGCCCCACAGCACCCCGGCCGCGCCCGAGACGAGCATCGCGACGTAGAACGCGCTGATCTGCTGGGCCGGGACGCGTCCGGCCTGCTCGGCGTACAACACCGGGACCCCGGCCAGCGCGACCGCCTCGCCGGCCGCGAGCAGGCCCATCGCCCGCAGCGCCGCGAGCGCCTCGGCCCGGGGCACCGCCGGGCGCGCCGGCACCGTGCGCCACAGCGCGGCGAGCAGCACGGCGGTGACGAGCCCGGCGGTCGCGGTGAGCACGCCGAGGATGACCCCGACGCCGGCCCCGGCCAGCAGCGCCAGGGCGACCGCGACGCCGTAGCCGGCCCCGATCGTGGCGAACGCGGCGGCGTCGGCGTGGGCCGCGCCGCGCAGCCGCCACAGCCCGACGAGGACGGTGGCGGTCCCGGTGCCGGTGTAGAGCGCGGCCGCGGCGGCGTAGGTGACCGCGGCGTGGCCCGGGACCAGCAGCGCCAGGGCCGCCCAGCCCAGCAGCGCGACCGCGAAGGGGGCCAGCGCGAACCACACGAACAGCGGCTCCAGCCGCCGGCCTCCGGGGGCGCCGACGAGCACGAGCGCGGCCCGTTCGGTGCCCCCCGAGAGGGCGAAGAGCCAGCTCATCACCCCGGTCGCGGCGGCGTAGGCGGCGAAGGCGACCGGGCCCCAGGCGGCCAGCAGCACGACGCCGGCCGCCCACTGCGCGATCCGCGCCGTGCCGCGCCCCGCCACGAGGAGCGCCACCGTTCCCGCACGCATCCCTATATTTAAGGGCATGGAACTCGAAGTGGAGTTCGCCGATGCCGCCCAGGCCGAGCCACCGCCCGGCTGGGACGACTTCGTCGACAAGGGCGCCGCGCACCCGGTCTGGCGCTGGTCCGTCGTGCACGCCGCGGCCGGCCCGCGCCGGGGCGCCGCCGTGGCCGCGCTGCTGCGCGACGGGGGCGAGACGGCCGGCCTGGTGTACGCCCGGCTGACCGGCCCGGGCCGCACGCTGGCCGACGTGGGCTGCCCGGGCTCGTCCTCGATGCCCGGCCTGGTGCTGCGCGGCGGCCTGCCCGGCGTCCTCGACCCGGCGGGCGGCGCGGCCGGCGACGGGCCGCTGCTGGCCGCGGCCCTCGCCGCGTTCGAGGCGGCGCTGCGCAAGGAGCACCGGCGGGTGCGCGCGGTCGCGTACCGCTCGGTCTTCGCCGGCGAGCTGCCCGTCGTGGCCGGGCGCCTGAGCCTGGTGGGGCGCGGGCTGCCGGTCACCATGTTCACGAACACCTTCGAGGACTACGAGCGCTACCTCGCCGGGCTGAGCCAGTCGCGCCGGGCCAGCCAGCGCCGCCAGGTCAAGCTCGTGGCCCGCGAGCCCGGGCTGGAGTCCTCGTTCGGCCCGCTCACCGGCCCCGTCGACCTCGAGCGCTTCAACGCGCTCGCCGACACCACCAGCGGCCGCCACGAGACCCGGCGGTGGCCCCGGCCGCGGCGGCTGCCGCATCCGCTGCGGGTGGCCATGGCCACGGTGCCGGGGGTGCTGGCGGCCCGCTACGAGCGCGGCGGGGAGCTCGTCGGGCTGGGGATCAACTTCGATCATCCATCGGTACCGCTGGCGGGTCCCTGGGGCGCTCTGGACCCGCACGAGGGCGGGCCGCGGGGCCTGTGGTTCGACCAGCACGCGCGCATCCTGCGCTGGGCCATCGAGTCCGGGCGGGCCGGGGTCATCGGCGGCAAGGGGCTGGTGGAGCTCAAGGCCGAGCTGGGCTACGACATCGTCCCCCAGTGGCTCGTCCTGCGCCGGCCGCGCTGATCACCCGGCCCCGGCGAGCCGGCGCAGCACGGTGAACTGGGGCACCGCCTCGAAGCCGAGCTCGGCCTTCTGCGCCATGAGCCCCTTGCCGGCGATGTACCCGCCGCGCCCCGACTCGATGGCCCAGCGCAGCGAGCGGGCGAAGTGCTCGTACCAGATCCCCGACCGGCCGCCCTCGTGCGGGTCCAGCGCCGCCCACGGCCCGGCCAGCGGCGCCGACGGGTGGTCGAAGGTGATGGTGGCCCCCACGAGCCGCCCGTCCGCGGCGGTGTAGCGCAGCAGCCGCGCCCCCGGCACCGCGGCCTGCGCGGCGTGGAACTCCAGCGACCAGCGCCGCCGCGGCGGGAACCGGCGGCGGTGGTTGCGCCGGTCGGTCTGCTCCGCGAGCGCGTGGAACGCGGCGGCGTCGAAGCGCTCCGGCGCCGGTCCGAAGTGGACGGTCACGCCGGGGTCCCCGTCGGTCTGGCGCACCAGCCGGCCCTGGTCGCGCCGGCGCTTGCTGGGCAGCGTCGCGAGGTACTCCTCGTAGCTGCCGAACCGGTTGCGCAGCACGGCCACGTCGTCGCCGCGGCGCACCAGCCCCACGCCGCGCGCCAGCACCGGCAGCGCGCCGGGGTAGACCTGCCGGTAGGACACCGCGCGTATCCGCCGCCGGTGCCGCCCCAGCGCCGCCTCGAACGCCGCCGTCACCGCGCCGAGCAGCTCGTGCGGGCCGGGCGCGAGGCCGGGCGGGAGGTCACCGGGCAGCGCCACGCCGGGCAGGGACATCGAGCCCGGGCACTCCACGTCGGCCACCGTCCCGCCCGGCCCGATGAGCCGGGCGTGCACGAGCGCGGCCGTCCGGTCCCCGTCGCGCACCACCGCCGCGACCGTCGCCCCACGGCGTGCGGCGGCCACGGCGCGCACCAGCGACCAGTCCCACACCGGGTGCAGCGGGGCGTCGCGGACCAGCTCGGCCCAGCCCGCCGGAGGGTCGGCGGCGGTCGGGTCGGCGAACTGCACGGCAAGGTTCCCCTGCATGACAACAGCTTATGGGCATCGATGGCTTGTATGCTCGTGGCGTGTCGGTGCTGTTGTTCGGGGCGAACCCCGGTCTCACGCTCCACGACGGCGAGCGGACCGTCGCGTTCGCCTCCGCGTGGCGGGTCGACTGGTCGGTGCGGGGCGCGGGAACGGCGCTCGTGGTGTGGCACGACGGCGAGGTCCGGATCGCGACCGAGTCCCCGGACCTGGGCCGCTGGCTCGGCGAGGGGTTCGTGCGGCACTTCCCGGAGGTCGCCGGGCTGCCGTGGCCCGAGCCGGCCGTGACCGTGGCGCCGGTCCGCCTCGAGCTCGACCACGCCGCCGGGCTGCGCGCGAGCGCGGGCGACGTCGAGCTGGAGATCACCGGGGCGGGGCAGCCGCGCGCGATCGGCGTCGAGGCGTTCCCGGGCAACGGGCTGCGGCTCACCAACGTGTACATCCCGTGCGAGAGCGGCCGCCTGCGCCTGGGCGGCACCGAGGTCGCGGCCACCTCGGCGAACGCGTTCCTGGCCGACGCCGAGGTCTGGTCTGGAGGCTGATCAGTGTCGATCACAGCCACGCGCCCCGTGCGCATCGTCGGGGCCGGCCTCGCCGGGGCGACCGTCGCCCACGAGCTGCGCCGGGCCGGCCGGGCGGTCGAGGTCATCGAGGCCGACCCGGACTGGGGCGGGCAGCTGCGCACCGCGTCGGCGGCCGGCATCCTCTACGAGCCCACCGGGGCGCACATCTTCCACACCGCCGACGAGGAGGTGTGGCGGCTGGTCAACACGCTGGTGCCGATGCGGCCGTACCGCCACCGCGTGCGCACCGAGGTCTTCGGCCGCATCATGAGCTGGCCGCCGCAGCTGTCCGAGCTGCGCGAGCTGCCGCAGTGGCCGGTGATCGAGCGGGAGCTGGCCGCGCGCCCCGAGCGCCCGTCCGGGGACAACCTCGAGGCGTGGTGCATCGAGCTCATGGGCGAGACGCTGTACCGCGAGTACATCGAGGGGTACACCCGTAAGCAGTGGGGCTGCGAGCCCAGCGAGCTCGCCGCGGTCTGGGCGCCCCGCCGCATCGAGCTGCGCGAGGACGGCCACCTCGACCTGTTCCGCGACCCGCACCAGGGCTGGCCCGAGGGCGGCTACCGGCGGCTCGTCGACGGGCTGCTGCGCGGCGTGCCGGTGACGCTGGGCACGCCGGTCACCGTCGCCGACTGGGACGAGCTGTGCGCCGGGGCCGCCGCGGTCGTGCTCACCTGCGCCCTCGACGATTTCTTCGCCGACGCGCTGGGCCCGCTGGCCTGGCGCGGGGTCCGCTTCGTGCACCGCTGGTTCCCCGACGCCGAGCACGTGCTGTCGGCCGGGGTGCTCAACACGCCCGGCCTGCAGCACCCGCACACCCGCGCGATCGAGACGAAGTGGATGAGCGGGCAGCGGGAGCCGGGGACGATGGTCAGTTACGAGTACCCCAACGCCCCGGCCCGCCACTACCCGGTCGACGACGTGCAGGGGACCAACCGGGACCTGCACCGCAAGTACGAGAAGCTGCTCGCCCAGCTTCCCGGCCCGCCGCGGGTCCTCGCCGGCCGGCTGGCCACCTACACGTACATCGACATGGACCAGGCGATGCGCCAGGGCATCAACGTGGCGCGGAAGCTGCTGACGCTGGTCGACTAGGCAGCCGGGGGTCCAGCCGGGTGCGCAGCCACGGCAGGGCGAGCACGACCCCGGCCAGCACCAGGTGCACGGCGCAGAAGGCGATCGCACCCGCGGGCGAGGCCGGCGAGCCGGTGAAGACCGTGATGTGCGAGGCCCACGTGAAGCGCTCGGGGCGCCCCTCCGGCCAGTCGTAGAGGTAGAAGAACGTGATGTCGTTGAGCCCGGAGACGAGCACCAGCGTGGCCGCGAAGCCCAGCCGCAGCACCCGGCCCGACGGCGCGCCGCCGAGCCGGTAGCCGAACAGCACCGCGAGGATCGTGAACGCGTTGACGAAGATCGCCATCTGGTAGAACGACGGGAACGCCGCCGACTGGTCGGTCGCGTCGGCCAGCCCGAGCACCCGCAGCGTGTAGAGCGTGTCGACCACGCCCATGTAGCCGACCACGACCACGGCGAGCAGGGCCAGGCCGATCCCCGGCCGCTGCGGGAACCCGCCGATGGCGAGCACCGCGAACACGACCGGGGCGAGGCGCAGCACGAACTCCGCGGGGTTGTCGATGGTCCGGTCCGGTGGCATCACCACCATGAGCAGCAGGGTCAGCGCGCCGCCGGCGACGCCCGCCAGTAGCCAGCCCCAGCGTCGGATCACGACTTCTCCGTCCAGAAGGGGCCGAGCGCGAGGGCGTCCATGCCGGTCTTGAGGTAGCAGCGGACCGCGTCGGCCGGGGTGCAGACGATCGGCTCCTCATTGTCGTTGAACGAGGTGTTGACCACCATCGGTACGCCGGTCAGCCCGTGGAACTCGGTGATCATCTCGTGGTACAGCGCGTTGTCCTCGCGCGAGACGGTCTGCACGCGCGCGGTCCCGTCCTCGTGGGTGATCGCCGGCACCACCGTGCGCTGGTGCTCGAGCACGTCGAAGACCAGCAGCATCACCGGGCTCGGGTAGCCGCTGGCGAAGTACTCGCCCGCGTGCTCGGCCAGGCAGGACGGCGCGAACGGGCGGAACGGCTCGCGGTGCTTCACCTTCTCGTTGAGCCGGTCCTTGGTGTCGAAGCCGCGCGGGTCCGCGACGATCGAGCGGTTGCCCAGCGCCCGCGGGCCCGCCTCGATGCGGCCCTGGTACCAGCCGACGATCTTGCTGGCCGCGACCGCCTCGGCGGTCGTGCGGGTGATGCGCTCCGGGCGGGTGTAGGCCAGCCCGGCCTCGGCGAGCGCCTTCTCCATCTCGGCCTCGGTGTACTCGGGCCCGAGGAAGATGTAGTTGCCCCGGTGCCGGGGCGCCCCGTGCCGGCTGCTGACGATCATCGCGGCGCCGAGCGCGGAGCCGTCGTCGGCCGAGGCGGGCTGGGCGAAGAACTCCTCGAACGGGGTCTCCAGCAGGATCTTGCCGTTCATGACGCTGTTGAGCGCGACCCCGCCCGCGGTGCACAGGCGGGTGCGGCCGGTGTGCGCCTGCAGCCAGCGGGCCACGTGCAGCCCGGCCTCCTCCAGCGTGTTCTGCAGCGCGTAGGCGATGTCGGCGTAGTGCTGCGGCACCGCGTCGCGGGTCTTCGGCCGCGGCTCGCCGAAGCGGTCGACGAACTTCTGCGAGACCCGGTGCTTGCCGGTCGCGTGGTGGCGGAACCAGCTGAGGTCCAGCGCGTAGCGGCCCTCGTCCTCGAGCCGGATCAGCTCGCGGAAGTCCTCGACGAACGTCGGCTTGCCGTAGGCGGCCAGCCCCATGATCTTGCCCTCGTCCTTGGCCGGGTGGAAGCCGAGCCAGCCGGTGACGCACGCGTACATCGCGCCCAGCGAGTGGGGGAACTTGACCCGGCGCACGTCGACGATCCGGTCCCCCTCGGCGACGCCGAGGAACGTGGAGGTGCCGTCGCTGCCGATGCCGTCCCAGGTGATCAGGGCCGCGTCGGTCCACGGCGACAGGTGCAGCGCGCTGGCGGCGTGGGCGTGATGGTGGTCCACGAGATGCACCTTGAAGTGCGTTCTGCCGCTGTACCCCACCGCCTCGCGCAGGATGCGCCCGAGCGTCATGGACCGGCGCAGGTGCAGTAACAGCGCCCCGCCGACGTGATAGTCGTCCGAGTGCGTCTGGGCCCCTCCGCCCGACAGCGTCGAGCGCATGCTCTGGGCCCGTTCCGCGTAGTCGCCGCCGTCGTTGCGGAACACCGCCAGGGTCGCCGGCAGGTGCCGCAGGAAATGGGTGCCGGCGTGCAGGACCTCGCGCGGGGCCTGCCAGAAGTACGCCACGTGGTCGACCTCGCCGAGGGTGATGCCGGCGTGGGCGAGGCACCATTTGACCGCCTCCGCCGGGAACGCCCCGTCGTGCTTGATTCGGGTGAATCGCTCCTCTTCGCTGAACGCGACGATCTGTCCGTTGAGCAGCAGAGCGGCGGCCGAGTCGTGGTGTTGGCTCAACCCGAGTACATACATTGAAGAGTCCCGTCGTCGGTGGACGCCTTGATCATTGATCGTAATCGTTTCAAACGATCGTTTGGATCGGAAGTCCGACGATGGTATTGATATTGACAGCAGTCATCGCTGCGATCGGTGCAACCCCCGTGACGATGGAAGGCCTACAGGTGCATCCATTTACGCTGACGGTCGTCGTTCCCTGCCTTGACGAGGAGGAGAACATCGTCCCGGTCTACGAGGAGATCGTGACCGAATTGGCCGGATTCGATGACCTCGAAATCCTGTTCGTGGACGACGGAAGCACCGACGAGACGCTGGATCGAATACGATCCCTGGCTGCCCGCGATCGACGAGTGTCCTATTTATCCTTTACCCGCAACTTCGGGGTGGAACCGGCGTTCTCGGCCGGATACCGCTACGCCCGCAACGACTGGATCCTGCACCTCGACGCCGATCTGCAATTCCCCCCGGCCGAGGGCCGCCGGCTGATCGAGACCGCGCGCACCGGCTACGACGCCGTCTTCGGCATCCGGGTGGACCGCAAGGACCGCTGGTCGCGCCGCGTCTCCTCGAAGATCCACGACCTCATCGCCCGCCGGCTGCTCGGCATCGAGCTGCCCGCCGGGGCCACCACGTTCCGGCTCGTGCGGGCCTCGCTCGCGCGCCGGATCGTCGACCTGCGGCTGGGCACCCCCTACTTCCTGGCCACCGTGCCCCGGCTGACCGCCGCGTGGACGACGGTGCCGACCGCGCACCGCCCCCGGCTGCGGGGCGAGCCCAAGGTCCGCTGGCGCGGCCTCGCCCGCCACTCGGTGGAGCTGTTCGTGTCGTACTCCGACCGGACCATGGCCGCCGCGGTCACCGCCTGCCTGCTCGCCGCCCTGCTCGCCTTCGCCGGCCTCGCGGTGACCCTCGCCGGCGTCTCCGCCTCGGTGCTGCTCTGCCTCGCCGCCGGCATCGCCCTCGCCGCGCTGGCCGTGATGGGCCGCTACCTGGTGCACATCGGCCGCGGCCAGCCCCGCACGCCGCTGTTCCTGGTGCGCGAGGCGAACATCCCGATCGCCCCGGCCGACCTGCTCGAGCCCGGCCCGGCCCAGCGCCCGGCCCGGCTGGCGGCCGCCTCATGACGACGCTGCTCGTGCTGGGCGGCGCCGACGGCGCGCTCGGCACCCTCCGCCTGGCCCGGACGCTCGGCGTGCACACCATCTGCGCCGACGCGCGGGCCGACGCTCCCGGCGCCGCCGTCGCCGACGAGCTGCTCAACGTGAGCACCCTCGCCGTCCCCGCGATCGTGGCCGCCCTGCGCGGCCGGCGCGTCGACGGCGTCGTGTCCCCGGCCAGCGACGTGAACCTGCCGTCGCAGTACGCCCTGGCCACCCGGCTGGGCCTGCCGTGCGGGCTGTCGGAGGAGGCCGTGCGCGCCTCGGTCGACAAGGGCTACTTCCGCTCCGTCTGCGACGGCCTGGGCCTGCCCGGCCCGCGCTGGTGGCAGGGCCCGCACCGGCAGGCACGCCAGGGCCTGCGCGACGCCGCGGTGCCGTGGCCGCTGATGGTGAAGCCCACCGACTCCAGTGGCAGCCGCGGCATCACCCGCGTCGCCGAGCCCGCCGGCCTCGGCCCCGCGCTCGCCGCGGCCGCCGCGTTCTCCCGCCGGGACGTCGTCATCGTCGAGGAGTACCTGACCGGCCGGCACTTCACCGCCGAGGCCGTGGTCGTCGACGGCCGGATCGCCGCGACCGGGGTCACCGAGCGGCGGCTCACCGACCCGCCGTACTTCGTCACCACCGAGCACTGGATGCCGGGCGGCGACCGGGCCGAGGACCTGGCTGAGCGCGCCCGCCCGGTGCTCGACGAACTGTGCGCCGCGCTCGGCTACCGCTGGGGCGCCCTCAACGCCGACCTGCTGCTCACCCCCGACGACCGCCTCGTGGTGGGGGAGTGGGGCGCGCGCACCGGGGGCAACGGCGTCGCGGAGCTGCTCGGCCTCGCCTACGGCGTCGACGCGACCGAGGTGTACGTGCGCATGGCGCTCGGCGAGCGCGTCGAGGTGTCCGCCGAGCCGCGCGGTCACGCCGCGTTCCGGGTGCTCGGCGCGCCGGTGGAGGGCAAGCTCGTCGGCGTCGACGGGATCGAGGCCGCGCGCGCGGTGCCCGGGATTGCCGACGTGGTCGTGGCCGCGGCGCTGGGCGACACCGTGGTGCCCTACACCCGGGCCGGGGCCAAGCTCGGCTACCTGCTCGCCTCCGGCCCCGGCCGCGCCGCCGTGGCCGAGTCCCTGTCCGCCGCCGAGTCGGCCCTGCGCTTCGACATCGAGCCGGACGCCTGAACGCGCCGGGCGGACGGTCCCGCCGTCCGCGCGGCCGAGCCGATGCACAGCCCATCGTCTGCACAGCCCATCGTCTGCACAGCCCATCGTCTGCACAGCCCATCGTCTCCACAGCCCATCGTCGAAGGGAAGAGGACATGCTCCGCCGTACCCTGCTCGCCCTGGTGGTCACCGGCGCCGTCATCGCCGGCGCCCAGGCCCCCGCGAGCGCGATCCCGGTGCCGCCACCCGGCGGGGACCTGCTCATCGTCTTCGCCTACTACGCCGACTCGGCGAAGACCCAGCTCATCGGGCAGTCGTGGACCGGCTGCGGCCAGCCCGCCGGCAGCTGGGGCGTGACCTCGGGCATCCGGCAGGTGTTCTTCACGCCCTGCTGACCGGTGGCGGCCTGGCTATATAGGCCTTGACTTAATTAAGTCGAGGCTGACATAGTCCTGGCATGCACACGTTCGACAACGCCGCCGGATCAACCAAGGCATTGCTGACCTGCGGCATGCTCGCCGGGCCGCTCTACATCGTCGTGGTCGTCCTGCAGATGCTCACCAGGGACGGGTTCGACATCGGCCGGCACCCGGCGAGCATGCTGAGCAACGGCGACCAGGGATGGATCCAGATCGCGAACTTCGCGGTCAGCGGCCTGCTGTTCGTGGCGGGTGCGGTCGGGCTGCACCGGGTCCTCGGGCGGGCGGCGGGCCCGGGCGCCACGTGGGGGCCCCGGTTGATCGCCGTCCTCGGGGCCGGGATGCTCGGCGCCGCCGCGTTGCGGGCCGACCCCGCCGACGGCTTCCCACCGGGCACGGCGCGGGGCATCCCGGCCACGATGAGCTGGCACGCGGCGGCGCACCTCCTCGTCGCCGGGGTCGCCTTTCTCGCGCTCGCCGCCGCCTGTTTCGTCTTCGCCCGGCGGTTCGCCGCGACCGGCCGCGGCGGCCTTGCGGCCTGCAGCGGCGTGACGGCTGCGGCCTTCCTCGTCACCTGGAGCCTGCTGCTCACCCTGCAGGGATCGCGCCCGGTCAACGTCGTCTTCGCACTCGCGATCGGGCTCGCCCTGGCCTGGGCGTCCCTGCTCGCCGCGCTCCATCGGCCGGCATGAGTTCCGGGACGGAGGGCGCAATCCGTATGCCCATCTCCAGGAGGCTCCTCGCGGTCCCGAGCGCAACGCTGCTGGCCGGTCCCGGCCGCTGTCCTGGCCACCGAGCAGCAGGCCGGCGCCGCCCCGGAGGTCCGCTCGGGCCTGGTCGCGCTGTGCACGCCCGACCCGCTGGGACCTGGGCCGCAGCACGCGCGACGGCGAGGGCGGCGCGGCGGCCGTGCGGCTGATCCGGTCCCTGTTCGACCGGGACTTCACGAAGATGGCCGTGGTCATCCGGGACGGCGGCAGCGGCGCGACGCACGCCGGCTACGTCGAGCGCGGCGGGCGGCTCACCGACCTCACCGCGACGGACACCGGCTTCGGCTCCACAGCGGGTGGACCGCACCGGCGAGCTGTCCGCCCTGGGCGCCGACGCGATCTTCGTCGAGTGGCGCTGACCGGCGCCGCGGGGCGGCCACCGTCGCGGCCGGGCCCGCAGCTGTCATACATGCGGCTGACAGTCGAGGGTCGCATCGGGAACCGTGGGCGGTCACGGAAAGATCCAGAACCGCACGTGAGGTGTCGTGAACATGGCCGCTGCATCCGAGGCCCGGGCAGACCTGACGCTCGGCGTGCTCGGCCCGACCGTCGTGCGGCACGACGGCCGGGCCGTCGCCACGGGCGGCCCGGCACCGCGGACGCTGCTGTGCCGCCTGATCATCGCCGGCGGCCGGTTCGTGTCGATCGACGCGCTGGTCGACTGCCTGTGGCCGCACGAACCGCCGCCGAGCGCGCGGATCACCGCGCAGGGCTACCTGTCCGTCCTGCGCCGGGCCCTCGAGCCCGGCCGCCGGCCCCGGCAGCCCGGGCGGGTGCTGGTCCGCGACGGGGCCGGCTACGCGCTGCGGCTGGGGCCGGCCGCGCTCGACGCCGACCGGTTCGCCGCGGCGGTGACCCGGGGCCGGGACCTGCTGGCCGGCGGCGACGCCCGCTCGGCGCTGGCCCGGTTCGACGAGGCGCTGGCCCTCTGGCGGGGGCCGGCGTACGCGGACTGCGCCGACCACGCGTTCGCCCTCGCTGAGTCGCAGCGGCTCCAGGAGCTGCGGACGGGGGCCGCGGAGCACCGCCTGGCCGCGCTGATCGAGTCGGGCGCGCACGAGACGGCCGCCGCGCAGCTGCGGGCGTTCCTGGCCGAGCACCCGCTGCGGGAGCGGGGCTGGGCGTTGCTGGCGCGGGCGCTGTACCGGGAGGGCCGGCAGGGCGACGCGCTGGCGGCGCTGCGGGAGGCGCGGAACCGCCTGATGGACGAGCTCGGCGTGGAGCCCGGGCCGGAGCTGGCCGGGCTGCACCACGACATCCTGGACCGGGCGCTCACGCCGGCGCCGCCCGTCGAGCGCGCCGAGGCCGCCGGGAGCCCGGGCAACCTGCCGCACCCGATCTCGGCGCTGGTGGGGCGGGCCCGCGAACGGCAGGTGGTGTCCGAGATGCTGAGCCGGCACCGCCTGGTCACCCTCACCGGCGCGGGCGGCATGGGCAAGACGAGGCTCGCGCTGGCGGTGGCCGGCGCGCGCCGCGACGCCGACGGCCCGTGGTTCGTCGAGCTGGCCGGCCTGCACGAGCCCGCGGAACTCGCCGGTCGGCTCTGCGCGGCGCTGCGCATCACCGGCACGGGTGGCCTCGACACCCTGATCGCGGCGCTGCGCACGCGCACGATGCTGATCGTCCTGGACAACTGCGAGCACCTGGCCGACGCGGTCGGTGCGGTCGTCTCCGCGCTGCTCGGCGCGTGCCCGAACGTGCGCGTGCTGACCACCGGCCGCCAGTCGCTGCGCGTCGACGGGGAGCACCTGTTCGAGGTGCCGCCGCTGTCCGGCGGCGTCGAGGGCGAGGCGGTCACGCTGTTCGTCGCGCGGGCCGCCGCCGTGCTGAGCGGCTGGTCGCCGGGCCCGGACGAGCGGCGGGTGATCGCCCGGCTCTGCGCGGCCCTCGACGGCATGCCGCTGGCCATCGAGTTCGCCGCCGCGCAGTGCCGTGTCCTGTCCCCACGGCAGATCCTCGACCGGCTCGACGACCGGTTCGCGCTGCTGGCCGGGGAGCGCACCAGCTCGCGGCACACCACGCTGCTGGGCCTGATGGACTCGTGGTACGACCTGCTCAACGGCGCCGAACGGGAGTCGCTGCAGGCGCTGGCGGTGTTCGAGGGCGGGTTCGGGTTGTCCGCGGCCAGGGCGGTCACCGGGCGCGGCGACGCCCTGGCCGACCTGACCAGCCTGGTGGAGAAGTCCCTGGTGACCGTGGCGACCGTGGTCGACGGCGACGACCGGCGCTACGTGATGCTGGAGACGATCCGGCAGTACGCGCTGCGCCGCACGCCCGCCGGCCGCCGTGAGGTGCTGGGCAGCCGGCACACTGCCTGGGTCGGCGAGCTGGCGGACGTCGCCGGCGACGAGCTGCGCGGGCCCGGCAGCGCCCGGTGGATGCGGCGGCTGCACATCGAGAGCGACAACGTGCGGGCGGCGCTGCGAAGGGCGAGCGCGGCCGGTGACACGGCGGCCGTGCTGCGCATCGGCGGCGGGCTCTACTGGTTCTGGTACCGGCAGGGCCGCGCCGGCGACGGCCGGCACTATCTGGAGCTCGCGCTGCGGCGGGCCGATCCGCGGCTGCACGGGCACGCGCCGCTCGCCCGCGCGGCCATGGGCCTCGCGCTGCTGCGCTACGTCGGCGGGGCGCTCGACCAGGTCGCGGAGGCGCTGGCGGTGGCCGCCCGGCACGGTGCCGCCACCGAGGACTTGGGGGTCCGGGCGCAGGTCCTCGCGACGATCGCGTACTTCGAGGCCGGCGGCGGCACCGTGGCGGTGGCGATGCGGCACGCGGGCGAGGCCCTGGCCCTCGCCCGGTCGGTCGGGCACCGGGCCACGGCCGCGGAGGCGCTCATGTGCCTCGGCGAGGCGCAGCGCCGGTGCGGCCCCGCGTCGCTGGCGAAGGCGACGCTGGCCGCCGCCCTGCACGAGGCCGACCGGTGCGGCCACGGCTGGGCGACGGTGTCCGTGCTGTGGCTGATGAGCAAGATCGAGCTGTCGCTGGACCGGCCCGTCCCGGCCGCGGTGCTGGTCCGGCGGATGCTCGAGGAGGCTCACCGCAGCGCGGACACGACCGGGTGGCTCGTGAGCGTGGCGATGCACGCGCACCTCATGGACCGTGCGGGCCGGGCCGAGGACGCGGTTGAGCTGCGCGCGACGGTGCGGTCGCTGGGCGATCGCGCGGGATACCAGGCCGAGGCGATGGACGCCGAGCTGGCGGGCTACCTCGCGGAGATTGCGCCGGGCAGCCCGCCGGGCCGGTTCGCGGCGGCCGAGGCGCGCGGGCGCGACCGCTCGGTGGAGCAGACGATGGCCTGGCTCCGGTCGGATCCCCCCTTCGGTGATTCCCCGTTCGGTGATTCCCCGCTCGGGGATCAGCCGCGCGCGCTCGGCGCCGGGGTGATCTCGCCCGGGGTCACGGTGCCGGATGCGCGGGCGGGACGGACGCCTCGGGCAGTGGGACACCGGTGAGGTCGGCGCAGCGGGCAAGCAGGCTCTCCAGCAGCGCCGGGTCCAGGACGGCCGCGGACGGCTGCCACTCGCGCTCGCTGAAGTAGTGCCCGCTGACCAGGACGTCGGGGTCGGTGCCGGCGGCCAGGCGTACCTGGGCCCGCGCGGCGTCGTCCGGGCTCGTCGGCGCCGCGTCGCCGCCCATCTTGGTCCGCACCCACCCGGGGTCGACCGCGTTGCTCAGCGTTCCGGGCCAGCGGCGGGCGACGGCGACGGCGAGCATCAGGTCCAGCAGCTTGGAGGTGGAGTACACCTCGGTCCCGTTCCACGGCCGGCGCTCGCCCTGCAGGTCGTCGAGGTCGACGACGCCGTCCGCGGCCATCGCCGAGGAGACGAACAGCAGCCGCTCCGGCTGGGCCAGCAGCGCCGTCAGCAGGTACGGCGCGAGCACGTTGACCTGGAAGGTCGACTCCAGCCCGTCGCCGGTCAGCTCCCGCTGCGGGCTGTCCAGCCGGGCGATCCCGGCGTTGTGCACGATGGTGTCGAAGCGGCCGAACGCGGCCAGCGACCCGGCGAGCGCCTTGGTCTCCTCGAGCGAGCTCAGGTCGCCCACCGCGATCCCGGCCGCCTCCGGCAGGGCCGCCTTGGCGACCGCCGCGCGGTCCTCGTCGCGGGCGTGCAGGATCACGCGATGACCCTCGGCGACGAGCTGGGCCGCGGTTCGCAGGCCGATGCCGTCGACCGAGCCGGTGACAAAAATGGTGCGCATGAAGTCCCTTTCGTCGTGTGCCGACCCACGATGGCCGCGAGGTTGGGAATCCGCTGGAACTTGGTTGGGGATCGCCGCGGCCGACGGGGCGCCGGGCCCCCGTCGCTGTGACCCTCGTCACGTCATGTGACCGGGCTGGCGCGCACCGTACGGTATTGATCACGATCGGGTAACGGCAAATCAACACGTGTTGCTCGTGTAAACGTGCTCGTCACATGCTCGCAATCACATCAACTGCAACACGGGTTGCTTGGAGGATGCGTGGTCACGCGTCGTGCTGATGTCGCCAAACTCGCCGGCACCTCGCCGGCCGTCGTGAGCTACGTGCTCAACGGCGGGCCGCGGGGCGTCTCGCCGGAGACGAGGGCCCGGGTGCTCGCCGCGATCGAGCAGCTCGGCTACCGCCCCAACGGGATCGCGCGCTCGCTGCGCACCAACCGCACCATGACGCTCGGGCTCGTCGTGCCCGACACCTCCAACCCCTTCTTCGCGCAGCTCGCGCACGCGATCGAGGAGGCCGCGTTCCGCGAGAACTACACGCTGCTGCTGGGCAACGCGGCCGAGGACGACGACCGCCAGACCACCTACGTGCGCACCTTCCTGGCCCGGCAGGTCGACGGGCTGTTCCTGGTCCCGGCCCACGGGCCGGCCGGGTGCCTGCCCGAGCTGCTGCGCTCGGGCGTGCCGTTCGTGACCCTGGACCGCCGCATCCCGGGCGCCGCGGCCCCGGCCGTGCTCGCCGACAACCGGGCCGGCGCCCGCAAGGCCGTCGAGCACCTCATCCAGCACGGGCGCCGGGCCATCGCCTGCATCTCCGGGCCACAGGACGTGGTGCCGGCCAACGAGCGGGTCAACGGCTGGCGCGACGCGCTCGCCGAGGCCGGCGTGCGGCCCAGCGAGATGTCGGTCTGGCACGGCGCGTTCGGTCGCCGGGCCGGCTACCTCGGCGCCCGGGAGCTGCTCGCGGGCCAGGCCTTCGACGCCGTGTTCGTGGCCAGCGACGAGCAGGCCATCGGGGTCCTGCGGGCCCTGCAGGAGCTGGGCATCCGCTGCCCGCAGGACGTGGCCGTGGCCTCCTTCGACGGCATCGCCGCGGCCGCCTACACGACCCCGGCGCTCACCACGATGGCGCAGCCGTTCGCGCGGATGGGGCGGGTCGTGGTCGACCGGCTGCTCGACGCCATGGACGCCGAGCGGGACGCGGAGGCCGGGGAGCTGACCGTGCTGCCGGTGACGCTGCTGGCCCGGGGCTCCTGCGGGTGCCCCGACCCGCCGGGCGGCGAGGCCGCGGACGAGCACGAGCAGGCACCGGAACAGGAAGGAGGGGCGCGGTGAACAAGGTCATCGTCGTCGGCAGCGTCAACGTCGACGTCATCTCGCGGGTGGACCGGCTGCCGGAGCCCGGCGAGACGATCCTGGGGCGGGCGAGCGAGTCCGCGCTGCTGCCCGGGGGCAAGGGCGCCAACCAGGCCGTCGCCGCGGCCCGGCTGGGCGTGCTGACGCTGCTGTTCGGCGCGGTCGGCGCCGACGCGTTCGGGGCCCAGCTGCGCGCCGCGCTCGGCGCCGAGGGCATCGGGCTGGCCCATCTGTCCACGATGGACGGCGCGACCACCGGCGTCGCGCAGATCGTCGTCGCCGCCGACGGGGAAAACACCATCGTCGTCTCCTCCGGCGCCAACTTCCGCTTCTCCGCCGCCGGTCTCGCGGAGCTGCCGGCGGTGGTCGAGCCGGGCGACGTGGTGCTGCTGCAGCTCGAGATCCCGGTGGCGACCTGCCTCGCGGCGGCCGGCGCGGCCCGGGCCGCCGGGGCGCGGGTCGTGCTCAACGCGGCGCCGTCGCCCGAGGGCGACGACCCGGACCTGGCCGATCTGCTCGGCCGCGTGGACGTGCTCGTGGTCAACGAGACCGAGGCGGTGGCGATGGCCGCCGGCCCGGTCCCCGCCGAGCCGGCCGGCTGGCTCGCGGTCGCCGCCGCGCTGCGCAAGCAGGGGCCCGACGCCTGCGTCATCACGCTCGGCGCGGACGGCGCCGTCGCCGCCGACGACGCCGGCGACTGGCACCAGCCCGCGTTCCCGGCCGACGTGGTCGACACGACCGGCGCCGGCGACGCGTTCTGCGGCGGGCTCGCGGCCCGGCTCGCGGCCGGCGGCGGCCTGACCGACGCGGTGCGCACCGGCGCGGCCGCGGGCGCCCTCGCCACCGGCCGGCTCGGGGCCCAGGCCGCGCTGCCGGGCCGGGCGGCCGTCGAGGCGCTGGCCGGGGGGTGGTCCTGATGCGCCGTACCGGACTCTGGCACCCGCGCCTGCTCGCCGTCGTCGCGGCGATGGGCCACGGGGACCTGCTCGTCGTGGCCGACCCCGGGCTCCCGGTGCCGGCCGGCGTCGAGATCATCGACCTGGTCGTCAGCCGCGGCGAGCCCGGCTTCCTCACGGTCCTGCGCCCGGTCCTCGGGGAGCTGGTGGTCGAGGCGGCCACGATGGCCGAGGAGCTCGCCGACGACAAGCTCGCCGCCGCCGTGCGGGAGGGCCTCGGCGACGTGCCGCTGGAGCTCGTCGGCCACGAGGAGCTCAAGGCCCGCACCGCCCACGCCCGCGCCGTCGTGCGCACGGGCGAGGACACGCCGTACGCCAACATCGTCCTTCGCGCGGGGGTGCCGTTCTGATGACCGTTCTGCCTGCCGACTACGCCGAGCGCGTCTACGCCGGAGTGCTGGGGAAGATCATCGCGGTCTACCTCGGGCGCCCGTACGAGGGCTGGACCTTCGACAAGATCCAGGCCGAGCTCGGCGACATCACCTACTACGTCAACGACCGCGCCGACGTCGCCCTCAAGCACCACCTGTTCCTGGTCACCGACGACGACATCAGCGGCACGTTCGTCTTCCCGCGGGCCCTGCGCACCGCCGGGCCCGACCCGAGCAGCGCCGACGTCGGCGACACCTGGCTCGACCAGATCGTGCCCGACACGTCGGTGCTGTGGTGGGGCGGCCTCGGCAACTCCACCGAGCACACCGCCTACCTGCGCATGCGGGCCGGCATCCGGCCGCCGGAGAGCGGCTCGATCGCGCGCAACGGGCTGGTCGTCGCCGAGCAGGTCGGCGCGCAGATCTTCGTCGAGGGCTTCGCCCTGACCTGCCCGGGCGACCCCGCCGGGGCCGCCGACCTGGCCGAGCGGGCGGCCCGGGTCAGCCACGACGGCGAGGCGATCCACGCGGCCCGGGTGGTCGCCGCGCTCGTCGCCGGGGCGTTCACCGCCACGGACATGGACGCGCTGCTGGACACCGCGATCGCGCTGGTGCCGTCGGACTGCCTGATCGCCCGGATCCACCGCGACGTGCGCGCCTGGGCCCGCGACGGGGACTGGAAGGCCACCCGCAAGCGCATCGACGAGGAGTACGGCTACCACCGCTACGGCGGCAACTGCCACGTCGTGCCCAACCACGCGATCGTCGTGGCCGCGCTGGCCCACAGCGGCGGCGACTTCGACCGGGCGATGACCGTCGTCTGCACGTCCGGCTGGGACACCGACTCCAACGCCGGCAACGTCGGGGCGGTCTGCGGCGTGTTCGGCGGGCTGGCCGGGCTGTCCCGGCAGGACTGGCGCGGCCCGGTCGCCGACCGCATGTACCTGCCCGCGGCCGACGGCGGCGGCTGCGTCACCGACGCCGCCCGCGAGGCCCTCGCCCTGGCCGGCCTGGGCCGGGCCCGGGCCGGGGAACCACCGGCGCCCTCCTCGCCGCGGTTCGGCTTCGCGCTGCCGGGCTCCGTGCACGGCTTCCGGGCCGAGGACGGCCGGACCGGCGTGGCCAACCACGGCGACGGGCTGGCCATCGCCGGCGCGGCGACCGTACTGACCCCGACGTTCATCCCGCCCGAGGCCCGCGACATGCCGATCTACGCGCTCGTCGCCAGCCCGTCGCTCTACAGTGGACAGACGATCGTCGCGCACGGCGACGGCCCGGCCCGGCTCGTGCTGTCGTACTACACCGGCGCCGACGAGGTACGCACGGTCGAGGGTCCGTCCTTCGTGGACGGACGGGCCGAGTGGACGGTGCCGGACCTCGGCGGCCGGCCGGTCGTCGCGGTCGGGCTGCGCACCGAGGGCCCGGCGACGCTGCGGGACCTCGACTGGAGCGGCGCGCCGGGCGTCACCCTGACCCGGCCGGACGACGGCGGCACCATGTGGCGGCGGGCCTGGGTGCCGGCGCTGGACCGGTTCGACGCCCGCTGGCCGGAGCCGTTCCGGATCGTGCAGAACACCGGCACCGGCATGCTCGTCACCGGGGCCCTCGAGTGGCGCGACTACACGGTGACCGCCGACGTCACCCCGCACCTGGCCGCCGCCGCCGGACTCGCCGCCCGGGTCCAGGGCCTGCGCCGCTTCTACGCGCTCGAGCTGGCCGGGCCGGACACCGCCCGGCTGGTGTGCGGCGACAGGGTGCTCGCCGAGCGCCCGTTCCCGTGGACCTACGGCACCACCTACCAGCTCACCCTGACCGTCACCGGCACCCGCATCCGCGCCGGCGTCGACGGCGACACCCTGTTCGACCTCGAGGACGGCTCGCTCCCCGCGGGAGGGGTGGCCCTGCGGGTCACCGAGGGCCGCACCGCCACCCAACGGGTCGAGATCACCCCTACACCCCCGAATGAGGTTTCGTCATGACCACTTCGTTGAGCCGCCGCCGTTTCCTGTCCGCCGCCGGTCTGGCCGGCGCCGGCCTCGCCGCCCCGAGCCTGCTGTCCGCGTGCGGGGGCGGCGCGGACGCCGGCAAGGGCAGCGGCAAGGGCGAGGTCTCCCTGTGGATCGACATCACCGGTGACGCCAACCAGAAGTACTTCGACGAGAAGGTGATCGGCGCCTTCCACGCCGCCAACCCCGGCATCACCGTCAAGACGACCTACTACAAGGGCCAGGACCTGCGCCAGCAGGTGCAGACGGCGCTGCAGGCCCGCTCCGGCCCGGACATCGTGCGCGGCCCGAGCGCCACCCAGACGATCGCGTGGAGCAAGGCGCACCTGCTGGCCGACCTGACCCCGTACGCCAAGCAGTGGGGCTGGAACGACAAGCTCGCCGGCTGGGCGGTGCAGGCCTTCACCACCGACGGCAAGCTCTACGCGCTGCCGATGCGGGTCGACACCATGCTGCTGTACTACAACAAGACCCTCTTCACCCAGAAGGGCTGGACCCAGCCGAAGAACCGCGCCGACCTCGAGGCGTTCGCGGCCGACGCGATGGGGCAGGGCATCACCCCGTTCGGCTCGTCCAACACCGACTGGACCGCGGCCGGCGAGTGGCTGATGACCCTGTTCTGGAACAACTTCGCCGGCGGCGACGCGGTCTACCAGGCCCTGACCGGCAAGACCCAGTTCTCCGACCCGGTCTTCGTCGACACGGTCAGCCTGCTCAAGTCCTACTTCGACAAGGGCTGGATCGGCGGCGGTGCCAGCAAGTACTTCTCGGTGCCGGCCGCCGAGGTGGGCGCCGGCCTGGGCAAGGGCACGGTCGCCACCATCCCGCAGGGCGAGTGGTACATGAGCAACATCGGCGCGTTCTTCGGCAAGGCCGGCAACAACACCAACGAGTGGGACTGGATGGCGATGCCGCCGCTGTCGGCGACCGCGAAGGCGGACAGCTACGCGATCGGCATCGGCGGCTCGTTCGCCATCAACCAGGCCAGCAAGAACCAGGACGCCGCGGCGGCCTTCCTCAACTGGTACTACGGCGACCGCACCGCCGCCCTGCAGCGCATGTCCGACGTGCCCGCCACGTACAACATCCCGATCGCCTTCAAGGCCGACGAGATCCCGCAGAAGACCGACCCGCGCGCGGCCCGCGTGCTCACCGAGGTCGACAAGGCGGTCGGCAGCGGCAACTACGGGTACGTCACCTGGACCTGGTGGCCGCCGAAGTCCGACGTCTTCGTCTACGAGGGCCTGGAGCAGGTGCTCACCGGCAAGATCACCGCGGCCGAGTACTGCAAGCAGCTGGCCACGACCTTCACCGCGGAGCGGCAGCAGGGCAACATCCCGCAGCTGATGCCGCGGACGTCGCAGTGAGCACCCTGACCGCCCCGGCACCGGGCCCGACCCGGCGCCGGGCGGTGTGGCGGCGGGCGCTGGTGGGCTGGGCGTTCCTGGCTCCGCTGCTGGTGCTCAACGTGCTCGTCGTGCTCGGACCGTCGATCGCCACCGTGTACTACTCGTTCACCGACTGGACCGGCATCGGCTCGGCCGACCTCATCGGCTTCGACAACTACACCCGGGCGTTCACCGACCCGGCGGTGCACGAGGCCCTGCTGCACAACGCCATCTGGTTCGTGCTGTTCCTCAGCGTGCCGATGGCGCTGGGCATGCTCGGCGCGCATCTCATCAACCAGGTGCGCCGCTTCCGGATGGTGTTCCGCACGCTGTTCTTCATCCCGTACGTCACCGCCTCCGTCATCAACGCGGCGATCTGGAAGATGCTGCTGTCGCCCAACAGCGGCATCGCCGCCCAGCTCGGCTTCGACCAGGCCTGGCTCGGCGACCCGGCGACGTCGCTCTACGCGGTCAACTTCGTCGTCGACTGGCACTGGTGGGGCTTCCTCGCGGTCATCTTCTTCGCCGCGATGCAGAACGTCGACGTGCAGCTCTACGAGGCGGCGAGGCTCGACGGCGCCGGGCGCTGGCAGCAGTTCACGTCGGTGACCCTGCCCGGCATCCGCCCGACGCTCGTGTTCATCGTGCTGATGACGGTCATCTGGTCGCTCAAGGCGTTCGACTACATCTTCATCATGACCCACGGCGGGCCGGCCAACTCCTCCGACGTGGTCTCCACGCTCATGTACGACCAGGCGTTCAACCAGTACTCGGCCGGGTACGCCGCCGCGCTCGGGCTGTCCATGACCGCGGTCACCGGCCTCGTCCTGGCCGCCTACGCCTGGCTGCGCCGGAAGGGGTGGGAGGAGTGACGGCCACCGTCGCGCCACCGCAGCAGCTGTCCACGCCGGTCGCCGAGGCCACACGCAAACGGCCCTCGGGCGGCGGCCGCCACCCGGTGGCCTACCTCGTGCTCACCGTGCTGGCGCTGTTCGCCGTCGGCCCGTTCGTGATCATGGTGTTCAACGCGTTCAAGAACAACGCCGAGATCGGCTCCAGCCCGCTGGCCCCGCCGACCTCGATCACCTTCGACAACTTCGCCACCGCCTGGTCGCAGGGCGACTTCAGCACCACCATGCGCAACAGCGCGATCCTGGTGCTCGGGGCGATGCTCGGCACCTGCGTCATCGCCGGGCTGGGCGCCTACGCGCTGAGCCACCTCGAGGTGCCCGGCGGCGGCGGGGTGCTGGCCTACCTGTTCCTGGGCAGCACCATGCCGGTGCAGCTGTTCGTCGTCCCGCTGTTCTCGCTCTGGGCCGACCTGCGCCTCACCGACAGCCTGTTCGGCCTGATGGTCATCTACTGGGCGACCGACGCGCCGTTTGCGACCCTGATGCTGCGCTCGTTCCTCGTCAAGGTGCCCAAGGAGTTCGTCGAGGCGGCCCGGCTCGACGGCGCCTCCGAGGTGCAGATCGCCCGCAAGGTGATGCTGCCGCTGGCCTGGCCCGGCTTCATGACCGTGGCGCTCGTCGTCGGGCTGTGGGCCTGGAACGAGTTCTTCTGGGCCATCACGTTCGTGCACGACCCGTCGAAGCGGCCGATCTCGACCAGCTTCCTGTCCTTCCAGGACCAGAACTCCACCGACTGGGGCCTCACCAGCGCGGCCGCGCTGTTCATGCTCGTCCCGGTGCTCCTGCTGTTCATCACGCTCCAGCGCCGATTCGTCGCTGGCCTCACCTCCGGCGGCCTCAAATGACCAACGTCATCCTCGTCATCGCCGATCAGCTGCGCCGCCAGGCGCTCGGCTGCTACGGCGACCCCAACGTCCACACGCCCAACATCGACGCCCTCGCCGAGTCCGGCGCCCGCTTCACCCAGGCGTCGTCGACCTACCCGGTGTGCGTGCCGTTCCGCTTCACGCTGATGACGGGGGAGTACGCCCACACCCGCTTCATCCCGTCGATCGAGTGGCGCATGTCGCCGGCCGAGCGCACCCTCGCCGACGAGTTCAACGACCACGGCTACGACACCGCGATGTTCGGCAAGTGGCACCTGTACGGCAACTTCGGCCACTACCCGGGGCACACCGTCGTCAAGGCGTCCCGGACCCCGGTCCCGCGCCCGTTCCAGGGCCGCTTCGGGCACTTCGCCGGCTTCGACATCGCCAACGACCCGTACGACACCTGGTACTCCACCCACGACGACCCGACCATGCGCAAGCTGCCCGGCTACCAGACCGACGACCTCTTCGCGATGGCCACCGAGTACGCCACGGCGCCGCGGGACCGGCCCTTCGCCGCGGTGCTCTCCGTCGAGCCGCCGCACCCGCTGTTCACCGCGCCGCCGGAGTACCTCGAGCGCTGGCGCGACCGCGACATCGTCCTGCGGGAGAACGTCGAGCCGGACAAGCAGTACAAGAAGCGCGGCCCGCACGGCGAGGGCCTGCTGGCCGACCTGCGGGTCTACTACGCGATGATCGAGAACCTGGACGACAACATCGGCCGGCTCGTGGCGGCGCTGCGGGCGGCCGGCACGCTCGACGACACCGTCATCGCGCTCACCGCCGACCACGGCGAGCTGCTCGGCTGCCACGGGGAGCTGGCCAAGCAGCGGCCCTGGGAGGAGTCGATCGGCACCCCGCTCATCATCGGCAACGTCGGCGGCGGGGGCCGGGTGCTCGACGAGCCGACGTGCACCGAGGACCTCTTCCCGACCCTGCTGGGGCTGGCCGGGATCGCCCCGCGCGACCCGAAGCCCGGCCGGGACCTCACGCCCCTGGCCCGCGGCGAGACCGACCGGCTCGACCGCGACGGCGTGCTGCTGGAGTTCGTCGCCGAGATGCGCCCGAACATCCCGTTCCACGCCGAGACCTGGCGGGGGCTGCGGACCCGCCGCTACAAGTACACCGTCCTCGGCGACGCCCACGGCGGCACGCCCTGGCAGTTCTTCGACCTCGAGGCCGACCCCTACGAGCTGACCAACCTCGTCGACGACCCCGCCGCCGCCGGCGAGGTGGCCCGCCACCACGCGCTGCTGCGCGAGCGGCTGGCCGAGACCTTCGACCACTACGTCCTGGCGCCCGCGTTCGGGCAGCCGGGGCTCAACACCTGGGATCCCACCGCCGAGCACCAGCTGCGCTTCGGCTGAGCCAGATTCGGGAGCTGCAATGCGAAAGTCCTTCATCGCGGGCCTCGCCGCCGTCGTCCTGGTGGCGCTGGCCGCCGACCCCGCCTCCGCCAACGGCGCGCCCTACACCGGCAAGCAGTACGACTTCGGCGGCACCGTCACGAACATCAACGGCTCCATCAGCACCGTCGACTCGATCGCGAGCAGCATCGCGAGCTCGACCGCGGCGACGCTGAACGACGTGGCCGCGCACCGCGCCACCCTGCCCTACGGCGACATCACCCCCGGCGCCGGGCCGGCGCTGAGCCTCTACCCGGGACCGGCCGGCGTCGCCGCGTCGAACTGGTACACCGCCACCGTCAACAACCAGTCGTCGTTCGTCTACAAGACGACGGCCGCGAAGACCGACACCAACCGCGAGGCCGACACCTCCTGGACGAGCTTCTCCTTCGCCGGGTCCGTCACGGTGCGGGTGACCGCGGTGGGGCAGAGCGGGCTGACCGGCTGCCAGGTGCGGCCGCAGTCCGCGGCGATCGCCACCTCGTTCGCCGGCAACACCTGCACGTTCACCATGTCCAACCCGAAGAACGTCTCGGTGGAGTTCGCCCCGAACATCCACAACCCGATCCCGCACCCGATGCTGGTCTTCGCCAACCCGCCGGAGAACGACGTGCCGCCCGCGACCGGCGACCCGAACGTGCTCTACTTCGGCCCCGGCGTGCACAACATCGGCTCCGGCAACGTGATCACCTCGGGCAAGACGATCTACCTCGCCGGCGGCGCCTGGGTGAAGGGCGCGTTCATCGCCAACGGGCCGGTCAGCAACGTCACCATCAAGGGCCGCGGCGTGTTCGACGGCAAGTTCATGGACCTCGGCGACCAGGAGCTCAACAAGAACCAGCCCGGCATGATCGACATCGCCGACCAGTCCTCGCAGAACCTGCTCGTCGAGGGTGTCACGTTCGTCAACGCGCCCCGGTTCAACGTCCGGGCCCTCGCGCAGTACACGACGATCGAGAACGTCAAGACGATGTCGTGGTGGTACAGCACCGACGGCATGGTCGCCGGCAACAAGTCCCTCGTGGAGAACAACTTCGTCAAGTCCAACGACGACTCGATCAAGCTGTTCTGGGGCGACCAGGTGACCCGCAGCAACACCGTCTGGCAGCTGGAGAACGGCGCACCGTTCATGATCAGCTGGAACCTGGCGAACAGCCCCACCAACTTCCACGTGTACGACAACGACGTCATCCACGCGGAGCACTACCAGATCCAGAAGTCCGGCATCTTCCGCGCCCTGCACGCCGGTCCCGGCACGCCGAGCCGCTACCTGTTCGAGAACATCCGCGTCGAGAACGCCAACTGGCGGCTGTTCTACCTCGCGGTCGACAACAACAAGTGGTACGACCCGGCGCTGGGCTACGGCGAGCTCGACCAGCTCATCTTCCGCAACATCCACGCCCAGACGAACTATCAGTACCCGAGCATCGTCCAGGGCATCGACAGCACCCACAAGGCGCGCAACGTGAACTTCGTCAACGTCTTCACCGACGGCGCGTGCCAGGCCGACGCGAGCCGTTTCACCATCGACCCGGCCACCACCAACGCGGTCCGCATCGTCAAGAGCGCCGACGGGAGCTGCTGGACATGACCAACGTCGTGGTCGTGCTGGCCGACGACATGGGCTGGGGAGACCTGGGCTGCTACGGCTCGGCGATCCCCACCCCGAACGTCGACCGGCTGGCCGCCGAGGGGGTGCGCGCCACCGACTGCCACTCCGCCTCGGCGGTGTGCACCCCCAGCCGGTACGCGCTCATGACCGGGCGCTACGCCTGGCGCGGGCCGCTGAAGAGCTTCGTGCTCATGGGGCACGGGCCGGCCATCATCGAGCCCGGCCGCCCCACCCTGGCGAGCGTGCTGCGCGACGCGGGGTACACCTGCGGCGCCTTCGGCAAGTGGCATCTGGGCCTCGGCTGGCGGCACACCGACGGCTCGGTCCGCTCGGCGTTCACCCCCGGCGCACCGCTGCACGACGACGTCGAGACCGACTTCGGCCGGGACATCGACTACACCGCGCCGGTCACCGGGGGCCCGGCCGCGCTGGGCTTCGACCGCTTCTTCGGCATCGCCGGCTCGCTCGACATGCCGCCCTACGCGTTCATCGACCAGGACCGCACGGTCGGCGTGCCGTCGAAGGAGAAGGAGGTGTACCTCACCGAGCAGCGCCCCGGCCTGCAGGCCGACGGTTTCCGGGAGCAGGACGCCGACGTCGCCTTCACCCGCGCGGCGGTCGCCTTCGTCGAGGAGCAGACCGGCCCGTTCCTGTGCTACCTCGCGCCCAGCGCCCCGCACCGGCCCAACGTGCCGCCGGACTTCATCGCCGGACGCTCCGGCCTCGGCGACCGGGCCGACGGCGTGTGCCTGGTCGACTGGGCCGTCGGCGAGCTGCGCGCCGCCCTGGAGCGCACCGGCCGGCTCGACGACACCCTGTTCATCGTCACGAGCGACAACGGCGCCGTCACGTACTTCACCGACGACGGCGACCCCGCGCGGCACGCGCCCAACGGCGACTGGCGCGGGCAGAAGGGCGACCTGTGGGACGGCGGGCACCGCGAGCCGTTCATCGCCCGCTGGCCCGGCCGCATCCCGGCGGGCTCGGTCGTGGACGCCCCGATCTGCCTGACCGACGTCCTGCCGACCGCGGCCGCGGCCGCCGGGCGGTCCGTGGCGTGCGAGGACGGCCGCGACATCCTGCCCGTGCTCACCGGCGCGGAGCCGGGCGATCCCGATCGCCCGATCGTCCACCACAGCCTCGGCGGCCGGTTCGCGCTGCGGGCCGGGCGGTGGAAGGCGATCTTCTCGGCCGGCTCCGGCGGCGGCTTCTCCGAGCCCTCGATCAGCGACCTGTTCGCCACCGGCACCGGCAAGGCGCACGCCGCCCCGCCGTGGGACGCCGCGCACCCGCAGGGCCAGCTCTACGACGTGGCCGAGGACCCGCGCGAGACCACGAACCTGTGGGACGTGCACCCGGCCGTCGTCGCCGCGCTCTACGCACGGCTGCGCGAGATCTGCCGCGACCCGGGAAGCGGGCTCCCGTTCGACGTAGGTTTGTCGGCGTGAGCTGCTGCAACCCGCCCGCCGACGACCGGGCCCCGGACGTGACCTTCGACATGCCGTTCGCCGTGCCGCACCGCACCCGCGCCGAGGTGCTCAAGGGCATGGTGGCGATCCCGGAGGGCCCGTTCCTCATGGGCGGCGACGACCCGGACGCGTTCCCCGACGACGGGGAGGGCCCGGTCCGCGAGGTGCGCGTGTCGGCGTTCCACATCGACCCGGCGGCGGTCACCAACGCGCAGTTCGCCCGGTTCGTCAAGGCGACCGGCTACGTGACGGAGGCCGAGCGCTTCGGCTGGAGCTTCGTGTTCCACCTGCTGGTGCGGGGCGAGGCGGCGCAGCGCGTGCTGGCCGCCCGGTCGGCGGCGGTGCCGCGGTGGTGGCTGCCGGTCGAGGGGGCGGACTGGCGCCATCCGGCCGGCCCGGGCTCCGGCATCGGTGAGCGGCGCAACCACCCCGTCGTGCACGTGTCGTGGACCGACGCCGCCTGCTACGCGGCCTGGGCCGGCAAGCGCCTGCCCACCGAGGCCGAGTGGGAGAAGGCGGCCCGCGGGGGCCTGGAGCAGGCGCGGTTCCCGTGGGGCGACGAATTCACGCCGCGCGGGACGCACCGCTGCAACACGTGGCAGGGCGAGTTCCCGCGCCGCAACACGGCGGCCGACGGATACCTGGACACCGCGCCCGTGGACGCCTACCGCCCGAACGGCTTCGGCCTGTACAACACGTCGGGCAACGTCTGGGAGTGGTGCGCCGACTGGTTCAGCCCGGCCTGGCACGCCGAGCCCTCCGACGCGACCCGGCTCGACCCGGCGGGCCCGCCCGGGGGCACGGCCCGCGTGATGCGCGGCGGCTCGTACCTGTGCCACGAGTCGTACTGCAACCGCTACCGGGTGGCCGCCCGCACCTCGTCCACCCCCGACAGCGCCACCGGCCACGTGGGCTTCCGCTGCGCCGCCTGACCGGGCGCCTGACCGGGCGCCTGACCGGGCCGTGGCCGCACGCGGTTGCGGACGGGTCGTCGCAACGGCGACAGTCACGCGACCGCGCGTGTGCGGCTGTGCACACTCGGCGGCTATGAGATCGACTCGAGTGCTCATCGCCGCCGCTGTCGTGGCGGTGGCCGTGATCGTTCCCCAGCCCGCGTTCGCCGCGGTCTCCGGGGCCGGCTGGTCCGGCTCGTGGGAGTACACCGGCGGCACCAGCATCCAGGTCAAGCTCGACGTGCCGGGCGCCCGGCTGGTCGCCAACGGCTGGGACGCCGTCGGCACGCGCGCCTTCGTCCTCAACGTCACCGACACCGCCGCCGACGGCAAGTGCGCCTACGTGAAGTGGACCGCCGCGGCCACGACCGAGCACTGGTCGTGCGGCAGCGGCACCACCGTGCAGGTCAGCGGCCTGCCCACCTCGACGGGGGCGGTCACCGCGGTGCTGTGCCGCGACTCGACCGCCCACGACAGCAAGACCAACTGCAACGTCATCGACGTGCCCTCGTCGTACACGGACGCCTTCATCCGCACCGAGGGCAACGGCGCCCGGTGGAGGTACTACGACGGCTACGACGGCGAGGACTGGGGCGCCTGGATCACCATCGGCGGCGTGCACCTCGACTACTTCGGGTGGGACGACACCCCGGCGGGGCAGCGCCTGATCCGGTCGTGGCTGACGCTGCTGGAGCCGGCCTGCGGCTCGGGCGCGATCCTCGGCGCCACCCCGGCGTCGAACCTGTCGCACTGCTCGGACTACGACCTCATCGACAGCCTGCCGGAGACCCACGTCACCGGTGCGGCATGGGGCAACGGCTGCACCTGGTCGCAGCGGGGCCTGAACCCGCCGGTGCACTGCATCAAGGTCCGGGTACCGGTACCGAGCTGACCGCCCGCGGGCAGCGCGGCCGCTTCTCGCCGCGCTGCCCGCGAACGCCTGTCGCGGCTGGCGCCGGGTCAGCTCAGGGCGTCCTTGGCCTTTGCGGCCGCGTCCTTGACCTTGTCCCCGGCCTGCTTCACGTTCGCGGAGCTCTGCTCGGACCGGCCCTCAGCCTGCAGACGCTCGTCGTCGGTCATGTCGCCGACCTTGTCCTTGGCGGCGCCCTTGGCCTCTTCGGCCTTGTGCTGGACCTTGTCCTGGAAGCTCATCGAGCCCTCCCGTCGTCGGTCGCTCACGCCGATGCGGACCGCACCGGCGCCGTTGCTCATCCGACTGCCCGCACCGGCGGCCGCGAAACACCCCGCGGCGGTGCCGTCCCACCCGCCGCAGACCCACCGGCCAGGGTGGCGCGCTCAGCCGGCGGCGCGCAGCGTGTCCGACGGGGACTCGCCGTAGCGGGCGCGGTAGTACTGCGCGAACCGGCCGAGATGCGTGAAGCCCCAGCGGTGCGCGACGTCGGCGACCGTCGCGGTCGCCGGCGTGGTGGCCAGCAGGTCGGCGCGCACCCGGTTGAGCCGCGCGGTGCGCAGATACTGCATGGGGGAGGCGTTGAGGTGCTGGCGGAAGCCGTCCTGCAGCGCGCGCGGGCTGACCCCGACGTCCCGGGCCAGCGAGGCGGCGCTGAAGTCGCGCTCGGGCCGGTCCTCCAGCAGCCGCACGGCGGTGCGCACGTGCCACGGCGTGGACTCCGGCAGATCGTCGCGCAGCAGCGCCGAGTGGCTGTGCGGCTGGGACAGCAGCAGCCCGCGCAGCAGCAGCCGCTCGGCGTGCAGCACCAGCCGGGGGTGCTCGAGCAGGCCGCCGCCGGCGTTGAGCTCCCGGGTGAACGCCGTGGCGATCGCGAACCAGGACCGCACGCGCTCGCCGGCCAGGTCCATCACCGGCTCGAAGCGCAGCGGTGGCCCGACCGGGCCGTCGATGAGCGACTCCAGCTCGTCCTCCAGCGCGCGCCGCTGGATGTGGAAGGCCAGCGCCGCGCAGTCGCGGCTCCACGCCATCGCCACCCGCCCGGACCCGGAGGTCACCGACGCCTGGGCGGTGGTGCACAGCAGCTCGGTGCCGCTGGCCCGCACCCGCAGGCTGCCCGAGACCGGCAGCTGGATCCAGACCGACGTGGCGGTGCTGTCATAGGAGCAGCGGACCTCGCAGCCGTACGACAGGTACAGCGCGACGACGTGCGGCAGCCGCACGGCGTGCAGCCGGGCGTCGAGCCGCAGGCCCCCGGGGCCGTCTTCGAGGCGGTGGTCCGGCAGCTCGCGGGCGAACTGGCCGTTCACGTCGTCGCGGTCGGTGCCACGGGCGACGACGTGCCGGTCCAGAGGCAACTCGGACATCGGCTCCGAGCGTGGCACGCGGACCGATACCCATGGTTACCTGACGGTTACGGCTGACGAACAAGGCCTTCGCCCCTCGCGGGTCAGCTCGGCCGTCCAGGTCGCCTCGAAGAGCGTGAGCGCGCCGATGCGCACGACGCCGTGGGCCCGCAGCGCGTCCTGCGTGCACCGCACGGACGCGCTGGCGAAGACCCGCTCGCCGGTCTCCAGCCACACCTCCGCCGTCTGGGTGCCGCTGGTCACCACGGCCTGCGGCGCGCCGCCCGGCAGGTGCGCCCGCAGGCGGCTGGTGAGGCGGTAGACGTGCCCGTCCGTGCTGACCGTGTGCGGCACCTCGCTCGTGACGCTCACCGTCGCCGCCCCGCGGGTGTGATCGCGCTCGACCCGCCAGCTCGGCGCCGCGGTGGCGGGGCGGCCGGTCGCGTCCGCCGGTGGAAGCTCCACGTCCGTGCCGGTGTGCTCGTCGCCGACCGGCAGGACCAGCCGCAGCCCGGCGACGCGCACGGCGTCCTCGCCGCACAGCGGCGTGAGCCGCGGGAAGTCGGCGGTGCCGAGCGCGATGCGCAGCCGGGTGCCGGCCGGCACCCGGTGGTGCACCGGGCGCAGCGGGATCGTCTGCTCCGCCTCGGCGGTGCCCGGCCGCAGGGTGCCGGCGGTGATCAGCGTCGAGCGGCCGCTCGGGTCGACGCCGCAGAGGCGGGCGACGAGCCGGGGCGGCGGCACGATCCGGCCGTGCTCGTCCGGGGCGAACCGGACGAGCACCTCCGGGCGCCCGGCCAGCAGCAGGTCGGCTTCGATCGGGGCGCCGGTCGCGCAGAGCGAGCGCAGGTCGTCGTCGTGCTGGTCCTGCGGCGGGCACGCCTCGCCCAGCCCCATGCCGGCGAGGCCGCGCAGCGTGCCGACGCTCGGGTCGGGCACGTGCGGGCCGGGCGGCCGGTGCGGGGCGTCCGGCGTCGCCGGCACGAGCGCGTCGCCGTCGGCGGCGAGCACGGTGCTGCGTCCGGGCGGGGGCCACTGGGCGTAGCCGCGCCAGCGCGGCCGCGGGCCGTCCAGGTGCAGCACGACCGGCGGGGCCGCCATGGCGTCGTTGGGCACGCCGCGCAGCCAGTGGTCCCACCACTGCGCCATGAGCTCGAGGAAGGCGACCGGGTGGTGGGCCGAGTCCTGCGGCATGACATGACCCCACGGCCCCATCACCAGCCGCTTCGGGCCGCGGATGCGCTCGAAGGCGTCGATGACCGCGTGGGTGAAGCTGTCGCGCCAGCCGCCGGCGCACAGCACCGGCACGACGATGCGGCTGCCGTCGATCGCCCGCTCGGCCCAGACCGGGTCGCCGGCGGGGGACCGGGCGTAGTCCAGGACCATCGGCCGCTGCGTGCGCAGCCGGGTCCGCCAGCGGTGCTGCGCGTCGGCGGCGGCGTAGCCGGCCAGCGGCGGCAGCAGCTGTTGCAGCAGCATGGCGCTGCCGCGGTTGGCCAGGGCGTGCAGGTCGCCGCGGGCGCCGTCGGGGTGGATGCTGTCGCGCGCGGCGTCGAGGCCGTGCGCGATGGCGACGGCCGCCCGCAGGTGCGCGGGGCGCAGGCTGGCCACGCGCAGGGTGGTGTTCGCCGCGTACGACACGCCCCAGGCCCCGACCGCGCCGGTGCACCAGGGCTGGGCCGCGATCCAGTCGATGGCCGCGAGCGCGTCGTCGCCCTCGCCGCGGTCGAACTCGGCCCGGCGTCGGCCGTCGGAGGCGCCGGTGCCGCGATGGTCGACGACGAGGCTCGCGTAGCCCCGCTCGGCGAACCACCGGGCCGGTCCGGCGTAGGAGGAGCCGGCGAGGAAGTCCTTGCGGTAGGGCTGCACGGTGACCAGACCGGGCACGGCCTCGCCGGTCACCGGGCGGTAGAGGTCGCCCGAGAGTGTCACCGCGGGATCGGCGGTGGGGATCCGGATGTCGCGGTGGACCCGGGTGCGGAAGGTGGCGCCGTCGCGATCAAGGAACACGTCGTCCTCCGAGGCTCGCGGGACCGGAGCTCCACCATAGCGATGCGAAGTGCTTCGCAGAAAGGTCTTGACACTTGATCGACGGCCGTTGTTACCTAGGCATTGCGTCGGTGTAACACCCCACTCACAGGCCCCGCGAACCCGCAGCTACCCGTAGGAGGAGTCGTGCGGACGTGCCGCAGAGTCATCGACCGGGCCATACCCGCCCTGTCGCTCATCGCCGCGTTATCGGTCTCCGGCTGTGGCTCCACACCGGAGGCGAACCCGACCGTCGGCAACACGCTGACCGTGGTCACCGCCTCGCCGCCGCAGACCCTGGACCCGGCGAAGACCGCGCAGAACAACAGCTGGCTGGAGAACCTGGCCTACGAGCCGCTCATCGTGCGCAAGTCCGACGGCACGCTCACGCCCGGCCTCGCCGAGTCGTGGTCGTACCAGGGGACGGGCAACAAGACCTTCGTGCTCAAGCTGCGCCCCGGCGTCACCTTCTCCGACGGCTCGCCGCTGAGCGCCCAGAACGTCGTCGACCACCTCAAGTACGTGGTCAGCTCGGCCGGGCAGATGGCGCCGCTGCTGGCCGGCTGCACCTTTACCGCGACCGACCCCGCGACGGTCACCATCACCTCGCCGGCGCCGAACCCCGACTTCCCGGTCATGCTCACGCAGGACTTCATCATCGGCGGGGTCATCGGCAGCGGCGGGCTGGCCGACCCGGGCGCGCTGGGCACCACGACCGTCGGTGCGGGGCCGTACATGCTCGACCCCCAGCAGACCGTCGCCGGTGACCACTACACCTACGTGCCGAACCCGCACTACTACAACGCCCCGGCGGTGCGCTGGCGCAAGGTGGTGATCCGGGTCATCACGACCCCGCAGGCCGTGCTCAACGCGCTCAAGACCGGCCAGGCCGACGTCGCCGTCGGCGACCCGTCCACCGTCGCCGCCGCCAAGCAGGCCGGGCTCACCGTCGCCTCCTCGCTGTTCCTGTGGAACGGCGTGGTGCTGGCCGACCGCGGCGGGACGCTCGCCAAGCCGCTCGGCGACGTGCGCGTGCGGCAGGCGCTGAACTTCGCCACCGACCGGGCCGCGATCGCCAAGGCGCTGTTCGGCGGCGTCGGGGAGCCCGCGCACCAGGTCAGCGTCCCCGGCGGCTACGGATACGACGACAGCCTCGCCGCCGCCTACCCCTACCAGGTCGACAAGGCCAAGGCCCTGCTCGCCGAGGCCGGCTACGGCGGCGGCTTCACGCTGGCCGTCGTCACCCCCGAGTACCAGCAGCTGCACCTGGTGGCGCAGGCGCTGGCGCAGCAGTGGAAGCAGATCGGGGTCGACCTGCGCATCACCGACTACGCCAACGCCAACCAGTACGCGGCGGACGCGTTCGGCGGGAAGTTCCCCGCGTTCATGACCGCCTTCGGCCAGATCCCGATCTGGATGGAGGGGCCGTCGCTGTTCCTGCCCTCCGCGGCGTTCAATCCGCTGAAGTACGCCGACCCGGCCCTGCAGTCGCGCTACGACGAGGCGGCGAGCAGCACCGGCGACCCCAAGACCGCGGCGGACCGCGGCGTCGTGGCGTACCTGACCACCCAGGCGTGGTTCGTGCCGGTGGTCATGACCGGGCTGCCGTACTACGCGCGCAACACGGTCGGCGGGATCGCGACCTCGCCCAAGGAGCCGCTGCTGTCCCTCTACGAGATCGTGCCGGCGGCCTAGCCGGCGCAGAAAGGTCGGCCCGCCATGCTCCGCGCCGTGCTGCGCTGGCTCGCCTCGTCGGTGGCGCTGCTGTTCGTGGTCACCGCCCTGTCCTTCGTGCTCGTGTCGCTCGCGCCGGGGGACGCGGCGACGTCCATCCTCAGCAGCCAGTCGGGCAGCTACACCCCCGAGCAGTACGCCCGCACCCGCGAGCTGCTCGGCATCGACGAGCCGCTGTACGTGCGGTACTGGCACTGGCTCGGCGAGCTGTTCCACGGCAGCCTGGGCCGGGACCTGTTCAGCGGGCAGCCGGTCGCCGAGATCGTCGGCGACCGGCTCCTGCCGAGCCTGTCCGTGATCGTCGGCACGGTGCTCGTCTCGGCCGTCGCCGGCACCTGGCTCGGCGTCGCCGGCGCGCGGCGCCGCGGCCCGGCCGGCCGGCTGCTGGACGCGGTGTCGCTGACCGGTCTCGCGGTGCCGAGCTTCTGGCTGGCGCTGCTCGTCGTCGAGCTGTTCGCCGTGCGCCTGGCCTGGCTGCCCTCCGGCGGCTACGTCGACCCGGGGCGTGACCCGGCGGGCTGGCTGCGCGCCATCGCGCTGCCGGTGCTCACGCTCTCGGCGGGGTCGATCGCCTTCGTCGCCAAGCAGACCCGCGACTCGATGGCGGCGGTGCTGTCCCAGGAGTTCGTCACGATGCTGCGGGCCCGGGGCCTGCCGCTGCGCTCGATCCTCTACAAGCACGCGCTGCGCAACGCCGCCATTCCGGTGGTCACGATGCTGGGGCTGCTGTTCGTCAACCTCCTCAGCGGCGCGGTGCTCATCGAGGGCATCTTCTCCGTGCCGGGCCTCGGCCAGCAGGCGGTCACCGCGACCGGCGGCCACAACCTGCCGGTCATCACCGGCGTGGCGTTCTGCTTCACCGTCGTCGTGATCATCGTGAACCTGCTGGTGGACCTGGCGTACCGCTGGCTCGACCCGAAGGTGCGTGCCGCATGAGCATCTCCCTGATCGCGACCGACGCGCCCCCGTCCGGGCGTCCCGCCCGGCGCTCGCGCTGGCGCCGGCTGTGGCGCTCCGGCCCGGGGCTGGCCGCCGGTGCGTTCCTGCTCGCCCTGACCGCCGCCACGGTGTGCGTGCGGTGGGTGGCCCCGGCCGACCCCGAGCGGCAGGACCTGGCCGCGGCGCTGGCCGGGCCGGGCGCGGCGCACTGGCTCGGCACCGACCGGCTGGGCCGCGACGTGCTCAGCCGGCTGCTCTACGGCGCCCAGGTCACGCTCGTCAGCGTGGTCGAGGCGGTCGCGGTGTTCGTCGTGCTCGGCGTGACCCTCGGCGTCACGGCCGGGCACCTCGGCGGCTGGGCCGACCGCGCGATCTCGTGGCTGGCCGACCTGCTGCTCGCACTGCCGGGCATCGTCATGCTGCTGATGGTGCTCGCGGTCTTCCCGGGCAACACGGCCGCCACCATGGTCGTGCTCGGCGTGATCTCGGCGCCGATGCTGCTGCGCGTCGCCCGCGGGGTCACCATGAGCGTCAAGCGGGAGCTGTACGTGCGGGCCGCGCGCCTGTCCGGCCTGGGCGAGGCGCGCATCATGGTCCGCCACGTCCTGCCCCGCCTCGCCGGCCCGATCCTCGTGCAGGTCTCGCTGTTCGCCGCGACCGCCGTGCTGGTCCAGGGCGCGCTGTCGTTCCTCGGCCTCAGCGCCCCCGAGACCGAGGGCCCGAGCTGGGGCAACATGATCGCGCAGGCGGCCCAGGTCACCGGCGAGGACCTGTGGCTGGCCGTCCCCACCGGCGCGATGCTCACCCTGACCGTCCTGGCCCTCGGCGTGTTCGGCGACGCGGTCCGCGACGTCACCGCCGAGCACCGCGAGCCGGCGGCCCGGCCGCGCCCGGCCCGGCCGCACACCGCGCCGCCCGCCCCGCAGGAGCGGGCGGCAGGGCAGTGCCCGATCGAGCCACTGCTGTCGGTGGACGGGCTCACGATCGAGTTCTCCGCACCCGGCGGCCCGGTCACGGTCGTGCGCGACGTGAGCTTCTCGGTCGCGGCGGGGGAGTGCGTCGGCGTCATCGGCGAGTCCGGCTCGGGCAAGACGATGATCGCGCGCAGCCTGCTCGGCCTGCTGCCGGCCGGCGGCGCGGTGACCGCGGGCGCCGCCCGCTTCCGCCCCGGCGCCGGGCCGGTCCTCGACCTGACCCGGCTCGACGAGCGCGGGTTCGGCCGCGTCCGGGGCCGGCGCATCGCGCTGGTGTCGCAGGAGCCGGGAAGCGGCCTGGACCCCGCGTTCCGCGTCGGCGGCCAGGTCGCCGAGGTGATCCGCCGGCACACCCCGATGAGCCGGCGACAGGCCGCCCGCGAGGCGGTCGAACTGCTGCGCACCGTCCGGCTCACCGACCCGGAGCGGGTCGCGCGCCGCTACCCGCACGAGCTGTCCGGCGGGATGGCGCAACGGGTCGCGATCGCCCTCGCGCTCGCCGGGAAGCCCGACCTGCTCGTCGCCGACGAGCCCACCACCGCGCTGGACGTCACCGTCCAGGCCGAGATCCTCGACCTTCTGCGCGACCTGCGCCGCCGCCTCGGCATGGCCGTCATCCTGGTCACGCACGACTGGGGCGTGCTGGCCGACATCTGCGACCGCGCGGTCGTGGTCTACGCGGGCGAGGTCGTCGAGCAGGCCGGCGTCGAGGACCTCTACGCCGACCCCCGCCACCCGTACACGCGCGCCCTGCTCGAGGCCAACCCGCACCTCGCGGTGGCCGGGCAGGACCTGCCGACCATCGCCGGGACCGTCCCGTCGCCCGGGCGATGGTCGCCGGGCTGCCGGTTCCGCCCCCGGTGCCGGTTCGCGGCCGACGAGTGCGCCGCGGGGACCATCCCGCTGACGGGCGGGTCCGGCGACCGCGTGACCCGTTGCATCCGCGCGGAGGAGGTGGCGGCGCTGTGAACGGCGAGGCGCTGCTGGAGCTGCGGGGGCTGACCGTGAACTACGGCCGGGGCCGGCGCCGGCCGCCGGACGCGGTGCGCGACGTGAGCCTGACGGTCGCGCCCGGCGAGACGGTCGCGCTGGTCGGGGAGAGCGGCTCGGGCAAGTCGACGATCGGCAACGTGGTGCTGGGACTGGTCCCCGCGACCGGGGGCAGCGTCCGCTTCGACGGCGAGGACATCACGGCGGCCGGGCGGCGCCGCCGGCGCGAGCTGACGCGCTACATCCAGCCGATCTTCCAGGACCCGTACGGCTCGCTCAACCCGTCCCGCACCATCCGCCAGACGCTGGTCGAGCCGCTGCTCGCGCACGGCGGCGCGGCGGGCGCCGGCGAGCGCGTCGCCGAGGTCCTGGGCCGGGTCGGGCTGCCGGAGGACGCGGCCGAGCGCTACCCGGACGAGTTCTCCGGCGGTCAGCGCCAGCGCATCGCCGTCGCGCGGGCGCTCGTCGCCGGCCCGCGCCTCATCGTGTGCGACGAGCCCACCAGCGCCCTGGACCTGTCCGTCCAGGCGCAGGTGCTCAACCTGCTGCGCGGCCTGCAGCGCGAGTCCGGGATCGGCTACCTGTTCATCACGCACGACCTGGCGCTGATCCGTCACGCCGCCGACCGGGTGGTCGTGCTCTACCGTGGCCGGGTGATGGAAACCGGCCCGGCGGCCCGCGTGACGCAACAGCCGCAGCACCCCTACACGCAGGCGCTGCTCGCCGCGGCGCCCGTGCCCGACCCGGTCGAGCAGCGACGGCGCCGCGCGGCGGCCGGCCACCTGGCCCAACACCCCGCCCAACACCCCGCCCAACACCCTGCCCAACACCCCGCCCGACCCCAGGGCTGGGAGCCGGGTGAGCCCAGCCGTGTCTGACGCCGTCACCATCTACGACGTGGCCGCCTACGCCAAGGTGAGCATCTCCACGGTCTCGCAGACGATCAACCGGCCGAGCCGGGTGAACGCCAAGACGCGCGAGCGCGTCCTGCGCGCGATCGAGGAGCTGCAGTTCGTGCCCAAGGGCGTCGCGGTGTCCCAGGCCCGGCGCGGCGTCGGGCGGATCGGCGTGCTCGCCCCGTTCACCTCCTACGACTCGTTCCGCCGCCGGCTCATGGGCGTGCTGGCCGAGTCCGACGGCGCGAGCCGCGACGTCGTGGTCTACGACCACGAGTCGGCCGCGGCGAGCGTGTCGCCGCTGCTGCGCACGCTGCCGGTGACCGGGCGCCTCGACGGGCTGCTCATCATGGGCCTGCCGCTGGACGACGAGCTCGCCGAGCACCTGGGCGCCCGGGGGCTGCCGACGGTCCTGGTGGACAGCGCCCGGCCGGAGTTCAGCACCGTCAACATCGACGACCAGGAGGGCGGCGCCATGCTGGCCCGCCACCTGCTGCAGCGCGGCCACACGTCGTTCGCCTTCCTGCAGGAGCCGCAGGAGTCCCAGGCGTTCCTCTCCCAGGGGCAGCGGCGCAACCGCGGCTTCCTGGGCGTGCTGGCCGGCGCCGGGATCGACGCGGCCGCGGTGCCGACGGTGCTGACCGGCAACGACATCGTGAGCAGCCGCCGGGCCCTGGGTGAGGTGCTCGCCCTGCGCCCGGCGCCGACCGCGGTCTTCGCCCACCACGACCTGCTCGCGGCGGGCCTGGTGCTGGAGGCCCGCCGGCAGGGGCTGCGGGTGCCGGAGGACCTCGCCGTGGCGGGCTTCGACGACGGCAGCGTCGCCGAGGCGGCCGGCCTGACGACCGTCAGCCAGCCGTTCGAGGAGTCCGGGCGGATCGGTGCCCGGCTGCTCGCCGAGCGCATCGCGGACCCGTCGGCGTCGGTGCAGCACATCACGCTCGGCCTTCGCCTGGTCGTGCGCGACTCGAGCTGAGGAGGGCCGATGGGATCGGCGAACGGCGAACGGTACGACGTCGAGGTCCGCCACGACGCCCGGGTGCCCACGGCGACCCCCGGCGTGACGCTGTCGGCGGACCTGTTCCTGCCCCGCGGCGCCGGTCCGGCCCCGGTGGTGGTCTGCCTGCTGCCGTACCGCAAGGACGCGCTCGGCGGCCTCGGGGTCCGCGCGGTGCTGCACGAGTTCGCCGCGGCCGGTGTCGCCTGCGTGCTCGCCGACCCGCTCGGGCTCGGCTCCTCCGACGGCCTCGCCCGGCCGCCGTTCGACCCGGCCGAGGCCGACGACGGCGTCGACCTCGTGCGCTGGGCCGCCGGGCAGCCGTGGTCCACCGGCGCGGTCGGCATGTGGGGCTTCTCCTACGGCGCCCTGCTCGCGCTGCGCACGGCCGCCCGCCGGCCACCGGCGCTGCGGGCGGTGGTGTCCGTGCTGGGCATGCTCGACCCGGAGCGCGACTTCGTGCACCCCGGGGGCGCACCCGGCTGCTGTACCGCCCTGGCGATGTGGGGCCTGGCCACCCTGCACAACCAGGTCCTGCCGCCGGTCGGCGACTTCCACGCGGCCGACGAGCAGCGGCGCTGGCGGCGGCGCGCCGAGGACGCGCAGCCCTACCTCGCCGACCTGTACCGGCACCCGGCCGGCGACCCGCGGTGGCGCGAGCGGGTGGTCGACGCCGCGGCGATCACCGTGCCGGTGCTGTGCGTGGCGGGATGGCGGGACATGTTCTGCGACGGCTCGCTGCGCGCCTTCGAGCGGCTCGGCGGCCCGCGCAAGCTCCTCGTCGGGCCGTGGTCGCACACGATCCCCGACGACGCGCCGGAGCACCCCTCGGACACGTGTGCGCTGGCGCTGCGCTGGTGGCGGCGGTGGCTGGCCGGCGAGGCGAACGGCATCGACTCGGAGCCGCCCGTGACACTGCACCTGCCCGGCGCCGAGGCCGGCTGGCACGACTTCGACGCCTGGCCGCCGGGCGACGTGGCGTCCGAGGCCGTCCCGCTGCGGGCCGGCGACGGCGTGAGCGCCCCGCCCGACGCCACCGTGGGCGCGCTCAGCGGCGTGTGGGGCATCCCCGCGGCCGGCGCCGAACGGGCCCTCGACCAGCACGACGACGACACCCGCGCGGCCACCGTCACCGCAGAGCCGGTCCGCGAGCCGCTGCTGCTGCTCGGCCGGCCGGTCGTGACGCTCGACCTGACCTGGTCGTCGGCGCGCCGGGTCGTGGTCAAGCTGACCGACGTGGACCCGGCCGGCCGCTCGGTGCTCATCACCGGCGGGATCCTGGCCGACGTCCCGGCCGAGCGCTCGGCGGTGCGGATCGTCCTGGACCCGGCCTGTCACGAGCTGCCGGCCGGCCACGCGCTGCGCGTGGCGGTGAGCGAGAGCGCCTTCCCGCGGCTGTGGCCGGTCGCCGGCGGGGGGACGCTGCGGGTCGGCCGGGCCGGCCTCACGATCCCCGTGGCGCCCGCCGGGGCCGGCAAGCCGGCGACGGTGCCGGCCCCGGCGCGCCGGGGCGCCGGGTCGCCGTGGCTGTCGCACCGGCCGCAGTGGCAGATCGTCCGGGAACCGGCCCAGGAGCGGGTCACGGTCGTGCTGGGCGACGAGACCAGCGCGCTGCTGCCGCGCGGGGGCGTGCGGGTGGACGCGGCCAATCGGGTCCGCGCCGCCGCCGATCGGGACGCCTCAGCGGCGACCCGGGTCGAGGGCGCGGCCGACACGACGGTCGTGCTGCCCACCGGCGAGCGGGTCCGCACGGAGGTCCGGCTGCGGCTGACCCGCGAGGCCGGCACCGCCACGGCCCGCGTCACCGTCGACGGGTCCGAGATCCTCCGGCGCCGCTGGGACTTCTGAGCGCGGCGCCGCCGACTCCCGCATCCCGGCGCCGAGCAGCGCCGCGGCGACGGCCGCCAGCGCGGCCCCGGCGAACAGGGCCCGGTAGCCAGGGATCGTGCCGGCCCCGGCGGGCGCGGCCCCGCCGGCGGCGACCGCGAGCGCGGCCAGCGCGGCGAGGCCCACGCCGCCCCCGAGCTGGCCTGCCGTCTGGTAGCCGGCCGTGGCGAGCCCGGCGCGGCGCGGTACGGCCGTGGCGGCGAGCGTCACCGGCACGGACTGCGCGCCGAAGCCGAACGCCAGCAGCGCGAGCGCCGCGACCGGCCACGCCACCGGCGACCGCGCGGTCATCGGGATCAGCGCCGCGATGCCCGCGGCCGTGACCACCGACCCGGCCACCGCGAGCCGCCACGGCGCGCACCGCCGCAGCAGCGCGGGCGCGGCGGCCGAGCCGGCCACGATGCCCAGGCTCAGCGGCAGCAGCAACAGCCCGGCGGTGACCACGCCGAAGCCCAGCACCTCCTGCAGCCACAGGGTGGCGGCGTAGCTCACCCCCACCAGCGCCCCGCAGGACAGCGCCGTCGCGGCGCAGGCGGCCGCCACCCGCCGGGCCGGGAACGCCGCGCGGTCCGGTGCCCGGTCGCCGCCGGCCGGTCCCGCGTGCACGTCCCCGCCGCCCGCCGGCAGCCGCAGCGCGGCGAGCGCGGCCGCCCCGCACAGCAGGCCCGGGAGCCAGAACAGCGCGGCCCAGCCGAGGGACGCGGTGACGAGCCCGCCGAGCACCGGACCGGCGGCCACGGCGGCGGCGCCGAGCGCGCCCCATAGCGCCAGCACCCGCACGCGCTCGGCCGCGGTCCCGGCCGCCGCCATGGCCAGCGCGAGCGCGGCCGGGCTGAACAGCGCCCCGCCGGCGCCCTGCACCGCCCGGCCGGCGAACAGCGCCCCGGCGTCGCCCGCCAGGCCGCACAGCACGCAGCCCGCGGTGAAGACGGCCATGCCGGCGACGAACGGCAGCCGGGGCCCGGCCCGGTCCGCGGCCAGCCCGCCGAGGAGCAGGCAGGCGCCGAACACCAGCGTGTAGCTGTCGACCACCCACGGCAGCTGCGCCGGGGCGATGCGCAGGTCGTGCCGCATGGCCGGCAGCGCGACGTTGACGATCGTCGCGTCGGCGAGCACGACGAAGTTCGCCACGCACGCGATGAGCACGGTGGCCCGCCGCCGGCCGGGCAGCGCCGCCGCCGTCGCCGCCCGGGCCGGTGCCGTCACCATCGCAGCGCCGCCGCGGCCTCGGCGAGGACGGCCGCGAACTCCCCGGCGACCGCGGCCAGCCGCTCGGGCGGGTACAGCCCGTCGTGCCCGCAGACGTCGCCGCCGAGGGCCCCGTCGGGGTCGCGGCGCAGGTTGTACGACAGCGGCAGCACCTCGGGGTGGTCCTCGGTGTGCCGGGGGGACAGCCGCATCGGGTCGATCGGGCGGGCGGCGATGCGCACCGCCCGGCCGTCCGGCGCGCTCAGCGTCGCGGCCAGGGGCGCGGCCGCCGGCAGGTAGTTGTACCGGGTGTCGAAGAGGCGCTGCCGGCGCGCGGTCAGGTCGTCGGGGACCACCTGACGGATCCGGCCGAGCGGCAGCTGGTGGGCGAGCGCCTCCCGGTACGCGCGGGCCACGTCGGCGACGAGCCCCGGGAAGTCCCGGGAGCGCGACACGTCGACCCGCACCGGCAGATGGTCGAGCAGCGGGCCGACGACCCGCTGGGCGCCCGGCCGGTCGCGGCCCGCGCGAGTGACGCCGACGACCTGGTCGTCGCCGGCGTGCGCGCGGCGGGCCAGCAACAGCGTGGCCAGCAGCGCGGTGCTGAGGCCCCCGCCGTGCTCGGCCGCGGCGCGGCGCAGCGCCTCGGCGGCCGGGGCGGGCAGCGGCGCGATCGGTGCGCAGATGAACCGGCCGCCGACGGGCGGCAGCGGGGCCAGCGGCGGCAGGTCGCGCAGGCGCTCGCGCCACCACCGCTCGTGGCCGGCGTCGCGCGCCGCCCGCTCGGCCGCCGTGTGGTCGCCCAGGTGCAGGGCCAGGCGGGGCAGGCGCGCCGCCCGGCCCTGCAGCACCGCCCGGCAGCAGCGGACCAGCTCGTCGTGCAGGACGCCGTGCGACCAGCCGTCGAAGATGAGGTGGTGCACGAACAGCGCCAGCACGAAGCGGTCCGGGCCGAGCCGCAGCAGCGAGGCGTGCCACAGCGGCGGGCGGTCCAGCACCCGGGGCCGCTGCGACTGCGCGACGATGTGCGCGTCCGCGCTCGCGCCCGGATCGGCCGCGCCCGCGAGGTCGATCACCGTGAGGTCGGCCTCGAGCGACGGCATGACGATCTGGTCCACGTCGGGATCGGGGCCGCCGGGGCGGATCCGGAACCCGGTGCGCAGGGCGGCGTGCCGTTCGGTGAGGCCCGCGAGCGTGACGCGCACCGCCTCGGCGTCGAGCGGGCCCTCGACGTCCCAGGCGATCGGGAGGCTGTAGTACGAGCGGCCCGCCGCGCACGCGCGCACCCAGTCCCGCTGGTAGTAGCTGGCGGGCCGGTGGGCCGGTTCGGCCAGTGTCCGGGTCATGACCGGGATCTCCCTTCGGTGCTCACAGGCCGGCCACGAGCGCGGCCAGGCCGAGGTCCGGCTCCCGGGCGGCCCGCCGCAGCACGCCGCTGAACCGTTCGGCGAACCGGCGCACCCGCGCGGGGCCGTGCAGCTCGCCGTCGCCCTCCACCTCGCCGGTGAGCCGGCCGCCGTCGATGCGCGGCCGGTAGGCGACGGTCGCGTCCCCGAGCCACCACCCGTCGGGCCGGGTCTTGACCATGCCGTAGGGCACGGCCCGTTCGTCGCCGGGCGCCGCGGGTGCGGCCCCGGCCGGCCGCGGGGCCGGCGGCAGGAAGTTGAGGTTCACCGCGAACACCGGGGCCTGCCGCCGCGGCAGCAGCGGGGCCAGGCACCCCAGCGGCAGCCGGTGCTCGTAGGCGTCGAGCAGCGCCTCCCGGACCCGGCCGACCAAGCCGCGGAAGGTCGGGCCGCCCCCGAGGCCGACCACCAGCGGCAGCTGGTCGGCGAGGCAGCCGACCACCGGGCGCAGGTGCGGCTGGTCGCGGTTGCCGACGGTCAGCCCGATCACGACCCGCTCGGCCCGCGCCGACTCGTGGTGCGCGGCGACGGCCGCAGCCGCGAGCACCGCGGTCATCGTCGTGCGCCCGCCCGCGGCGAGCCGCTGCAGCGCGGCGACCACGTCGGCCGGCAGCACGGGCAGCGCCGGGCGCTCGACGAGGTGGCCGGCGTGCGGGCCGGCCGGGTACGGCAGGCCGAACGTGTCGTCGCACCCGGTCAGGGCCGCCTCCCAGTAGCGCCACTGCGCCGCGGTCGGCCGCACACCGCGCTCCTGCCGGGCGTAGTCGGCCATGTGGGTCACCGGCCGGGGCAGCCGCTCGCCCCGCCACAGCCGGGCCGCCTCGTCGGCGAGCACCTGACTCGTGCTCAGGTCGCTGACGGCATGGTGCAGCCACAGCACCAGGACGTGCCGGTCGTCCGCCGCGTGCAGCTCGGCGCGGGCCAGGGGAGCGTCCAGGAGCCGGAACGGCCGTTGCGAGCCGGCCAGCAGCCAGCCGGGCAGCAGCTCGCCCGCGCGGCCGTCGTGGCGTTCGCGGGTCAGCTCCAGCCGGGCCGCGTCCGCGACCCGCTGCTCGACCGGCGAGCCGGAACCGGCCCCGCGGGTCAGCACGGTGCGCAGGGCGCCGTGCCGCGCCGTCAGCTCGTCGAGCAGCCACCGCACGCGCTCGGCCGGGGCCGGCCCGGGCAGCTCCACGACGGCCGGCACGTTCACCGCGGACTCGCCTTCGGCGAGGAAGGACTCCTGGCTGTACGACAGTGGCGCACTCACCGCCGAAGCCGGCGCGGGCGGCCCGGCGACCGCGCCGGTCGTCGCCGCGCTCACGCGGGCACCCCGCTCAGCTCGTCGCCGTCGGCCGGGGCGGCGGCGTCGACGCGTGCGGCGAACTCCCGCAGGCTCGTGCTGTCGAGCAGGTCGCGGACCGTGACCCGGCGCCCGAGTTCCTCCGACAGCTCGCTGACCACCTCCATGGCCGCCAGTGACGCGCCCCCGAGCTGCAGGAAGTCGTCGCCCGCGGAGACCGGGCCGACGTCCAGCGCCACCGACCACAGCTCGGCCGCGCGGACCTCGGTCGGCGTGCTCGGCGGCTCGTAGGGCCGGGCGTCCGCGTGCTGCTCCAGATCCTTGCGCAGCTGCCGCTTGTCGACCTTGCCGATCATGTTGCGCGGCATGTCCTCGACCACGACGATCCGCAGCGGCGCGGCCGCGCCCTGCCGCTCGCGCGCGAACTCCTGCAGGGCCGCGAGGTCGAGGCCGGGCCGGGCCCGGACGGCGGCCATCACGCACTCCGTGAGCACCGGGTGGGGCACGCCGCACACGGCGGCCTCCACGACGCCCGGGAACTCCATCAGCGACGCCTCGACGTCCAATGTGGACACGTTGAGCCCGCCGGTGTTGACGAGGTCCGGGTTGCGGTCGACCAGATAGAAGTAGCCGTCGGCGTCGACGCGGCCGATGTCGCCGGTGCGGGTCCAGCCGCCGTCGAGGAACACCGCCGACTCCGCGGTCTCGCCGTCGTAGCGCCGCTGCGGCGCGTCGCTGCGCAGCTGGACGTCGCCGGCCACGCCCGCCGGGGCCAGGCCGCCGTCCGGCAGGACGATGCGCACCTCGGACCCGGCGGCCGGGCGGCCGAGCGAGCGCGGCCGGGCGCGGTCGAAGTCGGTGGCCATCCGGCGCGGCCAGCACTCGGTGGTCGAGTAGACGTTGCGGATGCGCGCCGCCGGGAAGAGTTCGGCGAGGGCCTGCAGCGTCGCCGGGTGGATCGGGGCGCTGGTGGTGCGGACCTGCTCCACGCTGCCGAGGTCGTAGTCGCCCCGGGCGCCGGCGGTGACCAGCGCGATCGCCATCGCGGGCACCAGCACCAGATCCGTCGGCCGGAACCGGTCGATGGCCTCGAGCACCTCCGCGGGGACGAACTGCGGCAGCGTGAGCGTGCGGTGCGGTGCGGGGCCGAGCGGCTGCACGAGCAGGCCCTGGCCGACGGTCGTGCCCGGCGGCAGCGCGTGCAGCGCGGTGCGCGGTGCGCGCGCCCGCGAGCGCATCAGGGAGAACAGCAGGTTCTCGTGCGTGGCGACGACGCCCTTGGGCCGCCCGGTGGTGCCCGAGGTGTAGATGATCTCGGCGTCGTCGGCGGGTGAGACCGCCACGGCGAGCGGCGTCTGCGGCCGGTCCGCGATCAGCTCGGCCACGGTGCACCGCGGCCCGTCGACGAGGTCGCTGTCGCCGACGACGAGCACCGCGCGGGACGCGAGGAAGGCCGCCGTGGCCTGCTCGCGCCCGGCCGACGGGGACACCGGCACCGCGACGGCGCCCGCCTTGAGCACGCCGGCCCAGGCCACGGCGTAGTCGGTCCAGTGGCGTGCGGAGACGTTGAGCAGGACGCGGGAGCCGGGCGTCACGCCCCGCGCGGCCAGCCCGTGGGCGGCGGCGTCGGAGGCGGCGTCCCAGTGGCCGAAGGTCAGGGCGACCCCGCCGGCCACCTCGTGCGCCACCGCGCCGGGCCGCTGCGCCGCGCGCAGGCGCAGCTGATCGGGAATGGTCCACCGCACCGCTTCGTGGGTTTGCGTCACCGATGATTCCTCTCGCTCAAGATTGCTCCGAGGTGGTGCCACAACGCGCATCACGCTAGGTGTGCGCGGCGACGGGCGGCAATCCGAAAAGCGATTCCCGGTATCCCTTTCGCGGGCCATCGGGAGGACGTATGCCCAGCTTGTAAAGCCATTGTTGCCGAATCGTGAATGTCGATCAATGCGGCCTGCGCGTTACTCCGCCGTCTTCGGGAATTTACTTCAAAGACTCGTACCAATATCGTCGGTCAATGTTCGATCATTGCCGCGCCGATCCGTGCCGGGAAATCGTTTTTCGAAAACGGGGCCACTGGTGACCGGATCGCTACGTTACGATGTGCCGGTTCTGTTGCCTGCTGTCACCGTGAGGGCGAGTTGCCGGATACTCAGATCGACGCCGAGCTGTCCGCCGAGGCGCGTAGCGTGCTCGGCCGGGACGACGTCAGTTTCACCCCGCTCGCGCATGGCCAGCGCATCGGCGTGACCTCCGGAGTCTTCCGGGCTCAGGCCGGTGACGCCCGCGCGGTCGTCAAGGTCGTCGCGCCCGCGGCCGACGCCGGTGGCAAGGTCTGGCGCGGCTCGCACGACCCGGCCAACTACCGGTTCTGGGAGCGCGAGGCGCTGTTCTACGAGGCCGGCCAGCCGCAGGCCTACACCGACGCGGGGATCGCCCTGCCCGGCCTGCTCGGCGCGTTCCGGCGCGGGGGCGGCGAGATCAGCCTCTGGATGCAGGACGTGTCCGGCAACGGCGGGGCCACCTGGACCGTGCGGCGCACCGAGGAGCACGCCCGGCAGCTCGGCCGCGCGCAGGGCACCTGCCTGGTCGACGACGCCTGGCGCAAGTCGGCGGTGCCGTTCAGCCGCAACGTCCTGCGCGACTACCTCGACACCCCGGACGCGACGTCGCCCGACATCAACTGGGAGATGCTCGAGAACGCCGACGCCTGGGACACCCGCCTCATGCGGACCCACTTCGGCGGGCAGCTGCGCGAGGACGTGCTGCGGCTGTGCCGGGAGCGGTACGAGTTCGTGAGCTGGGGCGAGGCGCTGCCGCACACGCTGTGCCACCACGACCTGTGGCCCAACAACGTCTTCGAGCACGAGGGGCGCCTGGTCCTGGTCGACTGGGCCTTCGCCGGCGAGGGCTGGGTCGGCGGCGACATCGGCAACTTCGTGTCGGACACGGCCCTGGACCTGCTGCGCCCGTCCGATGAGCTGCCCGCGCTCGACGAGGGCGTCTTCCGGGGATACGTGCAGGGCCTGCGCGACGCCGGGTACGACGCCGACGAGCGGGCGGTCCGGCTCGGCATGTGCGTGATGGCGGCCAAGTGGACGTGGCTGATCCCGGTGATGCTGACCCGCGCCACCCGCGACAACCACGAGGTCTACGGCAGTCAGGCGGTCGACGCGGACCGGCTCTACGCGGAGCGGGCCAACGTGTTCCGCATGCTGGTGGCGTGGGCCGCGGAGGCGCGCGCGCTGGCCGCCGAGCTCTTCCCGGCCGCGGCCCAGCCGTAGGCCGTGCCCGACGTCAACCCCTGGCTGCCGCTGCCGCCCGGGTCGCCGGACGCGCATCCGGTGTACTGCCTGCCGTACGCGGGCGGCAGCGCGGCCATCTACCGGCCCTGGCGGCGGCAGGCCCCGCCCGGGATCGCCGTCGTGCCCGTGCAGCCGCCCGGCCGCCGGGAGCGCTTCGAGGAGCCGCCGCTGACCTCGGCGGTGGCCATGGCCGAGCAGGCCGGAGCGGCGATCCTGCCCACCCTGCGCGGCCCGTACTCGCTGTTCGGCATCAGCATGGGCGCGCTGGTCGCGTTCGAGCTGGCGCACTGGCTCAGCGAGCGCGGCCGGCCGCCGGTGCGCCTGTTCGTCGCGTCGTACCCGGCGCCGCACGTGCCGCGGACGCTGCCCCGCGTCCACGACAGCCCGGACTCGACCGTGGTGGAGCTGCTCTCGGCGCTGCGCGTCACCCCGCCGGAGATCCTGGCCAGCGAGGAGATGCGCAACCTGCTCATGCCGCTCATCCGGGCCGATCTCGCGGTCACCGAGACCTACGTCCCGCGGGTCCGGGAGCCCCTGCGCATGCCCGTGACGGTCCTGCGCGGCGTCGACGACCCGCACCTGTCCGAGGACTCCGCGCGGGCGTGGTCCGCGCTCACGGAGGCCGCCTGCACGGTGGAGCGCTTCGACGCCGGTCATTTCCTCGTGCACGAGCGACCGGCCGAGGTCATGCGCCTGCTGGCCGCCCCCGCCGCCGGGTAATCCCTCTCACGCATCTCCATACGCCGATGCTTGACAGGTGGACGGCCTGCACGGAAGGCTGCGCATAGCACGCGAGAGAGCGCTATCAGCCGGACGCCAAAGGGGGGCTTTCGCATCGTGCCTTCGGGGGAGGCTTTAGCATGCACGATTGTCGATTTACTCAGCGAGACGGCGCAGCGCAGCCCGGACACGGTCGCCTACCGGTTCCTCGGTGACGGCGAGGCCGAGACCAGCGCGCTGACCTGGGGCGAGCTCGACCGGCAGGTCCGCAGCGTCTCGGCCTACACGACCCGGCACTGCGCGCGCGGCGATCGGGTCGTCCTGCTGGTACCGCCACGACTCGCGTTCCTGCCGGCGTTCCTCGGCGTGCTGCACGCCGGGTGCGTCGCGGTGCCGGTCGCACCGCCCGGCGCCGCCGCCGCGCACCTCACGGCCCTGCGCCGCATCATCGCCGACGCGGGCGCCGCGCTGGTGCTGCACGACGTGCCGGGCGACGGGGACGACCTGACCGGCAGCGGTGCCGTGGTCCGGCCGCTCGGCGAGGCCCTCGGCTGCGAGCCGGCGGATGGGGCGCCGGCCGCCGATGTGCGGGACCTGGCGTTCCTGCAGTACACCTCGGGCTCCACCGGCGACCCGAAGGGCGTCATGGTGACCCACGCCAACCTCATGGCCAACGAGGCGCAGATCGCCGGGGTCTTCGGCACCACCCCCGCCGACGTGGTGGTCAGCTGGCTGCCGTTCTACCACGACATGGGCCTCATCGGCGCCGTGCTGCACCCGCTCTACGCCGGGGCCACCGCCGTGCTCATGCCGCCCACCGCGTTCCTGCGCCGCCCGCTGCGGTGGCTCGGCGCGATCAGCCGGTACGGCGGCACGATCAGCCCCGCGCCGGACTTCGCCTACCACCTCTGCGCCCAGATCGCCGCCGCGAACGGGGTGCCGGACGGGCTCGACCTGCGTTCGTGGCGGGTCGCCTGCGACGGCAGCGAACCGGTGCGCCCCGCGACCGTGCGCCGTTTCAGCGAGGTGTTCGCCGGCAGCGGGTTCGACGGTGCCGCGTTCGCCCCCTCCTACGGCATGGCCGAGGCCACCCTGCTCGTCAGCGGCGTCGCGCCCGGCCGGGCGCCGCGCATCGTGCCGTTCGACCGCGGGGACGGCCACCCGACCGAGGTGGTCTCGTGCGGCCCGTGGAGCGTCGACGAGGTCCTCGTCGTGCGCGACGGCGTCCCCGCCGGCGACGGCGTCGAGGGCGAGGTGCTCGTGCGCGGCCCGAACGTCGCCGCGGGCTACTGGCGGCGCCCGGAGCAGACCGGGGCGACGTTCGGCTGCCGCGTCGGCGAGCACACCTACCTGCGCACCGGCGACCTCGGGTTCGTCCGCGACGGCGAGCTCTTCGTCACCGGCCGCGCCACCGACCTCATCATCGTGCGCGGCCGTAACCACCACCCGAACGACATCGAGACGACCGCCCAGACCGCCGACCCGAGCCTCCCGGCGGGCGTCGGCGCGGTCTTCACCGACGGCGACGACCTCGTGCTCGTGCAGGCCGTGCGGGGCGACGCCGACCCCGGCCGGCTCACCGACACGATCCGCGCGGCGGTGAGCGAGGCCCACGGCGTGCACCTCGACCACGTCGTGCTGGTCCCGCCCCGGGCCGTGCCCCGTACCACGAGCGGCAAGGTCCGCCGGTCCGAGTGCCGCCGCCGGTACCTCGCGGGTGAGCTGCCGGTCCTGACCGTCGCCGCCGGAGCGGCGCCCGGGGACGGGGCCGCCACCGGCCCGGTCGACCCGCGCATCGGCGAGGCGATCGCCGCCGTCCTCGGCGTGGAGCCGGCGTCGGTACGCCCCGGCACCCCGCTGACCGCGCTCGGCCTCGACTCGCTGCGCGCGCTGCGGGTGCAGGACGAGCTGGCGACCCGCACCGGCGCCGAGGTGCCGCTGTCGGTCCTGCTCGGCGGCGCCACCCCGGCGTCCCTCGCCGGGGAGCTCGCGCGGTACACCGGCGGCGCGGACGGCACCGGCGAGCAGGACCAGCCCGGCCCGGACGGCGACGGCGAGCAGGACCAGCCCGGCCCGGACGGCGACGGGGGCATGACGGTCGGGCAGCGGGCGCTCGCGTTCCTCAGCGCCGTCGACGCGCGCGGCGCCGCCGACTACACCATCGCGCGTTCGGTACGGCTGCCCGAAGACCTCGAGCCGGCCGTGTTCGCGCGGGCCGTCTCCGCCGTCGTCGCCCGGCATCCCGCGCTGCGCAGCCGGTTCGCGGGCGAGCCGGGCGAGCAGACGCTGACCGTGCGCGAACCGGGGGAGGCCGCCTGGTGCACCGTGCACGAGCTGGCCGCGCCGGACGAGCTCGAGGCGCGGACCCGGCGGCTGCTCGGCACACCCCTGGACCTGGCCGCCGACCCCCTGTTCGGGTGCACCGTCCTCACCGCGCCCGGCGTGGCTCCCGTCCTGGTGCTGCGGGTCTCGCACCTCGTGGCCGACCTGCACTCCATCGCCCGCGTGATGGACGAGATCCTGCGGGTCTGCCGCGGCGAGGCGCTGCCGCCGCCGCCCGCCGCGTTCGCCGGCGTCGTCGCCGAGGAGGCCGCGTACCTGCGGGCACCCGGGACCGCCGCGCTCGCCGAACGCCTCGCCGCCGGGCTGCGCGACCTGCCCGACGTGCGCTGGCCGGTCCCCGCGCCCCGCGGCGGCACCGACGCACCCGGCGCGGCCGTCACCATGCGGCTCGACGCCCCGGCCACGGCCGGGCTGCACGCGCTCGCCCAGGCCGAGCGGACCACGCTGTTCGCGGTGCTGCTGGGCCTGTACGGGCTGTTCCTCACCGGCCTGACCGGCAACGACACGATCGCCGTCGGGGTGCCGTTCGCGGCCCGGGAGGGCAGCCGCCGCCGTGGCGCGGTCGGGTACCTGGTGAACACCCTGCCGATCCGCCTGCACCTGCCGCCCGGCACGACGCCCGCGGCGGCGGTCCGGGCCGCACGCCAGGCCCTCTTCGACGGCATGGACGCGGCCCGCGTGCCGCTCGCCGTCGTCGCCCGGCACCTGCGCCGCTCCCGCACGGCCGCCGCGGCGCTGTTCCCGGCCCTGTTCGACCTCCTCGACGACCCGGAGCCGGGCGTCACCGGCCTCGGCGCCGCCGGGCTGGACCTGCCCGGCGCGGTCGTGACCGCCGGGGCGCAGCGGTTCACGCCGTACCTCGCCGGCACCCCGCGCCCCCTCGCCGACCTCGACGTGGCGTTCACCGCCGCCGGGGACGAGCTGCGGGGCCGGTTCGCCTACGACGGCCGGGTCTTCGACGACGCCACCGGCGCCCTCCTGGCCGAGCTGTTCACGAGCCTGGTGCGCCACGCCGCCACCGCCCCGCACGCGCCCCTCGCCTGGCACGGCGGCCCGCCGGGAGCGCTCGCGGCGCCGCCGATGTCGGTGCTGCCCGCGCCGGACGGCGACGAGCCGCCGCGGGCGCTCGGCGCGCTCTTCGCCGAGCAGGCCGCCCTGCGCCCGGACGCCGAGGCCGTGGCCCGGGCCGGTGAGCGCTGGACCTACGCCCGGCTCGCCGCGCAGGCGGCCGCGGCCGCCGCCGTCCTGCCCGCCGTGCGCGCCTCGGCCGCGGTCGGCACCCCGCTGGTCGGCCTGTGCTTCGCCGATCCGGTGCGGTTCCTGACCGGGATGCTCGCCGCGTGGTCCAAGGGCTACGGGATCGTGCCGCTGCCCGCCGACTTCCCGGACGAGCGCCTCGCGTACATGATGGACGACTGCGACCTGGGTGCCGTGCTCGCCGACGAGCACGACGGGCACGCCGAGCGGCTGGCCCGCCTCGCCGGCCCGGCCCGGCCCGTCGTCAGCCTGCCCGTCGTCACTCTGCCCGTCGTCACCCGGCCCGGCGCCGACGCGCCCGAGCCCGCCGGAGACGGCGGTCCCGTGCTCGACGCCGGCGACGTGGTCTACGTGGTGTACACGTCCGGCACGACCGGCCGGCCCAAGGGCGTGCCGATCACCTCGGCGCAGGTCCTGCCGCTGCTGCGCTGGCAGGTGAAGGGGCTCGGCGCCGGCCCGGGGATGCGGCTGGCCCAGACCCTCGCCCTGTCGTTCGACTTCGGGCTGCAGGAGCTCATGACGACCGTGCTGTTCGGCGGCACGCTGTGCGTCCCGGAGCCCGTGGAGCGCTACGCGCCCGACGCCTTCGGCGCGTTCCTGCGCCGCGACCGGGTCGAGACCCTGTTCGCCACCCCGTCGTTCCTGCGCGAGCTGGTGGCGCACGGCGTCTCGCTCGCCGGGCTGCGGCTGCTGGTGCTCGGCGGGGAGATGCTCACCGCCGCCGCCGTCCGCGACGTGCTGCCGCTGCTGGGCCCGGGCACGGGCATCATCAACGGGTACGGGCCGACCGAGGCGAGCATCAACTGCACGATGCACTTCGTGGACCGGGCCCGGATCACCGGAGCCGACGGCGGCCCGCCCGCCGACGGTGCCCTGCCGGTCGGCGCGGCCACCGGGCGCAGCGACGTCTACGTCCTCGACGAGCGCGGCCGGCTCCTTCCGGCCGGTCTCGTCGGCGAGGTGTACATCGGCGGCCCCGGCGTCGCCGCGGGCTATCTGAACCGTCCCGGCGAGACCGAGGCCCGGTTCCTGCCCGACCCCGTCGCCGGCTCCGGCGTCATGTACCGCACCGGCGACGTCGGCCTCGTCACCGGCGGCGAGCTGCTGCTGCTCGGCCGCCTCGACCACCAGGTGAAGATCCGCGGCTACCGGATCGAGCTCGGCGAGGTGGAGGCCGTGCTGCGCGACTGTCCCGGCGCCGAGGACGCGGTCGCCCTGCTGGACCGCGGCGCGGAACCGGCCCGGATCGTCGGCGTCGTCGTCGGCACCGCCTGCGACCCCGCGGCGGCCCGTGCGGAGCTCGCCCGGCGACTGCCCGCGTACATGGTGCCGGGGCGGATCATCCGGGTCGCGGCACTGCCCCGGACCGCGCACGGCAAGCTCGACGAGGACGCCCTGCTGCGCCGCTCCCGCGAGGAGCGCGCGGTCACCGGGCACGGCGGGGTGCGATCGGCGGTCGCCGGGGCCTGGCAGGAGCAGCTCGGCCTGGACCGCGTCGACCCGGACGCGAACTTCTTCGAGCTCGGCGGGCACTCCCTCGCGGTGGTCCCGATGCTCGCGGCGGTCTCCGAGCGCGTCGGCGTCGGCAAGCTCCCGCTGCACACGCTCTTCGAACATCCGACCGTGCGGCTGCTCGCCGAGCACGTCGAGCAGCTGCTCGCCCGGCAGGCCGGTGCGCCGGCCGCGGCACCCGGCTCGTCCGGCGGCGACGGCACCGATGCCGCGCCACCGGCCCGGCCGGTCGCCCGGCGGCAAGCCCGCGGCCGGCAGCGGGGCCTGGCCGACCGATCCGCACGTCCGCAAGGAGTATCTGAGTGACCGAGCATGTGGTGACCTCCCCGGCCGACATCGCCGTGATCGGCATCGGCTGCCGCTTCCCGGGTGCCGCGGACCCGGACGAGTACTGGCGCAACCTCCGCGAGGGCATCGAGTCCATCGCGATGCACGGCGACGAGGAGCTGCGCGCCCGGGGCGTGCCCGAGCACCTGCTGGAGAACCCGCGGTACGTGAAGGCATCGGCCGTGCTCGAGGGAGCGGAGGACTTCGACGCGGCATTCTTCGGCTACAGCAACCGCGAGGCCGAGGTGATGGACCCGCAGCACCGGGTCTTCCTCGAGTGCGCGCACGCGGCGCTGGAGGACAGCGGCTACGACCCGCGCCGCTACGCCGGGCTCATCGGCGTCTACGGCGGCAGCACCATGAACACGTACCTGCCGATGAACCTCATGGCCGGCGGCGGTGTCGTGGACGTCGTCGGCGACCTGCAGATCATGGTCGGCAACGACAAGGAGTACCTGACCTCGCGGGTGTCGTACAAGCTCGACCTGCGCGGCCCGAGCTGCGTGGTGCAGACCGCGTGCTCGTCGTCGCTCGTCGCGGTGCACGTCGCGGTCCAGGCACTGCTCAGCGGCGAGTGCGACATGGCCCTGGCCGGTGGCTCGTCGATCCGGATGCCCGTCGGCGGCGGCTACCTGCACCAGCCCGGCGGCACCTCGTCGCCGGACGGGCACTGCCGCGCCTTCGACGCCGACTCGGGCGGATCCGTCGTCGGCAGCGGCGCCGGGGTCGTCGTGCTCAAGCACCTCGCGGACGCGCTGCGCGACGGCGACCACATCTACGCGGTCGTCAAGGGCAGCGCCGTCAACAACGACGGCGCCACGAAGGCCAGCTTCACCGCCCCGAGCGTGCTCGGCCAGGCCCAGGCCGCGGCCGGTGCGGTCCGCGCGGCCGACGTCGACCCCGCCGACATCGGGTTCGTCGAGGCCCACGGCACCGCCACCCCGCTCGGCGACCCGATCGAGGTCGCCGCGCTGACCCAGGCCTTCCGGCAGTGGACCGACCGCGTGCAGTACTGCGCGCTGGGCTCGGTGAAGACGAACATCGGCCACCTCGACGCGGTCGCCGGCATCGCCGGGTTCATCAAGGCGGTGCAGACCGTCCGGCACGGGCTGATCCCGCCGACGCTGCACTTCCGCAGCCCGAACCCGCAGCTGCGCCTCGACGACAGCCCGTTCTACGTCAACAACGCGCTGACCGAGTGGGAGTCCGACGGCCCGCGTCTCGCCGCGGTCAACTCGCTGGGCATGGGCGGTACCAATGCGCATGTCATCATCGAGGAACCACCGCGGCCCGCGCCCTCGGACCCCGCGGAGCGCGGCCAGCTGCTCGTGCTCTCCGCGCGCACGTCCACCGCGCTGCACGAGTCCACCGCCCGGCTGGCCCGCTGGCTGCGCGAGCACCCGGCGGCCAACCTCGCCGACGTCGCGTACACCCTGCAGATGGGCCGCCGGCCGATGCCGCACCGGCGCACCGTCCTGGCCCGCGACGTGGAGGACGCCGCCTACGCGCTCGACGCGCCGTCGTCGAAGCGGGTGCTCACCCACCGCGCCGACCCGCCGGCGTCCGGGGTCGCGTTCCTGTTCCCGGGGCAGGGCACCCAGTACCCGGGCATGGCCCGCACCCTGCACGAGACGATGCCCGCCTTCCGCGACGCGGTCGAGGAGTGCCTGGCCGCGCTGGAGCCGGACTTCGCGGCGCGGCTGCGCGAGCTGCTGCTGGCCAAGGGATCCACGACCGAGCTGGCGGACCGGCTGCGCGACACCGCCTTCGCCCAGCCCGCGCTGTTCGTCGTCGAGTACGCGCTGGTGCGCCTGTTCGCGACCGCGGGCATCCGGCCGGCGGCGATGCTCGGCCACAGCATCGGCGAGCTCGTCGCCGCGACCGTCGGCGGCACCTTCCGCCTCGCCGACGCCCTGCGCTTCGTCGTCGCCCGGGGCGCCGCGCTCTCGGCCCTGCCCGGCGGCGCGATGCTCGGGGTGCCGCTCGCCCCGGCCGACGCCGCGCAGTACCTGGCCGACGGCGCCGAGATCTCCGCGGTCAACGGCCCGGCGGTCATCGTCGTCGGCGGCCCGGCCGAGGCGGTCGACGCCACCGAGCAGCGGCTCAAGGCCGCCGGCATCCCGGCCCAGCGGCTGCACGTCTCGCACGCGTTCCACACGGCCATGACCGAGCCCGCCCTCGGCGCGCTGCTCGCGGCCCTCGACGGTGTCGAGCTGCGGGCGCCGGCCGAGCCGTGGATCTCCAACGTCACCGGCACCTGGATCACCCCGCAGGAGGCGACCGACCCCGGCTACTGGGCCCGGCACGTGCGCGGCACGGTCCGCTTCGCCGACGGCGTCGCGACCCTCGCCGAGCGGGCCGACCTGGTCCTGCTGGAGGCCGGCCCGGGCGGCGTGCTCACCGGGCTCACCCGCGGGGCCGGTCCGTGGGCCGAGGCGATCCGGCCGGTGCCCGGCGCGCAGGACCGCGCCGACGCCCGGCAGAGCGTCCTGTCGGCGGTCGGTGCGCTCTGGGCGGCCGGCATCGAGGTCGACTGGTCCGGGCTGTGGGCCGGGACGCGGCGGCTGCGGCTGTCGCTGCCCACGTACCCGTTCGAGCGCCGGCGGCACTGGGTCGCCCCGCTCGCCGAGGCGCCCGCCGCGGCCACGGCCCCGGCCGCCGTCTCCGGCGACGCGCGCATCCCGTCCCCGGACGGCTGGTGGCACATGCCGGTGTGGACGCAGAGCGCGCCGGTCACCGCGGCCCGCGAGCCCGGCCGGGTGCTGCTGCTCGACGGCGGCACGGGACTCGCCGGCCCGCTCGCCGAGCGGCTGGGCGGCACCGTCGTGGCCTCGGCCGCGGCCCTCGCGGCCCGGCTCGCGGAGACGGGCGGGAATCGCGTCGACCGGGTGGTCCTGCTGCCCGGCGACCCCGGCGCCGGCCTCGAGGGCCTCACCGCGCTCGCCCCGGTCGTCGACGCGGCCCGCCGCCACGCCGGTGACGGTGTCGTCGAGCTCGTGGTCGTCACGAGCGGCGCGTTCGACGTCCACGGCGACGACCCGGTCTCGCCCGGGCTCGCCGCGCTGCACACGGTGGCGCTGCTCGCCCAGCAGGAGCACGCCCAGCTGCGCTCGCGCGGCATCGACCTCGGCGCCGCCGACCCGGTGGCGGCCGGCGTGGACGCGCTCGCCGCGGAGCTCGCCACGGACGGCGCGCCGCAGCTGGTGGCGTACCGGGCGGGCCGTCGCTGGACCCGCACCTACGCCCCCTGCCCGGACGACCGGGCGCCGGCGGCCCCGCGCCCGGGCGGCACCTACGTGATCCTCGGCGGGCTCGGCTTCTTCGGCCGCACCGCCGCCGCGCACCTGCTCGGCACGGCCGGCGCGAACGTCGTGCTGGCCGACATCCGCACCGGCGACGCCGCCTCGCTGCGGGAGCTGGAGGGCCTCGGCGGCACCGTGGAGGTCGTCACCGCCGACTGCGCCGACGAGCACGCGGTCCGCGAGATCCTGCGCCGCACCACCGACCGGCACGGACGCGTCGACGCGGTCCTCTTCGCCGCGGGCCCCTCGGCCACCGAGGGCGTCGCGGGCCTGGCCGAGATGACCGCGGAGAGCCTGGCGCCGCACCTGCGGACCCGGGTCGCCGGGCTGCGCGCCCTCGCCGCGGCCGCCGACGGGCTGCCGGTCGGGGCGTGCCTGCTCGTCACGTCGCTCGTCACCGCGCTCGGCGGCATGGCCACCGCGCCGTACGCCGCGACGAACCTGTGGGCGGAGGCCTTCGCCGCGGCCCGTGGCGCCGGCTCCGAGGGGGCCGCCCGGTGGACCACGGTCGCCTGGGAGCACTGGCGGCGCCCCGGGGAGCAGTCCCTCGGCGGGCAGCGGGAGCGCTACGCCATCGACGCCGACGAGCTGACCGTGACGATCGACGCGGCCCTGCACCGCCCGGCCGGCACGTTCGCGGTCTCCACCGGCCCGCTCGCGACCCGCGTCGCGGCGGCGCGCAAGCCGATCCCGGCCGCGCCCGCCCCGGAGCCCTCCGGCGGCGACGCGCCGCAGCGGCACGGCCGGCCCGACGTCGACACCGTCTACGTCGCGCCCCGCAACGAGGACGAGCGGCTCGTCGTCGAGGTGATGGGCCAGCTGCTCGGCATCGAGCGCGTCGGCGTCCTGGACAACTTCTTCGACCTCGGCGGCGACTCGCTCATGGCGATGCAGCTCATCTCGCTGCTGCGCGACAAGCTGCGGACCTCGCTGCCGATGTCGGACATGTTCCGCGACCCGACGGCGGCCTCGCTCGCCGCGGCCATCGCCGAGCACCTGGCCGGCGGCGGCGCTCCCGCCGCCGACGCCCCGGCTCCCGCCGGCTCCCCGGCCTCCGCGGACGTCGTGGAGGACGGCGAGATCGAGGCGCTGCTCGCCGCCGGCTCCGCGCAGGAGATGGAGGACCTGCTCAACGAGCTGGAGCAGCAGGACCTCGGCGACCGCGAGCCGGCGGGCCGGCAGGACGGCCCGGCCCTGTGACCGCCGCCGACCTGGAACTCGACCTCGGCGGCCTGACCGTCGCCGAGCTGCGCGCCGCCGGGCCGGAACGCCTCGGCCACCTGGCCCGCGCGGCCCGCGACCTCGTCGTGCGCAGCGTCGCGGCCCGCGGCGGGCACCTCGGCCCCAACCTCGGCGTCGTCGAGCTGACGTTCGCGCTGCACCGCGTCTTCGACAGCCCCGAGGACGTCCTGCTCTGGGACACCGGCCATCAGTCGTACATCCACAAGGTCGTCACCGGCCGCGCCGAGCGGTTCGCGTCGCTGCGGGCCCTCGGCGGGCTGTCCGGCTACCCGTGCCGCACGGAGAGCGAGCACGACTGGGTGGAGAACTCGCACGCGGGGACGTCCCTGTCCTACGCGGCGGGCCTCGCCACCGCGTTCCGCCTCGCCCCGGACGGCGCCGGGACACGGCGGCGGCGGGTGGTGGCGGTCATCGGCGACGGGGCGCTGACGGCCGGCATGGCGATGGAGGCGCTCAACGACATCGCCGACCGCGGCCTCGACGTCGTGGTCGTGCTCAACGACAACGCCCGCAGCTACGCACCCACCACCGGCGCCGTCGCGCAGCTGCTCGCCGAGCTGCGCGCCGACGGCCGGGAGCGGTCGGCCGCCGTGCTCGGCTGCCGGTACCTGGGCCCGGTCGACGGGCACGACGTCGCCGCGACCGAGCGGGTCCTGAGCACCGCCCGGGACACCACCGGCCCGGTGATCGTGCACGTCGTCACGCGCAAGGGCGAGGGCTACGCGCCGGCCGAGCGCGACCAGGTCGACCACCTGCACGGCGTCGGCCCGTTCGACGCCGACACGGGCACCGCCGCGGCCGGACCGGCCGGCCGGCGCCCCGCCGGTGACGTGCTCAACGAGACCCTGTGCGAGCTCGCCGCCGCCGACGATCGGGTGGTCGTGGTGGCCGCGGCGATGACGAGCGCGTCCGGGCTGGACCCGTTCACGCGGCGGTTCCCCGGCCGGATCCTCGACGTCGGCATCGCCGAGCAGCACGCGGTGACCCTCGCCGCGGGCCTCGCGATGGCGGGCATGCGGCCGGTCGTGGCGATCCACGCGACGTTCCTCGGCCGCGCCTTCGACCAGCTGCTGTTCGACGTCGGCCTGCACGACCTGCCGGTCGTCTTCGTCGCCGACCGGGCCGGGATCACCGGCGGCGACGGGCCGTCGCACCACGGGCTCCTGGACGTGGCGCTGCTGCGGCACGTCCCGGGCGCCGCGGTCGCCACCCCGTCCGACGCGGCCGAGATGGCGGCGCTGCTGCGGGCCGCGGTCGAGCGCTCCGGCCCGACCCTGGTGCGCTACCACCGCAACCTCCCCGAGGGCCGGCCCGGCGCGGGTCCGGGGGAGCTGTCCGCCCCGCACTGGGCATGGGACGGCACCTCCGGCGACGTGCTGCTCGTCGCGGCGGGGGAGATGACCGCGGTGTCGGCCGCCGCCGCCGAGCGCCTCGCGGACGCCGGCCTGCGCGTCTCCCGGGCCAACGCCCGCTGGCTGCACCCGGTCGACGACCGCCTGGCCGAGGTCGCCGCGGCGCACCGGCTCGTCGTCACGGTCGAGGACCACTGCCGGGCCGGCGGCCTCGGGACCGCCGTCCTGGAGACCCTGTCCGACGCGGGTGTCCACGTGCCGGTGGTCCGCTGCGGCGTGCCCGTGGGCTACCTCCCGCACGGCGACGTGCCGTCCCTGCGGGCCTCGAGCGGACTCGACCCGGAGGCGGTCACCGCCCGGGTGCTGGCCGCCCTCGACGCCGGCCGCTCCTGAGCGGGCGGCCGGTCAGCGGCCGGCGAGGGCGGCGACGACCGGGGCGAAGTGCTGCGCGGCGGTGTGCGGTACCGACACCGAGGACAGCCCCCAGCGTTCCCGGCGGGCCAGGAGGTCCTCGGTGACCGACTCGACCGAGCCGATGATGAGGCTCGGCTGCGCGCGCAGCTGGGCCACGGTGATGCCCATCGCGCCCGCGTACATCTCCAGGAGCGGGCCGGGCTGCGGGGTGATCATGCACTCCCAGACGACGTGGTGCAGGCGGGGGCTGCGCCCGTGCGCGGCCGCGGCGGCGCGCACCACGGCGACCTTCTCGTCGAGGCGGGCAGGGTCGAGGTCGGCCTCGTCGGCGCCGCCCCCGGGGAGGCTGCGGGCGGTGAGGCTGACCGTGTCGGCGTGCTCGGCGGCGAGGCGCAGCAGGCGCGGGCCGCCGGCGCCGACGGTGAGCGGGATCCGGGGCCGCTGGACGGTGACGAAGGGCTCGGTGAGCTCGACGGTGTAGTGCGCGCCGGTGTACGACAGCGGCTCGCCGCGCAGCAGCCGGTCGACGACGGCGACGCTCTCGGCGAACCGGGCGGCGCGCCGCGGGCCGTCGTCGAAGCGGACGCCCGCCGCGCGGTGGTCCTCGGCCCGCCAGCCGGCGCCGAGGCCGAGCTCGGCCCGTCCGTCGCTGAGCACGTCGAGGGTGGCGATCTCGTGGGCGAGCAGCACCGGCGAGCGCACGTCGTTGTTGGCGACCCGCGGGCCGAGCCGCAGCGTCGTGGTCGCCGCCGCCGCGGCGGCGAGGGCGGGCAGCGCCGCGAGCGGCTGCTCGACATGGTCGTTGAGGTACAGGGCGTCGTAGCCCAGGCCCTCGACGGACCGGGCCAGCTCCAGCCACGCCTTCCTGGAGGGTCCGCCGGAGGTCTCGCCGCCGGTCGCGACCGAGAACGTGAACGGCTGGGTCATCGAGCCTCCTGAAGATGCGTGAGGACCACGTCGTCGCGCGGTTCGCCGGGGAGCAGCGGTGCCGGCCGCCCCCGCAGCCAGTCGTCGAACTGGTCGGCGTAGTTGGGGTGCCGGGGGTCGCCGGACTGCCCGCCCGGCAGGTGCAGGATCGCGTCGCCGGGACGGCCGGGCGAGGCCACGAGCCGCATCGCCGGGCCGAAGCCGGTGTGCGCGGCGTGCACGGACTCGGCGCAGCCGGGCAGCGCGGCGTCGGGCAGGTCGAGCACGGCGGCCAGGTCGGGCAGCAGCGGCGAGAGCGGGTGCCGTGCGCCGGTACGGTTCAGCGCGCCCCATACGACGTCGGCGACCCGCGCCGGCGCCGGACCAGACCCGGCCGCGACGAGCAGCATGGCGGCGGACAGCTCCAGCTGCCCGAGGACGAACCGGGCCCGGGTCCGGTACGGCGCCGGCACGACCGCGGGCTCGGCCCGCAGCAGGGCCCGCAGCGGCAGCTCGTGGTCGAACCAGGTATAGCGGAACCCCGGGTCGAGCGCCCGGCACGGCTGCAGCAGCGCCGCGAACAGCGACTCGCGCAGGTTCTCCCGCAGCAGGATCAGCAGGCCCAGCCCGCGCGCCCCGGCACCGGCGGTGCCGTCCCACGCCTCGACCGCCTCGAGGGCGTCCGACAGGGCCGGTTGGGTGTCACCGGCCTCGCGTACCGCCGCGCGGACCAGGTCGCGGTAGAAGGTGAAGAAGCCGGCGTCGGTGTCGAGCTGCACGGCGGCGAGGTCCGGCTCGGCGAGCGGCTCTCCGGTCTCGAGCAGCGTCACGATCCGCCGCGCCCGGCAGGCGCTGAACCCGTTGGCCGCCACGTGCGCGGCGGCGGCGTGCTGCGGCGTGAGGTTGTTGGCGACCACCACGAGACCGCCGGGCGGGTCCACGAGCCGCGGCAGCCGCGCCGCGCCGGGGAAGCTGCCGGTCACCGTCCAGGCGACCCGGCCGTCCGCGTCGGCGACCACGATGTTCAGCGGCGGCCCGGCGGCCCGGTTCGCGACGTCGCAGGCCTCCTCGGCCGTGCCCGCCTCGGCGAGGTCCGCCAGGCCGAGGTCCAGCCCGCCCGGCTCCAGCGGCCGCCACCGCAGCGCCACCGGGCGGCCGAGGAGCGTGGGCCCGTACACCGGACCGAAGCGGGACTCCCGGACGCCGACCTCGACCGGTTCGCCGCCGCGGACCTCGATGCGCTCCGTACGCACGGTCAGCGGCTCGTCGTCGCCGATCGGCACCAGGCGGGCGTTGTCGGCGGTGAGCCGGGTGGCGCCCCACGCGATCCGGCCCGTCGAGCCCGCGATCACCGCCGGGACGCCGGGCACCACGAGACCGTCGACCTCGTGGCCCGGGTAGCGCAGCGACACGCGGTACAGCAGCGGCGGTGCGGTCAGCGGCAGGTGCATGTCGTTGGCCAGCACGGCCCGGCCGTCGGCGGTCCGGCTTCCCGAGACCGCCCAGGCGTTGGAGCCGAACGGCGACTCGTCCGCGCCGACGACCGGCGCGGCGCCCGGGCCGGGCCGGGTCGCACGGGCGATGCCGGCCAGCGTCGCAAGCAGGGCCGGGTCCGGCGGGTCCGGTGGGGGCGCCGGGCGGCCGTCGATGCCGACGTCGTACGGCCCCCGCTCCGGCAGCAGGAACGACACGAGCGCGGCGGGCAGGGCGGCCTCCATCACGGCGCGCATGCGGTGCTCCGCGCCGTCGCCGCCGAGCATCTGCGCGAGCAGCAGTGCCACCGCGGTGCAGTCCTCGGGGCGCCACGGCTCGGGCGCGGCGCCGGTGACCGCGAACTCGACCGGCAGGTCCGGGTCTGGCAGGGAGCCGAGCCGTTCGTTCACGCCGCGGGTGTACGCGTCGACGAGGGCGCGCTGCCGCGGCGGCAGGTCCCGCAGGGCGCGCTCGGCGGCGATGCGGATGCCGAGGGTGCGCTGGGCGGTGTCGTGGGCCAGCAGGCCGGGCCCGAAGACCTCGGCGAGGCGGCCGGTCGCGCGGCGGCGGAACAGGTCGAGCTGGAACAGCCGGTCCCGGGCGGTCACCCAGCCCAGGCCGCGGGCGACCGCCACGCGGTCCGGGCCGTGCACGACCGGCACACCTTTGCCGTCGGTGCTGACCCGGACCTCGCCGTCAGAGCCGCCGCTCACACCGCGGCCGGCACGGTGGCCGGCTGCGCGGCTTCGAGACCGGCGTCGAACTCGGCGGTCGCCAGGTCGGCGAGGCGGCGCAGGTGGACGAGGTGCTCGACGACCGCGTCGTGCCCCACGCCGAAGTCGACCAGGCAGGCGATCTCGGTCGCGCCCGCGGCGACCAGCGCCCTGACCCGTTCCAGGGCCGTCTCCGGGGTGCCGAACAGGCCGTTGGTGGTGAAGTACCGCTCGAAGGCCATCTCGACCAGGGTCTGCTTGTCCTGCTCGGTGACCTGGTCCAGGTTGATGTCGAGGCCGCGGCTGCGGACCAGCTTCTCGAACAGGTCGACGTGCGAGCGCAGGTAGCGCTGCAGCGGCTCGCGGGCCAGGCGGCGCACCGCGTCGACGTCGGTGCCGACCAGCGTGTGCAGCATGACGGTGATCTCGCCCGCGTCCGGCGCCAGGCCCTCGGCCTCGCGGGCCTCGCGGTAGACGGCGGCCTTCTCCGCGAGCTCCTCGACGCTCTGCTCCAGCAGCGCGGTCAGCACGTTGGTGCCCATCCGCGCGGCCGTGCGCCACGTCGCGGGGTTGCTGGAGCTGGTGAGCCACACGTCGAGCGAGGTCTGGACGGGCCGCGGGTAGGCGGCGACGGACACGGTCGTCCCGGCGCCGTCGGTCCGCTCGAGCGTGCCGCCCGCCCACAGGGTGCGCAGCTGGGTCAGGCGCTCGGCGAGCACCTGCTTGCGCGGCTCGAACGTCCCGGGCGAGACGACGAAGTCCTGCGGATGCCAGCCGGAGGCGAGCGAGATGTCGACCCGCCCGCCGGAGAGGTTGTCGACCATCGCCCAGCGCTCGGCGACCTGCAGCGGGTCGTGCAGCGGCAGCACCACGCTGCCCGCGCGAATGCGCAGGCGCCGGGTGGTCGCGGCGATGGCGGCGGCGAGCACGGCCGGGTCCGGGTACGGCCCGCCGAACGGGTCGTAGTGCCGCTCCGGCATCCACACCGCGTGGAAGCCGTGCTCGTCGGCGAACGCGGCGCAGCGGCGCACCAGGTCGTACGTCGCGGCGGCCGGGTGCTGCGCGTCGGAGGAGAAGAAGAACAGGCTGAATCGGGGCGCCCGCGAACCGTCCCCCCGTGGCGACGGCGCCGGCGTCGGCGCGGGCGCCGGCGTGCTCGCCCCGGCGGGGCGGGTCTCGCGCAGGCGGCGCTGCAGCTCGAGGCGCTGCTGCGGGGTGAGCTGGGCCAGCCGCGCCCGCAGCTGCTCGTTGTCGGCGGAGGTCACCGGCTCACCCGGCGTTCTCGGTCAGGTAGCGCGTGTGCGCGCCGCGGTAGCCGCACAGCAGCCCGAGGCGCCGCTTCGACGACGTGTTCGGCGGGCTGTCGTGGATGATCAGGCCGCTGTGGATCGCCGCGCAGCCGGCCGGCACCTCCATGACGGTCGCCTCGCCGGAGTCGCCGACGAACTCGTGGCCGACCTGCTGGCCCCACTGCGCCGGGATGTGCTCGCGCAGGCCGCCGCGGTGGCTGCCCATCCAGTACCGCAGTGCGCCGTTCTCGATGGTGGCGTCGTCGATGGCGATCCACAGGTGGACCACGTCCATCGGTTCCAGCGGCAGGAACGCGCAGTCCTGGTGCGCCGATGCGGCCGAGCCGATGCCGGCCGGCTTGTTGAACGTCTCCACGACGTAGAGCTCGGGCTCCCAGCCGGTGACCCGGCGCAGCAGGTCCTTGAAGTCCTCGCGGTTGCCGAACTCCGCGAACCACTCGTCGATCTGGTCCATGAAGTACGCGCTGCGCACCGAGACGCCGTCCTCCTCGATGCGGACGGTCTTGCGCACGATCTCCTCCGGCAGGCGGGGGATCACGTACTTCGCGTAGCGGTCGAGATGATGGCGGACCTCGGCGAGCTCGTCCTGCGTCAGGACCTGCCCGGCGAACAGTGCGCCGTCCTCGACGAACCGGCGCGCGGCGTCGTCGAGGTCGGTGTCGCGCCAGTGCTGGATCGTTGTCTCGGCCATGCGCCCTCCGGCTCCCCGTCTGGTGAGGTGCATCCCAGTGCCCCGTCGGTGCTCCCCGTGCCACGCGGCATGCGTGCGTCGCGGCGCCGGTCATGCACGGCACGGCGGAACGGCCCGCGTCGGCGCGGGCCGTGGCGTCACCCTATCCAAGGATGTCGCTGCCGTCACGCCCCGGGGCCGCATTACGATCAATGAATCCGCGCTCTTGCAGGCGTCGGTCGTGCCGGGCAAGAATCGGGACGCGGCGCGCGGGGACGCCGGGCCCCGCCGTGTTCGTCATCGACGGACCTCGTTTGCCGGCATCGTTTGGCATCGGCGAGAGGGAGTGGGCTGGATGGGATCGACGGCCGCGCAGCACGAGCTGCGACTGCACGACACGGACGAGGCAGCGCTGCCCGAGTCGTACGAGCGCGACGGCGTGGTGCTGATGCGGGACGTCCTCAGCGCCGAGGAGGTCGCCGAGGTGCGCGGCAACATCGCCCGGTACGCCAAGTGGCTGCTGCCGGCGCTGCCCGAGGACTGGGCCCGCCGCGAGGCCGACGGCACCCTGCGCGGCATGTACTTCCTGGAGCGGGTCGACCCGTTCTTCACCGACTTCGCGGCGCGCACGGACCTCAAGGACATCGTGGAGCGGGTCACCGGGCGCACGGCGACCTTCGCCTCGATGGAGACGTTCCACAAGCCGGCCCGGGTCGGCAGCCCGTCGCTGGTGCACCAGGACGGCGTGTACTACGTCGGCCGCCCGATCGTCGGCGTCAACCTGTGGCTGGGCCTCGACGACGCGACCGCCGACAACGGCGCGCTCAAGTACTGGATCGGCTCCCACCACGACGGCCTGGTCGAGCACGGCGGCGTGGAGGGCGACGAGTTCTTCCGCGCGATCCCGCCGCACCTCGTCGCGGCGATGCCCGACCCGTTCGTCGCCGAGCTGCAAAGCGGCTCCGGCGCGCTGCACCACGACATGATGGTGCACGGCAGCGACGGCAACGCCTCCGAGCGTCCGCGGCTGGCGATGGCCCTGACGTACACCCTGGAGCCCGCGACGCGATAGCCGGCGGGCCGCGACGCCCCGGGCGCCCGGGGCGTCGCGGACGTCGCGGGCGGTCAGCCCGGGGGCTGGCGCGTCGAGATGAGGGCGATCTCGACGTGGTGCACGTCCGGCGGGGCGGACAGGACGTGCGCGATCTGCGCCGCCACGTCCGCCGGGTCGAGGCCCTGGTGCAGCTGGCCGTGCTCCATGTTGGCCCGCACGTCGGGGTCGCGGATGTAGGCGCCGAGGTTGGTGTGCACGAAGCCGGGCGCGATCACGGTGACGCGGATGCCGGAGCTGTACAGCTCCCGGCGCAGGCTCTCGGTGAGCGCGTGCACGGCGTGCTTCGTCGCGGCGTAGACGCCCTGGGCGGGCTGGGCCACCCGGCGGCCGCCCATCGAGCTGACGTTGACGATCTGCGGCGCCCGGCCCGCCTCGAGGTGCTTCACCGCGGCCTGGGTGACGGCGAGCAGGCCGAGCACGTTGACCTGGACCATGTCCGCCCAGTCGGACGGCTCGCCGTCGCGGACGAGGCCGAGCCGGAACGTGCCGGCGTTGTTGACCAGCGCGTCGAGGCCACCGAGCCGTTCGGCCGCGGTGTCGACGGCCGCCGCGGCGGCCGGTCCGTCGGTGAGGTCCGCGGCGACGGTGACCGCGTCGAGCTCCTTGGCGATCGCCTCGAGGCGGTCGGCGTCCCGGCCGAGCACCGCGACCCGCCCGCCGTCGGCCGCCACCCGCCGGGCGACGGCGGCACCCAGGCCGGCCGACCCGCCGGTGACCAGCACCCGCCTGCCGTCCAACACACCCATCGCATGCCTCCCGTTTCGCCAGGGTCCGGTGATCATCGACGAGTATAGGTGGGGCGGCGTTCCCGCGAGGGCTGCTCCGATCGTCGGGGGTCAATGCGCGCGCCGTTGCGCTGCTACAGTCACGTTCCATGGCTGGCACCGGCACGGACATTCGAAGCCTGTCGCATGACGAGGTCACCGGCCGGATTCGCGAGGCCTGGGCCGACCTGCTGGGGCGCGAGGACATCGGCCCCGACGACGACTTCTTCTCCCTCGGCGGTCAGTCGCTGGCGGCGGTGCGCGCGGTGGGCCTGCTCGCCGACCGGCTCGGCGTGGCGCTGCCGCTGCAGTCGGTCTACGAGGCCCCGACGCCCCGCGCGCTCGCGGAACGTGTCTGCGACCCGGCGTACGCCACGCTCTGCGGCCCGGTGCAGGCGGCGGACGGTACGGCGGCGGCGCCCCTGTCCTGGCAGCAGGAGTGGCAGTACCGCATCGAGCAGCTCGTGGCCGGCAGCAACATCTACGTCTCCTTCGTGCGCTTCGACCTGCTCGGCCGCCTCGACGCGGGCGCCTTCGCGGGCGCGCTGCTCGGCCTGGTCCGCCGCCACGACCTGCTGCGCACCGTCTACGAGAACGGCCCGCGCGGCATCACCCAGCACGTGCGCCCGCACGCCGGCGTCGAGCTCGCCGAGCACGACCTGACGGACCTCGCCGACGCGCCGGCCGCGGAGCGCCTGCAGGCCCTGGCCCGCACGTTCAGCCGCCGCGGCTACGACCTCGCGGCCGACCTGGGCCTGCGCGTGATGCTCGCGCACCTGCCCGGCGGCCGTGCCAACGTCATCATCGCGGTCCACCACATCAACTTCGACGGCTGGTCACGCGACGTTCTCCTGGACGACTTCGCCGCGCTGTACCGCGCCGCCCTCACCGCCGGACCGGACGCGACCGGCGACGCCCCGCCCGTGGCCTCCCGGATCTCCTACGCCGACTTCGCCCGCTGGCAGCGCGGCCGGTTCGGCGCCGCCGAGGTGGCCGGCCACCTCGGGTTCTGGCGGGACGCGGTGCGCGGCGGCACGCCCCGGCCACCGGCGCCGCCGCGGCCGGACGGCGCGGCGGGGAGCCCGGCCGAGCCGACGTTCATGTCGCGGCGGCAGGGCGTGGCGATCGGGCGGGACGACTCGGGGCGCTTCGCCGCGCTCGCGGGAGCGGCCGCCACGACGCCGTTCATCTGTTGCGTCGCCGCGTTCGGGGTGGTGCTCGCGGACTGGCTCGGGTGCGAGCGGCTGCCGGTGGCGACGATCACCGCCAACCGCACCTGGGCGGCGACGAACGACGTCGTCGGCATGTTCTGCACGGTGGTGCCGGTCGTCGTCGACGTGTCCGGCGAGCCGACGTTCCACGAGGTGCTGGCCCGGTGCCGTACGGCCGGGATCACCGCCATGGCGCATCAGGAGTACCCGTTCGAGCACGTCTGCCTGACCATGGGCGGCGAGGTGATGCGGGAGCTGTCCGAGGGCATGCGCTACGGCATCGCCCTGCACCCGGCGGTCGGCGCCGACCGGCCGCTCGGCGACGAGCTGGTGCTCGTCCAGCGCCGCCCCGAGCTGCTCGGCCAGGACGAGGGCGAGGTCAACCCGTCGACGTTCGACCTGACGCTGGAGCTTCGCGAGTCCGCCGACGGGCTGTCCGGACATCTGGCGTACCAGACCGACACCGTCGACGCGGCGGCCGCGCGGGCGCTCGCGGACCGGTTCGCCGAGGTGGTACGCAGGGTCGGCGAGGATCCGCACGTCCCGGTCGCGCGGCTGCTGCGCGGCTGAACCGTCCGAAGTGGATGGACCGCGGCCAGCATCGACGCCCTTGACGGTGTAGCGGCCCGTTGCTAGCGTCCGAGATCGATACGTCGCGGGGGGCGGATCGAGCGACGGCGATGTCGTGTGGGCTGCCCCCGGCACGGACCCGGGAGGTCATGATGCCGAGCTCGTTCTCCAGGTTCTTGTCCGAGGAAGAGATGCGCCGCGTGCGCGAGCTCTACCAGCAGTCGCTGCAGGACGCCGACGCCGACCAGTCCGCCTCCGCGGGCGAGGCCTCGGCGACCGCCACACCCACCGAGCCCGAACCGGGGCGATGACCCGTACCCACCCGCGGGCCGGCGCCCCGTCCACGGACGGTGACCCGGCCGCGGACGGCGGTCTGGCCGCGGTCATGGCGGCCGACGCCCGGCTCGCCGACGAGCTCGTCCCGGCCGCCGCGCCGCAGCCCGGGGTGCGCACCACCACCGTGGTCACCGGCGCCACCGGCTTCTTCGGCGCCGCCCTCGTCGACGCGCTGCTGCGCGCGGGGGAGGGCGACGTGCTGTGCCTGGTCCGCGCCCCCGGCGACGAGGCGGCCCGGGCCCGGCTGACCGGCGCGCTCGCCCGGGCCGGCTACCGCGCGGGCACCGACCGGCTCCGCGCCATCGCCGCCGACATCGCCGAACCCGGCCTCGGCCTCACCGAGGACCGCCGGCGCGAGATCCGGGCCGGCGCCGCCCGGGTGGTCCACGCCGCCGCGAACGTCAACGGCAGCCTGCCCTACGCGTCCCTGCGCGCGAGCACGGTCTTCGGCACCGCCGCGGTCCTGCGCCTCGCCGCCGAGGCGGGCGCCACGCTCCACCACGTCTCGACCACCGCCGCCGTGCCGGTGCCGGGGGCCGCCGCCCCCGCCGGTGCGGTGCCGCTGCCCGGCCTGGGCAACGGCTACGCGCAGAGCAAGTGGGTCGCCGAACGCCTCGTCGACGCCGCCCGGCAGCGCGGGCTGCGCGCGTGGACGTATCGTCTCGGCGCGCTCGCGGGCCATCGCGGCACCGCGTCGAGCAACGAGCGGGACTTCCGCTGGATCTTCGTGCGCGCCTGCCTGGAGCTGCGGGCGGCGCCGCACATCCCCGGCGACCTGTGCTGGGTCCCGGTCGACGTCGCCGCCGACGCGGTCGCCGCCCTCGCGCGCGACGACCTGCGGGCGGCCGACCGGCACACGCTGCAGATCGCGGCGAGCACCGGCGTGCGCTGGGCCGAGGTGTTCTCCTGGCTGCGCCGGGCCGGCCATCGCCTCGACGTCGTCGAGCCCGCGCTCTGGTGGGACCTGCTGCGCGACCGGCTCGCCGGGACACCGGACCTCGCGCGGATGGCCGCGTTCGCGCCGTCGCTGCCGTCCGGGGCGCCCCGCCCCGACGACGGCACGTGGGCCGCCCTGGCCCCGTACGGCGTGACCGAGCAGCCGTTCGACCGGCACCTGCTGCTGCGGTACGTCGCGACGCCGGCGACGGATGGCCAGGAGCAAGATGGGGAGGAAGGGCCGTGACCGTACAGCTGCCCGTCGTCGTCGACAGCGACGGCCGTGGCGTGCTCGAGTGGCTCGCGGAGCACCGCGAGCGGCTGACCGGGCACCTGCACGAGGCGGGGGCCGTCCTGCTGCGCGGCTTCGGCGTCACCGACACCGACGGGTTCGAGCAGTGCCGCCGCGCGGTGTTCACCGAGCCCGCGCGCTACGTCGAGGGAGCCACGCCGCGCCGGCAGCTCAGCGACAACGTGTTCACCTCGACCGAGTTTCCCGCCGCCGAGGTCATCCCGCTGCACAACGAGAACTCGTACGCCACCTCGTGGCCGGGCCTGCTGCTCTTCGGCTGCCAGCAGGCGCCCGAGACCGGCGGCGCCACCCCGGTCGCCGACGTGCGCCGGGTGCTCGGGCGGCTGCCGGCCTCGCTGGTGCGGACCTTCGAGGACCGCGGCGGCTGGATGCTGCTGCGCAACTTCGGGCCGTGGTTCGGGCTGGGCTGGCAGCGCGCGTTCGGCACCGAGTCACGGGCGGAGGTCGAACGGTACTGCCGCGAGGCCGACGTCGACGCCCAGTGGGTCGGCGACGACGTGCTGCGGACCAGGCAGGTCCGCCCGGTGCTCGCCACCCACCCGCACACGGGGCAGCGGGCCTGGTTCAACCACGTTCGGTTCTGGCACCCGTCGTTCCTGCCGGAGGAGACCCGCGAGCTGATGCAGGAGGAGTTCGGCCCGGACGGCCTGCCGTACGAGACCCGCTACGGCGACGGCACCCCGATCCCCGACGACGTCGCCGCCGAGATCGACGCGGCGTACGAGGCGGAGAAGGCGGCACTGCCCTGGCGGGAGGGCGACGTCCTCGTCGTGGACAACATGCTCGCCGCCCACGGCCGCGAGTCCTTCACCGGCGAGCGCCGGATCGTCGTCGCCATGGGCGACCCGGTCTGACCGGCCCCGTGGGGGACGCCGGTGCATCCCCCACGTCCGGCTCAGCGGTGCCCTGCGGTCGCGTCGGCGAGGATGCCGAGCAGCGCCTCCAGCAGGGCGAGGGCTTCCTTCTCCTCGAAGACGTCGGTGCTGTACTCGGCGGCGAGGCGCAGCCCGGAACCGTGGCGGGCGACGAACACGGTGAGCGGCGTCGGGGCCAGCGCGACGCCGGTCGGCACGTCATCGGCCTCCGGCACCACGACCTGCACGCCGACCGTAGCGCCGGCCGTAGAGCCGGTGGTAGCGCCGGTCGAGCCGCCGGGACCGTCCGATGTGGATACCGGGTCGTCGTCGATGTCCATCACCAGGGCCACGTCCATCGGCGGGTCCACGGCGCCGGTCGTCTCCAGGACCACGTCGAGCGGCACCTCCTGGTGGGCCGCGGCCTGCAGGGCGGCCTCCCGTACGACGGCCAGCACCTCGGTGAAGGGCGCGTCCGGGGCCACCGGGGTCCGCAGCACGAGCGTGGTGGCGAACAGGCCGACGGTGCCGTCGAACTCGGCGTGGGTGCGGTTCGCGGTGAGGATGCCCGTCGCCGGCTCGCTCGTGCCGTACCGCCGCTGCAGCAGCACCCCCAGCGCGGCGCAGACCACGACGAGCGGGCTGGTCCGGTGCGCCGTGGCGAGCGACTCCAGGGCCCCGGTGAGCGCCGCCGGGGCGTCGCAGGTCGTGATCGCGTGCCGGTAGGTGCGACGCTCCGGCTCCGGCAGCGGCCACCGCACGGCGTCGCGGGGCGCACCCAGCCGGGCCGCCCAGAACGCCTGCTGGGCGTCGAGCTCCCCAGCGGCGTGGCGCGCGGCCTGCCAGGCGCTGAAGTCGCGGTACGTGGCCCGGGGCTCAGTGCCGGCGCCGGAGCCGGTGCCGTTCAGCGAGCGGGTCAGGTCGGCGACGAGGATGCGCAGCGACGCACCGTCGCAGGCGATGTGGTGCAGCACGAGCAGCAGCACCGACTCGGCGTCGGCGAGCCGCAGCCAGACCGCCCGCACCGGCGGCTCGGCGGTGAGGTCGAACGGGGTGCGGTACGCCTGCCAGGCGAGGGACCGGCCCCGCCGGTGCTGCCCGGCCTCGCCGGCGTCGCGCAGGTCGTGCACCCGCAGCGGTACCACCGCCTCGGGCCGGACCCGCAGGGTGTCCTCCTCGCCGTCGCCGTCGCGGCGGCCCGGGTCCACGACCGTGCGCAGGGCCTCGTGCCGCGCGGCCAGCTCCCGCAGCGCGCCGGCGACCCGCCGCTCGTCCACGTCGCCGGTGAGCCGCAGCGGCAGCACGACGTGGGCCGTGGCCATGCCGGGGGCGACCTGCTCGGCGTGCCACAGCGACCGCTGCTGCAGCGACAGCGGCACGGGCCGGTCGGCGGGCACCGGGACCGGCTCGACCAGCGGGGCGGGCGGCCGTGCCGGGGCGGCCGCGGTGTCCGGCCGCGTGGGGGAGGCGGTCGCCGTCCCGGCGCCGGCCAGCTCGCGCACGGCGGCGGTGACCGCGCCGAAGGTGCGAAGGTCGAACACCGTCCGCAGCGGGATCGGGCGGCCGAACGCCTTGCGCAGCCGGGCCACGAACCGGGTGGCGAGCAGCGAGTGCCCGCCCTGGTCGAAGAAGTCGTCGCCGGGGCCGTCCGGCGCGGCGCCGAGCAGCTCGGCCCAGATCGCGGCGACCTTCGCGGCGATCTCGTCGCCGGGGGCCTGCCGCGCATCGGTGCCGGCGTCGGGTGCGGCGGCGTCGAACAGCGCGGCCACGGCGGCCCGGTCCACCTTGCCGCTCGCCGCATGGGGGAGCCGCGGCACCTCGCGCACGAGCGTCGGCACCAGGTACGCCGGCAGCTCGGTCTCCAGGAAGGCGCGCAGGTCACCGGCGCCGGGCCGCGCGACGACGGCCGCGACGAGCCGGGCCGAGCTCGACCCCGGGTGCTGCACGGTGACGGCCGCGGCCGCCACGGCCGGGTGGCGCAGGAGGGCCGCCTCGACGTCGCCGGGCTCGATGCGGTACCCGCGGACCTTCACCTGGTCGTCGAGGCGCCCGTGCACGACCAGCGTGCCGTCCGCGCCGAGCGTGCCCGCGTCGCCGGTGCGGAACACCCGCACGCCGTCCTCGACGCGGAACCGTTCGGCGGTGAGGTCGTCCCGGCCGAGGTAGCCGCGGCCGACCCCGGCGCCGGCGATGTGCACCTCGCCGCGCACACCCGGCGGCAGCACCGCGCCGTGCTCGTCGCGGACCGTGACGGTGGTACCGGTGATCGGCCGTCCGGTGGTGAGCGGCTCGCCCGCCGCCTGGAAGCCGCCGGTCGCCTGCACCGTCGCCTCGGTCGGACCGTAGACGTTGGCCAGCCGGGTCGCGGGCAGGGCGCGGCGGGTGCGCTCCCACAGCTCGGGCCGCACGACCTCGCCGCCGAGCAGCAGCGCCCGCAGCGGGAGCGGGCCGCCGTCCTCGACCTCGCGCAGGGCCTCCTCCCACAGCGACGGCACGCAGTGCAGGCCGCTCCCGGGCCGTTCCCGCAGCGCCGCGACGAGCGCCGCCGGGTCCTCGCGGGTGCCGTGCGGCAGCAGCCACACCGGCTCGCCGCGGGTGAGCGGCGCCCAGGTCTGCAGGACCGAGGCGTCGAACGACGGCGGGGTCAGCGCGGGCAGGGCCGGCACCGTGCCGTCCACGCGGTAGGCGCCGGCGACGAACCGCACGTACGCGAGGACGTTGCGGTGCTCGACCATCACGCCCTTGGGCCGGCCCGTCGAGCCCGACGTGAACAGCACGTACGCCAGCTCCCCGCCGTCCACCGGCGGAAGCCGCGCGTCGTGCGGGTCGAGGCGGAGGGTCGCGAGGTCGAGCACGGCGCGGGCGCCGCTGTCCCGCAGGATCGCCGCGACCCGGGCCTGCGGGTCGTCCGGCCCCACCGGCACGACGGCCGCGCCGGCCGCCATCACGCCGAGCGCCGCGGCGAGGTACTGCGGGCCCGTCCCGCCCCGCACGACGACCGTGCCGCCGGGCCCGTCCTCGAGCAGCGCCCGGGCCACCCCGCGCGCCGCGGCGGCCAGGGCACCGAAGGTGAGCACGCCGTCCGGCCCCTCCGCCGCCGGCGCGTCCGGCCGCGCCGCGGCGTGCCGGAACACCGCGTCGTGCACGGTGGCGGCGTCGTGCGGCACCTCGCCGGGCGCCGGGTCGATGTGTGTCATGGTGCCCCCGTGCTCGAGTCCTCCGGCCCGTCGAGCGGCACGTCCGGGCGGCCGGTGAGGTCCCGGGCGGCGGTGGTGAACGCTGCGGCCAGCCGCGCTGCCGTCGCTGCGGTGAAGAGCTCCGACTTGTACTCCAGCTCGCCGCTCAGCCCGTCGGCGCCGGGCGTGAGCAGCAGGGCGAGGTCGTGCTTGGACGCGGCGACCGGGACCCGGAACCGCTCGCAGCGCAGCCCCGGCAGCGGCGGGAACGCGGTCGGGGCGTTGCCGTGCAGCACCATCACGTTGCTGACGGCCGACTCGCCCCGGCCCGTGGCCGCGGCCGTGACGATGTCGGCGTAGGGCAGCGCCGCGTGGGCCAGGGCCTCGCCGAGCGAACGTCCGGCCGTGGCGACCAGGTCGCGGAAGGTGGCACCGGGGCGCAGCCGCACCCGCACCGGTACCGTGTTGAGGAAACAGCCCACGAGGGACTGGGTCGCGGCGTCGTCCCGCCCCGCGACCGGGGTGGTGACCACGAGGTCGTCGGCGCCGGACAGCCGCGCGAGGCAGACCAGGAACACGGCGGTGGCCCCGGCGAACAGCGTCGTGCCGGCCGAGCGGCACACCGCCCGCAGCCCGGCCGTGTCCGCGGCGTCGAGGGTGAACGGCACGGAGCCGCCCGCGTAGCCGCTCGCCGGTGTCCGCGAGTCCGCCGGGAGCGTCACGCGGGACGGTGCGCCGTCGAGGTACCCGCGCCAGAACGCGACGAGCCGGGCCCTGTCCGCACCGGACGGTCCCGCGGCGGCCCGCACGGTGGCCAGGTAGCCGGGGCGCACCGGCGGCAGCGGCGGCTCGGTGCCGGCGGCGAGGGCGGTGTACGCGACGGCGAAGTCCGCCAGCACGACGCCGAGCGACCAGCCGTCGGAGACGATGTGGTGGAACGTGATGACCAGGATGTGATCGTCGGGCGCGACGCGGACCAACCGGGCCCGCCACACCGGCCCGGCGGTGAGGTCGAACGGGGCCCGCACCGACGCCAGCACCGCGGCCTCGGGGTCACCGGCCGCGTCGACGACGTCCAGCGCCACCTCGGCCCGCGGCGCGACGCGCTGCACCGGCATGCCCTCGTCGTCCTCGTCGAGGCGCAGCCGCAGCGCGTCGTGGCGCTGCTGGACCACCTCCAGGGTCCGGCGCAGGACACCGAGGTCGAGCGGGCCGCGCAGCCGCAGCGCGGCCGGGTTGTGGTACGCGGTCGTGTCCGGGTTCAGCTGCTCGAACAGCCAGATCCCGAACTGGGCGGCCGTGAGCGGCGCCGGCCGGATCCGATCGAGCAGTGCGCGCCGCTGCCTCGGGTCGAGCCGCGCGAGCCGGTCCCGCAGGTCGTCGGCCGCCGTCACCGGGCTCCCGCCGGTGTCCCGTGCGGGGCGAGCGCGTCGCGCAGCGGCCCGTGCATCGCGGCCGCGAGGTCGGCGTCGCCGCGGTCGTCGATCGCCGTGACGCCCTGCAGCGGGGTGACCGAGACGTACCCGGCGGCGACCAGGCCGGCGTCGGTCTCCGGGTCCAGCGGCAGCGTGCCCGGCCGCTCCGCCAGCTCGACGTGGTCCTCGCCGGCCATGCCGACCGACAGCCGGGTCGGGCCGAACGCGGCGAGCCGCCCCCAGCGCACGCCCAGCACCGCGGCGGCCGGGATGTCGGGCACGTTGACGTTGAGCACCGTGCGGGCCCGGGCCGAGACGAGCGCGTCGATGGCGGCCCCGGCGGCGAGGCCGGCGGTGTCCCAGTGGACGGGCTCGGCCGCCGCGAGGCTCACCGCGAGCCCGGACATGCCCATCGTCGCGGCGGTCAGGGCGGCGCCGACGGTACCGGAGTGCAGGACGCCCCGGCCGGTGTTGGCGCCCGCGTTCACGCCGGACAGCACCATCGACGGCCGCGGCCCGAACACCCCGGACCGGGCCAGCAGCACGGCCAGGGCGGGGCTGCCGTCGACGCCGAACGCCTCGACACCTTCGAGACCGGCACCGTCGAGACCGGCACCTTCGAGACCGGCACCGTCGAGACCGGCACCTTCGAGACGGCAGCGGCGCACCGGTACGCCCCGGGCGAGGTCGAACACGAGCGACGCGCTCGCGCCGCTGTGGTCGCTCAGCGGCGCGGCGACGACGACCTCGTGGCCCCGGCGGACGGCCGCCGCCGCGAGGACCGCGAGGCCCGGCGCGGCGACGCCGTCGTCGTTGGTCACCAGGATCCGCATGCGCCTCAGTGCCGTTCGACCACGAGCGCGGCGAACGTCTCCAGGTCCGGCGCGTCGAAGAAGTCGGTGAGCGACACCCGCACGCCGAAGCGCTCCTCGACCATGCCCACGATCTGGATCGCGCCCAGGGAGCTGCCGCCGACGTCGAAGAAGTCGCTCTTCGGCGTCCACTCGCGGGAGCCCAGGACCCGTCCGACGATCTCGTAGACCCCGGTCTCGACGTCGCTCATCGCGCTCCTCCCGTCGCGGCACCGCGCCGCAGCTTCCCGGCGCTCGTGCGCCCGACATCGTCGACGAACTCGTACGACAGCGGCACCTTCGCCAGTGAGAGGTGCTCGCGGCAGTAGGCGTCGAGGTCCCACCGGTCCGGCGGCGACTGCGGGTCGGCCGCGGCGACCAGCGCGTGCACGGCCTCGCCGAGGTACTCGTGCGGCTTGCCCACGACGACCGCGTCGCGGACCGCGGGGTGGCCGAGCAGCACCGCCTCGATCTCCGACGGGTACACGTTGGCGCCGCCGACGTTGAGCACGTCGCTGGTGCGCCCGACGAGGAACAGGTAGCCCTCCTCGTCGATGCGGCCCGCGTCGCCGAGCGTGAGGAAGTCGCCGTGGGAGCGCAGCGGCGGCCCGTCGCCGAGGTACTCCGGCTGCGCGGTCGTGGCCGAGCGCAGGTACAGCTCGCCGACCTCGTTCGTCTGCGCCGGGGTGCCGTCGGGGCGCAGGACCAGCACCTCGCAGTCGGTGGGGCGCCCGACGCTGCCGGGGTGCTCCAGCCACTCGTCGCCGCGGATGGTGACCAGGCCCAGCCGCTCGACGCTGGAGTAGTCCTCGAACACGACCTTCGGCGGCACCAGCTCCAGCCAGCGGCGCTTCACCTCGACCAGGCACGGCCCCGCGCCCTGGTGCACCGCCTCGATGCTGGTGAGGTCGGCCTCGGCGAACGCGGGCACCTCCAGCAGCATCCGCATCTGGGTCGGCACGATCCGGAAGCAGTTGACCCGGAACTCCTCGACCAGCCCGGCGAACAGCGTCGGCACGAACCGCTCCAGCAGCACGATCGTGTGGTCGAGCACGAGGCCGTGGTGCAGCCCGGTGAACCCGGCGTGGTACATCGGCAGCGTCACCAGCTGAGCCTGGCCGAAGCGCAGCCCGGTCTCGCGGTCCGCGTCGGAGAGCAGCCGCTCCGGGTCGTAGACCCACGGGCGGCGGCGGATGACGATGCGGGGCAGGCCGGTGCTGCCGCCGCTGGCCGACGCCGACCGCGGGACCCCGGCCGCCTCGACCGGGCCGTCGCCGAGCCCGTCGTCGTCGCGCCACCAGCCGCCCGCGACGGTGGCGGTCTCCTCGCCGTCCCACTCGCGGCCGCCGATGAGCATGCCGCCGGCGAGCTTGGCCCGAAGCGCCGCGCGCTCGGTCTCGGTGGCCTCGTGGTTGAGCGGCACGACGAGCGCACCGGCCTTCCACGCGGCGAGGGTGGCGATGACGTGGTCCAGGCCGCTGGGCAGCGCGATGCCGACCGGGCCGGCCGGGCTCACCCCGGCCGTGCGGGCCCGCTCGAGCAGGCCGCGGGCCGCGACGTTGGTGACGCGCTCCAGGTGCTCCCAGGTGAGCGTCCGGCGGGTGCCGTCGGGCGCGACCGACACGATCGCCAGGGTGTCCGGGTGCTCGGCGGCGAGCGCGCCGATGCGTTCCCCGATCGTGATCCGGTCAGGTGCGAAGGTCATGTGGGTCCCCGTGTGGTGTTCGTCGGGCAGGCCGCGAATGGGAGCATGCTATCGGCAAGAGCAAATATGGTCGAGTGATCGCCGGCGATGCCCGGCGGACCGGCGGAAGGGGCAGGGGATGCGGTACCGGAGGTTCGGGCGCACGGGGGTGGAGCTGAGCACCCTGACGCTCGGCGCGATGAACTTCGGCGCGTCCGGAAACCCGGACCACGACGACAGCGTGCGGATCATCCACGCGGCCCTCGACGCGGGCGTGAACGCGATCGACACCGCCGACGTGTACTCCGCCGGCGAGTCCGAGGAGATCGTCGGCCGGGCCCTGGCCGGTGGCCGCCGCGACGACGTGTTCCTCGCGACGAAGTTCCACGGGCAGATGCCCGGCGGGCGCAACCACGCGGGCAGCTCCCGCCGCTGGATCGTGCGGGCCGCCGAGGACAGCCTGCGCCGTCTCGGGACCGACCACATCGACCTGTACCAGGCGCACCGGCCCGACCCGCACACCGACATCGACGAGACCCTCGGCGCGCTGAGCGACCTGGTCGCCGCCGGCAAGGTCCGCTACGTCGGCACCTCCACCTTCGGGGCCGGCGAGCTCGTCGAGGCGCAGTGGGTGGCCCGCACCCGGGGCCGGGAGCGGCCGGTGTGCGAGCAGCCGCCGTACTCGATGCTGGTCCGCGGCGTCGAACGGGAGGTCCTGCCGCTGGCGGAGCGCTACGGCCTGGCGGTCCTGCCGTGGAGCCCGATCGCCGGCGGCTGGCTGTCCGGCCGCAAGCACCGCGACGCCGGGCCGGTGTCGATGCGGGCCGCGCGCTCCCCGCACCGCTACGACCCGCGGCACCCCGCCAACGCCGCGAAGCTGGTCGCCGCCGAGCGCCTCGGTAACCTCGCCGCCGAGGCCGGCCTGTCGCTGGTGCACCTGGCCGTCGCGTTCGTCCTGCGGCACCCGGCGGTCACCTCGGCGATCGTCGGCCCGCGCACCATGGAGCACCTGGAGTCCCAGCTCGGCGCCGCCGACGTCGACCTGCCGGACGACCTGCTGGACCGCATCGACGAGATCGTCCCGCCGGGCACCGACGTCAACCCCGCCGACGCCGGCCACCGCCCGCCGTCGCTGACCGACCCGGCGGCCCGGCGCCGCGCGGGCTGAGGCCGCCGCGGGGTGCGCCATCAGCGGCCGGTCGCCGACGCGACGACCGGCAGGGCGCGCCACTGGCCGAGGTCGGCCGGGTCAGCGGGCGGTTCCGCGCACACCACGTAGTGCTGCGGCGCCATCGCCGTCCGGCGGCCCGGCAGGGCGGCCATGCAGGCGGCGTGCAGGCTTTGCGGCGTCACCGTCGCCGGGTCGGCCGGTGCCACCCACGCGGTGAGCCGGTCGCCGTCCTCGACGCTCACCGCGGCCGGTGCTCCGGTCGCGTCCGTGACGAGCCGGAGGCAGTCGCGCAGGTCGACCAGGCTGTGGTCCACGACGCGCTCGTCGCCCGACGCCGGGCGGGACGCGGGCGCACCGGTCTGCGCCATGAGTTCCTCGACCTTCAGGTCGCCGGTCGCGAGCCGGACCATGGCGTGCTCCATGCCGCGCAGCAGCGCCTCGGTGCCGGCGGGGGAGATGACCGCGGTGTCGGTCCGCAGCCACAGGTGCAGCCGGTCGTCGACGCGCGCGTCGAGGTAGAGCTTGTAGTTCTCCACCTCCAGCTTCGACAGCCACCCGAAGGTGGTCGCGTCCGCGTACTTGGCCACGGCCTCGGCGAACGCCTCGTCGCTCACCGGGGACATGTCCGCGTCGCTGTGGTGGACGTTCAGGGTCGTGGTGAGGTCGAGGGCCACGCCCCGCCGCGTGCCGACGGTCTCCACGAGACGCTCCAGCTCCAGCGTCGGGTACTGGCCGAAGGAGTACGACTCCAGCAGGCCGCGCGACGCGGCGCGCACCGTCGCCGCGACGCTGTCCGGGTCCACCGGCACCGTCGTCGCGGTGAACTGGGCGAGCTGCCCGACGTAGCGCATCGCCGCCTCCGTGTGGCGGTTCCCGGCGATGATGAGCATCAGCGGCGCGCCGGTGCGGCCCCGCTCGCCGACGAAGATCGCGAACAGGCCGAGCAGGACCGCGGTGGCCGGCACGCGCAGCCGGCGCGCGGCCTTGCGGATGGCGATGCCGCCCAGCGGCGAGTCGAGCTCGCCGATCCAGTACCGCGGCGACTCCGGCGCCCGGGACGCGGCGGGGAACAGCGTCTGCTGGGCCGCGCGCAGCTGCGCCTCGAGGTGCCCGAGGGTCCGTTCGCGCAGCTGCTCACCCTCCGGCGAGCCCTCGAACCGGGCCCGGTCCAGCGGCTGCTCGCCCTCGGGGGGCGCGCTGAGCGCGTCGCCGGCCAGCAGCGCGGTGAGCTGGTCGCCGAGCAGCGCCGCGGCCCACTGGTCGACCGCGGCGTGGCCGACCGTGACCACCAGGTGCCGGGGCTCGTCGTCGTCGCACAGCAGCGAGACGCGCAGCGGCCACTCGTGGTCGGCGAAGCGCACCGCCGCGCAGAAGTCCTCCACCCCGTCCGGGCCGACCCCGTCGACGAGGCCGATCTCGACGGTCCCCGACGGCAGGACGGTCTGCACCGGCTCGCCGTCCGGGCCCGGGTGGAAGCGCGTGCGCAGCACCTCGTTGCGCTCCACGAGGGTCCGCACCGCCGCGCCGACCGCCTCGGTGGACGCGCCGGCCGGCACGTCCGCGCGGATGTGGAAGTTGAGGTGGGTGTCCTGGCCGCGCAGCGACTCGACCACGTCGTACATGAACCGCTGCGCCCACGTCAGGGGTGCCTCACCGCCCCGCCCGCCCTCGAAGCGGACGGAGACCGTCGTGCCCGGTGTCGTCATCGTGCCCTCCCCGTCTGGTATCACTGCCTACCGGTACACCGATGCCTGGAGCTCGAACAGCTCCGCGTAGAGCCCGCCGCGGCGCATCAGCTCGTCGTGGCTGCCCTGCTCGACCACGCCGCCGCTGTCGAGCACGACGATGAGGTCGGCCATGCGCACCGTGGAGAACCGGTGCGACACCAGGACGCAGACCCCGCCGTTGACCGCCGCGGCCTGCTTGGCCGACTCCGCGTAGCGCTCGAACAGCGCGTGCTCGGCCTGCGGGTCGAGGGCGGAGGCGGGCTCGTCGAGCAGGAGCAGCAGCGGCGCCTCGCGCATCATGGCCCGGCCGAGGGCCAGGCGCTGCCACTGCCCGCCGGACAGCTCCGCGCCGTCGGCGTAGGACTTGCCGAGCTGGGTGGCCAGCCCGTCGGGCAGGCCGTCGACGACGCCGGTCGCGTCGGCGCGGTGCAGCGCCCGGCGGACCGCCTCCTCGTCGTCGCCGCGCGGCAGGTCCCCGAGCCCGACCACCTGCCCGGCGGCGAGCTCGAAGCGCACGTGGTCCTGGAAGTTCGCCGCGATCCGCGACAGCCACGCCTGCGGGTCGATGCGGGACAGGTCCGCGCCGTCGACGGTGATCGCGCCGCCGGAGGGGCGGTAGAACCGGCACAGCAGCTTCGTCAGCGTCGACTTCCCGGCGCCGTTGTCGCCGACGATCGCGACGGTCGTCCCGGGGGCGATGCGCAGGTTCACGTGGCTGAGCGCGTCGCGGTCGCTGCCGGGGTACCGGAAGGACACCTCGTCGAACACGATGCCCTGCTCCAGGCGGTCCGGGGCGGGCAGGTCCGCCGGCGGCGGCTGGAGCTTCGCGACCCGCTCGTGCAGCCACGACACCCACTGCACGGTGCGCGCGTGGCGCTGGAGGTCCTGCGCGAGCTTCAGCGCGTTCGCCGTCTGCGCGCTGGTCTGCACCGCGAGCGCGACGGCCATGATGACGTCGCCCGTGCTGCGCCGCCCGGCGATCGCCTCGCGCACGACGAGGACGACCGCGCCGACGTATCCCGCGGCGAACACCAGCTGCCCGAGGATGCGCAGCACCATGCCGGTCGTCTCGGCCTTGCGCAGCCGGGCGTGGATGTCGCGGCGCAGTCCCGCCCGCCGCGAGCGCAGCTCGTCCTGCAGGCCGAAGATCCGGATCTCCTTGGCCGCCGCGGGCCGCACGGCCAGCTCCAGCAGGTGCGTGCTGAGCCGCTCCTGCTCGGCGGTGGCGAGCTCGGCGCGCTGGCGGCGCTGCTCGGCCATCCGCCCGGCGATCACCGGGGGGATCGCGGCCAGGGGGAGCAGCAGCAGGAACGGCTGCAGGTAGGCCAGCAGGACCGCGGTCAGCACGATCTGCACGGCCAGCGCGATGGCGGTGAGCACGGCCTGCACCGCCTCGCCGATCGAGCCGCTCTCCTTGCGCAGCAGCTCCATCCGGTCGGCGAAGTCGGACAGCTCGTGCTGCTCGATGCCGGGCGTGCCGAGGGCGAGCTGCCCGAGCTCGGACTCGACGCGGATCGCGTGCAGGTCGCACAGCTCGAAGAAGAAGATGTGCGCGAAGTGCTCCATCGTCAGGTGGGCCAGGGCGATGAACGCGAAGACCACCGACGCGCCGACCGCCCAGGCGACCCGGTGGTCGATCGAGGCGTCGATCATCTGCTTCAGGGTGAGCGCGATGAGCGGCCCGCTCACCGCACCGAGGATCATGAGGACCAGCGACACGGCGAGCCGGGACGGGCTGGCCTGCCGCGCGGAGGACAGGATCGCGGCGATGTTGCGGGCGAACTCGGTCATCGGGTTGCCTCCTCGACGTCGGCCGCGTCGTCGGTGAACCGGGCCGCTTGCAGGTGGAACAGCTCGGCGTACCGGCCGCCGGCGTCGACGAGCTCCTGGTGGCTGCCGGACTCCACGACCCGCCCGTCGTCGAGCACGACGATCCGGTCGGCGCGCCGGACAGTGGAGAACCGGTGCGAGATCACGATCGTGGTGAGGCCGCGCGTCAGCTCCAGGAACCGGTCGAAGAACTCGACCTCGGCCCGCACGTCGAGGTTCGACGTCGGCTCGTCCAGCACCAGCAGCCGGGCGCCCCGGTCGACGGCCATGAACGCCCGCGCGATGGCGATGCGCTGCCACTGCCCGCCGGACAGGTCGGTGCCGCCCTCGTACTGCCGGGACAGGATCGTGTCGAGCCCGTCGGGCAGCCCCCGGACGATGTCCGCGGCCCCCGCCCGCTCCAGCGCCGACTCGATCCGGGCCGTGTCGCCGCGCAGGCCGGTCGCGCCGAAGCCGACGTTGTCGCGCACCGGCAGCTCGAACTGCACGAAGTCCTGGAACACCGCGGCGATCTGGCGCTGCCAGCGCTGCGCCGGGAAGTCCCGCAGGTCGATGCCGTCGACGGTGATCTGCCCCTGCCGCGGCTCGTAGAACCGCGACAGCAGCTTCACCAGCGTCGACTTCCCGGCGCCGTTGAGCCCGACCACGGCGAGCGACTGCCCGGCCGGCACGTCCAGGTCGAGGTCCTTGAGCACCGGAGCGCCGTCGCCGTAGCCGAATGTGACGCCCTCGAAGCGAATCCCGGTCCGGGGCAGGCCCGCCGGGTCCCGGTCCGCGGCCGTGGCACCGGCCCGCGCGGCGACCGTGTCCTCGAAGCGCTGCAATGCCTGGGAGGTGACGGTGCCGTACTCGGTCTGCACGTCGGAGTCGGCGATGAACCCGCCGATCTGCAGCGAGGACAGCGCGGCCTGCGCGACGAGCGCGGCACTGCCGATGGCGAGCACCTGGCCGGCCGCGGCGTTCGCGGTCATCGCCAGCGCCCCCGCGGTCGCGGCGAAGGCGACGAGGGTGTACAGCACGTAGGGCCCGTAGAAGATCCGCCGCCGGACGGCCCAGGTCGGGTACACCGACTCCAGCGCCGTCGTGGTGAACCGCTCCCGCAGCCACGGCAGCAGGCCGAAGACCCGCACCTCCTTGGCGGCGCGCGGCTCGAGCAGCAGGTCGCGGAAGTACCAGCGCTTGCGCCGCTCGGCGTCGACGGTCCGCCACGACTTCACGAACACCGACAGCCCCAGCCGGTACCCGAACCGGATCGTCAGCCCCGCCAGGACCAGCAGCGCACCGGCCCACCAGCTGAAGATCCACCCGACGACCGCGCCGGCGAGGATCGTCTGCAGGTAGCGCGAGACGAGCGCGATCACGCCGGTGCAGGCGGCCCCCGGGGTCCACACGGTGACCTTGAGCATCTCCACACCGTTGGCGGCGGACTCGATGACCTCCTGGTCCTCCAGGACCCCGAGGTCGTGCGTGGCGAACGAGGCGGCCATGACCCGGTCCGAGGCGATGTCGTCGATCCTGCGGCGGATCAGCTCACCGGCCCACGCCTGCACCGGCAGCAGCGCCTGCTGGGCGAAGAACACCACCGCCGCGGCGACGAGCACGTTGCGCAGCCCGTGCCACTGCGGCGTCCCGATCCCGGCCCGCACGGTCTCCGGCACCCGCTGGATCACCGCACCGGTCAGCACCACGAACGCGACCGGCAGCGCGCCGGCGACGACCTGCATGAGCAGCGCGGCACCGACCGCCGCGGCGCCGCCGGTCGGCACCAGCCGGATGATCCGCCACCGGTCCCGGACGCGGCCGCGGAAATCCTCGAACAGCTCACCGGGCAGCGCCGCGGTCATGCGTCACACCCCGTAGGCATTGCCGGCCGTGAACGTCTCGCGCATCGCGCACGCATGGCGCCTCCCCCCTGAACATGCGGTATCGCGGCCCGCCGGGAGAGCGCTCCCCGCGGTGCGGTGATCCAACCTATCAATCCGGATCGGCCTATGTGTGTCCGTGACCCCCGCAACGATCGACATCATTGCGAAACATCGGGGGCTGGAACACCTGTTCGACGGGCGACCGGCGGCCGGTGAGCGCGGGGGCGCCCGCGATAGGGTCCTGCGGTGATCGATCAGGATGGGTACTTCGGGGAAAAGGTCGCGGCCAGGTACGACGAGTCGTCGGCGGACATGGCCGACCCGGCGGTCGTCGAGCCGATCGTCGACGCGCTCGCCGAGCTCGCCGACGGCGGCCGCGCGCTGGAGCTGGGCATCGGCACGGGCCGCATCGCGCTGCCGCTGGCGGCCCGCGGCGTCGCCGTGCACGGCATCGACCTGTCGCGGGCCATGGTCGCCCGGCTGCGCGAGAAGCCCGGTGGTGACGCGGTCGGGGTGACGATCGGGGACTTCGCCACGACGCGGGTGGACGGCGCCTTCTCCGTGGCCTACCTGGTCTTCAACACGATCATGAACCTGACGACGCAGGCGGCGCAGGTGGCCTGCTTCCGCAACGTCGCGGCGCACCTGCAGCCCGGCGGCCGGTTCGTCATCGAGGTCATGATGCCGGACCTGCGCCGGCTCCCGCCCGGGCAGGACGCCGTGCCGTTCCACGTGAGCGAGACGCGGTGGGCCTACGACCTGTACGACGTCGCGACGCAGTCCATGAGCTCGAACTATGTCGAGGTCGTCAACGGCCGCGGCGGCTTCCGCTCGATCCCGTTCCGCTACGTCTGGCCCGCCGAGCTGGACCTGATGGCCCAGATGTCCGGCCTGCACCTGCGCGACCGGTGGGCGAACTGGCACCGCGAGCCGTTCACGAGCGAGAGCGCCCAGCACGTCTCCGTCTGGGAGAAGCCCGTGCTGCCGGATTAGACGACCGGCCTCGGGGAAGTGCTCCGGCTGCGCTACGACATTGCCAGGCGATTGCCGGGAGATCCCGTCCGAGGTGGTTCATGAGGAAGCGCACCGCCGTCGCGGGGACGTCGCTCGCCGTCGTGGCCGCGCTCGTCCTCGTGGGGCGGCTGCACCACACGCACGGGGAGCCGGGGCCCGGTGGTTCCCCCCGGCCGAGCGATGCGGCGGTCCGGCCCGGCTTCCACGTGCGCGACGGGCGCCTCTACGACGCCGACAACCACGAGTTCGTCATGCGCGGCGTGGGTGAGAACCACGCCGTGTTCCCGGAGAAGACGGCTCAGGTGTTCAGCGACGTCAAGGCGATGGGCGCCAACACCGTCCGGGTCGAGCTGTCCACCGGCGTGGTCGCGAAGCGCAACGACGCGGCCGATGTCGCGCACGTGATCGCCCTGTGCCGGCAGAACCGCCTCATCTGCGTCCTGGTGGTCAACGACACCACGGGCTGGGGCTACCGGCCGGAGGCCATTCCGCAGGCGCGGGCGGTGGACTACTGGATCGGCATTCGCAAGGCGCTCATCGGCCAGGAGCGCTACGCCGTCGTCGACGTCGCGAACGAACCGTACGTCCTGGACAACGTCCGCACCTGGCCCGGCGACACCACGGACTCGATCCGCCGCCTGCGCCGGGCGGGCATCCAGCAGACGCTGCTGGTCGACGCGCCCGACTGGGGCCAGGACCTGTCGTTCACCATGCGCGACCACGCCGCCGAGGTCTTCGCCGCCGACCCGCGGCACAACACCGTCTTCTCGATCCACATCTACGGCGCATTCGGCCGGGCCACGAACATCCACGACTACGCCGGGCGGTACCTGAAGGCGAAGCTGCCCATCGCGGTGACCGAGTTCGCGTACACCCACCACGACGGCGACGTCGACGAGGACGCGGTCATGGCCGAGGCGCAGGCGCACGGCATCGGCTATCTCGCGTGGTCCTGGAGCGGCAACAGCGGGGACGTGAGCAACCTCGACATGGTGAACCGGTTCGACGCCAAGTCGATGACCTGGTGGGGCCGGCGGGTGTTCGACGGCCCGAACGGCATCCGGCAGACCTCTCGCGAGGCGACTGTCTATACGCCGTAGGGCGGGTCGCGAAAATTTTCGGGCGGGCTGGAGAGAATGCGGCCGGACGCATATCGCGAGGTCAGGCATTCGGTTCCGAACGATAGTGGTCCCGGAGGGTCGGCGGAGGGACGCCGTTGATCTCTAGATATGGAAGATCGCCAATTCAACCGCTCGGCGCGGTGATCTCGGCTGGTGGCGTTGACCTGCTCGTTCCAGTGATTTGAATCTGGGTACGCCAATAGGGCCCAGGTGCCATCGGCTTCGATTGGGCTGACCGGCAGACACCTTATCAGTCGCAAATCGCCGCCGACAGCCAATGGGCCGCCATCCGTCACGTGACGCGAAATTCCGGGCCCCGGCGGGGGCCGGTCGACCTTAAGCGGACCGTTAGTGCAGGTCAATGCCGCCTTTAGCGAATCCGCGCGACTTCAAGATCGGCGGTTTTACCGGGCGGAGCAATCTCATTACGTCCCTGTTCACCCGTTCCGCGTTTCGCCGATACACCACCGTGACGCAGCATCGATGCGTTCGCGAGACCTGAGCACGTTGCCTCGACAATGGCGTGCCAGTACCACGGAGGTGCGAGCTGATTAGTGCGATACCAATTCCATCGGACGCGTGGTGGCCAGGTGATCTGGCGCTTGGTTGGCGCCAACAACCGGATTCTCGGCGTTTCGCCGGTGAGTTTTGCCGGTGTGCAGGCGGCGGCCGAGGCCGCGCAGCACGTCCGCAGCCGCGCCGCCGCCGGCACCGTCGCGGTGGCTCGCGATGTGACTCGCCGATGGCGTTGGTCGATCATTGACGCCGAGCTCGGTGTGCTGGCCGTAGCCGCCCACGGCTACGAGCTGCGGACCACCTGCGAGGCCGCCACCCGGCGGTTCATGGACAGCGCCACATCGGCCGTCATCGACGAGACCCTCGGTCGCCGGGGGCGGTTCTGGCGCCCGACCACCGACTGACCACACGACCGACATCCGCCAATCCCACGCGACGGCGCTCGCCGCCGCGTGTCCGCATGACCTTTTCCGGGCGGCAACCGAGCCGGGAATCGGGCGATGCCACGTTCGGCAGTGACAGACACGCAGCCGGGGAGGGGACCGATGAGCCAGCAATCGACGACGGCCGAGGAGCAACCGCGCCCGCGCGCCGTGCGTGCCTCGTCGGCCCTCGCCGACCGATTGTTCCGCGGCGGCTCCCGCCTCACCGGCTTGCTCGTCTTCGGTGTCATGGCCGCGATCGGGCTGTTCCTGGCGCTGCGGGCGGCCGAGGCGCTGCGGGCGGCCGGCCTCGGGTTCCTCACCACCGCCAAGTGGCAGCCCGACGTCCGGCAGTTCGGCATCGCCGCGGTGCTCACCGGAACCGTCCTCATCGCGCTCGTCGCCGTGTGCGTCTCCGTGCCGCTGGCGATCGGCACCGCGCTGTTCATCTCCGAGGTGGCGCCGCGATGGCTCAAGCCGTGGCTGGTCTCCCTCGTCGACCTCATGGCGGCGTTGCCCAGTGTGGTGTACGGCCTGTGGGGCCTGCTGTTCTTCAACGGCGCCGTCGTCGGCGTGGCGCGGTGGCTCGCGACCTGGTTCGGCTGGATCCCGATCCTGCACGTCGACGGGGCGGACCCCACCGACCCGCTGGGCTCGGCCAGCGTCTACACCGCCAGCGCGTTCGTCGCCGGGCTGACGGTGTCGCTGATGGTCGCGCCCATCCAGTGCTCGGTGATGCGCGAGGCCTTCAGCCAGGCCCCGGCCGGCGAGCGCGAGGGCGCGTACGCGCTCGGCGCCACCCGCTGGGGCATGATCAGCTCGGTCGTGCTGCCCTTCGGCCGCGGCGGCATCATCGGCGGCACGATGCTCGGCCTGGGCCGGGCCCTGGGCGAGACGATCGCGGTCTACATGGTGATCTCCCAGGTCTTCGACGTGCAGATCCACATCCTGCAGGTCGGCACGAACTCGGTCTCCAGCCTCATCGCGCTGCGGTACGGCGACGCGTCGGGCTTCGGCCTGTCGGCGCTCATGGCGGCGGGCCTGGCGCTGTTCCTCATCACGCTGGTCGTGAACTTCGCGGCCTCGACGATCGTCGCGCGGTCCCGCTCCGGCGCGCAGAGCGAGGCCTGAGATGACGGTCGACTCGATGGGCCACCCCGGCGAGCGCGAGCGCGCCGACGCGGAGCTGGGCACCGCGACCTCGTGGCAGCCGGTCGCCGGGCGGGCGGACACCCAGGTCGACATGTGGGAGCCCACCGTGCAGGACCCGCCGGCCGGGGCGCAGACCGTCCTGCCGCGCGACCTCGGGCCCGTGCCGGTGCGCCGCGCACTGCACGCGATCCGGGCCGACGACGCGTACAACCTGCTCGGATCGCTGTGCACCGGCGTGTGCGTGGCGGTCCTGCTGTTCGCCTGGCTCGCCCCGTTCAGCGGCTTCGCCGGCTTCGTGATCGTGGCGTACGCGGTGTTCATCGCCGCCTACGCGGTGCTGTCCCGGCTCGCCGGCGGCGGCCCGGAGGCGCTGGACCGGGTCTGGACGGTGATCCTCGGCAGCGCCGGCCTGGTCCTGCTGATCGGCCTGCTGGACGTCGTCGGCTTCACGCTCTGGAAGGGCCTGCCGGCGCTGTGGCACCTGAACTTCTTCACCGAGGACCTGGCCGGCACCGGCCCGCGCGACTCGCTCGAGCGCGGCGGCGTGCTGCACGCCGTCGTCGGCACCCTCGAGATGATCTCGATCGCGCTGCTGATCACCATCCCGCTCGGGCTGGCCTGCGCCGTCTACCTCACCGAGATCGGCGGCCGCGGCGCCCGCCTGGTGCGCACGATCGTCGAGGCGATGACCGCGCTGCCCTCGATCGTGGCCGGGCTGTTCATCTACGCGACGCTCATCCTGATCGCAGGCTTCCCGTCGTCGGGCTTCGCCGCCGCCTGCGCGATCAGCGTGATGATGCTGCCGATCATCATCCGGGCGGCCGACGTGGTCCTGCGGCTGGTGCCGGGCAACCTGCGCGAGGCGTCGGAGGCGCTGGGCGCGCCGCGCTGGCGAACGGTGTGGTATGTCGTGCTGCCGACCGCGCGCTCCGGCCTGCTCACCAGCATCATCCTCGGTACCGCGCGCGGCATCGGCGAGACGAGCCCGGTCCTGCTCACGGCGGGCTACACGGTGTATCTCAACGCCGACCCGTTCAGCGGCCCGCAGGTGTCGCTGCCGCTGCTCACCTTCCAGCTCGTCCGGTCCGGCGAGCCGCTCTACCAGCAGCGCGGCTTCGGCGCCGCGGCCCTGCTCATGGTGATCGTGGTGACCCTCTTCGCGCTGGCCCGGGCCTTCGCCGGCCGCCCGCCCGGCCGGGTCGGCACCCTGCAGGCCCGGCGCAACACCCGGCGCTCGGCCGAGGACCTCGAGCGCATGCGGCGCCAGGAAGCGGCGCGCCATCAGCTGACGGCCCACGACGACCACGAGTCGTACCCGAGCGACCCTGGAGACGCCTCATGAACCGCAGCGACGCCGCCCGCCGGGCCCGATCGGCCTGGCGGCCGGTGCTGGCGGGCCTCGGCAGCCTGCTCATCGTCCTGGGCGCGGCCCCGCCGGCCCGGGCGGACGGCAACGTGCCGATCAACGGCGCCGGCTCGAGCTGGGCGGCGAACGCCATCAACCAGTGGGTCAGCGCCGTGCACCAGAACGGCATCCGGGTGGACTACGCCGCCAACGGCTCCTCGGACGGGCGCCAGCGCTTCCTGCAGCACACCGTCGACTTCGCCGCCTCGGACATCCCGTTCCAGCAGCACCCGACGGACGGCGGCTCGCCGGAGAACCCGACGCCGGGGACGTACGCGTACATGCCGATCGTCGCCGGCGGCACGAGCTTCATGTACAACCTGAAGATCGCCGGCCGGCAGGTCACCAACCTGCGGCTGTCCGGCGAGGTCATCGCGAAGATCTTCACCGGCGGCATCACGCGCTGGGACGACCAGGCGATCAAGAACGACAACCCGGGCCTGACCATGCCGGCCCAGAAGATCGTGCCGGTCATCCGCTCCGACGGCTCCGGCAGCAGCGCCCAGTTCAGCCTGTGGATGCAGGCCCAGCAGGCGTCCGTGTGGAGCAACTTCTGCCGGAGCCGGGGCTGCGGCAACGGCGCGGCGTCGTACTGGCCGAACTTCCCGGGCGCCGTGTCCAAGGCCGGCGACCTGGGCGTGGCCAGCTACGTCGCGCAGAGCTACTCCGAGGGCGCGATCGGCTACGTGCAGTACTCCTACGCGATCAACGCCAACTACCCGGTCGTGAAGATGCTCAACCGGGGCGGCTACTACGTCGAGCCGACGCCGCTCAACGTCGCGGTCGCGCTGCTCAAGGCAAAGATCAACAACAACAGCGCAGATCCTTCCGTGTACCTCACGCAGGACCTCTCCGACGTCTACACGTTCACGGACCCGCGGGCGTACCCGATGTCGTCGTACTCGTACTTCATCCTGCCCACGACGGTCACCGGCAACTTCTCCACCGACAAGGGCCGGACGCTGGCCAGGTTCAGCACCTTCTTCGAGTGCGAGGGCCAGCAGCAGGCGCCCGATCTCGGCTACTCGCCGCTGCCGAAGAACCTGGTCGAGGCGAGCTTCGAGCAGATCAAGAAGATCCCCGGCGCCGAGCCGGCCAGCAAGCCGCTCGAGTCGTGCAACAACCCCACGTTCACGCCCGACGGCCACAATCGCCTGGCCGACATCGCGCCCCAGCCGCAGGCGTGCGACAAGCAGGGCCCGAGCCAGTGCACCACCGGCACGGGCGGCAAGAAGAACCAGGGCACGCCGGTCAATCAGGCGGCCTCCGGCGGGCAGAACACCGCCGGCAACAGCGGGCAGGGCACCGGCGGCGCGGGCTCCCCGGGCGCCGCGGGCGATCCCAGCGCCGCGCCGTCGGTGAGCTACGACCCGCTCACCGACCAGTACGTCACCACGGGCGGCGGCAGCGGCGGGGGAGACCCGAACGTGGCGGCCGTGCCGATAGCCCTGCCGTCCAGCGGCGGCTGGACCGCCAGCCAGACGCTGATGGTCATCGCGGGGATAGCCGTGCTCGTGCTCGTGCTCGGACCCGGCCTGGCGTCCTGGATCCTGCGGAGGCGATCGTGAGCCCGACCCCCGCCCTGCCGCGCACCATGTCGTGGCGCCGCCGGACCCTCATCGGGGTCGCCACCGGCGTGGCCGTCATGCTCCTCGGCGAGGTCGGCTACATCTCGGCCGTGTCCGCGGCCGACGACCCGAGCATCGGCAAGGTCGAGTACACCGGCACGCCGGTCACCGACTCGGCGGTCACGCTCCAGGGCGACAGCGCGTTTCCGAATCTCAAGGTGACGGTGTCGCAGACCAGGGACCTGACCAACCAGGCGATCACCGTCAGCTGGACCGGCCTGCCGGCCCGGCAGTTCTCCACCGAGTTCTTCTCGAGCTACCTGCAGATCATGCAGTGCTGGGGCGACGACCCGGCCGCCCCGGCCGGCCGGCCGGCGCCCGCCCGGGAGACCTGCGAGTTCGGCGCGTACGACGACACCGACCTCGGCCGGATCAACCACCCCGATCCGGCCGCCGGGGGCCCGCTGCGCGGCTACACCCGCACCCGCACGGCGCTGCGGGCCGACGTCGACGAGCGGGCGGCCACCGGCCGCGGCGGCCAGCCGCTGAACTACTTCGCGAACGCCGGGAACATCACCGGCGGCTCGGTGCCGTTCTACCCGGTCGCCAGCGGCTGGCCCGACGTGGCCGCGGGCGACAAGGGCTTCGTCGCGCCGTTCGGCGGCGCGGTGAACCGGGCCGGCGGCGGCGTGTTCGGCGACGCCGAGTCCAACGAGCAGCCGTACGCCACCGCACGGCTGGACGGCTCGGGCGAGCAGACCTTCGAGCTGCAGACCTCGCTGGAGTCGCCGTGGCTGGGCTGCGGCGCCCCGGTCGGCGACTCCGGCCACCCGACGGGGCGCCCGTGCTGGCTGGTGATCGTGCCGCGCGGCGAGATCGACGACGGCTACGCCCCCGGCACGAGCGTCACCGGGCCGGGCGGCACCGGCCGGAACCTCTCCTCGCCGCTCACCGCGGCCACCTGGAAGCACCGGCTGGCGGCCCGGCTCGACTTCCGGCCGGTCGGCGACGCGTGCCCGCTCGGCACCGCCCAGCGCCGGATCATCGGCAGCAACGCGGCCCAGATCGCGTTCGTCAACTGGGCGCCGACGCTGTGCTCGACCGAGAAGGTGCCGTACAGCCTCACGACGGTCGCGGAGACGGTCGCCCGCAACACGATCGTCAGCTCGATCCCGGGCAGCACGCGGGCGGCGCTCGTCAGCCGGCCCGCCCGGCGCGACGACGAGCATCCCATCGCCTACGCACCGGTGGCGCTGTCGGGCGTGGCCGTCGCCTTCAACATCGAGCGGTACGTGACCACCCCCGACACCCCGCAGGCCGAGCAGGACATCCGGGGCTCGCGGCTGCCCCGGCTCAACCTCACGCCGCGCATCGTCGCCAAGCTGCTGAGCGAGTCGTACCGGTACGCGGTTCCGGACCTCGACAAGACCTCCGGCAAGCCCGCCTACCTCGCGAAGAACCCGGCGACGCTGTTCGAGGACCCGGACGTGGTCGCCGTCAACCCGGAGATCAAGTGGCTGGGCTCGCGGGGCGGGCCGTCGTCCGCGGCGCCGGTCGTCGTGCTGGAGAACGCCGACGCCACCCGGGCGCTGTGGGAGTGGGTGAACGCCGACAAGGACGCGCGCGCCTTCCTCGACGGCCAGGCCGACCCGTGGGGCATGACGGTCAACCCCAACTACAAGGGCATCGCGCTGCCGGTCGAGAACTTCCCGGCCTCCGACCCCACGTGCACCGCGCCCACCGCCGAGGAGAAGGCCGACGGCGCGACACCGGTCTGCGTGATCGACGCCGCCCCCTACGCGGAGAACCTGGCCGACGCCGCCCGGCGCACGCTCACCGGCAAGCCCGGCGGCGTCGCGCCGTCGCGGTGGTACCGCCCGGACGACGTCGACAACCGCGACCCCATCACCAACGGGCCGGGCATCGCGCACTGGACGAAGATCGGCACCCAGAACGTCGGCGAGCGGTTCATGATCTCGGTGACCTCCACCGCGGAGGCGGCCCGCTTCGGCCTGTCCACGGCGAGCCTGCGCAACGCGAGCGGTCACTTCGTCGCCCCCGGCGACGCGTCGTTGCAGACCGCCGCCGCGGCGATGGCCGGCGACCCGGACGATCCCCGGGTCAAGGTCGCCAACCCGGCCGCGTCGGCGGCGGGCGCCTACCCGCTGCCCATGCTCACCTACGCGGCGGTCTCGGTCGCCGACATCGACACCGCGGCCGACCCCACGGCCCGCGAGCAGCTCGCCAAGTTCGTCGAGTACGCCGCCGGCGCCGGCCAGACGCGGGGCCTGGCCTTCGGGCAGCTGCCGCCGGGCTACACGCCGCTGCCGCTGACCCTGAAGCTGCAGGCGAAGGCCGCGGCCACGGAGATCCGGACGGGTCACGTCGCCGGCTACGGCAACCCGGACGACGAACCGCCGGCGAACGAGGGCGGGGGCCCGCAGCCGAACACCAACGGCGGCAACGCGGGCACGGCACCGTCGGCGGCCGGCAGCGTGCCCGCCCGCGGCTCGGTGCCCTCGGCGGCGCCGGCCCGGTCGAGCCGCGGCCCGGAGCCGGTCGCGGTCGTGCAGTCGGGACGGACCCCGGACGATCCGGCCGTCCTGCCCCCGTGGGTCCTGCTCCTCGGACTCGGCGCGGGGCTGGCCTCAGCCTTCGCGGCGCCGTTCGTGCGGCCCCGGCGCCGGCCGAGTGGCACCTAGCGCAGACCTTCCCGAGGGCCGCACACGACGCGGCCCGCAGAGGCTCCGCCCGGCACCCCCGGGCGGTGGCAAGACCGGCCTGCCCCTCAGAGAGGGAGGGGCAGACCGGGAGTGCAGTCTACCGGACAGGCCGGTAGGCGGTTCCTGAGGAGGAAACCGCAGTGTTCAAGCTCAACAAGGCGATCGCGGTGGCCGCCGCGATCCCGATGGCGACGCTGGTCGTCGTCGGTCTGACCGCGGGCCCGGCTTCGGCCGACCCGGCGCCGCCCACGGGCGCCGTCTACTGTGGCGCCGGTTCGGACACGACGCAGGACGTCATGCAGAAGCTGTCCGAGATCATCGTCTCGAGCAGCGGCAAGAAGTTCGAGTCGTGGAACGCCCGCGGCACCAGCCCCATCACCACGAACTGCGCCACCGGCTCGTTCGCCCGCCCGGACGGCTCCGGCGCCGGCATCACCGCCCTGCGTGACTCCCTGAACCTCGGTGGCGAGGGCACCGGCCCGGTCCCGGCCAACGCCCTGACCTTCGCCCGCTCCTCGCGCGGCCCGAACGACACGTCGAACACGGACCTCACCTTCATCCCGTTCGGCATCGACGCCGTCGCGCCGGGGGTCAAGTCCGGCGGCGGGCTCGACCAGAAGTACCCGAGCGGGCTGACCATCGCCCAGCTGCAGGACATCTACAAGTGCGTCACCAAGACCATCACGGTCGGCAGCACCACCTACACCATCGCGCCGTACGTGCCGCAGGCCAACTCGGGCACCCGCTCGTTCTGGCTCACCGCCGTCGGGATCACCGAGGCCGACGTCAACAAGGCGCCGGCGTCGGGCGGCTGCGTCCGTGACACCAAGATCTCCGACGGCTCGGCGCTGCAGGAGCACGACGGCACGGTCCTGACCGACCCGACCGTCGGCACCACCCTGTACACCGAGATCATCCCGATCTCGATCGCGCAGAACATCGCGCAGACCAACCACGTCACGACGGGCGTCACCGACCGTCGCGGCAGCTCCAAGCTGCTGAGCCTCGCCAGCCAGGCGCCGATCGTCAGCGGCCAGATCAACGCGAGCTGGCCGTCGGCGTACCAGCGCTCGGTCTACAACGTCTTCAAGACCACGTCGGTCACCGGCCTCACCGCCGACCCGGCGCTCAAGGAGATCTTCGTCAGCAACAGCGCGCTGGTCTGCACCGGCACGCCGAAGTCGACCATCAACCTGTTCGGCTTCCTGACCAACGCGAACTGCGGCGACACCAGCATCAAGGGCAAGAAGTAGTCGTCGCCCCATCGCCACACCGGAAACACCGGATGGCCGTGCCTCCCCGCACGGCCATCCGGCCCGGGGCCACCACGCTCCTGTCCAGCCGAGCCCGCCGGGTCCGGCCGGACGACGCTGCGCTCGACGCCCGGTCGCGGGGGCCGCGCGCCCGCGCAGCAGGTTCGACGGCCCGGCCGAATGCCGCCATCGCTCGATGGCTCGGCAGAGAGGAGAACCTATCGTGAACAACACCCATCGCCTGATCGCGGCGTCTGTGGGAGCGATTGTGCTCGTCGGCGTCGCCGTGACGCCGGCGATGGCCGCCGCCGGCACCGGCGCGCTGTCCTTCGCGCCGCAGTCAGGGCAGTTCCAGTTCGGCGTGGGCAACGACGCCGATCTGCTGCAGATCACCCCGGGCGGCGCCTGCCCGGCCGGGTCGGACTTCTACCTGGACGCGTTCAGCCTGCCGGGGCTCGAGGACACGGTGCTCGAGAGCGGGGCGCCGATGACCGTGAACGGCATCGTCGTGCGCGACAGCAACACCCCGATCCTGCAGGTGCCGCAGCACGGTGCCACGTTCCAGGACCCCGGCATCCAGAACATCGTCAAGACGATCCTGCCGGCGGGCACCACCGACGAGCAGCTGTCGCCGCAGGACGCGGCAAGGCCGGCCGGCACCAAGATCGCCGAGGGCGACTTCAGCATCCTCTCGGTGTGCCTGGACCCGAACGGCGCGATCACCGGGCAGTCGGACATCGCGGCGGTGCACCTGCAGGCGGCCACCCGGGCCCCGAAGCCCTCGGGCTGGCCGGGCGACCGCCCGTACGACAACCTGCAGTGGAGCTGGTCGTTCGGTACGCCGGGCGGCGAGGCGACGCCCACGTCGGTGGCGCTGACCGCGTCGCCGGCCGGGTCGGCGACGGCGGGCACGACCGTGAACCTCGCGGTCACCGTCACGCCGCCGGCCGCGGCGGGCTCCGTCGAGTTCTTCGACGGCGCCACCTCGCTCGGCGCCAAGGCGGTCACGGCCGGCGCGGCATCGCTGAGCACGAACACCCTGGCGGTCGGCGGCCACACGCTGAAGGCCGTCTTCACGCCGGACGACACCGCGGCCTACACCGGCTCCACCACCGCGCTGAGCTACCAGATCACCCAGGAAGGGGGCGGCGGTGGCCAGTCGGGCACCGTCCCCCTGCAGACGACCGTGCCGTCCACCGGTACCGGAGCGCTGACGCTCACCGTCGACGCGACGGGCACCGTCGCGCTGCCGGAGGCCTCGCGGGTCGGGGACGACTTCGTCACCGAGCAGGCCGGCGTCGCGCTGGTCACCGTCACCGACAACCGGACGGGCGACACGCTCGGCTGGAACGTCAACGGCAAGGTCTCCGACACCTTCGTCGGCGACAACGCCGAGCACTCGTTCCCCGGCACCGCGCTGGGCTGGACCCCGCAGGTCCTGTCCCAGAGCCAGGGCCAGGGCGTGACGGCCGGTACGGCGATCGCCCCGGGCAGCACGCCCGGGCTCATCGGGGCCGGGGCGACGCTCGCCGCGGCGCCGGAGGGCAGCGGCATCGGCACGGCCAAGCTCGGCGCCGACCTGGGTCTGCAGTTCCCGGCGACCACGCCGGGCGACACGTACCACGCCACGGTCACGATCACCGCGATCTGACCCGGCCGCACCACCGGGTGGGCGGCGAACCGGCCGCCCGCCCGGACCAGGACCGCGAGCGCGAACGGACGTGAAACCTCATGAGGCAATCCCGCACGCTGCGCCGGATCCGGCTGGTTGCCGTCGTCGCGGCCCTGCCGGCGCTGCTGGGAGTGGCCCAGCCCGCGGGCGCGGCGCCGCCGAGCCCGCCGCCCGGCCCGGGCACGCCGGCGGCGAAGAGCTCCGTCACCTGGTCGGTGGCGCCGGGCACGGACAAGGGGCCCGACGGGCGCGCCGCGTTCACGTTCGAGGCGGACCCCGGCCAGACGCTGCGCGATGTCGTCGCGGTCAGCAACTTCAGCGCCGCGCCCGCGACCTTCCGCGTCTACGCCAGCGACGCCGTCAACACGCCCACGGGCGGCTTCGACCTGCTCGCCGGCGACCGGAAGCCGACCGACGTCGGTGCCTGGGTCGCGCTGACGCAGTCCACCGTCACGATTCCGGCCAACGCGACCGTCAACGTCCCGTTCACGCTGGCGATTCCGGCCAACGGCACCCCCGGCGACCACGCGGGGGGCATCGTCGCCGCGCTGCAGCGGGCGGGCCAGGGCCCCGTGGTCGTGGAGAACCGGATCGGCGCCCGGATCTACCTGCGGGTGCACGGCAAGCTCGCGCCGTCGCTGGGGATCACCCGGATCGACGCGCGGTACCACCACTCGCCGAACCCGTTCGCCGGCGGCGACGTCACCGTGGAGTACACGCTGCGCAACACCGGCAACGTCCGGCTGGCCGCCGCCCAGCTCGCCGCGGTGACCGGGGCGAGCGGAGGCCGGCTCGCGAGCGCCGCCGGGCCGCCCGTCGCCGAGCTGCTGCCGGGCCAGTCGCTGCAGTACACCGTCACCATCCGGGGCGTCGCCCCGCTCGGCCCGCTCGGCGCCGACGTGACGGTCACGCCGTCCGCCGTCAAGGGCGACAGGTACACCGAGTCCCTGTCCGCCGCCGGCCTCGGCACGGGCCGGCGCCGCGCCGGCCTGTTCGCGATGCCGTGGAGCCAGCTCGTCCTGCTGGTCCTGCTCGCCGCCCTGGTCGTGCTGGCCGTCATCGTCCTGCGCCGGCGCCGCCGGGCCGCCGCGCGGACCCTGGCCGCGGCCGTCGAGCGGGGCCGGCTCGAGGAGCGGCGCGCCGCCGCCGACCGGCTGGCGGCATCCCGTCCCGAGCTCGAGTCCGAGCCGGCGCGAATGGAGGAGAAGCTGTGATCCGTCGAACCGGCCTTGCCGTCACCGCGCTCGCCCTGCTGCTGCTCGGCAGCCTGTTCGCCGCCGGAGCCGCCGCGGCCGACGACAACGGCTCCGTGACGATCACCGTCAGCGTGCCTCCGGGCGCGACGCCGAGCCCCACCCCGTCCTCACCGCCCTCGGGCGACCTGCCGAAGACCGGCCCGGCCCTCGCCGGGCTGGCCGGCGGCGCCGCCGCACTGATCGTCGCCGGCCTCGGGCTCGTGGTCCTCGGCCGGCGATACGGCAAGTCCAACCAACCCCCTGCCGCGTAGCGGCGCACCGAAAGGACCCCTCCCTGTGAACCTGTCCAAGCGGGCATTAATCGTGGCGGCGGTTTCGTCGTCGCTGCTGCTGGGCGCGCTCGGCGCTCCGGCCCAGGCGGCCACCGGCGGCAGCACCGTCACCGTCAAGCCGCTCTCCGGCAGCTTCCAGTTCGGCGCCGGCAACCCCGCCGACACCGTGACGCTGGCCGTCCCGGCCACCAACTGCCCCGCGGGCTCCACGTACTACGTCGACGCCCTCTCCAAGGTGGGCGACGAGGCGAACATCGTGGTCAACGGCGCGCCGCTGGCCCCGGTCGTCACCCTCGGCAGCGACCTCGCCATCCCGGTGCAGGCCGGGACGTTCAACGACGGCGGCGTGCAGAACATCGTCAAGGGCATCCTCCCGGCGAACACGTCGGACGTGGGGCTCTCGCCGGAGGACGCCGCGAAGCCGGTGGGCACCACCGTCGCCACCGGTGCCTTCAGCATCGTCGGCGCCTGCGCGGACGCCGACTTCAACCTCCTCGCCTCCTGGGTGACGCCGATCGACATCTCGGCCGCCACCCGCGCCGCGCAGCCGGCCGACTGGCCGGCCGACCGGTTCTACGACGCCCTGCAGTGGCGGTGGGACGGCCGGGCCACCTCCGGCAGCGGGTTCTTCGCGTTCCCGACCACCGTCAAGGTGAACAAGCCGCTGGTCGCGCTGGTCCAGGTGACCGCGACCAACGGCAAGATCCCGACCGGCACCATCCAGATCAAGGACGGCTCGGCGGTCGTCGCCTCGGCCCGGCTCGTCCTGGGCGTGGCCGTCGCGATCGTCCCGGGCCTCAGCCCCGCCGGCGACCACCAGCTGGTCGCGGTCTACTCCGGTGACGCCAACGTCCGCCCGGGCACGTCGAGCGCCGTGACGATCCACGTCACCGCCTGATCCGGGCCCTGACGAACCGCACCACCCGCAACACCAGCACCACCCGCAACACCAGCACCACCCGCATCAACGGTGCCGGAGCGCGCAGCCGCCCCGGCACCGGACCACAAGCTCAGGGAGGCCGGCCCGTGACCGCACTGCTGCCCGTACGCTCGGAGCCGCCGGACTACGAGCCCGCGCGGTACGCGGCCGCGTACCCGCCGCCGGCCCCGGAGCCCGCCCCCGCCTGGCGGTACTTCGCCGGCTCCGCGCTGCTGGTCTTCGCCTCCGTCCTGCTCGGGCTCGCGGTGAACATCACCGGGATCAGCCAGCTCGTGCACGCCTCGAAGCAGAAGGCCGGCATGGACACGCTGCGCGTCGACCTCGCCCGGGGCACGGCGCCCGTGGGCCAGCTCCGCGACGGCACCCTCATCCCGCTCGGCACGCCGGTGGGCGTCCTGCGCATTCCCGCGCTGCACCTGGAGGAGGTCGTGTCGGAGGGCACGACCAGTGGCGTGCTCATGTACGGGCCCGGGCACCAGCGCGACAGCGCGCTGCCCGGCCAGGCCGGCACCGCCATCATCATGGGCCGCGCCGCGGCGTACGGCGGCCCGCTCGGCCGCATCGAGCAGTTGCAGCCGGACGACCGCATCACCGTGCTCACCGGGCAGGGCGAGTCCACGTACCGCGTGACCGGCAGCCGCCGCGCCGGCGACGCGGTGCCGCCGCCGGTCGCGCCCGGCGCCGGGCGGCTCACGCTCGTCACCGCCGTCGGCGTGCCGTTCCTGCCCGACGGCGTGCTGCGGGTCGACGCGGTGCTCGTGTCGCAGGTCCGGCCGAGCCCGCCCCGCCCGCTGCGCCCGGGCTCCATCAGCCCGCAGGAGCAGGCGCTGGCCGGGGACACGTCGTCGCTGTGGATTCTCGTGATGGGCCTGCAGGGCCTCGTCGCCGGCGCGGTCGGCTTCGTGTGGTCCCGGCACCGCTGGGGCGCCGTGCGCACCTGGGTGGTCTTCCTGCCCCTGCTCGCGGTCTTCGGCCTGATGGTCGCCGAGCAGACCGTCCGGATGCTGCCCAACCTGCTGTGAGCCGGCGCGCGAGCGAGACCGGCCGGGAAGATCGAAGCGGAGGAGACGCAACGCCATGGACATCGCCGAACCAGAGCTCGTCGTAGCGGACTCGTACCACAGCCATCGGCAGCTGGCCGGACTCCGCGCGGTCGGCGTCACCGCCTGGTTCGGCGACCACCTCGTCCTCGACCGCGTCTCGCTGCACATGCGCGCGGGCGAGGTCACCGCGCTGATCGGGCCGTCGGGGTGCGGCAAGTCGACGTTCCTGCGGATCCTCAACCGGATGCACGAGCTGGTGCCGTCGGCGTCGATGGCCGGGCAGGTGCTGCTCGACGGCGAGGACATCTACGATCCGGGCCGCAAGCTCACCGAGGCGCGCCGCCAGATCGGCATGGTCTTCCAGAAGCCCAACCCGTTCCCGGCCATGTCCATCTACGACAACGTCGTCGCCGGCCTCAAGCTGACCGGCCGGCGGGCCTCGCGCGCGGTCAAGGACGAGATCGTCGAGGAGTGCCTCGTGCGCGCCGGGCTGTGGCGCGAGGTCCGCGACCGCCTCCGCCAGCCCGGCGGCGCGCTCTCCGGCGGCCAGCAGCAACGGCTGTGCATCGCGCGGTCGCTCGCCATCCGGCCGAAGGTGCTGCTCATGGACGAGCCGTGCTCGGCGCTCGACCCGACCTCGACGCGGGTCATCGAGGAGACGATCGCCGAGCTCGTCGAGGACGTCACGATCGTCATCGTCACGCACAACATGCAGCAGGCCGCCCGCGTCTCGCAGCAGGCCGTGTTCTTCCTCGCCGAGGAGCACCAGCCCGGCCGGGTCGTCGAGTTCGGCCCGACGCCGGCGATGTTCGGCGCGCCCCGCGACCCGAGGACCGCCGACTACGTGCGCGGCCGCTTCGGCTGACGGCGGGCCCGGCCGCGTGGGGTCCACGCGGCCGTCCCGCGGCGGGCGCCGATCAGCGGGAGCCGTACCAGCTGATGTCCGGCACCGGGCCGACCTCGAGGCCCTCGGCGATCCTCGGCAGCTGCAGCCCGGCCTGCGGAGCCGTGATCTCCAGGTTGTAGCCGTCCTGCGGCACGAACAGCTCGTTCCCGTCCCGGCTCAGCAGGCCGTCGGCGTTGCGCACCCGCACCCGCTGCGCACCCGCCGGGTCGAACGAGCGTCGGACCGCCGGGCCCCACACGAGCGTCAGCGAGCTGCCCGGGCCGTTCACCGCCAGGTCGACGGTCCACGCGGGCCCGTACAGGTCGGCGCGCGCCGTGTACCACCACGACCCCGACGTGAACGGGTCCGGCAGGAAGCCGAGCCGCGGGCCCACCGCGATCTTCGTCGAGTCCGGGCGCAGGGACTCGGCCACCGCGACCGCCATGTCGCGCTCCACCGTGCGGTCCGAGCCGGTCACGATCACCGTCACCCGCTGACCGCCCGCCGGCACCCACGTCACGCCGGACGCGGCCTCGATGCGGTCCAGCACCTCGGCCTCGACGCCGTTGATCGACACGGTCCCCCCGGTGTGACGGAGCGGGTCGTCGTCGCCGATGATCAGGGTCACGGTCGCGCCCGTGGTGTCGGTGCCCGGCGCGGGGGCCCAGCCGCGGCTCGTGGCGGCCGCGGCGCCGCCGGACACCAGGACCGAGGCCATCACCTGGCCGTAGCCGTCGGGCAGGAACCCGGGGCGCCAGGTCGCGGTGGCCTCCAGCCAGCCGCCGCCCGGCCCGCCCGAGACCTTCGGGAAGCCGCCCGGGGCCTTCGGGGAGCCGGGCTCCTCGGGCCGCCCGGGCCTGGCCGTCGAGCGGTACACCTCCAGGCCGCCTCCGACCGCCGCCACCGCCACCGCGGCCCCGGCGGCGCGCAGCACCAGGCGGCGCTGGCGTATGACCCGCGTCCGCACGTCGAGGGCCGCCGCGATGCGCTGCGGTGCGTGGGCCCGGTCGGCGATGGTGGCGATCGCGCCGCGGATCGCGTCGTCCTCGTAGCTCATCGTTGCTCCTCAAGGCTGGGTTGGGGCAGTACTGCGCGCAGGGTGGCCAGGCCACGCATGGCCTGGGTGCGGACGGTGACGATCGAGCAGCCCATGAGCACGGCGATGTCGGCGTCGGCCATGTCCTCGAGATACCGCAGCACGATCACGATCCGCTGGCGCGCGGGAAGGTCACGGATGAGCCGGACCAGCGCGTCCCGCTGCGCGATCCGCTCGTCATGGCCGTCGGCCGCGGCCGGCTCGGCGGCGTGGTGCACGCGCTCCCGGCGCAGCCGCGCCGCGAGCTGTCTTCGAGCCGAGGTCAGCTCGTTGATGACCATCCGCCGGACGTACGCCTCCGGGGACTCCAGTTCAGCGATCTTCGACCACCGGGGCTGCGCCTTCACGAGCACGTCCTGCAGCACGTCGGCGCCGGCGTCGGGATCACCGGCGAGCGCCGTGGCGTACCGCGTGAGGGCGGGCAACCGGGCGGCGAGGAATTCCTCGAACGTCACCTGCACACCCCGTTCACGAAGCCACGCCCGGCGTTCGTTGCACGGGACCGCTCCGGCAACGGCGAGGGCGGCCGGCGCGCTGTGGGCAGTTTCATGCTGGATCTTCCTTGTCGGGACCGCGACGACCGCCTTAGGCTGCCGGGGCCGTGGTGATCGGGAAGCCGGTGTGATGCCGGCGCGGCCCTCGCCACTGTGATCGGGAGTTCCCGGCCTTCACCCTCGTGGGGTCACTGGGCAGCGATGCCTGGGAAGGCCGGCCGGGAACGCGCCTCCCGTCAGCCAGGAGACCGGCCACGGCACGTACGTGTACACCACCGTCCACGAGGTGCTGGAAGGCGGAACTCCCGCATGCGGTCCTTTTCCCGTGCGGCGGCACTTGCCGTCGCCATCTCCCTGTTCCTGTCCGGCTGCGGCGCGAGCGGCCCGGCGGCGCCGTCCGGCGAGCCGGCGGCCGAGCAGACGCTGCGGTTCCTGACCGTGAACATGCCGCGCTCGCTCGACCCGATCCACATCGACGCGCAGCGGATCCTCGAGAACGGCCTCGCCGAGTCCCTCGTCGTGCAGAACGACGACGCGACGCTGCGGCCCGGCCTGGCCACCGCCTGGAAGTCCGTCACCCCGACGACCTGGGAGTTCACCCTCCGCGGCGGCGTGAAGTTCTGGAGCGGGGCGCCGGTGGACGCCGCCGCGGTGCGGGCATCGCTGGAGCGGCACAAGGCGAAGAACACCCGCGCCAAGTCGATCCTCGGCGCGATGGAGTTCGCCGCCGTCGACGCCACGACGCTGCGGGTCACCACGAAGACCCCGGACCCGGGGCTGGCGTTCCGGCTCACGACGTACGGCATCCACAACGCCGCCGAGGCCGAGCGCCGCGGCGACGACTTCAACCGCAACCCCGATCTGACCGGGTTCATGAAGCCGGTCCAGTTCGTCCCCGGCGAGACGCTGATCGCCGAGGCGAACCCCGACTACTGGGACAAGCCCGAGGGCGGCGTCAAGCTCAAGCGGATCGAGGCGCGGCTGGGTACCGACGCGCAGGCGCGGATGCTCGCGCTGCGCTCCGGTGACGCCGACGCGGAGTTCAACGTCGAGATCGACCAGCGCCTGCAGTACGAGAAGTCCGGCACGAAGTTCACCGTGCACTCCCCGGCGCCCACCACCAGGAACATCTGGCTGAACACGAAGAAGGTCCCCGCGCTGCGGGACAAGGCGGTCCGGCAGGCGCTCGACCTGGCCGCGGACCGCAAGGAGCTGGTCGACGGGCTCAACCACGGCTACGCCAAGGCGGCCACCGGGCACTTCCCGGCCGGACTGCCGTACGCGATCAGCACCGGCACCGCGACCGACGTGACCAAGGCGGCCGGGCTGCTCGACGCCGCCGGCTGGCTGCCCGGCCCCGACGGCGTACGGGCGAAGAACGGCACCCGCCTGCACTTCAAGATCTTGACATACACGGTGTTCCAGCCGCTGGCGATCGCGCTGCAGAGCCAGTGGAAGAAGGTCGGCATCTCCACCGAGCTGGCTCCCGTGGAGACGACCGCCTCGAACCAGATGATGCTCGACGGCAACTTCGAGATCGCCACCTACTGCTCGTGCGGCTCGGCCACCGGGGACATCGCCGGGCAGCTGCGCTCGTTCTACCGCACCGGCGTCGTGTCCAACTACGGCGGCTACAGCAACCCGAGGGTCGACACCCTCGTCGACCAGCTGGGCACCGAGTTCGACCCGGCGAAGCAGGCCGACCTGGCCCAGCAGGTGCAGCGGATCCTGCTCGACGACGTCGCGCTGCTGTACCTGTACGCCTCGACGCAGTGGGGCGCGGCCTACACCCCGCGGGTCCACGGCGCCGACCCGAACCTGTCGCGGCGCATCCTGCCCGGCATGTGGCTGGCCCGGTAGCCGGCGCGATGCTGCGCTACCTCGCCGTGCGGCTCGCCGCGACGGTGCCCGTCCTGCTCGGCATCTCGATCGTGCTGTTCACGATGGTCCGGCTGATCCCCGGCGACCCGAGCCACGCCATCCTGCTGTCCATGGTGGAGCCCGGCGCCGACATCAGCCGGCTCGAGGAGGACCTGGCCACGTTGCGTCAGGACCTCGGCCTCGACCGGCCGTACCCGGTGCAGTACGCGGACTGGCTCGGCGACGTCCTGTCCGGCAACCTCGGGACGTCGCTGCGCAGCGGCGCACCGGTCACGGACGAGCTGGCGATGCGGCTGCCCGCGACGCTCGAACTCGCCGCGGCGGCCCTGGTGGTCATGGTCGTGGTGGCGGTACCGGCCGGAATCGCCGGTGCCGTGTGGCACGGCCGCGCCGCCGATCGCGTCGCCCGCCTGCTGACGCTGCTGGGCGTCTCGGTTCCCGGCTTCCTGCTCGGGCTGCTGCTCATGTACGCGTTCTCCGTCGCGCTCGGCTGGCTGCCGACCTACGGCCGGGGCACCCCGGCGCACCTGGTCCTGCCGGCCGTGACCCTCGGCCTCGGCCTCGCCGCCGCGGTCTCCCGGCTGCTGCGGGCCGGCCTGCTCGACGCCCTGTCCCAGCCGTACGTGGCCGCGGCCGAGGCCAAGGGCCTGCCGTGGCGGCTCATCGTGCTCCGCCACGCCCTGCGCAACGCCCTGCTGCCGGTGTTCACCAACGCCGGGCTCATCGTGTCCGGGCTGCTCGGCGGGGCCGTCGTCGTGGAGACCGTCTTCTCCTGGCCGGGGATCGGCCGGTACGTCGTGGACTCCATCACCGGCCGGGACTACCCGGTCATCCAGGCGTTCACGCTCGCCATGGCCCTCGCCTACGTGCTGGTCAACCTCGTCGTCGACCTCGGCTACCGGCTGATCGACCCGCGTGTGCGCGTCGAGGGGGCCGCGTGAGAACCCTGCGCCGCCTCCTGGCCGTCCCGCGTCAGGACCGGCCGGCCGGTCTGCTGCTGCTCGTCCTCGCCGTGGTGGTCGCGGCGGTCGCCGCCGCGCCGTGGCTGACCGGCGCCGACCCGACCGCCGTCGACTACCTCGACGCGTCGCTGCCGCCTTCCGCGGCCCACCCGTTCGGTACCGACAACTACGGCCGTGACCTGCTCGCCCGCGTGCTGTTCGGCGGACGGGCCTCCCTGGCGACCGCGGCGGTCACCGTCGCCGTCACGGTGGTCGCCGGCACGCTCGTCGGCGCGGCGGCCGGCTATCTCGGCGGCTGGCTCGACCTGGTCGTCACCCGGATCGTCGACGTGCTGCTGGCGTTCCCGCGGCTCATCCTGGCGATCGCGGTCGCCGCGCTGCTCGACGCCGGCCTCGCCGGGCTCGTGCTCGCCGTCACCGTCGTGTCGTGGCCGGGCTACGCCCGCGTCGTTCGCGGCTATGCGCTGCAGCTGCGCGACGAGCCGTACGTCGCCGCGGCCCGCATCGCCGGCACCCCGCACTGGAGGATCGTCGGCACGCACGTGCTGGGCGGGCTCGCCGGGCCGGTCCTGATCCTCGCGATGGTCGACGTCGGCGAGGTCGTCATCGCCATCGCCGGCCTGTCGTTCCTGGGCCTGGGCGTGCGGCCGCCGGACCCGGAGTGGGGCGCCATGCTCAACGAGGCGCGCGGCTTCGTGGAGGACGCGCCGTGGATGTTCCTCGCGCCGGGCCTGGCGATCGTCGCCGTCGTCATCGCCGTCACCTACCTCGGCGACGCCGTCCGCGACGCGCTCGAACCCCGCCGCCCGCGGCTGCCGGCCCCCCGCGGCCGCCGGAGCGCCCGGCCGGTCCTCGCGCTGGACGAGCCGGTCCTGGCCCGCCTCGGCGGTCTCACCGTCGACGCCGGCGAGACCCGCATCCTCGACGGCGTCAGCATCGACCTGCGCGCGGGGGAGTGCCTCGGCCTGGTCGGCGAGAGCGGCTCCGGCAAGTCGACGCTCGCCGGAGCGCTGCTCGGCCTGCTCCGCCCGCCACTGGCGGTGTCCGGCGGCCTGACCCTCTTCGGCGCGGACACCGGCGGCTGGACCGACGCCGACTGGCGCCGCGTGCGCGGCCGGCACGTCAGCCTGATCACGCAGGACCCGCTCACGGCCCTCAACCCGGTCCTGACCATCGGCACCCAGCTCACCGAGACCGTCCGCGCCCACCATCGCGTCTGCCGGGCCGAGGCCCGGCGGCGCGCGGCCGAGACCCTCGAGCGGGTCCAGCTCGACCCGGAGCTGCTGCGGGCGTACCCGCACCAGCTCTCCGGCGGCATGCGGCAACGGGTCTGCATCGCCATCGCCGTCATCAACCGGCCCCGGCTGCTGATCTGCGACGAGCCGACCACCGCCCTCGACGTGAGCACCCAGGCCCGCATCCTGACCGAGCTCGCCGCGCTGCGCCGCACCCTCGGCATCGGCATGCTGTTCATCTCCCACGACCTGCGGCTGGTGTCGCAGGTCGCGGACCGGGTCGCCGTCCTGCGCGAGGGGCGGCTGGTCGAACAGGGCAGCGCCGCGGACGTCTTCGCCGCACCCGCCGACCCGTACACCCGGAGGCTCGTCGATGCTGCGCGTTGACGGACTGTCCAAAGTGTACGGCCGGCGGCAGGTGCTGGCCGGCGTCACGTTCACGGTCGCGGCGGGGGAGACCGTCGCCCTCGTCGGCGCATCCGGCGCGGGCAAGACCACCGTCGGTCAGTGCGTCGTGGGACAGGTCCGGCCGACGACCGGCACCCTGCGCTGGAACGACCTGCCGATCCGCCGCTCGCTGTGGCACACCGGCCGGGAGCGCCGCTGGCGCCGCGACATCCAGCTCGTCCAGCAGGACCCGCGGGCCGCCCTCAATCCACGGTGGACGGCCGGGCGCAGCGTCGGCGAACCCGCCCGCAACTTCCCCGGCGGCCGGACCGCGGCCGAGCTGTTCGAGCGGGTCGGGCTCGATCCCGCACTCCGGCACCGGTACCCGCACGAGCTGAGCACCGGCCAGTGCCAACGGGTCTGCATCGCCCGCGCCCTGGTACCCCGGCCGAAGCTGCTGGTGCTCGACGAGCCGCTGTCCGCACTCGACCTGCCGGTGCAGGCACAGATCCGCGACCTGCTCGCCGAGCTGCACCGCACCGAGGGGCTGGGCTACCTGTTCATCTCCCACGACCTCGTCGCCGTCGCCGCGCTGTGCACCCGCGTCATCGTGCTGCACCACGGCCGGATCGCCGAGGAGGCGGCCACCGCCGACCTGCTCGCGAACCCGGTCCACCCGCACAGCCGCGACCTCGTCGCCGACACCCCGACCCTGAAGTACGGCCCGGCATGAGCAGGCCGCAACTCGGTGCCCGGTTCACCGCACCCCGCGGGGTGCCCGAGGGACCCGGCTGGCACCACGCGACGGTCCTGACCGGCCCGATGCTGCACGAGCTGGTCGCGGACCACGCCCGCGCCCGGGACACCGGCCATCTCGTCGCGGCCGCGTCGCTGCTGTTCTGCCAGTACGTCAACCAGGTCACCGGCCCCGTCCTCGCCCGCTGCTTCCTCGAGGACCGCATCGTCGACGCGGCGGCGGCCGGCACCTGGATCCACATCGCCGGCGGCCGCCTCGACAACGCCGCGTTCGCCGGTGATGCGGCCGGCGACCGGCCCCGCGACGACACGACGACGGGCTGGCTCGTCGAGCGCATGCTGGACGAGAACTTCGCCCCGGCGATCGACGCGTGGCACCGCGTCACCCGCGTGGGCCGCCGCACCCTGTGGGGCAACGTCGCCAGCGGTATCGCCACCGCGATGCGCAGCATCTCCTGGACGCAGGACGACCCGGCCCGCTTCGTGACCGACACCGTCGCGCTGCTCGACCGGCATCCGCGCACCCGGGACCTGTGCGTGGTGGCGGACCTGGCGGCCGGTGACAGCCGCTGGCAGGTACACCATCGGCGCACCTGCTGCCTGATGTACAAGACCGGCGACGGCAGCTTCTGCGCCACCTGCAGCGTGCTCCCGGCGCCGGAGCGAGCGGCCCGGGCCCGCCGCATGGTGGACACCCCGACCACGTGACCGCCGGTCGGCAGTGACGCACGGTGATGCGACCCGCGCGACACGCCGACACACCATATGGTGGTTCGCTTTCTCGATGCCTCCCATATATGGTGTTGCTCGCAGCTGGTTCGGCCGCCCCCGCGGGACGGCCGTGGCAACAGGGAACCCGGTGTGAATCCGGGACTGCCCCGCAGCGGTGAGTGGGAACGAAAGCCGTCAACGAAGCACTGGGCCGCGAGGCCTGGGAAGCGACGGCCGGTAGGTGGCTGAGAGGCCGCGCCCGCGAGTCCGAAGACCTGCCAGCGCACCGTGCGCCAAACCGGGCGTGCGGTGGTCGGAGGCCGCGCGGGACGGCCGACGCCAACGCGGGTGACGGCGTGCCGTCTCCCCGTGGCGTCGTCCCCTGTGCGCCAACCACGGGTGACGAGGGGGACTCATGACGGTCACGCAGGACGCGGCCGCGCCGGAGCAGCGGCGGCACGCGATGCAGGTCCGCAAGCGCAACGGTGATCTGGAACCGGTCGACGTCAACAAGATCGTCAAGGCGGTCGAGCGGTGGGTCGCCGACCTCGACGAGATCGACCCGCTGCGGGTCGCCACGAAGACGATCAGCGGCCTCTACGACGGGGCCACGACGGCCGAGCTGGACCGGCTGTCGATCCAGACCGCGGCCGAGCTGATCGGCGAGGAGCCGCAGTATTCCAGGCTCGCCGCCCGGCTCCTCGCGGCGTTCGTGGACAAGGAGGTCCGCGGGCAGGCGGTCGCGAGCTTCAGCCAGTCGATCCGCTACGGCCACCAGCTGGGCCTGATCGGCGACGAGACGGCCGCGTTCGTCGCCGCGAACGCCCGCAAGCTCGACGATGCCGTCGATCTCGGCGGGGACCTGCGCTTCGAGTACTTCGGCCTGCGCACCGTCGCCGACCGCTACCTGCTGCGCCACCCCGAGACCCGCCTCGTCGTCGAGACGCCCCAGTACTGGCTGCTCCGCGTCGCCTGCGGGCTCTCGCAGACGCCGGGCGAGGCGATCGGCTTCTACCGGCTCATGTCGTCCCTCGCATACCTGCCGTCCTCGCCGACGCTGTTCAACTCCGGCACCCGGCACACGCAGATGTCCTCGTGCTTCCTTGTGGACTCGCCGAAGGACGAGCTCGACTCGATCTACGAGCGGTATCACCAGGTCGCCAAGCTCTCGAAGTTCTCCGGCGGCATCGGCATCTCCTGGTCGCGCGTGCGCGGGCGGGGCGCGCTGATTCGCGGTACCAACGGGAAATCCAACGGGATCGTGCCCTTCCTGAAGACGCTGGACGCGGGTGTCGCCGCGGTGAACCAGGGCGGGCGGCGCAAGGGCGCGGCGTGCGTGTATCTGGAGCCGTGGCACCCGGACATCGAGGAGTTCCTCGAGCTGCGGGACAACACCGGCGAGGAGGCCCGCCGCACGCACAACCTCAACCTGGCCAACTGGCTGCCGGACGAGTTCATGCGCCGGGTCGAGGCCGACGCCGACTGGTCGCTGGTCGACCCGTCCGACGCGCCCGAGCTGCCGGACCTGTTCGGCGCCGACTTCGACGAGGCCTACCGGGCCGCGGAGAAGCGCGCCGTGCGCACGGTGAAGGCCCGCGAGCTCTACGGGAAGATGATGCGCACCCTCGCGCAGACCGGCAACGGCTGGATGACGTTCAAGGACCGCTCCAACGCGCTGTCGAATCAGACGGGGGCGCCGGGTAACACCATCCACCTGTCCAACCTGTGCACCGAGATCGTCGAGGTCAACAGCGACGGCGAGACCGCCGTGTGCAACCTCGGCTCGATCAACCTCGGCGCGCACGTGAGCGCCGCCGGCGTCGACTGGGAGCGGCTGCGTGAGACGGTCCGCACCGCCGTGGTGTTCCTCGATCGCGTCATCGACATCAACTACTACCCCTCGCAGCAGGCGGGCGCGTCGAACCCGCGGTGGCGGCCGGTCGGTCTCGGCCTGATGGGCCTGCAGGACGCCTTCTTCGCGCTGAAGCTACCGTTCGACTCCGCGGCCGCGCGCGAGTTGTCCACAAGGGTGCAGGAAGAAATCTTCCTCACCGCGCTGGAGACGTCCGCGGAACTGGCCGCGCGGTTCGGCCCGCACCCGGCGTACGCCGAGACCCGCGCGGCGTCCGGCGTGCTGCACCCGGACCTCTGGGGCATGAGCACGGACGGCGAGCGCTGGGCGGCGTTGCGCACACAGATCGCCGAACACGGCCTGCGCAACTCGCTGCTCATCGCGATCGCGCCGACCGCGACCATCGCCTCGATCGCGGGCTGCTACGAGTGCATCGAGCCGCAGGTGTCCAACCTGTTCAAGCGCGAGACGATGTCGGGGGAGTTCCTGCAGATCAACTCGTACCTGGTCCGGGAGCTCAAGGCCCGCGCGCTGTGGACGGCGCCGATCCGGGAGCGGATCAAGCGGGCCGAGGGCTCCGTGCAGGACCTCGGGGAGCTGCCGGCGGACGTGCGGGAGCTGTACCGCACGGCGTGGGAGCTGCCGCAGCGCTCGCTCATCGATCTCGCCGCGGCCCGGGCGCCCTTCATCGACCAGTCGCAGTCGCTGAACCTGTTCATGAGCGCGCCCACGATCGGGAAGCTGTCCTCGATGTACCTGCACGCGTGGAAGTCCGGCCTGAAGACGACGTACTACCTGCGATCCCGGCCGGCCACCCGAATCCAGCAGGCGACGGTGTCGATCATCGCGCCCGCCGCCGAGGCGGTCGCGTGCTCGCTGGAGAACCCCGAGTCGTGCGAGGCGTGCCAGTGAGCCTCCTCGACCCCGGCATGAACCTGACGCTGCGGCCCATGCGGTACCCGCACTTCTTCGACCGGTACAAGGACGCCATCAAGAACACGTGGACCGTCGAGGAGGTGGACCTGCACAGCGACCTGCCCGACCTGGCCAGGCTCACCCCGGCCGAGCGGCACCTGGTCTCGCGTCTGGTCGCCTTCTTCGCCACCGGTGACACGATCGTCGCCAACAACCTCGTCCTGAACCTGTACCAGCACGTGAACTCGCCCGAGGGAAGGCTGTACCTGTCCCGGCAGCTGTTCGAGGAGGCCGTGCACGTCCAGTTCTACCTGAACCTGCTCGACACCTACGTGCCCGACGAGGCCGAGCGGTTCGCGGCGTTCGCGGCGGTGGAGAACATCCCGTCGATCGCCCGCAAGGCCGAGTTCTGCTTCCGCTGGATCGACTCCCTCGGCGAGCTGCGGGAGCTCAAGACCCGCGACGACCGCCGGGCGTTCCTGCTCAACCTGATCTGCTTCGCGGCGTGCATCGAGGGCCTGTTCTTCTACGGCGCCTTCGCCTACGTGTACTACCTGCGCTCCCGCGGCCTGCTGCACGGCCTCGCCTCGGGCACCAACTGGGTGTTCCGCGACGAGTCCATGCACATGGCGTTCGCCTTCGACGTGGTGCAGACCGTCCGCTCGGAGGAGCCGGACCTGTTCGACGACACGATGGCGGCGCAGGTGCGCGACATGCTCGCCGAGGCCGTCGAGTGCGAGGTCCAGTTCGCCGCGGACCTGCTCGGGCAGGGTGTCTCGGGCATGTCCCTGGCCGACATGCGCGAGTACCTGCAGCACGTCGCCGACCGGCGGCTCGCGCTGCTGGGGATCGGGCCGCTGTACGGCAGCCGCAACCCCTTCGCCTTCATGGAACTGCAGGACGTGCAGGAGCTGTCGAACTTCTTCGAGCGCCGCGTCTCGGCCTACCAGGTCGGCGTCACCGGCACCGTTTCCTTCGACGACGACTTCTGATTCGCGGCGCCGTAGCCCGTCGCAGGAGCCCGGCGCTCATCACGATCCACTATGGACCGCCGCCCGGCTTCTGGAGTGTCGCGGAAGTGACGCTGTGTTCCAAGTCAGCCTTGGGCGGGGGACAAGTCAGCTCCAAGAGGCGGCCCGCAACCTGCTTCCTGTCAGACGCAATCGCCAATGATCAATCTTTTCCGGACAGGATGTGGGGAACATGATGAGGTCCAAGGCGCTGATCGGCGTCGCCGGTGCCGTCGTCGCGGTCGGTTCGTCGCTGGCCTTCGGCGCGGCGCCGGGCTACGCGGCCGGCGGCTCCGAGCCGGGTGTCGCGTACGGCTGGGGCGCCAACACCTTCGGCCAGGCCGGTGCCGGTACGGGGGCGGCGCAGTACAACAGTCCACAGCGGGCGGCCCTGCCGGGCGACGTCGTGCAGCTGCAGAGCGGCGGCCGAGCGGGCTACGCCCGGCTGGCCGACGGGCGGTTGCTGTCCTGGGGGTACAACCTCAACTCCGCCCTCGGCAACGGTTCCACGATCGCGAGCACGCGCCCCGCGGCGCCGGTGCTCGGCATCGGCGGCGTGGGCACGCTCACGGATGTCGTCGACGTCGCGGTACACATGGAAAGCGCCATCGCGGCGGTGCTGGCCGACGGCACGGTGGTCGCCTGGGGCTCGAACGTGAACCGGCAGCTCGGCGACGGCTCGACGGGCAGCGTCCGGGCGTATCCGGAGCGGGTGCTGACCGCGCCGGGCCTGCCGCTGACCGGCGCGGTGGACGTCGAGTCGGGCGTCGAGGCGACGTACGCGCTGATGGCCGACGGCACCGTCACCGCCTGGGGCGCGGTGAAGTGCGACGGCGCGCTGGCGGGCACGACGCCGTTCGCGACGCCGGTGGCGGGGCTCAGCGACATCCGGCAGATCGCGGTCGCCGGCGGCGTGGCCCTGTTCCGGCGCGGCGACGGTGCGGTGCTCTCCTGCGGCGGCGAGGCGCGTGCGCTCGGCCGGCCGTACGGCCCGCTGAACTCGACGACCTCGGCGTACGTGCCGGTGCAGGTCACCGATCTCGGCCCGGGCAGCGACGTGGTGGACATCTCGGCCGGCATTTCGGCGATGTCCGCGCTGACCGGGGACGGCCGGCTGTACCTGTGGGGGGACAACACGCAGTACCAGCTCACCCCGCTCGGCGTGTCGGGCGGCGTGGCGGTGCCGACGGAGCTGGTCCGCCCGGCCGGTGAGCCGAAGATCGTCGACGTGGAGAACGACAACGCGCCGGTCACGTACGCGGTGCGGGCCGACGGATCGATGCTGGTCTGGGGCTGCAACATGTTCGGCATGGCCGGGACCGGCACGACCACCATGCTGGTGAGCCCGACCGTGGTCAGCGTGCCGGGCCGCGCCATCGTCAGCGTCGCCGCGGCGAACTGGGACGTCCTGGCGGTCACCGTACCGGCGGTCTGACCCGCACGCACGCAACACCCGCCTCGCCCGGGCCCATCGGCCCGGGCGAGGCGTTCGTGTATTCGTGGCGGACCTGAAAGGGTCGGCGGACAGCGTGGCCGTGGTCGAACCCGGTACGGTTACTCCGCATGACCGGGACCGAGACCGAGTTCTCCGCGGGCCTCATCCGCGACCTGCTGCGGGACCAGCATCCGGACCTGGCCGAGCTGCCCCTCCGCGAGGTGGACGGCGGCTGGGGCAACCAGATGTGGCGCCTCGGCGACGAACTGGCCGTGCGGATCCAGCGCATGGACACCGACCCCGATCGCCAGCTCAAGGAGCGCCGGTGGCTGCCGCTGCTCGCCCCGCGCCTGCCGCTGCCGATCCCCGTCCCGGTGCGCAGTGGTACACCCTCCGAGCGCTGTCCCAAGATGTGGACGGTCATGACGTGGGTTCCGGGCCTGCCGCTGGACCACGGGTCGATCACCCGCGGCGAGCACGCGGCCGGCACCCTGGCGGCGTTCCTCCGGGCGCTGCACGTGGCGGCGCCCGCCGACGCACCGGCCGACCCGGGCCGCGGCGCGCACCCCAAGGACTGCACGGACGGCTTCGAGCGGTTCTTCCACGCCGTGGACGCCGACGCGATCGGTTCCGACGCCGCCGACGTCCGGGCCGTCTGGGACGACGCCGTCGCGGCCCCCGCGTGGGCGGGTCCGCCGGTGTGGGTGCACGGCGACCTGCATCCCGCGAACGTCGTCGTCGCGGACGGGACGCTGGCGGGCGTGGTCGACTTCGGCGAACTGTTCGCCGGCGACCCGGCGTCGGACCTGGCGGCCGCCTGGGTCCTGCTGCCGGCGGGCGCGGCCGCGCGCTTCTTCGCCGCGTACGCGGAGGCTGACGAGGCGTCGGTCCGGCGCGCCCGCGGGCTGGCCGTCGTGAAGAGCCTCTTCCTGATGCTGATGGGCCAGAACGGGGACCGCGGGCTGCCCGGCGGCAAGCCGGCCTGGGGTCCGGCGGGCCGGGCGGCACTCGATCGGGTCCTGCGCGAGCGCCGGACCCGATTCCACGAGTAGTCCGGCCGCGTGAGCGGGGCGTGTCGCAGCATGCGCCAGCGGCGGCACGGTATCGTTGCCGGCCGACAAATACATATCGGTTGGATCACGGCGGCCGGACGGCTCGGCGGTTGCCGGCGGCGGGCTGTACAGTCTCGGCCGTGCTGCCAACGGTTGAGGCGTCGGTGCCGGTGCTGTACGTCGCCGACATCGAGCGATCCCAGGCGTTCTATACGTCGCTGGGCTGGTCCGTCCTGCGCTCCGGCGCAGACGCGGCCGCCAGCTGGCGCCACATGCGCAGCGGCGAGCTCGCCATCCTCCTGGCCGCCGTCCAGCCGCGGCTGATCACCGTCGAGCTGCCGCTGCTGGTGTACTTCTACGTCGACAACCTCGAGAGGACCCTCCAGAGCCTCGCCGACGCCGGCCATCCGGCCGAGCGCATCGGCTACCCGGACCACGCTCCCGGCGGCGAGGCCCGCGTGCAGGATCCGGACGGCAACGTCGTGCTCCTCGGCCAGCGCACCGCCGTTCCTGAGGCCGATCGCCAGGCGGCCACCGGCGCCGAGGCCAAGTTCGGGCTCATCCAGCGCGCGGCGGAGGCCGTCAGCCAGCGCGGGGGTGCCCCGGAGCGCTGCCAGGTCGGCCAGGCCGGTGGGGCCCCGTGCGGTGCCGCCGCCCAGGTCAAACTCACCGATTCCTGGGGCGACTCGGTCTGGGGCTGCACCGAGCACGGCGAAGAGGTGCTCTTCAGCGTCCGGGGCGCGTTCATCGCCATCGAGGACGGCGACGGGCTGGGTCAGTTCCTGCGCAACCGGTCCGCCCGCCGCTGACCGGCCGCACCGTGGCCCGCCCGGCGCCCGGCTACGCGCGCGGGGCGGCGGTGCTGCGACGGGCGACGAGGGTGGGGGAGAAGGACAGCAGGACGGCGCGGTCGCGCTTGCGTTCGATGCGTTCGAGCAGCAGGCGGGCCGCGTTGTCGCCCATGAGGTGGCCGTCCTGGTCGATGCTCGTCAGCGAGATGGGGCCCATCGCGGCCACGGTGGTGTTGTCGTAGCCGGCGACCGAGAGGTCCTCGGGGATGCGCAGGCCGGCCTCGTGCACGGCGTTGAGGACGCCGATGGCGGCGACGTCGGCGCCGGCGAAGATTGCGGTGGGGCGGACCGGGCGGGCGAGCAGCTCGACGGCGGCGGTGTAGCCGCCGGCCTCGCTGTAGGTGGAGGCGACGATGTCGATCTCGGCCTCCAGGCCGCGGCGCCGCATCGCCTGGCGGTAGCCCTCGGCGCGGACCGTCTGCGGCATGGTGGTCGGGATGCCGCGGGCCGTGTCGCGGTGTTCGATGTGGGCGATGCGCCGGTGGCCGAGGTCGGCGAGGTGGTCCACGACAAGCCCGGCGCCGACCAGGTCGTCATCGACCACGCCGTCGTAGTCGGCCGACTTGCCGTGCCTGCCGATGACGACGACCGGCACGGTGCGCGCGGTCTGCTCCAGGCGGCTGCGGGGCAGCACCGGGGCGATCATGATGAGGCCGTCGACCCGCCGGTCGATGAGTGCGTCGATGATGCGCGACTGCGACTCGGCGGTGCTGCCGCCCGGGCCGAGCACGGCCTGGTAGTCGGTGCTGTCGAGGTGGCCGGCCACACCCTCGACGAGCTCGGGGAAGAACGGGTTGCGCAGGTCGGGGATCACGACACCGATGGTGTACGTCTGGCCGCGCATGCCGCGGGCGGCCGCGTGCGGCCGGTAGTCGAGTTCGGCCATGGCGGCGCGGACGCGTTCCTGCATGGCCGGGCTGACGCCGTAGGCGTTGCGCAGCACCTTCGACACGGCCGCCGTCGAGACGTTCGCCCGCTTGGCGACGTCGGTGATGGTGGCGCGTCGGGGCAGCGGCTCCGCGGCAGCCATCCAGTGCCTCCCTTGTAGAACGTATTACAGCAAGCGAAGTGTAGCGAGCTGACGGATCGGATCGTTCCTCGCGGCACGCGGTGAAAACTGATCTACGGATAGGAGCTGAACGTCGGCCTTGACAGCCTCTGTGACCGCCACAACAATGGAGAACGCTCTACGAAACATGGCTGCAACTCTGCATGCCCGGGCCGCACACACCCCCTCGTCGCGCCCGGCGCCGACAGTCGCGTCGTTCCACTTTTGAATCGTTTCAGGAGTTCACGTGTCCCTGCGTGTCGCCGGTCTGCGGGCCGACCATCACCGCGAGCCCCTCGGCATCGGCACGAGGACGCCCCGGCTGTCCTGGCGGGTGGAGCACGGCGGCGAGGACTGGAGCCAGGCCGCGTACGAGATCGCCGTGCGCGGCCTGGACGACGCCGAGGCCGGGTTCACCTCTGGGCGGGTCGCCTCGGCCGAGCAGGTTCTGGTGGCGTGGCCCGCCGCCGCGCTGGCGTCCCGGGAGCGGCGGTCCGTCCGCGTTCGCGTGTGGGGTGCCGGCGCGGACGAGCCGTCGCCGTGGAGCGATGCGCTGGTCGTGGAGGCGGGTCTGCTGGACCCGGCGGACTGGACGGCCGCGATGATCGCCGCGCGGCTGCCGCTGCCGGCGGACGCCGACGGGCCTGCCGTCCTGCTGCGCCGGGACTTCCGCCTCCCGGCGCGGGTCGTGTCCGCCCGGCTCTACGTGACCGCGCACGGCGTCTACGAGATCGAGCTCAACGGCCGGGCCGTCGGCGACCATGTGCTCGCGCCGGGGTGGACCAGCTACCGGCACCGGCTCCGGTACCAGACGTTCGACGTCACCGGTCACCTCACCGAAGGCGCGAACGTGATCGGCGCGTGGCTCGCCGACGGCTGGTACCGGGGGCGCCTGGGCTTCCGGGGCGGTCGCCGCGCGGTCTACGGCGACCGCACGGGCCTGCTCGCCCAGCTGGAGGTGTGCTGCGCGGACGGATCCCGGCACGTGATCGGTTCGGACGGGCGATGGCGGTCGGCGCCCGGGCCGATCACCGCGACCGGCCTCTACGACGGTGAGCGCTACGACGCCCGCCTCGAACAGCGAGGCTGGTCGGCTCCCGGGTTCGACGACGCCGCCTGGTCGCCGGTGGAGGAGCTGCCGTTCGACGCCGCCCGCCTCGTCGCCCCGGACGGCCCCCCGGTCCGCCGGACGCAGACCCTGAACCCGGCCACGGTGACGGTGACGCGCGACGGGCGCGCGATCCTCGACTTCGGGCAGAACATCACCGGCCGGCTTCGGATCCGGGTGCGCGGCAACGCCGGCGACGTCGTCGTGCTGCGCCACGCCGAGGTACTGCAGGACGGCGAGCTCTATCTCAGGCCGTTGCGCGAGGCGGCCGCCCGCGACGAGTACGTCCTGCGCGGCGGCGGGACGGAGGAGTGGGAGCCGCGGTTCACCGTGCACGGGTTCCGGTACGCGGAGGTGAGCGGCTGGCCCGGCGAGCTCGGCGTCATGGACGTGCGGGCCGTCGTCTGCCACACCGACATGGCCCGCACCGGCTGGTTCACGTGCTCCGATCCGCTGCTCAACCGTCTGCACGACAACGTGGTGTGGAGCATGCGCGGCAACTTCCTCGACGTGCCGACCGACTGCCCGCAGCGCGACGAGCGGCTCGGCTGGACCGGCGACCTGGCGGTGTTCGCGCCCACCGCGTCGTTCCTCTACGACTGCGCCGGGCTGCTGACGTCGTGGCTGGCCGACCTCGCGGCGGAGCAGGCCGAGCTCGGCACCGTGCCGTTCTACGTCCCGTGGCTGGAGCTGCTCGGGCCGCCGATGCCGGCCGCGGTGTGGGGCGATGTCGCCGTCGTCGCGCCGCACGTGCTGCACGAGCGCTTCGGCGACGCGGGGGTGCTGCGGACGCAGTACGACAGCATGCGGGCCTGGGTCGATCAGGTCGCCGAGCTGTCCGGCGAGCACCGCCGCTGGGACTCCGGCTTCCAGTTCGGCGACTGGCTCGACCCGGCCGCCCCGCCCGAGAGCCCGGCGGCGGCGCGCACCGACCCGCACCTCGTGGCCACGGCCGCCCACGCGCACAGCGCGCGCCGGCTGGCCGAGATCGCCGGGGTCCTCGGCGAACGAGCCGACCAGGCGCGGTACACGGCGCACGCCAACGCCGTCACGGAGGCGTTCCACGACGAGTACGTGACGCCGAGCGGGCGGCTGGCCAGCGACGCGCAGACCGCGTACGCGATGGCGCTGACCGCGGGAATGCTGGCCAAGGACGAGCAGCGGGAACGGGCCGGGCGCCGGCTCGTCGAGCTGGTCGAGGCGGAGGGCCACCACGTCGGCACCGGGTTCGCCGGCACGCCACTGATCTGCGACGCGCTCACCGGCGTGGGCGCCGAGGACTCCGCGTACCACCTGCTGCTGCAGCGGGAGTGCCCGTCGTGGCTGTACCCGATCACGATGGGCGCGACCACGATGTGGGAGCGCTGGGACAGCATGCTGCCCGACGGCACCGTCAACCCGGGCGACATGACCTCGTTCAACCACTACGCCTTCGGCGCCGTCGCCGACTGGCTGCACCGCACCGTCGCCGGGCTGGCGCCGGCCGCGCCCGGGTACCGCCGCGTCGCCGTCCGGCCCCGCCCCGGCGGCGGCCTCGCCCATGCCGAGGCCACGCACGACAGCCCGTACGGGCCGATCAGGGTCGCCTGGCGACGGGCCGGCGGCATCCTCACAGCCGACATCACCCTGCCGCCCGGCGTCACGGCGGTTGTCGAGCTACCCGCCGGGGACCCGGTCGAGGTCGGGTCCGGCGCGCACACCTTCAGCTGCTCGTTCCGTGACGCCGGGGACGATCCGTCTCCCGTCCCCGTCGTCCACCCGTTCGCGCAGGACGCGAACGGCTGACACCCCCACCGCACACACCCCCCCATCGCGTTGAAAACGGAGGACCCGAACATGAGAAGAGTCTTGCCGCGCCGGCGCATCGGCGCGCTGGCGGCATTCGCGGTCGGCGCCCTGGTGCTCAGCGGCTGCAGCGCGGGCGATCTCGGCTCGAGCGACAGCGGCTCCGGTAGCACCATCTCGTTCCTCGCCGACAACTCGGACTCCTCGCTCAAGACCGCCCAGGGCCTGGCCGACGCCTTCAACGCCAAGAACACCGGCGTGACCGTGAAGGTCGAGACCCGCCCGCAGGGCACCGAGGGCGACAACATCGTCAAGACCCGGCTGTCCACCGGGGACATGAGCGACGTCTTCATGTACAACTCCGGCTCCCTGTTCGCCGCGATCAAGCCCGAGCAGAACCTGGTACCGCTGGACGACCAGCCCTACGTCGGCGACCTCGACAAGACGTTCACGTCGACGGTCTCGGCCGGCGGCAAGCTCTACGGCGTGCCGTTCGGCGGGGCGACCGGCGGCGGCATCCTCTACAACAAGGCCGTGTACGCCAAGCTCGGCCTCCAGGTGCCCAAGACCTGGGCCGATTTCGAGGCCAACAACGCCAAGATCAAGGCGGCCGGAATCGCCCCGGTGATCCAGACCTACCAGGACACCTGGACGTCGCAGCTGATCGTGCTGGCCGACTTCCACAACGTGGCCGCGGCCCAGCCGGACTTCGCCGAGCAGTACACCGCCGGCAAGGCCAAGTACGCGAGCACCCCGGCCGCGCTGCGCAGCTTCCAGCGCCTGCAGGAGGTGCACGACCAGGGGTACCTCACCTCGGATTTCGCCTCCACGAAGCTCGAGGCCGGCATCAAGCACCTCGCCGACGGCACCGGCGCGCATTACCCGATGCTCACGTTCGCCGTCGCCACCCTCGTGTCGCAGTCGCCGGACAAGGTGAACGACGTCGGCTTCTTCGCGCTGCCCGGCGACGACGCGGCCAAGAACGGCCTGACGGTGTGGGAACCCGCCGGGGTGTACGTCCCGAAGACCACGACCGGCGCGAAGCTCGACGCCGCCCGCAAGTTCCTGCAGTTCGTCGCCAGCAAAGACGGCTGCGACGCGATCGCGAAGGCCAGCACCCCCAACGGGCCGTTCCTCGTCAAGGGCTGCGCCCTGGCACCGGACGTGGCCGCGCCGATCAAGGACATGCAGCCGTACTTCGACAGCGGCGCCAACAGCCCGGCGCTGGAGTTCCTCTCGCCGGTGAAGGGCCCGTCGCTGGAGCAGATCACCGTCGAGGTCGGCTCGGGCATCCGCAAGGCCGACGCCGCCGCGGCCCTCTACGACCAGGACGTCAAGAAGCAGGCCCAGCAGCTCGGCCTGCCCGGCTGGTAGGAACGACCCCTGCCCGTGGTCCCGCGCACCGCGGGGCCACGGGTGCGGGCGGAGGAGGCCCCGGCGATCATGACTACCACCACGCGACCGCACCCCGCCGAAGCGGGGGAGCACACCGGCGCCGAGCCGCGCCGCCGTACGACGGTCAAGAGCCCGTACCCGTACTGGTTCTACCTGCCGGCCGCGCTCGTCTACGGCACGCTGTTCCTGGTGCCGACGTTCGCGTCGTTCTACTTCAGCCTCACGCGCTGGACCCTGTTCGACCACGAGTTCATCGGCCTCGACAACTTCCGCCAGTTCTTCGACGAGCCCGCGCTCGTCAAGGGCTTCACCAACACCATCGTCTACGCCGTCGTGACCTCCGGGCTCAAGGTCGTCCTCGGGCTGCTGCTCGCCGTGCTGCTGACCTCGCGGATCCCGGCCCGCGGCTACCTGCGCTCGGTCGTGTTCTTTCCGGTGCTGGTCAGCACGATCGGCGTCGGCATCACGTTCACGGTCCTCATGAACCCCGAGCACGGGCTCATCAACCAGTCCCTCGGCGCGCTCGGCATCGACGGCCCGGGCTGGCTCACCGACCCGAAGTGGGCCCTGCTGTCGGTGGCCCTGGTCGACGTGTGGAAAGGCGTCGGCCTCGCCACGCTCATCTACATCGCCGGCATCGTGTCGATTCCGCAGGAGTACTTCGAGGCCGCCTCCGTCGACGGGGCGAGCGCGTTCGGCCGGTTCCGCCACATCGTGCTGCCCCTGGCCCGCCCGGCCACGGTCACCGTGATCATCCTGTCGCTGATCGGCGGGCTGCGCTCGTTCGACCTCATCTGGGCGATGACCCGCGGCGGGCCCGGCTTCACGTCCGACGTCATCGCATCGGTGATCTACAAGCAGTACCAGGCCGGCTTCTACGGTCTGTCCACCGCGGGCAACGTCGTGCTGTTCCTCGTCGTCACCGCCGTCATCGTGCCGCTCTTCTGGTTCCTCAACCGCAAGGAGGTCGAGCAGTGAGACGCCACCTCACCGGGCTCGCCGCCATCCTCGTCTCCGGCGTGGTGTTCGTCGTCCCGTTCGCCTTCATCGCCGTCAACGCGCTGAAGGACCGGCAGCAGTCGGCGCTGCCGGACTTCTCCTGGCCGTCGCACTTCCGCCTCGTCGACAACTTCGTCGAGGTCGTCAAGGCGCGCGACTACATGCTCATCATCGCCTTCATCAACAGCACCATTCTCACCGTCGCCAGCGTCACCGGCATGGTCGTGCTCGCCGCCATGGTCGCCTTCGTGCTGCAACGCCGGGCCGGCCGGTGGACCGGCGTCATCAACTTCCTGGTGCTGTCCGGCCTCATCATCCCGCCCGCCGTCGTGCCCACCATCTGGGTCCTGCAACACCTCGGCCTGTTCAAGACCATGCCCGGGCTCATCCTCATCGAGATCGCCTTCGGCCTGTCCTTCAGCATCCTGCTGTTCCGGGCCTTCATCTCCAGCATTCCGCGCGAGCTCGACGAGGCCGCCGTCCTCGACGGCGCCGGCCCGCTGCGGTTGTTCTTCCGGGTCGTCCTGCCGCTGCTGCGCCCGGTCGCCATCACCGTTGTCGTCGTGCAGTCGGTGGCGGTGTTCAACGACTTCACCAACCCGCTGTACTTCCTGCCCGGCGACCAGAACGCCACCGTCCAGCTCACGCTCTACAACTTCTCCAGCCAGTTCACCACCCAGTACAACCTGCTGTTCATGGACGTCCTGCTCATCACCGTCCCGCCGCTGCTGATGTTCATGTTCTTCAACCGCCAGATCGTCGCCGGTATGACCTCGGGCGCGATCAAGGGTTGAACCGTGCCGGATGAGGCTGCCGGCAACGGGCGTCGCCGATGACGGCCCCGGCCCGCGAGTGTGCGGAACCGGGGCCGTCGACGGCGTCCCGTCAGCCCTGGCCGTTGCCCCAGAACGTCCGGGCCAGGAAGTCGGCCTCCTGCCACCAGCCCTCGGAGTTGGGGTGCGCGGCCTCGTTGCTGTAGTTGTCGGGGAACAGCGCCCGGATCCACGGCGACGGCACGGCGCACATGCCATGGCCGGCGAACAGCGGCCGCACGTCGACGTAGCGAATCCGCCCGTACCGGTTCCCGGCGGCGGTGACCGCGTCCTGGATCACGCCGTTCAACCGGTCGCCGAGCCGGTTCATCATGTTCATCTCGGCGCCGGTGAGGTTCCACGACGTGGTCGGCGGGAAGTGCAGCAGGGCGCAGTTGGCCGGCCCGTGCGGTACAGCGACTGCCACGGCTCCATCTCGCTCTGCCGCCAGCTGCCGGGCCGGCCGCTGATCGTCAGATTGCCGTACGGGATCGGGGCGATCGGCCCGAGATCGGCGATGACGTTGCGGGCCAGCGCGCCCGAGCAGGCGATGACGTCGACCCGTGCCTTGCCGTCCGTGGCGAGCTGCGACAGCGCAACGGCGCTCGGGTACGGGCTCTGCGAGTAGTCCCTGTCGAACGGATCCGTCAGTCGCATCGCATAGCTGCCCCTGGACCGGTGACAGCCGGAACCGTCGCCGCCGAAGTAGTTCTCCCCGCCTTCGCCCGATGAGTACGAGTCGCCGAGCGCGACGTAGTGCTTGACCCGCTGCGCGGAGGACGGCGTGATCCGCAGCTCGACCGACGGCTCGCCCACGATCTCGCCGAGCGGCCACAGGCTGGCGACCTTGTACGCGTACTGGTGCAGCAGTTCCGTCGTCTCGTCCTTGAACGTCATGGTGTCCTCGCCGTCGAACGGATCGTTCTCCAGGTCGGCGATGACCCGGTACGACGACTCGGTGAGCACGTCCCGCCGCATGATCCGGAACGCCTTCCGGTCGACGCCCTTCTGCCACTGCACCTCGACGGAGTTCTGGCCGCCGGGGCTGTGCAGTTCCACGCCGTAGACGCTCGGAGCCCCCGCGCCGACGATGCTCGCCGAGGAGCTGCCCGACGGCGCGCCCGCGGACACGTCGGTCACGCCGATGTTCACGTCTCGCAGGTAGTGACCGATCAGTCTGGACCGGCCGTCGATCTGGTACACCTGGGTACCCGGGCTGTGCAGCAGCGTCGTCGAGCCGCCGTTGGCGAAGTCGATCTCGCGGAAGTCCGGATCCAGCGTCTCGCCGGTCGCCTGGTCGAAGTACCTGGCGTTGATCAGCACCCGGCAGCGTGGGCCGCTGGCCGTGGCCCGGATGACCATCTGGCTGCTGTCGGTTGCGTTGCTGAAGGTCCCGGTGACCTTGCAGTTGCCGTGCCAGGCGGTCAGGGTCGATCCGCTGCCGACGACACCGCCGTCGTCCTCCGGCACCTGCGCCCGGAAGCTGACCTGGGTGGCGGAGGCCGGCGTGCTCGACCCGCGCTGCACCGAGCCGCACGGTTGCGGGTCGGAGGCCGGCAGCGTCGCGAAGCTGAGCAGCGCGGCGAACGCCTTGTCGAGCTCGCCCGAGGCCGGCAGCGTCGGGGTGAACCTGGTGTCGGCGCACGTGTAGATCGCGTACAGCTGGCTGGAGGACAGCCGGCGCGGCATCGCGATGTCGCCGCGCACCGCGAAGGTCACGCCGTCGGGGTACGCGCCGGTGTTGGCGCGGACAGGCCCCGGCCCGGCGGGGTCGCTCACCTTGCCGGGCACCGCGCGGCCCCGGCGGTCCGGCGCCGTCGTGCCGGCCTGCGCGACGTAGGACGCCGTCGAGAACGGCACGATCGCGTCCGGGGTGAGCACCCGCCCGTCGTTCTCGATGATGGGGGCGCCGCCGGCGTCGGTGGAGCGCACGCAGGTGGCGGCGCTGATCTGGGCCTCGGTCAGGCCGAGGTATCGCAACCAGTCCACCCGCAGCTGCGAGCCCGCACCCGGCAGCAGGGGCGTCACCCCGGCGGTCGTGCAGCGGTACGCCGACTGCAGCTGCGCCTTGGTCATCGTCCGCGGCACGGTGCCGCCCGCGGCGACGGTGTAGGTGATGCTGTCCAAGGCGAACGGCGCGAACACCAGGGAGGCTCCGCCGGGCATCGCCGCGGTGTCTATGTTGGAGACACGGACGTAGTCGAGGCACTGATGGTCGGCGTTGAGCTGCGCGATGCCCTGGATGTCGTTGACGGGCCGGTAGCTCGTGCACCCCGGCTTGGTGGCCACCGGGGTCTTGCCGGAGCTGTCGAACGAGGCGAGTACCGGCGCGCCGTCGAGCCGCACCGCGTCGCCGAGCGAACGCATGACGGCCGCCGTCGTGGTCGAGCCGACACCGGCGAGGCGGCGATCGGACGGGTTGTCCTGGCCGGTGTCGGTGCCGCCGCCGCAGGTGCCGTCCGGCATCGCGGCGAAGCCGAACGCCTCGATCGTCGCCCGCTGCTGGCAGACCAGCGACGCGCTGCCGGCGAACACCTCCCGCCACGGGCTGGTGGCGAGCTTGGCCCGCGGCACACCGACGCCGACGGTGTGGACCAGCGCGGGGCTGTAGTCCAGGTTGGGCACGATCGGCGCCGGGTCGGCCCCGTCGTCGGAGCCCATGGGCACCAGCGCCGCGGTGCCCCGCTGGTCCGTGCTCTGCCCCAGGATCTGCTTGACGTACTCGCTGATGGTGACCGGCATCAGGGTGTTGTTCGGCAGCGCCCGGAGGTCGTTGGCCGCAGCGCTCAGCGTGCGCAGGCACGGATAGTCGCCGTTGGTGATGTCCTCCTCCCAGATGCCCATCTTGTTCAGCCAGTACCCGCGCAGCACGGTGTTCTTCGGCGGCAGCGCCGGGGTGACCGGGATCCCGGCGATCGTCGTGGTGAGGCAACGGTAGACGCGCTGCATCTGCACGAAGGTGAACGCCGCCGGCAGGTCCGACCCGAGCTGGACGGCCGCCGCCATGCTGCCGTACATCGGGTCGGCACTGGCAACGATCGGCGCTCCCGTGCCGCCGGTCTGCCCGGTGATGACGCCGAGGCCCGCGTTCGCGCGGGTGTCCGCCTTGCGCTCACGGACGAGCTGGCAGATGTACTGCGCGGTCGAGAACGGCACGATCGACGTGTTGTCCAGAGTCGAGGCGTCGTTGTCCCGGGCGACCGTCCCGGCGCAGGTGCAGTCGTGGTCGATCTGCGGCTCACTGATCGACAGCATCGACAGCCACAACGCACGCAGCTGCGATCCCTTCGGCGGCAGCAGCGGATGTACGGCGGTGTCCTGACACGAGTAGATCGCCCGGAGCCGCGCGGTGCTCAGCTCCCGCGGCACGCTGGTCGTGCGGGTGACGGCGTAGGTGGCCGAGTCGCGCCCGAAGGGCACGTACTGCAGGTCGTTCGTCGCCGGTGCGCCGACGCCCGGCTCGCCGGAGTACCGTACGAAGTCCAGGCAGTTGTCGGCCGCCCGCACCGACCCCTCGACGGCGTCGACCCCGGCGGTGTCGGCCACTACGATCCGAGCACCGCCTGCCCGTTGATCGCCGTCCCGCGCCGTGAGCTCCGTGCCGGAACGGGGCATGAACAGACGGCGTCCGGCGGACGGCGAAACTCCTTCGCGCTCCACGACTCGTGCGGCCAGAGCCGGGGCACCTCGGCGACCAGCGCCTGGGCGGCCGGCGTGACCGGCCAGCCGGCCGGCCGCGCGCCCCGGGCCGCCACGCCCGCGGCGGAAGGTGATGGCCTCGGCCGGGGCGATCGCGCCTCCGGAGGTGACCCAACTCCGCGGCGCGGCCCGGGCTTGGACGTCGCGGCAGCGGGTAGCTGCGCGACATGGCTGCCAACCCGTTCGAGGTGCAACGGAGCCTCGCCGAGCAGGCCCGTCAGCACGGCATCGGCGAGAAGGCCGAGGAATGCCTCCGAGAGGAGGCGGACGCCAGGCGGGCGCTCGCCGAGCCCTACGAGCTACGGGTCGATCATCCGGAGTTCGGCCGGCAGCTTGGCGTGCACTCCGGCAAGGGGTGAGTCCACCGGCCTCCGGTCGTGGCTGCGGATCACGGGCGGCCGGACCTCCTTTCTGGGAGCTGCCATGAGACGACGCAAGACCGATCTGCGGGCTCTGCCGGCCAACTCGGCGAGAGCGGTCGACGAGCGTTTCCAGGCGGCGACGCCGTTGCGTCGCCTGTTCAACAAGGTCTTCCCGGACCACTGGTCGTTCCTGCTGGGCGAGATCGCGCTCTACTCGTTCATCATGCTGCTGCTCAGCGGTACCTTCCTCGCGCTGTTCTTCGACCCGTCCATGCGCGAGACGACCTACAGCGGCAGCTATCCGCCGATGCGCGGGGTGGACATGTCGCAGGCGTACAACACGACGTTGCAGCTTTCGTTCGACATCCGCGGCGGCCTGTTCATGCGGCAGATGCACCACTGGTCGGCCCTGCTGTTCGTGGCCGCGATCGTGGTGCACATGTTCCGCGTCTTCTTCACCGGCGCGTTCCGCAAGCCGCGCGAGGCCAACTGGATCGTCGGTATCCTGCTGTTCTGGATGGCCTTCCTGGAGGGCTTCGCCGGCTACTCGCTGCCCGACGACGCGCTGTCCGGCACCGGCCTGCGCATCGCCAGCGCCATCGTGCTGTCGATCCCGATCGTCGGCACCTGGGTGACCACCTCGCTGTTCGGGGGCGAGTTCCCGGGTGAGATCATCCTTCCCCGGCTGTACATCGTGCACGTCCTGCTGGTGCCGGCCGTGCTGCTCGCGCTCATCAGTGTCCACATGGGCCTGCTGGTGAAGCAGAAGCACACGCAGTGGCCCGGCCCCGGCCGGACCAACGAGAACGTGGTCGGCGTGCGGATGTTCCCCGGCTTCGCGGTCAAGTCCGGCGGCTTCTTCATGTTCGTGTTCGCGATGATCGCGGCGCTGGCCGGCCTCGTGCAGATCAACCCGATCTGGCTGTACGGGCCGTACAAGGCCGCGGTGGTCTCGGCGGCGAGCCAGCCCGACTGGTACGTCATGTTCCTCGACGGCGCGGCCCGTCTCATGCCGGGATGGGAGATCCGGTTCACCCTGTTCGGCAACGGGTACACCCTCCCGCCGATCTTCTGGCCCACGGTCGTGCTGCCCGGCCTCATGGCGATATTGCCGATGCTCTATCCCTTCATCGAGCAGCGGCTCTCGAAGGACAGAGCCGTCCACAACCTGCTGCAGCGGCCGCGGGACAACCCGTCCCGCACCGGGCTCGGCGCGATGGCGATCACGTTCTACGCGATCCTGCTGATCTCCGGCGGCAATGACCTGCTGGCGGACAAGTTCCACATCAGCCTCAACGCGATGGTCTGGGCGGGTCGCATCGGCATCCTGACGCTCCCGGCACTGGCCTATTACGTGTCGTACCGCATCGCGCTGGGCCTGCAGCAGCACGACCGCGAGGTGCTGGCTCACGGCCTCGAGACCGGCATCATCCGCCGCCTGTCCGACGGCCGCTTCGTCGAGGTCCACCAGCCGCTCCCGTCGGACGGCGACGGACGGCGCGCCCCGCAGGAGCGTCGCCTGGAGTACTCGGGCGCGGTGGTCCCGAAGAAGATGAACCGGATCGGTGCGCTCGCCCCGACGGTGAAGGGCTTCTTCTTCCCGATCGAGAAGGCCCCCGATTCGCTGGCTCGGCGCGAGTCCGAGGAGCGCGGCGACGACGGATCTTCGACGCGCGAGCCCGAGTAGCCCGGGCGGCTGGGTACCGTGGTCGGGCGTCAGCCCATGAACCGCACCTCCGGGAAGGCCGTGCTCGGGCCCTCGAGCAGGCGCTGCCGGCGGCCGCGCAGGTGCAGATCGAAGAAGGCGAGCGGGTAGGCGCGCTGGATGCGCACCGCCCGCGCCGGGTCCAGGGTGCCGATCCAGTTTTCGAGCTCCTCGTCGCTCATGCCCATGTTCCGGGCCGCTTGCGGGATCAGCCACTGGTGGTCGCAGTACCCGGTGTGCGGCGCACCCTCGGCCTGCACATTGAGCCGCCAGCCGTGCAGCAGCGACCAGAATTCCTCGACGGGCTCTTCGGCCCGGGTGAACTGCGCGGACATGAGCATGAACGGGCGGTCGAGCTCGGCGGGCCGCGGCGCGGACTCCATCGGACCGTCGAAGCTCAGCCCGGCCCGGACGCGCCGGTCCTCGTGCATCACCAGCGCGGTGGCGGTCGCGCCCTTCGACCAGCCGAACATGCCGATGCGGCCAGGGTCGAGCGCGGCGCCGAGGCCGGGCGGTAGCGGGCGGCGCTCGGCGTCGGGGTTGCGGCCGGCGGCGAGGTCCTCGACGCGGTCGAGGACGAACCGGATGTCGTGGGCGTGGTCCCACGGGGTGACCGGCCGGTCGTCGTCGGGGACGACGAGGCGGCCGCCGGGCAGCTCGGTGTACGAGTCGTAGGCGTGGTCGACGGTGACCACGACGTAGCCGTGGCTGGCCAGCTCCTGCACCACGATGGTGGTCTCGGAGCGGTGGCCGCCGGCGCCGTGGGAGTACACGACGACGGGCGCCCGGCCGGGCAGCGCCGCGGCGCCCGCGTGGCCGGCGGTGAGCGGCCCCGCAATGTCCGGGTCGAACCCGTTGTCGGCCAGCAACGCGCGCAGCGGCGTGGCGGCCATCCACGGGGCGACCGGGTGGCGGCGCAGGTCGCCGACGGCCGGGTACCAGACGCTGGCCATGAGCTGCCGCTTGCCGTCGACGAGGTGCAGGGTCGCGGTGCCGATCGAGTGCGGGCCGGTGGGCCGGGGCAGGGTGAGCCGGGCTGGGCCGGGCGCGGCCCCCCACCCGCGGCCGGCGCCGGCCAGCGGCGCGGCGGCCGCGGCGACGAGTGCGGTGGTGAGCAGGTTCCGGCGGGTCAGGGCGATGGTCATCAGTCCTCCGGGGTGTCGGTGGTCTCGACACGCGCGATGAGTGCTTGCAGCCGGCCGGTAGATCAGCACGCCGAGGCGCCAGATCGCGCCGAAGTGGTCGAACGGGATGCCCACGTGTGTCGGCGCAGACGGCGAGGGTCGCTGCCGGCGGGGGCCGCATCGGCTGTCATGCCAATAGGTTTCCGTAGAAAACTGATTTGCGCAAGCGACAGATTTGGTGGAGAGCGAGGAGGGCCGGCCGGAGCGTCGGGGCCGATTGACCTCGAGGCCGTGGGTGCTGAACGGGAGCCCGCAGGCCGGGATCATCGCGTTCCGGCCGCCCTGATCAGCGTGATCCTCGGTTCACCCGTCGGCGCCAGCCATGTCCGGTTGCCTATTCTCGCTATTCCTCGAAACGAAATGCGTGCCTCTTTGAAAGGGCGTCCAGCATCTTGAGGGAATGCGATTCCAGGCAGGTGTTCGCTGTCAATGGCCGGTCTGGCGGCATGGGTCAGTGAACGCTCTATGTAGCTCTGGATGATCGCAACGGATCGTTCGGGTTGCTGCTGATCGGCCTGTGTGTGTCCGTCGGGATCGTATATCCCCAGCTCAAAACGTGTGAGCATGCAACCTTTCCATCATATACGATGCGGTTATTCCGGATTTGTAGGATTTTAGGAGGTATCGCGAGTTTGTGCAAAAGGCGCACCTAATCTGATTACCCAGCGTCATAGCCAAAGCTCATGGCCCCTCGCCAAGCGGGTTGACGAAAATGCTGGCGTAAGGTTCATGCATTGACGTATTTCCAAACTACTACGTAGCCTCGGCGTCACTTATCGGCCCTAACGGGGAGGTCGCCGATGCGCCATCACTTGTGGCTGCATCCAGGCAAATTGACGCAGGTCGGCAACTTTTACAGCCGCGGACGCGGCCGACTGCTCAGTCATGCGATGCCACTGGTCCTAGCCGCGTCTCTCGTCACGGCCGTCGCTGCACCGCAACCGGTGGTGGCGGCGCCGCCCGCAAAGCCGGCCTGTCCGGCGAGCCGCCCGGATCGGGTGTCGGCGTCGATGGCCGCGCGGTTGTGCGGCGCGAAGGTGGAGGTAGCCGGCGAGAAGTCGGAGACGCTGCAGCTGTGGGCGAACCCGGACGGCACGCTCACTGCTGAGCAGAGCGCCGGCCCGGTCCGGATGCCAGACGGCAAAGGCGGCTGGAAGGCCGTCGACCCGTCGTTCCAGGTGGACGCCGACGGCGGAGTCTCGGCCAAGGCGCATCCGCGTGGGTTGAGGCTTGCCGGCCAGCAGGGCGAGGGCGACCATGAGCTGGTCCGGCTCGGCGGCGGTGACGACACGGTCGCGCTGCAGTGGCATGGCCGGCTGCCGAAACCGCGGATCGAGGGCACGAAGGCGACCTATGCCGACGTGACCGACGGCGTGGACCTGGTGGTCGAGTCGACCCGTGGCGGGTACGAGCAGTACTACGTGGTGAAGACCCGTGAGGCGCTGTCCCGGTCCGGGAAGCTCAACCTGCGCTACCGGGCGCCGGGCCTCGACGCGGTGCCGGACGGCTCGGGTGGTCTGGTGTTCAAGGACCGCAAGGGCCGGGCGGCGGGCCGGATCCCGCAGCCGACCATGTGGGACGCGGCCCGCGGTGAGCACTCCCTCGACCCCCTGCACGTCGGGGCGGTCGGCCTGAAGGCAACCCAGCGGGGCCAGGACGTCGCGCTGGAGCTGACGCCGGATCCGGCGCTGATGGCGTCGAAGGATCTGACGTTCCCGATCACGATCGACCCGTCGGTGACGCTGACGTTCGACACGTTCGTGCAGACCGGCTACACCACCGACCAGTCGGGCAGCACCGAGCTCAAGCTCGGCTACTCCGACGACGGCGGCTCGTGGGTCGCGCGGTCGTTCATCAACTGGAACACCGCGTTCCTCAACGGTGCGCAGGTCAACTCCGCGACGCTGAACCTGTGGGAGACGCACTCCTGGTCGTGTTCGCCGGCGCAGTGGGACATGTGGACCACATCCCCGGCGAACACGAGCACCCGCGACAACGCGCAGCCGGTGTGGTACGCCTACAAGTCCTCGTCGACGCAGACGAAGGGCTACAGCTCGTCGTGCAACGACGGCTGGGTGTCGGCGGACGCGACCGCGCTGTTCCAGACCGCGGCCGGCAGCGGGTGGACGACCACCGGCATGGGCCTGAAGGCGGCGAACGAGACCAACCACAACGGCTGGAAGCGGTTCTCGTCCTCGCAGGGCTCCAACCCGCCGTCCGCGACGGTCACGTTCAACGCGACGCCGCAGGTGACCTCGCAGTCCACCGAACCGTCGACGGAGTGCATCTCGGGCGCGAACCGGCCGTTCGTGCGGACCACGCAGCCGAAGCTGCGGACGAAGGTGACCGACCCCGAGGGTTCGCCGGTGTCGGCGACGTTCGAGTGGTGGACCACCGGCGGTGCGATGATCGGGTCGACGACGGTCGGTCCGCAGGCTTCCGGGACGGCGTTCGAGGCGACGGTACCGTCGGGTGCGTTCGCCAACGGCGGCACGTACTCCTGGCGGGTCAAGGGCACCGACGGCGGCACGACGGGCGCGTACGGGTCGTGGTGTGAGTTCACGGTCGACACGGGTGAGCCCGGTTCGGCGCCGGGCGTGTCGTCGCCGACGTTCCCGGCGGGTGCGTGGACCGGGCAACTGACCGGCTACACCACCTCCACCACCTCGACCCCGTACGTCAACGGCACCACGACGGTGCCGCTGACCGGCGATGACGCGGTCGGGCAGATCAGCCTGCCGTTCCCGATCACCTACTACGGCCAGACGTACTCCACCGCGTGGGTCGACACGAACGGGATGCTGTCGTTCATCAACCCGAACGGGTCGCATCCGGACGACATCGTGCCGCTGCCCAACAGCGCCGACCCGAACGCGGCCGTGTACGTCTTCGCCCAGGACATGGTCGTCGACGGCAGCGCCGCGATCCGCACCGCGACGCTGGGCACGGCGCCGAACCGGCAGTTCCTGGTCGAGTGGAACAACCCGTACCAGTACGGGTTCACGTCACGGCGGCAGAACGCGGAGGTGCTGTTTTCGGAGGCGTCGGGCACGGTGACGTTCAACTACTCCGGGATCGACAACGCCTTCGAGCAGGGCTCCGGCGCGCTGGTCGGGATCGAGAACGGCGACGGGACGATCGCCACCCAGTACTCGTTCCACGCCGCTTCGGTGAACAACGACACCGCGGTCGTGTTCACCTACAACGCCGGCACCGCGCCGGTGTCGGCGGGCACGGCGGCGAACTTCACGTTCACTCCGTCCGGGGTCGCGGACGTGGCGTCCTACCAGTACGGCGTGGACACCAACCCGCCGTCCACAGTGGTCAACGCGGCCGCGCTCGGCGGCAACGCCACCGTGTCCATCACCCCCGACACCGACGGGCCGCACACGCTCTACGTGCGTTCCCAGGACCGGGCCGGGAACCAGTCACCGATCTCGTCCTACCAGTTCAACGTCGGCCACGGCGGTCTCACGGGCCCGAAGACCGGCGACATCACGGCCGGGAAGGTCGCCCTGACCACCGCGGCCAGCCCCGCCGCGACGGGTGTCACCTACCAGTGGCGCCGCGGCGACACCGACACCTGGCTGACCATCCCGCTCGGCGACGTCACCCTCGCCGCCGGCGGCACCATCACCTGGCCGCTGACGAAGACGTCCGGGGAGTTCCCGAAGGTCACCTGGTACCTCGACGCCACCGTCAACGTGGCCGAGGCCGGGCCCGACCCGCTCGACGGGCCGCTGCAGGTCCGCGCCCTGTTCACCGGCGGCGCCTCCGCACCCGTGAAGATCACCTACGACCGCAACCAGAGCGCGGCCTCGGCGGCGCAGGTGGGGCCCGGCTCAGTGAACCTGCTGACGGGCAACTACACCGTCGGCGGTGCCGACGTCTCCATCGCCTCGTACGGCTCGGATCTCACGCTCAGCCGGGCGTTCAACACCCGGCGGGCCACCGCGACCGACAAGGCGGGCATGTTCGGGCCCGGCTGGGTCTCCACCGCCTCGGTGGAGAGCGCCGACTCGAAGTACACGGACCTGACCGTGACCGGCTCGCTGGTCCAGGTCGGCCTGGCCGACGGAGATCCGCTCGGTTTCGTCCTGAAGTCCGTGTCGGGTGCGGACCGCACCTACGAGGCGGAGAACGGCTTCCGGCAGCTGCAGCTGACGTACGCCGGCGCCACCGACTCGTACACCCTGCGGGACATCGAAGGTGACGCAACGGTCTTCACCCGCATCAGCGGTGCCGCCGCCGGGGTCTACAACCCGACCGCGGTCACCACGCCGGGCTCGAACCAGACCACCAGCATCGGCTGGCAGAAGGTCACCGTGAACGGCACCGACGTCGTCCGCCCGACCCGCATGCTCGCCCCGGTCCCGGCCGGAGTGTCGTGCGCCACGCTCGTCAAAGGCTGCCGGGCCCTCGACCTGGCCTACGCCACCAGCACCACCGCGACCGGCACCGGCCAGGCCCAGTGGGGCGACTCCACGGGCCGCCTCAGCCAGGTCACGTTCACCGCGTGGGACCCCGACGCCGCACCGGCCGCGATGCGGACCATCGTCGTCGCCCGCTACACCTACGACAGCAACGGCCGGCTCCGCTCGGCCTGGGACCCGCGCCTGGACTGGACCGACGCGGGCGGAACCCACCATCTGGCCCAGACCTACGACTACGACGCCGACGGGATCATCACCACGATCACCCCGGCGGGCCAGGAGGCCTGGCAGCTGACCTACACCACCGTCCCCGGCGACGCCGGCAAGGGCCGCGTGGCACAGGTCAGCCGCTCCGCGCTCACCGCCGGCACCGCACGCCAGACCGTCGTGTACCAGGTGCCGATCTCGGGCACCGGATCGGCCTACGACCTGTCCGCGGCGCAGACCAGTCGCTGGGGTCAGACCGAACAACCGGTCGACGCCACGGCCATCTTCGACGCCGGGCAGATCCCGACCGGCAACCAGGCCACCGGCTCGCTGCCCGGCTCCTATGACCGGGCCCAGTTGGCCTACATGGACGCCAACGGCCGCTTGGTGAACACCGTCAGCCCGGGCGGCTTCACCTCGGCCAACTGGTTCGACAGCTCCGGCAACACGATCCGCGAGCTCACCGCCGGCAACCGGGCCAGGGCACTCAACGCGTCGGGCAGCGACACCGCCACCCAGGAGGCCGCGCTCGCCGGAACGTTGAGCACCCAGAGCACCTACAGTGCCGACGGGCGGCTCCTGCTCGACACGCTCGGCCCCCAGCACGACGTGATGCTGTCCAGCGGGTCGGTCGTGCGTGGACGCACCCACACGACCCGGGCCTACGACCAGGGGGCGCCGAACACCGGCGGACCGTTCGACCTGGTGACGACGGAGACCACCTCGGTTTGCCACGGCACCGGCCAGTGCACCACGGCCGAGGCGCACACGGTGACGACCGGGTATGACTGGGCGTTGAAGAGCGAGGTCATCACGACGGTCGACCCGGGCGGGCTGGCCCTGGCCACCCGCACGACCTACGACGCGACGACCGGCCAGGTCACCAGCACCACCGAACCGGCGGGCGGGGCCACCACCAACACCCCGGCGACCCGGGTGACCGTCTACTACCGGGCCGGTACCGGCTCGGGCTACACCGAGTGCGACAGCCACCCGGAGTGGGCCAACCTGCCGTGCCGGGTTCAGCCCGGCGGTCAGCCGGCGAGTGGCCCCGAACTGCCGGTCAGCGTGACGACCTACAGCATCTACAACCAGCCGCGCGTCGTCACCGAGAAGACCGGCGCCGGGGTCCAGCGGACCACGACCACGGCCTACGATGGCGCCGGGCGCAGCTCCACGATGTCCGTCACCGGCGGGGCCGGCACCGGACAGGCCGTCGCGACGACGAAGACCGTCTACGACAACGCGAGCGGCCAGGCGGTACGGACCCAGAGCCTCGACGGCTCCGGCAACGTGACCGCGCAGATCATCCGCGCCTACGACACCCTCGGCCGGCTGACGTCCTACACGGACGCCGCCGGTACGGTGTCCACCCGCGGCTACGACCTGCTCTCCCGCGTCTCGGCGTCGTCGGACGGCCAGGCGAGCCGGGCCTACGTCTACGACGGCGGCACCGAGCGCCGGAGCCTTGCGACCCAGGTCACTGACGGCCAGGCGGGCATCATCTCCGGCACCTACGACGCCGACGGCAACCTGGTCTCGGAGTCGTGGGCGAACGGCGTCGTCGTCACCACGGGGTACCGCGAGGACGGCGCGGCCAACACGATCACCTACAACCAGCCGGGTTGCGGTCAGAGCAGCTGCGTCCTGTTCACCGAGAGCTTCCAGAGCTCGGTGCACGACGAGATCCGCGACCGCACCTCATCGCAGTCCAGCCAGTCGTTCGTCTACGACAACGCCGGGCGGGTCACCACGGTCCGCGACACGGTCGCCGGGGTGTGCACCAGCCGGGTGCAGACCTACAACACCGCATCCAACCGCACCGCCGCGACGACCTATGCCGCCGCGGCCGGTGGCGCCTGCCAGACGTCGACACCGGCGTCGACGACGAACTGGACCTACGACACGGCCAGCCGGGTCAACACCACCGGATACGCCTATGACTCGCTGGGCCGGACCTCGACGGTCCCCGGTGCCGACACCACCGTCGCCGGCGGTGGCGCGACGACACTGACGTACCACGCCAACGACATGGTGCGCACGATCGCGCAGGACACCCGGACGTCGACATACACCCTCGACGTCCTGCCCAACCGGTTCGCCACCCTCGCGGACAGCGACGGCGCCAGCACGCTGACGCAGGTTCAGCACTACGGCGACGACTCGGACAGTCCGATCTGGACGGTCGCCGACGGTGCCGTCCTGCGAACGGTGAAGGGGCTCGGCCGCGTGGTCGGCATCTACACCACGGCGACCGGGATGACCTGGCAGATCGCGAACCTGCAGGGTGACCTCGTCGGCGGCGTCGCACCGACCGGGTCCGGCTTGACCTTCGCCGGCGACTTCACCGAGCAGGGCCAGCCGCACTCGCCGTCCGACACCGACCGGCCTTACGGCTGGCTGGGGGCGGACCAGCGCTGGTCCAACAATCCGGGCGGCATGGTGCTCATGGGGGCGCGCGTCTACTCCCCGGGCACCGGCCGGTTCCTGTCCACCGACCCGGTCTACGGCGGCAACGCCAACCCGTACGACTACTGCCGGGGCGACGCCGTCAACTGCAAGGACACGAACGGTCAGTCCCCATGTCGCCGCATGTGGTCGAGCAACCCCTGGTGGGGGCGCTACGCCCAGATCGGCATCCGCTGCAGCTTCAGCGACTGGGCCGTCTGGGCGGTAATTTTCGGCTTCGCCGCACTCAGCGGCGTCGCCTGGGCGGTCTCGGCGATTCTTGCGACGAGTGTCGTGGGGCTACCGGGTAGCGTGGGCTTCGGCGTAGCCGCCGCGATCTTCGCCGCGATCGCCGGCGTGGGCACATTCGTCTACTGGTACTTCTGCAGGAGGAAGGACGGGCTCGTCGTCGATGTCGCGGTGTCGATCGACAAGCGCAGACACCGGGGGCGGGTCCTGTACTGGTCCCTCCGTTGCCGGTGATGGACCGACGACGATGACGGCTTGACGACCGTCCATATGCCGGGGTGGGTGTCCGCAGGCGACTGCAGGCACCACCCCGGCGCCAGGTCCGCGCAGGTGCAGATCGCCATCGGCGCTCGTAGCACCACCGAACTCGCGGAGCGATCTTCCCATCCATCGATAAACCGCTCTATGATGCTGATCACTTCATTGTGATCCCTGCCGGAGGTGGCCAGTGCGGAAAATGACGATCCGACACAAGAGTGCCGTGCGCCTGTTGTCCGGAGCGCGGCGGCTCTGGCTGGAATGGTGCTGGTAAGACGCGGCCGGGCGGGCGCCTCCGGGCGTCCGCCCTACAACTGCCACCGCGACCTCGGCCCGTATGCGGGGGCCGACGCATTCCTCGCCGACCTCGCCCGCGATCATCCCCGGCAGGCCGCCCGCCATGCCCTTGAGCTGCACGCCATCGTCCCGGCGCTGAATCCGGCCACGGTGGCCGCGGCGGACGAGCAGCCGATCCGGTTCCACCCCGCCCGGCGTACGGCCGCCCTCTCGTTCGGGGCGGCGGAATTCGTGGCCGCGTGCGCCGTACGCCGTCCCCTGACCGTCCACTTCGTCCACGCCGGCGCGGCCGACGAGACGACCGCGGAACTCCTCGCGACGCTCACGCGCCAGCTCGCGTCGACTCCGATGGACCTGCACCTGCACGACGGGGGAGCGCCCGAGCCGGAGGTCGAATCCCGGCCGGCCAACCTACGGGCCATGCTGGGCGACAGTCTGGCGCGCGGCTTCTACCACCACGCCGTGCGTATCGCGCGGCGCGGCCGGGCCGCCGTCACACCCGAGACCGACCTTGCCCACTGGTGGTCGTTCACCACGGGACTGGCCACCGCCCTCGCCGCGCTCGGCGACGCCGGTGAGGCACTCCAGTTGTACGCCGAGGTCCGAGCCGTCACCGACGATCCGAAGATCGCGATGTCGGCCGCATACTCCACGGCCATGCTGTACGCCCGCCACCTTCCCCCGGCGCAGCAGGACCCGGCCATGGCCAGGCAGTGGCTGGAGAGGGCACTGCACCTGGCCGGCGGCATCACCGACGAACGCCGGCGCGTCGTGTCGACCGTCTTCTACGAGCAAGGCATCGCGCTGTTGGACAGCCGCGAGGGCCGGGCGGACCAGGCGCTGGACCTGGTGAACTCAGGTCTGGCGAAGCTGTCCGCCGTCCTGGGCGCCGATGAGCGTCGGCAGGATCAGGCCCGCCTCCGGCACAACCGGGCCCAGCTCCACCTGGCGCTCGGCAAGGCCGCCGAGGCGCTGGCCGACCTCGACGACGTCATCGCGTTCGACCCCGAGAACTGCGAGTACTACGTCGATCGGGCGGCCCTGCACCGCGCCGCTGGGCGTACGAGCGCCGCCTTGGGCGACTACGCGGCGGCGATCCGGCTCGGACCACACCTGCCGGAGGCGTACTACAACCGCGCGACGCTGTATGAGGAGACCGGACAGAGCGGGGCTGCACGTGAGGACCTGCGGCGCGTCCTGGCCATCGATCCATCCCATCTCGACGCCCGCGTGGCGCTGGCCAACCTCCATCTCGCCCGGGGCGACCTCGCCGCCGCCGAAGCGTGCGTACGCTCAGCTCCGGCCGAGCGGCGCGACGCCCCCGCACTGCTGTGCACGCTGGGTCTGATCCGCTCCGAACGCGGTGCCCTCGACGAGGCCGACGAGCTGCTGACGCGGGCCCTCGACGCCGATCCCGGACTGGCCGAGGCGTGGACCAACCGGGCCGCCGTACGCTTCGAACGCGGCGACGCCGCCGCTGCTGTGGCCGACCTCGACCGCGCGGTGGTGCTGTCGACCGCGGCCGAGCCTCGCTACAACCGTGCCACCGCGCTGATGCGGTTGGAGCGCTGGGGCGAGGCCGCTGAGGACCTGACAGCCGCGCTGGCCGTGCCCGGCCTGGACGCCAAGCTCCGCCGCGACCTGCGCGCCGGGCTCAACCGCTGCCGGGCTCATGCGCCGTCTCATCGGCGTTGACGCGGTCTGTCACCATCCAGGACACCTCTCGGAACGGTGGGCCGCCACCGGTGAGGAGCCGGCCCGGCGGCGAAGACTCAAGGACGGGACGTCAGGCGGCGACGGGCAGTTCGGTGATGAGCTGTTCGACGCGGCGCTTGATTTCGTCGCGGATCGGACGGACGGCGTCGATCCCCTGCCCGGCGGGGTCGTCGAGCTTCCAGTCGAGGTACCGCTTGCCGGGGAAGACCGGGCAGACGTCGCCGCAGCCCATCGTGATGAGCACGTCGGAGGACTCCGCGGTGTCCCAATCGAGTTTGCGTGGCGTGTTGGCGGTGATGTCGATGCCGACCTCCCGCATCGCCTCGACCGCGACCGGGTTGATCTGATCGGCGGGTTCGGAGCCGGCGGAGCGGACCTCCACCGTGTCGCCGGCGAGGTGGCGTAGCCAGCCGGCGGCCATCTGGGAGCGGCCGGCGTTGTGGACGCACACGAACAGGACGGTGGGCTTCATCGGCTGGTTCCTTCTGTGGTACGGACGACGACGTCATCGGCGGCGTTGCCGGCGGACGGGTACAGGGCGAGCAGGAAGGCGACGCCGAACGCGAGGCCGGCGAGCTGGGCGGCGATGAAGCCGGGCACGGAGGCAGGGGCGATGCCGGCGAAGGTGTCGGTGAACGCGCGGCCGATTGTGACTGCGGGGTTCGCGAAGCTGGTGGAGGAGGTGAACCAGTACGCGGCGCCGATGTACGCGCCGACCGCGGCCGGGGCGACGGTCGCCCGGCCGGAGCGGGCGAGGGCGAAGATGAGCAGCAGGAGCCCGGCGGTGGCGACGACCTCGCCGAGCCAGAGGTGCCCGCCGGCACGGTCTTTGGTGGAGAACGCGACGGCGGGCAGGTCGAACATCAGGTCGGCGAGGACCGCTCCGGCGATCGCGCCGGCGGCCTGGGCCGGGATGTAGCCGGCGAGGTCACGGCCGGACAGGCCGGTGCCGCGGGATCGGCCCAGGAACCAGTCCGCGGCCGACACGACCGGATTGAAATGGGCGCCGGAGACGGGGCCGAAGGTGAGGATGAGCGCGCCGAGGGCGAAGGCGGTGGCGACGGAGTTTTCGAGGAGCTGCAGGCCGACGTCGTTGGGGCTGAGGGCGGTGGCCATGATGCCGGAGCCGACGACGGCGGTGACGAGCAGTGCGGTGCCGGTGAACTCGGCGAGCAGCCGGCGCCACAGGGTGGGGTTCACGAGGGTGGAGGTCCTGTCTCGGGTTCGGGTGGTCAGGCGATGGCGAGCTGGTCCATGAGGCGGCGGACGCGGCGTTCGATCCCGTCGCGCAGAGGGCGGACGCCGTCGAGGTCCCAGCCGGCCACGGCGCGCTCGCCGGTGAGGTGGGTGAAGAACCCGAGCGCCATCTGGGAGCGGCCGGCGTTGTGGGTGCACAGGAACAGCACGACGGGTTTGCCGTCGCGGTGCTTGCCCTCGACCCGGGCCAGGGCGTGCAGGCGCTGGCGGGCGAAGCGTTCGGCGAGCGGCGGCAGGACGTTCGGGACGCTGGACAGTGACGCGAACTGGTCGTCGCTGGTGTGCAGGAACCGTTCGATGGTCTCGGCGGTGCAGGTGCCGTCGAACGCGAACCCGAGACGGACCGCGGCGGTGCGCAGGGCGAGCTGCTGGTCGACGGACCGGTCCGGGTGATAGTGGACGATCGCGTCAGTCATGGGGTGCTCCGGCGCGCTGGGCGGGTGCGGGGTGTGGGCCTGTCCGCCGGTTCGAGGGCGGGCGCGAGGCGGTCGATGCGGGCGGCGAGGTCGGCGAAGGTGGCCTCGAACGCGGCGTCGGTGTCCGCCGGATCCGGGACGGACCAGTGCAGGCGGGGCCGGACGCCCTGGGTGAGGTCTTCGTGGGCGTTGTCGCAGACCGCGACGACGAGGTCGGTGTCGTGCACGACGTCGGCGACGTGGGCGGTGCCGGTCGCGTTGATCAGCAGTCCGTGCCGGTGCGCGACGGCGACGGCGCGGGGGTTGACCCGTGCGGCCGGGTGCGTGCCGGCCGAGGCGGCGGGGATCGTGGCCCGGTGCGTCCAGAGGGCAGCGGCGAGCTGGGAGCGGGCGGAGTTGCGCGTGCAGACGAACACCACCCGGGACACGCCGGTCAGCACCGGCGCCGCCAGCGACGCGAGAGCTCCGGGTTCGAGGCGCAGGTAGGTGCGGCGCCGGTCGCCTTCGGAGCGGGTCCGCACGAGCAGCCCGGCCTCGTCGAGGACGTTGACGTGGTGGGCGACGAGGTTGGTCGGCAGGTCGAGCGCGCGGGCGATCTCGCCGGGCGAGGCGTCGCCGAGCGTGAGCGTGTCCACGATGGCCAGGCGCGCCGGGTCACCGAGCGCGGCGTGGATCCGGGCGCGCCGCTGCACCGAAGATAGCTCAGTGTTCATTGACTCAATGATTGGTGAGCATTCTGGGCTGCGTCAAGTGAACAGCCGGTGTCGCCTGTCCTGGCCCTGGGCGGGCGGGCTCGCCGGCGCGTGGCCAAGGAGGCGGCGCAAGGTCGAGTTCGCGGTGCTGATCCAGGACGTGCGGGAGTCCCGGCTGCCGGGCAGCGCCCGCCGGCCGGCGGGCCCGGGCCGGGGTCGTGGTAGCGCGGCACCGGCGGCGCGCGTGACGCATGGCGGGACTCTCAAGATCGAACGGCTCCCGCGAGGCCGGAATCTCCAGATTGACCGCGTCAGCCCGCTTGCGCTTCCACGTCGACGGTGAGGAGGACCGCGAGCTGGCGCATGATGCCGGGGCGCGCGCGATAGTAGACCCACGTGCCGCGCCGATCGGCATCGACGAGCCCGGCCTCGCGCAACGACTTGAGATGGTGCGAGATCGTCGGCCCGGACAGCTCGAACGCCGGCGTCAGGTCGCAGACGCAGATCTCCCCGCCGGGCGCCGACGCGATCATCGACATCAGCTGCAACCGGACCGGGTCGCCGAGCGCTTTGAACGCCGGGGCGAGCAGGGTGGCGGTCTCGGCGGGGAGGCGTTGCTGGGTGATCGGCGGGCAGCAGGGCTCGGCCGCGTTGAGGTCGGTGAGGGTGAGCGCGGCCGGCTGATTTGACATGCGTCTAGGTTGACAGATCTCAAATCAACGTGCAACCGTTTGATTCGACAGACGTCGAGACAGCCTCGGCGCCGCTGCGGGGAGGCGGCCATCCCCCGATCGCTCCGCCGTACCCGAATCGCGTCGGGTGTCCGGTTCTGCGACCGGCGCGCCGCCACCCGGATCGACCGCATCCGCACCCACCTCAGCGCCCTCGCCGGGCCCCGCTGAACAACACCACGAGGGGAATCTGCGCCATGAGCGACACCACCATCAGCACTCCGGCCGCCGTCACCGGCGGATTCACCGGGGGCGACCCCGCCGCCGCGCTGCACGCCGCCGGGACCAGTGGCTGCTGCGGCAACCCACCCGTCGCGGCTCTCACGCCGGCCGGGCCGGCCGTCGCCGGCGGCCCGTGCTGCGGTACGCCGGCCGAGGCGACCGCGGAAGGCGCCTGCTGCGGCACCGCGGCGAAAACCGACGCGGTCGCGGCCGGCCAGGGCTGCTGCGGATGACCACCTCCGGGGAAGTGGCGCGGCTCCCGTCCGGGCTCCTGCACGAGGTCGTCGGCCGGATCTCCGGCACGCGGATGGCCGGCACCGTCGCCACCCTCGCGTCGGCGGCGTTCGCCGGGCGGCGGGTCGGCAGCGCGGGCGGGGCCGCCGCCCGGGCCTGGCTGGCCCAGCACCTCGACGCCGCCGGCGCCACCGTCACCCTCGACGCGTTCACCGTCCGCGGCATTCCCGAGGTCTACACCACGCCCACCGTCGCCTGGTCCGACGGCACCACCGAACGCGACCTGCGGTTCGGCCGGGAGGTGGCGGTCCATCTCGCCTCCGCCGACCAGCCGCTGGTCCGCCGGGGCCGGCTCGCGGTGGCCGGGGTGGATGATCCGGCCGGGCGGTGGCTGGTCGTCCCGGCCGGGATGACGCTGTTCGACGCCTACGGCCACGCCCACGGCGCCCACGGCTTGCTGCTGGGCCGCGGTGTCGATGCGGACGGCTGGCAGTACACGATGCTGGCCGGGCCGAACCCCGGACCGCTGCCGATCCTCACCCCCGGCACCACCACCCACGCCGGCCTCCTCGCCACGGCGAGCGCGGGAATCGGCACGTTCGCCGCCAACACGCCGATCCGGCGGCTCGACGTCCCCGCCACCAATGTCCACGCCCATTGGCGTCCGGCCGACGGCGGCCCGGACCTGCTGCTGACCGCGCACTACGACGGCGTCGGCGATCACCCCGGTCTACGCCAGCCCGCCGCGGCGGACAACGGCAGCGGCGTCGCCGTCGTCCTCGAGGCGGCCGCCGTCCTGGCCGAGGTCCTGCCCGGCGGCGTCGGCCTGGCCGTGGCGCTGCTCGACGCCGAGGAGGCCGGTGCCCTCGGCTCCGCCCACCACGCCGCGCGGCTCCGGGCCGGCGGTGCGGCCCCGCTGGTCATCAACGTCGACGGCGCCGGCCACCTCCGGGAGGCGGCCGCGGTCGAGGCCGGCGGCCCCGCGCACGCGCTCCTGGCGGCGCTCGACCAGGCGGGCCGGCACACCGGCCTGCCCCTCGTGGCCGGGCCGGTCGCCTCCGACAACCGGCGTTACGCCGCGGCCGGGCTCGCCGCGGTCGGCATCGGCGCCGGGATGGCCGGCTATCACAGCCCGGCCGACACCCCGGACCGCGTCGAAACCGCAACCCTGACTGCGGTGGCCCGGCTGGTCGTGGCGACCGGATTGCTCGCGGCCGCCGGCGCGGCTACAGTTTCATCGTAGATCGGCGATAGACGATGAAGATGGTGGATGGTGACCGAACTCCTCGACCGGGCGACCGCGGAGACCTACGCATCGTGGTTCCGGGCCCTCGCCGACCCTTCTCGGGTGCAGATCGTGGAGTACCTGGCGCGCCAGGGCCGGCCGATGCCCGTCGGCGACCTGGTCAAGGCGGTGGGGCTGGCGCAGTCCACGGTGTCGCAGCACCTGAAGATCCTCACCGAGGTCCGGTTCGTCCTCGTCGACGCGGTCGGCACCGCCCGCCACTACCGGATCAACCAGGCGTGCATCGGCTGCTTCCCCTCCGCCGCCGACGTCGTCATGGGCCGCCCGGCCCCCAACCCGATCGGAACCTGCGAATGAGCGGCATCCGGGCCCGCGCGATGACCGAGGCCGACGCCGGTGCGGTGCTGGCGATCTACCAAGCCGGCCTCGACAGCGGCCAGGCCAGCTTCGAACACGCCGCCCCCGACTGGGTGGCGTTCGACGGGGCCAAGCTGCCCGACCACCGGCTCGTTGCCGTCGACGCCGCCGGGACGGTCCGGGGCTGGGTGGCCGTCTCGCGGGTGTCGGCCCGCGCCGTGTATGCGGGTGTGGTCGAGCACTCCGTCTACGTCGACCCGGCCGCCCAGGGCCGCGGGATCGGACGGGCGCTGCTCGATGCGCTCATCGCCTCCACCGAGGCCGCCGGGATCTGGACCATCCAGTCCGGGGTCTTCCCGGAGAACACCGCCAGCCTCGCCCTGCACCACGCGGCCGGATTCCGCACCGTCGGCGTCCGCGAACGCGTCGGCCGCCACGTGTCGCAGGGCGGCCGGTGGCGCGACGTCGTGTTCATCGAACGCCGCAGCCCGCACATCTAGCCACCCTCCCGCGCTCGGGACCGCCTGGGCGCAGTCCGCCCTTCTGATTCGATATCACTCAAGACAAGGGAATTCGTTGTGAGTACTCGGCTCGACAACCTGCCGGTCGTCGTCATCGGCGGCGGGCCCGTCGGTCTCGCCGCCGCCGCGCACCTGGCCGAGCGCGGCCTGCCGTTCCTCGTGCTCGAGGCCGGCGACCAGTCCGCCGCCGCGATCCGGCAGTGGGGTCATGTCCGGCTGTTCTCGCCCTGGCGGTACAACACCGACGCCGTCGCCCGCCGTCTTCTGGCCGACAGCGGCTGGGTCGAGCCGGACCCGGAGGTCCTGCCGACCGGCGCGCAGCTGGCCGCCGACTACCTCCAGCCCCTCGCGGACCTGCCCGCGCTGAAGCCGCACGTGCGCTACGGCGCCCGCGTCGCCGCGGTGACCCGGCTGGGCCTGGACCGGCTGCGCACCGCCGGACGCGACGCGGCGCCGTTCCTCGTCCGCCTCGACGGCGGCGAGGACGTCCTGGCCCGGGCGGTCATCGACGCCTCCGGCACCTGGGGCACCCCGAATGTCCTCGGCGCGTCCGGCATCCCCGCGCACGACGAACACGCTGCGGCCGCGTTCGTCGAGTCCGCGCTGCCGGACGTGCTCGGCGCCGATCGGGCCCGGTTCGCCGGCCGGCGCACGCTCGTCGTCGGCGCCGGGCACTCGGCCGCGAACACGCTGCTCGCCTTGGCCGACCTGGCTGCTGCGGCGCCTGACACATCCGTGGTGTGGGCGATCCGGTCGGCAAGCCCGGCCCGCACCTACGGCGGCGAGACCGCCGACGCCCTGCCGGCCCGCGGCGCGCTCGGCACCCGGCTGCGCGAGCATGTCGAGGCCGGCGTCATCGAACTCGTCACCGGCTTCGCCGTGCAAGCCCTGCACCCCGGCGCCGACGGGCGGGTCGTGGTCTGCGACGGGACACGTGAACTCGTGGCGGACCGGATCGTCTCGGCGACCGGGTTCCGGCCCGATCACACCATCACCGCCGAGCTGCGCCTGGACCTCGACCCGATCCTCGGCTCGACCCGGGCCTTGGCGCCGCTGATCGACCCGAACGAGCACTCCTGCGGCACCGTCCCGCCGCACGGCGTCGACGAGCTCACCCATCCCGAGGCGGGCTTCTACGCCATCGGTGTGAAGTCCTACGGGCGGGCGCCGACGTTCCTGCTCGCCACCGGCTACGAACAGGCCCGCTCCGTCGTCGCCGCACTGGCCGGGGACTGGGCCGCCGCGCGGGACGTCCAGCTCGACCTGCCCGAGACCGGGGTGTGCAACAGCAACCCGATCGTCGGTGACACCACGATCGACGCCACCGGGGGCGGCTGCTGCGGCGCGCCCGCCGCCGAGACGGTACCCGGGGGGCGGGGGCTGGCCACCGGGGTTGCGGGTGGGCTGCTGTCCGCGCCACTGACGCTGCGCACCGTTTCGGCGCCGGCCGACGGCGAGCAGTCCGGCAGCTGCTGCGGCTGACCGGGTGAACCACCCTGCCACGGTGGCCGCCGACTCCGCTGCCGACGGCCACCGGCCCGTCTTGCACGGCTGGCGGATCGTCACCGCCCTCGCCGTCACCCAGACCGTCGGCTACGGCACCCTCTACTACGCCTTCGCCGTCCTGCTCCAGCCGATGGCCGCGACCCTGCACGCCTCGACCACCACCGTCACCGGCGCGCTGACCGCCTCGGTCCTCGCCGGCGCGGCCATGGCGATCCCGGTCGGGCGATGGCTCGACCGCCACGGCGGCCGCGCCCTCATGACCATCGGCTCGACCGCCGCGACCGGGCTCCTGCTGGCCTGGTCGCAGGTCCGCACCGTCACCCAGCTCTACGTCGTGCTCATCGGTGTCGGGCTCACCTCGGCCATGGTGCTCTACGAACCGGCGTTCGCCGTCGTGGTGTCCTGGTTCGACCCGAGCCGGCGGGCCAAGGCACTCCTGGCGATCACCGTCGTCGCCGGCTTCGCCAGCGCCATCTTCCTGCCGCTGACCGGGGCCCTCGTCGCCCGCCACGGCTGGCAGCACACTCTGCTCGTCCTCGCCGCTCTGCACGGCGTCGTCACCATCCCGCTGCACGCCCTCGTCGTCCGCCGCGCGCCGCAGCCCACGCACCCAGCGCAACGCCACGCTGCTGCTCATCGCGCGGCGGTGGTCCGGGCCGCGCTGCGCGACACCCGGTTCTGGGTGCTCGGCGTCGCGTTCGTGGCCGAGGGGGCGGCGATGGCCGCCATGACCGTGCACCTCGTCGGGTTCCTCACCAGCCGCGGGCACCCGGTCACGTTCGCGGCCACCGTCGCCGGACTCCTCGGCGTCCTGTCCGTGACCGGCCGGCTCGTCCTCACCGGCGCGCAACGCCGCATCCGGATCACCACCGTCGTCGCCACGATCTTCACCGTCCAGGCCATCGCCGCCCTGGCCCTGCTCGCCGCCGGCGGTAGCCGCGCCGGGGCGGTGGCCGGGGTCGTCGCATTCGGGCTCGGGTTCGGCATCTCCAGCCTCGCCACCCCGGCCCTGCTCGCCGACCGGTACGGCACCATCGCCTACGCCACCATCGCCGGCACCCTCACCGTCCCGATCACCCTCGCCCGCGCCGGCGCACCCCTCGGCGCCGCCGCCCTGCTCAGCACCGGCGGCTACATCCCCGTCCTGACCGCCATCGCGATCGCCTGCCTCATCGCCGCGATCGGCATCGTCACCCGGGCCGCCGCACCGTCGCCGGTCCCGGCCACACCCACCGGCCGGGTCAATGACGAGGCGCGTACATGATGACGACGACACCGACCAGGCAGACGGCGGCGCCGATGAGGTCGTAGCGGTCGGGGCGGAACTTGTCGATGACCATGGCCCAGCCCAGGGATCCGGCGACGAAGATGCCGCCGTAGGCGGCGAGGATCCGGCCGAAGTTCGCGTCGGGCTGCAGGGTGGCGACGAAGCCGTACGCGCCGAGGGCGGCGATGCCGGCGCCGATCCAGAGCAGGCCTTTGTGTTCGCGGACGCCCTGCCAGATGAGCCAGGCGCCGCCGATCTCCGCGAGTGCGGCGACGAGGAACAGCAGGACGGACCGGATGATCGTCATGCCGGTATCGCAGCACACTGCGGCGACGCGGTCAGCAGCCGCATCCGGTGCCGCCACATCCGCATCCGGTCCCAGCGGTGGCGGCCCGGCGGGCGTTGCGGCGGCGGTGCGGCCACCACAGGCTCAGGGCGAGCACGCCGAGCCCGGCGGAGACCGCGAGGAGTGTCCGCTCGGCGACCGCGGCGCCGGCGGTGGTGAGCACCCCGGCGAGGACGCCGGAGACCTTGCTGCCGGTTGGAGGCCCGGTGTCGAGGAGCTCGGCGACCTCGCCGGTGCGCAGAAGCCGCCTCTTGCTTGCGCCCCGCTGACCTGGTACGAATGCTCAACTCAGAACTTAGGTTCATGTATATGAACCATCTGGCCGGCCGGAGGGTCACATGGATGAGCGGCGCCCGATTCCGGGCTTGTTCTCTGCCAGCACGTCGATCTCCCGTCGGAGCCTGCTGCGCGGCGCGCTCGCGGCGGGCCTGACCGTTCCCACGGCATCGCTGTTCGCTGCGTGCGGCGGTGCGTCCACGCCGAAGACCAACGACACTCCCGGCACGCTGTCGATGACCGCCTGGGAGGCGTACCCGGATCAGATCCGCACCCTGCTGTCGTCCTTCAAGGACCAGTCCGGCGTGGGCGTGGATCTGTCCCTTGTCCCGAACGTCGGCTACGGCCCGGCCCTGCAGACGCGGCTGCAGGGCGGCCAGGCGATCGACGCCTTCTACAACTTCGCCTACGCCTCGACCAAGTACGTCGACGCGGGCTGGGCCGGAACGCTCAACAAGTTCGCCGGCGTCGAGGACATGCTGGGCGACATGTTCCCCGCCTCGGCGGCCCGGCACCGGCTCGCGGACGGCCGGATCATCAGCGTCCCGTACTTCTCCGCGGTGCACAGCCTCATGTACAACCAGAGCCACCTGCAGAAACACGGCATCGGCGCACCTCCGGCCACGAAGGAGGAGGTGTACGAGCAGTGCAAGAAGCTCAAGGCCGCCGGGGTGGCCAGCCCGTACGCGGGCTACTGGACCAAGCAGTTCCTGGAGGAGTACTTCCTCGTCTACCTGCTGGCCGACGGGATCACGCCGTTCGACGCCAAGGGTGCCCCGGTCTTCGCCGACGACGCCAAGACGCTGAGCGTCATGGAGTGGTGGAAGGCGATGTACCAGGAGGGACTGACGTCCAAGGAGGTGCTCACCGCCGACCCGGGCGCGCACGTCACCGCGATGGCACAGGGCAACTCCACGTTCTACACGCTGCACCACTACTTCCTGCAGATCATCCGCACGACGGAGGGTCCCGAGTCGAAGAACGTCACGATCTCGTACCGCCACCCCGGCATCACCGGCAAGACGCTGCAGATCGGTGAGGTCATCCAGATCGGGGCCACGGCCGGCGGCGCGCGGGCCGAGGACGCCTGGAAGCTGCTGAAGTTCTACGGCTGGAAGGACGAGGCCGGCAAGTACTCGACCTTCACGTCCTGGGCGAAGGCGGCGGCGCTGCTCGGCCCGTACCCGGGGCTGTTCAAGGACAAGGACTTCCTGGCCGCGTTCCCGGACTACTACGAGATGCCGAAGCTGGAGGACACCTTCGCCAACCAGAGCGACGTGGTCCCGGCGCGGGTCGCCCCGTGGTACGCCTCGTTCCAGGTCAAGGTCGGCGACCGCCTCCAGGCGATGCTGCTCGGCCAGGCCGGCGTCAAGGACACCGTCGACGGGCTCGCCGCGGACGCCAAGAACCTCGCCGCCGCGGGCAGCTGACATGGCCGAGACGACGGCCCTGGCCCCGCGGCGGCGCACGTCGCCGCGGGGCCGGGCGAACGCCCGGTTCGGGCTGGTCCTCGCCACCCCGGCGCTGGTGTTCGTGCTGGGACTGGTCGCCTGGCCGGCGATGCGCACGACGATCTACTCGCTGCAGCGGGTCAGCTTCCGCGGCGAGGCGCGGTGGGCGGGGTTCGCGAACTTCCGGACGCTGTTCGCCGACGAGCAGTTCCGGCACGCGCTCACCACCACGGTGCTCTACGCGGTCGGCTTCCTGCTCGTCTCCACGCTGCTGGGGCTCGGGTTCGCGCTGCTGCTCAACACCGGCTTCCGTGGCCAGTGGCTGGCCCGCAGCCTGCTCATCGTCCCGTGGGCCTGCCCTTGGGTGATGGTCGGCATGATCTGGAAGTGGTTCGTCGACGGTGAGGTGGGCGCGCTCAACGGCGCGCTGCTGGCCCTCGGCCTGGACGGCGTGGCGCCGCTGTCGGACAGCACCGGCGCCCTCGTCGTCGCGATCCTCGCCGGGGCCTGGCGGCAGGCGTCGTTCACCGGGCTGCTGTTGCTGGCCGGGCTGCAGACGATCCCGCGGGAGGTGCCGGAGGCCGCGATGGTCGACGGAACCAACGCCTGGCAGCGGCTGCGGCACCTGACGCTGCCCTGGCTGCGGCCGGTCATCGTCGTCGTGGTCATCATCAACACGATCTTCGGGTTCATGCAGTTCGACACGATCTGGGCGCTGACCCAGGGCGGCCCCGGCGACGCCACCTCGGTGCTGTCGATCTACCTGTACCAGCAGCTGTTCGTCTACACGAACACCGGCCTCGGCTCGGCCACCGCCGTCGTCCTCGGCGGCATCGCGCTCGTCCTCGGGTTCGTGTTCGTCAAGCTGCTGTACCGCTCGAGCACGATCACGGAGGGCGTCGAGTGAAGCGCTCACGGCTCGCCTCGGCCGGGATCTACATCGGGTTCGCACTGTTCCTCGTCTGGATCCTGTTCCCGCTGTACTTCACCGTGCTGAGCAGCTTCATGGGGCCGTCGGAGATCGGCGCCAAGCCGTTCCACTGGTGGCCGCACGACCCCACGCTGGCCAACTATGCCGCCATCTTCACCGGCAACAGCGCGCCGTTCTCCACCGGGCAGGACGGCGGGATCGTCTCGAGCACCGACGCGGTCGCCCGGCTGATGCCGGCGATTGCCCGCAGCCTGGTCGTCGGCGTCGTCGTGGTCGCCAGCAACCTGGTCATCGCCGGGGCCGCCGGATACGCGTTCTCGCGGTACGAGTTCCGCGGCTCGCGCCTGGCGTACCTGCTGCTGCTCGCCTCGCGGGTGGTGCCGGCCATCGCGATCGTGCTGCCGTTCTTCGTCGCGTTCCGGCAGCTCGGGCTGCTCAACACGTCGCTCGCCCTGGTCATCAGCTACAACGCGTTCACGCTGCCGTTGGCGATCTGGCTGCTCAAGACGTACTTCGACAGCGTGCCCAAGGAACTGGAGGAGGCCGCCGAGGTCGACGGCGCGTCCCGGCTGCGCTGCCTGCTGGTGGTCGTCACCCCGATCGCCCGGCCCGGGCTGATCGCCGCCGGCCTGCTGGTCTTCCTGGAGGCGTGGAGCGAGTTCTTCTACTCGCTGGTGCTCACCAACGCCCTCACGGTACCGCCGGTCGTGGCGGGCCTGCAGAACCTGCAGCAGTTCTCCTGGACGACGCTGGCCGCGGCCACCATGTTCACAGTCGTCCCGCCGGTGCTCATCGCCCTGGCGTTTCAGCGGTACATCGTGACAGGCCTCGCCGCAGGGAGTGTGAAGTGATCGAAAGTCTTGCCGGAAAGGTCATGACCGTCCTCGGGCCGATCGAGCCCGAGGACATGGGCAACACCCTCAGCCACGACCACGTGCTGGTCGACGGGTGGGGGCTGCGCCAGCTGTACGAGGCGATCCTCGACGACGAGGAGATCGCCGTCGAGGAGGTCCGCCGGTTCGCGGCGGCCGGCGGCCGGACGATCTGCGACCCGACGAACATCGGGCTCAAGCGCGACCCGCAGGCCCTGCGCCGGATCAGCGAGGCCAGCGGCGTCAACATCGTGATGGGCGCCGGCTGGTATCGCGAGGTCGTCTATCCCGGCTACATCACCACCGACAGCACCGAGGCCCTCGCCGACCGCCTCGTCGCCGAGATCACCGACGGCGTCGACGGCAGCGGCATCCGCCCCGGCTTCATCGGCGAGATCGGCACCGAGCGCGGCCACATCACCCCGCACCAGGAGCGGGTGTTCCGCGCCGCCGGCCGGGCCCATCGCCGCACCGGCTGCCCGATCATGACGCATACCACCCACTGGGGCGAGCTTGCCCTCGAGCAGCTCGACCTGCTCGCCGACGAGGGGGTCGACCCGGCCCGCGTCATCGTGTCGCACCTGGGCGACCGGCGCGGGACGAAGTGGTGGCTGCCGATCGCCGAACGGGGCGCCTGGCTCAACATCGACAACCTGGCCTTCGTGCAGGGTTACGCGCCCCTGTCGTTCCGGGCCGACAACGTCGCCGAGCTGACGGCCCTGGGACTGGCCGGGCAGCTGATGCTGTCCAACGACATCTGCGAGCTGGGCCAGCTCGCCGCGTACGGCGGACCGGGCTACGCCAACGTGATCGAGAACTTCCTGCCCATGCTGCGCGACCGGGGAGTGTCCGAGGACGACATCCACCGCATGACGGTCGCAAACCCCGCCCGGGCGTTCGCGTACGCGGCGGCGCCCGCCACAGAACCTGGAGAACAACCGTGAGCACAACAGCAGTCGTGGTCGGCGCGGGCCGGGGCATCGGGCAGGCGATCGGCGAGGACCTCGCCCGCGCCTGCCCCGGCGACCGGCTGGTCCTCGCCGACATCGACGCCGCCCTCGTCGAACGCGTCGCGGCCACGCTGCGGGTGCAGGGCGTCGAGGCGACCGCCCGCCACGTCGATGTCACGGACGAGCGATCGGTACAGGACCTGGTCGCCGAGACCGCCGAGGCGGACAAGGTCGCGATCGCCGCCGGGATCTTCGACAGCTCACCCACCCTCGACGTCACCACCGCCGACTTCGAGCGCATCCTGCGGGTCAACACCGTCGGCTGCTTCGACGTGGCCCGCCGCTACGCCGCCGGCATGGCCGCTCGCGGCGGCGGGTCCATCGTGGCGGTCGCGTCCGTCGCCGCGCGGATGCCCCGGATGCGGCAGGCCGCCTACGCGGCGTCCAAGGCCGCCCTGCGCCAGTCGCTGCGGGTCCTCGCCCTAGAGGTCGCCGGCAGCGGAGTCCGGGTCAACACCGTCTCGCCCGGGCCGACGGACACGGAGATGATGCGCCAGCTCGCCAGCGACCACGCCTCCGTCGACGACCTGGCCGACGGTAGCCTGCTGGCGTTCCGCCCCCGCATCCCGGCCGGCCGGGTCGCCCGCGGCAGCGACGTTGCCGCCGTGGTGCGCTTCCTGCTCTCCGCGGAGAGCTCCCACGTCCTGCTCGGCGACATCGTCGTCGACGGCGGCGAGCTGCTGGGCATGTGAGGAGCGACGTCGTGATGAGGCTTGGCATCGTCGGCGCCGGGATCATGGGCGCCAAGGTGGCGGCGGCCGCCGAAGGGCTGCCCGGGGTGCGGGTCACCGCCGTCGCCGACCCGGTTGCCGGACGCGCCGCCGCGCTGACCGACCGGTCGGGCGGCATCCCGTTCGCCGGCTTCCGGGAACTGCTCGACTCCGGCGCGGCCGACGCCGTCTACCTTGGGCTGCCCCACGACGGCCACGCCGACGCCTGCGTCGAGGCGGCGGCGAGCGGCGTCCACGTCCTGATCGACAAGCCGCTGTGCAACACCGTCGCCGAGGCGGACCGGATCATCGCGGCCCGGGACGCGGCCGGCATCGTGCTCATGGTCGGGTTCAGCTACCGGTTCCGGGCCGAGTGGCTCGCGGCCCGAGGGCTGGTCGCCGACGGCGTGATCGGGGAGCCGCTGTCGGTCACCGACGTGATCGTCGAGGCGACGCCCGGCACACCGCCCTGGTACTGGGACGCCGGCCGCGGCGGCGGAATCCTGCAGCTGCAGTCGCACCACTGCTTCGACCGGCTGCCGTGGCTGGTCGGCCTGCCCCTGGCCGAGCTGACCTGCCGCACCACCGGCCTTCCCGGGGAGGCCGAGTCGGCGGCCGCGATCACCGGGACGTTCGCGTCGGGCGCGGTCGCCGGGATCGCGCTGTCGTTCGGCCGCACGCACGTGGCCGGCCCCCGGTCGCTGACCGTCGTGCAGGGCAGCGCCGGGCAGCTGCGGATCGAGCAGGGCGGCGCGCTCGCCGTGTCGTGCACCGCGGGGGAGCGGGCCGAGTCGTACGCCGGCGACGACTGGCTGCACCGGCAGCTCTCGGCGTTCGTGGCGGCCTGCGCCGGAGCGGAGCCCGCCGTTCCGGCCGCCGAGGACGGGCGGCTGGCCGTGGTCTGCGCCGCGGCCGCGGCCGAGTCGGCCCGCACCGGGCAGCCGGTGCGGCTGTCATGACCGGACTCGTGCTCCGCGGCGGCCTCGTCTGCGACCCCGAGACCCGCACCCTGGCCCCGGGGGACGTCGTCGTGCGCGACGGGAGCATCGCCGCCACCGCGAACCCGGCGGACCGGGTCGTGGACGTGTCGGGGCTGGTGGTGACGCCCGGCCTGGTCGACCTGCACACGCACGTCTTCGTCGGCCAGGATCTCGGCGTCGACCCGGACGTGGTCGGCCCGCCCAGCGGGGTCACGACCATGGTGGACACCGGCAGCGCCGGCGCGCACCTGTTCGGGGCGTTCGTCCGCGGTACCGTCGAACGGGCCCGCACCCGGATCGGCGCGTTCATCAACATCTCCACCGTCGGCACCACGAGCATCCTGCTCTCCGGAGAGCTGAAGACCCTCCCGTACGTCGACCCCGCCGCCTGCCGCGCGGCGATCGCCGAGCACCGGGAACGGATCATCGGCGTGAAGGTCCGGGCGTCCGCCGACGTCGCCGGCGACAACGGCGTCGTGGCCCTGGACCGGGCGCGCGAGGTCGCCGACGCCGAGGGGCTGCCGCTGATGGTGCACCTCGGGCCGCCGCCGGCGTCCCTGGCCGACATCCTGGCCCGGCTCGGCCCCGGCGACGTGCTCACCCACTGCTTCACCGGCTTGTCCGGCACGCCGTACACCGAGCGCGGCCGGGTCGTCGACATGGTCCGCGAGGCCCGGCAGCGCGGCGTGCTCTTCGACGTCGGGCACGGCATGTGCGGCTTCGACCTGGAGCAGGCCCGGGCCGCGGTCGGCGCCGGGTTCCTGCCCGACACGATCAGCTCCGACCTGCACACCTACTCCCGCGACATCGTCGGCGGCCTGCCTGACGTGATGGCGAAGTTCCTCGGGCTCGGGGTCGCCCTGCCCGAGGTGGTCCGCCGGACGACGGTGGCGCCGGCCCGGGTCGCCGGGCTGGACGGCGCCGGTGTCGGGACCCTCCGAGCCGGTGCGCCGGCCGACGTCGCGGTCCTGCGGGTGACCGAGGACCCGGCCCCGGCCGTCGCGGCCGTGCTGACCGTCCGGGCCGGCGAGATCGTGTACCGCGCCGAACCAATCTGAAGGGGAGTCGACACATGGACATCTATACCGAACTGGGCGTGCGAACCATCATCAACGCGGTCGGGCCGGCCACCCGGCTGGGCGGCCTGCCGCTGTCCGACGAGGTCGTGGAGGCGATGCGGGCGGCGGGCGCGCGCAACGTGCGCATGGACGAGCTCCAGGAGGCCGCCGGCGCCGAGATCGCCGCCCTGCTCGGCGCGCCCGCCGCCTACGTCACCAGCGGCGCCGCCGCGGCCCTGAGCCTCGCCACCGCGGTCTGCCTCGCCGGCGACCGCCCGGCGGCCATCGACGTGCTGCCCGAGGTCGCCGGGCCCCGCCGCCGGGTCATCGTCCAGCGGGCCCACCGGGACCCCTACGACCACGCGCTGACCGCCGTCGGCGCGGACCTGGTCGAGATCGGCTACCCCGGCTCGACCCGCCCCGACGAGCTCGCCCGCGAGCTCGACGAACGGGCCGCGCTGGTGCTGTGGCGGCCCGGCCGCGGCGGCGACCACCTCGGCATCGCCGAGGTCTCGGAACTGGCCCACCGCGCCGGTGTGCCGGTGCTCGTCGATGCGGCGATGGACGTACCACCCCTGGCGAGGCTCGCGGAACTGCTCGACGGCGGCGCCGACCTGGTCACGATCAGCGCCGGGAAGGCGTTCCGGGGCCCGCACACCGCCGGGATCCTCTGCGGCCGGGCCGACCTGGTCGGCGCCGTCGCCCTGCATCACCAGGACATGGACATCCGGCCCCGCACCTGGCAGCGCTCGGAGATCACCGGCGCCGACCCCGTCCGCGGCCGGCACGGCATCGGCCGGGGCATGAAGGTCGGCCGCGAGCAGATCGTCGGCCTGCTCGTCGCCCTGCGGGCGTTCGTCCGGGACCCGGACGCCCACCACCGGCACGGGGCGCAGGAGCTGGCCGACATCCGGTCCGCGCTGGAGGCCGACACCCGGTGCGCGGTCCGGGACGGCTACGAGCACCACCTCGATGTGCCGGTCCTCGAGATCGACCTGTCCGCATCGGGCCGCGACACCGATGACGTCGTGCGGGAGCTGGACCGGGGCGCGCCCCGCATCCACGTCGGCGAGGACCGGGCCTGGCAGGGCGTGCTCGTCGTCAACCCGATGGGACTGCGGCCCGGCGACGGTGCCGCGCTCGCGAAGCGGCTGGTCGAGGTGCTCGACCAATGACGAGCCCGTGGCGGCTGTCGGCGGCGCCGGTGGCCCGCATGCCGATCGTGGGCTCGGCAGCGTTCTTCGGCCGCAACGACCCCGGCTTCTACGACCTGTGGTTCTACGTCTGGCTCGTCACCGACGGCAAGCGGACCGGGCTGATCGACACCGGCCTGCCGATCGGCGACGCCGACCGGGCGGCGCTGGAGAGGGCCAACCAGGCGCTCGACCCGCGATGCGCGTTCCACGACGTCCGGCTGCTGCCCGAGGCCCTCGAAATGCTCGGGGTCCGCGGCGAGGACGTCGACTTCGTCCTGCTCACCCAGACGGTCACCTACCACACCGGCGGACTCCTGCCGGACCTGTTCCCGCGGGCGACGATCTACGCCTCGTACGCCGGGGTACGGGAGATGTTGTGCGCTCCGCCGGGGCACCCGCCGACCGAGTTCTACTTCACGAGCGGCACCTGGTCGTTGCTGCGGGACCTGGCGGTCGCCGGGCGGCTCGTGCTGACCGACGGGCCGGTCACCGTGGCGCCCGGGCTGGAGTTCGAGACCACCGGCGGCCATCACCCCGGGTCGGCCGGCGTCCGGGTCCGCTGCGCCGACGGCGTGGTCGGCCTGCTGGAGACGGCGTTCTTCGACCGCAACATCGCCGAGGAGCTCCCGATCGGCATCGCCGAGGACGCCGCCGGGTGCCGACGGGCCATCAAACAGTATCGAAGCGTGTGTGATGAGGTGGTGGCGTTGCACGACCCGGGCAACGCGGCGCGCTTCCCGATCGAACCTGGGCGGGACGGCCGGTCACACCTCAGCACGCAAGGAGGCCAGCGTCATGACCGCCATCCGTAACACCCCGCCGAACGTCCAGTCCACGACCGGCGTCAAGTCTGCCGAGCGGGCTCTGGATCTCATGGAGTACCTGGCGTCGCACCGCTCCGGCGCGACGTTCCCGCAGATCAGCCAGGACCTGGGCTTTCCCAAGAGCAGCCTGCACGCGCTGCTGGGCACGCTGGTGGGCCGGGGCTGGATCTATCTGGATGAGGAGCAGCGGCGCTACCGCATCGGGGTGCGGGTCTGGGAGACCGCGCAAAGCTTCGACTACCTGGACAGCCTTGCCCACCGGGCCGAACCGCACCTGCGGGCGGCCCGTGACGAGCTCAACGAGACCGTGCAGCTCGCCGTCCTCGACGGCATCGACAACGTCTACATCGCCAAGGTCGAGGCCGACCATCCGCTGCGGCTGGTGTCCCGGGTCGGGATGCGGCTGCCCGCCTACGCCACCGGCCTGGGCAAGGTGCTGCTGGCCCACCTTGATCCGGCGGAGCTGAGGGCACGCCTCGAGGGCGTGAGCATGCGCAGGTTCACGCAGCACACCGTCGCCACGTGGCAGCAGCTGCTCGAGCGGGTCCAGGACATCCGTGAGCGCGGCTTCGGCGAGGACGACGGCGAGTACACCCCTGGGGTCTTCTGCGTCGCCGTACCGGTCCGGGACGGCACCGGGCGGGTGGTGGCCGCGATGAGCTGCTCCATCCCCCGTGTCCGGCTCGGTGAGGGACCGGCGCACCGCGACCACCTGGTGGACACGCTGACCCGCCACTGCGAGGCGATGTCCCGTGGCCTCGGCTGGCGAGGCGGTGGTCAGTGACCGGTGCTCGTCCACATCGGAGCGCCGGCGGCGTTCAGGACAGGGGGGCCATCAGCGGGGCGAGCCGGCCCGCGCAGCCGCGCAGCGCCGGCAGGTACCGCTGGGCGCGGTCGCCGGCGGTGCCCGCGCGGGCCGAGGGGGTGGAGCAGCTCACGGCGGCGACGACCGCCCCCGACTCGCTGCGCACCGGCACGGCGACGCAGTAGAGCCCGACGGTGTACTCGCCGTCGTCCTCGGCGAAGCCGTTGGACCGCACGGCCGCGAGCCGGCGCAGCAGCTCGGCCTTGTCGCCGATGGTGCTCTTGGTGAACCGCTGCAACGTGACCCCGATCAGCCGGCGGCGCAGCTCGGCGGCCGGCAGACCGGCGAGCAGCACCTTGCCCAGCGCCGTGGTGTGCGCGGGCAGCCGCAGGCCGATGCCGGAGACCAGGCGCAGCGGATGGTCGGACTCCTCCTTGGCCAGATAGACGTTGTCGAGGCCGTCCAGGACGGCCAGCTGCACCGTCTCGTTGAGCTCATCCCGCAGCGCGCGCATCTCCGGTCCAATGAGGACGGTGATGTTCCGGTTGTGCGCGTACGCCTGCCCGACCTCCCAGGCGTGCAGCCCGACCCGGTAGACCCGGGATTGCGGGTCCATGAACAGGTAGCCGTGATCCGACAGCACCCGCAACAGCCCGTGCAGGCTGCTGCGAGGGAGCTGCAGGGCGGTACGGATACCGCTGGCGTCGATCCCGTCGGTATGCCGCGCCACCAGGTCCAGGATCTGCAGTACCCGCTCGGCCGACTTGATCGAGCCGGCCGGCGCCGCGGCGCCCGCGGCGTCAAGAGTTCGGGTTGTCGGCGCCATGGTTTCCGTCCGCCTTTGTCCGTGAGTCGAGTCCCGAGCAGGGTGCCACACGCATCCGATCGCAGGCAATGAGCTGGTTCTGAGCTGCTAAAACCGACTAGCTGTTCAGATCTCTGAACGCCTATTCCCATACTCGATCACCGCGTCTACAGTCGTGGACCAAGTCCCGCGTCCCTCCGACACACCAACTGCCCACACGAGGTGGACTGGAATGTTGAGACACCGATCCGCACTTCTGGCGGCCGCTGTCGTGGCTTCGCTGAGCCTGACGGCCGCATGCGGCGACACCGACGAACCCACCAAGTCCGCCCAGGACGGCGGCACCCTCGAGATCGCCCACTGGGACCTGCTGGCACCGAGCTACGGCGCGAAGATGTGGGAGACCTTTCAGGGCTACCAGCAGCAGAACGCAAAGGCGACGCTGACCAAGCAGGAAATCACCCGGGCCGACTACGAGACCACGATCAAGACGCAGATCGCCGCGGGCGGCGGCCCCGACGTGTTCGCCGTCGCCGACACGTTCCTGCCCGAGCTCGCCGAGGCGGGCGTCCTCGAACCGCTCGACGGCGTCTTCGGCGCGGACGCGAAGCTCAACGTCACCAACGAGGGCGGCAAGTGGCGCGGCAAGCAGCTCGCCATCACCGCCCAGATCGCGCCCTACGCGTTGCTGTGGAACAAGGACATCCTGGCCCAGGCCGGCGTCCAGCCGCCGACCACGCCTGAGGAGCTCGTCACGGCGGCGAAGACCATCAAGGAGAAGACGGGCATCACCGGCTTCGCGGTGCGCCACCGCATCGCCGAGGAGAACCCGTGGTGGATCGACTTCAACAACTGGCCGCAGGGCTTCGGCGGCGGCTGGTCCGACGGCAAGACCCTCACCATCGACCGGCCGGAGAACATCGCCGCGCTCAAGGCCTACAAGGCCGTCTACGACTCCGGCGCCTTCGCCGTGGGTGACGACGCGTCGACCTTCCGCACGAAGTTCAAGGAGGGCAAGCTGGCGATGCTCATCGACGCGACCGGCGCGCCGACCGCGATGATCAGCGACAAGGTGCCGGGCACCTCCATCATGTCCTCGAAGCTGCCGTTCCCGGGCAAGAACACCAGCCAGGTCGGCATCTACTTCGTCATCAACAAGCACTCCAAGAACAAGGAGCTGGCCAAGGACTTCCTGCGCTGGCTGGTTCAGCCGCAGCCGCAGCAGAAGCTCTCCGAGGTCATCGGCAACGCCTCGACCGTGGCCGTCGACACGACCGTCCCCGAGGCGTACGTGAAGGCCAACCCGTGGGTCACCGCCTACCGGGAGAACGCGCCGTTCTCGCACGACGCCGTGGTGGACGGGTTCGAGGCCAAGACCCCGCAGATCCGCCACATCGTGCTGCAGTGGATCGAGAAGGTGCTGCTGCAGAACGTCCCGCCCGAGGAGGCCCTCGCCAAGGCGGCCCAGGAGGCCAAGGCGGCGGTCGGGGGCTGACCCGCCACCGGCGCGGTAGGTGCCGGGCCAAGCGGCATCTACCGCGCACGATCCCCCGAAGGAGGGCCATGAGCACCCGATCGCGGCTCGCGCCGTATCTGTTCGTCGGCGGCGCGGCAGTCTATCTGCTGGTGTTCACCGCCACCCCGCTGTTGCGCGGGGTGCTGCTCAGCTTCACCGACACCAAGCTGCTCAACCCCGACGGCGGCGAGTACGTCGGCCTGGACAACTACCACGACCTCCTCGCCGACGACCGGTTCGCGTCGTCGGTGCTCACCACGGTCCTCTACACCGCCTGCACGGTCGCCGGGTCGCTGCTGCTCGGCACTGCCGCCGCGTTCGCGATCAACGACGGGTTCCGCGGGCGGGCCGTCGTGCGGGCCATCCTCGCGATGCCGTGGGCGGTGCCGTCGATCGCCGTCGTGCTCGTCTTCACCTGGATCTTCAACGTGGGCGACGGGGTCGCCAACCGCGGCCTCGCCGTCCTCGGCATCGGTGAGCAGGGCTGGCTCATCGACCCCGACCTCGGCCTGCTGTCCGTGACCGCGGTCAGCGTCTGGAAGGTGTTCCCGTTCATCATGCTCGTCGTCCTCGCCGCCCTGCAGTCGGTGCCCGCCGAGTTGCGCGAATCGGCCCGGGTCGACGGCGCCGACCGGTTCACCGCGCTCAAGGAGATCGTCCTGCCGCACATCGCGCCGACCCTGCGCATCGTCGCGCTGCTCATGACGATCTGGTCGCTGCGCCGGTTCGAGATCATCTACCTGCTCACCGGCGGCGGACCGGTCGACGCCACCAACACGCTCGTCATCAACGTCTACCGGGAGGCGTTCGCCAACTCGGACCTCGGCCGGGCGTCCGCCCTGGGGATGCTCGGTCTGTGCCTGTCCCTCGTCGTCACCGTCGTCTACTTCGTCGTCGAGCGGCGCTCGGCGCGGCGGGAGGCCCAGTGAAGCGGCTGACCGGAGCGGGTCCCGGGCGATGGCTCGCGGTCGTCGTACTGATCGTCGTCGCCGGCTTCCCGGTGTACTGGATGCTCAACACCGCCCTCGCCACCCGCGAGGAACTGTTCAACGGGCAGAGCCTGTGGCCGCGGGTCGACCGGATCGGCTCCATCTTCGACGTCTTCGGCAGCGATGTACCACTGCTGCGCTGGCTCACCAACAGCGCGATCGTGGCGTCCGGCACGACGTTCTTCAGCCTGGCGCTCGCCGTGCTGGCCGGATACGGGCTGTCGCGGTACCGCCGCTTCCACGGCCGTGGTCTCATCGGCTTCGCGCTGTTCGCCACCCAGATGCTGCCCGAGGCGCTGTTGATCGTGCCGCTCTACACGCTGTTCGTGTCGCTGGGCCTGATCAACGGGCTGTTCGGCCTGGTGCTGGCCGACACGGCCTTCGCCATGCCGGTCGCCGCGTGGATCATCAAGTCGGCCGTGGACGCCGTCCCCTACGAGATCGAGGAGGCGGCCCGGGTCGACGGCGCGCCCCGCTTCGTGATCTTCTCCCAGGTCACGCTGCCGCTGGTGGCGCCGTCGGTGGCCGCGGCCGCCGTCATCACGTTCTTCGACGGCTGGAACGAGTACCTGTTCGCCTCGACGTTCATCCGCGACTCGACGAAATGGCCGGCCAGCAAGGGCCTGTCGTCGTTCATCGGCGAGTTCATCACCCCGTTGTCGACGGTGTTCTCCGCCGCGCTGGTGTTCACCGTTCCCGCCATCGTCTTCTTCCTACTGGTCCAGCGCCGGATCGTGAGTGGCCTCACCTCCGGTTCGGTGAAGGGGTAGGCATGCCAGCCATCGCGTTCCGGGGCATCCGGAAGTCCTACGGCGACACACCGGTCATCCACGAGTTCTCCACGGAGATCCCGGACCGGGAGTTCCTGGTGCTGCTCGGCCCGTCCGGGTGTGGAAAGTCCACCATGCTGCGCATGATCGCCGGGCTCATCGACATCACCAGCGGTGACCTGCTCTTCGACGGCCAGCGGGTCAACGACCTGGAACCCAAGCAGCGCAACGTCGCGTTCGTCTTCCAGTCCTACGCGCTCTACCCGCACAAGACGGTGCGGGCCAACATCGCCTTTCCGCTGTTGATGAGCCGCTTCCGCTGGTGGCAGCACATCCCGGTGGTCGGCATGGTGGCGCGCTGGCGGGCGATGCGCGACCCCGCGATCACCACGAGCATCGAGCAGATCGCCGCGACGATGGAGCTCACGCCCTACCTCGACCGCCGGCCGCGCACGCTGTCCGGCGGGCAGCGGCAGCGGGTCGCACTGGCCCGGGCTCTGGTTCGGGAGCCCTCGATCTATCTGCTGGACGAGCCGCTGTCCAACCTGGACGCCAAGCTGCGGGCGCAGATGCGCACCGAGATCACGGCGCTGCACCGGCGTGTGGGAGCGAGCTTCATCTACGTGACGCACGACCAGGTCGAGGCGATGACCATGGGTACCCGCATCATCCTGCTCAACGACGGCGTCGTGCAGCAGAGCGGGACCCCGCAGGAGATCTACGACGAGCCGGCGAACACCTTCGTGGCCCGGTTCATCGGTTCGCCGGCGATGAACCTCGTGCCGGTCACGGTCCAGGGCGGACAGGCCACGATCGACGGCGGTACGACCGTGCCCGCCGGCGGGGTGCCCGACGGGACGGCCCTGCTGGGCGTGCGGGCGGAGAAGGTGCGGATCGCCGCGACGGGCCCCGGCCTGCCGGCCCGGGTGGCGGTGGTGGAACGGCTGGGCGCCGAAACCGTGATCGGGTTCCGGCTCGGGCTTGCCGCCAACAGCGAGGAGCTCGGCGCGGCCGCCGTGCGTGACCTGCACTACGCGAAGGTCCCGGGTGACGCCGGCCTCGCCGTCGACGACGAGTGCCGGGTGCTGCTCGACCTGAGCGGCGCCTGCTGGTTCGACAGTCACAGCGGTGCGCGCATCGGCGCGCGGAAGGATGTGCGCGTCGCATGAAAGCACTGCTCTACGCCGGGCCGCTCGAACTCGTCGTCACCGATCTCGACGCTCCGGCCCCGGCCGGCGACGAGGTGCTGGTGCGGGTGGCCGCGGCCGGGGTCTGCGGATCCGAGGTGGAGGGTTTCGCCACCCAGAGTCCGTTCCGCAAGCCGCCACTGGTGATGGGCCACGAGTTCGCCGGGCACCGGGTCGACGACGGGACCCTGGTCACGGTCAATCCGCTGGTGGCGTGTGGCGATTGCGGCAACTGCCGGCGCGGCAGGACGAACATCTGCGACAACCGCAGCATCCTCGGGATCAACCGGGCGGGCGGCTTCGCCGAGTACGTGGCCGTGCCACGAGCCAACGTGCACCCGCTGCCGGCCGGTGTGTCCCCGCAGCGCGGCGCGTTCGTCGAACCCATGGCCAACGCCGTGCACGCCGCGAACCTGGTCGCCGACCGGCTCGTCCCCGGCGCCCGGGTCGGCGTGATCGGAGCCGGCATGCTGGGCACAGCGGTGCTGCTGGTGCTCCGCAGCCGCGGCCTGACCGGCATCCACGTCGCCGACCTGGCCGAACAGCGGCTGGCGAGCGCGGTCGAGGCGGGCGCCGGCCGCACCGGGCAGCGGCTGACCGGCGCCTTCGACGTCATCGTGGACACGGTGGGCACGGCCGGGACCCGGGCCGACTCCGTCGCCCTGCTGCATCCGGGCGGTGCCGCGGTCTGGCTCGGCCTGCATGCCGCGGAGTCCGATGTGGACTGCCGGGCGATGATCCGGGGTGAGAAGGCGGTCCTGGCCAGCTTCTGCTACACCGCCGCGGAGTTCGCGGCGGCAGTGCCGCTGGTCGCCGCCGTCGACGAGGACTGGCTGGAGCTTCGAGACCTCGCCGACGGTGTCGAGGTGTTCGAGGCGCTGATGCGAGGCCCATCGGCACGCATCAAGACGATGCTGGTGCCCTGACCGCGGGGTGTCCCAATTCCTCGTCGCGGCGAAAGCCGGGAGTCTGCTCGGGAGGGTTCGATGAGCCGTACGGTGGTGGTGGCAGGCGGCGGCACCGGCATCGGCCGGGCGGTCGCCGCGACGTTCGTCGGGAGCGGCGACCGGGTGGTCCTGGTGGGCCGGCGCGAGCCGACGCTGCGCGCCGCGGCGGAGACGCTCGGCCCCGCGGCGACCTGGGTCGCCGCCGACCTGAGCACGGCGGACGGTGCCGCGCGGGTGGCCGGCGCGGTGGACCGGGTGCACGTGATCGTGGCAGGCGCCGGCGGCACCGCTGCGGCGGTGCCGTCCGAACTGGACGCCATCGCCCGGGAGTGGCGTGCCGACTTCGACCAGAACGTGCTGACCTGCGTGCTGCTGGTGGCCGCGCTGCGGCCAAAGCTGGCCGAGCAGGGCCGGGTGATCGGCATCGGCTCGATCGGCGCCCAGCTCGGCAGCGGCTACAGCGGCTCGTACGGCGCGGCAAAGGCGGCCCTGCACGCGTGGATCTTCTGGCTCGCCGCGGAACTGGGGCCGGCCGGGGCCACCGCCAACCTGGTGCTGCCCGGATACGTGCCGGACACCGAGTTCTTCGGTGACCGGATGAACCCGCGGTTCCACCAGGCCAGGGTCGACCGCACGCTGGTCGGACGCGCCGGTACGCCCGAGGACGTGGCGTCCGTCGTGAACTTCCTGGCCTCGCCCGGGGCATCGTTCATCACCGGGCAGCTGGTGGGGGTCAACGGGGGAACGGTACTGGGACGATGAGCCGCTGGCCGCCTCACCCGCACCGGCCCGCAGGTTAGGTGCGGTGGTCGTTGCCGGGGGTCGCGCCTGTCCGCGATCGGTTCGCGACGCTGTCGGCGGCGCTCGAGTTGCGGCGGTCCTCCTGCCGTGGGGATCAGCCCGGCGCGGTGCCGGTGCGCCGGCGGTGCCGGTCGAGGATCCGCAGGAGATTGCCGCCGAAGATCTTGTCCCGGTCGGCCGCGCCGAGGTGCCGGGCCGCCGGCGGGTCGATCGTCTGGGCGAACGACACCGCGTCGAGGCTGGGCGCGAAGTCCGAGCCCCACAAGAGCCGTTCGGCGCCGAATGACCGCAGTGTCAGCTCCACGAACGGTGTCGCGGCCAGGTGCGGGTAGGCGTGCTGCGGCTCGCTGATCGCGTACAGCCCGGAGAGCTTGACCCCCACATGCGCAAGCCGGGCCAGGTGCAGCAGCGGCTCGAGCGTGCGGGCCGCCTGCTCCGGGTCGGGTCGCGGGGCCGGCCCGGGCAGGCCGAGGTGGCTGAAGAGCACGCTGCAGCCGTCCAGCGCGGCCACTGCCCCGCCGATGACGCCGGTCGCCGGCGGGGGCGCGTTCAGGCTCACGACGGCGCCGCGCTCGTTGAGCAGCCGGACGACCGCCGGGGACCAGCGCGTGAACGCGTCGGCCGCGGTGGCGTCCGGGAGGTAGACGGCCACGCCGACGAAGCCCTGGGCGAACCGGCGGCGCATCTCGTCCGGTGCCGGGCCGGCGGCGGGGACGTAGGCCAGCGGGGCGATCCAGGGATGCCGCCCGGCCAGGGCCGCCAGATGGTCGTTGTTGCCGGTGAAGCGGGGCTCGCCCTCGTAGCCGACGACGAGCGCGGTGCCGATGCCGTGCTCGCGGCGAAGTCCCTGGTAGACGGCCAGTTCATCGCCTCCGGCGGGCGATCGTCCGTAGCGGCCGGGGTAGCCGTCGGCGAACAGGTGGATGTGGGCGTCGGCGCGGTCCATGGGCCGCAACGATAACGGATCCCGGAGGGGCCATTGACTCGGCACGCATGGTCATTTAGGTTCTGTCTCAATTAGGTCCGGATTATCGCCGACGGCAAGGGGGCGGGTCGCGTGGGGCTGGCTGGGGACGAGGTCGATCGGCTGGTGGGGCTGCGCCGCGAGCTTCACCAACATCCCGAGCTGCGCTTCACCGAGCATCGCACGGGCGCCGTCCTCGCCGGTCGGCTGGCGGGCATGGCCGAAATTCAGACCGGCGTCGCGGGGACCGGTCTGGTCGTCTACCTTCCCGGGCGCCAGGACGGCCCCGCCGTGCTGCTTCGGGCCGATATGGATGCCTATCCCGTCGCCGACGCGAAGGACGTGGCCTACGCCTCGCGCAACCCCGGCGTCTGTCACGCCTGCGGGCACGACGTGCACATGACGGTCGCCTACGGCGTCGCCGCCCGCTTCGCCGCCGAGCCGGCCGCGCGCGGGTCGCTCACCGTGCTGTTCCAGCCGGCCGAGGAGATCCCGTTCGGCGAGCGGTCGGGCGCCGCCACGGTGCTGGCGGAGGGCGTCCTCGCCGGGCGCCGGTTCGACGCCGTCCTCGGGCTGCACTGCTGGCCCGACCTGCCGGCCGGGACGATCGGCATCGACCGGTCGACGGCGATGGCTGCCAAGGACGCCTTCCGGGTCGTCCTGCACGGTCGCGCCGCGCACGCCGCCACACCGGCCCGCGGCCGGGACGCCATTCTCGGGCTGAGCAACGTGGTCAGCGCCGTGCACGGCGCCGTGGCCCGTGCCCGGGACCCCCACGAGCTCGTGGCGTTCAACATCGGCACGATCGCGGGCGGTGCCACCCAGAGCCTCGTGGCGGACCGGGCCGAGGCCACCGGCACGCTGCGCACCCACGACGCCGACACCCGAGCCCGGCTCAAGACGGTCATCGAGCGGCTCGCCCGCCAGCAGGCCGGCGCGTTCGACCTCGGCATCGACTTCACCTGGGCCAACGAGATGCCCGCCATCCGCAACGCGCCCGAGCTGGTCGCGCTCGCCCACGCCGAGCTGCCCTCGGTGGTGGCCGTCGCGGACCTCGCCGAGCCCCCGCTGACCACCGACGACTTCGCGCTGCTGGGCGCGCTCGGCCCCAGCCTGTACCTCAAGCTCGGCGTCGGCGGCGGTTCCGGCGGGGCGCCGCTGCACTCCGCCGGCTTCGACGTCGACGAGCGCTGCCTGCCGGCCGGCGTCGCGGCGCTGGAGCGCCTGACCCGGGCGGTCCTCGCCGGTCGGGTGTCCGCACCGGACCCCCAGGGACCGCGAGCCGTCGAGGCGGGCGCCGACCAGGCGGCCGGCGGCATCACGGCGGTCTCCCCATGAGCGCCCCCGAGGTCGCCGTCGTCGGCGCCGGAGCCTTCGGCGAACGGCACGTGGCCGCCTACCGCTCGCTCGGGGTACCGGTCGCGGCCCTCGTCGACCCGGATCCCGCCGCCCGCGAACGGCTGTGCGACCGGTACGGCGTACCGCGGGCGTTCGCGACCGTCGAGGAGCTGCTCGCGGCCGAGCCGCCGCAGGCCGCGTCGGTGTGCTCGCCCGGCGCCACGCACCGCCCGATCGCCACCGCCCTGCTGCACGCCGGCGTCCCGGTGCTCGTGGAGAAGCCGCTGGCGACCACCGTCGCCGACGCCGAGGCGATCGTCGCGGCCGCCGCGTCCACCGGCGTGCTCTGCCAGCCCGGCCACCTGCTGCGCTTCGCCGGCCCGTACCGGGCGCTGCACGACTCGGTGCGCACCGGTCAGCTCGGCGACGTGCTGGCCGTCTCGTCCCGCCGGGACCGGCCGCGCACACTCAGCCGGCTGTTCCCGAACGATCATCCCGCGCTGCTGACCGCGGTGCACGACATCGACCTCGCGCTCTGGTACGCCGGTTCGCGCGTCGTCGAGGTGCGCGCGGTCGCCCAGAGCCGAGCCGGGATCGTCCCACCGGTCTTGGTTTGGGCGGAGCTTCGGCACGCCAACGGCGTCGTGTCGTCGATCCGCAACAGCTACCTGCTGCCCGAGGCCACCTTCAACCACACGTTCGATTCGGTCGAGGTGTACGGCACCGAAGGGGTCGCCCAGGTCGACCTCGCGCACCCGACCCTGATGCTCCAGGCCGCACAGGCCGAGGCGCCCGACTGGCTGCTGTCCCCGTCCACCGGCGGCGGAGCGCTCGCCGCCGAACTGCGGCACTTCCTCGACCGCGTCGCCGGCACCGAGCCGGACGCGGTCGTGCCGCTGGCCGACGGCCTGCACGTCGTGCGGGTCGCGGCGGCCGTCGTCGACAGCGCCACCGCCGGCGGTGTGCTCCGCCGGATCCCTTCCTGAACCCCCAGACAGGAGCATTGATGTTGCGACGCAGGATTGTGAGCGTTCTCGCCTGCGCGGTCGCGGCCGCCGGGCTGCTGACCGGTTGCGGTGGCGACAATGCGGCCGACGGCCCGGTCACCCTCAAGGTGCTGACCTGGGAGCCGGGCGGCGCCGAGTACTGGAAGCAGGTGAAGTCGGCGTTCGAGGCCGGCCACCCGGACATCAAGCTCGAGATGCAGGCCGTTCCCTTCGACAAGTATCCGGAGGTGCAGGGGCCGTACGTCACCTCGCAGTCCGGCCCGGACGTGATGGCCAACAACGCCGGCCTGGAGCTGTTCGACCGGCGCGTGGCGTACGAGCCGCTCGGTGACCGGATCAAGGAGATCGGCAAGGATCTCGTCACCTACAGCGGCGCCTGCGAGGGCTTCGACCCGAGCAAGACCTGCTACGGCGTGCCGTTCTCCTACCAGGGCAACGTCCTGTACTTCAACAAGCAGGTGCTCAAGGCCGCCGGCCTCGACCCGGAGAAGCCCCCGGCGACGTGGGACGAGTTCAGCGCCGCGTGCGACGCGGTGAAGAACGCCGGCAAGACCTGCCTCGCGCTCGGCCTGTCGGGGACCTTCCCCGCGTACTGGGACTTCCCCGAGATCGCGCGCAACTACCTCAGCGAGGACGACATCCGCGGGCTGCTGGCCGGCACCCTGTCGTGGAAGGACCCGAAGCTGGTCTCGGTGCTGGAGAAGCTGGCCGAGATCACCACCAAGGGCTGGGCCAACAAGAACGCTCCGTCGATCACGATGCTGCCCGACGGCGCCGACATCTTCCAGCGCGGCGACGCCGCCTTCGCCGGCACCATCATCTCCGACGCGGTGAACTGGGAGGCGTTCGGCAAGGCGCTCGGCGACGAGAACCTCGGCGTCACCCGCTGGCCGGTCATCAACCCCGGCGCGCCGCTGGCGCAGAAGTTCTCCGGCATCGAAGGCGCCGTCTACGGCGTCACGAAGTGGAGCAAGCAGAAGCCGGCCGGCCTGGAGTTCATCAGCTGGCTCGCCGGCAAGGAGAACGGCGAGCTGTGGGTGAAGTACGGCAAGGGCCAGCCGCTGAACAAGACCGTCGACAAGGCGCTGCTGCCGACGTCGCCGTCGTTCCTGAAGATCCAGGAGCTGGTCGCCCAGCCGACCCTGCACTCGGGCGTCATGCTCTCCGGCCCGGAGGCCGACGCGCTGGCACGCGGCTGGCAGCAGGTCACGCTGGGGCAGCTCACCGTCGACAAGTGGGCCGAGCAGATGCAGCAGGCGCTGGAGCGCAGCCCCACCAAGCGACAGAGTAAGTGATCCCACCGGGCGGGGCGGCGCTGTGCCGCCCCGCCCGGGCAACGTTCTCGCAACCGCCAGCGCCGAAGGGAACAGCATGACGATCGCCACCGAGCCGGCGTCGAGGCCGGCGTCCGGACCGGCGGCCGCAACCACCGCACACCGCAGGCGGCCCGACCGGATGCGGCAGTGGTGGCTGGGTGCCGCCCTGGTGTTCCCCGCGCTCGCCCTCGCGGTGACCTTCAAGCTGGTGCCGCTGGGGCGTGGCGTGGCGACCAGCCTCGAGTCGTCCGGCGGGTTCGACGGCTCGTCGTTCGCCGGCGCCGACAACTACACCCGCATGTTCGACGACGGGATGGTCCTCTCCAGCTTCCGCAACGCGCTCATGGTGGTCGCGACGCTGCCGTTGTGGATTCTGCTGCCGCTGGTGCTCGCGCTGTTCATCCACCAGCGCATCCCGGGCTGGAAGCTGTTCCGGGCGATCTACTTCATCCCGTACACCATCGCGCCGATCGTCGTGGGCATCATGTTCCGGCAGATCCTCGCCCCCGACGGGCCGCTCAACGCCGGGCTGCGCAAGGTCGGGCTGGAACCGCTCGCGATCGAGTGGCTCAACGGGCGGTACAGCGCCCTGTTCTCGCTCGTCGCGGTGGCGGTCTGGAGCTTCTTCGGGCTCGGGGTCATGACGTACCTCGCCGGGCTCTCCACGATCCCCGGCGAGGTCCTCGAGGCCGCGTACCTCGACGGCGCCGGCTTCTGGCGCCGGCTGTTCTCCGTCGTCGTGCCGATGCTGCGCCCGACCGTCGCGTACTGGGGCGTGCTGTGCGCCTCGGGCGCGCTGATCTGGCTCTTCCCGCTCATCTACGCCCTGACGCAGGGCGGGCCGGGCGATGCCACCATGCTGCCGGAGTACCTGGTCTTCCTGACCACGTTCCAGTTCCTCGACCGCGGCTACGGCTCGGCGATCGGCATCGCGTTGTTCGTGTTCGTCGCGCTGGTGTCGATCTTCAGTGTCCGGCACATGTTCAAGGAAGGGACCTCGAAGCCGCGATGACGAGGCGTACCACGGCCCGGGCCGGCCGTTACCTGCTCAGCTTCGTGCTGGTCGTCGTCGCCGTGGCGGCGCTGTACCCGCTGCTGTTCACCATCGTCAGCTCGCTCAAGACGCAGGGCGGCTTCGCCCGCGATCCGCTGGGCCTGCCCACCGACGGGGTGACGCTGTCGAACTACCTCGAGGCGTTCCGCCGGATGGACATGCCGCGGCTGCTGCTGAACTCGCTCGTGACCACGATCGGCGGGGTGGTGCTGTCGATCCTCGCGGCGCTGCTGGCCGCGTACGCGGTGACCAAGATCCGCTTCCGCGGCGGCCGGCTGGTGTTCCTGCTCATCATCGTGACGCTGACGATCCCGAGCCAGGCCATCATCTACCCGCTCTACCAGACGGTGCTCGACCTGGGCATGTCCGGGCAGTACCAGGGGCTGATCCTGGCCTTCGCCGCGTTCGGGCTGCCGCTGGGCACCTACCAGCTCGCCGGCTATTTCCAGCAGGTGCCCGACGAGCTCATCGAGGCGGCCCGCGTCGACGGCGCCGGCCACTTCACCATCCTGTTCCGCCTGCTCGCCCCGATCGCCGCGCCGGCGCTGTCGGCGCTGGCCATCTTCAACTTCGTCTGGATGTGGAACGACCTGCTGCTGCCGCTGGTCATCATGGGCGGTTCGGACCGCAAGACCCTCATGGTGGGGGTGTCGCTGCTGACCGGGCAGTACGACGTGTCGGTACCCCTCGTCAGCGCCGGGCTCATCGTCGCGCTGCTGCCGGTGCTCATCGTGTACCTGGTGTTCCAGCGCCAGCTCGTCGCCGGTGCCCTGGCGGGGTCGGGCAAGTGACCGCGCCGGGGGAGCAGGTGTGCTACGTGTACCGGCTGCGGCCGGGCGCCGAGGAGGAGTACGAGCGCCGGCACGAGCGGATCTGGCCGGAGCTGTCGGCGCTGCTGGACGAGGCCGGCATGTACGACTACAGCATCTTCCGGCACGGTTCGCTGCTGATCTGCGTGCTGCGGACCCGATGCGGGTTCGCGCACGCCCAGCGGGTCACCGCTGCCTCGCCGGTGCAGGCGCGCTGGACCGCGTCGCTGACGCACCTGTTCGCCGAGATCGCCGACGCCGAGGGTGAGCCGCTGTGGGCGCATCGGGTCTTCCGCCACGACGGCGCTCCCGCCTGAGGGCCGAGCGGCCGTGTGCCGACGGCGGCGGTCGGCCGACCGCCGCCGTTGCCGTGTGCTCAGACGGCGTAGGCGACCGAGCCGTCGGAGCGGACCGGGATCTTCCACAGTGGACGGCCGGTCAGGTCGAGCGGCTCGGCGTCGGTCAGGTCGAGCGTGACCCCGAGCCCCGGCTCCTGCGGCACGGGCAGGAACCCGCCCTCGCGGCGCACGCACGCCCGCGCCGGCCCGTCGGCGAGCAGGTCGTCCAGCGGGGAGTACTCCTGGACCACGAAGTTCGGGATGGCCGTGTCGAGCTGGACCGAGGCCATGGTGAGCAGCGGGCCGAGGCAGTTGTGGGTGACCACGGCGGCGTGGTGCGCCTCGGCGATCGCGGCGATCTTCCGGGCGTGGCTGAGCCCGCCGGCGAGGCCGACGTCGGGCCGCACGTACTGCGCCCCGCCCTGGGCCAGCAGCTCCTTGAACTCCCAGATGGTGTGCAGCCGCTCGCCGTTGGCCACCGGCACGCCCAGCGCGCGCCGTGCGACCTCGGCCTGGCCGCTGATGCTGTCGATCTGGATCGGGTCCTCGACCAGCAGGGGGTGGTGGCGGCCCAGGGCCGGGATCACCGCCTCGGCCTGCAGCGGCGTGAGCTTGCGGTGCAGCTCGATGAGCAGGTCCACGTCGGTGCCGACGCTGTCGCGCACCGCCGCCGTCGCCGCCTCGGTGTCGGCGACCAGCCGGGCGAGTGAGACGTCGCCGTAGTTCGCCGGCAGCGGGTCGAACTTGACCGCGGTGAACCCGTCCGCGACCGCGGCGGCGGCCTGGGCGGCCAGCTGCTCGGCGCCGGTTCCGCCCAGCAGCAGGTGCAGCCGGATCCGGTCGCGGCACCTTCCGCCGAGCAGCTGCCACACCGGCACCCCGAGCGCCTTGCCCTTGAGGTCCCACAGGGCGAGGTCGACGGCGGAGACGGCGGCGGAGAGCACCGAGCCGCGGAAGGGCCCCATCCGGTACAGGTGGTGCCAGTGGTGCTCGATCCGCGACGGGTCGGCGCCCAGCAGGTACGGCCGGAACGACTCCACGACCGCGTGCACCGCGGCGGGGTATCCCCAGCACGCGGACTGCCCGGCGCCCACCAGTCCGTCGTCGGTGTGGACGGTGACGAAGTGGGCGTCACCCAGCACAACCGACTCGATCGAAGCGATCTCCATCGTCCCGCTCCCAATTTGAGACTAATAACGGCCACAATCTCTTCATCGCACTCTTCCATAGCGCTGTAGCTTTGGTCTAGGCTCACCGGCGAACGAGCCAAAATACGGCTCATAAAGCTTCAGTGGGGGTGCGATGAGTCTGGCGGACGACTACCGGCTGATGGCCCGGATCCGCCGGTTCGAGGAGCGGCTGATGTCGCTCAAGGACGCCGGCGAGGTCCCGGGCTCGATCCACCTGTGCAACGGGCAGGAAGCGATCCCGGTCGGTGCGTGCCGGGTGCTGCGCGACACCGACTACGTGTCGGCCACGTATCGCGGCCACGGCTGGGCCCTGGCCCGCGGCGTCGACCTGACGGCGCTGTTCGCCGAGATCATGGGGCGCGACTCCGCGCTGTGCGGCGGCCGGGCGGCCTCGCCCTACCTGTCCGACGCCTCCCGCCGGTTCGTCGGCGAGAACTCGATCGTCGGCGCCGGCGTGCCGATCGCCGCCGGCGCCGCGCTGACCGCCCGGCACCGCGGCGCGGGTGAGGTGTCCGTCGTGTCCATCGGGGACGGCGCGATGAACCAGGGCAACGTCCACGAGGCGATCAACCTCGCCGCCGTGCTGGACCTGCCGCTGGTGCTGGTCGTGGAGAACAACGTCTACTCGGAGATGTCGCGCATCGAGGACATGGTCCGGGTCAAGCAGCTCGCCGAACGCGCCGCCGGCTACGGCATCCCGGGCAGCGTCGTGGACGGCAACGACCCGGACGCGGTGGCGCAGGCGGTCGGCACGGCGGTCGAACGGGCCCGCGCCGGCGCCGGCCCCTCCATCGTGGAGGCCATGACCGAGCGGCTGGTCGGGCACTACAGCGGCGACGCCCAGCAGTACCGGCCGGCCGGCGAGGTGGCCTCGGCGCGCGAGCGCGAGCCGCTGGCCCGCATCCGCCGTGCGGCCGACGCGCAGCTCACCGCCCAGCTCGACGCGATCGACGCGGAGGTGGCCGCCGAGATCGACGCGGCCGTCGACGCCGCCCGCGCCATCGACCTCCCCGACCCGGCGTCCGTCAAGGAGCACGTCTATGCCTGAGTCGCTGCGCTACATCCAGTCCGTGAACCAGGCGCTGCGCTGGGCGCTGGAGAGCCGATCCGACACCGTGTACTTCGGCGAGGACGTCGCGCTGCCCGGCGGGCCCTTCGGCGCCACCAAGGGCCTGCACAAGCAGTTCGGCTCCAGCCGCATCTTCGACACCCCGATCTCCGAGACCGGCTTCCTCGGCATGGCGCTCGGCGCGGCGATGACCGGGCTGCGGCCGATCGCCGAGATCATGTACGCCGACTTCGCCTTCGTCGCGATGGACCAGATCGTCAACCAGATCGCGAACACGCGATATGCCAGCGGCGGCCGGTGGGGGGCGCCGCTGGTGATCCGGATGCAGCAGGGGTACTCGCCCGGCGCGTGCGCCCAGCATTCGCACTCGCCCGAGGCGTACTTCGCGCACACCCCCGGCCTGCGGGTGGCGCTGCCGTCGAACCCCGACGACGCGTACCAGATGCTGCGCACCGCCGTCGAGTGCGACGACCCGGTCGTGGTGGCCGAGGCGAGGATGCTGTATCCCGTCCGCGGGGAGGTCCGCACCGACGCGCCCGTCGAGCCGATCGGCGGCGCGCGGGTCGTGCGCCCGGGCACGGACGTGACCGTGGTGGCCTGGTCCCGGCTCGTCCCGGTGGCCCTCGACGCGGCGGAAACCCTCGCCGCCGAGGGCATCGCGGTCGAGGTCGTCGATCTGCGCTGGCTCAACCCGCTCGACTTCGACACGGTCGCCGCGTCGATCGCCCGCACCGGCCGGCTGGTGGTGGCCCACGAGGCCAACCGCACCGGCGGCTTCGGCGCGGAGATCGCCGCCCGCGCGGCGGCGGAGTGTTTCGCCGACCTCCGTGCCCCGGTGGCTCGTGTCGCCGCCCCGGACGTGCCGATGCCGGCCGCGCCCGCGCTGCAGGCGGTGGTCGTGCCGGAGGCCTCGGCGGTCATCGACGCGGTCCGGAAGACGATCGGATGACGGGCGAGCCGGCACCGGCGGCCGGCATGCTGGCCGGTCAGCGCGTCGTCGTGGTCGGCGGCGCGTCCGGGATCGGCCGGGCAACGGTGGAGGCGGTCGCCGCCGCCGGCGGGGCGGTGGCGGTGCTGGACCGCGACGGCGACGGCGCCGAGGCCGCGGCGGCGCACGCCCGCGCGGCCGGCGTGCCGGCTTTCGCCCACGCCGTCGACATCGCCGACGAGACGCAGGTGGCCGCGGCCGTCGGCGCCGCGGTGGCCGACCTCGGCGGGGTCGACGCGCTGCTGCATGTCGCCGGCATCATGCAGGGGCAGGGCCTGGACGTGCGTGACCTCCCGCTCGACGTCTGGGCCCGGGTGATCGCGGTCAACCTTACCGGCCCGGTGCTGGTCGCCAAGCACACGGCGCGGCACATGGTCCCGGCCGGCCGGGGCGTCATGGTGTTCGTCGCATCGAGGGCCGGCGTCATCACCGGCTCGGGCTCGGTACCCTACGGCGCGAGCAAGGGAGGACTGCACGGCCTGGCGATGACGCTCGACCGCCAGCTCCGCCCGCACGGCATCCGCGTGCACACGCTGTGCCCCGGCGACATCGACACGCCGCTCATGCGACGCTCGCTCGACGAAGCGCAGCGCAACGGCGTCGATGCCGGTAGCGTGGCGCGGATCCAGGCGGAGCTGGGCCGGCCCGCGGACGTGGCCGCGGTGCTGGCACTGCTGGCCTCGCCGGTGGCGGGCGGGTTCGACGGCACCGTCTTCACCAGCTGAGCGCCGCCGGCCGGCAGGTGGGACCACAACACGGAGGCAGAACGTGATCGGGATCATCGGCCCGGAGGACTCGATCCAGCTGGTGCTGGAGGTGGCCAAGGGGGAGGGGCGTGCCGACGAGGTGACCGCCCGTGCGTACACCCGCCCGGAGCAGGCGCCGGCACTGGCCAAGGAGCTCGACGAGGTGTGCCAGGTGCTGCTGTTCACCGGACGGATCCCGTACGCGTTCGCCTCCGTGGCCGGCCCGCTCCGCGCCGAGATCGACTTCATGCCGCACGCGGGCATCGATCTGTACCGGACGCTGTCGCGCATGCTGATCGCCAACGCCGGCCGGTTGCCCCGGGTGAGCGTCGACACGATCGACAGCGCGACGGTCCGGGAGACCTACCACGACATCGACCTCGAGCCGCCGACCGACATCCGGCCGATCACCGACGCCGAGGGCCGCCTCTTCTCCACCCTGGACGAGATCACGGCGTACCACCGCGAGCGCTACGAGTCCGGCGCCGTCGAGGCCTGCATGACCTGCCTGGGCGCGGTGCACCGCGAGCTGAGCGCGGCCGGCGTGCCGGTCTGGCGGGTCGAGCACACGCGGGCCTCGGTCCGCGACGCGCTGCGCCGGGCGTGGCTCGCGGCCGAGGTCCGGCAGGCCCGCGGCACCCACATCGCGGTCATGCTGATCGCCCTGACCCAGCCACCGAGCCGGCCGCGCAACCCGTACGAGGCGGAGCGCGCGCAGCTGCGGCTGCGGGAGGCGCTGCTCGCGCACGCCGAGCGGATGCGCGGCCGGCTGACCACGCTGGACGATCACACCTTCCTCATCACCACCACGCGAGGGACCGTCGAGAGCGCGATCGCCCGGCAGCGGTCCGGGCACGCGTCGCTGCTGACGCTGCGGGGGATCGACCTGCCGCACACGGTCGGCTTCGGTGCCGGCGCCACCATCGCCGCCGCCGAGGACAACGCCCGCAAGGCCCTGGCCATGGGCGGCCAGGGCGGCCACACCCACGTGGTCTTCCCCGACGGGGAGGTCTACTCGACCGGCGAGACCGCCGTGCCGAAACGGTTGCGCGACACCGCTCCGGGCGTGCTGCGCATCTCCGAGCAGCTCGGTCTCGGCCCGCTGTCCACCCGGCGGCTGCTGGAGGCGCTGCACCAGATGGACGCCGGCGAGGTGACCGCCCGCAGCCTCGCCGACGCCTACGGCGTGGAGGTCCGTTCGGCCCGGCGGCTGCTCAACGCCCTGCGCGCCGCCGGCTTCGCCGAGGAGGCCGGGCTGCACATGAGCCCCGGGGCCGGCCGGCCCCAGACGGTCTACCGGGTGGCCCTGCAGCGACTCGTGGACGCGATCGGAGGCGAATCGTGAGGTTCGACCCGTACTTCCTCGTCACCGCCGCCTACGTGGCCGACGCCGCGCAACGCCGGGAGCCGCACCGCGCCGAGCACCTGGCGGGCGTGCGGCGGCTGATCGAGGACGGCACGTGCATCGTCGCCGGGGCGCTCGCCGACCTGTCGGCGTCGGTGCTGGTGGTCCGGGCCGAGGACGCCGGCGCCGCCCGGGCCCTGGCGGAGCGGGACCCCTACTGGCGCCACGGCGTGTGGACGTCCATCGAAGTCGCGCCGTTTCTCGCCGCGACGCGTGACAGCATCGGGAGGCAGTGATGAGCACGGCGATGCGACCGGCCCGCGGCGTCCGGGTGACCGGCGGCGAGGCCGCCCCGTTCGCGGCGGACCTGATCCGCGACGCGTTCGGCGGCGAGCACGCCGACGGGCTCCCGGTGCGGCTCGCGGTCGACGAGGCGCTGCCCGAGGCGGCGTACCGCATCCAGGTCCCGGCCGACGGTGCGGTGACCCTGACCGGCAGCCGCTTCGCCGGGCTGGTTCACGCCGCGCGTGACCTGGCCGGCCGGCTGACCCCGGCGGGCCTGCCGACCGGGTCGGTCGAGGATGCCCCGGGCCTGCCGCTGCGCACCCTGTGGACGTGGGACCACTCGACGAACTGGGACGACCGGCAGCTCGGCCGGCAGGAGATCGGCGCACTCAACCCGTACAGCAAGTCCGCCGAGGCCTTCGGCGCCGACTATCGCCGGCTGGTGGACTTCTGCAGCCGGGAGCGCATCGGCGCGGTCGTCGTCTACGGGCTGCTGCGCGACGCCCACGGCGGCGTGGAGGCCGCCCGCGAGCTGTGCGAATACGCGAACGCGCGCGGCGTGCGCATCCTCGCCGGCGTCGGCATCAACGCGTACGGCGGCATCTACTTCGACGGCCGGCACCGGTTCAACCTGGCCACCTGGCTGCGCCGGCGCCCCGACCTCGCCGCGGTCATGCCGCCGAAGATCGGGTTCGACATCGAGGAGTTCGGCGACCTGCACTTCCCGGCCAGCGACTACCAGATGGCCGCCTGCCCGTCGCACCCGGACAACCTCGCCTGGCACCGGGACGCGATCGCGTGGCTGCTCGACACGATTCCCGTCGGCGGGATCAACTTCGAGACCGGCGACTACGGCAGCTGCGCCTGCGACCGGTGCACCGCCCGGGCCGGCGGCGAGCGCACCTCCTGGTCGTACGAGGCGATGCGGGCCGTGTACCCCACGCTGCTGGAGGCCGCCCGGCGCCCGGGGCCGGGCGGTGCCCCGCTGCGACACCTGGTCGAGGTGTACTGGGACAACATCTTCGACCTCGAGGCGCAGCAACCGCTGGCCGATCTGCCCGACGACGTCGCCTACCAGTACTGCGTCAACCGCGGCTTCTGGCTCGAGCACCGCGACCGGCTGACCGCCGAGCACGTCTCCCGGCTGCCGCACACGACCAACGTGCTGCGCACGCACGCGGGCTCGCAGTGGAACCGGCAGCGCCACGCGTGGGTGCCCGAGCTGTTCGCGGACATGGCGGTGCGCGCCGCCACGGCCGGCATGCGCGGCCTGACCATCTTCGGCGAGCCGTCCGCCTACCACCCCACCAACGAGGTCAACTATCTCGCGTACGCCCGCTTCACCTGGAACCCGTCCCTGTCCTGGGAAGCGTTCTGGCGCGCCGAGGTCGCCCCGCGCTTCGGCGGCACCGCCGAGGCCGAGGCCTTCCGCGCGGGCACGCGGCTGCTCGACGACCCGTCCGCCGGCGGGCCGCTCGACCGGGTGCGCGGCGAAGCGTTGGACATCGCGGCGTCGACCAGCGGCGAGGTGCAGCGCCGGTGGCTGTGGCTGGCCGAACGCGCCTCCCGGTTCGCCCACGCCGGCGAGGCATCACGGGCCTGAGGGCGGGCCCGGTCGATGGTCATCCCGATACGCTGGGCGTCCCGGTCTCGATGTGGCCGGTGAAGCGCTGCGACCAGGCCGCGTCGACGTTGACGGTGATCGTGAAGTCGTACCACCCGTTGTTGTACGCAACGGCGTTGAACCAGTCCTCCACGGTTTGCCCGGCACCCACCGGATAGGTCCAGGGGCCGTCCGTGCGGTACTGGTTCGACGTGATGGTGAAGGTCATCGCCGAGGCCGATGTGTTCTTCATCCGGAACCAGATCGCCTGCTTGCCGGTGTTGGCCGCCACCGCGTAGTAGCTGCTGACGAAGGCGTCCTTGCCGGCGGTGGTGGCGTTGCCGGCGAAACGGCGCAGGAAGCGGTTCGGGCCGGCCATGCTCAGGTCGTACTGGCCTGAGCCGTAGCCTGATCCGACGTTGAAGAAGTCGGTTGCGGTGCCGCCGGCGTCGACCGTGTACTGCCAGGGGTCGCGGTTGCGGTACGCGTTGGGGTGGATCGAGAAATGGACCGCCCGCGCCGCCCCGGCGCCCTGGTTCACCATCTGGAACCAGGCGAGGATCTTGCCGCCGGCGCCGAACTCGAGCCGGTCGAGGTATCCGTTGGGCTGATAGGGCAGGGCTCTGGCCGGCCGGGTGCCGGGCTCCTGTGCGGGCAGGGCGTTGGTGCCCGGGGACGGGTTGGGCAGCGTCTTGCAGTAGGCGTGGGTGATCACGCTGGTGGCGGGCAGTTGCGGCAGCCCGTACACGGGCGAGGCGAAGTCGAAGACGCCGGTGAGGTCGCCGGTCACCTTTCGGCGCCATGCGCTGATGTTGGGGCATGTCGCCGGCCTGCCGAGCGCCGCGGTCCACCGTTCCAGGAACCGGATGACGGAGGTGTGGTCGAAGACCTCCGAGCTCACCCAGCCACCGCGGGTCCACGGCGAGATCACCAGCATGGGCACGCGGAAGCCGAGCCCGATCGGTACGCCGCCGAGGAACTCCTCAGCGGTGCCGCTCGGGGGAACCGGCGGCGGCACGTGGTCGAAGCAGCCGTCGTTCTCGTCGTAGTTGAGGAACAGTACGGTCGAGTTGAAGACGCCCGCGTCGGCGTTGAGGGCCTGGATCACGAGGTTGACGAAGTGCGCGCCGTCGCCGGGCGGGGCGGATGGGTGCTCGGAGAACGCCTCGTTGGCGACCACCCAGGAGACCTGGGGGAGCGTGCCGTTGACGACGTCGGCCCTGATGGCGTCGGCGATCGCCTCGTGCGTGGGCTTCGTGCCGGGCACCGAGGCCATGCCGCGATCGTGCAGGGGGTTGCCGGGCGAGGCGCTCGTGAACTGCTGGAAGTAGGCCAGGCCGTTGTCGCCGAAGTTGTCGCTCGAACGCTGGTAGACCTTCCAGGTCACCCCGGCGTTCTGCAGCGCCTCGGCGTAGGTCTGCCAGGTCAGCCCCGACTCGTCGCCGCCGTCCTTGCTGCCGGCGTCGACTTTGCCGCTCCAGAGAAAGGTGCGGTTGGGTCCCGTCGCGCTCAGCGTCGAACAGAAGTAGGCGTCGCAGATGGTGTACTTGTCGGCGAGCGCGTAGTGAAACGGGATGTCGTTCCGGTCGAGGTAGCCCATCGTGCGGACGTTGCCGACTCCGGAGATCCAGTTGTCGAGTTTGCCGGTGCTCCACGCCGCGTGCTGCGATGACCAGCTGTGCGCGAGCTGCCCGTTGCACTGAGCCATGTCGTCGGGGTCCGCGCCGCCCGCGGGAAGGGTGCTGCTCATCTTCCACGGGTACTGCCACCCGGTGCCGTTGGGCTGGCGGAAGATCGAGCCGCCGGTGCTGGTCGTGACGGTGCTGCGGTCGCCGAAGCCGCGCACTCCCTTCAAGGTCCCGAAGTAGTGGTCGAAGCTGCGGTTCTCCTGCATCAGGATGACCACGTGCCGCACATCGGTGATCGTGCCCGTGGTCGCTGCGGCGGCCTCGGCCGGCGGGCCGGTCTGGATTCCCGGCGCCACCACCGCGCCCGCGGCGGCGCTTGCGGACAGCGTGACGAAGCTTCTGCGGCTAAGCCGTCCCATATGAGGTCTCCTTCGGGGTGAGGGGGTGCTGGAAACCCCTGGTCGGGTCAGCTGACGGCGAGGACGGCCAGAACCAAATGCGGGCGTCTACGCATCTGGTCTCCGGGAGGATGGAGTTTGACGATCAACGATGGCAGACGTATCGAGACTGGGCAATGCGCGCGGGGCTCGAACCTCTCCGGGACGCGACCATTGCCGGTCGGCCGGCCCGGAACCGCCGCCCCCGTAGCACCGCAGGCAGCCGGCCGGAGGAGGTCGCCTGAACGGCCGGTTTGGCGCCGGGGCGGCCGGGTAGGCCGTGCGAGCGGCGAGCGGCCCGTGACCCCGACACACGCGGGAGTGTGATGCGCCATGCCGACCTTCACCCTGTCCGACCTGCACGCGTGGCTGGAGCAGTCGCGCCGGCGCGGTCCGGCGTACTACGACGACGAGCGGCGGTGCTGCACCGTACTCGGTCACCCCGAGATCGTCGCGGTGCTCGCCGACACCGCGACGTTCTCCTCCGACCTCGGCGACCTGCTCCCCCAGCAGGAGGACCTGGACCTGTTCCAGCGCGGCAACTTCGTGCGGATGGACCCACCCCGGCACGACACCCTGCGCCGCCTGGTCGGCCAGGCGTTCACCCCGAGGACGGTGGCCGGCCTGGAGCCCCGCATCGCCGAGGTGACGACCGGGCTGCTGGACCGGCGGGCCGGCGAGCGGCGCATCGACCTCATCGAGGACCTCGCCTATCCGCTGCCGGTGATCGTGATCGCCGAGCTGCTCGGCATCCCCGCGGCGGACCGCCCGCTGTTTCGCACCTGGGCCGATCGCCTGTTCGAGCGCTCCGACGCCGGCCCCGACGACTCGCCGGCCGCGCTGACCGGCAAGGAAGCGGTGGAGGCGATCGCACCGGCGCTGCGGGAGATGAACGCCTACCTGCTGGCGCACATCCGCGCCCGCCGGGCCGACCCGGGCGAGGACCTGATCAGCCGGCTCGTGCTCGCCGAGGCCGACGGCACCCGCCTGTCGGACGAGGAGATCGTCGGGTTCGCCGGGCTCCTGCTGCTCGCCGGGCACATCACCACGACGGCGACCCTGGGCAACACGGTGCTGTGCCTCGACGCGCACCCGGACGCCGCCGCCGAGGTGCGGGCCGACCGGTCGCTGCTGCCGGGGGCGATCGAGGAGGTCGTGCGGCTGTACACGCCCTTCCCGCGGCTGGCCCGGCGGGCGACCACCGACGCCACGGTGGGTGAGACCGCCGTCCCGGCCGGCGCGGTGGTCGTCACCTGGCTCGCGGCCGCCAACCGCGACGAGCGGGTCTTCGCCGACCCGACCCGGTTCGACCCGCGCCGGGCGCCCAACCCCCACCTCGGCTTCGGCCACGGGCTGCACTTCTGCCTCGGCGCCCCGCTGGCCCGGCTGGAGGCGCGGATCGCCATGGAGATCCTGCTGGACCGGTACGGCGACATCGCCGTCGACGCCACCGAACCCGCCGAGTTCCGCAACCCGTGGGTGATGGTCAGCCCGACCAGGCTGCCGGTGGCCCTGACGGCCCGGCGGACCGCCGCCGCGTGACCCGGCCGGCCCGGGCACCGGGGGGACCCGCGGCGCCGACACCGGCCGCAGTACCGCCCTGCTCCTGATCAGCGTGGACGGGCGCGTGACATCGACAGCGGACGGTATCGTGATGCTGCACACCTCGTACCGGAACGGGGGGCCGCCATGCGGGATAGGGTCGACGCACTTACCGATGCGCAGCGCGACACATTCGCGCCGTACGTGCGGGACTGGATCGAACGGGGCACGGACTGCGCACCGCTGGATGACGCCGGACGGGCCGAGGTGGTGGCCGGCATCCGCCGCTGCTACGAGGCGGCCGGGCTGCCGTGGCACGGCAACGTCGTCTGGGTCGGCTCGCCCGTTGTCGGCGCGGCGGCCGTGGCGCAGGCCGTGGTCCGGATCGAGCGATTTCGAAACCCGCCGCCGCCCCCGACGAGGCCCGCGCCCCGGCGGCGCCGTGTGGGCGAGATCGTCCGGATCGGCGCCGCAATCGGCGTCGTGGCCGGGTTCCTCGCCGCCGCGCTCGCCGGCACCTGGTCGGGGGTCGCCGTCTACGCCGGCCTGGCCGGTGCGCCGGCCATCGTGGGCGCGATCGTCGGCGGCCTCTTCGCTGTCGTCGCGGTGGTGGGCTCGAACTCGCGCAGCAAGGCCGGCCCGAGCGTGGGCGTCGCGCTGCTGGGGCTCGTCGGGACCGTGGTCTTCACCCTGGAGGGCGCGTCGATCGGCGCCTGGCTCAGCGGCGTGCAGACCGGCTTGGGCAGCTGGTTCGGGCCCGCGGCGGGGGCCGGGCTGCGCTGGGGCCCGGCCGCGGCGGTGGCCGGCGCTGTCGTCGCGGCGGTGGTGGCGGCGTGCACCCGGGTCGTGGTGCCCGAGCCGCCGCGCCCGCCGGCGCCCGAGCCGGCCCTCGACCGCACCGCCGAGCGGATCTGGGACGCGGTGCCGAAGGCGGTCCGCGTCGCGGTCGACACCGCGACCGGCGACGCCGTGCGCGACGAGGTCGCACGCGCGGCCCACGACCCGGTCCGGGTCGCCCTGCGCGGCCTGCACAGCACGACTGAGAGCGTCGTCAACGCGAGTCTGGATGACGACGACGACGTGCCGCTCGGCGCCGACGAGCGGCTGCTGCGCCAGACCGTCGTCGGCGTCGCTGATCGTCTGGTGACCGCCGTCGCCGGACCGGCCCAGTCCGACACACCGGGCTTCGTGAAGACGCCGCGCCTGGCCGAGTCCTTCAGCCCGCACGTCGGCGGCGCCTACGCGGCCAGCCTGCTCGCCGGCCCGCTCTGGCTTCGCGAGCATGCCGGCCTGCGGCTGCCCGGCAACCTGTGGGAGCTCGCCGACGCTTACACGGACGCCGGCCGCGCCGGATGGTGGTGGCCGAACGCGGACTTCGTCGTCATCAGCGAATGCCCACTGGAGATGTCCATCGTGGAATCCGACGACCATCTCCCGCAGCTGCACCGCGAGGACGGCCCGGCCCTGCGCTGGTCCGACGGGGTCACCGCCTGGTGCACGCACGGCCGGGCGGCCGACCCGCCGGACCGGATCGACTACGCCAGCGGGGCACTGACCGGGACCTGAAGGTGCCCCGCGGCATCGGGACGACCGTCTACGGTCGGCGTACGGTGCCCCGTCCTGCCCCGTCCTGCCCCGCCGGCGACCCGCCGCACAGCAGGAACTTGCCGCTCAGCGTGTTCGTGGGGATGGCGCAGCCGAGGTTGTACTGGCCGGTGTCCCGCAGCGTGTAGACCATGTTGATCTGCACGTTCGGCCCGCGGTACAGCCGGCGAAGTCCATGTGCCCGTGCCACCAGCATGAGCTGTTGACGGCCCGGCAGCCGTTGTTCGCCTGGGAGCAGCCGAACTGCGTGTCGCAGAAGTCGTACAGACCGGGTACTTGTAGGCCTGGCTGAACTGGCCGCCCTTGTTCTGCGGCGTCTCGACCCACCCCATGATCCGCTCGGGGGAGCTCCAGCGGTTCGGCGCCTCCGCGTCGGCCAAGGTGTCGCGCAGGAAGCCGTCGCGGCCGGTGCTGTAGTCCGGGTTGGCCGGGTTGTTCAGCCAGCCCAGGCCGAAGTGGCCGCCGCTGCCGGGCAGGTTGCGCTGGTCGTACGGGTGCAGTCCGCTGTTGTACGCCCAAAGCGCGATGAACCGGTGCTCGATGGAGTCGGCGTTGTCGTTGTTCAGCGTGTCCTTGTACGGGTCGGGCTCGGCGTGCAGCTGGTTCCACTTGCTGACCAGGATGTTCACGCTCGCCGCGATGTCGGCCTCCCGCCACCCCGCCTTGGCATTAACGTACATTCGCTGGGCGTGAACGGGTACATCACCATGACCCGCAAGGCCGTCGAACAGGTCGTCGCCGGCTGTGCCGGGCCGGCGTTGCGGGGCGACGAGCCGAAGCGGGTCACCGACTTCCTGGCCGGCCACGCCCAGCCCGACACGACGCCTTCGTGCTCCCCGGCCTTCAACGGCACCTGCCCCCGCACGTCGGACCACCAGACCGACCTCGGGCGCTTCCAGCTCGTGGTCCGCACCGGGCCCGAGAACGTCAGCATGTGGCTGGTCGGCCACAAATCCTGAGCGGCGTCGCGCTGCCGATCACGGCGACAACCTCACCGGCGGCCACGCTTGAATCGCCGACCGCTGCCATCCGGGCCGGTCTCGCCTCGAGTACGTGGAACGCCCGTGTGGTCGTCCATCGCTACGAGCACCCGCCGCGTGCTTGGTATCCGCCGCGGCTTGCTGACCTTTAGCGCCGGATTCTCGCCCTCGGACAGCGACCCGTCAGCGACGGCCGGCCGGTACAGGCACCGCAGCGCGGCGATCAGATTCTCCGCCGAGCCGTGCCCACCAGGGGCGTTGCGCCGCTGGACCCGGTTGGCCTTGACGTGCTCGGCCAGCCGCTCGATATCCGACGCCTGGATCTCGTCGATCCGCCCCTGCGACCAGTGCTCAAGGACCCGGTTCCAGTACGTGTTGTACGCCTTGCGACTGCCGTCACCGACCTCCTCCCGCACGACCGGGATGTACTCGGCGAACCTCGGCGCCGCCGGCCGCCCGGCGCCGGCGAGATCCGCGGGGGAGATGCCCATCCGCGCCCAGCAGTAGCCGAGCGGCTTGCAACTCTGCTGGTCCTGCTGCGGCGGTCACGACGCGTCTTCGAGAAGGATCGCGTGCAGCTGCTCGACCATCGCGTCGATGGCCTCCGGCGGGTGCACGACAACCATGTTCCGGTCCGGGTCGCCGGCGAGCAGAATCCGGTCACCAGGCCGCAGACCGCACCACCGCCGGACCGCGACCGGAATCAGCAGGTGCCCGGTCCGGCTGATCTGGAACACGCCCTGCTCGTCCAGGCCGGCAACGATCAGGCGACCCTGCTCGCGGACGTGCAGCCGCGTGCCGGCCACCCCACCCGAGAGCCCGACGACCGACGTTTCCGCGGCCCGGCCGCGGTTGTCGATCGTGGAGACGGCGTAGTGCCACGAACGGGACCGTCCCTCGGCCAGCTCGGCGAGGGGGAGCGGCGGCCGGGCGAGCGGACGGCGCGGCTCACCGTCCGCGGATGACGGGATGAGAGGTGCGATCGGCCGCGTCACGACGCGCCTTCGCGGGTGTGCAGAGATGCGTATGGCGAGTGTCCAGTGCCACTTGAACACTCGCCAGCAGGTATGCCACAAAAGTGTGTCGAAGGTCCGAGTCTAACCCGAACTACATGATCGTCGTCCGCGAGGAGTTGCAATTGATCTGAGCGGAAGCGCAGCGGCCAGTCGATGCAGCGCCGCGGCGTCCATGCTGGACAGCAGTCGCCACGCAGTGGAGTCGGACGCCGACCGGCCCGAACAACGCCGCCTGATCCCGCAGCACGGCCAGGTCCGAGATCGTTTCCCCGCCGTCGGCGAGCGTCGCCGCCAGGTCAACCGCGATCCGGCCAGGGTCATGGCCGCCACGGCGCTGCCGCAACCCGGCAAGCACGTCACTGCACGCGCCGGTCAGCCCGGTCACATCGGCGACGTCGGTGAGCGGGCGCGCACCGGCATGACCGACGACACCACGACCGTCGGCGGACACCACGATCCTTGGACGCGTTCAGGTACGCTTCACCATGCAAGTGCCCTCCGGGCGGGATGGATATGACCCTCGACAATTCCTATCTTCCCAGCTCAGACGGCACCTGTTCCCATTCGACCCAGCATGTGGGCAGCAACCTTTAACGATTGACCCGGGCTCATAGTGCTTTGTGGCGTGTTGCGATCCCGGTGGGTCGATGACGACCAGTGACACCGTCGAGCAGGCCCGTGGCGGGTACGCGTTGCGATCCCCGACGGGAGCGATGACGACCCGCGGCACACCTACGCCGACAGCGTCGACCTCGCGTTGCGATCTCCGGTGGAGGGCGATGACGACTGGTCGAAGAGGCGACCATGCACGCCGTGTACGACGTGTTGCGATCCCCGGTGGGGGCGATCGGGACCTGGTTGGTGCTCACAGTGACCCAGGCGGTGACGGCTAGGACGGGGAGGGCGGCGACAAACGCCCAGCAGGGAGTGGCCATTCCTCGTGGCGGCGATGAGACCGCGGAAATGCACCAGCAGGGATAGACGGACAGTATCTGGACAAGCTGGACCACTAGTTCTGTAATCGCGGAAGCACGGGCCACTACGAAAACCGGAAGGGGGACTGTCAGGCACCCACGAGGACCTCGACCAGCTCGCCGGCGCTGTACTCGAAAGCACCGCGTACCTCGGCAACGGCGGCCCGGTCGACAGTTCGACGATCACCTCGTACTGGGTTTCGCCGGCCACGGCAACGCGCGCCCGGACCGATCTGCCCGCGCTGACAGCCAACTGGGTCGCCCCCGTCGAGACGTTCAAACGGCAGGCTGTCACCGGCAGCGGCGCGACGACCTGGCGCTACAGCGAAACCGACACCAGCTACGACACCAATGCCGCCAGCGCGACCTACGCTTCCCCGCTCCTCGAGTACACCCATACCGTCCCAGCAAACACCGCCTACGACCGGTGCACCCGCACCACCTACGCCCCGCCGAACACGACCGCGAACCTTGTCGCCCTACCCGCCGAGGTCGAGGTCGACGCCGTCGCCCGCGGCAGCTTCACCCAAGGAACCAAGCCCTCGATCCCCGGGGCGATGAACACACTCACCGCGCCGAGCTCGGTGAGTCGGCCCGCCCAGGTCATCTCGAACATCCGGACCTTCTACGACGATCCAACGTTCAGCGAGACTTCCCGCAGACAGTCGCACCATCCAAGGGCGATCCGACGATGGTCCACCAGGCCGACGACTACACCGCCGGCGCGTTCCACTACCAGAGCGCCAGCAAGACAACGTATGACCCGGTCGGACGCGTTAAGACCATCACCGATGCCAACGGCAACCTGGCCTCGACGGACTACACCACGAACGCTGTCGGCCTGGTCGTCAGCACCACCGCCACCAACCCGCTCCTGCAAACGTCGGCAACCACGTTCGCCACCAGAATCCCCGATGGGCAGCCGCACATCCACGTCAACGACCAGCCCTGGGCTGATCCAGGTATGGCATTTGAACATGAAATTTTGATTGAGGGAACCATTAGTGGCGTGCCAAGAGAGATCAGTCGATAACGGGCCGGTGGCATCGTGAATAGAAGACCAACTAGCATGTCGAAGGGCGAGCTACTTGCTCTGATTTCTTCTTCGCCACCAATTCCGGAATGTCAAACCGACAAACTGTTGGAATTTGTCGAGGAAATGACTTCGCCCAGCGTGGATGTCGGTTGGCCGAACGCACACAACCTGAGGGATATCTGGCAGTACCGCTACGCAGCATCCGACCTCTGGAGAACCTTCGACGGGTGGCAGTCATTCTTTCGCGTTCTTGAGTCGGAAGGTGGTGTCGTAGGGCTGATAGGGTTACGAACCGTGGAGCCGGTTAAGTACTGGTATAGATTGATTATCAATGAGGGAGTCGACCAAATTCTTGCGGCACTTTCGAGGCGGGTCAATTTCGTCGGTGAGAGCGGTGAGTCGAACCAAGAGTCGTAATGGCAGGCTGCGGGCTCGCAAGCTTACCGATTGAAGGTGCCCAATCGCGGTCGGCGCGAGTAACTGTTCAGGTGGTTCCGGGTAGCCAGGCCCGTCCGTTGTGGAGACCGGTGAGTGCGTCGAGGGCGTTGATGCTGTGTTTACGGGCGGTGGAGAGGTAGCTGCGGATGGCGCAGAAGGTCTCGGCTCCGGCCCAGGTGCGTAGCCCGCCGCTGATCTTCTGGCGGAGTTTCCGCCGGGGATCGCAACAGCGAACCGTCGAGTTCAAAGTCCTCGCCGCTCCTGTCGTCATCGCCCCCACCGGGGATCGCAACATGACGAGCGCCAGCTGGACGGGCGCGGCAGGCTTGGCGTCGTCATCGTCCCCAGCGGGGATCGCAACCGTTCGTGCTCGAGCTTCACGTTCGCGGCCCGGTTGTGGTTGTCGCCCCCAGGCCAGGTGCTTACGTAGGGGCGGCGTCAGGAATCCGCCTCGCACTTCGGACGATTGGGCGGTGAAGACGTATCGCCATGTACCGACGGTCGTGGGGCCCGGTCGCGTGCTGCGCTGAGGATCTTAAGCATTGCGCGCGCGGCGGATGGCGTGATCACGGGCGGCTCATCTGGGGGGATGAGCATGAGATGCCGTGGGCCAGATATCGAGCTGTCGTTGCGAGTGTCGATGTGCTGACGCGGTTCGGTCGTGTCGTCGTCGGTAGTTGCGGCGTCGCGATCGGGAACTCTATTCACGCTTACCATGACCCAACTGGGCGCCAAACTTGGTATGCACCGCTTGAAAGACGCCCAATCAGACCCAACGAACCCAACCGGCTGGGGCTTGAGCCTCGTCGGCCGAGCCTCGCGTCTGGTAAGCCGGTCGGCCGTGCTACGCCTGCCGCTGAAGCCCGTCAACGATCATAGCGAACAGCGCCTGGACCGCCTGCTGGCGTTGCTGCTCGGTATTCGGGGCCTGGTATCCGGTTGGGTCAGCGTCAGCCGCAGCACCTGATGGCTTCCGGGGTTGGCTGGTCCGCGGCCGGCACGGGCGGGCGGCGACGGTAGCGCGACTCGCGTGGCGCGGTCGACTTCGAGCGGTGCCGCTTATGCCTCTCACCGGCGCGGGCCGCCGTGGCTTTTCGGGCGGTGCCGCGGTGCGGCGGCTGTGGTACGGCGCTTTCATTCCGGCCGCCGAGGGTTAGTAAGGTGCCTTGAACAGTGCGATGTCGTCGTGCTGGATGAGGCTAACCGGGGAGCCTTTGCGGCGGCTGGCCCGGGCCACGTGTAGCTGGAAGAACGAGTGGTGCGCGACGAGTCGGCCGTCGCGGACTGCGGCGTGGACCGCGCGGCGGCACGCGATGAGCTCCAGGCCGGCGGCCAGACCGGTCTGGATGGTCTGGCCGGGCAGGTCGACCAGGAAGTGGTCGCGTCGCCAGGGCCGGGCGACCACAGCGATGATTCCGCCGGGTTTGAGTAGCGGGATGCAACCGGCCAGGACGGCGGTGATGCCGTCGAGGAGGGCGGCGCGTCCACGGTGGGCCAGGTTGGCCGGGTCCGGCTCTTCGTGTGCGGCGGCCTTGCCGCCACGGCCCAGGCCGGGGGAGTACTTGCTGTAGGTGTTGTGGAAGCGGGTTAGCGGCCCGCGGCGGTGCTCGACCCGCCCGTGCATGGTCTTGCCGTACGGCGGTGAGGTGAGCACCAGGCTGATCTGGCCACGCAGTTCGCCGGGCACGCCGCGGGGCAGGCCGGCAGCGTCGCCGCGCAGGATCCGGCCGTGGCCGGTACCGCCCTGGCGGCGGGCTAGGTCGATGTTGGCTTGGGCCAGGGCCGCCCAGCCGGGCTCGTACTCCATGCCGAGGGCGTCACGGCCGGCGTGGATGGCCTCGACCAGGGTGGTGCCGGTTCCCGCGAGGGGGCCGAAGACGAGCTCGCCGGGCTGGGTGTAGCCGCGGATCAGGGTGGCGGCCAGGTCCGGTGCCATCCGGGCCGGGTGCGCCCCGGACCCGGCGACGAACCGGCCGCGGCGCTGCCGGGCCAGGCTGCGCCGCCCGACCAGGATCACCGACAGCAACGGTGACTGGTTGCCCGGTGCCGGCGTGTCGCCGCAGCAGGGCGACACGCCAGCGCCGGTCGTGGCGGGTGCTGCGACATGCGGCTCGGTGCGCTCAGCCATGGCGGCCACCCCGAGCGACGAACACGAACAGATCGAGGTGGACCTTGAGGTGCGTGGCGGCGCGCAGCATCGCCGGGTCGGCCGGTGCCGTCCGCCAGGTGATGCGCTGGCCAACGATCGGGGCAGTGATCGCGACGATGTGCTGCAGCCAGCCCAGGCCGGCCTGGTGCGCCGCCGGGATGAGTGCGCTGCTGTGCTCGACGAACGTCTGGTCGGGAGGTAGCCCGGCCAGCGCGACGATGGTGCAGCCATCCGGGCTCATCAGCCGGCGGCAGGCGCCGAACATGGCGATCAGGCTCTCCCGGCGCACCCCGCCTGGCTGGTTGACCGGGGGCCAGGGCAGCACGATCAGCGCGACCGTGCCGGCGGCCTGGTCGAGACCGGCGAGCTGGTCGGAGTGGGCCACGCTGCGGTAGCCGCGCCCGCCGGCGCCGGCCGCGCCGGCCAGGGCCAGGTCGTGGCCAACCGACACGATCGTGTCGCCGGGGCGAGTGTGCACGCCGACCAGCAGCGCGGCCAGCCGCGGACTCAAGGCGTCGGCACGGCGGTGGCCCCAGCGGACGTCGACGTCCGCGACGCGCCACACCGCGAGCGGCACCGGCGGGTCACCGGGGACGACGTCGATGTCTCCGCTCGCGATCAGTTCGGACAACGCAAGCGGATCACCCACGGCGCCCGCGACGTCGCCGGTATTCGGGGCAGGGTCGGGCGGGGTGGCAGGGTGATGCGGGGCGTTCGGGTCAGGACCTTCGTGGTCGAGGCGGTCGTCGTCGTCAGTTATGGGCGGGTGTGGGTCCCGCGCCGGGCGGCTTGTGTTCACGCCCACCCATGGCCCAACTGGACCCCGGCCCGCAGCGCTCGGCCGGGAACGGCGCCCAACCGGCAGCCAACTAACCCTCGCAGCATCCAACTGCGCGGGGTGCCGACACCGAACGAGGTTGGGCGAGAACGGCGACCGCGAACCACCTACGCAGTCCGGTGCCCAACCGGATGCTGGTTGGGTACCCAACCAGCCAGCCCCGGACTCGACGCCCACCCAACGGCGTCCGGTCCAGTTGGGTGGCCACCGGTCGGCCGGGCGCGCCCGAGGCGGTCCGGTCGAAGGCGTCGGCCCGCCCGCGGTGGGCCGTCAGCCTCAACGAGCACCCGGCGGATTGCGGCGACGCGTGCCCTCGGCATACCGGTACCAGGCCAGGAGCGGTGCGGTGCCCGCCGGTACCGCTCGCCCTCCCCGTCACCGGTCGCACCGATGCCGGGAGTCGCCAACCGGCACCGATGACCGGCCCCCTCACCGTCCGGTATCGCGCGCGGTGCCCACCGCCGGCGCCGGGCGCAGGCCCGGTCACGCCCGGTGGTACCGGACCGGTCGGCGATCAAACCGTGTGCCAACCCGAGGTCTTCGCACCGGGACAGCGACCACTGGCAGTCACGAATACGCCGTCTTGGCTGCGGCATCTGGTCAGCGGCAGCCACGCACATCGCCACGGCCGGCGAGACCGGTCACCTTGCCGTGGCGGTCCCGGCCCCGTCGTAGCCAGGGCAGACACCGCGTGCCGACATCAGCACACCGGCGGCCGAAGCTGGCTGACACACCGCACCAGCACCGCGCTTCGTTGACCACGACGGTCGCCGTGCGTGTCAGGCCTCGGTGTCGGCGTTGCCTGGCGCGACCGGTACACGGCGGCGGCCGCCGGTAGCGCACCGGACACTGATCGCCGGTACCGGCCGGCGCGCCCATCCACTGCCCTGTAGCGGTCACCGATACCGCACCGGGCACCACCGGTGCCGCTGCGGATGGCCGCCGGGTATCGCACCGGTTGCGCATGCCCGCCGCGCCGGTACCAGCCCCCGGGCCACCGATACCGGCGGCGGTCCGCCTCCTGCCGCGGGCGGCGTATCGGTGGGCCAGGGTAGGGCGGCGCACGCGTTCGTTGCGACTGGGGTACCGGGCGTCGGCATGTCCACGCCCGCCGAGCCGCCGCCCGCCTGGGCTACCACACGTTAGCGTCGACGCCGACGCGCCCTGTGCGTGTTGTGCATCGACGCGCGGGCCGGCCCGTGACCCTACCGCTGGCCTGCGCGTACTGACTGGCCGCTCACCGCTGGTCGGGAATCCACGTCGCTTGGCCGAGATCATTGCTGAGGCCGGCGACGCGGGCACCGACGTCGCTGCCTATGCGGCCGGGCTGCCACCTTGCGGGCCGGTTCGACGTAATGCCCTCGGCAACGACCGGCCCCGGATGCAACGGCCGGAGCGCGGCCCCGGTTTTCGACCGGGTCGGCGCCGCCGTCGCCGAGGAGCTGGTGCCGGCCGCGGCGGCGAGGGCGCGTCGTTGCCGATGTCCCTGCTGACGCGTCACCGCACGGGTCAGGAACGGCGTCCGTGATTTCGTTCGTGAGAACGAGGTTCTGGCGCACACATTGTGATTGATCTTGCTGAGGTGGGTTCGATACGGTGGGTCCGGTGATCGATCTTCAGGTCCGGGACGAGTCTGGGCGTGTTCTGGAGCATGCGTCAGGTTTGGAGTGGACCCAGGAGTTGATCGATGTTGACAGTTCGGTGTTTCCGATGCTCGCCGGGCTCTGTGCATACCTCGACACGGTGTTCAACCAGCGGCAGCTTCCGCTGTTGCTGGACGAGTTGGAGCGGTTGCCGGTCGGCGTGATCCCTGAGCAGGCTCGTGTTGAGATCCGCAGGCTCGCCGCGATGGTAGAGCAGGGATCTCACCGGTACCTGTGGTTCTGCGGAGACTGATCGACGCCACAGCTTTCACGGGGCGAGCAGGACACGCTTACGTAGCAGGTCGAAACCGGCCCGGCCGTACATCTATCGTTTGATCATCTTGATGCGGTTGACGTTGCCCTCGACCGGTCCGGAACTGAACGGCAGGGTGAGGCCGGCGGTCACGGCCTCCAGGTCTGCCGTCAGACCGGTGGCGAACTTCGTCATGCCGGGCAATGCCGCTGCTTCGGCTTCGGTGATCCACGCACTGAGCCGTTGACCGCGCAGGCGGGTGAGCATGTCGGCGAACGACCGCACCAGCCCGGCGGCGGCGCGCAGTTCCGGACACCGCTCGAGGATCGCCTGCAGTTGCTCGGTGTCGCGGTCGGGCAGGTCGTCAGGGCGTCGGCAGATCCACCCGGTCACCTGCCGCACTGAGGGCGGTCGCCGCACCGATGTCAGGTCGGGTCTGCTGCGGTACTGCTCGACGAACTTGCGGATGATCGCGTAGCTGCCGGCGAAACCCTGAGCGCGGATCTCGCGGTGCAACATGCTGGCCTTGAGGCAGCCCTCGTTGATGCGCTGGATCAGGTACGGCTTGAACGGGTCGACCAGACTCGGCCGGGCCTTCTGCCCGACCATCATTTCCTGCCAGGTTGCGGCGTGGGCGTACTGCGACACGGTGCGGTGGTTCCAGCCCAGGTGCCGGGCGATCTGCCGGAACCCGGCGCCCTGCGCCAGCAGTTCATGCACGAGGGCGTGGTGGGCGCGGCGACGTTCGGCCATCGCCCCGGTGGGCTCGGCCGTCGGAGCTGGCCCGGGTTGCTCGGCAGGAGCTTCGCGGGGCTCGTCGGGCTCATCGAGGCAGGCCCTGTGCTGGGCCACGCAGCGTTCCGCGCTCTGTCGCGGGACTGCGTACGGCCGGTGCCTACGATGGCGTCCGTGAGCGAGGAGCTGATCGTCGGGCACGAGTTGGTCACACCGTGCCCACGATGCGGTGCGCTGTTGCGTGGTGAGCTCAGCGAGGCGGTCGACGGGGACCGGCTGGTCTGGTCGACCTCTTGGCTGTGTGACGGATGTGGCGACCGGCTCGAAAGCTGTGACTGGGGCACGCTGCCCGACGACTACCGCCGGCTGTTGCTCGACCGCGACGGCGTCGGCCGGCTCGGGGTCGATCCCGGCAGCGGCCGCCCGTTGCGATTGGCGATCCTGCGGGTGCTGCGACGCTACGGCGCGACGCTCACAGAGGCGAGCGACACGTACGCCCGCCTGACCGGCCCAGGCGTGATCGGTACCCGAGCCGAAGTGCTCCTGCTCGCCAAACGCCTGGACGCGACCGGAGTGCAGACGCAGCTGGATTCGTAGGAACGTCGAGGGCGGCGCACTCGAGAGCGCTGCCTCCGCCCCGCGGCGATCACGAGTTCCTTGGATGGCCGATGTACTGAAATGACCCGGCAAATCGTCGACCCCGCCGCGAGGTCCTACCGGTGTGCCCTCCCCGACCCGTGGTACAGGACGGATACGACCGTGCTCCATCACGTTTCCGCTCTGCCGCCGTTGGTGCGCGATGGCAGCCGGAGTTCGTCATCGGCGTTGACGGGCCTCGGCGAGTGTCGCCGCCTCGCCGGAGTGCCAATGAGCGGACGCCCATCAAAGATCAGTGCAGAACGACCTCGTCAGGGGAGTGCGACGTCGAACCCGTCCATCTCGTCCCATAACACTCCGTCGAGATCAGCCACGAACGTCGTGGCGCACGCCATCAGCAGCGCGGGGTCAGCGGCGCCTGATGTGATAACCGTCGCGATCGACTTCGTGGCCGACAACCCGGCCGGAGCATCAGGCATGGCGGTAACGGCCGCGGCGACCCGTGCTGCATCGGCGTCAACGAGCATGTACAACGACGCCCCGGTGGACGCCTCGATGTCGAACTCCCGAATGTCGGGCTGGGACGGGTACTGGCGGAAGCCCGCGCCCGGATAGCGCGCCAGGATGCCACCTTGCACCACTGCCGCGACCGCGGACGCATCGCCGGCCCGTCGGCAGTAACACTTCATTTCATAGGCCATGTCGCTGCCCTCTCGTGACACCTACAAGCTTCAGGCCGGACTTCGCCGCAACTCGAGCCCGGTAGCACGGCTTCATCTTCATAACGGATGGCATTGGGCGGATGGCCGACCGGACAGGTGCGATCGTGGCAACGATGCGACCGAAACCAATCTTGGCTTCCGCTTCTGCCGCGGATGTCGTGCATCGGCCCAACAGCGCGCATCACAGTGAGTGACGGAAAGCCGAAGTGTTCGTTTATGCGCGGTCCAGCATGCCCATGTCACCGGTGCGGAGCATCCACTCGACCGGCGATCCGATCCGGCCGCACGCGGTACACCGTTCAACGACCGCAACGGACCGTATACCGCCCACCTCATCGGCGTACATCGAATACCCGACGGCGACGTTGAACAGCTCTTCTTCGCACGTGCAGACGGATATGTACGCGCTGTCGTCGTCCCAATAGTCCTCGCTGTCCAAGAGATAGTGCTGGTCCCTGCAGGAGCGGCAGATACGCTTCCGCACCCGTTCTTGCCCGGCGCCCTGCACCTCGAACACAGCCGCTCCGCACCCGCTGCAGATGCTGTGCCGAACCTCGTGGACCGGGTACCCGTCCGCTCCGTTGATCAGCAGAACCTCTGCGAGATCGTCCGCAGCGTCGCCGACATACCATCCGTCCTCGAACCGCAGATTCATGATCGCAATCTACGCCCGATCAAGTACCACGGGCGGGCCCTTCGCGGCTGTCGGCACTGCTTGATCAGCTGCACGGACATGCCGCAGAGAACGCTCGTCCGGCTCTTGGCCGCTCGTCACCTTGCGTGAGCGGCAGGCTTACCTCGGCGGCGGGTGAACGACGCAACCTGGGTGGAGTCAAACTCGCGAACATCGAGATCGGCAAGATCCCGCTGATGCCCAAACTCAGCGACATCTGGTGCCAAAACCACACTCAGCAACAAAGCCGGCGTCGACGACATCCTGCGTGCACACAGTTGACCCGGTTGGGCTGGGGCTACCCAACGGACCCAACAGGTCGGCGTTGAGCTGCGCATACGCTGCCCGCGGTGCGGCCAGCGTGGCCATTGTCCGAAGACCTTCCAGCCGGTGACGGTCGCCCAGGCAGACGCGGTCTGAGCTGGACCCAACCGCCTAACTGGCGACCCGATTCGTCACCACGGTCATGGTCCGGTTCGATGATTGCTGGTTGGCCAACCGGTTGGGTTGGCGTGCGCCCATGGACGGCGTCTCGCGCCTGACCCGGTCGTTTCGCGGCCCGGCAGGCGTCTCGCCTGACACGGGAGTACACCAATGCCCACGCAACTGTCCTGGCCGCAGTCCCTACGGCGGCCCCGGCCGCGCCGTCGGCCGCAGAGTCGGCCCTGGCCGAACACCCCGCTCGACGCCGCGCAGCGCGCGTTCGACCTGCTTGTCTGCCCGCCCGCGCCGCTGGCCTTCGACGGGCGGGGCTTCACCGGGCTGCCCGACCGGATCCTGCCCCTCGACGAGTTGAAGAAGCTGCTCATCGCCGACGCGACCCCCCGCCCGGTCCGTGACGAGGTGTGGCGGGAACTGGTCGTGCGGGCTCGCCGGGACGGCCCGGCCTGGGTGATCGCTGCGGTCGGTATCGCCATGCCGGGGCTGCGCCGCACGGCCGGCATGCTGGCCAGGGGCTGGCCCGGTGACTCCAGCGACCGCGACAGCGAGCTGCTGACCGGGTTCGTGGACCGGTTGCGCAGCATCGACCTGTCCGACAGCCGCATCGCCGGGAAGCTGATCGACGCCGGCGCCCGGGCGGTCAAGATAGCCCGGGAACGGGAAGCGGAGTCCGACGTGATTCGGGTGCACGCCACCTGGTCGCTGCCGCCGCAGCAGCCCTGGGACCACCCGGATTGGGTGCTGACCCGCGCGGTCGCCCAGGCGGTCATCGACCCGGACGAGTACCGGTTGATCGCTGGCACGCGCTTGGACCAGGTCGCGTTGGCGACGGTGGCCGACAAGCTCGGCATCAGCGTTGCCCTGGCTGCGGCGTGGCGGCGCAAGGCCGAACTGCGATTGGCGGGCGCGATCCGCGCGGGGGAGCTCGACTGGGTGCCGCTGGTGCCGCTGATGAAGGGCAGCCCGGACCCGCAGGCTCTCGGCGACCTGTCGATGGACGACCCGTCCGGCGACGACGGCGGCGGTGTGTCGGCCGCCACCAGCGCGGCAAGCCGATGAGCCCGGGGCGTGCCATGCCACCGGCATCCACGCAGCCAGCCGTCCCGTCTGCCTTCCGCACCGGGAGGCCGCAGTTCGGGCGGCCGGGTCCGTTCCCTGTCGTCGTCGTGCGACCGGCCACCGTCACGTTGCCCAGCTATCTGCGCCGGCACCGGCGGTGCCGGCGCGCTGCCAATCAGCTGGCCGCCGTGTTGACGGAACAGTGCCGCGCCCGGGCGCAGCCTCGACGGCGGCTGCTGGGTGAACCTCGACGACCCGCAGGATTTGCTCTGTCTCCCCGAGCGGCACGTGGTGCGCGACCTCATTCGGCAGGCCCGGGTCTTGGCCGCCGCCCCGCCACCGGGCACCGTGCGCATCGGCCGGGACCGGCAGGGCCGTCCGGTTGTGGTGGTGCTGCACGGCCTGCATTGGAGTCTGGTGCTGCGCGGCGCGGACCCCTCTCCGGCGGTGTGGGCGTTCCTTGGCCCCGCGGGCCGGCACAGCTTCTGCTGCTGCGGGGTGGGCGAGCGTAGCGTCGAGTGGGACGAGATGACCCGCGATGTGTACGCCACCCTGAGCGGTGGCATCGGCTGACGCCGACCCGGCCTCGGCGAGCCACCCACACGGCACACCCTCCGGTTGCACGACTGCGGCGGGGCGACGACTGCTCCACGGGTCGTCGCCCCGCCCTTGTTGTGTTCGGGCCCGGCAGATCGTGTGCGGGTCGGCTGCAGGTATCTGCCGATGGCGGCCGCGGTCTCTGGGCGACACGTCGACCAATCCAACTGCACCGTTGTTGGTGGGCGCCGCGGACCGCTGCGCGCGGGCGACCAGGGTCCGGTTGGGTCAGTTGGGTGCCCTCGCCGGCGCGGGTGCTGGGTTGGGCACCCAACTGAGGCCCTTGGTGGGCAAGGAATCGCCACCGACCCCTGATGTTCCGACCGGGGCCCGCGCGGTTCCTGCGCCACCACAGGGCGTGCGCGGGGCCAGCCGGCCGAGACGGGCGGGTCACCCCCCGTTGCCAGTCATAGCCGGGCAGAAGCAGAGCTTCCACGGCCCCTGCCGCTCCTGCGGTGACGCCTCCCATCCGCTCGTCGCGAACGCCCCACACCGCTGGGGCGGGAGGTGTGAGGCACCCATGCACCGCAAACCCAACCCCCGCACCGTTATCCGGCGCGCGGCGACGATCGTCGCGGCCACGGTCCCAGCACTGCTGGTCACGGCCGCCCCCGCGTGGGCCGCCGGCAGCGTCCCTCTTGCGGTCAACGACCTGCCCACGGTCATCAGCAATATCACCACCTGGATCACCGGCATCATCGCCGCGGTCGCCACCCTGTTCCTGACCATCGGTGGCGCCCAGTACCTGATGGCTGGCGGCGACCCCGCCCAGGTCGAGCGGGCCAAAGGCTCACTCAAGAGCGCGGGGATCGGCTACGCCCTCGCCCTGTTGGCTCCGGTGATCCTGACCATCCTGCGCAACATCCTGGGCGGCTGACATGGCCGGCCGGCTGGTCAACGACGTGATTAACGCGATCGCCAAGGCAATTCTGGCGACCCTCAACGCGCTGTGGGGATTGCTGTCCACCACGGCGTTCACCACGCCGGACGTCAGCACCCTGCCGCAGGTCACCGCCATCACCACCAAGTCGATGATGGTGGTCAACGTCTGTTTCGTGCTGGCCGTCATCACCGTCGGGATCATGGTGATGACCAACGGCACCGTGCAGTCCCGCTACGGCATCGGTGAACTGGTGCCCCGGCTGGTGGTCGGGTGGATCGCGGCGAACTTCGCCATACCGATCTGCCAGAACCTGATCCAGCTCGCCAACACGCTGACCGTGGCGCTCACCGGCGACGGCGTGACCTCTCAGGGCTCGCTGGTCCAGCTGCAGAAGGTCACCTTCGACGCGATGGACAACCCGCCCAGCGCGTTCCTCGCCGTGATCATCGGCCTGATCATCGCGGCGCTGATCGGGATGCTGCTGGCCACCTGGCTCGTCCGTCTGGGCGTGTTGATCGTTCTGGTCGGCGTCAGCCCGCTCGCCCTGGCCTGTCACGCTACCCCGTTCACCGACGCTGCCGCGAAGCTGTGGTGGCGTTCGATCCTGGCCACTGTCGCGACGGTGGTCCTGCAGGCCGTCGCGCTGCACACCGCGCTGTCGGTGTTCCTCAACCCGGACGCCAACGTGCCGCAGCTGGGCCTGCCGAACGACACGACGGGGACCTTCAATCTGTTCATCGTCCTGTGCCTGTTGTGGGTCGTCGTCAAGATTCCCGGCCTGATGCGCCGGTTCGCGACCAGCGGCGGCGGCCATAACGTGGCTGGGACGATCCTGCGGATGGTGCTGATCCAGCAGCTGACCAGGGTGCTACGGCGGCCGTTCGGCCGTCCTGGCGGCGGCCGGGCGGGAGTCGCGGCCGGTGGGGGAGCCCGTGGGGGCCGGCTTGGCGGCGGCACCCGGATGCCGCGCGCGCTCGGCGGTACGCCGCCTTCGGGCGGTGGTGGTCGCGGTGGCGGCACCGGCCGCGGGACGCTGCCGCCTCCGGCCGGCGCCGGGCCGGGGCAGGTCGGTGTGGCCTGGCCCACCGGCCGGCCGGTACGGCCCTACACCGCACAGGAATTGGCCGCTGGAGTCGACTCCGGCTGGCGGGCCGTACCTCGGCGATCTACACCCACACCGCCGCGCTCGGCGCGAACGCCGATCCGGGCCGCCGGCGTGCAACCGACGCTGCCGGCCGGCTCACGGCCGGTGATCCCGGCCGGGGTCAACCCGGCCACCGCGATGCCCAAGACGAGGCCGGTCCGGCCGCAGGCCCACGGCCCGTGGAACACCCCACACCGCCGCTGATCCGCGCTCTGCCTCGGCTGGGCGCCAGCACCCGCCGGCGCCCAACCGAGCCGCGGACCACGGTGGCAGTGCCGGGCTGCTTTCTCCCATCACCTGCCTATAGGAGTCCACTGTGGATGCTGAAGAAGTCCATGCCCGGGTACCCGCCGACATCGAGGCACCCGACCGGATTGTATGGGGCCTGACCGCCCGGCAGGTCGCCATCCTCGGCGCTGCCGCAGCGATCGGCTACCTGATCCTCAAGTCCGTCGGCCGGCTCCTGCCGCTGCCCGCGGTGGCGATCCTGCTCATCCCCCTCGCCGGGGTGGCGTTCGCGCTCGCGCTGGGCCGCCGCGACGGCCTGCCACTGGATGCCTGGCTGTGGGCCGCCATCATGCACCACCGCAGCCCGCGGCGCGCGGCACCCGCGCCGGAAGGAGCAGCCCGGGCACCCGCGTGGGCGCCGGCCGCCGCGGCGGACGAGCCGCCGCCGGCGGTGCTGCGGCTACCCGCCGATTCGATCAGCGACGACGGCGTCATCGCTCTCGGCGAGGGCGGGGCGACGGTGCTGGTCGCCGCGACCACCGTCAACATCGGCCTGCGCACCGGGGCGGAACAGGCCGCCCTGGTCGGCGCCTACGCCCGCTGGCTCAACAGCCTGACCGGGCCAGTGCAGGTCGTGGTCTCCGCCCAACGCGTCGACCTGACCAGCCACGCGATGCGGGTCGCCGACGCCGCCGAAACCCTGCCGCACCCGGCCCTGGCCGACGCGGCGCTGGACTACAGCGACTTCCTGCTCGACGTGGCCGCCCGACGGGACCCGTTGTGGCGCACCGTCACCATCGCGCACACCGCAACAGGGGAGCGCGGCGCCCCGGCTGAGGCGATGCGCCGCGCGGAGCACACCGCCGCCACCCTGGCCACGCTTGGTGCGCAGACCCGGGTCCTCGACGGCGCGACCGCGTCGGCGGTGCTGACCGCCGCGGTCGACCCCTACCAGTACACCGACGCGTCCTGGCCGCGTACCCCCGTGCACCAGCCGATCACCGCCCCCCGGTTCGACGAGGAGCTCACCCCATGAAACGCACGAAGACGGCCACACCCACCAGGAACGGCGGCGGCGACGCCGCGGCCCTGGCCGCGGCGATTGGCCCGGCCGCGGTGGAGTCCACGCCCCGCTACCTGCAGGTCGGTGGCGGCTACACCGCCGTGCTGATCATCACCGGGTACCCGCCCGAGGTCGGCCTGGCCTGGCTCGACGCCCTCCTGGCGTGGCCGGGCCGGGTCGACGTCGTGCAGCACATCGAACCGATCCCCACGGCCACCGCGGCCACCCGGCTGCGGCGGCAGCGGGCCCGCCTCGAGTCCAACCGGCGCCTCGACTTCGACAAGGGCCGCCTCGGCGACCCGGTCACCGACGCCGCCGCCGAAGACGCCGCCGACCTCGCCGACCGCCTCGCCCGCGGCGCCGCCCGGCTCTTCCGGGCCGGGCACTACCTGTGCGTCCACGCCCCCACCGAAGAGGACCTGGTGGAGGCGGTCGCCGAAGTCCGCGCCGCCGCCGCGTCCGTCCTGCTCGACACGCAGCCGGCGACCTGGCGGCAGGTGCAGGGCTGGATCACGACCCTGCCACTCGGGGTGGACTCGTTGCGGATGCGGCGGGTGTTCGACACCGACGCCTTGGCCGCCGCATTTCCGCTGGCGAGCGCTGATCTGCCCGCTCCGCTGCCCGGTGAAGGCGTGCCCGCCGGCGGGGTGCTGTACGGGCTGAACACCGCGTCCAACGGCGTCGTGTGGTGGGACCGCTGGTCCTGCGACAACCACAACTCGGTCGTCCTGGCCCGCTCCGGTGCAGGCAAATCCTACCTGGTCAAGCTGGAAACCCTGCGCTCGCTCTACGACGGCGTCCAGGTGTCCATCATCGACCCCGAGGACGAGTACCTGCGGCTGTGCGACGCCGTCGGCGGGACCGCCATCCAGCTCGGCGCCCCGGGCATCCGGATCAACCCCCTCGACATTCCGCCCGGGGACCGCCGCGCCGACGCGCTCACCCGCCGGGCCCTGTTTCTCCACACGCTCGTGAGTGTCCTGCTGGGGCAGCAGCCTCCACCGCAGGAGCGGGCCGCCCTGGACAAGGCGATCAGTGCCACCTACGCCGCGGCCGGGATCAGTAACGACCCGAACACCTGGGCGCGGCCGGCGCCGCTGCTGCGCGACCTGGCCGCCACCCTGCACGCCGTGGAGTCCCCGGGCGCGCAGACCCTGGCCGCCCGGCTCTCGCCGTGGACGGACGGCAGTTTCAAGGAGCTCTTCGACGGGCCGACGACCTTCCACCCGCGCGGGCACCTGGTGGTGTGGTCGACCCGGCAGCTCGCCGACGAGCTGCGCGCCCCCGGCATGCTCCTCGCGCTGGACGCGATCTGGCGCGACGTCGACGTCCCCACCTCGAGTCGCGCCGACGGCCTCGGATCCCGCCGCCTGGTGGTCGTCGACGAAGCCTGGACCCTGCTGCGCGAAGGCGAAGGCGCCAAGTTCCTCTACCGCCTGGCCAAAGCGGCCCGCAAGCGGCGGGCCGGGGTCGCGGTGGTCACCCAGGACGCCGCCGATCTGCTGGGCAGCGATCTCGGCCAGGCGGTGATTGCCAACGCAGCCACCCAGGTCCTGATGCGCCAAGCCCCGCAGGCGATCGACCTGATAGCCGAGGCGTTCGCGTTGACCGGCGGCGAGGCCCGCATGCTCCTGGCAGCCGGACGCGGCGAGGCCCTCCTGCTGGCCGGCTCGCACCGCGTGGCATTCCAGACCGTCGCCTCCGTCCGCGAACACCACCTCTGCGCCGGGCTCGCCGACCTGGCCGACGACCCCGACCTGTAACCCCTTCCGCCCCACATCGGACGGCTTGCATCTGGAGCGTTCCATGCCACCCACACCTGTACCGTCCCCGACCCGGTCGACGGACCCCAACATGGTGCCCACCGCACCGCACTCCCACCTGCTCGACCTGATCCAGGCCGCCGCCATCTGGGCCGCGCAGCGGCCCTGGCTGGCCGCCATCGCGGTCACGTTCGTACTGACCGGCGCGGTTGCCCGCGGGCGCGTGCGGTCCTGGCGGCACCGGCGGCTGACGCGGCACGCCCAGCAGGTCCTGATCACCCCGCCACCCGAGGTCGACGCGGCCGGCGCCACCGCCTGGTGGGCCAACCTCTACGAGCTGCTCGCTCTTGGTGCCTCGCGGTGGCGGCGCCTGGTGTACGGCACCCCGCACGCGGCGATGGAGTACCGGTGGGCCGGCCGCGAGCTGACCATCCACGTGTGGCTGCCCGGTACCGTCCCGGCCGGGCCGGTCGCCGCCGCGGTCCGCGCCGCGTGGCCGGGCGCCTCAGCCACCATTGCCGAGGCCACCGACCCGGTCCCGGTACCCGCCGACGACCACGTGGTGCGGGACGAGGGCGGCGCCCTCGCCCCGGCGATGCCCGCCTGGTATCCCCTCGAAGTCGACCACGACACCGACCCGACCCGGGCCCTCGTCGCGGCCGGTGCCGGTCTGTCAGCCGGGGAGCGGGCCTGCGTGCAGATCCTGGCCCGCCCCGCCGCACCCCGCCGGGTCGCCCAGGCGCGGCGCGCCGCGGCCGAGCTGCGCACCGGCCGGCCACCCGGCAGCGGCTTGCTGGACCCGGCCACCTGGCTGCGCGGCGGGCTGAACCTGTTCGCCGAACTGCTGACCCCGGCCCGCAGCCGCACGGCGCGGGGCGGCGGGTACGGGCGGGCGGTGCCGAGCGACCCGATCCGCGACCACGACGCCCGCCCCGCAATCGACAAGGTTCTCGCCCCGCAGTGGGAGGTCGGCATCCGCTACGCGGTCGCCGTCCAGCCCGGCCGCGCCACCACCGCCGATTCCGACGTGCTCCGCCGCCGGCTGGTCACCGTCGCGCACGGTATCGCCTCCGCATACGGCATCTACACCAGCCGCAATCGTCTCCGGCGCAGGAGACTGGCTCGCCCGGCCGCCGTGCTGGCCGGGCGCCGGTTCTGCGGCGGCTTCCTGCTGTCCGCCGAGGAACTGACTGTGCTGGCCGCGCTGCCCACCGACGTGGCCGTCCCCGGGCTGGACCGGGCCCGCGCCAAGGCCGTCCCCGCCCCCGTCGCAGTCCCCGCCGGCGGGCGCGGCACCCGGGTCCTGGGACGGGCGGAAGTCGGCGGCCACTCGGTGGCGCTGCGCGTGGTCGACGCGCGGGAACACATCCACCTGCTCGGCGCCACCGGCTCCGGCAAGTCCACCGAGATGACCCACATGGTCATCGATGACGTCAAAGCCCGCCGCGGCGTCGTGGTCATCGACCCGAAAGGCGACCTCGCCCTCGACATCCTGGACCGGCTGCCCGCGTCGGTGGCCGACCGCCTCGTGCTCATCGACCCCGACCAGGTCCGCGGCGCCACCCTCAACCCGCTGTCCGGCCCCGACGACGACCTCGTCGTCGACAACATCGTCAGTATCTTCAGCAAGATCTTCCAACGGCACTGGGGTCCCCGCATCGACGACGTGCTGCGCGTGGCGTGCCTGACCCTGATGCGCAAGGCCAACGCCACCCTCACCCTGGTACCGCCACTGCTCAACGACAAGCAGTTCCGGGCAGCGTTCACCGTCGACCTCGACGATCCCGAGGGACTGAAAGGGTTCTGGGAGTGGTACGAGGCCACCCCGCCACCACTGCGCGCCCAGATCATCGGCCCGGTCCTGGCGAGGCTGCGGGCATTTCTGTTGCGCGACTTCGTCCGCGACACCATCGGGGTTGCCAGGTCCAGCTTCGACATGGCCAAGGTCCTCGACGGCGGCATCCTCATTGCCCGCCTGCCCAAAGGCCAGATCGGTGAGGAGACCGCGAAGCTCATGGGCAGCTTCGTCCTCGCGTCCGTGTGGCAGGCGGCCACCGCCCGCGCCCGCATCCCGGAGGACCAGCGCCGCGACGCCTCGGTATACATCGACGAGGCTCACAATGTGCTGAATCTGGCCGGTGCGGTGGGGGACATGCTCGCTGAGGCCCGCGGCTACCACCTCAGCCTCGTCCTGGCCCATCAGAGCCTCAGCCAGCTGCCGCGGGAGACCCAACTGGCGTTGTCCGCCAACGCCCGAAACAAGATCTTCTTCAACTGCTCGCCGGAGGACGCGCACCAACTCGCCCGGCACACGCTGCCCGAGCTCGACGAGCACGACCTGAGCCACTTGGACGCGTACACCACCGCGAGCCGCCTCGTGGTGGCCAACCGGGAAACCGCCGCCTTCACCATGCGTACCCGCCCGCCGCTGCCGGTCCTCGGCGAAACCACCGCCCTGCGTCAGGCGGTCGCCCGCACCGAGACCGACGAGACGTCCGGCGTCGAGCAACTGGCCCGACGGCCTCGCGGCAACCGCAGCCCCCGCCGCTGACCGGCTCCGGCGCCCGCGGGTTCGTACCGCCAACGTCACCCACCTTGGCAGCACCGATCTGCACGAGGCGGGTGGCACGGCATACGCACCGGCGGGTCAACCCCCGGGCGCACCCCGCACCGCCGCACCCGTCACCAACCGTGCCCACTGGCACCCAACCACCCTGGTAGGAGCCCATGACCAGCGACCAGCGCCAACCGCGAAATATCCCTGCGGGGGATATCCCCCGACCGGGGGTGACCCGTTCCCGGCCGGCGGCTACCCCCCGCCGGTCCACCACCCCCGATGACCTGCTCGCCATCTCCTGGCGTCTCGAACCCCGCGACTACGTCCTGGCGCACCTGCTCGACCAGCACCGCTTCCTCACCACCGACCAGATCACCGCCGTCCTGTTCACCTCACCGCGCACCTGCCGCAACCGGCTCAACGTGCTGCGCACCATCGGCTTCATCGAGTGGTTCATGCCGGTGCACCCGCGCGCCGGGCGGCTACCGGTGCACTGGGTGCCCGGCCGGCTCTCCACCCGGTACGTGGCGCTCTACCACGGCCGGCCGGCACCCAGCAGCCGGGCACTGCGCGACGCACGCGACGGGCACCCGTCCGCCGCCACCCGCGTCGGGCACCTGGCCCACGCCGACGGCGTCAACCAGTTCTTCATCGACCTGCTCGCCTACAGCCGCAGCCACCCGCAGGCCCGGCTGACCCGCTGGTGGTCGGCCGGACGCACCTACGCCAAGGTCGACCACAACACCCGCCCGGACGCGCACGGCGTGTGGACCGAGGGCGGACAGCAGGTCGCGTTCTTCCTGGAACACGACACCGGTACCGAGTCGCATCCGGCCCGCGCCGAGAAGCTGACCGGGTACCGCACCCTGCAGGACAAGGGCCCCACCTGGCCGGTGCTGTTCTGGCTGCCCAGCACGACGATCGAGACGAACCTGCACCAGCACCTCACCAGCCTGGCCGGCGGCGCCCTCGGGGTCCTCATCGCCACAGCTGCCCGCGACCACGCCGGCGAGCACGGCGGACCGGCCGGGCCGGTATGGAAGGTCGTCGGCAACGGCCGTCGTCGGCTCCGGCTGGCCGAGCTGCCCGGACCACCCGGCCCCGAGGGGCCGTTCCACCCAGGGCAGCCCGAACCGGACGAGGACCCGCTGTACCTGCTGCGCGACGACGCGCCGCCCACGCTGGTCTGAACCGGCCCGTGCGGCGCGACTGGCGCCGCCACAGCACCCACCTGGGCACACCACCTGCCCGATCACCTCCCGCCGTGCCGCAGCCTGGCCGCCCGGACGGCGGCCGGCTGATCGTCGCGGCCACGACCGGCGCCACCTGTCGTCCGCTCGAGACCCAGAATCCTTGGGACCCGGCGGCCCTCGCCGAGTCGCCGCCCGGCCACCCAACGGGTCGCTACCTGAGGCTGTCGCAGCGACGCCCGCCGGCTTGCACGACGTCCCGCGCGGGTCCACGCACGCCACTGCTGTGAGGGAGACCGTTCTGGCGAGACCTGAGCCCTACTACGCCGACGAGACGGTCACGCTGTATCACGGCGACTGTCTCGACCTCCTGCCATTGCTGCACGCGGATCTGATCGTCGCAGATCCGCCGTATCAACAGACCTCGCTGCCGTGGGACCAGTGGCCCACCGGACAGCCACGGCCCACGGCCACCATCACCCACCGCCCGCGGCCTACCCATACCGGGAGCATCGGCTCGGTCGGCTACACCTACGGGCCCACTCGGCTGGCCCGATCCGTCATCTACGCGCGATCTGAGCACCGCACCGGCATTCACCCCACCCAGAAGCCAGTCGCGGTGCTCGATCTGCTCATCCGGTACGCCTGCCCACCAGGCGGAACCGTGGTCGACCCGTTCGCAGGGTCCGGCTCCACGGCAATCGCAGCCCGTGCAGCGGGCCGCCGCACCGTGCTCATCGAATCCGACGAGCGCTACTGCGACCGCGCCGTGCACTGGCTGACAACCCGCTGACCCCGCTGCCTGCCTCGAACACCGGACCACGCCGGCGACCACGACGAGGCCGGTCGGGCTGATGGGGACGGCGGCCTGCCATGGCCGCGGCCGGCCGCGGCTGGCCGGCCCTCTCCGGCCTGGACGGGGTCTCTCCGCCAACGCTGGACGAGGAACTGTATCTGCTGCGCGGCGATGCACCGCCCACACCGACGTGGACTGCATCGGCACCGCGCGATCGAGGCCCGTGACACCCGACTGGGCCGCCTCAACCAACCAACCCGACTGGCCCCCACACCGGACGCCCCAATGCGGCGCCCGGCGTGGGGGCCGTTTCGCGTTTCCGGCCTGGTTTTGCCGGCTGGTCCGCACGCGTGCGGCTGACGTCGAGGACCGCCGAGTCGCCGTGCCGGGTGCACCGGGGTGCGGGCGGCTCCTGCTCGCCGCACCTGCTGCTTCCACCTTCCATCCAAGGGGAAACTTTGATGTCTCCATCTGTGCCACCACAGGGCGGTGCGCCGCGCCCGAAGCGGCTGCTGACCCAGAACCGCGAGATGAAAGCGATCGGGGTGTGGAACTGGAGCCTACCGGCCTGGGCCGGCAGGCTCCCCGACGGCCGCACCTACAACACCTGCCCGGCCGCCGGTATCTGCGCCCAGGTCTGCTACGCCCGCAACGGCACCTACCTGTGGCCGGTCGTGCGCGGCCGGCACCAGGCCAACCTGGCCTTCGTCTTGGACGACCTGCCCGGCTGGGAGACCGCGATGACCGCCGAACTCGGCGCCGCCAAGTTCCGCGGCGCCTGGGTCCGGATCCACGACGCCGGTGACTTCTTCACCGACGACTACCTGCGGGCGTGGCTGCGGATCTGCCGGACCTGGCCGGACGTCACCTTCTACGCCTACACCAAGGAAGTCGAACGCTTCCGCCGCCTCGTCGAGCTCGACCCGCCCGCAAACTTCCTGTGGGTCTACTCCTACGGCGGCACCCAGGACCACCTCCTGCACCCCGACACCGACCGGGTCGCCGACGTCTTCCCCGACGAGGACGCCATCACCATGGCCGGCTGGTCCTCCCAGGAAGCCTCGGACCTGCTCGCCGTGCTCGGCCCGCGACTGGTCGGCATCCCCGCCAACCGCATCCCGCACTTCCTGCGCCGCCTTGCAGGTCGGCGCTTCAGCCAGTGGCAGCACGACGCCGACGCCGAGCGGGCCGCCCGCCGCCACCGGCACAGTGCGCCCACGTCGCCGGCTGAACGCACCGACCGAGACGCCGCGCAGCCACCCGCCGCCTGATGAACCCACCACCCGTCGCCGGAGGCAACCGAGCAACCCGCCCGGGGACAACCCAACCAGGCCAACCGACCCAACTGGCGGGTGCCGGCCGGCACCCAACTACACCCCGGCCGGTGCCCAACCGCCCAGCTCAGCGGCGCCGGGCCCGGTCCCGGCCGCAGCATCCGGACCAGTTGGGTCGCCGCTCTACGGTGAAGGCTTCTTTTCCAAGAACCCCACAGCATCACCGCACCACCCGGGCGCACGCTCGCCACGGCAGGGACACCGCACCCGCCCACCCGCCTCTGGCCGGTCGGCCGCGACCACCCCCACCGGGCCCCACGCCCACCCCCGCACCACCGACCGGCCATAGCCGGCACGCACGACCAATCGGCCCCAGGCCACGCGGGCGCCATGCTCGGCTCTCAGCCGCACGGGCCCGCCCTCGGCTCGCATCCGGGGAGCAGCACCGTCGGCCGCCGGCCGACCTGAACACCGCGGCATCCCGCCGCGATCCGACCGCACACCGCGGTCGCCCGGGTCGCCGCGACCCGACCGGCCCAACCAGAGGCCATCCCCGCACGTCCCGCGCATCCCAGCCCGACCCCCGCATCAGGGGTCGCGTTTCCGCGCGCCCCCACGCCCGCCAGGACAAGGAGGAACAGCCATGCGCAGCTCGCGTACCACGTCCACCGGCACCAGCCGGCTGCACCTGCCCACCCGCACCATGGGCACCGCCGTCGTGTGCCTGCCCGCCAGCACCCAACCCGCCGCCCTCGCGGCACAGGCCACCGCCACCCTGGCGGCTCGCGGCCTGGCCACCAGCGGTGTCCTGCCGCACTTCCACACCCACACCCGCCGCACCGGCAAACTCATCGACCGCTGGAACGGCCTGACCTCCGGCGGCCCGATCAAACTCCTCGACCTGCACGGCATGCGCACCCGCGCCGCGGCCGGCGCCGCCGCCGAGTGGCTGCTGTGGCAGCAGGTCGTCGCCGGCACTCGACCGGCCCAACCCTTCTGGGCGTTCGCCGACCGGCACACGGCCGACCCGCACCGCTACCCCCTCGCCAAGGCGCGAGGCGACTATCTGTCCCAACCGCGGGTCCTGGCGATGGCGGCCCACAACGCCATTCCCGGGCAGGCTTGCCCGCTGCCGCCCTCGGCGCTGGAAGCCTTCCAAGCCGGCTACGGCACCTACGTCAACCTGGCCTGGCTGGCGGCGGTCCCCGGCGACGGGCTCGCCCTGCAGGCCGGCGGCTGGCTGACCAGCCGCAGCCAACGCGTGGCCGACCTTCTGGACTACCTCGCCACCGCCAACGCCCACCTGGCTCAGCTGCCCCGCGACGCCCACCTCGTCGCCGTGGCCAGCCCGGCCTGACCACCCATGCCTGCCGCGGTCGCGCGCCCACGCCGGGCGCGCGTCGACGCGCACCCATCCAAGCCTGAAGCCCGTAGGAGGCGCACCACCATGACCATCCGGCTCACGTTCGACCTCGACACCGTCTGCGAGCTCGCCGAGCACGCCGCCGCCGCGGCCACCGGCACCAGCAACCCCCGGCCGGCGCTGCTGCTGCGCTCCGGCAGCAACGGTATCTGGCTGACCAGCAACGCGGCGCACCCCCAGCCCGCACCCGCCGGCCAGCCCGGCACGCTGGAGCGCCGGGCGGCGTTCGCTGCGCAATGCCCACCCGGCACCCCCTCGCGTGCGCAGGCCCGGTTGCTGCGTACCGAGGCCACCCCGCTCACGCACGTGCTGGCCTTGGACGAGCCGGCCAGCCACCCGCTGCTGCACCAGCTGCGCGCCGGCTACCTGGCCGGCGCCGCCACGGTCACGGTGCTGCTGTGCGGTGCAGCCCCGTCGATCGCGGTCGGCCGTCGCCGCGAGCGCTCCCAGCACCGCCAGCCGCGGGCCGACGCGCAGCGCACGCACTGGCAGGACCTGCTGCGCCAGTACCGGCCGCTGCCGCGCTACGAGCGCATCCGCGCGCTGATGGCCCGCATCGACCGGTTGCGGGAGGACACCACCCGGCTGCACCACGCCCACCTGACCCTGGCCGGCTTCGGCGTCCTCGCGCAACGCGACGAGATCGTCGCCAGGACAGCAGCCATTTACGAGCAGGCCCGCGCGATCGGCGCCGAGCTGCGCACCCTGGGCGCGCAGGACGCCGCCCGGCTGGCCGCGGACGGCTGGTACCTGACGCTCACCACCCACCGGGCACCGACCCCGACCGGCGGGAACTGACCCGTCACCCGGCCCGCATCGCCTGGCCGCACCCCGCCACCACCGCGAAAAGGAGCACGAGCATGTCCATCACCCTGCCCACCGGCATCACCATCCGCACCGTCACGTTCTGGTATCCGGCCGACCACCTCGGCATCACCGACTGGCACACCACCTTGGCGTGCCTGTTCGACGACGACCTGCGCCCGGCGCGACGGCTGCTGGCCGACCCGGGCGCCGACCACTCCCGCGCGCTGCTGGCCGCACCCACCGACGGCCACCCGACGTGGTGCGCCGGCGGACCGCTGCGGCTGCTCGACATCCCCGCCACCGGGGCGCTCGCGGCCCAGCAGGCCACCGCCCGGTACGACGCGTGGTCGGCGACCGGCCGCGTCGGAGCACGGCGCCCCGACGGGGCCGAATCCGCGCTGCTGCACGCCGGACGCCGCAGCTACGTCACATACCACAGCCTGCGCAGGCTGGCCGGCGACGCCCTCATCGTCATGCGCACCGGCACCTGCCGCTACCCGCAGGAGAACAGCCCACACGCCCTGGTCGACCACATGCAGCAGGCCATCCTCCTGCTGGCCGACGCCGCACCTGACGACGTGCTCGTCACCGTCGCCGCCTGACAGGCCATGCCGGCGTCCGCGCTCGAGCCCGACCCGGCGACAGCCGGGCAGCACACCACCCGGGCATGCCACCAACTCCCACGAAAGGGACGCACAACATGACGAGCACGCTGCACCACGTCACGCCCATCCGGACCCCGGATCTCACAGCCCTCGCACCCGACCCGGCGTGCATCGCCGTCGTCACCGCCTCCGGACAGCTGCGTCTGCCGGCCGCGCCCGGCAACGCCACCACGACCGCCATGCACCGGCGCACCCGCACCGGCACCGCCTACCGCATCGACCTCGGCGACGGCATCGCCTGCTGGCTCGACGGCGACCAGCACGACGGCAGCGGCGAACTCAACTGGGTCGCCACCCAGATGTGCAGCGCCCTGTCCGGCGGCACGTTCGCCGGCCCGCACGACGCGCCGTTCGTGTGCGGCCTGGTCATGTTCACCGCCGCCAGCGGCCCGACCGCGCTGTCCGAGCGGCAACTGCGCCGTGTCGTCGACGCACACGCCACCGCCGACGACGAGTTGTGCGACGCCGGGCACCTCGACACCTGGACCGACACCACCGCCGTCCCCGCACCCTCGCCGTTGACGCTGGTCTAACACCGTCTCCCGCGTCGCCCATCCACGTATCCGCCGCAACCGTTGGCACCAGTCGGCGCTCGCGTGGGGCGGCACGCGAGACCGGCTGAGCACCTTCCACCCGAACGGAGGGCAACCAGCATGGCCGAGCACACAGCCGGCGAACCAGATCCCACCACGTCCAGCCACACCGAACCGTCCACACCCGACGATGAGCATCCGCGCGGACTGCTGTTCATCAGCGACGTGCAGGCCCTGCGTCACGCTGAAGCGCTGACGTTCACCGCCTCCGCCGGGGCGGGGCTCATCGACGCCGCCCTCACCAGCCTCGGCGGCGGCGAGCGGCGCATCTACACCGCGAAACAGCAGCGCCTGTTTCCCGACACCGCCGGACCCCACCGTCGCCGACGCATCGAGGTGGCCGCCGACATCGCCGGCTACGACACCGGCCGCCGCTGGCATGACCACCAGCTGCCCGGTGCGACGGCGTCGGTGAGCATCGGCGGCGCGCCGCTGCTCGACGTCTGGCACTCGGTCGCGACGTTCCTGCGCGTCGGTGACATCGTGCGGCTGCGCTGGCAGGCCGACAACACCACCGACCAGCTGACCACCCTCGGCCTGCACCGCGACGACCTGTCCATCGAGGTCCGCCGCGGCGCCCGGCTGTGGACGTTCCTGCTCCACGTGGCCGTCCGTCCACCGGACGCCCGCATGATCACCGCCGCACACCAGTAACCACGCGGCGCAGCACCACCCGTCACGGCTCACCGCCGCGACCAGCACCTCGCACCAGCAGCACCACAGCGCCGATCGGCGCTGCCCGGCCGTTGCCCGGCCACCACGCGCATCCACCGCGAACCCGGGCACGGCCGCCGACGGCTGTGCCCGGCTGTTCGCGCAACCCAGGCGAACGGAGTCCTGACATGAGCCAGCCACCCTCCACCACGACGCCCGACCCCGACCCCACCACCACGCCGCAGGCCGTCCGGCCGGCCGGGACGCCGGCCAGGTCGGCGAGGCGGACCACCACACGTCTGCGGGTCGCGGTCGTCGGCGGATCGCTCAGTGGCCCCACCATGGCGCTGCTGCTCCTGCAGGCCGGATTCGACGACGTCACCGTCTACGAGGCCGTCCCGGCCAGCGCCCCGCAAGGCGGCGGACTGATCGGCCTGGAGCACTCATCCCTCGACGTGCTCGAGCACCTCGGCGTGCCCCAGGACGAGTTCGTCCGCTACGACTCCGAGGCCGTCATGCACATCACGGTCTGCCAGCGCCGGCCCGGTCAAATCCGGCGGAACCTCTACGCCGGGCGCAACACCACCTGGACACTGCTGCACACGGCGCTGTCCCGCCGTCTGCCCACCGAGGTCCTGCAGACCGGCGTCCGGGTCACCGGACTGTCCGCCGAGCATGACCAGCCGCTGCTGCACTTCGCTGGCGGCGACACCGCCCAGGCCGACCTGGTGATCTTCGCCGACGGCCGCTCTTCGGTCGGACGGCGGCTGCTCGACCCGCAGCGGCGGCTGCACTATGCCGGCTACATCGCCCACCGCGGCCAGACCGACACGACCCTGCCGGGCCTGTCGGACTTCCTGCGCTTCGAACCCTCGCCGTACAACGGGATGCAGTTCAACGTTGCGCCCATCCCCGGCGGCGCGGACTGGACCTTCTACCTGGGCGCCACGTCCGCCCAATACATCGACTTCTTCGGCGCCCCGCCGACCCGCCGGGTCTTCGCGCTGCCACAGCACGTCACCGCAGCGGCCCGCGCCGAGGTCGACGCCAGCGCCCGCCGCTACCTGCCTGAGGAACAGGCCGCCCTAGTCCAGGCCACCACCACCCGGATGGCCGCGCCGGTGATGGACATCGAACCCCCGACCCGGATGGTGTGGCCCATCGGCAGCGGGCACGCCGTGCTGCTCGGCGACGCCCTCGCCCCGGTCCGGCCGCACACCGCCCGCGGCGCCAACAACGGCATCGAACAAGCCTGGGGCCTCACCGCAGCGCTCACCCAGCACCGCAAATACCACGCCGACCTGACTGCCGCCCTCGACGGATGGCAGCGCCGCCACCTGCCCGCCGCGGTCGCCGCCGTCCAGCTCGGACCCGAACTCGGCCGGCGCCTCGGCCTCGGCACGGCCTGAGCCTCACCCGGACCGGCCGGCGCCCTGTCCGCCTTCGGCGACAGCGCCAGCGCCCGCCCCAGCAGGTCCGCCGCAGGCCGCACATCCCAGGCCCGAACCCGCCGATCCGCTGTCCACCAGCTGCCGCGATCCAGGCAGCGGTCGGTGCACCGGACCGGATCACACCGCCTCCCTGCACACCACACCCTGGAGCAGCCATGACCACAACCGGCTACGTCCGCCTCCCGAAACCAGTCCGCGAACAGACGCTCGCGGCCGCCCGTGAACAGGCACAGCGGGCCGCGGCACGCTACGCCCAACTCCTGATCGCCGAGGCCGGCATCGCCGCCCGCGCCGCGCTGCCCACCGTGGCGCAGCTGCTGTTCCGGCGCACCCGCGACGTGTCCGGCGCATCCGTCAGCCTGGTCGCCGGATACGACAGCACCGGGCAGCTGCAATGGCACGCCGACCGCGACGACGAATGGCCCGACGAATCCCTGGTCACCGACCTCCTCACCGCCGCCGGCCACTGGTTCGCCGACGCCTTCGAACGCATCGACGCCGACGGCGAGGAGCTGTACGTCGTCAACATCGACGACTAGGCCCGCACGCGGTCGCGGCGGCAACCGGGGCTCACCAGCCACGGACCGTCATCCGGCCCGAGCAGCGGACGCGGCCGCGTGCCAGCGCGGACCGAGCTCAGTTCTTCAAGAACCGCGATGCGCCGAGCGCCGGCTGCGCGCCGACCTCGGCGACGTGCCCACCCTGCAGGAGCGCCGCGGCAGGGCGTCCCGCCCCTGAGGCTGACCGAACTGCGCCGCTGTCAGGGCGGACGCAGTGCCGCCGCTGCGGCCTGAAATTCCCGATTCAACGCTGCGGCGCTGCACATCGGACGGCTCTGCCAACTGCGGCGTGCGCCGCAGCTGGCACGCCCGATGTGCAGCGCTCCATACCGGCACCATGCGGAGGAGCCATGCAACGCAACGACGCACGATGGTGGGAACACCTGGACCTCATCACCGCGTGGGGTGAGGCCAGCGCCGCCAACCAGACACCACCACCGACCGATGCGCAACTGTGGGGGACGTCCCGGCTTGCGCAGGACCTGCACCTGCCCGAACAGATCGACCCGGCGTTGCTCGGGCAGCTGCGCGTGGCGTTCAACCAAGGCCGCTACCCCCGGCGCATCGATTTGGCCGCGGTCGCTGACGCACTGCGCAAGCGCGGCCACGACGCGGTTGTCGAGCACACCAGCGGCGGTGTGGTCGTCGTGTACGCCGGCCGGCAGGCGCCGGACCGGTACGGCGACCTGCGCTGGTCGGCCGCCCTCGGCCCCGGCTGGTATGAGCGCCGGGACCTGGATCGTCCGATCGCCGATCCCGCCGACTGCTCCATCGGACCGGACCGCGACGACACGTGGGCGATCCCCGTGCCAGCGAACTGGACGACCGGCACACTGGCCGAGCTCACCGCCGCGGTCATCGACGAGGTGGAAGCTGGCCGGGCCCGCTTCACGCAAGCGGCCGACGCCGCACGGGACGCGATGTGGGCCGCGTTCGCTGCCCGATACCCGGAGGTCACCACCGGCGACGTGCCGCCCGACGCTGAGCACACCTTCGTCACCGAATCGGACAAGCTCCTCGCCGGCTGGCTGGACGACAACGCTCCGGACCGCCGTCAGCCACCCGCGCACCTGGTGAAGCTGGCCGAACGCCTCGCCGCCGGCAACGGCGCAGACGGACCCGCCGGTGGGGCCGGACCGCACGAACCTCAGTGACCAGGGACATGGAAGGCGACGAGGACATGGTGTTCGCGACCGGCCGCGGCACCGACTGGTGGACCACCTTCCTGCCGGTGCACCGACACAACACCCGCAGCACCGAGGCGACCGGCACCCTCGGCGTCCAGCGCGGCAGCCATGCACACACCACCACGCTGGCCGCGTCCATGGTCGAGCACGGCCGGCTCAGCGGGACGGTGAACGCCCGGACCCCTGCGCCGCAGCGGCCGGTGATGAGCACCGTCATCGCGTCCGCTGCCGGCATCTCCTGCCGGGCGCACGCGGCTGCTCCCTGCGGCTAGCACCGGCGGAACCCGCCGGCATCGCACCGTCACCCGGCCCGGCCAGCGCCGCGCCAGGCTCCCGCCGGCCAGGCCGCCCCCACGGTGTGCCGGTGGCCTGGCCGGTCGGCCCCAGCCATCCCAACCCGATCCACACCAATGTGGAGGAGATTCTCGTGACCACCACGTTTGACCACCGCGAGCAGCGGCATCCGGCAGCCGCGGCCCGGCAACGCCTGACGCTCGCCGCGCTCGTGCTGACCAGCGCCACCATCCTGGCCGCGGTGACAGGCCACACCGTCGTCACGGTGATCGGTGTCCTCGCCCTCGGCGTCACCTACCTGACCGGCTCTGCCGTCGTCGCGCGCCGCTACGAGCAGTGGCTTGCCCATGCGGTGGCCGCGGCGCGCACCGACCCGCTGACCGGGCTGCCCAACCGGGCCCTCGCCGACGAGATGCTCGCTGCGGCCGGGCGCGGCGGCGCACCGATCACGGTCGCGCTCATCGACGTCAACGGCCTGCACACCATCAACGGCAACCTCGGCCTCGCCGCCGGGGACCAGTACCTGACCCTCATCGCCCGACGCCTCGCGCAGGCCGTGCCCCCGCACGGCGTCCTGGTCCGCCAGGGCGGCGACGAGTTCACCCTCCTGGCCTGGGGCACCGACGCGCAGGACCTCGCCGACCAGATTGGGGTAGTACTCGCCGGTCCGGCGGTCATCGGCGGCTACCGGATCCAACCCCGCGCCAGCGTCGGTATCGCCGCCGCCGGGACCGCGGCGGACGGCACGGTCGACGCCCAGCAGGCCCGGGCCCGCGCCGATTCGGCCATGTACACCGCGAAACGCGACGGCGGCAGCCAGATCCGCATCTTCGACCCGGACCGCGACGATGAGCCGTCGCTGGACGGGACCCGGCCGCTGCTGCGCCGCCGCGACGTCAACCCGATCGTCGAGGCCGGGATGGCGTGGCTGCCCACACCCGGCGACGAGCTGATCCCGCTGCTGCTGGCCCCCGACGAGCTGCGCACCGTCGCGCAGGCCCTGGCCACCGCGGCCGAGGGATGGAGCCGGGCCGGTGCCGAAGCCACCGCCGGCGCTGACCGGCCCGCATCAGCGCCGAGCAGCGGACCGGGGCTGCTTAACATCGAACCGGCCCCGGCCGGCTATGCCGGCATCGCCCGGCTGGCCGCCCAGCAGCAGGCCCGTTACATCGGGCTGCTGCAGCGGCTCCAGCCGATCATCGCCACGGTCGACGCGCTCGACGAGGTCGGTCACACCGCCCCCTCGCCGTCCGTCATGGCGCCCGGTCTGTCGTGCGTGGTCCTCGTCGGCATCAGCGCCGCGTTCCCGCCGGAGGACCTCGACGCCCTCGTCATCACCGCGGCCGAAGCGGTCCACGGCGACCCCGCCGACCTCAGCAGCCGACAGCGTGAGCTCGCCGCCCGCGCCTTCGCCCTGCTGCAGGACACCGACTAACCCCAACCCCGCTGCGACAGTGAGGAGCATCCTCATGCGGTTCGTTGCCCCACCCACCCACGTCGGTGCCGACCGTTGGCCGGTGCTGTCGTCCGTGCGGGTCACCGCCGCCGACCACCCGGCCGAGTTCGTCGTCCTCGTCGACTGCGAGGGAACCCCCGAGCACCCGTACGCGGATGCTGCGCCTGGCGGCGACGGCGCTGGCGCGCAGGCGCAACCCGAACCTCAAGACAGTGCGGCGTGACCCGGCTGGACCTGCGCGACACGCAGCCCGAGTTCGCGGTGCAACGCCACCCCGACGGCGACGTGCGACTGCAGGTCCGTGCCGCCGGCGTTGACGTGTACATCACCATCGGCGACCTGTACGACGACGTGTCGCTGCTCGCGGCCAGCCTGCACCACCTGGCCGACGACGTCGACGAGGACATCCTCGACGGCTGGCAGGACACCCCGGACGAGTTCGACGGCTACATCAGCTTCGACCGGGGCCGCTACCACGTCAGCCTCGAAGGCAAGCGGGTCGGCGACTACCCCAGCCGGGAGGTGGCCGAGATCGAACTGGCCCGGGCGATGGCCGACGGCGGCGTGTTCCCCAACGCCTGGTGCATCACCGACCACGGCAACCTGGTCGCCATCGACGACGACATCCGCCGATGGCACGACGAGGGCGGCGACCAGCTGGCCTCGCTGCCGGGTGTGCAGTACCGGCCCGGGGATCGGGTCCGGTACGCCGACGGCGACTGGCCCTACCGGGTCGTCGGCGACTGGGGCCCGGCCGGGGTGGAAATCCACACCGACGGCGACCCGAGCATCTGGGCGCACGTCACCGACCGCAGCGAGATCGGCCCCGACACCGACTAACCGCAGCAACCAACCCCGCGCGGCCGGCACCCGCTGGCTTGCGGTTGCGTGCATTCCCTGCCGGTGGCCGCCGAGCGCGCCACCTGGCGCGTCACGGCGCCGCCGGGGGATACACCCCGTGGGGCCGCTCGGCGGCACGCCGGCAGGGTGCGGAAAGGCAGACACCGCCCATGGCTAACACCCACCCATTCCCGGCCTCGGACGACCGCGGGGCGTTCCTCATCATCGGCGGGACGCCGTATGTCGCCTACGCCACCCACGGCGGCCCGGCGTACCTGACCCGCGCCACCTACGACCTGGACGGGACCATCACCCTGCACCCGGTGGGCGCGCCGCACGCCCGCCTCGACCTGGCCGCCGACGCCGGCCGCTGGCGCGCCGACCGCGAAACGTACGCGGCCACCGCCGAGCACGACTGCACCCGGTGCGGCACCCCACTCGCCCAGATCGACGGAGCGTGGGTGTCCATCGACTACACCACCACGGCCGGCGGCTTGAGCTTCTGCCCGCCCGACCCGGACACCGCCAGTCCGCGGCAGCATCGGCCGCGCCGGCGCACCCGCGGCTGAAGCCGACACGCCGGCAGCCGGCCCGGGCCGCCGGGACCGTCCGTCCGGCAGTTGCCTCCGATCCTTCAGCCCGCCATCGGCGGGCGCATCGTCATCAAGGGAGTCACGCATGCACCACGATGCAGTGCGCATCGAACACGGCTACCACCTCATCGACGCTGGCGCGTGGGTCCGCCAGCGCACCGGCGACCCGCTGCCGGAGCTGACCGACGCCGTGGCCCAGTTCATCCGGCACCCTGTCTTCGCCGACTACCACCCGCAGCTGGACACCAGCGCCCGGATGCAGCTGTGGTGCGCTGCCCGGGGCTGGACCACCAGCGAGGAAACCAGCTACTACCACGACCACAACGCGCTCACCGAGTCGGTGAGTATCGTTCTGGCCGTCGACGCGGACCGGGTCGCGTATGCGCTCGTCCAGATCGGCGACGACGCACCCGAGGTGTTCCTGGACGTGACCACCGACGACGGCTACTGGCTGCAGGTCGAACCGGTGGACATCGTCTGCCCAGGAGGGCACCGCTGGACCTGGCTGGACCACACCTGCCTGCTCGACCAGGACGGCACTTCCATCGGGTTCACCGACCTGTTCGGCCGCCGGCCCGGCGCACCGTACGCCGAATGCCGCGACTGCCTCGCCTACGACAACGGCGACCGCGACGACCCGTGCCCATGCGAGAACCGGTACACCATCTACTGCCCGACGTGCGAGCAGCGGTGCCGGCTCGAACTGACCGACGTGCCGACCTTCCGCCTGCGGTTGCAGTCGTGAACACGGCGACCCGCCGGACACTGACCGGTGAGCAGATGCGCACCATCCTGGCCGCCATCCGGGCGGTCGACGAGCCGGCCGCGCTGCTGCCGACCGTCCTGGCGCACGTCTACGACGCGCTGCTGCGCTACGACAGCCGCCGCCTCGCTGACCTCAAGCAGGGCGGGGGAATCTCACCGGACGACTGGCAGATCCCGGCCACCCAATGGGACGCGATCGCCACGGGGGCAAGCGACCGGGCCGAGGCGTGGGGGAGCGGGCCGCAGCTGCGCGCCGACCTGCTCGATCGGATGCCTGGCTGCTTCGACGACCCCACCGCCCCGACTGGCAGTCAACCCGTCGTGGCGGGCCGCGGATTGCGGCTGCTGTGCGTGTCGGTGCGCGGCAACCACGGCTACCTGGTCGGCAGCCCCAACGCGCATCCCATCGACCTGGAACCGGCCGCGGTACCTGCCGGGGTCGGCACCCGCTTCACCGACCTTGACGCGATCAAACGCTACGTCCGTACCGAGCTTCGCGGCGTGAGCGTCTTCTGGCAGGTCCGCGTCATCGACGACGCGGGCGCGGTCCTGATGTACGGCTTCCGAGCCGGCCCCGGCGGCACCGGCGAACGCTGGACCTGGCGACCGCCGACCAACCCAGACCCGGAAACCGCCACCCGGATCACAGCCGGGCCGTAGCCCCGGGCCTACCCCGCAGCGGGCCAGCGGCCCGCCGCCGAATCTCAACCATCCACGACCCGAAGCCGGGACCTCGACGCCTGCGCGGCGACCCCAGCATCGGCTCGGGGGCGACGTGCAGGCGCCGGGTTCCCGCACAGAAGGGACAACCTGCATGCCGCCAACCACACCGGCCCACGTCGAACGCCACCGATCTCGGCGCACGTACACGCTCACCACGACGGTCACCGTCGACGCCGACGCGGACCTGACCGACCCGTTCGCCCGCTTCGCGGTCCTGCGCGCCCTGGCTGACCAGCTCGCCGCGGCACACCTGGACCTGGACACACCGTTCGGCACCGCCACGGCCAGGATCGGACTGGTCACCGCTGTGGCCTGAGCCCGCGGCTCGAGGTCCTCTCGGCAGCCGTAATCAAACGCGCTCACACCGTCGCGCGGATCGCCTGCCGGGCCACCGGAATGCGGCTGAACTGGCACGCCGACCTGGACACGGGCCAGCGCAGCGCATCCATCCGACCGGCATCCTCGCCGAACCTGCCCGACCGGCGGGAGCCGCCTGTGCGACAGGCGAACCGCACCACGGTATGCGTTACCACCGCCAACCCTTGCGCGCGCTGCTGCGCGGCCCAGGGCCGGCATCGCGATAACCACCCGACCGTGCACCAGCGCCCGCGCCCCGGGTGGGTCGCGGGCCGTGCGGTCAACACACCGGGAAGCCCCGGGCGTGGTACCGCCCGGGGCTTCCTGCACGGGTCACCAAACCCTTGGAAGGAGCCAAGACCCGATGACCAACACGCTACCCGCGGGCGACCGCAACGCGGCCTTCACCGCCGAACGGCGCAACCAGCTTGACGCTGCCGCTGACCGGCGCGCCGACATCGAGGCTCGCATCGCCGCGGGCACCCTGGTACCGGTCGGTAACGGCCGCTACCGGGTCAACGACCCGAACAGCTGGGACAACGGCGAAGTCTGGACCTTGACCGATGGCGAGGTCCTGCCGGAGCACGGCCTGGACATCACCACCGGCAAGGTTGCCCTGTACTCCCGGGTGCCGGCCTGGCACGAGCTGGGCAATGTCATCCCCGAGGGCACCAGCGACATCGACACCGTCCTGGACGCCGGTGGCATCGGCTTCGAGGTGGTCCGCCGGCCGGTGCTCTACCAGAACGCCCTGGCCGGGCCGGCCAAGGTCCTCCCGAACCAGTTCGTCACCGTCCGGCAGGACACCGAAGCTGGCCTCGGTGTCGTCGGCGCCCGCTACGAGGTGTTCCAGAACCGCGACATCTTCGAGTTCCTGCAGGATCTCGTGGCCAACCACGAGGTGGTCTGGGAGTCGGCCGGCGCGTTGCGTGACGGTCGGCGGGTGTTTGTGTGCCTGCGGCTGCCCGAGACGGTCACCATCGACGCGGCCGGCATCAACGACCAGATCGTGCCCTACATCGCTGCGATCAACTCCCACGACGGGTCCAGCCTGGCCCAAGTGGTGGTCACGCCGTGGCGGATCGAGTGCGGCAACACCGAACGGTTCGCGGTCCGCGACGCATTCACCCGGTGGGGCGTGCGGCATACCCGCAACGCCCGCGACCGTGTCGCCGAGGCCCGCCGGACGCTGGGCCTGTCGGTCAAGTACTTCGACGCGTTCGCCGCGGAGGAGGAAGCTCTGGCCCGCACCGCGCTGACCATCGCCGAGTTCCACCAGGTGCTGGAGCAGCTGTGGCCCGCGCCCGAGCAGGGCGCACCGAAGCGGACTGTCACCCACCACACCAACCGCCGCGACATGCTGGCCGGGTTGTGGACGGCCAACACCGACCGGCTGGGCTCCACTGCCTACGCGGCGGAGCGGGCCATCACCGAGTACGCCGACTGGAAGCAGCCCAACCGGCCCACCGGGTCGCTGCGTGGCCGGGACCTCGCCGCCCGGGCGACCGCGGTCCTGGAAGGCAGCCACGACGACATCAAGTCCCGGGCCCACCGGCAGTTGCTGACGATGACCCGCCGCTAGCCCGCCCGCCGCCCCGACGCGTCCCGCCCTGAGCCGCCCGGCCCGGGGCGTCCTCGCGTGTCGGGGCGGCACCCCGGCGGCAGGCCGCTGCACAGGCGTGGCGCGCGGTGCGCCGGCTGGGTTCCTCGGCGCGTGTCGTCGAGGTCGTCAACCGGCGCACCGGCCCACGGATCTCGATCGACCTCCTCGAGGACGAGCCGGGGACGCCGACGCCGGCGGCCGGCCGTGCGCTCACGCCTCCATCGGCGCATGCAGCAGCGAACGCGACGTCACCGCGCACCGGATGCGATAACTCGGCTGGTCTACCGCCCTGGAGCTGGCCGGCATCCCCCAGTTACTCCCTCAACAACGCTGCCGTCACCCGCGACTGGTTCACCAACCAGTTCCGCAGCATCTGGTGCTCGAGGCGCCACCGCACCGAAGTCCTCCAACGCGCCACGACGTAAACCGCTCTGCCGCTGCAGCAGAGCGGTTCCTCCGCCGCCTGACCGTCCCGCGCACCGTGCCGTAACGCGACAGCCGACGGCCGCCCCGGTGCACCTTCGACATCGAAAGGCATCACCCTGTGCCCACCAGCCGCGTCATCACAACCGGCCATGCCCCGGCCGCCGCGGACGCTCCGCCGCCGATCCCGCTGTGGCTGGCCCACCGGCCTGTCGTGGCCGGCCTGGCCGTGCCCTGGATCACCGCCCGCGGCCTCGACGGCCGCTACCTGTTCGGCGGCCTCGACCCGCAACGCCAGCACCAGGCCATCACCGAACACCGCTGCCAGGTCTGCGGCCGAGAGCTCGACTGGCGCAGCATCCTGCTGCTGCGGCTCAGCGACCTGCCCCGCCACCGCACGCCCGAACCGGCTCTCGACCCGGTCTGCGCCGCGTACACCGCCGCCGCCTGCCCCATGGTCGCCGGCCGCATGACCCGCCACCGCAGCACCCCAATCGCCCTCGGCCACGGCATCAGCAGCGCCGTCGACCAGCCGGCCCGGCTCGGCGCCCCCGCCGAACCCTGGTTCGCCGTCTGGCTCGACCGCTACACCACCGCCACCGACGATGACAGCGGACTGCTGATCGCCTCCTACGAAGGCATCCGTCCACGCCGCATACGGCCGATCACCTGGCGGCTTCCGCCGGCCTGGTGACCTGCAGGCCAGCCGCAAGCTAATTCACCTCTACCGCCACGACAGCGCAGGGGTGAGGGGCCGGTCCCGGCGTAGCCCGTGCAGCGACCGCGACACGCTCGCACGCCATACCGCGGGGGAAACCCACAACCCGACGACGAGCACCACACCGCCACGCCGGGAGCCGGCCCCGCCAGCCTCCGCGACGGCGGAGGCACGTGTGCGCCGGCTCCCCGGATGGCCAAGCCAATCCTTGGAGGAGACACCATGCCCTGTCATCACCTTCCGGCCCCGGTCCGGCCACTGCGGCCCTTCCGGGTCCTGCGCCACCACACGCAGGTCCCCGGCTTCATCACCTACAAGACCCGCGCGGCACGCGACGCCGCAGCCCAGCGGTGGGCCGACCACGACGGACACCTGGTCGTCACCGAACTCTGGGACGCCTCGCATCCCCAAGACCCCGCCAACCGCGGCTGGGCCGTCGATGGCCTGGTCGCACCACGGCACGTGACCGTCACCCTGCACATCGACAACGTCTACGAGCTGTACGGCACCGTCGAGACCACCGCGACCGTGACCATCCCGGTGCCACCCGCCGATCAGGACAGCGGCGCCTATGACGACTGGGCACAGGAGTACATCTTCGCCGAGACCGGCACCGGCCGCACCGGCGGCAACGCCGGCTACTTCGTGCGCATTACCGCCTCCACGAACCCTGACCTGGTCGGCCGCGAGTTCGCGTTCGGTCTCTGACCTGAAGCCGCCGGTACGCCGCCTCAGGCGGTGCGGGTTCACAACCTGGTACCGGCTCGCCCAGCCATATACCGCAGAAGGAAACCATGCACCACCACAACCCGCGGTACCTGACGGGCATCGCCGTCTCTCCGGCGCGGCACGACGGCGAAGCTGTTGCTGGCCCCGTCGGTGAGAACGGGTTTCTGGCGTACAAAATCGCGAATGACCAAGCGGACAAGCAGGCGTGCCTGCTGTCCCTGGGTCAGCCATCCAGCCGGTATACCTTGGAGTCGCGCAGATGAAATCCGAGCCGCTCGTACAAGCGGTTCGCGGCCTCGCGTGACGGCCGCGAGGTTAGGTCGACGGTCCGCGCGCCGTTGTTGCGGGCAAGCTGGACGGCCGCCTGGGTCAATGTCGCGCCGACCCCGTGGCCGCGCGCTGCCCCGTCGACCACGACGTCTTCGATCCAGGCGCGCATGCCGGTGGGAATGGGGAACATGACCAGGGTGAGCGTGCCGACGATCTCGCCGTCGATGCGAGCGACGAGCAGGTGATTGCCCGGCCAGCCGGCAAGGGTTCGCAACGCCTCCGCATCGAGGGGCGGGGCGGATCGCGACAGCTGGGGCAGCAGCCGGCCGAATGCCTTGACCAGCTCGTCAGTGATGTCCTGTACGACCTCGATGTCGACGCTCATACTCGATGACCTTAGCGGTGGGCGCGCAGCATCCTCGACGACATGGGTCATGTCACGTGAGGTTGTGACTCATCAGGAGGACGCGTTTACGAAGCAGGTGCGGCGGCATGATGATGGCGCGCCGACGGATGGAAGGTGGTGCATGTCGCGTGCAGGTCATCTCGGCGGCAAGAGATGGTGCTCGCCGGTGGCCGCCGACGGATCTGGCCGATGAGCGGGTACCGACCCGTCAGCTGAGGTCGATCTGAGTGCTCGAAAGGTGGGATTACTCCGGCTTCGCCTGGCGTGTCGGCCATTGCCCGGCTGCCCGTCCGTTGCGGACCGCGCCGTCGGGTATGAGGTCGCGCAGTGCGCTTCTGGGGTCCGTGTCGAACCGGACGGGCGGAGCGGCCGGGCCGAAGCAGCGCTCGGCAATCAGCTGCAGCAGGGCGCGTTGGGCCGGATCGAGCGGCCGTGCTGACGGGAAGCCGTCCGGAAATGCCTTCGCGCGCAGCCGTGCGCCCCAGTCGCCGGCGTAGGTGCCGTCCGGCGCGTCGGCCAGCAGCGGCGTCAGCGCCGCGATGAGCTCGTCGAGCGTCGCACGTTCGATGGCGGCGGGCAGGAGCCGGAACGGGAAGAGCCGCCCGAAATGCGGCAACACCTGCTGGCACCATGCGGCGTCGATCGGGGCCGACAGCACGTGGAGGATCGCCTGGGTGCCGGCAGGCGTTCGGACGGTCGCGGCGGACAGCGCGGCGGTCGCGCGCACGACGGGATCCGGGTCGTGCTGCAGCACCGGTGCGGTGTCGTAGCCCCATGAGGCGAGGATCAGCACCGCCATGACCCGCACACCGCGATCGGGCGACGTTAGGGCGTTCTCACGCAGCCACACGGCCGTGTCGTGGCGGTGACCATTGAGTTCTGGGGCATCGAGCAGACATGCGACCGTCCCCAACGCTGCGAAGACGACCTCGGGATCGGGGTCGGCGCACCACAGACGTGCGGCGTGGTAGACGCGCGGGCGAGCGGCACGGCAGGCAGCGATCTCGGCCGGGCCGCCCGCCGAGGGCCACTGGTCGTGCTCGGCAGCGGCCTCCATGACGGAGGTCAGCCAGCCGAGCAGCTTGGCCCGTAACGGCACCAGCTTGGCACCGCGCCTCGCATCGGCCGGTACCGGCGTCAACGTCCGCTGATCGCCGAGGACGGCGACCACGAAATCCACGGCCGGTGGCGTCGCCGGGTAGACGGAGTCCTGATGGTGAACCAGCTCGTAGAGATCATCGAGCGCCCTGACCTGCGCCGCAACGTCCTGACTCAACAGCGCCGCGAGGATTTCCGGCGTCTGCGGCACCCCTGGCGCCGTGCCGAACGCATGCCGGACCGCTGACCAATCGGTCTCTGCGAGAAGATCCTCGTAGCGTATCGCCCAAGTATGGGTCCCGAACTGCCGACATCGGCCGCCGGACGGCTGGACCCGGGCTCGCCGACAAGCGGTTCCCCGAAGTCACCGACGAAGCCATCTTGACGACGTGATTGCCGTGATCGCAGCCCATGTCACCTCGAGCACCGCCCACCGGCCGCGTCCGATCCTGCAGCACTCGTCGAGCTGCTCCGGCACGGCGAACAGCCGTCAGCGGATCAACGGACAGCCACGACCTGCTGTCCGGCTGATCGCCGCGAGCGGAACCCTATCGCGGTCACCCCGCATGGCGCGCGGCCATCCAGTGATCCCGGCAGTTCGACCGTGCGGCCGGCGCGGAACTGGAACGGCTCAGCGTGCGAGCCGAGTCGACCGGCGACTACCGATACCGCGACGAACGCTCAGCCGACTACGGCGAACTCACCTGGGAACACTTGCGCAGTCTCCTGACCCACCTCGACGACGTCTCCTGATCTCGTCGAGTGGCCCGGCGAAACCCCTGCGGGGGTCCACCGACCTGGCATGTCGGTGCTGAGAAGCCTGCCGAAAGGAGACACCAACCATGTGTGAGCACATCGCAGCAGCACGCGCCCCGGGCAGCGTCGACGCCCGCCACGGCGAGCCGGCCGCGACGATCGTCGAGCACACACGCGACGTTCGGGCCGACCTCACTGATGTTGCTGAGTGCACGGCGCTGCGCCTCACCAGTCCCGGACGGGGGCGGGTGCGGTGATGGCCGGCATCGGCGACGTCCGGATGGCTCGGGCCACGCTTGCCGGGCTGGCCCACCTCGCCAACCCGTGGCTGGTCGAGGTCATCGCCACCCACCAGCCGGTCGACGCGCTCGCCCGGCTCGCCGCGGCGGACCTGCCCGACGTCATGCTCGACGCACTGCCCGCCGGCGCTGCCGGCCCGCAGTTGCTTGAGCAGGCCGCCGCCATCGCCCGGCAGACCGCCCGTGCCGGCGCCCGGGTGGTGATCCCGGAGGACGACGAATGGCCCTCGCAGCTGCCCGACCTGGCCGGCGCGCCAGGACTCGGTCTCGGCGCTGTGCTGTGCCTGTGGGTCCGCAGCGACCTCCCACAGCCAGTGTCGGCTGTGCTGGGGCGCGCCGTGGCCGTGGTCGGGGCGCGCGCCGCGACCAGCTACGGCATGCACGTCGCCGCGCAGCTCGGCACCGACCTGGCCGGCACCGGCTGGACCGTGGTGTCCACCGGCGCCTTCGGCATCGACGCCGCCGCACTACGCGGCGCGCTCACCGGCGACGGCACACCGGTTGCTGTCCTCCCGGGCGGCGTAGACCAGCCCCACCCACACGCCAACCGCGACCTGTTCGACCAGATCACCCGGCGCGGCATGCTGCTGAGCCCGTGGCCGCCCGGCACCACACCCCAACGGGCGCGGTACACCGCCACCGCGGCGCTCGTGGCCGCCCTGACCGCCGGAACCGTGCTGGTGGAAGCCAGCACCCGCAGCCGCGCCCTCACCATCGTGCAGCACGCCATCGAACGCGACCGTCCGACGATGGTCGTCCCCGGCCCGGTCACGTCCGCTGTGTCCGACGGCGCCCACCAGACGCTGCGCGCCTTCCCGCAGGCCCGCCTTGTGCGCGGCAGCACCGACGTGCTCGCCGACCTGGCCACGCCACCGGCCACGGCTCCGCCCGCCGGATAGACCAAGCAGCCGGCGGTAGCCCGCCAAGCACAGAACCTTCGACCGTGCAGCCACCCCAGCTGCTCGGTTCGATCCATGGCGCGTGCCTCGAGCGCCCGGGACGAAGAGTCCGGCGCTGCCGCACGCCATCCCAACATCGTCCACGACAAGGAAGGACATCATGCTGTACGTCCTACCGGCCACACCACCCATCGCCGTCGTCGGACCCGACGACACGGCCTGGTGGGCCGCGCTCGGCGAAGCATCAGCCGGTCGATCCGCGCTGGTCATCGGCGACCTGGCCAACCCGGCCGCGGCCCTCGTCATCGCCGCGGCGCTGCCGGAGCTCGGCGCCTACCTGCCGGCCTTCTACGCCGCGTTGCAGCACACCGTCCAAGCCGCACCGCACACGCTCCCGCCAGCTACGGCCAGACGCACCACAAACCCGGCCGCGCAACCCGCCACGACGCTGGTCACCCTGCCGCACACCGGCATCCGGGTCCCGGACGCGACGCTACAGGTCACGTCCTACCGAGAGCTGCCGACCCCGGACGGGGCCGCGTACACCGCGACGGTCCGATGGGGTCGTATCCCGGTCGGGAGCATCCACAACGAGGGCAGGGGCGGTATCACCATGTTCTGGCCGGTGGCCGGATCGGCTTTCGACCGGCGCCGCCTGGCCGCGTTCGTTGCCGCCAGCCGCAGCGCCGACGGCCGGCCACTGACCGAGGAGGATCTGCTCGAGGAACTCGTCACCGAGTATGAGCACGCCGCCCACGTCGCCCGGGCCAGGCGGGCCGGTGGGAGCCCTGTCCAGCTGCGCGTGCCGTTCGGCGTCGGCTTCGACGGGGTGTACTACACCGCTGCACGCCGCATCGCGGCGAAGGTCACCACACCTGCGCAGCGGGCCGCTCTCACCGCCCAACTGCAGCGGCTGGCCGTGCCTGCCGGGGCGTGGTGGCAGCTGTGGACCGGCCAGGCGTGGGAAGACCTCACAACGCCATCGCAGCCCGGCCCGGCGCGGCCGGAGCCGCAGTGAGAGCCCGACCCGGGCGCCGGGCCGGCAGCAGACCGGACACCAGCGTAGGGCCGTCTGCGCCGCGGCGCCCGGCGCTGCCCGCCGGGCAGTTGTATGCGATGGTGCTGGCCCATCTGCGGCAGTATCCGGCGCTGGACTTCAGTCCGGCCGAGCTCGCCAACGCCCTGGACCGGCGCACCTCCCGCGGCGCGATCATCAAGATCTGTCGGCGGCTCGTCGACGAGGCGCTGGCCGTCCGCACCACCCAGCGACCGGAGCGCTACCAGACCGCCCCGCTCGGCTAGCCCACACCGGCCACCGGCTCGTACCGCACCACAGCCCGGCGACACCGGCCGGTCACGTGTCCGGGCATCCCTGATCGGCCACACGACCGTGTCTGCACGCCACCTCGGCGGCGGGCGCTGAACCCCGGTGCCCGCACCTGCGGGACGTCCACGCCTTGCCAGGCGCAGCGTCCCGCCGTGATGGGGGCGCTGCGCCTGCACATCTCGTGCAGGAGGAAACCCAGTGCACTCGATCACCGACCGTTCCCGCCGCCGGGCAGGTGGCGCATGAACGCCGGCGACACCGCCTACAGCACCGACATCGTCAACCACAGCCAGGCCGCCGAACGCGCGGCCTGGGTGTTCTACTGCATCGCCGCGGTCGGCTCCACCATCGGCCAGATCTGGGTCGGCGTGCAAACACCGCCCTGGCCCGCTTCCCTGGACTGGTGGTGGCGCGCAGCGTTGGTGACCCCGTTCGCCGCCGTCATCGACCTCGGCGGCGTCGTCACCTCAGCGTTCGCCGACGCCCGGCAACGCCTCGGCGAAACCGCCTACAGCTGGCGGGTCCTGTCCGCCGGCGCCGTCACCACCGGCGTTGCCATCAACATCATCGGGCACGCCGACGTGCCCTATCTGGCCGTCGTGTTCGGCGGCCTCGGCGTGTTCGCATACTGCGTCTGGCTGCTGCACGCCGCAGCCCGCCGCCGCGACGCGCTCCGCGCCGTGGGCAAGCTGGCCGACACCGCCCCCGTCTACGGACTCGCGCAGTGGTGGCGCGAGCCCGCCGTCACCCGCCGCGCCCGCACCCTCGCACTCGCGTACGGCTACACCCTGCACGAGTCCCTCGACGCCGCCCGGGCCCAGCTGCGCGACGAGCGGCGCCGTGCCGCGCTCGCCCAGCACGTCGAAACCCTCATCCGATCCCGGCACGAAGATCCGGTCCGGGCTGCGATCGCGGCCACCACACTGGACATCGACGCCGTCGCCGCCGCGCTGAGCGCTCACGCCGACGTGATCGGCTGGGCCCGCGTGATCGGCGCCGACCTGGTGCCCCCGCCGCTGGCCGCCGCCGTCAACGGTGACAGCGACGGCCTGGACGCCGCGCCAACCGTGGGGCAGGCGATGCCACCCACGGACGTACTACGCCGGATTCCGACCAACCAGGCTGCCTACGACCGGTGGCGGCAGCTATGGGCCGAACTGGCCGCCGAGCCCGACATCGACCTGCAAGCCTTCGCGGACCTGCACGACATCTCCCTCCGCCAAGCCCAGTGGATCCGCAGCGTCGGGCCCACCGGCCTGCTGAACTCGCCGACCCCACCCGCCGTGCGGCTGGCTCAACTGGCCCGCAGCAACGGCCACCTGCCCCACCCCCCGACACCGACGAGCTGACCACCGCAGCGTGCGCCGGGCCACCACCCCGTGGCCCGGCGCACCGTCGCGCCGCCCGCCAGCATCCACTCCCTGTGTCCACGCTCGGCCGCGACGCCGCCCATGACAGACCCGGCGAGCACACCGGTCCCGCCCACCTGGCCAGCACCCGCTGCCGACCTCACGGATCCTGCTCGCCAGAGGCACACGAGACCAGTTCGTACCGGGCTCGACCAAGCCCGGGCCCGCGTCGCGCGCACCAGCCCGCGGGACGCAGCGGCGTGCCAACCAACCACAGCTGCAGGCCGAACCCCAACACCACCGGCACGCCGATGGTGTGGCGACCAGCATGCCGACTGCAGCGGGATCGTGGCGCTGCCGCGCGACTGAAGCCTGCGACGGCGCACTGCACGTTCACGGAAGGACGTCTCGAACGCGATCCTTGGCCGTGCTGCTGTCCCGTTCACCGGGCCGCTCGGTGCGCGTATCGCGCCCTTTTTTTCGTTTCTGAAGGCTTCATCCCTCGTCCGGGCCGCGCATATCGGGCCCTTTTCCGTTTCTGGAGGCTTCCATGACAAGACAACAACCGCGCCACCCCGCACCAGCGCACCGTCCCCGACCCGCGGTGCAGGTGGCACCGTGACCTCCAAGGCCCTGGCCGCAATCGTCGCGGCGCTCCTCGGCGTCATCGTGGTCTGCGCGCTCGCCGGCGCCGCCCTGTTCGGCGCCGCCGGATGCGGCCTGCCCATGCCCGCTGGCGGCCAGACGCTGACCGTCCCCGCCGGCAGTTGGCCGCCGACCGGGGCGTACAGCCGCGACCAGGTCGCCACGGCCGCCACCATCGTGTCGGTCGGCGCCCAGATGGGCGTCCCAGTCCGCGGCTGGGTCATCGCCGTAGCCACCGCGATCCAGGAGTCGAGCCTCAGCAACCCCACCGGCGACGACCAGGACTCGATCGGATTGTTCCAGCAACGGCCCAGCCAAGGCTGGGGCACCCCCGAGCTACTCCACGACCCCGTGTACGCCAGCCAGCAGTTCTTCACCAAGCTCCTCACCGTCCCGAACTGGCAGACCATGGCGCTGACCGACGCCGCGCAGGCGGTTCAGCGCAGCGCGACACCGGACGCATTCGCCAAGTGGGAGCCAGACGCCAGCATGCTGGTCAACACGATCGGCACCGGCACGTTCTGGGACAGCAGCGCCAGCCCCGTCGACACCGTCGGATTCGACTGCGACGGGGACGGCGGCGACGGCCAGGCCAGCGGCGATACGGTGCCGCTGCCAGCCGACTACAGCCTGCCGCCCACGACGCCACCGGCGGTGGCCACCGCCATCTTCTGGGCGTTGGGCCAGTTGGGGACGCCGTACCATTTCGGCGGCGACTGCACCGCCGCGCACTCCGGCAATCCGGCGCACCAATGCGACTGCTCGTCGCTGGTCCAGCAGGCGTACCGAGCGGCCGGCATCAGCATTCCCCGCACCACCTTCGAGCAGATCTCCGCCGGCACCGCAGTCTCAGACGTCAGCCAAATTCAGCCGGGCGACCTGCTGTTCATCCCCGGCAGCAACGGCACCCCGGACCACCCCGGCCACGTCGGGCTATACCTCGGCAATGACCTGCTGGTGCAGGCACCACACACTGGAGACATAGTCAAGATCTCCAAGGTTTCTGGCTGGGCCAACGGAATCTCCATCATCCGCCGCATCGTCAAATAGCTTTTATTGAGCCATTTTCATCGTGTGTAGTGCCTGGTCTCCACGTGGTGTAGCGCGAGGATGGCTTGCACGATCGTGGTGGCTCGGCGTGGGCAGCAGCGGAGTTTCGCCAGGATCTTCCAGGTTTTGAGGGTGGCGATCGCGCGTTCGCCGCAGGCCCGGATCTTCGCGTGGGCCTTGTTCACCGCCTTCTGCCGGCGCGACAGCTTCAGCCGGTGACGGTGGCGTTTGAACGGGGTGCGTACGGTCCCGCCGGCGCCTTGGTAGCCCTTGTTGGCGAGCGTCTGCACGCCGGCGGCGCTCAGCGCGTCGATGATGTTGTGGGTGCGGGCGGCGGTCAGGTCGTGGGTCGCGCCGGGCAGCGCCGGCGACGTCCACACGAGGCGGCCGGTGGGGTCTGCGATGACCTGCACGTTGACGCCGTGTCGTCGGTGTTTGCCGGAGTAGTACGGCCGCTGGTCGGCGACCCGGTCGATCGGGATGAGGGTGCCGTCCAGGATCGCGTATGCGAGGGTGCGGATGCGTGCCATCGCTGTGCTGAGGTCGCTGGCGGCCGCGGCGAGCAGGGTGATCGCTTCCTGCACGTATCGCCAGGCGGTCGCGACGCCGACCTCGAACCCGGCGGCGAGGCGGCTGTAGGTGTCGCCGTTGCGGAGGTGGGCAAGGGCGAGCAGCGCCTGCCGGCCCGGGTCGAGGCGCCGCCACCGGGATCGATGCTGGTTGCGGTGCTGGCGGATGCGGTCGGCGAGGTCGTTGAGGGTACGGCTGGACAGCGGGATCGTGGCGGGGTAAGACAGCACAGCGAGGCTCCCGGTCGGGGCATCGGATCTTGGTCGACTGCTGTCTTACCTGGAGCCTCGCCCTCATCGATCCCCGGGCCTGTCACACCCGCCCCGAGCTGCCAGGTCAGCTTGAAAATGGCTCATTGCAACAGATGCAACATTGGCGTCCCTCTACAACTGTTGCCCCCCCCAACGACTTCAGCGCAATCAACAGCTGGACGTGAGCACCACCACCAGCCTCAGCTGGTGGTGCGCGCTCGCCGGACGGTGCTCGTCACAGACGGTGGCTGGCTCGGCGAGGCCGAGGCTTCCTGTCCTGCCGATGAGCGGTCGGCCAATCTCGGTGAGTCCTCACCCGTGCCGGATCTGCTCCTCATCGTGGCCGAATTAGGCCACTGACTGCCGCCGCGCCGAGCAACGCAAACGCCCAACCGGTGAACTTCAGCACGACCAAGGCCACGAACCACGAGTGGAATGGCGAGTCGGATGTTGATCTTCCATCGACGTTCCTACGGTGACGTTGAGTAGCGGAAGCTAGCGAAGGCGGCTACCGGATCTGCCGATGATAGTGAACATCAGTCAGCCTAAATCGGCGATCGGCCGGAAGCGTCCGAACTCCACGTCGGCGACTCGAGCTCAGACGACCGGCGGGTCAAACCAAGGTCAGGTACGGCCCTGACTGAGTCTTGTGGCAGCCGGTAGTATTCATATCCAGCCTCACCTATGCGGGAGTTTCATGATCGCCACCGCCGCATTGCGATGGGATACCCTGTTTCTGGTCAACCCGGCCTGCGGGGGCCTCATATCGACCCAATAAGTCATGCCTTCAGGATGGCGCTTAATGCGCATCCTCCTGTCACTCACGAGAAGTGATGGCTACACGCCTCACGGCACCTTTCGAGCGGGCTTGATCCTTGCAAGCACAAATATTGAGTCCGACGAGGATGATGTAGCTGCCGAACTCTGGAATGCCGTCAGGGCTGCGACCTTTGTTGATACGAGCGTGATCGAAGTTGACCCAGAGGTAACGCCTAGTGATCTCATTGCGATGATCCTGCCAGGGCCCTGGGGACCGGCCGACCTGAGCTCAGGGCGGCAATGCGTGCACGACTGTCATGCTTCGTAACGCGCTTCGGCGGCTTAACCCTCTGCATGGCAATCGATCGCGCTTGAGAATCGTGCGCTGCGTTTAATCAGGAATCTTAAATAGGTTGACATTATCGCTCACGGAATCTCTTGATCAGCAAAGCGAGGCGGTTCGACCGGTCGTCGTCCGACAAGATCCAACAGGATCCCCCGATGATGGCGATTACTGCCGCTAGTACCACTCCAGCGAACAGGATCACACCCACAGCGTCGGCAGTGATCGCCCACGCGACCGCGCCACTCACTGTGGCCGCAGGAAAGATGGCAAGCCCTCTCGGTGCCGGCTTGTTTGATGCCAACGTCGCAGCCTCCTCTGCACGCAGAAACAGAGGCGCGATTCCATGAACCTTGGCCAGCGAGCTGCATCAGCTCGGGCGATGGGCCGGCGCTTCAGCCCGTCGACCAGAATAGGTGAGCCGACCGCGGAAGTCCAGAGGAAGTCGCCATCCGTATCCGGCGCCGCTGCCGACCATACGTGATCGCGTTTCCGAACATGCCGCCGTTGGTGCGCAGCGGCCAGCCGGCGCACATCACATCGAGTAACATCACTGCGAGGTCAGGACTTCCCGTCCTGCCGATGAGCGCGCACCCGACCACCCGCCGACCGTAGTCAACCGACTGATCAGGAGCAGTCGAATCGGTAGTCGAACGGCCGGTCAGGACAGCTCAAGCAGATGAACAAGTAAATGCCGCCGACGTCGCCGAGCATCAAACCGGCCGGGTTCTGGATACGTCGCCATGGATGATCATCAGGGGCATCGAAGCCCCATCCGTCCATCGCCGGGCGGTCCTGCAGGGGAATCCAACGCCGCTCGTCGCCCCGACTGAACTCCCAGCTCGCCACCGTGAGGAGATGCTCCATGGGCACGCCACAACCGCATGCCGGCCAGTCCGGCATCTGGGTCCAACCAGGATAGCCGCCCACCTTCGTACCGGAGGCGACCGCCAAATCGGTCTCGTACTGCCAGCCGGTCTCCCGCTCGATCCGCGCGACGTTGCCCCTGATCTGCAACCAGACAACCTCGGGCAGGTCGCGGCTCGGGTACTCGGTGACGCGTTCCGGGTCCAAGACGCACGGGTCGGGTACGTACTGGGCGTCCGCCTCCTCGTCGGGCTCGGGCAACTCCTGCAGCCTAGCGCCGATATCAGCGCGGCGGCGCCACCTCAGTTCAGGTCGAGGCGAACTCCACGGTTGGTGATCGAACGGGCACCACAGCACCTGCAGCATGTCCGTGCCGGCGGGAAACGGAAGCTCGGGAAGGTCTTCAGCAAACAGCTGCAACACCGGGACAAGCGGCACCTCGGCCTCAGATGGCTGGTTGTCGAGGTGGTCGTACGGTTCCGGCCCATCGCATGTCGGCCAAGGTTCCTTCACCGGCCACAGCAGCGGACCCCCCATCGAACTCTGTTCGACGGTCGGTGCTCCAAGCCTGGGATGCAGCCTTACGGCTGTCATGGCGAAAGGCACGACCTGCGGAAAGACCTCCGGTATGTCGATCGGGCTGGAAGCAGTGGTGCGCACGGCGACGATCATATGGCGATCCTTTGAGTCTGTGGCAACGCTGGACTACCGGGCCACCACACTGACTCGCCAAGAAGCGCGGGTGACAATGTGGCGGTGACCGATCGCGGACCTGAGCGGCTCTCGCCGCCGGTGGTGTGTGACCAGTGCCCGCACCCGATCCGCGAGCACGTGCTGTGGGAACCGGATGAGATCTGCGGCGGCTGGATGCACTGCACGATGCCGGATTGTGATCGCTGCTGGCACGAGTGGCCGGCTCAGCGCCCGACGTCCTGATCTGCCGCCGTTGGTGCGCGGCGGCAGGCACGTGCACGTTACAGCGGGTGACCAGCGCGGCGAGGCCAAGACTTCCTGTCCTGCCGATGAGCGGATGTCTCGAACGGGCGGCAGCCTGTCATGATCAAGCGGATGAGCGACAGCAACATGTTGATGCCGGACGGGGAGTGTCAGCCGTCGACGAGCCCGCAAGACCGGTCGAGCGGGTCGCAGATCGGCGGCCCTAAGTTGGCCGCGGTTGCGGCGGCGACGGCGCGGCGATACGGTCCACGCCGTGATCGCTCCGGTCCACTTGCCCAGGTGCGGTGTCTGTGGCCAGCCGATGGACGACAGGCACGCACATCAGTGGCTTGCCGGCCCTGCTTCGGAAACCGGCAGGCAGGTTGAGTACACGGTGGTCGGCCTGCGCGGAGGAATCGCGAACTTCCAGACAGTCACAGATCCTCTAAAGGTCTACCGGACCGACGCTGCCGTCTTGGCAATGCAGCTTGAGATCGACGTGGCCGACCTAGTTGGCCAGCGCTTTCGCTGCTGGGTGACACCCGCCGAGCACGGCGTTATTCGAAGCGACTTCCGGCGGCTCGAGAGTTGACCATATACCTCGACCGTGGTGTCATCCTGCCGGGCGGCAGCACCGGGGGCAGCTAGGGCTCGCCTGAATCCGAGCTCGACCACGCCTCCCGCTGGTCGTTTCGTCTCCGCCTTCACGGCATCGAGGCGGCCGCTGTTCTTGGCATCCGCTCATGCGGCCGGTCGCGCGCAGCGCGGCTGCTGTCGCGGCAGTAGCGATGATCGATGGATGCCGCCGGTGATTCCGCGGATGCCGACGACGTCCTTGTGGCAATTGGGCATCCGTCTTTGTGAGCTGGAAGCCTCCCTAGTCGAGTGGATCGTCACCGGCCCAGGCTCGGCGTCGGGGACCGATGTGGGGCCCTGTGCGCGCTCTATGCCGCCGTTGGTGCGCGGCGGCTGGCCACTGCTCGTCGCAGACGGTGACTGACTCGGCGGGTCAACAAGATGCCGATGAGCGGATGCCGTTTCCGCCGAACGGGTGTATCAATCCGGACATGGCTCTGCTGCGATGTACCCGTAGCGAACGTCGCGTGGATCGCGCACGCACAGTTGCCGCGGTGGCCCGGTGGTGAGAGCTGCGTGAATCGTTGAGGTGCAAGCTACTATGCTCCGATGAACCGATCTATTTGCCGCCGATCGGAATAGCAAAATCAACGCTTCGAATTGGCCGTGCGACGCATACCGCAGCCGAAGGGGATACCTTAGTGGCGATACATTCGTATCCACCCAAGATTGACCAGAAAGCCCGACTTGAACGCGTCGAGTTGAAGCTTAAGGTGGCGGCAGCGGCGATTGGTCTCTTGACGGCGATCGCAACTACACTGGGAGTCGCGGTTGGGCTCTTCGCAAAGAGAAACGACGCTGCTAGTCGGCAAGTCGACACATCTCGGCAGCAGGTGCAGGTGTTGGAGAGTCAAAATGCATCGCTGAAGAAGCGTGTGGCCGAGCTTGAGAGTGCCTCCCCGACCCGGCCGTCCACCGCTCCAAGCCCAACCTACTCTGCCGCTTACCAGCGCCAACATCTGCGCGCCGAAACGCCCGGCTGCGTCGACAATGGCAACTTTACCACTGGGATTGACTTCGACGAACCAAGAGCGGACGCCGCCAGTGACCGCACTGATGTGCGTCTGTCCGGCTGCAATCCAGGCTCGCTGAACTCCAGTCTCACGCAAGCGGCGGTGCCGAGCGTCGACGCCACACCAGCGGACTGCCTCGAGCAGGTACGCACCCAGCCGGTCCATCTGCCGATCGCCGCCGCGAAGGGATTGGTGCTCTGCTTCGTAACCGATAGCAAGACGGCGGCAAGTCAGGGAGTCAAACAAAAGATCGTGTTCATGAGCCTCGATTCGGTCACAGCACAGGGTGACCGCGGCGTCTTCGACTTAACGCTGACAGCCTGGAACGTGCCGTAAGCACCCTCTGTACTGATCCCAGACCTATCCACCGTAGCCGTAAGTTCGGCAAGCGGCAGGTCGCTGCCAGTGGGTCATAGGTTGGGGTCACGCGTATGTGTGACCCCGATGCACGCATCTGCCGCGGCGGGAGTGCTGGCGTTCATCGAGGCTGGTGACGCACCGTAGTGCATGGCTGTATTTCCTGTCCCGAGCGCCCGCCTCGAGCCTTCGGGTGAGCTTGTTCTGCGGGCCGCGGTGGCGGCCTATCTCGGTCGCTACCGCGGCCTGACCCGGCAGCACAGCGAGTCCGACCTGCGGATCTTCCTGCGCTGGTGCGCCGACCACGAACTCGACCCGCTCGCCGCGATCCGGGTCGACATCGAACGGTACGTGCGCTGGCTGCAGGACGTACGCTGCTACCAGCCATCAACCGTCTCGCGGCGCCTGTCGATCGTGACCGGCTTCTACCGGACCTGCGTGATCGACGGCATCCTGCCGCACTCACCCGCCGACTACGTCCGCCGGCCAACAGTCCCCGCCGAGTCACCGACGCTCGGGCTCGGGCATCTGCAGTTCGAGGCACTGATCACCACCGCCCGGCTGTCGGCAAATCCGAACGACTTCGCGCTGATTGCGCTCCTCGGTCTGCTCGGGCTACGGATCTTCGAAGCCTGTGGTTCCAGCATCACCGACCTCGGCGAAGAACACGGCCACCGCGTCCTGCGCGTCCGCGGCAAAGGCGGCAAGGTCGTCCTGGTGCCGCTGCCGCCAGCGGTAGCCCGGGCAATCGAACGCGCCGTCGGCGACCGCACCGACGGACCGATCCTGCGAAACATGCTCGGCGGGCGCATGGATCGTCACGCCGCCACCCGGCGACTCAGACACCTGGCTGCGGCCGCCGGCGTCCGGATGCCACGGATGCACCCGCACATGCTCCGCCACACGTTCGTCACGACCATGCTCGACGCCGGGGTCAGCCTCCGCGACGTCCAGATCGCCGCCCGCCACGCCGACCCCCGAACCACGATGCGCTACGACCGGGCCCGCAACAACCTCGGCCGCCACCCCAACTACATCCTCGCCGCCTACATGGCCTCCGGAACCTGACCACGACTCACGACCATGCCGATGAGCGCGCGTGGCGCTCATGCTGCGAGGTAAGGGCGCAGCCGCGCCAAACGTCGGCATCCGCCGTCCACTGCAACGTGACCACCGCCTGCTGCGTGACGCCGGCGACCGCTAGGGTGTCAGCGGTAATCGCGGAAGAGTGGCAGCAGCTCACACCAGAGACGCTGCCGCAGCTCACCAGCCGCTTTGCTTTCATGATGCGTGTGTCCGCCAGGTGCTGCAAGAACACGGCTTCGGGCCAGCTTCGGCCCTCAGCCGCACCCGACTCGCGATTGACGTGCGGGAGCAAGCCACCTCAGCGTGGGTCACGCTGTTGATCGGCATGCTCGGTGTCCGGGACTGGCGCGTGGTGGACGTCAACACCTTCAGCTGGGTGCTCTTCGCCGACCCCCACTTAGTTCACGACTCTTCGGGGTTGCTGCATGTCGACTTCGACACGACCATCCCGTCGGATCACCGAACGCCCGCGCAGATGGCGTCGGAGTCGCATCTGTACTGGTCCGCGAAAAGCGTGAGCTGGCTGGCGCTTCCTCACCAGGTGTCCCTCGCTCAGCTACCAGCTCTTCCATAGGTGCAAGTAGCGCACGTTGCAGATCAACTGCGCGGCGGCATCTGTATGGGCGGCCAGCTCTGCGCTGACGGACGACAGCCGCCCCTTGGTCACGGGCACGGATGTCTGCCGCGATCCGGCCGTCGCATAGTCAGACCGGTCGCTTGTCACCTCTCGCCGCCAACCGTCCCTGTTTCCGGCTACGGGGTGTCGTCCGGGAGATGTCCAATTGGGCCGCGGAGGAGCCCTAACCTGTTGGGTCCGACCCGGCGTCCCGGCACAGGTCCGACGCTGTTCGTGCGATCGCCGGGTCGACGGCCCGGGACAGGGCATCGCGCAGGTAGCTGGGAGCGACCGTGAGCGCTTCACGCAGCGTTGCCACCGCGTGGTGCCCGCGGGTACGTCCGGCGATGAGCGGAAGGCACCACAACGCGGCCGGCAGGTAGCGTGCATCGGCGAGCACCCGCGTTCGCAGCGCTGCTCGGGAGGCGTCACGAACCTCTTCGACCCAGTCAACCGAGCGCAGCATGACGACCGGCATCAAGATCGCCAACGGCCCCTTGTCGGTCTTCGGCTCCAGGAAGTCCCACGATGACACCCATCCAGAAGTGCTGATCGGAGCCGTGGCGCCGACGCCGTCAGCCAGTCCATGCACCGGTCCCGTCACCGCGAGCGGGCCGGTGCAGATGGCGTCGATCGCCCGTTGCCGGACACGGCCGTCCGGGTGCATCCCAGCCAGCACCCAGCTCACCGGTCCCGCAGTCCCGTCGAAGAGCCGGCCGCCGACCTCGTCAATCGCCGCCGCATGCCATCCGAACCGCTGCCGCACATGCCGATCCAGGTGATTCCAGCCTGCCCGCTGCCCATGGAAATCGAGCAGCTGGCAGATCAACCGCACAGACCCCGACGGCTCCAACGCCACCAGGCCCTCGACGAACGACCGCAATGCCTCCTGATGCCCCAGCGCTGCGGCGTCCTTCGCCTCGAGCAACCGGGCCAGCCAACGCGGCAAAGCGCCATAGGCCACCGAAGGATTGCGGTAGTACTGCGCGGACATACATGCACTCTGCCCGCTGATGATCCGTCAACGCAACGCCCATCGCGACGCATCGACTCGGCTGCTCATGACTTGATCAGATGCGCGCTATGCCGCTGTCATCGCGCGGCGTTCACTGCTCTTGCTGTCGTCTCCGTACTGCAGGATCGCCGACGGCAGCACGGGCGGTCAACGCTCCGGGCGTTGGACTACGTTGAGGCCGCGGCGGGCATGCAGGCATCACGCTCGTCCTGGCAAGATCGGCGTAGGAGGGTGGCGTCGTTGCAGTACACATGGGTTTCGTCGGCCGGCGGGCCGCTGCTCGTCGCTCCGCAATCGGCCCTATCGCTGTGGACCGGAGCCGATACCACAGATGGACCCCTGGAGGACTGGGGCGACTACGGCCGAGCGTGCGCGATCGATGGATACATCGGTGTGGTCGCCATCAGCGAGCGGCAGGCGCTCGTCCTGGGCGACGAGCCGGCGATGACGACGTACTTGCCCTCGGAACGGCTGTTCTTGCGGTGGGCGGCGGGCGTACGAGGAAGACGATCTGGTGCGCGCCGCGCGCCGTGCGATACGTGACGGCGTGGAATGGGACGCCGATGAAGATGTCCGCTGGGTGGTGGACGGGCCGGTCGTGCTGTTCGATTCGGCGTGGCCTGGATCTGAGCTGGAGGCGGATAACCATCTCGTCGTCGATCTGGAGCCGAGCGCATACCGGGTCCAGGCGGCGTACCGCGCTGATGGCGACAACTGGATGATTCTCGTTCAGCTCCAACCCGCACCATGAACCTGACCGGTCGGCAAAGAACGCAGACCTGATCAGACATCCGGATCCGCTGACCGCCCTCGGATTCGATGACGCGCGGGAGACGGAGCGCGCCTGTCGGGTAGACAGCGGCGAGCGACGCCTACTGTTCCCCCATAGCGTCCGTCGCGGGCTGGGTGTTCGAGGGCAACGTCGTTCGGTTCCTCGAGCTCGTCAGCGCCTACATCGGGTACAGCTACGACGACCTCGACGAGGTCGCGCTCACCGGCGCTCTGGAGCGTACTGACGATGAGTCGGTCGAGAGCTGGTTCAGCTATCCGCTATCGGGAGTGCCGCCGCTGTCGGCTTACCTGGCCCGTGCCGTCGGCGGTAGTGTGGTCAGCATTTGGGTGGACGGGGACATCAACCTGATCCTGGCCGCGAGGATCGAGACACTCTTCGACCTGCTGTAGCGATCGGCGACGGTACACGCTCATGGCTGCGATCCGGTGCGGTCATGGCCGTGCGTCGTTTTGTTCTCCGGCGAGCTGCAGATATCTGGACCAGATCTGGGCCTTGCGGTATGGCCCGTCGCCGGCGTGGTCGAACTGTGGCTCGTCGAACGTGATCCAGTACTTCAGCTCGCCCGGCCAGGCACGATCGTGCAGGACGGGCTCCGGCGCGCCCATGTCGTCGATGGTGCCGAGGAACTCGTGTCTCCACGGCCCGTCCCAATCCGCGTCCTTGACGACTCGAACCCGCGTACCGGACGGCATGGACCCGGACGGCCACTCGCGCGGCAACGGACGTCCCAGGATCTGTTCCAGCGCCGCTCGATCGGCGGCCTTCTTGCCTTCGTCGCTCGATTGCCCTGTTGACATATGACAACGGTCGCGGATATCAGCCGAGGCTCGCAAGCCAGAGCCCGTCTGGGGATGCGATCGGCTGTGGCCGCGGGGGATGCGGCCAGTTGATCCAGTGCGCACACATGGCTCCCCTCTAGGTCAAGGGGTTGGAGTGAGGAATGTTCTAGGCTTGGTGTTGGCGGGTTCGGTTTGTGACTTGTCCGAAGAGCCGGCTGTCGGGATTGGGCCGGTCGCGCTGGATTGCAGAGTCGTTCCCGGTTGTCCTGCTGGGCCCGCCGCCTCGCTTGTCCGGGCGCGTGCGACGTCGTGGAGCATGCGTTTGAAGACGACGTCGGACAGGTGGCGTTTGAGCGCGCGGAGCGCTTCCATCGTGGTCTTGCCCTCGGCGAGGCGGCGGCGGTAGTAGGTGCGGCCGGGGGTGTCGTGGCGGAGTTGGACGATGGCCATGATGTGCAGGACCCGGTTGATGCGCCGGTTCCCGGCTCGGGACAGCCGGTGCCGTTTCTGGTCACCTGAGGAGGCGTCGATCGGGGCGGTGCCGTTCCACGACGCGAAGTGCCCGGCCGTGCGGAACCGGTCGATGTCACCGATGTCGCCGAGGAGACGGGCGGCGCCGGACGGGCCGATGCCGTTGAGCCCGGTCAGGGTGCTCCCGGCCGCAGCAACCAGGTCACGCAACTGTTTATCGGCGGCCTTGATCTTGCCGTCGATCGTGGTGAGCTCGTCGATGAGCTCGCGGGCCAGCCGGTGGCGGGTCTCAGCCACGATGCCGACCGGCTCCGGAGCGGTGCGCAGCAGGTAGCTGGCCTGGCCCCGGGTGAGGAACTTCTTCGCACCGCCCGGCACGAGCTCGAGCAGGAACTGGTGAATACGGCTCACGGTCTCGGCGCGGGCGTAGCCGAGTTCGTCACGCCGGTCCACCAGCAACCGCAGCGCGACCGTGGCATCGTCGGGCTGGACCTGGCGCAGGTCTGGGCTGCGCAGGCCGGCCACAGCCACGCTGTGCGCGTCGACCGGGTCGGTCTTGCGGCCCTGACCGGTGTCGAACACCCGCACGCGTGCCGACAGCTTCGGCGGCACGTCCAGCACGGTCTCACCGTCGGCGACCAGGCGTTGGGCGATGTGCCGGCCAATCCCGGCGCAGCCTTCCACCGCCCATGTCCGGTCCGGGAACCGGCGACCAGCTGCCAGCATCTGCGCGTAGCCGCCGGTGTCAGTGGCGTACCGGCCCTGCGCCAGGATTTTCTCGCGTTCGTTGATGACCTCGATCGTGGCGGACCGCTTGTGCGGGTCCAACCCGATCACCACACGACTCATCCGCTGCCTCTCCTCGCTCGTACACTGTGGACGATCGGCGAGGAGGGCAACGCTACTTTGAGCTGGGCATACCCCTCTTGAGCCACTCCAGGCCACGGTGACCGGCGGGTGCAAGCCATGAGAGAGTCACACCCACGTGCAGTGGACAGCCGCTTGTGAGAGCCACCCGCCGATCACCTCGACCCAGCCTGGCCAGGCACAGGTCGTAGATCAAATTAGATAAGTAGCCGCTGGGCGCGCGGCGTAGTGTCTCGGACGACAGGCCACGTTGCGGCGGGTGGTTGACTTGCCGGGTGACACTTGATCAGGAGCTGATGACTGCTCGTCGGCCTCGTGACGTGGTTGATGTTGCTGGTGCTTGGATCGCTGAGGCCTTGACCGAGCACGGATTCCGCTGGTTGGTCAAAACTCGCGATGTCCAGCGGGACGCCGACGGCATCGTGCACCGGATTTCCTTGCAGCCGAGTTCGTTCAACCGCACCGGCGGGTCTATCTGGATCGCCACGTATGTGGGGGTACAGGATCCGGCGTTGCGGCGGTGGCGGCTACGTAGCGCACCCGTATCTGGTCGGCGGGCCGGCCGATCAGGACCTAGTCTGCGCCCACCTGCTGGGGTACGCGTCGGGCCGAGCCAACGGCTACGTGTACGGCGACGCCTCGGACGGTGACATCGACCTGGCCGAACCTGTTGAGCGGGCCGGGCGCCTGCAGCGGTTCGTCGCGATGGTCCGCGAGGGTGTCTTGCCGTGGTTCGCCGAAGCCAGTGACCCCGACACTATCGTCGGCTCACGCGCCGGAGTCTGCACCAACAACCCTGTCGCACTGCTGGAATGGTTGGCCTCCCGCGGCCGGCCCGACCTCATCCACCGCTACGCCGAACGGTACCGAGCACGCTATCCCGACATCGAGCAACGCTGGGCTGACGGTGTCGCAGCCGCACACGCAGGCCGCCCGTGCCCGCACGGCAGCGACATCGTCCCGCAAGTGGCCTGGTCGACCACGACGCTGACGACGCAGCGCAGCGGCTTCAACTGAGGGCTTGATTAGCCGCTCGCTCATGCCGCCGTTGGTGCGCGGCGGCAGGCACGTGCACGTTACAGCGGGTGACCAGCGCGGCGAGGCCAAGACTTCCTGTCCTGCCGATGTCCGTGCACGTGATCATGGCTGCAAGGGTCGGTCTGTGGAAGCTCACGGACATGGTCCCAGCTACAGCCGGCTGGGCGCCCCGATGGTTCCGGCGCTTGTCGAGCAGCCCTGAATCAATGATCGGGAGGGTCGTCGCCGGGACCCGGGACCGTGGCAGGTTCCTAGCTGCCGAGATCACGACATTTGCCGGATCAGTCAGTGATCGTCGCCTCTCGGAGTGGTGGCGATCCAGGCGGCGCGCTGCGGGGTGATGAGCGGACTCAGCACCGGATCGGTGAGCAGCGTCAAGGGTGCAATGCACAGTGGGTCGTCGCTGTGCCACCGTGGCACAGCCGCCGCCACGACCGACCAGGCTGCCTCGGTGTCGCCTCGGCGCGCGAACTCGCGGGCCTGTTCGAGTGCGGCGGCGAACTCGGGCGGCTCTGGTGGTACCGGCGCGTCGCCGGCCTCGCCGAGCGCCTGCGTCACCAGCCGCCGGGCCCACGCGCCGGACTCGCGCTGTAGGAACAGCGGTACGAGCTCGGCGCGTACTCGCTCGGCGCCGACCGCTTCGACCACGTGCGGATGCGCGAGTACGTCGTTGCGGATCCTGTGGTGCACGTCGGGCCGCAGGAACGCCCCTACGACCACGGCGAGGTACTGCCCCGCTCCCGACCCCTTGCGAGTTGCCGCCTCGAACCGCTCGGCCGCCCCCTCAGCATCGCCCCGCAGTGCCATGCGCCGCCCCTCGGCGACCAGCTCAGCCGCCCCGGCGGGCTCGACCGCCCGTCCCTCGCGAGCGTTGAGCTCCTCGAACGAATCCCGCTCGGCGGCGACCAGATCGGCGAACGAGTCGAAGCGGTCGCTGAGGCCCGGATACCATGACGCCCAGACGTACGCCGCCCACTCCCCGCTCTCGCTGACGTCCGCGGGATCGAGGAGCCAGTAGCACGCGTCCGCGTCGGCGGACACCAGCAGCGCCCGGGCCATCAGCTCGTCGTCCTCGTCACCCGCATCGCACCTTCCGGGCTCGATATCCCGCAGCCATCCGACGTCGGCCGTAGTCCGCATCGTCCATACGAAGGGCCCCATCTCAAGCCACCCGTCCGAGGCTTCCAGGAACGCGCGGTACCCCGGCGGGAGCGCCACCCCGAGGCGCTTTTCGACGGCGGCGAGCGCGTCCTCGCCCGCACCGGCGAATCCAAGCCACCCAGAGGCCCGCCGTTCCTCCCCTAGCTGGTGAAGCCGATCGGCATCGGCGACGCGGAGGAAGTCTGCGCTGTACCCGGCGAGGTAGACCCGCCACTGCTCGGCCGTTTCGGGCCGACCGGTCAAAGCCACGCCCCCACCTTAAGGTCGCTGGCAGACGTGCGCGCTCATGCCGCCGTTGGTGCGCGACGGCCGTCGGACTCGTCGCGGACGGTGACTGTTGGGCCATCGTCGTGGCCTAAAATGGTGGCGCCCACCGTCCGTACCAGGAAGGCAATTCTCCAGCCGCGGGCCACGTCTCCGCTCGTTCTGGATCCCGCTCGTCAGGCCACAGAAGTCCGGTCCACTCGCTCTCGGGAATGATGCTTTCGTAGTCATCGACGCAGCGTTCGGACCACTCACGACCTACCAGCACCGGACGGGTTACCACTCCATCGGCAGCGCGCTGTACACGCAGGACCAGACCCAGCTCTTCAATACCAGGATTGGTTCGCGGCCCGAAGCGCAAAGCAACGTCCATGGACTCGGACACGCCCAGCAACCACTGCTGCAGCTCAGGCGGATCGCTCCCCGTCAGCTGGGCTCCGTTCAACGACATCAGTGGTCCGCGAACAGCGTCCGCCGCCACGCAGAACAGTTGTCCCGAGCCTAGGAAGTACTCATAAAACGCGGGTTGTGCCGAGTGCCACCCCATCGCCAAGCCCACCACTTCCGGCGAACGAGGGTCAGCCTCGAAGCGGTACAGCTGACGCGCTTCGGGCAGCGCTGCGGCAGCTTCCTCCGCAGTCATGCCGAATCGCAACGGTCCGACTCCTTCCAGGGGTGTGATGGGCCAGCTCGGCCGCCCCAACCCGATTGACCCATCCGAAATCACGCCGTGATCCTAGGCACACAAGGCCCCTGCATGGGGCGTCGCGGCGGTTTGATCGGGTGCGTACATCTGCCGCGATGACGCGCGTCCGCTCGATTGTCGCCAGGTTGCGACTACTCATAGTTATGTCGATGGCGGCGGCGTTAGACATGGGCGGGGCCGGTTATGACCGTCCCGTGGAACCAGGTTGCCCGGGACGGCCTACCTTGTAGGCCCAGTCCGCACCGTGCGTAACTTGCTGTCGCCCTGCTGGCCTACCTCGTTACGGCTGAGCAGGGAAAACGCCACCGACGTGCGCCGGCTCCACTTACCGCGGACCGCCCACGCGCCCGGCCAGCCGGGCCAGCACAGCGTCGAGGGAGAGGTCTGTGGCGCTGGGAAGCAGCAGGTCCGCTGCCTTGAAGCGGGCGTCGTGAGCATGCGGGTTCGGCACTGCCACGCATCGCAGCCCGGCCGCGTGCGCCGCCGCGACGCCGTGCGCGGTGTCCTCGAAGGCGACCGCCTCTTTCGCCGGCAGCCCGAGCCGGTCCAGCGCCAGCAGGTAGACAGCCGGATGCGGCTTGTGCGCGGCCACTTCCTCGCCGGTCGCCAGTACCTCGAACCGGGCTCGCAGCCTGGCCTGATCCAGCATCGCGCCTACGTGGGTGATCGGGGAGCTGCTCGCCACCGCCAGCCGGAGCCCCAGCTGCGCGGCCCGGTCGAGCCAGCCGACGATGCCAGGTGTCGGCTCCAGCACCGCATTCAGTTCCGCCCGGTGCGCCATCCGCCGCGCGTGGCTGGACTCGCGGTCATAGGCCGGTCCGACCGCCGCGGCCAGCGCGGCGTAACGCGGCTCGTTCGCGTCGCCGCCGTGGTCGGCGAAGAAGCCGGCCGTGTCGAGTTCCAAACCGTGCCGCCGCCACTCCCAGCGCCAGCTCTCCAGGAGCGTGGTCTCCGTGTCCATCAGCAGGCCGTCAAAGTCGAAGATCAGCGCCTTGATCGTCACAGCGGCCAGTATCCCGATCCTGGCCCCTACACCCCGCGCCCGGTCGCGTTGAGTCCTGATGAGGGTCCGCAGCCGAAACACGGGAGCCACCCCGCCGGCCGGCTTCCTCGACGCGTATTCAGCGCAGCTCACTCCACCATCCGCGCCAGGCGGCTCCGCGCCGAGCGCGGCCAAATGGTGCCGCCGCTCGCTCCAGTCGAGGCACGTTTCACACCCGGCGCACCACGCGGATTCAAGGTCACGTGCGCGGATCTGCCGCGGATGCTGCGCGGCGGCAGGATGTCCCTCGTCACAGCGAGTGACAGCGACGGCGAGAATCGAGGCTTCCGGTCCACAAGATGCGGATGAGCGCGCGTCGGGCGCCTGAGTTTCACCGATCGGGAATTGAGCGGTTCACTGGCCGTGCTGCTCCAGCAACGTGGCGCCCTCAGCCCATTCGATTCGGTACTTCTTGGCTTGGTGCACTCCCCGGGCCGCGTCGATCGGCCGGCCCTGCATGCCGCGTGCTGCGATGCTGGGATCAGCGCCTCGATGCAGCAGGTGTTGCAGGACGCGGAAGCAGGTGGCCTGCTGTTCGGGAGACCATGGCGTGGTACCGGTGGCCGCCGCGTACCACAGCGCGGTGCGTCCGGTGCTGTCGACCGCGTTGAGTGGGCAGCCGGCTTCGAGAAGCCTGTCGATGATCTCCACGCGAGCATCGCCAGTGCCGACTCGACCACGGGCGACTTCATGCAGCGGCGTGCTCTGAAATGTCGTAAGGGCCCCGGCGTCCGCGCCGGCGGTCAGCAGCGCCGCGACGACCTCGGAAGCCCCTATCCCGGCGGCGAGGTGCAACGGCGTGTACATGCGGTAGTTCCGGGCGTCGACGACAGTGCCCTCGGCTATCAACCGAGCGACGTGCTGCACATCGCCGCCCTGGGCGGCGATGTGCAGCGGGCCCTCTCGCAGCGCGTCCACGCCTCCACGTTAGCTTGGTCGGCGCTCGCCAGATCCACCGCCGGGCGGTCGCCGGCAATATCGTTCGCAGTGCGCCAGTTCGCACATCTGCCGCTGCTGGCGCTCGACAGTCGCCCAAAGATTTTCACCGACCGTGAGCGGATTTCGGCATGGTCGGCCGCGTCCGACCATGCCGATGGGCGGATGCGCTGATACCCGAACGGACGTGCCGATTCGGGCGAGCCTGCGGCGACGGGCCGACGAGGTGAGCACGTTCGTCGCGGAGCAAGAGGCCTTGGCGCGAGCTCGCGCGGCGATCCGGGATGTCGACGAACGGCGTGGCCGGCCGACCACGACCACCGACGCCAGCGAAGAGCTCGCCGACCACACCGCCGCCTACCGCGAGCTGACCCGGCTCGGCGCCTAGCGGGAGGGCGCCGGGAAGGCGGCCGCCGTCAGCTCGCCAAGGTAGCGCGGCCACAGCTGCGCGAAGGTGCCGCCGACGGCCGGCTCGGCGTACAGCCTAAACTCTACGATGATGACGGCGTTGCGCTGGCGCAGGACCGCGACCGCGATGTGCCCGACGTTGGCGTCGGCGCTGGACGCGTAGCGCTGCTCGCGCACCACCGCGAACCCGGACCACGCGCCCTCGGTCTTGTTCTCGACGGCGACAGTCTCGACATAGGGCGCCGTGCGCTGCCCCCCGTCGACCGGCTCGGCCGGCACCGACAGCTGCTTCGGGCACGCCTCGGCGACGCCGCGCACCCGGGTCACGAAGGCCTCAGCCGGCTGCTCGCCCGGGAACGCCGCCGCCAACTGGGTCAGGGACTGCGGCTGCCGGCCGACCGGCGGCCCCATGTCCTTCGATGCGCTCATGGCCGCCACCTGCGCGTCGCCGATCGCGGGTCCGGTTTTGTAGGTGGACCCGGCGGCCGGCGCCGTCTCCTTCTCCGCGCACAGCCGCGGCACGTGCGCCCCGTGCCTGGTGTCGGCGTCGATGTTCGTCGCGGTCTGGTCGCTCCACCCGGCCCCCAGCCGCTCCACCCCGAGCAGCCGCGTCTGCACCTCCTCGAGCCCGATGGGCGGCGGCGCCGGCGACGCGCTGCCCGCCGTCGTCGCTGGCGACGACGGCGATGACGACGACGAGGCGCCGCACCCGGTCACGAGCGGCGGCAGGACGGACAGCAGGACGGCGCAGACCCGGGTCCGCAGGCGCTTCGACACGGCGCCATCCTTGCAGAACACGTTCTCTAGCGCGCACCGGCGTGCGCCGCACACAATGACGGGGCAGCCGGAAATCGATCCGCGCACGACCATCGACCCAAGCGACGTGTCTCACGGGGGAGAAGAGGCGCGGCCCCGGCCGTGCCGGAACTCATCGTCAGGCTGGAAGGGGCCGTGAACGACACGCCGGACTGGGCGTTCCACGTGCTGGGCGCGATCGGTCCCGCCGCCGCGGGCGCGGTCCCGCACCTGCGGCAGTACTCCACACGAGGCGCCACGTCAGCCCCACTCAAGATCACATCGGACCGGGGCGTGGCCGAACGGTACCCCGCCCGACGCCCGGAGGAACTCCGCCGTGACCGGCTGGCAGCGCAGGCGCTGACCTGGCTCGCCGAGCATGGCGGGCTGACCGCGCGCCAGCACCGCCAACTGCGAAGCCTGTTCAAGACCCCGGGATGCGTGCAAGTGGAATCGGCCGGCGCGCTGTGGCTGCAGGAAGGTCCCGCAGCCGCCGACGAACTGCTGGCGGTCCTGCCGCCGTACCTGTCCGATGACGTGCACGGATCCAAGGCACTGCTCGTGTTCACCGCGATGGGCTCGCACGCGCGGCCGATCCTGGACCGCCTGGATCGGTTCATCACCTCGCCGCGCCGAGCCCGGTTCCATATCGGTGACGACGACACCGAAATGCGCGCCGACGAAAGGCTCCTCGCCGCGACCATGACCGCCCGCACGCGCATTGCCGGATGAACCCCCACACGACGAATGCCCCTCACTACCCGGGCACACAACCGTGCCACCGAGCACCTCGATCACATTTCCGCACATGCCGCGGATGTTGCGTAGAGGCAGAACCGAGCCCGTCACAGTGGGTAGCAGGTACTGCGAGGCCGGGGTGTCCGATCCTGTGAGCATCACGCGTAGACGACGAGATCAGGCAGCATGGTGTGGATCTGGTCGACGGCGTCGTCGAGGCTCAGGCCGCCGAGCACCAACCCAAGCACGAGGTCGTCGGCGAGGCGTCGCTACCGGCCGGGAACAGGCGGCAACACCACCGATGATGCCTGGATCCGCCGGTTTCTGGGTCGACGCCTTGCGCAACCCCGTGGCGATGCCCAAGGCCAGGCTGGCGGCCTGGTTGTACTCCCGGCCGTTGCCGTACCGGGTGCTGCTGCCGCCGAAGACGAGCGCGTTGTGCCTCATGGCACCACACGGGTGATCGAAGGCGACTTCTCAGCCCGCGAGCGCCTAATCGGCTTGTAGCCCTGGCGGCAAATGGTGCCACCAATGCGAGCAGCCGTCAGCGCAGAAGAGGGCCCGCCGCCGCTGGTCGGCGATGCCGAGGGTCAGCACGAGTAGTCGAAAGGCCCTTTCCAATTCCGCCTCCGGGAGGCCACTCAGCTTGCTCAGTGACGCGCTGAGTTCACTCCTCACCAGGAGCACCGCTGGAGTGACCGTCGGCCGTACTCCGGACCGGATAACGGCGAGCCTGCCGTCCTCGACGGTCGCCCGTGCTTGCGAGACAAAGTTTCCTAGCTTCCGCAGGACCGTCCTGCGATCGTCAACTGCCATCCCGTTGAACCAGGAGACTCCGCCCTCCACCGGATCAAGTCCCTGTGCCAGCCGGTTCAGCGCCAGCGCCAGCTCCAACGAAACCTCCAACCGTGCGGTCATATCGATGCTCTGCTTCACCAGTCTGTGGCGCGCTCCTCGCTGGTTCACGGGCCGGCCGACGAAGTATGTCGCGACGAGAGTCCGCACAAGTTTTGACGACGCTTCCCCGGACGCGAAGGCGATCGCCGTCTCGCGAAGCAGGACATCCTCCCGTCGTCCAATGATCACGTTTACGGACATGCCGCTGACGGAGTTCGTACGTGAGAACAACGCGTCCGTGAATACGGAGAGTGATCACGGGCCGGTGAACGCTCGACGCCAGCGGGGCCAGCTATGCCACCGACCTCCAGCGCTACCACCTCGACGCCCGACCGTCACCACTGCCGAAGAAGGCATGAAAGTGCCGGACCGCTCGCCCGCATCAGACGGTGCGGCGGCTGGGCTCGCGCGCACGGCGGCCGGGTGCGCTGCAGTGTGCATGTCGTTGCGCCCGTGGCCGTGAGTTCCGCGACGGACGCGGGGCCAGGGCGATCGGCTGAATGTCCCCACTTGAAGGCGATCTTAAACACCTCATCGAAGTGGCTCTCGCGGTTGTCGGCCTCCGGTCTGGTGGTGGTTGGCGTGGGCGTCGCGGTAGCGGCGTGCGGCGCGGCGGCCGGTGCCGGTGGTGTCGTCGGTGCGGCCGGCGGCTCGGGCGAGGTCGGCGCCGGTGGGTTCGTGGCCGGTGGCGATGCCGCGCTGCCATGCCTGGTACATGGCCGCGTCCTCTTGGCTGGTCGGTTGGTATAGCCGCTGATCGGTGCGCCGTGGCGGCGCGTTGGCTGGTCGGGGCGGTTCGATGCCGGGAGCTGGCGCGGCGGGTTTGGTCTTGGCCGAGAGCCCCGGGGTGGCCGCTGCTGGGCCGTCGAAGGAGTCGACAGTCAGCGACCCGTGGGGATCCGGGCGGCTGCCGTTCGCCGGACGTGCGGCGGTGATGGCTGGCTGGTCGAGCTGTGTGCTCGTTTCGCTGGTGAGCCGGGTGGGTGCCAAATCCGCGGCGATGAGCTTGGTCAGCCCGTCGTAGTCGGCGCCGTCGGCGAGGCGCACCGCGATCTCGTCGAGGTCGTAGACGTTGATCGCGATGTCGGCCGCGGTCGGGTCGACGGCGGCGCGGATCTTGCGGTGCAGCACTTTGGCGATGGCGTTGGTGCGCTGCTCCATACGCTTCTCGGCCTTAGCGGCGGCGAGTGAGCTGTAGAGCCCGAGCCGTGGGTCGGCCTTGGCGAGGTTCTTGGCGCGCAGTGTCAGCCAGGGTTGGCGGACCCAGTGGCCGATTACCTCGTAGGCGGGGGTGGTTGGCGGCAGGTGACCGCTGGCGCGGAGCCGGTCGCGGCGTTGGTTCTCGGTGTGCATCAGCCAGACCAGGTAGCCCAGCGCGGACATGCCCGCGAAGAAGCCGGCGAGCAGCTTGTTGGTGTGGGCCATCCAGTTGAACGCGACGGCGAACGCGGCGATGGTCGCGGACAGGAGCCGCGACGCGATTGCCCGCTCGCCGAGGCGGCGGCGCACGTCGGCGTTGGCGAGCACGACGATGCCGCCGAGCTCCAGCGCGCCGACCGCTGGGATCGCCCAGATGAGCGGGATGCCGAGTGCCTCGACCGCGCCGGACACTTGGCCGGCGAGGGCGACGAGCAGTACTACAAGGTAGAAGAGTTGCCGCATGTGCGCGGTGCGTTTGACTGTGCGTTGCAGGTCGGCGTCGAGGTCCGCGATGGCGTTCTGGTGGCCGATCCGGGGTTTGGCCAGGTCGTCGGCTGGTGTGTTCGTCATGGCGTCCTCCGGATGGCGTGGCGCCGGTTGGCCGTTGTTGGCTCGGTGAGGCACGGCTGTCGGTGAAGGCCGTGAGTGGCCCGCAGGGTGCAGGCAGTGGGGGAGCGGGGCGAGCCGGAGTGGGTGCCCGGCAACGGTCGGCAGCTTCCGTATCTGGGGCTGTGGTGGGCGTGCGCGGCACTTTCGGCGACGTCGACCGGTCTGGCCGGCTGGTGGTCACTGTGGTTCATGGGTTCGGGGCGTCGGCGTCGGGTTCGTCGTCGGGAACGCCGCTGTTGGTGGCGATGTCGTGTTGCAGTTGGGCGGCGAGGGTGGTGGTGTCGGGGGAGGGTTGCTCGTCGATGTCGTTCAGTGCGGCATGCAGGCGTTGCAGCACGCCGCGTACGGCGGCGGCGTCGCCGAGGCGGGCGGACGCGCGCATGGCTTGCCGGGCCAGGTCTTCGTTGATCGGGTCCAGGGCGGCTGCGCCCTGGACGAGTTCGGCGGCGCCGCGAGGGTCGTCGGTAGCGACGATCTCGGCGAGGCTGAGCCGGGCTCGGATGCCGTGACGGCGGAGTTGCTCGCGGGGTTGTTCGATCCAGTCGTAGTCGTGGCCTTGGGCGAGTGGGCCGGTGTGCGCGTCGATGGCCTGGCGCAGCAGGGTGGCCCGGCTGCTCGGGTCGGTGGTGGTGCTGGCCTGGCGCAGCACGTCGATGAGGTGCCACACGTCGAGGTCGACGAGGTTGGGGTCGAGGTGGTAGCGGCCGCCGGTGTTGATGACGGGCTGGATGGTCTTGTCGGCGGCGGCTTGCCGGATCCGCCGGCGCAGGTCGCCGGCTTCGGTGGAGAGTCGTTCGCCGGCGCGGCGGACGGTGGCGGTGGGCCAGAACGCCTCCATGATGTCGGAGAGCTTGGCGCCGCTGCGGTGGACGGCCAGGTAGACAAGTAGCTCCCGGGCGTGGTGGCGCAGCCCGGTTACCGGGTTGCCGTCGCGGTCGAGGATGGTCGGCTCGCCGAGCAGCCGGATGCGCACTGCACGCCGCGGCTCGGGGACGGCTGCTGTGGTGCCGGTTGCGGGTGCGACGGGCGAAGGGGTCTGTGCGGGTTCGGGGTCTGTGCGGGTTTCGCCGGTGCAGGTACCGGGCTGGGTGGCGGCGGGCACGTCAGGAGACGTCGTATCGTCGCGGCTGCCTACGGTCGTCGTCGCGCTGGGCGCGGCGTGCGGTGGCGTGACCGGGCTCTGCGGGCTTTCCGGGTCTGCCGTGGCAGGTTCGGGTGTGGCCGGGTCGATGTTGCTGGCACTGGGTGACAGCGGCGGCGCGGGGCTGGGTTGGCCGGTGTGCGCCTCGCGGAGGACGTCCAGCAGTTGCCGGGTGGCGGGGATATCGAGCACGGCGAGCCGGTCGCCGTCGCTGCCGCTGGTGTGCCCGTCGGTGCCGACGGTGAGGGTGTCCCCGTGGGGCCATTCGCCGAGCAGGACCGCGCTGATCTGCAGCGAGGCGCCCAGCTGCAGGGTGGTGGTCAGCCGGGGCTGCAGCTGGCTGGGTGGGGTTTCGGCCAGCAGCAGGACCGGTGGCAAGGGTGGGTGGTACGGGTCAGCGGCGCGCAGTTCAGCCAGGTCGGCTACGTCGTATTCGTGCAGGAGCCGCCGCCGCTCGATGAGCAGCTCGTCGGCGCGGATCAGCGCCTCGGACAGGTTCGTGGTGACCTGCAGCCGCGGGATCTCACTGGCGTGGACGGCGTCGGCGCCCAGCAGGGTGCTCAGCGCGTCGGCGGGTGCAATGACTTGGCCTTCGGCGTCCGGGTCGGCTGGCGTGCCCGAGGACAGGGTGGCCGCGAGGAGAGCGCGGAGGGCCGGTTCGGCGCCGGGTCCGACCAGGCCCAGCCCGCTCGGGGGTATCCGCTCGCCGACGCCGGCCAAGTGCGGGCCGCTGGGCCCGACAGGCGGCAGTTCTGGGCGCTGGTCGGCGCTGGCAGCGTTGTATTCGGCGACGGTGGGCGGCGGCGAGGCTGGCGGGTTGAGCGGTTCCGGGCGCTGTTGGCGGGCCGCACGGCGGATTCGGTTCAGCACTGGCGGCAACGGGCGCAGGTTGGGGTCATCCGGGTTGTCGCTCGATGTGGTTGTGCCGGGTGTGGCGACGTAGCGGTGACGGCGGCGCAGCCACACCATGGCGGCGGCACCGGCCAACGCAGCGGCGAAGGGCAGACTGATCCAGCCGCCGGGCAGCGGCACGCCGACGCCCCAGTCGTGGTCGGCGTGTCCGAGCGGTTCGCTGCCGGGCTTGGGAGATGTGCTGGCATCGGCTTGAGCGGATTGGTTCGGACCCGTCGGCGTTGGGGTCGCCACCGAGCTCGGCGCGCTCGGGGCGGGCTCAGCTGTCGTCGCGGGGGCGCTGGGGGCGACGGCGTCGGGATCGCTGGTGCCGGTGGCGTGTCGGCGCGGCCCGCGGTCGACGGCGTCGGCCGGCAGGATCAGCCGCCATCCGGCTTCGATGTGGTCCGGGCCGCGCCGACCCGTGCTGTCGGGGATGCGGCCAGGGTTGAGGCGTTGCAGGTCCGGGTATCGGTCGAAGTCGCCGAGGTATCGGTCGGCGATCACGCCGAGCCAGTCACCGCGGCGTACCTGGTAGCTGACCTGAGCGGCGCCGGGCATCACCGTGGCTGTCGACGTGGGCGTCAGCGCCGGGGCTGCGGCTGCCGGCGAGGTCGTGTGCCCGGCGGTGGTATCAGTTGGGGTCGGATGGCCCGATCCGGTCGGGTCGGGGCCGGCGACTACCGGCGGCGCTGTCAGCGTGGCGTTGGCGGCGGCGAGTGACGGCTGGCCGAGCACCGCGACGAGCCCGGCGAGGCTACCGGCCAGCCCGCCGAGCGAGGCCGGCAGCCTCGGCCGGACCGGCTTGTGCCGCAGTGACGCAGTGACGTCGTGCGCGGTTGCGGTCAGCAGCCACAGCCAGCCAGCCCAGCCGAACCCCACCATGAGATACAGGACGGTGGCCACCGTGAGCGGCTCAGCAATCAATGCGCGCCAGTCCGTCTGGGTCCACAGCAGCGTCTGCAACCACCACAGCACGCCCGGCAGCCCAACCAGCCCGACCAGCGACATCGCGAGGTAACCAAGCGCCCGCAGCGCGGCCGCAGCTCGATGCCGCAGCAGCAGCCAACCCCATCGATATCGATCCCGCGTGTGGTGTCGTCCCGGCCATGCACCGCCGGCAGCGTGCGCAATCCCGGCGGACCTCACCGCGGCCTCCGCGGACCTGCGACCACGCGAGCGCCGCCGGCGGGGTCGGCGCAGCCGTGCTGTCGGTGGATGGTGCGCTGTGCCGCAGGCTCGATGCTGATGGTCCGGCCCCTGCATTCGAGCGTCTGCTGAGGCGCGGCGGAGCCGGTGTGGGCATCTGGTGCGGGGGACTTCATGGTCATCAGCACTCCGTCGGCAGCGATCGATGCAGAACCATCCCGACCGTAGGCGGCCACGGGCCGATAGCGGGTCGTTGCCGCGATCACAGCAATCACACCGGTAACACCGCTGGTTACGACGCCGGAGATGCAGGCGAGGTGGCGCACGAGAGATCGTCGGCGACGTTGGGGGCGAGTTTGAGGCTGCAGCGGGATGGCGTCCGGCAGTGCCTGTGACTGTCCGCGTTAGTTGGCGGAAGTTGTCCACGCTTGTTGGCGGAGACCGAACCGCTGTTGACGGCGGCGGCAAGGTCGCGGACTTGCGGTATGAGGGCGGCACGGAGGCCCCGGTAGTGCTGGCCGGTTTGCCGTTGCGGAGGCGCCACCAGGCGCTGTCGATGGATAGGCCGGGGTCTCGGGTGGTTCCGGCTTTGGCGCCGGGTGCTTGGCGATGGGGTGCGTAGCGGATTCGCCATGGGGTGATGTCGATTCAGGCGACGGCGCTGGCGGTGATGCCGGCAGCCCTCGGTCGCCAGGTCAACAGTCGCGTTTGTGTCAGCACATTATGTGGCGGCCGTCCCGCTGTCGGGAGCGCGCGCATCACCTGTCGGTGACGGCCCGCTCGGTGCACTCCGGCAGCCACTGCGACGGCAACACCCGGCGGCGCCGTAGCAGCTCGGCGACGATCTGCTCGGCGTCGATCGGTTCCAAGCCTCCGGTCTGCGACCGGATCGCCTTCCACGCCTGGATCAGCCGTTCGGCAAGGTCGATGACCTGCGCGGGGGTCACCATGAAAGTGGGGGATCCGCCACCCGGATCGCCGCCGAGTGCAGCGCGGTCTGCGGTGTGACCAAAATGCTGACAGAACCCTCCGGCGCCGGAACCCCCTGTCGGGCGGCCGCGTAGTTGAGGTGGCCGCCGGCTTCGCGTACGCGAGATGCTTTGACCTGCGGGGGTCGGCTCGGGACTTGGCCTTCCAGGCGACCCAGAGCTCATCGCCGAAGCACCACACCGCGTCGGGTTCGGCGTCGGAGCCGTGGCGAGGCAGCACGCTGGCGCCGGCGAGTTCCCCAAGCGCGACCAACGCCAGCTCGAATGGCCCGGCGGAGGTTTGGGCCAGTCCGGTCCGGATCGTATTGACCGTTTTGGCGAACTGCTGGGTCCGGTCGGCGCGCATCGGGATCGTCGCGACCTTGAGCACCACCTCAAGGTCGACGGGGTTCAGCGCCGGGGGTGCGGGGTTGAGCAGGCTGGCCGCGGCTTCTAGGAGCTCACCGACCAGGACGGGAGACCGACTGACGCGCTCGAGCAGATCCTGTCGGAGCTTGAAGGTGCGGCGCTCGGCGTCCTGCGGGACATCGACGCCAGCCATCAGCTGCCGTCGCTGCTGTCGCAGGACAGGACTACGTTGGCGATCTTCCTCGCGGTGCAGTACACGCGAACCGCGATGCACCGGGAGCGAGTGATGTTCCCCGTCCGGTTCGCCGAGTATGCCGGCGACCAGGAACGCACCCGGGAGCTGATGGCCGGGTACCTGCACCAGGTCCATTTGGGGTTCCGCCCCGAGGCGGGCGAAGTGCAAGCGGCTTGGGATTCCGCGGTGTTCGCGCTGCAGGACCCGGAGGCGCTGTCGAAGGACGCGGCGATCCGGCTCAGCATGTCCACCGTGGAGCCCTGCGCGGCGGTGCTGCAGCAGCGGCACTGGAGACTCGAGGTGACGCGCAAGCCCCGGTTTATCACGTCCGACGCGCCGCTGGTGTTGTGGCGGCCGCCGTGCGAGCGTGACCGGTACGAGGGATTCGGGCTCACGCTGCCAGGCGGCCGAGCGCCCCGCAGCGATTCCGGCGAGCCGGTCGACGGCCGCGTCGTACCCAGCGAGCCGGAACGGAGATCCGCATCGCCGCTCCTCGCGCAGCGATGCACCACCACCGCCCAGCGGACCGGATGCGCCGTTACCGCAGCACAATGCGCTTCCGGGGGGCGAGCCATGACCGAACCGCAATCCGAGGCCAGTCCACCGCCGGCAACCTGCTGTGGGGAGAAGCGTGGCGGCCGCTTGACCCAGACGCAAAGGGCACACCACTCGTTCCGGCATGTCAGCCATTTCCCTTATCTCAAACATACTGGAACCAAAAGGAATGAACGCTGCAGCTGCATGGCAGCAAGCGGAGTTTTGCGCGCAGTGCGGCGCGTCGTTCGTGCCCGGTGACCGCCGTATGGTCGAAACGGACCGGGTGCTCGGACAGGCGCTTCTGCGCCGGGCCGAGGCTGATCGGGCGCACCGCCAGCGATCGCTTGCCGGGTGAATGACGTGGGGGGACGGCTCCGCCGGCGCCGCCACTTCAAGGGCGCGTATCACCCAACGCCTGGCCGCCCAGGCAGGACCGTCGCTATCGGACTCGGCGACGGTCGATATTTTCGTTCAGTTGTGTCGGCGATGTGGGCGTCATGACTCGGAGTTGCGGTCGCGGTCTTTGCGGCCGCGGTCGAGCGGTGACCACCAGGGCGGTCGAGCATCCACCGCGCTGATTGTGGCTGCGTGCGGGGCGCCTGTACTTCGTGAACTCGGCGCCCGTCGCAACGAGTCAGACAGCCTTCCGTGAAAGCTGGGTAACCCTAGACAACTACCGGCGTGCAATGGAGGCCGACACGGTCGATGCACGCGGCCTGAATCGACCCAGCAAACGGGTTGCGGGAGTTCAGGTGCATGCGACATTTTATCGTCGCCGACTTACCCAATATCAATCGAACTGCCGAGGATTTTGCCGTATTCTTTGGCCGCCGCCCTCGACCATGCCAATACGTCAACCCATGTGCCATCTGACGCCTTTTCCGGACCCGCGTGAATCCGGTCACGCAATTCGTCAATCAGTTGGTTGTTCCCGAGGTCGTTCGCAATTATCAGGGCCATAACTAGCCTGTTTGCATAAGAAGATAGCCCCAGTTCGGCGTACCATTTTCCACGATGCAGGACGTTCTCCTGCTGCATCAAAACGCGGCACAGGTCCTCGCGTCCAGCAATGAACCCGAGCGCTTCGAGCGCATTTATCTTCAAAATCCTGAGGTCAACTTCATCTTTCCTGGAAGGCCATTCAATGAGTCGTTCCTCGTGCCATCGTAAACGGACCGAGAATCGACCGTGCTTTGGAAACAACGGTCCAAACTTCGCGTCCCCCGTGTTCAGCAACAATTGCAGTCCACCGTCGCTGGCCTTGCTAATCCACAGGAGATGCTCAAGACCGACTCCATCGGACCAGAGCATCCCATGCCGTACCGCGTCCGCTGTAGCTGGAATTACTCGTTCTGCGTGCAGGTAGCGCAGGATCGCTGGTATTGAGAGTGGCGCAGGCATGTAGGCTCCTAGAAGTACGTCCAGAACCGGGCAGTTCGGGGCACGGCCTTCAGTGTAAACTGGAATCCGTCTTCGGTTAAATCCCACACCCAAAGTTCGCCTTGCTGGGATCCGGTCGCCTTCATGTAACGGCGCAACGCCCGAGTGCCAGCTCTAATTCCAGTTTTAGTATTTGGCTTGAGCTCGATAGGCCTGCCGTCCGCCCCGCGGGCGTCAGCAATATCCTCGTTGTTGATCTTCCAGCCGTTTCCTTCATACTTGTCCCACCCGTTTCGCGCAGCTAAGTCTTTCCATTCCTGAGATTGCTGAGCAGCACGACCCTGCTGGGCTTCTTGGCTATTTCCGGACTTCAGGTTTTTCGTCGTGCCGCGCTTTTTAGGTGGCTTATTGGGATCACTTGCACCGGCGCCTCCACCTGCGCTGCCGGCCTGAGCGCCTGAAGACGCGCCACTGCTGTCGGCCGACGCTGACATGGCTCCGGCCGCAGCCGCGGCTGCGGCACCGATAACAGCGTTCCACCGCAGGTCGATGTTGGGTTTGCTGGCCGCGCCGCCGCCGATTGGTTTTGCTGGGCCGTGGATGTGGGAGCGTGACATGAACTTCGCCACTGCTCCGATAACTTTCTTCTGGAAAGCCCAGGAGACGTCGTTGTAGGTGCGCCAGGCGTTTTGGACTCCTGGAGTGGCCGCTCTGATGGCGGCGGTGGTGGCGATCTGGATGGCGCAGTAGATCAGACACGGCCCGGACGCGGCCCGTTCGTGGCCGTCGTTGTAAAGGCCCGTCGAATCACTGATGGTGATCGGGTTGTGGCTGGCGTAGCTATATGGGTTCAGGTTGGTGGGGTCGCCGGGGTTGAGGACTGGGTCGGGGCTGAGGAATGTGCCGAGGTTTGGGTCGTATTCGCGGGCGCCGAGGTCGGTGAGCCCGGTTGAGGTATTGGATTGCTTGTCGAGGAAGCCGTGGTCGTTGGGCCAGGTTCCTTGGGTTGAGCGGTCGGCACCGTAGGGGGTGTACCAGCGGCGTTGGACGGCTCCGGTGGTGGTGTTGACGGCCAGGTCGGCGCTGCCCTGGTGGTCGGCGGCGAGCCAGGCCGTGCCAGCGCTGGTGCGCACGCCGATGGGCTGGTCGTCGTGGGTGTACACGCGGGTGGCGGTGACGGTGCTGCCGGCAGCTTTGTATTCCTGGCCGGCGGCGTAGAGGGTGGTACCGGTCGGGTCTTTGCGGATGAGCAGCGTGCCGTCGGCGTCATAGAGGTGGTTGGTGACCTGGTTGCCGCCGGTGGCGTGGACGGCGGCTTGGCTGAATTGGCCTTCGCTGTCGTAAGTGAAGTCGGTGCTGACGCCGTTGATGGTGCGGGTTGCGGTGTTGCCGGCGACGTCGTACGTCATGCTGTCGGCTCGGCTGGCGGTGCCGGTGTACTGCACGGCGATGGCACCGTGGGGCCGGGTTCCGGACGTCGGATACGTATAGGTCCGGGTGGTGGTTGCCGACGCGCTGGTGCGGTGGATGTCCTGCGTGCGGCGGCTGGTGCTGTCGAAAGTGAAGCTGTCCCAGTATGGGTACTTGCCGGACCCGGCGATGGCGGCGGTGGTGGGGTTCGCGGAGCAGGCGTCGACAGCTGTCCAGGCTTCGGTGAGGCGGTGCTGACTGTCGTAGCGGAAGCATTGGGCCTGGTTGTCGGTGCCGTCGGTGATCGACAGGACGTCACCGGCGTCGTCGTAGCCGTAGGTGTCGTTCTGGGGGGTGAGGAACTGGCCGCTGTGTGCCGGGTCGGGGAGCTTCGATGTGATGTTGGTCAGGCGGTGAGTTGCTGCTTCGTAGGTGTAGTTGCGCGTGAGTTGCCCTGATCCTGAGGCGCCGTAGACCTGTTGGATGGGTTGGTTGTCGTTGTTGTAGGTGGTGGACGTGATGTATGGCGACAGGCCGGTGGTGGTTTTCGCGGCGCCGAGGGTGTCGTAGGTGTGGGTGACCGTCTCGGCTGGCAGCCCGCCGCCGACGGGATAGCTGACGGAGGTCTGCTGCCCGACGAGGTCGTAGCCGTAGGTGTTCTGGTAGGTGCCGGCGAGCGGGCCCTGGATCATGGGAATTGTCCAGGTGGTGCCAGTCGGCTCGTACTGGTCGTTGTAGCCGTCGATCGAGGTCGTGTACTGGTCGGCGCCGACCCAGCGAGTGGCGGAGGTCAGTTCGCCCTTGGCTTTGGTGTCGTAGAGGTACGAGGCGATTTTGGTGCCGGTGCTGACGTCGCCGCTCCAGCGGGTGGTTTCACGGCCGAGGCTGTCGTATTGGTACGAGATTTTCTGGCCGCGGCTGTCGAGCGTCGAGGTGAGCCGGTCGGCGGCGTCATAGGTGTTCGTGGTGGTGCCGGTGTCTGGTTCGGTCGTGGTCTTGCGCCGGCCGTGCAGGTCGTAGGTGTACTGACTTTGGTTGTTCGCCGCGTCTTTGATGCCGGTAAGGCGGCCGAGCCGGTCGTAGGTGTAGGTGGTGGTTTCTGCTGTGCCGGTCACCGTTGCTGTCGGGTACTTGCTGATCGTGACGGGTTGGCCGTCGATGTCGAACACGGTGACGGTGGCGCCGGTGTTCGACGCCACGATCGTTGTTCGGTCGGGCCCGTATGCCGCGGTGGTGGTGAATTTGGTGACGGCGTGCGACCAGAGCGCGACGCTGGTTGGCCTGGCACGGCGGTCGAAGGTGGTGACTTCGAATGCGTCGATGTCGTTGTCGACGTAGCCGGCCAGGGCGCCGGACGGTGCTGCGGAGTTCCAGAACGTGGCGGCCTTCGCGGCGAGCCCGCGGGCGTCGTACTGCTGGTCGGTGATGATGCGGCCGCCCGCGCTCCCGCTGGACGGCTCCTGGAACTGTCGCTGACGAAGCAGGCCGTCGAGGATGTCGATGGTCTCGAGCTGCGTGTTTGATGCTGTCAGGGTCTTGGTGGAAACGGTGTTGGGTGCTGTGCTGCTGACGGTGTACTCGTAGTGGATGTCGGGTGTCTGTGTGGGCTGGCTGGCGGTCGGCTGGAAGGTGATGGCTTTGCCGTTGGCGAGCAGCGTCTGGTGGTAGGCATATTGGGTGGCGGCGGTCCCGGTCGGGTTTTCGATGCCGACGGTGGCGCCGTTGCCTCGGTCGTCGTCACGGGCGTCGATGCCGTCGTAGTTGAAGGTGATCGCGCCGTTGGCCTCGTTGAGGGTGACTTCGAACGTCACGCGGGTGTTTTGGAGGTTGAGGCTGGCCTGGGACCATTCGATGGTGAACTGCCGGTTCGGTGCCGTTCCGGTGGTGGCGGTCCAGACGCGGGAGGTTGCGTCGAGGGTCAAATCCTGCCAGAACGGGTAGACGGCGGCGTTCGGCGCCGCTGCGTTGGGCAGTGTGGTGGGGCTGCTGTCGCTAGCAGTGTCGGCGAAAGACAGAAGGCCGTTCGTCGACAGTGTTGCTGCCGAGTACCGCTGGCCATAGAAAGCGAACGGGAACGGCAGCTGGATCTGCTTGTGCGCCTCGTCGCCGCTGATGTTGATCTGCGTCCCGGTCCCGGAGAGGTCCTTGAACGGCTGGGTCGCGGTGGATGTCGTGTAGACGACTGCACCCGCCGGCGAGTGCGGGGCGTAGACGTTGGTCAGCCGGCCGAGTGAGTCGTATTGAGCGTTGGTGACCTTCCCGTTCGGGTCGATGTCCATTGTGGTCTGGGCGCGGGACGGGTCGTACGTGGTCTTGGTGATGTGCCCGGCCGGATTGGTCACGGTCGTGGAGGTCAGCGGGCCGGCGCCGACGGGGGTGTAGCTAATCCTGGTGATAGCGCCAAGTTTGTCGGTGCTGTCGACGACGCGGCCGAGGTCGTCGTAGTCGATGTGGCCCAGCTGGGTCCAGGTGAGCGTCGTGCCGGACGCTGTGTCGAGTTCGTTGCTACGGCTGGGCAGGCCGCGGATCGGGGAGGACCCGACGGGGCGGTCGTCGTACTGGGTTTGTGAGCCGTCGATCGTGGTGCCGGCGCAGTTGGTGGTGAGACGCTGCGACTCGTAGGCCACCATCCAGGTGGTGGTGTTGGGTGTGGTGTAGCTGATGGTGTCGCAGGTGTCGTCGGCGGTGGTGCTGATGTCGCCGTAGTCGGTCTCGGTCGTGGTGTTGCCGTAGATGTCGTAGCCGCGGCTGGTCTCGCTGGTACGCCAGGTCCCGTCGGGCATGAGTGTCTGGTGCTTGGTGTCGTTCTCGACGACGTGGTATGCGTAGGCCTTGCCGTAGGTCCAGTTCCCGGTGCGGGTGGCTGTGGGGTTGTCGTAGCCGTTCGGCCCAACAAATCGAGGACTGTGGATTGTTTTGGTGGCGGCCGTGCCGTTGTCGAGCGTCTGCTCTTCCCGGATGAAGCCGCGGACCGGGCCCCAGTCGTAGACGGTCTGCCCGTTGGAGTCGGTGATTTGCGCGTAGCGGGCCGTGCCGTTCTGCAGCAGGTCACCGGCCATGCCGCGCAGGTATAGACGTTTGGTGACTGTCTGCTGGCTGGTGTCGGTTTGGCCGGTGTTGGTTCCGTGGTTGAAGATCGGAAGGGCGTCGCCGTGGGTGGTGGTGACAGTTGCGTAGCCGGCGAAGTCGTTCCAGTTGCGGGTGGGCTGGTAGGCGGTGTCGTTGTTGTCGAAGCGCCATAGGGCGTCGGTGTTCGACCCGGCGGTGGAGTAGTCGAAGGTGTACGTCTGGTCGGGGCTGCCGCCGGTCAGGTCCTTGTCGACGACCTTGCTGACGACGTACTTGTTGAACCAGGAGCCGTCGCCGGGAAAGCAACGGTGGCTGTTGTTGTCCAGCGGGATGCTGCTGAGCATCTGCGGGGTGCAGTCACTGTTGAGGTACGTGACGTCGACCTCTTCGCCGGTGCCGGTGAGCAACTTGGTCAGCCGGTAGTGATTGCTGGTGCCGTTGTTGACCCGGTTCGGTTTGGCGTCGCCGCCGAACGACATCGTCGGCAGGGTGATGTCGGCGCTGTTGGCGGCTCCGCCGGCCTTGCCGGTGCGTTGCAGGCCGTTGAACCACAATGCGGCGGGCGTGCCGTCGCCCATCGCCGGGAACGTCTTGCTCAGGTAGAAGGAGTCGACCTGGTGGTAGGCGCTGGCGGCGGCGTCCCAGACCTCGGTGTAGATCTGAGCGAGCTGCCATGGCGTCCAGAACGTCGGGGTGTACTGGTAACACGGGGTCGTCTGGGTGACCGGGCAGTACTGGTCCCAGGGCACATCGGGGTACGCGGTGCAGTTCGCCGACGTCGGATCGCAGCGCGGATTCTCCACCAGGTTGACCCGGGCGGTGGGTACCGAGGTGCCCTCGCTGCCGGCGCGGGTGCCGTAGTCGATGCGCTTGAGGCGAGCGGTCAGGTCGTAGACCCAGTTGTTCGAACCGTTCCAGTTGCCGTACTTGCCCTGATAGCGCTCGTAGAAGTACGTCATCGAGTTGCCGGCGGGGTCGATGACGTAGTCGAGATTCCAGCGGTAGGCCAGGTCGCAGCCGGAGTTGTACGGCTGGTTCGCGACGTAGCACGGTTCGCCCGAAGTTGTGCCGTAGACAAGCACCTTCTGCACGGAGTTGGTCGCGTCTGGGTCGCCGGCGTAGCGCTTGTGCTTGCCGAAGAAGAACTGTGTGCCGTCGGGTTGGGTGATCTTCCAGTACTGGTGCTGGTAGTCGCCGTTCGCGACGGTGACGTCGGTGACGAGCTCGACATGCGAACCGTCGTCGTCTTCCGGCCGCCACAGGTTCGCGGTGTTGTCGTCTTTGACCAGCCGCGTCGACTTGCCGCCGAACACGAGCGTGATCGTCTTGTCGGAGAACCAGCACAGGTCGCCGGTGCCGGTGCCCTCGCGGTAACACGAGTCATAGGACCGCTCGACGTAGCCGGTCTGCAGATCCCAGCCCTCGCCCACCCACGACGCCTGGTTGTTCGTCGAGGACGTTTCGCCGTCGACGAGATTCGAGGAATACCGCAGGGTCAGGGCCGGTGACGGGCCGGCCGACACCGGCGGGACGGTCACTGGCACCGAATACGCGAACTCGGCGCCTTGGTTGCCTGCACCCCACGTGTAGGTGGGCGACAACGACGTCGCGGCCCAGTTCCCGGCTGCCGAGCTCGGGCCGGCCGTCAACGCGTACACCGGCTGGCCCGAGGTCGTGGCCGCGACCAGCTTCGCGCTGCCCTGCGTCGACTTTGCGTCAGCGGCTCCGCCGTCGCCGTCGCGTATCTGCTCTTCCGTCGGGCCGGCCACGGCCGGGGTCTGCACGGACGTGGCCGCAGTCTTGGCCGTCGATGATGAGAACGTCGTGGTGCTGCCGGCCGATCCGACGTCGATGGCATCGGCCGAAACGACCTGCGCCGAGCCGACGTTCGATGCACCGGACACCGGCTGCTGGATCTGGCACTCCGGCCGGTCGGGCGTCGTCAACACGCACGATGGCAGGCGCACGAGCCGGAGTCGACCGCCGTAGTCGGCGCCGTAGGCGTGCGCAAAACTCGAGTAGTCCAGGTCGAGCGCGACCTGGCCGGTCCGCTCGATGCCGTCCGCGCGGGACATGGTGAAGAGCACGCCACGCACGCCGGCTTTGTCGGTGACGTCACGGTCGGCTACCGACAACTTAATCGACGTTGGGGAACCAGCGGTGGACGCCTTGCCCTTGACCGCGGCCAGCTCGTTCGTGGCGTCGCCCCCTCGACCTCGAACTGCAAGGCCAAGACCACCGACTTGTGACTTGCCAGCACCTGCCGATGACACCGCCGCGCGGGCAGCCCCCGACGACGTGTCATCGACGGCAATGACTCCATCGCCGCCGGCCGGCCACGCTTGAGCACCCGCATTCCACGACGGATGGACATCCGAGCCAACCTTCGTCGGCTGCTTGGCCGGCACCGACCGAACGGGCGTTGACTTGCCTGCTACAGGCGCGGCCGGCACATCCCAAGCTGCCGCAGACGCCGGCGGCGGAACCACCACAAGGCTGGCCGCAACTACCGCTCCCGCGACCACCGAACCTGCGATCCGAAGGACACGCGACCGGTCCCAACGCAGAATCCAGCGTGAATCCACCACCGACATGACGACACCCCGCAGCCATCACGAACCCCGATGCGGGGTTGATCGAGGCGGAAATCTAAAAGCCACAATCAGCAGGCGCAATAGCCCTCAGCCGAACGCTACTCAGAGCTATGAAGTACAGCAGACTGCCCACCAGCCAAACGCCTCTGAGCTGCTGCAATACGTGCTCTGGTGTGATGTAAACCACGGGTATCCGTACGCGCGGTGAAATGGGACGGCCGGTTACGAGCCCGCAGTTCCGGCGCGGCCCGCCCTGATGCGGACGAAGCCGTGAGGCGGCACAGGCAGACACGAACAGCCACAAACGTAGCGCCGAAAATCGTTCACCTCGGGGCTCACAAACCCGTCCTGGATCAGTCGGTCGAAGTCGACGACGCGCCCGACGCACGGCACCGTGGTGCAGACCTGCGTGGTGCATCTGCTGCGCAACTCGTTCAAGTACGCATCCCGTCAGCACTGAGACGCCATCGCGAAAGCGCTGAAGCCGGTCTGCACCGCGGCGACCGAGGCCGCTGCCGAGCAGCGGTTCCTGGAGTTCGCCAAGACCTGGGGCGAAAAGTATCCCGCGATCGTCAGGCTGTGGGAGAACGCCTGGGCCGAATTCGTGCCGTTCCTGGCCTTCGACGCCGAGGTCCGCAAGGTCGTGTGCTCGACCAACTCGATCGAGAGCGTCAACGCCCGGATCCGCCGAACCGTCCGGGCTCGCGGGCACTTCCCCAACGAGCAGGCAGCTCTCAAATGCGTCTACCTCGCCGTGATGGCCCTCGACCCGACCGGTGCCGGCCGCCGCCGCTGGATCACCCGCTGGAAAGCCGCCCTCAACGCCTTCGACCTAGCCTTCGACGGCCGTCTCACCGCAGGCCGCAACTAACCATCACAGACATCGAGTTGCACCGTTTTCGACTCAGACCCCGCACGACCCCATGCACGCTCGGCGGAGGAACAGCGAGCGTCCGGTTAGCAGCGTCAGTCACGCTGCGCGGGCGATCACTGCCCGGCAACGTCGCCGCTGCGGCGCGGGTGGCCACCAAGATGAGGTCCGGTGCCTGGGAGGTGGCTCGATGCGTTGTGAATCCCGAACTCATGTGCCGCGAGGGTGGACAGCCGACTTGCCGGGGCTGGGGCTGTGGACTCGCTTGTCTGGGCCGGGGCGCCCGGTTGGCATCGCCGGCCTGTGCGACGACCTGTGGGTGCCGCTGCCGTGCTTTGGTCAGCGTGGCGACGATACCGACGCGGATCTTTGCGGGGCGTGATGTCGGGGTTACGTGTCGTTGATCTGACAGTGCAGAATGTCGATGTGTCGATTTCTGCCGATGCGTGGCTCGGTGTCGAGCTGCGCCGCAGCGATGTAACGGCGATGGTGGCGTGGCCGGACGGCACGGCCATGGCGCTGCCCGAGAACGACCGTGCCGACGTCGACGATCCTGCGCCGACCAGAGTGGGTGCGCAGTGGCCGGAGGCCGGGTTGGGCCGCGCGGCGTCTGGCGCAGATGCGATGGGTCGGGTGCTGGCGCAGCAGCTGCGGCAGGTGGCGCGCCGCGCAGCAGCAGTAGCCGGGGCGGTGCCCGGCGCGGTGACGGTGGTCGTGCCGGCGGAGTCGGGGGCGCTGCAGCTGCCGGTGGTGCGGCGGGCCGCAGCGGCGGCGGGGTTCGGGGTGGTGGAGGTGCTGCCGGCGGCGGTCGCGGTGGGCTGGCATCTGCTGGCTGGTGGGGTGCGGCTGGAGCCGGGGGCAGTGCTGCTGGTGTGCACGGTCGACGCCGAGTGCGCCGCCACGGTGCTGCACCGCACACCCGAAGGGTTCGCGGTGCTCTCGAGCGTGACGGAGACGACGGTCGCGGCGGACATGCCCGCCCCGGGCATGCATGCGGTGGCGCCGGCGGACGGGATGGTGCGGGAGGTGCTGCGCCGGGCGTTGGCGGGTGCGCAACTGGCGCCGGGGATGGTCGATCTGGTGTGCGCGGTCGGCGAGAACGCGGACGCGGCGGTCGGGCGGGATCTGGCCGTGGTGTGTGGGGTCGAGCCGTGGCTGGTGGCCGAGCCGCGGTTCGCGGCGCTGCTGGGGGCGGTGCAGCGCGGCCCCGCCGGTGGTGGCGGGCCGGCCTCGGCGGTGCGGCGAGCGGGGTGGCGGGACGGTGCGGCGGTGCTGCTGCCCGCCGTGTGGTCGATGGCGCTCTTCGGGCAGTTCCTGGCCGGGTCGCAGCGCTACGGGCCGCGGGAGAAGCTGTTCACCCCCGGGATGCTGCTGGCCTCGTGGGGCGGGCTGGCGTTCGCCGCCGTGTTCGGGCTGGTCGCGCTGGTCGGTGGGCTCCTGCTGGCGACGGAGCTCCGTCACGACGCAGCCGACGACGGTGAGGACGGCCCCGGCATGGCCGGGTTGGGGTGGGTGCGGCACCGCCTGCAGGCCTTGGCGCTGGCCGGCGGCGCACTGGGCGGGCTGGCGCTGGCGGCGATCTACAGTCTCGTGGCGGCCGGATACTTCGATCTGGAGCTGGGGCCGCTGCTGCGCTGGTCGGTGCTGCCGGTGCTGCCGGCAGCGGTCGCCGTGGTGGGGTTGGCGGTGGTGGTGTGGCAGCGGCCGCACCCGCCGGGCGGGTCCTGGCCGGCGTGGCTGCGGTTCCCGCCGCTGACCGTCCTGGTCGCCGGCGCCGGGGCGCTGTTGATCAGTTTCGACGAAACCGGCCAGCCCCGGCTGCTGCAAGCCCTGGCCTGGCAGCTGTATCAATGGGCGCCGTCCGGCCACATGACGATCATCGGGCCGGTCGGGCGGCTCGGCGGGGTGTGTGTCGGTGTCGCGGTGGCGCTGCTGATTGTGCGGCGCCCGTTGGCCCGGCTGCTGCTGGGGGCGGCGCTGGCGGTGGTGGTCGGTGTGTCGCTGGCGTGGCGGGTCACCGGCACGGTCGCGGTCGGGTTCGCGTTGGCTGTGGCCGGCTGGTGGGCGGCCCGGGCGGCGTGGTTGGTGCTGCGCCCGCTGCTGCTGCGCCCACCCGGCACGACCGGCCGCGAACCGCCCGTCCTGCCGGCCGCAACGACCCCGGTGCCGACCGAGCCGGGCGGCGGATGGGGCGGCGATGGCCACGTGCCGCACGGCGGGTCCGGGTGGCCGGCGGCGAGCCGGGACACGGATCCCGGCGGGTGGGGCAGCGGTGAGGCCATGCGATGAGGACGCTCGGACGGGCACTGCGGGCGGCCGCCGCTGCCGTGGCACTGCTGCTCGGTCTGGCGGTGCTGCCCGCGTTGCTGATCGTGGTGCAGTCCACAGTGGCCTGGGACTGGCGTGCCCTGCTCGGCGACCCGCAGTCCCCGGCGACCCTGCTCGCCCTCGGGCTGGGTGCGGGGTGGCTGCTCTGGCTGGCGCTGCTGATCGCCGTCATCACCGACGCGGTCGCCGCGGTCCGCGGCCTGCGGCGGGTGACCTGGCTACCCGTGTCGCTGCACGCCGCGGTCACCGCCGCGGCCAGCGGCGTGCTCCTCGCGGTGTATGCGGTGCGGGGCGGAACTGCCACCACCCCGGCCACCGCTGGCACCGTACCGGCCACCGCCACCACGGCACCCGACGCGGCCACCGGCCCGCCCACAGCACCACTACCACCGCCGCCCGGCTGGGCCGCCGCGACCGCTGTCGCGCAGGGGCTGGAGCTGCCGGGCGGATGGCTGCCGCTCCCGGTTGCCACTGCGGTCGGCGCGGCAGTGGCACTGGCATGGGCGCAGCGGCGGCGCGACTATGTGCCGGGGCCGCCGACCGGCTGGCGCCGCAACGACCCGGACCTGGTCGCGCCAGCTGCGTCGGTCCGCCACCTGCTCCGAGCGGCCCACGCCGCCGACGACGGACTGCCAGACATCGGCACCGCCGAGCTCGGCGACCCAGCCCAGCCGGACGCCGCCGGGCCAGCCGCGGATCCCGGCGCCGACGGCGGCTCCCCGGCCGCAGCCACGGACCCCGACCGGGCGCCGGCATTACTGGACCTGCTCCCGGCCGGCGAGCTGCGACTGACCGGCCCGGGCGGGCACGACGCCGCGCGGGGCATCCTCGTCGCGCTCAGCGCCCTGCCGAACGGTCGGCCCCGCATCGTACGCACCGCCGGGTTCGCTGCCGCGGTCCTCGGTGTGCCGCACGCCCCCACCTGCTCCGGGCCGCCACCAGGGCACACCACCGGCCAGCACAAGCAGCCCACCACCGATGTGGTCGTGTTCGCCGCCGGCCCGGAACCCGGTGCCGCCGCACCGGTCGACGACAGACCCGCCCCGGCCGATCCGGACCCAAGTACGGTCCACGCCGTCCGGTGCACGATCCGGGTCGCCGCCACACCGGGCAGCGGCGTGTGCTGGCACATCGCACGTGACGGCACCGTCCACGCGCTCACCGGACCCGCCCCGACCGCCGGCCGGTTGCCGATCCTGGACCGGCGCACCACACGCGACATCCTCACCAGCCTCGGCGCCCTCCCACCACCAGCAGCCGACACCAGCCAACCGGCCCCCAGCCACCACCAGGTCGATCACGACATCGCCGCGGCGAACAGCATCGAAGGATGGCCGGACCCACCACCCGGCACAGCCGGGCAGGTCCGCCGGCTCCTCATCCGGGTCTTGGGCGAGGTGACGGTGCTGCGACCCCACCCGGACGGCTCGCACAGCCCGGTATCGATCCGGCGCAGCGCCGGCCAGCAGATCCTCGTGCTGCTCGCCCTGCACCGCGACGGGCTCACCGACAGCGAGCTCAGACAAGCGCTCTGGCCCGACGTACCCAGCAGCGCCGCCCAACGCCGCTACGCGACCACCATGTCCGAACTGCGCCGCACCCTGCACACTGCCGCCGGCCGGCCAGTCCTCGTCCAAGACCCAGCCGACCCCGTCCGTCGCCGGCACCCACACCGGCTCGACCCAGCCGCGGTCCAGGTCGACATCTGGCGGCTCCAAGGCCTCCTCGACACGGCAGCGACCACCGACGACCCCACGTACCGGCGCCTGCTGCTGGCCGCAGCAGCCGGCGTCAGCGGCGGCGAGCTCGCCGCGGGCTGGACGTACGCATGGCTCCTCGAGGACCGCGAACGCCTCGTGCGGCACCTGCTGGACGTCGCCACCCACCTTGCCGACAGCGAACCCGACCACCACGCCGCCCTACGGCTGCTGCACCAAGCCCTGCAACTGGCGCCGACCAACGAACACCTGCACCAGCGAGTCCTGCAACGTCACGCCGCCGCCGGCGACCACGACGGGCTCCGCCGCGCCGCCGCCACCCTCACCGAACACCTCACCGCGCACAGCCTGCAGCCCGAACCGGCCACCGTCACGCTGCTCACCACCCTGTTCACCGGCTCGCCCCAGCCAACCGCACGACCTCCCGGCACCGGGCGCGTCATGCCAGCCACACCAGAAGGAAACCCGCCATGACGCATCCCACCCCTGACCGCCAGCCAACACCGGGCAACGCCATACCGGGCCCCTCACCCACCGCGCGACCCGCACCACCGATACCGCCAGACGGCCCGTCCGCCGCCAATGCACTGCCGATCCTTCCCGCCGGACCAACCGCAGTCCTTGTCCCATTCGACGTCGGGCACCAGCGGCGCATGCCGGCCGGGCAGCGGGTCGAGATCCCGCACCTGCCACCCGCATTGCGGCCCCCAAGCACCGCGGCGCGCCGCCCACCGGTGCAGAACCGGCGGCGGGTCCTGCTTGCTGGGGCCGTGGCGGTCGTGGCGGTACTCGCCATCGCCGCGATCACGATCGCCCGGACCACATCCGGGCCAAGTCCACGCGACGTCGTCGCCGACTACTTCGCCACGCTCACCGCACGCGACTCCACCAACCTCCCGCCAGGCCGGTGCGACAACAACCCGCTGTGCGCACCCGCAGCCCTCGACGCCGGCTACCAACCCCCACACGACGTCACCATCGGCGACGACACCGGCACCAACGACCTACGCCACGTCCCCGTCACCTACACCATCGCCGGCCAGCCCGACACCACCGTCATCGACCTGCGCGGCACCCGCACCGGCATGTTCACCAACCGGACCTGGACCATCATCAACCCGCCCGGCGCACAGCTCACCATCCCCGACCACACCCCCGCCCCGATCACCATCGCCGCCGCCCGGCTCCCCACCCCCAAACTCGGCGAACAAGCAACCCTGTGGGCGCCACCAGGCCAATACACCCTCACTCGCCCCGCAACCCCAGTCCTGGAAGCCGGCCAAGCCAGCATCACCGTCACCAGCGGCCCACCACCCACCATCACCATCCCGAACGTCCTCAAGCCCGCCGCTGTCGACACAGCCCAACAGATCATCCACGACCGCATCGACGCCTGCGCCGCCAAACCGGCATTCGCCCCGACCGTCGGAGCACCCGGACACACCTGGAACAGCTGCCCCATCACCTACCCAGAGCGCTACACCATCACCAACGACCCCACCTGGACCATCAACACCTACCCACAACTCCACCTCGAACCAGCAGACGACGGCACCATCACCGTCACCACCACCACACCCGGCCAGGCCACCATCCGATACCGATGGACCGACCACCTCGCCGAACCACGCACCTGGACCGACGCCACCGACACCATCGACGTCACCGTCACCGGCCGAATCACAGCAGCCTCCGGTACACCCGAATGGCAGCCCGCCTGACGTCACCGATCCCCAGCACACCAGCACGATCTACGTGCTGTCCGGCACGACCCTGTTGGCCGTCGACCACACCACGGGCACCGCGCTGCCCATCTCCAGCACGGTGCCGACAGGTGGGCACACGCCCACCACGCTGCTATCCGTCGGCGGCTACCTGTACTACGGGCAGTGGAACCCGGGCGAGGTGTACCCGGTACTGACCCGCGTGTACAAGGCCGAGCACGGCGATCATCGCCGCGAGCGGGTTCACGAACATCACCGGCATCGGCCGCGCTCGCCGGGCGGCTCCGCGCCGCGATGGACGCCGGCGCGCTCGAGGACCGCACCGCCGTCGTCGAGGACGGCTTTCTGCGCTGGGCCGATGGATGAGCCTCACAGCGCGGAGTGAGCGGAGTTCGACGCGGTACAGTGCGAAGGACCTGCGAGGTGCCGATCTCGGTGTACCGCAGCAACGGTGCGGGCAGCGCATGCGCCCGATCATGCTGGGCTTGGCTGCTGCGTGAGCGGTCGGCAATGGCCGGTCAGGTGGCCGCGCCGCTGCGCGTCGCGGGCGGGGCGATGAGGTTCGCGTAGCTGGCCGGGTAACGCGTGGAATTGCCGTCGGCGCCAACCGCGGTCAGCACCGGCATCTCCGGCGGGATGCCGTCGTCAAGCGCTTCTGGCAGCATCGGCATCCACGCCGTCACAACGTCCCCGGGCGTCAACATGATCGCCACCCGCTCCGGCGGCGCAACGACCTCAGACCGGTACCCGCGAACCGTGGTGATCAGCAGCTCGCGGCGCAGGACGGTGAGCGCTTGCCGGACGGTGTCCAGGCCGCAGGACAGCAGGTGGCACAGGTCGCGTTCCGCAGGCAGGCGGCTTCCTGACGGGTATTCGCCGCTGAGGATCTTGCTGCGGAGACACGCAGCGACGGCCAGGTAGCCCAGCGGACGGGAGAGGTGAACATTCATAGACGCATAATAGAGCCATGTGGCCATTACTCGATAGAGGCTCGGTCGAGCTTCCGCGCCCGTGCGGTGGTGCCCGTACGCGGTGAAAATGGGAGCGCTGTCACGACGGTTCGATTCTCTTCTTCGGTCGACGCTGGCGGCACGCTCGCGCACCTGGCATTCGTTGTGAGCGATGGGCTCTAGCGGGCGCGTGTGCGCGCGGGCGAGGACGTCGCCGTATACGCCCGAGACCCGGCGGCCGGAGACGAACTCCGTCGAGACAACACGCGCTTGGGGTTCTCAGGCGTCGTGGCTGGCGTCTCCTGGTCGCATCGGGCACACCAGGTCTGCGAGGCTACGATGTGCCGACGCGGTGTCTGGCCGCGGGTCGTCGGGAGCTGCGGTGGAGATCTCTGTCATGCCCGGGCCCGGCCCGCTGGTGAGAGTGTCCGGCGAGCTCGACCTCGCCACCACGCCGCGGCTGCGGCAGGTGCTGCACGCCCTCCTTGACGACGGCGCCACCGCGTTGACCATCGACTTGACCGAGGTGGCTCCTCGACTCCACCGCCCTCAGCGTCCTCGTCGGCGTGCACAAACGCCTGCATGACCTCGGTAGCCACTTGGTCTTGGTCGCCCCACACGAGCGGTTGCTACGAATCTTCCGGATGGCGGCCCTCGACCGGGTCTTCGACATCGTCGCCGACTCAGCAGCCAGCCCACGGCCGTCCGCGCCCTGACCAGTACGCCGGGCGTGTCGGCGCCGCATTCCGGCGTGTCGCACGCATGTTCGACATCCGGCCGTGTTGGTGCTGTTCGAGTTCGGTGCACCGGCTTAGGGTGCGGTGACGTTGACCGGATTGGTGGTCGGCGCTTCGGACTCGGGGGTGCGAGATGTCGGGCAAGGTGCCTGGTCCGCGGCAGCAGTGGACGGCCGGTTCCACGGTGGAGATCGTGGTCGGTGGCGAAGCCGGGGTGATGACGACGGGATACGCGCCGGATGGCGCGTTGTGCCGGGTGGATCTGCGGGCTGGTGTGCACGGGTCGGCGATAGCTGGGCTCGCGGACGCGCTGGCCACGGCGATCACGCTGGGGTTGCAGCACGGCGCGCCGCCGGCTGAATATGGGCGGGTGCTGAGCCTGGCGCTCGATCGGGCTGCCGACGGCGACGACGGGCCTGGCCGGCTGGTGCGTGCCGCCATTGCCGGTGTCGACGGCTGACGCTGCCGCCGCGGAGGCCGCGGCACGGTTCGGGCTCGGCGCCGTGGCCGAGGGGGCGGGCGGTGCAGCCGCCACCGACCTAGTCAACGCGCAGCGTGATGATCAGCACTGTGCCGCCCCGATCGGGTACGACCGCATGGTGATCCCGTCCTGATGCAGGTCCCGGTCGATGGCGGCCTGGTCGTAGCCGGCCACGCCGGCATCGGTGAGGATGCGTCGCACCGTCGGATACGGCCGCACGTCGGCCGGGTCGGCGACCACGACCGCGTCGACATGGTGCCCGCCGTCGCGAACGCGCACGGAGTCCGAACCGGCGCGGAACACGAACATCACGAACCGGTAGCCACCGGCCGGGGTCGTCGCGGTGATGTCGTAGACACCGACCGGCGTCAGCGCACCGGCCTCGACATTGGCCTCTTCCAACGTTTCCCGCCGGGCGGCATCCTCGAACGCCTCTCCGGCCTTGATCGTCCCGCCCGGCAGCAGCAGCTCTCCGGCATACGGGCCCCGCTGCTGGCGGACGAACAACACCTGGCCGTGCTCGGTCGGCACGATCGCCAGCGCGGCCACGACGAGCGGCGCCGCCGCGCCTGCGCCTGGCGGCAGTTGATCGGCCAGCTTGCCGGTGGCGGGCGGGCGCGGCGCCAGCATCGAGGCCTTCTCGGCGCAGCGGGGGCATGTCGTCGGGCACGGTGCTTGAGGTGCGGCGTGGGCGAGGCCGCTGTGGTGCAGGATCGTGGCCACGGTGTCCTCGAGCGTCGCGTCGGCGCCGATGACGTGTTCGCCGTCGACGCCGAGCAGGTCGCGTTCGCGGTACCAGCCGGTCATTTCCTCGGCAGTGAACTTCACGGATGCGGCGCGGGCCTGGTGCCGGCGCAGCGTCTCGGTCAACGGGATGTCGAAGTAGAAGACGTGGCTCGGCCCTCGGTGCTCGGCGATCAGCTGCCGCAGCACCGGCGCATAAAACTCGGCGTAGAGGATGCCTTCGAGCACGACGTGGTAGCCGGCGCGCAGCGCGCTGCGGACGGTGTCGGCGATGAACCGTGGCGCCGCTGGCTCGAGGCCGGTCGTCTCGTGTTCGCGGAGCACGATCCGGCGGTGCTCGTCCTGCTCGATCAACGCGCAGCCGCGCCCGTACCGGCCGCGAATCTCCCGCGCGACGCTGGTCTTGCCACTGCTGGAGTTCCCGCGAATCACGACCAGCACGGGCTGGGTCATGCCGCCGCTCCGGTGCCCGGCCAGGTGAGTGCGATCGTGGTGTGCCGGCGTGGTAAGACGAACTGGCCGGGCGCGGTCGCAGGTTGGGTGGTGCCGGCCGGGTGCACGGTGATCTGCGGGTCGGGACCGTGCCGGTGGGCGCGGTTCCATACCGCGATGGCGTCGAGCAGTTGCTCGGTGACGCGGTCGGCGTCGGGTCCGAAGCCGTGCCCGCCGAACTGCCAGGTGTGCTCGTCAAGCCGGCGCAGGGCCAGGTAGGCCAGGCTGTCCGCGGTGAGGAACGCGGGGATGATGGCGGCGAACGCGGCGATCCGGTCTGCGGTGCGGTCGCGGTCGAGGATCAGGCGGCCGTAGGGGACTGGTTGGCTGGCCAGCCACAGCAGCAGCGTCTCGAACGACGTGCGTGGGGGCATGGTGACCGGCGCCCATGCCTCGAGCCGGGGGCCGGTCAGGGCGGCGGTGAGCGCGGCGGGGTCGACCCGGGTGGTGGGGTCGTCGAGGCGGAGCACGATCGTGTCGTCGCCGAGCGGGAGGTGCTGTTCGGGCTGAGCGTCGTCGCCCTGCATCGGGACGAACCCGCACAGGATCATGGACGTGGCGGCGAGGTGGTCACCGCGGCGGGTGAAGGCGATGCTGCGGGTGTTGCCCCGCATCCGCAGCGGCACGACCAGTACGCCGCCTGGCGCGAGCTGGTCGATCCACGCCGGTGGGATGTCCGCCGCCTCGACCGTGACGATGATCGCGTCGTACGGCGCGTGCGTCGGGTAGCCGTTCGCGCCGTCGGTGACGGCGACGGTAACTGGGTGGCCGGTGGCGGCCAGGCCGGCGCGGGCTCGGTCGATGACGTCGGCGTCGATGTCGATCGAGGTGACGCAGCCGTCGGGGCCGACGATCTCGGCGATGAGCGCGGCGTTGTAGCCGCCGGAGCCGATCTCCAGGACTCGGCTGCCGGGGCCGATGCGGGCCTGCTCGATCATTCGGGTTTGCAGCCAGGGCGCGGTCACCGAGCTCATCGCCTGGCCGTCGGCTCCACGCTTCGTGACGAGCACGCCGTGCGCTGCGTACACCGCGGCCATGTCCGTCCCGGGTGGTGCGAACAGCTCCCGCGGCACCGACAGCACCGCGCGGGTGACCGCCTCCGTGGTGATCGCGCCTTCCGCGGTCAGCTCGTCGGTGAGGTGGCGACGCAGGTCGGTCGCAGGTTGTGCGGTTGGGGCGACGTCGGCTACCAAAGGGTTTCCCTTCCGATCGTGGGCACCGGCTCCGTCTGGCTGGGCCTACGGCTGAGCGTTTGCGGTGATGCTGGCGGCCGTACCAGGCACAGGGGCCTGGTTGGGTTTGCGACCGCGACCGACCGTATCGGGCGAAGCTGCCGACGGCTGGACGTTCCGGGGGTACGACCCCACAGTCCGTCGGCTGTACCGGAGTGGGCGACGTCGTCGACGCGGCGAGACCGGGTTACGGGGCGGAACGTGGAGGCGTTCGGCTGCGGTAGGTCGTCCATCGTTGCGATGCGGCGGCAAGGCGGGCGGTCCATGCGTCGGCTGGATTGCGGTCGTGGATCTCGGTCCAGAGTGCTGCTTGTGTCTCGCTGAACGCCTGGAGCGCGGCCCTCGAGGCTGTGCTCCATGTCGTGGTCTTGGCGGCCCATCGTTCAGCGGTGGCCGGATCGTGTCCGGCCGAGACGAGCCATATGACCCAGTAGGCGGCGTCGAGCCAGGGCGCGCCGCGGGATGCCCAGCCCCAGTCGACGATGCGGGCCCGGCCGGCGTCGATGATGATGTTGGCGTTGTTGAGGTCGGTGTGCAGCAGCGCTGAGCCGGTGATGTGGCGCAGATCGGCGGGGGTGCGGGCGTAGTTGCGGAGCCGGTCGCCGGCGTCGCGGAGCTCGATCGGCGGACACGGGGTCTGGGCGATGGCGTCGAGCAGTGTCACGACGGCCGGCAGGTCGGGTGAGTCTGGGCTGTAGTCGGCGGTGTGGCCGTCGAGGGCTTCGAACAGCAGGATGTCCCAGCCGTCGACGTCGAGTCTGGCGACCAACGCGGGTGCCACGCCGTGCAGGTGCGGGGCGATGTCGGCTTCGCGCCGCTGGGTCCATACCCAGCGGTGGTCGGCGGGGAGTGCTTTGCAGAAGTAGTCGCCGGTGGCGGTGTGCAGGCGGGCCGCGACGGAGCTGTTGAGTCCGGTGGCGGCGGAGGTCGCCGACTCGATCGGTCCGGTCGTCGCCGCGATCGCGGCGCGGGTCCGCGGTGGCAGGTCGTGGAAGTCGATTCGGGTGGTCGGCATGGTGTCGTTTGCCTTTCGCGCCGCAGCGCCCTGGGCGGCCGACTCGCGGGTGGCCGTGCAGGGCGCTGGGCTGGGTGTGGTGTCAGTTGTACGGGTTGCTGTCGTTGCACTTGCCGCTGTTGGCCGAGGCCATCGCCTCGACGTCGTCGACGAAGACCAGGGTGGTCGGGGCCGGGGTGCGGCTGGCGATGGGCCGGCCGGTGCTGCGCGGCCGGCGGGTGAGGGTGACGGGTACGGCGGTCATGCGCGGGTCCTTTCTCCGTGCTGGCAGTAGCTGTGCAGTGGTGCCTTCGCCTCCTGGTAGATGCGGGCCAGCGGCCGGCAGACCCGGCAGGTGCTGGTCAGGGTGCAGCCTGTGCATCCACCGGTGCGAAGCATTTGCGCGTCTGCGATGGCGGGCAGGCGCAGGAGGCCGTCAGGGCCTTCGGCCATGAGGTGCACCGGGTTGTCGCGGCCGATCTTGCACATCGTGGCCAGGCCGTGGGGGTCGACGTGGAAGAAGGTATGGCCTGCGGGGCAGCTGTCGAACTCGGCCGGGCCGCCGAGTTGGCCGGGAGCCGCGGACTCGAGGAAGTTCGAGCCGAGGAAGTCCGGTGCCTGGGCTTCGAGCGGTCCTGCGGTGCCGGTGTAGGTCGGCGACATCAGCCCGTATTCCTTGGTCGGGACGCCCAGGGAGTCGGCGAGGGCCCGCATGGCGTCGACCTCGTCGACGTTGTGCCGGGTGATGATGATGGTCAGTTCCACGGGGAGCTCGGCGGCCCGGGCGGTCTGGACGCCAGCGTGCATGTTCGTGAACGCGCCCCTGGTGCGGGTCAGCCGGTCGGCTGTTGCTGGAGTCGCGCCGTATAGCGAGACGACGATCTTGTGAGGTGGCCGGTTCCGGAACAGGTTCATCAGGTGTGGCCGGGCGAGACGGGAGCCGTTGGTGAGGATTTCGATCATCATCCCGGCCTGGTGTGCTCGTTCGTAGACGGCCGGGAAGTCGGGGTCGATAAGCGGCTCCCCGCCGGTGATCTGGAACCAGAACACGCCCATCTGCACCAGCATGTCGATCAGGCGCAGTTTGTCCGGCAGTGGCAGCCCTTCGAACGGACGGAGTTCCAGGTAGCAGTGTTCGCAGGAGAAGTTGCAGCCCTTGTTGATCTCGTACGTCGCTCGGCTGTACGACACGGCGGCGGTTGATGGGGCGCGCACGGCGAGCGCGTCGTCGACGCGTTGCCCCGTGAGGTCGATGTTCCACTGGCGGCGTGCCCCGTCGATGAACCATTCGGGCACAGGCCGTCCGGCGTCGTTTCGGTCCTGCAGCTCGGCGTAGTAGGCGGCGGGGAGACTCATACCCCTGCTGTGTCCCGGCCGGACTGCCATGAAGAGGTCCTCCTGCGGACTCACGATCGCCTCATACATTCCGCCTCCTCCTTCCGATCCGCTGCGGTTGCTGCTCATACCGACGGTAGGTTCGACGGCGCGAGAAATGGCCGATGTGGATGGGTACACCACCGGTAGCGGGACCTTGTACCAGCGCCGGCGACGCCGACCGGCGGTACTTAGGCGCGCGTCAAGGGAGATGGACCTGGTCGCCGGCGAGCCGGTTGAGTGCCTCGAGCGCGTATGCGGCCAAGTCAGGGCTCTGGCGGAGTGCGACGCGGTGTGCGCGCTGGATCTGGTGTGGCAACCGCAGGCGGACAGCTGTATCGACTGCTCGCTCCATGAGCGCAGTCGCGTCCTGCTCGCTGCCGGCGGCGAACAGGACGTCTGCGACAGTGATGTCGCCGATGACGACCCACTGCGGTGCTGTCCCGGCGGGCGACCAGCCGGTCGTGTCCACGATGCCTGCTGCGGTGGCTGCTCGGCCCGTGGCCTGTAGGCCCCTGAGCTGGACCTCCAGCAGAGCAGCGTCGGAGACTATCGGGTCGTTGACCGGTTCGGTGTCGCGGGCGCGTTGCAGCAAGTCGAAGGTCGCGTCGAACGTCGTGGGATCCCGGGCGATCCGCGCCAGCTGCAGCAGGGCAGCGCTGCGTTGCCGAGGCGCGTCGAGGGCGACGGCCTGGGCGATGCGTACGGTGGCAGCGGCGTGCCGGCCGGCCTTGCGCAGCTCGTTGCCGTGCGTGCGCAGGCAGTAGGCGTGCAGGTCGGTGTCGTCGAGGTGCGCCGCGATGCGCAACGCCCGTCCCGTCCAGCGGACGGCGAAGCCGAGGCGCTGCTCGGTGAGCACATAGCCGAGGGAGACGCCAAGCTCGGCACGGGCCCGTGCCAGGATGTGCAGCGTCTGCCGATCGATCATCCCTTCGGCGGCGCGGGCCTCCAGGCGGGCCACGAGCGGCCAGAGCTCGTTGACGGCGGCGGGGGCCTGGCCGGCTTGCCGGGCGAGCACGGCGAGCCGGACGGTGGCGTGCGCGAACTGGATCATGGCCATGAAGTCGGCGCTGCCGGTATCCGCTACCCCGACGTGGTGTGGTGGGACGCCCAGGTGGCGCGCGATGCGCAGCCGACTGTCGACGTCGGTGACATCGCGTCGGCCGGTCTCGATGAGGGAGATGTAGGAGGTGTCGTAGCCGAGCTGCTCAGCGAGGGAGTGCTGGCTGGTGCCGGTGGCCCGCCGCCAAGCGCGCATGATGATCCCGAGGTTGCCGGTGGACAGCGCGGCCTGTGCGTTGTCGCTGGTCCAGAGCCACAGCGCCGACGCCGGGACCGGTCGCAAATCGAGCGAGCTGCCGGCTGCGGCCCGGCACGCCGGACATGGCCGCCCCGGTGCAGTCTCCGCCACGTCGGCCCCACACACGGTGCAGCGCATGCCGTTGTCCTAGTCGTGCGCTGGGGTCGCGAGCCGCTCGTACCAGTCGTGGATCGAGCGCCGGTAGCCCGTCGGCATGGGCAGGCCGTCAACGTCCGCCAGCCGGAACAGCCCCGCTTCCTTGTGCTCGCTGCTGACCTGTGCCGGAGAGTCGGTGTCGACGGTGCATCCGTACGTTACGATCAATACATCGACACCGTCACGGATGTGGTACTGCCACGCGTCGAGGATCGGACCGACCGTGACGGTCCAGCCGGTTTCTTCGGCGATCTCCCGTGCCACACACGCGATCGGATCCTCGCCCAGCTCCAGTTTGCCGCCGGGCAGTTCCCATTCGTCGCGTTCATTGCGCAGTAGCAGCACGAGGCCGTCGCGGACACAGACACCCTTGATCGACACAGGGAACGCGTGCGGTCGAAACATCTCGTCCTCCGACACAGACCGGGTGCCCCGGACCGTAGCACGCACGACGCGGGCAGCACGCGCGTTCGAGGTTGACAACCAGTCACTTGCTGGCTGCGCAGCCCGCCGAGCAGGGTGGAGTTCTGCCGCACACGAGGTGGACCATGATTTCGCACTGCCACATTGACCTGGACGATCTGGACGACATCCGCCAGCTCATGGCGACGGCGTCCGTCGATGGCATCGCCACCATCGAGGGCATCGCCGATCGCAGCGGCCTGCTGCGGTTCGCCCACACGGCGCTGACGATGCACCGGCACCGCGACAGTGACCCCGACGGCATCACCGTGATCCACGATCGTCGTGTTCTCGCCCGGCAGCCCGGGTGTGCTGGGTTCGGCCGGCACGAGCTGGACCTGCATACGGAGTCATCGGCCTTGCCGCGCCCGCCAGCGCTGATGGTGCTGTACTGCCAGCAGGCAGCAGCGACCGGCGGAGCCTGCCACCTCGTCGACGCCGCAGTCCTGGTACGCGAGCTCGCCCACCGCGACCCCGAACTTCTCCAGCTACTCAAGACCCCTCGCAGTGCACTATTCGGCGGCGCGGCGGGCCACCTGGGCGCGGTCCTGACGATGGACGGCACGCGGATGAGCGTCCGACTTCGTCTGGACGGTCTGGTGCAATACTCGCCGCTGTTGGCTCGGCGTGTGCCGGACCTCCGTCGCGTCCTGGCTGACCTCGTGGTCACGGTGCAGCTGCAACCCGGCACGGCGTACCTGCTGTCCAACACACGATGGCTGCACGGTCGCGCCGCGTTCGCCGGCGAGCGGGTCATGTACCGGGTGCTGGGCGACCCGCGCGACGGCTTCGCCATGCCGGCCGGATTCCCTGACCCTGCACCAGTCGAAACCGCAGTGCCATGATCACAGCGGTAGTGTTCGACATCGGCGAGACCCTGCTCGACGACACCAGGGAATGGGCAGCCTGGGCGGACTGGCTCGGCGTCCCGCGGCACACGCTCTCGGCGATAGTCGGGGCTGTGGTGGCAGCCGGCCGCGACAACCGGGAAGCGTTCACCTACTTCCGCGACGACTTCGACGTGGAAGCAGAACGCGCCGCCCGCGAGGCTGCAGGCCGTGGACAGATCATCGACGACTCCGACCTCTACCCCGACGTCCGGAGCGCGCTGTCGGCGCTGCGTGCCGGTGATGTATGGGTCGGCATCGCCGGTAACCAGACGGCGCGGGTCGGGCAGATGCTCCGCGACCTGCACCTGCCCGCCGACGCTATCGCGACCTCGGCCGAATGGGGCGTCGGCAAACCGGATCGCCGCTTCTTCGACCGGGTCGCGGCGATGCCGCCGAGCTGCCCCGGCGAGCTGCTCTACGTCGGCGACCACCGGGACCATGACATCCTCGCCGGCCACCACGCCGGCATCCGAGCCGCGCTGGTCCGCCGAGGACCCTGGGGCCACCTCTGGCACCACGAGCCGGCTGTCCGATCAACAGCCGAGTACGTCGTGCACAACCTGACCGAACTCGCCGACACCGTGCTGGCCGACCGGACCCGCGCTTCCCAACCGCAACCGGGCCAGCAGCGATGATCCAAGACCTGGCCGCGAACATGCAGGCAAGTCCACGGGCATCGGCTGCGATGGCCTTCGGCGTGCGACTGCGTGCCCTGCGGCAGCGCCGCGGCCACAGCCAGCACACGCTCGGTCGGGAGATCTTCTACAGCCGCGAATACGTTGCGCTCGTCGAGCGCGGCCTGCGCCCACCGACTGCCACCTTCGTTACCCGGGCTGAGACCGCGCTGCACGCCGGCGGTGAACTTCAACGAGAGTTCGCATACGTCGAACAGGCCCGCGAGCGGGAAGCGCAGCGGCGTGCTACAGCCCCCCGCGTACCACGCCGCCGCAGCAAGATCATGTCTGCCGCCGACGCCCTGTGCACCGTCCATGGTGCTACGACGGCAAGTGAGCCCTCGGCGGCCTGGTGGACGGCCTTGGACGTGCTGCAGCACGTGCTCCAGGACGAGATCGAGCCGCACGACGCCGAGGCCGAGGTTGTCGATCTTGAACGCCGTTGGACGACCCTAGCTGCTCGATCCGACGGCGAGACGCCATGGGCCGACATCGCAACTGAGGCCGCGTTGGGGATGGCCGGAGCCGGCGCGCTGCTGCAACGGTCGCTGCACGGCGACCACGTCGCACGGCTCGTAACCATCGCGCGGGCTTTCGGGAGGCTGGCCGGCGACGCGTTGATGATGTTGGGCCGTCCTGGCTCGGCATGCGCCTGGCAGCAGTTGGCAGACACTGTCGGTCATCGTGCAATGCGGCCGAAGCTGGGAGCAGAACCCGCAAGTCCTGATGCGGCGGAATCCGCGGTGCATGCCGAATCGCCACGTCGTTGCGCACCACCCGGCCGGTACACGGTGCGGGCCGCCCGCCGCATGGAAGCGTGCAGCGGGCGGCCCGCGAGTCAGCGACCGTCGGTGTACCGGCGTCATCGGCGCAGGTGGGAGGGCGGTATCGGCCGGGCACCACCAGATCAGGATTGCGGGATGTACGCGACTTCGAGCCGTGACCCGTTCGGATCCTCGACGAACGTGGCGTAGTACCCGGCGTACTCCGGGAAGTCACGCGGCGGGTGCACGATCGTTGCTCCCGCATCGACCACCGCCCGGTACGCGGCGTCGACGGCTTCCCGGTCAGCGACTCGATACGCCAGATGCTGCAGTCCAGGCGGTGCCGTCAGGTGCTTCGGCCGGGTCTGGCATGTGGCTGGCGTTCGTCAAGTGGTGCTGCTGCGTCATACCGGTGAGGACAGCAGGAATGCCTCGATCGCGGCGGTGTCGGTAAGGTCCGGCCACGCGGCGACGGCACCGGCGGCGAGCAGCTGCTCGACGGACTCGCCGCCTGCGGCGACCCCGACGGCGTGAGCGCCACCGTGCAGGCCGGTGTTGATGTCGTGGCTGCTGTCGCCGATCACGACCGTGTTGTCGCGGTCGAAGACCGTGCCGTACTTGGCCGTCGCCCGGCGCTGGGCGATGGCGACGAGTTTGGGCCGGTCGGTGTCGTCGTCGCCGTAGGCGCCGGCATCGAGGTCGACGTAGCGGTCCAGGCCGAACACCTCGAGCTTGATCCGGGCGACCTCGCGAAGGTTTCCGGTCAGCACCGACTGCACCAGCTCCGGCCGGTCGGCGAGTGCGGCGAGGGTCTGCTGTGCGCCGGGCAGGACCCGGCCGCGCCCGGCCAGCTCGGTCCGGTGCCGGTCGTATTCGGCCGGCAGCTCTGCCATGTACCGAGACAGGTGGGGTTCGTCTTCGGAGATGCCATGCAGGCGCAGGGACGCGGTGAGGATCGACGGCTCCGTTTGCCCGGTTACGTCGGCCTTGTGCACCATTGGCGTACCGGTGGCGGTGTGGAACGCATTCGCGTACAGCTCGCCGCCCACTCCACGGGTCTCGATGAGCGTATGGTCGATATCCCAGAGGATCAGCCGACGGCCGGACCGAGAAGCGATCATCCTTCAAGTCTGCCAGACCGCGCTGACCTTGCAGAGGCACAGCCGGTCCGGACGACGTGCGGTGGGGTGGCGGTATGGGGATCGACGAGTGGGCGATCGGGCACCGCATCGCCCATCACCGCATGCGCCGTGGCCTCACCCAGGAGGAACTCGCCGGGCTGGCTGGCATCTCGCTGTCGATGATGAAGAAGATCGAGTCCGGCGCCCGGACCGTGACCCGCTTCGCGCAGCTGGTGTTGTTCGCGCAGATCCTGCGGGTCGCGGACCTGCGGGATTTGACCGGAGTGCCGATGTCGATGCTGCCGGACGGCCGGCGCGGGCATCCAGCGGCCGACACGGTCCGCACCGCCGTCCTCGGACGCGGCCACGGTACCGAACCGGTGGGTCTGGAGCGGTTGCGCCACCTCGTCGGCCGGGCATGGGGTACCTGGCAGGAGCCGTCGAGCTTCCGCTACGACGCGGTCGGGCAGTACCTCACCGAGGTGATCGGTCTCGCTCAGGCACAGGTCAAGATGTCGGCTGGGGAGCGGCGGCAGGAGGCGCTCGCGCTGGCCGGCACCGTCTACCAGCTGGCCCGCACGTGGACCAAACGGGTCGGCGAGTACGACTTGTCCTGGGTCGTCGCCGACCGGGCCGTCACCTGCGCGCTCGACGTAGGCGACCCCGATCTGGCCGGCGCGGCGGCGTGGAACCTCGCCATGATCCTGTCCGCGCAGGGCAAGACCGAGCAAGCACGCAGCGTCGTACGGCACGCGATTACCGACCTCGACGCCCAGCTCGGCGACACTCCCACCCCGGCGCGGCTCGCCGTCTTCGGCGGTCTGCATCTGCTCGGGGCGACCGAGGCCGCCCGCGAGGACGACGCGCAGGACGCCTGGAATCTGCTGGACACCGCGGCGGCGATCGCTGCCCGCACCGGTGAGACGAACCATCACAGGATGGTGTTTGGTCCGACGAACGTGGCCCTGCACCGCATCTCCACCGCGATCGAGCTCGGTCGTACCCGCGAAGCCCTCGACCTCATCGAGCGCACCGACGCCCGCAATGCGGCCTCGGTCGAACGCCGCCTCACCTTCCACATCGAAGCCGCCCGCTGCTACACCCGCCGCGACAACCCCGTCGCCGCCGTGCACATGATGAGCCGCGTGCTGCGCGACTCGCGGGACGAACTGCGCTACAACCCGATCGCCCGCGAGACCCTGCGTCAGCTCGGCGCACGTTGCACACCGTCGATCCGCGCCGACCTCGACCCCCTGCTCGAAGCAGCCGGTCTGACACCGTAACCCGCCCGTCGGCGGCCGAGGGGCACTGGCAGTGTCCCTCCCTCACCGTGCCTGCGCCCATCCACCGCCGTGCATACGGTTGCCCATGTTCCGCGACGCCACCGGCCGACCGCCGCTGGCCGGCCCTGCGGTTCACGGCCGTGAGGAGGTGGATGCGGTGGACTCGACGGGATGCGTCAGCACGTCCGGTGCGTCGTCCACGGCGCTGCCCGAGCCGGGAGCGGCGACGTTCGCCGCGGCGCTGCGAACGTGGCGGTTGACCCGCGGGCTGTCGCAGGCGGCGCTGGCGGCACAGATCATGTACTCCCGGTCGTTGGTCAATCTGGTCGAGAACGGCTATCGGCGGGCCACCGAGGCGTTTGCTCGTGCAGCTGACACGGCGCTCGACGCGGGCGGGCAATTGCATGCCGTACGAACCACGGCCACTGCAGCCGGTCACGTGCCGACGGTCCCGACGAGGCAGCGCCAGGAGCTGGACGTCCCCGTCGCCGGCACTTGTGCCGGGCAACACCCGGACAGTGCTGTCGCCGCCCGGCTCGACCGGATCGCAGACCGCCGCGCCGGTCGTCGCCGTCTGCGCCGGCCGCAAGCCTTGCGACCTGCCACGACGCCGATGCGTCGGCCACCGTCCAGGCGCACCGCGTCAGGCGCTCGCGCGTGGCACAACCACGCGCCCCGCCGCTTGTACCGCGCCGACCTCTGGCGTATCGGCGGCCACGCCGACCAAATAGACGTCGGCGAGTGCGCACGGGCGCCGCCGGTTCGTGGCCTGCTCGGGCCTGACGTTGTGGTGGATCGCCCACCGTGCGCGCCCCATGGTGGGCGCTGCGGCGAGCAACAGGCGCTGCCCGAGCACCGCACCGACGGCCCGGGCATCAGCTCGCAGTCGTCACGGGCCAGGCCGCACGCGAGCGGTCCGGCAAGTGGCCTGAGACAGCAGTACCAGCACGTTGTGGCGTCCCGGCCGGGACGTCACCACAGACTCAGCACAGGAGGCATGCGGTGGGCGGCTCCACCATCACGCCGGCCGGAACCGGCCGACGGGCGGCCGACATCGGCGGGCAAGGCGGGCTGCACACGCTCGGGTCCGGCGCCGTGGCGCGTGTGCCGTGCGGTCCCGTCGTTCGGCGCCGTCGCCGGCGGCGTCAGTTGAACGGTGCTGCAGCCGCCGCCATCCGGCACGTCGCCGCCTCAACGAACGTTCATGTCGATCCGGAAGAGGTTGTTCTGATGCGCACGGCCGTGTCCGACGCACCATTTGCAGGTCCGTCCGCCGATGTCGTGGATACAGCGTTGTGGTTGCACGGCGCGTTCCTGGTTGAGCTGCATCGCGCTGATCCGGTGACCGGCAGCGGCTGCGTGGAGGCTGCGTGCCGGACGGGCGGGCAGGGTACGTGCTGGGTCCGGCCGTTTGCCCGACGGCTGATGGTGGCGAGCAGCGGGGCGTGGGTGCAGCGGTGGACGGCTCGCCACGACGCGCGCTCGTGTGGCCTGCCGGTGCTCGATGTTCTGGTAACGGCCGACCGGTCGGCGCCCGCAGTGGCTGACGACGCGGAGCGCTGGGACGGCTCGGTGTCCGGGGCTCGGCAGTGATGGCGGACCAGGTGTGGATGGCTGGGGTGGCGGAGGCCGAGGCGGCTGCGGACACGGTGCTCGGGGTGGTGGACCGGGCTGGCATGGTGGGGTGGCTGGCACCGGACCCGGTCGACGTCCTGCGGCTTCGTGGTGACCTGCGGGTGTTGGTGCGCTGCGCGGTCGAGCGGGGCATGGTCCATCTGGCGGATGACCGTTCGGCGGTCGCGGTGTGGCTTGACCCACCGGCCGACGGGCGGTTGGTACCGGATCTGCGCGGGTTGCGGCGGGGTCAGGTTGACGACGTGGCGTGTGGGCGGCGGGTCATGACCGGGTCTCACATCGTGGCGCGCCAGCAGGGGCGCCGGGCGCTGGTATCTCGACGTTCGTCGACCACTGGCTGCGGCGCGCAACCGGCGAGAAGCGGGACAACCATGACGTGTCCACTATCGCGGCAGCCACCACTGGACGAGCGGGCATCCGATCGGGTCGTGCGGTCCGGAGCCGCCATCGAGGCACACAACAGCGAGGGGGCGGGGCCGCTGGCCCGCACGGGTGTGCGAATGGCACACCGTGCGAGGGCTACCAGCGGCAGGCGTGAACCAGCGGGGGCCGGGTCCGGCGCTTACCGCCGCGCAGCCGCAAGCCGAGGGCTCGCGTGTCCCGGCGCCACCGGCAGGGGCGGGGCGCGATGACGACACGTCAAGCGAAGCCGGGACGTTCGCGCCCGTCGGACTCGGGTGTGCGGGCCGCCGTCGAGGTCCAACGCCGCGGTAGCTGGCTGCGGAGTCGGCGGATCCGTACGAAGCTGGCGATGATTCTGTTGACACCGGTCGCGGCGATTCTGGTGCTGGCTGGTGTGGTCGGTTACGACGGTGTCGCTCAGGGGCAGCGTGCGGAGCAGGCTCGGCAGGTCGTGTCCCTTGGTGGGGACGCGGCTGTGCTGGTGGCGCAGCTGCATCACGAGCGGGCCGGCGCGGCGCTGGTGTTCGCGTCGGGGCTTGCTGACGAGCCCGTCATGACCGCGTTCCGGCGCCGTGTGTTGGCGACGGACAACGCGGCGGCCGCGTTTGAGCAGCGCAGCCGGTCGGTGCGGGTGTCGGCGGATGTGCGGTTGGTCCTGGACCGGGTCGCTGACGGGCTGGGTGACGTGGCGGCGCTGCGCCAGCAGGTCCAGGCCGATCCGAAGGCCGTGTCGAGTGTGGTGTTGTTCCGGTACCGGGCGCTGATCGCGGATCTGCTGACCTTCCGGCAGGCGTTGAGCCAGATCGGTGTCCCGGCGGCGACGGGCAATGCGCTGCGCGCGGTGGCCGCACTGTCGCAGGCGATCGAGGCGCAGGGCCTGCTGCAGGTCGCGGTGGTCCGGGCTGCTGGTGCCGGGGAGCTGACCCCGGCGGCGCAGCAGGAGATCGTGAGCGCCTCGAGCGGATACGCCGATGCCGTGGTGGACTTCCAGTTGTTGGCGCCGGCGGAGTGGCGCACGTCGTTGAGCGCGCGGCTCAACGGTGCAGCGGTGCTGCAGGCGGAACGGACGCAGGGCATCGTGTCCCGGACGCCGCCGGGTGAGCGGCTGCGGCTGACGACTGATGTGCCCGGCTGGTCGGCGGCGGTCGGTGCCCGGATGGATCTGCTGCACGAGGTCGAGGCGTCCGCGGACCGGCAGATCTTGGCCGAGGTCACCGCGCAGCGGGATGCTGCCCGCCGGTCCGCGGCTGTGGTGGCGGGGCTGGTCCTGGCGGGTCTGCTGCTGACCGTGCTGGTCGGTGCGGTGTTCGCGGTGTCGTTGAGCCGGTCGTTGACCCGCCTTCGGGACGCGGCGGCGGATGTGGCGACGGTGCGGCTGCCGGACCTGGTCGCGCAGATCGATGTGCATCATGCGGACCCGGCGGCGGTCGCCACGCTCGTCACGCGGGCTGCATCGCCGATCGCGGTGGACGGCACCGACGAGGTGGGGCAGGTCGCGGCGGCGTTCAACGCGGTCGCGGATGCGGCGGCCCGGCTGGCGTCCGGTCAGGCGGCGGCGCGGGCGTCGGTGTCGGCGATCGTGGCGGCGCTGGCGTTCCGGTTGAAACGACGTTCCGACGGACTGACCGTCGCCCTGGACAAGCTGCAGGCTAGGCAGACCGACCCGGACGTGCTGCAGGGTCTGTTCCACATCGATCATGAGGCGACCGGGTTCCGGCGGTTCATCACCAGTCTGCTGGTGCTGACGGGTGAGCACGCCGGCCGCCGGCAGCAGCCGGTTGCGCTGGCGGACGTGCTGCGCGCGTCGGCGCAGGGCCTGGAGCACTACACCCGCGTCGAGACCCGCGTCGCCGACGCTGATGTGCGGATCGTGGGTGTGGTCGCCGAGGAGCTCATGCATCTGCTGACGGAGCTGCTGGACAACGCCACCAAGTTCTCGCCGAAGCATGAGCCGGTGATGCTCGAAGCGGCACGCGTCGGCACTCACGTCCACATCCACATCGCCGACCGGGGGATCGGCATGAGCGAGGAGCAGCTGCGGCAGGTGCGCAGCAGCTTCGACCGGGCCGGTCTTCACGAGGCGATGACCCGGCACATGGGCATCCCCGTCGCCGCCGCGATCGCCCGCCGGCTGGGCATCACGGTCACCTTCCAGTCCGGCGGCAGCCCGGGCACCCGCGTGGATGTGACGATCCCGCAGGAGCTGTTCCTGGTCGAACCCCAGCCGGCGGTGCCGCCCGCGCTGCGCCCGGCCGTTGCCGCGCCGTCGCCGGCGAACGCGGCGACCCAGGAGCTGCCTGCGGTGTCATCCGGGATGGCTGGTCAGACGTGGGCGCCGATCCCCGCGGCAGATGCGGACGCTCGCGCCATGGTGGCCGAACCGCCGCCGTCCTTGATCTATGAAGAGCTCCGGAATTTGGAGCCTGCACCGTTCACGACCGGCCCGCCGGACGAGCTCACCGATTTCGAGGAAACCGGCGCCGGTCTGCCGCAACGCCGGTCCGGCCGGCGCTACCAGGCAGACCCGAAGGACGGCCAGCACCGTGCCGGACTGACGGCTCCTGGCGTCCGCGATCCGCGACAGACCCGGCTGCAACTGTCCGGGTGGCAGCACAACCGCGCGGGGAGCCCCCGCACACCCCAGACCGCTCACCTGATGGAGGCACCGCGATGACCGTAGGCAATCCAGTCGACGAGTGGAACTTCCTGCTGGAACAGCTGTGCCGGACGCCAGGCATCGACGGTGCCATCGCGGTGTCCTCCGATGGGATCTTGCAAGCCCGCAGCGAAGGTCTGGACCGAGATGACGCCGAGCGGCTGGCCGCGGTCACGTCGGGGATGTCGTCGCTTGCCGAGGGCGCAGCCCGGGTGATGCGCAGCGGCGCGGTGACCCGCAACCTCATCGAGACAGAAGGCGGCTACCTCGTGGTCGCCACCGTGAACGCGTATTGGATTCTCGCCGTCGTCGCCGCAGCCTCCAGCGATCTCGGACAGATCGGCTTCGAGATCGACTCGCTCGCGAACGCGGTGAAAGACACGCTGGGACCGGCCCCGGCGCACGCGGCGGCGCGTGCATGAGCACGGGCCTGGACCAGCCGGGCCACGGCATGACAGCCCGGCGTGCCGCCGCGGTGAAGGTCGTGGTCGCTTGGGGGGTTCGGGGTCGGCAAGACCACGTTCGTCGCCGCGATCGCTGACACCACTCCGCTGACAACCGAGGTGCCGCTGACTCCGTCGGCGACAGGGACCGTTGATCCGGCGGCGGTGTGGGTGAAGGCGACGACCACGGCCGCGATGGACTTCGGCCGGTTGACCCTGACCGCCGGCTTGGTCGTGTACGTGTTCGGCACGCCTGGCCTGCAACGGTTCCTGCTCCTGCGCGACGAGCTCGTGCCGGGGGCGTCGGGCGGCGTGGTGCTCGCCGACCCGGCCCGGATCGGCGACTGCTTCACCGTCGTCGACTGCTTCGAGCAGCGCCGCCTGCCGTACGTGGTGGCGGTCAACGCCTTTGACCACGGCCGGATCTACACCGACGCCGAACTGCGGGAGTCGCTGCAGATCCGCGACGACGTCCCGCTGCTGCACGTGGACGCGCGCCGCCGTCACGACGTGCGTGACGTGCTCGCGCTGCTGCTGCAGCACGCCCTGTCCGCCCGCCGGACCCCGGCGGCTGTCCTGACCCAACCCTGAGGGAGCCCTCCGACATGTTCCGACCCCGACTCCGACGATCCCTGGCCACGGTGACCACCGTCGCCGCGCTGGCCCTGGCCGGGTGTTCCGGCGCCGCCGTGCACAGCTCCGACAACCCGGCGGCCGGCGGGCCCCTCGTCGTGGGGTTCCTGACCCCGAAGACCGGCCCGTACAAGGCAAGCGGCGAGGATTTGGTCCGCGGGTTCCAGCTGTATCTGGACACGCATGGCGGCAAGCTCGGCGGCCGGAGCGTGCAGCTGAAGGTCGAGGACGAAGCCGACGGCAGGCAAGCGGCCGCAAACGCGGCGAAGAAACTCCTCGAGCAAGACAAGGCCACGATCCTGGTCGGCGGGGCGACCGCCGACACCACGTTGAGCATCCAGGACATGGTGGCCCGGGCGAAGATCCCGTTCGTCGGCACCGGCGGCCGGCCCAGCACCGTCAAACCGGAGGACCTGCCCTACATCTGGCACACGTCGTGGCTGTCGCGGGAGGTCGGCGCGGCGATCGCCGAGTACGTGCAGCGCACCGCGGGCGGCCCGGTGTATCTGCTCGGCCCGGACTACACCGGCGGCTACGACAACGTCGGAGGGTTCGCCGACGCGTTCAAGGCCGCGGGCGGGGTGATCGCGAACGAGAGCGGGAAACCGGCGTGGACGCCGTGGCCGGCCACCACGGACTTCCTGCCGTTCCTGAACAAGATCGACCCGGCCAAGGTCAAGGGCGTCTTCACGTTCTACGCCGGGGCTCCGGCCGTGGCGTTCGTACAGCAGTACGCCAAGGTCCTCGGCGGGAAGGTCCCGTTGTATGCGGCCGGGTTCCTGACCGACGAGTCGATCCTGGACGCCGAAGGCCCAGCGGCCGACGGGATCTACACGTCGCTGAACTACGCCGCGGACCTGGACAACCCGGCCAACCGGGCGTTCTCCACCGCGTTCACCAAGGCATACAGCACCAGCCCGCGGCTGCTCAACGTCACCGCCTACGACGCCGCCGCGGTCATCGACGCCGCCGTCACCGCCGCCGGCCCGACCGCGACCGCGGCGCAGATCAACGAGCAGATCGGCAAGCTCGGCCAGATCGACAGCCCGCGCGGCCCATGGCGGTGGAGCAAGGACCACTCGCCGGTGCAGACGTACTACCTGCGCGTGGTGCGCAACGACGGCCGCGGCCGCGCCAACGTCAACGTCCAGCCCCTCGCCACCCTCGGCACCACCTGACCCTGGGGAGACCCTCGATGACCACCAGCAGCGCAACCGGCAGCGGGCCCGGGCCCGACACACTCACCGACACGGACCGGGGCGGCCGGTCGACGTACATGTTCGACAACGCCTCCACGCAGGGCACCACCCAGGTCGACTACCTCAGCCAGATCCTCGACCCGCACACCACCGACGTCGTCGACGGCATCGGTGTCCAGCCCGGCTGGCGGGTCCTGGACATCGGTCCCGGCGCGGGCAGCGTCACCACCCTCCTCGCCGGGCGGGTGGCGCCGTCCGGGCGAGTGACCGCGGTCGACATCGCCCCGCAGCACGTCCCCACCCACCCGTGCATCGAGGTCGTGACCGGCGACATCCGCACCGTGGATTTGCCCGCCGGGGCGTTCGACCTGATCCATGCCCGCCTCGTTCTGATGCACCTGCCGGAACGCGCCGGCCTGATCAAGCGCCTGGCCGGGATGCTGCGGCCGGGTGGGTGGCTGGTGCTGTCGGACTGGGACTGCACCTGGCGGCCGATGCTCATCGCCGCCATACCCGCCGTGCAGGCCGCGTTCGAGACGTTTCAGGACCGGCTCGCCGAGTTCGCCGAAGCCCACGGCGTCGACGCCGCCTGGGCCCGCACCGCACCCCTCGACGTGGAGGCGGCCGGCCTGACCGCGGTGACCTCGGTAGCGCACACCCGGCTGTTCCGCGGCGGCGAACCGGGCCTGCTGCTGCACGCCAGCAACTCCCGCCAGCGTGAGGACGCCCTCCTCGCCGCGGGGATGACCGCCGCCCAGCTGCAGACGCTCCGCGACGGCATGCAGGACCCGGCCACGGCCGGCTACGCGTACCTGATGTTCACCACCGTCGGGCAGCGCCCCGCCTAACCCCGCTGCCCGGCGCCGTGCAGCGCCGGGCAGCGATACCGCAACGGAAGGAGAACAGGCTGTGGGGGAGTGGCTGGTGTACATCCTGGACGGGCTGTCGTACGGGATGCTGCTGTTCGTCGTGGCCGCCGGGCTGACGCTGATCTACGGCGTCATGGGCGTGCTCAACCTGGCGCACGGCAGCCTCTACCTGGCCGGCGCGACGCTGGCCTGCCTGCTGTCCACCGGCAGCCTGTTCTCCCTCGCGTTCACGCTCGCCGCCGGCCTCGCGGTCGGGGCCGGCGCCGGTGCGGCCCTGCACATGGCGTTGCGGCCGGTGCGCCGGTTCGGGCATCTCGCCGAGGTCCTCGTCACCCTCGGCGTGGCGCTGCTGCTCGCCGACCTGCACAGCACCTGGACCGGCGGCGCCCCCCTGCCGGCCACCACCCCGACCGTCCTGGCCGGGACCATCCCGGTCGGGGACCGGGTGTATCCGGTGTACCAGCTGACGTTCATCGCCGTCGCCGCGCTCGTAGCCGCCGGCCTGCATGTGCTGCTGCGCCGCACGACGGCCGGGATCCTGCTGCGGGCCACCGTCGCCGATCCCGGTATGGCCGCCGCGACCGGGATCAGCACCCGCCGGGTGTCGGTCGCCGCGTTCGCGGCCGCCGGAGCTCTGGCCGTGGCTGGCGGGGTCCTCGGCGCGCCGTTCCTCGGCCCCGCCCCGGGCGTGGACAGCACGGTCCTGGTGCTGTGCCTGACGGTCGTGGTGATCGGCGGGACCGGGTCGATCCCGGGCACGCTCGGCGCGGCGCTGCTCGTCGGGATGGTCCACGCCCTCGGCGTCGCCGTGGCACCGCTCGTCGCGCCGTTCACCCTCGGCGTGCTGATGCTCGCCGTGCTGGTCCTGCGCCGCCGGACGGCGGTGAGCACCGCATGACCGCCACGACCGCGCCGCCCGCCCGTACGGACACCACACCACGACCCGCGTCGCGGGCGCACGCCGCGGTGGTCCGGCACACCGCGACGGGAGCCGCCGGGCTTCTGGCCGTCATGCTGCCGCTGCTGTTCAACGCCTACATGGTCAGCCTCGCCACCAACGCCATCATCCTGGCGCTGCTGGCGCTGAGCACCCAGCTCCTCGCCGGCGTGGCCGGGCTGCCCACCTTCGGCCAGACCGCCTACCTGGCCGTCGGCGCCTACACCGCCGCGCTGCTCGCCCAGGCCGGCGTCACCTCCGGCCCGCTGCAACTTCTCGCCGCCACCGCAGCCGCCGCAGCTGCGGCGGCTGTCACCGCGCCGCTCGCGCTGCGCACCCGCGGTCCGGTGTTCATGATGGTCACCTTCGCCGTCGCCGAGCTCGCGGTCATCACCGCCAGCAAATGGAGTTCGCTGACCGGCGGCGACCAGGGCCTGACCGTCCCGCCGATCACCCTGCCGGTCGACGTCCCCGGAGCATCGGATGGCGCTGGGGTATCGAACGACGGCTTCCTGTACTGGTACGCCCTGGCAGTGTTCGCCGTCGCCGGCGCCGCGGTGTGGTGGCTGCTGCGGTCCCGGCTCGGGCTGGCGTTGCGCGGCTGCGCGGTGCACGAGCCGCGGATGGCCGCGCTCGGCCACCCGGTCGACGTCGAGCTCACCGCCGTCTACACCGTCGCCGGCGCGGTGGCCGGGGCGGCCGGGGCGGTCCTGAACGCCGCGCACCGTTACGTCAGCCCCGCCGACTTCGGATTCGACGCCGCCGCCATGGCGTTGCTCGCCGCCGCCTTGGGTGCGGGGCGGATGCGCGGTGCCGTCCTCGGCGCGGTCGCGGTGATCGCCACCCGCGACGTGGCCGGGACCGCCCTCACCGACGGGCACGGCGTCGCCCTGCTCGGCGGCCTGTTCCTTGCCGTCGCCTACGCCCGCCCGGTCGTCGCCCGGCTCACCCGCCGCCGCAGCGGCCGTACCCGCAGGGAGGAGGCGTGAGCACGCTGGAGCTGCACGGCCTCACCCGCCGCTACGGCGCGCTGACCGCCCTGCACGACCTCACCCTCACCGTCGAGGCCGGGGCGCGGCACGCGCTGATCGGCACCAACGGCGCGGGGAAGACCACCGTGGTCAACCTCATCGCCGGCACGGTCCGGCCCACCGGCGGGCGGATCGTCCTGGACGGCCGCACCATCACCCACACCGGTGTCACCGCCCGCGCCCGGCTCGGGATCGGCCGGACGTGGCAGCACCCCGCCGTCCTGCGCCCGCTCACCGCCGCCGAGAACGTCGCCCTTGCCCTGACCCCGACGATCCTGCCCGGCTCGGCTGGCAAGCGCGGCCTGCCCGGCTGGCCTCGCCCGTTCGGTCAGGGCAGCTCGCCGACGCGGCCGTGGCTGGCCGCCGGGCGGCGCCGGCGGCAGCTGCTGCGGGACCGCATCGCCGTAGCCCTGGACCGGGTCGGGCTCCTCGCCGACGCCGACCGCCCCGCCGGGGAGCTGTCCTACGGCCGGCAACGCTTCCTGGAGATCGGGATCGTCCTCGCCGCCAACCCGCGGCTGCTGCTGCTCGACGAACCCTCCGCCGGACTCGACCCGCACGACGTCGACCGCCTCGCCGACCTGATCAGCACCCTGCCCGAGCAGGTCACCGTGCTGCTCATCGACCACCGCCTCGACCTCGTCTGGCACGTCGCGGCCACCGTCACCGCCCTCGACCAAGGCCGGCATCTCACCACTGGCACCCCTGCACAGGTCCGCGCGGACGAGGCCGTCCAACGCGCCTACCTGACCGGCGGCACGACACCACCACCTCCACGCACTGCCTGCCCCGGGCGGACAGCCGCCCCGGCCCGGCTGCTGCACGTCAACGGGCTGCACGCCGTATACGACGGCGCGCCCGTGCTGCGCGGCATCGACCTGCACGTCGACGCGGGGGAGGCCGTCGCGATCCTGGGCCGCAACGGCGCCGGCAAGTCGACTCTGCTGTCCGCGATCGCCGGGCTGCACCCATCGGTCACCGCGCGCTCGGTGTTCCTCGACGGGGTGGCGGTGCCCGCCGACCCACACCGCGCCGCCGCCCTCAGTATCGGCATCGTGCCGCAGACCCGCCGCCTGTTCACCGGCCTCACCGTCCAGGACCACCTGCGCGCCGCGGCCGCCGTCGCCCGCCCGCCGGGGACCCTGCCCCGGTGGACGGTCGGGGACGTGCTCACGCGGTTCCCGCGGCTGCGGGACCGGCTGCGGCACCAGCCCGCGGAACTGTCCGGGGGCGAACAACAGATGCTCGCCCTGGCCCGTGCGCTGCTGACCAACCCGCGGCTGCTGCTGCTCGACGAACCCAGCGAGGGCCTCGCCCCCGCCATCGTCGCCGAGCTCACGGCGACCGTCGGTGCGCTCGCTGAGGCCGGGATGGGCGTGCTGCTGGCCGAGCAGCACCTGCACCTCGTCGCGCAGGTCGCCGACCGGATCGTGGTCCTCGACCACGGCCGGGCGGCGCTGAGCGTGACCGCGGCCGAACGCGACGAACCGCACCTCCGCGAGCGGCTCGCAGCGCTGGCCGGCCTCGCACCGCACACGCCGGCGCAGCAGCAGGACGGAGACGGACGATGATCGACGGTCAGCCGCCGGCGACGCCGGGTCGTGCGGTCGAGCGGATGCCGGCATGCGCGACACGATCGCTGACCATCCTGGCCCAGGCCGAACTGGCGCAGGGCCACCGGCTGGCGGCCCTGGCCATCCTGCGGGCCGCGCTGCTCGGCACCGCCCCGGACACCGCCCCACCACAGGCCGACCTGGCCGCGGCAGCCCAGCTGTACGCCGACACGCTCTTCGCGCACGAGCACGGGCACTGGCAGAGTCTGCGCTGGGCCCGCTACGCCCACCGGGCCAGCACCGACGTGTTCGGCGAGCACGATGAGCGCACGGTCCACGCCGCCCGGACCCTGGCCCGGGCCCTGGTCGCGTACCGCCTCGACGACGCCGCGATCACGCTGCGACGGCAGATCGTCGCGCAGCTCACCGACCGCGACGGCCCCGCCAGCCCCAATGTGCTTGCCGCCCGTGTGGATCTGGCGATCGCCCAGCATGCCGCCGGGCACTGCCCGGCCGCCATCGCCGGGCTCACCCGGACGTGGCGGCAGTGGCGGCGACAGTACGGCGGCGCCGACCTCGACAGCATCGCCATGCTGCTGCAACTGGCCGCGATGCTCGACGCCTGCGGTCGGCACCACGCGGCGGGCCGCCGCACCGTGCAGGCCTGGCGCGCCTACCGCACTCCGGCCGCATCCGGCCGCCGCGTGCCTGCGCGGCTCACCGCCGAATGGTGCAAGACACCGGATCAGCGCCACGTCGAGCTCTGCCGCAGTGCAGGCCCGCCGATGCGCCTGGCTGGTTCCCTCGACCGGTTGCGGGCACTGGCTCGCACCGTTCGACGCGGCGGCCGTGCTGCGGACCATCCGCCGCGCCGGGCCGGCACCTGGCGGGAGCTCCTGCCATGACCAGCCCACACCCGCGCGTGCCCGCCGCTGCTGCGTGCGTCCGCCGCGTCGCCGCAGCCGACGCCACCGACATCACCGCCGTCGCCGACGTCCTCGCGACCGCGTTCGCCGACACGCGCCTGCGCGTGCTGCTGGGCGGAGACCGCGCCGCCCGCACAACGGCGCTGCGCCGATCCTTCACCGACCTGGCCGGCTGGGCGTCCGTGCACGGGGCGGTGTACGTCCACGCCGCTGGTGCGGGGGCAGCCATCTGGCTGCCCGCCGACCAGCAACAGCCCGGCCTGCCCCAGAACGGCCCGCACCGTGCGCCCGACGGGCTGTACACCGCGGACGATGTGATCGACACGGCACTGCTCGAGCTGGGCGCTGCCACCGCCGACGCGTCCGGACTCGACACCCTGGCCACGATGCTCTACCCCAGCGCAGTCGTGCCCGAGGCCACGACCGCGCCGGCGTACCTGATCGCCGTCGGCGCCGACCCCGACGGGCGCCGCCAGGGCGTCGCCCGGCAGCTCCTTGACGCCCACCATCAGCAGCTCGACGCGACGCTCGTCACCGCGCACGCGCTCGCCATCGACGCCATCGGGCATCGCCTGCTGACCGCGACCGGATACCACCCGCACCGGGTGGACCAGCCTGCGGCCCGCCTGGCACTGCAGTGGATGCGCCGCCCGCCGCGCACCAGCGGCCAGGACGGTACGGCATGATGGCCGCCGTTCCGGCTGCGGTCATGGGCGTGCCGGACGGGCCGACCTGGGCTCGGATGGCGGCCGAGAGCCTGACCGACACCCTCGCCGCGCACCCGCTCGTCACGGCCTGGCTCGCTCCGGGCCAATCTGTCCAGCCGCTGGTCGGGGACGTGTCGCTGGTGGTGCAGGCGGCGACCGCTGGTGGCGGGGCGCTGATCCTCGACGACCGTGGCGGTGTGCTGGTCTGGAGCAGCACCCCGGCCCGGCTGCCTCGCGTCGCGACGACCCGGCGGGTGGTCGTCGACGACGGCTACGCCGCCCGCTGGACGATCCTCGAGGACGCGCTGCACAGCACCGTGCCCGTCGGCGCGCCCGACCATCTGCTCGTGCTGCTCGCCGCCGCCGGCGCCGGGCTGGCGTCCGCCCGACGCGTCGTGGCCCTGCTCGCTGCCTACCAGCAGACGCTCGACGCCGCAGCAGTCGCCGCGCACACCGCGGCGTTCGACCCCGCGCTGGTCCAGCTGCTGCGCACCTGCGGCTGGACGCCGGAACCGCCGCGCACCCTACCCGGCGGCCTGCCCTGGTGGCCCGTCCACCGCCAGCCCCGGCCCACATCGCGGCGCCACCGCCGCGCCCCGCGGGCCGGGCACACAGGCACGGCGAACAGCGAGCCCGTCCGATGACGCCACACGGTGCCGCCAGCTCGCGGGTCTCCCGCCTGCGGACCTTGCCGTGGTGCGCAGGCGGGGGAGACCGCGACCCCGACGACGGGTTTCTGGTCTGGCCGGCTGATACACCCAGCCGCCATCCGCTCACGGTCGCAGCCGGCGGCATCACCCGAGATCGCGGCCCCAGCCGCCGGGCACCCGGCGGCGCGAGCCACAGGCACAGCCGTCCGCGATGCGGCGGCCCGACCACCACTATCTTCGAGGAGTACACCTGCATGGCCATCCACCTGCGCCTGGCCGACGGCGACGAGCTGCAGACCCCGATCCGGCGGTTCGCCCATCCGGGCACCGGCCATGCGATCACCCTGGTCGGCACACTCCACTTCGGCCGGGACGCGTACTTCGCCGGGCTCCGTGAGCGTATCGACGCCCTGTGCGAGGCCGGGGCTGTGGTGCACATCGAGGCGTCGGGGCGGGTCGACGGCGACCACGTCGGCGCCACGGAGCAGGAGCTGGCTGTGCTGGCCGACATGGACCGGGCGGCCGCGCTCGGACGGCGCTGGGCCGGCGAGCTCGGCTGGGCCAGTCAGGTCGACGCGCTCGGCTACCCACCCCACTGGCACCGGCACGACCTGCCCGGGCTGGAGATGCTGCGGCGGGTCGGCGTGCCGGTGATGGCACGGTTCGCGGCGCGGCAGCGCCGGGCCGTCGACTGGCCCGAGACCGATACCACCGGGCTGGAGCGGCACCGGGCCCGGATGGCGATCGGGCTGCGTTCCGCCACCGCCTACACCGACAAGACGCTGCGCCGGCTCGGACGCCACCCGGTGTTCGCCGTCGTCGTGAACGGCCGCACGGCCCACGCGCTGCAGCAGGCCCTCGCCGCCGAGCAGGACGTGGTGCTCGTCTGGGGCGCCACCCACCTGCCCGGCTTCGCCGCAGGCCTCGCGGAGCACGGCTTCGCAGAGGTCGGGGAACCCGAGTGGCATACCGCGCTGCAGCTGCCGTCGTTCCGCGCCAGCCTGTGGTGCCTGGCCACCGCCCGGCTCCGGCGGCGGTTCCGCACCCGCCGAGCATCTGCCGTCGCGGCGTCACGGGACCCGCGATGACCGCCACACTGGCCGTCGACTTGCTCGACGATGCGATCCTCGACCAACTCGCCGGAGACGACGCCGCCCACCTGCGCACCGTCGCACCTCAGACGCTCGGCCCGGCCGGCGGCCGCAGCGTCACCCGCCGCTACCAGATCCCCGGCGGCGACAGTCTGATCCTCAAACGGACCCTGCACACTGACATCGACGACGTGGACGAAGCCGCCCTCGTCCACGAGCTGCGGCGCGCCGGTCTGCCCGTGCCGCAGCGCATCGCGGCGACCCGGTTCGGCCCGTGGCGCGCCGCCCTCATCTACGACCTCGGCCCGGCACACCCGCGGTATCCACCGGCGACGCTGGAGGAGGTGACGGCGGTCGCGGGATGGATCCACGCCCTCGACGTGCCCCCGGCTGTGCCGGTCCTCGACGCCTGGACGCTTGCTGGCCTTCCGGCTCGCGGGTTGCGGCTGCTCGGCCGCCTCCCGGGCAACAACCGGCCCGCCGCGCAGCAGATCCGCTACCGGCTGGATCGCCTGGTCGAACCGGCGCACCATCACGCCCCGCGCGCCGGCCACCTGCCGAGCGGGCTCTGCCACGGGCAGCTGCACCCCACGCGGCTGCACCGCGGCACCGCAGGCTGGGCCGTCCTCGGCTGGTCACGAGCACACCGCGGACCGCTCGTGCTCGACCTCGCCGCGATCCACACCGGCCTCACACCACGCCCCGACTGGACCACCCTGCTCACCAGCTACGGCGCCGACCAGGCACCTCGCGCGCAACGTGTCACTGGAGACCGGGGCGGCATTGCCGTCCAGCGGTGGGCCGTCGGCTGGCACCGCCTCCTGACCGCCACCCGAACCCTGGCCGAAACCGCCGCGCACGCCACCACACTGCACGCGGGGACCGTCACCAGCATCATCACCGACCTCGACGAGGCGCTGCACTGCCTGACCGACGACGCCGGCGCGCCCGGACCCCGCCACCGTCCGGAGCCCTGTCATGCATCGTGACCTCGCCACGCCGCGGCTCCAGCCGCGCCCCGGCCACACCCTCGTCGTGACACCGGGAGGGCAGCGATGACACTGCCCTACCAGGCCGACGGCCCAGATGACGGGGGCACGTCGGCGCAGGCCGTTGGAACAGGAGCCGTCATGGGCCACCCCGTTGCGGCTTCCGGGAACCGCCGTGCGGTACAGCCCGGGACCTGGGTCCACGACGACCTCACCGTGCCGCCGACCATGGCCGGGATCGCCAACTGGCTCTACGGCGGGTTCCACAACCGGGCCGTGGACCGGCAACTCGCCACAGACCTCGAGCAGGCGTGGCCACCGTTCCGCGAACACATGCTGGCCGGGCGCGCCGTCCTGGGCCGGATCGTGCGGCATCTCCTCGACGCCGGCGTCCGACAGTTCCTCCACGTCGGCGCCGGGATCGCCCGGCACGGCGCGACCCACGAGATCATCGCCACCGCCATGAGCCACCGGGAACACGGCGGCTGGCCGGCCCGGGTCGTGTCCGTTGACAGCGACCCGATTGCCACCTCGGTCAACAGCACCATCCTCGAGGAGTTCCCGTGGGCGGCCGCGGTCGCCGGCGATCTGCAGCACCCGGCGACGTTCCTCAACGACCCGGTCGTCAACGACCTGCTCGACTTCGGCCGGCCGGTCGGGGTGCTGCTGCTCGGCGTGCTGCACCACCTGCCGCACCGGCCCGGACCTGGTCCCGCCGTGCGCCGCCTCGCCGAGGCCCTGTCCTACGGCAGCCACCTCGCGGTCTCCCACCTCACGACAGACCCGAATCGCGCCGGCGGCGCCGCGCAACGCCGGGCCGCCGGCCTGCTGGCCGCCACCCCCACCCCGCTGTACCTACGCCACCCCGCCCACGTCGCCGCCCTGCTGCGCGATCCGCGCCTGCCAGCCCTGACCCTCGTCGAGCCCGGCTTCGTCTCAGCCGACCAATGGCGACCCGACCGGGATGACGAACCGCCATTTCCCGGCCCCCACCTGCTCACCGCCGTCGCCGAGCTCACCCCGGCACCACCACGCCACACCCCTGGAGATTCCCGATGACGACAGTCGACCCCACGCTGTGGGACGGCGTCCTCGCAGACGCCCGCGAACACGCGGAACGCGGCAACGTTCGCCAAGCGACGCAGCTGCTGGCCCGCATGTTGCGGGGACACGATCCGGCCACCACCATGCCGGATCATCTGCTGCTCGACGTCGCGGCGCTCTACGCCCGGGTGGCCGGGCCCCACCCGGATGCCCCCACCGGGAGGCCCGACGAGGTTGCCTGGGCACGGTACGCCGTCCAGGCGGCCCGCACCCTGCACGGCCGCTACCATCCGGTCACCCTCGACGTGACCAACCTGCTCGCGTCGGTCCTGGCGGGCCGTGGGCGCAGTCGTGAGGCGGATGAGGTGCGACAACAACTGATTGCGCTCCACCTCGAGCACGGCGCCGTGTCCGCATCCTTCTGGGCGCGGCTCGACCTGGCCTGTCAGCGGCACGGCAGGGGCCAGTGCGCCGACGCGCACCGGGACGCCGAGCAGATCTGGCAGGAGTGGATGACCCGCTTCGGCACGGCCGGGCGCCTGTCGGCGCTGCTCGCGCTGCAGGCGAGTGGCATGCTGCTGGCCTGCGGCCGAGCCGTCGAAGCCCAGCCCTACCTTGATATCGCCGACCGTCACATCCCCGCCCAGGACGATCCTGACCGCAGCACCTATGCGACGTACCTGCTGGCGTTGTGTATCACGGCAATCGACCATCGGCGCGTCTGCGCCTTCACCCGCGGTGGCCTCACATCGTCCACGCGCAGCACCGAGAGGCCGCGGTACACCTAACTGTCTGGGGCGTGCCGTGCCGTGGGCGTCGCGCGCCCACCTGGGGTACCCGGGTGGTGCCGGCGGCGTCACACGGCCGCGAGCCGCTTCCCAACCAGGAGCCCCGCCGACGACTCCATGGCGCCCCCGCGCTCGCGGAGGATGGACGAAACGGAGTTGATCATCGCCGTAGCGGAACGGACCGCTGAGTTCGGGGCATGGGCCGAATCGTCGAACGTCGGCCCGATGACCATCGACGACGTTGCCGCCACTACGCGCAGGATTGCCATCGACTACCCGACGCAGTCGCCGGTGCCGATCGACGCCCGGACTGGCCTGCTTGCCGATCGTGTCTCCCGGCTGCTGCAAACCGGCCACCAGCATCCTGACCAAACCCGCGGGCTCTACACGTGGGCCGGCTACCTTTGCACGCTGCTTGCCTGGATGGCAGGAGATCTGGGCCATCACGCCGCGGCGGAGTCTAAGAGTTCCTAACAAAGATGGTGGATGACCCGCTGGTGTCCTTTGTGGACGATCGTCTATCATGCTGGGCTGTGCGGCGTGGTGAACAGCCGCCGTGGATCGTGCCTGATGGGTTGTGGCAGCGGATCGAGCCGTTGCTGCCCAGACATGTCCCACGCGATCCGCGGCGTCCCGGTCGGAACCGGATCCCGGATCGGCAGGTGTTGTCCGGGATCTTGTTCGTGCTGCACACCGGGATCCAGTGGGAGTTCCTGCCCCAAGAGCTTGGCTTCGGCTCCGGAATGACCTGCTGGCGGCGTCTGGAGGAGTGGAACCGTGCCGGGGTCTGGCAGCAGTTGCACGAACTCCTGCTCGCCGAACTGCAGGGCGCGGGGAAGCTGGACTGGTCCCGAGCCGTCATCGACTCCTCCCACGTCCGCGCCGCTCACCGCGGCCCAAAAGCGGTCCGAGCCCGGTCGACCGCGCCCGCGCGGGCTCGAAGCACCACCTCCTGACCGAGGGCGCCGGCATCCCCCTGGCCATCTCCTTGACCGGCGGCAACCGCAACGACGTCACCCAACTCCTGCCCCTAATCGACAAGATCCCACCGGTCCGAGGCCGCCGCGGCCGGCCCCGCCAACGCCCCGACGAGGTGTTCGCCGACCGCGCCTACGACCACGACAAGTACCGCCGAGCCGACACGCCAAAAGGCATCAAGCCCCGCATCGCCCGCCGCGGCACACCCCACGGCTCCGGACTCGGCGTCTACCGCTGGGTCGTCGAACGCACCATCGCCTGGTACCACGGCATGAAACGACTCCGCATCCGCTGGGAACGCCGCGACGACATCCACGAAGCCTTCCTCGGCCTCGCCACCTGCATCATCACGTACCGACACGTTGTCCGACTTTGTTAGGAACTCTAATACTGCAACGACATGTTGTGACATTGGCGTCTGTTGTGGTATTGATCGGCCGTGTTGGAGGAGATGGCTGCTGGGTGGTCGGCGGGGTTCGTGGCGTTCCTGGGTCGGTTTGCTGGTCTGTTTCCCAGGGTGGAGTCGCGGCGTCAGATGCGGATCTATGTGCGGGGTCTGCTGAGCGAGGTGGAGCGCAAGAACGGGTGGACCCTCGCGGAGGCGGCTGGGGACGTCGGCCCGGAGCGGATGCAGCGGTTGCTGAACTTCTATGCCTGGGACGCCGATGGGGTCCGTGACGAGGTCTGCGCGGCGGTGGTGGAGGCGATCGGGGATACCCGGTGTGGGGTGTTGGTGGTGGACGAGACGGGGTTTTTGAAGAAGGGGGTGAAGTCTGCTGGTGTGGCGCGGCAGTACTCCGGGACGGCGGGGCGGATCGAGAACGCTCAGGTGGGTGTGTTTCTGGCCTATGCCTCGCCGCGGGGGCGGGCGTTGATTGATCGGGAGTTGTATCTGCCGAAGGAGTGGACTGTCGACCGGCAGCGGTGTCGGGAGGCTGGTGTCCCGGACGCGGTGCGGTTCGCGACGAAACCGTTGCTGGCGCAGGCGATGGTGCAGCGGGCGATTGAGGCGGGTGTGCCGTTCGGTTGGCTGACAGGCGATGAGGCTTACGGGCAGGACACGAAACTGCGGATGTGGTTGGAGCTCAACGACATCGCGCACGTTCTCGCTGTGCCGTGCAACACGATGGTGGTGTCGCAGCGGCTGTTGAAGGAGCGTGTCGATCGCCTCGTCGCCGCGGTTGATCCTGCCGGCTGGCTGCGGTTGAGTTGCGGTGCGGGCGCGCACGGTGAGCGGGTCTATGACTGGACGGCGGTACAGATCCGGCCGTTGCGGCGTCCGGGTTGGGGGCATTGGCTGCTGGCCCGGCGCAGTGTCAGCGACCCGAGCAAGCTCGCCTACTACGTATGTTTCGGGCCGGCCGACACCGACCTCGATGAGTTGATCCGGGTGGCGGGCTCGAGGTGGGCGATCGAGGAATGCTTCCAGACCGCAAAGAACGAGACCGGCCTCGATCACTACCAGGTTCGCGGGTATGAGGCGTGGTATCGACATGTCACGCTGTCCATGCTCGCGGCGGCGTTCCTCGTGATCACCCGAGACGCCGCCAAAAAGGGGGATCCGCTGCCGGCGGCCGCGAACCCCTGATTCCCTTGTCGGTCAACGAGATCCGACGGTTGTTCAATCGGATTACGGCGCCGTTGACGTGCGTCGTCAAACACGTCGTGCGCTGGTCGACCTGGCGACGAACAAGCCAGACCCGCGCCCGCATCAGCCATTATAAGCGACGCGGACATCATCACGAACTGTCGTTGCAGTACTAAATGGCCTGCGGGCGCGGTTCGCGGTGTGGCGCCACGATCTATCCGGAATTCTCCGTGGGTAAGACGCGGCAGTTGTCCATTGTGGACATGCCCGGGCTCGATCCGTGCTCCGCCGTTCCTGGACGCTGTGCCGTCGCCCTGGACTCAGCCCACCAGGCTAGACCGAAATCCGGACGAGTCATTGCTAAATGGCGCGCGCAATACCCGCGAAAGCGGATATAACTCGCCTTGGAATCGGAGGGTTGTGGGTTCTCGGCTTCGACAGTTCCGGTGCCCGCACATGCGGGGGGCTGAACATCTCAGGTCATCTGGGCTAGTTCACGATGCGTCGGACGGTGCGACGAGGATCTTTGGCGAGCAGTGCCCGGAGTTCTTGACGGAGTTCAGGATCGGCCTCCTCGGTAACACCGATGAGCGCCCGCGCCACCGTGCGGCGGACGCCGGGATGCTCGTCTGCGGCGAGCGTCAGCATCTCCTCGCTGCTGAGGACCGTCGGATCAACCTTCCACCGTCGGACCGCGAGTGACCGCAATGCAGCGGTCGGGTGGTGGGCGCAAAATGCCGCTTCGATGCATGATCCGTCGGCTGCGATGCGGTCGAGGCTGGAGGCAAGCAGCCACTGCTGCGACGGAGTGGTGTTTCGGATGTAGGACAGTGCGAGGCGTTCCAGTTGTGCGGCCTCCTCATCGTTGGGACCGAGCAGAGTGGCGATCTCGAGCGCCCGGCAGGAAAGGTCCATCGGGTGGAAGAAAACGTCAATGTGCTCACCGAGTGATGCGCTACGGGCAAGGTGCAGCACCGCAGGCCGAATGCGCGCCTTACTCGCCGCGTCAAGGTAGCGCGCAATGTTGTAGACGCCGCCGAGGTCGTGGTGTCGGGTCCACGGGCTCTGTGACTCGTCGAGTGCACGGGCGGTGAGGGTCTCTGCCAGTTGCAGGCGTGTGGCTGGCGGAAGTACCCGGCCAAACACGCCAGCGTCTGGGCCGCCCGAGTACTCCACCACGGTGCTGAGATCTGAGGACGGTGGAGCCAGCGCGACAGAGACGGCGGCTTCTGCCTGGGCGATGACTGTCGCTGGTACTCGGCCGGCGACGATCAGCGTCCGCGCAACGTGCCGGTGGTCGAGGGCGGCTGGAGCGAGCTGTTGTTCGAGTGCGTCGGGCTGACCGGTGGACAGGCGGACTGCTCCTACGAGGCGCTCAGCGTTGCCGGCATTAGCCATGATGGCGCGCGCAAGTAGCGGCACGAGGGTGTCGTCGTCCGATGCCGACACGGCGGCCGCAAGGATGGTCATGGCGTCTTCGTCGGTATTGCGCGGATGGGCTTCAGGGCCGCCGACCAACGGTCGTACGTGCTCGATGAGTCGTTGGCGTTGCTGGGTGGTAAGGGCGTCGGACGCGGTGGCAAGGAAGTGGAGGGCTGTTAGTCGCGGCGACGGGCCGAGCTGCTGGGCGAGCGGCGGCCCCGACCCGTCCAGCAAGGCCAAGGCCGACTCGGCAAGTCGCTGTGTGTCGGCGTCGGGCAGATGGTCGGCGGCTGCTGCAGCCACGGTGAAATACGTTGCCTGGGACGCCGCCACGCGAGACGGGACGATGTGCTCGATCCGGACGTTGCGTTCGGGCAGCTTGCTCGCAATCTTCTCGGCCGTGTCATTTCTGCCTGCGCGCACGCATTCCTCGAGGGCTTCCTCGATCCGGCCTTCACGTTGCAGCAGCATGGCGAGTGTCTCCGTCGCGAGCATCTCGTCGGTCAACTGTCCGCGCACGTAGGCCTGCCATCGCCACCGACGTATGGAGGGCTCGGCGGAGGCGGACGGCTCCGGGCTACTCATCTCCCGCATTGCGAACTCGGCAGCGTGCTGCGATCCGGGAAGGCGGCTGGGCGTGGCCAGTGGACGCAGCGATTGCGCGACCTGGTGCTGTTCGTGCTGGCCGAATCCTTCGTACCAGAAGGCCACGGTCCGCAGTGCATACAGCCAGTCGGCGGCATCGTCGAGGTTGTTTTCGTTCGCGGCGAGGTCGACAGACAGCGTCGAGGTAGTGCTCTCTGGCTTGGGCGCCGTCGCCTGTCAACGCGAGATGCCGGGCATATCGTGCGTGCAGCCACGCGCGGATGAGCGGTTTGACTGTGCGGCGGTGCTGCGCGAAAAATGCGTTCCAGCCGTTTGTGGCGTCAGCCAGACACATGCCGGCTCGGATCATTAGTTGCCGTGCGGCATCGTCGGCGGGCGCTTGGCCGAGCAGAGTTTCGAGTTGGTTCCGGCGGCCCAGGACTTGCGACGGCTGGTTCTGAGCCATGGCTTCCTCGCACAGGAACACCGCCGCGCGCAGCTGATGTGGGTCTGCGGGTTCGAGCGCGTCGAAAGCTGCGGCGAAGCGGTCGAAGTCTTCACCGAGTGAGTAGCCGACAGCGGCATCAGCGCAGCGCCAGACACGGTTTGCTACCGGTGTCAACGCCAATTCGTCACCAATTTGGCGGTCGTCGTGAAGGGCGAACCGGCCGTCCCAGGCCTGAAGACGATCGAGTGCTGCCCAGGCGAGATCCGCACGGAGTGTGATGGCTTGCTCGACATGTCCCGTGGCATGCAGGGCCATGGCCTGTTGGCGGCGCATCCTGTTCGCGTACGGCCAGAACTGCGCATGCTCGAAGCGCACAGCGATCGCCGCGAACCGTTCTGCAGCGGCAGGGTCTCTAGCTTCGAGCAGGGTCTCGGCCTCGGCAATGGCCGGACGCAGGGCATGTCCATCGACAGGGCCGAGTACGATCGCGGTGACGTCGAGGGGGAGGACGGCAGCCTGCGAGTCGCGAACGACATTGGCCGAGGTCCGTCGCAGCCCCGTGATCATCTGAAGTCGCAGCAAGACACGGTCGGCGCGAACGACGCCGGCCGAGAGCGCCCATCGCTGGACGAGGTCCTCGATGTGAGCGAACAGTGTGTGTGCGCTGATGCCGAGCTCGGCGGCGAGTGGGCCCAGGTCGTTGAGAGCGGCGAGGTAGTCGGCACCGTTGTCTGACGTCGCTGGTCTCCAGACATGTAGCGCCGCGAGGAGCGCGTGTGTCGATGCGTTGATGTCGCCGAGGGCGGGCGCTTGCTGAGTGATCGCCTTCTCGACGGCCTTGCGGACCTCGGCCAGGCGGTTTCGAACCTTGACGTCGATGACACCAGCCTGAAACACGTTGTCAAACGTGGACGAATCTGAATGGCCGTCCGCGATTTCGTGCAACTTGCGCAGCTGGTCAACCGCTTCGGCGTCGCCATCCGCGATCACGCCGATCACACCCGGTACCACCGTCGAGGTGCTGGCGCATAGATCCGAGAGTGTGTGAAGGCCCGCAGTGACAACTTCCATGAACTGTTCGTCGCTCGCGGTCACGGACATTGTGAGTTTGATCTGCCAAGCGGCGTGTGGCATGGCCGTTTCATGCAAGCCAAAGACCACGAGATCGTCGAACAGATACCCATGAACGCGCATCTGGAGGCCCACCTGGCCGAGCGGAGTAGCAACTCCCGGAAAGTGCGTGCCGGTGATGAGCCTAGCGAGGGCGATTGCCGCCACGCGGCGCTCGAACTGGGGACCTGCACCACCGGTCGCGGCCGGCGACGCTGGCTTCTTCCTCTCCCGTTTGACCTTGTCGGTCATGCGTCTCGTCCTCGCAAACCACTCGAGCTTCAGTGTCGGACCGTATTTGGTCTCAGTAACGAGCAACACAGCAGGCGGCGTTCGCTGTCAGACCGTGCCGGTTCGCCTGCGACGAAGACAGCAACGTCAGGCTGACGGAGGCCCGAACCGGAAGTGATCCTAGCCAGCCCGCGAGGTGCAAGCCCTGTCAGAGGAGCCGCTTCGCGCGAGGGAGATCCACGACGCCTCGTGAAGGAACCCTGTGAGCGAGGTTCGGACGAAGCCGCCGAAGTCGCACAACGGCTGGTGATCGAGCCGCGCCGCAGTTTCAGCCTCACGGCTTTGAGGGCGGACGCCCTGGCCCCTCCTCAACTCCCTGCGTTCGAGAGCGGATGCGGTTCGCCGGTGAGTGCGGCGGTCGCAGTGGCGACCTCATGGATGTCGGCCTTGACGTAGGTAGAGGTCGTGCCGGCATCGTTGCGGCCGGTGTGCCCAGCGAATGCGCGGGCGATGGCGTATCCCAGATTGCGCTCGACCCAGGTCAACGTCGTGTGTCTGAGCCAATGCGTGCTGACGCCTTGCGCTGCGACCCAGGGGAGACGTTGGCCAACGCGTTGCCAGATGTAGTCATATCGCCTTCGAGTGATCGGCCGGCCGTTGCGGTATCGCAACAGTTGCTCGTTGTGGCCGCCGCCGCGTTGCCGGTTGTGCTCGATCAGGTGCTGCATAAGCGTTGGCGAGACGGGTTGCCAGCGGACCGTCTCACCTTTTTCGCGGAGCCGGATCAGGCACTGCTCGACATCGAGGTCGATGGGTCGGAGCGCGATGGCCCCGCCGCGGCGGCAGGCCGTCTCGATGTGCAGCCGCATCAGGAGCGTGTCGAGGTCGGGATCGTTGCCTGTGGCGCAGACGACGCCGGTGATCGATGCCAGTTGCGCGTCGGTGAGCGCTCGACGGGTGCTTTCGAGTCGTCGGGGCTTGGGCACGCGGAGCGCTGGGTTCGCCGACTCTGGCAGCAAGCCGTCGTCGATCGCGTGACGGTAGAGGCACCGGAGCGCGGCGATCATGTGTTCAGCGGCGCTACGGCCGGAGCGGGAGTTGCTGCGGACGATGGCGGCTGTTCGTGTGAGTTCGGCAAGTTGCTTGATCTCCGATGCCGTCGGCTCGTCCAGTCGGCGCTGTCCCCAATGCGCCCTGACCCGCCGCCAGTAGGTGAGATAAGCCCGACGCGTGCCAGCCAGCACGGCGCCCTCGATTTTGTCGATGTATTCGTCGAAGGTTGGCACTGCCTTCGGTGTGGCGCCGGCGAGCAAGTCCTCGGCAGAGATGCCGAGCCGAGCCAGCAGGACGCGAACGGTCTCCAGATCGAGGCCGCTCGGCGGTGCGACACCGCCCGTCACGATGCGAGGGCCGGGTTGTCGGGCGCCTCAGCCTGCATGAGCATGCTGGTCACGGTCGCCATCGGATACATGAGCAGAGCGTTCTGCTCGGGCTTGATCATGACCAGCACGCGATCGCCGCAATCGACCCCGAGCAGGCGCCGAGCGGCAGCGGGAATGCGAACGTAACCACGCGCAGCAACGGACAGGCGGCCGTCGTTGGTGGCCACGATCCGGCCAACACCGACTTGCACCGTGATGTCGAGCCGGTCGCCAGGTTTCCAGCCCAGCAGGCGGACCGTGGAGCGGTCGGCGAGGCGTCCGGAGTCGTCGACTGTCGTGATCGAGCAGTACGGCATCTTGGCTGCCCCCGACGCTGGCATTGCCGGCATCGGCAGTCCACGACCGGCTCGCGATTGCTGGACGTCGCTGCCCACGGTGGGTACTCCAGTCATCGCAATCACGGCTCCCAGCGCGGCATGATCCTCACGTCCTGCACGTCACGTGCACCTCATGCTGCCGCCGTTCATGCCCCGGTGGCGAGGTGTCACCGGGTGTGGGGTGGCGCCACCGCCGGGGTGCGGCCGTTCCACCGACGGCCACACCCCGCGTTGCTCCTACTGCATCGGGTGCGGTTCGCCAGTCAGGGCGGCGAGCGCCGCGGCGACCTCGCTGAGCCTCGCCCGAACGTACCGGACGGTGGTGCCGGCGTCGCTGCTGCCGTCTGCGTGGCCGGCGTACGCCTGGGCGATGGCGTACCCGAAGTTCCGCTCGACCCAGGTCAGCGTCGTGTGCCGCAGCCAATGGGCGCTGATCTGCTGCGCCGCCACCCAAGGCAGCAGCCGGCCCAACCTCGTGAAGAGATGGTCGTAACGTCGGCGGGTGACCGGTCGCCCGTTGCGGTACCGCAGCAGCTGCTGGTCGCCAACCGCACCGCGTTCACCCGCATGCTGCAGCAGGTAGTACATGAGGGTGGGTGAGACCGGTTGCCACCGTTCTGTCTCGCCCTTCTCGCGGAGTCGGGCCAGGCACTGCTCCTCATCTAGGTCGATCGGCCGCAACGCCAGGGCGCCGCCGCGCCGACAGGCCGTCTCCGTGTGCAGCCGCAACAGCAGCGCGTCGAGCTCCGGATCATTGCCGCTGGCCGCTGCGGCCTCGTTCAGTTCGGCAAGTCTCACGTCGGCCACGGCACCTCGGGTGCTGGGCAGCCGACGGGGCTTCGCCACCTTCAACGCCGGGTTCTCGTCCTTGGTGAGGTACCCGTCGTCGACGGCGTGGTTATAGATGCAGCGCATCGCCGCGATGAGGTTCTCCGCCGACCCGCGCCCGGAGCGGGCGTTGCGACGGATCACACGGTTCGCCTTGACGTACTCCACCAACGCGCTGATGTCGGACGCCTTCACATCGTCCATCCGACGCTCGCCCCACTGCTGCTCGATGCGATTCCAATAGCTGCTGTACGCCCGCAGCGTCCCAGCGGTCACCGCAGCGCGGACCACCGGCAGGTACTCCCTGAAGGTCGGCACCTCGCGCCGCTCCGACGCCGCCTGCACGAGTTCCGCAGGTGATTACCCGAGCCGCGCCAGCAGCATCCGCGCAGCCTCGATGTCGGCCTCGCGGCCGGGTGTCGTCGCGGCCGTCATGACGTCGCCTCCCGCAGCCGCGTGGTCAACAGCCCGCCGACCAGGTCCTCAAGCACCGCGGGCGGGTGCACGACGAGCAGTCCGTTGACCGGGTCGGCGGCCAGCAGCACCCGCTCACCGAGCGGAAGGTGGCACCAGTGCCGTGCCGTCGCCGGTATCCGCACATACCCGGGCGACTTGAACTGGAACACGCCATGCTCGTCGGCGATGACAAGGACCAGACCGCCGCACGTACGGATGTCGAGCCGCGTCCCGGCCTCCCAGCCAAGGGCCGTGAACAAGGTGCTGTCAGCTACCCGCCCGTTGGTGTCGACTGTGGCGAGGCCGAACCGGAGCGTTCCGGCTGGCCGTTCAGCCAACCTGGCCAAGGGCAGCGGCCCACGCGACCGCGCCGGGCTGACCGCCGGCGGGACCACGGCACGGGCGTACGGCTGTACGGAGGGAATGATCGGCCGGATCGGAACTGTGGTCATGTCGACCACCGGATCCCAGAAGAACGGCCAGGGGCAAATGGCTGAGATGCCACAGCCGCGTGTTCGATTGCGCTCGAACACGCGGCTCTCAAAAACGGCGTGTGCGCCGAATTCTGGTGTCGAAGGGGGGACGTGAACCCCCACCCATAGCACCCCTGCAAGAAACAGGGGTTCATGCGTTTGATCCTATCGACGCTCCGGCATTCCTTCAAGGCCGCGTCAGCTCGGCTAGATCTAGTCGGTTACAGCTACAGCTGGTCTTTGCCCATTGTCAACGGCCCAAGCGTCGCACCGCCAGGGTCGGGTTTCGGCTAGCGCACTCGGCCGTGTCGACGGTGCTGGTTTTAGTTGCGAACGGGCATTCGGCAGATTGGGGACTCTTGTTCAGAGACCGCGCATGGCGCCGCGTACGGCCTCGATGCAGCGACACCACCATCGATCCTTCCGCCAGTGCCCGGTGGGCGACCTCAATGTCCCTCTCACCTGAGCGGCGTCACGGCGGGCGGCGTTGCCGTTGGTGACCAGGATCAGGACCGCGGCGGCGCGTAGCGCCAGTGCGGCATCGACGGGCCCGACCCCGTCGGCGTAGCCGTGTGCGATGAGGTTGCGGAGGTTGGTGCCATAGTTCAGCAGCAATGTGCGCAGGAAGCGTTCCCAGTCGGGGTCGAAGGCATTGTCAACCAGCAGCGGTAGCAAGCTTCCGAGGCCGGGAAACTGTCCGACGGTATCGCCGACAGCGGCCCGGTACATGGGTTCATTGAGTTCAAGTAGCAACGCTCTCGTGGCGGCTTCGATCTTCGGCACGATTAGATGGCAGCATGCGTCGTATTCTTCGACCCAGTACAGCTGGAATGCCGTGGCCAATGCCTGAGCTAGGTTCGGCGCGGCTCCCGATTGGAGCAGAAACGCCTTGAGGTCCGCCTGCGACGGAATTCCGAACCGCTGATGAAGTTGTGCGAGCGCTCGAGCTAGGAAGCGGCCACTCATCTCCATCGTCTGTTGTTCGACCTGCACGAGTGCGTGCTCCAGACGATCTGCATCGCCGTCCAACGCTCGGGCCGGAAGATCCCCATCGCGGAAGATCACCGTGGAGGCGAGGCGGGCCATCACCGACATCTGAAGGTTTCGGTTGGCTGTCCGCTCATTCGCGGTGAAGCTGCCGCTGGGCGCCGTCGAGTGCAGCCAGATCGCAAGCGCTTGCCGCCACTCGGACGCCTCCGAGAAGCCGGGCAGGTAGGCATGGAAGAACCGGGATGGCGTAGTGATCTTGTATTCGGAGACGGTCCATGCAACCCGGGGCGCAGACTGCAAGCCTGCGACCGCCCTCTTCTCAAGGTCGGCCAAGCCGTAGGTGTGGGCGGCTGCCGCAGCCTCGCTGTACCGAGTCCTGATGATCATCGGGTCGGTCGCCGCGTCGGCCTCGGCGATCATCGCGTTCACCTCGTGCCTGCTCGCCTGCTCGGCTCGCCCGCTGCCTTCGCCGGCGCGGCGCCGGATGAGGGCCGCGAAGCCGCTGATGATGTGCATCTGCGAGTAGGCAAGGAGTGCCCGGTCCAGCAAGGCGTCCACCTCGGGGTCGACTGATTCCGACCGCGTCCGCCCTGGGCTGATCAAAGCCGCGAGGACTGTCATGGCGGGATACGGATCGCCTTGGTCGACACCCTCCACAGCCAGCGTCTTCATTGCCTCGTGGATCGCATTCGATGTCTTGGTGTCGTTCAGGCCGACCAAACGGGCGAGGACCCACGCTCGTACGAGGCCGTCGCCTCGGTGTCGACGCGAAACAGGTGGTTTGGATGCCTCGAGGTACGCGTCTATTGCCTGCTCAGCGGAAACGCGACGGTTGCGCACCAGAGTAAGGGTGAAGACGATGTCCCAGCATCGTGCACGTGCCATGGGGTGCCGTACGTGTTCGGTTAGCCCGAGCCAAAGCATGCGCATCGCTTCCGTGGCGTCACGCAACGCCACCGGCAGCAGCGACGGTCCGTCCAGCGGCTCGAGCCGCGCATCGACTCGTGCCTGATCCGGCGTCGACACCTCCAGCAGGTACATGAACGTATGGAACAGCGCCATCTTCTCCGAGCGGCTCGTCAGCGGATCAATCCGCGGCGAGAGTTCGTCGACACGTAACGCGGCATCATGCGGATCGGTAGCGCCATCACAGATGGCGTCGACCAACGTTGCAAGCGCAGGCAGGCGCTCTGGGTCGTGGGTGTAGGGCGGGACACGATCGGCCGCCAGCGCGTCGTCATCTGCCGGAGCTGATGAGGCATCAACCTGTGGCTCGCTCACGATGCCTTCCTGCAACACGTGGAGGGAGTCAAGTGAACCAGGTCATTCGTTGCTACTCCACCGGTTTAGAGGTCGCAGCGAAGTCTCCGGCCGCCAGTAGGCCGAGAAGAGTTCTTCCTGGTCTTGGATCGGACCGTATGCCTCGCCCTTCGGCGAGGACGCCCGACGCCGGACCCAATTGCCGTCACCGACGCGGGATACGCGGTTGAGTCCTACCTGCGTGTGCGCGCTGCCGGCCGGGTAAGCCAACCCGCGCGAATCTGTGCCGTTCCTCGTTCGGTCACGCCCCACCGACCGCCACACGGCAGGGCAGCATCGGAGAACGGAGCTGTGGCGAACGGGTTGTCGAACCGGACCAGCTGAGGTTCGTACGGGCCGCCCGGAAACCAGTCGTGGAGTGAGAAGACCGCAGACACTCGCTGGTGCTTGCCAGCCCGCCGGTTCGCCCCATACCCGAAGAAGCCATCGCCCTTGCGAACACCCTCACCGGTGGCGATCACGACAGCGGATGTCCCAGTCAAGGCTTGATGGACATCACCCACGTCGCACATCCCGTCGCGGACGCCAACCACGATCGCGAAGGGTTTGTCGCGCAGATCGTACTTGACCGCCTTGTCGTCGAGCCGCTGCCGCAACCGTTCGGCAGAGTCGACGCAACCGCCGATCGAGCCACCGCCCAGCACCGCGCGATCGTCTGCACCGACCACGTACGACTCCGGCAGCTCGATGAACCGGAAGACGATCTCCACGGCAGCGTTGATGTAGACCTTCTCCGGACAGCCGATCTCGTCGCGCTGCAGCGCTTCCGGGTCGGCGCGCAGCTCGTCGAGCGTGCGCTCGATCCACTTCACCATCGGTTGCAGCCGCGGGGCAGCGTCCCAGCGGAAGATTTCGAACTCCACCGAATGGGTGGTGAGCGGCAGCCGCTGGTTGAGCTGCTGCTTGAGCCCGGCGTTGCGACGTTCCTCCGCCGCCCAGTCATCGCGCAGGAACAGCGTTGCGACCTCCACCGCCCCGACGTAGGCGGCTCCGGCATAGACGCGGAAGTCGGGCCGGGTGCCTTCACCTTCCTCGTAGGTGACTCGATACCGGCGGATCAGCTGGTCGTGAACGAAGAGTTCGTCCATCGCGCCGAGCATGCGTCGGTCGTCACTGCTTCGCAGGTCAGCACGCATACGGCCGTCATCGTCAGGAAATCGCGAATACAGGTCGTTGACGATACGCCGACCGTCAACTGCTTCCGGGCGCGTCGACTCCCGGAACCAGCTGCTCGTTGGTTCAGTTGCGTCAAGCGGCTGCACATGAGGCGTCTTCGGCTCGTCGAACACCAACCTGCTCATGAGTGAAACGCTAATGAGCAGTGGCATTCGCCGCCAGCACATTTGGCTACGCGACCCCGTCCAAACCGATGAGGCAGTCGGCGATGGCCTGGTTGTAGAAGCCCGGGCGGCGACGATGAGCAGCTCGCCGGCGTGGCGGCCGCTGCGGCTGTTGCGTCCGGCTCGGGCGCTGTCGATGACGTGTCGTCGTAGTGCGCGGCGGGGGCTACTGCTGGTCGGCGGTTTGTGCCTCGTCGGGGTCCGGGAACTGCATGTATTCGTATGAGGGGATCGGTACGTACTCGCCGGCATGATCGTCCAAGTGGTTCCAGGTGGCGACCAGGTCGATGACGTACAGGAAGGCGGAGCGGGTCACCTGCAGTGCGAGGACCGTGGAGTCGATGAGGTCGAGTAGGTCGATCCTGCTGCGGGAGTCGACGGTGACGCCCGTGGCGTCTAGCAGGGCCGCATGTACGATCCTGTGGGTTCCGGCGTTGCGTAGTGCCTGCGAGGGTGCGTAGAGGCCGTCCTTGTCCATGTCGAAGGCCAGTTCCGACAGGGCGAATGCCGGGAGCGCGCTGGCCGGGCTGTGGACGAGGTTCGCGCGGACCGATCCGTCGGTTTCCGACCAGAACTTCCGGAACGACACGCGGTCGGGGCGGTCGCCGATGTTGAGGTACTCGTTGATGACCACCGCGGTCTTGTCCAGGACGTCGAGTGCCGATCGCTGGGCCAGCAACAGTTTCGAGTACTGCGTGCCGTAGAGGGAATGATCCAGGGTCTCGACGTAGTACCCCGAGTCGTCGGCCTTCTGCTCGGGACCTTCGGCGATCTGGACGATCCCGTCGAACGCCAGGCGCCGCGACACCAGGAAGTCGGATTTCAAGACGTTCATCTCGGCCAGGATCGGTGGTGTCACTTCGGCTGCCGTGGTGCCGTAGAGCTGTTCGATAACCGCACCGTCCCAGTGCGGGTCATCCGTGCCGAGTCCTTCGACGGCAGGCGACAGGGCAAGGCGGTGCGATGCGACCCAGATCCGGTAGTCGTCGCTGTCGTCGTCGAGCCCGTGGGAGAGATGACCCTCGCTCTCGGTGAGCCCGAGTGCGTCCCACCTGTCGGCGGTTGCCTCGCCGGCGAACGACAAGGTGCCTTCACGAAGCGACTGGGCCATCTTGACGTACTTGTCGTACACGGCGGCCAAGTGCCCCAGCTGCCCGACACCGTTGCTGATGCGTCCCAGCAGAAGCTGAGCCAGATTGCCGGCGGCGTTGCCGTTGTCCGGATTCTCCTCCAATGCCCGCAGATAGAAGTCGTACGCCTCTGCCCAGCGGCCCGAATGATCGAGGCTGTTCGCCAGGTTGCAGTACGCCGCCGACCGCGTGTGCGGGTCCGCCCCCTGAGCAGTGCCGATTTCGAAGAACAACTTCCGGGTCGTACGCAGTTGCACACGGTGCGCCAAGCGGTTGGCGACCAGCCGGGACACCCAGGTGTCGCGGCTGCCTTCGCTCGGCAGCCCATAGTCGCACTCGATCACAAGAGCGTTTGCCACGTTGTACAGGCACTGGAAATGCAGCGGCTCGTTCGGGGTGGTCTCGGCCAGCGCCTGCTCCGCGAGGTCTCGTCCTTGTCCGAGCAACGCCGTGTCCCGCAGATCGAACGCGCAGTTGAGAATCACGGACGAGCACATGAACCGGAGAATCTTCGTCTCAGCGGTGGTAAGCCGCGCGGCGCCGGCCTCCGCCGCGATCGACCGTACCTCCGCTGCGACCTCGGCGGCGGCACCCGCACCACGGCCACCCTGATGCAGGACCGCCGCATGCAGACGCTGATACTCCGCCGAAAATGTCACATCTCAACCTAAGACGGCCCGGCATGCCGCCGCGACTGGATTTGCGCAGGAGCTCGCTGACGACGGGGCTCATGCGGTACGTCCGTGGCACGTGGGCAGGCCAGCCTCGATACGTCGACTGGCGTAGGCCACGGCGCCATCACCGTCGCGTTCTATGGCGGCAGCTGCCGAACCTCATGTTCGCCGGCTTCGTCGTGCTCCGCTGAGCCGGTCGAATCGTGGGGTTGCACCCGGTACCCAGGTACAGGCTTACCGTCGTGGGGACGGCGCAACGAGCGCCGATTCTGCTGGTCAAGGAGCCTGTGATGTCGTTCGTCGTCCCTGACGCGTGCACGTTGCCGACCGACGAGCAGCCGCTGCGGCTGGCGGAGTTCGATGCCCTGTTCACCACCGCCGTGCGTGAAGCCGAGATGGTGAGCCCGACCCCACGCGCGGATGCGGCTGGCCGGTCCGGACGGCCTCAAGGCAACCGTTCGGGACCTGGCGGCGCGGGAGACGCAGTGCTGCTCGTTCTTCACCTTCACCGTCACGCCCCAGGACGGCGGCGTGCTGCTCGACGTACAGGTGCCGGCGCAGTACGCGGACGTCCTCGCCTCGCTCGCCGGGCGGGCCACCACGGTTGCGGCGGGGAGTCCCGGTGACCGCGGGGTGCTCGACCTCGTCGAGCTGGCCGCGCGCGCCGACGTGCCGGTCGACGTCGTGCGCAGCTACGCGGAGGCGGGGCTGCTGCCGCCCGCGCAACTCGACGGCGACCGGATGGGCTACCTGGCGGTCGACGTGCACACGACCCGGCTCCTGGCCGGTGCCGAGCGGCTCGGCATCGACGGTTCGGACCTGACCGGTCTGGCGGAGGCGTCCCGCAGCGAATGCGGCGACACCCGGAACCGGCTCGTCGGTGCGGTGTCCGGGCGGCTTACGGAGCTGGAGGCTCATCTGGCCGGGCAGCTGCGGCGGGCAGCCGGCCACGTCGGCGGCGCCGACGACTGGGCGCCGTAGCGCACGTGCGGCTTGAGCGCGGGCAGGTCCGCGAGGGGCTGCAGGTAGTCGACGGCGACCTGCGCGCCTGTCGGCAGGACCTCGGCGTCGGGCTCGACCCAGCCGCTGTCCTGCAGCAGGCGGCTGGCGGCGGCGTCGGGCGGGTCTGCGCCGCCCGTACTACGAATCGTCGTCGCCTGGCCCATTGCCGCGCTGGTCCTGGCTTGGGCGGCCGCTCTCGCCGCCGCTCGGCTCCGCGCGGCGGCCTACGGCTGATCTTGGCGGCCGCAGGTCGATCGTGGCGAGCTCGGCCGCTGCGGCGGACTGGCCGGTGCTGTCGAGCAACGCCAGCATGTCCTCCTGCCGCGGCTGGCCGAAGGTGAGGCGGTACAGGGCCAGGTCGCGTTTCAGCCGCTCGTATCGATCGCTGTCGTGGCTGAGCGGTAGCGGCAGAACGTGCCGCTCAACTTGAGCCGCGCCGGGGTAGACCCAGTACGGCGACATGTCGCCAAGCCTGGAGCCGCGCCGGGCGGCGTCGTAGGCGGCCAGCCAAATGTCCGGATGGTTCGTGCGTAGCGCCTCGGCGCGGTGGGCGTTGGCGAGGTTGCGGCGTACGGCGTGGCCGCCGAAGCGGTGCACCCGGCCTTCGCGTTGTTCGAAGTCGACCGGATTAGCGGGCACGTTCCAGTGCACGACCGCTGAGCAGTACGTGTGGAAGTCGATGCCCTCCTGCCCGGCGCTCGTGGTCGTGACGACGAAGGGCCAGAACGGGCTGTTGAACGCGTGCCGCACGTCGGTCATGCGGTGGGCGGTCTTGTCCTCGTCGCCGCGGCAGCCGTATCGCAGCGCGAACCGGCCGGTGATCGGGATCCGTATGCTCGGGTTGCGCGGGTCCAGGGCGGAGTACGGCGCAGGGAGCAGCGTCATGGCCCGGCTCACGTCCTCGGCCAGCTCAAGCAGTGCATCGTCGTCGAGCGGCGTGTCGGCCGCCGAGCTGTGCAAGGTATGAACGTATTCGTCCAGCACAGCCTGGAGGCCGCCAGCGGCGCAGTACCGCAGAACTGAGCGCCAGTAGACGTCGTCGAGCCCTAGCTGGTCGAGCAGCAGCATGGACTCCGGTCGGTTGAACAGGCTCCGCAGCCCGTTGGCGAGTACGGCGGCCGCCTGCCACTGGCCCGCTGGCGTGACCCCGGCGTAGTCGCCGGCGAGGCGGCCCAGGGCGCGCCATGCGATGTTGCCGGGGCCGTGCAGGCCTACTGCTACGAGGTCGTCGACGGCCGTTTCCGGGGTGGCGCAGACGGGGTCCGTCGCGGCCGCTGCGGCGAGAGCTTCCTCCACGTGGTGAGCGAGGCCGGCGTGAGCCTCGTCCGCGGCGAGCGCGTGGGCAGCGTCCTCGGCGGATAGGCCAGCGTCGGCGCCGGGCCAGCGCAGTACCGCCCGCCACGGCTGCGGCTCGCCGGTCGCTTCGGCGGTGCGGAAGGCGGCCGGTGCGTCCGCCAGCAGTCGCTGTCGGCACGCCGTCTCGACCTCAGCGAGATCTGGAACCTGGTCCGGATCGCGGCGGGCTGCGTCAAGGGGGTCGCAGGCGGCCGCGAGCCCGGGGTGTGGCCAGAACAGGGCGAGGGTGCTCATCGCGGCCGGCCGCCCGTCGGCGAGGCGATAGTCGAGTCGGCTGCGGGGCGCGTCGGCGTGTCCGTTGCGGATGCGCCGCTCCGCCTCGTAGCTCAGCAGGGCGGACACGGCGGTCGGGGTGGCGTTCCAGGACGAGAAGACCAGCCGTTTGGTGGTACCGGCCGCCTCGGCGAACGGCGCGTCGAGGGCGTAGTGGGGGAGGGACGGCGGAAGCCAGAGCAGCCGCCACCAGCCCTGCTCGACGGTCTGGGCGACGAGGCCGCGCAGCTTGCCGTTGTTGAGCTCGATCGGGGCGTACTTCTCGATGGTGGCCGGGTCGAGCAGGTCCGCGAGGTCGAGCAGGCCGCGCAGTTCCGGTCGCAGACCCTGGTGCAGCGCGGCGCGCAGCCGTTCGCCGAGCTGGTAGCCCTCAACGAAGTTGAGGAAGTACGGCGCCGACTTCCAGTAGTCGAGCAGGACCGGCGCGCCGAGCGCGGTCCCGAGCCGCTTCATCGCCACGAATGAGCGGAGTTCGGCTGGTCCCGGGCCGTCGACGGGGCTGACATATTCGGTGAGCATCGCGTGGCGGCCCAGTGCCGGCCGCTCGGTGCGGCACATGACGTGCAGCAGCAGTCGCCGTACCTCCTCCCGGTGCTCGTCCGCCGGCGACCCAGTGACGACCGCCTCGCGGTATCGGCGGAGGGCCGCCTGGACCGCGCCGAGCCACTTGGGGTCGTCGGGCCGCAGGAAGCTCAGCACGCGCCGGAAATCCTCGTGGTGCTCGTCGGCGACCGCCTCCTCGGCGAAGGTGAACGGTTTGTACGGGGTGGCGGACAGCAGCAGGACGCGCGCGTCCTTGTGGTTGAACAGGTGGTGGGCGAGTTCCGCGGCCTCGCCGCCGTTTTCGGGATCCAGCAGGCTCCGGAACCGTTGGAATTCATCGAGGATGACGAGGTCGGGCTCGAGGGCCTCGACGCCCGCCTCGGCCAGCGTGCCGCGCAGCTTGGCCACCAGGTCGAACGCCTGACTTCTTTCCTCGTCGCTCAGCTTGGTCCGTCGGCCGACGCGCGCGATCAGCTCGTCGAAGTGGGCCAGCAGCCGCCGCTTCCTCGCCCGGGTCAGGAAGCCCTTCCGGACCCGGGCGTCGATGGCGTGTGTGAGCTTGCGTTCGAAGGCGTCGCACTCCTCCTCGAAGCTCTCCATGGACCGGGTGGTGCATTGCAGTATGCGCAGCGCCGCCTTGTGCTGCCAGCGGTCCCACCGCTCGTCGCGGAGCAGGTGGTGAATCATCGCGCGCTCCTCGGCCTTGCCGGTGCGCCAGCCGGGGGAGAACGACGTGCCAGGCGTGAAGGAGACGAGGTTGACTGCCTTGCCGTCTGGCCGCCGCCGCACGATGCTCGGCAGCTCGCGGCCGAGCAGGGTGAGCCGGCTCGACAGGGCGTGCGCGGCGTGGGTCGGCCCGGCGAGGCGGGCGAGGTTTTGCGCGGCGACGTCCTGATTGGAGCAGATGTACACGATGTCGATGCGACCGATGGCGTCATCGCGCCGCAGCCGCTCGATGACCTCGGCGACGACCCCGCCGGCGACCACGCTCTTGCCGAGCCCTGTCTCGTCGGCGACCAAGAACCGGCGGGTCGGCTCGGCTCCGAAGTAGCGGTCGAGCACGTAGGCGACCGTGTCGCGCTGAAAGTCCTTCAGTCCGCTCATGCACCCGTCCTCGTCCCGGCGAGCTCGCGGCGGACCTGGTCAACGTCCCGCCACAGATTGAGGAAGCCCGGCGGCAGTACCGCCCGTCCGCGCTCGGTGGTGGCGAGCCGGGCGACGAGGCCGGCGAGGTCATCGAGCTGGTCCGGCCGGTCCGCGAGCGCCGTGAGAACCAGCTCCAGCACGCCGGTCACGCCCCGTCGCCGTTGACCGCCACCGCCGGCGGCCGCGGCGCCGCCGAGGACGTCGGCGGACGCGCCCAGGCCGAGCAGCAGTGCCAGGAACCGCAGGAACTTCTCCGGGGTGTCGATCTGGTCGGCGAGCGCCCGGTCGTAGCGGTCGGCGGGGTCGCCGGTGAGGCTGGCGAGCACCACGGCGCGGCGGCTGGTGCCGTCGGCGGCCGTTGCGGTGAGCACCACGAACCGCGTGATCTCGATCGTTGCCAAGCCGGCGAAGACGGCCTCGCCCGGCAGCGTCGCCATCTGGTCGGGGCGGGTCAGCAGCCCGCACGTCAGCGTGATCCCGGGTGGCGGCTTTACCTCGCCGACGGGTACGAGGCGTAGTTCGTGGGGCTCGGCGGTGGTACGGATGGTGCCATGGAACGGCACGGCAGCCACGTCGCGCAGGCACTCCTCGAGGACCCGGCTGGTTTCGTCCTCGGGCTCCGTGGCCGGCTGCCGCTCGTACACCTCAAGGATTCCCCGCAAGTCCGCCGCCTCGCCGGCGAGGGCGTCGATCCCGATCTTGGCCTTGGAGCCGACGAGTTCTACGAGCACCTCGACGTTGCCCGTGAACGCGGCGCCGGTGGCGTTGGCCGAGCCGATGAGGACCCACGCCTGATGACCGCGCTCGACGACGTACGCCTTCGCGTGCAGCCCCGTGAGCCGCGCGGGGCCGCCCTCATCGAGGTTGAGCGCCGCGAGGTCGTTGAGCACCAGCGCAGTACACCCATCGAGCGCCTCTGCGGGCAGCCGATCCAGCTCCTCCTGGCGCCCGATGACGGTTGCGCCACCACTCGGGGCGCAGCGGGCGAGGCCGTCGGTGGAGACGAACGGTGACATGACGAGTTGCCTGGTACCCCTGAAGTCAGGCGCTCGGCCGCCGGACACGCCGAGCGCGTAAAAGGCCAGCCCCTTGAAGTCGTCCGGCGGCGTCCATACCGCGCGCCGGACGTCCTCGAGGAGACCGTCGAGCGCCGTTCGCCGCGGTTCGGGTACGGGCAGGGCGGCATGGTCGATCGCGTGCCGGACGAGCTGGACCAACGGCCGGTTCCCGGCGTCGATCCGGGTGCCGATCGTGCCGTCGAGGCTCAGGCATACGTCCCAGCTGCGGTCGCCGGTGAGGTTTCGGCTCGGCACCACGAGCCGAAGCTGCCGCTCGTCGTCGGCCGCGTACCGGACAAGCCACAGCTTGGGGTGGAAGAGCCGGCCGGGCTTCGGCCGGTTCACCGAGTGCACGGACCGTTCCAGCAGAAGCAGCAGGCTCGAGCCCTTCGCCGGTGCCGCGATGTGTCCCGCCTGGCAGAACACGTCGATCCGGTCGGCGCTGCGGCGGACCGCGTCGAGAATCGAGACGGGGTCGTCGTGGCTGCGGACAGCGTGCGCGGCGAAGGCGAGCGGCGCGGCCAGTAGGCTTTCCAGGTCGAGGGTGAAGGTGAGCGCCACGGCCCGGTCAACCCGGAAGCCCGGCGGCGGACGGAGCACCTCGCTGAGCAGCGCCCGGCCGTCAGGCGGCAGCAGCATCGATCGCCTCCATCCCGTCGTGGATGTCGATAAGCATGCGGCGGACCTGAGGCCAGCGGTATACCAGCTGCCGGCTTCCGGACGCGCCGGTCCAGCTCCGCAGCAGCTTCTGGTTCATGAGCCTGGACTGCTTCTGCTTCACCGCCATCTCCCGGCCGGCGACGAGATCCCGCAGCGCTCGGTCATCGGCTGCGCCAGCTGTCCGCCCGTCCAGGACGAGGCCCGTCCACGCGTCGATGAACACCCTCGCCGAGGCGCTCGTTGCCCTATTGCGAAGCAGTGCCCACATGCCGGCCCGGTCCCATGGACCTACAGTCGTCATTTCGTCGGCCCAGTCGGCGAGAGCGTCTCGGTAGTCCGGGGGCTCGATCGCATCACGACCGGCGTCCTCGTACTTCTCGGCGAGCAGGAGGTTGTACAGCAGGGCGGCGCCATGCATGCAGATCGAGAAATTGCGGGCGTGGTCGAGAATCGTTCGCGCCGGTTCCGGCGCCGCGAGTGCGGCCGACACCGACCATGGCGTCGGCGCATCGTTCTGCGGGCGGTTCCCCGGCTCCAGTAGGTGGGCGAGGAGGCTGCCGGCGGCACTGGTCGCGATGCGCTCCCGTAGCCAGTCGGCCTCGTCGGGCCGCAGTTCAAGCCCGCCGTCGATCGCGTCGGGAAAGCCCTTCGGTACCGGTGGGAGGTTCGGCGGCCAGCGATCCGCTCGCAGATCGGTGAGCTCCTCCGCCTCGGGCTCGTCACTGGCCGGTACGGGCTCGTCGCCGCCATCGATGCCGTAGCGGTCCAGGGCGGACGCGTAGATGGTCGACGGCAGTGTCTTCACGCCGGTCGACGCGCGCCGTCCGATGAGCCCGTCGGTCGCGCCGGCCGCGCGCAGGGACTCGATGACGACCCGCTCAGTCCGGTCGAGCAGCGCCGCTCGTTCGCGCCCGGGCCGGCGGGCCGCGTACCGGATGCACCAGGGCACGATGAGGAGGTACCGCGCCCGCGTGTGCAGGGTCGAGGTTCCCGGGAACAGCAGGTCGCCGAAGGCGTCCCGGACCTGCCCGATGCCGAGCTCGTCGCGGCTTTCCTGCTCGCGGAAGAGGCCGAGCAACTCTCGGATCTGCTGCTGCTCGGCCAGCGAGCTGTCTAGCCACGACAATTGCGACGCCATATCCGCCTCCCCACCCCGGCCGACCCTGGCCGGGAGCCAGTATCACGGTCGTCTGATTGCGTACGAGGCGATTTCGTCCGATCGGTGGAGAACGCAAGCCATCAGTCTGGCCAGTCACACCGACCGGCCTAAACGTTCCGTCTCGCGCGACGGACGAACGCACCGGACGCCGCTCAGGATGAGCGGCGTCCGGTTGGCTTGGTTGGTGCGGTGAGACTATTGAGGGGCTAAGCCCGCGCCGATGAAGTCGAGGAGCAACGACGCATGCCAAACCCGCAGGGTGTAGGTGCAACCCCGGCCAACATGCCGCCGCGCCGAGGGGCAGCACCTGGCAACTCCAGAACCGCGAGCCGCGACGCGTCGGATCCGGTCTCCGACCAGCTGGCGATCGTGCAGTGGTGGAACGCGGAACGCGGCTTCGGCATGGTGAAGATCGACTCCTCGAACACCACGGCCTTCGTCCATTTCAGCACGATCCCGGGAACTGGATACCGGCACCTTGTGTCTGGTGAGCGGGTGACAGTCTCGGCGCGGCCAGACTTCCAAGGGCGCCTAACAGTCGACGGGCTCAGCTTTCCCGAAGGCAGGCAGTCCGGCGTCGTGGCGGAGTACGACCATCTGAAAGGCTACGGCCGGATTGCAGGATCAGCAGGTGCTTCGATCTTCGTCCACCACACGGATATCTTGCATCCGGACCACACGAGAGCCTCGCTGGAGAGTGGCGAGAAGGTCACCTTGGACCTGGAGTCAAGCGACAAAGGGCCACATGCGCGGAACGTCAAGCGCCTTGACCCACGCCCGCCTCTGAACCGGTTTGTGCGGATCCCGGTCGAGATGTGGCAGGTGCTTGCCGACCTCGCCGAGGACGATGTCTGGGTCCTGCGTCATCCAGACGCGGACGACGACAGCCCGATTGACATCGCCGATGCCGCAGCCGGTGTACTGGCCGTCGCACCCCAAGCCGACCTGCCCGTGCTGCGCAGCTACATACAACACACGTTCGCTCGGATCCTCGAGCAAGGAAAGGTCGCCTACGGCTCGATCGACGGCTCGGACCGTGCAGGCTTCAACACTGGCCTGGTAACGCCCAACCAGGAAGAGATCTACGGCGTCTTGGCAGCCAAGTCGGATGAGGACGGGTATCCGTGGCGGCTCGTGGATTGGATGAAACAGTCAGATGGGCGTATCGCTGGCGTCTTCTCGCCGAGGCCAGCACGGGCGACGTATTGGAACGATCCGTCGGTTCTCTTCTACGACCCGAAGTTGCCGTTAATTCTCGATTGGGACCATTTCGTCAACGACAACCTGTCACGTTACCCGGCCGATCTACAGTATGCGCCGACGGCTCTCATGCTGACCCGCTCGGCTGTCGATCGCGCGGTGGAGCGCGTCGAGAGGAACTACAAGGCTGCGGTTCCTCAATTCCACCGCGGTGACGTGCAGCTACTGCTGCCGCTTGCGCTTCGCGGCACCGCCGAGGCGCAGCTGGCGCTCGTCGTCCGTCGCGTCGGAAACGAATACCACGGTGAGACCGTATTGCCCCTAGCTGCAGCGTTGAAGAACGCTCGATTGTTGGCTCGGCCAGACCGTGACTGGTTGAACCCGTAGCCGGATCTCACATCAGCGTAGCCACGAACCGGATGAGCCCAAGCTCCTTCGCGCCATTCTTTGGCGTCCTGACTCATCCTCGAAGAGGCCAGGCGGCGGCGACGCCCCGCTCTGCTCGCCGCATGGTCGATGGAGACGTTGTCGGGCAACGACATCTCGCAGACCTCGATGAGCGTCGGCCCCAGAACGCCCAGGGAGGGACCACGCATCATGAACGCTGCCCGGTGCGTGCCATTGCGGGGAAGGCGTCGCCGCGGGCGACGTTGGCCCGGCCGAGGCTCGAGCCATCGGTGAAGACCGGACGCGTCACAGAAGCTGCGTGCGCCCGGTCTTCTGCGGGTCAACCGCGTAGACTCTCGCCCCGCCCGCTACAGCAGGCCGCGGCTCTTCGCGTATACCGCAGCCGCGACGCCGGCCAGCACCTTCCCGGCGCCGGTAGCGCTGCGCCAGATAGAGCGCTGTGGCCGGCTCGCGATCCGGGTGGCGACGGCTGCGGAGATCCGTAGGCAGATCGCCCTGATGGTCGGCCCCCAGCCCTGCCGGGCCAGCCGCAGGTCGTCGTCGTAGACGACGGCGGGGCGGTCTTCGACATCGCGGGTGAACTGTGGACCGGTGCGACGTCGCCCGCCGTCGTCTGTGTGTTGCGCTTGCGCATGAGCCCCTCCGAGACACGGTCGATCGACCGCGACCCGGGCGGCATCTCGCCCGCGACTCAACCCGCCGACCGCGTCGTCGGTGGGGACCTCCGGCACAGGAGGACGCGCTTACCCCGGCATCGTACCGAGCCCTCACAACACGGTCGCCGCGACGACGTTGCATCAGCGCGACGGGCGGGCCGGACATCGTCCACTGTGGACGCCAGATGGCTGCGGGTCAACTCTGGCCAACTGTTGCGGCGCCTGCCCGGTTGGCAGCCTCGGAGGCAAGGAAGCACTGGCACCGGTCGTGTAGGTGATCGACCAGACTCCGGAGCCCGCGCGTCGGTGAATCGCACCGAAGCCGTCACGCCGTGCCGCAGTGCTGCGACGCACGCGTGTTCAAAGCTTCACTAGACCACCTGATGACCGTCGATGGCCTGCGCGAGCGGATGCGGCTGGCCGGTCATCGCGGCCAGGGCAGTGGCGACGGCCTGGAGGTCCGCGCGGATGTAGGTGGTGGTGGCTGGTCCGGTGGTGTCGGTGTGGCCGGCGTAGGCGCGGGCGGTGCCGTACCCGAAGTGCCGTTCGACCCAGGTGAGCGTGGTGTGGCGCAGCCAGTGGGCGGTGATGCCCTGGGCGGCGACCCACGGCAGGTGCCGGCCGATACGGCGCCAGAGCTCGTCGTAGCGGCGGCTGGTCAAGGCTCTGCCGTTGCGGTACCGCAGCAGCGCGTCCGCAGGCAGGACTGCGCCGCGGACGGCGGCGTGCTGGGCGAGGCTGGTGGCGAGGTCGAGGCTGATCGGCTGCCAGCGGACGGTGCCGCCCTTCTCGCGCAGCTGCAGGAGGCCGCGGTCCGTGTCGAGGTCCTGCAGTCGCAGCCCGAGGGCGCCGGCGCGCCGGCACGCGGTTTCGGTGTGCAGTCGCAGCAGCAATGCGTCGAGGATGGTGTCGTTGCCGGTGGTGCGGGCGACGAGGTTGATGTCGGTCAGTTCGGCAGGTGTCAGTGCCCGCCGGGTGCTGGGCAGCCGTCGGGGCTTGCCGACCCGGTGGGCTGGGCTGTCCGCGGCGTCGATGAGACCGTCGGCGATGGCCTGGTTGTAGAAGGCGCGGGCGGCGGCGATGAGCAGGTCGCCGGCGTGGCGGCCGCCGCGGCTGTTGCGTCGGGCTTGTGCGTTGGCCACGATGCGTCGCTGGAGCGCCTGGATGTCGCTGGCGGTAACCGTGTCGATGGCGAGGCCGCCCCAGGCTGTGGTCATGCGCTGCCAGTAGCTGCGGTAGGCGCGCAGGGCGCCCGGGCCGGCTGCGGCGAGTACCTGCGGCAGGTACTTGTCGAAGGTCGGCACTGCTGGTCTGGCGTCGCGTTGCAGGTCGGCGAGGGTGACGCCGAGCTCGGCCAGGGCCGTCCAGGCGGCGTCGAGCCGCTGACGGTCAGCCGGCATCGCCAGCGGCGAACTGGCCGGCGAGGAGCCGGGCGACGGTTCGAGCTGGGTGGATGAGCAGCAGGTCACGGCCGGGTTGGGTGAGGAGGACGACGAGGTCGCCGGCACTGAGGTGACACAGCTGCCGAATCGACGCCGGGGTCGCGAGGAGACCGGTGGCGCCGATGGTGTGCCGTCCGGCCGGGTCGGAGGTCGCGGTGATGACGCCGGCCGTGATGTCGAACGTGATCCGGTGTCCAGGTGGCCAGTCCAGCAGGTGCAGCAGTACACGGGCCGAGATTCGGCCGGACGGGTCGAGCCGGCCGACGTCCAGGTGCGCCTCGGCCTGGTCAGGCCCGGTGTGAGGTGCGGGCAGCCGGAGCAATGGTGGCCGTGGCGGGCGGGCGCGGGGGAGCGGCGCGGGGATGAGCGCCGCGATCATCTGCTCGCCCGGAGTCGGAACGCTGCGCCGCACGCGGGTCATCGTCGCCGCCAGGGCGTGGTCCGCACATGCCGAAACCCGACCGGGTGGTCACCCGCTCGGGTCTGCTGCTGGGACGCTACGAGTTCGTCGATCTTGGTAAACATTCACCAAGACCAGTGTCGAAGGGGGGAATCCGACCCAGAAAGCCAGCACACACGCCGAAAACGTGTGCACATGCCGATAGCGTAACCAGCTCAGCGTACGACCTCAACCGGCATGAACAGCAGCCCCCGGACGGGTGATACGAGGCCCGAGGCGCTGGCGGAAGCGCTGAGAAGTATCCACGTAGGCCGCTTGCGTTGCTGCTCGCAGAAATGTCCTTGGCCTCGTTTGGAAGGCAGCGTCCTCTGCGAGGGTCTGGGTAGACCTGTGCGCGAGTCAGGCTAGGTTCGATCGTGTTGGGAGATCTCGAACGGTTCATTGCGGAACCTCAGGCGACGCGGCAGTTCGACGGAGCGTTTCTCCGCGAGGTCGACGAGACCGGCGGCGGTGTTGTCGAGCCGCTTGCGGGGTTAGCGGAGCGTCCGGTCGCGTTGCTGCTCGGCGAGCCCGGCAGCGGCAAGTCGCGCGCATTGCGATGGTTGGATCGGCACCTCAGGGTGACGCGGCCGGCGTGGGCGCTGCACTGTGCCGATCTCGTGCAGCACCATGAGTGGTCGCTGAAGACCAAACTCTTCGCTGTTATTGAAGCCGCTGTGCACGTCGACGGCAGACGGCAAGTCGGGCTCTGCGCACCGAAACCACCATTAACGACGCCGGCGACTTCTACCTGCAACGCCGGCTGTGTAACCTGCCCGCCCTGCGGCAGTTCCCCATGCCGCCTGACTGGCCCGGATGACATTTTCGGCAGGCACAAGAGCCGGACGATTTGCACTTGCTGACGACTGAGGAAGCCGCCGCCCGACCGGCGATGAGCATGAAGCCGTGGCCTGGCTGGTCTATGCCCGAGGGAGCTGTTTCGCATCATTCGTCACCGCGCTCAGTGGTGACGGACTTCCCAGTCGTAGGGGATGTCGTTGACGAACGGGTCCAGCCGCTCCGACCGAGCCGGGTCGTGCGGGTGGGTGCAGCAGTTCGCCACCAGCGCGACTTCGGACATGCCCTTGAAGCCGTTCCACAGGCCCGGTGGAATCTGCACGAGCGAGTAGTCGTCCGGGCCGAGGAAGAACTCGTCGCAAGCGCCACGGGTCGGCGATCCGTCGCGGTCGTCGAATACCACCAGCTTCACTCGGCCGTGCGGCACCGCGTAGTTGAGCGTCATGCCGCGGTGCCGGTGCCAGCCCTTCACCACGCCCCGGTACACGGTGCTGAAGTAGATCTCGCCGAAGCCCAGGAAGTGCGGGTCGTCGCGGCGCAGCATGTGGCTGACCGTGCCCCGCTCGTCTGGGATCCGGCGCAGCGGAACCTTCCGCACCCCCTTGATCATCGGCCGACGATCCGCGGCTCGGGCAACGGCACGACGAAGCGGCCGCCGTCGCGCAGATAGTCCGGCTGTTGCCGGAGCACCTCGTCGAGCAGGTTCCACACCAGCAGCAGCACGTGCGTGGGCCGGGCGGCGGCGAGGTAACCCGGATCGACGATCGGGATGCCGACGCCTGGGATGAGCCGGCCCTGCTTGTGCGGGTTGCGGTCAATCACGGCGTCGACCAGACCGGTGGTGATGCCGAAGTGGTTCAGCAGCACCGTGCCCTTGGCCGCAGCGCCGTACGCGGCGATCCGCGCTCCCCGCGCCCGCAGATCCGTCAGTAGGCCGAGCAGCCGGGCCCGGACGTGGCAGATCCGGTCGTCGAGGGCCCGATAGTAGGCCGGTCCGGCGATCCCGGCGTTGGCCTCCCGATCGAGCAGCCGTCCCACCTCCGGCGACTCGGCGGCGGGCGCCCGTCGGATCGTGTACCGCAGGGTGCCGCCGTGCACCGGCAGGTGTTCGACGTCGGTGACGGTCAGGCTGTGCCGCCGCAGCAGGGCGGTCATCGATGTCATCGAGTAGTAGAAGACGTGCTCGTGGTAGATCGTGTCGAACTCGCACCCGGTGACCAGGTCCACGACGTACGGGGATTCGACGACGAGCACGCCGTCATCGGCGAGCAGGAGGGCCACGCCGGCGGTGAAGTCGTTCACGTCCGGGACGTGCGCCATCACGTTGTTGGCGTGGATTACGGCGGCCGGCCCGTACGCGGCCCGGGTTTCGGCCGCCGCTGCGGTCCCGAAATACGCTTCCAAGGTGGGGATTCCGGCCGCGACCGCGGTTGTCGTGATGTTGCGGGCTGGGTCGATGCCGAGCACTCGGACCCCCAGTTTCCGATAGTGCCGCAGCAGATAACCGTCGTTCGAGCCGACATCCACGACCAGATCGCCGGGCCCGAGCTTGCGTTCGGCGGTCACTCGCCCGGCCAGTTCGCGCATAGCCGCCACCATGGTCTCGCTGTATGACGAGAAGTACGGGTAGTCGTCGAACATCACCCGCGGATCGACGTGGCCGCTCAGCTGCACCAGCGCGCACCGGTCGCACAGCAGCAGCCCGAGCGGATAGCGCGGCTCCGGCCTGGCGTCCGCCGGCCGCCGGTAGGCATTGGCCAGTGGCTGGGTGCCCAGGTCGAGGACCGGCGTCAGTGCGGTGCCGGCACACGACCGGCAGGCGGCGGCCGGGGTGAACGTCATCGGGCCGCCGCCGGAGGCGCCAGATGCTGGCGGTACCAGTCGGCCGTTCGCCGCAGCCCTTCGTCCAGGCCGATCTCCGGCCGCCAGCCCAGCTCGGTCCGGGCCGCCGTCGAGTCCAGGTGCTGAGCCGGGATCTCGGTGGCCGCGGTTCCCAGCACGGTCGGCGCGATCCGGGTGCCGACCGCGGCCGAGATCCGGGCGAGCATCTCCAGCACGGTCAGCGGCTGCTGCAAGGAGAAGTTGAAGGCCCGGCCGGCCAGGTCACGCCGGGACATCAGAGCTTCGGCGGTACGCACGTATGCGGCAGCGCCGTCCTCCACGTACAGATAGTCGCGGATCATTGTGCCGTCGGACCGGATCACAGGCGACTGCCCGGCGAGCAGGTCCCGCATTGCGCCCGGCACCAGGCGGCTCCAGTTCAGGTCACCGCCGCCGAAGAAGTTGCCGCACCTGGTGACGACAACCGGGAGACCATAGGAGTACGCGTAGGACTGCGCGATCAGATCCACGCACGACTTACTCACCTCGTACGGTGAGCGGCCGGCCAGCGGGGTGTCCTCGCGGTAGGGCAGGTCGTTGTGCGGGCCGTACGCCTTGTCGCTGCTGGCCACCACGATCTCCGACACCGTTTGGCTGCGCCGGCACGCCTCCAGCACCGACCAGGTGCCGCGGATGTTGGTGTCGAAGGTGCTCACCGGGTTGCGGTCGGCGATCTGGACGATCGTCTGGGCGGCGAGGTGAAACACGGTCCGGACCTCGTACTCGGTGAGCACCCGCTCAACCAGCGCCTGGTCGGTGACGTCACCCCGCACGCCGTCGACCCGGTCCCGGATGCCATCGGCGCAAAATCTGCTAGCTGGGACGGAGTCGCGGACCAGGGCCACGACGTGCGCGCCGAGGCCGAGCAGCGCCTCGGCCAGCCATCCGCCGAGCAGACCGGTCGCACCCGTGACCAGGACCGGCCGGTCAGTCCACACGGTCACCCGGCGTCCCCGCCGGTCGGCCACGGAAACGCGTAGAGCCGGGGCTGGGCCCGGATCCAGCCGTCCCGGTCGTGCACGTGGGCCAGCTCGGCCGCGGCGGTTGTGTCGTGCGTGTAGATCAGGAACCGGCTCGCGGCCATGCCCTCGAGAATCCGGCCAGCGATTACCTCGGCGCTCAGCACCTCACCCACGAACGTCTCGGCACCTGGGCCCACCCCGGCCAGGAAGGAGTCGAGCATCGGGGTGTCGACGCTCTGCGGGCAGACCGCCGAGACCCGGACGCCGGTGTCCCGGCACGCCACGGCCAGCCACTCGGCGAACGCCACCGCGGCGTGCTTGGACACCGCGTACGGCGCGGCCGCCGGATCGGTCAGTATGCCCGCCGCTGAGCACATGTTGACGATGTGCCCGCCGCCGCGGGCCAGCATGCCGGGCAGCACCGCGCGGGCGCCGCGGACATGCGCGAGCAGGTTCACGTTCAGGCATTGCTGCCACACCTCGTCGGGCGCATCCGGCCCGCCGAACGCGAAGTGGCCGGCATTCTGGATGAGCACATCGATGCGGTCGAAGCGGCCCTCGACCTGGCGGATCACCCCGGCCATCGCCTCGGGGTCGCGAACGTCGGCGGTCATCGGCGTGGCACCGATCTCGGCCGCCAAGCCGGCCAGACGGTCGGCGTCTGAGTCCACCGCCACGACGGCCTCCGCACTCTCGGCCGCCAAGCGGCGGCAGAGTGCCGCGCCGATCCCGCCTGCGGCTCCGGTCACTATGACGACCTTTGCGGAGTCGCGGATCATGCGTCAGAGCCTAACATTAACAGTAGCCTATGGATGCCGCCGACATGCATCGGCGATGATCGTTTCAAGGAGCCGTGATGTCGGTCCGTCTGCTGCAGCTCAGCGACATCCACTTCGCCGACGGCGGCGCCCCGGTCGACGGGCGTGACCCGGCGCGACGGCTTCGTGCCGTGCTCGCCGCCGCCCGGCTCGAGACGTCTCCAGTGGACGCGGTCGTGCTCACCGGCGACCTCACCGACGACGGCAGCCGATCGGGCTGCCACGACCTGGCCGTCTTGCTGGCACTGCTCGTCCTGCCGATTCTCGCCGTGCCCGGCAACCACGACGATCCGGTAGCCGTTCGCGACACGTTCGGCCCGGACGTCCTCGAGATCGGCGGGTGGCGGATCGTCGGCATCGACAGCACCCGCCCGGAGCAAATCCACGGCACCATCGACGTAGAGGCCGAGATGTCCCGGCTCGACCTCTACGACCAGCGGCCGACCGCCCTGGCAATGCATCACCCACCTGTCACGCTCTCCACCAACGCTTGGTTCCAGCTCGACGGCGCGGCCGAGCTGCGCGCCGCCGTAGCCCGGCGCCCGCACATCAAAGCGCTGTTCACCGAGCATCTGCACCATCCGTTCGAGGCCCGCGTCGGGGAGGCGACACTGTTCGGCTGCCCGTCCTCGCTGATCGCGTTCCGGCACGAGGGCGATGAGGTGGCGATCGGCGGCGCGGACACCACCGGCGCCCGGCTCAACACCCTGCACGACGACGGCTCGGTCACCTCGGTCCTGATCACCGCATGACAGGATCGCTGACTCGCTTGATGGCGGACCTCTTTCCGATCGGCCGGAGCCTCACCGGGGACGGGGTACGGTCTACCCTCGACCGGATCGGCCGGGAGATCGAGCTCAGCCGGACCGACGTGCCGACCGACACGCCGGTGCTCGGCTGGCGTATTCCCGACGAGTGGAACCTGCGACGGGCCCGGCTGGTGGCACCGGACGGCACCGTCGTCGCCGACACCGCCGACCGTTACCTGCATGTCGTCGGCTACAGCGAACCGGTCCGCGGCGACTTCGGGCTCGACGAGCTTCAGCGGCGGCTGCACTCGCTGCCCGATCGGCCGAACCTGGTGCCCTACCGCACCAGCTACTACCGCCGTACGTGGGGCTTCTGCCTACCCGACGAGGTGCGGGTCGCACTGGAGCCGGGCCGGTACGCGGTGGACATTGACGCTACCCTTGGACCCGGCGCCCTCACCTGGGGTGAGCATCTAGTGCCGGGCCGACGCCGCGACGAGGTGCTGGTGTCAACCCACGTCTGCCATCCCGACCTGGCCAACGACAACGTCACCGGGATGGTCGCCGCGGTCGAGCTCGCCCGGTGGGCCGCCGCCGAGACCCGCGAGTTCAGCTACCGGTTCCTGTTCGTGCCAGCCACCCTAGGCACCGTGGCGTGGCTGCACTGCAATCGGGACCGGACCGACCTCATCCGGCACGGCCTAGTGCTGACCGGCCTCGGCGACGCCGGCCCGCTGACCTACAAGCGTTCCCGCCGGGAGAACGCCCCGATCGACCGCTTGATGTCCCACCTGGCCGACGTCGATCTCCGCTGGTCGCCGTACGGCTACGACGAACGGCAGTTCTGCTCGCCCGGGTTCGATCTGCCGGTGGGTCGCCTGACCCGGGCGCCGCACGCCACCTACCCCGAGTACCACACCTCGGCGGACGATCTTTCGTTCGTCAGCGCCGCCCAGGTGCGGGCGGCGATCGAGGTGGTGCTGACCGCGTTCGACGCGATCGAGGCCGGGCTGGTGCCGCGCAACCTCGCCCCGTACGGCGAACCGCAGCTCGGCCGCTACGGCCTCTTCCGGAGTCTCGGTGGCGAGTTGCGCGACGACTCGCCGGAGCTGGCCACGCTCTGGCTGCTGAGCCTCGGCGACGGCGAGCACCACCTCGTGGACGTGGCCGAGCGGGCCGGCCTGCCGCTGCCCGCCGTGGTCGCGGTGGCCCGTCGGCTACGGGAAGCGGGACTGCTCGGCTGAACGATAGGTGTCCACGTCCGCGCGGCTGGGAAGCACTGGGAACATGCTGATCACTGCGGCTGCAGTGGCGCACGCGTAAACGGCCGCGTCCACCGGTTCGCGGCCTTCCGCCAGCGCCACGATGAGACCTGCGGCGAACGAATCGCCGGCGCCGAGGGTATTCACCGGCCGGCACGGCACGGCCGGTACGTGCCGGATGCAGTCCGTCCCGGCCAGCACGTACACCCCGTGTCGGCCCATCGTGGCTACCACCACCCGCGCGCCCTGGCCGGCCGCCTCGGCCATCAGGCTGTTCCGCTGCGCGGGGTCGAGGCCGTCGGCGGAGAGCAGGCACACTGTTGCGAACCGGGCCCGGGCCAGCACCTCGCGCCGATAGTTGTCCGGGTCGGTCAACCACGGCCGATAGCCGAGGTCCACGACGGTCGTCACGCCGGTCGCGGCGAGGGCAGCCAGGACCGGCTCGAAGCCGGGAAACCCGGGGGCGTACGCGAACTGGGAGTCCGATCCGAACACCTGCGCCGCGGCCTGGGCGAACTCCGCGGGGCTGCCGTCGGACGGCTCGTGGGTGATGTCGTGCGTGCCCGACGCGGCGTGCAGGATCAGCGTCCGGGTGCTGCGGGCGCCGCTGCGGATCGGGGCCGGACAGTCGATTCCGTGCCGGGCCAGCTCGCCCAGCAGCCAGCCGCCGAGCAGGTCGTTGCCGACCATCGCGTCCAGCCGGGTGCGGTGGCCCAGGGCCGTGACTTGCTGGCAGACGAGCGCGGACCCGCCGCCCAGGGTGATCTCGACCCGGCCCAGGCGAAGTGTGTCCACGGCGGGTGAGGCGGCTGGGAACGGGGCGAAGACGTGGGCGGCCAGCTCGCCGAACGCGTGCAGGGTGTAGCCGGTCATCGGGCGTTGGGGGAGAACACGAGGTGTGCGTCCGGTGGCGGCGCCCCGAACAGGCCGACCACGGTGCGCTCGTCGAACGCGGCGCCGTCGGCGACGCGGTGAAAATCCCGGATGGCGGTTCCGCCGCAGCGCACGTCGACCAACGGCGCGCCCTCGCCGGCCGCCAGGTCGCGGTCATCGACGGTGCGGAAGTCGATGCTGTACCGCGCCCGCCCGGACGTGTTTGGAATGGTCGTGTGCAGCTGGGCGCCGGAGAAGAGCAGCACGGCGCCGGGCGGCGGCAGCACGATCACCTCGCCGTCGGGCTGATGGCCGGCGGCGCCCGGCAGCGCCCGCGTCTCCCGGGACACCTGTGCGGCGGTGGCCTTGCGGCTGGCGTTGTGCCGGTAGTAGTCGAAGGTTTCCGAGTCGTTGGGGACCGCCCGGGCGAAGGAAGCCGGATCGAAGCTCATCGCGTTCGTCGGCCTTACCGGGAAGATTGGCAGCCACCAGTTGACCTGCTGGGCCGGCGCCGAATACCAGACGTCGCGGTGCCAGGGGAAGGCGAACGCCACTCCCGTGTTCAAGTGCCCGGCCGGAAACGCGGTGCGGGGTTTGGGCACGTCGTAATACGTGTGCCCGGGCGGGAAGCCGGCCTGTTGGATGATCTGCCGGACCAGCCGCTTCGAGGTCTCGTGGTGGATGAAGCGGGGTTTCCAGGCGCCGAGCAGCGCGGCCAGTTCGGCGGGCGTGTGGTGCTCGTGAGCCAGCTGCGGGTCGTGCGGGGCGAACAGCGTGGCCAGCTGCTCGCGCGCGAACTCCACGAGTTGCGTGACGGCAGCCAGGCCCGTGTGCATCACGAGGTCACCCGCGTACAACGCGGCGCGGGCCTCCTCGTCGGTGAGATCCGGATCGCCGTAGATGATCACGCCGGGTTCTCCTTTCTGCCGAACTTCGCGTAGTCCGGGCCGGTGAACGGCGCGCCGCCGGCCACGCCGTTGCGCTCGGCCTTGTCCATCTGCCGCCGAGAGGCACGCGAGCGCGGGGCGTACCGGACGTCCGTACCCGCCCAGCGGCTGACCACCGCCCTGCGCCGCACGGCCGACCGGTTCGGTCCGGCGCCGTGCAGGGTCGAGGCGTGAAAGACCACGGCGTCGCCCGGGGCCAGCTCGGGTGACCAGACGGTGTGCTCGGCCCGCAGCACGTCGTCGTCCGGGACGGGCCGGTGGCCGGGATCCTCGACCTGCTGGCCGGGCGCGAATGCCTGGGCCCGGAACACGGTGCCCCACCGGTGCGAGCCGAGAACGAACTGCAGGCCGCCGTTGTCCGGGCGGACCGGGTCCAGGGCGAGCCACGCGGTGCAGAGCTGCCGGCCGCTGACCGCCCAGTAGCTACCGTCCTGATGCCACGGCGTCGGCTCGGCGGTTCCCGGCTCCTTGACGTAGATCTGGTCGTCGAGCAGGGTGAGTGGCCCGTCGCTGCCGAGCATCCGGATGATCTCCGGCACCAGCGCGGAGGTCTGCAGCGCCGCCCACATCGCATCCACGTACCGCAGCATGTCGTGCCCGTAGGCGTAGCGGCCGGCTCCGGCGTAGCGGCCGCTGACTTCGGTGGTCGGGGCCTGCGGGTCGGACAGGTACCCATCCACCTGCTCGCGCACCAGGTCCAGGTCCGGGCCGGCGAGCACTTCCGGCACCACCACGACGCCCTGGCGCCAGAACTCGTCCGCCTTCAGGGCGTCCACAGCTCGCCCTCGAATCCGCGCGCTCGCGCCATCCGCGTGACTTCGGTCAGGTAGGTGTCGTTCGCCACGATGATCACGTCGACGTCCGCGGCGGCGAGCGCGTCCGGCGGCCGGATTACATGACCGGTGACCGGCAGGTAGGCGCCGTGTCGTGCGGGATTGACGTCGACGGCGAACGCCACCAGCTCGGCCGCCGGGTCGACGGCCGCGAGGAAGCTGGCGCCCCGCCCGCCCGCACCCCACAGGATCACCGTGCGGCCGGCGTCCCCGGCCGCTCGCAGCCGGGCGGTCCAGGACGCCACGGCGGCCCGATAGAAGTCGCCGAACCGGCGGGCAGTGCCGACCACGGCGGGTTCCGCCTCGTCCAGGACGGCAACCGCGCGTAGGTACTGCCCGTCGTGGTAGACCGGGGCGGTCTCCAGGACGCGCAGCCCGGCACCGGCGCACACGGTGCCCAGCGTGCCGGCGGTGAAGTAGGAGCAGTGCTCGTAATGGATGTTCCAGGCCATCCCGTCTCGCAGCACCCACTCCACGTTGGGCACCTCGAGATAGCAGAGGCCGCCCGGGCGCAGCACGGCCCGGGCGTCGCGCAGGAAACCGACCGGATCCGGCACCAGCTCCAGCACACTGCGGATCACCACAAGGCCGGCGTCGCCGCCGATAGGGCTGGGCGTGAACTCGGCCGCCGACAACCGCAGGCCCGGCTCCACCACGTCGCACGGCAGGCTCGGATCAAACCCGAGCCCCTCGTTACCGCCGAGCCGCGCGAGCAGCCGCAGAAAATACCCGTCGCCGCAGCCGATCTCCACCACCCGGCGTCCCCGAACGCCGTACCGTTCCACCAGCAGCCGGGCCTCGGCTTCCAAATAATCCCGATACACACCCGAATGCACGAGTACCACGTCGTAGCCGACCGTGTAGCGCACGCGACCCGGCTCGAACCCGGCATTGAACAGGAACCCGCAGCCGGTGCAGACGGTCAGCACCGTATCGCCGACCTCGGCGGACCGGGCAGCCGCGCGGTCCGGCCAGGCCACGCCGATCTGCAGCGGCGCCGCACGGACCGTGAGCACCGGTTCCACCGCGGTGCACCGGCAGACCGGGCAGGCTGTCACCCGCGCGACCTAATCGCCGGGCGCACCGGACGGCCGCGCAGCACGCTGCCGATGCCCCGCTCCAAGGCCTGTCGGTAGGGTACCGTCACGGCGGCCACCGCATCGACGGTCTGTGCCACCGCCTCGGCGTCGTGGGCGGCCGACACCACGAACGACGGCGCCAGCACGCCGTGCTCCAAGAGCACCTGCAACACCAGGGTTCGGAACTCCTGACTAGCAGTGCCGTCCTGGTCCCGGGCCACGTACACCAGGTTGCAGTCCCGGCCGCGCAGCTGGAAGAAGTCGGACAGACCAGCGGCGGCCACCACCTCGGCGATGCCCCGGCGTAGCTCGGCGCCGATCTCGTGCAACCGCCCGGCGATGCCGTCCCGCTGGTAGACCTCGATCACGGCAAGCATGGCGGCCAGCGCCCACGGCTGAGCCCCGGCGGTCTGCGACAGCAGGTAGACCCGGTCCCGGTCACCAGCGAAGCCGCCGAGCCGCATCACCTCGCGCCGGCCGACCAGCGCGGAGATCGGGAACCCGTTGCCCAGGGCCTTGCCGAACGTCGCGAGATCCGGCTCGATGCCGTATACGTACTGCGCTCCGCGCTCGTGCCAGCGAAACCCGGTGATCACCTCGTCTAGGATCAGCAGCGTCCCATGGCGATGACACAGCTCGCGGAGCCCGGCGAAGAAGCCGGGCGCGGGCGGCTCCACCGTCTCCGCCTCAAGCACCACCGCCGCTATGCTGCCCGGGTGGTTCGCTAACACCTCGGCGAGGCTGTCGAGGTCGTTGTAGGTGAACGAGACGGTCAGCCGCTGGATGGCGGCCGGCACGCCGGCCGCCATCGGCGTGCTGCCGATGAACCAGTCGTCGGAAGCGAACATCGGATGCTGCCGGCAGATCGCCACGACGTCACGACCGGTGTACGCCCGCGCCAGCCGGACCGCAGCGGTGGTGGCGTCGGAACCGTTCAGTCCGAACTTGACCATTTCGGCGCTCGGGATGAGCTCGATCAACCGCTCGGCGGCCTCCGCTTCGAGGCGGTGCGGCCGGACGAAGTTGACGCCCGTGTCGAGCCGGCCGCGTACTGCCTCGACCACTGCTGGATGGCCGTGGCCGAGGGTCGTCGAGCGCAAACCGTTGCCGAACTCCACGTACCGGTTGCCGTCGAGATCCCAGACCCGACAGCCGTCGCCGCCGTCGATGAACGGTGCCATGCCCTCCGGATATTGATCGTCGCCCTTCGCATATGTGTGCGCGCCTCCCGGGATTGCCCGCTGGGCCCGCGACAAATGAGCCTGGGAGCGGGTGAAACCGGCGCTCACCATGTACGCCATGGCGGCCGTCCCTCCGCCCACAGCCCGTTCAGATAACGGACGTCGTCCGCGGTGTCCATGCACTGCCAGAAGCCCTCATGTCGGAAGCCCACGAGTTGCCCGTCTCCGGCCAGTTTAGGAAGCACATCTTGCTCGAGGCTGCTGCTGTCGTCGTTGATCCAGTCCAACACAGCGCGCTCGAAGACCATGAACCCGCCGTTGATCCAGCCCTCGGTGACGTGCGACTTTTCCGCGAAGGCGGTGACTTGATCGCCGGTGAATGAAAGCGCACCGAAACGGGCCGGCGGCTGCACAGCGGTCACTGTTGCCACTCGTGCATGGCGGTGGTGGAACTCGACGACATCAGCGATCCGGACGTCGCTGAGGCCGTCGCCATAGGTCAGGCAGAACGTCTCCGGCAGGATTCCGGCGAGCCGTCGCACCCGACCGGCGGTGCTTGTGGACAGGCCGGTGTCAACAACTTGGACGGTCGGGGAGCGGTCGAAGTTCCTTCCGATCCGGTTGGCGAGGTAACCTGCGGCAATGATGGAATTCTGTATACCGGCTGCCTCGTAGAGCCGAAGAATGTGCCACAGAATCGGCCGCCCGCCGATTTCCACCAACGGCTTGGGAATGTCTTCGGACAGGCTCCCTAGTCGCGTCCCGCGGCCTCCGGCCAGTACCACTACGGAGAGTGAGTGCAGGTCGGTCGGGGTCATGCTGCGAGCCTAGGTTTTGGTTGCATCGAAATCAATCGTTCGATGCGGCGGTGTCGTCCAGGGCGATCCTGGGCAGCAGCACACACGAAGGGAGCACCTCCGGCGACCTGCATCTATGGGCGGGTGTCAGCTCGCCGGCCCAGCTGATGAACGCGCGCCGCGGCGCCTGGTGGCCGATCGGCGACCACATACGCTTGCTTGAGCGGTTGGGCCTCCTCGGACGAGTAGTGGTCGACACGGACGCGGGTGCGCAGTCGATCTTCTGGATCCCAATGCTCTTCTCCCCGTTGTTGTCCGGCTTGCTGCCGGACAAACCCTAACGCCCGGCCGGGAGCAGCACCGCAGTCCGGACAGCTGCGCCAGTAGCGCAGGGCGCGCGGCAGCCCTCCGCGCAGGTAGGTTGCCACCTTGCAGGCGTCTCGGGCGAGCCTCGCGATCGTGGTCGGCTTGGTACCAATGATCGCCCACTGGTGCAGCATCGTTTACACCTGCTGCGGCCCGTTACGCTGTGCTCCAACGCTGCAACTCAAGCGTGTCCAAGTCTGCACTGAGCCGCTCACATCGGCCGCGACGAACGGACCGTGATTCGGTCCTCGTAGATCCATTGTGGTTCGACGAGGATGAGCCCGAAGTTCGTCAACCGCGCAGCGAATCCATCCCATGTGTCGCCCGTGCCGATGTCTACGTAGTTGTAGGGATCCTGCCGGAAGAGCAACGAGGCCGGCTCCTTGCGGGCCCGGCGTTCCCGTTCGGCATTCTGAAATGCCTGCCGGGCGTTGTTGAACCGTACAGTGCCGTCGGTCTGCAGGTTCGTGGCGCGGATGCGGTAAGGGTACAGGCGGACCAGCGCCGCCGTGATCGTCTCCGCGGGTACGGCCTGTGGGTGGGCGACGATGACCGTCCAGTTGGGTCGTTCGCCTCCTCCGCTGCGGCGGTCCAACCGCACCAGGCAGCCGAATTGGCGGGACAACCGCTCCCGGGCAGGCACATCGAGGGGGCCGGTGTGCGGCACGTCGATCTCGGACAGCTGACCCGAGGCCACCGTCTCGATCGCCCGCTGCGCGTCCCACGGAGTCGGGTTGCTGGGCTCATCAGTCCAGCGCATCACCAGTTTCCCGGCGTCGATCCGCAGATCCGCTGAGGGACCGGTCAGTGCCCGGAGCCGGTTGACGTCGGGGCCACGATCTGCCTGGATCAGCCGGACGATGTCGTCTGGCAGCGGGCATTCGGCCTGTTGGAAGACCCGGCTGCCGATCAGATTCCGCCGTTCGGTGTTGATCTCGATCAGTCTGACCCGGAGCGTGCTGCCGACGGGAAGTACCGTCTCCAGGTCGCGGCGTACCAGGGTTTCCCGCGCCGGCACGAACACTTCAGTTCCGGTCCGGGCGACCGCGACCCGCAGGCCGGCACGCTCGGCGCGGACGACCTGACCGGTAAGAACGTCACCGACGGTCAGGCCGGCCAGCGGGTCCTTGGCCGGGTCGCGCAGGGTGAGCAGCACCCGGCCCTGTTCCGGGTCTACTTCGGTGACGTGTACGTCGACCGTCCCACCGGGAGACAGCGACGGCGGCTGCTGTCCGGGCCACGCGAGATGATTGCTCGGGATGTTGGTCGTGATTCCGTCCACCTCCACCGTGACCTGGCGGTCCGCGACGGCGAGGACCGTCGCGGACCAGCGCGGTCGCGTCCCCAGCCGGATGATGCCGGTAACGTCGATGATCCGGGCCCGCTGCCGCAGCGCACGGGCGAGCAGCAGGCCGAGGGCTCGGTGCACGGCGACGGCCTCGTCCAGCGGCAGGCTGCCCGCGGCCCGGTACATCGCGAGGATGTCGCGAGGTGCGGCCGGACCGGACAGTGTGAGCGACCGGCCGGTGCGCTGGAACGGGCCGGTCGGCAGCCGCAGGTCCGGCAGGTCGAGGTCGACGGAAGCGGTGCGGCGTGGGCGTTTGCCGAGCCGTACCCGCACCTGCTGGCCGATCGCCATCTCAGTAGGCCGGGCGGGCAGGTCGTCGGCGCGGAACTCGAAGGCGACTGGCGGGTCGTCGGCGCGCAGCCGGGTGCCGTCCGGGGTCAGGCATACGTACAACGACTCGTTGCGCGCATCGACGACGGTGCCGGCGAACGGTTCCCCGCCGGCGTCGGCGAGCCGGGCCATTGCGGACGCGATCCACGGTAATGCGGACAACTGGACCAGGCCGGTGGCGGTGTCGGTGGCCACGACGGCAAGCCGCAGCCTGGTTCCGACCGGCCAGCTCTCCAGCATGGTGTCCCGGACTCCGGAGCCGACGTCGTAACCGGTCAGCGGGATCTCCACGCCGGTGACCTCTTCGCGGGCGATGAGGATCCGCCGCCGGTCCCGTTGCGTCGGGCGGATCTCGGTCACCTGAACGACACATTCGTCACCGGGTCCGAACCGCCCAGTAAATCGCTCCACCGCCGCGATCGGGTCCTGGGCGGCGTAGACGGTGCCGTCGACGACGGCGGTCACCGCGACGATCGGATGGTTCGGATCGAACTGGTCGACGACGACCTCGAGGCCGGCGAACAGGTTGACCGGCTCATCGGTGCTGCCGGTTCCGGGGGCGCTCGACGTCGTGTCGTCGTCGGCGACCAGGTAGTCGGCGGCGCTGACCAGGTCAGGATCGAGACCGCTCAGATCGTTGCCGACTGCTTCGCGTTGCGTGAGGTCACCGCTCTCCTCGGCGGTGTCGTCGCCGACGGCGAGTTCGATGTCGGGTACGGCAACCGGCGGCTGTGTGGCCAGCACCCGCACCTGGGTGCCATGACTGCGTTGCCCGACGGGCTCGACGAGGACGCGTTCACCGGGCAGGATAGTCGGCGGCTGCAGCGGCCTGGACGGTTCCTGCCCGGCGATGTGGGCGAGGAGGGGGACGTCGCCGGCGAGATGCTCGCCGCGCAACGCGACGCAGAACGACAGCGTCACCTGCTCCTCGGGTTCCTGCAGCGGTGAGGTCCAGCGTCGCCGCCGGTCCCGGACGAGCGCGATAAGGTATTCCGGCCTGTCGGCGGTCCGTGACAGCAGCGTGTCGGCATCCATCACGGGCCGGGCTCCCTGGTGCAGTCGCGCGACGACGTCAGGGTCGGCGCGGGGCACGAGTGCCGCCTGCCACGTGTCGTCGTTGTACTGGTAGATCGCGTTCGGCCCGGCCCAGGCGATGACCCGGCGCAGCCGGTCGGCCAGGCCCGGCTCGATCGGTCGGACCTCGGCGGTCTTGGTTCTCGACTGCAGGGACTGCAGCAGCCCTTCGCGGCGGCGCAGCACGGCGTTGAGGGTGCCGGCCGACAGCAGGTATCGCTGCGCGGCCGCGTCCTGTTCATCGGGCCGCAGCCGTTCCCATTCGTGGACCAGTAGCAGGGTCGTGTCGAGGTCGTCGACACAGTCGGAGAGCAGTGCAGTGTGCAGCCGGTCTGCGTGCAGGCGGGTGATCGCCGGCCAGCCGGAACTCCAGTGCAGCGCCTTCACCCACTGCCGATCGTGCATCGCGGCCAGGACAGTGGCCGCCTCGACGGCGACGCCGGCCTCGTCGGCGCACATCAGCATCGCGGCCGCATCGAACGACTCCCGCGACGACGCCAGTTCGCTGCCGAACGGTGTCGGGTCGCCGTCGGCGGTGACGGCACCCATGCCCCGCAGGGTCGCGTACGCCCGCCGCATCTCGTCGATCGGCGGTCCGGGCGCGAGCCAGCGCAGCGAAGCAGGGTCGCTGACGCCGGCGGCGGCAGCGGTCAGCACGACCCGCTCGAGCGGCGCCCGGACGATCTCCGGTGGCGTCTCGAAAGGCAGCTGATCGAACTGATCCCGGCTGAACAGGCAATGCCACACACCGGGCGCGGTGCGTCCCGCCCGGCCACGGCGCTGCCGCAGACCTGACTGCGAATGCGCCTTCGGCCGGACGATCGTCGTGAGGGTCGCCGGGTCCCATTCGGTAGTGTTGATCAGACCCGAGTCGATGACATGGCGGACGCCGTCGACCGTCAGCGACGTCTCGGCGATGTTGGTCGCCACAATGACCCGCCAGCGGACGCCTTTGGGGCGCCGGTCGGCGGTCAGGGCACGAGTCCGTTGCGCCTGCGACAGTTCGGCATACAACGGCAGGATCTGCACCTTGCCGGCGAGGTCCTCGTCGTCGCCGACAGACTCCTCGAGATCATTGATCACAGCGTTGATCGCCCGCCGACCGGGCAGGAAAACCAGCAGGTCGCCCTGATACGTCGGCACGTCCTCCGGCACATCCGGTGGCCGTTCCCCGCTCGCCATCCACCGCAGCACCTCGTAGGCGGTGCCGGCCACCTCGCCCGGCATCCGGGCGGCCCACTGGTTCAGCGGTATCTCCGGCGCCGAGCGCCACCGTTCGTACACCGGCTTGCCCTGTTTGCCCGGTAGGCGCATCGTGGTCGAGCGGATTTCCGGACGGAAGAACTCGGCGAACGCCCGGGTGTCGATGGTGGCGGACACGATGAGCAGCCGCAGTTGTGGCAGCGCCACCAGCTCGCGGCGCAGCAGCGCGAGGATCAGGTCGATGTTGAGACTGCGTTCGTGCGCTTCGTCGATGATGACCGTCGAGCAGCCGTGCAGTTCACCGCGGCGGATCATGTTCAGCAGGGTGCCGTCAGTCGTGTACACCAGCCTGTTGCGGGAATCCGCCTGGTCGCGGGCGGCGGAGTGCCGGTAGCCGATATCGACGCCGGCACCGACGGCGGCGCCGTGCAGCCTTCCAGCAATGTATCGGGGGATGCCCTGGGTTGCCTCGATGCGCGGCTGGGTCACCACGATCAGGCCGTGGCGGGTCACCGTGTCGCCTGGGTACGGTGCAGGCGGGTTCAGCAGGCGCCACGGCAGGAACGTCGACTTTCCGGATCCGGTGGGGGCCTCGACGACCACGACCTGATGCTGTTCCATCGCATCGAGCAGCTCGCCGATGTGGTCGTCGGTGATGCCAAACGTGCCTTCGCCGATTGTTGGTGCCGTGGTGTGCTGCGGACGGTGTGGACGGGACCCCCGGTCGAGCCGGCCCAGCCGGCCGGCCTTCAGCTCTCCGGCCACCACCGGCCGGTCTCCCGGGTCGAGGTCGACGTACGCGGCGCCCATCCGGCTGGTCTGGCGATTGTGCTTCGAACGGCACTCGACGCAGCGTTCGGGCCGTGACTCGCCGCGTACCGCTGCGTCCCGCGCCGACTGGTCGGAATATGTGAAGAGCCGCCCGCAGTCCTTACAGGCGACTTTCCAGTCCCGAATCATCGTATGGCTCCGTTCGTGGCGCCCCAGGCGGACCCTTCGACGAGACTGCCGTTGATGCGATAGAGGGGCTGCACCCGGACTGTCGGACCGCCGCCTGCCATCCAGGTGGTCAGCCCCCGGTAGAAGCCGACGACGGCCGGTTCGAACCCGGTGTGCACCAGTTCGATGTCACCGATTCCGGCGGCGGTCAGCTCGCGGAGCTTGCCGAGGGTTGCGGCGGCGCAGAACGCATCGGTATCCGCGAGCGTACGACTAGTGGATACCATCCGGTTACGGAACCAGTACCCATCGACGCTTCTGTCGATTTCGCTGTGCCGCATCGACATGAGCCCGACCCGAATGGTTCGCCCTATGGCGACGGTGTCGCTCGTTGGTCGGTGCAGCGGGAACGGCTGCGCCTCCGAGCCGTCTACATACAGCACGCGTACCGGCCGGCCGTCACCGACGCGGGTTGCGGCTTGGTGCAGAACCTCGGTGATCACTTCGTGGCGTGCCCCAGAGCCGACCTGCAAGGGCTCGCCACTGCCTACCGCAGCGACCAGCTCGGTCCACAACTGCCGGGCTGACGCTACCCGCTCGTCGGCGGCGCGGAACGGGGCCCAGTGGGGTGCCGCCGACCGGAGCTGCTCGGCAGCCTCGGGCTCAGGCCAATACGGTAGCGCGTCCGCAACGGTGCTGGTGGCGCTGGCGGTCAGCTGCGGGCCGACAGGGATCGGGGATGGCGAGAGGACCACCCCGCTCGCCTCCGCTTGGATGCGGTCGGCCGCGGCCAGCACCGTCGGTGCGCTCTGCTGGTCCAACGCGCAGGCGAGATCGCGCAGCCAGTCGGGCGCTTGATCCGGTGGGTGGAACCCTGCCCGGCTTCGACCGGCTCCGTGCTGTGCGGGGGGCAGGGCGTCCAGCACGTCAGCGGCGATGCAGGCGACGGGGGAGCCGCGGCGGCGGGCGAGACGTTCGATTGCGGTGCAGGCGGTCGCGTACCGGCGCAGCTCTTCCTGGCCGAGATGGCCCTGCGTTGCCCGCCGCTCGACCGTGACGGCCGAGCGGACCACGTCGGTGAAGCCGTCAGGATCCGGTCCGCTGCCGCCGGGCCACGGACCCGGCATCGCCCAGATCACCACGATGCGGCCGGTCACTGTCGAGCCGTTCGGGCGCGGGCGAGCGTGTCAGCGGCCCGCATCGTCAGGCTCGGCGTGTATTGCGGCCCGGCCAGCAGCATCACTCCGGCACGCCGCGCCTCCCGGTCCAAAGCGTCCAGCACCGCGCCGTCCAGCGATCGGAGGTCCCTGGGGCACAGCACCGCACCCCCGCCGAAGAGCCGAGGCACCGCAGCCAGGACCGCATCCGGCAGCTGGTCGAGTTCGGCGTCCGCGACGGTCAGACGCAGGACGCTGGCCGGGAACGTCGAGGCGCCGCAGACCAGCCAGTCGGTCAGGTCGATCGTCTCCGCGGACGCGGTGCAGGTGCGATCGGCATGCACGACGAGGTCGACGGGCAACTGCGTGTCCTCGGCGTCCAGTTGCGTGTCGCCGGTACCGGCGGCAATCCGGTGCACCGCCGCGGCGATCAGCAGGCCCTCGCGTGCGTCGAGGAGATCGACGGTATGCCAGGCCCGGTCCAGTGGGTCGGTGGCACCCTTGAGCACCACAGTAGGGCGGTGCGACCAGGTCAGAATCGCCTCCACGGCGGCCGAAGGCCAGACTCCACTGGCGATGCCGTGGCACACCGCAGCCGCCGCCGCGGGAGGCAACGCCCCGATCCGCTCCCGAAGCTGGTCACTGACCCGCACGGACGCGACGAACAACCGCAGCGCGGCGTCGGCGGGGATGACGCCATCGGCACTGTCGAGCGCAATGCCGCAACGACCGGCCCACTGGGAGATCGCCCGGGGGATGGGCGCGGCGGCGGTAATGCGGCCGCTGCCGGTGACGAAACGGATGGACAGGTTACCGCCGGACCGGTGCGCCTCGGCTAGCAGCAGCGTGCACACCGCCCGGGCCGGCGCATCCGGGTCGAGCCGCGACAGCTGCGTGATGAGGCAATCGCCCACGCTGAGCGCGTTTCGGTCCCGGTCAAAGCGGAGCAGCACCAGGGCGATGACGACGTTCTGCGAACAGAACCGGTACACCCGCCAGTCATCCGGCCGGGGCGCCTGATCGGCGGCCCGGCGGCCGGCCAGGACTAGGTCCTGCTGATGCGCCAGGAACTTCGCGATCCTGCGGAGCGCATGTGCCTGCCGGGTGAACTCGTCCGCGTAGAGCGAGAACCGGTCCACCACCGGCTGAGTGTCGTCCCAGGTCTGCGGATCGTCGAGATCCACGATGACGACCTGTGGGTCGTTGGTTCCGTCCAGACGCATGCACGCCAGCTGCCGCTCAGGCAGCCACTCGATTGGCACGAGCTTTGCTGGGAACCCGGGCACCGTAAACCGGATACCTGCGAGCATCGCTGCCACGTCCAGGCCGGACGGCGCCGGCGTCAAACCGAGGAGCTCCCACCCGCCGTCCACCTGACGCTGCCAGCCGTTGCGCCGGCTCCAGAGACGCCATGCCAGTGGAATCGCCAGACCATACCGCGCCGCGAACAGGTCGACGTCCTGCGTGGTTGGCGGGTCGCCTTTCTGGAGCACCGGACCGGTTAGCGTGGAACCGTCCGGCTTGCCCAGAGGTCGTCCCTGAGGACGCCCATGTGGCCGACCGTTCGACTTGGTCAGGCCTCGCCTGGACCGGTTCGTATCTCGACTCATCCGGTCTGATCAGCGCTTCTCGAGCATCGCGTCGGCGAAGCGGACCAGGTCCCGCAGGCCAATGCTGTGCGTGACTCCGCCGACTCGGCCGTCCGCGTCGACCTCATGCACCGTGACCGTGTCGTTCCTCGTGTTCACGTGGACCACCAGCTTGCCGACGGCATCCTCGACGACATCGGCGAGGTCGACGTTGTCCAGGCCCGCCTCAACGATGCGACTGATGCCCCCGGGCGTGGCTTCGTGGCTCGCCACCCAGTCGTCGCTCATCTGCCTAGTCGAGATGGTCCTGCCCATCCGCGGACCGACGCTCTTCTCACTGCCAGTCGTCTTGACCTCCACCACCATCAGGCGCTCGGACTGCGTGTCAAAGGTGGCAAGATCAAGGCCCTGCGGTTTGCCGCGGGTTGCCTCGTCGACAACGATCTCGTGATCAAGAACGTCGTGGAGCAGGACCGCCGCGATCGCTTCGCCGAACGACCCGAGCATTCCTGTATCCCTCGGATTCGCCTCAACCTCATGAAGTTGCTTGAGCAGGTTATTGCAGGCCATCAAACTCCGATCACCATGGGACATGGTGCACTGCTCCAAGTGTCGCGACGCCGGGAACGGGCGCCAACACGACCACACCATTGGTGGACGTTCGGTCGATGAAGATCGAGGCACATGGTCGGCGACTCCCGGCCATTGTGGGGCTGGTGTCGTCTTATCCGTCCGGTGACGCGGCGTTCAGCCGCCGATGCGAACCGTCTGCATCTGTTCACCACACTCCGCGGATTAGCCGTGCCAGTGCTGCCTCCGGGGCGCTGTCGGCTGATACGACGCTCAAACCGAGGGCCTGTCAACTTGACGGCACCTCTCTCCTGCTGACGGCTTGACACAGAGAGGTGCCGTTCGTTCCGACGCCCTGCGGCACGCCCGCCAGCGAGCGCAGGTCTCAGAACCGGCAGCGCGCTTTGGGCGGGTGTTCAAGTCTGCAATACACCACCCGGAACGTCGCCGGACGGGCCCGCGAGCGGGTGTGGCTGCCCGGTCATCGCGGCGAGCGCGGTGGCGACGGCTTGGAGGTCAGCGCGGATGTAGGTGGTGGTGGCTGGTCCGGTGGTGTCGGTGTGGCCGGCGTAGGCGCGGGCGACGCCGTAGCCGAAGTGCCGCTCCACCCAGGTCAGTGTGGTGTGGCGTAGCCAGTGGGCGGTGACGCCGTGCATGGCGACCCAGGGCAGGTGCTGGCCGATACGGTGCCAGAGCTGGTCGTAGCGGCGGCTGGTCAGGGCATTGCCGTTCGTATACCGGAGCAGGGCGTCGGTGGGCAGAATCGCGCCGCGGACGGCGGCGTGCTGGGTGAGGCTAGTGGCAAGGGCGAGGGTGATCGGCTGCCAGCGGACCGTGCCGCCCTTCTCCCGCAGGAGCAGCAGGCTGCGGTCGGCGTCGAGGTCCTGCAGCCGCAGGCCGAGGGCGCCGCCACGCCGGCACGCGGTCTCCGTGTGCAGGCGAAGCAGCAGTGCGTCGAGGATAGTGTCGTTGCCGGTGGTGCGGGCGACCTGATTGATCTCGATGAGTTCGAAGGGGGTCAACGCTCGTCGGGTGCTGGGCAGGCGCCGGGGTTTGGCGACACGGTGCGCGGGGCTGTCCGCGGCTTGGATCAGTCCGTCGGCGACGGCCTGATTGTAGAAGGCGCGGGCGGCCGCGACGAGCAGTTCGCCGGCGTGCCGGCCGTTGCGACTATTGCGCCGGACACGCGCGCGGCCGGTGACCTGTTGCCGCATGGCTTGGATGTCGCCGGCCGTGACGGCGTCGATCGGGATGCCGGCCCAGGCGGTGGCCATGCGGTGCCAGTAGCTGCGGTAGGCGCGCAGCGCACCCGGGCCGGCGGCCGCGAGGACCTGGGGAAGGTAGGCGTCGAACGTCGGTCGCGCCGGTTGAGCGCAGCGCTGCAGGTCGGCGACGGTGACGCCGAGTTCTGCCAGGAGCTTCCACGCCTGTGCAACGCACGCCGGGTCAACGGTCATGGCCGTCGGCTGTCAGGTGGGTGTGCAGGCCGGCGAGCAGTCGCGCGACCGTTGCCACGGAGTGCACGATCAGCAGGTCGTGGGCGGGTTCGGCGGCGAGGACGACGAGGTCGCCGGCGCTGATGGCGCACATCTGCCGCACCGCGACGGGCAGGGAGAGGCCGCCGCGCGCGCCGATCAAGGGTCGGCCGCTGGCCGCCGCCCGGATCAGGACCGCACCGCCGATGACGTCGATGCGCACACGTTGGCCGGGGCGCCAGCCGAGCTGGTCGAGCAGCGATCGGGCGGACACTCGCCCGGACCGGTCCAGCCGCGCGATGTCCAGCACCGGGAGCATCGGTTCGAATTCGCGGTGGGCGGACGAGCTCGCCGGCAGGGCCGGCAGCGGCGCCGGTTCCGGCGGTCGGCGGGGGAGCGGTGCGGGGATCAGCGCCGCGATCATCTGCTCGGCGACGGCCGGGATGGTGCGCTGGATGGCGGTCATCATCGCCGCCCGGGGTGGGTGTTGACGTGCGTAAACCGGGCGGGCTGGTCACCCGCTCGGTTCAGGTGGCGGGGATGCCTGAGTGTGCGCCGGATTCTGATCTTGGTGTTTTTCCACCAAGGGTGGTGTCGAAGGGGGGACCCCACGCCCAGCACACACGCCGAAAACGTGTGCACATGCCAATAGCGTAACCAGCTCAGCGTACGGTCTCAACCGGCGTTAACGGGAGCCCTCGGACGCGTGACTCGGCAGGAACCGGAGCCTCGAAGGCGCATGGCTACTGAGGTCGTCACGGCCGGGCTCGTGCTGCGGCGCCGGAATCCCACTCGTCGTCTGCGGCACCCAATGTGGCCGATCATCCGGTGCGGCCGTCCTGATGCCGTGGCTACGGTGCAGCAATGACCGGTCCGGCGCAGACGACCGAGCGGCCCGGCGGCCGGCGGCGGCTGTGGATCGCCGTGGCCGCGCTGGTCACGGCGATCGCGATCGTCGTCGTCGGCGCCGTGTACCGGCACAGGTCGGCGGACGCGGTGACCGTCGGCCCGGACGGCGGCACGTTCCGGCTCGGGGAGCTGACCGTCTCGGTGCCGGCCGGTGCGGTCCGCGACAGGACGCGGCTGAGCGGCGGACAGCCTGCGGCGATCGCGGCGGACCAGCCGGGGCCGCTGCCGCAGTGGCACGTGCCCCGGCTGCGGTTCGAGCTGGCGCTGGGCGGCGATGTCCAGCCGCTGCTCCCGATCGCAGTCAGTGTGCGGCTGGCCGGCCGCTGGCTCCCGCCGGGCGCCTCGGCACGGGAGGCGCTGCTGTACACGGGCGGCACCGCGGACCGGGACTACCGCCTCGTGGCCGCCGACGTCGACGACTCCGGGGTCCTGCGCGCCGAGCTGTGGCACCTGTCCGCGAAGTTCCTCGCCTTCGCCGGGCCGGTCGTACTGCTGCCGGGGCTGCGAGCGCTCGCCGCCCGGGCCACCGGGGAACCGGCCGCGCCGCCCGAGTGCCCGCAGGATGCGGAGACGCCCGCGCTCGGCCCGATCAAGCTCGCGCCGGGCACCGGCGGCGGCTGGTCAACGGCCGCGGACAGCCCCGTGCGCCCGTGCCTGCGGGTCGACGGCGGATCGGTCGACCTCGTGATCGCCAACGGCGCCGACTACGTGTGGTCGCTGTTCCTCACGCACGACCTCACCGTCGAGGCACGGTCCGACGACGCCGAGAACGAGGTGGTGAAGGCGCTGACCGCCCGGCTGTATCCGAACCTGTCGGTGCAGGGCTACCTGTCGCGGGGCGACCGGGCGACGGTCCCGCTGAGCGCCGCCGCGCTGCCGGCGACGGTCCAGCTCCAGGCCAGCCCGAGCACCTTCCTCGCCGAGATCGTGTGGATCGCGACGAAGTTTCTCGCCGGCCTGTTCCTGGGCACCGACGAGAGTGAGACGGTCCGGCAGGTCAAGGCGCTTATCGAGCTGCCCCAGGTGTTGAGCTGCCTGGGCTCGACCGTGCGGATTGGCAACGGCGCCGGCTCACCGGAGGACGTCTTCAACGCCGTCGTGAGCCAGTGCACCGAGAAGCTCGCCGACGCGCTCGGCGACCTCACCGCCGACGCGGTGAGCTGGAAGCGGTTCTGGCAGCGCTGGCTCACCCCGGCCGGCGGGGTCAAGGACGCGTTGAGCGCGGCGACCACCGCCTACACGGGAATCGGGCAGCAGATCAGAGGACCCGTGACGGTGACCGTCCAGGGCCCGGAGTCGGCCCCGGTCGAGCTGACCGAGACCGCCATCGCCGGCTTCTCGGTCAACGGCCCTAGCGACGCGGCCGAGCGGCGACTCCGGGCGGCGCTTGGCCCGCCACAGCTGCGCGACAGCAACGGTGCCTGCTCGGTCGTGCCCCTGCCGCCCGAGGCCCGCCGGACCCTCACCTGGGGCGCCCTGAGCGTCACAATCCGGCGGCCCGGCCGGCCGGACTCGGCCCTGGTCGGCTGGACCGTGTCGACCGGCAGCCTCCCGGCCAACGTGCGGCTGCCCTACGGCGTCACCACCGCGACCCCGGTGCGGCAGGCGATGACGCAGATCCCGCACGCCCACGCCGACTGGAACCCCACCTTCGAGATGTACTCGATCACGACTGACGACCACCCGGAGCTGGTGTGGTCCGGTGACCACGAGGACGGCAGCGGCGCCGTCACGTACATCACGGACATGTTCGAACCGTGCGACTGAACCGGCGCGGCGGCGGTCCCGGAACGGGCTCCCCCGAACGGCACCGGACGGCGCCGATCGATGCCGATGTCGAAACCCGCGGCGCCGCCACCCGAGCCTGGCACCCGTTGTCGGGCCCCGCCGGCCCGGGCACGATGAACATTGATGTCGACCCCAGGCCTGCCGTCAACCGCGCCGCCGAGCGCCGGGCGAAGTGATCCCCTCGGTGCACTGCAGCGCGTCGCGGACCAGGCCCCGAACCAGCACACCGCCCAGGACGTCAACGGCCCCGACGGGCTGTGGTGGGCCGCCTGCGCCGCGGCGCAGGGCGCCGACCGCGATCGGCTGACCTCGCCCGGCATCGGCACAATCCTGCGCCGGCTGCGCGACGAGGCCACCGACGCGCCGACCGGAGAGCGCCTCGCGCGCAACGGGTCAGCTGTCGTCGCGGCGGCGCTCGCCCTGTCCTCGGCCGACGACGCCGATCGCGCCCACCGGCTGGACGAGCTGACGAACCGGTGGAAGCTGTCCCACTCGCTGCCGCCGGCTCTGGCCCGGTCCGGCCTGCCGTTCGCGCTGATCGGCGCCGAGGAGCCCGGGCTGGCCGCCGCGCTGGCCGACCTCGCGAAGCGACAGGCGACGCCGGAGCGCTCCATGGCCGGGCTGGTGCTGGCGCTGCTGGGCCGGCGGACGGTCGCGACCCGGGTACCGCTCGCCACCCACGTGCTGCTCGACGCCGACACCAAGGGCACGTCGGTGACGGGTGCGGCGGCCCGGCTCGACATCTGCGAGCTGCCGGGCGGGCCGCCCGGACTCTACCCCGACCCGCGGTCGATGAGCTTCTTCGACGGCGACCGCAGGTTTCAGCGCGGCCTCGCCGCCGCGTGGGAGGCCGCGGTCCGCGATGTCGCCGATCTCCCGTGTGTGCTGTGGCGGATGCGGCACACCGAGCCCATGGACGGGTATCCGGTGTCGTTCGTGAGCGGCGACTCGGCCGGGGCGGCCTTCGCGGTGCTTCTCACGATCCTGCTGCGTCAGCGCTCCACCGCCGGCGGGCTGCGGGCGCGGATCGACCGGGTGCGACGGCTGCGCGGACGCGTCGCCCTGACCGGCACCGTCGGCCCCGACGGCACCATCGGGCGGATCACCGGTCTCAGCGCCAAGCTGACCGCGGCCCACGCGCTCAAGATGCGCCCCATCCTCCCGCAGGCCAACCGGGGCGCCGACGAGCAGGTGCCGGGCGGCCTCGAGCCGGACTGGATCGCCACCGTCGGCGACGGGTGCCGCCTGGCGACCCAATGGCCGCTCAAGTACCGCCGGATCGGCATCGGGGTCGCGGTCGCCGCGCTGACCGCCGTCCTCGCGGGCATCGGCGGGATCTGGTGGAACGACCTCCAGGGCGACCCGGCCCGGCACGCCGCGGTCGCCGGCCACCTCGTCGACGCCGCGCGGGAGGAGCAGGACCGCGCTCCGGGCCTGGCCGGGGTCCTCGCCGCGCAGGCCTACGCTCAGGCACCCGCCGGGTCGGACCGGGCCGCGGCCGCGCGGGAACTGGTGCGGCAGCTGACCTACAACGGGCGGTACGACGGCTCGGCCCACATCGACGCCGGCCACGCGACCGCCACGGCCGCAGCGGCCACGGCCGAGGGCCAGGTCCTGCTGACCGGCACCGACCGCGGCGACATCCTGGCTACCCGCATCGGCGAGCGCCAGGCCTTCACGCGCGAACTGGGCGCCAACACCGGCGTCGTGCAGATCGCGGTCAACCCCGTGACGCCGTCGCAGTTCGCCATCGCGGGCCGCGACGGCAACCCGGCGATATGGCGGCTCGAAAGCGGTCGGATCAAGCCCGGCACCCGTCTCGACATCGGCGTGGGCCAGCGCGGCCCGATATGGTCGGTCGCGTTCAGCCCGGACGGCCTGGTGCTCGCCGTCGGCGACAACCAGGGCTGGGTCACGCTCTTCAACACCGCGACGTCGGCCACGCTGGGCGCAGTCCGGCCGCACCTGACACTGCCGATCCAGCCCGCCGCGATCACCGCCGTCGCGTTCGGCCCGCCGGGCAGCGGCATGCTCTACGCCGCCACGGCCGCTGGCCGCCTCATCGGCATCGACTACCGGACCCTTGCGCCCGGCTCCGCGGCGCCGCCGGTCGTGCGGTCGATCGCCACGCCCGAGCACGGCCCTGTGCGGGCGCTGGCCCTGATCCCGGAGGCCGGCTGGTATTCGCGGCTCGAAGGCCGCGCGGGCGCGCTGCTGCTGGGCACGGACCAGGGCCTGGTCGCCTGGGACCTCGACGCGCAGCGGGAGGCGGTGCCGTTCCCCGCCGCCGGCATCGGTGAACGGGTCGAGACGCTCGCCGTGCGCGGCCCGCTCATCGCGGTCGCCACGGCCAACCGCACCGCGGTGATCGAGCACGACATCACGGCCGGTTCGCGCGCCGGGTCCGGGGCCGAGCAGCCCGCGATGCACAGTCTCGTCGTCCGCGACGTGCGCACCGGTACCGCACCCGGCGCATCGCTGTTTGACGACGGCCTGCTCAGCCCGGCGCCGGACGGTGACGTGCGACTGTGGCGGCATAGTCGGCGCCCGCTGAGCGAGTCTCCGGCCGCCCTGGCCAACCCAGCCGTCCGCGCCGAGGACGTGGGCATTGACGCCGACGGTGCGCTGTACGTCCTCGGCAGCGACGGCATCGTGGTCCGGGCCCGCGACGGCCGGACCGACAAGGGCGACGCGGGCCCGAGCGGCCCGGGCGAGGTGCCACCGCGGCGCCTGCTCGCCGTGCCGCCCACTGACGCCGTGGGCGCCGTGGCGGTCGCCGACACCGACCCGAAGGCGTCCCAGCCCCTAGTGGTGCTGGACCGGCGCACGCTTCGCCCGATCGATGTGCCCGACCTCGAGCACACGTTCGCGGGGTGCGGCGGCATCACCGCTGTCACCTTCGCCGCCGTCGAGCCGCCCGCGCTCCTCATCGGCTGCAAGAGCGGCGTCGTGCAATCTTGGGACGCGCTGACCTGGCGGATGACCGCGGCGGTCCGGCTCGACGACGGGGGCCCGGCCGGCTTCGCCACCGCCGACGGCGCGATATTCGTCGCCGGCGGTGGCGCCGACAGCATCACCCGGCTGCGCGCCGGCGACCTGACCGTCGACGGTACCGTCGCCTCCGGCGGCGGCGTGACAGCCCTCGCCGCGGTCGGCGGGCACCTGCTCACGGGCCGGGCCGACGGGGAACTGCAGGCCTGGTCGGCCGACCTGCACCGGCTGGGCTCGCCGGTGGCTATGGGCGGGCCGGTCGCCGCGATCGCCGCCAGCACCACGCAGGGCCTGACCTTCGTGGCCGTCGATCAGAACCTGGTCGTGCTCGACAGCGGGGACCTCAGCCGGGTGGTGGCCGCACCGGCCGGTCAGCCGATCGACGGGCTGGCCGCCGGCCCGGCCGGTGACCGGATCATCGGACGCCTCGTGCCGCCGGTGGCGAAGTACGCGGTCGCCGGTGCCCGCCCGGCGACCGGCACCACCATGGCGCTGTCCTGGGACCTCGCCCCGGCGCACCTGGTCACCCGCGCGTGCACGGTGCACGGCGGCGACCTCACCGACGCCGAGTTTGCGCGGTACAGCGGACAGGACCGGATCAAGCGGCGGCCCCAGTGCGCCGCGCCCGCGCCCGGGCCCAGCGCCTCCGGCAGCGCCGCGGCCGGACCGTTCGCCGACGTCGAGGACGGTCCGCTGGTCGCCGCCACCGCACCGGCCCGGCAACGGTTCGGCCGGCAGTGCGACTCACTAATCAGCGCGGGCGGCAGCTGTGACCTGATCTCCGACGGCGAGCACGAGTACGCCTGGACGATCACCCCCGGTGCCCAGGTCGAGAGCAGCGGCGAGTGGGAGCACCGGCTCGTGCTCTACCAGTCAAGCGACGACCAGACCCAATGGGTGCCGGTACTGCAGACCGAGAAGTACTGGACCGGCGTGCGGATCTTCGTCCGGGAGGTCGACGGCGAGCACGGGCCAGCGTCGCTGGCCATCGGGCACCGGACCGGGCACCGGGGTGGCTTCGCACAGCTGGCGCTGGTCCACGGCGGGCGCATCGAGGCAACCGTCAACACCGTGGTCAACGCCGAGCCCGAGGGCGACGGCCTGCGGGTCTGGGTCGGCGTCTACTCGGCCGCCGACTCCGACGCCAGCCCGAGCAACTGGGCCACCTATGTCCTGCACCGCGCCGACGACGGGCACTGGTCCGCTGCCGACTGGCGGCCGATCGCCCGCGCCGACATCCCGCGTTCCGACGAGTGAGGTAACCGTGCCGATTGTGGTGGTACACGGCGTTGGCACCCGCGACGGCCAGGTTCACCGGCGCCGGGTCCGCGGCCGCGACGGGCTGATCCGGCGGTTCCTGGCCCCGCCGCTGGGCCTGGACCCGGCGGCGACGACGATCCTCAACCCGTACTGGGGCGGGGTCGCCGCGCGGTTCGCCTGGGACCACGCCTGCCTGCCGGACACCGGTGACGAGGTCTTCGGCGCCGACGGAGCGCCGGACGAGGACGAGGTGCTCGCGGTCCTCGCCGGCGAGCCGCAGCCCGCGCCGTCGCCGGACGACCTGTTGCTGCGCATTGCGCGCCGCTCGCCCGCGGCCGCCGTGGACCTGCTCTGGACGGCCGCCGCCGAGCTGCCCGGGGTCGGCCCCGCGCACCTGGACCGGCTCGCCGACGCCGCGGCCGGCGCGCTGGACTGGGCCGCCGCGGCCGAGCTGCGCGGAGTGTCCGACGACCGGGTCCTGCTCGGCCGGATCGGCGCGGCCGTCGCCCTGGCCGGAAGCGCCGAGCGGTTCGGTGCCGAGGCGGTGCCGGACCTGCTGCGCGAGGCGCTCAGCCGGCTGCGCACCTCGGGCACGCGCACCGCGTCGGTGGCCGCCACCCTGCTGCGGCGCCGGATGCACGTGGCGGCGACCGCATTCGCCGGCGACGTCCTCACGTACCTGCGGCAGCGCGAGCGCGACGGGGACGGCGGCGCCATCGCCACGACCGTCGCCACCGAACTCCGCGCCGCCGACGCCGCCCGGACCCCGGCCGACCCGGCAGTCGTCGTCATCGCGCACAGCATGGGCGGCAACATCGTCTACGACCTGCTCTCCGGTCCGCTAGCCGGCCTGCACTGCGACACGCTGGTGACGGTCGGCTCCCAGGTCGGCCTATTCGCCGAGCTCGGCCTGCTCCCGGCCGTTGACCCGCCGGCCGATCCGCGGCGCGACCGGGTGCCGCGGCTGCCGACCGTCGGGCGCTGGCTTAACGTCTACGACGATCGCGACCTGCTCGGGTACGCCACCGGGCGGATCTTCGAGGGCAGCACCGACCTGCGGTACGACACCGGCGCCGGGCTGTTAAGGGCCCACTCGGCGTACCTCGGCCGCCCTAGCTTCCACCGCCGCCTGGCGCAGTGGCTGGCGGGAGACGCCTGATGTACCTGGAGACGCCGCGCCCCGGCCCCGTGACCCACGCGCTGATCATCGGCGTCGGCGGGTATCGTCACCTGCCCGGCGGCTCGGGGCACTTGTCGGCCGACGCGGACAAGTTCCCGGGTCTGGAGCAGCTCAGCTCGCCGCCGGTGTCGGCACTCGCGGTCGCCGAGTGGCTCGCCGCGAGCCGACCCGAGCTGTGGACCGCCCCGCTGGCCAGCATCGACCTGATCGTCGAGCCGCATCCGAAGCACCCGGAGGTGCTGGCCGGAGTGCCGGGGGTCACGGCGCCCACCATCGGCGCGGTCCGGCGCGCGTTCGCGCAGTGGCGGGAGCGCGCGCAGAGCCGCCCGGACAACGTGGCCCTGCTGTACTTCTGCGGCCACGGCCTGCAGTCCTCGCACGCCAGCCGGCTGCTGCTCACCTGCGACTTCGGCGCGCACGAGGACGCGCCGCTGCTCGGCGCGTTCGAGCTCGAGTCGACCCGCGACGCGTGCGTGCAGCAGGCTCCCGCGACCCAGTGCTTCTTCATCGACGCGTGCGCCACCACCGCGTACTACCTCATCGAGCACGAGGTCACCGTGCCCGGCCTGCGCAGCCCGCAGCGGCGGGCGACGCTCGAGGAGGCGACGGCCGCGGTGACGCTGCTGGCCGCGGCACCGTCGCGGTCCGCCGGCGGCCGGCCCGGCGAGGTCGCCCACTTCACCCGGGCCCTGCTCGACGCGTTCGCTGGCGGTGCGGCCCGGCGCAACGACGCGCTGGACTGGGCGGTGGACACGCAGCAGCTCATCAGTGCCGTCACGGCGCTCGCCACGCGCGGCCCGAGCGGCCAGCCGCCGCACCACGACGGCTACGGCAAAGCCGAGCTCTGGCGCACGCCCGCCTCGCCGCCAGTCGACCTCACCGTGGCGTTCACCCCGTCGGAGGCGCACCGCTGCGCCACGCTGTCCTGCATCGCCGACGAGCCACCCGACCCCGAGTGCCGTCGGCCCGGGTCGGAGGAGGAGCCGTGGTCCATCCGGGCGGCGGCGGGCAGCCATGTGCTGGACGCCCGCTTCGGCGCGGACTTCGAGCGGATCAACCGCCGCATCGACCTGCTGCCACCCGGCTCCGCGCTGCAGTTGCAGGCCTGGACATGACGGCGCCCGAGGTCCGGCTGCTGCTGCGCGCGCCGGTGCGCAGCGCCGAGGGCGTGCCGCTGGTCGTCGAGGCCTTCGACGCGCGGATGCGGCGAATCGCGGCCGGCGCGGCGCTTGTCGGCCGAGCCCATCCGGTGCCGCTGCCCGCGCCGGGCCGGGTCACGTTCGTCGTGAGCGCCCCGACCGGCGCCACGATCGCCAGCGGCCTCGACGTGCCCGGGCCGGACGGCGTCGACCACGAGATCGACCTCGCTCCGCTGGCGGCCCGTCCCTGGCTGCTGCGGTCGGCGCTGACCGGCCTCGACCGCCCGGCCGGCGCCGTCGAGCGGCCTGGCCCCGGCTTCGAAGATCCCGCGTTCGAGGGAGCGTGGATGCGCGTCTGGGAGCTTCCCGAGCCGAGCGCACGATGGGAGCCGGCCCGCGAACCGGTCTGCACGAGCCGCGACGCCGGAGCCCTGCGGGTCCGGATGCCAGCCGGGACGGCGGTCGCCCGGATGGTCCAGGCCGGCGGCGTGCATTGCCCGTGGCGCATGGTCAGCGTCCCGCCGGGCGCCGTTGACGTGACACTGCGCCCGCGCGGCGGCGACGCCCCGATGATCGGCATCGCGGTCGCCGGGGCCGAGCCGGGGGCCGACGCGATCATGGCGTACCTCACGCTCGGCGTCGGTGAGCGCCTCCGCTGGATCGCCGACGCGGTGCGGGAGACGGGTCCGTGGGCCCCGGCGACCCGGCTCGCGCTGGCCTACTGCGACGTAGTGCGGGCGGGCACCGCGACGGTCGCAGAGCCGCCGCCGGGCGAGGACGCCGATGCGCTGCTGCTGCGAGCCGCGGCGCTGGCCGGCCGCGGCGGCGCGGACGCGATGGCCGAGGCGCGGCCGTTGCTGGCCGCGGTCTGCCGCGACGGCCGTCTGCACTGGACCGCCGGGCTGCGGCTGCTGGCCCGGCTGATCCGCGCGGTCGAGAAGGGGCCGGGCCTCGACGACGCACTCCGGCGTGCGTGGCCGCGCATGCGGCGCATGCTGGCGGCGGCCCAGCTGATCGAGCCAACCGTCTCGTACTCCGGTCCGGTGCCGGGGTCGTTCGCGCCAGTCACCGGCATCCCCTTGGGCGCCGCAGCCGGCCTCGTGTGGCTCGGCCCGGCGCCGCGGTCGGCGGGAGCACCGGCCGCCGTGCCGGGTAACGACCTCAGTGCCGCCCTTGCGGACCTGGCGCGACAGGGGCTCGACGCGGGACGCACCGTTGTCGCCGAGCGGGGCCCGGTCCGCATCACCGGCCGGTGGGACCCGGCGGAGGACGCGCACGCGGTGCGGCTCGGCTTCTCCCGGACCGCCGACGGCACACCTATCGCAGTGCCCGGCTACACGGTCGAGGTGGACACCGGCGCGGAGCGCTACCTGGCGAACGTCGATGAGGCCGGCACCGCGACGGTCCGGGGCGTCCGGCCGGGGTCGTGGCGACTGCACCTCCGCGAGACGCTTACCGTGCTGCTCGGCCCAGACGCCCTGCGCCTGCCCGCCCTCCCGGTGGTGGCGCCGCTCGGTGCCTCCGGGGACGACCCCGCGTGGCCCGGCGACGAGCTCCCGGCGTTCATCGCGGACGGCGTTGCGGTCACGGTGGCCTACGACCGGCGCCGCGGCGGGCACCTGATCTCCGTTGAGGCTCGCACGCCCGGGCCGGACGTCCTCCCGGTCGAGTTCACGACCACGGTCGGCAGGCCGGTCGAGCTGTGGCTGCCGCTCGCCGCCGACGAGGACGGCATCGCCCGGGCCGGCGCGCTGCTCGGCGGCATCGACCCAGGCCAGCCGGTCGCGGCCGCGGCGCCGGTGGCGGTCGGCCGGGTCGCGGGGTGGAGCGAGACGGTGCTCCGCGCGTCCCTGGCCGCCGCGGCAGATGTCGGCACGCAGCGCGCGTGGGCGCGGGTCCTCAACCAGGCCGGGCCGGACGTCCGCGGCCTCGCCGGCGACGCCGACGTGCTCGGCGTGCCCGGTGGGGCGGCGCTGCCCACCGAGCCGCCGCCACACCTGCCCGCCGCCGCCCGGCAGGCCACCGACGAGGTGCTGGACGCGCTGGACGCCCTCGAAGGGCGCCCGTTCGGGGCCGGGCCGGCATGGTCCGATTCGGCCCTGCGGCTGCGGCTGGAGCTGATCAGCAGCGCGGACGACGTCCGGCTGAGCGCCACTGGGACGCAGGTGCTTGACGGTTCCGTGCTGCAGGTCGACGTCGGCCCGCCGGACGCGCCACGCCGCTGCCTGCTGCCACTCGTCGACGGCACCACCGCCGTGGCACTGCCGCCGTCGGCGCGCGGCGGCGTGGAAGTCGTCGACCTGTTCGATCCGGCCGTGCTCGACGCCAGCGCCGCCGCCGCGGTCCGCACGTCGGTCAGCCGTTGCGACGGTGCCGCTCGCGCCGCCTGGCGGCGCATCGCGTGGGTCCGGCTGCCGGGCGACCCGATCCGCGTCGCCGTCACCCAGGGCCTCGGAGGTGCCTGATGCGAGCCTCATCGCGAAGGCTCAACGTCGTCATCATCGCCTGCTCCGCATTGGTCTCCCTGCTGTCGGTGGCGGTCATCATTTACCTGGTCACCGCGTCACCCCGCGGCACGGCGGCGCCCGGCCCGGGCGGTCCGGGCGGCACGGTGGCGCCCGGTCCGGGCGGCCCGGCGGGCGGCTACCGCTACGCCTACACGACGTCCGCGCAGCTGGTGCTCGACTCCGACCGGCACGAGCGCCGGGCCGTCGCCGGGGACTTCGGCGGCCCGTTCTGGACGCAGACCGGCACGTTCCTGGTCACCCCGTCCCGGAGCACGACCGGCGACGAGTTCCTCACCCTCGTGGAGGCGTCCTCCGGGACGGTGCAGCGGCTGCAGTGCGACTGCACCGGGGCGGCGCCGGCGGGTGACAACCGGATCGCCTACGTCGAGACTCCGGCCCACCGGCTCGTCACGCTCGACCTCGCCGCTGACTCGGATCCGCAGCCCGTCGCGGTCACCCTGCCCGCCGGCCTGCAGGTGGTCGAGGTCATGGCCGGCGCGGCGGGCGCGGTGCTGCTGCGGACCCGGGCCCCCGGCGCCGAGCAGGACCCCATGGCCAAGGACGTGCTGTTCGCGGTCTCGCTCGCTGGCGGCCGGGCGACGAAGGCGGTCGAGCACGCGTTCATTGTCGGCTCATCCGCGGTCGCCGGTGCCGGGCCCGACGGGCGGCCGCGGTTCGCGATCACCATTCCGGCCGACGACGGCCGCTGCGTCAGCAGCAAGTACCTGATCTTCGACCCGTCCACCGGAGCGAGCACGAATCCGCCCTCGATGGTGCCGAGCGCTCCGGGCGAGACCGCCTGGATGACGATCTGGGACTGGTGGTGGGACGCCCGGGGCGCGCTCACCGCGAGCATCTCGGCCCACCGCTGCGGTGCGATCGGCGCCGAGATGACCGCACCGCCGACGCTCTTCCGCCTCGACGGCGACCATTGGACGAGCGTCGACAAGACCGTGGGCATCGCGCAGCGTCCGCTGGGCGGTGACGCGTGGCTGCAGCTGCAGGACGCGAACGGCCACGACGCGTCGCTGTACCTGCGCAACGGCCGGGAGCGGGCGAAGGTCGCCGACCAGGTGCGGAGCCTCGCCGTCGCCCCCGCGGTCGCGCCGCCGCTGCCCAGCCGCACCGCCGTCACGATCGACGGGCAGCTGCTGCGGCGGCTCGGCGTGTGCAAGGTCCCCTGCACGGTGACCGGCCTGGTGGAGTTCGACCATCCGGCCTGGGGTCGCACAAAGCTGGTGACCACGAAGGCCCGCGGCTCGGGGGACGTCGAGGCCGACATCGCCGCCGTCGACGCGAAGGGCGCCGTGCGCTGGAGCCACTTCGGCGGGCCCTGGGAGAAGCTGGCGTTCGCCGACCCGCCGCGGGACAAGACTGGCCACATCTTCCTGAACTTCAACCCGGGCCGGTACAACGGGGTGATCGTGCTCGCGCCGGTCACCGACGGCTTCGCGGACTTCGCGACGCTGCCCGACCCGGGCGATTACCGATCCCGGTTCTACAGCGCGGACCTGGTCGACGTCGACCACGACGGCACCTACGAGGTCGACAGCGCGCTGAACGACTGCGAGCCGAGCTGCGGCCAGGGCACTGTCCACCACACCGTCTACCGGTGGGACGGCGAGACTTACAAGGAGTGACCGGCACAGGTAAAGGTGAGGACGGGCTTGACGGCGGTGCCGTCGAGCATGGCGGCCGCCGCGTCGGCGATGCGCAGGGTGACCGACGACTGCGCCGCCGCGGCCGGCCCCGCGGGTGGAACCTCAACCAGATGCGGACTGCCTGCCGACGCGTTCAGCCGTAGGTTGTCGGTGTTTGCCAACTGGGGGGTTGCCGATGCGTCCCGTGCCAGACGATGTCCTTTGCCGTCTTGCGCTCGATGAAGCCGTCGCGCAGGAAACGAGCGCAGACGAGCCGCTCTTCCCGGCGATGGTGGGCTGGAAGGAACTCGCGGACGACACAGCTGGCTTGACCGGGGACGCCGGTCACCTGATCCCCGTCCGCGGTGCGGCCGAGGCCTGCGGTGAACGTCTCGAGGGTGGCGATGATCCGGGCGGCGACGGCGGCGAGCGCCATCGCGGCGGCGTCGTGCCCGGTCGCTTGGACGGTGCCGCTGCGATGCCGGTAGCGCTGAGGGACGAGATCCGCGCCGCCCAGGTGGCCCGCACTGAGCTCGCCGTCGCCGACGCGGACGGTGACGATCCCGCCGCCGTCACCGATAGCGCCGCCGTCGGGGTCGGTCGTGGGCCAGATCGCCAACTCTGAAACCTCCAGATAGATGGTTAGGGCAGGTTTGACACGATCTTGAAGGTCTACAGATTCACACTGTCGTGTTGTGGCCCTGCCGACGGCCCAGGTTTGGACTGCGAGTTGAGTGCCGCATCGCCGACGGCGTGCGCGGTGGCGGGGTCGAAGAATAGTTCGGTTGGCCTGCTGGCGCCGTCGAAGCGGATGGCGTAGTGCCGCTTGCCCCCGATTGTGACCTCGCTTGCACGTACGCCCGGGGTGGCTGCGAGGACTTTGAGCAGTGCCAGCCGGAGCGGTCCCGGTAGTAGTGGATCGGCGTGGTAGAACATGGCGGCGCATCGGCTGGCTGTCGGGTCCGTTTCGATCGTGCCGGGGCGCAGGACGTGGATCAGCCCGTCGGCATCGGTGGGCAGTGAGGCCAACCAGACCGGCGTGGGGTGCCCGACGTCAGGCCCTTCCTGGTCGAGCCTTTCCCGAGCGGAACGGGAAGTGTCGGCGATACTCGGCCGGCTGTCGACATCTTTGCTGTCGACGCTGCACTTGCCGAGAATGTCATCCGGGCAGGTCAGGCGGCATGTTCGTATTCATGGAGCATGCCGCCGAGATGATCGTGTCTTCGTATGTTGAGGCAGGCGATCCGTTCCGGATCGCCGATCGGTGCGGGCAAGGGGTGCAGTGGTCGGGCGTTGACGATGCCCTGGTGGGGCCTGTGTTCGTTGTAGAAGTGTTCGTACTCGTGCAGCAGGTGCCGCTGGTTCCAGATCAGCGTCCGGTCCAGCACCTCACGACGGCAGGTCTGGACCCACCGCTCCATGATCGCGTTCATGTGCGGTATCCGGATCCCGCTGAGTACGATCTCGACACCCGCATCCTTGAGAACGGCGTCGAACAACGCAGGGAACTTGCTGTCCGGTCGCGGATCAGGTACTTCACCCGGCATCCGGCATCCTCGAGGTCCATCACGAGGTTCTTCGCCGCTTGCGTCACCCAGGCGGCGGTCGGGTGCGCGGTCGCGCCCAGGACCCGGCGGTTGGCGTGCTCGATCACCGCGAGCACGTACATCCGCGCTCCGGTCAGGGTAACCGTCTCGAAGAAGCCGCAGGCCAGCAGGGCATTGGCCTGCGAGCGCAGGAATTCGGCCCACGTGCTGCAGCCGCGCTCGGTGCCGGGTCGATCGCTCGGTTGCCGATTCGCACAACCTTACGGCGAGTCGAACCACCCGCCATTGCCGACCAGCCACCGCCCGGATCGACCGTCAGCATCTGCGGGCACTGCTGCTCAAGGCGCAGTTCCGATCGTGCCGTGCGCGTCGGATAGGCCAGCATGATCCGAGCCTCCGGCCAGCCCAATCCCGAGACGCCTCGTGCTACAGCTGCCACACGGTGCTGGGGTCGTCCATGGCCCGCTTCAGGTCGACGAGGTTGCCGATGTCGGCGAGAGGTGACGTGCGTGCCACTTCGACGATCCCGCCGACTACAGCTTGGACTGCCGCGACGTCACCTGCTTCCAATGCCTGGTCGAGGCTGGCGAACAGCCGCTGATGGGTGTCGCGTCGCTCTGTGTAAACCCGGTCGAAGTAGTCCCGCAAGGCTTCCTGCGACGCTTTGATCCGGGCGATTTCGGTCTCGCGGTAGGTTCGGAGGTGCTCGCGTTTCGTGCTCTCCGCCTGGTGAGTCTGGACCACGTCGCGGACAACACCGACGATCAGGTTCAGTGCGCTGAACGCGTCTACCGCCCCGACCTGCAGATCTTTCGCCTTCGGACGTATCGGGGTGCCTTCCAGCACGTCCTTCTTCTCCGCCATTTGGGTGTCCCTTACGCGCGTTTGCGGTACTTGAAGATCAGTTTCCCGGTGTCCGGGTCGAGGGTGCCGTCTTCGTTAGCGACAGGTGTGGTGGCTACCTTCTGCACCGCCTTGACCAGGTTCCACGCCATATCGAAACGCTCGCCGTGAATGGCCGAGTCGAGACGACCGGTCCCGAGCTCGTCGATGGCTCTCGACGCTCGCGCGGCAAGCTGAGTGAGAACGACGTCCTTCTCCTGAGCTTGCTCCCTCACCCCGTGGAAGAGCCGGTCACGAACGTCGAGGTCCTCGATGGCGATATCGAACGCTGCCCGGTACCTCTCGACTTCGGTCATCGCCTTCTCGCCTTGCTTGTACGCCGTGGCACCGAAGGCACCCACGACGATCCCGCCCACGGCGACCTTCTCGACCAGTGCGCCCAGCGCCGTTCCGCCGCCGCCTGATGCGATCGGTCCGCCGCCGAGGGCCGCTTTGCGTGCGTTCTCCTGCGCTATGCCGCGAAGGTTCGCGAGGGGTGTGCCGGTGCTGGCGTTCGCGATCTGGTTCATACCGTCGTGGAGGAAACCCCACACCGTGTGGCCGGCTTGGGCTGAGTGAATGAGGCCTTGGGCCCAACCCTCGACGTCGAGGTCAAGTTTCGGCTGCGCCATGACCTGCAGGGCGGTGGAGAAGTCGACGCCGTCGAGGACGAGCAACTCGCTGACTCGTACGTGCATGTCGCTGCGTTCGAGGATGTCGCGCATCCGTAAAACGACGTCGTTGTGTACCTGTTCGTGCTTGCGTCCGAAAGCCTGCAGCTGTGCGTTCGTTCGTCCGTGGTCAGCAAGGTGCGCGTTATAGCGATCCTCGTAGGCGGCCCAAAGCTCGCGCGCCTGCGTCTCCGCCCGCGTGCGCTGGACACCCCCGTAGAGGCCTGCCACCACCCCGCCCACACCAGTGACGAATCCGGTAGCCGCGAGGACGATAGGGATAGGCCGCATGACCATCCGCACCATCGGCGGTACCTCCGTCAGGGTCGGTCAGACGAGGCGTCAGAGTAGTGTTCGTCTCGCCCACGCATGGTATCGCCCCATGCAAGATCCTAATGACGATCGGGCTGGCGGCCTGCCCAACTTAATCTCGCTCGACCCAGCCGACGAGAGCTACCTGGGGAGGTGCCCGAGCCGACCCACCGGGCGATGCTCGCCCTGAGCAACGGCGCCGCAGCCGGACGTCGTACGGGAACTATGTCAATCCCCTGGAATCGTGGAGGACTCGGTTATGCGGCCTGGTCCTCCAGGACGCGGATGATTGCCGGCTCGCCGGTACCGGTTGGCGGGCCTGTTGCGGTGCGGGCGCTGTGGGCGGCTGTTGGATTCCTGCTGGTCGCACAGCCGTCCGGCGTACCGCTGTCGACACGTCACCCAGTGCACAACCGCGGCGTGGCGGGCGCGCGAGGAACCTGTACGTCCGTGAAGATCAGATCTTCGGCATCATCCGCGACCTGCTCGGCCCTGGTGGCGCTGACGCGACGGCCACAGCGCTCGTCGAGCATCTTCGTCGTGAACGGCTCATCGTGAGATGCACCGAGACGGTGTGCTCACTCGATCCGATGTGACCGATTTACCCGCAATTGGCTACGCGTGGGGGTACGTGTCGAGGTCCGAGTTGTACCCGATGCCTACGCCATCCAGTTGGTGGGGGAGTGGGCACCCGCCAGAAATGATTGACGCGCTGCGCAGGGTCGACACGTCGGCGTCGATGGAATGTTCCAAAGTGCCCACCGGAGATGGCACGACGAAAGACCCTGGTCAAGCGGTCAGGCAGTGACCAACCGTGACCCTCGCCAAGGTAAGCGGAATTGACCGTGGGCCGGCACCTGAAGACAGTCGCCGCCGAGGAACCGGTCAACGTCAACCCTCGCTCGTGGCCTGACCTGCTGCCCTCGGTGAGCTGACGCTCTCGTGCCAACGATTGCAACCGACCATTACGGCGCTCGGCCGGCATCCGAATGGCGTTCTCGGGCTGCGTCGAGCCTGGTGTGTACGACCAGGTCGTGTAGCCCGACGATCCGGCCGGGCGCGAACCCGGAATCCATCGACTTTTAGGTCAAGGACGGCCACGTCCTGGCCGGGATGCGGGTGGGGGCCTTGACAACCATGCGGTGGCCCAAGATCCTCCTAGTGTTGGCCGCGGCCGAAAGGCAACCGCGCTCCATCGCCGCTATCTCGCGCCCGACGGGGCGCGACCTCGTCGGCGAGTATTCGGCCGTTTGGCTGGTTTGCGGACGTGGAGTATCCCGACGGAGGCTGGTGGCAGGCGGACCGCGATGACCCTTCCGGACCTGAGCGTGGTGGCGAGGACGCATGGCTACCACCCGCTGGTCGGGGATGCTGGCCCTCTGCTGGGTACAGGCCTGTTCGCCGAGGTCCTCGTTCTCGGTGCGGGTGTTCCCGATGCGAGCGGGAAGGTCGAGCGGGTCCGTCAGGTCTCCCAGCCGACATTGGAACTGCCGGAGGGGATCTACTGGTTCGCCGGGGTGTCGCCGGCCGCCGTGCTGCTGGTCCACTCGGGTTCGGCGCCGAGCGCGCCGCTGCGGGAACCTAGCGACTCCGTTCCGGAAGGGTCGCCGCTAGACCAGGCGCTCGGCTGGTTCGACCACCTATGGGACACGGCGGCGGAGGTGCCGTTTCCCGCCTTTGCGGTGCTGGACGAGGTTGTCACGCGGGCAGGGCAAGAGGGCCTCGTCAAGGCACGCCAATTCATCCAGGGCCGCTGGATGTACTCAGTCTTCGTTGGCACCCGGGTTCAGCGGATGAGCGAGGACACACTCCTTTCCAGACCGACGCTGGACTCGCCGCGGGCGTGGGTGGAGACGGAGCCGGTGCCGGCCGACCGCTTCGCCGCCACGCTGACGCGGGCCAAGCTGGAGGGACGCTTCACCGATACGGTCTTCTCGTTTCGGGCCACCCGAACCATCTTCCGTCCCTACCAGTTCAAGCCCATCATGAAGGCGCTCGGGTCGGGTTCACTTCGGCTACTCATCGCCGACGAGGTCGGCCTGGGTAAGACCATCGAAGCCGGCCTGCTGTGGACCGAACTCGAGGCGCGCCGGAACGCCGACCGTGTGCTGGTCGTCTGCCCGTCCGCGCTGCTGGCGAAGTGGCAACGTGAGATGGAGGAGCGCTTCGGCTTCGAGCTCACCGAACTTACCGGCCCGGGCTTGGCCGATCTCAGGACGCGGCTCGAATCGGATCGGGTGCCGAAACGGGTGGCATACGTCTGCACGGTTGAGCGGCTCCGCAAGTGGGACGCCCTCGACGACGCGACGATACTCGGTTTGCAGTTCGATCTCGTGATCGTCGACGAGGCGCACGTCTTCCGGAACTCCGACACGAAGAGCCACGCGCTCGGCGAGTACCTGTCCCAGTGGGCCGACGCGCTCGTCTTCCTGTCTGCGACCCCTGTGAACCTGCGCAACAATGACCTCCTGAACCTACTTGAGCTGCTGGTCCCAGGCGAGTTCCAGGACCTGCAGGACCTGCATGAACGCATCGAGCCCAACGCCGTCCTGAACAGGATCACCTCGTCCCTGCTGGATACGACGGTCACCAACACCACGCGCCGGCGATGGCTGGATGAGCTCTCGTTGAGCGCCTTCGGGCAGGTCCTCACCCTGAGGCCGGATCACGCCTTGCTGCAGGACGTGCTCGCCAAACCCGAGTTGACCCCAGCAGATGTCGTGCAGATCAAGCGGATCTGCAGCGAACTGCACGGCCTGTCGTCACAGGTCACCAGGACGCGCAAGGTAGAAGTGCAGGAGGACAAGGCGGTACGCGAACCGCGGCCGGTTCCGGTGCGATGGACCGACTCGGAACGCGACTTCTACCAGGCCTACTACGCGTGGTGTGTCGAACGCGCCAAGGTCAAGGCGATGCCCCTGAACTTCGCGATGCAGATGCCCCTTCGCCTGGCGGGCAGTTGCCTGCCCGAGGCCGCCGCAATGGTTCGGGCGTGGTCTGAGGACGCCAGCGTCAACGACGAGGTGAACACGAGCGCTCAGCGGCGGGCACCGGCGCGCGGGCCTGACGTCCCACCACCCTCGACACTGGTGGCTCTCGCATCGCGGCTCGCTGTGGACACCAAGCTCAACCGGTTCAGCTCTGTGGTCGGTGACCTGCTGTCTCAGGGAAAGCAGGCCCTCGTCTTCACCTTCTCCCGGCGCACACTGTCCTACCTGGAGCGTCACCTGCGAGGCCGCTGTCGCGTCGCAGTCCTACACGGAGGCGTAGCCAAGGAACAGCGGGACAAGACCATGGCCGAGTTCCGCGCCGGCGGTTACGACGTCATGCTGGCGACCAAGGTCGCCAGCGAGGGCCTCGACTTCGAGTTCTGCTCTGTCCTGGTCAACTACGACCTCCCCTGGAATCCCATGGAGATCGAGCAGCGGATAGGCCGGATCGACCGGATCGGCCAGCGCGAAGAGAAAATGATCATCATCAATTTCACGACGCCTGGCACGATCGAGTCCGACATCCTCGAACGGGTTCTCGCGCGGATCGGCATCTTCGAGCACGCCATCGGTGCACTGGAGCCCATCCTCGACAGCGTCTGGCCCGACATCGAGACCGCGCTGCTCGACTTCTCTCTGACGCCAGCCCAGCGTGAGCAGCGGACTCAGGAACTCCTCGCCGCCCTGGCAGAGCAAGAGCGGGCGGTCCAGGAGGTCGAGTCGGCCGCACCGTATCTCATTTCCAGCGACGGCGTCGACATCGACGGCCTCGAGCCGGCTCTGCTGTCGTCGGGCCGATACGTCGGTCAGGAGGAACTGGGGCTGCTCGTCGCCGACTGGATCAAGACCTACGGCGGACAGGCGAGGTTCGCCAATGATCTGCTGACGGTCGTCGGCAACACCGAACTCGCCGGCCACGTTCGCGACCTCGTGCGCAACGGTGACCGCACGGCAACCGAAGTTGCCCAGCTGCTCGCCAGCCTCACCCACGAGCTTCCGATCCACCTGTCGCTGGACCAGGAGTCCTCCCGTCTCGGCGGGACTCCGCTGCTGACCGCGACGCATCCGCTCGTTCGCGCGGCGCTGGGAGTACCCGGCCACCGGCAGAGCAGGTTCTCGGCCATCTCCATGGCGCCGGACGAGGCGGGTGTACCAGCCGGAACGTACCTGGTCCAGCTGTGCGTCGCCCACTGGGACGGTATCCGACCGCTGCACGAGGTTTGGACCGTGACGGTTGACGCCGCCACGTCGAGGCTCGCATCCGATGCCGGTGATCGGCTGATGGCCGCTGTCGCGTCTGGACGGCTCCGGTCCGCGCGCTACGACGGCATGCTCGATCTCCAGCCGGCGGTGTCGGTGGCCAGTGATGCCCTCGCCGAGCGCCACTTCGCCACAGAACAGCGGATGAGGGCGGAGAACGACGCGTTCCTGGCGACGCGGCGATTGAGCGCGGACCAGGTCCACCTCCGGCGGATCGATTCGATCCAGGACCGGATCAACACGCTGCAGGCCCGTGGCCGGACCAAGATGGTGCCGCTCTTCGAAGCCCAGCTCAGGCGGGAAGATGCCCGCTACGCAGCCTTCGCGCAGGACATCACGTCCAAGTCCGCCCCCATGCTCACCACCGTGGATCTCGCGGTATGCGTCGTAGAGGTCGGCTGAAGTGAGCACCGGGAACAGCGACGAACTCGCCTACGAGGCTGCCACCAACAGGAGCTACCTCAAGGCCCTCGAGCAGCGGCTCACCCGGACGCCGGTCGTGGTCTCCGTTACAGCCAACGAGAAGTATGCGAACAACATCCCACGAGGTGAGGTAGCCCAGTTCGGCCCGCTCGTGGCACGCGTCGGGCTGGACGTGGACGACGAGGACCTCGGCACCGCCTTCTACATTGGCGCGCGGTACCTCAGCCAGGCCGACTGGGAACACCGAGTCATCAGCTGGGACGCCCGCATGGCGAAGATCTTCTTTGACCCGGACGGCTGCCAGCTTGAGCTCAACGACCGGGTTCTCGTGCGCCGCACCCTGATGGTGCGAGGGCAGGACATCGTCAAGGTCTTCGATGACTGGAAGACCCCGGTCCCCGCGGAACAGTCGCCGTTCAAGGTCAGGAAGCTGGAGGTGCCCGCCGCACCGCGCCGCTCCGATCGTCGGGCGCGTCCCGAGGCAACGCCGACGCCGCCTGTTGAGGCTCCTGCGTTACGGCCGCCCGTGACTGTGCCGACGCCAAGGGCGGTCCCTCGGCAGTCCGCACCACCGATGCTGCCAAAGCCGCCGGTCCCGGTGCAGTCGCCGACGCCGCCTGACCGGCCAAATCCCAATGAAGCGGTGAGGAAGCGGCTCGAGCATGGCATGCGCGCAGTCGAGGCAGTCAAGTATGCACTTAACGCGCCACGCACCGCCGCGTTGACCTCCGTGCTCTCGACACTGCAACCCGACCAGTACCGGCTGGTCGCGCGACCGCCCGGTGAGCCACTCATCATCCAAGGCCACCCCGGCACCGGCAAGACAATCATCGCGGTCCATCGCGCGGCGTACCTGGTCAGTCCCGAACGGAAGAAGGAACGAGCTGGGCGACTGCTCCTGCTCGGGCCCACCGAGCACTACGTGCGCCACGTATCAGAGATACTCAACGACCTCGATGTAGCGCAGCACGTCACGCTCAAAGCGCTGCCCACCTGGCTTGCCGAGATCGCCGGGTTCACGCACCCCCTGCAGATCGCCGAAGGCCGCCGTGAAGACGTCGGCAAGTTCGTCAAAAACATTGTCGATCAGGCCGCCAGGCTCCTCGAACTGGACGAACACCCGCCGACACCAACCCGCAGCGAACGAATGAAGCTGCAACGCCTCTACGAGATCATTCGAGCCGGTGGCACAGCACGGGGGCGGCTGGAACTTGGCAACTACTCGCGCCCGTGGATCAAGACATTGCCACCCTTTCATGTGGCGTTCGGTCTTCGGGGCTATCTGCCGCTCTTTGCCCAAGCGTCGCTGTCCCTCGGCCATGCTCCAACGAAGTACGACCACGTGATCGTCGATGAGGCGCAGGACATCTCCGGCTTGGAGTGGGAGATCATCCGCGCTCACAACGTCCACGGACGGTGGACACTCCTCGGCGACACCAACCAGCGACGCCGATCGGACATCGGTGATGCCGACTGGGGCAAGGTTGCGGAGCGGCTCGAGATCAAGACCGACTCCGGACCCGTCCAGCCCGAGATCATCGAGCGAGGGTACCGCTCAACGCAGCCCATCCTTGATTTCGCGAATCGGCTCCTGCCACCAGACGCGCGCACGACGCAGTCGCTCCAGCAGTACGGCCCGGCACCGACAGTGATCTTGCTGAGCAAGCCGCGCAAGCGGGATGCACGGGCCGTGCAGGAGGCCATCCGGCTGCGAGCTACGTACGAGGGAACGGTCGCAATCATCACCACTGAAACTGAGGCGATCGAGAAGGCGCTCCTCAACGCTCGCTGGCGGCGCTCCAGTCGCCCAGGGGACTGGACGAATAATGATCAACAACTGGCGGTCAGGACCCCGGAGTCCGCCCGAGGCGTCGAGTTCGACGGTGTCGTAGTCGTGGAGCCCAGTCTGTTCGTGCCACATACGGCGCTCGTTGGCATGCTCTACACAAGCCTCACTCGGGCGAACCGCGAACTCGCCGTCGTGCATCACCTTCCCCTTCCGCCCGCGCTTTCGCGCAGTGGCGCCACCAAGGTTGAGTAGGCGCCGCCGCGGTTGAGCCGCAGAAGGCCCGTCCGACCAGCGACCCAGTCTGTACCACGGACGATCACGGACCGTGAGTCTGCGTCGCAGCTGGGGGGTAGAGCGAGCCTTACGCCGCGACGCGGCCTTGCGGAATCCGGACCGGACCAGCGAGATCACCACACGATCGGGTGACCAACCTGACTGAGTCACGCTCTGCTGAGAAATCTGCGTCGAAAAGTCCAAGGTTCGGGTCCACGCGGTGCAGTATTGCCGGCTACGCGTGGTGTGCGGCGGCCCAACGCTGGTCGGCATGGTGTCTCGTCGTCGAGCCAGACGAATACGCGGCCCGCGGCCCATCGAGAGAGGAGCACCGTCTTCCAGTGCACACCGCGCTGCGGTTCCTCGTCGGCGTCCGGCCAGTTCGACGACAGGCAGCACCGGAAGGCCGAGCCGCGGCGAAACAACTTCGTTCGTCTCCGCCGTCCGGGAGTCCCAGACCAGTTCGGCAGGCACGCGAGGAGGCATCGTCCGTCACCGGGGTCGAGCTCTTCCCGTCGTCGGTGTATATCAGCCTGCCGTTCGGTGATGCTAGTCCGTGGCCGCGGGAACCACTGCGCGAACCCTGTTTCGTGGGCACGATGACCACGTCCGTCGGCATCGATTGGTCACGACTTGAGGCTCGCAGCGCGGAGCAGGATCGTGTTGTCCCTGTGACCGGTTGCATGTCCTACCGGAAGAGGCCGTGGTCGAGGAAGATGATCGGGTGGACACCAGCATGCGCCGCCGCAACGGCCTTGGGCGTCTGGTCGCACATGAGAACAGCGCCAGCGACCTGGTTGCGTTTCTCTTCGAGGTGGACCCTCAACCCCTGCTGGACCTGCTGCATCTCGGTGGCGGCCCCTACATCTGCCAGCGGGAAGTCCAAGCCGGCAAGGGAAAGGGCCGGCTTGATCTGGTGCTACGACGGCAGGCCGACGGTCACCCGGTCGCGGTGCTGGAGATGAAGGGCGCCTCGGACGTGCACGGCGACCAACTCGACCGGTACAACTCGTGGGCCGACAATTTCGAACCTGCCCCGCGACGGCTCTACTGCACCCCTCGACGGCGACGGCGTGATCCCGCCGGCGCCGTGGCGGCCGCTGAGCCTGATCACCGTCTTCGGCGCCTGGCAGACGTGCGGTGACGCTCACGCCGCCTGGCTTGCGGGCGAGGTCACCGAGGTTCTGCGCACCTGGGACATCGAGGCCGACGGTGTCATCGGGCAAGCCACCGGCTGGTACGTCCCGGACCTGGTGAGCCGGCGAACCGCCGACGCCATCGACACTGAGCTGCGCCGCGCGCACGACGACGGCAGCGAGGCGCGCGCCTACCGGACCAGTGGCGGCAACCCTATGTTCATGGCGTGGCGTCGGCACCCGCACGGCTCCGGTGACGCCTGGATTGCGGTGGATGTGCGCTGTGAGGGGCGTGGCGTTCCGTCGCGCCCATGGCTGGTCCGTCCGTGCATCGACGTGTTGTCCAAGGGGCAGACTTCTCTTCTGGAAGCGCACGACCTGGCCGTAGCGCTGCAACCAGCGATGGTGCTGCCTGCTATCCGGGATGCTCTGACCGCGCAGGGACGGAACCGGCTGGCGGCGGCCTTGTACGCCGAGGAGCATGATGGTCTTTGTCATCCAGCGGAGCCAGGCGTCTTGGCTGATTGGCGCGCTCGGATCGTCGCCGGTGACCAGCCGGGGCGGCGACACCCAGTCTTCTTCCACGATCGCGGGTTGCGGTTAGCTACCCAGCTACGTGTCAAGACCGTGGAGCTCACCCGCCACGATCTCGCAGCGCTGACGTTGAGCATTCTCGAGCACCTGGTGACGCACGCGTAGCTCAGAACACGGCCGTTCGCTGTCGCAGAGGACGGCTGCGGGAGGTTCGAAAGCCGGTCTGTCAAACGAACGGCTCTGGCATGGTCTCGGTCATTGCGGGGTGGTCGATCAGTCGGCGACAAGGACACGTCGTTCGGCGTCGAGGTCCATGAGCTGTAGGCTGAGCGTGCCGCCGCGCCGGTAACCGGTTCCGTATGCAGCCGGAGCAGCAACGTGTTGAGAACGGCGTCGTTGCCGGTATTCCCCGGGGGACTAATTTAGTTTCCGCTGCTCGGGATGCGGCGGCACGATTGGTCAATTGTCGTCCGATACGACGAAGACCGCTCGCTCTTTGAGCACATCCGCAGCCGCCGGTAGGTCGGCCAGACGCGCGGACAAGGTAGCTATGGCCAGCCGTTCCGGTAGGGCCGCGTTGAATTTGAGGCCTACGAGTGCCTTCGGGTCGACGTCCGGCAGGCAGAGCCGTTGGGCGGCGTCCGAGACGGCCGAGCGCCAGTCGTCCGGGGTGAGGTCTGTACGCAGCCGGATGTGCTGGTCGTCGAAGTATCCGGCGGGGTCCACCAGTTCGCTGAGTGTGGTGGCGAGGGTGGCGTTCGCGCGGTAGCCAGCCCAGGTCCACCAGCGCAGCTGTCCCCGGTTGCGGTGCACGACCGTGCCACCTGGATGCGCGAGCGAAGACAGGCGCAGCCGGGTCTCTTCGAGGCGGCTGCGAGCCCGGCGGGTCAGCCGTACGGGCGGGTCGGCGCCGAGGAGCACGCCCCGCATGGCTCGGACCAGGTCGAAGCCGAGCCCGGCGACGCCACCACCGGTGTTCCAGCGTGCCTTCCCGCCGCTGTCGGCGGGTTCGACGAAGCAGCGTCGCCGGACCCAGTCGACGTAGGTGACCCGCCAGCTGCGTCCGGCGAGCAGGAGGAGCCGTGGCCCGCGGACCTCTTCGGTGAGCAGCGCTGGGTCGGTCCGGCCGATCTCGGTGCGTCCGTTCAGGACAGTGAACTGTGGCGGTGCGGTGAAGACTGCGGTCATGTCCATGAAGTGGCGTCGGCCGAAGCGCAGCTCCGCGGCTGGGCCGATGTGGAGCATGCCCCCGTCCAGGTCCAGGTAGCCCTGTTCGAGCAGGTAGCGCTGGATGACCTCGGCGGTCTTGTCGAACGGTGGTAGCCCGTTCCAGGCGGCTGGCCAGAGGTTCTCGCCGACCTGTTGTTCCTGCAGGCACAGCGCGAGGAGTTGTTGCGCGACGATGTGTCTCGGCTCGGGCGGTGGCGTGACGGGCTCGACCCATCCGCTGCCCCAGAGGTTCAGCAGCCCCGCGGCCTGCAGCAGGCCCGGCTCGTCGAGGGCGAGGAAGAGGCAGTTGCGTGCGCTGCCGGGCCGTCGTCCGCTGCGTCCGAGGCGTTGCAGGAAGGACGCGACGGTGCGTGGCGCGTTGATCTGCAGTACGCGGTCGAGGTCGCCGACGTCGATGCCGAGTTCCAGTGTGCTGGTGGAGACGATGACGCAGTCACGCGCCTCAGCGAACGCCTCCTCGGCGCGGCGGCGTTCGTCGATGGAGAGGGAGGCGTGTGACACGAACGTGGTGACGCCCCGGTCGCGGAGCGCCGCGCCGAGCTCCTCGACGAGCTGGCGGGAGTCGCAGAAGACGAGCCGCTTTTCCCCGGCGTGGAGGGCAGCGATGACGGTGGCGGCGTTCGGTACGGAGCCGACGTAGTCCAGTTCGATGTCGCCGGGAGGAACGCTGCCGCCGAGGACGACGGGCGTGGGGAGGTCGGGCGCGATGACCGACCCGGGTCGTCGCCCCCGTTGGGCGCCTTGCAGCCAGTGCAGCAGCTCGTCGGGATTGCCGACGGTGGCGGAGAGCCCGACCCGTTGGATCGGACGCCCGGCGACCCGGCTCAACCGCTCCAGAACGGCGAGGAGGTGCCAGCCGCGATCGTCGTCGGCGAACGCGTGCACCTCGTCGACGACGACGGCTTGTATGCCGCCGAGGAACGACGCGTGGTCGACGTTGACGCTGACCAGCATGGCTTCCAGGGATTCGGGTGTGGTGAGCAGGATGTCGGGCCGGTTGCGCAGGATCTGCCGGCGCTGTGCCGTGTTGACGTCGCCGTGCCAGAGGGCGACGGTGTGTCCGATCCAGCCGGCGTACTGCTCTAGGCGCGGCAGGAGGTTGTTCAGCAGCGCTTTCAGCGGGCACAGGTAGATCAGCGACGGTCCGCGCCAGTGCTCGGCGGCCATCCGTGACAGCAGCGGCAGGGCGGCGGCCTCGGTCTTCCCGCCGGCCGTCGGGGCCAGGAGCAAGGCGTCGTCGCCGGCCATCAGCGGGGCGACTGCGGCCTCCTGCAACGGTCGCAGTGCCGACCAGCCCAGCGTGTTGGCGACGTGATGCTGGATGGACGGGTGCAGCGCCTCCAGGCTCACGGTACCTCGAGGTCGATGTCGTCGGCGTTGGCCGCGTTGCGTTCCACGTCGGACATTTCGGTGTCGGTCACGGTCAGGGCGTAGTGCTGGCGGGGGTCGAAATCCGTGTGGAGGTCGATGGGGTCGAGGACGCCGGCGACGAGCTTCTTCAGGAACAGCCGGGGTGCGATGCCGACCTTTCCGCCGAGCCTGCCGGCGACGGCGTTGGCCAGGTCGTGAAGGTAGCGATCGTCGACGGTGGTGGCGATGCGGGCCGGGTCGGTGGTGCCGGCGGCGAAGAGGTCGCGGACCTTGGTGCCGAGGTCGGCCAGCGCGTCGATGGTGAAGCCGGGCAGCCTGATCTGGACCGCTCGCGGGTTGTCCCAGCGGGGATCGGCGGGGAAGTCGGTGGCGAGCCGTTGGGCGAGTGGGGCGAGCCGCTGGGCGCCCTGCTGGCCGTCGAAGAACGGTGGTGTGCCGGTGATGACTAGGTACAGGCCGGGGAAGCGACCCGAGTAGACCTCGTCGATGAGCTGCCGCAGGGCGTTGAGGGCTTTGTCGCGGGCGTCGGACCGGACGCGTTGCAGCGTTTCGACCTCGTCGAGGACGAGCAGGAGACCGGGGTGGCCGGAATCTCGCAGTACGGTCAGGAGCCCTTGGAGGAAGCCGAGCGCGCCGAAGTGGTCGAGGTCGCCGCGGACGCCGGCGATGCGGCGGGCCGCGGCGGCGACGTGCGGTTGCCCGCCGAGCCAGGCGAGGATCGCGGCTGCGGTGGTCGGGTCGCAGCCGATCGTGGCGGCCCGGTAGGCGGCGAGGGCGGCCGCGAAGGTCGGCGCGGTCCGGCCCACTTCGGTGAGGCGTTGCTGCAGCAGGTCAGCGACGGCGTGTTCCAGTGCTGCGGCGTCGTCGGCGGGCGTGCCGGCGGCGACGGCGTCTTCTTCGAGGGCGTAGAACCACGAGTCGACCACGGGCCGCAGCGCGCTCGGCGGGAACGCTGATGTGGTCAGGCGTTCCGTGAGCCGCCGGTACACGGTTTCCAGCTTGTGCAGCGGGGTTTCCGTCTCGGAGATCTGCACCTCGGCGGTGGCGAAGTTCGCTCTTCGTGCCCGGTCGGCGAGCCAGCGGGCGAAGAAGGTCTTGCCGGCGCCGTACTCGCCGCGGACGGCCTTGAAGACCGCACCACCACCGGCGACCACGTCGAGATCCTCCTCGACGCTGCCGGAGAAGCGGTCTAGGCCGACGGCGAGCAGGTCGAGCCCGGTTTCGGGGACGGCGCCCCGCCGCAGCGCGTCGATGACCTGCCGGCGCCGCGCGGCGCTCACCGCGGCGGTCATCGCACGTCGTCCGGGAGGCCGAACTGGGCGCGCAGCAGCGCGACGTTGAGCCGGACGGTCTGCCCGCCGTCGATCAGTTGCAGCACCTCGAAGTTGTCGACGTTGAGGATGCGGGCCAGGGTGGTGGCGAACCCGTTGGCCCGTGCCGGCACTTCACCGGCGCGCTGCGCGAAGACCGGCAACGGCAGCGTGTTGTTGGCCGCGAGGAGCGCGTCGAGGGCGGCTCTGATCTTCGGTTTCGGCATCCGTCGCGCGGTGGACGCCTGCTGCGCCTCGAACATCTCGCTGGCGAACAACGCGTCGAGCAGCCCGGGCGCGGGCACGTCCGCGACCGGCGCTTCGAGCACGATGTCGAGCGCTTCCTGCCCTTGCGGTACCGGACGACGGGTACCTTTCCGCGGGGGAACAGCCGGCGCGATCGTCGCGACAGGCGCTGCCGAGGTGGCCGGGGTGACCGGTTCCCACCAGGCCGGGCGTTGGTCGGACAACGCCCCCCAGCCCGCTGGGACCTCGGCGCCGCGGGACAGGAACGCCAGCAGCGGAATGGCGACCTCCGCGAGGGCCGCACCGCCGTGGTAGCCGGCGTTCTTCGGCCCGTACCGCAGATCCGGGTCCCAGAGCGCGACGATGCGGTGCTCATCGGCGACGACCCGGGGGCCGGACAGCAGCACCTCACCGGCGCCGACCGGTATCGAGCCGGGACGTCGATGGCGCCCGGATTCGGCCGCGTCGACGGAGCGGTGTATGCCGTCACGGTGCAGCACGTGACCGTGGTCGCTGGTCAGGATCACCGCACGGCCCGCGCTTCGGGCATGGTCGAGCAGCACCCGCAGCGGGCCGAGGTTGTCGAGCCGCCACGATGCGTCGGCGGACTCGCGGCCCCGGTCGAGCGCGTCGTCGACGGTGTTGATGACGACGGCGACGACCATCTGCGCATCTCCGAGCGCCTGCACCAGCTCCGCACCCAGGACCTCACCGGCCCCGCCGTGCAGCGATCCCTTGTGGAAGAGCCGTGCCGGTCGGCCGGCCCACAGCGGATGTGACTCGAAGGCGGTGCGCTCGTCGTCCTGGCCGCCGCTGCGTAATTTGCCGCTGAACAGCGACGCCCGGGATACCGTGGTGAGCGTGGGCAACGCGGCCACGACGCCGCGACGCCGGGGCTGAGCGGCCTTGTCGGCGCCGGACAGCGGGTCGAACTCGACGAGGCCGTGGTCGGTGAGGTCCTGGGCCAGTTCGGCGGCGACGGCGGTGCTCATGCCGTCGAGGATGACGAGCAGCACCGGCGGTCCGGCATCGCGGATCAGCGGCGCGACCACCCGTTCGAGGACCTTCTCCACGACGAGGGTCGGCCCGGACAGCGGTCCCCCTGCGGCGGTCCACGTCGCCAACCGGCTGGCGAACGCCTCATCGAGTGCGCGCCTGCGGGCCGCCACCTGCTGATAGAGACCCCGGTACGCTGCCTGCAGCACCGGGTGCGCCTCCTCGCCCGCCCAGACGTGGGTGAGCGCCCAGTCCACCCAGCCCCACTGGGTGACCTGCTGGTCGATCGCTTCCCCGACGCCCTGCGGCGGCGTCTGATCGCCCAGCGCCAGCCAACGGGTCAGGCGCAGCGCCATCCGGGCCCGTTCGACCCGCTGCCGCTGCGCGGCTGCCAGATGGTGCCTGCCGAGCGCGTCGACCGCGGCTTCGAGCGCCGGCAACGACGGCGGTCCGGGCTTGGCGAGCGTGCCGTGCAGTGCGCCGGCGACGGTCCCGACCAGGTGGTCGAAGCCGGACCGCAGGATCGGACTGGATGCGGCGGCGGTCTGGGCGCCGAGCTGGATGACGAGCTCTTCTGCCCGGTCGAGCACCTGCCGCAGGTGCAGCCCGACGGCGGCACCGTGCACACCGTCGCGTCCGGACTCCACTAGCATTTCGGCGACGACCTGTTCGGCCGTCCGGCCGAGCGCGTCCAGTTCCTGGTCACCGAGTGCGGCGTCGTTGAGGTACTGGTCGACCCGGCCCTTGGCGCGGGCAGCCTCAGCGCTGTCGTTGGACCAGAGCACCGCGCACACCAGCCCCAGCGGGAGGGTGTCCCCGACCCGTCCGGCCTTGATCAGGGCAAAGACGGGACGCGCCGATGTGCCGGTGCGTTCCACCAGCCACTGCTGCAGGCCGGCGCGTTCGTCGGCCGGCAGGTCGGTCAGCGCGGCGTTGGCTTCAGGCCGCAGGGTCCACCGCAGCAGCGCGGCACCGTCGAGGTTTTCGGCGTCACCGCTCGTGGCGTTGAGGCCGAGCCGTGCCGCGGCGAGGCAGCTGAGCGCCACATCGCGGGTGAGCACGGTGCCGGACAGCTTCGGCCATCCGGTGCTCGGCATCGCGTCGATCAGCGCCGTGCCGGCCCACCGCTGCTGCGCCAGCCGTGGATCGACCCGTTGGGCGCCGAAGCAGTCCGCGATCAATGACCAGGGTTCGATGGTGATGACCTTGTTCCGGAACACGTCGCTGAGGACGCCGGGGCCGAGTTCGGTGTCGGTCAGGTCGGTCAGGACCACCAGCGGTTCGGGTGCGGCGCCGGTGCGGTGTCCGACGAGGTGGTCCCACACCGCGAGCGCGGAGACCGCCGTGGTGACCCGGATCGGGGTTCCGTCCGTGAGCGTCAAGGTCGGCTCGGTGGCCCACTGCGGTTCCGCGCGGAGCAGGATCACCGGGGCGGGCCCGTCCGCAGCCCACCGGTGGCGGGCGAGTTGTTGCTCTATCTTGCGGGTCAGTGCCGCCGGCGTGATGCGTATGACGCGGGATCGCGTGGCGTCGGGAGCGGTCATCCGACTTCCCGCCAGGAAACTGTGAATCGCTTGCCCGGCTTCGCGGTGACGGCCGCGCGCAGTGCTTCGACGACCTCCGCCAGGTTGGCTGCCGTGACCTCCGGATGGGTGGTGACGTCCGGCAGGTCGACCACGTCCTCTTGTTTGACGAGATCCTGCCGGCCACCGCCCTGCGGCGGCTTGATGATGGCCCGCTTCAGCAGTGCCGACGCCTTGGACCTGGCGGCCGTGAGCGCCGGTGTCAGCTTCACCTTCGTGGTCAGCTCGTCTGTGCGCGCGACCGTTCGGAGTTCTTCCAGGATGTCGGCGCCCTCGCGGTCGAACGGCGCCGGGAGCCGCACGACGAGGTCCAGTGAGTTCCAGTCCATCTGCTCGAGGGCCTGGGCGTTCGTGGCGGCGGACTTGATGCTCGCACCGCACCGGTCCGCCGGTCCGCCGAGGTCCGCTGTCGCCAGGTGCTTGATGACGTCGACGGTGCTTGCCCGGGAGTGCAGCCCGTCGAGCAGATCGGCGGCGGCCTGAGCGGTGTGCAGCCGTCCGCTGTCGGGGGAGAGGTCGAGCTGCTCGGCGTGGTTCTGCAGCTGGCGCAGCAGCCGATGGGCGCTGTCGCGGTGCCGGGCAGCCTCAGTCGAGATGTCACGCACGAGCAGCGCCACCAGCCGGCCGCGCCGCGGCCCGGGCGTCGTCACCCCGAACAGGTCCATCGACCGGCGGACCGCCGTCTGCCAGTGCTCCTCCGACGGCAGCGCCTGTTCTCGCAACGTGTAGTGCTCGCGGATGGTCGTCAGGTCCGGCGGCGGGTTGAGCACACCGCCCTGCTGCAGCCACGCCCGGTCGGTCTGCTCCGCAAAACACATCAGGACCAGACCGGCGACGTGACGGTCCAGGCCGTAGGGCTGCGGCTCGTCCAGCCAGCGCAGAAGGTCCTTCACGTTCAGGTCGTCGCTGATGCCTTCCTGCGCCGCCTTCTGGTGGAAGTGCTGCACCCAGTGCCGTCCCAGCACGAACGCCGACTCGTGCATCTCACCCAGCCGCAGAGGGTTCGCGATCCGCCGGACGGTGAGGCGATCCTTGCGCTCCACCTCGACCCGGCCGTCGGGGGTGTCGATCGCCTGGCGCACGACCTCGAGCACCAGCTTCAGGTCGGCCGGCTTGACGACGGTGCCGTTGCGGTCCGGGTCGAAGTCCGGATGCGCCGGGAACTGGTTGGCCAGCATCTGGTCGGCCAGCGCATGCAGGGCCTGCTTGAACGCCGCACCGACCGGCAGCGTCGGCGTCAGCCCGGCGGCCAATGCCAGGACATGATCCTGGTACGAGGTGACGACGTCACCCGACTGCTTCGCCGCCAACCCGTACGCCTGCCGCAGCAGCGTCCGCATCCGGCTCATCAGCGCGTCCCGCTGGCTGCGCAGGGTGTCGAACGCCCGCCGCCGGTCGTCCTTGCTCAGATGCTGGGCGTGGCTGTCGAACCGCTGGCCGCTGAGCACCGCGTCGATGATGACCAGCCGGCCCAGGTCGTTGAGACGGTCGGCGGTGAACGCGGCCGGGATCCAGCACACGGTGCGCGGTGCGATGCGTTCACCGAGGCGGTGCACGCGGTCGCGGTCGTCGGCCGGGCTGTGGTTGCCCTCATCGAACGGGTAGTCGACCACCAGCCGCCACGCGATGGGGTCCAGCGGATGGAAGGCATCGTCGCGAATGTTGTTCTCGTCGCGGACGTTACCGAAGATCACCTCAAGTTGGCGGCGGCTGCCGCGCCACGTCAGGTCCGCCGTATCGACGTACTGACCGGACTCGGTGATGCCGAGCTCGTCCCAGAGCAGCCGCTTCACCATCGAACGCCGGTTGCCCAGGTTGTCGAAGTGGTGCGCGGACTGCAGCACGCTGTCCACGTCGACGCCGACGAGTTCCAGCGACACGACCGGGTCTTCGATGCCCAGTTTCTTGATCTCCCCGAACTGGCCCGCCCAGTCGTCGATCTTGCGCATGACCTGGCCGACCTCACCACCCGGAATCGGACTGGTGATACTGCCGTGGTTCAGCGCCGACAGCCGCCGCGCGGTCAGGTTCCGCAGCGCCGGCACGGTCGGCGCCAACGCCGACAGCAGCAGCGTCTTGATGATCCGGTCGTCGCCGGTGAACACCCGGACCCGGCCGGCGAGGTCCGCCGGCACGTCCGCGCCGCGGCGGACCCGCTCCACATCGTCCTCACCGATGCCGTAAACGCTCAACAGGTACGGGCGGAGCCGCCCCTGGTACAGCCGCTGCGCCGTCTCGAACTCGATCTTCAGTTTCTCCGTGAACGGCTGGTCCCCGCCCCGGCTGATCACCTCGTACAGGTCACCGAGCGGCACCAACTGCCCCAGCCGCAGGTCGTCACGACGCTCGACGAGGAGGTCCCGCATGAGCTTCAACGCGGTCCGGGACCGCTGCAGCGCGCTGGACACGTGCACCAGGGTGCTGATGAACGCCGGGCTGAACGGATACGTGGCACGGAACGAGGCGATGTCCGCGCCGTCAGCGCCCATGAGCGTGTCGAAGACGTCGCGGCGCACCTCCTTCGTGGTGCGCTCGAACGCGTCGGCGATCTGCTGACCCGCCTCGACAGACACCGGCTTGAGCAGACGCTGCCGGGCGATGGCTGGCAGGTTGCGGTCCTCGAGCGTGATCACCTCGAACCGGCCGCTGGCCAGGTTCAACGTGTCCATGAACCCGAGCTCGGTCGCGCCGGTCACATCGGTGCCGACCAGCTCCCGCAGGTCACGCTGCCGGGCGATGAAGCTGACGATCGGGATGGGCCGCCGGGTATCGCCGCCCTCGACGAAGTTTGTGATCTTCTGGATCTCCCGCGCGACGAACTTCTCGTCCGCGATCGAGTTGGCCAGCCACAGGATCAGCTCGTCCAAGAACAGCACGAGACCGTCGTACTTCAGGCTCTTGGCGTGCCGGCTGATCTCGGTGAGGCCGCGGTCCAGGGAGACGAACCCCTCCGCATCCTCCTGCGCGTTGGTGAAGAACCCCTGGTTCCAGGTCAGCAGCAGGTCGTTGACCAGCTTCTGGCGGTCCTCGTCGTCGGCCGGTGCGGCGAACGCCGCGTCGAGCCGCTGCGGCGTCCAGGCCTCCTCGTCGCCCCACTCGTCGTCGCTACCCGGCAGCCCGCCGATGAACGCCGCATCACCCATCGTCTTGCGCTGGTACCGCGCACTGTCCAGCAGCGCGTCGGTCCGATGCACGGCCGGAATCGGCGCGTCGGGGTGCAGCCGCCGGATGTGCTCGACATAGCCACCGAGGACCTTCTGCTCCAGCGACTTGGCGCCGATCAGATGGAACGGCACGAGCAGGAAGTTCTTCCCCGACAGCCACTCGTCGTGCTTGCCGAGCAGCCGCGCGAACTCGTCCCGCTCCCGCGCGACCTGCTCACCCCGCAGCAACGCGTGCAGCACCGCCATGAAGTGCGACTTACCGGCACCGAACGAGCCGTGCAGATACGCTGCCTTCGACCCGCCGCTGAGCGCACCGGCGATCAGGTTGAGCGCCTGGTCGAAGTTATCGACCAGACGATCGGTGATCACATACTCCCGCAGCGTCTCTCGCGGATCGGTCACACCCTCCACGAGCTTGAGCACGAAGTCGCTCTGGCTGGACCGCTCCGGAATACTGATCAGCTCACGGAGCAGCGGCAAGGGTGTCGGCGCCATGGTCGTCACCGTAGCGTGCCGGTCACCGTCGATAAACGACCCGGCTGCCGCGCCATCGTATCGAGAAGATCACGACACGTCAGGAACCATCGTCAACACCGAACTCACGTGGCACTCACCGGCCGTCGGCCACGGGTGGCCTTCGGCGGACGCCAGCCGGTCATCGCCTGGTCGGTGACGTGCAGCCGGCCCGTGACCTCGGACAGGAACCCTTCATAGAGTTCAGCGGGGGAGCCGCCGAAGAGCGGGTCGAAGTCGCCGTGCCACTGCCGCACCCACGGAAGCACCTCACGCAGACCGGCCAACAAAGGCGTCAACCGATCCGCAGACCACGCCTCGGCCTGCTCCCGCTCCACGACCAGCGTGGCGAGCGCCTGGGCCTGCTCGCGCCGGTCCCACCCCGCCCAGCCGAGCAGCAGCGAAGTGTCACCGTCCGGACTTGCCAAGGGATAGGAGATGAACCGTTCCTTCGGTACGTCCAGCTTGCCCCGCTTGCGCCAATAGCTGGCCTTCAGGAAGTCCCCCGAGCCGTACTTCGGCGGCATCGGAATCGTATCCCGGATCTTTCTCTTCGTCGGCTCGTCCAGGGCGGCATCCTCGGCACGCTGCAACTCCCAGGCCGCCTCCCAGTCGGCCCGCTTGTCCAGACCGCTGTCCTTGTACCGAAGCGCTGCCAGGTAGGGGACGTGCTCATCAGCGATCAGTTCGGCGACGACCTTCGCGAGGTCCTTGCCCGGTGCGTAGAGTTCGGTGACGGAGAGCACGTCGGCGTCGCGGCGCAGTTCGTCAGCGAGCTGATTCGCGGTCAGTGGACGCGGCTGCTCCATACCATCGACCGCATGGAACCAGAGCTCGCGCGTCTCGCATCGGTCGAGCAGCCAGTTCCGTAGCGCCTTTTCCTGCATGGCGTCCCAGCCCTCGGTTGACCAGCGGCGCTTGCATTCTGGCCGCTCGATCGACCCGATGCTTCGGTTCGACTCGATCACTGCGATCCGGCGCTCAACGACGGCCTTGTACTCCGGCGACCAGTGTTCAGGCATCTCAGTGATCGGCGTAGAACCATGCCGGACAAACCACTGGGTTTCGGTCTCGCCAGCAGCCATCCGGCGAGCAACGACGATCTCGAATGCCCGTTCGCCGAGTCGTAGCTCCGGCACCGACCCCTCCGGCGCGCGAAGGTCATCGAGTAGCCCGTAGAGCGAGTAGACTTGCCAGTCCAACTCCTCCTGCAGAGCGATCATTCGTGCGCGAGTTGAGTGCCAATCTTCTCTGGCGTCGGCAAGCCTTTGTCCTGTTGGCACGTTGAACGACGCGACCGCGAACGGGCTTACTGTCGACAGGTGCTGCGCTAGGGAGTCCAGTTGCGTCGCTGGGTGTGCCGGGCATCTAGCGGGCAGCGGGAACTCTTGCAGCTTGGTCCCGGTGAATTCGTAGAAACGTTCCCATTCCTGGCTTTTGAAGCCTTCGTTGACACCTTGGCTGCCTTTGTCGTGGCTCACCTGCTTGAGCCAGAAGCATGCGGTGGAACTATTGAGCACTCCCAGCAGTCGAAGGTGCTCCTCCTCGCTGGCCTCGTTTGGCAACTTGATCACCGGTGCGGTTCGATTGAATAGGCGGCCGTGGCGATCCAGGACGAAGTGGTTATGTGTTGCGACGAATGAGAAGGCTATGCCCAGGGCGGCGCTAAGCTTGCTTGGATAATTCTCTAGATGGACATACCACGGCTTGCCCTGGTCGTAGATGGACCTTCCGAATATTACCCGCCTGCCTAGGGCTGTTCTATATGGCCAAAAGGTTCTCGAAATTAGGTGATCATCGGCGTCTACTGGTTCCGAGTTGCTGGTATCGGCGTAGGGGTTCCGTATAGTGGTAAATTCGCGAACCGTAAAGTCGCGGACCGCGTCGCCGACTACGAGTTCTCGGCTTCGGTGCCCGTCGCCGTATCGGCGTGCCGTTTGTGGATCCTCCAGTAGATATACGCTATCCTCGCCGCTTGACGTGGTGCGTCCAATAGAGGCAACGACCGCTTCGAGGGGTTTCGAAGACGCTCGATCAAGTTCCTCTACAATCTCGAGTCCCCCGTCACGAAGAAGCCATGGGAATCTATCAAGGTAACGGGTCCTATCCAGATCGCCCACGCTTACCCAGTTGGAGGTACTTCCCGGGGTGTTGATCTGAGAGCGGATCGCCGTCCATACGAGGCCATCATCTGGTTTTTTCGGTTCAAGTGGTTCGCCCTGCACGCTTCGCACTACTCGGACTGACGGGTTTCCTGACCCACGGTCGGGCCGTCCAATCAGTATTACTGTTGGAGTGCCGTGTCCCGGAATGAATGCGCCGGAAGTGTCGATAACGTGAGTAAATGTAACGGACTTCTTGAAGAAGTCCAGAATCAGTTTTTGGCCGAATTCGCGCTTCATAAAGGCGTTTCCGGTGATTTGTCCGACGAATCCAGATCCCGCCGTTCCTGATTCTCTGCGAATGGCTAGACCGAAAAAGCGCTGCGCGAAGGGGACGGTAAGCGCGTATCCGCCAGTGCATGCAGTGTACATGGACCGATATAGGGTATTTAGGTTCGGATCATCTACATTGATATATGGCGGATTTCCGACCACGGCATGGTATGTGCCCTCCTCGAGAATTCCAGGAAAGCTGCTTAGGTCCTCTGTTCTGTACTCGAAGTCTCCGAGCTCTCCCTCGAACATGCTCAGCTGGTGAAATTTGATCAGGGAGTCGCCGACTGCCACACGAATAGGAAAATTGTGGCCAGATGCTGCCGTCAAGGTGTGGAAGCCTCCAGCCCGCAAGGCTGCCACGGCGAGCCGGAAACGCGCGATAGCAACAGCAAACGGATTGATGTCCACGCCGTGGACCGCTTCCAGGGCCAGCCGCACCCGCTCATATGGCTCCTTACCGGACCGCTCCCACTCTTTTAGAAGCCGGTGGAAGGCGCCGAGCAGGAAGTGACCCGATCCGCACGTGGGGTCGATCATCTTGACTACGTCGTAGCCGAACTCCTCGATCGCCGGTGTAAGCGTCAGGTCGAGGATGAACTCCTCGACGAACTCCGGCGTCTGTAGCAGCGCGTATGTCTTCCGGGCGGACTCCGAAAGATCTTGATACAGGTCGCCGAGGAAGCGGGTATCCCAATCCGGGTCGGTGAAGTCGTGGATCAAAACGCCGTCTTCGCCGCGACGCCGCCAAAAGCCGATGAACGCCTTCGCCGCGTCCGCAGACACTGGGATCTGGTACGCCGCGTTGTGCTGCTGGTCGAACAGCAGCCGTCCGGCCTGCGTCGAGCCGATCGCGTCGAACGCCTCCAGGATCCAGCCCCGGTCGGTCTCAGCGGGCTTGAGGCGGAAGAAGTCCTCCTGCGCCTCTTCGGCGTGGGTCATCCGCTCGAGAGTCGGTCCGGCCAGGTACGCCTGCTCCAGTAGGCCATTGTCCTCGCAGAACCGCACGAATACCGTGCCGAGGACCCAGGCGGCGGCAGCCTGCGTGACCCGTTCGTCCCGCCACGCCGCCCAGGTCGCCGCAGTCCGACGCAGCTTGAAGGCCCTCTTGTACTCGGCGTCGAGGCGCTCGAAGACCATCGGCACGGCCGTCACCTGCGCCCGCAGGTCGGTCTCCAGGAGCTTGACCTGCTTCTTGAGGTCGGCGAGCAGCCGTTGACGGTCGATCACGACGCTTGTGCTCCACTTCGGTGTTCGTTGGCCACCCAGGCGTCGGGCAGCGGGATCCACTGGTTGTCCGCGACCGGCACGACGGTGCCGTCGAGGCGCGGCAGGGCACCCGGGTCTTCGACCGGGCAGAGCAGCCAAACCGCTCCGGCGCCGGCGTCGACCCGCGTAGTCAGCTCGTGCAGGAGGTCCATCGCGCCGTACCGGGCCAGCAGGGCGGCGTCGTGCAGCAGCACAGGCTGGTCCGGGCCGAGCTGTTCGAAGAGGCGCGGCCGGACGGCGGTCCAGGCGCTCTTCACGTACTCGGAAAGCTTGATGGCGTCGCGTGAACCCGGCGGGGCCGTGTCGGCACGCAACACGGTCTCCCAGGTGGGCTTCGGTTTGGCGGTGACGAGTTCCCGCAGCGAGGTGATGAACAGCGCTGCCACGTTGACCGGGCGGGCGCCGAACCGGCCGGTCAGGTCGCGTTGCGCGGCGTCCGCGCGGTCGAACCGGACGGTGAGCGCGCGGAACACGCTGTCACGGGCGCCGTGGAGCCGTTCCTCGGTGCGCAGGGCCGCGGCGAGCTCGGGGGAGTCCACGACGGTCCAGTGCGCGCCGGTGAGGCGTGTCGAGTGGCGGCGGTTGACCACGGACGCGGACGAGGAGGCTGCGGAGCGTGGCGGCACGTATTGCCCGTCGCGCCACTGGAGCTGGAAGCCGGCGTCCGCGAGCAGCGTGTCGAGCTTCGGGTGTGGTGGAAGGGGTGGCAGGTCGGGGAAGCGGGCGGACACTCGCTGCTGGATCTGCGCCGGTTTCAGCCCGACGGGCAGGTCGTTGAGGGGTGGCGGTACGACACCGGCCTGTGCCAGGCGCAGCGCGCGGACCGGGTCGAGCGTCTTGGAGTAGATCTCTAGGCGTGGGCTCGCTGCGGCGTCCTTGGACGCCACTGCGGCGAGTTGGACGAGGCGCCGCTCGTCCGGCGCGGCGCCGGCCGGTGGTGTGACGGCTGCGAGTTCCCGCAGCACGGTGGCGGGGCTGGGTAGCACCTCGAGGCCGGCCAGCCGGTCGGCGACGGTGCCGAGCGCGTCGGCGTAGTCGAGCAGGGCCGGCGCGGACGGGGTGTCGGGGCTCTCGTCGGCGCCGACCTCCAGCGCGACGAGCAGGGTGTCGCCGTGGCGGCGGGTCTTCAGGCGGGGTTCGTCGACGATCGTGTCGATCTCGACGGCACCGCGGACGGCCGCGGCGGCCAGCGCAAGCCGTAGTTCGTCGCCGGTGCGGGCCGATCCGCGGCGGCTCAGCAGCACGGCTGCCAGTTCGGTGACGCCCATGACGCGGCCGTTGTCGGTGAGGATGCCGAGCAGTTCGGCGCGCACGTCGGTGACCACCGGTTCGGCGAGCCAACGCTTCCGCTGTTTGATCAGGATCTGGGCGATCCGGCCGGGCGTGACCTGTACATGCTTGGCGACCAGCGGTTGTTGCGGCCACGCCGGCAGCGTCGGCAACACCCCTGGGGCATCGGGGAGGCCCAGCAGCAGCCGGATCGCCTCGGCCTCCGTCGTGGGCTTTCCAGTCTTCGGTACCGGCGGGAGCAGCAGCGCGGCGATCGTGTCGAGCCCGACCCGGGCGAGCTGGGCCTCGGTCGCACCGCCGGCGGTGGCCTCGTGCTTGGCGGCCTTGCGTTCGGTGGAGTCCTGCGGCGTCGGTTCCTGCTCGCCGAGCCGGGTCCGCCATTCCTTGATCCGCCGCTGCAGCTCCTGGCGGGTCTTGGCGCCCATGCCGGGAAGGTTGAACAGGACCTTGCCGGCGAGGCCGAGCAGTTGCCCGACCGTCGTGGCGTCCAGCCGGTGCGCAGCCGAGATCGCCCGTGGGCTGAGACCGGCCGCTTCCAGCGATGTTGCCCGGGTGGCGGCGGCCGCGGACGCGTCCCGGGTGCTGGCCAGGATCTCGAGGTCGACGGTGTCGTCGGTCTCCGGGTGGGCCGAGCCGACCGGGACGGCAGCGTCGGCTTTGCGGAACACCTGCAGCCAGGCGTCGCGCATCTCTTTCAGCGTCTCGAACCGCCGCTTGGCGTCCCGGTCTAGCGCACGGTTGAAGAACTCGACCAACCCGTCCCGGATCGCCGGGTCGAACGCCTCGCTGGCGAGGGTGACCGGGCCTTCGGTGAACTGCGGCTCGGTGACGCCGTCCCCCCACACCGGCAGTTCGCCCGAGGCCATCTCGTGGAGGGTGACCGCGACCGCGAAGCGTTCCGCGTGCGCGTCGTACACCGGGCGGTGCACCGTACCGATGAACGGGTCCAGATAGCGGGGGGTGCCCGCCGTGGTCTGTTTGACGTCGATGGCGGCGAGCGAGAAGTCGAACAGGACGAGCTGGCGGGTGCGGTTGGGCCGGACCCGGATCGCGATGTTGTCCGGCTTGATGTCGCGGTGGTAGACGCCCTCGCCGTCGAGGAAGTCGACCGCGCCGAACAAGTAGTCGCTGAACGTCTCCAGCTCGTCGACGGTGAGCCGGCCGTCTTCGCGGAGTTTGCGGGCGACGGTGAGGTCCCCGGCATGTTCCAGCACGAGGACGGTTCGTCGCCCGAGCGGGACCGGCTCCTGGCGGGCCAGGCGGATGATGCGGGAGTCGACAAGCCCCCGCAGGACCGCGGCCTCGTGGTCCAGACGGGTGGCCTTCTCGTCGGACAGCGCCACCTTCAAGACCACCAACGTCTCGGCGGTCGAGCCGAGGTTACGGGCCAGGAACGCCCGGCTCGTCGAACCGGTCCCCAGGCGTCGCTCGATCCGCCACTCGCCGAACACGTCGCCGCCGCGGGCCTCGAGCAGGTCGGCCTCGTCGGCCGGCTCGACCGGTGGATGGATCGACACTGAGACGGCCGGTGGCTCGGGTGCGGTCAGCTCGTCCTCGACGAGTTCCAGCATCTCGAGGAACTCTGCGACCGTGGCCAGGCGCTGCGCTGGCTGCGGCGCCGTGGCGGCCTGTACCACCTCGTCCATGAACTCCGAGACGGAGTCGGCGTCAGCCGAGGGGCGCAGGCCGTTGTCGCTGGCGAGCCGGGCCAGCAGCTCCGCACGGGTGCCCGCGGGTGGCTTCCCCGCCAGCAGCAGGTACGCCACCGTGCCGAGCCCGAAGACGTCCAGCGCCACCGGATCAGCCTCCGGCGCCGCGATCTCCGGCGCGAGGTACCCCTGCGCGGACTGCTCGATGTGCGCGTTGACGTGCGCGGTGGGGGAGACCAGCAGCGGGTTGGGCGCGGATGAGCCGGCGTTGGAGTCGGTGCTGCGGCTCGCGGTTTGCCAGTCGCTGATCTGCAGCTGCGGGCGCAGCCACGCCTCTTCCTCGGTGCCCCGCCGCCGTTGCCCGGGCGTGACCAGCACGCTGCGCGCAGACAGGGCGCGGTGATGCAGGTGACGGCCGTGAGCGTAGGCCAGTGCCTCGCTGAGCTGGCGCACCATGCCGACCCGGGTCGCGACGTCGAGCTTGGCGCCGTACTGCGCCATGTAGTGGTCCAGCCGCAGCGACCGCGGGTCGTAGCGGAACACCAGCGCCGGGCCCGCCTCGTGCTGTTCGAGTGCGTCGACCTGCACGATGCCGGGATGGTTGATGCCGTGCAGCGCGAGCATCTCCCGTTTCGCGGCCCGGTCGATGCTGGCCCGCTCAGACTGCACGGCGTTGCGCTCGACCAGGTAGATCCGGATCCGCCGGTGTTCCTTGTCGAGCTGGTTGTGCCGGGCGAGGTGGTCCTGCCAGGTCGGGCCTTGGTCGATCGGCTTCGCAGCGAGCTGCCACGCGCCGATCTGGTAGTGCTTGCGGCTGCGGGCGATGCCGACCTTCTTGAGCAGCTCAGGCAGTGCCTTCGAGATGGTCGGCGTGACCCGCCGGTACTCGTCCATCGGCGGACGCAGCAACAGGCCCGAGCCGATATGCGGCAGTTGGTGCTGGGTCGGACCCTCCGGCCCGTACACCCAATGCAGCTGGTTGTCGGAGAGGGCGACCTGCAGACTCGGCACGGACAGGAACACCGCGGCCTGGATGAACGGCACCTTGACGTTGGTGCCCGCAGCCCTGTCCAGGAGCGAACGCAGGCGCTTGGCCTTGGCGTCAGCCAGGTGCAGCGGGTTGTCGAACGTACGGGTGCCCTCACCACCGCCGAGCAGCCAGTTGGAGCCGCTATTGGTCAACCGGCCACGGAGACTCTTGATCTCGATCAGGTAGAGCCCGCTCGGCGTGGCGACGAGAAGATCAACCTCGTATACGTGCCCGGTGTCGGCCGTGAACGTGAAGTTCGACCAGGCCCGGTAGGGTTCCGCGTCCGGCAGGAGCTGCTGGACGTGGGCCAGAGCCTCCCGTTCATGGGTGAACTGCGAGGGGGTGACCGTCGTCCAACGACCCTCCTGCATCAGCAGAGCACCCTTCTCGGCGGAGACACACTGTAGGTGACCAGGTCCGTGAGTGTAGTAGGTGCGGTGTCACTCCCCGATCAACCCGCTGGACGAGATCGGAGCAATGCCGTGCCGTCTCCACCGGTCGGGCGAGCATCGGCGCCAGGACGCCGATCCGCTGATCCCGGCATTCGGCGCAAATCATGGCGTTTCACTGCGGCGCAGGTCGAGCATGGGGCTGGGGCGCGATCCCAGTGGTGCCCGGCCCACCGACATCTGGCGGCGTGAGTCGGCTCTGGCGCGAACTGTGCGATGGATGCTGGACGATGAATCGTTGTCCGGATGCGCGATGTTGTCGGACAGCTACTTCCTCATCTGGACGGCATCGAGATCGCCGAGGTCGTGGACGCCGACTTCGGGCTGGTCATCGTGGCTCGGGTCCGCGGCCATCAGGCTGGTCTGTCAGGCGTGGTCATCACTACGGCACCGTTCCTCCGCCGTGGGTTTAGGCGAACTGAGGGTTCTTCATCGGGAACTCGGGGGTCTATCGCTGTTGAGCGGGCGGGGGCCGCCGGGTTCAGGGTGAACTGGGGTGGTTGCGTTCGGCGTCTGATTCGAGGATGAGGCGGGCGGCTTGGGCGTAGCGGATTGCGGTGTTGTCGTGGAAGCCGAACACGGCGGTGAGGTGGAGGGGGTTGGGACCGTGAGTGAGGGCTTCGTCGAGTTGCCGGCCGGCGATCTCGCTTCAACGAGACCGCCGGCGCGGTGCCCGGCGGCGACTCGCCGTCCCGTCGGCTGGCGTTGCCGGCACCGGCTTGAACGCGGTCCGGAGGTCGTCCTCGGTGAATCGCACCAGACGACCTCCGGCGACGCGGTGGAAAGACATCAGTCCACCCGCGACCGCCTTATGCAGCTTGGACTCGGAAATGCCGAGTAGAGCTGCCGCTTCCTTATACGTATAGCCAGCTCGCTGCGGATCTCGGTCAGATGATGGAGTGCCGCACGTACCGCCGTTGGTGCTGGCGACGATTCGAATCCAATCTGCGCAAGATGATCGACGCTGTCGTACTGGGCGAGGTCGGCTCTGCGGGACACCAAGAAGGCGACGGAGTCGGCAACACGCTGACGCTTATGTGTCCGAGCGGAGGAAACGGCGGCGGCCAACTCTCGGGCTGCGGGAAGACGATTCACCGCTACTCCTGTCCGACGGTGACGCGTACGCTACTCCTGCGGACCCTGTGCTGCGTGCATATATGACGCGCGGCCACGTCTCTAGCCTCGGTCTTTCATGTGCCGCGTTCGGGTAGCCTTCACTCGGTAAGTGCCTTCCGTGGCAGGTGATCAGAGCCTTCGACAAGCCAGATCATCTCAGATGGGAGGCACTTCCTCATTTCTGATCATGAACCACGGACGGCCTCAATGAAGGGCCGAGGTTAGGGCCTCCGGATGAGGGAGACTGGTCCGCCGAGGCGCGCCACACGGGGCAAGCCGAAAGCCCTTGCAGGCCGGTCCGCCTCCAGGGGCTCACGGATCGCGGTTGCTGCAAGGGCTGCGTCGAGGGCGTGGCGGGTGAGCCCCGCTTCCGTCTACTTAAGTACTCGGCCTCCCATGAGCGGACGGGCGGGTGCGGCGGACGCGGCCGGCCACGGTGTGCGCCGTCTGCGGCATGAGCAGATATCACATTCGAGCCACGTCCACCCGATCGGGTGAATCGAGTGGACGGCATCGTTAATAATTGCGGCCATGGAGCTGGAGCCGCCCTCGCAGAGTGACCGCCACTACGGACTGAGCAAGAGTGCTGAAGTTCTGTTGTCCTTGATTCCTGTCGTCGGTGGAGCTGCCCAGATTATTGTCGGCGAGACACTTGCGCGGCCACAACTTCGACGAATGGAAGTGTGGCTAGCCGATTTGGCGCAACGCTTGCGTAGCCTTGAGTGCCGCGTCGGCAGTTTCGAGACCCTGGCCGAAAACGAAGCCTTTGTGGACGCGCTCGGGGCCGGGGTACGGATTGCTGCCCGGAGCCGTCAGGACAAACGAACGGCTTTACGCAATGCAGTGCTCAACACCGCCCTGGCGGCTGACCATAATGAAGATCGCCAGCATATATTCTTCGAGTTGATCGACCGTTTCCCCCCAATGTCCTTGCGGCTTCTCAAGTTCCTGTCAGATCGAAAGTACCGCGAGGACGTTGGCTACGTGGCCGCGTCGGGTTCGGATCTGGTGGCGGTGGCTGCCATTTCCAAACTGCTCTTGCCGACGCCGTCCGGCGGCGGGTGGCACGGCGATATGGCAGCCCTCTTCGACAGGGAGTGCGAACGCCTTAAGGAAGAAGGATTGCTCGACTATAGTGCACTCAGTGAATCGGGATACGACCAGGAAAACGAATACTTCGCTCATGACGTGAGGCTGGATAAGCTGACGCTACTTGGCCGAATGTTCATGCAGTTTATCGAAGACCCGGAAGACGGCGAGAAGCTAATCGTGTGATTTCCGTGCGACTACCGGGAGCCCGACGGGCGGCCTGTGTGGCCGGCGGTGGCGCTTGCCGCCGACTGGTCTACTCCACGTCGGCGTGTTTACTGGTCTTCGGGGGTTTCCCGCGGCTGTATCACCGGCTTCCAGAAGGCATAAATTCCGAAGATGAGCATCGAAACGCCAGGTATGTAAAAGATCAACGCCTGAGGGTCGGTTGCATGGTCTCCGCCGAGCGGCAACCCGAGAAAGAAAATTCCAGAGACGGTGAGTGTGCTCGCAAAAAGGTAAGAAGCTATTCGAAAGTAGCGCATACGGGGCTTGCGCATCAAACGTATGCTTATCATCACATATAGAGTCAATGACATTAGAATGATTCCACCTAGGCTGGCTAGGAACGTGACCGCAGCAGTCGCCGCAGCGGCGTTTTTTGGTAGGAAACCTATCCCGATGCCGACTAAATAGATGATGGCCGCCGCGGCGAGGTTGGCGACTATATTCACGACAACATCTCGACTCAATCTCACTAACGATTCGCCCCGTCGTGCAGGCTTTTCGCTTGAGGGACTCTGAACGGGCATGTGCACAGTGTATTCACGCGTCGCGAAGAGTTCGCAAGGCGCGGAGTAGCTTGCGCCCTAGCGGTGCCGTGCTCGGAAATGTCTCGACTCGACAGGACGACGAGGTGATCGGCCGGCCCGCCAAGATCAACGGTGTTCCCGTGGGAACACGGCCGGGAACACCAGGGACGCTAGGTGCCGGTAGAGGAGCCTATAGACAGGGACAAACCAGGGCAGTTAGTGTTTGTGCAGGTCAACAGGACCGGTGGAGGACGGGTTCGATTCCCTTCACCCGCCCGACGCTCACTGTTCGGTCAGTCGGCTCTGCCGTTGGGAAGCCCGTGCGCGAGTTGCGGCGACGAACATCTCGTCGATGTCAGACTCATCCACCTCGCCCAAGCCGTCGTAGTCGACGCATTGCGGGTAGACGAGCCAGCAACCGCGGATGCCTGCGAGCAGGTCCTCAAGCAGATCCCGGGACGGCCGCCGCGGGTCGAGCGGCGTGAGCCGCACCGGCTCCGCGCTGGTGTGCGTTTTCGTCCGGCGCCGTGCCTGTTGACGGCCCAGACGGCGGTGTCCGCGTTGGGCAGCAACCCCTCGGCCACGAGCATGGCGTCTTGGATGAGGGCGGTGACGGCCTTCTGCGGTGAGGCTCGGCGGTCCATCAGCTCCAGCACCGTGATAGGCGTCTCCTGTGGAGTCGCTTCGATGGTGTCGGCTTCCCGGATGACAGCGGCTGGCGGGACGCCGAGGTGCTCAGCGACGACCTCTGCGGCTGCGTGCAGCCAGTGCGCGGCCGCGACGGCAGCAGATGTCGGGTCAACAGTTTGCAGCAGTTCGTCGGACTTGAGGAGACTGCGGTGCAGGAGTTGATCTGCCGTGGCGATTTGCACGGGTGAGGCTTTCTGGCGGGTCAGGGAGATCGCCTGCAGTGCCCTCCCGGCGAGATGGTCTGCCTCTGCGTCGGCGACTGCCGCAAGTTCGAACTCGATGTCTCCTGCGACCGAGTCGGTGAGGGCCTTGGAGCCGATTGCGTGCAGTGCTCTGCCGACGCGGTGGGCGTTCTCCTCGACCAGGTCGTACGAGGCGATGAGCATGCCGTCGACGGGGAGATTCGGGTTCCGGATTGCCGCGGCCACGTCGCCGAACATGGCTCGTGTTTCGTGTCGCTGCCAGCCTCCGCTCGCTTCCTCGTCGGCGTACGTTTCGGTGGACGGGTGCGTATAGCGACGCCAGAGGGCGACCGACAGGCCGGTCAGTGCGGCGGCGAGCGCTCCGGCCTCGTCTTGCGACACGCCGGGAGGCAACACTGCGGCCTGCTGTGTCGTGTCGGCGAAGCCAGTGCTCCAAACGGCGTGAAGTTCACTGCGTTGCACGTCGATGGCATAGCGCGTCATGCGGTCGTCCCCGTTCGGTTGCGGTTCGGCGTGATTGGTAGATCGCTGTTGACGGTGCTCGTCGCCTCACCCGGCAGGAAGGTGCCACCGGGTGCCACTTCCTGGTGATGTGGGTGCCGGCACGGCGAGTGGGTGATGTTCGCCGGTGAGCGCGGCGGTGGCCCGGGCGACCTCGTGCAGGTCCGCGCGGACGTAGGTGGCGGTGGTGCCGGCGTCGCCGCGGCCGTTATGGCCGGCGAACGCCTTGGCCACGGCGTATCCGAAGTGGCGCTCGACCCAAGTCAGGGTCGTGTGCCGGATCCAGTGGGTGCTGATCTGCTGGGTGGCGACCCACGGCAGGTGCCGGCCCGCGCGAACCCACAGGTGGTCATACCGGCGGCTGGTGATTGGTTGCCGGTCGCGGTAGCGCAGGAGTTGGCCGCGCGGGTCACCGTCGCCGCGTTCTTCCGCGTGGCGGAGGAGGTGGCGCATGAGGGTGGGGGAGACCGGCTGCCACCGGACGGTCTCGCCCTTCTCCCGAAGCCGGATCAGGCATTGCCCGTGATCCAGGTCAACTGGTCGCAAGGCCAGGCCGCCGCCTCTGCGGCAGGCCGTCTCGGTGTGCAGACGGATGAGCAGACTGTCGAGCTCGGGGTCGTTGCCGGTCGTCGCCGACACCGCGACGATCTCGGCGAGCTGCGCGTCGGTGAGCGCATGGCGCGTGCTGGCCAGGCGACGCGGCTTGGCAACGCGCTTCGCGGGATTGTCTGCCTCGGCGAGGAGTCCGTCGGCGACGGCGTGCTGATACAGGCACCTCAGCGCTGAGATGACGTGCTCGGCCGCGGTCCGGCCGCCACGAGAGTTCGCCCGCACGACGGCAGTTGTTTTCGCCTGCTCCGACAACGCCTTGATTTCCAGCGGGCTGGGCTCGTCGAGCCGGCGACTACCCCACACTGCACTGATACGCCGCCAGTACGATCCGTACGCGTTGCGTGTGCCGGGCGTCACGGCCTCCGCGACCCGGTCGATGTACTCGGCGAACGTCGGCATCTCACGAGTGACAGGATTGCTGAGCAGTTCCTCGGGCGTGATGCCGAGCTGTGTGAGCAGGACCCGTACCGTGTCTAGCTCGGCGCGTTTCCGCGCCGACGGCGACGCGGTCATGCCCAGCCCTCGTGGCCGGGAACGAGGTCGTGCCGCTGCAGCATCGCTTCGAGCACGGGGATCGGGTAGATGACCAGCAGGTCGTGCTCGGGCTGCGCGACCAGGAGCACTCTGGCACCTGCTTGCAGGCCCAACGCATGCCGTGCCGAGGAGCGTAGCCGGAGATGACCTTGACGGGTGATGGTATGTGGCCCGTCGGTGCATCCCTTGACGATCGCCGTCACTGGGGTGACCTGGATCGAAATCAGGTGGCCGGGCGACCACGCCAGCGCCTGCAGTCCGGAGCGGTCCGCGAGCCGTCCCCGAACGTCGACCGCGGTGACGACGTAGTGCGAGCTGCTTTCGGCAGGCCGTAGGTCCAGCTGTGCCATGGGTAGTCCCGGTGCCGTGGCGCTGGGGCCACCCTCGTGCAACATCTTGATCCACCTCGCTTCCGCAACGGCGATCACCCCGCCGCCCAGCATTCGGAGCGACACTCCGATGCTGCCCCGGAACTCGGCGGCGGGGGAGGTGTCACCACGTACCACCCCGTGTCACCGCGTGTGGCCTGCCCGCACGGCTGCGGGCAGGCCGCCCACGAAAGGTCACGCGTCGGACAGCTGCAGAGGGTGCGATTCGCCGGTGAGCGCCGCGAGCGCCGCCGCAACCTCGTGGACGCTGGCTCGCACGTACGTGGCGGTCGTTCCGGTGTCACCGCCAGTGGTGGAGTGGCCGGCGTAGGCACGGGCGACGGCGTAGCCGAAGTTGCGTTCCACCCACGTCAATGTCGTGTGTCGCAACCAGTGCGTGCTGATCTGCTGCGTCATCACCCACGGCAGCTGCCTGCCGATCCTGGCCCACAGGTGGTCGAGGCGACGGTAGGTGATCGGGTCACCGTTGCGGTACCGCAGCAGCTGACCGGTCGCAGGCGCGTGCCGTTCTTCCACGTGCTGCTGCAGGTGCCGCATGAGGGTGGGGGAGACCGGCTGCCACCGGACGGTGTCGCCCTTCTCCCGCAACAGAATCAGGCACTGCTCAGGATCGAGGTCCGCGGGTCGCAGCGTGAGCGCCCCGCCGCGGCGGCACGCCGTCTCCGTGTGCAGCCGCAGCAGCAAGCAGTCCAGGACCGGATCATCGCCGCTGCCTGCCGCCGCGGCGTTGATCTCGAGCAGCCGCGCGTCCGGTACCGCCCGCCGGGTGCTGGGCAGGCGGCGGGGCTTGGCCACCTTCCGTGCCGGGTTGTCGGCCTCGGTGAGGTGCCCGTCGGCGACGGCCCGGTTGTAGAGACAGCGCAGGGCGGTGATGAGGTTCTCCGCGGCGCTGCGCCCGCCGCGCGCGTTGCGGCGGGCGACCACATGCGCCTTGACGTACTCCGCCAGGCGTTCGATGTCGGAGGGTCTGATCTCGTCGAGGCGCCGGTCGGCCCAATGCTCCAGGGCCCGGTTCCAGTAGCTTCGGTACGCCCGGCGGCTGGCGTCAGTGACCGCTGCCGCGACCACCGGAACGTATTCGGCGAAGGTCGGTGCCGGCGGACGGGTGTCGACGAGGCCGAGCAGGTCCGCCGGTGACACCCCGAGCCTGGCGAGCAACAGGCGAGCGGCGTCCAGCTCGGCGGCACCCGCAGACGGCATGGCCGGTTGCGTCATGCCACATCACCGCCGAGGATGCCGTACGCGCAGGTGATCATGGAGTCGAGCGTGGCCGGTGGGTGCACGATCAGCAGCTGCTGGTCGGGTTCGGCGGCCAGCAACACCTTGTCGCCGGGGGCGAGGTCGCACCACCGTCGCACCGCGACCGGTAACTGGAGGTGACCCTGGCGATTGATGCTCAGGACGCCTTGCTGGTCGGCGTTGACCAGCACGAATCCGCAGTGTTCCCGGACCTGCAGCCGGATGCCGGGGAGCCAGCCCAGCGTGCGGAACAAGGCGCTGTCGGCGATCCGGCCCCGATTGTCGACGGCGGCCAACCCGTACACCGTCGATCGGCTACGCCGCGCCTGCTGCTGCGCCAACGGCAGCACTCGTCGCTGCCCGAGAATGGACGACCGTGCCGGCGCGGCTGCCGAGGACGGAATCACCGCTGGGATCGTGGACCCCGTCATGCGGTCCACCCGCCTTCGCGGGGACTCAGCGGACGTCGCGTGAACGCTACAGGCGAGTGTCGGAAGGCACCCGAACACTCGCCCGTCAGATGTGGCATGTGTGCAACGTTTGTGTGTCGAAGGGGGGACTTGAACCCCCACGCCCGATAAAGGGCACTAGCACCTCAAGCTAGCGCGTCTGCCATTCCGCCACTTCGACCGGCTGGCCAATTGTACTCGGTGCCTTCCGGCTCCGCTTCAACGGCCACGCGAGACTTTACACGGTCACCCCGGATCTTGACGAATCGGGGGGCCGACGCGCGGAGGCGACCGGAGGGGGGAGCCGGTCGCCTCGCGTCTACGTCGGGTTTACCCCGTGGGTAGTGATCGATAAACTTCGGGTTCTCAGAGATCTTCTTCCCAGGTCGTACGGCGGGTCAGGACGTCCATCACCTTGTCCACCACGCCTAGGGCAGGGTCCACGAGCTTGTTCAGCGGCGGGGTGGACGGGGTGCCGGGGTGGGGGCGCGTCGGGGCGGCCGAGCGCGCGATCTCCACGCGGTTGCCCAGGCGTACCAGCTCCTCGGACGTGCACCGCGAGCGCAGTGCCGGGAAGAGTGCGGCCGCGGTGTGGGTGTGTGAGCGCACGTGGTCGGTGACGGCCCGCAGGGCGGCCTTGTCGGCGGACGTGTGCAGGCGGCGCAGGGCCGCTAGGAGTTCGGCGTCGGCGGCGAGTTCGCGGGAGGCGATGTCGGGGCCTTCGGGCAGTACCGCGGAAACTGCCGGAATCAGGTATTGCTCCTCGGCTGACAGGTGCCGGGCCAGGGTGGCCACGAGGACGTCGGACGCGGCCGGCTCGGTCTCGGCGCGGGTGCACAGCCGGTCGAGCTGTTCGTGTTCCTCGTCCAGCAGGTCGATCATGCTGCGACCCATGGCGTCGTGCTCGTCGTCGGGCGCGCCCGGGAGGGGCGGCAGAGGAAGTCCGCTCACGGTTGCCGATGTACCCGGGCGCCAACTTCTTGAAACGGCAGGTTACCCGTCGGTACCATCTCATTCACATCTGTCAATGAAGATGGAAGGGGCCGCCATGTCGTCGACCTGGCGGGGGTCCGCCGCCCTCGCCGCTCTCACCGCCACCGCTCTCCTCGCCGCGCAGCTGGGCACCGCCACCCCGGCGGCCGCGGCTCCGGGCCCGCCGCCCGGCTCCATCGCCTCGATGGGCGACTCGATCAGCCGCGGCTTCAACGCCTGCGGGTGGTACGTCGACTGCCCGAGCCGATCGTTCAGCACCGGCACCGACTCCGCCGTGAACAGCCAGTACCTGCGCATCAAGGCCGTGAACCCGGCGATCAACGGCCACAACCTCAACGATGCCAAGTCCGGGGCCAAGGTCGCCGACATGCCCGGGCAGGCCGCGACGGTGGTGAGCCAGGGTGCGGCGTACGTCACCATCCTCATCGGCGCCAACGACGCCTGCACGAGCTCGGAGGCGTCGATGACGAGCGTCGCCGCGTTCCGCTCGGCGCTGGACTCCGCGCTGGGCACGCTCAAGGCCGGGCTGCCGGACGCGAAGATCCAGCTCATCAGCATCCCGGACATCAAGCGCCTCTGGCAGGTGGGCAGCGCCAGCTCGTCCGCGCGCGGCGTGTGGTCGCTCTTCGGCGTGTGTCAGTCCATGCTCGCCAACCCCTCATCCACGGCCGCGGCCGACGCCGCCCGGCGGGACCGGGTGCGCCAGCGCGTCGCCGACTTCAACGGGCAACTCGCCTCAGCCTGTACCGCCTACGGGGCCAACTGCAAGTACGACGGTGGGGCCGTCTTCGGCTACCAATTCACCCTCTCGCAGGTCTCTACCTGGGATTACTTCCACCCGAACGCGTCGGGTCAGGCGGTGCTCGCCTCGCTCACCTACGCGGCCGGCTTCGGCTGGTAGGACCTCAGGGTAGTCCGGCGACGACTCTGGGTAGTCGTCGCCGGACCACGCGGAAAACTGTCGGTCCCGCCTGATATGACTTCCTCATGGACGCCACCGACCCCGCCGCCGACGAAGTCATCGAAATCTGCCGGGACCTGCTGCGCATCGACACCACGAACACCGGCGACCTCGACACGAGCACCGGGGAACGGGTCGCGGCGGAGTACGTGGCGGAGAAGCTCGCCGAGGTCGGTTTCCAGCCCGAGATCTACGAGAGCGAGCCGGGCCGGGCGAGCGTCGTGGCGCGCTTCGAGGGTGAGGACCCGTCGCGGGACGCGCTGCTGATCCACGGCCACCTCGACGTCGTGCCCGCCGACGCCTCCGAGTGGTCGGTCGACCCGTTCGGCGGCGAGATCAAGGACGGCTACCTGTGGGGCCGGGGCGCGATCGACATGAAGGACTTCGACGCCATGGTGCTGGCGCTGGTCCGGCGGATGAAGCGGGAGGGCCGCAAGCCCCCGCGGGACGTCGTGCTCGCGTTCGTCGCCGACGAGGAGGCCGGCAGCACCTATGGCGCGCAGCACCTGGTGGATCGCCATCCCGGGCTCTTCGACGGCGTCACCGAGGCGATCGGCGAGGTCGGCGGGTTCTCGGTGAGCGTCGGCGGGGACCAGCGGCTCTACCTCATCGAGACCGCGCAGAAGGGCATCGACTGGCTGCGCCTGCACGCGAAGGGCCGGCCCGGCCACGGCTCGATGATCAACGACGACAACGCGGTCACGGCGCTGGCCGAGGCGGTCGCGCGGGTCGGCACGCACCGCTTCCCGGTCGTGCTCACCCCGACCGTGCGGGCGTTCCTGGAGCAGGTCTCGCAGATCCTCGGCATCGAGCTCGACCTCGACGACCCCGAGGCGGCCGTCGGCAAGATCGGCCCGATCGCGATGATCATCGGCGCGACGCTGCGCAACACCGCGAACCCGACCCGCCTCGCCGCGGGCTACAAGGACAACGTCATCCCCGGCAGGGCCTCGGCCACCATCGACTGCCGGACGCTGCCCGGCCAGTCGGAGCTGTTCGAGGAGGAACTGCGGCGCATCGTCGGGCCGGACATCGAGCTGGAATACATCCACCGCCAGGCGGCGCTCGAGACCACGTTCGACGGGGCGCTGGTCGAGGCGATGTCGGCGGCGCTGCGGGCCGAGGACCCGGGCGCGATCCCGGTGCCCTACATGCTCAGTGGCGGAACCGACGCCAAGCAGTTCGCCAAGCTGGGCATTCGCTGCTTCGGCTTCTCGCCACTGCGCCTTCCCGCCGACCTGAACTTCGGCGCGTTGTTCCATGGCATTGACGAGCGCGTACCCGTCGAGGGACTACAGTTCGGCGTGCGAGTGCTCGACCGGTTCCTGCAGCAGTCCTAACTCATCTTTTCTCAGGGGGATCTCATCATGACCGACCGGCACGCGGAGCTTGACGCCGCGCTCGAGCGCGTGATCGCGGCGGCCCGCGAGCACCTTGCCGCGGTCAAGGCCGCGGGCGGCCGGGCCGACGACGACGTGGTGTGGCGCGCCTACGTGGAGCTCAACAACGCCTCCAACAGCTACGACGAGCTGCTGCTCGACGAGTTCGGCGAGGTCACTCCGTGGGACGTCGAGGCGATCGACCCGGAGGAGGCCGACCGCCAGTTCGGCGTCGGGATCGTCGACGGGGCCGAGGCCGAGGACCCGCACCCGCGGGTGATCTCGGTGCGCCAGCGCCGCGACTACCGCATCCCGAGCGTCGGCGCCCTGCTCGCGGTGGCCGAGGCGGCCCGGCGCGCCAACCCGGGCGACGGCGACGGCGCCGCGGTCGAGACCGTCGGCGAGGCCGTCCTCGAGCTCATGCAGGCCGGCGACGGGTCGCTGGGGGCGCTGGACATCCCCGAGCTCGAGTCGCTCGACGGGGTGGTCATCGTGGCCGAGGTGGAGACGCCGCTCGACCCGGAGACGTACGAGGACAACGACGGCGCCGGGCCGTTCGCGCTGGCCGCGGGCGACCGGGTGGTCGACCGGCTGGACGAGCACGCCTTCGCCGACCTGGACGACGACCTGACCGAGGACGACGACGAGCCCTCGCGGAAGAGCACGGCCGAGTAGCCCTCGGCACGCGGCCCCGGCCCCGCGGCCTGCTGGCACCGCGGGGCCGCCGCGCCGCGCTTTCGATAGCGCCCGTGCAGCAGGGCGTCGTGAACGTCCGGCAAGCCGCTGAGAGCCACGGTCAATTGCCAGGGCATGACTCGGGTCCGTCGGGGTGAGGACCGTCGCTCCCGCCAGACACCGCTTGGCGCTGCGCGCCGACGCTGCCAGGTCCGCTGATGGTCACCCCGAATTATCTGTGAGCCTTTCGGCTCGTGGCCGCCCGGGCGGCCACTGTCAGGTCCGCGGATGGCCACGCCCGAGCCGCCTGCCAGCCCGTCGGCGCCGGACAGCAGGGGTGCGGCGGGGGCCGTGGCCGGGCCTGCGGATGGTGACGCTGAGCCGTCTGCCGGCCCCGTCGGCGCCAGGTAGCAGGCCAGGTCCGCGGGTGGTCACGCCGGGCCGTCTGTCAGCGGTAGTAGGGGTGCGGCGCGGGCGGGAGCCAGGACGGCCACCAGGCTGGCTCGTGGCCTCCCGGACAGCTCACCGCGTCGGTCAGTGGCAGGCCCGCCCAGAAGAAGAAGCCGTAGGCCACCAGGGCCAGGACCGCCAGCGCGAGCGCGGCCGTCGCAGCGGTCGTCACCGCCCGGCTGGGGGAGAGTCGCGACAGCAGCGGGGCACTGCCGGCGACGAGCGCCGTCTGCACGACCCACAGCACGGGCATCGCGATGAACAGCAGGAAGGCGTTGTTCGCGCCCGCGTTGATGCCCACGTCGCAGGCGGCGAAGGCCCGGCTCACCACCGACGTCTCGGCATAGCTGGCGGCCGCGGCCAGAACGGCGGCCGAGACGACCGTGCGGGCTCTCATCCCAGCGACAATAGGCGAACGGCCCGGCCCGTGCGCCAGCGTGCTCGGGCGACCGTCCAGAGTGGACGGATGCCGGGCCCGTGGCGCCGGGCGACCACATTGGACTGTCGTCCTCCGCACGTGCCGGCCGGCGGCGAGCCGGGACGGCGACGTCCGGCCAGAACCTCGGGCCGGCCGACGCGGCCGACGCGCTCGCCCGCAATGATGCCCGGCGGACCGCCGGAGCCATGACGGCGAGCAGGCCGGCCGCCCCGCACGCCACGGACAGGACCCCCGCCCCGGGCCACCGCGAGCGAGTACGCCAGCGGCGACAGGCCGAGCGTGCACGGCGGTGACCGCCCGAGGTGGCACGGCAACGGTGCCGCCCGGGCGCTGGGGCGGGCTCAGATCTTCAGGTCGTACACCTTCAGCGCGTTCTCCCGCATCAGCTTCGCCTCGGACTCGGGGCGCAGGTTCCAGGCGGCGATCTCCTCGCGGGCCCGCGCGTGCGGGATGACCGGGAAGTCGGTGCCGAACATGACCTTGTCCGCGCCCCACCCGTTGAGGTAGCTCACGAGCTTCGGGTCGAGGTACTTGGGCGCGTAGGCGTCGATGCCGATGTACACGTTGGGGTGCTTGTACGACACGGCGATCATCTCCTCCGTCCACGGCCACCCGACGTGGATCCCGATGATCTTCAGCTCCGGGAAGTGGCAGGCGAGCGTGTCGAGCAGGATCGGCCGGCCGACCGACGGCAGCGGGTGGTCGTGGCTGTACCGCAGGCAGTGCCCGACCTGCATCTGCACCGGCACGCCGAGCTCGGCGCACTTGGCGTAGAAGGGGTAGTAGCGCGCGTGGTCCGGGGCGAGCTCGAACCAGTGCGGGTAGATGTGCGCCCCCACCATGCCGTACTCCCGCACCATCAGCTCCAGCTCGCGCACGCCCTTCATGCCCTCGAAGGGGTCGATGCCGACGAGCCCGCTGAAGCGGTCCGGGTGCGCCTGCACCAGCTCGACGACCCGCATCGGGTCCAGCCGCCACGACTCGGAGAGCCCCTCGCGGCCCATCTTCGGCGCGATCAGCAGCGCGTGCTCGACGTTCGCGGCGTCGAGCGCCGCAAGGTGCTGCTCGACGGTCAGGCCCGCGAGGGTGTGCTCGGAGGCGTTGACCTTGCCGCCGAGGAACTGCTTGTTCCACGCGGGCCGGGAGGCGACCACCTCGGGCGTGAACAGGTTGCAGACGATGTCGATCGCGGGCGTGCTCATGTGCGGGACTCCAATGAGGGGCGTTCGTCGATGAACCGGCGCGGCTTCATGCGCTCGTCGGCGGGGAAGAGGGCATCGGCGGTCGTGAACTCGACGACGGGCGTGACGCGGGTCGCGAGCTTGACGGCCGCCGCCACGCGATCGGCCGGGGTGGAGCCGCAGACCTGGACGACCAGCTCGTCGCCGGAGAGCGGGTCGGCCGGGTCGAGCCGGCGTACGACGGCGCGGTGGTCGGCCACGCCCGGTACCGCGGCAATGGCGGCCTCGAGTGCCGTCGTGTCCACGAGCTGGCCCTTGATCTTGAGCGAGCGGCCCGAGCGCCCGTGGTGCGCGACCACCCGCCCGCCGAGCCGGCCGCAGTGCGGGCAGGCGTCGTGGGCGACCTCGACGCGGTCGCCGAGCAGGTAGCGCACGAGCACCGTGCCGTGCCGGTCGAGGTGGGTCATCGTCAGGGCACCGGGCGTCCCGGGCGGCACCGGGAGGCCGTCGTCGTCGACGGCGTCGATGTGCAGCAGCTCGGGCATCGGGTTGTGGAACCCGGTGCCGGGGACGCACTCGACGAGGCCGTACTGCAGCTCCGACGCCCCGAGGCTGTTGGAGATCACGACGTCCGGGGCCCCGGCGGCGGCCAGCAGCTCCGCGAGCTGGGCGGCCATCGCCGGCGTGACGGCCTCGCCGCTGATGGCGAGCATGCGCACGTCGGCCAGGGTGCCGCCGCGGCTGGTGACCTCGTCGACGACCCGGCGCACGTAGCTCGGCACGCCCCAGAGCACCGTCGGCCGGGCGGCGACGAGCAGGTCCGCAACCTCGGGCAGGCGCCGGGTCACCTCGAACCAAGGGCTCGTGCCGCTCATCCCGCACACGACGGTCGCGCCGAGCACCGCGGCGGCGTGGTTCGCCCGGGTCCAGGCGCCGTGCGGCTGCGGGGTGAGCGGGTAGAGGTTGGCGATCCGGTCGTCGCCGCGCATGCCGCGGATCTCGGCCATGCGCACCTGGGCGGCCAGGATCGCGTGGAAGTCGTACGCCGACTGGTAGATCGGCGCGGGGGCGGAGGTCGAGCCGGAGGTGTACGCGATGTCCCACAGCTGCCGCTCGGGCGAGCCGTCGGGCTCCAGCCGGAACCGCTCGGGCTCGGCCGTGAACATCGTCTTGGTGGTCAGCGGCAGCAGCGGAAGGTCGTCGATGCCGCGCACGGCCGTCAGGTCGATGCCGGCCCAGTGCTCGCGGTAGAACGGGTGCGCGGACGCGAGCCGGGCGACGGTGGCCCGCAGCGCCGCGTCCTGCACCTTCCTACAGTCCATCGACGAACCGCTCGATCAGCTCGGCGCAGACCTTGGGCTGGCGGACCGGGATCTGGCCGATGCAGTCGGGGACCACCTCGTAGGGCAGGCCGAGGCGTTCGGCCGCGCGCCGGGTGCCCTCCTCCAGGAACTCGCCGTCGGCCGCGACGCACAGCACCGGGCAGGTGAGCTGCGACAGCGGGGTGAGCGGGTCGTACTCGAACGCCGAGTTGTAGGCCCAGTGGTAGCGATCGAGCGAGCCCAGCATCGTCCAGACCGCCCGCTGCCGCGTCTGCAGGTCGCAGCCGCGCCACAGTCCCTGGTACCGCTGCCACGCCGACAGCAGATGGGTGGCCTCCTCGGTGACCGGCTCGTCCGGCGCCCAGTTCTGCCGCCGGTCGCGCTGCTGCTCGGGCGTGTAGGTCGCGATGCCCAGCAGCACGAGCCCGGAGACGAGCTCGGGGGCCTGGTGCGCGGCCTCGATGGCGATGCTGGCCCCGGTGTGCGAGCCGACGATCACCGCGGAGCCGTCCAGCGTGCGCAGCAGCTCGACGACCGGCTCGGCGTAGCCGGGGATGTCGAGGCGCTGGGTCGGGGCGTCGGACATGCCGTAGCCGAGCGTGTCCGGGGCCAGGGCGCGGGCCCAGGGGGCGAGCAGGGGCAGGACGTCGTCGTACACGAACGAGGAGAGCGGGCTCTCGTGCAGCAGGACGATGTTCGGACCGGCCTCGCCGGCTACGCGGGCGTGAATCTGCCCATGCGAGGTCTGAAAATAGGCACGGTGCATCGAAAAAAGCCTTCCGGAAATGGGTCAGGCGACGTGGCCGACGGCGCGCGAGACCTCCTGCGCGCCCGCCCGGACCAGCGCGCCGAGGCGCTGGATGTCGGTGGCCTCGAAGCGGCCGACCGGCCCGCAGACCGAGATGGAGCCGAGCACGCCGCCGGCCATGCCGAGCACCGCGGCGGCGACGCTCGCGGCGCCGGCGTCGCGCTCACCCGCGCTGATGGCGTAGCCGCGCTCGCGGATCTGCACGATCTCCTGCAGCAGCTCGTGGCGGCCGGCGATGGTGGCCGACGTCAGCAGGTTGAGGGAGTGGGAGGCCAGGTAGTCGTCGATCGAGCTGTCCGGCATCGCCGCGAGGATGGCCTTGGAGGACGCCCCGGCGTGCAGCGGGTAGGCGACGCCCATGGTCACCGACATGCGGATCTCCTGCGGCGAGAGCGCCTGGTCGACGTAGATCCGGCTGTCGCCCTGCTTGAGCGAGAGGGTCGCGGTCTCCTGCGTCTCACGGACCAGGCGCTCGAGGATCGGGCGGGCGGTCTGCTGGACGTTGGTCTGGCGCAGCGCGGCCATGCCGATCGCGAGCGCGCCGGTCCCGAGCCGGTAGCACTTGGTGGCGTCGTCGAAGGCGAGGAACCCGTCGGCCGCGAGACCCTTGAGCAGCCGGTGCGCGACCGCCTTGGGCTGGTCGATCTCGCGGGCCAGGGCCGAGACCCCGATGCCGCCGGAACCGGCCGCCGACACCGCGTAGATCACCTTGAGCACGCGCTCGAGACCCGACGTCGGCTCCCGCGTCGACTGGACCTCCGCTAGCGACATCACGTCCCCCGCTTGCTCTCATCGCCGGACCAGAATACGAATTTACGCTGGGCCAGCTTCACGACGCCATGGGCGATCATGCCCATGATCGACAGCACGATGAGGACCGCGAACATCGCCGGGATGTCGAAGCGGTAGTTGGCCTGCATCAACTGGTAGCCGAGGCCCTCCTGGGCGCCGATGTACTCGCCCACGATGGCGCCGAGAATCGAGAAGACGACACCGCTCTGCAGGCCGGCGAAGATGTACGGCAGGGCGCTGGGGAAGCGGGCCATCCGGAAGACCTGGAAGCGGCTCGCCCCGAAGGAGGTCAGCATCTCGATCTTGTCGTTGTCCGCGGACTTGAGGCCCGCGATGACGTTGATGAGGATCGGGAAGAAGGCGATGATCGTCGCCATCACGATCTTGGAGGCCAGCCCGAAGCCGAACCACACGACGAACATCGGGGCCAGGGCGACCTTCGGCACCGACTGGAACGCCACGATGTACGGCAGCACGGTGCGCTCGAGCAGGGTGATCTGGGCGACGGCGGTGCCGATCAGGACCGCGACCACGACGGCGATCACGAAGCCGAGGCCGGCCTCCTGCACGGTGACCCACATGTTGTGCCAGAACGCGGCCTCGCCGAGCTGGTTGAAGAAGATCTCGACGATCTGGCTGGGCCGGGGGAGCACGAACTCGTCGACGCCGAACCACCCCGGCACGAACTCCCAGGCGGCCATCACGACGACGAACACGATCGGCACCAGCGCGAACTCGGGCCGTTCGTGCAGATCGGGGATCAGGCTACGGCGGCGTCGCGGGGCCGCGAGCGGCTGGCGCTGCCCCGCGCCGGGCGGGACGACGGTCTGCGTTGTCATGGTTGTCCGTCCTCAGTCGATGACGCCGGCGCTGTTGAAGTACGCGCGGATCCGCTCGACGTAGACCCCGGCGTCGTCGGAGGCCATCATCCGCAGCTCGCGCGGGCGGGGCAGGTCGATGTCGATGACCTCGGCGATCCGGCCCGGCCGCGGGGTCATCACGATGACCCGGTCGGAGAGGAACACCGCCTCGGGGATCGAGTGCGTGACGAGGATGGCCGTCTTGCGGCTCTCCTGCCAGATGCGCAGCAGCTCGAGGTTCATGTATTCGCGGGTCATCGCGTCGAGCGCGCCGAAGGGCTCGTCGAGCAGCAGCACGGCGGGGTCGTGCACGAGCGCGCGGCAGATGCCGGCCCGCTGCTGCATGCCGCCGGAGAGCTCGCCGGGGTACTTGTTCTCGAAGCCGTCCAGGCCGACCAGCTCGAGCAGCGCGCGGGCGCGGACCTCGTGCGACTTGCGGTCGAGCTTCTGGATCTCGACCGGCACCATGACGTTCTCCAGGATCGTGCGCCACGGCAGCAGGGTCGCCGCCTGGAACACCATCCCGACGCCCTTGTCCGGGCCGCTGACCCGGTTGCCGGCGATCTTGGTCTCGCCGTCGGTGTAGGGGATCAGGCCCGCAAGGATCTTCAGCAGAGTGGTCTTGCCGCAGCCCGAGGGGCCGACGATGGAGACGAACTCGCCGCGGCGGGCGGCGAACGAGACGTCCGAGAGGGCATGGGTCGGCGCGGACTTGCGCGGTCGGTAGACCTTCTCGAGGTGGGTGGCCTCGATCCAGCGCGAGTCGAGGTCGCCGTCGGTGGCCGCGCGGGCCACGTTGGCTGCTGACGTCACGGGCTGTCCTTCGATTCGGGGGGATCGTTCATCTGGGCGGTACGACTTACCGCTTTGCGAAACGCTAAGCATCGGTCTCGGATCGCGTCAAGAGTCCGGGCGGGCTTTCTTGCCAAGCTTGTTTCCGCTGAGTAAAGGCGCTCGTAACCCCTTGACGCCGCCAGTGGGGCGTGTCTAGCGTCTGGCCTCACAGGAGAAACGGCGTTTCGCTCAGAGGAACAAGACCCGAGGAACACGAGGTGGTCTCGATGCAGCTGCGAGGTTTCACCAACCCGCTCTCGCCCACAGGATCCGCGAGCCTCGTCGAACCACCCCCGCACCACATCGGCTCGGACGCCATCCGCGTGCTGTTCCGCGCCGGCGCCGACCTGGCCCGCCGCTACCTCCCCGAGCCGCTGGAGCCCGTCGAGGACGGCGTCGGCTTCGCATTCGTGGCCGACATGGTCAAGGTCAGCGACGGCGAGCCCGACCAGGCGTTCACGGCGCCGCGCCGCACGCAGTACGGCGAGGGCATCGTCGGCTTCTACGCCACCCACCGCGGCGAGCCCGGCCGGTTCAGCACCTTCATCTGGGTGACCGAGGACTGGTCGATGGGGTTCGGCACCGTGATGGGCTGGGGCAAGAAGATCGGCGAAGTCCGGCGAACACACATCAATCCGTACAATCCGGCGATGGGCCCCATCGGGCCGGGCACCAAGCTGTCCGGCTCGGTCAGCCGGCTCGGCGCGCCGGTGCTCGACGTCGGCATCGAGATCACCGAGGCGATCGAGGCGTCGCAGATGCCGGCGTACGGCAACCGCGGCTTCCTGCTGTCGCACCAGCCCTCGCCGTCGCCGACCATCCCGACCCGCACCAGCCTGCTCGGCCTGAAGCTGTCGGACGTGCGCACCGGCGACGTGTTCCGGGGCAAGCCGCACCTCACGATCCACGACGCGGTGAACGAGGACCTCGCGCCGCTGCGGGACGTGGAGCCGTTCGCCGCCTACGCGTTCAAGCAGGGCTGGACCACGGACACCGTCGCCGAGGTGCTGCACGACTACACGCCCGGGCAGGGCGCGTGAAGACCCGGCGCGGCGAGCGCCCCGTCTACCTCGGCGACGCCCACACCGACCGGCTGCTGGCCGCGATCGTCGTGCTCGGCCAGGAGATCGGCGTGCTCCAGCGCCGCGTCGCCGTCCTCGAGGGCCGGGACCCCGGCGAGGACTCGGTCGCCCTCGGCCGCGTTGTCGAGGAACTCACCAAGGAGTCGCGATGAACAGGCTCGCCGACGGGCAGCTCGAGCACGCCGTCCTCGCCGCGCCCAACGTGGGCGAGGCCTACCGCCAGCAGGAGATCTGGGACCTCAAGACGCGGCTCGCCTACGACGTCGCCGCCCGTATCCGTCAGCGGTACGAGACCGAGATCGCGCCCGCCTACGCCAGGGCGCACGGCGCGGCCCCCACCAGCCGGCACGTCATCGGCGAGCTGATGGCCGAGGACCCGGCGACCCAGATGTGGAGCGCCCTGCGCCGCAGCGGCCAGGAGCAGATGTGGGCGCTGGTCGCCGACAGCACCGCCCGGCAGCTGAGCCGCCTGACCGGCGTCGCCGGCTCCCTGCTGGGCAGCACGGGGTCGCTGACCCTGGACGCGTCGGTGCGGATTCCGGCGTACCTGCAGACCGTCGACATCCACTGCATGCCCACCGGCTACTACCGCGAGACCGGGCCTGACGACCTCACCGCCGGCGCGCTCTACGACCGCGGCGTCTACATCTACGCCGCCGGCCAGCTCGGCGCGGCCAACGACGACAAGGGCCGCTCGGTCATCGAGCACTACCTCGACGTGCACCACCCCGGCCTCGCGCCGGCCGCGATCCTCGACATGGGCTGCTCCGTCGGGCACAGCACGCTGCCGTACGCCGAGCGCTACCCCGAGGCCGAGGTGCACGCGATCGACGTCGCCGCCCCGATGCTGCGCTACGCCCACGCCCGGGCGGCCTCGTTCGGCCTGCCCGTGCACTTCGCCCAGCGCGACGCGGAGGCGACCGGTTACCCGGCCGGCAGCTTCGACCTCGTCGTGTCGCACATCCTGCTCCACGAGACCAGCACCAAGGCCGTGCAGAACATCCTCACCGAGAGCTTCCGGCTGCTCAAACCGGGCGGCCTGATGATCCACGCGGAGTACCCGCCGTTCACCACGATGGACCCCTTCGCCCAGTTCCTCGTCGAGTGGGACACCACCAACAACAACGAGCCGTTCTGGAGCACCGTCCGCACGCTCGACCTCGAGGCCATGGCCGCGCGCGCCGGCTTCGAACCCGATCGGGTCAGCCGCGAACTCATCCCCACCGGCCGCCGCCTGGTGACCGGGCAGTCGTCCGCGGGCCGCATCGGCCTGATCGTCGCGCGCCGCTAATCCCCGCCCATCCAAGGGAGAACCATGTTTCGTCGTCCCCTCGCGCTGACCGCCGCCCTCGCGGCCTTAGCGCTCGCCGCATCGGCCTGTGGTGGCTCATCGGACACCGGCAGCAGCGCCCCCGGCGGCCTCACCTCGGTCAACTACGTCACCACGGCCACCGTCCCGGGCTCGACCCAGATCGCCCTCTACGCGGTCCCCAAGCAGATGGGCTACTTCAAGGCGGAGGGGCTCGAGGCCAACCTGAAGACGGCCAACGGTTCCTCGGCGGCGCTGCAGGTCATCGCCTCCGGTGACGCGCTGGCCACCAACGCCGAGGTCGCCTCGACCATGGCCGCGGTCGAGCAGGGCGTCCAGGTCCGCACGATCGGCTCGATCAACACCTCGTTCCCGTGGAAGATCGGCATCCCGGCCGGCAAGAGCATCAGCTCGCCCGCCGACCTCAAGGGCAAGAAGATCGGCGTCATCTCGCTGGCCTCGGGCTCGAACCTGTTCACCCGCTCGTTCCTGCACGAGAACGGCATCGACCCGGACAAGGACGTCAAGATCCTCCCGGTCGGCCAGGGCACCCAGGCCAAGGCCGCCCTCGACAGCGGCCAGGTCGACGCGATCGCCCTCTACGCCGAGCTGTTCTCCCAGCTCGAGCAGATCGGCATGAAGTTCAGCTACCTCACCAACCCGGCCCTGTTCGACGGCATGCCGAGCATCTCCTTCACCGTCAGCGCCAAGACGCTCAGCGGCAAGGACAAGGACCTCGCGGTGAAGTACACCCGCGCCGCCTACAAGGGCCTGATGTTCGCCCGGCTCAACCCCGAGGCCGCGGTGGACATGGGCCTGAAGACCTTCCCCGAGCTGGCCGGCAGCGGCGGCGACACCGCCAAGCGCCGCGCCGAGCTGGTGACCCTGCTCAAGGCGTGGATGACCACCTCCACCCCGCAGACCGGCGACCCGTCGTCCTGGCCGGCGTGGGGCCAGCTCTCCGACGAGCAGCTCAAGAAGGCGGCGACCTGGGCGGTGTCGACCGGCCAGGTGAAGAAGGAGCCGAACGTCTCCGAGGTCTTCGACGGCTCGCTGATCAAGGACATCAACACCTTCGACCACGACGCCGTCATCAAGGACGCCAAGGACTACAAGATCGCCGGCTAGCCCAGCCGATCACCCGTGTGCGGCCCGGTCATCCCGGGCCGCACACCCCGACCTAGGAGTTCTGGTGCACACCACCCCAGGGACACGCTGGGACGTCATCGTCGTCGGAGCCGGCGCCGGCGGCATGTCCACCGCGATCTTCGCCGCGCGCAACGGCGCGCGCGTGCTGGTCATCGACGCCGCGCCCGAGGAAGGCGGGGCCCTGCACCTGGCCACCGGCCAGCTCAGCGCGGCCGGCACCCGCCTGCAGCGCTCGAAGGGCATCGAGGACACGCCCGAGTCGCACCTCGCCGACATCGTCCGGATCAGCAAGGACACCGCCGACCGCGAGCTGGTCTGGCTGGCCGTCTCGAACGCCGCCACGACCATCGACTGGCTCCTCGACGACCTCGGCATGCCGGTGCTGCCCGAGCACCCGGTGCGGGGCCAGAACCACGAGCACTACAGCCAGGACCGGTACTACTGGGGCCCCGACCTCGGCCGCTCCATCCTCGCCGCGATCCGCGCGCCGTTCCGCGAGCTGATCGACAGCGGCGCCGTCACCGCCCGCTTCGGCACCGAGGTCGTCGGGCTCATCCAGGACCCCGGGGCGCAGGGCGGCCGCGTGACCGGCGTCGTCACCGCGGACGGCGAAAAGCACCACGGCACCAACGTCGTGCTCGCCACCGGCGGCTACAACGCCGACCCCCGCGCTGTTCGAGAAGATGAACGGCGTCCCCGCGTACGCCGACGCCTCCTACCGCTTCGCGAAGGGCGCCGGGCACCGGCTGGGCGTCGACGCGGGCGGCTACACCCGCAACCACGACCTCTACCTGTGCTCGTTCGGCTCGGTCCTCGAGCACGACGACTTCCCGGCGCCGGTGCTGTGCCGGCCCGTGCACTGGCCCGAGATGCGCATGCCCTGGGAGATCTACGTCAACGTCGAGGGCCGCCGGTTCGTGGCCGAGGACGAGCCCAGCGTCGACGTGCGCGAGCACGCGCTGCTGCGCCAGACCGACCTGCGCCGCTACATCGTGTTCGACGAGCGGATGCTGCGCGAGGCGCCGCCGATGATCCCCGGCTGGAGCGCCGACGACGTGCGCGCGCACGCCGGGCGCCACCCCATGTTCCACGTCGCCGACGACCTGCGCACGCTGGCCGCCTCCGCCGGCATCGACCCGGGCAACCTGGTCGCCACCGTCGAGGAGTACAACGCGAACCGCGACGGCGAGGACCCGCTCGGGCGCCGCTTCCGGCCGCTGCCGCTCGCCGAGGCGCCGTTCTACGCGATCCGCGTGCAGGGCATGTCGATCACCTCGACCGCCGGCCTGGCCGTCGACGCCGGGCTGCGCGTCGTGCGCCCCGACGGCACCGCCGTGCCCGGCCTCTACGCGCTCGGCGAGCTGCTCGGCTCGGGCGCGTTCATGGGCAACGCCTTCTGCGGCGGCATGCTCGCCACCCCGGCGATGACCTTCGGCCGGCTGCTCGGCACCGGGATCCTCTCGTGGTGAGCGCGGCGGCCACCGGCCCCCTCGCCGGCGTGCGGGTCATCGACCTGTCGACCATCCTCGCCGGCCCGCTGGCCTGTCAGCTCCTCGGCGACTACGGCGCCGACGTCATCAAGATCGAGCACCCGCTCAAGGGCGACGGCATGCGCGGCCACGGGCCGAGCAAGGACGGCGTCGCCCTGTGGTGGAAGGAGATCTCGCGCAACAAGCGCGCGGTCGCGCTGAACATCAAGGACCCCGCGGGCGCCGCGGTCCTGCTCGATCTCGTCGCCACCGCGGACGTGCTCGTCGAGAACTTCCGCCCGGGCACGCTGGAGAAGTGGGGCCTCGGGCCGGACGTCCTGCACGAGCGCAACCCGCGGCTCGTCATCGCCCGGATCACCGGCTTCGGCCAGACCGGCCCCTACGCGCAGCGCGCCGGCTTCGGCACGCTGGTCGAGGCGATGAGCGGCTTCGCGCACCTCACCGGCCCGGCCGACGGCCCGCCCACGCTCCCGGCGTTCGGCCTGGCCGACAGCATCTGCGGCGTGGCCGCCTCCGCGGCGATCGCGATGGCGTTGCTGCACCGCGAGCGCACGGGCGCGGGCCAGGTGATCGACCTCGACCTGCTCAGCCCGCTGACCACCGCGGTCGGGCCCGGCCCCACGGCCTACCAGCAGCTCGGCGTGGTCGAGACCCGGCACGGCAACCGCTCGACCAACAACGCGCCGCGCAACACGTACGAGACCCGCGACGGGCACTGGGTCGCCGTGTCCTCCAGCGCCCAGTCCATCGCCGAGCGGGTGATGCACCTCGTCGGGCACCCCGAGGTCATCGACGAGCCCTGGTTCGCCTCCGGCCGCGGCCGGGCCGGGCACGCCGACGAGATCGACGCCTACGTCGGCGGCTGGGTCCGCGAGCGGGACCGCGCCGAGGTGGTGCGCGCCTTCACCGAGGCCGGGGCGGCGGTCGCGCCCATCTACTCCGCGCGCGACCTCGTCGAGGACGAGCACGTCCGGGCCACCGGCATGCTCACGGAGGTCGACGACGACGAGCTCGGCCCGGTGCTCATGCACAACGTGATGTGGCGGATGTCGGCGTCCCCCGGATCCATCCGCTTCACCGGGCGCCCCCTCGGCACCGACACCGAAGAGGTCCTGGCCGACCTCGGCTACGACCCCGAACGGGTCGAGGACCTGCGCAAACGGCAGGTCGTGGCATGACGATTCCCGAAGAGCGAGGAGAACCCGTGTCCGTCGACCCGCTGATCGCCGCGGTCAGTGCCGGCGTCGAGGTCCACGACCTCGGCCGCACGCTGCGCATCGGCATGCCGCAGTCGCCCAACCACCCGCCGTACTGGCACGCCCTGCCCCGGCGGCACGGCGACATGGTCCGCGGCGACGGCGGCTCGGCCGCGAACGACATGATCTCGATGGGCACGCACGTCGGTACCCACATCGACGCGCTGGCCCACGTGAGCCAGGACGGCCGGCTGGCCGACGGGTCCGACGCCCGCGAGGCGTCGGTCGGCGGCCGCTTCGACGCGCTCGGCGCGCACACCATCGAGCCGATGGTGCGCCCCGGGGTGCTGCTCGACGTCGCGGCCGCGCTCGGCTCGCCCGAGGGCATCGAGGGCGGCTACGAGATCACCCCGGCCAACCTCGAGCTGACCGCGAAGGTCCAGGGCGTCACGATCCAGCAGGGCGATGTCGTACTGATCCGCAGCGGCTGGGGCCGGCACTTCGACGACTACGCGGCCTACGTCGGTCAGCACACCGGTGTGCCCGGCGTCAGCGAGGACGGCGCGACCTGGCTCGCCGAGCATCGCCCGCACGCCGTCGGGGCCGACACCATCGCCTTCGAGTGCCTCAAGCCCGGCGCCGGACACGGCCTCCTCCCGGCCCACCGCGTGCTGCTGGTCGAGCGGGGCATCTACATCATCGAGACGATGGTGCTCGACGACCTCGCGGCGGCCGGCGTGCACCGGTTCACCTTCGTGCTGTCGCCGCTGAAGCTGTACGGCGCCACCGGCTCGCCGGTCCGCCCGCTGGCGGTGGTCTCCCGTGGCTGAGCCCACGCTCTCCCGCCGGATCGCCGAGCTGGCGGCCGAGACGCGGCCGGGCGGGCTGCCGGACGCGGTGCTGGCCAGCACCCGGCTGCGGGTCCTCGACACGCTGGGCCTGGCGCTGCGGGCCCAGGACCTCGACTCCAGCCGCGCCGTCATCGGCTACGTGGCCGACCAGGGCGGCCGGGCCGAGGCCACCGCGATCGGCGTCGCCGAGCGGGTGCCGGCGGCCCTGGCGGCGCTCGTCAACGGCACGCTCGCGCACTCCCTCGACTACGACGACACGCACCTGCCGTCGGTCCTGCACCCCAGCGCCGGCGTCGTGCCCGCCGCGCTCGCCGCGGCCGAGGCCGTCGGCGCGCCGGGCGCCGCGCTGCTCGCCGCGGTGGCGGTCGGCCTCGAGACCTGCGTGCGCATCGGCATGGCCGGCTACGACCCGGTCGCGGGCAACTCGACCTTCTTCGAGCACGGCCAGCACGCCACCTCGATCTGCGGCGCGCTCGGCGGCGCGGTCGCCGCGGCCATGCTGCACGGCCTCGACGCCGACGGCATCCAGTCCGCGCTCGGCGTCGCCGCCTCGATGGCCTCCGGCATCATCGAGGCCAACCGCACCGGCGGCACCGTGAAGCGGCTGCACTGCGGCTGGGCCGCGCACAGCGCCGTCACCGCCGCCGACCTGACCCGCCGCGGCCTCACCGGCCCGCCGACGGCGCTGGAGGGCCGGTTCGGCTTCTTCCAGGCCTTCCTGCACGGCACGTTCGACGCCGGCCAGGTCACCGACGGGCTCGGCGAGCGGTGGGCGGTCCCCGGCATCTTCTTCAAGCCCTACCCGGCCAACCACTTCACCCACACGACCGTCGACGCGGCCGCCGAGCTGCGCCGCCGCGGCGTGCGCCCGGCCGACGTCGAGGCCGTCGAGGTCGGCGTGCCCGGGCCGGTCATCCGGACCATCGGCGAGCCGATCGAGGTCAAGCGCGCGCCCGCGACGGGCTACCAGGCGCAGTTCTCGGCCCCGTACGCGGTCACCGTCGGCCTGTTCGGCGGCGGCGGCCTGGGCGCGGCGCTGGAGGACTACACCGACGCGCTGGCGGCCGACCCGGCCCGCCGCGAGCTGATGGCGAAGGTGAGCGTCGTGGCCGACCCGCGCTGCGACGCGATCTTCCCGCACCAGTTCCCGGCCGTGCTCACCGCGCGGCTGCGCGACGGGCGCACCGAGACCGTCGAGGTGCTCGCCAACCGCGGCGGCGACCAGTGGCCGCTGACCGACGAGGAGGTCGGGCGCAAGTTCGCCGACAACGCCGGCGCGGCCCTCCCGGCCGGCGAGGCCGAGCGGCTGCGCGCCGCCGTGCTCGCCCTCGACACGCTCGCCGACGTGCGCACCCTGCTCCACCCGTGAACCCGGAAGGACATCAACCATGACCCACTACGACCTGATCGTCCGAAACGTCCGGGTGGTCTCCCACGACGCTCCCGAGCCGGTCCCGGCCGACATCGGCATCGCCGAGGGCAAGATCGTCGCGGTCGCCGCAGGCCTGGACACCGCCGACGCCGCCGAGGTGGTCGACGGCGGCGGCAAGCTCGCCTTCCCCGGCGTCGTCGACGCCCACCAGCACTGGGGCATCTACAACCCGCTCGACGTCGACACCGAGGCCGAGAGCCGGGCCGCGGCCCAGGGCGGGGTCACCACCGGCCTGAACTACATGCGCACCGGCCAGTACTACCTCAACAAGGGCGGCCCCTACGCCGAGGTCTTCCCCGAGGTGCTCGGCCTCTCCGAGGGCAACGCCTTCATCGACTACGCCTTCCATCTCGCCCCGATGAGCAAGGAGCACATCGACGAGATCCCGATGCTGGTCGAGCGGCACGGCGTCACCTCCTTCAAGATCTTCATGTTCTACGGCAGCCACGGCCTGCACGGGCGGTCCTCGGACCAGTCGAAGTTCCTGATGACCCCCGAGGGCGAGCGGTACGACATCGCCCACTTCGAGTTCGTGATGCGCGGCATCCAGAAGGCCCGCGAGCAGTTCCCCGACAAGGCCGAGGCGATCTCGCTCAGCCTGCACTGCGAGACCGCCGAGATCATGGCGGCCTACACGAAGCTGGTCGAGGAGGACGGCACCCTCACCGGGCTCGAGGCCTACTCCGCCTCCCGCCCGCCGCACTCCGAGGGCCTGGCCATCTCGATCGCGTCGTACCTCGCCCACGAGACCGGCCTGCCGAAGATCAACCTGCTGCACCTGAGCTCGGCGAAGGCCGTCGCGGCCGCCCTGCTCATGGCCAGGACGTTCCCGCACATCGACTTCCGCCGCGAGGTCACCATCGGGCACCTCGTCGCCGACATCCACACGGCCTCGGGCATCGGCGGCAAGGTGAACCCGCCGCTGCGCCCGCGCGAGGACGTGGAGGCGCTGTGGGAGCACCTGCTCGCCGGCGAGCTCGACTGGGTCGTCTCCGACCACGCCTGCTGCCGCGACGAGCAGAAGTTCGGCGCCGACCGCGACGACGTCTTCCTGGCCAAGTCCGGCTTCGGCGGCGCCGAGTACCTCCTGCCCGCCCTGGTCAGCGAGGGACGCAAGCGCGGCCTCGGCTGGGACCGGATCGCCGCGCTCACCGCGTGGAACCCGGCCCAGCGCTACGGCCTGCCCTCGAAGGGCGCCATCAAGGAGGGCTTCGACGCCGACCTGTGCCTGCTCGACGACGACCATCCGTGGACGATCCGCGCCACCGACTCGCTCTCGGCGCAGGAGTACACGCCGTTCGAGGGCTTCGAGCTCAGCGCCGCCGTCACCGACACGTTCGTGCGCGGCATGCGGGTGCTCACCGACGGCGTGGTCACCGGGGAGCCGCGCGGCCGCTACCTGCACCGCCCCACGGGCTCGTGACGCCCGACCTGGTCGCCCTCTACGTCCCCGGGGACCGGCCGGCGCTGTTCGGCAAGGCGCTGGCCGGCCCCGCGGACGTGGTGATCCTGGATCTCGAGGACGCGGTCCCGGCCGGCGGCAAGGACGCCGCCCGCGCCGCGGTCCGCGCCTGGCTGCTCGGGCTCGACCCGCCGGCCCGGGCCCGGATCTCGGTGCGGGTCAACGGGGTCGGCACGCCGGGCGGCGACGACGACCTGGCCGCCCTGGCCCACGTCGCCGGGCTGCACTCGGTCCGGGTACCCAAGGTCGAGTCGCCCGCCGAGGTCGCGCGGGTCGTCGCCGCGCTCGGCCCGGTGCCCGTGCACGCGCTGCTGGAGTCGGCCGTCAGCATCGAGGCCGCGGCCGACATCGCCCGCGCCCCGCAGGTCGCCGCGCTCGCGCTCGGCGAGGCGGACCTGCGCAGCGACCTCGGCGTCACCTCCGACGACGGCCTGGTCTGGGCGCGCTCGCGGGTGATCGTCGCGGCCCGTGCGGCCGGCCTGCCCGCGCCGATGATGTCGGCCTGGACCGACCTCGCCGACACCGAGGGCCTGATCGCCTCCTGCCGCGCCGGCCGGGCGATGGGCTTCCTCGGCCGCACCGCCGTCCACCCGAAGCAGGTCGAGCCCATCCTGACCGGCTTCGCCCCGGACCCCGGGGAGGTCGCCGCCGCACAGGCGCTGCTCGACAGCCTCGCCGCCGCCGGGGCCGGCGGGCGCGCCGTCGCGGTCACCGCGACCGGCCGCATGGTCGACCCCGCGATGGTCCGCGGCGCCGAACGTGTCCTCGCCGTCCACGCCCACATCCGCCGCTGCCTGGGAGCCGCCACATGACCACCGTTCCGCACTGGATCTCCGGGGCCGAGGCGGCCCCCGCCGGCCGCACCGCCCCGGTGACCGACCCGGCCACCGGCGCCGAGACCGCCCGCGTCGGCCTTGCCGACCGGGCCGTGGTCGACGCCGCCGTGAAGGCCGCGACCGCCGCGTTCGCCGACTGGAGCGAGACCTCGCTCGCCCGCCGCGCCACGGTGCTGTTCCGCTTCCGCGAGCTGCTCAACGAGCGCGCCGACGAGCTCGCCGCGATCATCACCGCCGAGCACGGCAAGGTCCTCGACGACGCCCGCGGCGAGGTCGCCCGCGGCCGCGAGGTCGTCGAGTTCGCCTGCGGCATGCCCCACCTGCTCAAGGGCGGCTTCACGGAGAACGCCTCGACCGCCGTCGACGTGCACTCCCTGCGCCAGCCGCTCGGCCCCGTCGTGATCATCAGCCCGTTCAACTTCCCGGCGATGGTGCCGATGTGGTTCTTCCCGATCGCGATCGCGGCCGGCAACACCGTCGTGCTCAAGCCCAGCGAGAAGGTCCCCACCGCCGCCCTGTGGCTGGCCCGCCTGTGGCAGGAGGCCGGCCTGCCCGACGGCGTCTTCAACGTCGTCAACGGCGACAAGGAGGCGGTCGACGCCCTGCTCGAGCACCCCGACGTGGCCGCCGTGTCGTTCGTCGGCTCGACCCCGGTCGCGTCGTACGTCCACGAGACCGCCAGCCGCCACGGCAAGCGCGTGCAGGCCCTGGGCGGCGCCAAGAACCACATGCTGGTGCTGCCCGACGCCGACCTGGACCTGGCCGCCGACCAGGCCGTGAACGCCGGCTTCGGCTCGGCCGGCCAGCGCTGCATGGCCATCTCGGTGGTCGTCGCCGTCGGTGAGGTGGCCGACGACCTGGTCGAGCGGATCGCCGAGCGGGCCCGCAGCCTGCGCACCGGCGACGGCCGCCGCGGCTGCGACATGGGCCCGCTGGTCTCGGCCGCGGCCCGGGACCGGGTGACGTCCGCGATCGCGGCGGGCGAGGCCGCGGGCGCCCGGGTGGTCGTCGACGGCCGCGACGGCGCCTACGACGCCGAGGGCGAGGGCTTCTTCGTGGGCCCGACCCTGCTCGACGGCGTCGAGCCCGGCATGTCCGTCTACGCCGACGAGATCTTCGGCCCGGTCCTGTCGGTCGTGCGCGTCGCGTCGTACGAGGAGGGCGTGGCCCTGATCAACGCCAACCCGTACGGCAACGGCACCGCGATCTTCACCGCCGACGGGGGCGCCGCGCGCCGCTTCTGCCGCGAGATCCAGGTCGGCATGGTCGGCGTCAACGTGCCCGTCCCGGTGCCGATGGCGTACTACTCCTTCGGCGGCTGGAAGTCCTCCCTCTTCGGCGACGTGCACGCGCACGGCACCGAGGGCGTGCACTTCTTCACGAGGGCCAAGGTCGTGACGACCCGCTGGAGCGACCCGAGCCAGCGCGGCCTGTCCCTGGGCTTCCCGGTCAACACCTGAGCCGCCCGCCGCCGGGGTCCGCTCCTGACGGACCCCGGCGGCGCCGCTACCGCTTGAGCGGGTCGTGGCCCCAGTTCATGAGCGAGTGCCGCCAGCGGGTGTCCGTGACGTCGCCGGACGGGCGCTGGGCGAGGTGGCGGTGCACGTACCCGACGACCTTGCGCATGTGCGCCTCGTCCGCGTCGGTCAGGTCGGCCCGCTTCGTGTGCAGGATGCGCACGATCCGCCGGCCGCTGTCGTGGCCCACCGACTCGCCGCCGCCGCTGCTCTGCCCGGCCGCCTTCGACTCCTCGGTGCCGAGCCAGCGCTCCAGCTCCGACGCCGTCATGTTGACCGCGTCGCGGAACTCGGCGTACGGGTCACCGGTCATCGTCGAGCGACTCCTCCTTGTGCACGGCGGTGCGGCCCGTCTTGTCGCTGCGCACCTCGTACTGCGGCTCGTCCGGGGAGGCCGCGACCGTCCGCCCGGCCGCCTCGGTGCGCGAGGTGATGCGCCGCTCGACGGTGCCGTGGACCTTCTTGCCGTGGCTGCGCCAGGTCACATGGTCGCCTTTGCGAAACGTCATGACCTCCGACTACCCGCAGCTCAGGACCGGTAACGTCGCATTTTTCCGGCGCCCGGGGCGGCGCCGGAGCGCCGCCCCGGCCGAACTCAGCTGTAGTCGAGCGTGAAGGAGTTGCAGACGAAGTTGGACTTGCCGGCGGTACCGCTCAGCTCGAAGCCGAACTGGACCTGCCCCACGGTCACGTCGCCCCACCAGCCGTTGGTGCGCAGCCAGTTCATGACGGCCAGCACGTCCACGGTGCCGGAGCCGGTGCCGGCGGTCCGCACGAACGAGAACACCGCGTTGGCGCCGTTCGAGCCGCGGTACACGTTCCAGGTGTGCCCGCCCACGCTCACGTTGCGGGCGTTGGGCACCGCGCCGTTGGAGTCGTAGGACTCCGCGATCGGCCCGACCGCGCCGTGCTGGTTGGTCCAGATCATGACCTCGTAGGCGTTGTTGTTCGCCCAGATGTCGTACGCGGTCTCGTAGTCGCCGTCGGCGGCCACGGACACGTTGAACGTGCTGCGCACCGAGCCCAGCGAGCTCAGGGTCCGGTTGAGCGTCTTGCCGGTGTGCGGGTAGGACTTCACCCCGCTCGTGCGCGGGTGCTCGGCCACGACGCCCCAGTTCATCCCGGTGCGCGCCCAGATGGTCTGCGGCCCCGCGCCGCCGCCCCAGACGTCGTTGATCACGGTGTACCCGTTGTTCGTCCACTGGTCCCAGGCGCCCGTCGCCACCCAGGCGGCGTCGGAGGGCACGCCGCCAGGGTTGCCCGACGTCGGCGTGGGCGTCGGGGACGCGCTGGTGCGCGAGGGGGTCGGCGTCGGGGAGTTCGTCACGGTACCCGTGCAGGCCGTCCCGTTCAGCGTGAAGCTCGACGGCACCGGGTTGCTGCCGGTCCACGAGCCGTTGAAGCCGAACGACGCGCTCGCGCCGGTGGCGACCGAGCCGTTGTACCCGGCGTTCCTCGCGGTCACCGTGGAGCCGCTCTGGGTGACCGTGGCGTTCCACGCCTGGGTGACCGTCTGGCCGGCCGAGTACGACCACACGACCGTCCAGTTGGAGATCGGGTCCCCGAGGTTCGTGATCGTCACGTTGGCCCCGAACCCTCCGGGCCAGGAGCTGCTGATCTGGTAGCCGACCCGGCACCCGGCGGCGGCGGACGCGGGCAGGGCGATGGCCACGGCCCCGGCCGCCCCGACGGCGACCACGGCCCCGAGGGCGAGTGCGAGCGTGCGGGTTCTTCGCATGGCGGTACGACCCCTTCTTCCGACCGTTCGTTGTCACGGCCACTGTCGATGCGCTTCGACAGCGGGGTCAACATGCGCCGTCACAGACCCGCCGAACCCGACGCAAACGCGTGAAAATTACCGGCCCGGGGCTGCCCCGCACTCCCGGTCCATGACCCGCCTGCACACCGGCCGCGGCGCCGCCCACCTCGCCCGCAGCGCGCCGCAGCGCCTGGAGCGCCCAACCCGGAGCGCCGCATCGGCGAGGGCACGGTCCTGCTCGCCGACGCCGAGGTGCCCGTCGCATCGTCGCGGCCGTCCTGGCCCGCGTGCTGACCGCTGACCGCCGCCCTGATCTGAGTCAGCCGGCGTAGGGCATGATCGCCGCGGCCGTCAGCCCGCACGCGAGATAGCCGCCCAGGGTGTGGAAGTCGACGACCCCGAGGTACGCCTCCTCGTGCTGGTCCACCGGAAAACGGTCGCCGAGGCGCTTCGGCACCGCGACGAGGTCGCCCGGGTCGGCGATGTTCACCCAGCGGCCGACGCCGGGCGGTCGCCCGCCGCGCCCGTCGGCCGGCTCCGGCTCGAGGGCCTCGAAGATGGCGCCGGGGAGCCCGAGCGGCGAGCCGAGCGTGATCAGCAGGTCGACCTCGGCCCCGGTGGCGTGCAGCGTCTCGTACGCCACCACGGTGCCGAGCGAGTGCGCGACGAGCACGCGCGGCCGGTGCTGCTCGATGGCGCCGGCCACGGCCTGCCGGACCCGGGCGCGCACGGCCGGCCGGGTCAGGTACACGTACACCTCCCGCAGCACCGCCGTCATGACCCGCGCGAGCGCCTGCGGGCCGACGCTGCGCCGCCGGGCGAGCCAGTCCATCGCCTCGCGCAGCGGCGCCGTCGCCGGCCCCTGTGCGACCTCCGCCGGTGCGCCGAGCTCCCGCAGCCACTGCCACAGCATCGCCCGCTCCGGGGGCTCCAGGGCCTCCAGCGGTACGCCGGCCGACTGCGCACCCTGATCGAGCAGATGGGCGTAGTAGGCCGCGGCGAGCTCCGGCACGGGCACGTGCCCCAGGCCCGCGGCGCGGTAGCCCTCGGCGAGCCGGGGCCGCAGCTCCCCGGCCATCGCGGTGGCGGCCTCCGGCGGGCTCAGCGCGCCGCGTAGGTTCGAGATGCCGTGCACGGTGAGCACGCGGCGTTGGTCCGGCATCGGGTTCCCTCCCGGGGCGGCTCGGGGACGGCGTGGTGTCAGTCGGATTCGGCGTTCATCCGGGCGACGCCGAGCGCGTCGAGCCGGCGCATGGCGTCGAGGATCAGCGCCGTGGCGGCACCGGGGTGGTCGTTGAAGATCTCCCGGGCGCGCCGCAGCCCGTTGCGGGTGCCGTCGAAGTCGTGCCGCATGACGTCGCCCGGGGTGCGGGTCGAGGCCCGCAGCATCTCCTGGTCGAACATGCGCTCGGCCTCGGCGAGCAGGTCCGCCGCGTATTCGGTGAGCCGCTCGCTCGGCGGTGGCGGGTCGGTCAGGCTGCCGGCCGTCACCACCAGGGCGCGCACGACCCGGGCGGTGTAGAACCACGACGGCCCGGCGAGCTCCGGCAGCTCGGCGAAGACCTGGTTCGGCTGGTCCCACAGCCGCATCAGCCCCGCGTGGCGGCGCCGGCTCAGGTGCGACCAGATCGCGTCGGCCAGGTCGAGATGGCGCTGGCGCTGCTCGGTGGTCTGCGTCTCGCCGGCGACCCGGGCGGTGCACTCCAGCAGCAGCGGCGCGTAGTCGTTGAAGGCCAGCCCGACCTCGGGGCCGATGGTCTCGGCGCCCGGGAGGCGCACCACGAAACCGGGATGATGGTGGACCAGGGCGGAGTCGCCGGCCATCGCCCTGCGGTTGATCCGGCCACGGGTCGCCAGCTCCGACAGCACCGCGCCGAACCGCGCCCAGCCGTTCGGCGTCGCCGGGGCACCGACGCCGCCGATCGTCAGCCAGGCGACCATCACGGTGAAGTAGTCGGACTCGGACCCGTCGCTCGTGCGCCACGGCACGTCCTCGATCGGCCAGGCGCCGTCGCCGAAGGTCGCCATCGTGCTCCAGAACGCGCGGGTGACGTCGCCGCGCCGGCGCAGCTCCTGCGCGAGCCGCTGCTGCTCGTCGTTGAGCAGGCCGAGCAGGCGGGTCCGTTCCGAGGCGAGCTCGTCGATCGCCTGCATCGCCTCGACGGTGAACACCAGATAGGGTTCGTCCTCGGCCACGCCGTCGGGCTGGATCTCGACCGGATCGCTGGTGGGCACGGTCGGGGCGTCCCGCACGACGCCCCAGCTCCAGCCGCACTCGAACAGCTTCGTCGCGGCCTCGTCGGTGATCGCGCCCGACCCGATCCTGAAGTCGCGCAACGTGGCCGCGGTGTCCTGCAGCTCGAGGCGGAGCCGCTCGAGGAGCCGGCGCCGGGGCAGGGCGGTCTGGTTGGTCCGGCCCAGCATCACGTCGCCCGCGGGCGAGTCGTCGTCGAAGGCGTCGACGACGAAGCTGCGCAGCAGGCCCACCATGGCCGCGGAGAGCCGTCGCGACGCCAGGTTCTCCAGGTCCTCGAGATCCTGCTGCAGGACGTTGCGCCGGACGTGCTGGCGGAAGACCCGCACGAAGCCGATGACGGCCAGGCACAGGGTGACCGAGATCGAGTAGGAGGACACCAGGTCCATGGACTTCTGCCGCGGCGTCACCGCCTCCCCGGGCTCGGCGGCCTCCAGGTACCCGTCGCCGCCGAACAGCGCCTGGCCGGTGCCCGGGTCGGTGTGGCGGCCGAAGTACTCCCGCATGACGGTGGTCAGGCGGCGCGGGACCTCGCGGGAGTCGCCGATGCGCTGGACGGCCTGCAGCACCCCGTCGGTGGTCTCGTCGGGGCTGTCCAGCGCCATGCCGGCCACCTGCGTCGCCGGGTACAGCAGGCACAGCAGCTGCTCGGCGTCGCTGATGGAGTTGGAGTCCCCGCGCCCGCCCCAGCGCCAGTCGAAGTCGAAACCGCCCCGGTACGAGTTCCTGATGACCTCGCGCCAGATCGCCAGCAGCTCATCGGTCGGCTGCATCCGCATCGCCGTTCACCCCTCCGCCGTCGGTCGGTCGTGGATCCGGACGAGCCGGCACAGGTCCTGGCCGAAGCCCGCGAGCAGCGAGCCGTCCGGGCCGGCGGTGACCGTGTGCACGGGCTCGGGCAGCACCAGCGTCTGCGCGGCGGTGTCGCCCGCGAGCGCGGCGACGTGCAGCGCGTTGCCGGCGGCGATGGCCACCGCGTCGCGCCCGTCGACGACGGTGTGCGCCGCCGCGGCGACCGTTTCGCCCGACGGCACCGGGATCCGCTCGGCGGTGCGCGTGTCGAGCCACCAGGTGGTGACGCCCGGGCCGTCGGCGAGCAGGACCAGCGGCCGCCCGCCCGTGGTGACACCGCAGGACAGGACCGCGTCGCGCGAGGCGCGGGGCAGCGTGTGCCGCTCGGCCGTGCCGTCGCGGATCAGCACGAGGCCGAGGTCGCGCCCGGCGGGGATCGCCGCGAGCGACATGCCGCCGGCCCGCCAGGTCGCACCGCCGAGGGGCAGCCCGGTCAGCCCCGGCACCGGGATCCGGCCGCCGTCCTCGAGACTCCAGGCCTGCGCGCGCCCGTCGCGGGACTGGGCGACGGCGACCTCGGCGCCGTCGGCGAGGGTGAGCGCGGCGAACGGCGCCTCGGGGGCGAGATAGCGGCCGGGGGTGCCGCGCGACGAGCCGTCGGCGAGGTCGAACAGTTCCAAGGTCAGCGCCGGCGTGGTGACGACGAGCAGGCCGGTGCCGTCGGCGCGGCGGTGGACCAGCGGCAACGCCCGCCGGCCGGACCGGGCGCGGAAGACGTGCCGGGGCCTTCCGGAGGGCACGTCCCAGGTCCGGTACGTGCCGTCGGCGCCGACGGTCACCGCGATCGTCGCCTCGCCGAGGCGGGCGAACGCGACGGCGGTGACGGTGTCCTCGTGCCCCGGTAGCGACGCGATCGCCTCGCCGCTGCGGGCGTTCCACAGCCGGACCGTCGCATCGCCTCCGGCACCGGCCACCACGGCGGTCCCGTCGGCCAGCAGGCACCACTCGATCACGGTGACCGGCCCGGCCGACCCCGGCATGACCTCGCGGTGCCGGCCCGCCAGGTCCCACACGCGCGCGGTCCCGTCGGCGGCGGCCGTCACGGCGACACCTCGTCCGTCGGCGAGCCGCGCGCAGTCGATCGCGGTCACCCCGCCGGTGTGCCCGGTCAGCACGTGCCGGACGTCGCCGGTGTCGAGGTCCCAGACGCGCGCGGTCCCGTCGGCGCCGCCGGCCACCGCGAGGAGCGTCCCGTCCTCCAGCTCCAGCCCGGAGACGGCCTGGAGCAGGTCGGTGCTCCCGGCCAGCACCGCGGACGGCTTCGTGGGGAAGTCGGGGCGATCGGTGTCGAGCGACCACACCCGGGCGTTGCCGTCGGTGTGCGCGGTGACGGCCACCGCGCCGGGGCCGTCGCCGAGGCAGACGGCCGCCACCGCGGAGCTGCGCCCGGCCTCGAGCTTGAGCGGGCGCAGGGGATCGGTGACCCAGGCCGCCACCGAGCCGTCGACCGCGGCGCTCACCGCGAGCGGCCGGCCCCGCCGGCCCGCGATCGCGCGGACGGTCCGGTCGTGCCCGCGCTCGGGCCGGCCGTGGTCGCCGCCGCCGGCCAGGTCCCGGACCTGGATCGTGCCGTCCACCGTCGACGCGGCCAGGATCAGCGGCTCGCCGTGCACGGCCGCGAGGGCCAGCACGCCGGCCCCTCCGCGATCGTCCAGGACGTGGCGGAGCGTCCCGGTGGACAGGTCCCAGGTCCGCAGGCCCTCGACCGAGTCGGCCGTGACGGCGACGGGGGTGCCGTCCGGCAGGGTCGTGACGGCCACCGCGACGAGGGGGTGGCGATGGCCGCTCAGCACGCCGCGCAGCGTGCCGTCCGCGATGCGCCACACCAGCGCCTCGGCGCCGGCGGCCATGAGCACGACGTCCTCGCCGTCGACCCGCGCGAGCGACAGCCCGGTGACCGGGGTCCGGCCCGGCGCGGCGAGCACATGGCGCAGGCCGCCGTCGTCGGCGTCCCAGACCCGCACGGTGCCGTCGGCGCCGGCGGTCACCACGACGTCGGCGTCCTCGGCGGTGCGGTGACAGGCGACGTGCCGTACGGCGGCGGTGTGCCCGACGAGCGTGTGCCGCAGCGCCGAGTTGATCGTCGTGGCGGTCGCCCACACGGGCCGCCACTGCCCCAGCCGCCCGGGCACCCCCGCGGCGGCGAGCCGGTCGGTCAGGTCGGCCCGGCCGTGCCGGACCGCGTCGAACAGCAGCAACGCGTGGCGGATGTCCGGGCGGTCGGCGAGCTGGCGGTGCCGCCAGTAGGACGTGCGGTACACGGTCGCCATGGTCGCGCCCGCCGGCGTGGCCGCGCGGTGCAGATGCCGGGCGACGACGTCCGGGTCGGCGTGGACCATGAAGTCGGCGTCCGCGAGCAGCAGGTCGGCCTCCCCGGCCGCGGCGGCGTGGTCGAGCGCGTGGCGCAGCACGTACGGGTCGGCGGCGGCCCAGCCACCGCCGGCCGGCACCGTGGCGATCAGGCGGCGCAGCAGCGCCGCGTGGGCCGGCCGCGGACCCGGTCCGGCCGCCGCGCTCGTGCCGTTGCCGCGCTGCAGGTGCTCGGTGAGGGCCTTGTGGAACAGCCGGTACAGCGTCGTGCCGCGGCTGTCGACGTCGCGGCGCAGGTAGAACCGGCCGCGCTCCAGCGCGTCGGTGATGTCCCGCCGCGACGCGGGGCCGGCCTCGGCCGGGGCGAAGACGCCGGCGCAGGCCTCGACGATGCGCCGCGGCATGCCGGCCCCGAAACTGTGCGCCAGGGTGACGAGCGTCGGGTGGAACCACGGGTGCTCGGGCGCGGCCAGGTCGAGCTCCAGCACGCCGGGCAGCGTGCGCGGGACCATCTCGACGACGGCCGCGGCGGCGGCCGGTCCGGGCGGCGGCGGGAGCCGGGACAGGTAGTTGACGAAGAGCCCGGCGACGAGGAACTCGCCCCAGCGCGGCTGCGTCTCGTCGGCGACGGGCGCGGCCAGCCGTTCGGCGATGCCCGCGCCGAGGATGCGGCGCACGTCGTGGCGGCCGTCGACCCGGTATCCGGGGTGGGCCCGGAGCAGGTCGTCGACGTACGCGCTCAGGTCACGCTCGAGCTGGTCGCGGGGCTCGTCGTCCAGGTCGGTCAGCTCGCCACCGGCCTCGGCGCGCTCCAGCAGCGGCTGGGTCATCCGCCAGTGCCGTCCGCTGCGGGCGCCGACGAGCAGCCGGGCCGCCGGGGTGCCGTCGCCGCGGGTGGCGTCGGCGAGATCGCGCAGGGCGCGCGAGAGCGCCGCCGGGTCGACGGCCTCGTCGACTGCGTCGACGACGAGGACCGGCGGCCGGTGCCGGTGGCGGATCGCGGCCACGAACTCGGCCACGGTCCAGGCCCGGTGCGCGTCCGGCAGCTCGAGCTGGGCCGCGGCCTGGCCGAGGACGGCGACGATGTCCTGCTCGTAGGCGTGCACGGCGGCGAGATCGGCCACGACGCCGGGGAGGTCGTCGCGGCGGGCCCACCACAGCTCGCGGGTCTTGCCGGCCAGCACCGGGTGGGCGGCGCAGACGAGCATGCCCAGCAGCGCGGACTTGCCGACCCCGGGCGTGCCGGTGACCAGGTGCAGGTTGGTCCGGCCGGCGCGGCCCTCCAGGTAGGCGCTCAGCGCTCGCAGCTGCCGCCCGCGCCCGCGGTAGGTGCCGCCGGAGGCGATCGGCCGGGCCTCGTTCGGCGGGTGCCCCGAGGCGCGGGACATGAAGTGCCAGGCGTCGAAGAGGTCCTCGACGGCGGTGGCGAACTCGCGCAGGTCGTCGCGGACCAGGCCGGCGACGGTCGGCCGGTAGTGCGGGTTGTCGAAGAACGGCGGCCACGCGACCCGGGAGGCGATGTCCACCCGGGTCGCCACGACCGTCTGGGTGAGGCCGTCCTCGGCGGCGACGAGCCGGTCGACCTCGTCGCGGATCTCCTGCGCGACGCGGTCCAGCGGCACGTGCCGGATCGAGGGATGGATGTCGAGCCGGCCGATGTCGGCGAGCACGGCGGCCGTGGCCCGGGTGAACCGCGCCCCGAAGCCCTGGCGCTCCGGCAGGCATCCGGCGATCACCCAGGCCCGTCGCTGGGCATCGGCGATGTCGAACTCCCACTGCACGCGCGCGGCCCGCCCGGCGCCGCAGACGTCTACCAGGAACAGCGTCCAGGGCCGCGTCCCGGCCTCGTCGGTGCGTCGCCAGGGGTCCTCGTGCTCGTCGGTCCCGGTCGCGTCGGCCATCCAGCTGTCCAGGCTCGTGCCCGAGTTGGCCCTGCCGTCGGAGCCGTACACCTGCACCGACCCGCCGTGCGCGCGCCCGTGGCTGACCACGTGCACGATCAGCACGTCCTCGCCGGTGGCCCCGTCGAGGGCGGCGAGCACGGTCCGGGCGAGCTCGGCGGCGGTCGGGTCGGTCCCGTCGGACACGGTGGTGTACCCGTGCGCCGCGGCCGCGTCCGTGAGGCTCGCGGCCGCGGGCGCGGCGAACGGCAGGTCGTCGAGCCCCCCGGAGAAGCGCGACACGGCGATGCTGACCAGGCGCCGGCTCACAGGCCCGCCCAGACCTCGTCGTCGGCCAGGCGCCCGGCCAGCAGCGTGAACGCGTCCACGGTCGCCTGGTTGGCCACGCCGGTGAGGTTCACGTCGTCATCGGTGATGATCTGCTCGCGCCACTGCAGCACGGGGTCGTGCGGGACCGCCCCGAGCAGGTTGACCCGCCCGATGCCCCGGCGGCTGGCGAAGCGCTGCAGGTTCTCGTTGGCGCCCTGCAGCCAGGCGATCTGGGCCGGCCGCAGCCCCGCGAGCTCGGGCCCGCTCGGCTCGGTCACCCCGGTGCGGACCATCCGCGTCGCCTGCAGCAAGGCGTCGCGGTCGTGACCGCGCGCGACGCCGATGTGCAGCAGCCCGCGGTCGCCGTGCACGAAGTCGCTGGTGTTCACGACGTGCTGGCGGGTCCAACGGTGGAAGACCAGCCACCGGGCCTCGACCCGGTGCAGCTGGGGCCCGGCGGTGGCCGCCAGTGCCATGTCGAGGCTGTGGCAGCGACCGGCGGGAAGACTCACGAGGGTGGTGTCGAACTCCTCCTCGAGGCGCAGCAGCAGAACGGCGAAGCGGTCGATCGTCCGCGGGTCGGCGGTGACGTCGTCGGCGCGGCCGCCGGGCAGCAGCACCATGCGCCCGGTGCCCCGATCCGGCCGTCGTAACGTCTCGCGCTCCGACTCGCTCCAGACGTCGATCCGCCGCGGCTCGGCCACCCGGCTTTCGAGGTATTCGTGGACGGAGTCGTCGATACCGCCCAGCGGCTCCTCCACCCGGAAGAGCGCGCGCGCCGTGGGCGGGTCGAGGTCGAGGTAGCAGACGTCGCGGCCCTGCAGGGCACTGCGGAACAGCAGGTTGGCGCCGGTGACGGAGCGGCCGGAGCCGCCGTCCACCGCGCAGGCGAAGGCCAGCACTCAGTCCCCCCAGCCGGTGTCGTGCCGGCGGGCGGCGTCGAGCTGGGCGAGGTCCTGCAGCGCCGCCATGGCGAGCACGAGCGCGGTGCCGGGCCGTTCCTCGTAGCGCTCGTGCGCCTGGTCGAGGGTCGCCCGGATCTTCGTGAGGTGCCGCTCCAGATGCGGGCCGGGCCGGGTCGAGCCGTAGAAGAGCTCCTGGTCGTAGACGTGGTCGGCCTCGGCCAGCAGGTCGGCGGCCGCGACCGCGAGCCCGCCGCTGCGCAGGGGTGGGCCGGCGACCAGCTGCGCCACGCTGATCAGCGCGCTGACGACGCGCTCGGTGAAGCTCCAGAACGGCTCCTCGGCCCGGTAGGCGAACTCGTCGTAGACGCCGGCCGGCTGGTCCCAGAGCCCGGGCCGCAGCCGCCGGCGCAGGATGTGCTCACCCCAGACCTCGTCCACGAGGTCGGCGACCCGCAGCCGCAGCGCGATGTCCGGCCCGGCCCCGCCGACCAGCACCGCCTGCTTGAGCAGCTGCGGGGCGAAGTCGAACAGGTCCCAGACGAGCCGTGGCCCGCCCGAGTCCTCGGAGCCCGCCAGCGGCAGCGGGAACCCCGGATGGTGCAGGGTCATCCACTCGCCGGGGCCGACGCGGCGGGTGAGCCGGGCCCGCCCGGCGAGCTCGGCCAGCACGCCGGCGATCCGGTTCGCGGCCTCCGCGTCCGGCTTGCGCTGCAGGTCCTGGATGACGATGGAGCACACCAGCAGGCTGAGATAGTCGGACTCGATGCCGTCGGAGGCTCGCCACGGCACGTCCTCGAGGGGCCAGCGGCGATCACCGAAGCAGGCGATCCGGGTCCAGTACCGTTGCGTGATGTCCCAGCGCAGCTGCAGGGCACTGGCCAGACGCTGCTGGTCGTCGAAGAGGAGACCGAGCAGGCGGGTGCGGTCCGACCACAGCTCCTGCAGCGCGTCGAGCACGACGGCGGTGGCGGCGAGGTTGGGTGCATCGACGGCCACCCCTTCGGGCTGCCCGACGAGCGGGTCGACGTCCGCCTGCGGCGGCGCCGACGTCGGCACGCCCCACGACCAGCCGCACTCGAAGAGCATGTTCGGGTTGTCGAGCTCGTCCATGTAGGGGCCCAGCCAGATGTCGCGCAGGACGGCGCGGATGTCGACCAGCCGGTCCTGCAGCAGCGCGTGGATCCGCCGGTCCGGGAGCTTGGCCTGGTTGACGACGTCCATGAGGACCCGGCCGTGCGGGGAGTCCGCCGGGAAGACGGAGACGGAGAAGCTGCGCAGCAGGCCGACCAGCGCCGCGGTGAGCCGCAGGCTCGCCAGCCGCTCGGTGCGGGCGATCTGCTCCCGCACGTCCGGCCGGTTCACGGAGCGGCGGAAGACACGGGTGAAGCCCAGCACGGCCAGGGTCAGCCGGACGGAGACGGCGTAGGCGCCGACGGTGTCGACGGCGCGCTGCTCCTCGGTCGGCTCGCTCGACTCCCCGGCGCCCTCCGGCAGGGCGCGGAAGTACGAACCGCCGCCGAACGCCGGTTGCCCGGCCTCGTCGGTGTACGTCGTCAGGTATTCGGCGGCGACCTCGAGCAGCATCCGCGGAATCCTGATCACGTCGCCGAGGGGCCGCAGCGCGTCGGCGATGTCGTCGACCGTCTCGTCGGGCCGGTCGAGGGCGAAGGTGCGCAGCGCGGCGGCCGGCGCCATGATGCACAACAGCTGCTCCGCGTCGTGCACGCAGTTGCGCCCGGCCCGCCCGCCCCAGACCCATTGGCCGTCGCGCATGGATTCCCCGGCCACCGCCCGCCACACGTCGAGGAGTTCGTGACGGGGGCTGATCTTCATGACACTCCTCGTCGCCGGGGCTGACGCGGGAAGCCGGTTTCCGTGAGCCTACGGTAATGACCGCGGCCAACGCAGGAGGTCGCTCGGGCGAGTCGGACCACCCGTTCGGCGCATGCGTTCCGCAATGATCGTGGCCGATCGGCCGGCCGCCGATGCGCGATGCGCCGGGTGCCGAGGATATTGTGGCCGTCGATGCATGGACTCTTCGACGGCTTCGAGGGCTACCGGATCGTCGGCGACGCCGACAAGGACCAGGCCCTCAAGTCCGCGCTCGTCGCGGTCGACGCCAACGTGCTGCTGAGCCTGTACCGCTACAACCGCCGCACGACCGAGGACCTCCTCGCGGTCCTCGAGCGGCTCGGGGACCGGCTGGTCGTGCCGCACCAGGCCCTGCGCGAGTTCCACCGCAACCGGATCAGCGCCATCGGCAACCCGTCCGGCGTGGCCCGCGAGACCCGCGAGGAGCTCGGGAAGAGCCGGGCCGCCGCGGCCGAGGCGATGCGGCGGTGGGCGCGCACCGTCGCGCTCGACGACGCCGACCTGCGCCGGCACGAGCAGGCGATCGAGGAGCTCTTCGACGACCTCGACATCGCGATCGTGCGGACCGAGACCGGCCGCGTGCAGGCCGCCACCCCGGTCGAGCAGGACCCGGTGATGCGGCGGCTACTCGTGCTCCTCGCCGGCCGGGTGCTGCCACACCCCGGCGAGCAGCGCTGGTCGGAGCTCGTCGCCGAGGGCACGCGGCGGGTCGCCGAGCGGCGGCCGCCCGGATACCTGGACGCCGACAAGACCGCCCACCCCGAGGGCGCCACGGGCGACTTCCTCATTTTCCGGCAGTCCTGCGAGGCGGCGCGGGAGCGCGGCCTGGACCTCGTGATCGTCACCAACGACGAGAAGGAGGACTGGTGGTGGCGGCACCGGTCCGAGTTCGTCGGCCCGCGGCCGGAGCTGGTCAAGGAGTTCTTCGATCTCAGCGGCCGCCGGCTGCACCTGCTGCGCGTGCGGGACCTGCTCTCCCGCTCCGCCGCCCTGGACATCGAGGTGAGCCCCGCCTCGGTGCAGGACGCCGAGCGGGACCGCAGCACGGCCCCCGCCGCGCTGACCGCCGACGCGGCGCTGGCGCTGATCCGGGTGATCGAGCGCGTGGATCCCGAGGTCGCCGCGGCCGTGCGGGAAGCCGCGGCGAGCGACGACACCGTGGTCGTCACGCCGGCCGACGGGCCGGGCCTGTCGGCGCTCATCGCCGCGTACATCGACTTCCTGCGCCTCACCGAGGGCCGCACGATCCCGGTCCCGGCGGTCGTCCGCCCGGTGTTCGGCGACGGCGGCGAGCTCGTCGCGCACCGGCTGACCCCCGAGTTCGCGGCGGTGCTGCGCCTGGCCCCGACCAAACCGCCGGCCAAACCGCCGGCCAAACCGCCGGCTCGGGGCTAGCGGACGGTGCGGCGGGTGTCGAGGTAGGCCTCGAGGCGCTCCGGGACCGAGGGAGCGCAGAACAGGGAGCCCTGGGCCAACCGGCAGCCCGCGGCGGTGATCGTGGCCAGCTCCGCGTCGTCGCGTACGCCGTCCACGGCCACCTCCACGCCCAGCTGCCGCGCCAGGTTCACCACCGCGGCCACCACCGGGGTCTCCGCGCCCGCGAAGGTGCGCCGGTCGACGCGTACCAGGTCCAGCGGCAGGCGGCGCAGCAGGCTCAGCGTCGTCGCGGGCACGCCGAAGCCGTCCAGGGCGGTGCGGGCGCCCAGGGTCCGGATCGCGGTCAGGCGGTCGACGAGGTCCGGCAGCTCCGGCTCCGGGACGGTGAACTGGACCACGAGGCGCGACGGCGGGATGCCGGTGGCCGCGAGCAGGTCCGCGAAGCCGTCGGCGGCGAGCAGGGCGGGGGAGACCGGCACGGCCAGCCACAGGGGCGGGCCGCCACCGTCGCGGTGGCCGAGCTGGCGGCCCGCGGCCGCGAGCAGCCAGGCGCCGAGCTCGTGGTGCAGGCCCAGCTGGTCGGCGACGGGCAGGAACTCGGCGTCGGTGACCGGGCCGAGGCCGTCGCGGCGCCAGCGGGGCCGGGCCTCGACGCCGACCACGCGGCCGGACGGGAGCTCGACGACGGGCTGGAAGAGCAGGTCGAGCTCGCCGCGGGCGAGGGCGCCCGGCAGGTCCTGCTCGATGGTGAGCCGGCGGCGCAGCTGGGCGGCGGTCGCCTCGTCGTACCACTGCGGCGGCTGGGCCGGGCCGAGCTGCCGGGCCCGTTGCAGGGCGAGCTCGGCGCGGCTCAGGGCACGGCCGCCGGCGTCGGCGGTGTGCCCGGCGGCGACGTGCTCGGCGGTGACGTGCTCGGCGGTGATGTGCTCGGCAAGGCCGGCCGACGCGGACAGGTGCGAGGCGACGCCCAGCACCGGGTACGGGTCCGACAGCAGCGTGAGCAGGCGGCTCGCGGTCATCTGGGCGTGGACGGCGCCGCCGGCCGTCAGCACCGCGAACTGGTCGCTCGTCAGGCGGGCCGCGACCTCGCCGGGGGCCAGGGCGGCGCGCAGGCGGCGGGCGGCCTCGACGAGCACCGCGTCGCCGATCTCGTGACCGCGCAGCTGGTTGACGCTGCCGAGCCCGTCGAGGCCCAGCACGACGAGCACGCCGGGCGTGGTGCGCTCGGCCAGCAGGCGCCGCAGCTCGGTGCGGTTCGCCAGGCCCGTGAGATGGTCGGTGCGGGCCGCCTGGTGCAGGGCGTGCTCGAGCTGGCGGCGCCGGCTGATGTCGCGCACGTGCACGACGACGGCGCGCACGGACGGGTCGGAGCGCTGGTCGCTGACGCTCCACTCGGTCTCGCGCCAGATGCCGAAGCCGTCGCCGATGCGGGCCTCGATGAGCGTGTCGCCGCCGGCGAGGGCCGCGGCCACGGCCGCGGCCTCGTCGGGGTGGACGCGGTCGAGCAGGGGCCGGTCGACGACATCGGCGTCGGCGAGGCCGAGGCGGCGCGCGGCGGCGGGGGACTGCCAGCGCACGACCAGGGCGTCGTCGAGCATCATGGTCACGTCGGCGGAGCCGGCCACGAGGGCGCGGAAGCGGGCCTCGCGTTCGGCGAGCCAGCGCGCGTACTGCCGCACATCCGCGACCGCGAGCGCCTCCCGCACCGCGATGATCACGACACCCACGATGGCCAGGACCGCCGAGACGGTGTCGAAGCGGCCGGCGACGACGAGGTGGTAGGCGGCGGCGACGAGCGCGCCGGCGAGCGGGAGGGCCAGCAGCGGGTACCGCGCGAAACTCCCGTCCGTCGTCGGCGCACCGGACTCGGCCGGGCCCGGCGGCAGCTCCCGGCCGGCGAGCAGCGGGCCGGCGACGAGCGGCACGCCGGCGAGCAGCAGCCAGCCGGGCTCGAGGTGGTAGTCGAGGATCAGCACGAGCGCCGTCTGCGCGACGATCATGATCAGGGCGCCGAGGCCGCGCAGCAGCGCGCCGGGCTGGACGGTCGCGGCGCGCATGGTGCCCACGACGGCGGCGCCGACGGCGACGGCGGCCACGAGCGTGGCGGTGAGGGCGGCGCCCTTGAGCCCGGCGGCCTCGAAGACGACGAGCCAGGCGATGAAGAACAGGATGACCCCGATGCCGACGCCGTCGAGCAGGCGCCGGACCCGGCCGACGTAGGTGGCGGCCTGCCCGGGCAGGTGGAACAGCCCGGCGAGCAGCGTGCCGGCGACGAAGAACAGGCCGATGAGCGGCAGCTCGGCGGGCAGCGGCACGTCGGAGAGCATGGCGCCGGGGGCGGCCACGGAGGCGATGCCGGCGGCGGCGGTCGACACGCCGCAGAAGCCGAGGCCGGCGGAGACCGGGCGGTGCCAGGCGGCGGTGTCGCTGCGCAGCAGCAGGGTGGCGGCGCGGGCGGCGGCGACGAGTCCGGCGACGGCGAGCGCGAGCCCGGCGGGCAGGAGCCCGGCGAGGGCCGCGGCCAGCGCGGCGGCACTGAGCGTGACCGAGACCAGCAGCACGGGGTGAGTCTGGCGTACCCCGCACACAGCAGCAAGCATTGACAACGTTACGTTCCGTCGTGCGAATGCGGAACGCCGGCGTTCAACTACGTGCTGAGCCCGGGGAGCGTGGTGTTGGTGACACGGCGGCGGAGCATCACCTGGCGGGAGCCGTCCGGGTAGAGCCGGACCCGCGCCAGCTCCCAGCCGCCGTACTCGGCCTGGATCGTCAGCTGTGCGTTAGCGGTCATCCGGTCGACATTCGACGGCAACCGCAGCGGCACGTACTCGTAGTCCATGCACCGATACTGCTACGCCGCAATGCGCTGCACCAGCCCTTGCGCCCCGGTGCCGTCCGACCCGGCGACGGCCAGCGCCCCGGAGGCCGGGTCGACGGCAAGAGCCAGCGGCAGCCGTACCGTCGGATGCCGCCCGACCTCCCGAGGCGTCCCACCCCCGAGGTGAAAGCCCACCACCTCGTTACGGGCCGTGAGCGTCACCCAGAGCACACCCCGGTTCTCGTCGTACGCGGCCGCCCACGCCCCGCCCTTCACCGGGTAGCGCTGGCGCAGGATCAGCGGCCCGGTGTCGAAGACCAGCAGCTCCCCGTCGCGCGCGTCGATCACCGCGAACCGCCCGCCGCCGACGGCCGCGACCGTCACGGCCCCGTCCCCGGCCCGCAGCGCCTCCTGCCGCGCGCCGGTCGCGGCGTCGAACACGGTGATCGAGGACTGCGACGTGTCGAGCACGGCGATGCGGGAGCCGTCCGCGGCCAGGGCGGCCGGGCGCCCGCCGGTGCCGATGGTGCGCAGCACCTCCCCGGCGGCCGAGAGGATGATCACATCGCCGCGGTCGGGCAGCGCGACGGCGGTCCAGTCGGCGTCGCGGGGCACGGCGATCGCCCCGCCCACGCCCGGCAGCGCCCACGTCGCCCCGCCCGGCAGGTTGTGCACCGCGGACCCGGCGACCACGCGGAACCCGCCGGCGACGCTCACCACGCCCCGGGGTGGTCCGGCGACGGGGGATCGGGCGGCCTCAGGCAGTACAAATGCGGCGTTTTCGGAAATCGCGGCCACGGTCGTGCCGATCGCGACCCCGGTCGGGCGCTCCGGCACCGCCATCGTCGTCCCGGCGGGACTCGTGGACGGCGCGGGCGCCCAGGTCGGGGTCGGCATCGTGGCGTCGGGGTGGCTGACGGGCGCGCCGGCGTCACACGCGGTGAGCAGCAGCACGCCGGCCAGCGTCAGCAGTCGGCGCAGCATGGTCCGACCAGGGTATTCGCTCGGTCTACGTCTGCCGCTCCGGGTAGCCGGAGGTGGGCGCCGACACGTCGTCGAGCGCGGCCCGGATCTCCCGCGGCAGCACGATCTCCTCGGTCTGCAGCGCCCCGAGCAGCTGCCCGACCGTGCGCGCGCCGAGCACCGGCGCGACCACGCCCGGCCGGTCCCGCACCCACGCCAGGGCCACCTCCAGCGGCGACACGCCGAGGCCGCCCGCCGCGGTCGCGACCGCCTCCACGATCCCGGCGCACCGGTCGTCGAGATACGGGGCCACGAACCGCTCGAAGTGCGGCGACGCGGCCCGCGAGTCGGCCGGCACGCCGGTGCGGTACTTGCCGGTCAGCACCCCGCGGCCCAGCGGCGACCAGGGCAGGATGCCGATGCCCAGCGCCGAGCAGGCCGGGATGACCTCGCGCTCGATGCCCCGCTCCAGCAGCGAGTACTCCACCTGCGTGGACACCAGCGGCGCCCGCCCCGGCCACGCCGCCTGCCAGGTCGCGGCCCGGGCGGTCTGCCAGCCGGAGAAGTTCGACACCCCGGCGTAGCGGGCCCGGCCGCTGCTCACCGCCGTGTCGATCGCCGAGAGCGTCTCCTCCAGCGGCGTGTCGGGGTCGTACCCGTGCACCTGCCACAGATCGACGTGGTCGGTCCCGAGCCGCTGCAGGGACGTGTCGAGGGCGCTCAGCAGGTGGCCGCGGGAGCCGTCCCGGCGGCGGGTCATCCCCGGGCGCAGGCCCGCCTTGGTCGCGATGACCAGCTCCTCGCGCGGTACCAGCCGGCCCACCAGGGCACCGATGACCGACTCGGCCTCGCCGTCGGCGTAGACGTCCGCGGTGTCCAGCAGCGTCCCGCCGGCGTCGCGGAACGTCTTGAGCTGAGCCGCCGCGTCGTCGGCGTCGGTGTCACGGCCCCACGTCATCGTGCCGAGGGCCAGCCGGGATACCGCCAGCCCGCTACGGCCGAGCGGTCGCTGTTGCATGCATGGAACGATACGGCCGGATGGCGCCAACGTAGCGGAGGCGGGCCACGTCGGCGGCAGGGGCTACCCTGGTGCGGCACCGTGCAGGGTCGCACGGGGGACCTCTGGGAGGCAGTAGTGCGGCTTGCGTTGAACCTCGGTTACCTGTCGTCATGGAACGACCCGGCCGGTCACCTGGCCATCGCCCAGGAGGCCGACCGTCTCGGTTTCTCCTGCGTATGGGTGGCGGAGGCCTACGGTTCCGACGCGCCGAGCATGCTCGCCTGGATCGCCGGGCAGACCGAGCGGATCGAGCTGGGCTCCGCCGTCTTCCAGATTCCGGCCCGCACCCCCGCCATGACGGCGATGACCGCCGCCACGATCGACAAGCTCTCCGGCGGCCGGTTCCGCCTCGGCCTCGGCGTGTCGGGCCCCCAGGTCTCCGAGGGCTGGCACGGCGTGCGGTTCGCCAAGCCGCTCAAGCGCACCCGCGAATACGTCGACATCGTCAACCTCGCCCTGACCCGCAAGGTCGTCGACTACGACGGCGAGTTCTACACGCTGCCGCTGCCCGACGGCCCCGGCAAGGCGCTCAAGCTCATCCTGCATCCGGTCCGCGACCACGTGCCGGTCTACCTCGCCGCCGTCGGCCCCAAGAACCTCGAGCTGGCCGGCGAGATCGCCGACGGCTGGCTGGCCATCTTCTTCTCCCCGGAATACGCGGGCGAGTCGCTGGGCTCGATCGCCGCGGGCCGGGCCAAGGCCGGCAAGACGATGGACGGCTTCGAGGTGGCGGTGTCGGTACCGGTGGTCTTCGGCGACGACGTCGCGATGTGCGCCGAGCTCGTGCGCCCCTACGCGGCCCTCTACGTCGGCGGCATGGGCTCGCGGGAGCAGAACTTCTACAACGCCCTCGCCACCCGGATGGGCTACGGCGAGGCGGCCAAGGAGGTCCAGGACCTCTATCTCGCCAAGCGCCACCGGGACGCGGCCGCCGCCGTACCGTTGGAGTTCATCGACCGCACCTCGCTGCTCGGGCCCGTCGAGCGCGTGGCGGAGCGGCTGCAGGCGTATCAGGAGGCCGGCGTGACGGAGATCTCCACCATCGTGTTCGGCGACGCCGACTACTCGATCGGCGTCATCCGCCAGCTCGCCGAGGCGTGGGAGCGGGCGGGACTGAGCTCGTGACGACCGTGCTGCTGCTGCGCCACGGCCGGACCACGACCAACGCGACCGGGGTCCTCGCCGGGCACCAGCCCGTCGCGCTGGACGAGGTCGGCCGGGCCCAGGCCGTCGCCGTCGGCGAGCGACTCGCCGCGGCCAAGCTCCCCCTCGCCGCCGTCGTCAGCAGCCCGCTGCCGCGCTGCCGGGAGACCCTGTCCCTCGCGCTGCCCGACATGACCGACGTGGTCGAGGACGAGGGCATCATCGAGTGCCGCTACGGCGACTGGACCGGCCGCCCGCTCAAGGAGCTGGCCAAGGAGCCGCTGTGGGCGACGGTGCAGGCCCACCCCTCCGCGGCCGTCTTCCCCGGCCCCGGCGCGGAGTCGATGGCCGCCATGTCGGCCCGGGCGATCGCCGCGGTCCGTTCCTGGGATGCGCGCATCGCCGCCTCGCACGGCCCGGAGGCGGTGTGGCTCGCCTGCAGCCACGGCGACATCATCAAGGCGATCGCGGCGGACGCGCTCGGCATGCACCTGGACCTGTTCCAGCGCCTCGCGGTCGAGCCCGCGTCCGTGACCGTCATCCGGTACACCCCGCTGCGCTCCTTCGTCCTGCGCCTCAACGACACCGGCGGCGATCTGTCCGGGTTCCAGCCGCCGGAGAAGACGGAGGGCGAGCCGTCCTCGGATGCCGCCGTCGGGGGCGGTTCGGGCGGTTCGGTGTGATCTTGTGCCCGCCTGCGGCAGTTCCCGCCACGACTGGATAGAGTTCTCAGCATGAGCGGTTCGGAGCGAAGCGGAGAGGCCGCTCATCATGGGCATTGATTCAGCTCAGGCTGGCGCCGGAGCGAAGCGGAGGTGACAGCATGAGCCACCACGTGTATGCATTCGAGCCGCCGGAGCGGTTCGTTGCCGGCACCGTGGGTGCGCCGGGGGAGCGGACCTTCTTCCTGCAGGCCCGCGGCGGCGGCCGGCTGATCAGCGTCGCACTGGAGAAGGTGCAGGTCTCCCTGCTGGCCGAGAAGCTCGAGGAGCTGCTGCAGGAGGCCCACCGCCGCTTCGGCGTCGACCTCGCCACGGAGACGGTCGTCGAGACCGCCGACAACGAGCCCCTCGACACCCCGCTCGACGAGGAGTTCCGCGTCGGCACCCTCGGCCTGCAGTTCGACGTCGACAGCGCCACGGTCATCATCGAGGCGATCGCGGTCGGCGAGGAGGAGGCCGAGGAGCCCGACGAGGACGAGGACGAGGAGCTCGCCACCGCCGACCGGGACCGCCTGCGGGTCCGGCTGACGCCGGCGGCCACGAAGGCGTTCATCGAGCGGGCCAAGCGGGTCGTCGCCTCCGGCCGCCCGCCGTGCCCGCTGTGCGGCCAGCCCCTCGACGCCCGCGGGCACCTCTGCCCGCGGCACAACGGCTACCGCCGGTAGCCGGGCGTGCCGGCCCTGCCCGAGGACGAGGCGCTCGAGCTGCTGCGCCACGGCGAGCTGGAGCTCGAGGGCCGGCTCATGGACGCCTCCAACGCCACCCTGCGCTGCGTCATCACCCTGGGTGAGACCGCGGCCCGGTGCGTCTACAAGCCGGTCAGCGGCGAGCGCCCGCTGTGGGACTTCCCCGACGGCACCCTCGCCGGCCGCGAGTTCTCGGCCTGGCTGCTCTCCGAGGCGACCGGCTGGGGCATCGTCCCGCCGACCCTGCTGCGCGACGGCCCGCTCGGCCCCGGCATGTGCCAGCTCTGGATCGACGACGAGCTGCAGACCGACGACCTGCTGCTCGGGTTCGTGCCGGCGAACAAGGTCCCGAAGGACTGGCGCCGGATCATGTCGGCCCGCGACGAGCGCGGCCGCCCCTTCGTCCTCGCCCACGCCGACGACCCGCGGCTGGCCCGCATCGCGCTCTTCGACGCGGTCGCGAACAACGCCGACCGCAAGGGCGGCCACGTGATCGACACCGTGGACGGCAAGGTCCACGGCGTCGACCACGGCATCTGCTTCCACACCGAGGACAAGCTGCGCACGATCATCTGGGGCTGGGCCGGCGAGCCGATCCCGGACGAGGGGATCGAGGTCCTGGAGAAGCTGCGGGCGCAGTACTCCGCCGGCCTCGCCGAGACGTTCGCGGAGCACCTGACCCCGGCCGAGGTGGCCATGATCTGGGTGCGCATCGACGCCCTGCTGCGGGCGCGCACGTTCCCGTCGCCGGACGAGGACCGCCACGCGATTCCCTGGCCGCCGATCTAGTCCCGCTGCTGGTGTGACCCGATATGTCGGGCGCTGACGCGCCACGACATATCGGATTTTTCGTATATGCCCGAATCAGTCCTTCGACGGGCGGCCGATGTCGAACAGGTTGCCCTCGGGGTCGGCGAGCGTGGCCCAGGCCGCGCCGTACTCGTCGAAGTCCCCCACGTGCCTGGCCCCGAGCGCCACCGCCCGCTCGACCCCGGCCGCGATGTCGTCGGTGTGCAGGTCGAGGTGGACGCTGTTCTTGCCGGGGGTGCGGTCGGGCACGCGGATGAACATGAGCGTGGGGGAGTCCCCGGCGGTGGCGAAGAACTCGGACGCGCCCGGGTTCAGGTCGCGGCCGAGGAGCTCGGCGTAGAAGGCGGCCAGGTCCTTGGCGCTGCCGGTGCAGTCGACGGTGACGTTGGCGAGGGTGATGTCGGGCATTGCGGTGCTCTCCTTCGTTCGGTTGCGAACGATATGTCGGGCGCTGGCGCGCCGCGACATATCGGATTTATCTCCTGCCGGGGTATAAGTCCGAAAAGTCCGATCACGGAGTGTCGGACTTTTCGTCCTGGGGTAAGGCGTTTTGCTCGACCGGCCGCTGTTCTCGATGCGCCCGGCCAGCGCTTTCGTGGGGCCAGCGTTGATGCGACCAGCCGGCGCCGTTGCTTGTTCGACCGGCTGGCGGCCGGTGTTTATTCGACGGGCCAGCGCTCGCCGGCAAGCCCAGCTCGCGTTCCGGGCGCCCGGCCGGCGTTTCAGGCGACCTGGCCGCCGTTCAGGCGACCGCCCGGCCGTTTCAGGCGACCGGCCAGCACACCTCGGTGCGGAATCGCTCCTCGTCGTCCGTGTGCTGCGGCCCGACCAGGTACTGCTCCACGATCGGCTCCGCCAGCGCCGTGTCATGCACCGCCACGTGCGCGCCCAGCGCCCCGTACGTGAGGTCACAGTCGCCGAACGGCCCCGCGTGCACCGCCACGGCATACCGGCGCCCCGGCAGCGTGCCCAGGCGCGGATCACCGGCGAACGCGCCGGGCACGACCGGTACGAAGGCCGAAATCTCCCCGGCGTCCTGCTCGAAGAACTCGGCCGAGTAGGTGGCGCCCGACAGGCCGGCCGGATCGGCGCCCGCCCGCCCGAGCACCCCGAACAGCTCCCCGAACGCCGCCCCGCACCACGCCTCCACGTCCGGGCGGGCGACCCGGGCCGCGACCCGCAGGACGGTCGCCGGGGCATGGGTGCGGTACAGCACCGCGACCGCCGGCGCCGCGTCCAGCAGCCGCCGCAGCGAGGCGACTACGTCCCGCGTCCGCGCCAGCTCCGCCTCCATGCGCTCCAGGTGCTGACGCAGCGTCCCGGCCCGGGCATCGGGCGCGGCCAGCACCGTGCGGATCTCGGCCAGCGGCAGGTCCAGCCCGCGCAGCCGCCGGATGAGGTGCGCGTCGCCGACCTGGCCCGGGTGGTACCGCCGATGCCCGGTCTCCCCGTCGACCTCGGCGGGCACGAGCAGGCCGATGTCGTGGTAGTACCGCAGCGTCTTCGCGGACAGATGACTCAGCCGCGAGAACTCCCCGATCGGGACGCCCGTCGTCATGGGCACCAGTGAACCCCTTCCAGCTACGGGAAGTGCAAGCGCAAGGGCAACGATCGTCACATCCCTCGGGAAGCGTGAGCCCGGATACGCTGTTGGTCATGGACTCCTGGACCGCACCGGCGCTGCCCACGCTGCCCCGCCCCGCCGGCGATGCCGCGCCGCTCGCCCTGTTCGACTCGGCGCGCCGGGAGATCGCCCCCGTCGAGCTCGACGGCCGCCCCGCGACCATGTACGTCTGCGGCATCACCCCCTACGACGCCACCCACCTCGGGCACGCGGCCACGATGATCGCGTTCGACCTGGCCAACCGGGTGTGGCGCGACGCCGGGCACGAGGTCGACTACGTCCAGAACGTCACCGACGTCGACGACCCGCTGCTGGAGCGGGCCGAGCGCGACGGCGAGGACTGGATCGTGCTCGCCATGCGCGAGACGGCGCTGTTCCGCGAGGACATGGAGGCGCTGCGGATCATCCCGCCGAAGCGGTACGTCGGCGCGGTCGAGTCCATCCCGCAGATCGCCCGCAAGGTCGCCTCGCTCATCGCCTCCGGCCACGCCTACCCCCTCGAGGACGGCACCGGCGACGTGTACTTCTCCGTCGCCACGGCGCCCGGGTTCGGCTCCGAGTCCAACCTGTCGCGCACCGAGATGCTGCGCCTGGCGGCCGAGCGCGGCGGCGACCCGCAGCGCCCCGGCAAGCGCGACCCGCTCGACCCGCTGCTGTGGCGCGGCGCCCGCGACGGCGAGCCGGCCTGGAACGGCGGCGAGCTCGGCCCCGGCCGCCCCGGCTGGCACATCGAGTGCACGGTCATCGCCCAGAGCCTGCTCGGCGACACCATCGACGTGCAGGGCGGCGGCAACGACCTGCTGTTCCCGCACCACGAGTGCTCCGCCGCCCACGCCGAGGCCCTCTCCGGCAAGACGCCGTTCGCGACCCACTACGTGCACGCGGGCATGATCGGCCTCGAGGGCGAGAAGATGTCGAAGAGCAAGGGCAACCTCGTCTTCGTGTCCCGGCTGCGCGGCGACGGCGTCGACCCGATGGCGGTGCGCCTGGCCCTGCTCGCCGATCACTACCGCAACGACCGCATGTGGACCGACGACGTCCTCAAGGCCGGCCAGCAGCGCCTGTCGCGCTGGCGGGAGGCCGCCCGGGCCGGCATCGGCCCGTCGGGTGCGGAGCTCGTCGCCCAGCTGCGCGAGCGCCTCGGCGACGACCTCGACGCGCCCGGCGCCCTCGCCGCCGTCGACGCCTGGGTCGACGCGACGCTCGCCGACGCGGGCGACGACCGCGAGGCCCCGGCGATCATGGCCTCCGCGGTCGACGCCCTGCTGGGCGTCCGCCTCTAGCCGGCGGCGCCGGCCACCAGTCGGACGGTGGCCGGCCGCCGCAACCTCTCGTGGGCGTACTCGCAGACGACCGCGTGCTCGTAGACCGCCCGCGGCACGTCGAGCCGGCTGTCGACCCGCACCGCGACGCCCGCCGGCGCCCAGGTGCGGAACACCGGATCGCCGGTGACGTCGGCGAGCACGGCCATGAGGTGCGCGTCGAGCCGCAGCGAGTGCACGGCCCGCCGGTACTCGGCCGCGCTCAGGCACAACGCGAACGGGATGTTCATCAGGCACAGCGCCGACTGGATGTCCAGGCGCATGATCCGCCGGGTGCCCGGCTCGGCGTCGACCGGCCCGATGTTCAGCATGCTCGTGTCGAGCGCGTTGCGCCGCTGCCCGACGGCCTTGAGCACGTCGTACACGTTCACGTCGTGCTCGATGACCGCGCGGTCGCCGAGCTCGCGCAGCGCCCGCGGCCGCAGCGTCACCTCGTGCGGCATGCCGGTGTTGCGCGCGACGAACACGAGCAGGTTCGTCTCGACGATGAAGTGCCGCACGAGCAGCTCACCCGCGGCCGGGCTGACACACCGGCGCAGGAACCACACGCACAGCGCGTCCATGAGCCCGTGCGCGGTGAGCCGCCCGGGCACGAGCCGGCGCACCACGACGACGACCGCGACGAGCACGCCGCAGACGGGGCGCAGGAGGGGGTACAGCCACCGCCGCGACGCCGACCGCTGGTCCTCGATGACGAGCCGGAGCGTGGCCGGGTCCATCGGCTCCCGGGCGGCCAGCTCGTCCCAGATCCCGTCGTCGGTCACTGGATCTCCTCGAGCTGCAGGGCGTACAGCCGCGCCGTGATCCGGGCCGTGCGCACGATCCGCGCACAGTCGGCGGGATCGGCCATGACCGGGCCGAGCAGCCGACGCATCTCGCTCAGGTGGTCGCCGTCGTGTTGCCCGTGGTACCGCAGAAAAGTCACCTGCTCGTCGGTGAGCCCCAGCCGCTCCTGCAGCATCCGCGCCCACCCGAGCGCCTTGACGCCACCCAGCCCCTCGATCACGAACATCGCGCCGAGCAGGTCGACCGGATCGGGCAGCGAGGCCTGCTGCAGGATGAACGCGGACAACGCCTCGGACCCCGGGTTCTTGGCGGCCGCCGTGATCTCGGCGAGGTCCCCGCCGACGGCGACGAAGTCGCGTTCGAGCAGCCGGAAGTCCCGGTGCTCTTCGGCGGCGTGCCGGATCGCGGCGCTGCGCAGCTCGAACCGCTCGGCCGAGAAGCTGGAGGCGGCCCGGGAGATCCACCGCCCGCCCTCGACCACCTGCTGGCGGAGGTTGACGAGCAGGGCACGATAGTCGCTGATCGTGGCCGTGCCGTCCTCGATCCGGCGTACCAGCGGGACGCGGGCGAGCCGCTCTTCGAGCTCGCCCCAGATCTCGGCGAGGTCGTCGAGGAGCTGGGCCGGCCCGACGCAGGTGAGCAGCGCGAACGCGATCGTGAACCGCCCGGATTCGGGCACGGCGAGCAGAATTCGGTCCCCGGGCTTGAACTTCTGCGTGCGCCAGGCCTCCTCGAGCATGACGAAGATGCTGGCCGCGCCGGTGTTCCCGCACTGTTCGAGGTTGCTGAAGCAGATGGCGGCAATTTCCGGCATTTCACGAAATATCCGGTCTCGGAAGGTGTTCGCCGAGTAGTGCACCAGCGCGTGATCGATCGTTCGGATGTCAACGAGTTCGCGCAGCCGCTCGACTCCCAGCCGCACCAGCCCGGGCAGCCCGCCCACGTCCTGCCGCAGCCGCAACGCCCCCGCGGCCTCGGCCTCGGCGGCGCTGGCGGCGTCGAGCCACCCCTCGCCGGCGCGCATGCAGGCCGGATACTCGTGCGCGTACGACACGCTGCGCACCCACTCGACCCGCAGGCTGGCCCGATCGGCGCGCGGCCGCGACGACAGCACCACGGCCCCGGCCCCGTCGGAGAGCGTCCACCGCAGGAACTCGGCGTCGGCGGTGACCCGCCCGCCGGCCCCGAACCGCGGCTCGGCCAGCACTCGGCTGACGAGCTCGGAGCCGACCACGACGGCCGCGTCGTGTTCCCCGAGCGCCACGGTCGCGGCGGCCGCCTTGAGCGCGGCCATCCCGGACGCGCAGACCCCGCCGGCGCTGAGCAGCTCCATCGGCCCGCCACCGACGCGCCCGTGCACCATCGCGGCGAACCCGGGTACGAGCTGATCGCCCATCGTCGTGCCGGTCGCGAGCATCCCGATCTCGCCCAGCGCGAGCCCGGCGTCCTTGACGGCCCGCTCGACCGCCGCGGCGGCGAGTTCCTGGTTGCTCAGCCCCGGTCCGGCCTCGCTGTTGCCAAACCCTTCCCGCGTCCCGTCAAGCTCACCTTCCGCCTCCGCGCCGCCGGAGGATGGGCCGGCCGAGCCGACCGCGTAGTACCGCTGCCGAATCCCATTGGCCGCGAGCACCCGCACCCGCCGCCGGGCCGTGGCCCGATCCGTGCCGCCGAGCCGGTCCGCGATCTCGTCGTTGCCGACCGGCGCTCCCGGCAGGAACGACCCGCACCCCGTGATGTAGACCGTCTGTCCCATGCGGAACATTCCAGCCGGGCCGGGAGGAGATCGGATCCGCCGCGCAACTCAGCCGCCGTGAGTCGGAATACCTAGCTGTGGTGGCCGTTCCGTCTTCTTGACACCATACACCCGTGAGATAAATTCACGTTTCCGCCGTCACGCCCCGCATTTCCTCGTCACCCGTCGTGACCAGAAACTCCAGGAGGCGCGCGGTTGCGGGTGGGTCCGGGGGAACACCGTACGCCGCCGCGCTCACCCGCCGCCCCTCGCCCGCCAGCGGTGCCGTCGACACGGACGCCGAGCGGTGCGCCCGCAGGGCCAGCGACGGCAGGATCGTCACGCCCAGCCCGGCCGCGACCAGCGCCTGCACCGCGACATAGTCGTCGGTCGTGAACGCGATGTCCGGCACCAACCCGGCCGCCGCGCACCGCCGCACCAGGCTCTCCCGGCACCGCGCGCACCCCGCGATCCACCGGGCCCGCGCGAAGGACTCCAGCGGCCCCCCGGCGCCGGGCCGGGTCACCAGGTGCAGGCCCTCGGTGAACAGCGGCGTCAGCCGCACCTCGCGGTCGGCGGAGCCGTCGGCGGAGCCGTAGTCGAACACCACGGCGAGGTCGGCCTCCCCGGTGCGCAGCAGGGCCAGGGCCGCGGGCGGTTCCGCCTCCACGAACTCGAGCACCACGTCCGGATGCGCGGCCGTGAACCGGGCCGCCGCGCGCGGCACGAACGACCCCAGCGCCGACGGGAACGCCGCCAGCCGCACGCGCCCGGCCCGCAGGCCGCTGAGCTCGGCCAGCTCCGCCTCCGCGGCGTCGAGGCGGCCCAGGATCTCCTCGCCCCGCTCGGCCAGCAGCCGCCCGGCCGGCGTCAGCCGCACCCCGCGGCCGGCCCGCTGCAACAGCTGCGCCCCGGTCTCCGCCTCCAGCCGGGCGAGGTGGTGGCTCACCGACGGCTGCGCATAGTGCAGCGCCTCGGCCGCCGCCGTCACCGACCCGTGCCGGGCCACCGCCACGAGCACCCGCAGGCGCGTCACATCGAGCACGCATCAATGATGTCTATGAGAAAGCGACCGAACAAGCATTGGACCAATATGTCGTACCGGGGAAAGCTCACCCCATGCTCACCATGCGCGACGTGCTCGAGGCCCGGAAGATCGTCACCCGCCACCTCCCGCCCACCCCGTCCTGGTCCTACCCGCTGCTGGACGAGGCCGCCGGCCGCCGCGTCGTCGTCAAGCACGAGAACGCCCAGCCCACCGGCGCCTTCAAGGTCCGCGGCGCCCTGAACCTCCTCGCGACCCTCGACGGCGACGACCCGATCGTCACCTACTCCACCGGCAACCACGCCCGGGCGATCGCGTACGCGGCGCGCGAGTACGGCCGCGAGGCCACGATCGTCATGCCCGAGCACGCCGCCGAGCTGCGCGTCCGGGCCGTCGAGGCGCTGGGCGCGACGGTCGTGCGCCACGGCGCGAACATGGGCGACGCCGAGGAGCACGCCGGGACCCTGCCGGGCCGCCTGGTCAGCCCCGGCGACGAGCCGGCCCTCGTCGCCGGGGTCGCCACGCTGTACTGCGAGCTCCTCGAACGCCACCCCGACCTCGACACGCTCGTCGTCCCCGTCGGCTCGGGCACCGGCGCCGCGGCCGCCTGCCTCGTCGCCGCCGCGCTCGCGCCCGGCTGCCGGGTGATCGCGGTCCAGTCCCAGGCCGCGCCCGCCGCGCACGACTCGTGGCGGGCGGGCACGTGCCAGTACCGCGCAAACCTCACCGAGATCGACGGACTGGCCACCGGGCGGGGCTTCGCCGGCCCGCAGGCGATCCTCCGTGAGCACCTCGCCGACTTCGTCCTGCTCGGCGACGCGGCCATCGGCGACGCGCGGCGGCTGCTCGCCCGGCTCGCCGGCACCCAGGCCGAGGGCGCGGGCGCGGCGGCCCTCGCGGCGGTGCTCGCGCGGCCCGGGCTCATGGGCTCAGCCGTCGGGGTGGTCGTCACGGGGGCCAACGCGTCCGAATTGGAGCTTGCCCGTTAGGCGCATCGTTCGTACCGTTCGCCGATTCGCGGCCCGCGGGCCCTCGGGGAGTGGCAGGGATCAGGTTACGTCGATCATTACGGACCTGCCGCCCAGGTCCGGACACCCCCGTCGAAGGAGAGGTCTGCCATGACCGGTCCTGAAGAGCGGAAGGCCCCGGCGAGTGACCGCAGCCCGTGGAACTGGCTGCTGTTCATCCCGATCGTGGTACCGCTGCTGACTTTCGTGTTCAACGCCGACGGACCCCGCATCCTCGGCTTCCCCCGGTTCTACTGGCTCCAGCTGGCCTTCATCCTGCTGGGCGTCGGCGTGACCACGCTCGTCTACCAGATGACGAAGCGGCGGTGAGCGGCCATGTGGCGTGATCATGTCACCGAGGTCGTCATCTTCGTCGTGCTGTTCCTCGCCGTGAGCGCGATGGGCTTCGTCGCGGCCCGCTGGCGGCGCCCCGACACGCTCAACCATCTCGACGAGTGGGGCCTCGGCGGCCGCAGCTTCGGCGGCTGGATCACCTGGTTCCTGGTCGGCGGCGATCTGTACACCGCCTACACGTTCGTCGCCGTGCCCGCCCTGCTGTTCGCCTCGGGCGCGGCGGGCTTCTTCGCGGTGCCGTACACGGTGATCATCTACCCGCTCGTGTTCCTCGTCCTGGTGCGGATGTGGTCGGTGTCGCACCGGCACGGGTTCGTCACCCCGGCCGACTTCGTGCGGGCCCGGTTCCAGTCGCCCACGCTCGCCCTGGTCATCGCGATCACCGGGATCGTGGCGACGATGCCGTACATCGCGCTGCAGCTCGTCGGCATCGAGTCGGTGCTCAAGACGATGGGCGTCACCGGGTCCGGCACGCTGGCCCGGCACCTGCCGATCATCATCGCCTTCGCGATCCTGGCCGCCTACACGTACTCCAGCGGCCTGCGCGCCCCGGCGCTGATCGCGTTCGTGAAGGACATCCTGATCTACGTCGTCATCCTGGTCGCGGTCTTCTACCTGCCCGCGAAGCTCGGCGGCTGGGGCGCGATCTTCGACGCCGCGGACGCGAAGTTCGCCAAGACGCCGTCGCCCGCCGACGGCATCCTGCTCAACGGCGACAACCAGATCCAGTACTTCACGCTGGCCCTCGGCTCGGCGCTGGCCCTGTTCCTGTACCCGCACAGCATCACCGGCGTGCTCGCCAGCAAGAACCGCGACGTGATCAAGCGGAACATGTCGGCGCTGCCGGCGTACAGCTTCCTGCTCGGCCTCATCGCGCTGCTCGGATTCGCGGCCATCGCCGCGGGCGTGACCCCGCTGAAGAACGCCAACGGCACCAACGACAACAACACCGTGGTACCGCTGCTGTTCGACAAGATCTTCCCGGACTGGTTCGCGGGCGTCGCCTACGCCGCCGTCGGCATCGGCGCCCTGGTCCCGGCGGCCATCATGTCCATCGCCGCCGCGAACCTCTTCACGCGCAACATCTACCGCGAGTACTTCAAGCGCGACGCCACGCCCGCCCAGGAGGCCACGGTCTCCAAGGTGATGAGCCTGCTGGTCAAGTTCGGCGCCCTGCTCTTCGTCGTCTTCATCGACCCGCAGTTCTCGATCGACCTGCAGCTCATCGGCGGCGTCATCATCCTGCAGACCCTTCCGGCCGTGGCCCTGGGCCTGTTCACCCGCTGGTTCCACCGCGGCGCCCTGGTCGCGGGCTGGGTCGCCGGCATGGGCCTGGGCCTGTGGATGCTCTACCAGGTGGTGAACCCGACCACGCACCGCCACTTCGCGGGCTCGGCCTTCCCGCTGAGCGAGTGGGGCTTCGACACCAAGAAGACCATCTACGTCGGCTTCGTGGCCGTCGTGGTCAACCTGGCCGTGGCCGCGATCGTCACGCTGATCCTGCGCGCCTCCTCGGTCACCGACGGCGGCGACGACACCACGCGCGAGGACTACTTCGCCGACGAGGGCGACCCGCGCATCTCCGACGCCCCCACGTCCCCGGCCCCGGCCGCGACGGCCGCCCCGGACCCGATCACCTGAGGAAGGTGTGGCGCCGGTCGCGGAACTCCGTGGCCGGCGCCGCTAGCCTGCAGGGATGCCGGGAGCGCAACTGCAGGAGCTGATCGTCGCCGACGCCGAGGCGTTGCGGGCGTGGCTGGCCGAGCACCACGCGGTGTCGGCGGGGGTCTGGCTGGCCCTGACCCGCAAGGGCGGGACGATCACCACGCTGACCTGGCAGCAGGCGGTGGACGAGGCGCTGTGCGTCGGCTGGATCGACGGGCAGGCGCGCAAGGGCGACGAGCAGCACTCCTGGATCCGCTTCACGCCGCGTACCGCCCGCAGCTCCTGGTCGCAGCGCAACGTCGGGCACGTGGCCCGGCTCGAGGAGCAGGGCCGGATGCGACCGGCGGGCCGCGCGGCGGTGGACGCGGCCAAGGCGGACGGGCGGTGGGCGGCCGCCTACGCCCCGCCGTCGGAGGCCGAGGTGCCGGCCGATCTCCTGGCCGCGATCGCCGCGGTGCCGGCCGCCCAGGCCATGTTCGACGTGCTCACCAAGGCGAACCGGTTCGCGCTCGTCTACCGCCTCAACGCCGTCAAGCGGGCCGAGACCCGCGAGCGGAAGATCGCCGAGTTCGTGGCGATGCTGGCCCGCCACGAGACCTTCCAGCCCCAGAAGGCCAAGCCGGTCTAGGGATCGAGCAGCACCTTGGCCAGCTCGCCCCGCGACTTCACGCCGAGCTTGGGGAAGATGTGGTACAGGTGGGTGGAGATCGTCCGCGGTGACAGGAACAGCCGCTCGCCGATCTCGCGGTTGCTCAGCCCGGCCGCGGCCAGGTGCGCGACCTGCAGCTCGTGCTCGGTGAGGGCGGCCGTCGCGTCGACCGGCCGGCGCAGCGACTCGCCCGAGGCCCGCAGCTCGGCCCGCGCCCGGTCCGCCCACGGCGTCGCTCCGAGCGCGTCGAACGTGGCCGCCGCGTCCCGCAGGTGCGGCCGGGACTCGAGGTTCTGCCGGCCGCGGCGCAGGCGGGTCCCGCGGGTCAGCGCCAGCCGGGCCCGCTCGAACAGCCACGCGGCGAGGTCCGGCCCGGCGTCGTCGCCGGGCCGGGTGGCGGGGCCGTCGGCCAGGACCTCGCGGGCGTAGCGCAGCCCGGCCAGCAGCGCGGGGTTGCGGCATTGCCCGGCCACCGGCTCCAGGTCCGCGACGACCGGGGCCAGCTCGGCCCGCAGGTCGGCGAGCAGGGCCGCCTCGGCCAGGTGGCCGACGGCGGTGAGGCGCAGGTACGGGTGGTACGCGGGATCGGCCGGGTCGAACATGCGCCGCAGCTCGCGGAACGCCTCCTCGGCGCGCCCGGCGGCCAGGGCCTCGACGCCGCGCACGCGCAGGACCTGCGACACGAGCGGATGCATGCCGGCCGCGAGGAACACCGCCTCGGCCCCGTCGGCCAGCGCGCGGGCCCGCTCGCCGTCGCCGCGCAGGGCCGCGGCCATCGCCAGGCTGAGCCGGCCGGTCAGCCCGACCTGTCCCAGGCCGATCTCCGCGGCCAGGCTCACCGTCTCCTCGGCGTGCCGCAGCGCGGAGCGGGCGTCGCCCAGGGCGGCCGCGTTGAAGGCGAGGCTGTTGAGCACGTGCACCAGCAGGCCCAGCCGGCCCTGCCGGCTGAGGTCGGCGATGCTCGGGATCAGCAGGTGATTGGACAGCGGGAACGCGCCGACGCCGGATGCCGCGACGCCGAGCTCGCTCAGCGCCACCGCGCTCAGGCCGACCCGGTGGCGCAGCCGCTCGAGCCGCTCCAGGCTCGCCACGCCGCGCTCGATCGGGGCGGCGGTGGCCATCGCGGCCAGGGCCCGGTAGTCGTCGCCGGGCGTGTCGAGCGCCTCGGCGATCTCGACGTAGCGCCGGCGCAGCGCGTCGCCCGGGTTGGACCAGTGCATGCGCAGGCTCAGGTCGATCAGCGAGCTCAGGGCGAGGTTGGCGTCGCCGGTCCGGCGCATGTCGTCGATGAGATCGAGGTACACCCCGAGCCGGGTGGTGCCGGTGAAGCCCGCGCCGACGAAGGACTCGTGCAGCCACGCGTAGCGCGCCCGGTGGGCCGGTCGCAGCTCCTCGGAGCCGACCTGGGCCAGCAGCCGCCGCACGGTGTCGCCGTCGCCCTGCTGACTGGCCATCTCCGCGGCCCAGAGCAGCCGCAGGACACGCTCGGTGTGGTCCTCGCTGAGCTGCGCGGCCCGTTCCAGCGCGGCCTGCGCGACCCCGGCGGCCTGGCTGCGGTGGGCCCGGATCGCGGTCTTGGCCAGGTCCCGCGCGATCGCCTCGTCCGGGCCGGCGGCGGCCGCGGCGCGATGCCAGATCTGGCGGCCCGGCTCGGCCGCGAGCACCCGGGCCAGCGCGGCGTGCGTGGCCCGGCGCACCTCCGCCGCGGCCGATCCCGCCAGCGCCGAGCGCAGCAGGGGATGACGGAACCGGATTCGGTACTGCTCGTCGACGGCCATCAGCCGCGTACTCACCGCCGGCTCCGCGTCGGCCCCCGTGACCGGCCGCCCGCAGACGATCGCGGTCGCGGCCGTCACCTCGTCCAGCGCGTCGCCGTCGTCGAGCGCGGCGGTCAGCAGCAGGGCCCGGGTCGGCTCCGGCAGCTCGGCGACCAGGGCCGAGAACGTCCGCTCGACCCGGGTGCTCAGCGGCAGCGCGGCCGGCAGCAGCGCGGCGGCCCCGGAGCGGGCCGCGGCCTCGCCCAGCTCGACCAGGCCGAGCGGGTTGCCGGCCGCCCCGTCGAGGACCCGGGCCCGCAGGGCGGGGGAGAGGCCGGGGACGATCCGGTCGAGCAGCTCCGCGGCGGGCCCCGGCCCGAGCGGGTCGAGCCGGATCTCGGGCAGCCCGGCGGCGGCCAGGCGCCGCTCGACGTCGTCGCCGTCGCGGACCGTCATCACCAGCGCGATCCGGTCGGACTCCAGGCGGCGGCCCAGGAACGTCAGCGCATCCCAGCTCGGCGCGTCGGCCCAGTGCGCGTCCTCGACGGCGAGCAGGACCGGCTCGCCGAGGTCCCCGAGCCGGTCGAGGACCCGCATGCCGATCCGGTACGGCGAGGACTCCCCGTCCGGGTCGAAGCGCACCCCGACCTGGCGCAGCAGCTGGTGGATGACCGCGTAGGGGATCAGGGCCTCGGCCTGCACCCCGGCCGCCGTGACGACCCGCATTCCCTCGGCCCGGGCCGTGTCGGCCGCCTGGGCCAGCAGCGCCGTCTTGCCGATGCCGGCCTCGCCGCGCAGCACCAGTCCGCCGCCCTGGTCGCGGGCGGCCGAGCGCAGCACGGCGTGCAGCCGCGCCCACTGCGAATCGCGTCCGACCAGCACTCGTGGTCAGCCCAGCGCCAGGCCGGGCTCGTCGTCGGGCAGGCCGGGGCGGGGGGCCGGGATGCGGTACTCCTCGGTCAGCTGGGTCATCGGGCCGGGCCAGGCCGCCTGGGCGACCTCGATGACCTTGTGGTCGTCGTCGTAGGCCACGTGCAGCAGCACCAGGACCGGCGTGTCGGGCCGGATCTGCAGCAGCTCGGCCTCCTCCCGGGTCGGCAGCCGGGCGCTGACCTGGTCGCGGGCGCTGGCGTAGCGGCGGCCGAGCTCCTCCTCGACCTCCTGGAACAGCGGCCGGTCGAACACGTCGGGGCGCTCGATCGACGTCCCGCGCACATCATTGGGGCGGAACCAGGAGGCGCCGACCTCGACCGGGGAGTCACCGGTGCGCACCAGGTGCCGCCGCACGAGCAGCGGCGCGCCCGCGTCGAGGCCGAACGCCTCGGCCACGTCCGCGGGGGCCGGCAGCTGCGCGACGATCATGAGATGCTGACGGTACCGCGCGGCGAGCTCCGCGTGGTAGCCGCGCTGGGAACCGTAGCGGCCGCGGGAGAGCCGGTTCATCCGGCGCTTGGTGCCGCGCACGAACGTGCCCGAGCCCGGCCGGGTGATCAGCAGGCCCTCGATGCGCAGCTGGTCGATCGTGCGCTGGACCGTCTGCTTGGCCACCCCGTACTGCGCGGCCAGGGCTGGGATCGACGGCAGTCGCTCGCCGGGGGCCCAGTCGCCGCGCTGGATCTGCGCGCGGATCTGGGCGCCGATCTGCCGATGCGGGAACTCCGCCGCGCCCGGGTTGATGGTCATAGGGCTCAACCTAGCCTCCTAGGATGCCGTGCGCAACGTGTTCGAGTGAACTGACGCGCGGCAACGGTGGCGGTGTGGCAAAGCTCAGGCAGGTCACGGCGTGACTTACCGGATATTTCGCATTTGTCAGGACAAAGTGGCGTTCCGGTCGATGGGCGGCCTGAGTGGCAAGGCTGTGGCGGACAGGGCTGAGCAGCCGACGCGCTCGGGCGCGTCGGCTGCTCAAAGCTGGTGCTACTTGGCGTTGAAGTAGGACGCGTCGGGGTGGTGCACGATGATCGCGTCGGTGGCCTGCTCCGGCACCAGCTGGAACTCCTCCGACAGCGACACCCCGATGCGGTCCGGCCGCAGCAGGGCGACCGTCTTCGCGCGGTCCTCCAGGTCGGGGCAGGCCGGGTAGCCGAAGCTGTACCGGCAGCCGCGGAACTCGGTGCGCAGCAGCCCGTCGAGGTCCTTCGGGTCCTCGTCGGACATCGGGCGGTCGCCGGGCAGGACGAGCTCCTCGCGCACGCGCCGGTGCCAGTACTCGGCCAGGGCCTCGGTCAGCTGCACCGACAGGCCGTGCACCTCGAGGTAGTCGCGGTAGGCGTTCTCGGCGAAGAGCTTCGCGGTGTAGTCCGACACCGGCTGGCCGACGGTGACCAGCTGCATGCCGATGACGTCGAGCTCGCCGGCGTCGCGGGGCTTGAAGAAGTCGGCGATGCAGAGGCGGCGGTCGCGGCGCTGGCGCGGGAAGGAGAACCGGGCCCGCTCGCTGTGGCCGTTCTCGTCGAGCACGACGAGGTCGTTGCCCTCGGAGTAGCAGGGGAAGTACCCGTAGACGACCGCGGCCTCGAGGACCCGGTCGGAGGCGAGGCGGTCCATCCAGTACCGCAGCCGGGGCCGGCCCTCGGTCTCGACCAGCTCCTCGTAGGAGGGGCCGGTGCCGCCGCGGGCGCCGCGCAGGCCCCACTGGCCGAGGAAGGTGGCCCGCTCGTCGAGCAGGGCCGCGTAGTCGGCGAGGGGGATGCCCTTGACGACCCGGGTGCCGAGGAACGGGGCCACCGGCACCGGCGCGGTGTAGTCGATGTCGGACTTCACCGAGGCGTCGTCCAGCGCCGGCAGGTCCTCGCGGACCTCGACGGTGCGGGCGCGGCGCTCCCGGCGGGCGGCCAGGGCGGCCTCGCGCTCGGCGTCGATGACGGGGGCGCCGCCGCGCTTGGCGGTCATGACCCGGTCCATGAGGGCGAGGCCCTCGAAGGCGTCGCGGGCGTAGTGCACGTCGCCGTGGTAGAGGGCGCGCAGGTCGTCCTCGACGTAGGCGCGGGTGAGGGCGGCCCCGCCGAGCAGCACCGGCCAGCGTTCGGCGACGCCGCGGGTGTTCATCTCCTCCAGGTTCTCCTTCATGATCACCGTGGACTTGACGAGGAGGCCGGACATGCCGATCGCGTCGGCCTGCTTCTCCTCGGCGGCCTCGATGATCGCGGAGATCGGCTGCTTGATGCCGATGTTGACGACCTCGTACCCGTTGTTGGACAGGATGATGTCGACGAGGTTCTTGCCGATGTCGTGCACGTCGCCCTTGACGGTGGCCAGCACGATGCGGCCCTTGCCGGCGTCGTCGTCGGACTTCTCCATGTGCGGTTCGAGGTAGGCGACGGCCGTCTTCATCACCTCGGCGGACTGCAGCACGAACGGCAGCTGCATCTGCCCGGAGCCGAAGAGCTCGCCGACGGTCTTCATGCCGTCGAGGAGGACGTCGTTGATGATGGCGAGCGCGCTCAGGCCGGTCAGCGCCTCGTCGAGGTCGGCCTCGAGGCCGTTGCGCTCGCCGTCGATGATCCGCCGCTTGAGCCGCTCGTGCAGGGGCAGCGCGGCGAGCTCCTCGGCGCGGGAGGCCTTGGCCGAGGCGACGTCGACGCCCTCGAAGAGCTCGATGAAGCGCTGCAGCGGGTCGTAGCCCTCGCGGCGGCGGTCGTAGACGAGGTCGAGGGCGACCTCGCGCTGCTCGTCGGGGATGCGGCTCATCGGCAGGATCTTCGACGCGTGCACGATGGCGCTGGTGAGGCCGGCCTCCTGGCACTCGTGCAGGAAGACCGAGTTGAGCACCTGGCGCGCGGCCGGGTTGATGCCGAACGAGACGTTGGAGATGCCCAGGGTGAAGTTGATCCCGGGGTACAGCCGGGAGATCTCCCGGATCGCCTCGATCGTCTCGATGCCGTCGCGCCGGACCTCCTCCTGGCCCGTGGTGATCGGGAAGGTCAGGCAGTCCACGAGGATGTCGGAGACCTGCATGCCCCACTTCGTGGTGAGGTCGTCGATGAGGCGGGCGGCGACGCGGACCTTCCACTCGGCGGTGCGGGCCTGGCCCTCCTCGTCGATGGTGAGCGCGACGACGGCGGCGCCGTGCTCCTTGACCAGCGGCATCATCCGGGCGTAGCGGGAGCCGGGGCCGTCGCCGTCCTCGAAGTTGACGGAGTTGACGATGCAGCGGCCGCCGAGCATCTCCAGGCCGGCCGCGATGACCTCGGGCTCGGTCGAGTCGAGCATGATCGGCAGGGTGGAGGCGGTGGCGAAGCGGCCGGCGAGCTCGCGCATGTCCTGGGCGCCGTCGCGGCCGACGTAGTCGACGTTGAGGTCGAGCATGTGCGAGCCGTCGCGGGCCTGCTGGCGGGCGATCTCGAGGCAGGTCTGGTAGTCGGCGGCGAGCATCGCCTCGCGGAACGCCTTGGAACCGTTGGCGTTGGTCCGCTCGCCGACCATGAGCACGCTGGCGTCCTGGTGGAACGGCACGTGGTGGTAGATGCTGGCGATGCCCGGCTCGATCTGCGGCCGGCGGGTGACCGGGTGCTGGGCGCCGAGCCGGTTCGCGACGGCGTTGATGTGGGCGGGGGTCGTGCCGCAGCAGCCGCCGACGAGCCCGGCGCCGTAGTCGAGCACGAAGCGCTGCAGCGCCTCGGCGAGCTCGTCCGGGGTGAGCGGGTAGTAGGCGCCGTTCGCGGTCAGCTGGGGCAGGCCGGCGTTCGGCATGACCGACACGGGGATTCGGGCGTGCTGGGCGAGGTACCGCAGATGCTCGCTCATCTCCGCGGGCCCGGTGGCGCAGTTGAGGCCGATGAGGTCGATGCCGAGCGGCTCCAGGGCGGTGAGCGCGGCGCCGATCTCCGAGCCGAGCAGCATGGTGCCGGTCGTCTCGACGGTGACGTGGCAGATGATCGGCACGGTGAGCCCGGTGGACTCGAAGGCCCGCTGGGCGCCGATGATCGCCGCCTTGGTCTGCAGGAGGTCCTGGCAGGTCTCGATGATCAGCGCGTCGGCGCCGCCCTCGATGAGCCCGGCGGCGTTGTCGAAGTACGCGTCGCGCAGGGCGGCGAAGGGGGCGTGGCCGAGCGTGGGCAGCTTGGTGCCGGGGCCGATCGAGCCGAGCACGAACCGGGGCCGCTCGGGGGTGCTGTGGGCGTCGGCGGCCTCGCGGGCGAGCCGGGCGCCGGCCTGGGACAGCTCGCGGATGCGCGACTCGATGCCGTATTCGCCGAGGTTGGCCAGGTTTGCCCCGAACGTGTTGGTTTCGACGGCGTCGGACCCGGCCGCGAAGTACTCCTCGTGGACCTGCCGCACGACGTCGGGGCGGGTCACGTTGAGCACCTCGTTGCAGCCCTCGTGCCCCTCGAAGTCGTCGAGGGTGAGCTCGGCCGCCTGGAGCATGGTGCCCATCGCGCCGTCGGCGAGGAGCACGCGCTCAGCGAGGGTCTTCAGTAGATCCGGCATACCCCAGAGGCTATCGGGCGCCCGGCGTCGAATCCGCCCCGGGCAGACGCGATTCCCGCCACGTATCGGTACTGATCTCCCGCTGGGTGGGAACTTCCGTGGTCAGGAGGTCACCGCCTGCATCACTTTTCGGGGCCGGCTGGGCGGCCGGCGCCTCCTCGTGGGGGACGTGCCAGAACACCACGGCCAGGAAGATGAGCGCCACGCCCATGATCAGCAGCGGGGTGATCGAGCCGGTCGGCGGGTGCCACTTGCCGGCGAGGGGGTTGAACCAGCCGACGCCGGCGTTGTTGGGCAGGCCGCGCTGCCAGCGCACCATCGCCCAGACGAGCAGCACGAAGTGGATCGGCAGCAGGAAGATGATCATCGTGCGGGTCAGGGTGCGGGTCTGCCCGGCGTCGAACAGCCGCCGTTCGAGCGTCCACGCGGCCAGCAGGGGCAGGCCGGCCAGCAGCGGCAGCATGTACCGCCCGTTGATGATGAATCCGGTCATGTTGGCCTGGCTCACCTGGAGCATGCCGGGCAGCGCGACGCCGCCGAGGAGGATGACGAGGTACCGCCACCGCGTCGTCCAGTCCCCGAAGATCCCGCCGAGGAAGACCAGCCCGCCCACGAGCAGCGCCCAGACCACGTAGAACGGCGCCCACATGAGCACGTCGAACCAGCCCGCGACGCCGATCATGCCCTCGATGTACACCCACCAGCTGTTCGCGTAGATCGCGATGGCCTCGCCGGTCTTGTACTGGTACAGCCCGGGCGGCGGCGGGACGAGCTCGCCGGTCTTCATGCCGACGATCCACGCGGCGGACAGCACCGCGGCGAGGATCACGCCGCCCGTCCACAGCTTGACGCGCAGCAGCCCCCAGTACTCCCGCAGCCACTTCCACCGCACCGGCACCGCGAGGGCGAAGAACGCGAACGCGAACCAGGCGGGGCCGGCCGAGCGCAGGGTCAGCAGCAGCACCGCGCTGATGCCCAGCAGCGTGACGAGCGAGCGCTTGTTCGCCAGGTCGGGCGGCTCCAGCAGCAGCGGTATGCCCGCGGCGAAGAACGCGATGCCGGCCGCGATCTCGACCGAGTTCGGGTTCACGCCGCCGGCCAGGTGGGCCAGCATCGGGGTGGCCACGCCGAGCAGGGTCGCCGCCGCCAGCCCGAACCGCGACCAGCGCAGCAGCGACACGAACGCCGAGGCCAGCAGGGCCGCGCAGATCGCCGCGCTGATCAGCCGGGCGACGACCAGGCCGCCCCAGTTCGGCCACAGCCGCAGCGGCACGCCGACGGCGAAGTAGTAGAGCGGGTTGTACCGCCCGGCGCTGGTGCTGACCTCGCCGATCGGGCCGCCCTTGAGCCCCTCGGCGCAGGCCGCCGACACGTTGGGCTTGAATCCGAAGCATACGGCGTGGGCGTCCATGCCGACCGGTACGCGCTGGTAGGCCCCCATCCCGGGCTTCTCGAAGGCGTCCGGGACGGTCGCCGGCCGGGCGAAGATCTGCCCCGGGTCGAAGGAGGCGACCCCGGCGGCCCGGATGGTGTGCTGAACCTCGTCGGCCGGCCCGTCGAAGGGGGCCGCGAAGCACCAGGCACCGAAGACGAGGAAGAACGCCGAGAAGGCGAGCAGCCAGGACCTGCGACCGTTTCGCATTCCCGGATGCTACCGAGAGATCTTGAGTCCCCTGCTACTGGGCGTGACATCTCACCCGGCGCCGGCGGCGGCGGGTATCCACTCTCATCTGGGTTCCCCAGCGCGGCCAACAAGCCATTGCGCGGGCATCCACGTAGGCTGGGACCCGTGACCGAGTTCGACGGCCTGCCCGTGCTGCGCTCCCCTGTCGCGATTGCCGCGTTCGAAGGGTGGAACGACGCCGCCGATGCGTCGACCGCCGTGGTCGAGCATCTCGAGCAGGAGTGGGGTGCCGAGACCATCGCCTCGCTCGACCCCGAGGACTTCTACGACTTCCAGGTCAACCGGCCGACGGTCGTGATGTCCGAGGGGGAGACGCGGCGCATCGAGTGGCCGACCACCCGCTTCTCGGTGGCGAGCCCGCCCGACGCCGAGCGCGACATCGTGCTGATCCGCGGCATCGAGCCGAGCATGCGCTGGCGGACCTTCTGCGAGGAGGTCCTCGAGGTGTGCCACTCCCTCGAGGTCAGCCGCGTGGTCCTGCTCGGGGCGCTGCTCGCCGACGTGCCGTACACGCGGCCGCTGCCGGTGAGCGGCTCGGCCCCGTCCGGCGCCTCGGCCGAGACGATCGAGCGCCTCGGCCTGATCCCGACCCGCTACGAGGGCCCGACCGGCATCGTGGGCGTCCTGCACGACGCGAGCGTGCGCGCCGACCTCGAGGCCGTGTCGTTCTGGGTGCACGTGCCGCACTACGCGAACAACCCGCCGTGCCCGAAGGCGACCCTGGCCCTGCTGCACCGCCTCGAGGAGATCCTGGACCTGCCGGTGCCGACCGGCGACCTGGCCAAGGAGTCCGCGGAGTGGGAGGAGCGGCTGAAGCAGGCCGCCGAGCAGGACGCCGAGCTCGCCGAATACGTGCGGGAGCTGGAGGAGCGCTCCGGCGACGCGGGGCTGCAGCCGCTGTCCGGCGACGAGATCGCGCAGGAGTTCGAGAAGTACCTGCGCCGCCGCGGCGGCCAGGCCGGCCCGTCGGCGACCGGGGCCTGGTAGACCGCTCCCGCAGCTTCCGTGCGAAATGTCGGCCGCTTCGCGGCCGAACCGGCCGACATTTCGGACTTATACCTCGTCGGGCGACATGTCCGGAACGGGAAGACCCGGGCGCTCGCGCGCCCGGGTCGCCGCGTCAGTCCTGCACGTACGTGCTCAGGAACCGCCCGAGCCGCGTCACCGCGTCCTCGAGGTCGGCCACCCGAGGCAGCGTCACGATGCGGAAGTGGTCCGGGTGGTGCCAGTTGAACCCGGTGCCCTGCACGACCAGCACCTTCTCCGCCTTCAGGAAGTCCAGGGCGAAGCGCAGGTCGTCCTTGATCGGGTGCACCTCGGGGTCGATGCGCGGGAACATGTAGAGCGCCCCCTGCGGCTTCACGCACGACACGCCCGGGATGTCGTTGAGCAATTTCCAGGCGATGTCGCGCTGTGCCAGGAGCCGCCCGCCGGGCAGGACCAGGTCGTTGATCGACTGGTAGCCGCCCAGGGCCGTCTGCACCGCGTGCTGGGTCGGCACGTTCGGGCACAGCCGCATGTTGGCCAGTATGTCGAGGCCCTCGATGTAGCTCGTCGCGTGCGCCTTCGGCCCGGCCAGGACCATCCAGCCGGTGCGGAAGCCCGCCACCCGGTACGCCTTGGACAGCCCGTTGAACGTGATCGTGAGCAGGTCCGGCGCGACGGCCGCGGTCGAGACGTGCTCGGCGCCGTCGAAGAGGATCTTGTCGTAGATCTCGTCGGAGAACACGATGAGGTCGTGGCGCCGGGCGACCTCGGCGATGCGCTCCAGCATCTGCCGGCTGTAGACCGCGCCGGTCGGGTTGTTCGGGTTGATGACCACGATCGCCTTGGTGCGCGGGGTCACCTTGGCCGCGATGTCCTCGACGTCGGGCATCCAGTCGTTGGACTCGTCGCACACGTAGTGCACGGGCCGCCCCCCGCACAGCGACACCGACGCCGTCCACAGCGGGTAGTCGGGGGAGGGGATGAGCACCTCGTCGCCGTTGTCGAGCAGCGCCTGCAGCGACATGACGATGAGCTCGGAGACGCCGTTGCCCAGGTACACGTCCTCGATGTCGACGCCGGTGACGTCCTTCTGCTGGTAGTACTGCACCACGGCCCGCCGGGCCGACAGCAGCCCCTTGGAGTCCCCGTAGCCGTGCGCGGCCGGCAGGTTGAGGATCACGTCCTGCAGGATCTCCTCGGGCGCCTCGAAGCCGAACGGCGCCGGGTTGCCGATGTTGAGCTTGAGGATGTGGTGGCCGTCGGCCTCCATGCGCTTGGCGGCGGCCATGACCGGCCCGCGGATGTCGTAACAGACGTTGGCCAGCTTCGCGGACTGAGTCACCTGCATGCAGGCACCCTACGACTCGCCGGCAACCGCGACGGTAGCCACTTCCCAGGATGTGGCCCCGCGGCCGACTGGCACACGGGCCGCCCGTGGGTACGATTCGCGATAGTTGGGCGGGCCAGGGGAGGGGCTGCGGTGCAGGGGTTCGGGGACTTGGAAGCGGCGCTCATGGAGCTGCTGTGGCAGCGCGAGCGGCCGACCACCGTCCGGGAGGCGATGACGGAGCTGACCTGGCACCGCGAGCTCGCGTACACGACGGTGATGACGGTGCTCGACACCCTGTTCCGCAAGGGCTGGCTGACCCGCGAGCCCGACGGCCGCGCCTACCGGTACAGCCCGGCCCTGACCCGCGACCAGTACGTGGCCCAGACCATGCACGAGGTCCTCGTCGACAGCGGCGATCGCCTCGAGGCCCTCACGCACTTCGTCGGCCGGATGACCCTCGACGAGGCCGCGGCCCTGCGCGCGGCGCTGAGCACGTACGAGCGCAAGATCGCCGGGCGATGAGCCCGTTACTGCTGGTCGGGTTCGCGCTGGCGCTGGCCGCGCTCGGCGCCCCGCGGCTGGCCGCGGCCGGATGGGTGACCCGCTCGCCGCGGCTGGGCGTCGCGGCCTGGCTGGTGCTGAGCGCCGCGATCCTGGCCTCGGCCCTGCTGGCCGCGCTGACGCTGCTGCTCTACTGGGACTGCGCGCACGACCTCGCCGCCGGGGCCTGGCACATGTGCCTCGACGCGCTCCTGGGCCGCCACGACCACCACCGCGCGCGGGCCATCGCGTTCGCGGGGCTCGTGGTGCTGCTGGCGCTCGGGGTGCGGCTGGTGCTCAGCGCCGGGCGGCTGTACGCCACCCATCGCACGCTGCGCAGCCGGCTGCGGCTGCTCGTGCGGGCCGCGGGGACCGGCCAGCGGGTGCCGGGCGCGACCGTCGTGACGCACCCCGAGCCGGCCGCCTACCTGGTGCCCGGCCCGCGGCTGCCCGGGCGCGCCGCCGACATCGTCATCACGTCGGCCGCCGTGGACCGCCTGGCCGCGCCGGAGCTGTCGGCCGTCCTCGCCCACGAGCGCGGCCACCACGAGGGCCGCCACTTCGAGGCGACCCGCTGGATGCGGATGCTGGCCCAGGCGTTCCCGTGGGCGCCCTGCTTCCGCCTCGGCGCGCGGCAGGTCGACCGCCTGGTCGAGCTGTGCGCGGACGACACCGCGGCGCGGACCGCCCGGCGCGTGGACCTGGCCCGGGCCCTCGCCGCGATGGCCGGCTCGGCGGGACCGGCGCCCGGCCTGCCCCTGCACGGCGGCGACGCCCTGGAGCGGATGCACCGCCTGCTGGACCCGCCCCGCCCCCTGCGCCGGCTCCCGCGCGCCGCCATCGTCACGCTCTGTGGCGCGACCCTGGCCGCCCCGCCGGTGCTGGCGATCCTGGAGCGCACGCTCCTGGCGTTGTAGCAAGCGCATGGCTCGGGTCCGCGTCACCTGCGGACCGTCGCTCCCGCCAGGAATCCCGGCCTCCGCGGTGGCAAGAACAGACCGCCACCACTCCTGTCCGTCACGCAACGCCGCGCGGACGCCGCCCGTCACGGGACTCCCGTCCGTCGCGCAACGCCGCGCGGACGCGGGTCGGAGCTGATGCGGCCGGGCGGGACGGTCGTCAGTCCCCAGTCCTGCTCGTCGCGCGGAACGCGGCGCGACGGTCGCCGATTCCTGGTCCTGTTTGTCGCGTTTGTCACGCAACGCCGCGCGGACGCCGGCCGGGGCTGATGCGGCACGGCGCCCGCGTGGCGCGACGGTCGTCAGTTTCCGGCGATCGAGAACCCGTCGCCGCCGGTGCTGATCTGCGTACCCTGCGCGAAGCTGCTGCCCATCTGCGCGCGCAACGCGTCGATCTCGGAGAACTGGGCGCTGTGCATCGACTCGCTGCCCTCGGCGGCGAAGACGTGGTCCGACTCCTCGGTGTCGTGCGAGTAGTTGGTGAAGTCGGTCGACTCGTAGCGGCTGCCGTCCGCGCCCTCGAACTCGACGTGCCGGCCGGTCTCGAAGTCGGTCGACTCGGCCGCCGAGTGGTCGGCCTCGAACACCCCGAACTGCGACTGGAAGTCCTGCTCGCCGCCGGAGGCCTGGTGCAGCTGCTCCAGCTCGCTGGACTCCTGGCCCATGGAGAAGTCGCCGTACTCGCTCATTGTCGTATTCCTCTCGGTGCTGTAGCTGAAGGGGGGTGGATCAGATGCGAGGAACACTACTAGCCAATCTCGTAGACCGAGTCCCCCATTCGTGCCAGCCGGGCTGCCCACTACGAGCGACGGTCGTACGTGGCTAGGGCCGGTTCAGTGGGTACCGTCGGGGGCGTGCGATTCGTGATCATCGGAGCGGGTGCGGTCGGCGGCGTGGTCGCGGGCCGGCTGGCCGGCTCGGGCGCGCCCGTGGCGCTGGTCGCCCGCGGCCCGCACCTGGACGCCATCCGCCGCGACGGCCTGCTGCTGCGCGAGGCCGCCGGCGACTCGAGACACCACCTGCCGGCCCACGCCACCCCGTCCGAGGTCGACTGGCGCCCCGGCGACGTGGCGGTCCTGGCCGTGAAGAGCAACGACACCCAGGCGGTCCTGGAACAGCTCCCGCGCGACGTCCCCGTCGTCTGCCTGCAGAACGGCGTGGCCAACGAGCGCGCGGCCCTGCGCCTGTTCCCCGACGTGTACGCCATCTGCGTCATGCTCCCGTCGGCCCACCTGGAGCCCGGCGTGGTCGTGGCCCAGTGCGCCCCGGTGCCGGGCATCCTCGACATCGGCCGCTTCCCCGGCGGCGTCGACGACACCAGCCGGGAGATCGCCGCCCACCTGTCGAAGGCCGGCTTCGTGTCGCAGGCGCGGCCGGACATCATGCGCCAGAAGTACGCGAAACTGCTGATGAACCTGGGCAACGCCGTCGAGGCCCTGTGCGGCCAGGTCGAGGGCGCCGACGAGCCCGCGGCGATCCTGCGAGCCGAGGGCGAGACGGTCCTGAAGGCCGCGGGCATCGACTTCGCCACCCTGGAAGAGGACAAGGCCCGGCGCGGCGACATCCTCCAGCTCGTCCCGGTGGCGGGCACCATGCGCGGCGGCGGCTCGACGTGGCAGAGCCTGACCCGGCGCACGGGCACGGTCGAGGCCGACTACCTCAACGGCGAGATCGTCCTGCTGGGCCGCCTCCACGGCGTCCCGGCCCCGGCCAACGAGACGGCCCGCCGCCTGGTGGTGGACGCCGCCCGCACCGCCAAGGCCCCCGGAGCCCTGACCCCCGCCCAACTCCTGGCCGCCATCAACGAGTCCTGAGCAGCCCGGCAACGCGATCCCCGGCCGCCATCGGTGCCCGGCTCTTTCCGGAACGGCCCGCACGCGCTGTGCACACGAGGCGACACCGCTGACCACACGCCGGCGGTGTCGTGTCGCGGCGAACCCGGCCCCGGCCCCGCATGCGCTCCAACGCCACGCCGCACACCTCGCTCTGCGCGGTCGCGCAGGGTTTCAACGCCGCGCCGCACGTCCCACGCCCGGTGTGGCCAAGAACCGACATGCGGAGCATGTCGGACTTTTCGCCCAGCGCGACATAAATCCGATAAGTCGTGGCGCGGAGCGCCCGACTTATCGCCCTGGCCCCCGTGAGTTTGCGCACGGAACAGCCGCCGACCCCCCGACCCGAAACCCGGCCGAGGCAGGATCCGGAACCGTGGCGATGCAGGCGGTGCTCTTCGACATGGACGGAACCCTCGTGGACAGCGAGAAGATCTGGGAGGTAGGCCTCACGGAACTGGCCGCCCACCACGGCCGCCCCCTGTCTGCCCAGGCCCGGCGCGACATGGTCGGCACGAACATGGCCGAGTCCATGCGCATCCTCCACGACGACCTCGGCCTGCCCGCCACCCGCGAGGCCATGGACGAGTCCGTCGTCTGGCTCGAGGAGCGGGTGAAGGAGCTGCTGCGGCTGGGAGTGCCATGGCGGCCGGGCGCGAAGGAGCTGCTCGGCGCGCTCAAGGCGGCCGGCGTACCGCTGGCCCTGGTCACGGCCACCCACCGGCATCTCGTCGATGTCGCGCTGCTCACGATCGGGGCCGAGCACTTCGACGCCGTCGTGGCCGGGGACGAGGTGGACGAGACGAAGCCGCACCCGATGCCCTACCTGACCGCCGCCGCGCTGGTCGGGGCCGAGGCCGCCAACTGCGTCGCGGTCGAGGACTCGCCCAACGGGATCAAGAGCGCGCGGGCGGCCGGGTGTGCCGTGCTGGCGGTACCGTGCGAGGTGGATCTCGACCCCGAAGGCGTCACGCTCATCGGCTCGCTGCAAGACGTCGACGTCGACTACCTGCGCAAGCTCGTCGCCTGACGGCAAGACGCCCGCGGCCACGAGGCCGCGGGCGTCCACCCCCGATGAGCAAGCTCAGTCGTGCGCGATCGCCTGCAGGACGTTGACCCGGGCGGCCCGGATCGAGGGCAGCACCGCGGCCACGACGCCGATCAGCGCGGCCAGCACCAGGTACGTCCCCATCTGCGTCCACGGGAACGCCATCTGCGTGAAGCCCTCGTTCTTGAGCGCCCGCACCACCGCCGAGCCGAGCCCGACGCCCACGCCCAGGCCGAGCAGCGCGCCGAAGACCGAGATCACGACGGCCTCCACGGTGACCATCCGCATCGTCTGCGCCCGGCGCATGCCGATCGCCCGCAGCAGGCCCAGCTCCCGGGTCCGCTCCAGCACCGACAGCGCCAGGGTGTTGACGATGCCGAGGACCGCGATGAGGATCGCCAGCGCCAGCAGCACCTGGATCATCGTGAGCAGCTGGTCGAACTGGGCCGACTGCGCCGCCACGTACTCGGCGCGGTTGGCCACCGACACCTCCGGGTTGTCCTTGAGCAGCGTGTCGACCTGCCGCTGGACGTCGGCGACGGCGGTGCCCGGCGCGACCTTCAGGTATCCCCACGACGGCTGCTGCACCCGGAAGTCCGCGATGACGTCGGGCGACACGATGATCCCGCCGGCCACGTTGCTCTTGGCGTAGATGCCCACGATGGTCACGTGGTGCACCTCGCCGCGGGTGAAGCGCATGTCCACGCTCTGCCCGACCGCCAGCCCGCGGCGCTTGGCCGTGTCCGGGTCGAGGATCGCCTGGTTCTTGCCCGTGAACGCGAGCGAGCCCTGCTGCGCGGCGAGCTTGAACATGCCCGCCCACGCGACCACGTCCGGCACCGCGGAGACGCTGGCGCGGTCGTCGCCGACCTGCCCGTACTCCCAGTACTCCGCCGCCGCGCTCGACACCCCCGGGATCCGGGCGGCCGAGTCCATCACGGCCGGGTCGAACGTCGCCGGCCCGTTCTGGTCGCCGTCGCCGGAGATGATGAGGTCGACGGTGACGTCCTTCTGGGCCTGCTGGTTCAGGCTCGACTTGGCCGAGGCGAGGACGACGTTCACGCCGGTGATGAGCGCGAGGCCGACCATGAGCGCGGCCGCGGTGATCGCCGTGCGGCGCGGGTTGCGGCCCGAGTTGAGCCGGCCCAGCTTGCCCGGCACCGACCACGAGAACAGCCGGCCGAGCAGGCCGACGACCGGGCGGGCCAGCAGCGGGGTGAGCAGCGCGACGCCGATGAAGGTCACGAGCACGCCGCCGAGGATCAGCCACAGCGTCGTGTTGCCGCTGCCCTTGCCGGCCAGGCCGAGCCCGAGCAGCGTGCCGCCGGCCGCGCCGACGAGCGCGCCGCTGACCGTGAGCTTCGTCAGCGGCCGGTCGGGCGTGGCCACCTCCTGCAGGGCGGCGATCGGCGGGATGCGGCTGGCGCGCAGTGCCGGCAGTACCGCCGCCACCACCGTCACGACCAGTCCGACCACGAAGGCGCTGATGACCGCGGCGGCGGGCACGCCCACCGAGGCCAGCGCGACGCCGGTGAGGTTGCCGAAGAGCCAGGCCAGCAGCACCCCGACGCCGATGCCGGCCGCGAGCCCGAGCACCGACGCGAGCAGCCCGATGGCGACCGCCTCGGTGAGCACCGAGCCGAGCGTCTGGGCGCGGCTGCCGCCGAGGGCCCGCATGAGGGCCAGCTCCCGGGTGCGCTGCGCGACGATGATCGAGAAGGTGTTGAGGATCAGGAAGGTACCGACGAACAGCGCCACCCCGGCGAAGCCGATCAGGATGTTGTTGAAGAAGCCGAGGCCCGCCTTGAAGTCCTTGGTCGTCGCGTCCTGCAGCTCCTTGCCGGTCTTGACCTGGTAGCCGTCGCCGAGCGCGGCGGCGACCCGGTCGCGCAGCGCCTCGTGGGTGACGCCCGGCTCCGCCTTGACGTCGACGCTGCTGAACACCCCCTTCTGACCCAGCATCAGCTCCTGGGCGACCGGCGTGGTGAACATGACCTCGAGCGAGCCGCCGATGGAGTCGCGGTCGCCGCTGTACCCGAAGATGCCCACGAGCTTGAAGGTCTTCTTCGGCTGCAGGGTGAGCACCCCGACGTCGTCGCCGACCGTGATCCCGGCGGCCTTGGCCAGCTCCGCGTTGACGACGATCTCGTCGTCGGCGCTCGGTGCCCGCCCCTGCCGCAGCTTGAGCAGGTCCGATTCGCCGGTCCAGTTCTCGCCCAGCCGGGGCGGGCCGAACGTGGTGACGACCTTGCCGTTCTTGCCGATCACCCGGGCCCCGTCGGCGGCGGCCTGCGGGGTCACCCCGGCGACGCCCGGCACCGACTTGATCTTGTCGACGAGGTCGGCCGGCATCCCCGCGGCGGCCTGCTCGGGCCCGTCGAAGCCGCCGCCGGCCAGCGTGGCCTTCTTGCTGACCTGCACGTCGGTGCCGGAGTACACCGACGCGAAGAGGCTGTCGAACGAGCGGCCGAGGGTGTCGGTGAGCACGAACGCGCCCGACACGAACATGACCCCGAGCACGACCGCGAGCCCGGAGAGCACGAGCCGCAGCTTGCGCGACAGCAGGCTCTTGATGGTGGCCTTCAGCATGAGGGTCAGGCCACCTTGTCCAGGCGCTTGAGCCGGTCGAGGACGGCGTCGGCGGTCGGCGCGTGCAGCTCGTCGACGATGTGGCCGTCGGCGAGGAAGACGACGCGGTCGGCATAGGAGGCCGCGACCGGGTCGTGCGTGACCATCACGATCGTCTGGCCGAAGTCGCGGACCGAGTTGCGCAGGAACGCCAGCACCTCGGCGCCCGAGCGCGAGTCGAGGTTGCCGGTGGGCTCGTCGGCGAAGATGACCTCGGGCCGCGACACCAGGGCCCGGGCGCAGGCGACGCGCTGCTGCTGGCCGCCGGAGAGCTGGCTCGGGCGGTGCGAGAGCCGGTCGCGCAGGCCGACCGTGTCGATGACGGTGTTGTACCAGGCCGGATCGGCCTTCCGCCCGCCGATCGACAGCGGCAGCAGGATGTTCTCCTCGGCGGTCAGCGTCGGCAGCAGGTTGAACTGCTGGAAGATGAAGCCGACCTTGTTGCGGCGCAGGTTCGTGAGCCCGCGGTCCGACAGGTCGGTGATCTTCGTGTCGCCGACGTACACCTGCCCCCGCGTCACGGCGTCGAGGCCGGCGAGGCAGTGCATGAGCGTCGACTTGCCCGAGCCCGACGGGCCCATGATGGCGGTGAAGCGGCCCTTCTCCAGCTCCACCGACACGCCGGCGAGGGCGTTGACCTGAGCCTCGCCGGAGCCGTAGACCTTCCAGACGTCGACCGCCCGCGCGGCCACCTCGGTGCGCGTCGCAACCGATGCAGTCATGATTCCCCCTGGTGAATGGTGTGCCCATATCGTCTCGGCGGCCGGAGGGGAAAACGTCCGCCTGCGGGTAGACGCCGCCACGGATATTCGAGTGGGGGAGCAGCCCGGATCCCGGGTCGGGGTTGACCCTGACCCGGGACCGCACAGCTTTCTCAGACACGCGCCAGGAGCAGGAGCTACTCGTACGCGATCGCACCCAGGACGTTCAGGCGCACGGCCCGGATCGACGGGATGAGACCGGCGATGCCGCCGACGACGATGGAGGCGATGCAGTACACCACCATGAGCCCCCACGGCAGGGTCACCGCTCCGAACCCGAGCACGTCCTTGAGGGCCGTCACGATCGCCGCCCCCAGGGCCGCCCCGACGGCCAGGCCCAGCACCGTGCCGAAGACGGTGATGACGATCGACTCGGTCGTCACCATCTGCCAGGTCTGCCCGCGCCGCAGCCCGACGGCCCGCAGCAGGCCCAGCTCCCGGGTGCGCTCGATCACGGAGAGCAACAGCGTGTTGATGACGCCGAGCACCGAGATGGCCAGGGCGATGAACAGCAGCACCTGGACGATGACCAGGGCGAAGGTGAAGCCCTGCTGGTTGGTGCTGATGTACTCGTCCTTGGTGTACGCCTGCACCTGCGGGTTGTCCTTGACCACGGTGTCGACGGCGTCCTTGACCGCGGCGACGGACGCGCCGTCCTTGATCGAGATGAACGCCCGCCACGCCTGCGGGAAGGCGAAGCCCGCCTTCGCGTCGGCGTAGTCGACCACGATGCCGCCGGCCACGTTCGACGGCGCGGTGATGCCGACGAGCGTCATCGTCTTGTGCTGGCCCTTCGCGAACGTCATCTCGACCGTCGAGCCGAGCTTGAGCTTGCGCGCGTCCGCCGTCTTGCGGTCCACCACGAACTCGCCGGGGCCGAGGCGGTCGATGCGCCCCTCCTCCGCCTTGATCTTGAGCACGGTGCCGGCCGCGGCCGGGTCGAGGTAGGAGGCCACGTACTGCTGCTCGCCGTCGACGTCGACGGCGTCGACGGTGAACCCGGCGACGGTCCGCACGTCCGGCAGCCGCTGGATCCCCTGGTACTGCTCGTCGGTGAGGACCGGCGGGATCTCGTTGGTCTGCATGCCGAGCACGACGACGTCGGCGGCGAGGTCCTTGTCGAGGGTGTCGCCGAGCGCCGTGGACAGCGAGGTGAAGATGGTGCTGATCGCCGTCACGATCGCGATGCCGATCATCACCGCGCCGGCCGTGATCGCGGTGCGGCGCGGGTTGCGCGAGGAGTTGCGCCGCCCGAGCTTGCCCGGCACCGACCAGGACACGGCCGCGCCGAGCGCGGCGACGAGCGGCTTGGAGATGATCGGGGTCAGCAGCGCCACGCCGATGAGCACGCCGAGCACCCCGCCGAAGACCAGCGCCAGGGTGGCCCCGCCGGCCCCGGCCAGGCCCCAGACCATCGCCCCGGCCGACAGCGCGGTGACGATCGCGCCGGAGACGGTGAGCCTGGTCAGCGGGCGGTCGGGGGTGGCCGACTCGCGCATCGCCGCGATCGGGGCGATGCGGGCCGCCTTCAGCGCCGGCATCAGGGCCGCGACGATGGTCACGCCGATGCCGATCACGAACGAGGCGACGATCGCCGAGATCGGGAAGCCGAGGCTGGCGACCTGGGCGCCGTCGGCGAGCCCGACGAACAGCTGGGCGCCGCCGGCCCCGAGGCCGAGGCCGACCAGGAAGCCGAAGAGCGAGCCGACCACGCCGATGATGACGGCCTCGAGCAGCACCGAGCGCAGGATCTGGCCCCGGGCCGCGCCCATCGCCCGCAGCAGCGCGAGCTCCTGGGTGCGCTGGGCGACGATGATCGAGAACGTGTTGAGGATCAGGAACACGCCCACGAGCAGCGCCACGGCGCCGAAGCCGAGCAGGACGTAGTTGAAGTACTTCAGGATGTCCTTGATGCCCTTGCTGCTCTGCTCGGAGAGCTCCTTGCCGGTCTGCACCACGAACTGGTCGCCGAGGCCGGCCTTGACGGTGTCGCGCAGCTGCTCGTCGCTGACCCCGGCCGCGGCCCTGACGTCGATGGCGTTGAACTGCCCGGGCGCGCCGAGCATCGACTCCTGGGCCTTCGCGGTGGTGAAGAAGACCGCGCTCTCGCCGGCCATCGAGTCCCGCCCGCCGGCGTACTGCATCAGCCCCACGACGGTGTAGGTGGCCCGCTTCTGGTCGCGGGTGATGACGTCCATCGAGTCGCCGAGCTTGATCTTCGCCGTCACGGCCAGCCCGTTGTTGACGACGATCTCGTTGTCGGCCGACGGGGCCCGGCCCTGGTAGAGGTGCACCAGGTCGTCCTCGCCGCTCCAGTTCCCGCCGAACTGCTGGCCGGTCTGGTTGACCACGACCTTGCCGTTCTTGCCGATCGGGGTCGCGCCGTTGAGGAACACCCCGCCGGTCGCCTTGGCCACGCCGGGCAAGGCCGCGACCTTGTCGACGGTCGAGGCCGGGAACGGGGTGCTCGGGTCGCTGCCGCCGCCGCCCTGCTGCTGGACCGCGGCCTTCGCCGAGACCTGCACGTCGGTGTACGTGTAGATGTTGGCGAAGAGGTTGTCGAAGGTGCGCCCGAGCGTGTCGGTGAGCACGAGCGAGCCGGACACGAACATGACCGACAGCACGACCGCGAGGGTCGACAGCGTCAGCCGCAGCTTGCGCGCCAGCAGGCTCTTGAGGGTCGCCTTCAGCATGGCGTCAGGCCACCTCGTCGGCCAGGCGGCCCGGCGCGATGTCGAGGCCCTTGAGCTTGTCGAGGACCGCCTCGGCGGTGGGTTCCCGCAGCTCGTCGACGATCCGGCCGTCGGCGAGGAAGATGACCCGGTCGGCGTAGGAGGCCGCGTTCGGGTCGTGGGTCACCATGACGATCGTCTGGCCGTACTCGCGCACGGAGTTGCGCAGGAACGCCAGCACCTCGGCGCCCGAGCGCGAGTCGAGGTTGCCGGTGGGCTCGTCGGCGAAGATGACCTCGGGCCGCGACACCAGGGCCCGGGCGCAGGCGACGCGCTGCTGCTGGCCGCCGGAGAGCTGGCTGGGCCGGTGCCCGAGGCGGTCGGAGAGCCCGACCGTCTTGATGACGGTGTCGTACCACGCGCTGTCGGGCTTGCGCCCCGCGATCGACAGGGGCAGGAGGATGTTCTCCTCGGCGGTCAGCGTCGGCAGCAGGTTGAACTGCTGGAAGATGAACCCGACCTTGGTCCGGCGCAGGTCGGTGAGCGCCTTGTCCGACATCCCGGTGAGCCGGGTGTCGCCGATGAGGATGTCCCCGCGCGTGACGGAGTCCAGCCCCGCGAGCGTGTGCATCAGCGTCGACTTGCCCGAGCCCGACGGCCCCATGATCGCGGTGAAGTGCCCGCGTTCGAGCTCGACGCTCACCCCGTGCAGCGCGATGACCTGAGCCTCGCCGCTGCCGTACACCTTCCACACGTCGACCGCGCGAGCGGCGATGCCGTTGCCGGTCGTGACGTTCGTGGTCACGCTCAGTCCCCCTAGTGAGGTGGTGCCCCTGTCCTGACCACCTCACGCTAGGGCCGCGCCGACCCGCTTCCCTCGTCCCCGAGAACGACCTCAGGACCCGGGCCGGACCAGTCCCGTCTCGTACGCGAGGACGACGGCCTGCACCCGATCGCGGAGACCGAGCTTCGTGAGCACGTGCCCGACGTGCGTCTTGACGGTCGTCTCGCTCACGGACAGTGCCCGCGCGATCTCCGCGTTGGACAGTCCCCTGGCCAGCTGGATGAGCACCTCGCGCTCCCGGTCGGTGAGCACCCGCAGGTCGTGCGGCGGCTCGGCGGACGGATCGGGCAGCGCGTCGGCGAACTTGTCGAGCAGCCGCTTCAGGATTCGCGGCGCGACGACGGCCTCGCCGGCGGCCACGGTACGGATGGCGATGACCAGGTCGTCGGCGGGAACGTCCTTGGCCAGGAACCCGCTGGCACCGGCCCGCAGCGCCCCGACGACGTACTCGTCGAGGTCGAAGGTCGTGAGGATCAGCACCCGGACCGGCAGCTTGGCGTCCACGATGGCCCGGGTGGCCGCGACCCCGTCCATGCGGGGCATCCGGATGTCCATGAGCACCACGTCGGGCAGCAGCCGCCGGGCCAGCTCGACGGCCTCGACCCCGTCCCCGGCCTCGGCCACGATGTCGAGGTCGGCCTCCCCGCCCAGCACCATCCGGAACCCGGTCCGCAGCAGCGGCTGATCATCGGCCAGCAACAGCCGAATCGGTCGCGCCTGAGTCAACTCGCCAACTGCCTCTCTGCGGGAACCTCGATCGGAATCCGTGCGTGCACACGATAACCGCCCCCGGGCCGGGGCCCGGTGCGCAGCGTTCCGCCGTACAACATGACCCGCTCCCGCATCCCGAGCAGCCCGTGCCCGACGGCGGCGGAGCCGAGCTGCGGCCCGCGCCCGGTGTCGCAGATCTCCACCGTGGACTCGGTGGGCGTGAACGTGAGCCGAACCTCGACCGTGGCGGCGCCGGCGTGCTTGAGCGCATTGGTGAGCGCTTCCTGGACGATGCGGTACAGCGTGAGCGAAACCCCGGGATCGAGCATGCCCGGCTCCCCGTCGACGCGCAGGACGGCCGGAAGCCCGGCCTCCCGGATCTGCTCGACCAGCCCCTCGATGCCGGCCAGCCCCGGCTGCGGCGCCAGCTCCCCGGCGGGCTCGGTCTCGGTGCGCAGCACGCTGAGCAGCCGCCGCATCTCCCGCAACGCGGTCCGCCCGGTCTCCTCGATGGTGGCCAGGGCCTCGTCGGCGGCGCCGGGATCCCGGGAGAGCATCCGCCGCGACCCGGTGGCGAGCACCCCCATGACGCTGACGTGGTGCGCGACGACGTCATGCAGCTCCCGGGCGATCCGCCGCCGCTCCTCGGCGACGGCCTTCTCGGTCAGCGCCCGCTGGGTGTTCTCGGCGGTCCGGGCCCGGTCCTCGAGCGCGGCGATGTAGGCCCGCCGCGTGGCGACGGTCCGCCCGACGGTGAAGCAGACGAGCGCGCTCATCGCGTTGAAGATCAGGAAGATCTTGGCGTCCGGATAGAAGGAGCTGGCCCCGGTCCGCCCGACCACCAGGGCCAGCGTCATCCCGGGCGCCCACATGGCAACGGTGGCGAGCATGGCCGGGCGGACGGGAAGATACGCCGCGGCGGTGTAGGTGACGACGATGACCGCCAGCCCGCCGTCGACCAGCTCCATCTGCCCGGCGAACGGCACCAGGATGTGCAGCGAGATCCAGCCGACGGCCACCCAGAGCGCCCGCCGCCGAAGCGCGACGGCGACCATCCCGATGCCGTCGTACACCAGCTGCGCCGGGAGGTCGACGACCCCGACCGCCCGCTGCGCGAGCGATTCGAGCAGCGTGCTGATCCCCAGGAGCACGAGGGCAAGCACGATGTCCTGGGCGAACGGATCCCCACGACGCCACAGAAACTCCCTGACCCGTCCCACGCAATCGACGGTAGACGCCGCAGCTGGCGGGGGCTCCTCCTCAGGGATGAGACGCCCTCATCCGCAACGCCCCGACGCCAGCACCGCAAGTCGGACCCGGCCCGCAACCGCCAATTGCGCTGATTCCGCTCATGTACGCCATGGATGTGGAAAACGGCACAAAGAAGGCAGTACTACGCGTCCCCGACAAATCTCACGCAGCCCGGCGTCGCATCGCCGGCGGCGAGCACGTCGGCCGATTCGCCCGGCCGCCGGCTATGAGCGGATCACGACGCCCGCAGGCTGTTGGCCGACGGCGTCCGTCCGGATGGCCGGGCCGCCGCCCGGCGGTGCGTTGCTGAGTCCGTCGCCGACGGCGAGCACGTCGGCCGATTCGCCCGGCCGTCGGCCATGGGCGGGTCACGACATCCGCAGGCTGTTGGTCGACGGCGTCCGTCCGGATGGCCGGGCCGCCGCCCGGCGGTGCGTTGCTGAGTCCGTCGCCGACGGCGAGCACGTCGGCCGATTCGCCGGGCCGTCGGCCATGGGCGGGGTCACGACGCCCGCAGGTTGTTGGTCGACGGCGTCCTCCAGATGGCCGGGCCGCCGCCCGGCGTCGCTCGGCGGCCGCGTTGGCGAGGCGGTCGCCGGCGGCGAGCATGCCGGCCAGTTCGGCCCGGCTCGCTGCTGGGCTGTCGCCGACGTCGGCTATGAGCGGTCAAGACGCCTGCCAGCCTCTGGTTCGGCGGCGTTCCAGATGGCCGGGCCGCCGCCCGGCGTCGCTCGGCGGCCGCGTTGCCGGGTCCGTCGCGGGCGGCGAGCATGCCGGTCGATCCCCGCGTCCGACCGCAGCCGGAAACGGGGATCGGCCTCCGACGGTCGCGGACCCGCTCCGACACCGGTGCAGTCGCCGCCGCCCGGCGTCGCTCGGCGGCCGCGTTGCCGGGTCCGTCGCGGGCGGCGAGCATGCCGGTCGATCCCCGCGTCCGACCGCAGCCGGAAACGTTCCGCGGCCTCCGACGGCCGCGGACCGCTCCGACGCCGGCGCGCAGTAGCCGCCGCCCGCCCCCAAACCGGCCCCGCGCCCAGGCGCGTGCGGCGCAATCAGTCCCGTTCGACCACCACGGACCCCGAATCCGAAGCCCCGGTCGGAAACGCCGGGGGAGTCCCGCCGTACGCCGGGCACAGCGCCTGATGCGCACACCACCCGCACAGCCGCGACGGCTTGGCCCGGAAGTCCTTCGCAGCGGTCGCCGCCGCGATCGCCTCCCACAGCGCCAGGAGCGTCCGCTCGAACCTCTCGAGATCGTCCGAGTCCGGGGCGAAGTCGCACACCTCCCGGTCCCGCAGATACATCAGCCGCAGGACCCGAGGCACGACGCCCCGGGTCCGCCACAGGACGAGGGCATAGAACTTGAGCTGGAACATCGCCCGGGCCTCGAACGCCTCCCGCGGCGCCCCGCCGGTCTTGTAGTCGACGACGCGGACGTCCCCGGCCGGCGATACGTCGAGCCGGTCGATGATGCCGCGGATGACGAGCCGGTCGTCCACCTGGGCCTCGACGTAGGCCTCCCGGTCGGCCGGCTCCAGCCGATTCGGGTCCTCGAGCGCGAAATACCCGCCGAGCAGCTCCCGGGCCTCGGCGAGGAACTCGTCCAGCGTCAGCGGCGAGCCGGCGAAGATCGACGCCAGCTCCGGCTCCTCCTCGACGAGCCGGGCCCACTGCGGCGCCGCGAGCTCGGCCGCGCGCTCGGGCGTGCGGTCCCCGGCCGGGCTGTCGAAGAGCACCTCCAGCACCGCGTGCACGAGCGTGCCGCGGGCCTGGTCGGCGGTCGGGCGCTCGGGCAGCCTGTCGATGCTGCGGAAGCGGTACAGCAGGGGGCACGTCTTGAAGTCCGCGGCGCGCGACGGCGACAGGGTTGGCAGGGCGGAGGTAACGGGCACCGTCATGTCCAAGAGGTTAAACGGGGGGTACGACAGAAAACGTGTCGCGAACCGCCGAACCCGTAGCATCGGGGGCAATGGACGAACACCGCACGGCATCCGCGCCGGCGTCGCCGGCTGCCCGCCCGCAGCCCCGGGAGCGCGGATCGGGAATCCCGCTGGGCCGGATCGCCGGCGTGCCGATCTCCCTCGCGCCGTCCTGGCTCTTGCTCGCGGCCCTGATCACGATCACCTATGGCCAGTACCTCTCGGCCCGCTCCGAGCGCCTCACCCTCACCACCGGCCTCGCGATCGGCTTCGGCTTCGTCGTCTGCCTGCTGGTCTCGGTACTGCTGCACGAGCTCGGCCACGCGGTCACCAGCCGGCACAGCGGCATCGGTGTGCGGGGGATCACGCTGGAGATGCTCGGCGGCTACACCGAGATGGAGCGCGAGGCGCCCCGGCCGGGCGTGGAGCTGTACGTCTCCCTCTCCGGCCCCGCCGTCTCCCTCGTGCTCGGCCTGCTCGCGGCCGGCGCCGCCGCCATCCTGCCGCGCGGCGGCATCCCCGAGACCTTCGCGTTCCAGCTGGCCCTGTCCAACATCGTCGTCGCCCTGTTCAACGCCCTGCCCGGGTTGCCCCTGGACGGCGGCCGGGCTCTGCAGGCGCTCGTGTGGAAGCTCACCGGCGACCCCAACACCGGCCGGATCGTGGCCGGCTGGGTCGGCCGGCTGCTGGCCCTCGCGACCGCCGCCGTGGCCCTGCTCCTGTACTACTCGCCCCTGGTCAAGGGGTACTTCGGCGTCCTGTTCACCCTCCTCGTCGCGCTCACCATGTGGGTCGGCGCCGGCCAGGCGATCCGGCACGCGAAGGCGGTCGGCAACCTGCCCCCGTTCAGCGCCCGCGAGCTGGCCCGGCCGGTGGTGGCCCTCACCGCCACGACCCCGCTGTCGGAGGCGGACCGGATCGCCGCCCTCGGCGAGGACCAGGAGCGCCAGCCGGTCGTCGCCGTCGTCGACTCGGCCGGCAGCCTGATCGGCTTCGTCCACGGCGCCTCGGCCCGGGCCGTGCCGGCCGAGCGGCGGCCCTGGGTGCCGCTCGGCGACGTGACCCGGCGCATCGACCGCGCGCACGTGCTCCCGGGCGATCTGCGGGGCGCCGACCTGCTCACGGCGATCAGGGACGACCCGGGCGGCGACTACCTGGTGGTCACCGGGGAGGATGTGCACGGCGTCCTGCGCGGCGCCGAGCTCGTCTCCCTCGTGGCCCCCACCCGGAGGCCGCGCAGGCCGACCGTCCGGAGGAACAGCACGTGACCGTGGAAAGCCCCGCCCAGACCCCGTCCGCCGTCCGGAGGGGCCCCTTCGTCCCCGGCGACCGGGTGCAGCTCACCGACCCCAAGGGCCGGATGCACACCATCGTGCTGGAGCCGGGCAAGGAGTTCCACACCCATCGCGGGCGGCTCGCCCACGACGAGCTCATCGGCGCGCCCGACGGCAGCGTGGCGAGCATCGGCGGCACCCTCTACCTGGCCATTCGCCCGCTGCTGAGCGACTACGTGCTGTCGATGCCCCGTGGCGCTCAGGTGATCTACCCGAAGGACGCCGCCCAGATCGTGGCCATGGGCGACATCTTCCCGGGCGCCCGCGTGCTCGAGGCCGGGGCCGGATCCGGCGCGCTGACCTGCTCACTCCTGCGCGCCGTGGGGCCGCAGGGCAGCGTGACGTCCTACGAGATGCGCGAGGACTTCGCGGCGATCGCCCGGCGCAACGTCGAGGCCTTCCTCGGACCGCAGCCCGGGTGGACCCTGCGGGTCGGTGACGTGGCCGGCTGCGAAGATGCCGGGTTTGATCGGATAATCCTGGACATGCTCACTCCGTGGGAGATCCTGCCGCTCGTGTCGCGGGCGCTGATCCCCGGCGGGGTGTTCATCGGCTATGTGGCGACCACACCCCAATTGTCGGAGTTGGTGGAGGCCTTGCGCGAGGATGGTGGGTACACCGAACCTCGTGCATGGGAGAGTCTGGTGCGGGACTGGCACGTGGAGGGGCTGGCCGTGCGGCCGGACCACCGCATGATCGCGCACACGGCGTTCCTGGTCAGCGCCCGCAAGCTCGCGCCGGGCGTCACCGCGCCGCCGCGCCGGCGCAAACCGAGCAAGGGGGCCGAGGCGTACGCGGCACGGCGGTTGGCGGCCGCCGCGGCCGCACGGGCAGACGAGGAGGCCGAAGGGCATGAGCCGACCGAGCTTCAGTGACCTACCCGCAGTCTTTCCCGACTGGTCGCCGTATCCGGACCTCGAGTCGGCGGCCCGGGCATACCTGCGCGACCCGGACATCGCGCTCGACGCCATGGCCGGCGTCCTGCGCGGCCAGAGCGTGCTCGGATTCACCCTGGAGCGCTTCGTCAACGACGTGAACGGGGTCTGGCAGGAGGTCGTCGTCTGCGACGGCAACCGGCTGATCCTCTGGCACGGCGAGGACATCCCGCCGGAGGAGGCGCCGCCGGGCTCGATGACGTCGTCCCTGCGGGTGGTGGCCCTGTCCGCGGTGACCGAGGTCGGCTGTCGGCGGCGCATCAGCCGCAACCCCAACGGCACCCACCGGGTCGACAGCGTGGACGTGTATCTGCTGCTCACGTCGCTGGACGAGGCCAACGTGGCGGCCGAGGAGGCCGGCTCGGTCATCCGGCACGACGCGCTGCGCTTCGGCAAGACCCTCGACGACGGCGGCGCGGGCCAGATCGCCCGCCTGGAGGAGTTCGCCCGCCTGGTCAGCTCGCTGGTCGGCAAGCCGATGCTGTAGCGCATTCATTCACGTTCATTCATGGCCCGGACCGCGTCACCTGCGGACCGTTGCTCCCGCGCGACTCGGGGCGGGGCCCAGCTCCGCTGGCCCGGCCCCTGCGACTCCGCGGTGCCAAGGGCAAAACCGCAGGTCAGCCCTCGGATTCGGGACCCGCGACGGGAGCGTCGTCGGCCGCGCGCCGCACGTAGATGCACTCGCCCGGGCACTCCTTGGCCGCGTCGATCACCTCGAGCCGCAGATGGGCGGGCACGCCGACCCGGCTGCCCGGTGCCAGCAACAGCTCGCCGTCGGCGCCCTTGACGTAGGCCAGGCCGTCGACGTCGAACTCGAAGACCTCCGGGGCATACTGCACGCACAGCCCGTCGCCGGTGCACAGGTCCTGGTCGACCCAAACCTGCAGCTCGTCCTGGGTGGTCTCCACGCTCACCGGCCTGACGCTACCCGACCCCGGCGGAACCGTGCAGGGGGCCGTGACACACGCCGCAGAGGGCCGGAAAGGGTACCGGATAGGGCCCTTCGCGCATCCCGGATTTGTAAACACCCTGTGGCGCACGTGTTCGAGGGGGCCTGAACCGCCGATCAGCAGTTAGTGTTAGAGCACAACGTTCAAAGCCCCCGGGGAGGTGGGACGTGGCACGCAGCGACGACGCGGAGACGCGCGCCGCACGATGGGAGAAGGACGCCCACGATCTCTCCACGCAGGTCGCGTTTCTTCAGGAGGAACTCGCCCTGGTGCGGCGCAAGCTGACGGAGACTCCGCGACACGTGCGACAGCTCGAGGAGCGGCTCGCCGCAGCGCAGGCGCAGATTGCCCGGCTGACCGAAAACAACGAGCGGCTCGTGGCCACCCTCAAGGAGGCCCGAGCCCAGATCGTGACGCTGAAGGAGGAGGTTGACCGCCTGGCGCAGCCGCCGAGCGGCTACGGCGTCTTCCTCGCCCGCCACGACGACGGCACCGTCGACGTGTTCACAGGCGGGCGCAAGCTGCGCGTGGCAGTCTCTCCGGCCATCGAGGTCGAGGAGCTGCGCCGAGGCCAGGAGGTCCTGCTCAACGACGCCCTGAACATCGTCGACGCGCTCGGGTTCGAGCGGGCCGGCGAGGTCGTCATGTTGAAGGAGGTCCTCGAGGGTGGTGACCGGGCACTCGTCGTCTCGCACGCCGACGAGGAACGGATCGTCCACCTGGCGCACACCATCGCCGACGCGCCGCTGCGCGCCGGTGACTCGCTCATGATCGAGCCGCGGTCGGCCTACGCCTACGAGCGGATTCCGAAGAGTGAGGTCGAGGAGCTCGTTCTGGAGGAGGTGCCCGACGTCGACTACCACGACATCGGCGGACTCTCCTCGCAGATCGAGATGATCCGCGACGCGGTGGAGCTGCCCTTCCTGCACGCCGAGCTGTTCCGGGAGCACAAGCTGCGCCCGCCGAAGGGCGTGCTGCTCTACGGCCCGCCCGGCTGCGGCAAGACCCTCATCGCCAAGGCGGTGGCCAACTCGCTGGCGAAGAAGATCGCCGAGCGGCGCGGCGAGGAGCGGCAGACCAGCTACTTCCTCAACATCAAGGGTCCCGAGCTGCTCAACAAGTATGTCGGCGAGACCGAGCGGCACATCCGGCTCATCTTCCAGCGCGCTCGGGAGAAGGCCGGCGAGGGCACGCCCGTCATCGTGTTCTTCGACGAGATGGACTCGGTGTTCCGCACCCGCGGCTCCGGCGTCTCCTCCGACGTGGAGAACACGATCGTCCCCCAGCTGCTCAGCGAGATCGACGGCGTGGAGGGCCTGGAGAACGTCATCGTCATCGGCGCGTCCAACCGGGAAGACATGATCGACCCGGCCATCCTGCGCCCCGGCCGGCTCGACGTGAAGATCAAGATCGAGCGGCCGGACGCCGAGGCGGCGAAGGACATCTTCTCGAAGTACATCCTGACCGACGTGCCGCTGCACAGCGACGACGTCAGCGAGCACGGTGGCTCGCCCGACGCGACGGTCGCGGCCATGATCGACGCGGTCGTGCTGCGGATGTACTCCGAGACCGAGGAGAACCGCTTCCTCGAGGTGACCTACGCCAACGGCGACAAGGAGGTCCTGTACTTCAAGGACTTCAACTCCGGCGCGATGATCCAGAACATCGTCGACCGGGCCAAGAAGATGGCGATCAAGGACTTCCTCTCCAACGGGCAGAAGGGCGTACGCCTGCAGCACCTGCTCGACTCGTGTGTCGACGAGTTCCGGGAGAACGAGGACCTGCCCAACACCACCAACCCCGACGACTGGGCCCGCATCTCCGGCAAGAAGGGTGAGCGGATCGTCTACATCCGCACGCTCGTCTCCGGTGGCAAGGGCGCCGAGGCCGGCCGCTCCATCGAGACGGCCACCAACACCGGCCAATACCTGTAAACGGTGATCCATCTATGAGCGGGCGGTGACCTTTCGGTCACCGCCCGCTTAAGCTTGCAGGCAAGCTGGCCCGTCCGAGTGGGCCGGGTCGCCGACGATACGACTAGGGTTGTCTCATGAGTGTGCGGCGCGTGATGGGCACCGAGGTCGAGTACGGCGTGTCCGTGCCCGGCCAGCCGGGTGCGAACCCGATGGTCACGTCCTCCCAGGTGGTCAACGCCTACGGGGCGCGGCCCGAGCTCTCCAAGAACGGCCGGGCCCGGTGGGACTACGAGGAGGAGTCGCCGCTGCGCGACGCCCGCGGGTTCACCTATTCGGGTGCTCTTTACGATCCCGCGGAGGCGCTCGCGGACGAGGACCTCGGCCTCGCGAACGTGATACTGACCAACGGCGCGCGGCTCTACGTGGACCACGCCCACCCGGAGTACTCCACGCCCGAGGTGACCAACCCCCGCGACATCGTGCTGTGGGACAAGGCCGGCGAACGGGTGATGGCCGAGGCCTCCCGGCGGGCCGCCACCATCCCGGGCACGCTGCCGATCCACCTGTACAAGAACAACACCGACAACAAGGGCGCCAGCTACGGCGCGCACGAGAACTACCTCATGCGCCGCCAGACGCCCTTCGCCGACATCGTCATGCACCTCACGCCGTTCTTCGTCACGCGGCAGATCGTGTGCGGCGCCGGGCGGGTCGGCATCGGGCAGGACGGCACCGGCCCCGGCTTCCAGATCTCCCAGCGCGCCGACTTCTTCGAGGTCGAGGTCGGGCTGGAGACCACGCTGAAGCGGCCCATCATCAACACGCGCGACGAGCCGCACGCCGACGCGGACAAGTACCGCCGGCTGCACGTGATCATCGGTGACGCGAACCTGTCGGAGATCTCGACGTACCTGAAGGTCGGCACCACGTCGCTGATCCTCGCCATGATCGAGGAGAAGGCGCTCTCGGCCGACCTGGGCATCGCCGACCCTGTCACCGAGCTCAAGTCGGTCAGCCACGACCCGTCGCTCAAGCACCTCATCCGCATGCGCGACGGCCGCCGGCTCACCGCCCTGGACATCCAGTGGGCCTTCTACGAGCGGGCCCGCGCGTTCGTCGAGGGCCGCGAGGGCGACGACGCCGACGAGATCACCCTCGACGTGCTCGACCGCTGGGAGGACGCGCTGGACAAGCTCGGGCGCGACCCGATGCTGTGCGCCGGCGAGCTCGACTGGGTGGCCAAGCTGCGGCTGCTGGAGGGCTACCGCGAGCGCGAGTCGCTCGGCTGGAGCTCGCACAAGCTGCAGCTCGTCGACCTGCAGTATTCCGACGTCCGCCCGGAGAAGGGCCTCTACCAGCGCCTGGTCGCCCGCGGCTCGATGGCGACGCTGTTCACCGAGGAAGAGGTCCAGCGCGCGATCGTCGAGCCGCCGGACGACACCCGGGCCTACTTCCGCGGCCGCTGTCTCGCCAAATACCCCGCCGAGGTGGTGGCGGCCAGCTGGGACTCCGTCATCTTCGACGTGGGCCGCGAGTCGCTCGTGCGGGTGCCGATGATGGAGCCCGAGCGGGGGACGAAGAAACACGTCGGCGCGCTGTTCGACAAATGCCCGAGCGCCAAGGATCTGCTCGAAGCGATCACTTCCGGGTAAGTTCGATGCAGCGGTTCGTTTGGTGGTCCCCCCGAGGAGGATGAGTCATGGCTACGAGGGATACGGGCGGGCAGTCTCAGTCCGGCAAGTCGCGCCGCGACGAGGAAGAGGACGTCGCCGCGCCTGAGGTGAACCCGGAGACAGCCGAACGGGTCGAGCAGCTCGGCGAGGACGTCGACGACCTCCTCGACGAGATCGACTCCGTGCTCGAGGAGAACGCCGAAGAGTTCGTCCGCGGATACGTGCAAAAGGGCGGCGAGTAGCCGCACACGAGCCCGCCCGCCCGGAACCCCGGGCGGGCGGCGCACGTTGCGGGGGCTCTCATCCGGCCCACGGACAGCCCGTCAGCTCGCCCGGACGCGTCGGACGGCTCGCCCGGACGCCTCGTTCGGCCGGTTCCGCTCGGACGGCTCGGACGGGGCGGCTCGCTCGCTCGGACGGCTCGGACGGGTGGCTCGTTCGGACGGCGACGGCTCGGACGGGTCGGACTCCTCGCTCAGACAGCGGGACGGTTCGGAGGCGACTCTCGAAGTCTCGGGCCGGCCCGGCGGCTCGCCCGGACGTCCGGAAGGAGGCGGCGGCTCGCATGAGGCGCCCTGACCTGCCCGGGCTCGGCAGCGGCCCGCACGACGCACCGCCTGTTCGCCCACAGCGTTGTGGCGCGGCGCAATCCGGCCGTGTCGCGGCGTATTGTTGGCCCACCACAGTCGATCACCACGCAACCAAGGAGGGGCTCCGTTGCCGTCGGGTCTTGACCACTCAGGGCGCCCGCCCGCGGCGTTCCACGCCGCCGGGACCTCGTCCTTCACCGAGTTCCTGTCGCACGTGGCGCCCGAGATGCTCCCCGGCCGGCGCCCGTTGCCGCCGGGCATGGCGGCCGACGTGAGCGCCCACGCGACCACGATCGTCGCGATCGCGTGCTCCGACGGCGTGCTCATGGGCGGCGACCGGCGCGCGACGATGGGCAACCTCATCGCCCAGCGCGACATCGAGAAGGTCTTCGCCGCCGACGCCTACTCGCTGGTCGGCATGGCCGGCACGGCGGGCTTCGGCCTCGAGATGATCCGGCTGTTCCAGGTCGAGCTGGAGCACTACGAGAAGATCGAGAGCAGCATGCTCTCCCTCGAGGGCAAGGCCAACCGCCTGGCCAGCATGGTGCGCAACAACCTCGGCGCCGCGATGCAGGGCCTGGCCGTCGTGCCGCTCTTCGCCGGCTTCGACGTGGACGCCAAGAGCGTCGACAAGGCCGGGCGCATCTTCAGCTTCGACGTCGCCGGCGGCGTCTACGAGGAGCGCGGCTACGACTCGATCGGCTCCGGCTCGCTGTTCGCCAAGTCGTCGCTCAAGAAGCGCTACCGGCCCGGCGTGACGACCGACGAGGCCGTGAAGCTCGCCATCGAGGCGCTCTACGACGCCGCGGACGACGACACCGCGACCGGCGGCCCCGACCTCCTGCGCAACATCTTCCCGGTGATCATGACCGCGACGGTCGAGGGCACCCGCCGCCTCGGCGACGACGAGACCCGCGCCGCCGCCGAGCAGATCATCGCCGAGCGCTCCGAGAACCCCGGGGTCTAAGCAGACGCCCTGACCGGCCCGGACGAACCCGACGCCTCGACCTCACCAGCCCGAACGCCCACCAACCAGCCGAAGGAGAACCCGCCACCGTGGCCATGCAGTTCTACGCCTCGCCCGAGCAGATCATGCGGGACCGCTCGGAGTACGCGCGCAAGGGCATCGCTCGTGGCCGCAGCGTCATGGTGCTCAGCTACGAGGGCGGCGTGCTGTTCGTGGCCGAGAACCTCTCGACCGCGCTGCACAAGGTCAGCGAGATCTACGACCGCATCGGGTTCGCCGCCGTCGGCCGCTACCCGGAGTTCGAGGCCCTGCGCTCCGCCGGGGTGCGCCTGGCCGACCTGCACGGCTACTCCTACGCCCGCGGCGACGTGACCGGCCGGCAGATCGCCAACTTCTACGCCCGCAACCTCGGCGCGATCTTCACCCAGGAACAGAAGCCCTACGAGGTCGAGATCTGCGTCGCCGAGGCGGGCGCCACCGCCGAGGACGACGAGCTCTACCGGATCACCTACGACGGCTCCGTCCAGGACGAGCAGGGCATGGTGACCATGGGTGGCCAGTCGGACGCCATCGCCACCGCGGTGAAAAGCCGTCTGCGGCCCGACCAGACGCTCGCTGAGGCCCTGCGGCTGGCGGTCGAGGGTCTGGGGAGTGTCGGCGGCGAGGGCGGTCAGCCGCGCAAGCTGGCGGCCCACCAGCTCGAGGTCGCGGTGCTGGACCGCAACCGCCCCGGCCGCACCTTCCGCCGGCTCACCGGCCTGGCCCTGACCGCCATCCTCGAGGACACCTCGGCCGGCAGCCAGGACGTCGAGGAGGGCCTGGAGGACAAGCCGCAGCCGCCGGCGTCCCCGAGCACGCCCGCGGACAACGCGTCGGGCGGCCCGGCCCCGAGCCCCGACGAGCCCGGCGAGCTCGCGACCCCCGACGACACGGCCGACGAGGACAAGAACAAGCCCGACGCCGAATAGCCCGACCCGACGCGCTCCGGGGCCATCTCGGCCCCGGCAGAGCGCGCATGGGGGTAGGCAGCGACGGTCGGACCTGGGAGCACGCAGCGGCCCGCTCCCGGCGAGGAGCCCGTCGCACAGCTCGGCAGCGCGAGTGTGCCTCGGCGCGCGGGTCATCGCGGAAGAGCGGCCCGGAGGCGGGTCTGACGCGCGCAAACCGGCCGGATTCCGAACAAAAGCGAACGGGCCGGACGCTGCACGCAATCGGCGGTGAAGGCACACGGAGGCAAACCGCAGCAGCTCCGCCTAAAGCGTGAAACGGGCGGCGGCTCCACCCCGAAACGTGCAACGGCCGGTCGCCCGAGGCGGGAGACCGGCCCTGCACATCACGCGGGGGTCAGGCGCGGATCATCGCGAGGAGCAGTACGACAAACGCGCGTCCCAAGTAGATCGTGGCCTTCACGGGTGAATTGCTCGGCGTGCCCGCCATCCGCGGCCGCATCGCGACCGGGATCTGCGTGATCTTGTAGCCGTTGCGCGCCAGCCGCACCAGGACCTCGATCGTGTCGCCGAGGTACTCCGCCGGGTACCAGTGCGCGAAGAACTCGATCGTGCGCCGGTTGCACGCGCGGTGCCCGGACGTCGTGTCGGTCAGGCGCGTGCGGGAGAGCTTCGACAGTACCGCCGACAGCATTTTCATCGCCCACTTGCGAGGGCCCTTGACGCTGTAGCCGCCCTCGCCCGCGAACCGGGCGCCGATCACCAGATCGTGCTCGTCCAGCGCGTCGACGAGCTTCGGGATGTACCGCGGATCGTGCTGCCCGTCCGCGTCCACCTGGATCGCCACGTCGTAGCCGTGGTCGCGGGCGTAGCGGTACCCGGTGCGCATCGCCCCGCCGACGCCCAGGTTGAACGGCAGCTTCGCGACGATCGCCCCGGCCTCGGCGGCCTTGATCGCGGTGTCGTCGCCGGAGCCGTCGTCGACCACGATGATGTCGACCGACGGCAGCTCGCCGTGCACCTCCCGCACGACGTCGGCGATCGACTCCGACTCGTTCCACGCGGGGATGATGATCAGGACCTTCTTACCGTTGATCATCGAAAGCCGTTTCCTGAGCGCTGACCGCTTCGTGGGGGATCTCGTCCTGGGGGCGGGGCCGGCCCAGCTCGCTGCGCAGCAGGGCCAGGTCCTCGGCCAGCGTGCGTGTCTCCTCCTCCAGCCGGCTGACCTCCCAGCTCAGGTGCACCGTCACCAGCAGCAGGAACACGATGCCGAGGAACAGCACCAGGCTGACGCCGGACGCGATGCCCAGCAGCTTCGCCGTGCGGTCGGTGATGAACGGGAAGAACGCCAGCGGCAGCATCACGACGCTGACGACCAGCCAGAGGATCGCGTACTTCTCCTGCAGCTGCCGCCGCCGCAGCAGCTCCACCATGAAGGCGAGCACCGCGAGCGCGGTCAGGCCGGTGACGATCGTGAGCTTCACCGGGCAACTCCGGGCATCATGTCCTGCAGCATTGCACGCCAGTCCCGCATCGGCGGCATCCCGGCCGCCGCCCAGCGTTCGTGCCCGAGCACGCTGAACGCGGGCCGCTTCGCCGGGCGCACGAACGCCTCGCTGGTGGTGTGGCGCACCCGGGCCGGATCGTGCCCGGCCAGCTCGAACGCGGCCGCCGCCAGCCCGTGCCAGGACGTCCGGCCGCTCGCGGTGCCGTGGTAGATGCCGGCGGGCGCGTCCGAGTCCGCCAGCGCCACCAGGCGCTCGGCCAGGTCACGCGCCCACGTCGGCTGCCCGACCTGGTCGTCGATGACGTCGACGAACTCGCGCTCGGCGGCCAGGCGCAGCATCGTCAGCACGAAGTTGCGGCCGGTCGTGCCGTAGAGCCAGGCGGTGCGCACGACGTACCCGGACTCGGGCAGCGTGTCGAGCACGGCCCGCTCGCCCACGAGCTTGCCGCGGCCGTACGCGTTGATCGGCCCGGTCGCGGCGTCCTCGGCGTAGGGCTCGGTGGCATCGCCCGGGAACACGTAGTCGGTGGAGACGTGCACCAGCTTCGCCCCGGTCGCGGCGCACGCGGCGGCCAGGGCGGCCACGCCGGTGCCGTTGACCGCGGTCGCGGCGGCCTCGTCGGCCTCGGCGCCGTCGACGTCCGTCCAGGCCGCGGCGTTGATGACCACGTCGTGGCCCTCGACGAGCGAGCGCACCTTCGCGGCGTCCGTGATGTCCAGTTCCGCCCGGGTCGCGGCGGTCACGTCCCGGCCGTCGAGCACGGCCAGCAGGTCGCGGCCGAGCATGCCCCCGGCGCCCGTGACGAGAAAACGGGTCGCGCGGCCTCCGCTTCGCTCCGGACCGGTCATGAGGCCAGCGCCGCCCGGGCCTTGAGCGGCTCCCACCAGGCGCGGTTGTCCTGGTACCAGGCCACCGTCTCGGCGATGCCCTGCTCGAACGTGACGGCCGGGGTGTAGCCGAGCTCGTTGCTGATCTTGTCGTGGCTCAGCGAGTACCGCCGGTCGTGGCCCTTGCGATCCTCGACGTAGCGCACGGCGGAGTCCCAGTCCCGTCCGGTCGAGGCCAGCAGGACCTCGGTCAGCTCGCGGTTGGTCAGCTCGCGGCCGCCGCCGATGTTGTAGACCTCGCCGGCCCGGCCCTTCTCGAGCGCGAGCTGGATGCCCGCGCAGTGGTCGGACACGTGCAGCCAGTCACGGATGTTGCCGCCGTCGCCGTAGAGCGGGACGGTCCCGCCGTCGATGAGATTGGTGACGAAGAGCGGAATCACCTTTTCGGGGAACTGGTAGTGGCCGTAGTTGTTCGAGCACCGGGTGACGACCACCTCCATCCCGTGGGTGCGGTGGTAGGCCAGCGCCAGCAGGTCCGAGCCGGCCTTCGAGGCGGAGTACGGCGAGTTCGGCGCGAGCGGCCACTCCTCGGTCCAGGAGCCCTCCTGGATGGAGCCGTACACCTCGTCGGTCGACACGTGCAGGAACCGCCCGACCCCGGCCGCGCGGGCCGCGTCGAGCAGCACCTGGGTGCCCAGCACGTTCGTGGTCACGAACGGGCCGGCGCCGAGGATGGAGCGGTCGACGTGCGACTCCGCCGCGAAGTGCACGACCGCGTCGTGGCCGGGCATGAGCTCGCCGACGAGCGCCGAGTCGCAGATGTCGCCCTCCACGAACGTGAGCGCGGCGTCGCCTTCGACCGGGGCGAGGTTCGCCCGGTTACCCGAATAGGTGAGCTTGTCGAGGACGGTCACGGCCGCGCCCGCGTACGCGGGGTACCCGCCGCTGAGCAGCGTGCGCACGTAATGCGAGCCGATGAAACCGGCACCGCCGGTGACGAGGATTCTCACGGGTTCGAGAGTCTAGTGGAACGCCGCTGGTGCGCCGGTCGACCCTGGGCGCGTCCGGGTCGACCCCGGCCGGATGCTTCCCGTACGGTGGCCGAGTGCGCGGCATCATCCTCGCCGGTGGGACCGGCTCACGTCTGTGGCCCTTGACCAAGGCCGTGTCGAAGCAGCTGATGCCCGTCTTCGACAAGCCGATGATCTACTACCCGCTCACCACGCTGGTGATGGCGGGCATCCGGGAGATCCTCGTCATCACCACGCCCGAGGACCAGGACCAGTTCGTCCGGCTGCTCGGCGACGGGTCGCAGTGGGGGCTCAGCCTGCAGTACGCGGCCCAGCCCCGGCCCGAGGGCCTCGCCCAGGCGTTCATCATCGGCGCGGACTTCATCGGCGACGACAGCGTGGCGCTGGTGCTGGGCGACAACATCTTCCACGGCGGCGCGCTCGGCCAGCGGCTCGCCGACAACGCCGAGATCACCGGCGGGCGGGTCTTCGCCTACCCGGTGTCCAACCCGGAGGACTACGGCGTGGTCGAGTTCGCCGCCGACGGGCGGGTGCTCTCGATCGAGGAGAAGCCGATCCGGCCCAAGTCCCGCTACGCGGTGCCCGGCCTGTACTTCTACGACAACCGCGTCGTGCAGATCGCGCGCGACCTCAAGCCCAGCGACCGCGGCGAGCTCGAGATCACCGCCGTGAACGCGGCCTACCTCGAGCGGGGTGAACTGCACGTCGGCGTGCTCGACCGGGGTACGGCCTGGCTGGACACGGGCACCTTCAACACCATGGTCCAGGCGGCCGAGTTCGTGCGCGTGATCGAGGAACGGCAGGGCTTCAAGGTCGGCTGCGTCGAGGAGGTCTGCTGGCGCGCGGGGCTGATCGACGACGACCGCCTGCGCGAGCTCGCCGAGCCGCTGCGCAAGAGCGGGTACGGCGAGTATCTGCTCAACCTGCTCGATTGGCAGCATTGACACACCGTACGAACCGCACCGCCACGACGACCGACACGCTGGAGTGAGCACGTGAAGATCCGACAGCTCTCGATCGGCGGCGCCTGGGAGATCACCCCTGTTCTGCACGGGGACCCTCGGGGCCTGTTCACCGAGTTCTACCGCTTCGACCACCTGGCCGCCGAGATCGGCCACCCGCTGCGCCTGGCCCAGGGCAACCTCTCGGTCTCGGCCCGCGGCGTGGTGCGCGGCGTGCACTACGCCGACGTGCCGCCGGGCCAGGCCAAGTACGTCACCTGCATCCGCGGCGCCGTGCTCGACGTGGTCGTGGACATCCGGGTCGGATCTGCGACATTCGGCCGCTGGGAGGGCGTGCAGCTCGACGACGTGGACCGCCGGGCCGTGTACCTCTCCGAGGGCCTCGGCCACGCGTTCTGCGCGCTGACCGACGACGCCACGCTCACCTACCTGGTGTCGGAGACGTACAACCCGACGGGCGAGCACGACCTGCACCCGCTCGACCCCGACCTGGCCATCGCGTGGCCCGTCGAGGAGCCGCAGCTGTCGGCCAAGGACGCCAAGGCGCCGACGCTCAAGCAGCGGATCGAGGAGGGCTCACTGCCCGACTACGCCACCTGCCAGAGGTATACGGAAAGTCTCCGCTCCCAATAGGTTCGAATCGGCGTTCAGGCGGCTAATGTCTGTACATGGACCGGCGAATTTTCGGCCTTGAGACCGAATACGGGGTCACGTGCACCTACCGGGGACAGCGCCGCCTGTCGCCGGACGAGGTCGCCCGCTATCTGTTCCGGCGCGTCGTTTCGTGGGGCCGTTCCAGCAACGTCTTCCTGCGCAACGGCGCGCGCCTTTATCTCGATGTGGGCTCGCACCCGGAATACGCCACGCCCGAGTGCGACTCCGTGCCCGACCTGGTGGTCCACGACCGGGCCGGTGAGCGCATTCTCGAGGGCCTGCTGGTCGACGCCGAGCGCCGGCTGCACGACGAGGGCATCGCCGGCGAGATCTACCTGTTCAAGAACAACACGGACTCCGCCGGCAACTCGTACGGCTGCCACGAGAACTACCTGGTCAGCCGGCACGGCGAGTTCGGCCGCCTCGCCGACATCCTGATCCCGTTCCTGGTCACCCGCCAGCTCATCTGCGGCGCCGGCAAGGTGCTGCAGACCCCGCGCGGCGCCGTGTACTGCCTGTCCCAGCGCGCCGAGCACATCTGGGAGGGCGTCTCGTCGGCGACCACCCGGTCCCGCCCCATCATCAACACGCGCGACGAGCCGCACGCGGACGCGGAGCGGTACCGCCGCCTGCACGTCATCGTCGGCGACTCGAACATGAACGAGGTCACCACGCTGCTGAAGGTCGGCACCGCGGACATCGTGCTGCGGATGATCGAGGCCGGCGTGGCGATGCGGGACCTGTCGCTGGAGAACCCCATCCGGGCCATCCGCGAGGTGTCGCACGACATCACCGGCCGCCGCCGGGTGCGCCTGGCCAGCGGCAAGGAGATCTCGGCGCTGGAGATCCAGCAGGAGTACTTCGACAAGGCGACCGAGTTCCTGGACCGCCGCGGCGCCGACGCGGCCACCAAGCGGGTCATGGACCTGTGGGGCCGCGTGCTCAACGCCGTGGAGACCGGCAACCACAAGGAGGTCGAGCGCGAGGTCGACTGGGTGACCAAGCTCGGGCTCATCGAGCGGTACCAGGCCAAGCACGACCTGCCGCTGTCCCACCCGCGGGTGGCGCAGATGGACCTCGCCTACCACGACCTGCGCCGCGGCCGCGGCCTCTACGGGCTGCTGGAGAAGCGCGGATCGGTCGACCGGGTCGCCACCGACCTCGAGATCTTCGAGGCCAAGGAGACCCCGCCGCAGACCACCCGGGCCCGACTGCGCGGCGAGTTCATCCGCCACGCCCAGGAGCGCCGCCGCGACTTCACCGTCGACTGGGTGCATCTGAAGCTCAACGACCAGGCACAGCGCACCGTGCTGTGCAAGGACCCGTTCCGCGCCTACGACGAGCGCGTGGACCGGCTGATCGCGAGCATGTGACGTTGCGGCCCTCGGGGGATTAGGCTGGCCCGCGCTATGGATGAGTTGCCGGACCACCAGCCCCCGAGGCCCAAGAAGCTCGGGGCCGACTTCAACCCCGACCGACCGGCCACCAACCGGTTCGGCCGGCGGCTTCAGCGCATCCGCGAGGAGGTCGAGCGCAACCGCACGGTCGGCCCGAAGTACCCGACCTGGCTGCTCGCCACCATCCTGATCGTGATCATCGTGGGCTTCACCCTGATCGTGATCTACGCATGATCCGTCGCCTGGTCCCGCTGGCCCTGCTGGCGGCGCTGCTGTCCGCCTGCACCGACGACGGCCTCAAGCGCACCCCGCTGCCGGCCGGCCCCACCGCCGGCCCGGACGTGTCCCACCAGCCCTTGCCGTCCCCGACCCTGCCCCCCGTCGTCAACTCCGACGGCTGCCAGGGCCTCATCGGCGCCGAGCAGGTGAAGCAGTCCACGGGCCTGCCGGTCCAGCCGAGCCAGGGCGACGGGGCCGCGGCCGTGGCGCAGTACGGCCAGGCGGTGCAGACCCTCGGCCTCAACGCCCGCGCCCGGATGTGCCCCTTCGGCAACCCGGCCGGCGACCAGGTGACCGTGGTCGCCCTGACGTTCACGGACGCGGCCCAGGCCCAGAAGCTCTGGACCACGATCGTGTCCCTCGAGGCCGTCGGCGGCGTGGGGGAGGCGGCGCTGAGCGACAAGTCCAAGACGCTGCTGGCCCGCCGGGGCAAGGCGATCGTGGCGGTCTACATGGTCGTGGCGGCCGCCCCGGAGGCGGATCACCTGCCGCAGTTGCGGTCGGTCGCGAACGCGGCGCTCGCCAAAGCCTGACTCGGGTCCGCGGGGGTGCGAACCGTCGCTCCCGCCAGACACCGCTCGGCGCTGGCGCGCCGACGCTGCCAGGCCCGCGGCGGGTCACGCCGATGTGATCCACCGGCCCCATGTCCGCGCGAAACTCGCTGGCGATCTCCGATATGTCGGGCGCTCCGCGCCACGACATATCGGACTTATACCTCGCCGGACGATAAATCCGAAATGTCGGGTTAGCGGAGCGCCCGACATTTCGCGGCAACGCGCGGACGAATCGCGTCAAACAACGAGAGTCGCCGCATAGCGGCCGGCGAAAAGCGTCGCGTCCTCGGTCAGGTCGCGGCCCGTCGTCGGGGCCGGTCGCGTCAAGCGGCGAGTGTCGCCGCATAGCGGCCGGCGAGGGCGCGTGTCCTCGGTCAGGTCGCGGCCCGTCGTCGGGGCCGGTCACGTCAAGCGGCGAGTGTCGCGGCATGACGGCCCGCGGCCGCCGCTGACAGGAAGTACGCCGTGTCCTGCGTCAGGTCGCGGCCCATCGTCGACAGCTTCACCGGCAGCTCGCCCAGCGGCCCCGCCAGATCCGCCGACGGGACCTCCACCAACGCGTGCGGCGGGCACAGGGCGGACAGCGCCGCGCGGACCGGCCCGGCCAGCGCGGGGGAGAGGTCCGAGGGCATCACGAGATCGGCCGGGGCCAGGGCCACGCGGCCGAAGGCGGTCAGGCTGTGGTGGGACACGCCGTTGTGGCGCGGGCGCGGGTCGGCGTCCGAGATGCGCGGGGCCGCGACCGGGCGCCCCCCGAGCGCGTGCACCGCGTTGACCGCCTCGCCGGCCGCGACGCCCGAGAAGCCCCAGCTCGTGCCGGTACCGAGGTTGCCGGGGCCCTGGGTGACGATCGCGAGGTCCGCGTGCAGGCCGTGCCGGGCGGCGAGCAGGCCGCTGTGCACGTTCGTCGACTCGAGGTCGCCGCCGAAGGACTGGCCCGTGGTCACCGTGCCGGCGAGCAGGGGGCGCAGGCCGTCGAGGGTGCGCGAGAACCAGGCGGGCAGGGCGCCGCCGTCGGTCATCACGTACGCGACGCGCAGCCCGGGCCGCTCGGCCAGCGCGCCGGCGAGCACCGCGGGCAGGGCCGAGTGCAGGTCCGCCACGACCACGGGCATGCCGCCGAGGTCCACGGCGCCGGCCAGCTCCCCGCGCAGGGGCGAGGCCTCCTCGTCGGCCGCGAGGACGATCGCCTGCAGCGGGGTGTACCGCGCCTTGACCACGTGCCCGGGAACGTCCACGTCGTCGGGCAGCCGGTCCGGCACGGCCACGACGAGCGCGTAGCCGCCGGTGCCGAGGCCGAGGGCGAGCGCGTTGAGGTTGAGCAGCACCCGGTCACCCGCGCGGGGGACGCCGACGAGGGCGGGGTAGGCCAGAGCCCGTACCGAAGCCGGATCTTCGGGGCGTCGAGCCTCCACGGTGACGTCGAGCTCGAGGCTCCCGTGCCACTCCCGGCGGGTGTCGACAACGGTTCCCCAGCGCCAGCGAATCACGGCGCACACAGTAACGCAGCGACACAGCGCGCTGCCGTGGTGACGGTGTGAACGCTCACCGCGTGGGTGGCGCAGAACAGGCGTTCGGCCTGGTAGGTTCGCTTGCGTGTCGCGGACTCGAACCGAGCGCCTGGTGAATTTGGTGATCTGCCTGCTCGCTACGCGCCGTTTCCTGACCGCCGAGCAGATCGCGGCGATCGTGCCGGGCTACGAGCACGATCCCAACGACGAGCGCGACCACGAGGCGTTCCAGCGCAAGTTCGAGCGGGACAAGTCGGAGCTGCGCGAGCTGGGCGTGCCGCTGGAGATGGGCACGGCGAGCATCTTCGACAACGAGCAGGGCTACCGCATCGCCCGGCGGGAGTATGCGCTGCCCGACATCCCGCTGGCCCCGGACGAGGCGGCCGCGGTCGGCATCGCGGTGCGGCTGTGGCAGCAGACCGGCCTGGCCGCGGCGGCGTCCTCGGGCCTGGCCAAGCTGCGGGCCGGCGGCATCGACGTGGACCCGCACGCCACCCTCGGCGTCGAGGCCGTCGTCACCGTCGATCCGGCCTTCGAGCCGTTGACGGCGGCGGTACGTGACCGGCAGGCGGTCACCTTCTCCTACGAGGTCCCCGAGCGTGACGCCGCCGGCGTGCGCCGCCTGCAGCCGTGGGGCGTGGTGTGCTGGCGCGGCCGGTGGTACGTCGTCGGCCACGACCTCGACCGCGGCGCCGAGCGCTGCTTCCGCCTGTCCCGGATCGTCAGCGGGGTGCGGCGGATCGGCCGGCGCGGCGCCTACGAGCCGCCCAAGACCGACCTCATCGCCAAGGTCGCGGGCTTCTCGGGGCCCGTCGAGCGGGTCGGCCGCGCCACGGTGCTCGTGCGGCCGGAGAAGGCCGCGGGGGTCAGGCGCTGGGCCGAGGAGTGCGTGCCGGGGCCCGACGGCGACCGGCTCACCCTGAGCTACTCCGACGCCGATCTGTTCGCCGACTGGCTGGTGGGGTACGGCGCGGATCTGGTCGTCCTCGACCCGCCCGAGCTGCGTGACGGTGTCGTGCGCCGGCTGCGGGCCATCGCCGCCGCCTACGATCCCGCCGGCTCGCAGGTCGGGGTGCCGGCATGACGAACTCCGCGGACCGCCTCGCACGCATGCTCAACCTGGTGCCCTACCTGCAGGCCCGCCCCGGCATCACGATCGCCGAGGCCGCCGCCGACCAGGGCATCACCGACCGTCAGCTGCGCGAGGACCTCGAGCTGCTGTGGATGTGCGGGCTGCCCGGCTACGGCCCCGGCGACCTCATCGACATGGCGTTCGTCGGCGACAGCGTGACCCTGACCTACGACGCCGGCATCGGCCGCCCGCTGCGCCTCACGCCCGACGAGGCGCTCGCGCTCATCGTGGCCCTGCGCATGCTCGCCGAGACGCCGGGCGTCACCGCCGGGGACGGCGTGCACCGGGCCCTCGCGAAGATCGAGCACGCGGCCGGGGATCTCGCCGACGCGCCCGTCGCGGTGCGGCTCCCCGGCGCCTCCGACCGCCTCGAGGAGCTGCGCGGGGCCGTCGACCGGCGGCGCGCGCTGCGGATCACGTACTACACGGCCACCCGCGACGCGACCACCGAGCGCGTCGTGGACCCGATGCGCGTGCTCGTCGTCGGGCGGTGGGCCTACCTGGAGGCGTGGTGCCGCCGGGCCGAGGCCGTCCGGCTCTTCCGGGTCGACCGCATCGACGCCTCCACCGAGCTCGACGAGGCCGCGCAGGTGCCGCCGCGGGCCCGGCCGACCGACACCCGCACGGGCACGCTGTTCACCCCGACGCCGGACCTGCCGCTGGTGACCCTGCGCGTTGGGCGGGGGGCGCGGTGGATCACCGAGCAGTACCCGTGCGAGACGGTCGAGCGCGGCCCCGGCGAGCACTGGACGGTCTCGCTGCGCGCCTCCGACCTCGACTGGGCCCGGCGGCTCGTGCTGCGCCTCGGCGCCGAGGTGACCGTCGTGGCCCCCGCCGTGCTCGCCGAGGCGGTCGTCGCCGAGGCGAACGCGGCGCTGGCGGCCTACGTGCACTAAGGTCGATCACGTGCTGTGGTGGATCTCGGGCGGCATCGTCCTGCTCGCGCTGATCGTCCTGATCGTCGTCGCGCTCAGCGTCATGAGCCGGCTGCGTGCGTTCGACAACGCGGCCCGGGCGATGCAGGCGCGCCTGGAGGACGGCCAGCGCCGGGTCGAGCCGCGCCTCGCGACGCTCCAGCAGACCGTCGAGCAGATGCTGCCGCAGCTGGAGGCGATGGCTGCTCAGCAGGCCGCCAAGCAGCGGGCGGTTGAGAACAGTTAACAATCCTGGCAGTAAAACCCGGGCAAACCGCACCTTTGTCCGGTCGGATGGTTGACGATCGGGCCGCCCGGCGTCAACACTCGTCAGGACTTCAGCGGCCGGACTCCATCCCGCAAACCCCGGCCTCTGCCCTCACCCTCCGGTGGTCAGTACGATGGGTGCGGCAGCTCAAACATAGTGAGGTGGCTTCACATGGGTGCAGTTAGGCCGTGGCACATCATCGTCCTGGTGGTGGTGCTGATCCTGCTGTTCGGCGCGAAGCGCCTGCCCGACGCGGCGCGTTCGCTCGGCCGCTCGATGCGGATCATCAAGGCGGAGACCAAGGGCCTCGCGGACGACGACGTCGACGCCAAGGCCGAGGCGCAGTCGGGTCGTGAGCCGCTGCGGGGTGAGATCGCCGACAACCAGGCCTCCCCGAGCCCGCGCGTCGACCCGGTTGACCACGCTCGCGAGCGCTGAGGCGCGCTCCGGTCGTGAGCATCCTCGCCCGGCGGCGTAGCAAGCCGCCGTCGAACTTCGAGCGCGCCGCAGATGGCTCCATGACCTTGTTGGAGCATCTGCGGGAGCTCCGGACCCGGCTCTTCCGTGCCTGCCTGGCGATCCTCATCGGCACGATCGCCGCCTGGTGGCTCGCGGAGCCGGTGCTGCACTTCATCCAGAATCCGTACTGCCAGCTGATGGAGCACAAGGCGATCGAAGCGGCGGCGAACAAGGCGCTTCCGGCCGGTTGGAAGTGCCCATTCGTTCAGCTCGGCGTCACCGACGTTCTGGTACTCAAGCTCAAGATCTCGCTCTGGGTCGGGCTGATTCTGTCGGGGCCCGTCTGGCTCTACCAGCTCTGGGCGTTCATCGCTCCGGGTCTGCACCGCAACGAGCGTCGGTGGGCGTACCTGTTCGGCGGGCTCGCGGGACCGCTGTTCGCGGCCGGCGCGTACCTGTCGTTCCTGGTCGTGTCGGAGGGCCTGATCTTCCTGCTCAGCATCACCGACGACAGCATCACCACCACGCTGGAGATCACGAGATACGTCGACTTCGTGACCGGCATGATGCTGGTGTTCGGCCTGGCGTTCGAGTTCCCGCTCGGCGTCATGCTGGCCAACATCGCGGGCATCATCACCGGCCGTCGGCTGCTGGGCTGGTGGCGTTTCGCAGTGATGATCACCTTCATCTTCGCCGCGATCGCAACGCCAACCGCCGACCCATTCGGCATGTCGGCTCTCGCGCTGGCGCTGTCGGCGCTGTACTTCGCGTCCGTGGGCTTCGCGATCCTCAACGATCGTCGCCGGGGCCGCAACCGCCCGGTCTACGCGGGCATCGGCGACGACGAGGTCTCCTCGCTGGATGACTACGAGGTCGAACCGGTCGAGGCGGCCAGCCCGATCGACGGCTACGACAAGATCGACGCCCCGACCCCGGTCGCGGCCCCGACGGCGGTCGACAAGCCCAAGCCGCTGGACAGCCGCTACGACGACTTCACGTAAACAGCGCTCGTCCAGCTCAGCTCAAGGCGCCCCGGTCTTCCGAGACCGGGGCGCCGTTTTGCGCGAAAGTCAAGCGCTGGCACTCCGCGACTTTTTAGGTTTATCCCCCGACGGGCGATAAATCCGAATCCGGCGGCGCGCCCGGGCGCGGGGCAGGGCGTGACCTCGCGGGTCAGGAAGCGGCGCGGTGCAGCCGAGCGGGCGAATGCGCGGCGATACGGTGCGAGGGGCATCGAGAAGCGGTGCGGAGGCCCTCAGCACGCGGCGGGCAGAACGGTAGCGCGGGTGGCGCGGCGAGGTCGAGGCGGCGGAAGCGGCAAGAAGCGGCGCGGCGGTTGGTCGCGGCCGAGTCGTTGAACGTTTACAGTCTCGCCCGTGAACATCGCGCTGCTCGCCAACCCCACCGCCGGCAAGGGTCGCCGGGCCGCGTTGCTGCCTGCGGTGCGGGAGAGGCTGGGCGCGTACGGGGCGAGTGTCGAGGTCTTCGGCGCGAGCTCGGCCGCCGACGCGAAGGAGCGGGCTCGCCGGGCCGTTGCCGAGGGGCGGTGTGACGCGCTCGTCGCCATGGGTGGTGACGGGACCGTCCACCTCGGGCTGCAGGCCGTGGCCGGGACCGGTACGCCGTTCGGGATCGTCCCGGCGGGCACCGGCAACGACTTCGCGGTGCGGCTGGGGCTGGCGGGCGACCCCCTCGAGGCCGCCGCGACCGTCGCCGACGCGCTGCGCAGCGGCCGGACGCGCGCGATCGACCTGGTGCGGCTGGAGGGGGACGACGGGACCCGGGCCTGGTTCGGGGCGGTGCTCGCGGCCGGGTTCGACGCGTTCGTCAACGAGCGCGCCAATCGCATGCGGTGGCCGAAGGGGCCGCAGCGGTACAACCGGGCGATCGTCGAGGAGCTGCTGGCGCTGCGGCCCAGGCGGTACACGATGAGCCTCGACGGCACGGAAACCGTCTTCGACTCCGTGCTGGTCGCGGTCGGCAACACCGAGAGTTACGGCGGCGGCTTCCGCATCGCGCCCGGGGCCGACCCCACCGACGGGCTGCTCGACGTCGTCGTCGCCGAGCCGCTCGGGCGGCTCACGCTCATGCGGCTGCGGCCGAAGGTGCTCAAGGGCACGCACGTGCGCGACCGCCGGGTCAGCACGCACCGGGCCAAGGAGATCAGGATCGACGGGGCGGGGATCACCGCATACGCCGACGGGGAGCGGATCTGCCCACTCCCCGTGACCATGTCGTGTGTACCAGGAGCGCTCACCCTCCTGGCCTGAGGGCTCAGGCGGCGTTGCGGATGCGCACCTTGACGCCGTTGCCCGAGGGCTCGGTGGACACGTCCGACTGCTCGACGTCGTCCGGCACCGAGAAGCTCCGGGAGAACGAGGACGAGCTGGACGAGGACGACGAGAAGTGCGCGCCGCCGGCGTCGTGGCTCTCCGAGGTACTGCTGCCGCCCGCGCCCTTGATCGTCAGGCGCCCGCCGGAGACCTGGACGTCGACGTTGGACGGGTCGATGCCCTCGACGGTGATGACGAGATCGTCGCCGTCGGTCGCGGTGCGCACCGACGCGGCGTGGGCGTGATGCGCGGCGTTGCCCATGTCCTGCTCGAGGCGGGCGAGGGCGCTCGTGGGGTCCCAGCGGTTCAACGGCATGACGTACCTCCGCAGAAAAAATTCGTGTCGTTGTCTGCACTGTCGTCGCCGAACACCATCGCGACAAGCACAGAGGCGGTGTTGCGACACTGTTTCCCGGCGCGGCCGGAATTCAATCCCGTCCCCGGACCGGCCCCTACAGCAGCCGCAGGATTCCTCCCAGTCCGTGTACCTTGCCCGGTTCACTCTCCGGGAGGACGAGCACGGAGCAGCCGGCCGCCGCGGCGCCCGCGTCCGCCGGGGTGTCGCCGACCATGAGCGCCCGCTCGGGGTCGACGCGCAGGGTGGCGCACGCGTTCCAGAAGATGGCCGGGTCCGGCTTGACCCGCCCGACCTCGTAGGAGAGGACGAACGCGTCCACGAGGTCGGCGAAGCCCAGCTCGGCGGCGAGCGCGCGCAGGTCGAAGCCGATGTTGCTGACCACCGCGACGGGCACCCCGGCCGCGCGCAGGGCCCGCAGCGTCGGCACGGTGTCGGCGTAGAGCTCCCAGCCGTCGGCGAGCAGCAGCCGGTCGTACAACGGTGTCGCCAGCTCCTCGTCGACGGTCGCGGCCAGGCCCGTGAAGCAGGCCCTGTGCGCGTGCGTGGAGAGGTCGCGATCCGCCCACACCTCGGCGAGGTGCGCGGGCACCCGCTGGGGCTTGGGGCCGCCGGCCCGCCCGGCGGTGGTGAGCCGGTCGGCGAGAACAGTCGCCTTGCCGCGGTCGAGGGTGTTGCCGAGGCTCTCGGCGGCCCGGGTCACCCACCGCACCGGGTCCTCGACCTGCGCAAGTGTCCCGTGGAAGTCCAGCAGCACCGCCTCGATCGGCCGTCGGGAAGGGAGTGACTCGTCGCTTTCCGGCACGCCAGCACGATACCTAGGAGCGGATCCGGGCTTGCTTCGCCTAGCCTTGGGAGCGTGAGCGGTACTGAGGACATTGGGACGAGCCCCGCAGACCGCTATGAGGCCGCGCGGCAGCGGGCCGCGAGCGCCTCGCGGCAGCCGGCGCTCACCGAGTTCGCCGAGGAGCTGGCGTTCGCCCTCGACCACTTCCAGGCCGAGGCGTGCGCGGCGCTGGAGCGCGGCACGGGCGTGCTGGTGTGCGCCCCCACCGGCGCCGGCAAGACGGTCGTCGGCGAGTTCGCCGTGCACCTGGCCCTGCGGCAGGGGCGCAAGTGCTTCTATACGACGCCCATCAAGGCGCTGTCCAACCAGAAGTACAACGACCTCGTCGAGCGCTACGGCGCCGAGCGGGTGGGCCTGCTCACCGGCGACAACGCGATCAACGGCGACGCGCCCGTGGTGGTCATGACCACCGAGGTGCTGCGCAACATGCTCTACGCCGGCTCCGCGACCCTGCAGGGCCTCTCCTTCGTGGTCATGGACGAGGTGCACTACCTCGCCGACCGGTTCCGCGGCGCGGTGTGGGAGGAGGTGATCATCCACCTGCCCGAGTCCGTCACGCTCGTCTCGCTGTCCGCGACCGTCTCCAACGCCGAGGAGTTCGCCGACTGGCTCGTGACCGTCCGCGGCGAGACGACCGTGGTCGTCAGCGAGCACCGGCCGGTGCCGCTCTGGCAGCACATGCTCGTGGGCAAGCGGATGTTCGACCTGTTCCACGACGCCGAGGCGGCGCAGAAGCACGACGTGCATCCGGAGCTGCTGCGGTACCACCGCGAAATGCTCCGCCGCGTCGAACTGGCCGGCGGCGACCTGCGCCGCGGCAAGCGCGGCCGCTGGACCGGCCCCTATCGCCAGGAGATCGTCGAGCGGCTCGACCGCGAGGGTCTGCTGCCCGCGATCCTGTTCATCTTCAGCCGGGCCGGCTGCGACGCCGCCGTGCAGCAGTGCCTCGGCGCCGGGCTGCGCCTGACCGGGCCGGACGAGCGCGTCGAGATCCGCACCATCGTCGAGGAGCGCACCAAGCACATCCCGAGCGAGGATCTGCAGGTCCTGGGGTACTGGGACTGGCTCGACGGCCTCGAGCGCGGGCTCGCCGCCCACCACGCCGGGATGCTGCCGGCGTTCAAGGAGGTCGTCGAGGAGCTGTTCGTCCGCGGGCTGGTCAAGGCCGTCTTCGCCACCGAGACCCTGGCGCTGGGCATCAACATGCCGGCCCGGTGCGTGGTGCTCGAGCGGCTGGTCAAGTTCAACGGCGAGGCCCACGTCGACCTGACCCCGGGGGAGTACACGCAGCTCACCGGCCGGGCCGGGCGCCGGGGCATCGACGTGGAGGGCCACGCCGTCGTGGTGTGGGCGCCGGAGATCGATCCCCGCCACGTGGCCGGGCTCGCCTCCACGCGCACGTACCCGCTGAAGTCGAGCTTCCGCCCGTCGTACAACATGGCCGTCAACCTCGTCGGCAGCGTCGGTTTCGCGGAGGCGCGCGAGCTGCTGGAGAGCTCCTTCGCGCAGTTCCAGGCCGACCGCTCGGTCGTCGGCCTGGCCCGCCAGGTGCAGCGCAACGCCGAGACCATGGCGACCTACGCCGGGGAGATGGCCTGCCACCTCGGGGACTTCGAGCAGTACTTCTCGATCCGCGTGGCCATCGCCGACCGGGAGAAGACGATCGCGCGCCAGGGCGTGCAGCAGCGCCGGGCGGCCGCGCTGGAGTCGCTGGAGCGGCTGCGCTCCGGCGACGTGATCCGGGTGCCCGCCGGGCGCCGCTCGGGCCTGGCGATCGTCATCGACCCGGGCACCGGCGGCTTCGGCGAGCCGCGCCCGCTCGTGCTCACCGAGGACCGCTGGGCCGGGCGCATCTCCGGCGCCGACTTCACCCAGCCCGTCGAGCCGCTCGGCCGGGTGCGGGTGCCGCGGCAGTTCAACTACCGCTCCGCCCAGGACCGCCGCGACCTCGCCTCCCAGCTGCGCCGGGTCGAGTTCGCCCCGCCGGAGCGCGGCCGGCCGACCCGGTCCCGCAACGCCGCCGCGGCCGACGACCACGAGCTGGAGTCGCTGCGCGCGTCGCTGCGCCGCCACCCCTGCCACCGCTGCCCCGACCGCGAGGAGCACGCGCGCTGGGCCGAGCGCCGCCACCGCCTCGAGCGCGACACCGAGGGCCTGCGCGGCAAGGTCGCCAGCCGCACCGGCTCGCTGGCGCGCACCTTCGACCGGGTCTGCGGGCTGCTCACCGACCGCGGCTACCTCTCCGAGGCCGGCGTGGTCACCGACGCCGGGCGCATGCTGGCCCGCATCTGGTCGGAGACCGACCTGCTCGTCGCCGAGTGCCTGCGCCGCGGGGTGTGGGACAAGCTCGGCCCGGCCGAGCTGGCCGCCGCGGTCAGCGTGCTCGTCTACGAGGCCCGCCGGGAAGCGGAAGACCGGGCATCGGTACCGCGGGGCGAGGTCACCGACGCCATCGACGCGACCCTGAAGCTCTGGGCCGACCTGCGCGACGACGAGGACTCGCGGGGCCTGCAGCTGACCCGTGAGCTGGATCTCGGGTTCGCGTGGCCGATGTACCGCTGGGCCCGTGGCGAATCGCTCACCAAGGTGCTCGGCAGCGTGCACGGGCTGGAGGGCGATATGCCAGCTGGCGACTTCGTGCGCTGGTCGCGGCAGGTGCTGGACCTGCTCGGGCAGCTCACCGACGCCTCCGGGGCGCCCGAGACGGTCCGGCGTACGGCCCGGCAGGCGATGACGGCCGTTACTCGTGGCGTACTCGCGTATAGCGTAATGGGATAGTTTTTGCGTTTTCGCACGTGAGGTGGATTCGCAAAAATCGCTCGGATCCGCAATGATGCTCTCGCCGGTTCGCGGTGCATATCTGCGCGCGTGCTTTGACGGAGGACATCGTGGGTCAATTGCACCATTTCACGTACGGCGCCATCACGCCGATCTTCGCCTTCGCCATGTCATTCCTGGGCTCCCTGCTGGGCCTGGTGAGCACCGCACGGGCCCGCGTCGCCACCGACACCCGCCGCCGCGCGTGGCTGCTGGTGCTCGCCGCGTGGTCGATCGGCGGCACCGGCATCTGGGTCATGCACTTCATGGCGATGGTCGGCTTCAGCGTGCAGGACAGCCCGCTGCGCTTCGACGTGCCGATCACGGTCGCGAGCTTCTTCATCGCGGTCATCACCGTCGGCGTCGGCCTGTTCATTGTCGGGCTGGGCAAGCCGAAGCTGTGGAAGGTCCTCGTCGGCGGCCCGATCACCGGCGTCTCGGTCGCGTTCATGCACTACACGGGCATGAAGGCGATGAACATCAACGGCAGCTTCGAGTACAGGACCAGCCTGTTCGTCGCCTCCTACGCGATCGCGATCGTCGCCGCGACCGTGGCCCTGTGGTTCACGATCGTCGTGCGCGGCATGATCGCGACCGTCGCCGCGGCGGCCGTGATGGGCGTGGCGGTCTGCAGCATGCACTACACCGGCATGTACGCCATGCAGGTCCACCTCACGCACACCACCGACACCGTGCCGGGCGTGGACGTCAACTGGTTCCTGGCCCCGATCGTCCTCTTCGTCCTGGTCGTGGTCATCGCGCTGGCCAGCGCCGTGATGGCCGTACCCTCGGAGCGCGAGCAGGCCGAGGCGGCCGCGGTGCGCGACAAGATCGCCGCCGGCCGCGCGATGCGCGAGGACGCCGGCCCGATCTTCGGCGGCGGCCCCATCGGCGGCGGCGCCATCGGCGGCGGCGCGAGCGCGGCCCCGGCGAACGGCCAGGCTCCGGGGCAGGGCTTCGCGGCCCGGGCGGCCAATGGCATCGCGGACGCCCGTCGCCAGCGCGGCCGCTGAGCGTCGCATTTCCGAATGGTCCATTTCGCATCGCTCGTCGTCGCTGGATAAACCGGGGCTGTCCGATTTATCGGACACGGCGGTATGGATGCGGCGCGGTTCTTCGTGCCATTTCCGCGGAGGCCCGGCCGTACTTGTGCGCAGCGCGACGGTTGGCCGACGGTGTGCTCTATTGCCCGCGCACCGCGGCCTGGTCGCCGGGGGCCGGGCGATATCGGCCCGCCGCGTACTGGCTCTGTGTCGGCGGCGCTGGTGAGCACCTTGGTGTCGTCCGGGGCGCTTGCGCCAGTCCTGGTTGCGGCGTGCCGACGGCTGTCAGCAGACGTCCGGCTTGTATTCCAGCGCGTGCCCGCGTCGGCCGCATTGGCGCCGGCCCGCGTCGGCCGCACTGGCACCGGCGGCGCCGGCCCGTGTCGGCCGCACTGGCGCCGGCCCGCGCCGGCCGCACTGGCACCGGCGGCGCCCGCCCGCGTCGGCGGCACCGGTCCGGCCGGCCGTCACGCGTCGGCGGCACCGGCCCAGCCCGGCCCTCGTGGCGGCGTCGGCTCGGCCCGCGTCGGCCGACGGTCGCCTCCTGGCGCTGAATAACGACATATCGCCTGCCAGGCGAAAAGTCCGAGATGTCGGATCGCGGAGTGTCCGACATCTCGCCCGACACGCGCCGGCTCGCGTCAGCCACGCCGGCACCGTCGGCACCGGCCCGCGCCGCCCGTGCGCCCGGTGCCGTTCCGGCTGCCCTCGCCCCGACGTTGTGCGACCGCGCCGGCGGCTGGGCCGCGTCGGGGTGGTTGGCGGCGATGTGGCCGACGGCCGTTCGCCGGACGCGCGATGGCTTGCGCCGCGCGATGGCTTGCGCCGCGCGATGGCTTGCGCCGCGCGATGGCTTGCGCCGCGCGATGGCTTGCGCCGCGCGATGGCTTGCGCCGCGCGATGGCTTGCGCCGCGCGATGGCTTGCGCCGCGCGATGGCTTGCGCCGCGCGATGGCTTGCGCCGCGCGATGGCTTGCGCCGCGCGATGGCTTGCGCCGCGCGATGGCTTGCGCCGCGCGATGGCTTGCGCCGCGCGATGGCTTGCGCCGCGCGATGGCTTGCGCCGCGCGATGGCTTGCGCCGCGCGATGGCTTGCGCCGCGCGATGGCTTGCGCCGCGCGATGGCTTGCGCCGCGCGATGGCTTGCGCCGCGCGATGGCTCGGTGCCGTTCTGGCTGCTCTCGCCCCGGCGTTGTGCGACCGCGCCGGTGGCTGGGCCGCGTCGGGGTGGTCGAAGGCCGACGGCCACCTCCGGGCGTTGGATGCTGACATGTCGCCCGACAGGCGAAAAGTCCGATATGTCGGATCGCGGAGCGTCCGACATATCGGCCCGCGATGGCGAACGTGCGGGGGCGGCTCGTCGGCGGGACCGTGAACTCCCGCGAGCCGCGCGGCCGAAAGCGGATAATAGGGCAGTGACCGATGCCCGGCCCCGCCCCAGAATGCGCTCCGTCGGCAGCACGCTCGATGAGTTCGAGCGGGATCTCATCAGCAACCTGTACTACCGGCGCGGCACCACCCTCGAGTCGGCCAGTGGCTCCGACGGGTATCACACGCTCGCGCTCACGGTGCGGGACCGGCTGATCGAGCGGTACGCGAAGACCGCCGCCGCGCACTACGAGGCCAACCCGCGGTTCGTGTACTACCTCTCCGCCGAGTACCTGCTCGGCCGGCAGCTGCGGCAGAACCTGCTCTACACCGACACCGAGCGGTACGCGCGCGAGATCGCGGGCAGGCTCGGCACGAGCCTCGAGGATCTCGAGGGCTTCGACGTGGAGCCGGGGCTGGGCAACGGCGGGCTGGGACGGCTCGCCGCGTGCCTGCTCGACTCGATGGCGACCCTGGACATCCCGGCGGTCGGCTACGGCATCCGGTACGAGTTCGGCATCTTCAAGCAGGCCTTCCGCGACGGTGCCCAGGTCGAGCGGCCCGACGACTGGACGTTCTACGGCAACCCGTGGGAGTTCTCCGCGCCCGACGACCGGCAGCGGGTCGGGTTCTACGGCAGCACCGCGCCCGCGCTGGACGACCCGAGCGGGCTGCGCCGGCAGTGGACGCCCGGCGAGACCGTGCGCGGCGAGCCCAGCCACATGCTGGTGCCCGGCTTCGGCACGCAGACCGTCAACATCGTGCGGCTGTGGCAGGCGCGGGCCAGCCGCGAGTCCTTCGACCTGTCGCGGTTCGGCGCCGGGCAGTACAAGGAGGCCGTCGAGGACATCACGCGCGCCGAGAACATCTCCAAGGTGCTCTACCCCGACGACAGCACGGAGCAGGGCCGCGAGCTGCGCCTGAAGCAGCAGTACTTCCTCGTCGCGTGCTCCCTGCGCGACATCATCCGCCGGTACCGCCTGCGCAACTCCGGCTGGGACGCGTTCCCGGCCAAGGTCGTCATCCAGCTCAACGACACCCACCCGGTCATGGCCGTCACCGAGCTCATGCGCCTGCTCGTCGACGAGCAGAAGCTGGACTGGGACCTGGCGTGGTCCATCACCCGGCGCACCTTCAACTACACCTGCCACACGCTGCTGCCCGAGGCCCTGGAGACCTGGCCGGTGGCCGTGCTGGAGCGGCTGCTGCCCCGGCACATGGAGATCATCTACGCGATCAACTACTTCTTCCTGCAGGAGGTCGAGGCGACGTACCCGGGCGACCGCGACCGCATGCGCCGGCTCTCGATCATCCAGGAGGAGCCGGAGAAGCGGGTGCGGATGGCGCACCTGGCGGTCGTCGCCTCCACCGCGGTCAACGGCGTCGCCGAGCTGCACACGAAGCTGCTCGCCGAGACGACGCTGCGCGACTTCGCCGAGCTGTGGCCGCAGAAGTTCCACAACGTCACCAACGGTGTCACCCCGCGCCGGTTCGTGCGCCTGGCCAACCCGCGGCTGTCGGAGCTGGTGACCGAGCGGCTCGGCGACGATCGCTGGATCACCGATCTCGACCGGCTCGAGGGCCTGGTGCCGGCCGCGGACGACCCGGCGTTCCTCGAGCGCTGGCGGGCCGTGAAGCGCGCGAACAAGGCCGGCCTCGCGGCGCTGGTGGAGAAGTCGACCGGGGTGGTCCTCGACCCGGACGCGCTGTGCGATGTGATGATCAAGCGCTTCCACGAGTACAAACGCCAGCATCTGAAGCTGCTGCACGTCATCACGCTGTTCAACCGGCTGCGGGACGACCCGGGCCTGGACGTCGTGCCGCGCACCGTGCTCTTCGGCGGGAAGGCCGCCCCGGGGTACCACTCCATGAAGCTGCTGATCAGGCTCGTCAACGCGGTCGCGGAGGCGGTCAACACCGACCCGGTGGTGTCGCGCCACCTCAAGGTCGTGCTCCAGCCGGACTACAACGTGACCAAGGCGCAGGTCATCATCCCGGCCGCCGACCTGTCCGAGCAGATCTCGCTGGCCGGCAAGGAGGCGTCGGGCACGGGCAACATGAAGCTCGCGCTCAACGGTGCCGTCACCATCGGCACCCTCGACGGCGCGAACATCGAGATCCGGGACCGGGTCGGGGCCGAGAACTTCTTCCTCTTCGGCCTCGACGCCGCCCACGCGGCCGAGCTGCGCCGGGACTACAACCCGCGGGCGTACTACGAGACCGACCCGGACCTGCGCGCGGCCATCGACCTGATCGCGAGCGGCACCTTCGCCAAGGGCGACCGGTCCCTCTTCGCGCCGGTCGTCGACGCGATGCTCGGCCGCGACGAGTACCTGGCCCTGGCCGACTACCGCGGCTACCTCGACTGCCAGGAGCAGGTCGAGCGGGCGTGGCGGGACCAGGACGGCTGGGCCCGCATGTCGGTGCTCAACGCGGCCCGGTGCGGCTTCTTCTCCTCCGACCGGACCGTGCGCGACTACTGCGACCGGATCTGGCGCGTCGAGCCGGTGCGCGTCTCAGGCTGACGGGTCAGGCTGATAGGGCGTCGACGATCCGCTTGGTGGCACCGGCCAGGCCCCACCGCTCGGCCAGGGCGATGAGCCCGTCGGGGTCGGCCGGCGCCGAGGGCAGCTTGGTCTCCAGCGGGGGCAGCGGCACCGCGCGCGAGACCGCCACGACGTCCTTCGCGCTCGCCAGGTACTCCCGCCCGGCCTCGATCTTCGCCCGCAGCCCCGGCGCGAAGCCCGAGCCCGGGTCGTCCAGCGCCGCGAGGATGCCGTCGAGGCTGCCGTAGCGGTCGATGAGCCGGGCCGCGGTCTTCTCGCCGACGCCGGTGACCCCGGGCAGCCCGTCGCTCGGATCGCCGCGCAGGGCCGCGAGGTCCGCGTAGCCGGCCGCCGGCACCCCGTACTTGCCGTGCACCCCGGCGTCGTCGAGCACCTCGAGCTTGGCGACGCCGCGCCCGCAGTACAGCACCCGCACCGGCTTGTCGTCGTCGATGATCTGGAACAGGTCCCGGTCGCCGGTGGCCACCTCGACCGGGCCGGGCTCGCGGTAGGCGAGCGTGCCGATGACGTCGTCGGCCTCGAAGTCCGGCGCGCCCACGGCGGTGATGCCGAGCGCGGTCAGGAACTCGAGGATGATCGGCACCTGGGCCGACAGCGCGTCCGGCACCTCCTCGCCGCCGGCCGGGGTGAGCCGGTGCGCCTTGTACGAGGGCAGCAGCGCGACCCGCCAGGCCGGGCGCCAGCTCTCGTCGAGGCAGCACACCATCCGGTCGGGCCGGCGGCCCTTGATGAGCGTGGAGAGCATGTCGAGGAATCCGCGCACGGCGTTGACCGGGGTGCCGTCCGGCGCCTTCGCGGCGGCCTCGGGCACGCCGAAGAACGCGCGGAAGTAGAGACTGGCCGAGTCGATCAGCAGCAGAGGGCGGTCCACCCTGGGGAGGCTAGCGCAGAACGTGGACGCGGGTGGTGGTCCCGGTCGTGCTGGTGTGTCGCTGCACGAGATCGGCCAGGTAGTGCACCATCACCAGCCCGCGGCCGCGGCCGTGCGGCGGGCGCAGGCGGCCGATCATCGGGTTGGTGAGGTGGCCGAAGTCGCGCACCTCGCAGACCACGCGGCGGTCGTCGTACCAGGTGCGCAGCGTGCCGGAGCCGCCGCCGTGCTGGATGCTGTTGGTGGCGAGCTCGTTGACGGCGCTCTGCAGGTCCACGATCCGATCCGGCACCAGCTCGGCGTCCAGCCCCACCTCGGCCACCTGGCGGCGCACCTCGACCAGGCTCTCGAGCTCGAAGCGCAGCGTGGTCGCGCCGGCCGGGGGCTCGGAGAGCGGCACGTTGCCGGCGTCGGCGGCGCCGAAGGGGTCGTAGGTGCCCGACGGGTAGCGGCCGTTGTCGTCGACCATGACCGGGTGCGTGCGCTGGGCGTCGTCGATGCGCTTCTGGTCGAGGCGGGCGAGATCGTACGGGCACAGCAGCGTCACGTCGCGGCCGGACAGGGCCACGTTGACCATCGCCTCGTGCTGCAGGCAGCCGGGATACTCCTCGGCGGTGCGCTCGGGCCACACCGTCTGCGCGACGATGCGCACCCGGCGGCCCGGGTGCTGGTCCATGAACCGGCACAGCACCCAGGGGATGATCCGGCCCGGGTTGCGCCCGGCCTCGGTCATGTCGAGGAACTCGACGCCCTCGGCGAATGCGCCCAGCCGCTCGCGCAGCAGCTTGACGTTGGTGGGTGTGGCGGCGACGATGGTCGGCTCGTCGAGGGAGAACCCCTCGTAGATGACCTTCATGGTGCCGTCGAGGAAGCCCATGACGCCCTCGTACAGCAACGCCTCGTGGACGAACGGGTCGGCGACCCGTTCGGTGGGCGTCGGCGCGCTTGGGCGGCTCATGGAGATGGGTGGCTCGTCTCTGGAGGTCGGGCCCTTACTCAAACTTCGCGCCCAGACTACGCCACGTTCCGAGATCAATCACCCTATCCGTTGGATCGCCCCGCGGCCCGGAGCCCCATGGGTCACACAGAAACCAAACGAACGTTAAGCTGTGCGTGTGGAGCTGTATTCCCCCGACCGGCTGGCCGCCGCCCAGCGCGCCACGGCCGAGGCCGGGCTCGACGCCCTGCTCATCGGCCCGAGCGCGGACCTTCGCTATTTGACCGGCTACGACGCGCACGCCCTGGAGCGCCTCACGCTCCTCGTCCTGCCCGCCGACGGCGACGCGGTGCTCATCGTCCCGCGCCTCGAGCGCCCGGCGGCCGAGGCGTCCCCGGCCGAGTCCGTCGGCGTGCGGCTCGTGGATCACGAGGACGGCAGCGACCCGTACCACATCGTGCGCGATCTCCTCGGTGACCGCGCCAAGACCGTCGGGCTCGGCAACCGCATGTGGACCGAGCAGGTCCTCGCCCTGCGCGACGCGCTGCCCGACGCGACCCAGGCCCTCGCCGGCGCCGTCCTGCGCGGCCTGCGCCTGCGCAAGACCCCGGCCGAGGTCGAGGCGCTGCGCCGGGCCGGGCGGGCCATCGACGCGGTGCACGGGCGGATGGGGGAGTGGCTGCGGCCCGGGCGCACCGAGGCCGAGGTCGCCGCGGACATCGCGGCCGGCATCCGCGAGGCCGGGCACGCCACGGTCGAGTTCACCATCGTCGCCGCCGGGCCCAACGGGGCCAGCCCGCACCACGGCGTCTCCGACCGGGTGATCCGCGCGGGCGAGCCGGTCGTCGTGGACATCGGCGGGGCGATGCCGGACGGATACTGCTCCGACTCCACCCGTGTCTACTGCGTCGGCGAGCCGCCCGCGGACTTCGCCGCCTACTACGCCGTGCTGCACGAGGCCCAGCGCGCCGCGGTCGCGGCCGTGCGCCCCGGCGTCACCGCCGAGTCCGTGGACGCCGCCGCCCGCCGGCACATCGCCGCGGCCGGCTTCGGCGACGCGTTCCTGCACCGCACCGGCCACGGCATCGGCCTCGACGGGCACGAGGACCCCTACATCGTGGCCGGCAACGAGACCCCGCTCGAGCCCGGCATGGCGTTCTCGATCGAGCCCGGCATCTACCTCGCCGGCCGCCACGGCGCGCGGATCGAGGACATCGTCGTGTGCACCGAGGACGGCGTCGAGCGGCTCAACACCATCGGCACGGAGCTGGTGATCCTGTGAGCGGTACGGAGCGAAGCGGAGTGGCCGCTCACCAGAGGCGCAGGGCTTCGTCATGCCGGCGCCGCAGCGATGCGGAGGTGCCGGCATGACCGTGGACCGGCCGTTCCTGACGGACGAGGGCGCGGCGCTCATCGGGCTCGTCCGGGAGATCGCCGACGGCGAGCTGGCGCCGCGCGTCGACGAGTTCGAGGCGGAGCGCCGCTTCCCCCGCGAGCTGTTCAAGGTCCTCGGCCGGGCCGGGCTGCTCGGCCTGCCCTACCCCGAGGAGGTCGGCGGGGCCGGGGTGCCCTACGAGCTCTACCTGCAGGTCCTCGAGGAGCTCGCGGCCCGCTGGCTGGCCGTGGCCGAGGGCGTCTCCGTGCACACCCTCGCCTGCTACCCCCTCGCCGCCTTCGGCTCCGCCGAGCAGCGCAAGCAGCTGCTGCCCGAGATGCTCGGCGGCGAGCGGCTCGGCGCCTACTGCCTCTCCGAGCCGCACAGCGGCTCCGACGCCGCCGCCCTCAAGACCCGGGCCGCGGCCGGGCCGGACGGCTGGACCGTGCGCGGCACCAAGGCCTGGATCACCCACGCCGGCCAGGCCGACTTCTACAACGTCTTCGCGCGCACCGGCGGCCCGGAGACCGAGGGGCGCTCGGCCGGCATCTCCTGCCTGCTCGTCGACGGCGCCACCCCCCGGCGTCGAGGCCCAGGCGCCCGAGAAGACCATGGGCCTGCGCTCCTCGACCGTCGCCCAGCTCGTCTTCGACGGCGCGGTCGTGCCCGCCGACCGGCTCATCGGCGAGGAGGGCGGCGGCTTCCGGATCGCGCTAAGCGCGCTGGACGGCGGCCGGCTCGGCATCGCCGCCTGCGCCGTCGGGCTCGCCCAGGCGGCGCTGGACTACGCCGCCGCCTACGCCCGCGAGCGCGAGCAGTTCGGCCGGCCGGTCGCCGAGTTCCAGGGCGTCGGGTTCATGCTCGCCGACATGGCGACGCAGATCGCCGCCGCCCGGGCGCTGTACCTCGCCGCCGCCCGCCTGCGCGACGCCGGGCTCCCGCACACCGCCGAGGCGGCCAAGGCCAAGCTGTTCTGCACCGACACCGCGATGCGGGTCACCACCGACGCGGTCCAGGTGCTCGGCGGCGCCGGATACGTGTCGGACCACCCCGTCGAGCGGTACATGCGCGAGGCCAAGGTCCTGCAGATCTTCGAGGGCACCAACCAGATCCAGCGCGTGGTGATCTCCCGATCGCTGTAACCGCTTGCCCGGCAGGTTAGGGTTCGCTCGTGGAAGAGACCGATCGCGCGATCGTCGCGGCCCTCGCCGTCGACGGCCGCCTGTCCTACACCGACCTGGCCGAGCGGGTCGGGCTGTCGGTGTCGGCCGTGCACCAGCGGGTGCGGCGGCTGGAGCAGCGCGGCGTCATCAAGGGGTACACCGCGAAGGTCGACCACGACGCGCTCGGCCTCTCGCTGACCGCCTTCGTCGCGATCCGGCCGCTCGACCCGTCCCAGCCCGACGACGCCCCCGACCGGCTGGCCAAGCTGCCGCAGATCGAGAGCTGCTACTCCGTGGCCGGCGAGGACTTCTACATGCTGCTCGTGCGCGTGGAGAACCCGCTCGCCCTGGAGCGGCTGCTGCAGGAGATCCGCTCCGCGGCCAACGTCACGACCCGCACGACCGTCGTGCTGTCGACGCCCTACGAGCACCGCCCTAGCGCGCGGCCCGTCTGATCGCGTCGAGGACCCGGTCCAGGTCGGCCAGGTCGTCCAGGGCCTCGTGGGCTCCCGCGGTCTCCAGCTCGCTGCGGGTGTACCGCCCCGTCGCCACCGCCACCACCCCGACGCCACTGGTCAGCGCGGCGACCACGTCCTCGGGCGTGTCCCCGACGAGCACCACCCGGTCGAAGCGCCGCCCGTGCCGGCTGTGCGCGTTGTGCCGGGCGATCCCCACCAGCTCCGCGCGCACCTCGTGGCTCCACCCGTACGCCCCCGCCTCGAGGTCCAGGTGCTCGGCCAGCCCGAACGGCGTCAGCTTCACCTCGGCGATGTGCCGCACGTTGCCGGTCAGCAGCGACTGCACCGTGCGCGTGCGGACCTCGGCCACGGCCTCGGCCGCCCCCGGCAGCGCCCGCGCCCGCTCCGGCAGCAGGTGCGCGAGCTCGTCCATCGCCGTCTCGGCCCCCGCGCGCAGGTCCTCGAGGTTCCCCACGGTCACCGGCACCGCGTTGAGGCGCAGCATGTCCTTCGCGATCGCCAGGTCGGTCCGCCCGGCCATCGGCGGCTGATGCGCGGGCGCGACCCCGAAGCGCCGCTTGAAGGCCAGGTTGTAGGCCTCCCGCCCCAGCCCGTCCACGTTGACCAGCGTGTGGTCCACATCCCAGAGCACCAGAACCCCGTCCACGCGGTGCAGCGTAGTGCGCCGCCCGCCGATCGCCCAGGCGGGCCGCGGTCGTGCACGTTTGCGGGCACGGCGCGGCCGCAACCGGCACAATGTGCGGATGGGTGAGATCGTGGTCGTACGGCACGGGCAGACCGAGTGGAGCGCCGCCGGCAAGCACACCTCGACGACGGACCTGGACCTCACGGCCGTGGGCGAGGACGGCGCCCGGTCCTTGGCCCGAGCGCTGGCCAACCGCGCCTTCGTGGCCGTCGTCAGCAGCCCCCGCCACCGGGCCCGCCGCACCGCGGAGCTGGCCGGCCTGATCGTCACCGAGATCGACAACGACATCGCGGAGTGGGACTACGGCACCTACGAGGGGCGCACGACGGCCGAGATCCGCGCCGAGGCCCCGGACTGGGACCTGTGGCGCGACGGCTGCCCGGACGGCGAGTCCCCGGAGCAGGTGACGATCCGGATGGACCGCTTCATCGGCAAGCTCCGCCCGATGCTGGTCCTGGGCGACGTGGCGGTGGTGAGCCACGGCCACGCGTCGCGCTCGCTGGCGGCGCGGTGGCTGGAGCAGCCCCTGGCGTTCGGCGCCCACCTGACCCTCGGCACCGCGACGGTCTCGGTGCTCGGCCACGAGCACGGCGCCCCGTCCCTGCGCCTGTGGAACGCCCCGCCGGCCTGACCCCGCCGCCGGGCGATTGCGAGCCACTTGTCGCCTGTCGGGGTATAAATCGGATATGTCCGGACGCGGAGCGATCGGACATATCCGCTCCCCGGAACGAGTCGCAGGCCCCGGTGTCGATCCGGGCACTCCGCCCTTATGAGGGGCGGCCGAGCAGCCGACGCTCCGCCTGCGGTGGGCAGTCCACAGTGGATGGCGACACGCGGGGTGGTGACGAGGCCACAGCCGGATTCGAACCGGCATGTCTCGATTTGCAGTCGAGCCCCTTGGACCAACTCGGGCATATGGCCGTGCGTGCCTCCGGCTGGACTCGAACCAGCGGCCCTCAGGTTCGGAACCTGATGCTCTCTCCGCTGAGCTACGAAGGCATGTGTGCGGGCGAAGGGATTCGAACCCCCTCAGCAACAGCAGCTGGTTTACAGCCAGCCCCGACTCTCCAGCGTCGGCGCGCCCGCTCGAGGGACGGGACCGGCCGGCCCCCGTTGACGCGGCCGGTCCCGTCGGAAACGGTGGTGCGGGCTCCGATGCCCGGATTCGAACCGGGACCTGGACGGTTAACAGCCGTCTGCCCTGCCGTTGGGCGACATCGGAACGTGGATGCAGGGGCGGGATTCGAACCACGCGATTTCCGGCTTATGAGACCGGCGAGGACGACCGAGCTCCTCTACCCTGCCAGTGCGCCGCCGGGGACTCGAACCCCGAACACGCCGATGAAGAGTCGGCTGCTCTACCCGTTGAGCCAGCGGCACGTCGAAGCGCGGACGGGACTCGAACCCGCAACGTTCCGGGGTGAAAACCCGGTGACTCTCCCCATTCGTCCACCGCGCCTTGTCGGACACGCACGTCAGACACGCACGTCACACACGAAGTGCCCCCGGCGCGATTCGAACGCGCACCGTCGACGTCCTCAACGTCGTGCCTCTGCCGTTGGGCTACGAGGGCAACTGCACCACGCACCGTCGACCGGGTTCGAACCGGCGACCTCGGCCTCGACAGGACCTTGCTCTTCCACTGAGCTACGACGGCGTGAGTGGACCTGAGCGGATTCGCGAACCGCTGACCCTCGGTCTGCCGGACCGATGCGCTACCGCTGCGCCACAAGCCCATGGCGCCGCCGGCGGGACAGCCCGCCGTGCGGCACACAAAGAACCACCATGCGTGTGCCATCCACTGTGTACTTATCAATTGCACGAATGCACCGGGGCGCGTTCGATCGCCCATTCACGAATCGTCGTGAATGGTGGAGCGGAGGTACGAAAAAGCCGCCCGGTCCCCGGTGGGGAGGGCGGCGGAGGCGTCGCTAGCGGGCTGCTAGCCGCTCCACCGGCCCGAGGCGTTATCGCAGTTCAGACAGGCATAACCGGCGACCGGAAGGGCAAGGCCGCCCATGGCGCGCTTGGCTTCGAGCTCGCGGCGCCGCTGCATGGCTTCCTCCTTCTTCCCGGTTCGTGTCTTCTCGGTGCTGATGAATACAGTACGCATTCCGTGCCGCCCGCACAATGCATTTACCGCGCCGTTGTTCGCATCGGCCCATTGGTGCCGGGGCGCGGAGGAGGTACCTTCCCCCCATGCCGTACCTGAGCGACGAGCGGTGGAGCGAGCCGCCGCCGGTGTGGCTGCTCGACGTCGACGGCGTCATCAACGCGAAGCGCCCGGGCTGGGGCGCGGCGCCGTTCCAGGGCCGCGCGCACGCGCTCGGCGCCGAGTGGCGGCTGCGCTGGGCGCCCGCGCTCGTGCAGCGCATCCGCCGGCTGCACCGCGACGGGGTGGCCGAGGTGCGCTGGTGCTCGACGTGGTGCGCGTGGCCGGGCGAGGTCGAGCGCCTCTTCAAGCTGCCGGGCCTGGACCGCGCGTTCGGGGAGGTGCCCGACTTCTCGGTGGCCAAGCTCGCCGCGGCCCGCACGGTGCTGCGCGAGGGGCGCCGGCTGGTGTGGACCGACGACGTCGAGGTGCCCGAGCCCGGCCCGCTGCACGACGAGCTGGTCCGCGACGGCCGGGCCCTGCTCATCCGGCCGGACCCGCGGCGCGGGCTGCAGCCGGCGCACCTCGACGCGATCGAGGAGTTCTGCACCACACCGCTTGGACCGTGAACCTTCTGTGTGACATATTATCTGCATGACCGACTATGGCCACGATCTGCGCTTCGGGACGTTCCTGCCCGCCGAGGCCGCCAACGCCGCCGAGGCGCTGCGGCTCGCGGTGCGCACCGAGGAGCTCGGGCTGGACCTGACGAGCCTGCAGGACCACCCGTACCAGGGCCGCTTCCTGGACTCCTGGACGCAGCTGTCGGTGATCGCCGCGCACACCGAGCGGATCACGGTGTTCCCGAACGTCGCCAACCTGCCGCTGCGCCCGCCCGCGGTGCTCGCCCGGGCCGCGGCCAGCCTGGACCTGCTCACCGGCGGCCGGGTCGAGCTCGGCCTCGGCGCGGGCGGGTTCTGGGATGCGATCGAGGGGATGGGCGTCGCGCGGCGCACCCCCGGCCAGGCGCTGCAGGCGCTCGAGGAGGGCATCGCGGTCATCCGGGCGCTGTGGAGCGAGGAGCGCTCGGCCCGGGTCGACGGGGAGTACTACCGGCTGCGAGGGGCGCACCCCGGCCCCGGCGCGGCGCACGACATCGGCATCTGGGTCGGCGCGATCAAGCCGCGCGCGCTCGCCCTCACCGGCCGGCTCGCCGACGGGTGGCTGCCCAGCTCGCCGTACGTGCCGCCGGAGCAGCTCGCCGAGTCCAACCGGCGCATCGACGAGGCCGCGCAGGCCGCGGGCCGGCGGCCGCAGGACGTGCGCCGCCTCTACAACATCGCCGGCACCTTCCGCGGCGACGGCCGCGAGTTCCTGCAGGGCCCGCCGAAGGTCTGGGTCGAGCAGCTCGCCGAGCTCGCGGTCACCGAGGGCATGAGCGCGTTCATCCTCATGGTGCAGGCCGGCGGCGACGAGGACCTGGAGCGCTTCGCCATGGAGGTGGCGCCGGCGGTCCGCGAGCTGGTCACCGCCGAGCGCACCCGCCCGGGCGCGGCTCGCGCGCCGGAAAAGGCCGAGAGCTTCGAGGCGGCCGAGGGTGCCGCAGTGGCCGGGGCCGGTGAGGTCATCGAGGTCGCGCGGCCCGGGGCCGTGGCGGTGCGCGCGCACAACGAGACCCTTGCGACCCCCACGGCGGACGACGGCACCCGGCTGTCGAGCGAGCGGCTGTGGGACGAGTCCGAGCGCCCGGAGGGCCCCGAGAGCGACCTCACCGTCCGCTACAGCGCGCGCCAGCGCGCGTCGGGCCAGCACCTCGTCGACGTGCACGACCACCTGCGGCAGGAGCTGGCCCAGGTGCGCGACCTCGTGGAGCAGGTCGCGGCGGGCGCCCTCGACCTCGGCCGGGCCCGCTCGATGATCAACACGATGGCCATGCGGCAGAACAACTGGACCCTCGGCACCTACTGCGAGAGCTACTGCCGCGTGGTCACCACCCACCACACGATCGAGGACATGAGCCTGTTCCCGCGCCTGCGGGCGGCCGACCCCCGGCTCGTGCCGGTCGTCGACCGCCTCGAGGCGGAGCACCACGTGATCGCCGAGGTCCTCGAGCGGGTCGACGCGGCACTGGTGGCGATGGTCGCGCGGCCGGAGGGCATCGCCGAGGTCCGCGCCGCGGTCGACCTGCTCACCGACACGCTCCTGTCGCACCTGTCGTACGAGGAGCGCTCTCTGGTCGAGCCCCTGAGCCGCTACCAGGTGATGTGAGTCGCGGCCGCCGAGGTGTCCCAGAGCCGGGCGGCGGCCTCGGGGTCCAGCGCGTAGGCGGCGACCCCGGTGCGCGTGCCCGGCCGGTTGGGCTCGGCCTCGCGGCAGTCCTCGTAGTACCGGCCGCCGACGCCGTCCGCGGCCGGGGACGCCGCCAGCAGCGCCGAGGTCGCCGCGCCCTGCTCCGGGGTCTTCCAGCGGATCGGTACCCCGCCGTTGGCCGCCGTCGCGGTCCGCACTAGCTCGTCCACGTCGACGTGGCGCTGGAGGTTGGTGCGGATGCCGCCGGGGCTCAGGGCGTTGACCCGGATCCCGTCGCCGGCCCAGCGCCGGTCGGCCTCGACGGCGAAGAGCACGTTCGCCGTCTTCGACTGCCCGTAGGCGAGCCACGGCTCGTACTCGCGGCGCTCGAAGTGGATGTCGTCGAACACCACGGGGGAGCGCAGGTGCGCGGCCGAGCTGACCGCGACCACGCGCGCCCCGCCCGCGGCCCGCAGCGCCGGCAGCAGCCGGGCGGCGAGCGCGAAGTGCCCGAGGTGGTTGGTCGCGAACTGCAGCTCCCAGCCCTCCGCGGTGCGGCCCAGCGGCGAGGCCATCACGCCCGCGTTGTTGACGAGGATGTGCAGGGGGCCGTCCCAGGCCGCGGCGAACGCCCGCACCGACGCCTGGTCGGCCAGGTCGAGCGGCGCCACGTGCAGCGCCTTGTTGCCGGTCGACGCGATGAGGTCGGCGGCGGTGCGCTCGCCCGCGGCGCTGTCGCGCACCGCGAGGGTGACCTCGGCGCCGGCGGCGGCCAGGGCGCGGGCGGTCTCGACGCCGATCCCGGACGCGCCGCCGGTGACGATCGCGCGCCGGCCGGCCAGGTCGACGCCCGCGAGGACCTCGGCCGCCGTGGACTCGAATCCGAAGCCGCTCATGCCGACACCTCCGCAAGCTCCGGCGCCGACATGAGGAAACTGTCTCCATGATGAGCGGCCCCTCCGCTCCGCTCCGGACCGCTCATCGCTGGACCTCCTTGACGCTGATGTCCCAGAGGCGCTCGGCGGCCTCCGGGTCGAGCGCGTGCGCCGCGACACCCGTGCGCGTGCCCGGCTGATGGGGACCGGCCTCGGCGCAGTCCTCGAAGTACTTCCCGCCGGCTCCAGATTTCCCGCCGGCTCCGTCCAGCAGCGGCGAGGCGGCGAGCAGGACCGAGGTCGCGGCACCCTGCTCCACGGACTTGAATCGCGGCGCGGCGTCGCCGGTCTGCTCGCGCATGCGCTGGAGCTCGGCCGGGTCGACGTACCGCTGCAGGTTCGTCCGGATGGAACCGGGGTGCAGCGCGTTGACGAGGATCCCGTCGCCGGACCAGCGCCGGGTCGCCTCGACGGCGAAGAGGACGTTCGCGGTCTTCGACTGCCCGTAGGCGAGCCACGGCTCGTACGCGCGGCGCTCGAAGTGGATGTCGTCGAACACCACCGCCGAGAAGAGGTGCGCGCTGGAGGAGACCGACACGACCCGCGCCCCGCCCGCGGCCCGCAGCGCCGGCAGCAGCCCGGTGGCGAGCGCGAAGTGCCCGAGGTGGTTGGTGGCGAACTGCAGCTCCCAGCCCTCGGGGGTGCGGCCCAGCGGCCGGGCCATGACGCCCGCGTTGTTGACGAGGATGTGCAGGGGGCCGTCCCAGGCCTCGGCGAACGCCCGCACCGACGCCTGGTCGGCCAGGTCGAGCGGCGCCACGTGCAGCGCCTTGTTGCCGGTCGACGCGATGAGGTCGGCCGCGGTGCGCTCGCCCGCGGCGCTGTCGCGCACCGCGAGGGTGACCTCGGCGCCGGCGGCGGCCAGGGCGCGGGCGGTCTCGACGCCGATCCCGGACGCGCCGCCGGTGACGATCGCGCGGCGCCCGGTCAGGTCGACCCCGGCGAGCACCTGGGACGCGGTCGAGTCCCAGGCGAACGGTGTGCTGATGGTCATGATCCTCTCCTGTCGGTACCATCTCAAACGGAGGAGCCTCCAGATGTCCTAACCGTAACCGGAGGAGCCTCCGTTTGACTCGCCCTTGGAGTGTGACGTGACCCACCCCGCCCGTCCCCTGCGGGCCGACGCCCAGCGCAACCGCGACCGCCTGCTCGAGGCCGCCCTGCGGGCCTTCGCGAACGAGCCGAGCGACGAGGTGACCCTGGAGCGCGTGGCCCGCGACGCCGGCGTCGGCATCGGCACCCTCTACCGCCATTTCCCGACCCGGGAGGCGCTGATCGAGGAGGTGTACCGCGCGGAGCTCACCCGTCTCTGCGAGTCCGCCCCGCGCCTGCTGGCGCAGCTGGCCCCCGACGCCGCCCTGCGCGCCTGGATGGACGCCTTCATCGACTACTCGGCGGCCAAGCGCGGCCTGGCGGAGGCCCTGCGGACGGTCATCGCCGCGGGCGGGCAGCCCTTCGCGCAGAGCCGGGCGCGCATGGAGGCGGCTCTGGCGGAACTCCTGGCCGCAGGCGCCGGCTCGGGCCTGCGGCAGGACGTCGACCCTTACGACGTGCTGGTGGCGCTCAGCTCCGTTTCCCTGTGGGTGTCGGAGCCGGACCGCCGGGCCCAGGGCGGCCGGGTCCTGGACCTGCTGATGGACGGCCTCCGGTTCACCGGATAGGCCGCGTGCCCTGCGCCTCGATCAGCCGTTCTCGTCCTTCTCGCGCTGGATCGCCAGCTCCAGGGCGAGCACGGCGCACAGGATGAGCAGGTGGTTCTCGCCGTCGGCGATGTTCACCGCGTAGCTGTCGCGGATCGTCAGCCAGCGCTTGGAGACCTGGGCCACCTCGCGGCCGCCGCGCTCCACCGTGAACTCGTGGTCGAAGAGGTTCCCGGCCATGGTCAGGTCGTCCGGCCCGGGCACGTCGATGGTGAACTTCTCGCGGAACGGCGTGAAGAGCTTCTTGCGCACCTCGGCGGCCTCCTCGCCGCCGATCTCGATCTGGTACGTCGGGCGCAGCGCGATGAGCTTGCGATGCACGGAGGCGACCTCGTTGCCGGCGGGGTCCTCGACGACGAGCCGGTCGCGCAGGCTCAGCACCTTGCCGTCGACGTGCAGGACCTTGCGCCCGTGGTCGTCGGTGACGTCGAAGTCGTCGCCGATGTCGAAGAAGCGCTCCTTGATGACATACATGCCGTCAATTGTCGGCCCGCGGCGCCACTCCCGCCCGGTTCGCCGGCTTGCGCGCCAGCACGAGGAAGCCGCGCAGGTCGAGGACCGTGCCGCCGCCGAGTGCGTCCAGCGTCCGGGCGAGCACGTCCAGGGTGCGCTCCTGCGCCTGCGGGGTCTTGGTGCGGAACGGTCCGAAGGTGCGCACGAGCCGCAGGTACGCCGCGGCGTCCAGCGGCAGTGTCCGGCTCGTCGCGTCCGCGCGCACGTCCGCCCACAGCCCGGACCCGAGGACGTCGCGGTGGACCCAGGCATCGTCGCGTACGACGGCCGGGGTCTGATCCACCGACGCGAAGGCCTCGTCGAACGCGCGCCGGTGGGCGGGGTCGGCGTAGTCGTAGCGGTGCCCGAACACGGCGAGCGTTCCGCCGGGGCGCAGCGCGTCGAACGCCAGCCGGTTGCGGCGCTCCGGGTCGAGCCAGTGCCAGGCCAGCGCGCACCCGACGACGTCCGCGGGCCCGGCGCCGGCCTCCTCGAACGGCGCGACGACCACCGCGGCGGCGGGGAAGCGGGCCGCGAGCAGCGCGGCCATCCGCGGGTCGGGCTCGACGCAGGTGAGCCGGCCGCCGAGCGCGTGCAGCACCGCGGTGCCCTTGCCGGTCCCGGCCCCGATCTCCAGCACGTCGCCCGGCGTCGATCCGTGGTAGGCGGCGACGGCCTCGGCCAGCCCGGGCGCGTACGCCGGCCGCGCATCGTCGTAGACGTCGGCCACCTCACCGAACCGCGTGCCGTCCCGCATGCCCCCCACGATCGCACACGGCGTGGTATCAAGACCCGCGTGACCGCCGATGAGCAGCCGCCCGCCCCGCCGGAGCAGTCCCGCACGATCCTCATCGTCTGCGTCGCCTTCGGCCTGCTGATCCTCATCGGCGCCGCCGTCTACATCGGACTGGACCTGCGCCCGGCCCGCGAGTCCGCCGAGGCCGCACCGGCGCGCCCCAGCCCGGCCGCCGAGTGCCCCAACGGCGTCAAGTTCACCTGCGTGCCGGGCCGGACGCTGCCGGTCACGCTGGAGCGCTGGCACGAGGCCAGCGGCATCCGCCTGCTCGACGACGGTGCGGTCGAGCGCACGGCGACCGAGTTCATGCCGGTCGGGGTCCCCGGCGGCAAGCTCCTCGCCCGCGTCTCGCACGATGGCAACGCGCTCTACGAGGTCGGCTGCGACCTCTCGGCGGACCCGGGCGCCGAGGTCGGCAGCGACGCCCTGCAGCGGCTGCGCGACTGCGCCGGATCGGCCATCCCGGCGGACGCCTCCTACACCCAGCCCGTCCTGTCGTGGATCAGCCGCGCGCTGACGACGAGGACCGACTCCCGCTTCACCTGCGGGTCCGTCACGATGTCGGCCCAATTCACGCCCGGCCACTACGACATCGAGGCCACCCCGGCGACCGACCCGAACTCCTGCGGCTTGGTCTGAGCCAGGGTTCGATCACCCCCGATCGGGTCCGAACGGTGCGCGGTTCCCGGCCGGACGGGCGAGCCGGTCCGGACGGCGGTGTCTTAGCGTCACGGCATCGTCTCGGGAGGTAATCGCATGGAGCTGGACGCCGCCGTAGCCCTCGTCACCGGCGCCGGGCGCGGGCTCGGCCTGCACATCGCGCGCGAGCTCGCCGCGCGGGGCGCCAAGGTGTACGCCACCGCCCGCAACCCCGCCGCCGTCGACGTCCCGGGGGCGACCGTGCTCCCGCTGGACGTGACCGACCAGGCGGCCGTCGACGCCGTGGCCGCCGCCGCGTCCGACGTGACGCTGCTGGTGAACAACGCCGGCCTGGCCACCTTCACGAGTCTCGTCGACGGCTCGCTCGACGACGCGCGGCTGGAGATGGAGACCCACTACTTCGGCACGCTGCGCATGGTGCGCGCGTTCGCCCCGGTGCTCGCGGCCAACGGCGGCGGGGCCGTGGTCAACGTGCTCTCGGCCCTGTCGTGGGTGACCTACCTGCACGCGACCTCGTACAGCGCCGCGAAGGCCGCCGAATGGAGCCTCACCAACGGCATCCGCCTCGAGCTCGCCGCGCAGGGGACGGTCGTCAGCGGGGTGCACCTGGGCGCCGCCGACACGGACATGATGCGCCAGTGGGACGTGCCCAAGCTGGCGCCCGAGTTCGTCGCGGCCGCGGTCGCCGACGGCATCGAGCGCGGCGACCTGGAGATCCTCGTCGACGAGGCGGCCGTGCAGGCGAAGGCGGCCCTGGCCGCGGACGTGCGGCAGGTGTACCCCCAGCTGCGGTAGCGAACCTGCCCCGCAACCGCGGTGAGATCATGGCCCGATGCTGGTCGAGGTGCGCAGCCGGGTGCCGGGGCGGGACCGGGACGAGATGCCCGTCGCGACGGTCGAGGCGACGACGGCCTTTCCCGTGCGGGACCGGCGGGACGCGGCGGGGCTGCTGCGCAACGTGTGCTGTCCGATGTGGACGGCCCGCTGGCCGCGGTCCACCCGCACCACCTCTACGCCCGGGTCGCCCTTGCGGACGTCGCCCCTTCGCGGCCGAGGACGACCCGATGGCGAGCGTCATCCTGAGCAAGGTCCTGCTGCTGGCCGAGGACGAGCACATCACCGACCCGTCGATCCTGTCCCAGCTGCCCCGCGCCTGAACCGGGCCGCTCCGCACGCGCCGTCCGCGGGCGAAAGCGGGCCCGCGGACGGCGACGAGACGGCGGTCGGTCAGAAGGCGGCGACGGACACGGCGGTGTAGGCCGTGTCCGGGGCCGGGGTCGTGGTGAAGCGGGCGTTGGGCAGGTACAGGCGGCGCCCGAACTGCGCGATCGTCGTCGGCACGTCGAAGCGCGGGTCGGTCCGCTCGGCGCGGACGCGGCCCGTCCGCCCGGCGCGGTCGAGGTCGACGGCGACGACCTTGTTGTCGCGGTTCTGCACCACGTAGAGCGTGCGCCCGGCCAGCCACAGCCCGTCGCCGTTGACGAAGGTGCGCTCGCCGGTGTCGATCCGCTTCGTGGCGCCGGTGCGCGGGTCGATGCGGAACAGCAAGCCGGTGTTGGACTGCACGGCGATCAGCGCCCGGCCGTCGGGCGTCGCGGCGATGCCGTTGAGGTTGTTGACGCCCGGCGTGAGCACGAAGTCGCCGGTCAGGGCGAGCGTCGTGAACGACGCCGGCAGCTCGCCGCGGCGGCCGGTCGTCACCTTGTAGAGCACGGCCTGCCGCGAGTCGGTGAAGTACGCGGAGCCGTCGAGCAGGATCACGTCGTTGACGAACGTGGTGCCGCTCGTGAACGCGTAGGAGGCGAGCACCGCCCCGGTGCGGGTGTCCACGACGCGGGCGTTGCCGCCGCCCCCGCCGGCGACGAACAGCCGCCCCCGGTTGTCGGTCTTCATCCCCAGCGAGGCGGTGCCGACCGCCGGGCTGAGCTGGGTGCCGGCCCCGCTGACGAGGTTCACGCGGTAGATGCGCCCGTCGGCGCGGGAGCCGAAGTAGGCGAAGGCTCCCGGGCCGATCGCGATGCCCTCGGGCTGGAAACCGTCGGGCAGGTCGATCGTGGTCGGCAGCGGGCGGTCCGCGCCCGCCGGGTTCGCCGCGGCCGGCCCGGCCAGCAGTGTGGCCGTGATCGCGGCGGCCAGGGTCAGCACAACTGTCACGCGTCGATGTACGGTCATGTCTGGTTCTACCCCCGGTCGGCGGAAGCGGTTCAGCTCACGACCGGCCGATCGGCCCGGGTGGGCGCCCTCCTGAGGGGAAACGCCCACCGGGGCCGACGCTCTACAGGAAGCGGTACGCCGTGCCGCCGCGCACCGGGGCGACCCGGATGCCCGCCGACGGGTTGGCCGCCTCGACCATCTTGCCGTTGCCGATGTAGATGGCGACGTGCCCGGACGTGTGGATGACGTCGCCCGGCATCCACTGGCCGGACGGCACCTGACGGCCACGGGCCGCGATCTGCTCGCTCTGGTGCGGCAGCTTGATGCCGACCCGGGCGTAGGCGGCCATCACGAGACCGCTGCAGTCGTAGGCGTCCGGGCCCGCCTTGGCGTACACGTAGGGCTTGCCCACCTGGGCGAGCGCGAAGTTCACCACGGTGCCCGCGGCCCCCGATGGGGGCGCCACCGACGTCGTGGTCTGGTTCGACTTCGAGGTGGACTTGGACGTGGACTTCGCCGTGGACTTCGACGTGGACTTGGTCGTCTTCGACGGCTGCTTCTGCGCCGTCTTCGTCTTGGCCGGCGCCGGGGCGGGCGGCGGGGCCGGGGCGACCGCCGCGTCGCGCGCCGAGGCGGCGAGCGTGACGAAGTGGTCGCGGTGGGCACGGTCGACGCGCTCGTAGGCGGCGAGCAGGGCCTCCTGCTCGGCGAGCGTCGGGGCGGGGGAGCCGGTCAGGACCGTCTCGGCCGCCTTCGTCTGCGTCGATGCCGGATTCGGTGGTTGGGCTAGCGCCGCAGGAATTGGCAGGGCGGAGGGGCCGAGCCAGACGGCGGAAAGGGCAAGGGCTGCGGTGCCCGCTGCGATGCGGTGCAGCGGCTGATGTGCGTTCAGGTCGGCTCCAGGAACGGCCCGGTGCACTCTCGCGTGTCTCGGGTGGGAGCGCCCCGTGGGGGCGGCGCTGACCCGAAGTACCGGGCAAAGCGGACAATTTCGTTATGCCGCCCCATGCGGGGCCGTTGGCGACGCTAGGCCGGATGCCACACGGTGTGGACAGCTCGTGACATTCCTCACCACCTATCTCACCCACTGTTGGGCGGGTATCGGCCGATATGTCCGTACCGACCGGACAACCTTTTTCGGCTGTTCGGGCGTCTCGGTTGCACCTTCTCCGGCCGCCCGTTTAGCACCGTTTCGAGGCTTATGCTGCATTCATGGGTTCTGCCGTGGTACTGCGCGCCACCGCGATCACCGCGACCGTCGCGCTGCTCGCCGCGTGCGCCGGCACCGACGCCGGGAGTCCGTCCGCCGAAGCCGCCTGCGCGCCCTACGCCGACTACCGGGGCCACCAGGGCACCACCGTCACCATCAGCTCCTCGATCCGCGACGTCGAGGCCGACAAGCTCGTGCGCGCCTGGGAGACCTTCCAGTCCTGCACCGGCATCACCATCGACTACACCGGCCGCGCCGACTTCGAGGCCACCCTGCCGGTCGAGGTCGCCGCCGGGCGCGTCCCGGACCTCGCCCTCTTCCCGCAGCCGGGCCTGCTGGCCGCCATGGCGCACACCGGCCGGCTCAAGCCCGCCGGCAAGGCCGTCGCCGCCGACGTCGATCGCTACTACTCCGCCGACTGGAAGCGCTACGGCGTCGTCGACGGGGTCCTCTACGGCGCCCCGCTCGACGGCAACGTGAAGTCGTTCGTGTGGTACTCCCCGAAGTACTTCGCCGAGCACGGCTACACCGTCCCGCAAACCTGGGCCGACCTGATCGCCCTCAGCGACCGCATCGCCGCAACCGGCATCAAGCCCTGGTGCGCGGGTATCGAGTCCGGCGGCGCGACCGGCTGGCCCATCACCGACTGGCTCGAGGACACCCTCCTGCGCACCGCCGGCCCCGCCGTCTACGACCAGTGGGTCGAGCACCGCATCCCGTTCGACGACCCGCGGGTCGTCGAGGCGCTCGAGCGCGTCGGGACGATCCTGCGCAACCCCCGCTACGTCAACGGCGGCTACGGCGGCGTCGAGTCCATCGCCGGCACCGCCTTCCAGGAGGGCGGCCTGCCGATCCTGCAGCACCAGTGCGCCCTGCACCGCCAGGCGTCGTTCTATATGAACTGGTGGCCGGCGAACGCCACCATCGCCGAGGACGGCGACCTCTACGCCTTCTACCTGCCGCCGGTCGACCCCGCCGCCGGCCGGCCCGTGCTCGGCGCCGGCGTCTTCACCGCCGCGTTCGCCGACCGCGCCGAGGTCCAGGCGGTCGCCGCGTACCTCGCCACCCCCGCCTTCGCCGACAGCCGCGCCCGGACCGGCGGCGTCGTGAGCCCCAACACCGGCCTGGACAAGGACGTGCTCACCAACCCGATCGAGAAGCTTTCCGCCGGCCTGCTCACCGACCCCGGGGTCACCTTCCGCTTCGACGGCTCCGACCAGATGCCCGCCGCCGTCGGCGCCGGCACCTTCTGGGCCGGCATGACCGACTGGATCAAGGGCGCCGACACCGCTACCGTCCTGCACCGCATCGAGACCAGCTGGCCGGCTTGATCCGTGGCCCCGGATGCCGATGTGGTGACCGTGTTCGGACGCGTGCGGCGACGGCTGGCGGATCTGCGGATCGCCACCAAGATCGTCAGCGTGTCCCTGGTCGTGACGGCGATCTTCACCGCCTCCGGCGTCGTCGGCCTGGTCAACCTCCAGCGGCTCGTCGCCGAGCAGGACCGCGACTACCGCGTCAACATCGTCGCCGTCGACAAGATGACCGACGTGCGCTCCGCCGTCGGCGCCGAGCTCGAGGCCGTCCTCGCCTACATCCTGTCCGACCCCGGCTTCTACCGCGACACCTACGCCGAGGTCATCGTCGACTCCGACCGCGAGATCGACGCCCGCATCGCCGAGCTGCGCGCCCTCGACCTGCCGCGCAACGAGCTGTCGGGCCTCAAGGCGTTCACCGCCACCGTCACCATGTGGCGGACCGCGCGCCAGGCCGCCCTCGACGCCGCCGACGCCGGCGACCAGCGCAAGGCCGCCTCCGTCGTGCTCGTGCGCTCCGAGGCCATCGCCCGCGCCGTGAAGGACCGCGCCAACTCGTTCCTCGACCAGCTCGTCGAGGCCGTCGCCGACGGCGCCCGCCGGGCCAAGGCCAACGGCATCCGCAACACCCAGCTCACCGCCGCCCTGCTCGCCGCCGGGGCGCTCACCGCCATCCTGCTGGCCGTGCTCACCGCCCGCGCCATCTCCCGGCCGCTGCGCGAGGTCGTCGACGTCCTCGCCCGCGTCGCCCGCGGCGACCTGAGCCGCCGTGTCGAGCTCGACCGGGGCGACGAGGTCGGGCAGATGGGCCGCTCCCTCAACGAGACGCTGGGCGTGCTGCGGGCCGCCTTCGAGGAGGTCCACCACCGCGCCTCCCACGACGGCCTCACCGGCCTGGCCAACCGCGCCCTGCTGCGCGAGCGCATCGCCGCCGCCCGCCCCAACGCGACCGGGGGCCTGCCGGTCGCCATGCTGCTCATCGACCTCGACGGCTTCAAGCAGGTCAACGACGCCTACGGGCACAACGCCGGGGACTTCCTGCTCACCGTCGTCGCCGAGCGCCTGGTCGCGGGCGTGCGCGCCGAGGACACCGTGGCCCGCCTCGGCGGCGACGAGTTCGCGGTGCTGCTCGACGGCGTCGAGTCGGCCGAGGACGTGTACCTCGTCGCCGACCGGCTCTGCACCGACCTGCAGGAGCCGGCGACGTACCGCCCCGGCTGCGTCATCACCCCGCGCGCGAGCATCGGGGTGAGCCTGTGGGACGGCGAGGTCCCCATCGACGCGCTCATGCACGACGCCGACCAGGCGATGTACGCCGCGAAGACGGGCGGCAAGGGCCGGGTCGTGCGCTCCCTCTGACCGGCGGGGCAGGGCCTAGATCGAGACCCAGCCGTCGAAGCCGCTGGGGCTCATGCAGTGCACCCGGTTGGTCAGGTGCAGCGAGGGGTCGGTCTCGTACCGCTTCGCCAGCGTCCGCGCCGAGTCCGCGTCCCCGCGGTCGGCGGCCAGCAGCAGCTCGGCCAGCTCGTCCGCGGTCCGGTCGGTGATCGCCCCCCACTGGTCCCACAGCAGCGCCTCGTCGCCGTGGCGGTGCGCGACCTCGAGCAGCACCGAGTCGAGCAGGAACTGGTGGCCGTGGAACGGCAGCGCCGGATCCACCCCGTACCGGTCGGCGTCGATCAGCCCCCGCCGGTGCGCCGTCCACGCCTGCGCCGCGGTGATGAACTGCGGCAGATCGGCGGTGTTGAACGGGTGGTCGGCCGGGTCGAGCTGCGCGTCGGCGAGCACCCACCGGGTGCCGTTCCAGAACTCGGCGACGACGTGGTCGTAGTTCCAGTCGTCGGCGAAGTACGGCGAGAACCCGACCCGGCTGCGCGCGGGCACCCCGCGCCGGCGCAGCGCCGCGATGGTGAGCAGCGTGAAGTCGCGGCAGCAGCCGACGACCCGCTGCGCCTGCGGCCGCGGCTCGGCCAGCGGCCCGGGGAAGCGCTGCTGGTCGAGCGCGAGCATCCGCGAGGCCCAGCGCGAGTCGATCTCGGCGAGCCGGGCCCCGTCGAACGCGATCCCGGCCGCCCGGTAGTGCACGACCACGTTGCGCACCACCGCCATCAGCCCCGCCACGTCATCGGGCAGCTCGTCGAGGAGCTCGCCGAACCGGCCGGGGTCGCTGAAGCGAGACTGCTCGCGGTACCGCTGCAACATAGACCGAACCTAGCAACTTTCGAGCAGGATCCGCCCCAGCGCGGCGTGGGCCCGGACGGCCGGATGCGTCGGGCCGTAGTCCGCGGCGTCCCCCAGGGCGTCCGCGAACAGGGCGTAGACGGCCGCCGGTGCGCCGGCCGGGGTGAAGACGATCCCCGCCTCGTGCCGCGCGGCGCCCGTCGCGTCGCGGTCGGCGCCGTGTTTCGTGGCCACGCGGGCGCGGTCGGGGCCGCGCAGATCCCGCCGTACGCCGTCGTGGTAGCCGGCCGGGGCGCGCAGGACGCCGAGCATGAACGCGGTGCTCGCCGCGCTCAGGAGCGCCCCGGCGGCCAGGCGCGCGAGCAGGTCGTGGGTCTCGCGGGCGGTCGTGGCGCCGAGGAGGAAGCGGGCCGGGTCGGCGGCGGTGGGCTCCACGCGGGTGCGGGCCAGGCCGAGCGAGGCCAGGATCTCGTTGACCTCGGGGCCGGGGACGAGCCGCCCGCACAGCCGCACCGCGGTGTTGTCGGAGACGAGCAGCAGCGCGGTGAGCACGCCCGCGACCGTGAGCTCGTCGCCGTGGACGGGCTGCAGGTGGTACACCCCGGAACCGCCGAGGACGTCGGAGCGCCCGAGGCGGATGCGCCGGCCCAGGTCCAGCTCGCCGCGGTCGGTCTTGGCCAGCAGGGCGCTCGCCAGGGCCAGCTTCTGCACGCTGTACCCCCGGATCAGCCGCTCGTCGTCGTCCTCGACCACGACGCTCCCGCCGACGCTGACCCGGGCGTGCCATGCCCCGCCCGCGCGGTGCTTGTGCCGCGTGTAGGCCCGGCGGATGTTTTCGGGTGCCACCACGCGCAGTCTAGGGTTCCTGCCATGGACGCCGCCGCCGAGTTGCAGGAGCACCTGGACGGGCTCACGTTCGCCGACCGCGGCACCGACGAGGTCACCGAGCTGCTCATCGCCGCGACCGTCGCGTGGGCCGTGGGGCGGGGCTGGCGCGCCTACCGGCGGGCGACGAGCGTCGTGCCGCTGCCCCCGCCCTACGAGCAGCAGTTCTCGGTCGTCGACGTCGGCGTCGCGCGCCCGGGCGGCCCGCCGCTGGTGGTCGAGGTGGACCACGCCGACCGCCGGCGCACGCTGGACAAGCTCGCCGCCGAGGCCGCCGCGGGGCGGGAGGCGCTGTGGGTGCGCTGGGGCTCGGGCCGTCTCGCGCCGCCCCCGGACCCGATCCGGTTCGTGGCGTTCCCGGTGATCTCGCGCCGGGGCCCGGCGGGCGGCCGGGTGCACTCGCACACGCCGAGCCGCCCCGCGCCCGAGCACTCGGCCCCCGAGGGCTCCTACCGCGTCGTGGCCCTGGACCCCGAGCGCTGAGCCGCGAACAGCTGCTCGAAGATCGGCATCGGGTCCAGCTGCGCGTAGGACCGCACCCGGCTCGACAGGTTGTCCGTGATCACCAGGGCCGCGCAGTTGCGGTCCACCACCATCACCAGCGGCCGCTTCCGCGTGGCCGGCTCGAAGGTGATGACGAAGCTGAGCTGGGTGGGGAACGCGACGCGCAGGCACGCCTGGTCCGGCTGCGGCGCGGGCAGGCTGTTGAGCAGCCGCACGAAGCTCTCGACGTCCTGGGTGAGCACCTCGGTCGGGGCGACGGTCGGGGCGGGGGTCGTCATCGGGGTGTCGCACCGCGTGATGGTGTTCGCGCCGTACGGGATGAACTCGCCGCCCGCGTCGGCGGGGAGCACGCCGGTGCCGTACCGCGGAATCGTCGAGCAGTCGACCGCCTGAGCCCCCGGCCCGGAGACGACCGGCGACGGATACGCCGACGGCGGGGCCATCGACGGCGACGCCGAGGGGTTGATCGGCGGTGGCAGCCCGACCGCGGACCGCATCGCGGCGAGCCCGACGAGGAGCGCCGCCCCCACGACCACGGCGATTACTGTTCGTGTGCGCATAACACTACGCACTGTAGTCGCATTTCGGGTAAGACGGTCGCCGTCGCCGAAAGGTTGCGCCCCGGCGCGTACTGTCGGTGATCGGACCTGGCCGATGGATGACAGTACGCATCCCCCAGAATGGCCCGGGTGAGCCTGACGCCCACCGCGACCATTCCCCGGCGGCGCACCCTTGCGCCGGTCGCCGCCCCGCGCCCCCGCGGCCGGTTCGTCACGCCGGGCCTCCTGGTGGCCGGGGTCGCCGCGATGCTGCTGGGCTACCTGCGGATGGCGCGGGCGAACGGCGTGACCGCGGACGGCGCCGCGAACGCCCTGCAGGCCTGGGACCTGCTGCACGGCAACGTGGCCCTGTCGGGCTGGACGCTGAGCGACGTGTCGTTCTACCCGACGGAGCTGGTGCAGTACGCGCTGATCGAGCTCTGCTACGGCCTGAACCCGGACGTGGTGCACGTGGCGGCCGCGTCGACGTACGTGCTGCTGATCGTCTTCGCGTCGCTGGTCGCGCGCGGCTCGGCGACGGGCCGGGCGGCCTGGCTGCGGGTGGCCCTGGTGGTCGCGGTGATGCTGGTCCCGGAGCCGGGCGCGGGCTGGGCGATCGTGCTGTTCAACCCGAACCACACCGGCACGGGCGTGCCCCTGCTGGTCGCGGCCCTGCTGATCGACCGTCGGGCCGGGCTGCGCCGCTGGTGGCCCGTGGCCGTGACGCTGGTCCTGACCCTGGCCCAGATGGCCGACCCGCTGGCCTTGTACATCGGCGCGCTACCCCTGGCCGCGGTGAGCGCATATCGCCTTATTTTCGGATATTTCGCCCGACGCTCCCGCGCCGACCGGACGCCGGACGCGAATCTGCTGGTCGCCGCGGTGGCCTCGGCCGCCATCGCCCACGCGGCGGTCGAGCTGATCGGCCGCTCCGGCGGCTACCAGGTCCACGAGCCGATCGCCGAGTTCACCACCTGGGACGCGGTCCCGTCACACCTCGCGATGCTGGCGCGCACCACGGCCCTCGACTACGGCGCCTACTTCCCGTACCTCGACGACGCCGGCCCCGCGCTCACCGCCCTCTACGGCGCCGCGGGCGCGATCAAGCTCCTGCTGATGCTCGCGGCCCTGGCGGCGACCGTGGTGACGACCGGGCGTCTCCTGGGCCTCGGCCGGGACCGGGACGATCGCGTCGCACAGTGGCTGGCCGCCGCGATCATCGTCAACCTGGCCGCGTTCGTGGCCTCGACGCAGGCGGCCGACATGGCCAGCGCCCGCCAGGTGGTCGTGGTCCTGCCCTTCGGCGCGGTCCTCCTGGCCCGAGTCGTCCCGGCGTGGGTCCGGACGGTCCCGGCGAAGGCGTTTCCGGCGAGGGCGGTCCGGGGCGGCGCCGCGGTCCTCGCCGCCGTCCTCGTCGCCGCCTTCGCGGCCCAGGCCGCCGTGGCGAAGCCGCGCCCGCCCGAGGCGGCCGAGGTGGCCGCCTGGCTCGACGCCCACGGCCTCCGCTACGGCCTGGGCGCCTACTGGGCCTCCCACACGGTCACCGTGGCGACCGACGGCCGGGTGCGCGTCGCGCCCGTCGTCGACGAGGTGCCGCGCGCGTTCCACTGGGAGTCCCAGGCCGAGGCGTTCGACCCGCGCCGCCACGACGCCCGGTTCGTCATCGTGGACCGGGAGCTCGAGCGCTACGGGACGCTCAGCGGGGTCGTGCTCCAGCTCGGGGCGCCGGTGCGGGTGGTCGAGTTCACGCGGTGGACGGTGCTCGTCTACGACCACAACGTCCTGCCGTTCCTCCGTCCCTGAGCAACTCGAAACCTGGGGGCACAGCGGTGACTGGGGCTCGCCTGCCGTTCCTATGATCCAAGCCTACCCGGGCCGAAAAAATTGGATCTTGCTCCGGTTACGGAGAAGGAGATCCGGTCACGATCCGTGTGCGGCCGCCTCCGCGGCCTTGCGCAGGCCCTCCGCCTCCATGCGGATGTAGCGGCGGATCAGGCCGCCGTAGAACAGGGTCACGATCCTGGCCAGGGGGCCGGCGAAGGACAGGGTCAGCTCGGCCGTGCACGTCCCGTCGCCGTTGTCGATGGCCCAGTGCCCGCCGACGTTGCGCACGCCCGGAGCCGAGTCCGAGGACCACTCGAAGCCGTGGGCGTCGACCTTCGTGACGGTCCACGTCGACGGGCGGAGCTTCGGCTGGGTCACGACCACGGTCTCGCCGGCCGTCAGGTCCCCGGTGGCGGCACGGTCCACATGAGACACGGAGGCGGTCCAGGAGGGCCACTCCTGAACCGCCTTCATGATGTCGCCGGCCACCGTGGCCGGGGCCGCGATGGTGATGGTGTCGCGGAAGTCCACGCTCATGCCAGAGACGCTACTACCCCAGCTTCAGCCAGAGGGCACCCAGCGGTGGGACGCGAATCTCGGCCGAGGCGGGCAACCCGTTCGCGGGCTGGCCCGTGGCCTCGACCGAGCCCATGTTGCCGACGCCCGATCCGCCGTACACGTCGGCGTCGGTGTTGAGGATCTCCTGCCAGCGGCCGGTGAAGGGCAGGCCGATGCGGTACCCCTCGTGCGGGTGCGCCGCGAAGTTCACGACGACCGCGACGACCGAGCCGTCGCCGCCCCAGCGCAGGTAGGAGAAGACGTTGCCGCCGGAGTCCTCGTTGTTGATCCAGCGGAAGCCGTCGGGCGTGGTGTCCTGGGTCCACAGCGCCGGCGTGCGCTTGTAGACGTCGTTCAGGTCGCGCACGAGCTTCTGCAGGCCGCCGCGCATCGGGTCCTGGACCAGGCCCCAGTTCAGGCCGCGCTCCTCGGACCACTCCTGCTCGTCGCCGAGCTCGCAGCCCATGAACAGCAGCTGCTTGCCGGGGAAGGACCACATGTAGGCCAGCAGCGCCCGCGCGTTGGCGACCTTCTTCCACAGGTCGCCCGGCATCTTGCCGACGAGCGATCCCTTGCCGTGCACGACCTCGTCGTGACTGATCGGCAGGACGTAGTTCTCGCTCCAGGCGTAGACGGTCGCGAACGTCATCTGGTTGTGGTGGTACTGCCGGTAGATCGGGTCCTTGCCGACGTACGTGAGCGTGTCGTGCATCCAGCCCATGTTCCACTTGAAGCCGAAGCCGAGCCCGCCGGAGTCGGTGGGGCGCGTGACGCCGAGCCAGGCCGTCGACTCCTCGGCGATCATCATGATGCCGGGGTGGTGCTTGTAGACGGTCGCGTTGGCCTCCTGCAGGAAGGAGATCGCGTCGAGATTCTCGCGGCCGCCGTACTGGTTCGGCGCCCACTGCCCGTGCTCGCGGGAGTAGTCGAGGTAGAGCATCGAGGCGACCGCGTCGACCCGCAGCGCGTCGGCGTGGAACTCCTCGCACCAGTACAAGGCGTTCGCGACGAGGAAGTTGCGCACCTCCTTGCGGCCGAAGTCGAAGATGAGGGTGCCCCAGTCCGGGTGCTCGCCGCGGCGCCAGTCGCCGTGCTCGTACAGCGGCGTCCCGTCGAACCGGGCGAGCGCCCACGAGTCCTTGGGGAAGTGCGCCGGCACCCAGTCCAGGATCACGCCGATGTCGGCCTGGTGGAGCCGGTCGACGAGGTGGCGGAACTCGTCCGGCGAGCCGAAGCGCGCGGTCGGGGCGTAGTAGCCGGTGACCTGGTAGCCCCACGAGCCGCCGAACGGGTGCTCCATCACGGGCAGGAACTCCACGTGCGTGAAGCCCATCTCCTTGACGTACTCGGTGAGCTGGTCGGCCAGCTCCAGGTACGACAGGCCCGGCCGCCACGAGCCCAGGTGCACCTCGTAGATGCTCACCGGCTCCTCATGGGTGCGCCGCTCGGCGCGGGAGGCGACCCAGTCCGCGTCCTTCCAGTCGTACTGCGAGCTGTAGACGACGCTCGCGGTGGCCGGCGGCTCCTCGGTGTGCTGGGCGAGCGGGTCGGCCTTCTCCACCCAGTCGTTGTCCGGGGTCAGGAGCCGGAACTTGTACTTCTGCCCGGCGCGCGCGTCCGGGACGAAGAGCTCCCACACGCCGCTGCCGCCGAGCGAGCGCATCGGCAGCCCGTCGTGCGCGCCCCAGCCGGTGAAGTCGCCGACCACGCGCACGCCGCGCGCGTTCGGGGCCCACACCGAGAAGGCGACGCCATCGGGGCGCACCTGCGCGCCGAGGACGGTCCACAGCCGCTCGTGCCGCCCCTCCTGGATGAGGTGCAGGTCGAGCTCGCCGAGGGTCGGCAGGTGGCGGTACGGGTCGTCGCCGAGCGTGCCGTCGGCGTCGATGCGGTAGTCGTCGACGACGCCGGGGATCTCGACCTCGAACACGCCGTCGCCGTGCACCTGCGTCATCGGGTATCGCTCGCCGCCGGCGACCACGGCCACGTCCGCGGCTCCCCGCCGCAGCGCCCGGATCACCGTCGTGTCGGTGCCGGGGTGCGCGCCGAGGAGGCCGTGCGGGTCGTGGGACCGGCCGGCGATGAGGTCGTCGAGATTCATAGGGGTGCTCACCTTGTCGTCAGGTCGGAACCGTTCACCATGCGCTCGATCGACTGCAGGGGAATCCGCAGCCAGCCCGGCCGGTACCGTGCCTCGTACGCGCTCTCGTAAACCGCTTTGTCCAGCTCGTAGGCGCGCAGCAGGGCCCGGTCCTCCCGCGGGTCGTACCCCGCCGCGGCAGCATAACCGTCGCAGAATGCGTCACGGTTACGGTCGACCCACTGGCGGGCCCGGCGGACCAGATCCTCGTCGTCCTCCTGGCCGAGCAGCAGCTGGTAGGCGGCGTACTCGTAGGAGCGCAGCATGCCGGCGACGTCCCGCAGCGCCGAGTCGGGCCTGCGGCGCTCCCGCACCGGCACGCCGGGCTCGCCCTCGAAGTCGATGAGCAGCCAGGACTCGGGCGTGCGCAGGACCTGGCCGAGGTGCAGGTCGCCGTGGATGCGCTGGGTGCGCACGGGCTCGTCGCCGATCGAGCGGAACAGGGCGGCGATGTCACCGGCCAGCGCCTCGAGGTCGGGCACGACCCGCACGGCGTTGTCGAGCCGGGCCAGCATCGCCTCGACCGGCGGGGGAGCGGCCTGCGTGCCCAGCTCGGCGGCGAGGGTGCTGTGCACGTGCGCGACGGCCTCGCCCAGCCGGGTGGACTCGCCGGCGAAGTCGCCGCCCACTTCCTCGGGGTTCAGGTCGTGCTCGGCGTAGAGGTCGCGGGCGCTCGTGGTCGCCATCGCCCAGCCCTCGGCCGAGTTCTGGGCGTACTCCGTCACCATCGCCAGCGCCAGGTGCTCGCCGTCGGGGGTGTCGCTCTCGATGGCGCCCAGCAGCCGGGCCACGTTCGGGCAGCCGGCCCGCGCGAGCACCCGGTTGAGCTCGAGGTCCGGGTTGATGCCGGCGGTCACGCGCCGGAACGCCTTGAGAATCGCGGCGCTGTCGAAGACCACCGACGTGTTGCTCTGCTCGGCGCCGGAGATCCGCGCGGGCGCGTCGACCGGCAGCGCGACCCCGGGCTCGGGCACGAACCGCACCCCGTCGACGACCGCGCCGGTGTCGATGAGCGCGAGGATGCGCTGGGCCGAGTGCTCGTCGTAGAGGGCGTCGGAGGCGGTGCGGTCGCCGTCGGCGCCGATGAGGGCCGCCGCCGACAGCTCCGCGGCCACGTCGAGGTTCCAGCCGACGAAGATCTGGTACCGCTCCGACCCGCCGTCCTCGTAGTGCGCGTCGAGTAACACGTGGTCGAGCCCGTCCGGCAGGTGCGTGACGACGGCGGGCTCGGCCTTCGTGAGGGTGCGGGCGCGGCCCGCGTACCACCGCTGATGCGGCAGCCAGTCGGTGTACGGCAGAGTCGTCATGGCCATCCTCATCGCCTTCTCAGTCAGCTCTGCTCTACCGGCGCGGTCAGCTGGAACCAGTAGAAACCGTGTCCCGGCAGGGTCAGCAGATACGGCAGCTGGCCGATCGCCGGGAACTGGACGTGCCCCGTGAGCTCGATGGGCGTGTATCCGGCCCAATTCTGCAGGTTCAGCTCGATCGGCTGCGGGAAACGCGACAGGTTGTTCACGCACAGCACGACGTCGTCGCCGTGGACCCGCACGAACGCGAGGATCGAGGGGTTGGAGCCGCCCAGCTCGCGGAACTCACCGGCGGCGAAGGCCTCGTGGCGGCGGCGGACCTGCAGCATCGTGCGGGTCCAGTTGAGCACCGAGGTAGAGCTCTCCCGCTGGGCCTCGACGTTGACCGACTGGTAGCCGTACACGTGGTCCTGGATCGCCGGCAGGTAGAGCCGGCCCGGGTTGGCCTGCGAGAAGCCGGCGTTGCGGTCCGGGGTCCACTGCATCGGGGTGCGCACGCCGTCGCGGTCGCCGAGCCAGATGTTGTCGCCCATGCCGATCTCGTCGCCGTAGTACAGCACCGGGGAGCCGGGCAGGGAGAGCAGCAGGGCGGTGAACAGCTCGATCTGGTTGCGGTCGTTCTCCAGCAGCGGGGCGAGCCGGCGCCGGATGCCCACGTTGGCGCGCATCCGCGGGTCCTTGGCGTACTCCGCGTACATGTAGTCGCGCTCCTCGTCGGTGACCATCTCGAGGGTCAGCTCGTCGTGGTTGCGCAGGAAGATGCCCCACTGGCAGTTGCCGGGGATCTGCGGGGTGTGGGCCAGGATCTCCGAGATCGGGAAGCGCGACTCGCGGCGCACGGCCATGAAGATGCGCGGCATGAGCGGGAAGTGGAACGCCATGTGGCACTCGTCGCCGTCGCCGAAGTACTCCACGACGTCGGCCGGCCACTGGTTGGCCTCGGCGAGCAGGACCCGGCCGGGGAACTCGTCGTCGATGACCTTGCGGCAGCGGCGCAGGAACTCGTGGGTCTCGGGCAGGTTCTCGCAGTTGGTGCCCTCGGACTCGAAGAGGTACGGCACCGCGTCGAGCCGGAAGCCGTCGATGCCCAGGTCCAGCCAGAACCGCAGCACGTCGATCATCTCGCGCTGGACCTCGGGGTTGGCGTAGTTGAGGTCCGGCTGGTGGGAGAAGAACCGGTGCCAGAAGAACTGCCGCCGCACCGGGTCGAAGGTCCAGTTGGACTCCTCGGTGTCGACGAAGATGATCCGGGCGTCGGAGTAGGCCTTGTCGGTGTCGGACCACACGTAGTAGTCGCCGTACGGGCCGTCGGGGTCGCGCCGGGACTCCTGGAACCACTGGTGGGAGTCCGAGGTGTGGTTCATGACCAGGTCGGTGATGACCCGGATGCCGCGCTTGTGGGCCGCGTCGAGCAGGGCGACGAAGTCCTCGACGGTGCCGAACTCGGGCAGGACCTTGTAGAAGTCCCGGATGTCGTACCCGCCGTCGCGCAGCGGCGAGTCGTAGAACGGTGGCAGCCACAGGCAGTCGACGCCGAGCCACTGCAGATAGTCGAGCTGGCCGATGAGTCCCTTGAGGTCACCGGCACCGTCCGCGTTGGAGTCCGCGAACGCCCGCACCAGCACCTCGTAGAAGACCGCCCGCTGGAACCAGCCCTCCTCGGCGGGCAGCACCCGCGCCTGGCTGAAGTCGCTGGAGGACGGGTGCTCGACTGCGTCGCTCATGCTGTACCCACCTTGCCTAGCCGTCTAGCCTGCCCCGCTCACCGGTCGTTCACCGGTGCCGGTGCACCGTGAACACGTGTGCCGGCTCGTAGTAGGGATCGAGCCGGACGGCGTTGTGCTGTCCCCAGTCGAAGGTCGCGCCGGTGATCTCGTCGCGGACCGTGAACCGCTCGTGCCAGTCGAAACCGAGCGCGGGCATGTCCAGTGTCGTGTTACCCCACTGCACGTTGTGTGAATCCAGCGACACGACGACGAGGACGGTGTCGTCGGTCTCGGGGTCGCGCTTGGACCAGCACAGCACCTGCTCGTTGTCGATGCCGTGGAACACCGTGTTGCGCAGCCGCTGCAGCGCCTTGTGCTCGCGGCGCACGGTGTTGAGCCGGCGCAGGTACGGCGCGAGGGACTCGCCGTTGCGTTCGGCGGCCTCCCAGTCGCGCGGGCGCAGCTGGAACTTCTCGTTGTCCAGGTACTCCTCGGCGCCTGGGCGCGGCAGGTGCTCGAAGAGCTCGAAGCCCGCGTACATGCCCCACGACGGGCTCAGCAGCGCGGCGAGCACGGCCCGGATCTTGAACATCGGCGGCCCGCCCCGCTGCAGGTGCATGGGCAGGATGTCAGGGGTGTTCGGCCAGAAGTTCGGGCGCATGTAGTCCGCGGCCGCGATGAGCTCGTTGACGTACTCGCGGATCTCCCAGCCCTCGACGCGCCAGGTGAAGTACGTGTACGACTGCGTGAAGCCGATCTTGCCCAGCCCGTGCATCATCGCCGGGCGGGTGAACGCCTCCGCGAGGAACAGCACGTCCGGGTCGACCGCCTTGACCTCGCCGATGATCCAGTGCCAGAAGCCCACCGGCTTCGTGTGCGGGTTGTCGACCCGGAAGATCTTCACGCCCTGCTCGACCCAGTGCAGGACCACGCGCAGGATCTCGGCGCGGATGCCCTCGGGGTCGTTGTCGAAGTTGAGCGGGTAGATGTCCTGGTACTTCTTCGGCGGGTTCTCGGCGTAGGCGATCGAGCCGTCGGCGCGGGTGGTGAACCACTCCGGGTGCTCGGTGACCCACGGATGGTCCGGCGCGCACTGCAGCGCCAGGTCCATGGCGATCTCCACGCCGGCCCCGTGCGCCGCGCCGATGAACGCCTTGAAGTCGGCCAGCGTGCCGAGGTCCGGGTGGAGGGCGTCGTGCCCGCCCTCGGCCGCGCCGATGGCCCACGGGGAGCCGACGTCCTCGGGCCCGGCGACCAGGGTGTTGTTCGGGCCCTTGCGGTTGATGCGGCCGATCGGGTGGATCGGGGGGAGGTACACGACGTCGAACCCCATGTCCGCCACCTGCGCCAGGCGCGGCGTGGCGGATGCGAACGTGCCGTGCCTGACCGGCTTGCCGCGCTCGTCCACGACGGCGCCCTCGGAGCGCGGGAAGAACTCGTACCAGGCCGAGAACAGCGCCCGCTCCCGGTCGCACCACAGCGGCAGCGCGTCGCCGCGGGTCACCTGCTGGCGCAGCGGGTGCCGCCACAGCACGTCGGTGAGGCCCAGCGCCGGCGACACCCGCGCGAACAGCGGGATGCCGGTGTCGTCGAGGGCGCCGGCCGCGCCGAGGACCCGCCCGCGTTCCTCGCCCGGCATGTCGCCGGCCGCCTCGCGCAGCAGGGTCGCGCCCTCGGCCAGGTCGTTGGCGAGGTCCTCGAGGCCCTGGCCGGCGGCGATCTTCTTGGACACGGCGCTGTGCCAGGTGAGGTACGGGTCGCTGAACGCCTCGACGGCGAAGCGCCATGCGCCGACCGCGTCGGGCCGGATCTCGCCGAGCCAGGAGTCGGTGCCGGCCGGGCCGGGGCGCAGCCGGTTGAACGGCCGCTCCGTGCCGTCGGGCGCGATGAGCACGACGTTGCACCCCATCATGGCGTGGCCCTCGCGGTACGACACCGCGGAGACCGGCACCGCCTCGCCGACGACGGCCTTGGCCGCGAAGCGACCGCCCTCGATCTGCGGGGTGACCTGTTCGATGGGGAACCGCTGGCCGGCCCCGACCGCCGGGGCGTGGAAGGACGCCGCCGGCGACTCGGCTGTCTCCTGGGGCTCGACCGGTTCCTCGGACAGCGCGATCTCCGTTTCGGTCGCTTTTGTGGTCGCGATCTCCGTCTTGAGCGCCTCAGGGGAATTGCCCATGATCCTCACCGTATCGAATTGTCGCGGTGCCTGCAGGGGAAGCTACGGCTCGACGCGCTGACCTTTGCCCACCACGACGATGCCGCCCTCGGAAACGGTGAACCGCTCCCGGTCACGCTCGAGGTCGACGCCGATCTCGGCGCCCTCGGGCACGACGACGTTCTTGTCCAGGATGGCGTTGCGCACCACGGCGTGCCGCCCGATGTCGACGCCCTCCATGAGCACCGAGCCCTCGACGTGGGCCCAGGAGTGCACCTTCACGTTGGGAGAGACCACCGAGTTCTCCACCAGCGAGCCGGAGATGACCGCGCCGGGGGAGATCATCGAGCCGATCGCGCGGCCGACGCGCTCGCCCCAGCCGTGCACGAACTTGGCCGGCGGCCACGGGCTGTTCCCGGTGAAGATCGGCCAGTCGAAGTTGTACAGGTTGAAGACCGGCTGCACCGAGATGAGGTCCATGTTGGCCTCGTAGTACGAGTCCAGCGTCCCGACGTCGCGCCAGTAGCCGCGGTCGCGCTCGGAGCTGCCCGGGACCACGTTCGTGCTGAAGTCGTAGACGGCGGCGTCGTTCTTCTCCACGAAGTACGGAATGATGTTGCCGCCCATGTCGTGCTTGCTGGACGCGTCCTGCGCGTCCCGGGTCACCGCGTCGATGAGCGCGTCGGTGGTGAACACGTAGTTGCCCATCGACGCGAAGATCTCGCCGGGGCTGTCCGGCAGGCCCCGGGCGTCCTTGGGCTTCTCCCGGAAGGCGCTGATCTGCCGCCCGCTCTCGCCGACCTCGATGACCCCGAACTGGTCGGCGGTCGACAGCGGCTGGCGGATGCCGGCCACCGTGGCGGCCGCCCCGGATTCGATGTGCTGGCGCACCATCTGCTCGGGGTCCATCCGGTAGATGTGGTCCGCGCCGAAGACGATGACGTAGTCGGGCCGCTCGTCGTTGATGAGGTTCAGGCTCTGGTAGATGGCGTCGGCGGAGCCGGCGAACCAGCGCGGGCCCAGGCGCTGCTGCGCGGGCACCGGCGTCACGTAGTTGCCCAGCAGCGTCGACATCCGCCAGGTCTTCGTGACGTGCCGGTCCAGCGAGTGCGACTTGTACTGGGTCAGCACGACCATCTTGAGATAGCCGCCGTTGGCCAGGTTGGACAGCACGAAGTCGATCAGGCGGTAGATGCCGCCGAACGGCACCGCGGGCTTGGCCCGGTCAGTGGTCAAGGGCATGAGCCGCTTGCCCTCGCCTCCGGCGAGGACGATCGCGAGGACGTTCTTGGCAGCCATGGGCCAGACGCTAAACGTGTCCGGCGTGTTGCGCCAGACGAACAGCAATTAGTGTTTGGTGCGTGCGAGTAGACCTGCTCACCCGAGAATACCCGCCCGACGTCTACGGCGGCGCGGGCGTGCATCTGGAGTATCTGGCCCGCGAGCTTCGCAACCTGCGCTCGGCCCCGCTGGACGTGCGCGTGCACTGCTTCGGGGCGCCGCGCGCCGAGGCCGGGGTGACCGGGTACGCCGACCCCGCGGGGCTGGCCGGGGCCAACGCCGCCCTGCGCACCATGGGCGTCGACCTGGAGATGGCCGCCGGGTGCGCCGGCACCGACGTCGTGCACAGCCACACCTGGTACGCGAACCTGGCCGGGCACGTGGCCAAGCTGCTGCACGGGGTGCCGCACGTGGTGACCACGCACAGCCTCGAGCCGCTGCGCCCGTGGAAGGCCGAGCAGCTCGGCGGCGGGTATGCGCTGTCGTCGTGGTGCGAGCGGACCGCGATCGAGGCCGCCGACGCCGTCATCGCCGTGTCGGCCGGGATGAAGGCCGACGTGCTGCGCGCCTACCCCGGCGTCGACCCGGACAAGGTGCACGTCGTCTACAACGGCATCGACACGGAGCAGTACGCGCCCGATCCGGCGACCGACGTGCTGGAGCGCCTCGGGATCGACCCGGCGCGGCCCAGCGTCGTCTACGTCGGGCGGATCACGCGGCAGAAGGGGTTGCCGTACCTGCTGCGGGCCGCCCGGTCGCTGCCGCCGGACACGCAGATCGTCCTGCTGGCCGGCGCGCCCGACACGCCGGAGATCGCGGCCGAGGTCACCGCCCTGGCCGACGAGCTCAAGGCGACCCGCTCCGGGGTCGTTTGGGTGCAGGAGATGCTGCCCAAGCGCGAGGTCATCCAGGTCCTCACGCACGCCACCCTGTTCGTCTGCCCGTCGATCTACGAGCCGATGGGCATCGTGAACCTCGAGGCGATGGCCTGCCAGACGGCGGTCGTGGCGACCGCGACCGGCGGCATCCCCGAGGTCGTCGCCGACCGCGAGACCGGGCTGCTGGTGCCGATCGAGCAGGTCGCGGACGGCTCCGGCACGCCGCTGGACCCCGACCGGTTCGTGGCCGGGCTCGCCGACGCGATGACGTCGCTGCTGGAGGACCCGGCGCGGGCGGCCGCGTTCGGCCGGGCCGGTCGGCAGCGGGCCGTGGACCACTTCTCCTGGGCGGCGATCGCCGACCGGACCCTGGCGGTGTATCAGTCCATCACGTGATCGGCGATGAGCTGGCTGATCGCCTCCGGCTGCTCCACGTTCGCCAGATGGGCGGCGTTCGGTACGACCACGAGACGGCTGGTGCGGACCCGGCGCTCGATCAGCTCACCGTGCTCCGGCGGCGTGGCCGGATCGTCCGCCCCGGCGATCACCAGTGTCGGGGCGGCGATGCGGTCCAGGTCGGCGCGCAGGTCCATGGCGGCGATCGCCTCGCAGCCGCCCGCGTAGCCCTCCGCCGGGCAGGCGGCGATCATCGCCCGGTAGGGCGCGACCCGGGCCGGCAGCGCGGCGCGGTAGCGGGGCGTGAACCACCGGCCGAGGACCGCGTCCGCGACCGGCTGCATCCCGACGGCCCGCACCTGCCGGGCCCGGTCCAGCCAGCTGTCGGCGGGCGGCAGGTGGGCCGAGGTGCAGATGAGCACCAGGCGCTCGATGCGCTCGGGTGCGTGGGCGGCCAGCCACATGCCCACCATGCCGCCCAGGGACAGGCCGCAGTAGCTCGCCCGCTCGATCCCGAGACGGTCGAGCAGGGCGAGGACGTCGCGGCCGAGGTCCTCGATGCGGTACGGGCCCGGCGGGACCGGCGAGCCGCCGTGCCCGCGATGGTCGAAGCGCACCACCCGCAGCCGGTCGCCGAAGCGCGGCAGCTGCGGCCGCCACATGTCGAGGTTGCTGCCCAGCGACCCGCCGAGCAGCAGGAAGGGCGCGCCGAGCGGGCCCGCGGTGCGTTGGAACAGCGTCGTTGCCGTCACCGAATCCTTGTATCACCTCGCTTCGCTCTCAGCGGAACGGGTTTGCCGTCCTGTGGCGTTATCGTGGTCCCAAGGTTCTTCGGGTAGGGCGCCTACCCGCGCTGTCCCGCGTGACGGCCAAGAGGCTTCGACTCAGCGCATCCACCTTCGTGTCGAGGGCGGGTGCTGCCCGCCGGAAGGCGTCGATGCCCCATGTTCGAGCGTTTCACCGATCCGGCCCGCCGCGTCGTCGTGCTGGCCCAGGAGTCGGCCCGCACCCTCAACCACAACTACCTCGGCTCCGAGCACCTGCTCCTGGGCCTGCTGATGGAGCACGACGGCATCGGCGGCGCGGCCCTGCGCGCCGTCGGCGTCAGCCTGGAGCAGGCCCGTCACGAGGTCGAGGAGCTCGTCGGCATCGGCGCGCAGGCCCCGGTCGCCAACATCCCGTTCACGCCCCGCGCCAGGAAGATCCTCGAGCTGGCCCTGCGTGAGTCCCTGCGGCTCGGCCACGACCGCGTCTGCACCGAGCACGTCCTGCTCGGCCTGATCCGGGAGGGCGAGGGCACCGCCACCCAGGTCCTGATCCGCCTCGGCGCCGCGCCCAACGCGCTGCGGGCCCAGATCATGGACGGCCTGACCGGCCACCCGTCGGCCCTGGGCCCGGCCGGCCCCGCCTCGTCGCAGCGCCCGGCGAGCCCGACGCTGGACCAGTTCGGCCACGACCTGACCGCCGACGCGCGCAACGGCTCCCTCGACCCGGTGATCGGCCGCGACGCCGAGATCGAGCGGGTCGTGCAGATCCTCACCTGCCGGCGCAAGAACAACCCGATCCTCACCGGCGAGCCCGGCGTCGGCAAGACCGCCGTCGTCGAGGGCCTGGCCCAGCGCATCGTGGCCGGCTCGGTGCCGCCCGCGCTGACCGGCCGCAGCGTCTACTCGCTGGACCTCGGCGGCCTGGTGGCGGGCTCGCGCTACCGCGGCGACTTCGAGGAGCGCCTGCGCAAGGTCATCAAGGAGATCCGCACCCGAGGCGACGTCATCGTCTTCATCGACGAGATCCACACCCTGGTCGGCGCCGGTGCCGCCGAGGGCGCCATCGACGCCGCGTCGCTGCTCAAGCCGCTGCTGGCCCGCGGGGAGCTGCAGACGATCGGGGCGACGACGACGGAGGAATACCGGCGGTACATCGCCAAGGACGGCGCCCTCGACCGCCGCTTCCAGCCGGTGACGATCGAACCCCCGACGGTCCCCGAGTCGATCGCGATCCTGCAGGGCCTGCGCGCGGGCTACGAGTCCCACCACGGCGTGACCTACACCGACGACGCCGTGCGCGCGGCCGTGACGCTCTCCGACCGCTACGTCCCGCAGCGCCGCCTGCCGGACAAGGCCATCGACCTGCTGGACGAGTCCGGCGCGCGGGCGGCTCTGGCCTCACCCACTTCCGCCTCCACTGCCGCAGCCGCTTCCGGCTTCGCCCCCGCCCCCGGCTCCGGCCTCGGCTCCGCCCCCGGCTCGGGCTCCAGCTCCCCGATTGTGGTGGACCGCGACCGGATCGCGGAGGTCCTGTCCACCTGGACCGGCATCCCGGTGGGCGCCCTGTCCGCCGACGAGGCGACCCGCCTGCTGGGCCTGGAGCGGTCTCTGCACTCGCGGGTCGTGGGCCAGACCCACGCCGTGCGAGCCGTGGCCGACGCCGTGCGCGGCTCCCGCACCGGCCTGAGCGACCCGAAGCGCCCGACGGCGTCCTTCATCTTCGCGGGCCCGTCCGGCGTAGGAAAATCCTCGCTGGCGAAGGCCCTGGCCGAGCACCTCTTCGGCACCGAGGACGCCCTGATCCAGCTGGACATGTCGGAGTATCACGACCACCACACGGTCGCCCGCCTGGTCGGCGCCCCACCCGGCTACATCGGCCACGACGAGGGCGGCCAGCTGACGGAGCGAGTCCGCCGCCGCCCCTTCTCGGTCATCCTCTTCGACGAGATCGAGAAGGCCCACCCGGACGTGTTCAACGCCCTGCTGCAGATCCTGGAGGACGGCCACTTGACCGACGCCCAGGGCCGCCGCGCCGACTTCCGCCACACGATCCTGATCCTGACCACCAACCTGGGCACGGCAACAACCCCGGCCGGCTTCGCCCCGGTGTTCGCGCCACCGTCTCCCGCCCCGGGCGTTCCAGCTCCTCCCTCGCACGTCGCCCCTCCCTCCGCGCCACCGTCTCCTGCCTCGGACGCTCCAGTTCCTCCGTCGCACATCGCTCCTGCCTCCGCGCCATCGGCTCCTGCTCCGGCCGCCCCAGTTGCTCCTTCCCACGACGCCCCGTCGCCTCCGCCCGCAGCGCCCGCCGTCGCACCGCTTCAGCAGCCCACCACGTCCCGGCCACCGACCGCCCCACCCGCGCGGTTCACCACCGACCTGTCCTCGTCCCAATCGGCATTCATCCGCGACTTGCGCCGCCACTTCCGCCCGGAGTTCCTGAACCGCATCGACGACATCCTGGTCTTCCACCCCCTGACGCCGGACGACCTCTTGACGATCGTCGACCAGCACCTGACCCGCGTCTTCCTCGAACTCGACTCCCGCGGCATCACCCTGGTGGTGACGGACGACGCCCGCCACCACCTGGCGACGGCAGGCACGGACCCAGCCCTGGGCGCCCGCCCCTTGCGCCGAACCATCCGCCGCGAACTGGAGAACGAACTGTCCACCCGCCTCCTGCAGGGCACCCTGAACCCAGGCGAAACCATCACGACCGCCGCGGACGCGACCGGCCTGACCTTCACCGTCACCCCCACCCGCACCCCCGCTCCCATCCGACGCCGACGCCCGCCTCCCGGTCTGACGACCGCGGGATACGAGCCCGATCCGCCTCGCTCGACCCGCCTCGCCCGACGCGCGGAGCCGAGGACACCGAGGCTCCGGCCGGCCGCCGAAGACCAGCGGCCGGCCGGAGGGCGCGAGCGTCGAAGAGTTCGTGCTGCTGTGGCCACCGAGGCTGGGCGCCGGTCGCCGAAGACCAGGGGCCGGTGGGTCTACCGCCGGTCGGCGCGGCACCGGGCGACGCCGGGATCGGCTGGATCGGCTGGATCGGCTTGTGCCGCGTCTGCCGGAGAGCGGGAGTGTCGAAGAGTTCGTGCTGCTGTGGCCACGGAGGCTGGGCGCCGGTCGCCGAAGACCAGGGGCCGGTGGGTCTACCGCCGGTCGGCGCGGCACCGGGCGACGCCGGGATCGGCTGGATCGGCTGGATCGGCTTGTGCCGCGTCTGCCGGAGAGCAGGAGTGTCGAAGAGTTCGTGCTGCTGTGGCCACGGAGGCTGGGCGCCGGTCGCCGAAGACCAGGGGCCGGTGGGTCTACCGCCGGTCGGCGCGGCACCGGGCGACGCCGGGATCGGCTGGATCGGCTGGATCGGCTTGTGCCGCGTCTGCCGGAGAGCGGGAGTGTCGAAGAGTTCGTGCTGCTGTGGCCACGGAGGCTGGGCGCCGGTCGCCGAAGACCAGGGGCCGGTGGGTCCACCTCCCGCCGGCGCGGCACCGGGCGATGCCGGGTTCGGCTGGATCGGCTTGTGCCGCGTCTGCTGGAGAGCGCGAGCGTGGACGAACTCGTTGCCGCCGCCGCCGAAGCTGGGCGCCGACCAGCCAGCCACCGGCGGCCCGCCTGCCGATTGGCCGAATGTGGCACGACCACCGGTGAGCCGACCCGCCGACCCAGGCCGACCCGCCGGTCGGTCGCGGTGACGGCGGTTCGGCCGTGGTGCGGTGCCGGCCGGGCCGTGGTGGTTCTTGCGCCGGGCCGTCGATCAGCCTCGCTTGCGTCGATCGGGTCGAGATCATGCACCTGGTCGAGGCGTTCGGCGGCCTGCCGGGCCGGGCTCCGGGACGTCGAGCGGGTCGGTCCGCGTGTCGGCGTGGTCGATCAGTGGGTGAGGGCGGGCGGTCAGCGGGTGAGGGCGGGGGCGTCGGACTCTTGGCTGGGGAGTACGACGATGTCGGCCGGCGGGAGTGTTCGCGTCGCGGGGTCGTCGTCGAAGGTGATGTCGTAGGCGATCGGGGGGCCGGTCGCCGACCAGTGGGCGCCGAGGACGGTGCCCTCGCAGTGGGGGGTTGTGCCGGGTCTGCGGACTCGGGTGCCCGGTGCGTGGCCGTCCTCGGTGACGATGAGCAGGGCGTCGAGGGTCTGGCGTGCGCCCTGCCAGGGGGCCGGGGGCACCTGGGGGTCGCCGGCGGGGTTCTCCGTCGGGGTGCACAGGCGGCGGTGGGCGAGGGTCAGCAGGTCGGCGGCGTAGCGGGTGGACGGTTCGGCGTGGTGCTGGGCCGCGGACAGGGCCGCGTCGATGCGGTGCCAGCGGGCGGCGGGGCGGTCGGACAGCAGCGCGCGGGCGGCGCGGTCCAGGTCGGCGCAGGTGGTGTCTACGGCCGTCTCCTCGCCGAGCTCGGCGGTCCACGCCAGGTCCAGCGGGGACGGGATCAGGCCGGGGGATTCGTGGGCGATCGCCAGATACACCATGGCGAGCAGTTCCGGGCGTAGGTCGCCGGCGTAGAAGTGCAGGCCCGCCGTCTCGCCGGGCGGGAAGCGGTCGGTCAGGTGCCGGGCGCGGCCGGTCGGGATGCGGGCGGCGATCCTCGTGGTGGCCAGCTTGTCGCCGGGTGAGCGGGCCTCGCGGGCGAGGATGGTCCAGCGGTCTCGGGACAGGGCCGCCGGATAGACGGTGCGGCCGGTGTTGGCCAGGCTCTCGCCGGGGGCCAGGGCCGCGGCGGCGAGCTGGCGGGCGGCGATCGAGTAGGCGACGCCGGTCTGGGCGGCGTGGGCGCGGACGGCTCGGCGGCGGGCCCGGTCGCGGCCGGAGCGGGACCTCGGGCGGGTGCGTGATGCCGCCGGGGGAGTGGAGACCGGAGCGGCCGGGGCGGTGCCCGGTTCGGCGGCCGAAGGGGAAGGGGCGGTGCCGGGCTCGGCCGTCGATGGGGGCGGTGTCGCAGGGGAGTCCGCAGGGACCGGGGAGGGCTGCGAGGATGCCGAGTCTGGAGCGGCGTCCGGCGATGGAGGGGGGACGTCCGAGTGCGGTGGTGGGGGTGGTGGGGTCTGGTCCTGCGGCTGGTCGGCCATCTCGAGTCCTCCGGCGTCGACCCACGCTCGCACCGATCGGACGGCTGCTGCCTCCCGCCGGGCAGGGTTTGATGCTGCCCGGGCCGGTGCGCTGAGTCGGAGCCTCTTGGCCTCGGTCCCGGTCGGCGTGGGCGGCCGGGGAAGGCTCGGGCAGGCGCACTGCCCAGCCCCAGAATACCGCCCGGCCCCGGCCCGCGCCTGCCCCGCCTCGCGGCGGTTACCGTCCGTGCTGACGAACGACCGAACGCCGGGCAGCACCAAACGACCAAACGCCCGGCAGCACAGAACGACCGCAGCACAGTAACGCCGACAGCGCAGGAAAACCCGGCCGTGGCTACGAACGCTTGAGGCCGACGCCCCCGTACCCGTGCGACGTCGAATCCTCGCCCTCCGCCGGACGCCACTGCCCGATCCACACCAGCCCCGGGTCGACCAGCTCGAAGCCGTCGAAGAAGCGCTCGATCGCCGCGTGCGTGCGCGGGATGATGGGGGCGTTCGATCGGCGGTACACCTGCGTGCCTTGGCGGGCCGGGGAGGCGTCGACGCCGTCCAGGGTCAGATGTGACACGACCAGGTGGCTGCCCGGCGCCAGCGCGTCGCGCAGCCGGGCGATGATCGACCACGGGTCGGCCTCGTCGGGGATGAAGTGCAGGATCGACACGAGCATGAGCGCTACCGGCTCGCCGAGGTCGAGGTGGCCGCAGACGTGCGGGTCGGCCAGCAGGGCCTCCGGGTCGCGCAGGTCGGCCAGGGCCACCGACACCCGCTCCTCGCCCTCGACCAGCGATCGGGCCTGCGCGACGGCTACGGGGTCGTTGTCGACGTACACCACCCGCCCGTCCGTGTGCTCGTGCACGTTGCCCTGGGTCGGCAGCCCCGCGCCGATGTCGAGGAACTGCCGCACGCCGGCCTCGCGGGACAGGTACCGCACCGCGCGCTGCATGAACCGCCGGTTGCCGTGCGCGGCCGCCGGCGTGTCGGGGAAGATCGCCAGGATCTTCTCCGCGGCCTCCCGGTCGGCGGCGAAGTTGTGGAATCCGCCGAGGTAGTAGTCGTACATCCGGGCGACGTTCGGGACCGTGGCATCGATCGTCATGGGCGCCACAATAGGGCCACCCGGGGTGCGAACGCGTCACTCGTCTTTTGTCCTGCGGCAAGTTCTTGTAAGGTGGGAGGCGTCCCACCCCGCCGGGTGACGTATCCCCGTGCGGCCGGGCCCGTCCAGACAAGGGCGGTTCCCCGGAGCGTGGCGACGCCGGAGGTCTGCGCCGGCGCTCAAAACATGGGCGCCGCATGCGTAATGCGACCGGGTTTTCTCCCAGGCGTTGCACCCTGCCCTCGCAGCAGGGTTTCCCGCCTGCACGCCACCGAAACGCGCATGCGTTGTGGCGCCGGTCGTTGCGGTACCCGAATGAAAGGCCACGCCAGCCATGAGCATCACCGTGGAACAGCACGAGTCCGTCCAGACCCGGACCCAGGCGCCTGCCCAGACGCACGGCACCCGGGCCAACCGGGAGACCGACGCCCAGGCCAAGGCGCTGCTGTCGCTGCTGGGCGACCTGCCCGCCGGCACCGACCGCGAGCGCGTCCGGGCCCGGCTCATCGAGCTCTACATCCCGCTCGCCGAGTACCTCGCGCGCCGCTTCCGCAACCGCGGCGAGCAGCTCGAGGACCTCGTGCAGGTCGCGAACCTCGGTCTGATCAAGTCCGTCGACGGTTTCGACCCCACCCGCGGGGCGGCGTTCACCAGCTACGCGATCCCGATGATCGTCGGCGAGCTCAAGCGGCACTTCCGCGACAAGGGCTGGGACGTGCGCGTCCCGCGCCGGCTGCAGGAGCTGCGCCTGGAGATCAGCAAGGTCTCCGGCGACCTCGCTCAGGACCTCGGCCGCTCGCCGACCGTCGCCGACCTCGCCGGACGCCTCGGGGTCAGCGAGGAGGAGGTCATCGAGGGTCTCGACTGCGGGCAGGCGTACCGTGCGCTCTCCCTCGACGCGCCCGTCGGCGACAGCGGCGACGGTGGCGCGAACGGCCTCGGTGACCTGCTCGGCGGCGACGACCCCGACATGCGCAACGTCGAGAACCGCGAGGCGCTGCGGCCGCTGCTGGCCAAGCTGCCGGAGCGGGAGCAGAAGATCATCGCGATGCGCTTCCACGGCAACCTGACCCAGTCGCAGATCGCGGCCGAGCTGGGCATCTCCCAGATGCACGTCTCGCGCCTGCTCGCCGGTGCGCTGCGCTCGCTGCGCGACCAGCTCACGCGCGAGGACTGATCCGACCACTCCCACGGGTGCCCGCCCCGCGCGCTTCGGCGCGCCGGGCGGGCTCCTGCTTTACTGTGTACTTTATGGGCAAATCGGGCAAATCGCGTGAGTTGAAGTGGGTGTTACGGCCGAGCCACGCGGAGCTCGCCGAGCACGACGGCAAGGAGATCTACTCCTTCGGCGACACCGACATGGTGGGCCGGGTGGAGGTGACCCTGACCGACGGCACCCGCGTCCGCGTGCGCCGCACGGAGCTGATCCCCTGCTGAGCTGACCGGCCCAAAGGGCTGCTCAGCGGTGGAAGACCTGCCGGTAGGTCGTCGGCGTCACGCTCGTCTGCCGCGCGAAGTGCACGCGCAGGTTCGCCGGGGTGCCGAAGCCGGTGCGGTGCGCGATCCGCTCGATGGAGTCGTCGGTGGTCTCCAGCAGCTCCTGCGCCAGCCGCACCCGCTGCCCCACCAGCCACCGCAGCGGGCTCGTCCCCACGCTCTCGCGGAACCGGCGGGCGAAGGTGCGCGGGCTCAGCCGCGCCTCCCGGGCCAGGTCGGCGACGGTCAGCGGCTGGTCGAGCCGCTGCCGGGCCCAGTCCAGCGCGCAGCCGAGCCCGTCGTGGGCGCGGGGGCGCGGCGGCGGCGTGGCGAACTGGGACTGCCCGCCGTCGCGGTGCGGGGGCACGACCATGCGCCGGGCCACCTCGTTGGCGACGGCCGAGCCGTGGTCGAGCCGCACCAGGTGCAGGCACAGGTCGATCGCGGCCCCGGTGCCGGCCGAGGTGAAGACGTTGTCCTCCTCGGTGTAGAGCACGTCGGGGTCGAAGGTGACGCGCGGGTACCGCTGGGCGAAGTCGAACGCGTTCATCCAGTGCGTGGTCGCGCGGCGCCCGTCGAGCAGCCCGGCCGCGGCCAGCACGTACGCCCCGGTGCAGATCGCCACGATCCGCTTCCCGCGCTCGTGGGCCGCGCGCACCGCGGCGACGAGGTCGTCCGGCGGCTCGACCTGCCGCGCCCGCGAGAACGCCGGGAGGATCACGGTGTCGGCGTCGGGCAGGGACGACAGGGGATACGGCGCCTCGACGCTCAGGCCCGAGCGCGCGGCGTGGCGGCCGGGGGCCGAGGCGGCGAAGCGCAGCTCGTACCACGGGTCGGCGAGGTCGGCGCGGTCGATCCCGAACACCTCGCACGGCACGGCCAGCTCGAACACCGGCATGTCGGCGGTGACGGCCACCCCTACGACGTGTCGGCTCATGGCAGAAATCTAGCGCAGAACGGCATTCCTGCCACTGGAGGCATTGGCGGTACCGCGGAAAAGATCTTCTCGTGATGACCGTCCCCCAAGGGGCCGCGCTGTCCATCGGAGCCGTGCTCGGCACCGGTGTCATCGCGCTGCCCGCGCTCGCCGCGCAGACCGCCGGACCCGCCTCCCTCATCGCGTGGGCGGCCCTGGTGGTGCTCTCCGTGCCGCTGGCCGCCACCTTCGCCGCGCTCGGGGCCCGCCACCCCGACGCCGGCGGGGTCGCCACGTATGCGCGGCGCGCCTTCGGGCACCGGGCCGCGGCCGTCGTCGGCTGGTCGTTCTACTTCGCGATCCCGCTCGGCGCGCCCGCGGCGGCGCTCTTCGGCGGCGCGTACGTCGCGGCGGCCCTCGGCGGCGGTACGACCACGACCCTCGCGACCGCCGCCGCCCTCATGGCCGTGGTGACGGCCGGCAACCTCGGCGGCGTGCGCGTCTCCGGCCGCCTCCAGCTCGGCCTCGCCGCCCTGCTCATCGCGCTGCTGCTCACGGCCACGCTCACCGCCCTGCCGCACGCCCGGGCGGCGAACCTGCACCCGTTCGCGCCGCACGGCTGGTGGGCGATCGGGCCCGCCGCCGCCGTGCTGGTCTGGGGCTTCGCCGGCTGGGAGGCGGTCACGTCGCTCGCCGCCGACTTCGCCCGGCCGGGCCGCGACCTGCCCCGCGCCACCGGGATCGCGCTGGTCGTGGTGGCGGTGCTGTACCTCGGGATCGCCGCCGCCAGCACCCTGGTCCTCGGCCCCGGGCTCGCCGCGGACGGCCGCAGCGGCGGCGCGCCCCTCGCCGAGCTGCTCGCCATCGGCGTCGGCGGCCAGGTGCGCACGATCGCCGCCGGCGCGGCCGTCCTGCTCACGCTCGGCACCATGAACGCCTACTACGCCGGGGCGGCCAAGCTCGGCGCCGCGCTCGGCCGCGACGGCGCGCTGCCCGCCTGGTTCGCCCGCGGGGCCGCCCCGGGCGCGGTGCCCCGCCGCAGCCTGCTGTTCGTCGCGCTCCTCGGCGCCGTGTCGCTCGTGGTGACCGCCGCGACCGGCACCGGGACCCGCGCGCTCGTGCTGCTCACGAGCGGCTGTTTCGTCCTGGTGTACCTCGTGGGCTCCGCCGCCGCCGTCAAGCTGCTGCCGAACAAGACGCTGCCGGTCATCGCGCTCGTCTCGTCCGTCGGCCTGATGCTCGTCACCGGCTGGTACGTCGCCGGTGTGCTCGTCATCGCCGCGGGCGCGCTGGCGTATACACGAAAGCGCGGCCGCGTTGTCGATTCGGTGCCGGCCCGATTGACGTAGGAGTGTCAGCACACACCTTCGCACTCGAGGAGACCTCGATGAGCCAGTACCTGATCCTGATCTACGAGGACGAGGCCGGCTACGCCACCGGCGACCAGCGGCTGTTCCAGGAGGTCATGGACGCCCACAACCGCTTCGCCGAGCAGGTCGGCGAGCTCGGCGGCTCCCTGGTCGGCGGCAACGCGCTGCAGGCCACGAACACGGCCACCTCCGTGCGCGGCGACGTCGTCACCGACGGCCCGTTCGTGGAGACCAAGGAGGTGCTCGGCGGGTACTACCTGATCGACGCCAAGGACCTCGACCACGCCCTGGAGATCGCCAAGCTGTGCCCGGCCCGCTTCGGCGGCGTCGAGGTCCGCCCGGTGCAGGTCTTCGGGTAAGTCTTGCCGGAGCCGTCGCACGTCCGGTCGGCGATCGCCGACGCGCACCGCCGCGAGTGGGCCCGCGTGCTCGCCGCGACGGTGCGCGTCGCCCGCGACCTGGACCTCGCCGAGGAGTGCGTCCAGGACGCGTACGTCTCGGCGCTGGACGCCTGGCTACGCCAGGGGGTGCCGGCCAACCCGGGCGCCTGGCTGACCACGGCCGCACAGCGCCGGGCGCTGAACGCCCACCGCCGGGCGGCAACGCTCCGCTCGAAGTTGCCGTTGCTCGTGGTGCCGACGGATGTCCCGGATGTCTCGCACTTTCCCGATGATCGCCTGCGGCTCGTCTTCACGTGCTGCCACCCCGCGCTCGCGCGGGAGGCCCAGCTCGCGCTCACCCTCCGGCTGGTGTGCGGCCTGACCACCGCCGAGATCGCCCGCGCCTTCCTGGTCAGCGAGTCCACGATGGCCGCCCGCGTGACGAGGGCCAAGAAGAAGATCGCCGCGGCCCGCATCCCGTACCGCGTCCCGTCGCCCGGCGAGCTGCCCGAGCGCCTCGACGCCGTGCTGACGGTCGTCCACCTGGTCTTCACCACCGGCCACACGGCCCCGGCCGGCGACACCCTGCTGCGCCCCGACCTGGTCGAGCGTGCCCTGGACCTGGCCCGCACCCTGTGCGCCCTGATGCCCGACGAGCGCGAGGCGAGGGCAATGCTCGCCCTGATGCTGCTGCACGACGCCCGCCGCGCGACCCGCACCGCCCCCGACGGCCGCCTGCTGCCGCTCGAGGAGCAGGACCGCGGCGCGTGGGACCGCGCCGGCATCGAGGAGGGCCTGGCCCTGGTCCGCGCGGCGCTGCGCGGCGGCCGCCCGGGCCGCTTCGCGCTGCAGGCGACGATCGCCGCCCTCTACACCGAGGCCCCGACGTACGCCGAGACCGACTGGCGCCAGCTGCTGGCCGTCTACGACCTGCTGCTGGCCGCCTGGCCGACCCCGGTCGTGGCGCTCAACCGCGCCGTGGTCGTCGCCATGGTGCACGGCCCGGCCGCGGCCCTGCGCCTGCTGGACGAGCTCGCGGCCGACCCCCGCCTGGCGGGCTACCACTACCTGCCGGCCGCCCGCGCCGAGCTGCTCGTCCGCACCGGCGACCTCGACGGCGCCCGCGCGGCCTACACCGAGGCCCTCGAGCACTGCGGCAACGCCGTCGAGCGGGCCTTCCTGTCGCAGCGCAGACAACGAACGGGCCGAGCACCCCACACCCCGGGGTGATCGGCCCGTCCGCGGCGTCACGCCGGCCCGTGGCAAGAACCGGACGACGCCATCCCACAGGAGGGAGTTACTGCGACACCGGCTCGATCTGGTGCTTGGCCGGCTTCACGAGGGAGGCCACGGCACCGATCAGCGCCATGCCGATCGCCAGCCAGAACACGATGACCAGCCCGTCGTGGAAGGGGCCGGACACCAGGTGCGGGAAGAACTCCCGGCCGGTGAGGGTCGCCGCGTTCGCCGGCGGCAAAGTGCCCAGCAGCTGCGGGCCGAGCAGCGACTGGATCGGGTTGAAGCCGAGGAACGCCGCGAACAGCGTGCCCACCGGCGGCAGGCCGGCGATCTGCTCCGCGGCCGGGGCCGGGACGCCCTGGGCGGTCAGGCCGGTGCTGAGCGAGTCCGGCAGCGACGTCGACAGCCCCGCGATCATGAGCGAGAAGAACACGCCGATCGACAGCACCATGCCCGCGTTCTGGAACGTGGCCCGCATGCCCGACGCGGCGCCGCGCAGGTGGGCCGGGACGCTGTTCATGATCAGCGACGTGTTCGGGGCCGCGAAGAGGCCGCCGCCGAGACCGTTGCAGAAGACCAGCAGCGCGAACGCCCAGTAGCTGAAGTCCGTCGGCAGGATGAGCAGGCCGCCGAACGACAGGGCCATGATGATCAGGCCGACCGCGGCGAAGAGCCGGGGGCCGTACTTGTCCGACAGGTGCCCCGCGACCGGCCCGGCCGCGAGGAAGCCGACGGTGAGCGGCAGCAGGTAGATGCCCGCCCACAGCGGCGTGGACTCGTAGGTGTAGCCGTGCAGCGGCAGCCAGATGCCCTGCAGCCAGATGATGAGCATGAACTGCAGGCCACCGCGGGCGATCGCGGCGAGCAGGCCGGCGATGTTGCCGTAGGCGAACGCGCGGATCTTGAACAGGCCGAGCGGGAACATCGGCTCGGTCACGTGGCGCTCGATCCAGGCGAAGAGGCCCAGGACCGCCGCGCCGCCGATCAGGCCGGTCAGCACCCACGGGTTCGTCCAGCCCTGGCTGTGGCCGCCGTACGGCTGGATGCCGTAGGTGATCCCCGCCAGGACCGCGGTCAGCCCGACGGCGAACGTGAGGTTGCCCCACCAGTCGATCCGCCCGGGCCGGCGCAGGCCGGTGTCGTGCAGGCTGCGGTACGCCCAGATGGTGCCGATGACGCCGATGGGCACGTTGACCCAGAAGATCGCCCGCCAGTTCCACTCGGCCAGCAGCCCGCCGAGCACCAGGCCGATGAACGAGCCCGCGATGCCGGCGACGATGTTCACGCCGAGGGCCATGCCGCGCTGGGCGGCCGGGAAGGCGTCGGTGAGGATGGCGGCCGAGTTGGCCATGAGCATCGCCCCGCCGACGGCCTGCAGCACGCGCCAGCCGATGAGCCACAGCGCGCCGCCGCCCCCGTCGAACGGGTCCAGCGACAGGGCGATCGAGGTGATCGTGAACAGCGCGAAGCCGAGGTTGTAGATGCGCACCCGGCCGTACATGTCGCCGAGCCGGCCCAGGGTCACCACGAGCACGGCGCTGACGAGCATGTACCCCATCAGCATCCACAGCAGATAGGACACGTTGCCGGGGGCGAGCGGGTTGAGGTGGATGCCGTTGAAGATGGCCGGCAGCGAGATCAGGACGATCGAGGAGTTGATCGTCGCGATCAGCATGCCGAGGGTGGTGTTGGACAACGCCACCCACTTGTAGTGCGGGTGGTCCTTGCCACCCGACAACGCTCCCCGGAAGCCGGACTTGCTGCCCCCGTGCGCCTCAAGGGTGTCGGTCACTTGGCGAGCCTCTCCAGCGCCGGCAGCGCAGCCGCGATCAGCGCCTCATCGTCGTCGGACACGTCGACCAGCAGGGCGGCGAGATGTGCGGCGCGCACCGAACGGCGGCGCTCGAGCAGCTCGGACCCGGCCCGGGTGATCCTGACCAGCACGACCCGGCCGTCGGCGGGGTCGGCGGCCCGCTCGGCCAGCCCCTCCCGCTCCATGCGCTGGACGAGCTGGGTCATGGCGGGCTGGGTGACGCCCTCCGCGGTGGCGAGCTCGGTGAGCCGCCGCGGTCCTTCGCGCTCCAGGCGCCGCAGCGTCGAGGCGGCCGTGAGACTGATGTCGTTCGGTGGGTTGCCCTGCCGCAGGAGGCTGAACACGCGCTCGACGGCGACCGTCAGGCGCGCGGGATCCAAGGCGGTACGAGCTGCGGGCATACCTCAATTCGTATCACGTACTTATAGAAGTTGCTTATGCAGTGTCGCCAAGTTCACCCGCTCTTGACAGCGAACGACGCCGGTCGATGCGCTGGGCGCGCGTCGACCGGCGTCGTGTCGTGTATCGGTTACATACAGTCGGGGCTCTCGGTGATGGTGAGGCCGTCGACCAGGTTGCCGAAGCCGTCGTCCGTCGACGCGCTCGAGTCCGCGGTCAGCGTGACCCGGGTCGAGGTCTGGCCCGGGCCGGTCTTGTACCAGCCGTAGAGCCGCTTCCAGCGCACGTCGTCCGCGGAGTTGGCGTAGGCGAAGGCCGAGCCGACGCCCATGACGCTCGTGTCGTTCTTCGGCGTGCGGCCGAAGTGGATCGAGGTCGCGTCCACGTCCTTGCCGCCGGAGGTGTCCCGCGCCCGGATCCAGAACGACCAGTAGATCTTCGTGTTCGGCTTGGTCTTGATGTCCTGGTAGATCGAGTTGCCCGAGCCGGTCGCGTTGAGCTCGGCGAACTGCTTGCCGAAGCGCGGCGCGACGCCCATGTTGCCGCCCCAGATCTCGATCTTGCCGTCCGGGTCGTCGGTGCGCCAGCCCGGCACGTCGTCCTCGTCGAACTGCATCCAGTCCCGGCCGCCGAGCTTCGGCGACTCGAAGCCGCCGTCCACGGTCATCTCCCGGCACGCCATCGGGGCGGCCTTGGTGTGCGCGTGCTTGGGCTGGCCGAACGTGGCGCCGCCGCCACCCGGGCCGTGCCCCGTGCCGGCCGCGTGGGCGGGCGCGCCGATGAGCGTCGTCAGGAGCGTCGCCGCGCCGATGGCGGGCAGCATCCGGTTGTGCTTGAACCGGCTGTGCTTGAGCATGGTGTTCCCCCGTCGTCCGCCACGGCTGCGCTGCCGTGGCACCTCCGACGTGAGCCAAACACGCTTATCCGGGCAAAGCCGGTCGGATCAGGGAAATTCCGCATTTCGGGCAGAGTTATGCGGCCGTTCGTCGGCGCGCGGTTCGCCGGGCGAAGAGCCGGGCCACGGGCTCGGCCGCGCGGGCCGCGATCGGGCCGAGGACGGCGAGGATCAGCACGTAGGCGGCGGCGAGCGGGCCGAGCCTCGGATGGCTCCCGGCCGCGACCGCGAGCCCGGCGATGACGATGTTGAACTCGCCGCGGGGCAGCAGCGCGGCGCCGGCGCGCACCCGCCCGGTCAGCGCGACCCCGGCCCGCCGGGCCGCGATCCAGCCGGTGGCGAGCTTCGAGGCGATCCCGCACAGCGCGAGCAGCGCGGCCACGCCGAGCACCGGCGGCAGCGCGCGCGGGTCGGTCTGCAGGCCGAAGAAGACGAAGAACACCGCCGCGAACAGGTCCCGCAGCGGGGTCAGCAGCTGCCGGGCGGTGTGCGCGAGCGGCCCGGACAGCGCGATGCCGACGAGGAACGCCCCGACCGCGGCCGAGACCTGCAGCAGCTCGGCCGCCCCGGCCACGAGCACGGTCAGCCCGAGCACCTTGAGCAGCAGCACCTCCTCGCTCTCGCTGGCCACGAAGCGCTCCACGACGGTGCCGAAGCGCAGCGCCACCAGCAGCACGAAACTGATCGTCGCGGCGGCCAGGGCCAGGGTCGCGGTGCCGCCGAGCACACCCACGCCGGCCAGCAGCGCGGTCAGGATCGGCAGGTACAGCGCCATCATGAGGTCCTCGAAGACCAGTAGCGACAGCACCACCGGCGTCTCGCGGTTGCCGAGCCAGCCGAGGTCGCCGAGCACCTTCGCGGTGATCCCGGACGACGTCACGTACGTGACCCCGCCGAGGGCCACGGCGGCGACCGGGCCCCAGCCCAGGATCAGCGCGGCCGCCACCCCCGGGGCGGCGTTGAGCACGAGGTCCACCAGGCCCGCCGGGGCGCAGGTGCGCAGCGTGCCGACGAGCTCCGGCGCGGTGTACTCCAGCCCGAGCGTGAACAGCAGCAGGATCACGCCGATCTTCGCGCCCGCCGAGATGAACTCCGTGCTCGTGTTCAGCGGCAGCACCCCGCCGGCCCCGAAGGCGAGGCCGGCGACGAGGTACAGCGGGATCGGCGAGATCGAGAACCGCAGCGACACGGCGCCGAGCAGCCCGAGGGCGAGGATCACGGCGCCGAGCTCGACCAGGATGGTGTCGTGGTGCACGCGGCCCTACCCGTCGCTGAGCAGCGCCGCGACGCCCTCGACCCCGGCCGCGGTGCCGACCGCGACGATCAGGTCGCGAGCCCGCAGCCCGAAGTCCGGCCGCGGGCTCGCGACCACGTCGTTGCCGCGCACCACCGCCACGATCGACGCGCCGGTGCGCGTGCGGGCCCTGGTGTCGCCCAGCGTCCGCCCGGCGTAGGGCGAGCCCGGCGCGATCACGAGCTGCTCGGTGACCAGCCCCGCGACCTGGCGCTGCATCTCGGCGAGCTGCTCGACGATGCGGGCGGTGCCGAGGTACTCCGCGACGGCGTTCGCCTCGTCGGCGTTCAGGGCCACCGAGACGACGCTCGTGTCCGGGTCCTCCTTGTCGTAGACGACGAGGTCCCGCCGGCCGCTGCGGTGCGACACGATGCCGATCCGCCGGCCGCGGGCCGTGGTGACCACGTGGCTGGTGCCGATCCCGGGCAGGTCGATGCGCTCGACGTCCATGGACCCATGCTAAAAGCGAAGAAGGTCCGCAAATGCCGGTTTTACCCGAGAATGGCGGCCGCCAGCTCGTCGGCCGCGCGCCGGACCCCGGCGGCGATGTCCTCGGCGTGGTCGTGGGTGAGCCGGGACAGCGGCGCCCCGCAGCTGATCGCGTCGGTGACCGGCAGCCCGTCCACGCGCACCGCGGCGGCGATGCACCCGACGCCGGGGAGCACCTCGCCGCGCTCGTACGCCACCCCGCGCGCCCGGCACTCGGCGAGCGCGGCGTCGAGCTCGGCCCGCTCGACCACGGAGTCCGCCGTGTGCGCCCGCACGCCCGCGGCCAGGATCGCGTCGAGCTCGACGGCGTCGCGCCGGGCCAGGATCGCCCGCCCGCTGGCCGCGGAGATGGCGGGGAAGCGCCGGCCGACGACCGGCCCGCCGAGGTCGTGGGCGGACTCGCGCACGGCCAGGCACACGATCGCGGCGCCGTCGAGGCGCACGAGCCGGATCGACTCGCCGAGCTGGTCGCGCAGCCGGCCCAGGATCGGCCCGGCCAGCCGGGCGGTGCGGTCGGCGGAGAGGTAGGCCCCCAGCGGCCGCAGCGCCCCGACGCCGATCGCGTAGGAGGAGCCGTCGGGGTCGGCCTCGACCCAGCCGCGCGCGACGAGCAGCGCCAGGCGCCCGCGCAGGATCGGCTCGGGCAGTCCGATCTGGCGGGACAGGGCGTCGATCGTCATCCGATCGGACGCCGCCGCCAGCCGTTCGAGGAGATCCAGGGTCGGGCTCTCATCGGCCATTCGGCGTGTGTTCCCATCGCCGGCGCGAACAAGGACTTTGGACTCATTCCACTCTAGCGCCCCGGCTTTACCAGAGGGAACGGCAGTGTCTCGCGAATCGTCCGCCCCGTCAGCAACATGACGAGCCGGTCCACGCCCAGCCCCAGCCCGCCGCTGGGCGGCATCGCGAACTCGAACGCGTCCAGGAAGTCCTCGTCGAGCTCCATCGCCTCCGGGTCGCCGGCCGCCGCCCGCAGCGACTGCGCGGTCAGCCGGGCCCGCAGCTCGACCGGGTCGACGAGCTCCGTGTACGCCGTGCCGAGCTCCATCCCGAAGGCCACGAGGTCCCAGCGCTCGGCCAGCCGCGGGTCGTCGCGGTGCTGGCGGGTCAGCGGGGAGACGTCGACGGGGAAGTCGGTGTAGAACGTCGGCCGTACCGTCGCGCCCTCGACCAGGTGCTCGTACAGCTCCAGCACCAGCTGCCCGTGGGTCCACCCGTCGAGCCAGGCGATCGAGAGCTTGTCGGCCAGCTCCCGCAGCTCGGCCACGGTCGAGTCCGGGGTCACCGCGGCCCCGGCCGCCTCCGACACCGCGGTGTAGACGGGCACCACCGGCCACTCGTCGCGCAGGTCGACCACCCGCTCCTGCCCCGCGAACTCGCGCCGCAGCACCGGCTCGTCGCCCGCGGCGGCCAGGATCAGCTCGCGGACCAGCCCGCGCATGGTGGTGTAGTCGCCGTACGCCTCGTAGGCCTCCAGCATCGTGAACTCGGGGTTGTGGGTCGCGTCGACACCCTCGTTGCGGAAGTTGCGCCCGATCTCGAAGACCCGCTCGACGCCGCCGACGGCGAGGCGCTTGAGGTACAGCTCCGGCGCGATGCGCAGGTAGAGCCGCATGTCGTAGGCGTTGCTGTGGGTGACGAAGGGCCGGGCGTTGGCCCCGCCGTGGATCGGCTGCAGCACCGGGGTCTCGACCTCGACGTACGCGTGCCCGTGCAGCGCCCGGCGCAGCGCGAACGTGACGGCGGAGCGGGTGCGGACCATGTCGCGGGCGGGCGGGTTCACGATGAGGTCGACGTGGCGGCGGCGGACCATCGCCTCGGGGTCGGCCATGCCCTTGTGCTTGTCCGGCAGCGGCTGCAGGCACTTGGCGGTCAGCTCCCACGCGTCGGCGAAGACCGACAGCTCGCCGCGCCTGGTGGTGCCGACCTCGCCCGCGACCCCCACGTGGTCGCCGAGGTCGACGGTCGCGGCGAACTCGGGCCGGCCGGTGAGCACCACCTGCAGGTCGCCGGTCCAGTCCCGCAGGGTCGCGAAGCACAGCCCGCCGTGGTCGCGCAGGCGGATCACCCGGCCCGCGAGCGCGACCCGATCGCCGGTGCGCGTGTCCGCGGCCAGGTCCGGGTGCGCGGCCCGGATCTGCACCGCGCTGTGGGTGCGGGCGAAGCCGGGCGGGTACGGCTCGATCCCCGACGCACGCAGCGTGTCGAGCTTGGCGATGCGGATGCGCACCTGCTCGGGCCGCTTGCGCACGTCCGGCTCGGCCGAGGCGGCGGCGGCCGCGGCGGCCAGCTCCTCGTCGGTGATGACGAGATCGCGCCGGTCGGCGGCGAACGGCGACGACTTGCCCCGGCGCAGCAGGGTCGGCAGCGACGGTACGACCACGAAGCCCTCGGCGACGCCGGAGGCGAGCCCGACCTTCGGCAGGTCGCGCACGTCCTCGAAGCACAGGAACCGGGGCAGCCACTGCGGGTTGTACTTCACGTTCGAGCGGTACAGCGACTCGAGCTGGAACCAGCGCGACGCCACGAGCAGCATCGCCCGCCACAGCCGCAGCACCGGCCCGGCCCCGATGCGGGCGCCCTCCTCGAACACCGCCCGGAACACCGCGAAGTTCAGCGACACCCGGTGCACCCCGATGCGCGGCGCCTCCCGCATGAGCGTGGCGACCATGGTCTCGATGAGCCCGTTGTCGGACTGCCGGTCGCGGCGCATGAGGTCCAGCGACAGCCCGCCGGCGCCCCACGGGGTGAACGACAGCAGCGCCACCTCGCGCCCGCTCGCGTCGTGGGCCTCGACGAGCACGCAGCGCCCGTCGTTCGGGTCGCCGAGGCGGCCCAGCGCCATCGAGAAGCCGCGCTCGGTCTCGGTGTCGCGCCAGCGGGCGGCGAGCTCGATGATCCGCCCCATCTCGTCGGCGGGGATCTCGGCGTGCCGGCGGATGCGCACCGTGTAGCCGGCCCGCTCGACCCGGTGCACGGCCTGGCGCACCTGGCGCAGCCGCGGGGAGTCGAGGTCGAAGTCGCGCACGTGCAGGATGGCCTCGTCGCCGAGCTCGATCACGCGCAGGCCGCCCCGCGCGTAGGCGGTCGCGCCCTCCTCGCTCGCGCCCATCACGGCGGGCGTCCAGGCGTACTCGCGCGCCTCCTGCAGCCACGCCTCGATCGCCGGCCCCCAGGAGTCGGGGTCGCCGAGCGGGTCGCCGCTGGCCAGCGACACGCCGAAGACCACGCGGTAGGTGATCGCCGAGCGGCCCGACGGCGAGAGGATGACCTCCTTGTCGCGGCGGGTGGCGAAGTATCCCAGCGAGTCGCGCTCGCCGTGCTCGGCCAGCAGCCGGCGGACCGCGCGCTCCTCGTCCGGGTCCAGCGAGGCGATCATGCGCTGGGAGCGCAGCAGGGCGAAGAGGGCCGCGAAGATGGCGATCGCGCCGAAGGCGCCCAGCACCAGGTTGACCCAGCCCGGGGCCCGGCCGTGGCGCCCGACATCGAAGCCGAACGCGCCGCCGAGGACGATGCGGCCGCTGTACTCCAGCCGCTGGACCCCGTGCCCGAGCGAGCCCGGGAACAGCTCGACCAGCCCCCAGCCGACCGCGGTGAACGCGACGAGCAGGACGCCGAGCGTGGCGAGGGCCTTGGGCAGGCTGGCCGGCTGGACCTTGGCGTCGAACTGGGGCCGGCCGAGCCACAGCAGCCCCAGCAGGACAACGGTCACCCCGAGGTTCACGGCCGCGGCCGTCGTCCCGTGGAACGGCAGCCGCAGCTCGCGGGCCTCGGCGCCGCGCTCGCCCAGGTCGGAGAGCACGAACAGGTCGTACAACCCCTGCACCGACAGGATGATCACGAGCAGCCAGAACGCGATCCGCTTGCGGTTGTGCACGCCCGCGGCGAGGGTCATCAGGAATGCCGCGTAGCCGACGTTGGCCGGGGCGGGCAGCAGCAGCGCGTCGATGCTGGCGCGCACCGGATGCACCCGGGCGCCGAGCGCCACACTGACCGCGGCGGCGATGCACAGAACCGCCACGACCATGAGGCCGGCCGCGAACCAGTCCGGAATACGCTCTCGCTTCACCGGGTCATCATGCCCCGTTGCCTCAACTGTGTTCCTGGATGTACCGCTTCGGGTCCTTGTCGGTGAACGTGAGACCCTTGCCGCTCGGGTGCTCGCCGTAGAAGGTCAGCCACTGCTCACCCAGCTCGACGCGCAGCCGCATCCCCGCGTGCTTGCGGAAGTCGGGCAGCACCTCGTCCTCCTCCTCGGTGAGGTGCTCGCTGTTCTCCTTGCGCGCGTCCCAGACCGCCTTCCACCAGGCGTCGGAGCCGACCTTGTGCTCCTTGGCCGCGTCGATCGCGTCGCGGATCTTGTTGTGGTCGCGGATCGCGTCGTCGGTCTCCTCCTCGGCCTCGTCGGTGTGCTGGCGCAGCAGGTGCGGGTAGAGGATCCGCTCCTCGGCCTCGGCGTGGATCTCCAGGTGCAGCGCGAGCGCGTCCCAGACCGCGGCCAGCTGCTCCTCGCCCTCGGCGTCGTCGAGGCGCGCGAATGCGCGGCGGAAGGCGGCGTGGTCGTCCAGGATGAGCGCGGTGATGTCGTCCATCCCGACTTCATCACCTGGCCCGGGGGTTTTCAAACCGCCTTCAGCCGGCGGCGTCCAGGTCGTAGCCGCGCTTGGCCAGCTTCGTCTCGATCGTGTGACAGACCGCCTCGAGCACGGCGACGCGCGCGTACCGCTTGCTGTCGCCGGGCACGACGGTCCAGCGGGCGCGCGGCCGGTCGGTCCGGTCGAGCATGTCCTCCACCGCGGCCTCGTAGTCCGCGCGGCGCTCGCGGTTGCGCCAGTCCTCGTCGGTGAGCTTCCACGACCGCAGCGGGTCGTTCGCGCGGTCCTCGAAGCGCCGCAGCTGCTCCTCGGGCGAGACGTGCATCCAGAACTTCATGAGGATCATGCCCTCGGCGGTGAGCGTGCGCTCGAACTCGACGATCTCGTCGTAGGCGCGCTTCCACTGCTTCGGGGTGGCGAAGCCCTCGACGCGCTCGACGAGGACCCGGCCGTACCAGGAGCGGTCGAGCACGGCCATGCCGCCCCAGCCGGGCAGGACGGCCCAGAACCGCTGCAGGAAGTGGTGCCGCTTCTCGTCGTAGGTCGGCGCGGCGAACTGCGCGACGCGCACGTGGCGGGGATCGAGCGGCGCGACGAGCCGTTTGATGGTCCCGCCCTTGCCGGAGGCGTCCCAGCCCTCGAAGACGATGCACAGCGGCGGCCCGATCTTGTGCTCGCCGAGCTGGCCGCCGAGCAGCAGGCGCAGCCGCAGCAGGCGCTGCTGAGCCGCGACGAGCCGATCCTCCGCCTCGTTGCGCGGGAAATCGGCCGACAGATCGACCTTGGAAAGCCTGGTCATGATCAGAGCCTGTCACATTCGCAAGCCTCGGGCACGCCAAGCCGCACCACCCGGTCCGTGTGTCCCCATCGATGCTGAGCACTGGTCCGCCGCGAGGATGACGACGACATGGGCCGCCGGGCCTACAGTGCCGGGTCGACGCGCGATCCTGAGAGCGGAAGGTCGTTGTGACGCACGCATTCGACGAGGTGGCGGTCTCGGTGCTGGGGCCGGTGCGGGTGCGGATAGGTGGCCGTGAGGTCCGGGTGGGCGGGCCGCGGCCGCGCACGGTGCTGGCGCTGCTGCTCTGCGCCGGTGGCCGGGCCGTCCCGGTCGACACGCTGATCGATCAGGTCTGGCCGGACGGGCCGCCGGGCCGCGCCGGCAACACCCTGCAGGGCTACATCGCCGGGCTGCGACGGATGCTCGAGCCCGGGCGGGCGGCCCGGGCGACGGCCCGGCGCGTGGTGCTCGACGGGTCTGGCTACGCGCTGCGGCTGCCCTACGCGAGCGTGGACGCGGACCGGTTCGAACGGGCGGCTTCCGCCGCCCACTCGGCCCTGGTGGCGCACCGGCCGGCCGCGGCGGCGGCCCTGCTGGACGCGGCGCTGCCGCTGTGGCGCGGCCGGCCGTACGAGGACGTGCCCGAGGCCCCGCTCCTCGTCACGCACGCCGCCCGGCTGGAGCGGACCCGCGCCACCATGAACGTGGACCGGCAGGCCGCCGCGATCGGCCTGGGCGAGCACGCCGGGGCGATCGCGCCGCTCGCGGCCCTCATCGAGGAGTCGCCCCTGGACGAGCGGCTGTGGGAGCTGCTGGCGCTCGCCCAGTACCGGGCCGGGCGGCAGGGTGACGCGCTGGGCACCCTCCGGGCGGCGCGCCGTCGGCTCGCCGAGGAGCTCGGCGTCGATCCCGGCGACCGGTTGCGCCGGTTGGAGGCCCGGATCCTGGTCCAGGCGCCGGCGCTGAGCGGTCCGCAGGCCGCCGGGCCGGCCGCGGCCGAGCCGCCGGCGGTGTCGCCGCCCGGGCGGCTCCCGGCGGCGCTGGACGGGCTGGTCGGCCGGCGGCGGGAGGTCGCCGCCGTCGCAGCGCTGCTCGCCGGGCACCGGCTGGTCACCCTGGTCGGCCCGGGCGGTGTGGGCAAGACCCGCCTGGCGCTGGAGGTGGCCCGCTCGGCGCCCCGGCCGCCGGCCGGGGCCTGGCTGGTCGAGCTCGCTCCCGTGCGCGACGCGAGCCTGGTGGCCGCGACGGTCGCGCGGGCGCTCGGCCTCGTCGGCGTCGAGGACGCCGGGCAGCTGACGAACGTGCTGCGGGCCTGGGAGACGCTGCTCGTGGTGGACAACTGCGAGCATCTGGCGGACGAGGCCGCCGAGGTGGTGACGACCCTGCTGCAGTTCTGCCCGGGCGTGCGGGTGCTCGCCACGGCCCGCCAGCCGCTGCGGGCGCCCGGCGAGACGCTCGTGGAGCTCGCCCCGCTACCCGCCGGCGACGCCGCCGAGCTGTTCGTCCGGCGCGCGCGATCGGCCCGGCCCGGCTGGTCGGCCGGCCCCGCCGACGAGCGGGCGATCCGGCGGATCTGCGCGGCCGTGGACGGGCTTCCGCTGGCCGTGGAGATCGCCGCGGCGCGCTCGCGCGTGTTGCCCCTGGACCGCCTGGCCGACGCCCTGACCGCCCCGCCGGGCGGGGGAGCGGCCGGCTGGCTGAGCCTGCTGGCCGACGGCCGGCGGGGCGGCCCGGCGCGGCACCGTTCGCTCTCGGCCGCCCTGCAGTGGGGGTACTCGCTGCTGGAACCGGCGGAGCAGCGGCTGCTGCGGGCGATCAGCGTGTTCGCCGGCGGGTTCACCCTGGACGCGGCGGACGAGCTGATCGCCCGGCTCGACCCGGCCGGCGAGAGCGGCCCGGCCGAGCGGATCGCCGACCTGGTGGAGCGCTCGTTCGTGGTGCGCGGACCGGGCGAGCGGTACCGGCTGCTGGAGACGGTCCGGCAGTTCGCCCGCGAGCAGCAGGGCCCCGCGGAGCGGGACGCGGCCGGGCGGGCGCACCTGGGGTGGATGGTGGGGCTGGCGCAGGAGGCCGACCGCGCGATGGTCGCGGGCGGCGCCGGCTACTGGGGTGCCCGGCTGGAGCAGGAGCGCGACAACCTCCGCGCCGCCGTCGCCTCGGCGCGGGCCGCGGGCGACGGCGAGTCCGGGCTGCGCCTGGCGGCGGCGCTGATGTGGTTCTGGTACCGGTGGGGAGCGATCGGCGAGGGCACCGCGGTGCTGCGGGAGTTCCTGGCGGCCGCCGACCGCGACGGCGCCCCGCCCGCGGTCGTCGCCCACGCCCGCTTCGCCCTCGGCGCCCTGTGTTATCTGGGCGGTGACCTCCACCAGGCCCACGCGCTGACGGCCGCCGCCCGCGACACGGCGGCGCGCGCCGGCGACCCGGTCATCGAGGCCCGCTGCCTCGGCTACGCGGCACACTTCGGAGTGCTGTCGGGCGCCGACCCACGCCAGGGCCTGGCCGATGCCGAGCGGGGCGCACGGCTGGCCGAGACGACCGGCCTGGACTGGGTGCGGGCGGAGGCGTCGTCGTCGCTCGGCGTGGTGCGCAGCCTGGTGACGGGGGCGGACACGGCGGTCGCGCACCTCGACACCGCCTGGCGCACCGCAATGCGCTGCGGTCACGAGTGGGTCGCCTGGTCCGCCGCGTGGACGCTGATCCGCATCGAGCAGCAGCGGGGACGCCCCCGGGTCGCGGCCGGTCTCGGCGCGGCGGTGCTGGCCCACCTGGAGGACTCCAGCGACCGGACGTCCTGGCTGATGATCGCGCACACCACCGCGGGCGCGCTGGTCGGCCTCGCCCCGGACGCCGCCCCGCCCGGCCGCGAGCCCGCCGTGGACGCCGCGGAGCTGCTCGCGGCGGTCGACGCCATGTCCGCGGAGGTCGGCTTCGCCGCCGAGCAGACCGACCCGCTGCACGCCCCGGCGGTCCGGGCCGCGGTCGAGGCGGCACTTGCGCCCGGGCGCCTCGACGCCGCCGCGCGACGGGGCCGGCTGATGGGCCGCTCGGACGTCACCGCGCTCCTGCGGCCGTACCAGACCATGGCCTGACCGGCACCTCCAGTCATCTCGCAGTGGCGGTTCCCAGACTGTCCCGGCCCGTTCCGCACCCCCGCGGACGGCGAAGGAGGTCTCGTGAGAATCACCCTCCGGCGGCTGCACCGGTTCGCCGGTCTGCTGGCGGTCGCCCTCTGTATCACGCTGGCGCCGGCCGCCCGGGCCGGCGCCGCCGTCAACTGGAGTGAGCAGCAGCTGCGCGACGAGCTGTTCGCCGCCCACATGCGCACCCATGACACCGGCCTGCAGGGCCTCAAGGACCTGGTGATCTCGGTCGCGGCGGCGGACTGGCGCGCGGCGAACCCGAACGCCACCACCGCGGACATCAGCCGGCACATGACCCGCGTCAAGGACGCCCTCGACGCGCAGCAGATCACCGACCCCTACGGCGGCGGGACGTACGAGTCGCTGAGCAAGCTCGTCGCCGCCGCGGTCACACTCCCGGGGGTCGACATCGTCACCCCCGGGCTCAGGATGCTGCTCGAGAGCACGGTCGGCGAGAGCCTCGCGCAGATCGGGCAGTCCATGAACCAGGTGACCGGCACCTACCAGACGAACATGTACCTGTCCCAGTGGTACGGGGTGCAGGGCGCCGCCTGGGGCCGGGTGACCCGCCTCGGCCAGCAGGACGCGGCGTTCACCGCGGCCTGGAACGCCATGATGGGCGGCCGGGCCGGCGTGGGGCTCGACGCGAGCCAGGAGCAGCTGCTCGCCGACCCGCTGCTGGCCACGGCCGTCGACGTCAACGCGCTGCGGACGCGCCAGCAGAACCGGGACGCCTACCTGGCGGAGGTCCGCCGCCAGGTCCAGGTGGCCATGGAGAAGCTGAGCGAGAAGAACGACGCCGTCGTCGCCCAGATGAAGGAGGCGTCGGCGCAGCATCCGGTCGGCCCGGGCAACCAGCCGAAGTCCGAGGACTACACCCGGGCGCGCGCCGCGGCCGACCAGCGGCAGGGGACGCTGGACGGGCTGGGCTCCGGGGTGCTGGTGCTGTCCACCCTGGCCGGCTTCGCCGACAGCAACCTCGGCACGCAGGTCGCGACCCTGGGCAAGTCGGGGCTGGCGATCGCGACGGCGATCAACAACTACCTGCCGACGATCGCCGGCCTGGGCTTGGGGGAGGCGCTGACGTCGCTTTCCACGATGGCCCTCACCGGCAACATCATCGGCGCGGTGATGAGCGTGCTGCCGCTGTTCGCCTCCGGCCCCAACCCGAACCAGCTCATCCTCGACCAGCTGCAGGTGATCCGGGCGGACATCGCCAGCCTCCACAACGAGATGAACCAGCGCTTCAAGGCGATCGAGGAGGCGCTCTCGGTCGTGTACACGAACCTCGTCGCCCAGTTGGATCGCCTGAAGGGCGACATCGACGTGATCCGCGGCCAGCTCGGCGACGTCCAGCAGATCTTGCTGCGGCTCGAGTCGAAGGTCGACACGCTCGCCCTGTTCACCGCGCACGCGCTGCAGGACGGCCAGTTGGACCTCGAACGCAACAACATCAACACGTACGTCAACTACGAGCAGATTGCCCACGCGCCGTTCCCGGAGTACGAGGTCTACAAGACCGTCCAGGACCGCTTCCACCTGCTGGCGACCCAGAAGGCCCGGTCGTCGACGTTCGCGGCATGGACCGACCACTTCAGCGAGAAGGCCGACATCAAGTTCGTCCTGACGACCTACGGGCCGGAAGGGTCGGTGGGGTACCTGAACTGGCGGGCCAGGGACGTGTACCACGCCGGCACGCCACAACTGGGCCAGGCGCCGCCGAGTGCGGGCGTGTACCAGCTCGGCGCCCGCGCGTACATGGCCCTGCAACTGCAGAACCAGGCGTACGCGCGGCAGTACGACGTCAGCCGCTCCAAAGCCATCCGCGATGCCGGGAACGACTACCTGACGGCCACCCGGGGGCTCAGCGCCCCGGCCGCCGGCGGCGCCACCAACCCGGTGTTCAACACCCTGGTCGCGGACTACAAGCGCTACACCGGCGACGTGTCGGCGGCGCTGCTGGCCATCCGTGACCGGGCCGCCGAGGGCAAGGGGCGCTACAGCCCCTTCGGCGCGGCGGACCAGACGCCGGGCATCCGGATCGCCGAGACGTCGCCGGTGCCGGTCTGCAGCGGCACCGGGGCGAGGCTGAGCGCGCCCGCGAACGCCAACAGCGCGTCGCTGCCCAACGTCTACCACAACGCGGCGCTGGCCATGCCGGGCGACGTCAAGCCGGCGTTCTCCACGTGCTGGACCGCCGAGTGGGTCGACACCGAAGGCGACCCGCTCGAGGACCTGTCGGGCAGCGCGCAGGTCACGTTCGTCACCCGCATGAACTGGCCGGACCAGCCGGCCCAGGACATCCGGCGGGTGACGGTCAAGAAGTACGTCGGCCAGATCTGCACGTTCAACCGCAAGACCGAGACCCAGAAGTGCACGGCCGCCCGCGACGAGGTGGCGAACAACTGGGCCGGCACCTGGAAGCCGCTGATCGAGCAGTCCGGATCGGTCGCCGTCGACCAGCCGGTCCTGCAGGACACGACCCGGCGCACGCAGTCCGCGCTGTACGGCAAGCAGCTGTTGTACTACCAGATCGTGCTCGACGAGATCCAGAAGGAGACGGCGCTGGGCACGGCGAACCGGAACCTCACCACGACCCTCGCGCTCATCCAGGCGTACACGGAGGTGGCCTTCCCCAAGGCTCTGGAGGGCAACGCGATCCTCAACGGCCTGCTGTACGGCGACCAGCGCCTGATCGGCGACCAGGTGACCCTGGGCGACATGCCGGGCCGCGCGGGGCTGACGGACGCGCTGCTCGTCGCCGGGTCCGCCTACAGCAACTGCAGTCCCGCCTCGGCGGGGCGGCCGTGCGCGGAGGGCTTCGTGCCCAACGTCAAGGCCGGGCAGTCCGCGCCGTTCGACGTCGACTGCCCGGTGGCCGACCAGGTCGGCGAGCACGTCGCCAACTGCGTGGCCGGCTACCTCAAGCCTCGGGCCGACCTGCTGCAGGCGCAGTACGACCGGCACTCCAAGGAGCTGGCCGAGGGCCGCTACGTCGAGGGCTCGCCGGAGGTGGAGGCGATCGTCGCCGAGTTGCAGGCGGTCGACACGGTCCTGCACCGCGTCGGCTCCCTGGCCCAGGGGCGCCCGGCCACCAGCTCGTCGGTCGAGGTCAGCGGCTTCGAGCCGCGCTACGCGGTCGACGGCGACAGCACCACCCGCTGGTCGAGCCAGTACACCGACCAGGAGTGGCTGCAGGTCGACCTGGGCGAAACGAAGACCGTGAAGCGGATCGTCCTGCAGTGGGAGACGGCCTACGGCGAGGGCTACGAGATCCAGATGTCTCCGGACGGCGAGCACTGGACGACGATCTCCTCGACGACGGTCGGACAGGGCGGCACGGAGACGCTCAACGTCTCCGGCACCGGCCGCTACATCCGGATGCACGGCACGCAGCGTGGCACGCAGTACGGCTTCTCGCTGTGGGAGTTCCGGGCGTACGACTCCTGACCCACCCCACCGCCGGCCCGGCCCCGCGCCGGGCCGGCGGGCTGTTCACGCGCACCTTGATCGCGGGTGCCGGCCGGTGTTGCCGTGCGGGCCTGGTGCGATTCCAGGGTGCGGCGGTGAGAGCCCGCCGGTCCGGCCGATGCGGGCCGGACGATCCGGTGTGAGGAAACCGGCAGTGAACTCGGCGGCGCCCTCGGCTTCGCCGTCCTCGGCACGATCGGCACGGCCGTCTACCACCGTCGCATGGCCGGCGGCCACGCCCCGGAAGGTGACGCGCGCAACTGTGACGGAACTGAGGATCTTCGCCGTTTTGCTACCTCCCGGTGGGATCGTGATCTCGTGGGCAAGCGACGCAGGACCGCGCTGCGTGTCACCGGCCTGCTGCTGGTGCTCGCGGTGGCGGTGTTCACGCTGCGCAAGAACCTGCCCGATTTCGGCCAGACCCTCGACGTGCTGCGCTCCGCCGGCCCGTGGTGGCTGGTGCTCGCCGCCGCCGCGGAGATGACCTCGCTGCGGCACTTCGCGCTGCAGCAGCGGCGGCTGCTCGCCGGGTTCGGGGTGCGGATGTCGGTACCTCGGGCCATCGCCGTCACCTTCACGCGCTCGGCGATCTCGTTCAGCCTGCCCGCCGGCTCGGCGGTGTCGGCCGGCTTCGCGTTCCGTCAGTTCCGCACGGCGGGCGCCACCCGGCGCACGGCCGGCGCGGTCGCGGTGCTCTCCGGCGTGCTGTCCGGGGTGGCGCTCATCCTCATGTACGGCGCGGTCGTGCTCATCCCGCGCGGCGGCGCCACCGGCAACACCGACACGCTCGTGCTGGTCATCGCGATGCTGGTCATCGCCGGCATGGTGTTCGGGCTCGACTTCCTGATCTCGCCGCGCCGCCCGGTGCCGCCGCCGGTGCTCGCCGACGACGAGGAGCCCGCCCGCGCCGGCGGCTGGGTGGCCCGCTCGAAGGCCTCGGTGCGGCGCACCTGGGACGACCTGCGCCGGTTGCCGCGCCGCTCCTGGGTGCTGTCCCTGGTCCACGCGACCGTCAACTGGGGTCTCGACTTCGCCTGCCTGGCCGCGACCGCCGCCGCGTTCGACATCGACGTGAGCCTGGTGCGGCTGGCGACGGTGTACCTCACGGTGCAGCTCGTCCGCCAGGTGCCGCTGAGCCCGGGCGGCATCGGCGTGGTCGAGGTCGCGCTGCTGGCCGGGCTCGTCTCCGCCGGCGCCGGGCACGGGCCCGCGGCGGCCGCGATGCTCGTGTACCGCCTGCTCTCCTGCTGGATCATCATCCCGCTCGGCCTGCTCGCGTACGCCACCCTGCGCCGGGGGCCGAAGATCCCGGACGCGCCGCCGGTCCAGCCGCCCGCGCTCGCCAGCCGCCGTTAGCTTTGTGAGTTCATCCGACACTCGCTTGTGAGATTTGAGAGATCGCTGTTAGATTCGGCGCGTGCCTGTGCCGGATCGCCTTGACCTGACCCTGCGCCTGGTGCGCGGCAGCGGCCGCCTGACCCTCGGCGAGCTGGCCGAGCGCCTGGGCGTCTCCGAGATGACCGTGCGCCGCGACCTCGACCAGCTGCAGGAGCAGGGCCTCGTCCGCCGGGTCCGCGGCGGCGCCGTCGCGCTCGACGTGCCGGCCGAGTCGGCCGGGTTCGAGGTCCGCGAGCGCTGGTCGGCCGCGGCCAAGTCGCGGCTCGGGCGGGCCGCGGCCGCGCTGATCGAGCCGGGCGGCACCGTGCTGCTCGACGCCGGCACGACCACCGCCGAGCTGGCCGCGCACCTGCCCGCCCGGGCGCCGCTGACGGTGGCGGTGCTGAGCCTGCAGGCGGCGGTACGGCTGGCGGATCAGCCGGGGATCCGGCTGCTCGTCATCGGTGGCGAGTCCCGGGCGGGGGAGCGCAGCCTCGTCGGGCCGCTGGCGCTCGCCGCCCTGGAGCAGCTGCGCTTCGACACGTTCGTCATGTCCATCGGGGCCGTGCACCGCGACCTGGGCTGGTCCGAGTTCGACCTCGACGACGCCGCGGTGAAGCGGGCCGCCCTGCGCCGGGCGGGCCGCACGATCGTCGTGGCCGACGCGACCAAGCTCGGCGTCCAGGCCTTCGCGCGCGTCGGCCCCCTCGACGCGGCGGACGTGCTCGTGACCGACGCCGACCCGTCCGACGAAACCCTCGCCGCCGTGCGCGACGCCGGCGTGCTCATCGAAGGAGTTCCCGCATGATGATTCTCGTGGCCGGCCCCTACCGCTCCGGCACCGGCGACGACCCGGCCAAGCTGCGCGCCAACGTCGACACGATGCACGACGCCGCCGTCACGCTCTTCCGGGCCGGGCACCTGCCGGTCACCGGCGAGGCCCTCGCGCTGCCGCTCATCGAGCGGGCCGGGTCGGCGGCCGTGGGCGACGCGGTGTTCGACGAGATCTTCCACCCGATCTCGGCGCGGCTGCTGGCGCGCTGCGACGCGGTGCTGCGCATCGGCGGCCCCTCGGCGGGCGCGGACGAGATGGTCGCGCAGGCCCGGGCCGAGGGCAAGGCCGTGTTCGCCTCCCTCGCGGAGGTCCCGGCGGCGTGACGGCGGTCGTCCGCGCCACGGCGGCCGACGCGGCGATCGCCGAGGCCGTCGTGGCGGCCGCGTTCGCCGGCTACGTCCCGCGGATCGGCCGCCCGCCGGCGCCGATGACGGCCGACTACCCGGCGCTGATCGCGGCCGGCCACGTCTGGCTCGGGGGCGCCCCGGACCCCGTCGGGGTCCTGGTGCTCGTGCCGATGCCCGATCACCTGCTGCTCGACACGGTCGCCGTGCACCCGGCGGCGCGGGGCCGCGGGGTCGGCGCCGCCCTGCTGCGCTTCGCCGAGGAGCGCGCCCGCGCGCTCGGCCTCCCCGAGGTCCGGCTCTACACCAACGCGGCGATGCACGAGAACCTCGCCTACTACCCCCGCCGCGGCTATCGCGAGACCCGCCGCGCGACCGAGGCCGGCTTTCACCGGGTGTACTACACACAAGAGCTGTGAGGCCCGCGGGCCTCACAGCTCTTTCGGTGGCGTCGCCGCCTAGTGGATCATCACCGCCGGCGCACCCGCGGGCTGGTCGTCCAGCAGGTGCGAGACCTCCTTCTTGCGCGGCAGGAAGGCGATCGGGATGAACGTGCACAGCACCAGGATGAAGCCCACCCAGTACGTCGAGGCGAACGAGTCCGCGAGGTAGTGCAGGCCCTGGTCGATCAGGCCCGGGCCGCCCGGGCCGAGCTTCTCCGCGAGCGTCGGGTCGTGGTGCGAGGCGACCGCCAGGTCGGTGATCTTCAGCGGCCCGCCGGTCTGCGGGTTGGTCGCGCCGGGGACCGCCGGGGCGTCGCCGGTCTTGCTGGTCAGGATCACCGACATGATCGCGCCGCCGACCGAGCCGCCGATCTGCTGCAGGATGTTCACCAGCGTCGAGCCGCGGGCGACCTCATGGCCGGTCAGCGTCTTGAGCGCGGAGGTCATGATCGGCATCATCGTGCCGCCCATGCCCAGGCCCATCACGAACAGCGAGCCCTCCAGCAGCAGGAACGACGTGTCCGGCCCGACCTGCGTGAACGAGAAGAACCCGATGGCGATGAGGGCCATCGCGAACGGCACCGTCCGCCCGACCGGAATCCGGTCGGCGAGCATGCCGGCGATCGGCATGGTCAGCATCGCGCCGATGCCCTGCGGGGCCATGAGCAGGCCCGCGTCCAGCGTCGACTCGCCGCGCACCTGCAGCCAGTAGCTCGGGAAGAGCAGGCCGGCGCCCATGAACGCGATGATGAAGACGAACAGCGAGAGCGACGCGAACGCCAGGTTGCGGTTGCGGAAGAGCCGCAGGTCCAGCAGCGGGTGCTTGGGCTTGAACGAGTAGAAGACGAACCCGATCACCAGCAGGCCGCCGATGAGCATCGGCAGCCAGACCTTGGTCGCGCTCATCGTCCCGGTCTCGGGCAGCGACGACACGCCGAACAGGAACAGCGCCAGGCCGGGGGAGAGCATCAGCATGCCGAGGAAGTCGAAGGACTCCGACGGCTCGGTGTGGTCCTTCGGCAGCGCGAACTGCGCGTAGATGAGCGCGATGACACCGATCGGCAGGTTGATCAGGAAGATCCAGTGCCAGCTCGCCACGTCGATGAGCCAGCCGCCGAGGATCGGGCCGCCGATCGGGCCGAGCAGCATCGGGATGCCGAGCACGGCCATGAGCCGGCCGATGCGCTGCGGGCCGGCCGCCCGCGTCATGATCGTCATGCCGATCGGCATCAGCATGCCGCCGCCGAGGCCCTGCACCACGCGGTAGCCGATCAGCTGGTCGATCGAGCCGGCCGTGGCGCACAGCCCGGAGCCGACCGTGAACAGGAACAGCGCCAGCATGTAGAGCCGTTTGGTGCCGAACCGGTCCGCGGCCCAGCCGGACAGCGGGATCACGGTGGCGAGGGCCAGCGTGTAGCCGGTCATCGTCCAGGCGACGCGCGCGTAGGTGGCGTCGAACTTGTCCATGAACGTCGGGATCGCCACGCTGACGACCGTTACGTCGAGGATCGACATGATCGCGCCGAGCACGACCACGCCCGCGATCTTGAATACGGCGGCGTCGAGTTTGTCAGGCGCTGCCGTCGCGCCTCCACCCGAGGCTGCGGCTGCTTCCGGTTGAGCCACGTCCTTGCTCCCCCCACCGTGTGCGAATCACACGTACAAGTGTTTGGTTTCGGCGTCAGCCTACGCGGCCCGTGTTGCGAGCCGCGATCGAGATCCCCTGCTTACGCCGCTGGCGCAACGCAGATCGGACCCCCGAACCGGGGGAGGTTCAACTCACTAAGGCTACGCTAAGCTCTACGGGTGAACGACCATGCCCACGACTTGGACGCGCACCCGGTCCGTCGCAACACGAAGCAGCGCGACGCCGTGATGACGCTGCTCGGCGACGTCGACGGCTTCTACAGCGCCCAGGAGCTGCACGTGATGCTGCGCGAGCGCGGCGCGAACGTGGGCCTCACGACCGTCTACCGCACCCTGCAGCTGCTCGCCGAGACCAACGAGATCGATGTGATGCAGGTCCCGGGCAGTGACACGCGTTACCGTCGTTGCAGTGATCGCCATCACCACCACCTCGTCTGCCGCGGCTGCGGCCGCACGGTGGAGGTGCTGGGCCCGGCCGTGGAGCGCTGGGCGGACCGCGTCGGCGAGGAGCACGGCTTCACCGACGTGAGCCACACGCTGGAGATCTTCGGCACCTGCGCCGCCTGCAAGCACTGACCCGCCCGGGCCGCCGCCGCGGGTGACGGCCCGGGGGAGTGCGCGCCTACGCCTGGAACGCCTCGGTGTAGGCGTCGATCTCCGCGATCAGGGCGGCCTTGCGCGCGTCGTCGAGGAACGAGTACCGAACCCCCTGCCGCGCCAGGTCCGCGACACCGCCGGCGTCCAGCCCCAGCAGGGACGCCGCGACGAGGTACTCCTGGTTGAGCGTGGTCGAGAACATCGGCGGGTCGTCGGAGTTGATGGTCACCGGCACGCCCGCCGCCACCAGGGCCGGCAGCGGGTGCTCCGCGAGGGACGGCACCGAGCGGGTGCACGCGTTCGACGTCGGGCAGACCTCGAGCGGGATGTCGTTGTCCCGCAGGTGCGCCATGAGCGCGGGGTCCGACGCGGCGGCGATGCCGTGGCCGATGCGCTCGGCGTCGAGGTGGCGCAGGGCGTCCCAGATCGTCTCGGGGCCCGTCGACTCGCCGGCGTGCGGGACGCTGCGCAGGCCGGCCGCGCGGGCCTGCGCGAAGTGCGGCGCGAACCACTCGCGGGGCACGCCGCGCTCGGGCCCGCCCAGGCCGAAGCTGACCAGGCCGTCCGGGCGGTGCTTGAGCGCCGTCTCCAGGGTCACGTCGGCCGAGGGGATGCCGGCCTCGCCCGGGATGTCGAAGCACCAGCGCAGCTCCGTGCCGTGGTCGCGGGCCACGCGGGCGCGGGCGTCCTCGACCGCCTCGCAGAACGCCTCGGCCGGGATGCCACGGGTGATCGACGAGTACGGCGTCAGGGTCAGCTCGGCGTAGCGGACGTTCTGCGCGGCCAGGTTCACGCCGATGTCGTACGTCAGCGTCGCCACGTCCTCGGCGTCGCGGATGAGATCGACGACCGACAGGTAGATCTCGATGAAGTGGGCGAAGTCGGTGAACGTGAAGTATTCGGCCAGCAGCTGCGCGTCGGCGGGGACGGGGGTGCTGCCGGCGTGGCGCTCGGCCAGGCGGGCCACCGTGGCCGGGGCGGCGGAGCCGACGTGGTGCACGTGGAGCTCGACCTTGGGCAGGCCGGCCACGAACTCGGTGAGGTCGCGCATGGGGATGTGCCCTCCGCGTCGGAGGCGCCCTTCGTGTCCGCGGGGCGGTCCGAGCGTGGCGGATGCACGGCACCCGTCGCAGCGCCTCTCGGCCCGCAGGCCGACCATAACAGGTAGTCGTTCGTCACGGATCAGTAACGTCCAGGGCATCGAAACGCAGTCGTATTCGATACCCTCGATCAAATGACGATCGCGGAGGAGGCGCCGGTCAAGCCGACGCCGACGGTGAAGGGCGTGCCCATCCTCGGCAGCGCCCTCGAGATGGGCAAGGACCCCGCGGCCTTCCTCGTGAAGGCGTACCGCGAGCACGGCCCGGTCTTCCGGATGAAGCTGCTCGGCAAGTCCTGCACCGTCCTCGCCGGCGCCGAGGCCGCCGAGTTCATGAACTCCCGCGAGGGCCGCGAGTGCCTGCGCTCCCGGGAGTTCTGGCAGGGGATGATCGACGAGTACGGCGCCACCCGGACCATCACCGGCGAGGACGGGGAGAGCCACAAGGAGCTGCGCGAGCTCATGCGCCGCGGCTACTCCCGCGACGCCATCAAGGGCCGCGGCCCCGAGCTGCTCGACATCACCGACCGGGTGCTCGAGCGCGACTGGCGCCCGGGCACGACCGTGCCCGTCGTGCAGGGCATGCAGTACCTCGTCACCGAGCAGCTCGGCGAGCTGCTCACCGGGGCCGCGCCGCGCGAGTACGTGCCCGACATCCGGCTGCTGACGCTCTACGTGCTCAACGTCCTCGTCACCCGCCAGCGCCCGCGCATCCTGCTGCGCAACCCGAGGTACCGCAAGGCGAAGGCGCGGGTCTTCGAGCTCGGCGAGCAGATGGCGGCCGACCTCAAGGCGCGCCACGGCCAGACCCCCGAGGGCGAGCGCAACCTCGTCGAGGACCTCATGGACGCCCACCTGAACCGGCCCCACCTGGTGCCGGCCGAGGACCTGGTGCTCACGCTCACCGGGCCCTACGTGGCCGGCCTGGACACCGTGGCCAACACGACGGCGGCGTTCGTCTACGCGGTGCTCAAGCACCCCGACGTCCTCGCGTGCATCCAGGCCGAGGCCGACGCCCTGTTCGCCGGCGGCCCGATCGCCGACGAGGACGTGCGGCGGCTGCCCGCGACGCGGTACGCGCTGATGGAGACCATGCGGATGTATCCGGTCGCGGTCACCCTGATCCGCACCGCGACCCGCGACTTCTCCTTCGCCGGGCACACCGTCAAGGAGGGCGAGACGGTGTACATCGGCACCACCGTCCCGCACTTCATGGAGGAGTACTTCCGGGACCCGCACACGTTCGACATCACCCGCTACGAGAAGCCGCGGGCCGAGCACCTGCGGCCGGGGGCGTACTCGCCGTACGGCCGCGGCCCCCACACCTGCCTCGGCAAGAGCTTCGCCGACGTCCAGATGGCCCTGTCGATGGCCCGGCTGTTCCACCGCCTCGACCTGGAGCTCGAGTCGCCGGACTACACCCTGGCGACGAAGACCGCCCCGACGCCGGGCCCCGCCATGTCGTTCAAGGTGAGGGTCAAGGGCCTCAGGCATTGAAGATGGCTCGGGCCCGCGTCAGCTGCGGACCGTTGCTCCCGCCAGACATCCCGGCCTCCGCGGTGGCAAGACCGCACCGGGCGGGACGGTCTAGGTTGGGCGCATGACCACCACCGCGGACGAGCGCCTCTCCTTCGGCAGTGCCACCGGCCGCTGGGTGCTCACCGCCACCATCCTCGGCTCCGGCATCGCCTCGATCGACGCGACCGTCGTCGGCATCGCCCTGCCCGCGATCGGACGCTCCTTCGACACCGGCCTGCAGGTGCTGCAGTGGGTCGTCACCGCCTACACGCTGACCCTGGCCGGGCTGCTGCTGCTCGCGGGCGCGCTCGGCGACCGGTACGGCCGGCGGCGGGTCTTCACCTTCGGCGTGGTGTGGTTCGCGGCCGCGTCCGTGCTCTGCGGGATCGCGCCGGACGGGTGGACGCTCGTCGCCGCCCGGGCGCTGCAGGGCGTCGGCGCGGCCCTGCTCACGCCGGGCAGCCTCGCGATCCTGCAGGCGTCGTTCCGGCCCGAGGACCGCAGCCGGGCGATCGGCGCGTGGTCGGGGCTCGGCGGCGTGGCCACGGCGATCGGGCCCTTCCTCGGCGGCTGGCTCGTCGGCCTCGGCTCCTCGTCGTGGCGGCTCATCTTCGCGATCAACGTGCCGATCGCGGCGGCGGTGGTGTACCTCACCTGGCGCCACGTCCCCGAGTCCCGCGACGAGGAGGCGAGCGGCCGGGTCGACCTGGTCTCCGGGGCGCTGATCACCGCAGGGCTCATCGGCGTCACCTACGGGCTCATCGAGGGCCAGGCCCTCGGCTGGACCAGCGCGCCCGTCCTCGCCGCCCTGGCCGCCGGGGCCCTGCTCGTGGCCGGGTTCCTCTGGCGCCAGGCCCGGCTCGAGCACCCGATGCTGCCGCTCGGGCTGTTCCGCTCCGCCCAGTTCACCGCGACCAACGTGGTCACGTTCATCCTCTACGGCGCGCTCGGCGGCGCCCTGTTCCTGCTGCCGATCCAGCTGCAGCAGGTCGCCGGGTACTCCCCGCTGGAGGCCGGCGTCTCCCTGCTGCCGCTGACGGTCGTGATGCTGCTGCTGTCCTCGCGCTCGGGCGCCCTCGCCGCGCGGATCGGGCCGCGGCTGCAGATGAGCCTCGGGCCGGTCGTCGCCGGGGCCGGGATGGCGCTGTACGCCCGCATCGACGCCGGGGGCTCGTACCTGACCGAGGTGCTGCCGGCGGTACTGGTGCTGGGTCTGGGTCTGTCCATCACCGTCGCCCCGCTGACCTCCACGGCGCTGTCCTCGGCGCCGGCCACCCACGCCGGGATGGCCTCGGCGGTGAACAACGACGTCGCCCGGGCGGCCGGACTCGTCGCCGTCGCGGTGCTCCCGGCGGCCGCGGGCATCACCGCGGCCGCCTACGCCTCGCCCGACCTGCTGTCCGCGGGCTTCCACCGGGCCGTGCTGATCTGCGCGGCGCTGTGCGTGCTCGCCGGCGGCCTGGCCGCGGTGAGCATCCGCAACCCCCGGGCCGAGCCGCGGCCGCCGGAGGAGCACCCCTGGCGGCACTGCGCCCTGGATGCTCCTCCGGCCTCGCTCAGACGGGCTGGAGCTCCGGCTCCGGGGCCACGGCCGCCGGCGTCCGCGGAGTCGTGATCCGCCGCAGCATCACCAGCGCGATCGGCACCCCGGCGGCGACCAGCGCGGCGGCCACGACCAGCGAGAACTGGTAGCCGGCCAGGAACCGGTGCAGCGGCTCGCCGCTGGCCGCGCCCTGCCGGTTGGACAGGATCGCGCCGAGGATCGTGATGCCGAGCAGGCCGAAGACCTCGCGCGACACGTTGAGCATGCCCGAGGCGATCCCGGCCCGGCCCTGGGGCAGCGCGCCCAGGATCACGTTGTTGAGCGGGACCAGCAGGCCGCCGCCGAGGCCGAACACCAGGAACCAGGGGAGCAGGTCGGTGTACCCGGCGCCCTCGCCGACGGTCGCGAGCGCGCCGACCCCGGCCGCCATCAGCGCCATGCCGGCCGCGACCGTGGGCCCGGCGCCGAAGCGCGCCTCGAGCCGGGGCGCGACGGTGGCCATGACCGCCATGACGAGCGCCATCGGGACGAACGCCGAGCCGGCCTCGGTCGGGGAGAACCCGAGCACGTTCTGCAGGAAGATCGCGGTGAAGAAGTAGATGCCGAAGACGCCGAACGCCCAGAGGCCCATGGTGGCGAGGCCGCCGCTGAAGACCCGCATCCGGAAGAACTTGAGGTCGACCATCGGGTGCTCGGTGCGCAGCTCGATCACGACGAACCCGATCGCGGCGAACGCGGCCAGCGCGAACGCGCCGAGGATGGTGCCGGAGGCCCAGCCCTTCGACTCGCCCTCGATGAGCGCGTAGGTCAGCGCGAACAGCGCCAGGGCGCTCGTGGCCAGGCCCGGCAGGTCGAGGCTGCGGTCGGTGCTGCGCCGGCCCGCGGGCAGCGTCAGCGCGCCGAGCACGGCCGTGGCCACGCCGATCGGGGCGTTGATGAGGAAGATCCAGCCCCAGGAGGCGTGCTGGCTGAGGAAGCCGCCGGTCATCGGCCCGATCGCGAGGGCCAGGGCGCCCACGCCGCCCCAGATGCCGACCGCCGCCCCACGCTCCTTCGGGTCCGGGAACAGCTCGGTGAGCAGGGCCAGGGCTGTCGGGGTCAGCAGGGCCGCGCCGACGCCCTGCAGGGCCCGGGCCCCGATCAGGACCTCCTGGCTGCCGGCCAGGCCCGCGGCGACGGAGGCGGCCGTGAAGACGCCCAGGCCGATGAAGAACATGCCGCGCATGCCGAACACGTCGGCGACGCGCCCGCCGACCAGCAGCAGGCCGGCGAAGACCAGGATGTACGCGCTCGCGATCCACTCCAGCCCCGAGATGCTCAGGTGCAGGTCGCGCTGGATCGACGGGAGCGCCACGTTGACGACGTTGTTGTCCAGGTAGGTCATGAAGGTGCCCAGGGCCACGGCGACCAGGGCCAGCCAGCGATTTCTCATGGTGATGTGCTCCCCCTATACGGTGTACCTGTACGTCGTACATGTACGTTGTAGAGGAGAACCCATACGTTGTACAGTTGTCAAGTGCCGCCCAAGACCTCCGCCGAGCGCCTCACGAAGTCCGCCGAGCGCCTCACGAAGTCCGCTGTGGCCGAGCGCGCCCTGCGCATCGGCGACACCGACGGGCTCGAGGCCATCACCATCCGCCGGCTCGCCCAGGAGCTCGGCGTCACCCCGATGGCGCTGTACTGGCACTTCAAGAACAAGGACGAGCTGCTGCTCGGCCTGATCGACCACGTCCTGGCCGAGGTGCGCGCCGACCGCCACGCCACCGACCCCTGGCCGGACCAGCTGCGCGCGATGGTCGAGGCGCTCGTGCGCGCCATGCGGGCCCACCCGTGCCTGCCCGACCTGCTGCACGCGGCCGACAAGCAGCAGGTCGAGGGCTTCACGCGGGCCACCGACGACGCGCTCGGGCTGCTGGAGCGGGCCGGGTTCACCCTCGAGGAGGCGTACTGGGTGGCCTCCTACCTGCTGCACGCGGCGATCGGCCTGGTGCAGGCCCAGCCCGGCTGCCCCCTGGCGGTGCCCCCGGACCAGGTCGACGACTGGCTCCGGCGGCAGCGGCTGCACCTCGAGGGCCTGCCCCCGCAGCAGTTCCCGCACATGGTCCGCCTCGCCGACAGCTACCGGTCCCTGCCGGACCTCGAGCGGTACTACTCCTTCGGCATCGACCTGGTAATGGGCGCGGTGGAGAAAATGGCTGCGGGCCGCCCGGTAGCATCCTGAGCGTCCGGGTTTTCTCCCAAAATCGAAGCGAAGGTGCGCGGCAGCATGCTCGACATCGACTTGATTCGCAAGGACCGGGCCTCCGTCGAGGCCGGACTGTCCAAGAGGCTCGAGCCGTCCGAGGTGTCCCGCGCGCTGAGTGCGATCGCCGACCTCGACAAGCAGCGGCGCGAGCTCATCGGCGAGATCGACGCCGAGCGGGCCCGGCGCAAGGAGGAGGCGCGCGCGTTCGCCGCGGCCAAGGCCGCCGGCCAGGCCATCGAGGCGGGCGCCCGCGACGCCAAGGCCGCCCTCGCCGAGCTCGAGGAGCGCCTGGCCCAGACCCAGCGCGACCTCGACAGCGCCATGAGCGTGCTGCCGAACCTCCCCGCCGACGACGTGGTGGCCGGCGGCAAGGAGGCCAACCAGGTCGTGCAGGTCTACGGCGAGGCGCCGGTGATCGAGAACCTGCGCGACCACGTCCAGCTCTCCAGCGACCTCGGGCTCGTGGACTACGAGCGCGGCGTGAAGCTCGGCGGCTCCGGCTTCTGGATCTACACCGGCTGGGGCGCCCGGCTGGAGTTCGCGCTGGTGAACTGGTTCATCGACCGGCACTTCGCGGCCGGCTACCAGTTCATGCTCCCGCCGCATCTGCTGCTCGACTCGGCCGGCTACGCCGCCGGGCAGTTCCCGAAGTTCTACGACGAGGTCTTCCACATCGCCGGGGAGGAGGGCGAGCGGGGCCGGTTCCTGCTGCCCACCTCGGAGACGGCGATCCTGGGCGCCTACCAGAACGAGATCTTCGAGACCGACAGCCTGCCGCACCGGGTGTACGCGTACACCCCCTGCTACCGCAGCGAGAAGGCCGGCTCGCACTCCGACGAGCGCGGCACGGTCCGCGGCCACCAGTTCAACAAGGTCGAGATCTTCCAGTTCACCAGCCAGGAGGACGGCGAGAAGACCCTCGAGGAGATGGTCGACTACGCCGAGGGCCTGGTCCGCGACCTCGGCCTGCACTTCCGCCGCTCCCTGCTGGCGGCCGGCGACGCCAGCGCCTCGATGCGCAAGACCATCGACATCGAGGTCTGGATGCCCAGCACCGGCAAGTACAAGGAGATCTCCTCGGTCTCCTGGGCCGGCGACTACCAGGCCCGCCGGGCGGGCATCCGCTACCGCGTGCCCGGCTCCAAGAACAACAAGTTCGTGCACACGCTCAACGGCTCCGCGCTGGCGACCAGCCGGCTCGTCCCCGCGATCCTCGAGCAGTTCCAGCAGCCCGACGGCTCGGTGCTGGTCCCGGAGGTCCTGCGCGACAAGGTGGGCACCGACCGCATCACGAAGCCCTCGAAGCGCAAGTAGCGCGCCACGGCCCCGCACGACGTGCCGGTGATCACGTCGTGCGGGGCCGGGCGTTTCCGCTAAGGTGAGGGTGAACGAAGGGGAGTAGTCCTCAACTGCCCGGTCGACATACTGGCGCTGGAAGTTTCAGGCCCGGCCGTGCGGCTTCCGTTCTCGGAAGCGGACGAGACTTTCGGCCTCGCTGTCGGCTGTGTTTTTCACGAGTCGGACGGCCGGGTCGAGGTCGTCCGCCCTCGCCTCCCGGTCCGTCCCGGGAAGGGTTCCACCTTGAGCGCGTTCCTCTCCGCCCTCGCCATCAGCTTCGGCGTCATCTTCGTCGCCGAACTCGGCGACAAGTCCCAGCTGATGGCGCTGACGTTCGCCACCCGCTTCCGCACCGTGCCGGTGCTCATCGGCATCACCATCGCCACGGCGATCGTCCACCTCGTCTCCGTCGCCGTCGGCTACGGCCTCGGGGCCGCACTGCCGACCGCCTGGATCTCGCTCGTGGCCGCGCTGGCGTTCTTCGCCTTCGGCGCCTGGACCCTGCGCGGCGACAAGCTGACGGACGAGGAACGCGGCAAGGCCGAGCGCACCACCCGCTCCGCGATCATCGCCGTGGGCGTGTCCTTCTTCCTGGCCGAGCTGGGCGACAAGACGATGCTGGCCACGATCACGCTCGCCACCCAGCACGGCTGGCTCGGCACCTGGATCGGCTCGACGGTGGGCATGGTCGCCGCGGACGCGCTGGCGATCGTGGTCGGCCGGCAGCTGGGGCGGCACCTGCCGGAGAAGGCCATCAAGTACGGGGCCGCGGCGCTGTTCGCGATCTTCGGCGTGTGGCTGCTGGTTGAGGCGCTGCGCGAGCTGCTCTGAGGCGGGTTTTCCCGACATGTCGGGCGCTTCGCGCCCGACATGCTCGGATTTATCACCTGTCAGGGTATAAATCCGACATCCGCGTAATTTGCTGCGGCGTCCGTCTGGTGATCGGCCGTCTGCGGGCCGCCCGCCCCTCCGCCCTCGCGCGGGCGGTGCGGGCGGCCTCTTGGCGTCGATGCCGCCCTCCGTGAGGGCGCCTTGCCGGCGGCCGACTCGGGGCGGCGGGGGATTGGCCGCCTTGCGCGCGGGCGCCTGGCTTGCGGCGGGGGTTCGTGGCGGCCTGCGCGCTTGTGCCCGGCGCGTGGCTGGGCTTGTGACGGCCTGTGTGGGCGCCTGGTCCGGGGCCGGCCCGCGGTGGCTCTGCGGGCGGGCGCCTGGCTTGCGGCGGGGTTCGCGGCGGCCTGCGTGCGGATGCCCGGCCCGTGGCTGGGCTTGTGGCGGCCCGTGTGGGCGTCCGGCCCGCCCGGCCGGCGTCCGGCCCGGGCGCGCGACGGCCCGCGGCCGGCCCCATGGCGGCAAGCGCATCGCCCGCCGTTGGGCTCGCGACCGAGCCGGGACATGCCGGGACACGCGGCCGAATCCATGCGTTTTTGACAATGGTTGTCATCCCCGGGAGACTTGAGGGCATGCGGTGGAGGGCGTCGGCAGTGCTCTGCGCGGCCCTCGTCTCGCTCGCCGGATGCGCCGTGCACGAGCAGCCCGACGACGGCCGCGTGCGGGTCGTGGCCGGGTTCTATCCGCTGCAGTTCGTCGCCGAGGAGATCGGCGGCGACCGCGTAGCCGTGGAGAACCTGACCCGGGCCGGGGCCGAGCCGCACGACCTCGAGCTGCAGCCGAGCCAGCTCGCGGCGCTCGAGGACGCGGACCTGGTGCTGTACCTGCGAGGTTTCCAGCCCGCCGTCGACGAGGGCGCCGACCTGCAGCAGAAGGCCAAGACGTTCGACGTGTCCACCGTCGCCGCGCTGCGCGGCGCCGACCCGCACGTGTGGCTCGACCCGGTGCGGCTGGCCACCATCGCCGGCAAGGTCGCGGACCGCCTCGCCGAGGCCGACCCCGCCCACGCCGGCGAGTTCCAGGAGCGCGCCGCCGGGCTGGAGGGCAGGCTGCGGGAGCTTGACGGGGAGTACAGCCGAGGACTGGCGAACTGCGTCCGGCGCGACGTGGTCACCAGTCACGAGGCGTTCGGCTATCTCACCGCGCGCTACGGGCTCACCCAGGTCCCCGTCACCGGCCTGAACCCGGACGAGGAGCCGGGACCGCAGCGCGTGCGGGACGTGGCCCGGCTGGCGAAGGAGCGCGGCGTCACCACGATCTTCTTCGAGTCGCTGGTCAGTCCGAAGCTCTCGGAGACCGTGGCCCGCGAGATCGGCGCCCGGGCGGCCGTGCTCGACCCGATCGAGGGCGTCGAGGACGGCGAGACGTATCTCACGGCCATGCACTCCAACCTCGCGACCCTCCGCACCGCCCTCGGCTGCGGCTAGTCTTCGTCGGGTGCGACGCGCGCTTGGGGTGCTGACGGCGGCCGTGCTGCTGGTCTCCGGCTGCACGCCCCAGCCGCCGCGCGTCCAGGGCCTGCCCATCACCAGCCCGAGCGCCAGCCGCAGCACCACCAATGAGGACCTCAGCAACCGCGACGGCACCTCGTCGCCGGTGGCCGACCCGATCTACCCGGCCTACGGCAACCCCGCGCTCGACGTCCTGCACTACGACCTGGCCCTGACCTGGGCACCCGGGCCGCGCACGCTCACCGGCACCGCGACGATCCGCGTCCGCGCCGTGCACGCCGTGGACTCGGTCAGGCTCGACTTCTCCAGCGCGTACACCCTGAGCTCCATCAGCATCGACGGAGCGACCGCGACGGGCCGGGTCGCGGACGGCGATCTCGTCGTCGACAAGGCGCTGCCGGCGGGGGCGGTGGCGACGCTCGCGGTGGGGTACAGCGGGACCCCCACGACCGTCGCGATGCCCTCGCACCGCGGGGACGTGGAGCCGCTCGGCCTGACGGTGACGCCGGGCGGCGAGCTGTGGACGATGCAGGAGCCGTACGGGGCCAGCACCTGGTACCCGGCGAACGACCAGCCGTCGGACAAGGCGCTGTACGACATCGCCGTCACGGTCCCGCAGGGCTGGTCGGCCGTCGCGAGCGGCACGCCCGGCCCGGTCTCGGGCACCACCTTCCGCTACACCTCGGCCACGCCGGTCGCCTCCTACCTGACCACGCTGGCGGTCGGGCAGTACACGAAGACCGAGCTCACGGGCCCGAACAACCTCCCGATCACGCTGTGGACCCGCCCCTCCGACAACGCCGGCCAGCTCGAGGCGCTGCGGCAGCTCCCGGCGTACGTCCAGTGGCTCGAGACCCGCTTCGGCCCGTACCCGTTCCCGTCGACCGGCGTGGTCCTCGTCCCGTCGCAGTCGGCGATGGAGACCCAGCAGATGATGACCGTCGGCGCCGATGTGGCCCACGGCAGCGGCGCCCCCGACGTGCTGGTCCACGAGCTCGCCCACCAGTGGTTCGGCGACGCGGTCGGCCCGTCGACCTGGCAGGACGTGTGGCTGAACGAGGGCTGGGCGAGTTACGTCGAGCAGCTGTACCGCACCCGGTCCGACCCGGCGGCGATGGCCCGCTGGGAACAGGCGGCCCGCTCCGCCGACGCCGACCTGCGGGGGCGCATCGGCCCGCCGGGCCACCCGCGAGCGGACAGCTTCGCCGAGAGCAACGTCTACGTGTGCCCGGCCCTGATGCTGCGGCAGCTGCACAAGGCCCTCGGCGACGAGCGCTTCTTCGCCCTGGGCCGGGCGTGGGCGTCCTCGAACACGGGCACGGCGAAGTCGCGCGCGGACTTCATCGCGTTCGTGAACCGCCAGACCGGCCGCGACTTCACGTCCCTGATCAACGCCTGGCTGGACTCCCCGACCACACCCTCGTGAAGCCTGATGCTCAGGCCCGGGCGTCCAGGATCTCGGCGATCTGCAGCATGCGCGGGTCCGCCGTCAGGTCCTCGAGCTTCAGTGGCAGCGCAATGCGCCAGTTCGGGTACTGCTGCGAAGTCCCCGGCAGGTTGGGCTGCCGCGGTTCGCCCAGCACGTCGTACGGCGACGCGAGCAGGATGCGGCACGGCGTGCGGGTCAGCAGCTTGTGCATCGCCACCACGAGTTCGGCGTCCGTGCTCGTCTCGTCCGCCAGGCCCTCGGCGCTCAGCAGGGCCAGCAGCGCGGCCCGGTCCTGGCCCGCCGCGGCCTGCTCCTCGGGCACGGGGCGGGTCAGCACGCCGGCCGCGGCGCGGGCGTGGACGTGCTCGCCGGTCAGGAAGCCCGTCGCCGTCGGCAGGTCGTGGGTCGAGATGCTCGCCATGGCGTTCGCGGGCCACTGGGCCGGCGGGATGAAGGCGCCGTCGTCGTCCCGCGTGAACCACAGGACCGCCGAGCCCAGGATGTTGCGCGCCTGGAGGGTCTGCGTGACCACCGGCTCCACGGTGCCCAGGTCCTCGCCGACCACCACGGCGCCCGCGCGGACGGCCTCCTCGATCAGGACGCCGAGCATGGACTCGGCGTCGTAGTGCACGTAGGCGCCCTGGGCCGCGCCGTGGCCCGGCGGGATCCACCACAGGCGCCACAGGCCGGCCACGTGGTCGACCCGCAGGCCTCCGGCGTGCTCGAAGATGCCACGCAGGAGGTTTCGGTACGCCTCGTAGCCCGTCGCCGCCAGGCGATCCGGCCGCCACGTCGCCAGGCCCCAGTCCTGGCCCTGCTGGTTGAACGCGTCCGGCGGGGCGCCGACCTTCGCGCCCGGGGCGATCACGTCCTGCAGGGTCCACGCGTCCGCGCCGCCGGGGTCGATGCCGACCGCGAGGTCGTGGACGATGCCGACCGCCATGCCCGCCGCGGCCGCATTGGCGGCGGCGAGCTGGTCGGCGCAGCGGCGCTGGAGCCAGACGTGGAAGGCGGCCCGCCTCGGGTCGGCCGCGGCGTACGCGGCCGGGCCCGGGCGGCGCAGCTCCTGCGGCCACTCGCGCCAGTCGACGCCGTGGACCTCGGCGAGCGCGGTGTAGGTGGCGAAGTCGCGAAGTGCCGGCTCAATGTCCGAAAAATCGGAAATATCCGAACCGTCAGCGGCGAGCAGCTCCAGCGCCGCGCGCTTGGCGCGCCACACGGTGTCGTAGTCGATCAGGTCGGCCGAGGCCGGGCGCAGCGCGTCGACCCGCGAGCGCAGCTCGGCACCCGCCGATCGGTACTCGGGCAGGTCCTCGACGCGCAGGTAGACGGCGTTCACGAAGCGGCGCGAGGACGGCGAGTACGGCGACGACGGCATCGGGTCGACGGGCGCCACGGCGTGCAGGGGGTTGACCAGGATCGCGCCGGCGCCGGTCAGGGCCGCCCAGCGCGCGAACACGGCCAGGTCCGCGAAGTCGCCCACGCCCCAGGAGGCGGCGGAGCGCACACCGTACAGCTGGATCATCCATCCCCACGTGCGCGGCACCTCGGGCAGCGCAACGGGTGCGGCGGCCGGCGCGACCCCGGCGCCCCGCGGCTCGAGCAGGGCCATGACGGACCGCACGACCTCGGGATCGATGTCGACGCGCCGGTGGCCAGCGGTCTCGTACCAGGTGGCGACACCCCGGGCCGCGGCCTCGGCGGCCAGGGACTCATCAGACATAGGCGACACGTCGCCAGTCTTACCCCAAGGCCGCGATGCCGAAGCGGCGAAACGCGCAAGGGCCGCGATGCCGAAGCGGCGAAGCGCGCAAGGCCGTGATCACGAAGCGGTGGCGACCGGACCGGCGGCGACGCGGTCGCGCAGCACCAGGCTCGGCACCGACTCGGCGCCCACGAGCTGTAACGCCTGGCGCACCCCGCGGCCGCAGCGCACGACCGTGTGCCGGTGCGGGCGCGACGCGGCGAAGCGGACGATGTGCGCGGCCCCGGCCGCGTCCACGAAGTCGAGGTCGCTCGCGTCGAGCATGACCACGGAGTCGGCCCCGGCCACCAGCTCGAGAATCGACGGCAGCGACTCCGCGTTCGAGGCGTCCAGCTCCCCGGTGAGCCGCAGGTGCGCGCCCCAGCCGCCCAGCGTGAACGCCAGCAGCGGCCCGGGGTGTACCGCCCCGATGCGCGCCAGCAGCTCCTTGCCGAACCGCCGCCGGTCGTAGAGGCACAGCCCCGTCACGCGCGGGTCGCCGAAGAAGCGGTTCACCTGGTGCTCGTAGGCGAACAGGTCGGTCGGCGTCCACGCGGGCCGGTCGGTCCAGGTCATCTCGCCGCCCACGCAGAGCGCCGGCCACCCGCCCCGCAGCGTGCCGTCGACGAGCCGGCCGATCAGGTCGAGCATGTCCGCCACGCCGAACAGCGGGCCGCCGAAGCTCCCGAGCGGGGCACCGGTCTGACCGGTGCCGTAGCGCACCGTGCTGAGCTGCCCGGGTGCGGCTCCGATCACGTCGGCGGCCAGCGCCCGGGCCAGGTCGGCCGAGTCGGTGTCGAGGAAGATCACAACGCGGTGACCGGCGGTGACGGCGCGTTGCGCGAAGTCGGTCAGCAGCCCGCGGATCTCGTGGTCGCTTGAGTAAGACAGCGTCACGTGCCTGCCGAACAACGCCGTCCCAAGCTCCCGCACGGGCAACACTGTACGACGTGCGTTGCCGTGCCGTGAGTGCCGCAGGCGTGAATGCCCGACTTGCTCTACTCAACCCCTCGGCGTGTCGCTACTCAGCTGCAGACGGCCATGTCTCAGAGCCGCGGCGCGTCGTCCGCCTTGTCGTCGGCGAGCGCCGCCGGGCCCAGGATGAGCGGGTCGGGCGTCCCGACGAGATCGGAGTCCTTGTTGGCGTAGTCGAACCGGCTCAACACGTGCCGCATCGCCTCGAGCCGCGCCCGCTTCTTGTCGTTGCTCTTCACGACCGTCCACGGCGCGTCGGCGGTGTCGGTGTAGAAGAACATCGCCTCCTTGGCCTCGGTGTAGTCGTCCCACTTGTCCAGCGACGCGAGATCCATCGGCGACAGTTTCCACTGCCGCACCGGGTCCACCTGCCGGATCAGGAACCGGGTGCGCTGCTCGTTGCGCGACACCGAGAACCAGAACTTGACCAGCTTGATGCCGGAGCGCACGAGCATCCGCTCGAGCTCGGGGGCCTGACGCATGAACTCGAGGTACTCGGCCCGGTTGCAGAACCCCATGACCCGCTCGACCCCGGCCCGGTTATACCAGGACCGGTCGAAGAGGGCGATCTCGCCGGCGGCGGGCAGGTGCTGGACGTAGCGCTGGAAGTACCACTGCGTCGACTCCCGCTCGCTGGGCTTCTCCAGCGCGACCACGCGGGCGCCGCGCGGGTTCAGGTGCTCCATGAACCGCTTGATCGTGCCGCCCTTGCCGGCCGCGTCGCGCCCCTCGAACAGGATCACGAGCCGGTCGCCCCGGTCCTTGATCGAGTTCTGCAGCTTCAGCAGCTCGATCTGCAGGAGACGCTTGGTGCGGTCGTACTCCGCGCGCGTCATCCGCTCGCCGTAGGGGTAGTCCTCCCGCCACGTGTCGACCGGCTGACCGTCCTTGCGCAGCAGCACCGGATCGTCATCGTCGTCGTCCTCGACGAGGTAGTCGTCGAGCGAGAGTTGCGTCATACTTTCGATGTACCCCAAGCCCCGGGATTTGACCACTGCCGGGGTCTGAACAGCGGGCAACGAACAAGATCACTGGTACCCGCGGATCTCCTTGAACGCCGCCGGCAGCGAGCCCGTGCGGGCGTCGAAGGTGCGCCCACCGGTGAGGTCGGCGATCTGCTGCATCTCGGCGACGTTGCCCTCGCCGAAGAGGATCGTGAACACCGGCACCTTGGCCAGCTGCGGCACCCGCGACCTGAACGCGTCCAGGCGCGAACCCGCGGTGACCTCGCCGTCGGTGAGCAGCACGATCGACGTGAACCGGTCCGGGTCGTCCTTGGCGAGGGCCGCCGCCTGGTCGTAGGCGGTGAACAGGGTGTCGTAGATCGCGGTGTCCCCGGACACCTTCAGCCCGGCGGCGTAGCCGCGGATCTGCTCCAGCGTCGGCTGGAAGTTGTCCTCGGGCACGTCGAACCGGCTCACCTGGCCGGGCTTCGTGCTGAACGGGATCATGAGCACCTGCTCGCGGCCGTTGAACCGGCTGAACTGCCCGGACAGGCTGGTGTCGGCGCCGGTGAGGCCGATGAGCGCGTTCTTGAGGCCCTCGATGCGCTCGCCCTTCATCGAGCCGGACAGGTCCAGCACGTAGATCGTGCGCGCGGGCTTGCGCAGGTCGTCGCCGAACGCCCCGATGAGCGCGTCGGCCGCCTCCAGCTTGCCGGGGAAGGGCAGCTCGGGCAGGCTTCCGCCGCCCTTGGGGCCGAACTCGGGAGCCAGCGCCAGATTCGGTACGGCGGGCCGCCGCCACGTGCGCGCCATGATCTCCTGCTGCACGCTCGGCCGGCGCAGGTAGTCGGCGATCGCCGCGTAGTTCGTCTTCGTCTGCTCGGAGACTTGGCCGGATACTCCCGCCAGCAGCGTCAGCGGGTAGTCGGCGGTGACGGCGCCGTCGGACGGGTACACCACGGAAAGCTTCTCGGGAAGCTTGCCGGAGGCGTTGAGCGACAGGATCACCGACTCGTAGTTGACGAGCCCGTCGACGGCATGGTCGTTCTTCTCCACGGCGTTCTTGGTGAACGCGTCGGCCAGCCAGCCCGACGAGCCCGCGGTGAGGTTCTGGCCGGCGAAGAAGGCCCGCAGGCGCGGGGTGAGCGGGGCGATCTGCTCGGTGCTCAGGGCCGCGCCGGTGCCGGACAGGGCCGCGGCGACCCCGACGAGCGCGGAGAAGCCCGAGTTCGAGCTGGCCGGGTTCGTCATGCCGTAGGTGAACTTGTGCTCGCCCGCGGCGACCGCGATCTCCGACCAGGTCGGGCGGTGCTCGGCCCAGCCCAGCCGCTTGGCGACGGACTCGCGCAGGCCGAGCACGACCGGCGAGGTCGCGACCTTGGTGGCGGTGCCGATCTTGTCCCCGGCGCCGGGGTGCAGCTGGAGGTACCGGTTGCTGGCGAACCAGATCGCGTCGTAGCTCTTGGCGGCGTTGCCCGACACCACGTTCTCGACGCCGTCGAGGGTGCCGGTGGCCTGCAGCTTCACCTCGACCCCGGTGGCCTGGCGGGCCTTGTCGAGGATCGGCTGGAGGTCGGCGAGCTCGCTGCCGGCGAGGACGCGCAGGGTGCCGGAGCCCTTGAGGAACGGGCCCTCGCTGGCCGCCGGTTCGGACCCCTTCGGCTTGCTGGTGCACGCGCCGAGCAGGAGCACACTTACCAGCGCCGCGACGCCGAGCCGCCTCATGCCGCCGCCTCCGCTTCGCTGCGCACCGCTCATGCCATCTTCTCCTCAAGCCGAGCCAGCAGGCTGTGCTGGGTGTCGTAGTCGGGGTCGGGCACGGCGCCGGCGATGGAGTCCGGCAGGGCGGCGTCTCCGGGCCGTACCTTGGCGAAGACCGGCGCGGTCAGCGTGCTGTCCGCGGTCCGGAAGCCGTGCTTGGCGGCCAGGCGCTGCAGCTCCTGGTCGCTCGCCAGGAGCTTGGCCACGGTGACGCCGTCCGCGCTCAGCGGCACGATCGTGTGCTCGCACATGAGGGTCGGCGTGGGGTACAGCACCGTCTGCCCGTTGGCGAGCCCCTGGTTGACCGCGTGGTCGACGAACTGGGCCTCGTAGATGAGCACCATCGGCGCGAAGTCGGTCCCGCGGCGCAGGTAGCTCTCGAACGGCTCCTCGCTCGTGGTGTCCACGGCGCCCTGGTCGGTGAAGAGCTTCGCGACGGCGCCGAGGTCCCCGCCGGTGACCTTGTCGAGCAGCGCGGCGAACATCGCCGCGGAGTTGGAGTCCTCCGGCCGGGTGGTGGCCACGAGCACGTTCTGCGCGACGGGCCGCGTGGTGTTGCCGGGGATGTCGGTCCACTTCAGGTTGCGGCGGTTCGCGTCGACCAGCGCCTTGAGGTCCAGCCGCCAGACCTGGGCGCTGTCGCGCTGGGCCAGCTTGGCGCTGCCCAGCAGGTCCACGATCGGCTGGAAGGTCGCGACGGCCAGCGGGGAGGAGAACACCACGACGTTCTCGCCCTTGGGGTCGGCGTGCCGGCGCACCTCCTCGGCGGCGGCCCTGCTGCTGGGGAAGGCGAAGTCGTACCCCGTCGTGCGCGTGACCATCTGCCGAGACCCGGACGCGTCGGCGCGCACCGCCCAGCCGTGCCGGGCCAGGGCCGCCTTCACCGCGGGGTCGTCGAAGAACGGCTTCTTCTCGGAGCCGACGATCGCGGTGAGCTGCTTGACGTCGCCCCCGCCGGGCCCCTCGCCGCGGCCGAGCAGGTGCCCGGCGACGGCGCCGACGACGACCAGCACGAGCGCCAGGACGATCAGGGGTCCGGTCCGTTTCACGCCCCGATCCTGCCCTATTCGGTCAAGCTTCGTCCGTCAATGTCCTGTTCAGACGGCGTTCATTTCGTCCACAGTGGAGCGCCACCGTGTCGGCCGCATCACCCTGCGTCGCGAAGTGCGTGGAATGCTTCATCCGAACGGCCGAGCCTCGCCGCCAACCGGCTGGCCAGGGCCTGAATCCGCCTTGCTCGATGTCATACTGCCCGTCGGTCAGGGGGAGGGTGGCGCGGATGGGAAGGCATCAGACGACGGGCGGCCCGTTCGGCGTGGTCCTGCGCGGGCTGGTGCTGCTGCTCGCCGTCGGGCTCCTTGGCGGCGCCGGCTGGTACGTGCTGCACGACAAGTCCGCCGGTGACGACGGCAGCCAGTGCCCGACCACGCTGCGGGTCGTGACCGCGTCCTCGTTCTCCACCGTCGTCTCCGCGGCCGGCCGGACCCTGCGCGCCGGCAAGGACTGCATCCAGCTCGACGTCACCACCGCCGACGGGCGCCCCGCGGCCGGCCAGCTCGCCCAGGTCAACGCCGACGTGTGGATCCCGGACGACGCCAGCTGGGCCACGATCGCGGCGCCCGGGCTCCTCGCCGCCACGGCCAAGGACAGCCCCGCGCCGACGCTCGCGACCTCGCCGATCTTCATGGTCACCGACGAGGCCACCGCGGCGAAGATCAAGGGCGGGCAGGACGGCGGCTGGCTGGCCCTCGCCGAGCTGCTCGACGCGAAGTCGTCCGGCGTGCGCCTGGTCGTGCGCGACCCGTCGCTGTCCGGCGACGGCCTGGTCGCGGCCGGGGCCGTGGGCGAGGCGGTCTGGCTCAAGGAGGGCATGGACGCCTCCTCGCTCGCGCTGAACACCACCCTGGCGGTGACCCGCACCGTGACCCACGACCTGGCCGCGACCCCGGACGAGGCGGGCGAGGTCGGGCTGGTTCCGGAGTACGCGCTGCTGCCCATCATGAACCTCGCGCAGACCCGCACCTACCTGGCCGGGGCGGACCATACGGCGCTCATGCGGTACACCTGGCTGCCCACCGCCGCCGCGGCCCGTGACCCGAAGCGCGCCGCGGCCCTCAAGCGCCTCCTCGACAGCTTCGGCAGCACCGACGTGCGCCAGGCCGTCAACGCCGCGGGCCTGCGCGGCCCCGGCCAGGTCCGCCCGCCCTTCGAGGGCGGCTCCGCCCTGCCCGAGCCGACCGCGCCGCCGTTCGACGTGCTCGCCGCCCACCACGTGCAGCACGTCTTCGCGACCTGGGACCCCGAGGACCGCCGCAGCAACCTGCTCATCGCCGTGGACATGGCCGGCTCGGGCAACGGCGCGAGCCCGGCCGGCTCCCCGCCGGGCAAGCAGGCCCCGATCGACGTGCTCAAGGCCGGCTGCCGCGTGGTCGGCGACCTCATGCCGGTCGGCTCCCGCCTGGGCCTGTGGGAGATCAGCCCCGGCCAGCCCGGCGGCTACCGCAAGCTGCTGCCGTCGGACCGCCTGGACGACACGTCGAAGGCCGCCTTCACCCGCTCCGTGAACACCCTGACCACGCACAAGGCCGGCCCGGGCCTGCTGGACACGATCGTCGCGGCGTACCAGTCCGTGCGCGACGACTGGCACGACGACATGTTCAACCAGGTCTTCATCCTGACCGACGACGCGAACAAGGACAGCGCGAACGCGGCCGCGGTGTCGGCGATGGTCGAGAAGCTCAAAGGACTCCAGGACCCCGAGCGCCCGGTCACGATCAGCGTGGTCGTGCTCGGCAAGAAGGACGCCGCGGACCGTCTGAAGACCGCGCTACAGCCGCTGGGCGCGTACGTCGACAACGCCCAGCAGGTCGACGACGTCCAGGCGGCGTTCATTCACGTCGTGGCGGGCGGCCTGCACGAATAGCCCGGCCACGTTGACGCCCTTTGATAGGAAGGGGCAACGTCGGCGAGCGTGCCGCCCTGGAGACCGGCGGCGCCGCTCGCGACGCGGGAGGGGCCCCGCGGCGCGCGCCGGTGAGCATTCACCGGCAACGGGGGCGCGCCGCGGGCCACCGCCCGCCCGGGCCTCGATCCCGCGCGGCTGGACTATCGCCCGTCGGGGTCCTGGCCACCATGGTGCTGTTCGTGCTGGGAGCCGACGGTGACCTCGGCGAGGGAACGCGACCGGCTGCGCCGTCAGCTGTTCGGGGAGGCCGCCGGCCGCAGTGACCCGCACGCTTCGCAGCGGGTGTTCCTGTTCACCCACGAAACGCTGCGCATGCAGGCCATCGACCGTCTCGGCCCGCGCACCGTGGCCGCGTTCGCCGAACGCCTGCACGCCTGGGCCGCCGGCTACCAGCAACAGCACTGGCCACCCGGCACTCCCGCCTACCTGCTGCGCGGACAACCGATCCGCGGCGAAGCCCTCGCCCGCTCGATCACCGACCCGAGCCAGCAGGTGCGGCCCTGGCCGGGCTGGTGCGGGCCGCCACCGACGCCGGCGAGCACGACCGGGCCCGCAGGCTGGGCGCCGACATCGAACAGATCGCCCACACCATCGCCGACCCGAACTTGCAGCCGCAGGCCCTGATTCAGCTGGCCCAGGCCGTCGCCGAAAGCGAGCCGGGTATCGCCCGATCGTTGAGCGCGGCTGCGCTGGCACTCGGGCGGTGGACCACCCCGCTCAACGTGGTGGGACGGCTCGATCCGAAGGCCCTGACGGATCTGGTGGACGCGTGCATCCTCCGGCAGCCGGGTCCGCTGCCGTGGTCGCGGAGCCGGCCGTGCGGGCGCGAGCCGATGCGAGTCCGCGGCGGCCGGACGTCACAGAGCAGAGGCGGTGCGTGGACAGTGCCGGAATGCGTCCGTCGTGCGAGGCCGGTGGCGATCGTTTCGGGCGATGGTCAGGCGCGCCGGACGCCGCGACGATGCCTTTCTACGGTTGCGCCGACGGTTTGGGAGTCGCAGTGGGCATCGTCATCTCGCTCATCTCGGGCATGTTCAGCCTGACGATCGCCATCATCAAGGGGTTCGTGTCCATCATGACCGCGCTCATTCGTGCGGTTTCGCGATAGGGCCGGCCCGGCGGCGGGCCGGCCCTACGCGGGGGCTAGAGGTTCACGTCGCCGCAGAGGTGGACCTCTACGCCCAGTGTGGACAGCAGGGCGGCCTTGGCCAGCAGGGCCTTGTCCGCGGTCGCGGCGTCCGGGGCGTAGGCCACGTTCAGGTGGTTGGCCTTGTGCCGGGCCATGAACTGGTCCCGGCTCACCCCGTGCAGCACCGCGTGCATGATGGGCCACGCCGGGGTCGTGGCCTCCGAGCGGCGCCGGGACTCCTCGTCCGGCAGGGACACGGCCGAGGCGCGGCCCAGGTCGGCGTGCAGCGCGCCGCCCTGGACGAAGACGCGGCTCCAGACCACCTCGCCCGGCTTGCAGATGCCCTTGATGGTCGAGCCGCCGAGCGGGAAGTACACCGGGTCCTGCCGCCAGCCCACCGCCTCCGCGTAGCCCGTCGCGAAGTGTGACGCCGGGACCGAGCCCGAGATCTCCCACACCCACACGAAGCGGCCCTCGTAGTCCTCGCCCCACCGGACGTCGTGCAGGGTCGTCGCCGGGTCGAGGCCCATGGCGGTCCAGATGCGGTTCGTGACCAGGGCGTCGACCGCCACCCCCTCGTCCGCCTCGTTGAAGTGGGGCAGCGGGGCGCCGTCCCACAGCACGCGGGAGCCGTCGCGGGAGGTCACCGGCGGGCGGGAGACGTTGTTCAGCAGGCCCTCGGCGAGGTCCGAGGCGGGGCAGATGTCCTTCAGACCCTGCTGGTACTGGATGCCGACCGCGTCGAGGCCGAAGTCGTCGCTGATGCGCAGGGCGGCGACGTACATCTTGTACTGCCACCGCAGCTGCGAAGCCGTCAGCTCGGTGGCCTCGTCGGTGCCGAGCCGGAACGTCATGCCCGCCGCCGAGAGCCACGCGCCCACGGCGTCGGCCTCCGAGTCGGGAACCCGCTGCATCTCGGCCCACAGCGCGGACTGCGAGAGCCGCTCCTTGTAGATGCCGATCGGGTTCAGCAGCTCGTCGTCGATGATGGCGTTGTACATGCCCATGCAGCCCTCGTCGAAGACGCCGATGATGGCCTTGTCGGCGAGGAGCTGCCCGGCCAGCGCCCGGCCCAGCGCGACCTCGGGGCCGTCCGCGAGCGCGGGAAGGTCGCGCACGTGGGAGGCGTCGTGCGGCACCGAGCCGGTCGTGACCCACGAGCGCAGGCCGGACCGGAACCACTCGTCGGTGAAGTCGACCGACCACAGCGTGGAGTAGGCCACGCCCATCTTCGCCATCCCGGCATTCACGCCCAGCAGGCCGACCAGGCCCGGCCAGTCGCCGGCGAAGTTCGCCACGGTGAGGATCGGGCCGCGGTGGGTCCGCAGGCCCGCGAGGACGTGGTGGCTGTACTGCCACACCGCCTCCGCCACGATCAGCGGCGCGTCCGGCGGGATCGACTTGAACACCTCCAGCCCCATGCGCTGGCTGGAGATGAACCCGTGCCCGGCCTCGGGGTCGTAGTCGTGGGCCCGCCGCACGGTCCAGCCGAGCTCGGCGAGCGCGGCGGCCACGGCGGCCTCCATGCGCTCCTGGGTCGGCCAGCCGGCACGGTTCGCGGCGGGGCGCAGGTCGCCGCTGGCGATGAGGTACGCGGTGTTCGGCTCGGCGGCCGGGCGGGACGGTGCGGCGGGGAGGGTGTAGGTGCTCATCGGGGTCCTCCGGGAGATGTCACGCGAGCAGCCGCTGGCGGGCCGCGAGCGTGTGGGCGATGGTGCGGGTGGCCGGGTAGAGGTCGAGGTAGAGCGCGTAGAGCTCGTCGTACTCCGCCTGCGAGGAGGGCTCGACGACGGAAGCCGGCGGATTCCATGCGTCAATGTCGACCTCGGAAAGCGTGGAGGCGGCCAGGAAGGCGGCGCCGTAGGAGGCGCCCACGGTCACCTGGGGCACCACCTGGGGCAGGCCGGTCACCGACGAGACGATCTGCGTCCAGAGCCCGCCCCGCGTGCCGCCGCCGACCGCCACCACGCGCGAGATGCCCGCGCCGGCCGCGCGCAGCGCCTCGACGTTGTGCCGCACGCCGAACGCGGTGGCCTCCAGCGCCGCCCGGTACAGGTCGCCGCGCGTGTGGGACAGGGTCAGCCCGGCGATCACCCCGCGCGCGTCCGGGTCCTGGATCGGGGTGCGCTCCCCGGCGAAGTACGGCAGCATCAGCAGCCCCCGCGCGCCCGGGCCGGACGCGGAGGCCTCGGCCAGCAGCGCCTCGAACGAGGCATCGGTGATGGAGCGCAGCCACGACGTCACGGCGCCCGACGTGGCCATCCCGCCGGCCAGGTTGCGGGTGCCGGGGAAGGCGCCGACGGTACCCCACATCAGCGGGCTGGTCACGGGCCGGTCGACGGTCGCGACGAGGAACATCGTGGTGCCGTACATGAGCATGAGGTCGCCCGGGCGCTGGGCGCCGACGCTGACCGCCTCGGTCCACGCGTCGATGGTGCCGGTGATCACCGGGGTGCCCGCGGGGATGCCGGCGACGGCGCGCGCGGTGGTGCCGGCCACGTCGCCGGGCCAGGCCAGCGGCGGCAGCTGCAGGCCCGGGGCGATCAGCTCGGACCAGGGCCGGTGCCAGTCCAGCGCGTGCGTGTCGAACAGCGGCGTGCACTGGCTGGCGGAGTGGAAGTCCAGCACATAGGAGCCCGTCAGCCGGTACGCCAGCCACGACGCCGGCATGAAGAGCCGGCGCGCGCGGGCGGACACCGCGGGCTCGTGCGCGGCGAGCCAGGCCAGCTTCGGGCCGACCGCCTGCGTGGACAGCACCGAGCCGCAGCGCTCCAGGATCGCGTCGGCGCCGCCCAGCCGCTCGGTGAGCGACGCGATCTCGGCGGTGGCGCGGGTGTCGATGCCGTACAGCACCGCCGGGCGCACCGGGGTGCCCGCCGCGTCCGTGAGCAGGACGCACGGCCCCATGCCGCTGACCCCGACGGCGGCGACGGTGACGCCCGCGGTCAGCTCCTCGGCGAGGGAGACGAACTCGTCCCACCACACCGCGCCGTCCATCTCGACGTGGCCCGGGTGCGGGCGGTCCACGTCGTGCTCGCGCACCGCGGTGCGCACCACGGCGCCGCCGGCGTCGACGAGGACGCCCTTGCTGCTGGAGGTACCGATGTCGACGCCGAGGAAAAGGCTCACTTCTGCTCCCGGGTGCGCAGGACGACGGTCTTCGCGGGGCCGGCGTCGCCGCCGATGCGCTCCAGCAGCAGGGCCGCCGCGGCCTCGCCGAGCTCGCGCGCCGGCACGTCCACGACCCGGATGCCGCGGCGGCCGAACGACGCGAACGGCAGGTCGCCGAAGACTGCGAGGCCGAACCCCGGCGGGGCGAGCCCGGCGTCGTGCAGCGCGTCGAGCGCCCCCGCGGCCATGAGGTTGTTCGCCACCACCGCGGCGTCCGGCGGCTCGGGCAGCGCGAGCAGCTCGGCCATCGCCGCCCGGCCGCCGTCGACGCGGTAGTCGGCGTAGCGCAGCAGGTCCTCGAGGTAGTCCTCGCCCGCGTGCCGGGCCGCCGCCTGCCGCCAGCCCGCCATCCGCAGCTGCGCGGTCTCCACCGAGCTCGGCCCGGTGATGCAGGCGACCCGGGTGAAGCCGGCCGCGAACAGCGACTCGGCCGCGGAGCGCCCGCCGGCCCGGTTGTCCACGGTGACCGCGTCCACGTCGGCGCGGGCCAGGCTGCGGTCGACGGCGACGACGGGCCGGCGGTGCGCGACGAGCCGGCTCACGTCGCTGGCGTCGTCGGCCGGGGCCAGGATCACGCCGGCCATGTGCTCGGCGAGCGCGATGCCGATGTAGGTCGCCTCGCGGTCCGGGTCCTCGTCGGTGTTGCACAGCACCACGGAGAAGCCGGCCGCCCGGGCCCGGTTCTCGACCCCGCGGGCGAGCGCCGTGAAGAACGGGTTCTCGATGTCGGGGATGATCAGGCCGATCACCGCGGAGTGCTGCCCGCGCAGGCGCCGGGCGGTGCGGTTGGGGGTGAAGTCGAGCTCCGCGGCGGCCGCCCGCACGAGCCGCTCGGACTCGGCGGAGACCTTGGCCCCGTTGAGCACCCGGCTGACGGTCGCGGGGGAGACGCCGGCCCGGGCCGCCACCTCGTAGATCGTCACCACGTGCGGAAGTCCTCGCGCAGGCTGCGGCGCAGCGCGGCGAGGCGGCGCTCGCGGGTGGCGATGCTGGCCTCGGCGTCCGGGTCGTAGACCTCGAACGCGTGGACCCCGCCCGGCACCAGCTCGAACACCGTCGGCACCCCGGCCTCGGCGAGCCGGCGCGCGTAGCCGGCGTCCTCGTCGCGGAACAGGTCGAGCCCGCCGGTGTCGAGGTAGGTCGGCGGCAGCCCGCGCAGGTCGCCGACGCGCGCGGGGGCGGCGTAGGCGTCGGCGGGCCGGCCGCCGAGGTACGCCTCCCAGGCCACGTCGGCGAGGCGCCGGTTCCACACGGGGGCGTCGGCGTTCTCGGCGGCGCTCGGGGTCTCGTGGCGGTCGTCGAGCATCGGGTAGTAGAGGTGGGCGGCGGCGATCGCGGGGCCGCCCTCGTCGCGGGTCAGCAGGCACAGGGCCGCGGCCAGGCCGCCGCCGGCGCTGCCCCCGGCCACGACGACCCGCTCGTGGTGGGCCGCGCACCAGGCCAGGGCCGTGCGGCAGTCGTGCAGCGGGGCCGGGTGCGGATGCTCGGGGGCGAGCCGGTAGTCCACGGCCACGACCGTGGCACCGAGCGCGGCGGCGAGGTCGCAGCAGAACGCGTCGTCGTACTCGGCGGCGCCGAGGAACATCCCGCCGCCGTGGATCCACAGCACGCAGGCGGGCCCGGTGCCGTGCACGCGCAGCGCCACGCCGTCCGCGACGACGACCCGCGGTGCGACGGCGGGCGCGACGAGCGCGCGCAGGCGGTCGTCGACGGCCCGTACCGCGGCCACCGAGAGCGGCCCGCCGGGCAGGTGCGCGGTGAGCGGGATCATCGGGTCGCCTGCAGCGCGTCGATCTCGTCCAGCAGCGCGGCGGTCTGGCGGGCCGCGATCGTCAGCAGCAGCGGGGCGGCGACGAGGGCGAGCACGCCGGCCGAGGCCGCGGCGGCGAACGCGCCCAGCACGGTCAGGCCGGTCAGGGTGAGGGCCCAGGCGGGGCGGTACGCGGCGAGGATGACCCCGCCGCGCAGCGCCGCCAGGCCGCGCTTGCCCCGAACCGCACCGTAGGCGAGCGCGTAGGGCCCGACGATCAGGACGGCCGCGGCCGGCACCACGCCCCAGGGGGCGAGCAGCGCCAGGCCGGCGACCGAGAGGAGCAGCGCGAGCACCGGGTCGACCCGCAGCAGCGCCGCCAGCCGCGGGTCCTCGCCGGCGGTGAGCGCGGCGAGCCCGGTCAGCGCGAGGGTCACCGGCAGCGTCGCCGCGGCCGCGACCCAGCCGGGCGCGCCGGTGAGCAGGGCGGCGCCGAGCGGCACCGCGCTGAGCCCGAGCAGCAGCCCGGCGCCGAGGTTGCGGGGCAGCTCGTGCCAGAAGGCGGTGGCGCCGGACCAGGCGAGCGCGGGGAGGGTGGTGTTGTCCATCAGAGTTTCAATCCGCTCGATGCGATCGACTGCACGATGTAGCGCTGGGCCACGATGAACACGACCAGGACCGGGACGATCGCCATCGCGATGCCGGCCGCGATGGTGCCCAGCGAGCCGGTGGAGAACCGCCCGGCCAGCAGCACCAGGCCCACCGGGAGGGTCTGCCGCTCGGTGTCGCTGATCATGACCAGCGGCAGCAGGAGGTCGTTCCACCAGTACGTGAAGCACAGGATGCCCAGCGTGGCGATCGACGGGCCGGACAGCGGCAGGATCACCCGCAGGAAGGTGCGCAGGTGCCCGGCGCCGTCGAGCTTCGCCGCCTCCTCCAGCTCGAACGGCAATGCGAGGAAGTGCTGGCGCAGCAGGAAGATGCCGAACGCGCTGAAGATGCCCGGCAGGATCAGCGCCCACAGCGTGTTGGTCAGCTGGAGCTTCGACATGACCAGGAACAGCGGCACGATCGTCACCTGGATCGGGATCATGAGCGAGCCGATGACGACCGCGAACAGCACGCCCTTGCCGCGGAAGCGCAGCCGGGCGAACGCGTAGCCGGCGGTCGAGCAGGTGACGAGCTGCGCCAGCGTGATCGTCGTCGACACGATGATCGAGTTGAGGAAGAAGCGGAAGTACGGCACCTGGTCGGTGACCTTGCCGAAGTTCGCCGTGGTGAGGTTGTCCGGGTCGAACGTGGGCGGGAGCCGGTACAGCTCCGCGTCCGAGCCCGAGAACGCGCCCCGGAAGATCCACAGGAACGGCGCGGTGATCGCGAGCGCGGCGATGACGAGGATCGTGAACGTCGCCACGCGGGACAGGATGCGGCTCACTCGTAAAAGGTCCATCTTCTGGAGAGCCGGAACTGGATCGCGGTGAGCACGATGAGCACCAGCATGAAGGTGATGCCGATGGCGGAGGCGTAGCCGAGGTCGAAGTCGCCGAACGCGCGGTCGTAGAGGTACTCCACGATCGTCCGGCTGGCGTCGCCCGGCCCGCCCTGGGTCAGCACCCGCGGCTCGGCGAAGATCTGGAACGAGTTGATGGTGTTGATGACGACCAGGAAGAAGATCGTCGGCGAGAGCATCGGGAACGTGATGCGCCAGAAGCGGGTCCAGGCGTTGGCCCCGTCGACGATCGCGGCCTCCTTGAGCGCGTCGGGGATGGCCTGGAGCCCGGCGATGTAGACGAGGATCGAGAACCCGATCGTCTTCCACGAGTTCACCACGATCACCGACACCGGCGCGAAGGCCGAGGAGCCGAGCCAGTCGATGCGGTCGACGCCTGCCAGCCCGAGCAGGTAGTTGACCAGGCCGAGGTCCTTGTTGAGCAGGAACCGCCAGATCAGCGCGACCGCCGAGGCCGACACGACGAACGGGAACAGGAACGACAGCCGGAAGAAGCCGCGCAGCCAGCGGGGCATCCGCGTCTCCAGCAGCACCGCGAGGAGCAGGCCGAAGACGACGTTCACGGCGAGGATCGCCAGGGCCATGTAGGTCGTGGAGCCGTACACGCCGAGCAGCCGCTCGTCGTGCACCAGCCGGTCGAAGTTGGCCAGGCCCACGAACTCGCCGTCGCTGAGCAGGTTCCAGTCGTAGAAGCTCAGGTACAGCACGCCCGCGGTCGGGGCGAACACGAAGACGAGGAACGTCACGATCGACGGGGACAGGAACCCCAGGGCGGCGAGCCCGTCCCGGCGCTTGCGGCGGGGGACCCCCCGGCCGGGGTCGGTGACGACCGCGGCCGGAGGGATGGTGCCAGTTGTCATGAGGTCAGCCATTTCAGCAGGTGACGATGCTGCTCAGTTCGCCCTGCATGTTCTTGAGACCGTCGGCGACGCTCGCCTCGCCCGCGAAGATGAGCTGCAGGTGGCGCAGGACGGTCGACTCGAAGGCGCTGTACTTCGCCGGCGCCGGGTACGGCACGAGCGTCGGGTACTTGTCGATGCTGTCGTAGTAGAGGTCGGAGTTCGCGGGCGGCACGCCGACCTTCGAGATCGTCTGGGCGAGCGAGCGCCGCGACGGGATGGAGTCGCCGGGCTTGTCGGGCGTGCCGACGTACTGCTTCTCGATCTCCTCGCTGACCGTGAACTTCTGGTACTCCCAGGCCAGGTCGGGGTTCTTGGACGACTTCAGGATCGGGTACCCGGCCCCGCCGAAGACCGTCTTGTAGGTGTCGCCCTTGGGGTACAGCTGGATGTCGAACGCCTTGAACCCGGCGGGCAGGAAGGTCGCGATGGGCCAGCGGCCGGCGCCGAACATGGCCACCTGACCGTTCTGGAAGCGGGTGAACACGTCGCTCATCGGCATCGGGGCGGGGGCGACGCCCTCGGTGATGAGGTTGCGCAGGAACGACACGGCCTTGTTGACCTGGGGCGAGTCCGCGGTCGCCTTGCACACGTCGTCGCTGGTGAGGTTGCCGCCGGCGTTGGCGACCCAGGGCATGATGCCGGGGAAGATCTCGTTGCTGGCCCACGTGAAGCCGTACCGGTCGGGCTTGCCGTCGCCGTTGGTGTCCGCGGTGAGCTTCTTGGCGGTCGCCTCGAAGTCGGCCCACGTCCAGTCGGCCTTCGGCGGCTCGACGCCGGCCTGCTTGAACACGTCGGTGTTGTAGTAGACGACCATGTCGTTCCAGCCGTACGTCAGCGTGACGACGTCGCCCTTGACCGTGAAGCCGTCGATGAGCCCCTTGGCGATGTCGCCCGTGAGCGTCTTGGCCTCGGCGTCGGATTCCAGGTACTTGTTGATCGGCTGCACGAGCTTGTTGGCGTGCACGAACTGGGCGCCCTCGCCCGAGATGACCATGACGTCGGGGCGCTTGCCGGAGGCGATGAGCGTGGCGACGTTCGCGTAGTAGGTGCCCCAGTTCTCACCGGTGACGGGGGTGAGCGTCACCTTGGTGCCGGCGTGGGCGGCCATGAAGGCGTCGGCCGTGGCCTTGTTGCCGGACTCCGCGGCCGGCCCGTAGTTCCAGTAGACGATCTCGAGCGACTTGTCGCCGCCGGAGGCCCCGGGGTCGTCGTTCGAGCAGCCCGCCAAGGGTGAGACCGCGAGCGCGGCGGTCGCGCACAGCAGCGCGAACTTGCGTAACGGGGTGTTCATGAGCCTGCGTCCCTCTCGGATTGGGAGGCGGTTGGGAGGCGGTGCGGTGGGCACAGTGAAGTCCAAGAAATCGATTTCGTCAAGGACCCCTCCACAGACTCGTCATGATGCCCCTGATCAGGGAACTTCTCTGCTGGTATCGATTGCAGTCACGGGGCGAGATCGGCGCGCAGGACGATCGTGCGGGGCGGCTGGGCGTCCCCGCCGAGGCGCTCCAGCAGCATCGTGGCGGCGGTCGTGCCCAGGTGGCGGGCGGGCAGCCGGACCTGCACCACGGCGGGCGGGGTCAGGAACATGAACGGCAGCTCGCCGACGACCGCGAGCCCGAACTTCGCCGGATCGACGCCCGCCTCGAGGATCGCCTGCAGCGCGCCGACGCCCATGAGGTTGTTGGTGGTCAGCACCGCGTCGGGCGGCTCCGGCAGGGCCAGGAGCTGCCGCATCGCCGCGTGCCCGCCGTCGGCGCGGAAGTTGGCGTGGCGCAGGAAGCCGTCCGGCACCGCGGCCCGCCGCGCGGTCATGACCTGCCGCCAGCCCAGGAACCGGTCCTCGGTCGCCTCGATGCCGACCGGCCCGGCGATGCAGGCGATGCGGCGGTAGCCGGCGTCGAACAGCGCCGTCGTGGCCGCGATGCCGGCGGCCCGGTTGTCGACCTTGACCGCGTCGACCGGGTAGGGCGTGGTGCGGTCCACGGCCACGACCGGGCGGCCGAGCGAGGCGATCGCGCCGAGGTCGGCCTCGTCCGAGGCGGGCGCCAGGATCACCCCCGCCATCTGCTCGGACGCGGCGATCTGCAGGTAGCGCAGCTCCTTGGCGGGGTCGTCGTCGGTGTTGCACAGCACCACGGAGAAGCCCGACTCCTGGGCCCGGTCCTCCACGCCGCGGGCGAGCGCGGTGAAGAACGGGTTCTCGATGTCGGGGATGAGCAGGGCGACCACCTCGGAGCTCTGCTTGCGCAGCCGGCGGGCGGTCTTGTTGGGCGTGAAGGCCAGCTTGGCGGCGGCGTCGCGCACGGCTCGCTGCTTCTCGGGCGAGACGGTGTTGCCGTTGAAGACGCGCGAGACGGTCGCGGGCGAGACCCCTGCCAGCGCCGCTACCTCGTAGATCGTGGCCATGGAGCCACACTCTAGGGCGTCTTGACAGACGGGGAGCCAGGATCTACCTTCCGTGAAATCGATTTCACAGGCTTGGTTCACACAGTTGCTTCACAGGCGGAGGATCTTGTGTACGTCGGAGACGCTCGGCGCGCGGTGGCGTTCCCGCTCGGCGGGCTCGGCACCGGGCACATGGCGCTGTGCGGGGACGGAGCGCTGCGGCAGTGGCAGCTCAACGGGCCGCCGAACCACACGGGCCTGCTGCCGGACTCGTTCTTCGCGCTGCGGGTCTCCTCCCTCGAACCGCCGGACGACGTCGTGCGCCTGCTGCGCGCCGCGCCGATCGCGCCGCACCCGCGCCCGGCCGCGAACGTCTCCGACGCCGACGTGCCGGACGCGGGCGAGCCCTGGCGCTGGCCGTTCGTGGCCGACACGACGTTCGAGGCGGCCTACCCGTTCGCGACCGTCACCTACCGCGACCCGGCGCTGCCCGTCGCCGTCGCGCTCGAGGCGCACACGCCCTTCGTGCCGCTCGACGCCGACGCGAGCGCGCTGCCGCTGGTCCGCTTCCGCTTCACGATCCGCAACGACAGCGCCGAGTTCCGCCACGGGTTCCTGCTGGGCGCGCTGCAGAACGCGGCCGGCTGGGACGGCGTGACCCCGATCCGGGGCACCCGCGGCGCGGGCTACGGCGGCAACGTCAACCGGCTGCTGCGCCGGCCGGGCCAGTCGGGCGTGCTCATGGACCACCCGGGCCTGGCCGAGGACGACCCGGCCGCCGGTGAGCTGCTGCTCTGGACAGACTCGCCCGCCGCCGTCCTGCCGCGCGCCCACGACGCCGACGCGCTGCTGCGCTTCGCCGAGACCGTCCGCCTCGTCGCCCCGACCCAGCTCGGCGACTACTCCGACGCCGCCCTGCGCGCGGCCCTGGCCTCCGGGGCGTCGCCGATGCGCGCGCCGAGCGGGCCGAGCCCGGCCGGGCACACCTGGGACGCCGCCGTCGCGGCCGCGTTCGCCCTGGCGCCCGGGGAGTCCACGACCATCGACATCGTGCACGCGTGGTGGTTCCCGAACCGGTACGCCGACTTCGACCGCTTCGGCCCCCAGCACCCGTACGGCCCGGCCCGCTTCTGGGTCGGCAACCACTACGCGACCCGGTTCGGCGGCGCCCTCGACGTGCTCGACGCCTACCTCGCCGATCGCGACCGGCTCGACGCCGCGTCGCGCGCGTGGGCCGACGCGGTGGCGGGCAGCGACCTGCCCGAGCCGCTGCGGGAGACGATCGCGGCCCAGCCGGCCCTGGTGCGCTCGCCGAGCGTGTTCCGCACCGCGGACGGCCGCACCTACGCGTTCGAGGGCGCCCTGGGCGCCTCCACCCGCAACTGGAACGGCGACGCGGGCGGCTCGTGCCCGCTCAACTGCAACCACGTGCTCAACTACGAGCAGGCCCTGGCCCGGCTGTTCCCGTCCGTCGGGCGGGACATGCGCGAGACCGAGTTCGCCGTCCAGGCCCCGGACGGCTCGATCCCGCACCGGGTCGTGCTGCCGCTGTACCTCCCGCAGCTGCACGGGGTGCCGATCGGCGGGCCGGAGCGCCCGGCGCTGGACGGCATGCTGGGCGCGGTGCTGAAGACCTACCGCTCGGTCCAGGACGGGGCGGGCTCCGACTGGCTGCGCGCGCAGTGGCCGGCCCTGGTGTCGCTCATGTCGTATGTTTCGAACAATTGGGATACGGGGGGCGACGGCGTCCTGCGCGGGGATCAGCCGGTGACGTACGACATCTCGCTGCACGAGCCCAACATGTTCGTCGGCGGGCTGTGGCTGGCCGCGCTGCGGGCGATGCACGAGATGGGGGACGACCCGGCGTACGGGGAGCGCTTCGAGCGCGCCTCGAAGGCGTACGACGAGCTGCTGTGGAACGGCGAGTTCTACGCCTTCGGCGGCGGGTGCCTGTCGGATCAGCTGCTCGGGCAGTGGTGGGCGCACGAGCTCGGGCTCGGCCACCTCCTGCCGGTCGACCGGGTGCGTTCGGCGCTGCGGTCGATCGTGCGGTACAACCTCCGCAGTGGCTTTGCGAAACACGGCTATCGGGAGTTCGCCGACGGCGACGAGACCGGGCTGGTGGTCTGCACCTGGCCCCACGGGGGGCGCCCGGCGGTCCCGCTGCGCTACTGCGACGAGGTCTGGACCGGCGTGGAGTACCAGGTGGCGGCCCACTGCCTGTACGAGGGCCTCGACGAGGAGGGCCTGGCGATCGTCCGCGGCGTGCGGGCCCGCTACGACGGCACGCGCCGCAACCCGTTCAACGAGATCGAGTGCGGCGACCACTACGTGCGCGCCATGGCGGGCTGGTCGCTGCTGACGGCCTGGACGCGTGGCCGGCGCCCCGGCCGCTACCCCTACGTGGCCGGCACGTCCTGGGGCTCGCTCGAGGTCGCCGCCGACGGCGGGATCTCCTGCAGCAGCCACGAGTTCCCGTCGGGGTCGGCGAACCCGGCGTAGAGGATGCCGCCCATGTCCTGCACCTCGCCGACGTCGACGCCCCGCTTGAGCAGCGCCTCCCGGGCCGTGCGGACGTCGTCGACGACGAGGTGCAGGCCGTGCACGACGCCGGGCGCCTGGTCCATGCCGGGCAGGCCCTTGGAGAGCAGCATCGAGCAGGCCGAGCCCGGCGGGGTCAGCTGGATGATCCGGGCGCCGTTGCCGGGCTCGATGTCGTGGTCCACGTGGAAGCCGAGCCGGTCGGCGTAGAAGCCCCGGGCCGCGTCGATGTCGGCGACCGGGATCGGCACCAGCTCCAGCCGCATGGTGAACTGTCCGGCAGTGCTCGTGTTCAGGTACGACTCCAGATTCGCGTAGGTGGCGTCCATGCCCTCGCGCATCCCGCTCTGCAGGGCGTTGTCGCGGGCCTCGGCCGACGGGTACGTGATGTGGGTCGTGATCCGGGTCCGGCCGCCGAGATCGGTGAAGGTCAGGGTGTTGCGGGTCGCGGGCCAGCCCGCCCAGGCCTCGGTGCTCACCAGCCGCTGCGGCCGCTCGATCTCCTCGAAGGCGCCCGAGATCGTCAGCTCCTCGCCGCTCGCGGTGCTCCAGACGTACCGGAAGGCGCCGCCCGGCCGCAGGTCGATCTCGCACACGCCCATGGTCCAGCCGGGCGGCCCGACCATCCAGTGCGGCAGGTGCTCCGGGCTGGTGTGCACGTCGAACACGAGCCTGGCCGGCGCGGCCACGACCCGGGTGATCCGCACCCCCTGCTCGCCGTCCAGCTCGAACCCGGTCACGCCCAGCGTGTCAGTGCTCATCGTCCGGCTCCTTGATGTCGTCCTGAAGAAACTGCAGATAAGCGTCCAGGCGCGAGTAGCTCTCGTCCCAGAAACGCCGGTACTCCTCGGCGAACGCGGCGACCTCCCGCAGCGGCCCGGCCTCCAGCCGGCAGGGCCGCCACTGCGCCTCCCGCCCGCGCGAGATCAGCCCCGCCTGCTCCAGCACCCGCAGGTGCTTGGAGATCGCGGGCCCGCTCATCGCGAACGGCGCCGACAGCTCCTTCACGGTCGCCTCGCCCGCGCTGAGCCGGGCGAGGATCGCCCGCCGCGTCGGGTCCGCGAGGGCCGCGAAGGTCATACTCAGCCGATCAGTGCTCATCGCGTACCTAACCAAGTGGTTATCTAACCTGTTGGTTACTTAACCAGGCCGGCCCGTGTGTGGTCAAGAGGAGTCCCCCGTGCGAATCGACGCCGCCCGTCCGATGGCCGCCTGGGTGGCCGTGCTGGCGACGCCCGACGGCCCGCTGCTCGCGCCGCACGGCGACGGCGGGACGCGGCTGTTCGACGCGCGCACGAAGGCCGCCCGCGGCACCTGGCCCGCGCTCCCCCTCGCCGCGGCTTCGCTGCCCGGCCGGACCCTGCTGCTGGCCGCCGGGGTCGCCGGGCCGCGCCGCTTCGACCTGGCCGCGGGCGCCGAGCTGCCCCCGGTCGCCGACCCGGCCGAGGTGTGGGACGTGGCCGTGGCCCCGCTGCCGGACGGCCGGGTCGTGCTCGCGGGCGCCGGCCCGGGCGGCCTGCACCGCTGGGACGCCGCGACCGGCGCGCGCCTCGGCCGGCCCCCGCTGCTCGGCCCGCCACCGCTGCTCGGCCCGCCACTGCGCGCCGTGGTGCCCGCGCTGCGGCCCGGGGGCGTGACGCTGGTCGGCGGCGGCGAGGACGGGACGCTGTACCGCGCGGACGCGGCGACGGGGGAGCCCCTGCGGCCGCCCCAGCCGACGGCCGCCCCGGCGCTGCAGGGACTCGCCCTGGCCCCGACCGGCCGGGAGATGCTGGTGGGCTGCGACTGGGACGGCTCGGTGCACCGCTGGGACCCGCACACCGGCCACGTGATCGGCGAGCCGATTCCGGTGCCGGCCCCGGCGCGGCTGGCCGGCTGCTTCGCGGGCCGGCTCGACCGCCCGTGCGCGCTGCTGCTGACCGCCGGGGACCGCTACGACACCGCGGTCGCCGTGGACCTGGAGCGCGGCGAGCGCGTCGCGGTGCCGGCCCGGACCCGCGCGGTGTTCGGCCTGGACGGGGTGACCCTGGCGGTGCTCGTGCACCCCGGCGGGCAGCTGACCGCCGAGCCGCTCTACGGCCCGGCCTGAGGCCTCCTGGCGCGGCGGCCGGCGGCGGCCGCGGCGGCGACGGTCGCGGCGAAGCCGGCGAAACCGGCCAGGGCCAGGACGTCGAACACCCGGGTGTCGAGGTCGGCGGCGAGGCGGGGGCCGAGCAGGCCGTGCGGATCGACGACCACGTCGACCGGGCTGCCGTACTCGTACTCGACCGTGTCGCGGAACTCGCCCGGCAGCTGGGCGCCGGACGCGTCGTAGAGCTTGTAGGTGTACAGGCACCGGTTGGTGCGGGCATCGCGGGTCGGGGCCGGGCAGGACACCTCGCGGACCGTCGCGGTGGTGCGGGTGCCCGCGGCGCGCAGGTACCAGTCGCCCGGCCCGGCGTACGCCGTCAGCAGCAGCACGAACACGAAGCCGAACGCCACCCAGGTCGGCCAGGTCCGCTCGCCGCTGAGCCGGAACAGCAGGATCGGCGGGACGAGCAGGGCCGCGAGCGGCAACGCCGCCACCGCCCACCACATCCGGCCGCCCAGCGCGACCGCCACGCCGGCGATCAGCCAGACCACGGCGGTGGCGGCGACCAGCAGCGCGGCGTGGCGCCGGCTGCCCACCGGCATGAACCTCGTCATGATCGCATTGTGGTGCCGGCACCCCCGCCGGGGCTGTCGCCTATCGGTCGTTTCGCGCGGATGGCGGCGATTCAGACCGTCGGGTCCAGCAGGCTGGCGAGGCCGTCCATGCCGCCCTCGGGGTAGCGGCCGGACACCGCCGGGGCGGCCTGGAACGGCAGGATCCGCTCCCTGCCCCCATCGCCGGGCCGGGCGACCCGGACCTCGGACAGGTCCTCGGGCAGCACCCAGACCCGCACCGTCGCGCCCGGCGTGAGCGCCTCGGCGTCCTCGCGGCGCAGGCGGTACCCGATGAACTCCAGCGCGTGCTCCTCGATGCCCTCGAAGCGCAGCCGCAGCCGCACGGTGCGCCGCCGCGACTCGTACGGGCCCGGCGGCGGGGCGATCTCGGCCGCGGCGATCTCGGCGCTCATCCGCGCGCCGCGCCGCAGGATGCGCCGATGCCGCCGGTACACCCCGAGGCCCACGGCCACGCCGGCGCCCACGGCCACGACCGCGCCCACGAGCGCCCACGCGAGGGCCGCCGACGCCGATCCGATCGCCATCAGCGCACCGTATCGACCGGAGTCAACCCGGAGTCAACCCGGCCCGGCCGTGCCGCACGACGACGGCCGGGAGGCGGCGCGGGGCCGTCAGAGGATCGCGGCCGACTCGGCGGGGAGGGTCAGCAGGCCGGACTGGAGCACGACGGCCTCGTCGGTCGCGAGGAGCACGCACTCGGCGCGCAGCGGGACCGTCCGGGGGTCGGCCGTCAGGTTGGCCACCACCGTCTGCTCGCCGCGGCGGATCAGCAGGACCCCGTCGTCGTGGACGACGTGGACGCGGTCCAGGCGCGGGTCCGACAGGCCCGGCCGGGACTTGCGCAGCGCGATCAGCCGGCGGTACAGCTCGAGCATCTCCATGTCCATGCCCGCCCAGTCGAGCTGGGAGCGCGCGAACGTCTCCGGGTCCTGCGGGTCGGGCACGTCGCCCGGGGGCCAGCCGTGCGCGGCGAACTCCTCGCGGCGCCCGTCGGCCACGGCCGCGGCCAGGGCCGGCTCCGGGTGGCTCGTGAAGAACTGCCACGGGGTGCGGGCCGCGAACTCCTCGCCCATGAACAGCATCGGCGTGAACGGGGAGGTCAGCAGCAGCGTGGCGCCCACGCGCAGCAGGCCGGGGGAGAGGGTCGCGGTGAGCCGGTCCCCGGTCGCGCGGTTGCCGATCTGGTCGTGGTTCTGCAGGCAGACGACGAAGCGGTACCCGGGGATGCGCGCCCGGTCCACGGCGCGCCCGTGCACGCGGCGGCGGAACGAGGACCAGGTGCCCGCGTGGAAGAACGCCGACTCCCACACCGTCTTGAAGCACTCGGGGCTGCCGAAGTCGCCGTAGTACCCCTGCCGCTCCCCGGTCAGCAGGGCGTGCAGGGCGTGGTGGACGTCGTCGTCCCACTGGGCGTGCAGGCCGTAGCCGGCACCCTCCCGGGCCGTGACGAGCTTCGGGTCGTTGAGGTCGGACTCGGCGATGAGGGTCAGCGGGCGGCCGAGCGCCGCGGACAGCGCGTCGACCTCGGCCGCGAGCTCCTCGAGCAGGTGGGTCGCGCCGCGGTCGACGAGCGCGTGCACGGCGTCGAGGCGCAGGCCGTCGGCGTGGTAGTCGCGCAGCCACTGCAGCGCGCTGTCGATGATGAACCGGCGCACCTCGCCGCAGTCGGCCTCGTCGAGGTTGAGCGAGCGGCCCCAGGTGTTCGCGCCGGCGGAGAGGTACGGGCCGAACTGCGGTGCGTAGGCCCCGGACGGGCCGAAGTGGTTGTAGACGGCGTCGATGAGCACGCCGATCCCGGCCCGGTGGGCGGCGTCGACGAACCGCTTGAGCCCGTCGGGGCCGCCGTAGCTCTCCTGCACCGCGTGCCAGCCGACGCCGTCGTAGCCCCAGTTGTACTCGCCGTTGAAGGCGTTCACCGGCAGCAGCTCGACCAGGTCGACGCCCAGCTCGCGCAGGTACGGCAGCCGCTCGATCGCCCCGTCGAACGTCCCCGACGGCGTGAAGGTGCCCACGTGCAGCTCGTAGACGACGCTCCCGGCGAGCTGGCGCCCGGTCCAGCCCGCGTCGTTCCAGGCGAACCGGGCGTGGTCGTAGACCCGGCTGCGCTCGTGCACCCCGCCCGGCTGCCAGCGGGAGCGCGGGTCGGGCAGCACCGTCCCGGCGTCGTCGAGCGCGAAGCCGTAGTCGGTGCCGTGGCCGGCCGACGGGTCCTGCGCCGTCCACCACTGCCCGTCGGCGGTCATGGGAACGGCGGCGTCCCCGCTGTGCAGCACGACACGGCGCGCGGACGGCGCCCAGACCCGGAACTCCATGCGGTCAGCCCTTCACCAGCAACGCGACGGGGTAGGAGGCGAGCAGGTCGGCGAGGCGCGGTGCGGCCCCGCGCCCGGTGAGCGCGTCGACCCAGTCGCCGGCCGGGAGCTTGAGCTCGGTGTCGCGCCAGCCGCCGGCGGCCTCGAGGCCGGCCGGGAGCCGGGTGGCGACCGTGAGCGCGCCGCCCCGGTCGAACGCGACGACGTGCCGCTGCGCCGCGCCGGTGGCCTCGACGGGCCGGTAGTCGCCGAACAGCTCGGGCCGGTCGCGGCGCAGCCGCAGCGCGCGGCTGACCACGAGCAGCTTCGCCGCACCGGACACGTCGACCGGCGGCAGCGGCTGGCCGGCCGCCGCGGCGGCGTCGAGCGCGGCGAGCAGGTCGAGGCGCTCGGCGAAGTCGACCGGGCGGCGGTTGTCGGGGTCGACGAGGGAGTTCTCCCACAGCTCGGTGCCCTGGTACACGTCCGGCACGCCCGGCATCGTCAGCTGCACGAGCTTCTGGCCCAGCGCGTTGCTCCAGCCGTAGGGGGTGATCCGGGACGCGAAGTCCTGCACCGAGCGGTGCAGATCAGGGTCGTGGAAGACCCGGGCCAGGTTCGACTCGACGGCGTCCTCGAAGGCCTGGTCCGGCTCGTCCCACGAGGTCGAGCGGTTCGCCTCGCGGGCGGCCTTCCGCAGGTACAGCCGCAGCCGCTCCTGCGAGATCGGCCAGGCGCCGACGATCGTCTGCCAGAAGAGGGCCTCGAACGACGGGTCGTCCAGCGGGGCGGCCTCGCGCCAGCCGGCGACGGCGGCCCGCCACTCGTCCGGCACCTCGCTGAGCACGGCGAGGCGGGCCCGCACGTCCTCGCCGCGCTTGGTGTCGTGCGTGGACAGGGTCGTCATGCCGTTCGGCCACTCGCGGTGCCGGCGCGCCTGGGCCTCGTGGAACTCGTCCGGCTCGACGCCGACGCGGCTGGGGTCGCCGCCGACCTCGTTCAGGGCGATGAGGTGGTTCCAGCGGTACATCGCCGTGTCCTCGACGCCCTTGGCCATGACCGCGCCGGTGAACTGCTGGAACCTGACCGCCAGCTCGTCGCCGGGGTCCTTGAGCCGCTCGGGCACGTTGCCCTTGGCGGCCTGCTCCAGGTGCTCGACGCCGTAGGGCAGGTAGGTCCGGTACACGTCGAAGTTCGCGGCGATCTCGGCCAGGCGCGCCCGGTCGCCGCCCAGGCGCTCCAGGCGGTTGAGCTCCGCGGTGAACAGGCGCCGGGTGACGTCCAGCTTCTGCTCGTACGACTCCTGCTTCCAGCTCTTGCCGGACGGTTCCGGACAACCGGGATCGATGAAGAGGCCGCAGACCTCGGCCAGGGCGTCGTAGCCCGTGGTGCCGTCGACGGGCCACGGGGGCATCGGCTCGCCGCGTTCGAGGATCTTCTCGACGAGCAGCCACGTGTCCGGGGCCCGCTCGCGCAGACGGGTCAGGTACTCGCCGGGGTCGCGCAGGCCGTCGGGGTGGTCGACGCGGATGCCGTCGGCGAGGCCCTCGCGGACCCAGCGCAGGATCTCCGCGTGCGTGGCCTCGAACACCGCGGGGTCCTCGACGCGCACCCCGGCGAGCTCGGTGACGGCGAAGAACCGGCGGTAGTTGAGCCGCTCGTTGCCCTCGCGCCAGTACACGAGCCGGTAGTGCTGCCGCGCGTGCACCTCCTGCGCGGTCCCGTCCCCGGTGCCGGCGGCGATCGGGAAGCGGTGCTCGTAGTAGCGCAGCTCGCCGTCCTCGACGCGCAGGTCGTCCAGGGCCGGCGAGCCGAGCACCGGCACCACGACCGGGCCGGCGTCCCAGTCGATGTCGAACCAGTCCGCGTACACGCTGGCCCGCCCCCTCGCCAGGACGTCCCACCACATCGGGTTGGCCGCGGGCTGGAACAGGCCCATGTGGTTGGGCACGATGTCGACCACGAGCCCGAGCCCCTGCTGCCGCAGCGCCGCCACCAGCCGGTCCAGGGCGGGCGCCCCGCCGAGCTGCGGGTTCACCGTGCGCGGGTCGACGACGTCGTACCCGTGCGGCGAGCCCGGGGTCGCGGTGAGCAGCGGCGCGGAGTACAGGTGGGAGGCCCCGAGCGCGCGGAGGTACCCGGCGAGGCCGGCGGTCGCGTCCAGCCCGAAGTCCGGGCGCACCTGCACGCGGTACGTCCCCGTCGGCACCCTCATACCGTGCGGTCCAGCACGACGAGGGAGCGGTCCGGCACCGTGATCGTGCCGCCCGCGGTGTAGCTGACGCCGTCGCGGGCCGGCCCGGTCGCTGTCGCGATCACCAGCTCCCACTCCTTGCCGTACTCCTGCGTCGGTATGACGAAGTCGAGCGGCTCGTAGTGTGCGTTGAAGCACAGCAGGAACGAGTCGTCGACGTGCCGCTCCCCGTGCGAGCCGCGCTCGGTGATGCTCTCGCCGTTGACGAAGAGCATGAGCGCCTTGCCGAAGTGGTTGTCCCAGTCCTCCTCGGTCATCGCCCGCCCGTCCGTGGCGAACCAGGCGACGTCCGCGATCGGGGTGCCCTCGGCGCGGGCGACCGGCCGGCCGGTGAAGAAGCGGCGGCGGCGGAACACCCGGTGGCGCTCCCGGAACAGCGCCAGGCCGCGCGTGAACGCCAGCAGCTGCTCGTCGACGTTCTCCCAGTCGACCCAGCTGATCTCGTTGTCCTGGCAGTACGCGTTGTTGTTGCCGCCCTGGGTGCGCCCGAGCTCGTCGCCCGCGCAGATCATCGGCACGCCCTGGCTGAGCATGAGCGTGGTGAGGAAGTTGCGGCGCTGCTTGGCCCGCAGCGCGGCGACCGCCGGGTCGTCGGTCGGGCCCTCGACGCCGCAGTTCCACGAGCGGTTGTGGCTCTCGCCGTCGCGGTTGTCCTCGGTGTTGGCCTCGTTGTGCTTCTCGTTGTAGGAGACGAGGTCGTTGAGCGTGAAGCCGTCGTGGCAGGTGACGAAGTTGATGCTGGCGAAGGGCCGCCGCCCGTCGTCCTGGTAGAGGTCGGCCGAGCCGGTGATCCGCGACGCGAACTCACCCAGCGTCGCCGGCTCGCCGCGCCAGAAGTCGCGCACGGTGTCACGGAACCGGCCGTTCCACTCCGTCCACAGCGGCGGGAAGTTGCCGACCTGGTAGCCGCCCGGCCCGACGTCCCACGGCTCGGCGATGAGCTTCACCTGGTTGACCACCGGGTCCTGCTGCACGACTTCGAAGAACGTCGAGAGGCGGTCGACGTCGTAGAACTCGCGGGCCAGGGTCGAGGCGAGATCGAAGCGGAAGCCGTCGACGCGCATCTCCGTCACCCAGTAGCGCAGGGAGTCCATCACGAGCTGCAGCGAGTGCGGGTTGCGCACGTTGAAGCTGTTGCCGGTGCCCGTGTAGTCGGTGTAGTACCGGTTGTCCTCGTCCTCGAGCTTGTAGTAGTGCCCGTTGTCGATGCCGCGGAAGCTCAGCGTCGGGCCGAGGTGGTTGCCCTCGGCGGTGTGGTTGTAGACGACGTCGAGGATGACCTCGATGCCGGCCGCGTGCAGCGCCTTGACCATCCCGCGGAACTCCTGGACCTGCTGGCCGCGGTGCCGGTGGGCGTAGCCGTGGTACGGGGCGAAGAAGCCGATCGTGTTGTAGCCCCAGTAATTGGACAGGCCCAGCTCGACGAGGCGCTGGTCGTGCACGAAGTGGTGCACGGGCAGCAGCTCGACGGCGGTGATGCCCAGCCGCTTGAGGTGCTCGACGACCGCGGGGTGGCCGATGCCGGCGTAGGTGCCGCGCAGCTCCTTGGGCACGTCCGGGTGGCGCATGGTCAGGCCGCGGACGTGCGCCTCGTAGACGACCGTGTGGTGGTACGGCACCCGCGGGGCCGAGTCGTTGCCCCAGTCGAAGTACGGGTTCACCACGACCGCCTTGGGCATGAACGGGGCCGAGTCGGCCTCCGACATCCGCTCGGGGTCGTTGAAGTCGTAGCCGTACACCGCCGGATCCCAGGCGATGTCGCCGTCGATGGCCTTCGCGTACGGGTCCAGCAGCAGCTTGTGCGGGTTGCAGCGCAGGCCCCGCTGCGGCTCGTAGGGGCCGCTGACGCGGAAGCCGTACCGCTGCCCCGGCTCGACCCCCGGCAGGTAGGCGTGCCAGACGAACGCGTCGACCTCGACCAGCTTGATGCGCTCCTCGGCGTCGTGGTCGTCGAAGAGGCACAGCTCGACGGACTCGGCCACCTCGCTGAAAATCGCGAAGTTGGTGCCCTGCCCGTCGTAGGTCGCGCCCAACGGGTACCGGTTGCCCGGCCAGACCTGCATGTTCGCTCCCGCTCCATTGCTCGGCACCGCTGTCCAACGGTGCCCCCGTTGCCACAGTGTTACGTGCGTCGAAAGTTCACGCGCGGGTACGCGCGAAGCTGGCTGCCATATGCCCCACTCCTTCAATAATGAATCGTGATCGGCGGTGCGTCGGATTCCCGACACGGTTCCAGGATGAATCTCCGGCGAATTCAGCCGTGGCGCGCGTTTGAAACGAGGGGGTTCGGATCATAGTTGGGCACATGCCCCCCGGATCGGTGATGACCTTCGGCCCGCATGCCTGCGCCACCCCGGCGGGATTCGAAGCGGAATGGCTGGTCACCGACGGCCTCGGGGGATACGCGACCGGCACGGTCGCCGGTCTGCGCACGCGCCGGTACCACGCGCTGCTCGTCACCCCGCAGCGCCGCGTCGCGCTCGCCGCGCTGGACCCGGTGCTGCGGCTGCCCGGCGGCGCCGAGCACCGCCTGGCGGTGCACGAGTGGGGCTCCGGCGCGATCGACCCCCAGGGCCACCACCACCTCGAATCCTTCGAGATCCTCGACGGTGTACCGCGCTGGCGCTGGCGGTTCGGCGAATACGTCCTCGAGCGCGAGGTCGCGATGGTCCGCGGCCGCAACGCCGTCGCCGTGGTGCACCGCCTGGTCGCGGCCCCGCCCGGCGCCCGGGTCCACCTCGGCCTCACCGCCCTGTGCACGTGGCGCGACGCCGACGGCGAGCGCTTCTGCGCCGACGGCCCGCTGGACATCGAGGACGCGTACGCGCTCGACGGGCCGGGCTGGACGCCGCTCGGCGAGTGGTACCTCGACGCCTACCACCGCGAGGAGACCGCCCGCGGCCTCAACCCGGTCGAGGACCTCTGGGCCGCCGGGACGTTCGCGGCCGACCTGGGCGCCGGCGAGACCCTCACCGTCACCGCCCGCTCCGACCTCGGCAACGCCGCGCCGCTGCCCGACGGCCCCGCCGTGGTCGAGGCCGCCCGCCGCCGCGCCCGCCGGCTCGTGCGCCAGGCCGGCGTGCGCACCGCCGCCGAGCGCCTGCTCACGCTCGCCGCGGACGCCTTCATCATCGACCGCGACGGCGTGCCCGAGGTGATCGCCGGGTACCCGTGGTTCGGCAGCTACCTGCGCGACACCATGACCGCCTATGAGGGGCTCTTCCTGCACACCGGCCGCGCCGCCGAGGGCCGCGAGCTGCTGCGGGCCCACGCCGGCCTCGGCGCGCGCCTGCGGGCCGAGGAGCTCGGCGACGCCGACGGGGCGCTGTGGTACGTCCACGCGGTCGACCGGCACATCGCGCGCACCGGCGACGCCGACCTCGCCGCGGAGCTGCTGCCCGCGGTGGAGGGGGTCATCGCGGCGTACACGAAGGGCACCCGCGACGGCGTGAGCGTCGACCCCCTCGACGGGCTGCTCGTCCTCGACGCCGACCACGCCGGCCTCACCTGGATGAACGCCCGCCTGCCGCGCGGCCCGGTGACCCCGCGCGACGGCAAGCCGGTCGAGCTCAACGCGCTGTGGGCGAACGCGCTCGGCGCCGTCGCCGCGCTGCGGGAGCGCTGCGGCCGCGACGCCTCCGTCGTGCACGGCCGCCGCGACGCCGTGCGGGCCCAGTTCGTGAAGCGCTTCCGCGCGCCCGACGGCTGGCTCTACGACGTCGTCGACGCCGGCCCCGCGCCCTACCCGAAGGGCGGCTCCGGCGTCCACGACGACTCGGTGCTGCGCCCCAACCAGCTCCTCGCGTTCAGCCTGCCGTACGCCCCCGGCGCCGACGAGCCCCGCCTGCGCGACGACGTGCTGCGGGCCGTCGGCGAGAGCCTGCTCACGCCGCTGGGCCTGCGCACGCTTGGCCCGGGTGAATACGGGTACCTTGGTGCGCACCGGGGCGGAGTCGTCGCCCGGGACACGGCATATCACCAGGGAACGGTGTGGCCGTGGTGGCTCGGGCCGTACGTCGACGCGATGTGTGCCGCCGGCCGGCCGGTGGACGCGCTGCCCGTCGCCGTTGAGGGACATTTGGGCGAGTGCGGACTCGGCTCGGTCAGCGAGATCGCGGAGGGTGACGCGCCGTACCGCCCGACCGGGGCGCCGTTCTCCGCCCGATCGGTCGCCGCCCTGCTGCACGCACGCACCGTCATCAGGCAAAACTGCAAGCTGCAAGGTGCACGTCCCGCAACATCGGGAAAAGTGAAATTGACCCGCGAAGCCGGTCCGCGGAAGCGTCGGAACGCGCTACGGTGACAGTCGGCGACGAGAGGTATCCGCTATGCGCGTCTTGATGATCGCCTGGGACTTCCCTTCGAGTGATGCACGAACGGCCGCGCTCGCGGCCGCGCTGGGCACCGCCGGCCACGACGTCACCGTCGTCACCCGGCACGAGTCCGGCACCCCGGCGACATCGATGCTCGGCGACGTCCGGGTGGTCCGGGCCGCCGCGGTGCCGTCCACCGACGACACCGACCTCGGCCACACCATGGCCGTCAACCACATGCTGGCCGAGACCGCCATCCGCACCGCGCCGGCCGCCGGCTACGAGGTGATCCACGCCCACGGCTGGCTCGTCACCCACGCCGCGGTGACCCTCAAGGAGCACTTCGGCATCCCGTTCGTGGCCTCGCTGCAGGCCACCGAGGCGGGCCGCCGCCAGGGCTACCTCGAGGGGGAGACCAGCCGCTCGGTGCACTCCGTCGAGTGGTGGCTGGGCTCCGAGGCCTGCCGCGTCATCGTGCCGACCGAATACCTGCGCTGGGAGGTCCAGCACCTCTTCGACGTCCCCGCCGAGCGCGTCGACGTCGTCCCCAGCGGCATCGACCCCGACGTGTGGACCGCCGAGCCCCGCGCCGTGCTCCAGGCCCGCCTCCGCTTCGCCGGCGAGGGCCCGCTGATCGCCTACGCCGGCCGCCTCGTCAGCGAGAAGGGCGTGCAGGACCTCCTCGCCGCGATGCCCGCCATCCGCGAGCGCCACCCCGGCACCCGCGCGGTCGTCGCCGGCGACGGCCCCTACCGCGGCACCCTGATCGAGGAGGCCCGCCGCCTCAAGCTGCACCGCGCCGTCTCCTTCCCCGGCACCCTGGACCAGCCGACCCTGGCCGCGGTCCTGGCCGCCGCGGACGCGTTCGTGATGCCGAGCCGATACGAGCCGACCGGCACCGTGGCCCTCGAGGCCGCCGCCTCGGGCGCGGCCCTCGTCGTGGCCTCGACCGGCGGCCTGGCCTCGATCGTCGAGCACGGCGTCACGGGCATCCGCTTCCCGGCCGGCGACCCGGACGGCCTCGCCGACGCCGTCGCGGCGCTGCTGCAGGACCCGATGTTCGCCCAGACCCTCGCGACCCGCGCCCGCGCCATGGCCCGCGAGCGGCACTCGTGGCACGCGATCGCGGCCCGCACCGCGGCCGTCTACGGCGCGGCGATCGACGACTCGCCGGCCTTCGAGGCCCGGCGCCAGGCCGCCGTCCTCGGCAGCGGCCTGCCGGTCGTGTTCGTGCCGCCGGGCAACCTGCTGGCCGACCCGCCGCAGGTGCCGGTCGGCGAGCGGCCGGCGAGCCTGGTCCGCGCGGCGGCCGAGGAGGCCGCCTGGCAGGCGGGGGCCGACGCGGCCCGGGCGGCGCTCGCGCTGGAGGGCGGCCTGTGGGCGGAGCCGGCGGCGCGCGAGGCCGCGGACCGCGACGCGGCGGCACGCGCGGCGGCGGCACCGTTCGACGTGCTGATGGCGGCGGTCGAGCGCCGCTGACTCAGGTGTCCGTGCGCTTTTTGGCGGTGCCGGTCCGGGCTGCTGACTCGGGTGCCGGTGCGCTTTTTGGCGGTGCCGGTCCGGGCTGCTGACTCAGGTGTGTGCGGCGAGCCACTCCTGGAGGGGCTGGCAGCCGCGCAGGAACGTCTCGACGTGCCCGCGTGCCTTGGGGGTGCCGAGCCAGGGCTTCAGCGGGAACTGGTGCCAGGCGATGAGGCCCTTGTGGCGCAGCAGGCCGGCCCGCGGGTGCTCCTTGTCGAAGCCGCGCGGCACGGTCTTGAGCTGCTCGTGCGACGTCACCGACCAGCCGCGGGCGGCCAGGTCCGCGACGATGGCGGCGAGCTCGCGGCCCGACGCGTCGGCGGCGACCGCCTGGCGGTAGCGCGCCAGGCGGGGCGAGTCCATCATGTACGCCCCGGCCCCGGCGGCGAGGCCCTCGGCGGTCAGCTGGACGTAGCCGCCGCGCTCGAACGAGGCCGCGCACGAGGTCTTGTACGGCGACTTGTCGGCGCTGAAGCGCACGTCGCGGTAGGGGCGGAAGATCTTCGCCGGGCCGAACTCCGGCTCCAGCTCCGCGAGCAGCTCGCTCATGGGGCCGCGCACCTGCTCCTCATAGGTGCTTTTGTGCGCGGTCCAGTACGTCTTCGAGTTGTCCGCCTCGAGTCCGTCGTAGAACTCGAGCGCCTCGGCGGGCCAGCCACGGAACGTCACGCCCTGGAGCTTACGACGACACCACGAGATGGCGGTTGGCGCGCAGGAACGCGACGACCTCCGGCGGGGCCGACGCGGGGGATCCGGCGGCGAAGGGCGGGTGCGGGTCGTACTCGATCGCGAGCTGGATGGCCTGCGCGACCTGCGGCCCGGCGATCCGCCCGGCGAGCGTGAGCGCGAGGTCGATGCCCGCGGAGACGCCGGCCGCGGTCGCGTACTTCCCGTCGATGACCACCCGTCCGGGGGACGGCAGCGCGCCGTACTCCCGCAGCCGCTCGGTCACGAGCCAGTGGGAGGTCGCGGCGCGCCCGCGCAGCAGGCCGGCGGCGGCGAGGATCAGCGAGCCGGTGCACACCGACGTCATCCAGGTCGCGCCCGCGTCGACGCGGCGCAGCCACTCGCCCAGCTCCGCGTCGGCGACCTGCGCGGCGACGTCGGGCCCGCCCGGGACGACGACCACGTCGGGCTCCGGCGCCTCCGCGAAGCCGGACCGGTCGCCGAGGTGCAGCAGTCCGGTGTCCGCCGGCACCGGTCCCGGGCCCGAGCCGACGAACGTGATCGACGCGCCGGGCAGGCGCGACAGCACCTCGTAGGGCCCGACGACGTCCAGGGCGGTCATCCGGCGGTACAACACCATGGCAATGCGCATCTAGCAACGCTCCCGATAGCCGGCCGGGGCCACGCCCAGCTCGCGGACGAAGGCGCGGCGCATCGCCTCCGGTGTGCCGTAGCCGCAGGTCCGGGCCACTTCCTCGACGCCGTCGCGGCCCTCCTCGAGCAGCCGCCGGGCGGCCTCGAGGCGCACCTGGCCGACGTAGCGCCCCGGCGGCGTGCCGACCTCCGCCGCGAACGCGCGGCTGAACTGCCGCGGCGACAGGTTCGCGCGCCGGGCCAGCGCCGGGACGGACAGGTCGGCGCCGGGGTGCTCGTACGGCCTGGCGCTCGCCTTGCCGGCTCCTGTGAAGACTTCGAGCGGGCCGGTGACGTCGAGGCTCTGGACGCCGTCGAAGACCACGATCACGACTCGCTGCGGGGGCATGCGTCTGATCTTGGTGCCGGGCCGGCGTGTCGGCAACGACGTGCAGCCCACCTTTCGTGACACGCCCTTTTGTGTCGTACCCCTGTTCTAAACTGGGGGCACGGCTCGGTGAACGGAGGTCGCGAGGTGCGGTGGTGGGTTCGGTCAGCCGGCGCGACGGCGGGCGCGGCGCATCGCGAGCTCGTCGCCCCCGGTGTAGGTGTCCTCGGCGCTGCCGGTGGCCGGCGGCGCGGGGACTTCCTCGCCCGGTGTGGCCGCCTCGGCCGGCAGGTGCGACAGCGTGCCCTCGATCTCCTTGAACGCCCCGGAGATCGCGATGCCGAAGACGCCCTGGCCGCCCTGGAGCAGGTCGACGACCTCCTCGGGCGAGCGGCACTCGTAGACGGTGGTCCCGTCCGAGATCAGGGTGATCCCGGCGAGGTCCCCGACCCCGCGCGAGCGCAGCGTGTCGATGGCCTTGCGGATGTTCTGCAGCGAGACGCCGGCGTCGAGGAGGCGCTTGACGACCTTGAGCACGACGATGTCGCGGAAGGAGTAGAGGCGCTGGCTGCCGGAGCCGCTGGCGTCGCGCACGGAGGGCACGACGAGCCCGGTGCGGGCCCAGTAGTCGAGCTGGCGGTAGCTGATCCCGGCGGCGTGGCAGGCGGTCGGGCCGCGGTAGCCGACGTCGTCGGCGTCGGCGATGCTCGGCCCGGTGATGCTCGGCCCGGTGGCGCTCGGCCCGGCGACGCTCGGCCCGGCGGCGACGCTGGCCGCCGCGGTGTTCGCGGATCCGGTGCTGTTCGCGGGGCTCGAGCCGGCCCCGGCGGTTGCACTCGCCCCAAAGGCGTCCACGTCGCCTCCGATGTCGCTGGTGTCCATGGCATCGGCGGTCATCGCGAAGCCGGCGGGGGAGCCGGGGCCGATGTGTGAACGGTGGTCGATCTGGGTACCGGGCCCGGCAACTGGTGCGTGACCGTTCGGCGCGCCTGCCGCCGTGCGGGGCTGCGTGGCCGGGTTCACCTGGGCGTACTCAGCGGCCTCAGCGGCATGGCCGGGTATCCCGGGATCCGGGGGCTGTTGCATTGCGACCCACCTCCAGCGTCAACACCCGCAACCCTATAGCGCACCTTGAGGGTCTGCGGGGAGGTAACGCCGCGACACGCCGCGTGCCGGTGCGTGAAACCTTGCGCGCGTCCACCCGCGACGCTGGTTGACCGTCGGCGACGGCACCCCGACGCTGCGGTTGACCCACCACCGACGCTACCTGTCGTGTTCCGGAAGGCAAGCGTCTTCACCGAACTGCGCAGGCGTTTCCGCCCCTGTCACACGGGCGTGTGCCCGATTTGTTATCAACCGCGTCGCACGCTCGCCACCCTGGGCCCGCCCGGGATCACCCACCCGCGCCCAACCTCGGCCGCCGCAACCGTCCCCACGCGTTCGCGACGCCGCGCGCCTGGCCCTTGGCCGTCCCACCATCCGCGTCGCCGCCGTCTGCCGGCTCACTGTCGCCCGCCTTGCCGCGCCCGCCTCGCCGCGCCCGCCTGGTCGCCGCCTGTCGCCTGCCGCCGGCTGGCCCGCGGTCCGCGCCTGCGCCCTGCCGCCCGCCTCGTCCCGCCGCCCGAGTTGCCGCCGCCTGTCGTCCGCCGTCGGCTGGCCCGCTGTCCGCCTGCGCATCGCTGCTCGCGTTGCCGCCGCCTGCCGTCCGGGTCCTCGCCCGCCGCCCTGCCGCCCGCGTTGTCGTCGCGTGTCGTGCGCCGTCGGCTGGCCCGCTGTCCGCTTGGGCCTCGCCGCGCCGCGTTGCCGCGGCCTGGCGTCCGTGTCTTCGGTCCGCCGTCCGCGTCTTCGGTCCGCCGCCCCGCCGCTCGCCCGTTGCAGCGCGCGGCGTGCCTCGGCCGGGCGGTACCGGGGGTGAGATCGGTCGGTGGGAGCCCGGGGCGTGATGGAGTCGCCCGAGACTGGGTGAGTCGCTGCGGAGGGAGCTGCTGTCAGTCCACGGCGGCCGGATCGGGCGCGCCCCGGATGTGCCGGGCGGTCAGCCGGCGAAGTCCTCCGGGCGAACCTGCTCCAGGAACTCCCGGAACTTCTCGACCTCGTCCTCCTGCTCGTCGGGGATGACGATGGCGGCCTCGGTCAGGACCTGGTCGGCGCAGCGGATCGGGGCGCCCACGCGAAGGGCCAGGGCGATCGAGTCGCTCGGGCGGGCCGACACGCGGACGTTGTCGCCGATGACGAGCTCGGCGTAGAAGATGTTGTCGCGCATCTCCACGATCTCGACGGCGTGCAGCGGGGCCTTCAGGGCCGCGAGCATGTCGCGCATCAGATCGTGGGTCAGGGGTCGGGCCGGCTTCACCCCCTGCTGCTCGTAAGCGATCGCGGTGGCCTCTACCGCACCGATCCAGATCGGCAGGTAGCGGTCTCCGTCGACCTCCTTGAGCAACACGATGGGCTGATTGGTAGGCAGCTCCACGCGAACTCCGACCACATTCAGCTCTCGCACTGCCGCCTCCGTGTCGACTTGCCTCTCCCTGCACGTTACACGGACTCCACCGCAGTCGTGCCACTCGCGATGCCCGTCTGATGTGCCGAGTGGTGAAGATCGCCTGCGGATGGAGCCGATCGAGCGCGATGCGAAACGTCCCGTTCACCCAGTTTTTGCCCGGAAGGTGGAGAACGTCCGGCCTCTGAAGGCCGGGCGCGGGCCGGACACGGACCGGGTGGCGGGGGGCTACTTGCCGAGGATCTCGCGCAGGCCGGCGCGCACCAGGGCGGCGTGCACGCGCTGGGTGAGCGCCGCGAGCTCGTGGACCGTGTCGGCCGCCCGGGCGCGGCCGGCCGGGCCGTTCTGCCTGGTCAGTGGCGTCACGAGCTGGCTGAACAGCCCGATCTCGCGGTCGGCGGCGGCCCGGTAGGCGCGCAGGTGCCGCGGCTCCACGCCGAACTCGCCGAGGCGGGCCGCGGCCGTGGCCACCTCGAGGGCGTCGGCGTCGTAGCCGGCCCCGGGGCGGGACTTGAGCAGCCCGTGGTCCTCGAGGGCCTTGAGAGCCGCCTCGGTGAGCCCGGCCTTGCTCAGCAGCTCCTCGCGGGTGAGGCGGAGCTCGGTGGGGGCCTCGGCCGGTACCGAATCCGTGACCTCGGTCAGCGGCTCACGCATGGTGGCGAGGTGCTCGCGGATCACGCGCAGGGGGAGGTACTGGTCCCGCTGCGCGGTGAGCACGTAGCGCAGCCGCGACACGTCCATCCACGTGTACTTGCGGTACCCGGCCGGGGTGCGCCGCGGCTCGACGAGCCCCTCGGTCTCCAGGAAGCGCAGCTTGGAGATGGTCACGTCGGGGAAGTCGCCGCGCAGGTGCGCGAGGACCTCGCCGATGCTCATGAGACGCTCGCCCCGGGTGAGGTCCTCACCCGGGGTGGGATTGTTCCAGGCGGCCGCCGACGCCGTCATCGCCTCAGCTCTCGTCGGGGCGCGGTCCTGCGACGAACACGAGGCGGAATTTGCCGATCTGGACCTCGTCGCCGTTGCTCAGCGTCGCCGCCTCGACGCGTTCCCGGTTGACGTAGGTGCCGTTGAGGCTGCCGACGTCGCGCACGGTGAAGGTGCCGCCCTCGCGGTGGAACTCGGCGTGGCGGCGCGAGACCGTCACGTCGTCGAGGAAGATGTCGCTGTCGGGGTGCCGGCCGCTCGTGGTCACGTCGTGGTCGAGCAGGAAGCGCGCGCCGGCGTTCGGGCCGCGGCGGACGGCGAGCAGCGCCGTGCCCGGCGGCAGGGAACCCGACATGCGGGTGGGCACCATGTCGTTGTCCGGCCCCTCGATGGCATCCTCAATGGCGCCAAGGTTGAGCGTGGACGTGACGTCGAGCGGGGGAAACTCGTCGTCTGGGCGCGTCATCGAACCACCTCACGGTCGTATGTCGGGGTCAGCCGGATGCATGGGAAGCCTCGGAACGCATACGGTTGACTGAGCGAGCCTAGTCACGCGCGAAATCACGGGTCAACCGGACGCGCGGCAAGGGCGTCGGTGAAATACCGGGCGAATTCCCGGGAGATCAGCCGGCGGTCAGGTCGGCGTACGCCTTCGCGTCGAGCAGCGCGTCGACGGCCGCCGGGTCGTTCACCTTGAGCTCGACGAGCCAGCCCTCGCCGTACGGATCGGAGTTGATGAGCTCCGGCGCGCTCTCCAGGGCCGGGTTCACCGCGACCACCTCGCCGGCGACCGGAGCGTAGATCTCCGAGACGCTCTTGGTCGACTCGACCTCGCCGAGCGACCCGCCGGTCTCGAACGCGGCACCCGCCTCGGGCAGCTGGACGAAGACGATGTCGCCCAGCGAGTCCTGCGCGTAGTGCGTGATGCCGACCCTGAACGTGCCCTCCCCGGCGGGGGCGAGCCATTCGTGTTCGGCGGTGTACCGCAGATCGTCGGGAATCACGTCAAGTCCTTCTTCGCTCGGCTGGGGTACTACTGTGCGGGCTTGGCGTACTGCAGCGCACCGGCATTGTGCAACGCGTTGACGCGCACGGGATCCAATTCGCGCACGGAAACCGTACCGCCGTGCTGGCGGACGCTGTCCACGACCCCTCCCGGGATGTTCAGCGCCGTCCGCATGGTGTCCGGACCTCCGATGACCGTGATCGTATAGGGCGCGGCGATCATCGTCCCGTCGACCACGAGCCGTCCCGCGTCCGGGGCGTCCACGAAGTACGTCGAGGCCACGATGCGCACCGCGGGCCCGCCGGCCCCGGCGATCTGCATGGCCTCGGCCCCGGCCCCGCGCAGTTCTTCGATGGCGTCGAGCACGGTTTCGGATTTTATGGCCTCGGAGCCCTGCGTGAGGTCGATCTGCAGACCCGGCCCCTCGGCGGGGAGCGTCCCGGCGAGGATCCCCAGCTCGTCGGCGCGTTTGCGGGCCTCGGCCAGGGCCGCGTCGCGCCCCTGCGCGCCCGAGTCCAGCTGCCGCTGGGTGTCCTCGAGGTCGCTGATCTCGCCGCGCAGGCGGTCCTGCTGGGCGTCGAGGTCGGACAGGATTCGCACGAGGTCCTCGGGCCGGGCGGAGGAGAGCTCGGCATCGGTACCGCCGGCCTTGAACTGGACCGCGACGGCGAAGCCGAGCAGGGCCAGCAGCAGGGCGATGACGAGGTTGGCGGGCTTGCCCACGGCTACGCCCGGAACAGGTGCCGGCGGATGGCGGCCACGTTGCCGAAGATCCGCACCCCGAGGACCACGACGACGCCGGTGGACAGCTGCCCGCCGACGCCGAGCTTGTCCCCGAGGTACACGATCAGCGCCGCGACCAGCACGTTCGACACGAACGAGACGACGAACTGCTTGTCGTCGAAGATGCCGTCGAGCTTGGCCCGCAGGGCGCCGAACACCGCGTCGAGCGCGGCGACGACGGCGATCGGCAGGTACGGCTGCAGCCCGAGCGGCACCGACGGCTCGAGGAAGACACCGGCCGCAACGCCGATGGCCAGGGCGATCACGGCGATCATCGCGTGGGACCTCCAGAGGGAGTCGACGAAGGGGTCGGGGCGGGAGTCCGGGCGTACTGCAGCGGCGGCTCGGCGGCCCCGGCGAGGGCGAGGTTCGTGCGCTTCTTCACGCCGAACTGCATGCGGTACTCGTCGACGTACCGCTTGAACCGCTTCGCCGTCGCGGAGGCGTTGAACCGGTCGGCGAGGTCCGGCGGCCCGATCGCGGTCACCTCGTAGGGGCTGGTCACGGGCCGGAAGTCGACGAGGATGACCCCGCCGGCGGCCCGGATCGTGCCGGTCGCGGTGAGCCGCTGGCCGTTGACCGCGATCGCCTCGGCGCCGGACTGCCACAGCCCGTTGGCGATGTCCTGCAGGTCCCGGTCGAGCACGACGCCGAGGTTCTCGTCCTGCGTACGGCCGGTGACCGGATCGACCTGCGGCGGCGCGTCGGCGATGCGGACCGCCACCCCGTCCCCGGTGACCTTCCCGGTGCCGGTGCCGGCGGCCAGGTCGCGCAGCCGGGCGGCGCTGTCGCCGTCGGCGAGCGCGTCGTCGCGGGCCTGGTCGACCTGCGCGCGCAGCTCGGCGGCGCGCCGCTGCAGGTCGTCGGCGGTCTTCTGGCGGGCGCGCACGTCGGCCACGAGATCGTCGCGGGCCTTCGAGGTGCCCGGGGCGGCCTGCACCACCTGGTGGTACGCCACCGCCAGCAGGAACCCGATGGCCAGCATCGCCACGACGGTCAGCCACCGGCCGGACCGCGGCGCGGGAGCGCCGCCACGGCGCGCGGCCGCGGCCGCGTAGCCGGGGTCGAGCGGGTTGCGGAACAGCTCGCCGAGCAGGTCGTCGCGGCGGGGCGAGGTCACGAGGAGCTGGAGGCCTTCAACTGCACCGCCCGCCCCGCGCGGACGTGCACGGTGGCCTGGATCACGTAGAACACGGCCGCGACCCAGTACAGGACGATGCCCCACCACAGCAGCGCCCAGCCGCTGGGCTGCGCCCACGAGCGCGCGGACTCGGCGAAGTGCGCCAGCAGCATCATCGGGAAGCCCATGAGCAGGATCGCGGTGGCGGTCTTGCCCACGTAGTGCACCGGCGGCGGGCCGTGGCCGAGGATCCGCAGCACCACGAGGACCAGCACCATCACGGCCTCGCGGGCCAGCAGCGCGATCGTGAACCACCAGGGCACGACGTCCTTGAACGTCAGCGCGAACAGGGTGGCCAGGATGTACAGCCGGTCGGCGAGCGGGTCCAGCAGCTCGCCGAGGCGGCTGACCTGCTTGAGCCGGCGCGCCGCGAACCCGTCGACCCAGTCGCTGAGCCCGCCGATGACGAGCACGGCGACCGCCCAGCCGGTGGCGTCGGTGGCGAGGAACAGGTACAGGAACAATGGCACGCCGAGCAGGCGCATGAAGCTGATGAGGTTCGGGACGGTGAGCACCGGCCCGAGACCCTGCCGGTCTGCCACGCGGGGAATGCTAACAGCCCGCACGGGTGACCTGGTGGAGGCGCCGCGGCCCGCCGGGTAGCGTCGCGCGGCATGAGGCGGACGACGGCCGTGGTGCTGGCATTGGTACTGCTGCAGGGCTGCTCGCCGTCCGCGACGCCGCCCCCGGCCACGCCGCAGCCGGCCCTGGCCGCGTCGCCCGCGATCCCCGGGGCCGAGGGCGGGCTCGGGACCGCCTCCCCGGCACCCTCCACCGCCGGTCCCTGCACGATCTTCCCGGCCGACAACGTCTGGCACGCCGACGTGTCCAAACTGCCCGTGAGCCGCGACTCCGCGGCCTGGGTGGCGAGCATCGGCGCCGCCGCGCACGCCCACCCCGACTTCGGCACCACGTTCGGCATCCCGGTCACGAACGTCCCGGCCGGTCAGGCCAAGGTCAAGGTCACCTTCGAGTACGCCGGGGAGAGCGACCCCGGCCCGTACCCGATCCCGCGCGACGCGCGCGTCGAGGGCGGCGCGAACGCCGGCGGCGACCGGCACGTGATCGTCCAGGACACCGCGGCCTGCAAGGCGTACGAGCTCTACGCCGCGTCGGCGCAGCCGGACGGCTCCTGGAAGGCGGGCTCCGGCGCCGTCTACGACCTGCGCGGCAACGCCCTGCGCAAGAGCGGCTGGACCTCGGCCGACGCCGCGGGCCTGCCGATCCTGCCCGGCCTGCCCCGCGCCGAGGAGGCCGCGGCGGGCCGGATCGACCACGCGATCCGCTTCACCGCGCCGAAGACCCGCAAAGCCTTCGTCTGGCCGGCCCGCCACGCCGCGTCCGATGCCACCGACGCCGCGCTGCCGCCGATGGGCGCCCGGTTCCGGCTCAAGGCGTCGGTGGACATCGCGAAGTACCCGCCGCAGGCGCGGGCGGTGGCGCAGGCGCTGAAGACGTACGGCGCGATCCTGGCCGACAACGGCTCCCCGTGGTACTTCACCGGCGCCGAGGACGCGAAGTGGAGCAACACCCAGCTCGACGCGCTCAAGGCGCTGAAGGGCTCCGACTTCGAGGCCGTCGACTCCTCGCTGCTGATGGTCGACCCCAACTCCGCCCGCTGCCGCGCCGGCTGAACGGGTCCGGGGGCCTAGCGCAGCAGGGCGATCGTGAAGTCCGCGCCCTGCGGGTGGTAGGCGTGGTCGATGCGCCACCGGTCGGTCAGGGCGGCCGCGAACCGCATCAGGACCGACGGGTCGGCGTAGAGCTCGTCGTGCGCGCGGGCGGCCGCCGGGCGGTTCGCGCTGAGGAAGTTCGCGGCCACGGCTCGCCCGGAAATGTCGTACGCGTGTTCTAAAGTGCTGAGGTAGTAGAGCGGGTCGTCCGGGTCGGCGAACTGGAAGACGCCGCTGAGGAACACGTAGTCGTGGCGGCCCGCCGGGGTCTCGGTCACCGGCAGGAGCGAGACGCCGGGGACGCCGCGGGACGTGGCCAGCTCGACCATGGCCGGGTTCAGGTCGACGCCGGTGTAGTGCAGGGGGAGGCGCATGGCGCGGAGGTGGAAGTACAGGTCGCCGGGGCCGCAGCCCCAGTCGAGCACCGTGCCGCCCGCGTAGCCGGCGGCGCGGGTCAGGGCCTCGAAGCGGATGCGCTGCAGGTCCTCGCTGCCCCAGCCGGCCGCCCGCCACGTGGGGCCGTCCAGCCCGAGCCCGGCGTGGAAGGCGGCGATGGTCCCGGCCCGGCCCGGCGGCCCGTGCGGAGGCTCGTTCACGGGCTCGTGCGAAGGCCCGTGCAACGGCTCGGTCATCGGGACAGCCGGGTGCGGATCAGCAGGTCGTTCAGCGCCGGGGCGGCCGACGGGGTCGCGGGCAGCCGTGAGGTGTCCCGCGCCGACTCCAGCTCCGCCGTCAGCCGTGCCACGTCCGCGGCCAGGACCTCCGGTGCGACCAGCGACGGGGGCAGGGCGCGGTGTTCGCCGGCCTTCTTGGCCTCGATCAGGTCCGGGACGTAGGGGAGGGTGTTGAGCACGCGCAGGTCCGACTCGATCTCGCCGGTGCGCATCAGGTGGATGCCGGTGTGCAGCACCCGCAGGGTGTAGAGGGCGGGCTTCAGCTCGCCGGTCTTCGCGTGCAGCAGCCACTGGCCCGAGGCGAAGCCCAGGTAGTGCCGGGCGTGCTCCGGGGTCAGGCAGTGCGGGGCCAGGGCCTTGAGCTCGTCGTGCAGGGGGCCGGTGCGCACCACCAGCGGGGAGAGCAGCTGCTCCAGGACGTACCCGTTCGGGCGCAGGAGGAGGCGGACGAACTTCGCCAGCTCCTGGCTGACGATGTCCAGCTCCATGCCCTCGCGCTCGCCGCCCACCTCCACCGTGTCCGGGCCGGTGTCCAGGCCCACCACCTCGTCCAGGGGCAGGAGGTGGCAGGCGCGCAGGTCCAGGTCCGAGTCGACGGAGGCGAAGCCGTAGAGGTGGGCGCCGCTGACCGTGGCGAAGGCGAGGGGGTACGGGTGCTCGTCGGCCACCGCACCGGCCCAGGCCGGGATGCCCTCCGGGGCCGGGGGCTGGGCGGTGGTCGCTCGCACGGGCGGTACAGGTGCCGTGGTTCGCAGGGCGAACAGGAAGCGCTCCACCGCGGCCCGATCGGGCTCCTCCCGGAGCTTCGACGCCGACTCGGCGGCGGCCAGGCCGGCGGTCAGGGCGCCGGCCAGGGACTGGAAGTCCTCCCAGCTCAGCTCGCCACGGCGGATCGCCAGGAGCTCGTCGCGCCAGGGGGTCACGTCCACCAGAACCTCGCCGGTGCGCAGGACGTGGGCGCCGGCGCGCAGCAGGCGGGCCATGTGCATCGCCTGCTTCCAGCGGACCTCGCCCGTGCGGGCGCGCACCGAGGTGAGCTTGCCGAGCTGGTCGCGGGCGTAGTCGCCGTAGGTGCGGGCGGCGCGGCGGGACAGGAACGCCGGGCGCAGCTCCAGCAGCGCGCGGCCGGCGTCCGTGACGTGCTCGACCAGCGGCGCCGACAGGCACTCCCACACCGTCGGGTTCGCCGCGAGGGCCAGGGTGCAGGCCCGCTCGACCTCCCACGAGAACTGCTCCGGCAGCGGCCCCTCGACGTGGGTGGGCGGCTTGTCCAGCGACCAGAAGGCGTCGCTCGGCGTCTGGAACACGCCCCGGCGGTCGGTGTCGGAGTCCGGGCCGTCCAGCCCGTAGGCGCGGGAGCCGACGACCGCGGAGTAGATCGTGTGCTTCGCCACGATGGTCAAGTCCTGCACTGTTGGTAGGGTAGTCCTGCCGGCAATACCCGCGCGGGAGAGATCGCTGTGCAGAGCAGCGACGCCGAAGGGGCAAATCCTCCCCGGAACCTCTCAGGCAAAAGGACCGCGGCGGGTTGGCACCTCTGGAGTCTGCGACAGAGGGGGAGGAGCGCACGTTCGCCCCTGTCCCGCGATCCGCCCAGAGAGTTGTGGCCCATGACCAGTTTTGCCGCGCGGCACATCGGCCCGAGCGCCGACGAACAGGCCCGGATGCTCAAGACCGTCGGGTACGAGACGGTCGAGGACCTCATGACCGCCGCGATCCCCGGCTCGATCCGCTGGCACAAGCCGCTGGACCTGCCGCTCGCCGCGTCCGAGGCCGAGGTGCTGGCCGAGCTGCGTGCCCTCGCCGCGGCGAACCGGACCCTGGTGTCGATGATCGGCCTCGGGTACCACGGCACCCACACCCCGCCGGTGATCCTGCGCAACGTGCTCGAGGACCCGTCGTGGTACACGGCCTACACGCCGTACCAGCCGGAGATCTCCCAGGGCCGGCTCGAGGCGCTGCTGAACTTCCAGACCGTCGTCGCCGACCTCACCGGGCTGCCGGTCTCCGGGGCGTCGCTGCTGGACGAGGCGACCGCGGCCGCGGAGGCGATGACCCTCGCCCGGCGCTCGTCGAAGGTGAAGTCCGAGGTGTACGTCGTCGACGCCGACGTGCTCCCGCAGACCCTCGCCGTCATCCGGACCCGCGCCGAACCGCTCGGCATCGAGGTGCGCGTCCTCGACCTCGCCGTCGAGGAGCTGCCCGAGGCGTTCTTCGGGGTGCACCTGCAGTATCCGGGCGCCTCCGGGGCCGTGCGCGACCACGAGGCCCTCATCGCCCTGGCCCATGAGCGGGGCGCGATCGCCACCGTCGCCGCCGACCTGCTCGCCCTGTGCGTGCTGCGCGAGCCCGGCGCGATCGGGGCCGACGTCGCCGTCGGCAGCGCCCAGCGCTTCGGCGTGCCGATGGGCTTCGGCGGCCCGCACGCCGGATACATCGCGGTCCGCCAGGGCCTCGAGCGCACCCTGCCCGGCCGGCTCGTCGGCGTGTCCAAGGACGCTGGCGGCGCCCCCGCCTACCGCCTCGCGCTGCAGACCCGCGAGCAGCACATCCGCCGCGAGAAGGCGACCAGCAACATCTGCACCGCGCAGGTGCTGCTCGCCGTCGTCGCGAGCATGTACGCGGTCTACCACGGCCCCGACGGGCTGCGGGAGATCGCCGCGCGGACCCACGACATGGCCGTGCGCCTCGCCGCCGGGCTCAGCGCGGGCGGGGTCACCGTCGAGCACCGGGCCTTCTTCGACACGGTGACGGCGGTCGTACCAGGGCGGGCCGGCGAGATCGTCGAGGCCGCCGCGGAGCGCGGGATCAACCTGCGCCGCGTCGACGCCGACCGGGTCGGCATCGCCTGCGACGAGACCACGACGTTCGGGCACCTGCGCGACGTGCTCGCCGCCTTCGGCCTCGCCCACGCCGACGTCACCGGGCTCGACACGGCCGACACGGTCCCGGCGCAGCTGCGCCGCGCGTCGGACTACCTCACGCACCCGGTGTTCAGCAGTCATCGATCCGAGACGGCGATGCTGCGGTACCTGCGCCGGCTCTCCGACAAGGACTACGCGCTCGACCGCGGCATGATCCCGCTGGGCTCCTGCACCATGAAGCTCAACGCGACCACCGAGATGGAGCCGATCACCTGGCCCGAGTTCGCGAACGTCCACCCGTTCGCGCCCGACGCGCAGACCCAGGGGTACCGCCGCCTCATCGCCGATCTCGAGCGCTGGCTCGCCGAGGTCACCGGCTACGACGCCGTGAGCCTGCAGCCCAACGCGGGATCGCAGGGCGAGCTCGCGGGGCTGCTGGCGATCCGGGCCTACCACCACGACCGCGGCGACACCGAGCGCGACCTGTGCCTGATCCCGTCCAGCGCGCACGGCACCAACGCGGCCAGCGCCGTCATGGCCGGGATGCGGGTCGCCGTCGTCGCCTGCGACGAGCTCGGCAACGTCGACCTCGCCGACCTCGACCGGAAGATCGAGCAGCACCGCGACCGGCTCGCGGCCATCATGGTCACGTATCCGTCGACGCACGGGGTGTACGAGACCGGCATCGCCGAGCTGTGCGGGAAGGTCCACGACGCCGGCGGGCAGGTCTACGTCGACGGGGCCAACCTCAACGCGCTGCTCGGCTTCGCCAAGCCCGGGCAGTTCGGCGCCGACGTGTCGCACCTCAACCTGCACAAGACCTTCTGCATCCCGCACGGCGGCGGCGGCCCCGGCGTCGGGCCGGTCGCGGTCCGCGCCCACCTCGCGCGCTTCCTGCCCTCGCACCCGTTCCTCGCCGCGGACGCGCCGGTCGGCCCGGTCTCGGCGGCGCCGTTCGGCTCGGCCGGCATCCTGCCGATCCCGTGGGCGTACCTGCGGCTGATGGGCCCCGACGGCCTCGCGAAGGCGACGGCGACCGCGGTGCTGGCGGCCAACTACGTGGCGGCCCGGCTGCGTGAGCACTACCCGGTGCTCTACAGCGGCGCGGAGCACCTCGTCGCGCACGAGTGCATCCTGGACCTGCGGGGGATCACCAAGGCCAGCGGCGTGACCGTCGCCGACGTGGCGAAGCGGCTCATCGACTACGGCTTCCACGCCCCGACGATGTCGTTCCCGGTGTCCGGGACGCTCATGGTCGAGCCGACCGAGAGTGAGGACCTGGGCGAGCTGGACCGCTTCTGCGACGCCATGATCGCGATCAAGGCGGAGATCGATCGGGTGGCGTCGGGTGCATGGCCGGCCGGCGACAACCCGCTCGTGAACGCGCCGCACACGGCGGCGGTGGTGACGGCCGACTCGTGGGAGCACGCCTACCCGCGGTCGGTGGCGGCCTTCCCGTCGGCGGCCTCGCGCGAGGCGAAGTACTGGCCGCCGGTGCGCCGCATCGATGACAGCTACGGAGACCGGAACCTGGTGTGCTCGTGTCCTCCGGCCTCCGCTTACGAAGAGTGACTTCCCCGTAGCTACGGAGTGTTACCGCGGTGCGGCGCCCACCAGCGTGTGCGGCGCCCACCCGCGGTGAGGCTCGATCACGGAGCAATCGGGCAGAAGCTCGCCGGTGTCCTCGAAGACGATCACGCCGTTGCAGAGCAGGCTCCACCCCTGCTCGGGGTGGCTCGCGGAAACGCGGGCGGCTTCGCGGTCGGTGTCTTCGGCGGTGGGACAGGGGGGCTGGTGCTGGCAGAGCATCGGGGGTCTCCGATTTGAGAGATTCAATTGAGGTCTGTGGGGTTCTTCACATGACCAGTGATGCACGCTACTACGGCCAACGACACTATTCCGAACATGTGACGGCACAACTTAGGGATAATCCACCCTTCGTATGAGCACACTAGGACCGGTTGTCGGGTACGGGCCCGGGACTGTGGATCTTCACCCGCCCGGGTTACCCGGCGCGTGTAGAGCCCGCATCTGGGAGCGCTCCCGCTTCGAATGGTATTCCCGGGACGGCGGAGACCCTCTTCAATTACTGATCGAGTTCGCCGCGTCGCAGGGCGTGCATCTCGCGGACATCTCGGCGTCACCCACCGTCACTGACGCGTTCACCTGTGGGATTTCGGTCCTCCTGGCGCCACCCTCCGTGACTCCGTCGCCGGCACCCTCCGTGCCGGATCTGGTGGCGGTGGCGTACTCGCACGGCCCGCGCCGGTCACCCGCGCCCGGGACAACTGTCGCCTATTCGTCACCCGGAACCGTGAACGTTGCACCGGCACCGGTTGCGGATTCTCCGGATTCGGGGCGATTTGCCTCTTCACTCACATGGCGCGAATCGGCCTCGCCCCGTGCTGCCGATTCCCCGAGCATTTCGGAAATATCCGATTTTTCGGCTGGTTCACCGGGGGGTGTGTCCGCTGTCGGCCCGTGGACGCCGAGCTGGACCGAGGCCGAGCACGCGGCGGCGGTCGACGGCGTGCGGGCGGCGATCGCGCGCGGCGACGTGTACGTCGTCAACCTCGTCGGGCACGCCAGCGCCCCGTTCGGCTCCGTCTCCGGCTCCGGCCCCGGCTCCGTCTCTAGCTCCGGCCCCGGCTCCGGCTCGGGCTCTGGCCTTGGCTCGGGCTCTGGCCTTGGCTCGGGCTCTGGCCTCGGCTCGGGCTCCGGCCTCGGCTCGGGCTCCGGCCCCGCCTCCGGCTCGGGCCTCGGCCTCGGCCCCGGGCCCGCACTCGCGCGCGTCGCGGCCCTCCCGGGCGCCCGCTACGGCGGCGTGCTGCGCGGCGAGCGCTGGTGGGTCGCCTCGGCGTCGCCGGAGACCCTGGTGGCGGTGGCCGGCGGCCGGGCCGTCACCCGCCCGATCAAGGGCACCCGCCCGGCGACGGCGCAGGGCCGCGCCGAGCTGCTGGCCTCGGCGAAGGAGCGCGCCGAGCACGTGATGATCGTCGACCTCGAGCGCAACGACCTGGGCCGGGTGGCCGAGGTCGGCTCGGTGCGCGTCGACGAGCTGTTCGCGCTGCGCCGGTGGTCCGGGCTGTGGCAGGCCGAGTCGACGGTCAGCGCGCGGCTCGCGCCGGGCGTGGGCCTGGCCGAGCTGCTCGCCGCGGTCTGGCCGGGCGGCTCGGTGACGGGCGCGCCGAAGCTCGCCGCGATCGACGTGGCCACGCGCCTCGAGCCCGTCGGCCGCGGCCCGAGCATGGGCGCCTGCGGGTGGATCGGGCACGGGGCGCCGGGCCCCGGGGCGCCGCACGGCCGCGTCGAAATCGACCTCGGCCTCACGATTCGCACGGTGGCGGTCGCGGACGGCCGGGCGCACCTGTGGGCCGGCGGCGGGATCGTCTGGGACAGCGACCCGGCGGCCGAGGTGGCCGAGGCCGCGGCGAAGACGGCCCCGATCAAGCGGGCGCTGCGTGGTTAGTGAGCCGCGGCCTCGCGAATGCGCACGGGTCGGTCGGCCGGGCTCATCTTTCTAAACCTAATCTTACCCTCCGCCACCTAACCGATCATGGTGGTCACTCCGGAGCGTCGAACCGGTCGACACGTTCAGTGTAGTTGCGGTGCGGGCCAACGCGGACAGCCGTGCCCTTCTCAGGCGGCCGGCTGCGGCACCCGCTGCCCGAAGCCGGACCGGAGCCGCTCCAGTTCGCCCTCGGTGCCGATGTCGGCGCGGTGCTCCGGCCGTTCGGCGTAGTGCCGCACGACCGAGGCGAGGAAGGCCCCGTTCACCGACAGCAAGAACAGCGCGACGCGGCACGAGTGCGGGTCGCCGCCCGGGCCGCGGAAGTGCAGCCGCATCATCCACTGCCGCCCCGGTTGCGGGCCACCCGGGAGCAGGTCGTCCCAGGCGATCTCCTGAACCCGGAAGACGTTGCGCACGGCGATCCCGGCCGGGGTGAGGCGCAGCCCCGGGCGCGGCAGCCACAGCACCGCGAGCGCGACCAGGACCTCGAGCGCGAGCAGCGCGAACAGCGCCCGCAGCGCCGGGTCGGTGGGCGGCCCGATCCGGTCCGTGCCCGGCACCTTCTCGGCCGGCAACGCGTTGCCGGCCTGCAGGATCAGCATGATGACCAGGAAACCGGGCAGCGGCGAGCCGGCCACGGTGAAGGCCGGCCCGTCGCCGGTGCGCTGGAACGTCGCCGGTGCCCGCAGGTGCCGCCGGGTCAGCCACAGGTAGACCAGGAGCGGGCCGAGCCCGGCGATCGCGAGGGTCGCGAAGCTCAGCCCGATGCCGGCGGAGGCGGGCTCGATCCGCCAGAACATCGCCTGCAGCACGTACCGGTGCACCGCGAGCGCGGCCAGGCCCGCCACGCCCAAGACGGTGGCGGTGACCCTCCAGGTGAGTGGCATGGGCGCAGTGTAGGCGAGCGCGGTCACCCGGCGGACCATGTCGTCGGGCGAGGCTCCGCGCTCAGTGGTGGTCGCGGCGCAGGGAGATCTGGAAGGCTCGCGAGTCCGGGGCCGGGTCCTCGTCGAAGGACGCGAACAGGGTGCACGACAGCGGGGCGTCCGGCGTGGTGATGCGGTGCGCGGTCACGTGCGGGGAGTCCCAGTGCACCCGGGGCAGGTTCTCGCTCGGGCCGAAGCGCGCGTCCAGGTCGGCCCGGGTCAGCGACGGCTCGGCGAAGCGGACCTCCACCGAGGCCAGGCCCGCCCGGTCGTTCATGAACAGCTGCAGCCACGTGGTTCCGGGCGGGCTGGGCTGCACGAACAGGCGGCCCAGGTCGTCCTGGGTCGGGGCGGGCAGGCCCAGCAGCGCGGCCACCTCGGCGGGGTGCTCCGTCGTCACGCCGCACACGCGGCGGGCCCAGGTGCCCAGCAGGTCCGCCGTCACGGGGCGGGCCACCAGGTCCAGCAGGTGGCTCGGGGTCGGGGGCCGCCGCCACGACCGCGGCCAGTCGTCGAGGTCGGCCAGCTCCGCGCCGTCGACGATGAGGGTGTAGAGCGGCTCCGCCGGGAAGTCGTTGACGCGCACGGTCAGGGCCCGGCCGTCGACCTCGGCCTGGTAGGGGAACTCGCCGTCGCCCGAGTGCTCCCACGCGATCGGGCGCTCGGTCAGGGCGGTCGGGTCGGTCATGACGAAGTTCCCCTGATGCGTGTCAACCGGGCGAGAAACGGCGAAGCGGTGTGTGCCAACCGGACGAGAACGGCAGAGCGGTGCGTGTCAACCGGACGAGAAACGGCAAAGCAGACCCCGACAGCGTAGGCGGTGTCTGCAAACGCACAGTTGAGGGCCGTCACACTCACCCCGCATCCCGCCCACGGGCCGATAGCGTGGGTCGCGCTATGCGCCGTTACATCATGTGGTCCGTCGGGCTCCTCGCGTACATCGTCGCCGTCTTCCACCGCTCCTCCCTCGGCGTCGCCGGGGTCGAGGCCGCGGACCGTCTCGGCGTCGGCACGGCGCTGCTGTCCACCCTCTCCGTGGCGCAGCTGGCCGTGTACGCGGCGATGCAGATCCCGGTCGGCGTGCTGCTGGACCGGTTCGGCTCCCGCCGGCTGCTCGCCGCCGGTGGCGCGCTCATGCTCGCCGGGCAGCTCGTGTTCGCCTTCGCCGGCGACGTGGGCACGGCCATCGCCGCCCGGGTGCTCATCGGGGTCGGCGACGCGATGACGTTCATCAGCGTGCTGCGGATCGTGGCGATGTGGTTCCCGCCCCGCCGCAACCCGCTCATGGTGCAGGTCACGGGCATGCTGGGGCAGCTGGGCGCGCTGTCGTCCGCGGTACCGCTGGTGCTGCTGCTGCGCCACCAGGGCTGGACGGCGACGTTCCTCGGTGCGGCCGGGCTGGGCGCCGCGGCGGTCGTGCTGGTCCTGGTCGCACTGCGCGACCAGCCCGAGACCGCCGAGGCCGGCGAAGGCCCGCCGCGCAAGCTCGGCCTGAAGCACTCCTGGAGCCACCCGGGCACGCGGCTGGGGCTGTGGACGCACTTCGTCACGCAGTTCTCCGGCTCGGTGTTCGCGCTGCTGTGGGGGTATCCGTTCCTGACCCAGGGCGAGGGCCTCGCCCCGGACACCGCCGCGCTGCTGCTGTCGCTGCTCACCATCGGCGGGCTCGTGATGGGCCCGGCGATCGGGCATTTCTGCGGGCGGCTGCCGTACCACCGCTCGACCCTCGTCCTCGGCATCGTCGGCGCGTCCGCCCTGGCCTGGACCGTGGTGCTGCTGTGGCCGGGGCGCGCCCCGCTGTGGCTGCTGACCGTGCTCGTGCTGGTGCTGACGGTCAACGGTCCCGGCTCGATGATCGGCTTCGACTACGCGCGCTCGTTCAACCCCGCGGACCGCATCGGCGGCGCGACCGGCATCGTGAACGTCGGCGGCTTCGCGGCCTCCATCGTGCTCATCGTCGCCGTCGGCGTGATCCTGGACGTGCGGACCCCGCCGGGCGCCGAGCACCCGACGCTGGCCGCGTTCCGGTGGGCGTTCGCGGTGCAGTACGTGCTGTGGATCGCCGGCGCCGTGCAGGTCTACCGCTACCGCCGCACCACCCGCCGGAGGGTCGCGGCGGACGACCTGGCGGCGCTCGCCCCCGCTTAGGCCGCGAGCGTCCGCCACAGGAACTCGAACGCGAGGGCCCACTTGAAGGCGAGCTGCGCGTTGTCGGCCGCCCCGCCGTGGCCGCCCTCGATGTTCTCGTAGTACGTCACGTTCTTGCCGTGCTCGCGCAGCCGCGCCACCATCTTGCGCGCGTGCCCGGGGTGCACCCGGTCGTCGCGGGTCGACGTGGTGATGAGCGTCGGCGGGTACGGCACGGCGTCGCGCACGTTCTGGTACGGCGAGAACAGCGACAGGTAGGCCCAGTCCTCGGGGTTGTCGGGGTCGCCGTACTCGGCCATCCACGACGCCCCGGCGAGCAGCAGGTGGTAGCGGCGCATGTCCAGCAGCGGCACCGCGCACACGATCGCGCCGAACAGCTCCGGGTAGCGGGTCAGCATCACGCCCATGAGCAGCCCGCCGTTGGAGCCGCCCTCGGCGCCGAGCTGATCGCGGGTGGTGATGCCGCGCTCGACGAGGTCGCCGGCGACGGCCGCGAAGTCCTCGTAGGCGCGCGGGCGCCGCTCGCGCAGGGCGGCCCGGTGCCAGGCGGGCCCGTACTCCCCGCCGCCGCGGATGTTCGCCACGACGTAGGTGCCGCCGCGGGCGAGCCAGCCGCGGCCGATGATCGAGTTGTAGGACGGGACGCGGGACACCTCGAAGCCGCCGTAGCCGGACAGCAGGGTCGGGCCGGGTCCGGCGCCGGGGCGGCCGACCACGAAGTAGGGCACCTGGGTGCCGTCCGCCGACGTGGCGAAGAACTGCCGGGTCTCGATCCCGTCCGCCTCGAAGTACGCCGGGCCCTGCTTGAGGATCGCGGGCCCCTCGGCCGACCCGAGCACGCCGTGGCGCAGCGTCGGGGGCAGGGTGAAGCCGCTGGACAGCAGCAGGTACTGCTCGTCGGCGTCCTGGTTCGTGGTCCACACGTCGGTCTGGCCGAGCTCCGTGCCGAGCACCGTGCGCCGCCACTCGCCGTCCGCGAAGGACAGCAGCTCGAGCCGGCTGCGCACGTCGGCCAGCAGCACCAGGATCAGGCCCGTGCGGGTCCACTCCGCGTAGCTCAGCGAGGTGTGCGGGTCCGGCGTGAAGAGCGGGGTGAGCGTGCGGTCGCCGGACAGGTACGACTCCAGCCGCGTGATGAGCAGGGTGCCCGCCGGATGCGTCACGCCCGCCACCGGCCAGTCGGTGCGGACCCGCACCAGCAGCCACTCGCGGTGGATGTCGACGCCGGCGTCCTCGGGGACGTCGAGCTCGGTGAGCTCGCCGTCGATCAGCAGGTACCGCCGGGCGTTGAAGAAGTCCGTCGCCTGCCGGACGATCGCGCGGCGGCCGTCGACCGACGGGTCCGAGGTGGCGCGGACGGACACGTCGTCGGGGGAGCCCTCGAACACCACCGGCGCGTCGGCGACGGCGGTGCCGCGCCGCCAGGCCCGCACCTGGCGGGGGTAGCCCGAGGACGTCATCGATCCGGGGCCGGTGTCGGTGCCGACGAAGACCGAGTCGGCGTCGATCCAGCTCACGCTGCTCTTGGCCTCGGGCAGCTCGAAGCCGTCCTTGACGAACTCGAGCGTGTCGAGGTCGAACTCGCGCACCACGGAGGCGTCGGCGCCGCCGCGCGACAGCGCCACGAGGCAGCGGTGCTCCCCGGCGAGCGGGCCCGTGCGCAGGTAGGTGGCGCCCTGCCAGACCCAGTTCTCGCCCTCGGTCTCGGCGAGCGCGTCGAGGTCCAGGACGGTCTGCCAGTCCGGGGTGCCGCCGCGGTACGACTCGAGCGTCGTGCGCCGCCAGAGGCCCCGCGGGTGCCCGGCGTCCTTCCACAGGTTGTACACGCGCTCGCCGTGCCAGGCGATCATCGGGATGCGGTCGTCGGCGTCGAGCACCGCCTGGATGCCGTCGCGCAGGGCGGCGAAGCGCTCCCCGCCGGTCAGCGCGGCGACGGTCTCGGCGTTGCGCTCACGGACCCACGCGAGCGCGTCCGTGCCCTCGACGTCCTCGAGCCACAGGTTCAGGTCATCCTCGTCCGGCATCCGATCAGTCTGACCGAACGGCCACGGGTTCGGCGACCCGTTCACGCGCGCGGAGGGTCGCGGCGAACGTGTGCGCCGGCACCGCCTTGCCCCACAGCCAGCCCTGTGCGAGGGGCACCTTGAGCGCCGCGAGCACGTTGCGCTGGGCGGCGGTCTCGACCCCCTCGGCGACCACGGCGAGGTTGAGCGCGCCGCTCATGGCGACCACGGCCCGCACGATCTCCTCGTCCTGCGTGCTGGCGCCGAGCCCGCCGACGAACGAGCGGTCGATCTTGACGCCGGTGACCGGGTGGCGGCGCAGGTAGCCCAGCGCGGAGAAGCCGGTGCCGAAGTCGTCGACGCTGATGCGCACCCCCAGCTCGCGCAGGCGCAGCAGGAGCCGCTCGGTGAGCTCGCCGCCCTCGACCATGACCGATTCGGTGATCTCCAGCACCAGGTTGCGGGCCGGCACCCGGGCCTGGGCGAGGATCGCCGCGACCCGCTCGGCGAACGCGGCGTCGCCGAGCTGGCGCGGCGAGACGTTCACCGACATCCAGAAGTCCTCGCCGACCACGCCCTTGTCGCGCCAGCGGGCCAGCTGCTGCACGGCCTCGCGCAGCACCCAGGCGCCGAGCGCGGAGATGAGGTTCGCGTCCTCGGCGACGGCGATGAACATGTTCGGGCCGAGCCAGCCGCGCACCGGGTGCTCCCAGCGCACGAGCGCCTCGGCGCCGACGGTGCGGGTGCCGAGGCCGTCGGTGAGGTCGACGATCGGCTGGTAGGCGATCGCCAGCTGCTCCTGGGCGACGGCCGCGCGCAGGGCGACCTCGATCTCGACGCGCTCGCGCACGGCGTCGCGCATCGAGGCGTCGAACACCGTCCAGCGGTTGCGGCCCTGCTCCTTGGCCTGGTACATCGCGGTGTCGGCGTCGCGCATGAGCGCCTCGGCGGTGTCGTGGCGGTCGGCGCGCACGATGCCCATCGACGCCCCGACGACGACCTCGGCGGTGGGGGCCTCGCCGCCGCCGACCAGCAGGGGCCGCTCGACGCACTCCATGATGCGCCGGGCGGCGGCCATCGCCTCGGGCTCGGTGCGGCGCATGACGACCACGAACTCGTCGCCGCCGACCCGCGCGACGGTCGCCTCGGCGGGCAGCGCGTGGCGCAGCCGGGCGCCGACCTCGACGATGAGCCGGTCGCCGGCCGGATGGCCCCAGGAGTCGTTGACGAGCTTGAACCCGTCGAGGTCGAGGGAGAACATCCACACCTCGCCGCCGCCGCCCTCGGCGAGGCGCCGGTCGACCATGAGCTGCAGCAGGCGCCGGTTCGGCAGGCCGGTGAGCGGGTCGTGGGTGGCCTGGTGCTCGAAGCGGCGCTGGGCCGCGGCGTGGCTCTGCACCGCGCCGGACGCGCGCGCGAGCAGCAGCGCCACGATGGCCGCGCCGCCGACGCCGAGGATCCAGCGCGAGACGGGCGCCGGATGTGGCAGCAGTACCGTCAGCGCGAACGGGGCCGCGACCGCGGGACCGATGATGAGCATCCGGGCCGGCGACCACGCCTGGATCGGCAGCGGGGTGGCCTTGGCCAGGGCGCCGGCGCTCGGGTGCAGGGCGGCCGCCCCGCCGGCGGTGAAGGCGAGCAGGTAGGGCAGGTCCAGCAGCGGCGACCCGGTCACGTGCCCCTCGCGGCCGATGACGGCGTAGCCGAGGTCCCCGGCGAAGATGAGCAGCAGCATGGCGCCGAGGAGGATGAACGCCGGGCGGCGGACCGCGGTGGTGAACGCCATGTTCACCCCGAGCAGCACGATGACGACGTCCAGCAGCGGGTACAACCCGGCCAGCACGCTCACGAGCACCGGCCGGCCGGGGATGGCGGTCGCGGGGAGGACGAACAGCAGGGCGGAGGTGATCGCGGCGCCGATGCAGACGATGAGCCCGTCGAGCAGCGCGTGCCGGTTGATGCCCCACCGGCTCAGGAACGTGACCATGCCGGCGACGAGGAACGCGAACCCGCACACGGAGAACGCGTCGCCGAGCTGCGCGAGCGGGTAGGGCCGGGTGACGAGCAGCGCCCGGAGCACGACGCCGGCGAGGAAGAACAGCGCGGCCGCGGTGAGCAGGCGCCAGGGCCGCCGGGGGCGCAGGTCGTGCAGGCGGGGCCCGAACGCCCAGGCCAGCGCGGAGAGGGTGCCGATGAGCGGGAAGGCCAGCCCGGGCAGCACGTCGGCCGCCCACAGCGCGGTGGCCGTGAGCCCGATCCCGAGCAGGCCGATCCAGAGCCGGTCCCGCACCATGAGCCCCTGATCGGCCGGGTTCGTCCCGAGCTGAGGGGTTATTTCTTGCGCGCCACGCAAAGTTGCTGATCCGGCACGTTTTGCTAGGCTGGTGGGATGGAACCGGGCCTGCGCGAGCGCAAGAAGCAGGCGACACGGCGGGCACTGGCGCTGGCCGCGCTGCGGCTGAGCGTGGAACGCGGCCTCGACGGCGTGCTCGTCGAGGACATCGCGGCCGAGGTGGGCGTGTCGCCGCGCACCTTCAACAACTACTTCTCCTCGAAGGCCGAGGCGATCTGCGCCCTGGCCGTGGACCGGGCCCAGCGGGCCGGGGCGGCGCTGCGGGCGCGGCCGCCGGGCGAGCCGCTGCGCGCCGCGATCGAGGCGACGATGCAGGCCGAGTTCGCGGGCGGGGCGGTGCCGGAGCACGTGCCCGACCGGGTGTGGTTCGCGGGGCTGCGGATGGTCCTGGCGACGCCGGCGATGCAGGGGGAGTATCTGCGCGTGCGGGCGGCGATGCAGGATGCGCTGTCCTCGGCGATCGCGGAGCGGCTCGGGCTGCCGCCGACGTCGCTGCTGCCCGAGGTCGTCGGCGGGGCGGTGGCGGCCGCGTGCGACGCGGCCACGCACCGCTGGCTGCACGCCGATCCGCCGGTGCCCCTGCAGCCGCTGGTCGAGGAGGCGCTGCGGCACCTCGCGGACTACTGAGCGGGCACCGGATCTCCCCGGAGCCGCCCCGGACGCTCAGCCCAGGGTCGTGAGCCGCTCGCCGAGATCCGTGTGGCGGTAGTTCAGGCGCCGGCCCGACCGGGCCGCCACGATCAGCCCGGCGTCGCGCAGGGCGGTGAGGTGGTGCGACGCCGTCGCCGGGGCCAGGCCCAGCTGCTCGGCCACGTCGCCGGTGCTGGCCGGGCTGGCCAGCAGGGCCAGCACCGCGGCCCTCGTCGCGCCCAGCAGCGCGGCCAGGGGCTCCGGGGGCGCCGGCGGGGCGGCGAACAGGGCGCCCATGGCGCGCGGGGGATACCACAGCGCGCGGCCGGCCGCCGAGTCCATGATCCAGGCCTTCGTGCCGGTGAAGGCGGTCGGCAGCAGGAACAGCGGGTGGCCGTCCAGGGACCACGACGGGTACTCGGTGTCCTTGAGGTAGTCCAGCTGCAACGCGTCCGGGTTCCAGCGGATGCGCGGGTGCAGGTTCTCCAGCAGGCGGTGCGGGCCCGGGAACGCGGCCGTGTTCGTGCGGTGCGCGATCTCGTTGTCGGCCGTCGCCCGCAGGCGGGGCCACAGGTCGGCCAGGGCCAGCCGGAAGTACCGCCGGATCTGCGCGACGAGCGGGGGCAGCAGCGCCGCGGGGTCGCCGGACGGCACGCCGCACCCGTCGAGGTCGGCGGCGACGCGCGCGGGATCGGTCGCGGCGATCGCCTCGAGCTCGGCCTCGAGGGTGGGGCGGGCGGTGCGCGGCACCGGGGTCAGGAAGTCGGGGATGCCGCCGCTCGGCGTGGCCACGACCCGCCAGAAGACGTCGAGATCGTCGGTCCTCGAGCCCAGGCGGCTGCGCCAGCGGCCGTACTGCCACGAACCGTCCCGCGCCGCCAGCGCGCTGGTCACCACCTCCGCCATCGGGGAGTGGGCGAAGCGCAGCCGCAGCAGGTCGTCGGGGACGAGTTCGAGGCGCTTCACGCCTTCCATTCGAGCACGGTCGAACGGCTCGGCCCAGCGTGGCCGCGGTCATAGCGTTCCCGGCATGCACTACACGAACCTGGGGCGCTCGGGCCTGAAGGTGTCGCGGCTGTGCCTCGGCACCATGAACTTCGGCTGGCAGCTCGGCGAGGACGACAGCCACGCGATCCTCGACCGGGCCATGCACAACGGCATCACCTTCGTCGACACGGCGGACATGTACGGGGCGCGCGACTACGAGGGGACCTCCGAGTCCTACATCGGCTCGTGGTTCGCGAAGACGGGGCGGCGCGACGAGGTGGTGCTGGCCACGAAGGTGTACCAGCCGATGGGCGAGGGCCCCAACGACCGCGGGCTCTCGGCGCGGCACATCGTCGCCGCGTGCGAGGCGTCGCTGCGGCGGCTGGGCACGGATCGCATCGACCTCTACCAGATGCACCACGTCGACCGCGGCACGCCGTGGGAGGAGATCTGGCAGGCGATGGACGTGCTCGTCGCGCAGGGGAAGGTGGTGTACGTCGGCAGCTCCAACTTCGCCGGCTGGCACCTGGCGGGCGCGCAGGCCGCGGCGATGCGGCGGCACTCGCTCGGGCTGGTGTCGGAGCAGCTCAAGTACAGCCTGCTGACCCGGGCCGTGGAGCTCGAGGTGGTGCCCGCGGCGCAGGCGCTGGGGATCGGGCTGCTGCCCTGGTCGCCGCTCGCGCAGGGGCTGCTGTCGGGGGCGCTGCGCAAGCACCGGGACGCCGCGGCCGGGCGGACCACGACCCACGCGGCCGCGCGGGTGGCCGAGCACCGGCACGTCCTGGAGGTGTACGAGGCGTTCTGCGAGGACCTCGGCGTGCACCCGGCGACCGTCGCCCTCGCGTGGCTGCTCGCGCGGCCGGGGGTGACCGCGCCGATCGTCGGGCCGCGCACGCCGGAGCAGCTCGACCACGCGCTGGAGGCCCTCGCGACGACGCTCACCGATGACGCTGAGGAGCGGCTGAACGCGATCTTCCCGCCGGTCGGCAACGGGGGACCGGGCCCGGAGGCGTGGGCCTGGTGATCTGTCGGGCGATTCGTTTGCGCAGCTCACTGGCCGTACGACAGCGCTGAGGCAATCCTGTCGGGCGTTCGGCGCGTTCTCGTGGTCAGGCCGTGACTTTCCGTTGCCGGCGGCTCATCGTGGTCTTCCGGAGAGCTCCATGGACGGGGAGATGGTTGATGAGCAAAGCGAGAGCGGGCCGGCGCTGGAGTGCGGTGGCCGCGGTGGCGACGCTGGGGCTGTTCGCCGCGGCCACCCCGGCCGCGGCGGCACTGCCCGGTGACGGCACGGCCGCGAAGAGGGCCGGCGGCGGGTTCCTCGCCGACGAGTGGCCGACGAGCGCGGGCACGACACTGAAGAGCGTCCGGTCGATCGTGCGGGCCGACACCGGCTCGGCGGCGTCGCTGACCGGGCAGGGCGTCGGCATCGCGCTGGTCGACACCGGGATCGCGCCGGTGACCGGGCTGCCGGCCGGGCAGGTCGTGAACGGACCCGACCTGTCGTTCGAGTCGCAGTCGGCGCAGCTGCGCTACCTGGACACGTTCGGCCACGGCACGCACATGGCGGGCATCATGGTCGGCAACGACACGGCCGGCGGCACCGTCGGCCTGGCGCCCAAGGCCAAGGTGACCTCGCTGAAGGTCGGCACCGCGACCGGCGCGGCCGACGTGACGCAGATGATCGCGGCGATCGACTGGGTGGTGCAGAACCGCAACTACGACCCGGCGAACCCGATCCGGGTCATCAACCTGTCGTACGGCACGGCGGGCATGTCCGCGCCGAACGTCGACCCGCTGATGTACGCGGTCGAGCAGGCGTGGCAGGCCGGGATCGTGGTCGTCATCGCGGCCGGCAACGACGGCAGCACGACGACGGCGCTGACGAACCCGGCGATGGACCCGTTCGTGGTGGCGGTCGGCGCGTCGACGACGAAGCAGACGGTCAGCACCAGCGACGACGAGCTGGCGGCGTTCACCAACGGCTCGACCGCGTCGCGCAAGGTGGACCTGCTGGCGCCGGGCGAGTCGATCGTGTCGCTGCGGGACATCAACTCCTACGTCGACCAGACGTGGCCGGGCGCCCGCGTCGGCGACACCGGCTTCAAGGGCTCCGGCACGTCGCAGGCGGCCGCCGTGGTGTCCTCCGCCGCGGCCCTGCTGCTGCAGCAGCGCCCGTCGCTGACCCCGGACCAGGTCAAGGCGCTGCTCGTCAACGGCGCGTCGGCGCTGAGCACGGGCACCGGCAAGGGCTACAAGGAGCTCAACGTGGCCGCGTCGGCCGCGCTCGGCACGCCGAGCGTGACGCAGACGTTCGCGAAGGGCACCGGCACCGGCTCGGTGGAGACGGCCCGCGGCGGCAACCACCTGACCGTCGACAACGTGTCCCTCACGGGCGAGCGGACCATCTTCGGCCCGTTCAACAACGCGGCGTGGGCGAGCCTCGCCGGGCAGAAGCAGACGTGGAACGGCGGCGTCTGGATGGGCTACCGGATGGCCGGCGACACCTGGACCGGCGACGGGGGCACCGGCGGCACCGGGCAGATCGCGGGCCTGGCCGGCAAGTGCATCGACGTGATGAACCGGCTCAGCAACAACGGGACGCCGATCCAGCTGTACGACTGCAACAACACGCCGGCGCAGTACTGGCAGCTGCAGTCCGACGGCACCGTCCGCGCGCTGGGCAAGTGCATGGACGTGACCGCGGCGGCGAACCAGAACGGCACGAAGATCCAGCTCTACGACTGCAACGGCACGCCGGCGCAGCAGTGGAAGGTGACCTCGGCCCGGCAGCTGATCAACGCCGGCTCGGGCCGGTGCCTGGACGTCACCGACTGGAGCTCCGCCAACGGCATCCAGCTGCAGCTGTGGGACTGCCTGGACCAGGACAACCAGCGGTGGGTGCCGCCGTACACGTCGCGGACGTGGTCGGCGGCGACCTGGGGCGGCACGCCGTGGACCGGGACCGGCTCGTGGAGCGATCCGGCGTGGTCCGAGCAGTACTGGACCGGCCACTACTGGTCGGGGCACTACTGGAGCGGTCACTACTGGTCGGCCGACGACTGGTCGACGGCGGGCTGGTACTAGGACGCGGTTCCGGCGCCGTGCTCGCTGAGCACGGCGTCGGACAGCTCCGGCCAGACCTCGGCGGCCCAGGTGTCGAAGTTGCGGTCGGTGAGGCAGGCCAGGGCGAGGCCGGCGTCGGGGTCGACCCACAGGAAGGTGCCGGTCTTGCCGAAGTGCCCGAACGTGCGGGGCGAGTTGTTCGCGCCGGTCCAGTGCGGCGACTTGTGGTCGCGCAGCTCGAAGCCGAGGCCCCAGTCGTTCGGGTCCTGGCGGCCGAAGCCGGGCAGGACGCCGGTGACGCCCGGATACTGCACGGTGACCGCCTCGGGCATGAGCTCCGGCACGAGCGAGGGTTCGAGCAGCTCCTGGCCGAGCAGGGCGAGGTCGGAGACGGGCCCGACGGCGCCGGCGGCGGGGGAGCCCTCGAGGCGGGTGCCGCCCATGCCCAGCGGCCGCAGCACCGACTCGGTCATGAGCTCCGCGAAGGTGCCGCCGGTGCGGGTGAGCACGAAGCCGGCGAGCAGCTCGAAGCCGGTGTTGGAGTAGATGCGCTTGCGGCCCGGGCCGGCGAGGATCTGATCGGTGTCGAAGGCGACGCCGGAGGTGTGGGCGAGCAGGTGGCGGACCGTGGCCCCCTCGGGGCCGGCGGGCTCGTCGAGCAGGACGTCGCCGCGGTCGACCGCCACGAGGACGGTCAGGGCCGTGAGCAGCTTGGTGACCGACGCCCAGGGCAGGGCGGTGTCCGGGCCGTGGCGGTCGCGGACACCCTTGGAGTCCACGACCGCCACGGCGGCGGTCGGTACGGGCCAGCTGGTCACCAGGTCGAGTGCGCTCACCCGTCGAACCTACGGCAAGCGTTTACGGCAGGGTGTTCAGGTAGGGGCGCTGGGCGTTCTGGAACTCCCAGTTGTAGTAGCGGTCCCAGTTGATCGACCAGGTCATGAGGCCGCGCAGCGCGGGCGAGGTGCCGCCGCGCAGGGTGTAGCCGCCGCAGCCGGAGCCGTTGACGAGGCAGGTGACCGCGGACTGCACGACGCTGTTGGCGACGTAGCCGTTGCCGGCGCTGACCGCGGCCGGGACGCCGATCGCGATCTGGTCGGCGCGCAGGCCGGGGAAGGTCTGGCCGGTGTTGGCGACCGGGAAGCCGGCCTTGAGCATGTCGGTCATGGCGATGTGGAAGTCCGCGCCGCCCATGGTGTGGTACTGGTTGTCGAGGCCCCAGATCGGGCCGGAGTTGTAGTCCTGGACGTGCAGGATGGTGAGGAAGTCCCGCACGGCGTGGATGACGGGCAGGTAGGAGCCGGCGCGGTTGTCGCCCTGGGTGGTGCCGCCGTAGAACTGGTACCCCAGCTGCACGAAGAAGGTCTCGGGGGCCATGGTGAGCACGAACTTGGCGCCGTACTTGGCCTTCAGGGACTTCAGGGCGCTGATGAGGTTGACGACGACCGGGGTGGTCGGGTTGCGGAAGTCGCTGTCGCCGGCGTTGAGGTAGAGCGAGTGGCCCTCGAAGTCGATGTCGAGCCCGTCGAGGCCCCACCGGTCGATGATGGCGCTGACGGAGCTGACGAAGGCGTCGCGGGCGGCGGTGGTGGTCAGCTGGACCTGGCCGTTCTGGCCGCCGATGGAGATGAGGACCTTCTTGCCCTGGGCCTGCTTGGCCTTGATGGCGGCGAGGAACTCGGCGTCGGACTCGACGTTCGGGCACTCGGCGGCGGAGCAGCGGTTGAAGCGGATGTCGCCGGACGTGACGCTGGTCGGCTCGCCGAAGGCGAGGTCGATGACGTCCCAGGCGGCGGGGATGTCGGCCATGCGGATGTAGCCGGAGCCGTTGGCGAAGCTGGCGTGGTTGTAGCCGATGAGCGCGTGCTTCGGGATGCCGGTCACCGGGGTGGTCGGGCTGGTGCTCGGGCTCTTCGACGGGCTCGCGCTCGCGGAAGGGCTCTTCGACGGGCTCGCGCTCGCCGAGGGGCTCTTCGACGGTGACGACGAGGTCGGCGGGGTCGTGGTCGGCGGGGTGCCGGGGCCGTCGAGGGCGATGTCGTCGGCGTTGTACGCGCCGGTGCCGTACCAGCCGTGCAGGTACACCTGGATCGAGGTCTGACCGGCGGTGGTGGTGAACGGGACGGTGAGCTTGGTGTAGGCCGTGGCCGCGGGGGTCCACGTGGACGCGCCGCCGGTCACGCCGAGGTAGACGTAGCTGCCGCGGACCCAGCCGGAGAGGGTGTACGCGGTGTTCGGCTGCACGCTGACGGTCTGCGTGCACTGGGCGGTGTCGGCGTTGGTGGCGTTGCCGTTGAGGGCGTACGAGCCGGAGTGCACGGGCGAGGTGACCGCGCCCGATCCGGAGCCGGTGCAGGACCAGCCCGACAGGTTGCCGCTCTCGAAGCCGGGGTTGGACAGCAGGTTGGCCGCATACGCGTTGGTGGCCACGAACAGGCCTGTGACCAGCAGGGTTGCGGCGCCGAGTATGAGCGCGGCGCGCTTCGTGGGCTTCATGGGCGACCTCCATCGACGGTGGTCGCCATTATTAGGTTTGTTAACTGTTCATGTCCAGAGCTCTTAACCCGGCCTTCATCATCGCGGCCCCGGCGGACGCCGCACACGTATGTTGCGGGGATGAGAGTGGCGGTGCTTGCCGATGTCCATGCCAACCTTCCCGCGCTCGAGGCGGTCCTCGCCGACGTCGAGGCGCACGGGGCCGACCGGATCGTCCTGCTCGGCGACATCGCCGGGGGCCCGATGCCGGCCGAGACCCTCGACGTGCTCGCCGGCCTCGGCGACCGTGCCGCATGGGTCCACGGCAACGGCGAGCGCGAGCTCGTCGACGCCTTCGACGGCAAGCCCGGCGAGGGCCGCAACGCGGCCGACGCCGCCACCTGCGCCGCCCTGATCGAGCAGCGGCACCGCGACCTCATGGCCGGCCTGCCGATGACGGTGACGCTCGACGTGGACGGACTCGGCCCGACCCTGTTCTGCCACGCCACCCCGCGCCGCGACGACGAGTTCGTCCTCGTCGACTCGCCGATCTCCCGCTGGAACGCGGTGCTGCACGGTGTCGACGCCGGGCTGGTCGTGTGCGGGCACACGCACATGCCGTTCGACCGGCTCGCCGGAGGGCGGCGCGTGGTGAACCCGGGCAGCGTCGGGATGAACTACGGGCCGGCGGGCGCGTACTGGGCCCTGCTCGGTGACGGCGTCGTGCAGTTGCGGCGCACCGCGTACGACGCCGGGGCGGCGGCCGGGCGGATCGCCGCCGCCCGGCATCCGGACGCCGCCTGGTGGGCCGAGCACTACGTGACGAAGCCGTACGGGGATGCCGACGCCCTCGAGGCGTTCGCCGAGTTCACAAGGGACTGATCGTGGCGACGGGACTGATCGTGGCTACAGGGCACCGATGAGGTTTTCGCGCAGCGCCCGTCTGTACGTATGAGCTGTACGTATGCGATCGACCTACGAGAGGCGGGCATGATGCGGAAACTGACCTTCGGCATGAATGTGACACTGGACGGCTACATCGCCGCGCCCGGCGACGACCTCGGCTGGAGTGGCGGTGACGGACCGGACTCGTCGTCGGGCGACGAGCTGTTCCAGTGGTGGTCCGACCGGGTGGGGGCGACGGGCCTGGCGCTGTACGGGCGCAAGCTGTGGGAGGCGATGAGTTCCCACTGGCCGACCGCCGACCAGCGGCCCGGTGCCACACCGGCGGAAGCCGAGTTCGCCCGCCGCTGGCGGGACATGCCGAAGGTGGTGTTCTCCTCGACGACCGGCACGGTCGGCTGGAACACCCGCCTGGTCACCGGCGACGCCGTCACCGAGATCACCCGGCTCAAGACCGAGGACGCCGGCCCGATGGACATCTGCGGCGCGACGCTCGCCGCGGCGGCCATGCGGGCCGGGCTGATCGACGAGTACCTGCTGGTCACCTACCCGGTCCTGGTGGGCGGCGGCACGCCGTTCTTCACCGCGCTGGACAGCTGGGTGAAGCTGAACCTCGTGGAGACGCGGACGTTTCCGGGCGGCGTCCTGCTGACCCGATACGAGACGAGGCGATGAGCACGGACCGGCTGCCCGGCTCGTGAGGCCGGGTTCGCCGGCATCGAGATGCCCCGCCGGCAACGCCGGCGGGGCGTCTGATCACAGTGCCGGGGGCAGGTCCAGCCACGGTTTGCCGGTGGCGTCGAACCCGGTGAGCTCGGCGATCTTCCCGTCGACGACGTGCAGGACCGCGATGGCGAACAGCCGGTACTCCGGGTCGTCGGGGGTGCGCAGGTACAGCGCGGCGGCGGGCATGCGGTTGACCGTCGTGGTGATGCCGCGCCAGTCGTCGTGGCCGGGCTGGAAGAGCCCGCCGCAGACCCAGCCGTCCACCGCGTCCTTGGCCGTGACGGCCGAGGTGCCCGCCTCGGGCAGCATCACGAAGCGCAGGTCGTCGCGCAGCAGGGACATCAGCCCGTCGAGGTCGTTGCGCTCATGGGCGTCGATGTACGCCTGCACCGCGCCGCGCTCGTCGTGCGACAGCTCGTGGGCGGCGGGGCTCCGCCAGTCGAGGCGGCGGCCGGGCAGCTGCTCGCGCATCGTCACGCGCGCCCGCTGCAGCGCGCTGGTCACCGATGCGACGGTCAGCTCGAGGGCGTCGGCGGCCTTCGACGCCGGCCAGCCGACGACGTCGCGCAGGATGAACACCGCCCGCTGCCGCGGCGGCAGGTGCTGGACGGCGACGATGAACGCCAGCTCGATCGTCTCCCGCGCCACCACCGATTCCTGCGGGTCCTCGGGGAGCATCCGGTCGGGGTAGGGCTGCAGGTACAGCACCTCGGAGCCGGCGTCCGGCAGCCCGGACGGCACGGGTGTGCGGTCGTTGCGCTTCTCCAGGAAGTCGAGGCAGACGTTCGTCGCGATCCGATACAGCCAGGTCCGCAGGGCGGCGTGGCCCTTGAACGACTCCCGCTTGTGCCACGCTCGCAGGAACGTCTCCTGCGTCATGTCCTGGGCGTCGTCGTAGTTCGCGAGCATCCGGTAGCAGTGCACCTGCAGCTCACGCCGGTGCCGCTCCGTGATGAGCGCGAACCGCGCCGGGTCGCCCGAGCGAACCACCGCGATGAACGTGGCCTCGTCGGCGCCCAGCGGTCCAGCGTCGGTCATGGTCAGCAATCCTTCCACCGGTGCGTGCGAGGGGACTACCAGAACCGACGGCGTGGCGGAGGAATGCTGATCGGTGGTGGCTACAGCGCGGCCCGGACGGCGGACTCCAGCGCCGGTGGGCACGGGCCGCCGTGCAGGGCGTCCAGGGCCAGGAGCGCCGCGCCCGTCACCGGTGGGGAGGACAGGACGTTCACCGTGGCCCGGGGCGACAGTGCGCGCAGGCGGGGCAGGAGGTCGTCGTGCAGCATCGGGTGGCGGGCCGTCAGGACGCCGCCGCCCAGGACGATCGTGTACGGGGCCTCCAGGAGGTCCAGCCGCTTCGCCGAGACGCGCACGAGGGACTCGATCTCGTCGGTCAGGCGGCGCACGACCCGGGTGGCCAGCTCGTCGCCGGCGGTGGCGACCGCGAACATGACCTCGCAGAGCTCGTCCAGGCGGGACTCCGGCAGGTCGCCCAGGTGCAGGGCGATGGTCACCGCCTCGACGGTCGGGAGGCCGAAGTGGTCGCGCACGGCCGGCTCCAGCGCCGTCGCCGGGCCGCGGCCGTCCTCGGCGCGGATGGCGTGGTACAGGGCCAGGGCCGCCAGGTGGTGCCCGCCGCCCCAGTCGCCGGAGCGCTGCCCCAGGGCCGGGAAGCGGGAGGTCGCGCCGTCGGCTCGGCGGCCGGCGGCGTTGATCCCCGCGCCGCAGACGACGCCGACCGCGTCGGGGGTGGCCGTGCCGGCCCGCAGGAGGGCGAAGAGGTCGTTGTCGACGGTCGTCGTGGCGGCCAGGGCCAGGGCGGAGACCCCGGTGTTGAGGCGGTCGACCTCGATCGGCAGGTCGGCGCCGGCGGTGTAGACGGCCAGGTGGGACAGCTCGATCGACGGCGGCAGGGAGGCCTCGCGGCGGGCCTGGGCGACCAGGGCGGACAGCTGGGCCAGGGCGCCTTCGAAGCTCAGGACGTGCGGGGAGATCGTCGGGCCGGTGACGCGGGACAGGATGCGGCCGTCGGAGTCGCCCACGACCACGTCGGTCTTGGAGTTGCCGCCGTCCGCCGCGGCGTAGAGGCGCGCCGTCACGCCAGCCACGGCAGGTGGTCGTGGTTCGCGGCCAGCAGGTCGTCGGTCAGCCGCTCCGCCTTGTCGTGCTGGGCCACCAGGGGGTGGGTGAGCAGGGCGCGGTACACGCGGTCCCGGCCGCCCCGCACCGCGGCCTGCACCGCCAGGTCCTCGTAGGCCGACACGCCGGAGATGAGGCCGGCCAGGTGGGCCGGCAGCGCAGGCGCCGGGACCGGGGTCGCGCCCGCGGCGCCCACCCGGCAGGTGGTCTCGATGACCGCGTCGTCCGGCAGGAAGGGGAAGAAGCCGCGGTTGCGCACGTTCACCGCGTGCACGCCGCCGTCGTCGTCGTGCAGGGACGCGATCAGGCCCACGGCCGCCTCCGAGTAGAAGGCGCCGCCCCGCTGCGCGAGGAGGTCCGGCTTGCGGTCCAGGGACGGATCGGCGTACATGCTCAGCAGTTCCCGCTCGATCTCCAGGACCCGCTCGCCCCGGGTCGGCTCGTGGCGCTCCGCGGCCACCACCTCGTCGTGGCTGTAGAAGTAGCGCAGGTAGTAGCTCGGGACGTAGCCCAGGGCGCGCACCACCGCCGGGGGGATCTGCACGCCCGCGGCGATCTCCTCCAGGGAGGAGTCCAGCAGGGCCGGCAGGCGGTCGGTGCCGTCCACGTAGACGGCCCGCTCCCACGTCAGGTGGTTCAGGCCCACGTGGTCCAGCGTCACCGCCGACGGGTCCACGCCCAGGGCCGCGGCCCAGCGGCGCTGGAAGCCGATCGCCACGTTGCACAGGCCCGCGGCCTTGTGGCCGTCGTCGAGCAGGGCCCGCGTCACGATGCCCACCGGGTTGGTGAAGTTCACGATCCAGGCGCCGGGGTCGGCCCGGCGGGCGATGTCCAGCACGACCGGCACCGTGCGCAGGGCCTTGGCGAAGCCGCCGGCGCCGGTGGTCTCCTGCCCCACGCAGCCGCAGGCCAGGGGGAACGTCTCGTCGCTGATGCGGGCCTGCTGGCCGCCGACCCGCAGCTGGATGACCACCGTCGAGGCGCCGGCCAGGGCGTCGTCCACGTCCGACGTCCAGCGCAGCGTCGTGCGGGAGCCCTGGGCCGACAGGATGCGCCGGGCGAACGCGCCGACCACGGCCAGCCGGTCGGCGGCCGGGTCCAGCAGCACGATCTCCGAGGCGAACGGGGCCAGGCGGGCGAAGCCGTCGACGAGCTCCGGCGTGTACGTCGAGCCGCCGCCCACAACCGCGATCTTCACGAGCCAGCCCTCCAGGTCAACTAATAGGAAGACTAACTAACAGTTCAACGGGGTCGCTGTCAACGCCGGCGCCACTCGGCGGCCAGGGCGTCAGCGTCCAGGGGGCGCAGCAGGGTCGGCGGGCCCTCGATCAGGCCGCGGCGGGCGCGCTCGATGCGCACGTTCAGGTCGGCCACGGCCCGGCGCAGGGACTCCTCGGTGCGGAAGTCGCCGAGGGACTCCGGCAGGTCCTCGACCTCGCGGCGCAGGCGCAGCGTCGGCGGGATGCCCGAGGGCAGGCGCTCGCGGCGCGCCAGGTCCTTGACCCACCAGTCCTCGTCGTACAGCTCGCCGTGGTCGGGCAGCGGGCGGCCCGCACCGGGCAGGTCGTCGAACTCGCCGCGCTCCTGGGCCTCGCGGATCTGCCGGTCGATGTGGGATTCATACCAGCTGGCCATCGCCTGCGAGTGTACCCGTGGCAGGATCTTGATCGATGGAGCAGTTGGAGCGGTACGGGTACCCGGCGCTGGCGATCCTGGTGCTGCTGGAGGGTCTGGGCATCCCGACCCCCGCGGTCACGGCGATCGTCGCGCTGTCCGCCGTGGCCGCGCACAAGAGCACCGCGCACGTCGTGATGGTCGCCGTCGTCACGCTGCTCGCGGCCGTCGCCGGGGACAACCTCGGCTATCTGCTCGGCCGGCGCGCCGGGCGGCCCGCGGTGCTGCGCTTCGGGCGCCGTGTCGGGCTGACCGAGCAGCGCCTCGAGCGCGCCGAGCGGTTCATCGCCACCCGGGGCAAGAACATCATCGTGGTGGCGCGCTTCATCGACGGCCTGCGCCAGACCAACGGGATCATCGCCGGGGCCACCGCGCTGCCCTGGCGGCAGTACGCGCCGCGCGACGCGATCGGCGGCGTGGTGTGGACGGCGCTGTGGGTCACCGTCGGCGCGGTCGCGGGCAACAACGTGGAGCAGCTGCGGCGGTACCAACTGTGGATCCTCGGCGGCGCGGGCGTCGTCGCCCTCGTGCTGCTGGTGCGGTACCTGCTCAAGCGTCGCCGCCGCTGACCGAACGGCCCCGGTAGGCGCGCCGGAAAAGACTACGTTATGTCACCGGGCGGGTGCATTGCGTGACGAGATTTCCCGAAATATCCGTCCGCAGCTCGCATTTCGGGTTAGGTGGACATCGCGACGGACGTTCCCCGTCGATCACTCGTCGAAAGGTCGTCATCATGAAACGCTGGCTCATCCGGTCGGTGCAGGTGGCCGCGCTGGCAATGGGTGGCCTCGCGCTCACCGGGACCGCCGCCCACGCCGATGGCTGGAACAGCGGCCCCAACGTCGGTTTCGGCAACGGAAACCAGAGCTCCACCACCATCCAGACGCCCGTCAACATCTGCGGCAACTCGATCGCGATCATCGGTTTCGCGAGCGCGAACTGCGACGGCGGCGCGGTGGCCTACAACGGCAGCGGCGGTGCGTTCAGCGGGGCCGGCTACAACAACGGCAACGGCAACGGCAGCGGCAACGCGAACGCCTACGGCGTGAACCACAAGAAGAAGCACAAGAAGCACCGCAACGGCAACGGCAACGCCAACGCGGCCTCGTACGACGACCGCGACAACGGCCGCGGCGGCAACGGCGGCGCGTGGGCGGTCAACGCCAACGGTGGCGGCTGGAACACCGGCTTCAACGCCGGCTTCGGCAACGGCAACCAGACGTCGACCACGATCCAGGCGCCGATCAACGTGTCCTGCAACTCGGTGGCCCTCGTCGGCTTCGCGTCGAGCTGCTGAACCGTCCGGCGTGACGGGGCACCGCCTGCCCCGGCTGCGTGGAGCGTTGACCGATGCCCGCGGGGAGCAGCCCCTCCCCGCGGGCATCGGTCAACGCTCTTGGCGTGTCATGCGATGGCAGGTCACGCGATGGCGACCGCGCGGCCCGTGACCCGCACCCCGGCCCGGTCGTCGAGATCCACCCGCAGCAGGCTGGGGCGGCCCATGTCGTCGCCTTGGTGGATCGTCAGCGTCGCGGGCGCCGCGGCCAGGCCCAGGTCGCGCAGGTAGCCGCCGAGCGCCGCGGCCGCCGCCCCCGTCGCCGGGTCCTCGTACACCCCGCCGGGCGGGAACGGGTTGCGCGCGTGGAACACCGTCGCCGACTCGCGCCACACCACGTCGACGGTCGTCCAGCCCTGCTCGGCCATGAGCGCGCCGAGCGCCGGCTCGTCGTAGCCGAGCCCGGCCAGCCGCTCCCGGCTGCGCAGGGCCACGACGGGATGCCAGGCACCGGCGAACGCGGCCAGCAGCGGCAGCCCCGGATCGAGGTCGTCGCGGGTGTACCGCAGCGCCCCCAGCAGCCGCGCCTGCACCTCCTCGGGGATCGCCCGGGTCGCGGGGGCCACGGTGCGCAGGGTGGCGGAGCCGTCCGCGGTGTCGACCGCGATCTCGCCCACGGGCGCGGCGAGGCGGATCGGGCCCGGCCCGAAGCGCTCGGCGTAGGCGACCGCGGTCGCGATCGTCGCGTGGCCGCAGAAGGGGACCTCGGCGAGCGGGCTGAAGTACCGCACCCCCGCCGCGCGGTCCCCGGAGGGCGTCAGGAACGCCGTCTCCGAGTAGCCGACCTCGGCCGCGACGCGCTGCATGTCCGCGTCGGCGAGGCCGGTGGCGTCGAGCACGACCCCGGCCGGGTTGCCGCCGGACGGGACGTCGGTGAACGCGGCGTACCGCAGGATCTCCATGCCCCCGACCGTATTGCGGCCGCGCCCCGGCCGCGGATGCCAATCGGCCGGCGGTGGCATGTGCCCCCGCCGGCCGATGGATCGGGCCGGCCGGCCGCCTACTTGTCGGCGACGCCCAGCTGCTGCTCGCCGCCCTGGCCGTGGAACTCGGTGCCCTCGGCGAACGCGCCGTCGAAGCGCTCCTGCAGCGCGTTGAGCTCGCTGAACTCGGCCTGGTGCGAGGACTCGCTGCCCTCGGCCGCGAAGACGTGGTCGTCCGAGGTCGCGTCGTGGCTGTAGTTGGTGTAGTCGTCGGACTCGTAGTGGACCGCGGCGGGCTGGTCGTACTCGGTGTGGTGGCCCTGCGAGAAGTCGGTCGACTCCGCCGTGTGGTGGTCGTTCTCGTAGACGCCGAACTGCGACTGGGCGTCGGCCTCGGAGCCCTGCGCCTGGTGCAGCTGGTCCAGCGAGTTGTGCTCCTGACCCGCATCGTAGTGGCCGTAGTCGACGTCCTGGCCAGTGTCCGCGGCGTCGAAGTCGCTCATGGAGATTTCCCCCTCAGTGCTGTCAGACTGCGATAGGACCGACGTTACGGACTGTGGCCCGTTGCGGAATCCCCCAAACGTGCCGCAGGTCACATCCTGTCAGCCTGCCGGTGGGAGACATCCGGCCTCACGTGCTCGTATTCATGTCCGGCAGTCTCTCGATCGGCCGTCGCGGGTTGCCGGCGCGCGAACGCACCGTGTGCACCACGTGACCGGCCGGCGGTCCAAAATCGGTGTCGCCGGCCGCGAAGCCTCTGCGACGATCGGGCCATGGTGCTGGCATCGGGGGTACGCATCGGCTGGACCGACCTGCCGGACGGCGTGCGCGGGGCCGTCGAGGTCATCCTCGGCGAGCCGGTCGCGTCGGCCGCCTCGCAGGCGGGCGGGTTCTCGCCCGGCACCGCCGACCGGGTCGTCACCGCGACCGGGCGCCGCGCCTTCGTGAAGGCCGTCGGCGCCGCGCTCAACCCGCAGAGCCCGGCCCTGCACCGGGCCGAGGCCGGGGTGGTCGCCCAGCTGCCGCCGGGCCTGCCGACGCCGCCGCTGCTCGGCGTGCACGACGACGGCGACTGGGTCGCGCTGGTCTACGCCGACGTCGACGGCCGCCACCCGCACACCCCGTGGCGCGACGACGAGGCCGGGGCGGTCCTCGAGGCGTTGCGGGCACTGGCCGTACCGGTGCGGAACCTTCCGAAGCTGCAGGACGGCACCGTGGAGGACTTCGCCGGGTGGCGCACCATCGCCGCCGACCCGCCGGCGACGCTCGACCCGTGGGCGGCCGGCCACCTCGACCTGCTGGTGGAGCTATCCGACCGGGGCCACGCGGGCCTGGCCGGGGACGCGCTCGTGCACGGCGACGTGCGCGCCGACAACCTCCTCATCCGCCCCGACGGCACCGTAGTCGTCGTCGACTGGCCGTTCGGCTGCGCCGGCCCGCCCTGGTTCGACGCGCTGTGCCTGGTGCTGAACATCCGGCTGTACGGCGGGCGCATCACCGACGACGTCATCGGCGGCGACCCCGGCGACGTCACCGGGTGCGTGGCGGGCCTGGCCGGCATGTTCGCCGACCGCGCCCGCCGGCCCGACCCGCCCGGCCTGCCCACCCTGCGCAAGTTCCAGCAGGACCAGGCCGACGTAATGCTGGCCTGGCTGCGGGAGCGGCTCGCTGCCCAGGCATGACAGGGCCTAACGCGCGGCCACGACGCCGAGCGCGGTGCCGGCCGCCGCGTTCGGGAACACGTCGGCCAGCGAGCCCAGCCCGCACCGGCGCCGCAGGATCTCGCCGATCACCGTGCGGTAGTCGGTCGTCGCGGTCAGGTCGCCGGCCGTCAGCGCCGCCGGGGCGAGCGTCGGCCACGTGCCGTGCACCTTCCCGCCGCGCACGCCGCCGCCGAGCAGCAGCATCGCGTTGCCGCTGCCGTGGTCGACGCCCCGGGAGCCGTTCTCGGCCACCCGCCGCCCGAACTCGCTCAGCGTCACCAGCGTCACCCGCCCGAACGCGGGCCCGAGATCGGTCGCGAACGCGTCCAGCGCCAGGGCCAGCTCGGTCAGATGGTCGTACATCCGCTGGCCCTTCGCCGGCGCCCCGAGCGCCTCGTGCATGTCCCAGTCGCCGAAGTCCACGGTCGCGGCCATGAGCCCCACGTTCGACTTCACCAGCCGGGCCACGTCCTTGAGCGCGTTGCCGAGCGCCGTGGCCGGGTAGGTCGCGCCCGGCGTGGAGGCGGGCAGCGCGCCGACGGTGCCGAGGGACTGACCGACCGCCCGCGCCGGGGCGGCCAGCAGGCCGGGGGCGCCGTCGTAGAGCTTCGCGAGGGTACCCATCATCGGGGTCTTGGCGTCCTCGCCGTTGAGCTTGAACCCGTCGACGGTCAGCATGCTCACAGACGGCGCCGGGCCGGCGAACAGCCGCGCCGGGGCGCTCGTGCCCATCGCCACGCCCGCCATCGGATAGGAGGCGCCGGCGACGCCGAGCATCCGGTCCAGCCAGCCGGTGCGGATCGAGGTGCCGGCCGCGGCCCGCTCCATGTCCTCCATCGCCTGGAAGTGCGAGCGGGACGGGTTCGGCTGCCCGACGGCGTGCACGGCGCCGAACGTGCCGGCCGCCCACCGCGCCTGCAGCGGCGCCAACGCCGGGTGCAGCCCGAACGTGCCGTCGCCGGCGATCACGGACGCCTTCGGCACCGCGATCGCCGGCCGGGCCCGGTAGTAGTCGGCGTCGCCGATCGGCACGATCGCCGACAGGCCGTCGAAGCCGCCGCGCAGCGACAGCACGACGAGGGTGTCGCCGGTGTACGGGGTGCCCGCGAACGCCAGCCGGGTCGACAGGCCCTCGCCGATCAGCCCGGTGAGCGCGGCGCCGGCCCCGATGGTCAGCACCCCGCGGCGGGAGATGCAGCAGTCCATGGCACGTGCCCCTTAGCGGTAGAGGTGGTACGGCGAGTCGAGGATCAGGGCGATGAGGTGCGGCAGGCGGCCCGTCGCGGCCGCGTCCGTCGCCTTCAGCGGGGCGGTCGCGCTCTTGCCGAGGAAGCTCAGCAGCGCCGCGCCGTGCGCCGGGGCCAGGGGCTGCCCGACGAGGCGGGTGGCGAGGGCGTCGACGAACGCGCCGTGGGTCGCGGGGAGCTTCGGCACGAGGTACGCCAGCATCGACGCCGGCCGCGCCAGCTGCTTCGGATACCAGCCGGCCGCGATGTTGAGGTGCGCGTTCCAGCGGATCAGCAGCCCCGAGGGGGCCGCCCAGGCGGCGGCGACGTCCGGGTACCCGTTCGGCGGCGCCCACCGCAGCGGCGCGTGGCCCATGTCGTACAGGTAGTGGTAGAGCCCTCGCACGCTGTCCATGTCGGCCGACGGGCCGATGCCGAGCACGCGCACGGTCGCGGCCACGTCCTCCAGCGGCGTGCGCACCTTCGCCCCGGTCGCGGCCGCGAACTCCGGCGAGGTGAACAGCGCCCGCAGGACCGGCACGATCGCCGTGCTGTTGTCGAGGTACACCTGCGCGAGCCGGGCCACGAGCGGCGCCGGGGCCTCGTCGGCGACGAAGCGCACGCACAGCTTGCGGGCCAGGCGCTCGGCGGTCGCCGGGTGCATCGCCAGCATGTCGGCGTAGGCGAGCGCGGCCGCCTCGCCGCCGCCCGCGGTCGCGTTGTCGTGCCGCCAGCCGAGGATCGTCACCGCCCCGGTCGCGTGCTGGTTGGCGTCGAACTTGTACAGCCCGGTGGCCGAGTCGACGGTCAGCCCGGTGAGCAGGCGCGCCGCGTCCTTGACGTCGGCCTCGGAGTACACCAGCCCGACCGTGTGCAGCTCGAGCAGCTCGCGCGCGTAGTTCTCGTTCGGCCTGGCCTTCGTCGAGGAGCGGTTGTCCAGGTACGACAGCATCGCGGGGGCCCGCATCGAGGCCTTGAGCAGGTCCGCGAACCGCCCGAGCGCGTGGGTGCGGATGACGGTGTCGTACTGCGCCCGGCTGTCCCACACCTCGCTGGACGGGCACGTGACGTTGAGGTGGTTCGACCAGAAGTCGGCCATGAGCTCGAACAGCTGCCGCTTGCTCCACGCCGCCCGGGCCACGGCCGCGGTGCCGAGCTGCTGCATCACGTCCCACGCGCCCGACTTCAGCGAGCCGGCCTTGACCAGCGCCCGCACGCCCGCGATGTCCTTGCCGATCAGGGTGTACTTCGCCAGCACCGCCTGGCACGCCGAGTCGTCGATGGACGCGGGGTCGAGCTGCCGCTCGAGCCAGGCCGCGGCGCCGAGCTTGCGCAGCTCGGCCTCGGCTTCGGCGGTGGGGCCGTAGGTGGCCCGGCGCAGCAGGTGCAGGACCGGGTCGGCGGGGGTGAAGGCGGTCACGGCCTCTTGCTTCGGCACGGGGGGCGTGGCCCTTGACCCAAGGTCCCGCCCGGCTCCGGCGCCGCACCCGGCCCGCACCCGCTGTGTCTCCCGATCGGCGGGGGAGGCTTCGCCTCCACTCCCTTGCCAGCTCGCCTTTTTGCGTGCTTTCGCCCGTTCGCGGCCGCGCGGTGCGACCCGCGAGCCGTCGCCGTGTGCGTCCGCGCGTCCGGGTGCTCAGCCGCGTATGCCCAGCGCCTCCGCGAACGCGGTCACGGCGGGGTGCTGGGCCGCGCCGGCGCGGAAGGCGAGGCGGGTGCGGCGGCGGGTGTCGAGCGGCGTCAGGACCACGCCCGCGGGGACGTCCACCGCGGCGAGCTCCGGCACGAGCGCGACGCCCTGGCCCGCGGCGACGAACGTGAGGACGGTGACGAAGTCGTCGGCGTGGTGGCGTACCCGTGGCGTGAATCCCGCCGCCTCGCAGGCCCGCACGGTCATCGTGTGGCAGAGGGTGCCGCGGCTGGCGAGGATCCACGGCTCGTCGTGGCACTCGGCGAGGGTCCGCGGGCGCTGGGCGGCCACGAAGATCGTCTCGTCGCGCAGGGGGAGGGTGCGCAGCGCCGGGTCCGGTTCGATGGGCACGAGGTCGTAGTCGTGGACCAGGGCCACGTCGAGGGTGCCGTCGCGGAGCAGGTGCGGTACGGCTGCCGGGTCCAGCTCCTGCACGCTGAGCTCGAGCGCCGGGTGGGCCTCGCCCAGCGCGACCAGGGCGGACGGCAGCAGCGTGCGCATCGCGGTCGGGAACGCGCCGATGCGCAGCGGGCCCGACAGGCCGTCGCGTCCGGCGGCCAGCGCGGCGGTGGCCCGTTCCAGCGCCGCCAGCACCTCCTCGGCGTGCGCCACGAGGGTCCGGCCGGCCGGGGTGAGCGCGACCCGCCGCCCGGTGCGCTCGAGCAGCGCGGTTCCGGCCTCCCGTTCGAGCGCGGCGAGCTGCTGCGACACGGCCGAGGGCGTGTACGTGTGCGCGGCGGCGACGGCGGCGATCGTCCCGTGCTGCGCCAGATCCCGTAGCAGCCGCAGCCGCCGGACGTCGAGCATCACCAGATCTTACGCTCGACGGTGCGAACGTGAACTGGTTCTGACGCTTCCCGTGTCCGACGCTGGACGCATGACGTTGCGCGGAATCTTCGTCCCCCTGATCACGCCGTTCACCGACGCCGGGTCGATCGACGAGCCGTCGCTCCGGAAGGTGGCCGAGTCGGCACTGTCGGCGGGTGCTGCCGGTCTCGTGGCGCTCGGTACCACCGGCGAGCCGGCGACCCTGACGCCGCCGGAGCGCGCAACGGTCGTCGCGACGTGCCGCGACTTCGGCGTCCCGCTGCTGGTCGGCGTCGGCGGGAGCTCGACGGCGGCCTGCGCGGCCGAGGTGGCGGCGCTGCCGGCGGGCACCGTGGCGATGGTGGTGGTCCCGCCCTACACCCGCCCGGGCGAGGCCGGCGTGATCGCCCACTTCCGGGCGGTCGCCGCGAGTGCGCGGGTGCCGATCGTGATCTATCACGTCCCGTACCGGACCGGTCAGCCGCTGTCGACGGCCGCCCTGCTGGAGATCGCCGCGATGCCGGGCGTAGTGGGCATCAAGCTCTCCGACGGCGCCGTCTCGGCCGCGACGGTGGCCCTGCTCGCCGGGGCCCCGCCGGGCTTCGCGGTGCTCGGCGGCGACGACGCGGTGATCTCCCCGCTGCTGGCCTTGGGCGCGCACGGCGGCATCCTGGCCTCGGCGCACGTGGCGACCGCGGCGTACGCCGCCCTGCACGCCGCGTGGCGCGACGGCGACGTGGCGACGGCCCGGGCGCTGGGCGGGCGGCTGGCGGCCTTGTCCGAGGCGTTGTTCGCGGAGCCCAACCCCGCGGTGATCAAGGCCGTGCTGCACGCCCGGGGGCGGATCGCGTCGCCGGCGGTGCGACTGCCGCTGCTGGCGGCGTCGGCGCCCGCCCGCGACCGGGCCCTGGACCTGCTGAGCCGCCTCGAGCCCTCGCCATAGCCCCACTCCGCCGGCTTGCCCGAGTCGCGGCGCTGGCGGCGGCCTCGGCGGGCGCGGCCACCCGCCCGTCGAGCGGCACCGACCTCGACGAGCGATCGGCCGGCCCGCTCCGCAGCCGACCGGCCCGACTCCGAAAGGAGCGCGGTCCGACGACGACCGCGGCCGCAGTTCCAGCGGCGTGGTGGCGCGCCGCCGGGGGCCTTGTCGTGCGGGGTGCTTTCGCCGCGCGGGCTCGAGAAGCCCGTCGGCCGCGTCCTCGGCAGGGACCTCGCCACCCGCCCGGCGCGGCCGAGCGCCGCGAGCCGAGGCGTGTGATGACGGTGGCCTGGTAGCGCACGGCGAGCGTCAAAGGCGTGCGCCGGTCCGCCTTCGGCCCCGCGCTTGCGCCGGTCCGCCGCGTGGCCGGCCTTGATCGGATTGTCGCGCGGATGCCCAGCCGCCGCAGGCAGGCCCGGTTCGCCTGCCCGGCGTAGGCCTTGTCGGCCAAGACCCGATCCGGGCGGGTCCGTGGCCGGCCACCACCCGGGCGAGGTGCCCGGATGTGTTGCCGGACCGGCACGAACTGCGGGCTGCCGCCACGATGCCCCGCCGTTGGCAGCGCCGACAACGCCTTGCGGTCCTGCTCACGCGCAAGCATGCACCTGCCCGGCGCCGTCACGGCGGGCACCGGCCGCGTGCGCCTGCAACGCGGTCAACACCCGCTGCCACGTGCGGGACAACCAGTACGCGAACCAGAGGCCACCGAGCGACGCCGGAGTTCAGCGAGCCGAGGCAGGGCCGCCCGAAACAGGCAACACAGGGGTCCCGCTGGTGGGTGGCCGTTCCTTCTTATTCACCATACACCATGCGACCTAACCGATCTTGTCCGCGATGGCGCTGTGTAATCAAGCCGGAACTACTCGGGGTCTTTGGTCTCCCGCCGCCGCAGCTCCTCCTCGCGCCGCCGCAGGTCCGCCTCCCACTTCGAGAACATCTCCTCGTCCGCGCGGCGGGTCTTCGCCAGGTTGCGCAGGAACTCGGGGTCGTCGTCGGGGGCCAGCTGGCGCGCCCGCGGGCGGTCGTTCTCCGGGAAGCCGTTGCCGGGCTTCCACTGCGCGCCGGCCCGGGCCGTCGCCGCCTGCTGCGGGCGGCCCGCCACGAACCACGCGATCCAGCCCACCGGCGAGAACAGCAGGATGATGAAGACCCAGGCGACCTTCGGCAGGTTGCGCACCAGGTATTCGTCCGTCGACAGGCAGTCGATCACCGCCCACACGAGCATGACGAGGTCGATCAGGAAGAGGAGTCCATAGAGGCGAACCACGCCGGACATGGTGCCGCAACGCCGGCCCGCTGTCCGCCCCGTGACCGTATTGCAATAGAGCCTTACTACTGGTCAGACAGGACGATCCGAAAGTAGCCGAGGTCGAGTTCGCCCGCGCGGACGCGGGGCAGGTCCGCGAGCGGTGCCAGCAGGGCGTGGCGCGTCGACTCCAGGCGCGGCTTGGAGCCGGGGGCGGCGGGCGCCGGGGCGGGCGCCAGCAGTGTCACGCGGCCGGGGCCGAGCCGGGCGCGCACGTCCGACCAGCGCGCGACCGGGAACGGCAGGGAGCTCAACACCAGGTCGAAGGGCAGGCCGCGCTCGTCGCGCAGCGGGAAGGCGATCAGCGTGCGATCGCCCGCGAGTGAGGCCAGGGCCAGCATGCGCAGGGCGTCGCGGCGGGGGGCGCGCAGCTCGCCGGCGCGGGTGACGACCGCGCCACGGATGGGGCGGGCGGGGCGCAGGACCCGGTACGCGTATGACCCGACACGCACATCGTCCAGCCTTGCGACGCGCACCCGGGTAGCGGCATAGGCTTTGGACCCATGGTGCGCATCGAACGACTGGTCACGTCGGGCACGTTCTCGCTCGACGGTGAGACCTTTGACGTCGACAACAACGTCTGGATCGTCGGCGACGACGCGGAGGCGATCGTCATCGACGCCGCCCACGACGCCGGGGCCATCGTGGACGCGCTCGGCGGTCGCAACCTGGTCGCGATCGTGTGCACGCATGGTCATGACGACCACATCGATGCCGCGCCCGAGGTCGCGCTGCGCACGGGCGCGCCGATCCTGCTGCATCCGGACGATCTGCCGCTGTGGCACATGAAGCACCCCGCTCTCGAGCCGAACACGCACCTTACCGACGGCCAGCGGATCGCGGTGGCCGGAGTGGCGCTGACGGTACTGCACACCCCCGGCCACAGCCCCGGCGCCGTCTGCCTGCACCTGCCCGAGGAGGGCGTGCTCTTCTCCGGCGACACGCTCTTCGAGGGCGGCCCGGGCGCGACCGGCCGATCGTTCTCGGACAAGCCGACGATCCTGCGCTCGATCACCGAGCGGCTCATGACCCTCCCGCCCGAGACCGTCGTGCACACCGGCCACGGCCCCGACACCACGATCGGCGCCGAGCAGCCCAACATCAAGTAGGCCGGCCTGAAGGAGCCCTAGTCGGCGAGCCGCTCCAGGATCGCCGCCGCTCGCAGCAGGGCGTCCCGCTCCGCCGGGGTCAGGGACGCCACCGCGGCCGCCAGCCACTCGTCGCGCACCCGCATGTCCGCGCCCAGCGCCGCCCGCCCGGCCGGGGTGATCGAGAAGACCCGCTGCCGCTTGTCGGCCGGGTTCTCCAGCCGCTCGATGTGGCCGTCCGCCTCCAGATCCGCGAGCACCCGCGTCACCGACTGCGGCTGGAGGCGGTCGGCGGCGGCCAGCGCGCCCGCCGTCAGCGGGCCCCTGCGCGCCAGATGCCCCAGCATGCTGATCTTCGTCAGGCTCAGCCCGTCGGCGTCGCGCTGCAGTTGCAGCCGGCGCGAGAGCCGCTGCGTGGCCCGCCGCACGGCCCGCGCGACGCTGAGATCGGGGTCCGGATCGCTCATGGTTGCGCACCAACCTATCGTGCTGCGATATTCAGCAGGTGCGTAATATCCGGCAGGCGCTCGCCGGCTTCGCCCCGGTGCTCGCGACCGTCGTCACGCTCATCCCGCTGACCCATCGGACCGGGATCGTCGTGCTCGGCGCGGCCGTCAGCATGATGGCGGCCCGGTCCGGCCGGGGGCACGGCCCGTGGCGGCTGCTGCTGGTACCGGCCGGCGCCCTCGTCATCGCCGCCTTCGCGGTGCTCTTCCACGCCGCCCACGCCTACGGCGACGCGTTCTTCGTGCTCACCGTGGCCGCCGCGACGGCCGCGCGCGCGTTCGGCCCCGCCGCCGGGCACCTCGGCCGGGCGCTGGTGCTGCCGCTCATCGGCATGCTCGTCGCGCCGGTGGACCCGGGCGGCCATCCGTGGCGCACCCTGGCCTGGGCGACCCTCGCGGTGTTCGTGGCCGAGGTGTACGCGCTGGCCGGCCGGCGTCTGGGCGGTACCGAAGCGGAATCCGCACCATCGGGCACCGCCCCGGCGAGGATCCACGTGTGGCGGGGCGCGCAGTCCGCGCTCGCCCTGACGCTGGCGTTCACGATCGGCCAGACGGTGTTCGGCGAGCACTGGGCGTGGACGGTGATCAGCGCCCACACCGTCGGCGCGGCCGCCCGGTCCCGCGGCGACGCCCTGCTCAAGGGCGCCCACCGGACCCTGGGCGCGCTGGGCGGCACCCTGGTCGCGACGGTCCTGGCCCTCGCGGTCGGCGATCACCGGTCCATCGCGGTCGTGCTGCTGCTCGCCGTACTCGCGGCCGGCTTCTCCCTCCGCCAGTTCGGCTACGCGTGGTGGGCCGCGAGCGTCACCGCCGCCCTCGCGCTGCTCTACTCGCTCGCCGGCGTCACCGGTACGGCCACGCTGCCCCTCCTCGCCGCCCGCCTGCTCGCGGTCGTCGCCGGGGCCCTGTGCGCCGTCCTGCCCGCCGCGCTCGTCGCGCCCGTCCGCACCGGCGCCGTCCTGCGCAAGCGCACCGCGGAGTGCCTGCGCGCCATCCGCGACGGCGAGCACGCGACCGCCCTGCGCGGGCTCGCCGCGCTGCGGGAGTCGGCGGCGCCGCTGCTGGCGATCCGCCGTTTCCGCCCCCGGCAGGAGCTGCGCTGGGTGGACGCGCTGAGCGCCCTGGAGCCGGACCTGCGCGCCCTCGCGGCCGGCGACGAGGACCCGGCGGCCCTGCGACGCGTGCGCAAGGTCCTCGCCCCCGTCGCCGAGGACCTTCGCGCCGCCGCCGGGAGGTAGCAATGGTTCAGGCCTCGGCGTCCTCCGTCTCGGCCCGCTCCAGCAACGCGTCGCGCTCGGCCGGGCTGTGGGCCAGCGCGGCCGCCGAGCGGAACAGCGAAGCCGCGCGTGCGTGGTCGCCCGTGCGGGACACCAGGTCCGCCTCGGCCGCCACCGCGTGCGGATACCCGTCCAGCCCGCCCCCGGCCCGCGCCTCGGCCAGCAGGGCGAGGCCGGCCGAGGGCCCGTGCGCGTAGCCGTGCGCGACGGCGCGATTGAGGGCGATCACCGCGGTGGGCTGCCCCGCCCACAGCCGGTCGTAGCAGGAGGCGATCCCGGCCCAGTCCGTCGGGCCGTCGGTGGTGTGGAACGCGGCGATGCGGGCCTGCAGCGCGTACGGCCCGTCGCCGAGCCCCTCGAGCAGCGCCCGGCCCTCGGCGATCGCGGCGTGGTCCCATCGCGAGCGGTCCTGCTGGTCCAGGGTCAGCAGCCGGCCGTCGGGGGAGCGGCGGGCGTCCCGGCGCGAGTGCTGGAACAGGAACAGGGCCAGCAGGCCGCCGATCTCGCCGGACAGCTCCGGGGCGGGCAGCAGGGCGCGCAGGAGCCGGGCCAGCCGGATGGCCTCGTCGGCGAAGGCGGGGGAGCCGTCCGCGTTGTAACCGTTGGTGAACAGCACGTACAGCACGCCGAGCACCCCGGGCAGGCGCTCGGTCAGGGCCGGGCCCTCCGGGACGCGGTACGGGATGCCGGCCTGGGCGATCTTCGTCTTGGCGCGGGTGAGGCGGCGGGTCATCGTCGCCTCGGTGACGAGGAAGGCGCGGGCGATGTCGGCCGTGGGCACGCCGCAGATGGTGCGCAGGGTGAGCGCGACCCGGGCCTCCAGCGGCAGGGCCGGGTGACAGCAGGTGAACACGAGCCGGAGGCGGTCGTCGGGGAAGGCGCCGGCGTCACCCGGCTCGGGTGAGCCGAGGACCGCCAGGTCCTGGAGCTTGGTGCGCTCCACCTTGGCCCGGCGCAGCACGTCGATGGCCCGGTTGCGGGCCGTGGTCATGAGCCAGGCCGCCGGGTTGTCGGGCACGCCCGTCGACGGCCACCGCTGCAGCGCGGTCGCCAGGGCCTCCTGGGCGCAGTCCTCGGCCAAGTCCCAGTCTCCCGTCATGCGGATGAGCGCACCCACGATGCGCGGGTGCGCCTCGGCCGCCGCCGCGGCGACGGCCGAGGCGACCCTGGTCACTGCTCGAAGTCGGCGAAGGGGCGGATCTCGATGCGTCCGCCGCGGGCCATCGGGTGCGTGCGGGCCATCATGATCGCCTCGTCGAGGTCGGCGCACTCGATCAGGTCGAAGCCGACGATGACCTCCTTCGTCTCCGTGAACGGGCCGTCGGTGACGAGCAGTTCCCGGTTGCGCACCCGGACCGTGGTCGCGGCGGCCGGCGGGGCGAGCACCGCGCCCTGCTTGCGCCGGCCCGCCTCGTCGTTCTCCCGCACCCACACGTTGATGTCGGGCTCGTCCGACTTGTCGGTGTCGGGCTCCGGGTCGCTGCAGACGAACATCATGTACTTCATCAGGGCTGTTCCTTTCGTGTGTTACCCGGGTGACGAACGGGCGGCGACGATCCGGACAGCTGTGGCGGAGAAATTTCCGGGCGCCGGATCACGATACTGAGCGGGGTCGCGAGGTGGGCGCTGGGTGATCGTCTCGCTGCGAAGGGTGGAACGACAAAGGTCAGGGGCATGAATCCGAGCCGAACAGCCGGGTGGTTCGGCCGTTCCGGGGCAGGCGCGGCCCGTTTTCCCCGACTAGGCTGCGGACCTTGTGTCGATGGTTTGCGTGACGTGTGGTGCCCCGGGGCACGACACCAGCGGTCGATACCTCTGCATCCGGCACGGCGGGGTGCCCTCGGCGGAGTTCGTGGCCGCGCTCGTCGGCGAGGGGGAGGGCGCCGCGCGGTGGCCCGACCGGCTCCCGGACGCGGCGGAGTGGCCCGACCAGGCCGGGGAGACCGCGACGCTGATCCCGGAGCAGTCGCGGACCGAGCCGGCCGACCCGCTCGCCCTCGCGGACATGAGCGAGGACGACGACGAGGTCACCGAGGACCGGGCCCCGGTCGCGCTGCGGGCGTTCACCTGGCTCTTCCTCACCGTCACGGCCGTGCACATCGTGCTGCTCGTGGTCGACGTGCTCGTCCTGCGCCGCGAGGACGCGGTGCTGCGGGACTACGCCGTCGCCGAGCACACCCTGCAGTCGCCGGCCTCCAAGGCCGTCTTCGCGCTCGTGGACCGGGTCGGCTCGGCGGTCGGCATGGCGCTGTGGGTGACGCTGCTGATGTTCGCCGTCTGGTTCGGCGTCGTCGGGCGGGTAGCCGACCGGCTCGGGCGGGACCGGCGCACGCTGCTGCGGCACTGGACGTACCTCGGCTGGCGCCTGGCCCTCGTCCCGCTGGTCGTGTACCTCTTCGCCGACGCCGCCCGCGACGACCCCCGCCCCGCCGAGCGGCTCGCGTTCGTGGAGGAGGCCCTGGCCGTCAACCACACCGCGATCATGTTCGTGTCCCTGCGCATCGTGATGCTGGCGATGCTGGCCGGGTTCGTCATGGTGGTGTGGCGCCGCCTCAACCCCCCGGCCCGCGACGACGACCTGCCGTTCTAGGCCTGCCGTCAGGCCTGTTCCATCCACCACTCGGTGAACTCGCGGCACTGTCCCACGGTGTCGAGGCGGAGCAGCCAGAGATTGCTGTACGTCTTCGCCCCGTACCCCGTGACGCCCTGCACGATGCTCAGCTCCGGCGAGACCGTCACCGGGAACCAGCTGAAGTCCCACTCGCCGCGCGCGTCGCGATGCTCCAGCCACGCGGCCACGATCGCGTCCCGGCCCCGCCACGGCTCGGCGTACGGCGCCGGGTAGTACGCCGCGTCCTCGGCGAAGAGCGCCCCGATCTCGGCGGGCTCGTTGCTGCCCCACGCCCGCAGGTATCCCTCGACCCAGCCGGTCACGGCCTCCAGATCCGTCATGCGCTATTCCTACACGTACGCTGGGACGGTGGCGAGGTACTTCGACGTGCATCCGGACAACCCCCAGCCGCGGCTGCTCCAGCAGATCGTGGGGCTGCTGCGCGACGACGGGCTGATCGCCTATCCGACCGACTCCTGCTACGCGCTGGGCTGCCAGCTCGGCAGCCACCCCGGCCTCACCCGCATCCGGGACATCCGCCGGCTCGACGACCGGCACCACTTCACGCTCATGTGCCGCGACTTCGCCCAGCTCGGGCAGTTCGTGCAGATCTCCAACTCGGTGTTCCGGCTGGTCAAGGCGGTCACCCCGGGCAGCTACACGTTCATCCTGCCGGCCAGCCCGGAGGTGCCGCGGCGGCTGCTGCACCCGAAGAAGCGCACCGTCGGCGTGCGCATCCCGCAGCACACGGTCACCCAGGCGCTGCTGGCCGAGCTCGGCGAGCCGCTGCTGTCCAGCACCCTGCTGCTGCCCGGCCAGGACGAGCCGATGACCCAGGGCTGGGAGATCAAGGAGACGCTCGACCACCAGCTCGACGCGGTCGTCGACGGCGAGTGCGGCACCGAGCCGACCACCGTCGTGGACCTCTCCGAGGACGAGCCGGAGATCCTGCGCGTGGGGGCCGGGGACCCCTCCCGCTTCGAGTAGGAAACCCGGCAGATCGTGCACAACTCGCACGTGGTCGCGGACCTCGAGGCGCGCGGCGCGGTGTTCGTGGCGGAGCTCGGCGAGGTGCCCGACGGCGCCACCGTCGTGTTCTCCGCGCACGGCGTCGCGCCCGGCGTGCGGGCCGAGGCCGAGGCGCGCGGGCTCGCGGTGGTCGACGCCACCTGACCGCTCGTGACGAAGGTGCACGCCGAGGCCCGCCGGTTCGCGGCCCGGGGCGACACCGTCGGGGCGTCGGCGCCGCCCCGGCTCGTCGAGGAGGTCATCGACGCCCTGCGGGCGCGCGGGCCGGTGGCGGTGCACGAGCGCCGGACCGCGTCGGAGTTCCTGCGGTTCGCCCTGCCGCCGTCGGTACGGCCGTGAGCGCCCGCTACCGCCGGCCCCGCCGCACCAGCCGGGAGACGGCCACGGCGGCGACCATCAGCCCGCCCAGCACGGGGATGTACCGGGCGCCGACCTTGTGCCGCGTCTGCGCGACCGCGACGGTCGCGGGGTCCGGGATGTGGTGCCTGACCGGGGACGACTTCGGGGCTTGCGGGGCCGGGCTCGAGGGCGGCGGGGACGGCACCGGGGCCTTCGCGGGTGGCCGGGGCGACCTGCTGGGCGACGACACTGGGGTCGGCGGCGGGGTCGTGGGCAGCGCCTGGGCGGCGACCGGGGGAGTCGTCGGCGGGGCGTGGACCGGGCACGTCGCCGCGTCCGACGACGTCAGCGGGCCGAGGTCGGCGAGCTTCTCGGCCTTCGTGCCGGTGACGCGGAACAGGGCGCTGGTCATGGGGGCGCGGCCCGTTCCCGCCCCGGTGCCGGGGCCGGCGTTGCGGTTGAACACGGCGGCGATCGAGCCGTCGGCCAGGACCGCGACGCCGCCGTACGCGGAGCTGGGCGGCAGGTCCGGCACCCGCTCGGTGCTCACGGCGGAGACGCCGGTGGCCGCGTCCCAGCGCAGCCGCACCACCCGGGCCACGTCGTCGATCGCCACGACGGTGACCAGCTCGCCGGTGCGCGGGTCGGTGGCCCAGTCGCCGGCGTACGGCAGCTTCGGCAGCGCGTGCGACGCGAGCGCGGCCGGCGCGCCGGGGCCGAGGCGCAGCGGGCGGAGGCGGTCGCCGGTGCTCACCAGGAGGCGGCCCTGGGCGTCGATCGCGGCGCCGTACGCCTTCGCGAGGTCCGCGCGGCCCGGGGCGGGGCCGAGGTCGGTGACGATCCCGGCGGCGCTGACCCGGACCAGGTGCGGGGCCTGGGGAAGGCGCTTGCCGTCCAGCTCGGTCGCGAGGCCCGCGAGGGTGCCGTCGCTCGTGCAGGCGATGGCGTTGAGGGCGTACCGCAGCGGCGTTCTGGCCTGTCGTCCGTCGAGGCCGACCGAGTGCAGCGTCGCGCCCGCCGCACCCGGTGCCTGGTCGACCCAGACCAGCCCGGGCGGCAGCGTCGCGACCGGCGACGGAGCCGGCACCAGGGCCAGAACGGCCGCGAAGCGAAGCATGGTGGGCCCCCGTGGTCGATTTGCGGCTTTTGTGCGCTGTCACTGTATCGGACGGGAGCCGCCGGTGAACGCCCAGATCCTGATCGGCGGCCTGGTCGTGGTGACCGTCGCGTCCGGCATCGCGATCGTGCTCGGGCTCGCCGTGCAGCGGTGGGTGCCCGTCGCCGACCGGCAGGAGAACAACGACGTCGCCGGCATCGCGTTCGCGATCATCGGGGTGCTGTACGCGATCCTCATGACGTTCGTCATCGTCAGCGTCTGGGTGCGCAACGACCTGTTCTCGTACCAGCGTGAGACGCAGGAGGAGGGCGAGCTCGCCAACTGCGTGCTGGTGCTGGAGCGGTTCCTCGGCTACGGCCCGCAGCAGGCCGCCGAGGCCACGAACGACCTGCTCACCTCGCGGCTGCAGCAGTTCGAGCACACGGTGCTGACCGAGCTCGCGCCGCTGTTCGCCGAGCACGGGCTGGACGCGTTCGAGCAGGGGCGGGTGCTCAAGTACGCACAGGGGCTGCAGGACTGGCAGGCCGGCGGGCACGAGTGGCACATGCGCTCCAGCCGGTACATGAACTCGGGCGCGCGCTCGACCCGGCTCGGCGGCCCGGTCGGGCTCGGTACGTCGGCCGCGCGGCTGGGCTGGCGCTCCCGGGCGCGCCGCGTGGCCCCCGAGCTCCGCCATGAGCGCCGACGGCGCCGCCCGCTACCGCGCGGCCGTCGACCTGGACACCGCCGCGCGGGAGTCGCTGCACCGCTACGTGACCGAGCTGCGGCACTGGCTGGCGGGCGTCCTGCAGTGGCACCGCGACACGAACCGCTACGACGAGGCGGTCCTCAGCGGCGCGGCCCACACCCGGCACCGGCGGCGCACTGGCTGCCACGGGGAACCTGACCGGCCCGCAGTCCCCGCACCTGGTGGGCTCGATCCCGTCCGCCTGACGCACCTCGTCCCGGCGCGGCGTCCCCCAGCGGCGCCGCGCCGCCGTCGTCAGCGCCGGCGCCCAACGGTGCCGGTCGCCACGCCGGCGGCGGGCGGGTCAGTGGGTGACGAGGTCGTTCGCGGTGCGCAGGACCGGGGGCGTCGACCAGACGGACGCGTCGGGCAGTGCCGCCGGGGCGATGCCGCGGACCCGCAGGACCGTGGACTCGCCCGGGAGCAGGGTCACCAGCGCGTCGTCGACCGTCGCGGCCGGGGCGACGCGGTCCGGGAACACGGTCAGGTCGCGGGCCAGGGTCCGGGCGGTGATGTGCAGGTCGACGCCGTCCGGCGCCGGGACCGTGCGCACGTCTACCGCCGCCCGCGGGTAGGAGAGGTCCACGTCCTCGGCGAAGCACCACAGGGCGCGCGAGCCGTCGGCGTCGGCCACCAGCAGCTCGGCGGCCGGGGACTCCGGCGTGGTCAGCTCGGGGGGCAGCGGCACCGTCGCCGCGCCGCCGCCCGGCACGGCCACGGGCACCGTCAGCGTCGCGTGCTCGGTGCCGTCGAAGGCGAGCCGGCGCACCCGCACCGCGGTGTGCCAGGGGTTCGGGCCGTCGTTCACCGCGACGATCGCCACGCCGCCGTCGCGCGGCTGGAGGGTGAAGAAGCGCTCGGAGTACACCCGGCGGAGGGCGAACCACAGGGGCTTGCGCCGGCCGTCGCCGTCGATCGCGGACCAGGACGTGACCGGCCAGTTGTCGTTGAGCTGCCACACGATGGTGCCGGTGCACAGGGGCTTCAGCGAGCGGAAGTGCTCGATGCCGAACGTGATCGCGCGGGCCTGGTTGAGCTGCGTCGCCCAGTGCCAGTCGTCGAACGCCTCCGGCGCCGGGAAGTGGCCGTCCAGGCCGCGGGCGAGCTTCTCGTTGCCGCCCGTCGCCTTCTGGTGGTGCGCGACGCCGGGGGAGTGCGGGGTCAGCGGGTCGTCGGAGACCGCGCGGCGCAGGGTCGCGAAGGCCGGCGGGGCCTGGAAGCCGAACTCGGCGACGAACCGCGGGCGGTAGGTCGCGTAGTGGCGGTAGTCGTGCGTGTTCCACACGTCCCAGATGTGCGTGGTGCCGTGGGCGGGGTCGTTCGGGTGCAGCTGCGGGTCGCCGGAGTAGGGGCTGCCCGGCCAGTACGGCCGGGTGGGGTCGAGCCCGCGCACGATCTGTGGCAGCACGCGCAGGTAGTAGCCCTCGCCCCAGGTGCGTCCCCCGAGCTCGTCCGGCCAGCCCCAGTCGTGGTAGCCCCAGATGTTCTCGTTGTTGCCGACCCACATGACCAGGCTCGGGTGCGGCATCAGGCGGACGACCTGCTCGCGCGCCTCGGCCGCGACCTCCGAGCCGAGCGGCTCCTCCTCGGGGTAGGCCGCGCAGGCGAAGGGGAAGTCCTGCCCGACGAGCACGCCGAGGGAGTCGGCGAGGTCATAGAAATCCTCGCTCTCGTACCGCCCCCCGCCCCACACCCGCAGGTAGTTCACGCCCGCCTCGACGGCCTGGCCGATGCGCTCGGCGTAGCGGGTGCGCTCGACCCGGGTCACGAACGCGTCGTCGGGGATCCAGTTGGCCCCGCGCACGAACACCGGCTCGCCGTTGACGCGCAGCACGAACCGGGAGCCGTCGGCGTCGGCCGCGGTGTCGAGCTCGACGGTGCGGAAGCCGATCCGCCGCGTCCACGTGTCGAGGACGTCGTCCGCGCTCAGGGTCTCAGCGCTCAGGGTCTCAGCGCGCAGGGTCACGGTCAGCTCGTAGCGGTGCGGCTCGCCGAGGCCGCGCGGCCACCACAGCTGCGCGTCGGGAACGTCGAGGACCACGGAGGCGGTGGACCCGTCCACGGTCACGGTGGACTCGACACCGGCGCAGGAGGCCGTCAGCGTCAGCGGCCGGTCGTCGAGCCGCTCCAGGTCCACGAGGACCTCGACGCGCCCGGGCGTGACCACCGGGCGCACCCGGGCCAGGCGCGCGGCCGACCACGCGTGCAGCCCGATCGGCTGCCAGATCCCCGCCGTGACGACGGTCGGGCCCCAGTCCCAGCCGAAGTTGCACGCCATCTTGCGGATGTACTGAAACGGTTCAGGGTAGGCGTTCGGCCGGGTCCCGAGGGTGTCGCGGACGTGCTCGGCGTAGCCGTAGGCCGAGTCGAACCGCACGTCGAGGGTGTTGCCGGACGGCCGGACGAGGCCGGTGACGTCGAAGCGGTAGCCCCGGTGCTGGTTCGCGGTGCGCCCGACCTCGACGCCGTTGAGCGTGACGGTCGCGACCGTGTCGAGGCCGTCGGCGACGAGGTCCAGGCGGTCGGCCGTCTCCGGGGCGTCGAAGTCCAGCGAGTAGATCCAGGGCGTGCGGCCGATCCAGTGCAGCCGCTCCTCGTTGTCGTCCAGGAGCGGGTCGGGGATCGCGCCCGCCGCGAGCAGGTCGGTGTGCACGCATCCGGGCACGGTCGCGGGGAGCGTCTCCCCGACCGGTGCCTCGGCGGCGGCGCGGACCGTCCAGCCGGTGTGGAGCGGACGCAGGAGGGCCATGTTCATGCTCCCGACTGAACCGGATAAGTTGTTGTCCCTGAACCCTAGGTTGGCGTTCTGAGCAGTGTCAACTGAAGCGCTTAGCGTGGCCGGGGCGGCCGCGTGGACTCCCGGGCGGTCAGCGTGCCCGGAGGCAGGGTCAGCCGCGTCGGGCCGCCGCCGCCGATGGCCGTCAGCAGGGCGCGCGCGGTCAGCTCGGCCTGCAGCGCGGGCACCTGCACCACCGCGGTGATCTCGGGGACGGTGATCTGGCACAGGTCCGAGTCGTCCCAGGCGACCACGGAGAAGTCCCCGGGCACCGAGAGCCCCATCTCGTGCGCGACCTTGAGCGAGGCGGCGGCCATGACGTCGTTGTCGAAGACGAGCGCGGTCGGCGGCTCGGCGAGGCTCAGCAGCTCGCGGGTCGCCCGCATGCCGTCGGCGGCGCCGTAGTTGGTGTAGACGCAGCGGTACTCGATGTCGCCGGCCGCGGCCACCGCGGCCGTGTAGGCGGCCTCGCGCTGGACGGTGTGCAGCAGCTCGCGGGGGCCGGCGACGCGGAAGATCGTGCGGTGCCGCAGCGCCCGCAGGTAGTTCACGATGCCCTGGGCGGTGCCGGCGGTGTCGGCGTCGACGGAGCTGAGCCCGGTCAGGTCGAGCCCGTCGACGGCAGGGTCACCACCGGGGTCGCCGCCCCCGATGACCGCCGCCGGGAGCCCGATCTCGCGCAGCGCGGCGGGGCGCGGGTCGGCGTGGCGCAGGTCGGTCATGATGACGCCGTCGACGTGGCGGCCGGCGTACCACCGGCGGTACACGTCGATCGTCCCGGCGAAGTCGTCGACCAGATGCAGCACGAGGGCCACGTCGTTGCGGTTGAGCTCCGCCTCGACGCCGCTGAGCATCTGGGTCAGGAACGAGTCGACGACCATGACCCGCGGCGGGCGGACCAGCACCATGCCGACGGCGTTGGCCTTGGCCGTGCCCAGCGAGCGGGCGGCGATGTTCGGCGCCCAGCCGAGCTCGCGGGCCGCGGCCAGCACCCGGGCCCGGGTCTGCTCGGAGACGCCGGGCCGGCCGTTGAGCGCGTAGGACACGGCCGCCTCCGACACGCCGGCATGCTCCGCGACCTGCCGGATCGTGACCCGCCCCTGCTCACCGGATGCTGTCATTGATCGGCACCATACACGCCGCGAGGCCCGTCATTTGGTCGCTCCGGCGGTGAAGCCGTTGTAGATGAACCGCTGCAGGGCGAGGAAGACGATCAGGGTCGGGATGATGACCAGGATGACGCCGGCCGAGATGACCTCCCACTGCGCGCCGAACGGCCCCTTGAACCGGAACAGCGAGGTGGAGATGACGCCGAGGTCCTGCGAGGGCATGTAGAGGAACGGGATGTAGAACTCGTTGTAGATGGCGATGCCCTTGATGATGACCACGGTGGCGATCGCGGGTTTGAGCAGCGGCAGGATGATGCGCCGGTAGATGGTGAACGGTCCCGCGCCCTCCAGCGCCGCGGCCTCGTCGAGCTCGGTCGGCACGCCCCGCAGGAACTGCTGGAAGATGTAGATCGAGATGATGTCCGTGCCCAGGAACAGGGCGACGGCCGACCAGCGGGTGTCGTACAGCTGCAGCGTGTCGATGACCTTGAAGGTCGCCACCTGGGTCGTCACGCCCGGGACCAGGGTCGCGAGCAGGAACAGCGCGATGACGAGCGGCCGGAGCCGGAAGTCGAACCGGTCGATCGCGTAGGCGGCCATCGACCCGATGAGCACCGTGCCGGCCAGCGACACCACGAGGATGATCGAGGTGTTGACGAAGCCGCGCAGCATGTGGCCGTCGTTGAACGCCACCGCGTAGTTGTGCAGGTTGAACCAGTCGTGCGGCGGGTCGAACGGACCGCTGGTGGCGAACTCCTGGTGCGTCTTCAAGGACGCGAAGACCAGGACCAGGGGCGGCAGCAGTACCACCAGCGAGGCCCCCAGCAGCGACAGGTGCTTGAGCAGCCTCACGACAGCGTCACCTTCTCCTCGGGCGCGACCCGGCGCTGCAGCCAGGTCACGAGCAGGATGATGACCAGCAGCACGACCGCCATCGCGGAGGCGAGCCCGAACTTGTAGTACTTGAACGCCATGTCGACCGTCTGGATCACGAACGTCTCGCTCTCGTTCGCGCCGCGGGTCATGATGAACGGGATCTCGAAGACCGACAGCGAGCCCGAGATCGCCAGGATGAACGACAGCCCGACGACCGGGCGGATGCCGGGCAGGATGATCCAGCGGAACTGGGCCCAGCGGCCGGCCCCGTCCAGCTCCGCGGCCTCGTACAGCTGCGGCGGTATCGACTGGATGGCGCCCAGGAACAGCACGAAGTTCAGCCCGAGGTACCGCCAGATCGACGTCCCGGCGAGGGAGTAGTTCACCACGTCCGGGTCGCCCAGCCACTGCCGGCTCAGGCCGCCGAGCCCGACCGAGCCCAGCGCGGAGTCCAGGGTGCCGCCCGGCTGGAAGAAGAACAGGAAGATCATGCCGATGGCGACGCCGTTGATGAGGTACGGGAAGAAGATGATGCCCTTGTAGACGTTGCGCAACCAGGTGCTGAAGCTGAGCACGGTCGCGAAGTACAGGGCGAGCAGGATCTGCACCACGGAGGCGCCGACGTAGTACAGGCTGACCTTGAGCACGCCGAACAGCTCGGGGCGGGTGAAGATCTCCACGTAGTTGCCCAGCCCCACGAACTCCTTCGTGGGGCTGAGCCCGTCCCAGTCGGTGACGCTGTACCAGAACATGTTCACCACGGGGATGTAGGTGAACACGATCAGCAGGAGCAGCGGCACCGACAGGAACGCGTACGGGGTGATGCGTCGTCTCATTTGAGCTTGGCCCGCGCCGCGGACCACTTCTTGTTGAGGTCGGCGAAGATCTGGTCCTTCGACTCGTTCTTCGCCCCGCGGGCGGCGTCGACGATGGCCTGGCGGTACTTGCCGTCGTACAGCGCGATCTCGGCCGAGTTCCCGATCTTGTCGGCCCGGCCCTCCTGCCCCTTCGGCGCCGGGTTCAGCTCGATCAGCTCGGTCTTGGCCGCGGTCAGGTCGGCCAGGGTCGCGGGCATCGCGGCGCTCTTGAGCGTCGAGACGCCGCCCTGGTCGGTGGCGTAGCCGGACTCGTCGGTGAACCAGTCGATCCACGCCCGCGCGGTCGCCTTGTTCTTCGAGTTGATGTTGATGGCGTTCTTGTAGTCGCCGCCGATCACCGAGTAGAACTTGCCGTTCGTCTGGTGCGGGAACGGCCAGTAGCCGATGTCGTCCTTGCTCGTCGCGGCCTGCTGCATCTGCACGATCGACCAGGAGCCGAGCATCATCGTGGCGATCTTGCCGGTGCCGAGCAGGCCCTTGGACTGCTCCCAGTTCGTGGTCGTCGGGTCGGGCTCGGTGAGGCCGGCCTTGACCGCGTCGTAGAGCAGCGAGTCGATGACGAAGTGCTCCTTGCCGGCGGCCCAGGGCGCGTCGTCGTCGCCGAGCTTGATCGCCGCGTCCGGGTCGCCGCTGATCGCGCCCCGGGCGCCCTCCCACTGCCCGAGCGGCCAGCCGTCCTTGTAGTTCGTGTAGAGCGGGATCGCGCCCGTCTTGTCCTTGACGGCCTTGAGCGCGGCCAGGAACTCCTCGGGCGTCTTGGGCGGCTCGGTGATGCCGGCCTGGGCCCACACCTTCTTGTTGAGCACGTACCCCTGGGCGTTGCCGGTGATCGACAGCCCGTAGACCTTGCCGTCGTAGGTCTGCTCGCTGCGCACGAAGCGGTACTTGCTCTGCAGCTCCTCGACCGTGCCGAGCGGCTCGAAGAACGACTTGAGCTGGTCGGCGTTGACGGAGTTGGGGATGAGCAGCACGTCGCCGTAGTTCTTGGTGTTCATGCGCACCCGGACTTCGCCCTCGTAGTCCGTGATGGCCTCGAACTTGACGGTCGTGCCGGGGTACTTGGCCTCGAACGTCTTCTTGTAGTCCTGGAACACCGTGTTGACGATGTCGGTGCGCTGGGTCAGCACCGTGATCTCGCCGCCGATCTTCCCGTCGCCGCCGGCCTTGTCATCGCCACAGGCGGTCAGGCCGGTCAGCGCGAGGCCCAGCACGAGCAGGCCGATTCCCTTCTTCATGGCTCCACTACTCCGCTCGGAGGTTGTCGATGTCGTAGCTGCCGCCGCCGGAGATCCACACGTAGATCACGCGCACGTCCGCCAGGGCCGTCGCGTCGCAGGACATCGCGGTGGTCAGGTCGATCGAGACCGTCGTGGTGGTGTCCGGGTTCACCCAGCCGAACGTCGACTGGCACCAGGTCCAGGCGTCGCCCGTCTGCACCGCGATGCTGGTCGAGGTGCCGGCGCTCGAGGTCCGGAGGTCGTACTTGAGCGAGGCCTTGCCGGACACGTCGAGCGCCGCCGGCAGCGGGGCGATGCCGAACCATCCCCCGTCGGCCGCCGTCACCCGCAGCCCGGACGCGCCCTGGGTGTGGAAGTCCGCCGTCTGCGCCACGGTCCCCGCGTTGGTCTGCCAGCTGCCGGGCGCGAAGCCGTCGGTGCCGTCCTCGAAGCCCGCGATGAGCACCGCGTCGCCCGGGCGGGGCCGGACGGTGACCTCGATGCGGGCGGCGTTGGAGGTGCGGCCGGCCTCGTCGCGGATCGTGTAGGTGGTCGACGCCTTGCCCTGGAACCCTTGCGCCGGCGTGAACGTGACCACGCCGGCGTTCACGGTGAAGGTGCCGCCCGGGACGCTGGTCGCCGCGAGGCGGATGCTGCCGGGCACGACCTTGGTGCGGTAGGCGATGTCGTTCGCGGCCGGCCGCAGCGTGACGGGCTCGTCCCGCAGGGTCTGCACGGCGTCGTCGTCGGCGACGGGCGGGCGGGACCTCTGGCCGTGGCGCAGCTCGTCGCCGGCGTTGGCGATCGTGGTGCAGACGGGGCTGGGGCAGTACACCGTGAAGCCGTCGTAATCCGGGTAGTTCGTCCCGTCGTCCTGCACCCCGGAGAGGATCCAGTAGAGGAACCCGTCGATGCCGTCGCGCACCGCCTCATCGGTCCACGCCTGGTAGACGGGGTTGCGCGTGGCCTTGTCCTTGAGGCCGAACTCGCCCAGCAGCACCGGTTTGCGCACCCGGCCGGCGAGCTGCGCGTGGGTGCGGATCCACTGCGTGCCCCAGGCGGCGTCCTTGCCCCAGCCGTCCGGGTACAGGTGGAACGAGGCCAGGTCGACGCCGGGCAGCGCGGCGAGCGCGGCCGAGTCGACGCCGTCGGCGCAGTTGACCGTCCAGTCCGGGCTCGTGCGGTCGGTGCACAGGAAGCCCTCGTCACCCACCCCGACCAGGTGGTGCCGGTCGACGCCGTGGATGAACCGGGTCATCTCGTCGGCCCAGGTCACCAGCGTGCGATCGGTGCAGCCGGCCGAGCGCGGCAGCTGCCCGGAGCCGCCGCAGCGGGGCTCGTTGGCCAGCTCCCAGGCCAGGACGGTCGGGTCGTCCTTGTACCGCACGCCGGTCAGCGCGTTCGTGCGGTTGAGCACGTGCTCGACCCAGTCCCGGTACCAGCCCCGGATCACCGGGTCGGTGTAGAAGTCGTCGTGGTACTGACCGCCGCGCCACTTCGTGTACTGGTCCATCCCGCCGAAGTCGCTCCAGTTGTTCGTGAGCGGGATGATGAGCCGGATCCCCTTGTCGTGCGCCGCCTTCAGCACGTAGTCGAGCCGCCCGAGCCCGTCGGGCCCGTCGTTGGCGACCGGCTTCGTGCCGTCGAACGACAGGAACGACACCCCGTTCTGCCCGGACTCCATGAACCCCCACGTGCGCAGGACGTCGAAGCCCGCGCCCGCGGCGTCGCCGAGCACGTCGTCGACCATCGCGTGCGAGGTGTAGTGCAGGTAGTAGTTGTTCGACCCGGCGAACCGGAACGTCCGGCCGTCCAGGCGCAGGTCGCTGCCCTGGCGCGTGACGAAGCCGGTCTTCGCCTCCGCCGCGGACGCCGCTCCACCGGAGCCGACGAGCGCGATCACGGCGACGGCGGTCACCGCTCGCGCGAGGAGTCTGAGGTACATCGGTGGCCAACCTTTCCGAGGGAGGGCGGGCGCCCACGCCGTGCAACGTAGTCAGCACCGTGCATGCGTCAACGAGCCCGCGGCCGCCCCGCAGATCAGCCGGGGGATCTCCCCGAAACTTTCAGATCGCGGCCGCGTGATTAAGCGGTTAACCTGAGCCGAGAATAGGATCGGCGCAGATGACAGTCAAGGCCGCCGATGTCCCCGGAGGCCGTGGGGGTTAGCCGCTTCAGTTCGCGGGCCGGAGCCCGCCGGACGAGGCCGGCGGGGCGTCGTTGTCGAACCGGCGCGCCCGGATTCAGGGCAACGCCGACCTGTGCATCGCGCCGGCCGGGGCCGGCGGCGGCATGGCCAGCGGCCTCGTCATGACCGCGACCAGCTACGCCACGTCGGCATCACCGGCGGCGTGCTCGCGCTCGCCGTCATCCCGTTCGTCGTCGTCCGCACCCGGCGCGCCCGCGCCTGACCACGCAGACGGCCGGGCGATCGGCGGTCTGGCGGGCGTGCGGCGCCCGCGCATCGACGGTGATCGCTTGCGGCTCCAGCGGCAGGCTCGGCGCGGGCGCGGCCACCGGGTGCCGCCTGGACGACATGCGTGACCTGGGCATCCTCGCGCCGGCCGGAATGCCGCGTGGCGCCCGCTCACGCGTGTCTGGCCCCGTTCGGGGGCCGGCCTTCACCAACTCCAACGCGCGCGCTCCGCTTCTGTCCGGTCGCGCATCGCGGCCGCTCGCGTGTGCGCCGCACGCCCGTGTTCGCCGCGCGCGGGACGGCCGGTTCCGAGGCGCCGGAACCGTCGGGGTGGGGGATCGGGTGGCGTTGCTATCCTGCGCGCCATGATCGCGGAGGACGCCGACGGGGAGTTGCGGAGGCTTGCGCGGGACCCGAAGTTCCGCCACCGCGACGCGGCCCGGCGGGGGATTCGGTTCCGGGCCGGCGGGGACGTGGGCGACCTCGTGGCGATCGCCGACGACCCGCATCCGTGCGCGATGGTCGAGGTCGTGTTCGCGCTGGCCGGGGCGGAGCGGCCGTGGCTCAACTGGGTGCCGATGCCGTCCGAGGCGGTCTGTCTCGCCGCGAACCAGCTCGTCGCCCGGCGGGTGCGCGGGGAGGCGGTGCAGACCAACGCGTTCGTGCAGGCCGTGGCCGAGCCGCCCACGGCGCTCATCGCCGCCCGGCGGGTCGTCGGGCCCGTCCCGGTGCGCACGGCCGCGTTTCCCGCGCCCGATATCCGGGTGCCGTTGCGCCGCCCGGCGCGGTTCGCGATCTGGCGGTACGACGGCGTGCATCCGGTGCCCGCCGTCGCGGCGCCGTTGGCACCGGCGGTCGCGGTGCTGCACGAGGTCGGCGAGGAGACGTGGCCGTCGGTGCTCTCCGGCTACCTGCGGGCCGAGCCGCTCGGCGCGCTGCCGCTCGAGGAGCTGCTGGGGCTGCTCGCGCACCTGCCCGACCCGCCGGCCACGCCCCGGTGGGCGCATCTGGCGCGGTCGACGCCGACGTACTGGTACCGCCTCCTGGGCCCCTGGGTCTGTCTCGGGCTGCTGCACCACGCCCCCGGCGAGCCCTGGCCGTCCTCGGTGCGCCGGCAGGTGCTGCTCGACCTCGCGTTCGGGGTCGAGGACTGGTCCGCCGACGCCGCCCTCTTCGCGCTCGTCGCGCTCGCCTACCGCGAGCCGGCGCGGCGGCGGGAGGTGCGGGATCTCGTGCGCGCCCGGCTCGACGCCGCCGTCGGGGCCGGCCGGGTGGTGACCATCGAGGAGTCCCTGGCGCACCTCATGCTCGTGACCCCGGGCTGCACCGCGTCCGACCATGCGAAGGCGCGCGGTCCTGGCCCGCCACGGCGTCGCGGCGCCCAAGCGGCGGCGGTGGCCATGGGGCTAGCGGGGACCTGGCGGGAGCTAGTACAGGTCGTCCGCGGTCAGCAGGGAGCGCACGCCCAGCCGCGAGCGGATCTCGGCGCGCTCCGCCAGGTCGTCCACCACGCAGGCCATCCCCAGCCACGTCGCGCCGATCTCGTCGACCATCGAGCGGATGGCCAGGGCCTGCCCGCCGCTCTCGACCCAGTCGTCCACGCACAGGACGCGGTCGGGCGGGCGGACGAGGGCGCGGCGGAAGCTCAGCACCGCGCCGCCCTCGTGGTAGTCGCCGGGCAGGCGGCGGTGTGTGTAGAACTCGGAGTGCAGCGCCACGCGATCGTTCTTGCGCACCTCGACCAGGCCGACGCCGAGGTGGGCGGCGACGAGCGCGCCGAGCAGCGTGCCGCGCGACGCGGGGCCGAGGACCACGGTGGGCTCCCCGGGCACGAGGGCCGCCACGGCCGCGGGCAATTGCCGCAGTACCGCCGGATCGCGCCACCACTCCGTGATGTCCGCGAAGGCCACGTCGGGGCCGCCACGCCAGTGGAACCCGACGCGCAGACGGGTGACGAGGTCGGGACCTCGCACTACGCTCCCAGGGCCGGGGCGGGCTGCCAGCGCCAGCGCGGGTCGCAGTCGGGATCGTTGGCCGCGAGCACGGCGCGCAGGACGCCGTCGGGGTCGCAGCTGTACAGCCCCGAGCTCCACACGTTGTTCACCTCGAGCACCGCGAACTCGCCGGACTCGGTGCGCCCGACGTCGATGACCGCGGTCGGCGGGACGTCCTGCGCGGGCAGGTCGGCGAGCATGAGCGCGACGAACGCGGCCGCCTCGTCGTGCCAGGAGGCGCGGTGCATGCGCAGCGACGGGCTCCACTCCTCGCCCTCGACGAGGTACGGCGACCACGCCACCGGCTGCCGCCCGAGGGTGAACACGCGGTATTCCGAGGCGAGGTCGAGCCAGTGGTCCATGATGATCAGCGTGCTGTCGGCCGGGAGCCGGGCCGTGCGCAGCCGGTTGCGCAGGTCGTCGGCGTTGCGGACCCAGGCCGCGGAGAACGCCGGGTGCTTCTCGTCGGCGAGCTTGGCCACGGCCGGGCGCGGCCCGACGAAGTCCGGCGCCTCGCCGACGCTGACGAGCCGGATGTCGCGCCCGGTCACGTCCTTGGGCAGCGCCGCGAACCACGTCGGGGACGCGCCGGACAGGCACACGTCGGCGCCGCCCGCGATGAGTGTCGTGAGGTAGCCGCCGGCCGCCCGCCACGCCACCCCGTCGGCGGAGTGCAGCCCGTTGACCTCGGCCGGGTCGCCCGGCAGCTGCGCGACCGGCAGCCCGATGCGCTCGGCGGCATGCGTCAGCGCCGCGCTCGCCTCAGGCGAGCGCACCCGCATTGCCAGGGTCCGGAACTGCCGCACCCCCACATCCTGCCAGCGAGCCTCGTCAGTGTCGTTGGCGGAGGCCACAGACGGCACAGGTCGGCCGGCTTGGTCACGGACATACTCCCCCAGGCCCCCTGTTATGACACTTTCGGGGACATCGAGGTCGAGTTTTAGTAGGAACGGTACAAATCGGGCACGGTTGTCGGTATGGCTACCGAGCTCCGGACGCGCCCCGTGGTCCCGCCGCTGGCCCGTCGCCGGCGTACCGTGCGGCGCCGCCGGCTGGTGATCGCCGTCACGCTTCTCGTCGTCGTGCCCGGCCTGGTGACGCTGCGGGCGTACGCCCACGACGTCGACCGGGGCGTCCGCGTGCTCGGCGTCGACCTCGGCGGCCGCTCCCGCGCCGAGGCCCGCCAGGCGCTCGAGGCCGGGGTCGCGGGCCGGCTGCGCCTGCCGGTCGCGGTCAAGGTCGGCACTGAGCCCGCGGTGGTGGACCCGGCCGCGGTCGGCCTGACCCTCGACGTGCCCGCGACCGTCGACCGGGCCGCGGCCGCCACGCCCGTGCCCTTCGGCGGGGTGGACGTCGACCCGGTCGTGCGCGTCGACGCCGGCCGCCTGTTCGCCGCGCTCATGGACCACCTCGGCCCGCAGGGCGACGCGCCGGTCATGCCCGCCGTGCGCTTCGACGGTCTGCGCCCGATTCCGGTGTACGCCGAGCAGGGCCGCGGCCTCGACCGCCTCGGCGCCGCCCGGCTGGCCGAGTCCGGCTGGCTGCGCCGCCCGGTGCTGGAGTTCCCGGTGGTGGACCTGGTGCCGCACGACACCCGCGCCGACGTGGACCGGCTCGTGCGCGACCTCGCCACCCCGGCCGTCGCCGCGCCGCTGGTGCTGGCCACGCCGCGGGGCGAGGTGACGGTACCGGCGGCCGGCATCGCGTCCGCCCTGCGCCTCGAGTCCGGCCCGGACGGCGTGATCGTGCCCGCGATCGACACCGCCGCGCTGCGCAAGTCGGCCGCGGCGGCCTTCGCGCGCGTCGAGATCCCCGCGACCGACGCCCGCTTCGAGGTCTCCGGCGGCCGCCCGGCCATCCGCGCGGAGTCGGACGGCAGCCAGGTCGATCTCGCCGCGCCCCGCCTGCTGGACGTGCTGCGCTCGACGGCCACGCCGCGACGGGTGGAGGTGCCGCTGGTGCCCTCGCATGCCGGTACGACTGCTGCCGTTCTTGCGACGCTGGGCGTCTCCGCTGCGGTGGGAACGTTCACGACGCACTTCGAGCCGGGCCAGCCGCGCGTGGTGAACATCCGCACGATGGCCGAGGCGCTGCGCGGGATGCTCATCAAGCCGGGGGAGACGTTCAGCCTGAACCAGCGGGTCGGCGAGCGTACGCACGCCAAGGGCTACGTCGACGCCCCCGGCATCGAGGACGGCAAAATCAAGAACAGCTCGGGCGGCGGGGTCTCGCAGGTCGCGACCACCCTCTTCAACGCGGCGTACCTGGCCGGCCTCGAGGACGTCGAGCACCACCCGCACAGCTACTACTTCGACCGGTACCCGGCCGTGATCGAGGCGACCGTCGTCTTCCCGTCGCTGGACCTGCGGGTGCGCAACGACGGCCCGAGCGGCATCCTCGTCGACACCGCGACGAGCGACGACTCGATCACCGTGACGCTGTACGGGACCAAGCGCTACGACATCACCACCGTCTACGGTCCCCGCACGAAGCCGGTGGCGCCCAAGACCGTGTACCTGCAGGAGGCCGACTGCAACCCGACCTCGGGCTCGCCGGGCTTCACGCAGGAGGCGCTCCGGGTCTTCAGCCGCGACGGGAAGGAACTGCGCCGGGAGCGCTTCACGTGGCGCTACGACGCCGAGCCGCACTTCATCTGTGGCCCGGCGCCGGCGCCGTCGTCGTCCCCGAACGCCCCGGCCTGACCCCGCCCCGCGCGGCGATGCACGCGCCGACGATGCCTTGACCGTTTCGGCCCCGCGCGTGGCGCATGTGGCGACGGCGCTCTGACCGTTCGGCCCCGCGCGTGGTGCATGTGGCGGCCGAGGTTTGCCGACTGTCCGGCCCGTGTGGTGCAGGCGCCGGTCGGGGTTTGGCGGTGCGACTCGCGTGGTGCATGTGGCGACCGGGGCTTGACCGTCCGGCTCGCGCTGGGTGCGTTCGCCGACCCGGGGTTTGGCCGGCGCATCTGGCACATGTCCGTGCGGCCCGTGGTGCGCGTTTGTGCAGCGGCGTTGGCTCGGCGGTGGTGTGCGCATTCGTGCGGTGCTGGTGCGCGTTTGTGCAGCAGGGTCCGCGCGTCGTGGTGTGCGTCGGCGCGGCAGCGGTTGTGCGGCGGCCGTTTGCGCGTTCGCGCGGTAGTGGTGCGCGTTTGCGCGCGAGTGCTCGCGCGGCGGGGGCGTGCGCGTTCGTGCACTGAGGGTGCGCGTTCGCACAACGGCGTTCCTTTCGTCGCCGCGCACGGCACCGGTTACGAAAACGGCGTTCGCGTGGCGGCGGGTGTGCGGGGGCGGGGGCGTGCGTTCGCGTGGCGGCGGGTGTGCGGGGGCGGGGGCGTGCGTTCGTGCGGCGGCGGGTGTGCGGGGGCGGGAGCGTGCGTTCGTGCAGCGGTGGTGCGTGTTCGCGCGGCGGCGGCCGATGTGCGGCGGCGGGTTTGCGGCGGTGGGGTGTGCGTTCGTGCAGGGGTGGTGCGCGTGCGCGCGGCGGTGGGCGCGGTCGCTCGGGCGGTCGCTGCGTGGCGAGATGCGACGAGTCCGGCGGAAGACTCCCGCCGGACTCGTCGGTCGTGCGTGCTACCAGCCGGTGCCGATCTGCACCGGGCTCTGGCCGCTCACCGCGCGCATCGACTCGCCCGGGAACAGCCACAGGTCGTTGTTCGTCTTGCGCGCCACGACGTCCGGGTTGCCGTCCTTGTCCCAGTCGGCCAGGCCCGCGAAGTCGTAGCCGTTCCACCCGGTGCCGATCTGCACCGGCGGCTCGGCCGAGACGCCGCGCACGGACTGGCCGGGGAAGAGGCTCAGGTCGCCGGTCGTGCCGCGTACGAGGATGTCCTGGTTGCCGTCGTGGTCCCAGTCGATGATCCCGGCGAAGTCGTAGCCGTTCCAGCCGGTGCCGATCTCGACCGGGGCCGCCGGGCTCACGCCGCGGGTCGCCTGGCCCGGGAACATCCACAGGGTGCCGTCCAGGCCGCGGGCGACGACGTCCTGGGCGCCGTCCTTGTCCCAGTCGGCGATGCCCGCGAAGGTGTACCCGCCCCAGCCCGTCCCGATCGTCACCGGCGGCTCGCCCGACACGCCGCGGGTCGAGCTGCCCGGGAAGAGCACCAGGTCGCCGGCCACGTTGCGGGCGACGATGTCCTCGTGGCCGTCGTTGTCCCAGTCGGCCAGGCCGGCGAAGGTGAGGCCGTTCCAGCCGGTGCCGATCGTCACCGGCGGCACGCTGGTCACGCCGCGTGCCGACGAGCCCGGGAACAGCCAGAGGTCGCCGCCCGGGTCGCGCGCGACGATGTCCTCGTTGCCGTCGCCGTCCCAGTCCGTCACGCCCGCGAACGTGTACGCGCCCGAGGCCGAAGCCGGGCCGCCGATTACCGTGGCGAGTGCCAGTCCCATCGCGACCGCCGCCAGGCCGAGTCTGGTGTTCCGCATGCCGTCCAGCTCCCCCGTGTCACCGCGGGCGCCGATGCCCGCGTTCCGGTGCGGGTCACCTCGCGTGACCCGCGGTGGACGGGCACCGAACGCCCGTCCGCCTCAACAGCATGTGTGCAGAACGGTGCGCTGCGTAACAAATTGCTCCTACCGGTCGTTCCGATGCGCACCCGGAGGATGCTCGCGGCGTGGAAGGGCTGCGCCCCGGCGAGGGAGCCGGGCCGTGGAAAGGCCGCGCCCCGGAAGCCGGCGGGGTCGTGGACGGGGCGGGGAAGACGGGTTCGAGGCCGAGTGGGGCGTAAAGGGACGGATTCAAGGACGAGCAGGGGCGTGGAAGGGCCGGGGGAACCGGATCCGAGAGCAAGCGGGGCGCGCAAGAGCCGCGCGCCGAAGAGCGCAGGTCGGTTCAGGAACGGACGCGGTCGCTTGACGGGTCGTACAGGGGCCGCAGTGAGGCCCGCGCCGGATATGTCGCGCCCGCGATCTCGACGGTCAGCGGGGCCGCGTCCAGCCACGCCTGGTCGAGCGCCTCGGACCCCGCGTCGAGCATCGCCAGCCCGACCGCGCCGCCGAGCGTGTGCCCGTACGAGGCCGCGCGCACGTAGCCGACGTCCCGCCCGTCGCGGCGGACCACCTCCGCGTGGTGCAGGAGTGCCTTCGGGTCCATGACGAGCACCTGGACGAGGCGGCGGGTCAGCGGCCCGCGCGCCTTGCGGGCCAGGACGGCGTCGCGGCCGATGAAGTGCTCCTTGTCCAGCGCCACGGCGAAGCCCAGCCCGGCCTCCAGCACGTCGTCGGTGTTGTCGATGTCGTGGCCGTAGTCGCGGTACCCCTTCTCGAGGCGCAGGCTCGCGAGCGCCTTGAGCCCGGCGTGCCGCAGCCCGTGCCCGGCCCCGGCCGCCACCAGGCGGTCGTGGACGTGCACCGCCTGCTCGGCGGGGACGTAGAGCTCGTAGCCCAGCTCCCCGACGTACGTGATCCGCAGGCACAGCACGCGCGCGAAGCCGATCTCGAGCTCGGCCGCGCCGCGGAAGGGCAGGGTGATGTCGGTGCCGCAGGCCTCGGCCAGGATCTCCCGGGAGCGGGGGCCCTGCACGTTGAGCTGGGCCCAGCCGGAGGTGACGTCGGCGGCGAAGGCGAGCCGGCCGTCGAGGTGGCGGCGCAGGCGGGCGAACGCGTGGCGGTGCGCGGTGTCGGAGGCGACCACCCAGAACCGCTCCTCGTCGAGCTGGGTGACGGTCAGGTCGGCCTCGATGGTGCCGCCCTCGTTGAGCCACTGGGTGTAGGTGACCCGCCCGGGGTTGGCGACCCGGTTGGCCGACAGCTCCTCCAGCGCGGCGGCGGCGTCGCGGCCCTCGATGAGGAACTTGGCCATGAACGACATGTCCATGAGGACCGCGTCCTCGCGGGCCGCCCGGTGCTCGGCCGCCCACTGGCCGAACCACTCCGGCCGGCCCCACGTGGGCGACGGCGATCCTTCGAACCCGTAGACGTCGGGCATCTCCCAGCCGGAGACGTCCCGGCGGTACGGGCGCAGCGGGGAGACCCGGTCGTGCAGGGGGGAGCGGCGGGCGTCGCGGCCGGAGGTGAGCGCCTTGTGCGGGAAGTGCGTCGCGTACACCTGGCCCAGCGCCTCGACGGTGCGGGCGGCACGGTATTCCCGGTTGCGCTGGTAGGGCTGGAGGCGGTCGATGTGCATCCCGGTCACGTCGATGTCGGGGCGGCCCTCGGCGATCCAGGTGGCCAGGGCCCGGCCGATGCCGCCGCCGGTGAGGATGCCGATCGAGTTGAGCCCGGCCGCGACGAAGTAGTTGCGCAGCTCCGGGGACTCGCCGAAGACGGGCGCGAGGTCGGGCGTGAAGCTCTCCGGGCCGCAGAAGAAGGTCCGCACGCCGGCGGTCGCGGTCACGGGGATGCGGCTCATCGCCCGCTCGAGGTAGGGCGCCATGCGGTCCCAGTCGGGCGGCAGCGTGCCGAACGAGAAGCCGTCGGGCACCCGGTCGACGCTCCACGGCGCGGCGGCGCCCTCGAACAGGCCGACCATCAGGCCGCCGGTCTCCTCCCGGAAGTACCCGTATGATCCCGGGTCCTCCAGCACGGGCAGGTCGGCCGAGACGCCGTCGATGGGCTCGGTGATGAGGTAGTAGTGCTCGGCCGCCTGCAGCGGCACGCTCACCCCGGCCTCCTCGCCGAGCTGGCGGGCCCACATGCCGGCGCAGTTGACCACGACCTCGGCCTCGACGTCGCCGAAGGGGGTGCGCACGCCCGTGACCGTGTCCCGGCGGCGCAGGGTGCCGGTGACCGGTACCCCTTCCAGGATTCGCACGCCCATCTGCCGGGCGCCCTTGGCCAGGGACATCGTGACGTCGACCGGGTTGGCGCGGCCGTCCTCGGCGACGTAGAACCCGGCCGGGACGTCGTCGGTGCGCGCGAGCGGGAACAGGTCGCGGACCTCGGCCGGGGAGATCTCGTGGACGTCCACGCCCAGGTGCCGGTTGAACGCGGCGACGCGGCGGTACTCCTCCAGCCGCCCCTCGTCCGCGGCGAGCTCGATGAACCCGCACTGCCGCAGGCCCGTCGACAGCCCGGTCTCTGACTCCAGGCTCGCGTACAGGTCGCGGGTGTACTGTCGCATCCGCGTCGAGGTCTCCGACAGCGAGCCGAAGGTGACGATGAGCCCCGCCGCGTGCCAGGTGGTGCCGGCGGTGAGCCGGTCCCGCTCCAGCAGCAGCACGTCGGTGATGCCGGCCTTGGCCAGGTGGTAGGCGACCGAGGTGCCGATCACACCGCCGCCGACGACGACCACACGCGCGCGCTCGGGAAGGTTCATGCCGAAACTGTAGTGGCCGCCACCGCGGCGTTCCTCCATTCGGCCACCCCGCCGTTCTGACCTGGGGCTTTCCGGTCTGCCCGACGACATGCGGACCGAGAATCGCAAAAGTGCCCGCACGGGCGACCCGGCGAGGTAGCCTCGTTGGCGCTGCCGCTGTTGATATGTCCACAGTGGACCGAATTGGCGCCGGATCGGCATGAGCCGGCGTGATTCGGGACACTCCTCGATTCATTCATGTCGGTCGGGAACACATCCAGGGCCGGCGGCGTTCGTTACACAACCAAGTCACCAAGAGAGGGTGAACGCCATGGCCATCAGCACCGACTACGACGCGCCGCGCAACCCGGTCGGCGCGGACCTCGCCGAGGACAGCCTCGAGGAGCTCACCGCGCGCCGCAGCAACGGCCAGTCGGCGTCCGTCGACGTGGACGAGAACGAGGCCGGCTTCGAGCTGCCCGGCGCCGACCTGACCGACGAGGAGCTCACGGTCCCGGTCGTGCCGATGCGGGGCGACGAGTTCCGCTGCTCGAGCTGCTTCCTCGTGCACCACCGCAGCCAGCTGTCCCGCGAGAAGAACGGCGCGCCGATCTGCACCGAGTGTGACTGACCGAACTGAACTGAAGACCTAGCCGCGGATCCTGACCCGGATCAGGTCCTCGGCCACGACAACCTCGCCGTCGAACACCGCTTCCGCCTCCCGCCGGAAGCGCGACGGGTCGTCGTAGCGCTGCGAGAAGTGGGTGAGCACGAGCGTGCGCACCCCGGCATCCGCGGCCACCCGCGCCGCCTGGGCGGCGGTCAGGTGCCCGTGCGCGACGGCCAGTCCCTCGTCCTCGGCGAGGTAGGTCGACTCGATCACGAGCACGTCGGCGCCCTCGGCGAGCGCCCGCACGCCCGCGCACAGGCGCGTGTCCATCACGAAGGCGAAGCGCTGCCCGCGCCGGGGCTCGCTCACGTCCTCCAGGCTCACCCCGCGCAGCCGCCCGTCGCGCTGGAGCACCGCGACGTCCGGGCCGGCGATGCCGTGCTCGCGCAGGCGCTCGGGGAGCATCCGCCGCCCGTCGCGCTCGACCAGCCGGAAGCCGTAGGCGTCGATGCCGTGGTCGAGCCGGTGCGCCTCGAGCCGCCACGCCGCCGTCTCGGCCAGCGTGAGCAGGCCGTCCCCGTCGATCGGGCGCTTGGTGAGGGTGACGGTGTCGTAGTACGGGGTGGCGTGGCGGAGGCGGTCGAAGTACACCTCGCCGGACGCGGGGAAGTAGGCCTGCACGTCGTGGGGCGAGTTGTCCAGGGACATGCGCTGGACGACCCCGGGCAGGCCGAGGCAGTGGTCGCCGTGGAAGTGCGTGAGGCAGACCCGGGTGATGTCGCTCGCGGCGACGCCGGCGTGGGCCATCTGGCGCTGGGTGCCGTCCCCGGGATCGAAGAGGAAGCCCTCGCCGTCCCAGCGCAGGAAGTACCCGTTGTGGTTGCGCAGCCGCGTCGGGACCTGGCTGGCGGTGCCGAGCACGACGAGTTCACGGGGCGACATCCCGGCGACTGTACCGGCGGGGCCGGCCGGTGCGCGGGCGGGCGGCCCGGTGCGCCGCCCGCCCGGCGTGTGAGCCGGGGCTCAGCAGGCGTTGAGCATCGTCTGCAGGGCCGACTTCTCCGACGACTGCAGCTTCAGCCCGTAGGTGTACTTCACGTTGATCCACATCCGGGCGTACGTGCAGCGGTAGGAGGTCAGCGGCGGCTGCCACGTCGACGGGTCCTGGTCGCCCTTGGACTGGTTCACGTTGTCGGTCACGGCGATGAGCTGCGGGTGCGTGAGGTCGTTGGCGAACGACTGGCGGCGGGCCGTCGTCCACGAGCTCGCGCCGGAGCGCCAGGCCTCGGCCAGGGGCACCACGTGGTCGATGTCGACGTCGCCGGAGGCGGTCCAGGTGGCGCCGTCGTACGGGCTGTACCAGCGGCCCGACGTCGCCGCGCAGGTGCTGCTGGTGACGACCGACGTGCCGTCGCGCTTGAGCACGGTCTCCCGCGTGTCGCACGAGCCGCTGATGGTGATCCAGTGCGGGAACTTGTCGCGGCTGTAGCCGCTCATCGAGCCCTCGGTGGCCACGGTCAGCGCGTTGAGCTGGGTCTGGGCGGTGGCCTTGGACGGGATTCCGGGCGGGGTGGCCCCGGCCGGCCCGGCGAGCCCGGCGACGATCCCGGCCCCGGCGACGACGACCACGGCGGCCGCGCGAACAACCCTGAGCATGCGTGCTCCCTTCGCAGGTGATGGGAGCACGCTGTCGCCCGGTGGTGAACGAAGCCCGTCCCGGGTGTGACTTTAGATCGAAAACTATCGATGAAAAGCCACACCCGGGACGGGCGCGGGTCGGGAGCGGGTCAGGACAGGACGCGCATCTGGACCGTCGTGGCCATGCTGGCCAGCTGCGAGAGGATCTCCGGCGGGTACTGCGCCGCGACGTCGGTCAGCAGGTAGCCGTATTCGCCGCGGGTGGCCAGGATCTGCCCCTCGACGTTGACCTTGTGGCCGGCGAAGATGCTGTTCACGTCGGCGAGCACGCCCGGCACGTTGTGGTGCAGCAGCGCGATGCGGTGCGTCTCCGGCAGCGAGGGCAGGTTGAGCGACGGCAGGTTGACGCTCAGCGTGGTCGAGCCCTCGGCGACGTACTTGTGCAGCTTCTCGGCCACGAACGAGCCGATGTCCGACTGCGCCTCCTCGGTCGAGCCGCCGATGTGCGGCGTGAGGATGACGTTGGGCAGGCCGCGCAGCGCCGAGACGAACTCGTCGCCCTTGGCCTTGGGCTCCTTCGGGAACACGTCGACCGCGGCGCCCGCGAGGTGGCCGTTGTCGAGGTGACGGCGCAGCGCCTCGTGGTCGATGACGAAGCCGCGGCTCAGGTTCAGGAAGATGCTGCGCGGGCGCATCTTCGCGAACTGCTCCTCGCCGAAGAAGCCGCTGTTGCCCGGCCGCCCGTCGACGTGCAGGGTGACGATGTCGGCGACCTCGAGCAGCTCGTCGAGGGAGTTGCAGCGCACGGCGTTGCCCAGCGCCAGCCGCTCGGAGGTGTCGTAGAAGTACACCCGCAGGCCGAGGTTCTCGGCGAGGACCGACAGCTGCGTGCCGATGTTGCCGTAGCCGACGATGCCGATGGAGCGCCCGCGGATCTCGTGGGAGCCCTCGGCGTCCTTGTTCCACACGCCGTTGTGCATGTCGGCGTTCTTCTCGGTGAGCCGCCGGGTCAGCGCGATGATCTCGGCGATCGCCAGCTCCACCACACTGCGGGTGTTGGAGAAGGGCGCGTTGAAGACCGCGATGCCGGACTCGGCGGCGACGCGCAGGTCGATCTGGTCGGTGCCGATGCAGAAGGCGCCGATGGCGCGCAGCTGCTCGGCGGAGGCCAGGACGTTGGCGGTGACCTGGGTCTTGGAGCGGATGCCGAGCAGGTGAACCCCGTCGAGCTTCGCGATCAGCTCGTCCTCGTCGAGCGCCCGCCCGACGGTCTCGACCTCGTAGCCCTCGGAGCGCATCCGCTCGACCGCGATCGGGTGGATGTTTTCGAGGAACAGGACCCGCACGGGGCCGGTCTGGGATGTCAGTGGCAGCACACCATCCACACTAGGTGACCTCAGGGAGCACTGGTACGTGAGCCGCGACTCGTCCCACCCTTTGCGGAGACGCCCAGGGACGCGATGGCGTGCCGGTCACGCAGCTTCTCCCGGATCTCCTCCGGGGTGTACGCCCGCCGCTGGCGTTCGGCCCGGGCCACCAGCACACCCGTCGCCGCCACGCCGACGACACCGGCGAGCCCGACGACCTTCCACCACTTGATTCGCATGAGGCCCTAGGGTAGTCCCGGTGAAGGTCGATCTCGATGAGGCCGTACGGATGACACGCACGGGCGACCTCTGGGTGTTCCGCGGCCGCACCACCGCCGACCGCGCCATCCAGACGCTGACCAACAGCCCGGTCAACCACGTGGGCATGGCGGTCGTGCTCGACGACATGCCGCCGCTCATGTGGCACGCGGAGCTGGGCCGGTCGCTGCCCGACATGTGGACCGGTGCCCGCCAGCGCGGGGTCCAGCTGCACGATCTGCGCGACGCCGTCCTGGTCTGGGGCCGCCGCTACGGCCAGCGCGCCTGGCTGCGGCAGCTGTTCCCGGAGGTCGGGCCGGCGATGGAGGACGCGGTGCTGAAGACCGTCGCCCGCCTCGACGGCACCCCGTTCCCGTCCACCGCGCGGCTGGCCGGGCGCTGGTTCAAGGGCCGCCTGCCGCACCTGCGTGAGCAGATCAGCGGCACGCTCGAGACCGCGTACTGCGCCGAGGTCGTCGCCGTGACCTACGAGGACATGGGCCTGCTCGCCCGCGGGCGGCGGGCCAACTGGTACGACCCCGGCAAGTTCTGGAGCGGCGACGACCTGGAGCTGGAGCACGGCGCCACGCTGGGCGAGGAGATCGCCGTCGAGCTGCCGGAGGCCTGAATCACGGCATTCGGGGGGATTCGGAGCGCTCCCAGGCGCCGGCGCGGGCACCTGTCCGGAAGCCTCGGCGCAGATTGGCGCAGATCTGCCCGTTCGGCGTGCTGAGTCCGGGCAGGGGCCGGGGTAGCTTTTCACGCGTGACCGAGCAGCCCCACCAGCCCCTCGACCACGCGGAACCACCGGCCGCCGCCATCGGCCCCGGCCCGGAGCACGGCTCGGCCGCGACCCAGCCGCTGCCGTCGCCGGCCGAGCTCGCCGCCGCGGCCGCCCGGGCCGCGCGGGCCACCGAGGTGGCCGCGGCCCAGGCCGCCGCCCGTGAGGCGGAGGCGGCCGCGAGCCGTCCCACCCAGCCGCTGCCGTCGGCGTCCGAGGTGGCCGCGGCCCGTGAGGCGGAGGCCTCCGCGGCCCGTCCCACCCAGCCGCTGCCGTCCGCGGCCGAGGTCGCCGCCGCGCTGCAGGCTCGTGAGGGCGAGTTCGACGACTCCACCCAGCCGCTGCCGCCGCCCCCGCCCCGGCCGCGCCCCGAGCACCGCCCGCCGACCGCGATGATCGCCACCCTCGCCGCCGGGGTGCTCGTCGTCGGGGCCGTGCTCGTCGTGCTGATCGGGCGCATCGACCGGGGCCACACCCCCGCGGCCGACTCGGCGCCGCAGACGTTCCCCTCGCCGCAGGCCCTCGTCGACTACCTGGACCGGCGGGGGCTGCCCTGCTCCGGCTACGAGGCGGTCGGCGTCGCCGCCAACGTGCCCGCCAAGGCCGTCGGACGGGGCCGCTGCACGGCCGACGGGCGCCCGGTCGACGTCGGGGTCTACGCCGGGCACAGCGACGTCGAGGCCGAGTGGTCCGCCGAGTCCGGCCAGTCCGGCGGGCCCGGCCGGTCCGGCAGGGGGCCGCTGTTCATGGCCCTCGGGGAGAACTGGACGATCGACGGCCCCGCGGACTGGACCAGGCGGGTCGCCGACGTGATGCGCGCGCAGTTCCGCACCCAGCCTTAGGATCCCCACCGTGCTCGATCGGTTCCTGCGCGCGTGGCTCGGAAGCTGGCCGTCCTCCGGAGGCCTGCTCGTCGTCGGCAGCCCCCTGCGGGAGAAGCCCCGCTGGGACGGCGGGGAGCAGCGGGCCCTGGGCGTGACCGACGCCGGCGGCAACGGCGTGCTGTCCGTCCCGCCGGCCTGCCGCGACGCCGTCGCCGCGCTCGTCGCCGCCACCGCCCCGCGGGACCTCGAGGCGGCCCTCGGCGAGCACCTCCCGGCCCTCGTCGGGCGGCCCGGGCAGCGCTGCTTCACCGGCGTGTTCCGGTGGAGCGAGGCGCCGGTGGCGATGGAGCCGGCGGGGGCGTGGGAGCCGTCGCACGGCCCGGGCATCCCCGACTGGCTGCGGCCCTTCCCGGGCGAGGTGCTCGTCGCGCGGGAGCCGGGCACGGGGGAGTACCTGGCCGGCGTCGGGCTCAAGCCGCACGACCCGACCGGCGTCGAGATCTCCGTCGGCACCGAGGAGCGCGCCCGCGGCCGGGGACTGGCCCGGCGGCTCGTGACCCGGGCGGCCCGGCGGATCGTGGACGCCGGGGCCGTCGCGATCTATCTGCACGACCCCGCGAACACCGCGAGCGCCCACGTCGCCGACGCGTCCGGTTTCCCCGATCCGGGCTGGCGGATTCACGCCCTGGCCGGCACCGCGTAACGCTCCGGCGGAAATCCGCAGATCCCGGCCGGGCGGGTCGATGAGTGCGGTATGTTCCCCCCTTCCGGCGCCGTGCACGTGGGCCGCCAGCCGATCTTCTCCCGGGCCGGCGACGTGCACGGGTACGAGCTGCTCTTCCGGGGCGACGCGGGAGCGGTCGACGCCGACGAGCGTGGCGCCTACGCCACGAGCCGGGTGCTCATCACCGCGTTCACCGAGATCGGCATCGAGCCGCTGTGCGGGCGCGGGCTGTGCTTCGTGAACCTGACCCGGGAGTTCCTGGTCGGGGACCTGCCGCTGCCGTTCGACGCCGAGCAGGTGGTCCTCGAGATCCTGGAGACCGTCGAGCTCGACGACGAGGTCGTGACCGCCGTCGCCGAGCTGGTCCGGCAGGGGTACCGCATCGCGCTCGACGACTACGTCTTCGGCCTCGGCCACGAGCCGCTGCTCGAGCTCGCCGCCTACGTGAAGATCGATGTGCTCGAGACCCCCGCGCGGGACCTGGCCGCGACGGTGGAGCGCTGCCGCAAGTACGCCGGCGTGAAGCTCGTCGCCGAGCGGCTCGAGACCGCCGAACAGCTCGAGCTCGCCCGGACGCTCGGCTTCGACTACTTCCAGGGGTACGTCCTCGGCCGCCCGCAGGTCGTGAGCGCCGCCGCCCTGTCGCCGTCGCGGCTGGCCCGGGTCGAGCTGCTGAGCCTGCTCGTCGGCCCCAGCATCCCGCTCGCCCGCGTGGTCGGCCTCGTCACCAGCGACCCGGCCCTGAGCCTGCGGCTGATGGCGGCCGCGAACGCCGACTCGCTCGGCCTGCCGGTCAAGGTGTCCTCGGTGCACGAGGCGGTCCTGCTGCTCGGCGCCGACCGGCTGCGGGACTGGGCCACCCTCATGCTCGTCAGCGACCTCGAGGGCCCGGACGACCCCGGCACCCACCAGCTCTCGGCCGCGATCACCCGCGCCCGCATGTGCCAGAACATCGCCGGGCGGATGGACCTGCCGCCCGAGGCCGCGTTCACCGCCGGGCTCGTCTCCGCCGTCGCCGAGCTGCTCGGCCAGCCCGCCGCCGACCTCGCGCTGCGCCTGTCGCTGAGCCACGAGGTGACCGAGGCGCTCGTCGGCGGCACCGGCCCGCTCGGCGAGCTGCTGTCCCTCGTCGCCGCCTACGAGGCCTCCGACCTGCCGATGCTGCTGGCCGCGCCGCTGCCGGTGGAGGACACCGCGCGGGCCTACCTCGACGCCGTGGCCTACACCGGGCAGATCATCGCCCCGCGGGCCCGCCCGGCTTGAATGTGGCCCGGTGTGACCGATAGTGCTGGTGTGGACAGCATTACCGGTCACACCGGGCCCGTGCACATCGGCCGCCAGGCGCTCTACGACGCCCAGGGCCGCGTGGCCGCCTACGAGCTGCTGTTCCGCGACGGCCCGCACGCCCACGAGGCCACCGTGCGCGACAGCGCCGCGACGAGCCGGGTCATCGTCGAGGCGTTCACCGCGTTCGGCATCGAGGAGCTCGTCGGCGACCGGCCGTGCTTCATCAACCTCACCCGCGAGTTCCTGGTCGGCGAGCTGCCGCTGCCGTTCCCGCCCGGCCGCGTCGGGCTCGAGCTGCTGGCCGGCCTCGAGGTCGACGACGAGCTCGTGGCGGCCGCGGCCGCGCTGACCGAGCAGGGTCACCGCCTGGCGATCGACGGCTACACCGGCGACCCGGACACCGCCCGGCTGCTGCCCCACGTGCACTACGTGAAGGTCGACATGCTCGCCGGGGACCGGCACGCGATCGCCCGGATCGTCGACGCGTGCCGGCGCATCCCGCGCATCCGGCTCATCGCCCAGCGGATCGAGACCCCGGAGCTGCTGGAGCTCGCGATCCGGCACAACTTCCAGCTGTACCAGGGCCACGCCCTGTCCCGCCCGCACCTGGTCACCACCCAGGCGCTGAACCCGACGCGGCTGGCCCGGGTCCGGCTGCTGACCGAGCTCGCGGCCGAGGACGTCGACCTGGACCGGGCCGTGGCCACCATCGAACGCGACCCGGCGCTGGCCGTGCGCATCCTGCGCGGGGTGAACGCCGCCGCCAACGGCCTCAAGCAGCCCGTCTCGTCGATCTTCCAGGCGGTCGTGCTGCTCGGCATCCCGCAGGTGCGCCAGTGGGCCACGCTCATGATGGTCGCCGACCTGGCCGACGGCGACGAGTCCCTGCTCACCGACGCCGTGGTCCGGGCGCGCATGTGCCAGACGGTGGCCGAGCGCCGCGGCGCCGGGCCGGGCCCGACGGCGTTCACGGTCGGCCTGCTCTCGGCGATCGGCGACCTGCTGGGCGGGCCGGTCGGCGCCCTGACCGAGCAGCTGCCGCTGACCGAGGAGGTCGCCGGGGCGGTCGTGCACGGCCACGGCGACCTCGGCGACGTGCTGCGGGAGGTGCGCGCCTACCAGCGCGGCGAGTCCGTGAGCCGCTCCCGCGAGCCCGCCGGCGGCGAGCTACACGGGGAACTCCTCGCGGCTCTGAGCTGGACGAACGCGTCGCTCGCGGAGCCGGAGCCGGCCGCCTGAGACCGCCGCCGTGACCAGGCCCAGGGCCAGCATCGCCAGCGCGCTGAGCAGCAGCGTGCGCTCGGCGCCGACGGCGGTCACCAGCGGGCCGCCGGCCGCCGTGCCCAGCGGGACGGCGATCACGGTGATCGAGCCGAACACGGCCAGCAGCTGCGGCAGCCGCTCCGGCGGGGTGGTGCGCTGGAACAGGGCCATCATCACCGGCATGTAGGGCGCCCAGCACAGCCCGGCGAGCGCGAACGCCGGCAGGCTCACGGCCGGCGGCGCGCCCAGGCCGAGCGGGAGCACCGCCAGGCTGAACGCGACGATCACCGGCCAGGGCGGCAGGCGGCGCACGTACGGCGTGGCCAGCCCGCCCGCGACCGCGCCGGCGCCGAAGACGGTGTAGAACACGCCGAGCAGGGTCGCGGAGGCGTGCAGGTCGTCGGCGACGTGCAGCGGCAGCGCGACGTAGAACGGGCCGAAGAGCAGGAAGAACGCGAACGTCACCAGGAGCAGGCCGGACTTGTCGCGGCCGAGGCGCACCCGGGCGGGGCCGGCGGGCGGGGCGTCACCGGACTCCGGCACGGCGAGGCGGTAGGTCAGGGCCAGCACCGCGAAGCTCGCCGCGTCGATCGCGAGGACGACGGCCGCGTTCGTCCACCCGATGAGCAGGCCGGCCAGCGGCGGCCCGGCGAGCGCGGCCGCCTCCGACAGCGTCCCCATCACGCTGTTCGCGGCCAGATGGTGCTCCTGCGGCATGCTCTGCGCGATGAGGGTGTACCGCCCCGCCGAGCCCCAGGCCGCCAGCAGCGACGACACCGCGAGCAGGGCGACGTAGAGCCCCGGCGTCAGCGCGCCGGCCGCGTGCACGAGCACGATCGCGGCCAGGGCGCTCGCGCGCAGGATCGCGTTCCAGCCCGCGAGCTGGGCGCCGGGGCGGTGCCGCAGGTACCGGCCCAGGACCGCGCCGCCGAGGGCGCTGGGCAGCGAGTACGCCGCGACCGCGGCCGCGACCCAGGCACCGCGCGCCGCGTCCGGGGCGAGCTGCAGCGCCAGCCAGCTCACGGCGACCAGGGACATGCCGTCGCCGAGGGCGGAGACCGCGATCCCGGGCAGGACGCGCCGCAGCACCGGGTGGGTCACGACGGGCCAGTAGGGGGAGGAGCGCATGCCGTTCAGGTGACCCCGGGGTGTACTGCCGCCACAAGAGATATCGCGATGAGCGCAATTGGCGCGATTGGGCTATCTTGCTGGCCATGCGTGGGTGGCCTCTCGGGCTCGCCGCGTGGCTGCTGGTCGTGGCGGTCGCGCAGGGGGCCGGCTTCGTGGCGGTGTGGCGATTTTTCGTGCACAGCGAACACGGCCAGCTCCTGGACTACGTGGCCATCACCGGCAACAGCATCGGCCAGGCCCACGTGGCCGGGCTGGTGCACGACACGCTCAGCACCATCTCCGTCGTGTCGGTCGCGGCGGCCACGATCGTGATCGGCTTCATCGCCCTGGCCCGCCGGCGGGTGGCCCTGGGCGTCGGCGCGGTGCTGCTCATCGGCGGGTCGAACGCGACCACGCAGGTCTTCAAGACGCTCATCTACCGCCCGCACCTCGGCGTCGACGTGGACCGGGTCGCGGCCGGCAACAGCCTGCCCAGCGGCCACACGACGGTCGCCGCGTCGGTCGCCGTCGCCCTGGTGCTCGTCGTGCCGGCCCGCACCCGCGGCCCCGTCGCGCTCGGCGGGGCGATCGCCTCCGCCCTCGTCGGCGTGGCGACCCTGTCGGCGGGCTGGCACCGGCCCAGCGACGCGGTGGCGGCCCTGCTCGTGGTGGGCGCGTGGGCCGCGGCGGCGAGCCTGTTCATCCTCATCGCCCAGCGGCGCCACGGCGGGGTGGCGTACGGCGCCGCGAACACGTACACCACCGTATTCCTCGCCCTCGTCTCGGCCGGGCTGCTGCTCGGCGCGCTGGTCGCGCTGCGGCTGACCGACGGGGTGATCACGGAGGCGGTCGACGACCTGAGCCGGCGGCGGCTGTTCGTCGCCTACGCGGGCGGCGCGCTCGGCATCGCCGGCACCGCGGGCCTGGTCGTCGCGGCCGTCCTGGCCACGGCGCACCGGGTGGTGCCGCGGTGGGTGCCCGAGCCCGGCGACGACGACGAGCCCGGCGCCCATGCCGAGTCTCCCGTGCCGCTCGCGGAGCAGGTCACCGTCCGGCTGCCCCGCGAGGAGCCGACCACCGTCCGGCTGCCCCGCGAGGGGCCGACGACGCAGGTCATCGCGGGGGGCTGAGCGGGGGGCTGAACCGGGCGACCGAGCCGCGCTCCAGGGCGACCCACACGGTGCCGTCGGGGGCGACGGCCAGGCCGTGCGGCTCCGAGTCCGGGGTGGGCAGGTCCCAGGTCCGGATGCCCGTCCCGCCGGCGTCCACGTGGCCGAGGCGGTTGCCGGCCCACTCGGTGTACCAGCACCCGCCGGCCGGGTCGGCGACGATCGCGTGCGGGCGGGCGGCGCGGTCCGGCAGCGGGAACTCGGCGATCTCGCCGTCCGCGGTGATGCGGCCGAGCTGCCCGGCGCCGATCTCCACGAACCAGGCGGCCCCGCCGGCGACCGTGATGCCCACCGGGGCGGCGCCCGGCGTGGGCAGCGCGAACACGGCCGGCTCGGGGGTCACGCGGGCGATCGCGTTGCCCTGGTTGAGGGTGCACCACACGGTGCCGTCCGGGGCCGCGGCGAGCATCGAGGGCATCGCGCCCTCGGTGCCCAGCTCGAACGGGGTCGTCCCGCCGTCCGGGGTGACGCGCCAGACCCGGTCCGCGTTGAGCTCGCTCGTCCACAGGGCGCCGTCCGGGGCGACCGCCAGGCCGAACGGGGAGGGGACCGCGATCGAGGACTGTTCGCCGTCCGGCGTGATCCGGCCGACCCGGCCGTCCCGGAAGCGGGTGAACCACAGCGCGCCGTCGGGGCCGGTCACGACGATCGACGGGCCCGCCTCCGGGTTGTCCAGCGGGAACAGCGTCACGTCGCCGTCCGGCGCGATGCGCGCGAGCCGGCCCGCGTGGACCAGGGTGCACCAGAGGGCGCCGTCGCGGCCGGCGGCGATGCCGTACGGCCCGCCGCCCTCGACGCCGATCTCGAACTCGCGCCACACGGTGCACCTCCGGAGTCGTCGCAGCGACCAGTCTCCCGCGCCGGGCGGCAGCGGGTGCGCGGACCCCTCCGGCCGGCGTGGCGAGCGCGACCACCGCGGACCTCGAGTCTGACGGGAGCGACGGTCCGGACCACGGCGGACCGGAGCCATGACTACTCTGGGTCATATGAACCGTACGGTGCGTGTCGGTCTGTGTGCCCTCGTCCTGCTCCTCGGCGGGTGCGCCGGGCGCAACAACGACACCGGGGAGGGCGCGGCCGCGGAGGGGTTCGACGCGGGGCTCACCGCCGTGGTCAACCCGAGCGGCACGCCCGGCGGCACGCTGCGCCTGGCCAGCGCCAACGACGTCGACTCGTGGGACCCCACCCGCTCCTACATCAACGCCGTCTACAACCTCCAGCGGCTCTACGTCCGCACGCTGCTCACCCCGGCCGCCGAGCCCGGCACCACCGCGCTCGTGCCCGACCTGGCCGCCGACCAGCCGGACGTGTCGAGCGACGGGCTGACCTACTCGTTCCGCCTCCGCGACGGCGTGAAGTTCGAGGACGGCACCCCGATCAGGGCCCGGGACGTCAAGTACGGCATCGAGCGCCTCTTCGCCCAGGACGTCCTGTCCGGCGGCCCGACGTACCTGATCGACCAGCTGGACCAGGGCCAGCACTACGCCGGGCCGTACCAGCAGGGCGACGATCTGCGCTCGGTCACCACGCCCGACGACCGCACGATCGTGTTCCACCTCGCCGAGCCGTTCGCCGACTTCCCGTACCTGCTCGCCATGGGCGTCGCCGCGCCCGTCCCGCAGGCGAAGGACACCGGCGAGCGGTACGGCGACCGGCCCGTCGCCTCCGGCCCGTACCGCTTCGACAGCATCGACCCCGGGCGCAAGGTCGTCTGGGTGCGCAACGGCGCCTGGGACGCCGCGACCGACCCGGTGCGCAAGGCGCTGCCCGACCGCATCGAGCTCACCATCGGCACCGACCCGGCCGAGATCGACCGCCAGCTGTTCGACGGCGACCTCGACGCCGACGCGGGCCAGGGCGGCGTGCAGTCGGCGAACCAGGCCAAGGTGCTGCTCGACGCCGGGCTCAAGGCGCACGCGGACCGGCCGACGACGGGGTTCGTGCAGTACGCGGCGCTGAGCACGAAGGTGGCGCCGTTCGGCGACGTGCACTGCCGGCGCGCGGTGCAGTACGCGGTGGACAAGGCCGCGGTGCAGACGGCGCGCGGCGGCGGGCAGATCGCGGGCGGCATGCTCCCGCCCGGCATCCCCGGCTACGACGAGGGGCTCGACCCGTACCTGACGAAGTCGGGCCGGCCGCAGCCGGACAAGGCCCGCGACGAGCTCGCCAAGTGCGGCAAGCCCGACGGGTTCACGACCGTCATCGCGACCACCGGCAGCCCGCGCTCGCTGAAGACGGCCGAGGCCGTGCAGGCCGCGCTCGCGAAGGTCGGGATCACCGCGCGGATCGACCCGTCCGACCCGTCGCTGTACGCCCGGTCCGTCGTCGGCAGCCCCGACAACGTGCACGCGAAGGGCTACGGGATCATCCTGTCGGCCTGGTCCGCCGACTTCCCGACCGGCTCCGGGTTCTACCCGACGCTGATCGACGGGCGGCAGATCCTGCCCAGCGGCAACAACAACTACGCCGAGCTCGACGACCCGCTCATCAACGAGCAGCTCGACAACGCGCGCACGGTCGCCGACCCGGTCCGCGCGGCCGGGATCTGGCAGCAGGTCAACGCCGAGGTGATGGACAACGCGTCGATGCTGCCGCTGCTGTACGACCAGGTGCTCAACTACCGCAACCCGCGCCTGACGAACGTGTTCGTGAACCAGTACTACGGCACCTGGGACGCGACCGCGCTCGGCGTTTCCCCGTGACAGGTTTGGCCGCGCCCGGGGCGGGATATCGGGATGGTATGCCTGCTACAGATCGTCATGGAGTCCCGCGGGTCGACGAAGCGATCGACCTGCACACCATCCGCGACGAGGCCGAGGAGATCGCCGTGCCGGCGTTCGACTACATCGGCCAGCCCGTGGACGCGGTCGTCGACGGACTCACCGGCCATGCGCACGACCACGACGCCGACTCCGACAACACGCAGGTCCCCGAGGAGGAGTGACCCGGCTACGGGCACTCCCACGGGGACGCCGACATCAACTGCCGCAGGTGCACCGCGGGCCCGCCGGCAAGGGCCGAGCCGTGCCTCCACCCGGGGTCGGATGACAGGGCCCGATGCCAGGTCAGCGCCCGGATGACGTTCCCGGCGATCCGGGCGCGGCGCAGATCCTCTCGCAGCTCGCGGAGCGGGGCCAGGTCGGTGAAGACCTCGAGGTAGGCGTCCCGCGCCCGGTCGCCGGCGCCGCGCAGCGCGACGAGCATGGAGCCGAACGGGTGCCCCACGACGCTGTCGCCCCAGTCGTAGCAGCGGCCGTCATCGGCGAACACGTTGCCGGGGTGCAGGTCGGCGTGGTCGAGGCTCGGCGGCACGACGGACCCGGCCAGGGCCGCGGCGATCTCGGCGAACCAGGCGCGCCGCGCGCGCACCTCCGCGACGCCGTCCACGAGGGCGAGGGCCTCGTCCAGCCGCCGCGGCAGCATCGCGGGCCGCATGTCGGCCATGCCCAGCGCGAGGAGTTCGGCGGCCGCCGGGGCCAGGGCTCGCTGCAGCTCGCCGTAGCGGGGCAGAACCTTCTCGAACTCCTCCGCCGGGCGGTCCCGCAGGGTCGCGCCGCCGTCCGGCAGCAGCAGCCACCCGCGCGCCGGGTCGGCCGCGAGCGGGGCGAGCACGTGGTCCGGGGCGAGGCGGTGCAGGAGCGGGTACAGCGCCACCTCGAAGGCGGTGTCCGGCGCGGGCAGCTTCAGCCACACGGGCCCGCGGTCGGTCCCGGCGCGCATGACGGTGCCCCAGGGCCGGACCCGGGGGACGGTCACGTCGCCGGTCCGGCGCCGCCCGGCCGCGGCGAGCCGGTCGTCCAGCCAGGCCAGGAGCTCCTGTTCGGGGCGGTGCGGGCCGGTCACGGCAGCGGGTGGGCGCCCTCGGGGCGCAGGCCGTCGAAGATGATCGCCAGGTAGCGGCGCCACAGGTCCGCCGGGGCGTCCGGGACCATCTCGGCGACGTGGTTCGGCGCGCACATGAGCAGGAACACGTCGGTGCCGGTCACGTCGGGCCGCACGGCGCCGTGTTCCCGGGCCCGGGCGACGAGCGCGTCGATGGCCGCCAGCAGCCGGGCGTGCATCCGGGCCATCTCCGGGTGGCCGTCGGACGCGGCGTGCAGGAACGTCAGGTCGCGCTGCTGGCGCTGCTCGGCGGCGACGGTCATGAACTCCAGCAGCGCCGCGCCCGCATCGCCGGCCTGCCGCAGCCGGTCCCCGGCCGCGACCAGGGCCTCGATGCGGTCGAGCACGATCGCCGCGACGAGGTCCTCCTTCGTCGCGAAGTGCCGGAACACCGTGCCCTTGCCGATCCCTGCGCGCTTGGCGATGTCGGCGATGGACGCGCCGAGGCCGTGCTCGGCGAACTCGTCGGCGGCGGCCGCGAGCAGCAGGCGGCGGTTGCGGGCGGCGTCCGCGCGCATCGGGCGGGTCACGCGACCAACTTACGCGCACGAAGTTGACCGGCCGGTCCGTTTTCCCTAAGGTGACCGCATGGTCCGTTTGAACATGCTCGCCCTCGTCGCCCGCGGCTACGGGCCGCCGGAGGAGTACGAGATCGCGGAGGTGCCGGTGCCCGAGCCCGGCCCCGGCCAGATCCGGGTGCGCGTCGCCGCGATGTCCGTCAACCCGGCCGACGTGCGCCTGCCCGCCGGGGACTTCCGCGGCGCCGTCGACCTGCCCTTCCCGCACATCCCCGGCAACGACTTCGCCGGCACCGTCGACGCCCTCGGCCCCGGCGTCGGACGGTGGGCGCCCGGCGACGAGATCTTCGGCTTCGCCACCCCGCGGGCGCTGCGGCACATGGGCAGCTCGTCGCTGAGCACCGGCGCGCTCGCGCAGTACGCGGTATTCGAGGCCGAGACCCCCTTCCTCGCGCACCGCCCGGCCGGCCTCGACGTGGCCCAGGCCGCCGCGCTGCCCACCGTCGGGCTCACCGCCCGCGCGCTGCTGGCCTCGGCCGGGCTCACGCCCGGGGAGCGGGTGCTCGTCGTGGGGGCGACCGGGGGCGTCGGCACCACCGTGCTGCCCATGCTCGCCGCGGCCGGGGCGCACGTCATCGCCACCGCCCGGGACGGCGACGCCGGGCTCGTGCGCTCGCTGGGCGCCGCCGAGGTGACCGCGTACGACGACTACCCGGCCGGCGTCGACCTCGCGCTGAACCTCGTCGTGGCCGGCGACCGCCTCGCGCCGGTCGCCGCGGCGGTGCGGCCCGGCGGCCGGCTGCTCACGATCACGTTCCCGCCGCCGCCCGCGTTCGACGGCATCGACGTGCGGCTCGTGCTCGACATGGAGGCCAGGCACGGCGGCATGGCCGAGGTCGCGGCCGACGCGGTCGCGGGGCGGCTGCGGGCCCGGATCGACCGCGAGTACGCGTTCGCCGACGCCGCCGCGGCCCTCGCGCACTTCGCCCGGTGGCACAAGACCGGGAAGCTGGTCGTGCGGGTACCCTCGCTGACGTGAAGATCGCCGCCGACGTCCTCGTCGGAATCGTCGCGCTCCTGCACCTGTACTTCCTGGTGCTGGAGATGTTCCTGTGGACGGCCCCGCGGACCCGGGCGGCGTTCGGCACGACCGAGGAGTTCGCGGTCGCGAGCAAGGCCCTCGCCGCGAACCAGGGCCTCTACAACGGGTTCCTCGTCGCCGGGCTGGTCTACGGGCTCGTCGCCGGCAGCCTCGCGTTCCAGGTGTTCTTCCTCGTCTGCGTCATCGTCGCCGGGCTCTACGGAGCCGCGACCGCGAGCCGGCGCATCCTGCTGGTCCAGGCGCTGCCCGGCGCCCTCGCCCTGGCCGCGGTGCTCCTGAGCCGCTGATCCTGCCCGCTGACGCGGGGCCGGTCTAACGAAGGTCGACCGACTTCCAGGCGCCGCCCTCGTTCCACCAGACCACGCCGGCCCGGGTCGCCGACACGCCCGCGTCCGCCGTCAGGGTCAGCAGCGCCGAGGTCTGCAGGTCGTACGCCACCAGCGCGCTGCGCTCGTCGCGGTAGGTGGTGAAGATCTCGTAGCGGCCCGCCACCGCGTTGTCCACCGTGATCGCGGTCAGGTCGCCGGGGATGCGCCTGCGGTCCGAGCCGTCCGGGTGGCGGGCGTCGAACAGGAACCGGTCGCCGGCCGCGGTCACCATCGAGCGGCACCAGACCGGCGTGCACACCACCTGCTCGGCGGCGGCCTTCGTGACCACCTTCCGCTCGCCGGTCCGCGGGTCGGCCAGGGTCAGCGGGGCGGCGTCGTCGACGGAGAGCAGCCACGGCCAGGTGGTGTGCCGGAACCGGCCCTCGAACGAGGTGGTCGTGACCGGGCCCCCGGTGACGGCGACGCTGCGCAGCTCGGTGCGGGCCCCGTCGTCGGGCGGGGCGGCCACCCAGTGCACGCGGCCGTCGGCGATCACGAGGTCGTACTCCGAGTCGAAGAACACCGCGGCCCCCATGTCCGCGGTCAGCGAGACGGGCGCGGCCGGGCCGTCGAGCGGGGCGCGCCACAGCCGGGTCTCGTAGGCGCCGTCGGCCAGGGCGGAGCTCTCGGCCCAGTACAGCTGCCCGTCGGCGGCGGTGAAGCCGAGGAACTGCGCGTAGCGGCCCTTCGCCAGCCGGTGCAGCTCGCGGTCGCCGGCCTTGGTGCGCAGCATCAGGCGGTCCGCGGACTCGTCCGGCGTCGGGGCGGTACCGATGGAGACCTCGGCGCCGGCGTAGAACAGCGGCGTGTAGTCGGCCCCGTCGGGGAGCTTCGCGCTGACGGACGCCGGGGTGGCGACCGGCGTCTGCGCCGGCGCCGGGGTGGCCTTGGGCGCCTCCGGGCCGCGGTGGACGGTCGCCAGCAGGACACCGCCGGCCGTCAGCGCGACGGCGAGCGCGATCAACGGCCGCAGGTTGCTCATCCGGGCCAACCTAGCAACCCCGTGAGAGTTTCATTCTGTCGAAGCGCTGGACCAGCCCCCGACCTGGGGCGCGTTGACCCGGAAGAGTGGCGGATCCCACGATCCGCGCATGCCAATTGGACTCAACGGGACCAGACCGAAACGGATCGGCGCCGCGGCCGTGGCGGCCGTGGCGGTCGCGGCCATCGGCGTCGCCGTCCAGACCGCCGTGCGGCCCGCCGATGCCGCTGCCGCCGACCCGTACGCCTTCAAGAACGTGCAGATCGAGGGTGGCGGCTTCGTGCCGGGCATCATCTTCAACCAGTCGCAACAGGGCCTGGTCTACGCCCGCACCGACATCGGCGGGGCCTACCGGCTCGACACCTCCACCAACCGCTGGGTCCCGCTGCTCGACTGGGTCGGGCAGGACAACTGGGGCTACAACGGCGTCGTGAGCCTGGCCACCGACGCCGTCGACCCGAACAAGGTGTACGTGGCCGCCGGCATGTACACCAACTCCTGGGACCCGAACAACGGCGCGATCCTGCGCTCGTCCGACAAGGGCGCCACCTGGCAGACCACGCCGCTGCCGTTCAAGCTCGGCGGCAACATGCCCGGCCGCGGCCAGGGCGAGCGGCTCGCGATCGACCCGAACAAGAACTCGATCCTGTACCTCGGTGCGCCCAGCGGCAACGGCCTGTGGCGCAGCACCGACTCCGGCGTGACCTGGTCCAAGGTCACCGCGTTCCCGAACCCGGGCAACTACGCCCAGGACCCGGCCGACCCCAACGGCTACCTGACCGACAACCAGGGCATCGTCTGGGTCACGTTCGACAAGCGCACCGGTTCGGCCGGCAGCACCACGCAGACCATCTACGTCGGCGTGGCCGACAAGCAGAACACGGTGTACCGCAGCACCGACGGCGGCACCACGTGGTCCCGCCTGGCCGGGCAGCCGACCGGGTACATCGCGCACAAGGGCGTGCTGGACACCTCCGGCGGCTACCTGTACATCTCCACCTCCGACACCGGCGGCCCGTACGACGGGGCCAAGGGCGACGTGTGGAAGTACAACACCGCCACCGGTGCCTGGACGCAGATCAGCCCGATCCCGTCCAGCAGCAGCGACGACTACTTCGGCTACAGCGGCCTGACGATCGACCGCCAGCACCCGAACACGATCATGGTCGCCACCCAGGTGTCGTGGTGGCCGGACGCCATCTTCTTCCGCAGCACCGACGGCGGCGCGACCTGGACCCGGATCTGGGACTGGACGAGCTACCCGAACCGCAGCTTCCGGTACAAGATGGACATCACCCGGTCGCCGTGGCTCGACTTCGGCACCAACCCCCAGCCGCCGGAGGTCACGCCGAAGCTCGGCTGGATGAACGAGTCCGTCGAGATCGACCCGTTCAACTCCAACCGGTTCATGTACGGCACCGGCGCCACGATCTACGGCAGCACCGACCTCACCACCTGGGACACCGGCGGCCAGATCACCATCAAGCCGATGGCCCCGGGCCTGGAGGAGACCGCCGTGCTCGACCTGATCAGCCCGCCCACCGGCGCCCCGCTGATCTCGGCCCTCGGCGACATCGGCGGCTTCCGCCACACCAACCTCGACGCGGTGCCGGCGGCGATGTTCAAGCAGCCGACGTTCACCTCGACCACGAGCCTCGACTACGCCGAGCTCAACCCGAGCGTCATGGTGCGCGCGGGCAACTTCACCGACTCGGACCGGCCCAGCGACAGCCACGCCGCGTTCTCCACCGACGGCGGCGCGAACTGGTTCCAGGGCACCGAGCCGGGCGGCATCAACGAGGGCGGCACCATCGCGGCGAACGCCGACGGCTCCCGCTTCCTGTGGGCGCCGAAGAACAGCGCCGTGGTGTACTCCGTCGGCTACGGCAACAGCTGGACCCAGTCCACCGGCATCCCGCAGAACGCGATCGTCGAGTCCGACCGGGTCGACCCGAACACGTTCTACGGCTACTCCGGCGGCTCGTTCTACGTCAGCCACAACGGCGGCGCCAGCTTCACCACCGCCGCGACCGGCCTGCCCGCGACCGCCAAGTTCAAGGCCGTGGCCGGCGCGACCGGCGAGATCTGGCTGGCCGGGGACACCAGCGGGTTGTTCCGCTCGACCAACGGCGGCACGTCGTTCACCAAGCTCACCACGGCGACGGCGGCCCAGGCGGTCGGCTTCGGCAAGGCGGCGCCCGGCCGCACCAACCCGGCGGTGTTCATCGTCGGCCAGGTCGACGGCAAGAAGGGCGTCTTCCGCTCCGACGACGCCGGCGCCTCCTGGCTGCGGGTGAACGACGACCAGCACCAGTACGGCAACATCGGCGAGGCGATCACCGGCGACCCGCGGATCTTCGGCCGCGTGTACCTGGGCACGAACGGCCGCGGCATCATCTACGGCGACCGCACCGGCCCGCAGCCGTCCTACTCCGCGTCGCCGTCGGCGTCCGGCTCCCGCTCGCCGTCCGCGTCGGCCTCCCCGTCGCGCTCGGCGTCTGCCTCGGCCTCCGCGTCGCCGTCGCGCTCGGCGTCCGCCTCCGCCTCCCCGTCGGCCTCCTCGTCGGCCTCTGCCGGCGCGTGCAACGTCGCGTACAGCGTGACGGGCCAATGGGGCGGCGGCTTCCAGGCCGCGGTGAAGATCACCAACAACTCGTCCGCCGCCGTCAACGGCTGGACGCTGCAGTGGGCCTTCGCCAACGGCCAGACGATCACGCAGATCTGGGGCGGCGTGAACACGCAGTCCGGGGCGAACGTGACCGTCACCAACGCCGACTACACGAAGACCATCGCCGCCGGCGGCGGGTCGGTGGACTTCGGGTTCCTCGCGAGCTGGAACAACTCGGCGAACGCCAAGCCCACGGCGTTCACGCTCAACGGCACCACCTGCTCCGTGAGCTGATCGTCACATCGGACGCGCCGGTCTCCGTGCATGGAGACCGGCGCGGCCTTTCGCATAAGGTCACCTGGTGACTGTGCGCCGCCGAGCCGTGACCGTTGTCGCCGCCGCATCCCTGCTGCTCGCCGGGTGCGCCTCGAAGACCGTGACCTTCACGCCGGCCCAGGGCCGCGCGCTGTCCGCCGGGTCCCAGCCCGCGACCCGGGCCGGAACGTGCGTCTACTCGCCGGGAGACCCGAGCGCGACCGGCAAGGACGTCGGCACCCCGCCCGCCACCCCGAAGACCGGCCCGGCCACGATGCGCATCGCCACGAACCTCGGCACGATCGAGATCGCCCTCGACGGCGCCAAGGCACCCTGCGCGACCGGCAGCTTCGCCTACCTCGCGGGCAAGCACTACTTCGACGGCAGCAAGTGCCACCGGCTCACCACCGAGGGGATCTGGGTGCTGCAGTGCGGCGACCCGGCCGGCACCGGCGCCGGCGGCCCCGGCTATCAGTTCGCCGACGAGAACCTCGGCGCCCCCTACAAGCGCGGCACGGTCGCCATGGCCAACGCCGGGCCGGGCACCAACGGCAGCCAGTTCTTCTTCAACTACAAGGACAACGCGCAGATCCCGGCCTCGTACACGATGCTCGGCACCGTGACCAAGGGCATGGAGATCGTCGACCGGGTCGCCGCGGGCGGCATCGGGGTCGAGGACCCGGGCGCCGGCGGCGGGAAGCCCAAGACCGAGATCACGCTGCAGACGGTCACCGTCACCTATCAGTAGCGCCTAAGGTGGCGGCCATGCGCCTGCACTGGCCTGACTGCCGCAACGTCCGCGACCTCGGCGGGCTGCCCGCCGCGGGCGTGGCCGACGACGTGATCGCCGAGGACTACGCGTGCTCGGCGGTCTGCCGCGACCGGCCCGGCGAGGCGGACCCGGGCACGATCCTGGCCGCCCTCGAGCGCGTCGACGAGCTGCACGGGGGCGTGGACGCCTACCTCCTCGCCCACGGCCTCACCGGGCCGCGGCTCGACGCCCTCCGCGCCCGGCTGGTGGGCTGATGCGCGCGGTCGTCCTCGACTTCTTCGGCACGCTCACCGACCCCGGCATCGAGGCCGGCCGGCGCGACGCGGCCTATGTCACCGCGGCCGCGCTCGGGGTGCCGGCCGAGCCGTTCTGGACCGCGATGGGGACCTCGTTCACCGAGCGCGTCACGGGCCGTCACGGCGGCACCCGCTCGATCCTGGCCGAGATGGCCCGCCGCTGCGGCGCGGAGCCGGACGAGGCGAGCCTCGATGCGGCCGTCGAGGCCCATCACGCGGGTTCGGTACCGCTCTGGCGCCCCCGCCCCGGCGCGCTCGAGCTGCTCGCGGACCTGCGCCGGTGGGGGCTGCGCCTCGGGGTGCTCAGCGACTGCGGGGCCGAGCTGTGCCAGGGGTGGGCCGGGACGCCGTACGCGCCGCTCATCGACGCCACCGTGTTCTCGTGGGAGGAGGGCGCCCGCAAGCCGGAGCCGCGGCTGTACGCCACCATCGCGCGGCGGCTCGGCGTGGCGCCGGGGGAGTGCTGGTACGTCGGCGACGGCGGCAGCCGCGAGCTGCAGGGCGCCCGGGCGGCGGGCATGCGCCCGGTGCTCGTGACGAACGCGGGCTACCCGGGCGCGGCCGTGCACCGCGACGACCCGGACTCGTTCGTGCCCGCGGACACCGTCGAGGACCTCGAGGGCCTGCGGTCACTCGTGCTGCAGGCGGCTCGCTAGCTCGGCGGCCCGCTCGGCGAAGGCGCGCCACGGCGGCGGGGTCGCGGTGAGGTACTTGCGCGCCAGCACCGGCGTCGCCGGGCGCTGGGTCCACTCGTCGAGCCGCCCCTCCCGCACCCGGAACAGCACCAGGATCCCGTCGGCGAACCCGGCCGCGCGCAGCTCGGCGGGCTCCAGGGTCGCCGTGCGCTGCGGGCTGACGATCCAGTCCAGGGCCTCCAGCTCCTCGTGGATCTCGGCGGCCAGCTCGAACGAGAGGTTCGCCGACGCCTTCTCGCGCAGCGCGACGAGGTCGGCCCGCGCCCGGTCCAGCTCCGCCGGCTCGCGCTCGAGGATGGCGCGGATCGAGGCGGCCAGGGCGTCGCGGTCCCCGGGGGTCACGCCCCGGGCGGCCGCCATGTCCCGCTCCGCGCCGGTCAGCCGCGCCCCGGTGTAGGCCAGCGGCCGGATGCGGTGCAGCGCCGAGACGGCGTTGCGGGCTCGCGCGCCGCCGAGGTACGGGCCGAAGCAGCCGGGCCTCGGGGCGTACAGAATCCGCAGCCCCGGCGCGTGGAGACCGTCGTCGAGTCCGATGTGGACGGTGGACTCCTGCCCGTCGCGGGCCCGGTTCCAGCGCGGCTTGCGCCGGCGCAGCAGGTTGCGCTCCAGCCACGCGGCCTCGTGCACCGAGTCGCACACGACCGCCTCGACGGCCGCGACGAGCGGGACCATCCGGCGCAGGCGGGGCCGGTCGCGCAGGTCCGACCAGTAGGACGCCACCCGGGCGCGCAGCGACGTGGCCCGGCCGATGTAGAGCACCTTGCCGTCGGCGTCGCGGAAGCGGTACACGCCGGGCGCGGACGGCAGCCGGCGAACCACGGCGGGCATGGACATTCTCCGGAGTATGGTCGATATGCCGCTGCGCCGGTACTTCCGGGGCCCGCACGTGAGCTGGGCCCGGGCCGGCCGCGGCGAGTTCCCGTTCGACGGCACCTGGCAGGACTTCCGCCCCGATCCGTCCTGGCCCATGCCAAATCTCCCCCCGAATCTCCTGTAACGGCTGTTTCGGCCATCCTCGAGCCGCGATCGGGTTACTTTGATGGTCTCTGCACCATTGGTTGGCACGGGGCATAGGTCAATGACGCTCAAAAAGACTCTGCAGTTCGCCGCCGTCATCTTCCTCGTCTGGTTCGTGGCGTTCCGCCCGGACGCGGCCGCGAAGGTGGCGCGCGGCATCGGCGCGCTGATCGCCCAGCTGGGCACCGGCTTCGGCGACTTCTTCACGCGCGTGATCGGCTGACAATTCGCATTCCCCTCCCGACGCTTACCGCACACTCCGCCCGAGTCCCGCCCGCGCCGTCCGTCCCGAACCCGGGACGGACGCCGCACCCTGCCCCGGCGGGCGGCTCCCCGCCCAGCGCGGCGGCTGGTCCCGCCGCGCCCATTGACGGCAGCGCGATCCCGATGCGCGCTGCGGGCCCGATGCACGGCCGCTACGGGTACGCGCAGGACAGCCTCCCGCGAGATCGACGCCGCGGGCGCATCGGCGGCGCGACCCCGGGATTGACTTGTCGCAAATCTTGACTCACCATGTTGAGACAAGAGTTGAGACATCGGAGGCGTCGTGCCGAAAGAAACCTTGCCGGATGCCGGGCCGCCGGTGCCTCCGGCGGACCTTGAGCGGGCCGGTGCCTGGCTGGCCGGGCACGGCCTGGCCGGCGTCCGGCCGACACCGTTGCTGGCGACCCGGCTGGCGGTCCGGCGGCGTACCCGGCTGGCCGCTGCCGTCGTGCTGGCCGTGTTCATCATCGCGGTCGCCCTCACCTACACCGTCGGCATGGTTGACGGGTCCGGGGACCGGCGCTGGTCGCTGCTGGTGCTGAGCGCGCTGGTGATCGGGCTGGTGGTGGCCCAGTCGCTGCTGGACTGGTGGGTGCGGCGGGTCGACCGGCGCGCCGCCGCGGCGTTGCCGCGACGGGTGGCCTACCCGGTCCGGCTCGGCTGGCGTACCGTGCTCGGCTGGCCGCGCGCCGCGTTCGCGGCTACCACGTTCGCGGGCGCGACCGCGCTGGCGATCGGCACCCTGACACTGCACGACTCCACCGCGAGGTACGCGGCGGTCATCCTGCTCATCGGGCTGTGCGGGCTCGCGGCCGGCGTCGTCGTCCAGCTGCGCCATGTCCTGACGCACCCGGCCGTGGCCGACGACGAGGTCTCGCTGACCGCCGACGTCATGATGCGGGTCGACGACGCCCGGGCCGGCGCCGCGCCGAATGCGGTGTGGTCGGTGTGGTCGCTGCCGGTGGTGTCGGTGTTCAGTACCGCCTTCGGCTGGTGGAACGCCGCCTGGCTCGCCTTCATCGTCCTGAGCGTCATCGTGCAGGCCCTGATCGAGGCGCGGACCGAGCGGAGCGCCATGGTGGCGCGGCACGTCGTGAGCGCCCCGTGAACCGGATGATCGTCATCGACGCGGCCTCGCCCGTCCCGCCGTTCGAGCAGTTGCGTGCTCAGCTCGCCCGGCAGATCCAGGACCACACGCTCGCCGTGGGCAGCCGGCTCCCGACGATCCGTCGGCTGGCCGCGGACCTCGGCTTGGCCGTCAACACGGTCGGCCGGGCCTACCGGGAGCTGGAGGAGGCCGGGTTGATCGAGACCCGCGGATCAGCCGGCACGTTCGTGTCCGCGGCCGGCGAGCGGGGACGCGAACGCGCGAGCCGCGCCGCCGCCGAGTACGCCGCCGTCATCGCCAGCGTCGGCATCGACACCGGCGAGGCCGTCCGCATCGTCACAGCGGCGCTGACCCAGGGCATCGCGGTATCCCCCGCCATACGCGACCCGAAAGAAGCGTGACATGGCCGTCCCCCACAGCCTCCCCCAGCGCGTCTTCCTGCTGGCCTACGACCCGGACAAGGGCAGGGTCGGCCTGGGCGCCAACCTGGGCGCCATGCTGCGCGCCGCGGCCCTCGCCGACCTCTACCGGGCCGGCCACCTCACCGACGAACGCGGCCGCGCCGCCGTCGGCGTCCGGCACCCCTGCCGCGACCCCGTCCTCGACGCGATCCTCGAGGAGATCGCCGGCTCCAAGCCGTACACCTGGCAGTCCTGGATCGGCCACCGGCAGCGCGCCGCCGTCCGAGCGGTACGCCAGCAGCTCAACGATGGCGGCTGGGTCCATCTCCAGCCCCGCAAGGTTCTCGGGCTGTTCCCCACCATCGGGGTGACCATCCGCGACCCCGGTGCCCGCACAGAACTCCTCGGCCGGGTCGGCGCCGCACTGCACGAACCCATCGACGGCATCGATCCCGCCGACGCCGCCCTCGTGGCCATCCTTGCCGCCGGCGACCTCAGGCTCGTCCTCGACCGCAAGACCGAACGCGCCAGCAAGGAGCGCATCCGGGAACTCACCAGGCTGAGCGGACCGATCGGCCCCGCCCTGCACAACTCGATCCGGGCCGCCGCGGTCGGTGAGGTGTAGTCGTCACCGCGATGCTCGAAGCGACACGACCGACAGGCTCGACATCGCCGGGGTATCGGAACGCTGAACGCTCCGGCGAGGCGGACCTGGTTCCAGCGACGCTTGATCAGCAGTCTGACGCGCGGAGCATGTCAGAGATTCGGCGTAGCTCGTCGGACGGCGTTTGCCGGGCGGCCCAGTGCCGCGGGCAGGATTTGCGGTCGTTGACCCAGACGCCCTCGATCTCACGCCATTGCGCGGACCGGAACACCTCGTTGCCGGAGGCCAGGTCATCGGCGGCGGCACGAGCCACTGTGTCCGGGGCCGGCCTGCCGGTGACGAGTGCGATGGCCCACGCGAGCCAGTCGGCTGCCTCGTCGCCGGCGTCCGCGTCGCCCAGGATCGGGGTCAGCAGCAGCAGGCGCTGCGCGATCGTCGCCCGGTCCGGCGCAGCGGCCCGGGCGATGGTGCGCAGCTCCGGCCACCGCAGGCCGGGGCCGCTCCAACCCCCACCGATCATCGCAAGGATGACGCCGTGATCGGAGGGGGTCGCCAGCCAGAAGTCGGTCCAGCTCTCGTCGTCCGGCACCCACGCGCAGTCCGGACCGAGCATCCACAAACGCTCGGAGCAGTGCGCGATCACGATGACGCCCCCAGTCTGCAGCGGGACCGTGAACACCGGCCACGCGTCCTGCCGGCGCAACAGTTTCGATATTGCAGGTATCATCGGCTTCGACCGAGCGCCGGCATGGTCTGCCGGGGGCACGGAACGTGACCGTCGCAGGTGCGGCCATCGCGGGCCGCGAGCTGTAGCGGGCCCGCGCCGCGCTGCCGACCCGCCCGGCGCTACCTCAGCGGCTACATCAGGACACCTGATCACGGGCGTGGAGCGTATGAACGACTCGCGCCTCGTCGGGCCATGCACGAAGCGGGGTCTGGCCGTCGGTCTTGCTGACCGCCAGGACCGTTACCCGCGCGCACAGGACGAACCCGATCTCTGGCCGGGTCGACAGCGTCAGACTCAGGAACCGGTGTTGATGCTGCTCGGGTGTACCGGAGAAATCCAGGATGTCGTCGCGCGCCGGGCCGTCGGCCGGCCGCAGGATCAGCGGCTGGTAGGACGAGCGCAGCTTGACGGCGCGAACGTCCTCGAACAGGACGTTGAGATGCTCGGCGTCGGCGGCACCGGCGTGGGCGTGCAGCAGCAATTGTGAATGGCTGACGCCGTAGCGCCACACCCGGAATCGCCGGTCGAGCACGATCGGATCCATGCACCCGATCATCTCTCGTCGGGAGCAGCCTGACGGGGCCGTCGCGGCGAAACCAGCGACGACCCCGTGCCCGAACCAACGTCGAACCGCAACGGGCCGACGAACCGCCCCCGACGACGGCCCCGGGCCTGAGGGCGCACCGGCCCCCGGCCCCCGGAGGGAGGAGAGCGATCAGACCAGCTTCCGAATGTCCCCGTACGCCCGGTAGAAGCCGCCCCGGGCGGACTCGCGGATCGACGGCACCACGTAGCGGGCGCCCGGCTCGCGGATGCCCTTCGGGAACTGGACCTGCCAGTCCGAGTGGTAGCCCGCGGAGACGACGCGGATGCGCAGGCGCGAGCCCTCCTGCACGCACTCGACCACGACCCCGTCGGCCGGGTCGTGGGCGACCTCGACCGTGGTCGACGGGGCCACGCTCGTCATCGCCGCCGGTGCCTTCACGTCGACGAACTCGGGCACGACGCCCTGCTCCGCCGAGCGCACCGCGGCCTCGCTCGCGTCGATGCAGGCCAGCGAGCCGTCGGTCGTGACGATGTAGAGCTTCTCGTCGTGATACTGCATCGAATAGGCGCTGCCGCAGCCCGTGCCCAGCTTCCACAGCCGCGTCCCGTCGGCGGCGAAGCAGTAGACCGAGGAGCGGTAGTCGCCGGCGAAGACATAGCGGCCGTCGGGCGCCGTGGCGCAGGAGAAGATCGTGTCGTCGCAGCGGTAGGTGACGCCGGCGCGGCCGTCCTTGAAGAACTGCAGCACCGAGTTGGAGGACATGCCGGCGTAGACGGCGTCGGACTCCTGCCAGCCGAAGAGGACCGCGCCCGTCGTCGGCTGGTGCCACAGCTCGTCGCCGGTGCGCCAGTCGTAGCTGGTCACGCCGCGGCCGTGGCCGTGGTGCACGGCTTCGGCGTCGCAGCGCACCATCCAGCCGGCCGCGCCCCGGCCCTGGCGGCGCCACAGGAACTCGTCCTCGTGGTCGATGGTGCACACGCCGCCCTTGGCGTCGGACACGCCCAGGATGCCGTCGTGGATGTCGAGCCAGTAGATGTCGATGTCGGGCGCGATCGCGTAGGCCAGCCGCGGCACCTTGCCGGACAGGTCGTAGACGTTGCCGTCGTCGCAGCCGGCGTAGATCCAGGCGTCGTCGGCGACGATGCACTTCACGCCGTCGGGCAGCTGGAACTGCCGCTGGACGGTGGCGTCGTGCTGCAGGACGGTGATCGTGCCCTTCTCGTTGCCGACCATGCACACGTCGTCGTCGATGAAGATGCCGAAGGCAGGCGCGCCCGAGCGGTATTTCCACAGCACCGGCGCGGTCTTCGCGGTGGAGCGCTGCGACACGATCACGCGCCGGGTCACCGACCGCGGCGCGCGCTGGCCCGGCACCGCGGGCGCGTAGCCCTTGCGGACCTTCTCGCCGATCTTCTTGGCCGCGTCCGCCTTCGCCTTCGCCTCGTCGGCGTAGGTCTTCGTCTGCGTCTGCCCGGCGTCGCCGATGCGCCCGTAGCGGACCTGCATCTGTGTGCCGTCGACGGTGACCTCGTAGAACTTGTGCGCGCTCCCGGAGTCCTCGGACAGTTCCAGATAGGTCGTCTGCGGCATCGGCCCGAGCCTTTCTCACGTGTGAGGGGGTCGGCGACAGCGTAGCGACGCGGTACGACAAAAAATCGCGTGCCTCGGCCGGTACAGTGGAAACGCCAGGTCATCAGGGATCGAGGAGGAAACATGCGCGCACGTGTCACGTCCCGGCCGCTGTCCACCTCGCCCGTGAAGGACCTGACACGTCTTGAGCATCCTCAATCTCGGCATCGTCGCGCACGTCGACGCCGGTAAGACCAGCCTCACCGAGCGCCTCCTGTTCGACGCCGGCGTGATCGACCGCCTCGGCAGCGTCGACGCCGGCAGCACGCAGACCGACTCGCTCGACCAGGAGCGCCGCCGCGGCATCACGATCAAGACCGCCGTCGCCACGTTCGGTATCGGCGCGCTCACCGTGAACCTCATCGACACGCCGGGTCACCCCGACTTCATCGCCGAGGTGGAGCGGGCGCTGCGCGTGCTCGACGGCGCCGTGCTCGTCGTCTCCGCGGTCGAGGGGGTGCAGGCCCAGACCCGGGTGCTGCTGCGCACCCTGCGCCGCCTGCGCGTGCCGACGCTCGTGTTCGTCAACAAGATCGACCGCGCCGGCGCCGACCCCGACCGCGTGATCGGGCAGATCGCCGGCGCGGTCCCGATGTGGCGCGAGCACGAGGAGCGGCTGGCCGAGGCGGACGACGAGGCGCTGGCCGCCTATCTGCACGACCGGAAGATCGACGTCGGCCGGCTCACCGCGCAGGCCCGGGTCATGCCGGCGTACCAGGGCTCGGCCATCACGGGAGCGGGCATCGAGCGGCTCACCGGGGCGATCGCGGAGCACCTGCCGAAGGCCCCGCAGGACGCGGGCGCCCCGCTGCGGGCCACCGTGTTCAAGATCGACCGGGATCGCGCCGTCTACGTGCGCGTGCACGCCGGCACGCTGCGGGTCAGGGACCGGATCGGCGACGAGAAGGTCACCGCGATCGACGGCCGCGACCGGCTCGGCCCGGGCGAGATCGGCCGCGTCCACGGCCTGCGCCGCGTCCGGCTGGGCGACACCATCGGCGGGGGAGAGGCGCACCCGGCCCAGGTCTTCGCCCCGCCCACGCTGGAGGCGACGGTCGAGCCGGACGACCCCGGCCGCCGGCGGGACCTGCACCGCGCCCTGCAGCAGCTCGCCGGCCAGGACCCGCTCATCGACCTGCGCCTCGACGAGGAGCGCGGCGAGCTCAAGGTGTCGCTGTACGGCGAGGTCCAGCGCGAGGTCATCCGTGACACGCTCGCCGAGGACTTCGGGCTGGCGGTCGGCTTCGGCGAGACCGTCACGCTGCACCTGGAGCGCCCGCGCGGCCGGGGCCGCGCCGGGGTCGTCCGCGGGCGCGACGGCAATCCCTTCCCGGCGACGCTGGAGCTGCTCGTGGAGCCGGGCGAGGGCCTGCAGGTCGCGATCGCGGTGCCGGTCGAGCACGTGCCGATGTACGTGTACAAAACCCTCCAGCACTTCCAGGAGGCGATCGAGCGCTATGTCCGCGACGCCTTCGCCCGCGGCGGCCGGCACGGCTGGGACGTCGGCGACGTGCGGGTGACGGTCACGCGGTGCGGGTACCAGGCCCCGAACACCACCGCCGCCGACTTCCGCAAGCTCGTCCCCCAGCTGCTCACCCGGGCCCTGGCCGAGGCCGGGACGGTGGTCTGCGAGCCGGTGCACCGCTTCGCGATCGAGGGCCCGGCGAACGCGCTCACGGCCACCCTCGCCGCGCTGCCCCGCTTCGGCGCGGTGCCCGAGGCGCCGGAGGCGGGCCCGGCCCGGTTCACCGCCGCGGGCACGATCCCGGCGGCGCGCCTGGCGGAGCTGGAGCGGGCCCTGCCGGGGCTCACGCACGGGGAGGGCACCGTGGAGGCGGGCTTCGACGGGTGGCGTCCGGTGGCGGGCTGAATAATGGTCCGGTGCTGCATCTGAGGGTCATCAGCCCGCCGGACGAGACCGAGCGGGTCGTCGGGCTGCTCACGGCCGAGGCCGGGGCCACGAACGTCGTCGTGCTCGCCGGGGCGGCCCGCGAACCGGCCGGCGACCTCGTGCTCGCCGACGTGGTGCGCGAGGCCGGCAGCCCGGTGCTCGAGGCGTTGCGCGGGCTCGGGCTGCACGAGCGCGGCTCGATCGCCATCGAGACCGTCGACGTGGCGCTGTCCCGCGGCGCGCGGATGGCCGCCGCGGCCGCGCCCGGGCTCGCCGGCGACGCCGTCGTGTGGGACGAGATCGAGCAGAAGACCGGCGCCGAGACCGAGCTGTCCGGCACGTTCCTGGCGATGCTCGCGATCGCGACCGTCATCGCCGGCATCGGGGTGATGCTGGACCAGCCGATCCTCATCGTCGGGGCGATGGTCGTCGGGCCCGAGTTCGGCCCGCTCGCCGCGCTCTGCGTGGGGATCGTGCGCCGCCGCGGCCGCTCGGTGCGCCGGGCGCTGCTCGCCCTCGGGATCGGCTTCCCCCTCGGCATCGTGGTGACGATCCTGACCACGCTGGGGCTGGACGCGCTCGGCCTCGTCGACAAGGGGATGCTGCTGCGGGACCGGCCGCTGACCGACTTCATCTGGCGGCCCGACGCGCTGTCCTGGGTCGTCGGGTTCTTCGCCGGGATCGCCGGGATGCTGTCGCTGACCTCGGCCAAGGCCGGGCCGCTCATCGGGGTGCTCATCTCGGTCACGACGGTGCCGGCGGCGGCGAACATCGCGGTCGCGCTCGCCTACGGGATCCCGAACGAGGCGGGCGGCTCCGCGCTGCAGCTGCTGATCAACCTGGCCGCGATCGTCACCGCCGGGGTGGCGACGCTGCTCGTGCTGCGGAGCCTGTGGCGCCGTGCCTGACCTCCGCGAGGCGCTCGACGCGCTGCTGCAGGACGTGCCCCCGGCCCGGCTCACCGAGTCGGTGCGGCGGCTCATCGAGGACTATCGCAGCGGCCGGCCCGCCGGCGAGCCGCTGATCCGCACCATGGTCGACGCGACCGCCTACGCCGCGTACCGCATGCCGGCCACGCACGCCGCGGTCAGCGCCGCGCTCGCCCAGCTGCCGCCGATCGAGCCGCGGTCCCACACCGACCTCGGCGGCGGTACCGGTGCGGCGGCCTGGGCGGTCCGCGACGCCTACGGCCCCATCCCGGCCACGGTGCTGGACCAGGTGCCGGAGGCGCTGAGGCTCGGCGCCCGCATCGCCCGCGACCAGGACTTCCAGTGGCAGCCGTGGCAGCTCGGGGAGCCGGTGCCCGCCGCCGGCCTGGTGACCGCCTCCTACGTGCTCACCGAGCTGGACGAGGAGGACCAGCGCACGCTCGTGGCCCAGGCGGCCGCGGCGGCGACGACGGCCGTGGTGCTCGTCGAGCCGGGGACGCCGCCGGGGTACCGCCGGATGCTCGCCGCCCGCGACCAGCTGATCGAGGCCGGGTGGCACATCGCCGCCCCCTGCCCGCACCAGCTGGCGTGCGGGATGACGGGCAAGGACTGGTGCCACTTCGCCGCCCGGGTCAACCGCTCGGCGCTGCACCGGCGGCTCAAGGACGCCAGCCTCGGGTACGAGGACGAGAAGTACAGCTTCGTGGCGGCCCTCAAGGCCCCGGCGGGAGCGCCCGGCCGCGTCGTGCGGCACCCGGCGTTCCGCAAGGGGCTCGTCACCCTCCAGGTGTGCCGGCCCGACACGAGTGTCGGGCCGGTCCTGGTGTCCAAGCGGGAGGGTCCGCTGTACAAGGCGGCCAGGGACGCCGGATGGGGCGATCCCTGGCCTCCCGCCGGCTGACTCAGGTCTGGTCCGCCACGAAGGTCGAGACCCAGGCCAGGGACGCGTTCCAGTTGATGGTCAGCTCGTTCGTCGACCACGACATGATGTCGTCCATGTAGCACAGCTGCGGCTTGCAGCCGCGCAGCGCGTTGCCCGCGACCTCGTCCTGCAGGTTCGAGTTCGGGCCGCCGGCGAGGGTGCCGCGCGGCGGGTTGGGCAGCTTCGGGTCGAGCTGGTGGGCGTACCAGCGGCTGTGCTGGTTCTTCGACGCCTTCTCGCCGTAGCCGGTGACGTAGGACTGGTTCAGCGCGTTGCGGCCAAGGATGTAGTCCATCCCGGACAGCACGCCGTCGCGGTACTTCGCCTTCCCGGTCAGGTCGAACGCGGTGCCGACGACCGCCAGGTTGTTGAGCATCTGGCTGTTGGAGCCCCAGTCGTAGCCGGCCGGGGGCGCGTACGGCTGCCCGTAGGCCTGGCCGTCCATGGTCTCGAGCTGCCGGTCGGCGCCGTCGATCACGGACTGGCGCACCCGGTCCCGGTCGGGGAGCTTGTTGTCGATGGTCGCGAGGTCGAGCCGGCCCAGGGCCGCGGTCGCGCGCCAGTCGAACGCCGAGGCGAACACGTCGGCCTTGTGCAGGGGCGAGCTGGTGACCGCGGTGGAGTACTCCTTGTCGCCGGTCGTGATGAACAGCTCGGCCGCGGCCCAGTAGAACTCGTCGCTGACGTCGGTGTCGCCGTACGCGCCGCCGCCGGTCGAGTCCGAGTCCGGCGCGTACATGGTCGGGTGGGCCACCGCCGCGGCGTACGCGGTCTTGGCCACGTTCAGCAGCTTCTGCGAGTACGCCTTGTCGTACGGCGCGAAGACCCGCGCGCCCTGCGCGGCCGCGGCGGCGAGGTTCAGGGTCGCGGCGGTCGACGGGGCGTGCAGCTGCCGCTGCTGGTCGTCGGCGGCGGGGTCGGTCGGCAGCGCGGTCCAGCCGGCGTCGTGCACCTTGTGGTGGGCCATGCCGGCGAGCGGCTGCCCGGCCGGGACCTGCATCTTCGTGAGGAAGTCGAGCTCCCAGCGGGCCTCGGCGAGCACGTCCGGGGTCTTGCCGCCGTGCTCGGGCAGGCGCAGGGCGCGGGCCTCGGCCGCCTTGGGGGAGCGCTCGTACGAGCTCATGAGCTGCGCGACGGAGATCCCGCCGTTCACGACGTACTTGCCCTGGTCGCCGGCGTCGTACCAGCCGCCGGTGACGTCCAGGCTGTAGTCGCAGACGCCCGGCTGGCACGGCACCTTGGAGTCCCCGCCGTTGGGGCTGTCCGCGGCGTGCCCGGCCTTGCGTCCGTAGCCGGGCGCGATGGCGTTGTCGATGGCGGTGCCGCTGCGCTGCGGGTAGTAGAACGACAGCGCGTCGATGCTGAGCTGGCGGTACGCCTTCGGGTCCAGGTCGAACGGGAGGCTGGCCTTGCCGTCGACCTCGAGCGTGTAGGTGTCGCCGGTGCCGCGGTAGGCGCTGAAGTCCACGACGTGCGTGTTCTGCCCCGAGCTCGGGTCGAGGCCGCGGGGCTCGGACTCGCCGGAGGCGACGACCTTGCCGGCGTTGTCCTTGAGCTGCCACGGCAGCGGCTTGTCGGAGTCGGAGATGACGGTGGCCCGCTTCGGGCCGTCCGGCAGGTAGCCGACCTGGTTCACGCGGACGGGCGTGTCCGGGATGTGGTCCGGGGTGGCCGGGAACGCGTAGGCGCTGTCGGCACCGACGCTGCCGGGCAGGCCGCCGCCGTCTCGGCTCGAGAACACGATGGGCAGCGTGACGGCGGGCACGGCGACGATGACGGCCACGGCGGCCAGGCGGGCACGGCGGGACTGCAGAAAGGCGGGCAGGCGCACGGGACTCCTTCCGGTCGGGGGTTTCCGGTGAACCTAGTCATCACCAAGCCCCTCGAACCGGACAATTCGCCACGGATGTGAGCCGGGCCACTCATATGCGCCCGCAATGGCATAAACGCCCCTACCGCTGCAGTACTCCATTTGTGCAGGTCGGCCGGTCTACGCGACAGGTATACACACCATGTATACCTGTCGTGTAGAGTCCCGGGCATGTCGATGACCCCACTGCTGTCCGCCGAGGACCTGCACAAGTCGTTCGGGTCCACCGCCGCGCTCGCCGGGGCCTCGATGTCGGTCGCGGCCGGGGAGATCGTCGCCGTGATGGGCCCGTCCGGCTCGGGCAAGTCCACGATGCTGCACTGCCTCGCCGGGATCATCCGCCCCGACGCCGGCCGGGTCCGCTACCGCGACCAGGAACTCTCCGCCCTGTCCGACACCCGCCGCAGCGCCCTGCGCCGCGGCGAGTTCGGCTTCGTCTTCCAGTTCGGCCAGCTCGTCCCCGAGCTCACCTGCCTCGAAAACGTCGCCCTGCCCCTGCGCCTCGACGGCGTGCGCCGCCGCGACGCCGAACAACGCGCCCGCGACTGGCTGCACCGCCTCGAAATCGACGACGTCGCCGCCAAACGCCCCGGCGAGGTCTCCGGCGGCCAGGGCCAGCGCGTCGCCGTCGCCCGCGCCCTCGTCACCGGCGCCCGCGTCGTCTTCGCCGACGAACCCACCGGCGCCCTGGACTCCCTCAACGGCGAACGCGTCATGCGCCTGTTCACCGAAGCCGCCCGCGACACCGGCGCCGCCGTCGTCCTCGTCACCCACGAACCCCGCGTCGCCGCCTACTCCGACCGCGAAATCGTCGTCCGCGACGGCCGCGCCCTGGACCTGGAGCGCGCCCGATGAGGCGGCAGCTCAGCCAGCTCGGCCTCGGCGCCCGCCTCGCCCTCAGCGGCGGCCGCGAGGGGCTGATCCGCACCGCCCTGACCGCGCTCGGGGTGGGGCTCGGCGTCGCCGTCCTGCTCCTGTCGGTCTCCGTCCCCGGCATCCTCGACGGCCGCCACCACCGCACCGACGGCCGCGACGACATGCACTTCGGCGGCGAGACCCCGCCCCGCAGCGACACGTCGGTGCTGATGCTGCCGGTCACGTCCGTCTACCACGACCGCTCGGTCACCGGCCGCTTCCTCAAGCCCGAGGGCGCCCACCCGATCGTCCCGCCCGGCGTGACCACGCTGCCGCCGGACGGCTCGATCGTCGTCTCCCCGGCGCTGCGCGACCTGCTCGCCACGCCCGAGGGGGCCCTGCTGCGCCAGCGGTTCCCGCAGCCGATCGCCGGCGTGATCGGCAAGGAGGGCCTGTCCGGCCCGAACGAGCTGTACTTCTACGGCACCCGCGACGCCCTGGCCGAGGACGAGCCCGGCGTCATGCGGGTCACCTACTACGGCTCGCGGAGCACCGGCGACCCGCTCTCGCCCGTCCTGCTGCTGCTCGTCGTGGTCATCTTCGTCGCCCTGCTCATGCCGGTGGCCATGTTCGTCGCCGCCGCGACCCGCTTCGGCGGCGAGCAGCGCGACCGCAGGCTCGCCGCGGTCCGGCTGGTCGGCGCCGACACGTGGATGACCCGCCGGGTCGCCGCCGGCGAGGCGGTGCTCAGCGCCGCGCTCGGCGTCGTGCTCGGCATCGGGTTCTTCTACGCCGGCCGGGTGTTCGCCGAGCGCTTCGAGCTCGCGTCGATCAGCGTCTACGCCTCCGACATCGACCCGGCGCCGGCGCTGTTCCTCGCGATCGTCGTCGCGGTGCCGCTCGCCGCCCTGCTCATGACGCTGCTCGCCCTGCGGCGGGTCGTCGTCGAGCCGCTCGGCGTGGTGCGCAAGGCGGCCGCGAAGACGAGACGGCGGCTCTGGTGGCGGCTGGTGCCGTGGGCCGGCGGCCTGGCCCTCGTGTTGCCGCTCATCGGAGACCGGGCGCACCGGTTCAACGTGTGGCAGGCCGCCTTCGGCATCATCCTGCTGCTGCTCGGCGTGGCCACCATGCTGCCGTGGATCTTCGACCGGCTCGTGGCCCGGCTCGGCTCCGGCGGCCCGGTCGCCTGGCAGATCGCCGTGCGCCGGCTGCAGCTGTCGCACGACAGCGCGCTGCGGGCCGTCAACGCCGTCGCGGTCGCCGCGGCCGGCACGATCGCGCTGCAGATGCTCTTCGCGGCCGCCGAGGCCGAGAACACGACGGCCGGCCGGCAGAACACCGCCGAGGCCCAGGCCATGACGATGGTGAAGCCCAGCGCGTCGGTGCCCGTGCGCTCCGCGGCCCAGGCCGAGGCCGAGCTGCGGGGGAGCCCGGGCGTGACGAGCCTGCACACGTACCGGCAGACGTACGCGGTCCTGCCCGGCGGGGACGGCACCGCGGACGGCGGCGGCGACCCGAAGTTCTTCGAGATCGCGATCGGCGACTGCGAGACCCTGCGCATCCTCGCCGAGCTGCCCGCCTGCGCCGACGGCGACGTGTTCGCCGTCGACCCGGCGTCGTTCGCGCAGCACGGCATGAGCGGCGACGACGCCACCGTCACGGCGGGCCGGGACGTGCTCGTCGGCGCGGGCCCGGACGACTCGGCCAAGCCCACCTGGCGCGTGCCGCGGCAGCTCAAGCCGGCCAGGGAGCGGCGGGACCCCTACGGCACCGACCACGACGGCCTGCTCGTGACCACCGGCGCGGCCCCGAAGGCGCTCACCGAGCCCCTCGACGCGCGCTACTACACGTTCGTCGGCCTGGACCCGGGCGCCCCGGACGCGGCCGAGCACCTGCGCAACGCGGCCATGCGCATCGGCCCGGCGACCGACGTGAGCATCCTGTCGTCCACCGACGTCGCCTCCACGTTCGCGAGCATCCGGCGCGGGCTGTTCGCGGGCGCCGCCGTGGTGCTCGTGCTCGTCGGCCTGAGCCTGCTCGTGGGCACCCTGGAGCAGCTGCGCGAGCGGCGGCGGACCCTGGCGGCGCTCGTCGCCTTCGGCACCCGCCGCGGCACCGTGGCGTGGTCGATCCTGTGGCAGACGGCGGTGCCGGTCGCGCTCGGCCTGCTCGTCGCGTCGGGGCTGGGCCTGGCCCTCGGCGCGCTGCTGCTGCGCATCGTCGTGGTCCAGCCGCGGCTGGACTGGGCCGGCGTCGGGGTCGTGTCCGGGATCGCGGCCGGGGTCGTCCTCCTCGTGACCCTCGCCAGCCTGCCGCCCCTGTTCCGCCTCATGCGCCCCGAGGGCCTGCGCTTCGAATAACCAGTCGGGCGGCGACCAATCAGGCGACAACCGATCAGGGGACGACCGCTCAGCCGATGCGGGCGCGCACCCACTCGGCCACCCGGCGGGCCGACTCCTCGGGCGGCCCGTCGTCGGTGCGCACGACGGTGCCGGCGGTCGCGCGCAGGTGGGCGGCGAACGCGAGATGCCGATCGACCGCCCGCTCGCGCCACCGCGACCGCGCCTCGAGCCGCGCGGCGCGCACGTCGTCGGCGCAGTCGAGCACCGCGACGTGCACGTCCGTGACCCACCGCCGGCCCGCGAGCCCGTCGAGCTGCTCGCGGGTGAACGGCGCGAGCAGGACCGTGTGCCGCCCGCTCTGCGCCGCCCCGTGTGCGACGCTGAGCCACGCGTCGCGCAGCGCGGGCCAGTCGACCTCGCCGAACTCGCATGCCCGCTCGAACGGCCCGATGAGCCAGTCCCCGTCGAACACGAGACACTCGGGCAGTTCGCGCACGAGGTGCGGCAGCACGGCCGTCTTGCCGGACCCGGACGCGCCGGTGACGACGAAGAGCGGGAGCCGGCGGGCGGGCTCGGTGTGGCCGCAGTCGGGGCAGACGGCGAGCTCCCCGTCGGGCGCCATGGCGATCGGGTCGTCGCACCGCTGGCAGAAGTGCACGCCCCGACCCTACCGGCCCGGCGCCCGGGCCCGGCTCACACCACGGGGCGCTGGTTCGTCAGGAGGGGTATGAGGGAGCGGCGGCAACTGCTGAACATCGCGTACCGGCTCCTCGGGTCGCTCGCCGACGCCGAGGACGTGGTGCAGGAGGCGTACGCGCGGTGGTACGCGCTCGAGCCGCGGCAGCGCGACGAGATCGTCTCGCCAAGTGCGTGGCTCACCACGGTGACGAGCCGGATCTGTCTCGACCTGCTGGGCTCGGCGCGGGTGCGGCGGGAACGCTACGTGGGGCAGTGGGTGCCCGAGCCGCTGGCCGGCGGTACCGATGCCGATCCCGCGGACCGCGTGACCCTCGACGAGTCCGTCACCATGGCGTTCCTGGTGGTGCTGGAGACCATGACGCCCGCCGAGCGGGTCGCGTTCGTGCTGCACGACGTCTTCCGCTACTCCTTCGCCGAGGTCGGCCGGATCGTGGGCCGGTCGCCGGGGGCCTGCCGGCAGCTGGCCTCCTCGGCGCGGCGGCGGGTCGCCTCCGCGCGGGTGCGGCGCGGGCCCGACGAGCGGCGGGCCGAGGTCGTGCGGGCGTTCGCGCGGGCCTGGGCGGCCCGCGACATCGACGCGCTCATCGGGCTGCTCGACCCCGCCGCGGTCGCGGTCTCCGACGGCGGCGGGCTGGTCGAGGCCGCGATCGAGCCGATCGCGGGCGCGGAGCGGATCGCGCACGGGCTCGTCGAGATCATGCGGCTGGTGCCGGGGCTGGTGGTGCTGGAGCGCATGGTCAACGGGCAGCCGGGCGTCGTGACCCAGCTCGACGGGGTCACGGCCACGGTCGTCGCGTTCGACGTCGCCGGCGGGCGGATCACCCGCTTCTGGGCGGTGCGCAATCCGGAGAAGCTGCGCGCTTGGACGAATGTGCTGTACTAGGCGCCATGACATGGCCACGGCCGACCGGAATCGGCTTTCTCGTCGTCGCGGTGCTCTTCGGCATCGGGGTGCGGGTGGAGATCGGCCACGAGCCGACGAGCTGGGCCCGGGTGACCGTCTACGTCGTGCTGGGCGTCATCTGCGCCCTGGTCGGCGCGGGGCTCATGGTGCTAGCTCAGAAAGCGGCGAACCGGCGCTAGCGCGCGCCAGGATCCCGCGGATACGCGCCTCCGCGGCGACGCTGCCGCTCGTGCGGTGGGCGTCCGCGGCCCGCCGCGCCGCCAGCAGCGCCCGCACCCGGTCGCCCCGGCTGAGCTGGATCTCGGCGATCGTGACGAGCGCGTGCGCCCGCAGCATCCGGAACCCGCCGCGCTCGGTGAGCCGCAGCCCGCTGCGGGCGTGGTGCAGCGCCGCGTCGAGCCGGTGGAGGTCGTGCAGCGCCCCGGCCAGCCCGACGGAGGCGGCCGCCCGGTGGTACGCCGCGCCGACGTCGGCCAGCAGCGTGCCCGCCTCCCCGTAGAGCTCGGCGGCCCGCTCCGGCCGCCCCACCCCGCGGCTGGCCAGCGCCAGGGCGATGAGCGCCTGCGCGGTGCCGTAGCTGCCCTCGAGGTCCCGGGCGGTGTCGACGGCCGCGGTGGCCAGCTCCAGCGCCCGCTCCGGGCGGCCCAGGTCGGCGTGCACGGCGGCCAGCAGCGACAGGATCGTCGTCTCGTGCAGCCGGTTGCCGACCTCGCGGCACAGCGCCAGGGCCCGCTGGGCGAGCTCGAGGGCCTCGGTGAGCCGGCCCTGCGCCTGGTACGTCGCGGCCAGGGACTCCAGCAGGTACGCCGTGGTCCGCGACGCCTCCCCGAGGGTCTCGGCCATGCGCAGCCCCTCGTCGAGGCACTCCGTGGCCTCGGCGAGCCGGCCGGTCACGTGATGGTGGTGGCCGAGGGAGTCCAGGAACGCGACCAGCAGCGGGGTCGAGCCGTGCTCGCGGGCCAGCCGGATCGCGCCGGTGTGCTGCTCCAGGGCGTCGTCGGGCCGGCCGAGCTCGTCGTAGAAGATGCCGAGGTTGTTGCGCGCGCACGCCAGGCCCTCGGTCCAGCCGCCGGTCTCGGCCAGGCGGATCGCGCAGCGCAGCGACTCGACCGCCTCGTCGTGCCGGCACAGCCACTGGTTGGCGTGGGCGAGGCCGATGAGCATCGCGGCCTGCCCGTTGACGTCGGCGTAGATCTCGGCGGCGGCGAGCCCGGCCCGGCTGACCACGAGCCACGCGAACAGGTGGCCGCCCTGGGCCAGGAAGCCGCGCATCGCGTCGGCGAGCCGCCACGCCATCTCCGGGTAGGCGTCGGCGACCGCGTGGCGGACCATCGACACGAGGTTCTGCCGCTCGGCCTCCAGCCAGGCCCGGGCCTGGGCCGTGCCGCAGAACGTGGCCGCCGGCGCGGATCCGGCGTACGGCAGCCGCACGAGCTGCGGATAGAGCTGCCGGGCGGCGGCGTCGAGGGTGCCCAGGTACCAGTCGTAGACGCGCCGCAGCGCCGTCGTGCGCTCCTCGGCGGCGTCGTCGGCCGTCGCGCGGGCCCGCGCGTAGGAGCGCAGCAGGTCGTGGAACGTGAACCGGTCCGGCGCCGGCTCGACGACCAGGTGCGCGGCCGCGAGCCGGTCGAGCAGCCCGGCCGCCTCAGCCCCGCCGAGCCCGGCCAGGGCCCCGGCCGCGGCGGCGGTGAAGTCGTTGCCCGGCGCCAGGCCCAGCAGCCGGAACAGCCGCTGGGCGTCGGGCGGGACGGAGCGGTACGACACCTCCAGGGCGCTGTGCACGGCCCGCTCGCCGTCGACGGCCAAGGCCGTGAGCGGGTCGGCGGCGCGCAGCTGGGCCACGTGCGCGGCGATCCCGCGGTGCGGGTGGTTGATGAGATCCGCGGCGCTGATCCGCAGCGCGAGCGGCAGGTAGGCGCAGGCCGCGGCGAGCTCGGCGGCCGCCTCCGGCTCGGCGGCGACCCGGTCCGCGCCGAGCATGTCGCTCAGCAGCGCCCGCGCCTGCTCCGGCGGCAGGATGTCCAGCGTGATCCGGCGGGCCCCGTCGTGCGCGACGAGCCCGGTGAGCCGGTCCCGGGTCGTCACCACCACCAGGCAGCCCTGGCCGCCGGGCAGCAGCGGGCGCACCTGCTCGACCGAGCGGGCGTTGTCGAGGAACAGCAGCACGCGGCGGCTGGCCAGCATGGATCGGTACAGCGCGGAGGCCGCCCCCACGTCGTCGGGCACCCGGTCCTCCCGCACCCCCAGCGAGCGCAGCAGCCCGCCGAGCGCCTCGATCGGCGGCACCGGCCGGTCGCGGGAGGCGTAGCCGTGCAGGTTCACGTAGAGCTGCCCGTCGGGGAAGCGGCCCGCGACCCGGTGCGCCCAGTGCACCGCGAGGGCCGTCTTGCCGACCCCGGCCGTGCCCGCGATCGCCGTGACCACGACCGGTCCTCCGCCACCGGCCGCCTCGGGCAGCATCGCGTCGAGCCGGGCGAGCTCCTCGGTCCGCCCGACGAACCCGGCCACGTCCGCGGGCAGCTCCGCCGGCGTCGGTGGCCGCGGCGCGACCGGCCGCGCCGGCTGCCCGGCCTCGGCCGCGGTCATGGCAGCGGTCACGGCAGCGGGCGGGGCCGGGGCGGGCTCGGGCGCCGAGGGCTCCGGGTGCAGGTCGGCGCGCAGGATGCGGCCGTGCAGCTCGCGCAGCTGGGCGCCCGGCTCCAGGCCGAAGGAGTCGCGCAGGGTGCGCCGCAGCTGCTCGTAGGAGTCGAGGGCGGCGACCCGGCGGCCCTCCCGGTGCAGGGCGACCATGAGCTGGCCCCGCAGCCGCTCGCGCAGCGGGTGCTCGGCGACGAGCTGGGTCAGCTCGGCGATGCGCTCGTGGTGGCGGCCCGCGGCCAGCTCCACGTCCATGAGCTCCTCGGTCGCGGCCAGCCGCAGCTCGTCGAGCGGGTCGGTGACCCGCCGCCGCAGCCAGGGCCCGGCCACGTCGGCCAGCGCCGGGCCGCGCCACAGCCGCAGGGCGGTGCGCAGGAACGCGGCCGCCCGGTCCGGGTGGTCCGCGGTGCGGGCCCGGGCCACCAGCATCTTGAACCGGGCCACGTCGACCTGCTCGGGGGCGACCTCGAGGGCGTAGCTGTCGCCCTTGGTCACCAGGCGCACGCCGTGCGCGGCAGCGTCGGCGGCGTTGAGGTGGCCCCGCAGCCGGGCGACCACCACCTGCAGCGCGGCCCGCGGGTCGGGCGGCGGCTCGCCCTCCCAGATCAGCTCGGCCAGCCGCTCGTTGTGGATGGGGCGGCCGTTCTCCAGCAGCAGCAACGCCAGCAGGCAGCGTTCCTGGCGCCAGCCGAGCTTGACCGGGCGGCCGGCGATGTCCGCTTCGACCGCGCCGAGTAATCGAAACTGCACGATCGAACACTATCGCTTGATCGCCCACTCGTTCGGGTCCGTCGGATTCGAGATTCGTAAACCCCGGTGAGTGAATGGCACCGCAGGCGAACCGCAAGCGGGCACCGCAGGCGACCGCAACCGCGGCGCAGGGGCGGGCGTCGATAGTCATCCGCCATGCGGACCTATCAACTGGGCCGCGGGCCGAACCGGCCCGTCGGCGGCGTGGACGTGTTCCGGTGGGACGGCTACGACGGCGTGGGCGCGCTGCCGTTCCGCGCGATGTGGTACCAGGTGCCGGCGGGCGGGGTGAGCCCGGCCGACCAGCACCCGGAGCTGGAGCTGTCGATCGTCGTGCGGGGCGACGCCGCCGTCGAGGTGGACGGCAAGGAACCGGTCGATGTGCGGACCGGCGACGCATTCCTGCTCGAATCCGGCGAACGGCACGTGGTGCACAACCGCCGCCCCGACGAGCCCCTGGTCGTGTTCAGCGCCTACTGGTACGCGGAGGCCAACCATGGCTGAGCCCGAGCCGCTCGTGGACGTCGTGTCCATCCCGCCCCCGACCGCCAACGGGCCGCTGCACGTCGGGCACCTGTCCGGGCCCTACCTCGCCGCCGACTTCGCCGCCCGGGCCGCCCGCGCCCGCGGCGAGCACGTGCTGGCGATGGCCGGCGTCGACGTGCACCAGAACTACGTGCTGACCCGGGCCGAGCTCGACGGCGTCGACGTGGACAAGATGGTCGACGGCTACCGCGACGAGATCGTGGAGGCGTTCCGGCGGGCCCGGATCGAGTACGACGCCTTCGTCGACCCCCGCGCCCCCGGCTACGCCCCGGCGATGGCCACGATGGTCGCCCGCCTCGTCGAGCGCGGCGCCCTGCCCCTGCGCGAGCTGGAGCTGCACCGCTGCGCCGGCTGCGCCCGGACCCTGCACCACTCCTACGTCGAGGGCCTGTGCGGCGCCTGCGGCCACGAGGCCTGCGGCGGCGGCTGCGAGGGCTGCGGCGGCTTCACCTCGGCCCAGACGATGGTCGAGGTGCGCTGCGCCCGCTGCGGCGGCGCCCCGGTGCCGTTCACGGCCGCCGTGCCGGTGCTCGACCTCGAGGCCCACCGCGCCGCGCTGCAGTCGCTGTGGCTGCGCGCCGAGCTGCCCGTCGACGTGCGCGCCCTCATCGACACCGCCCTCGCCCGGCCCCTGCCGGCCATCCCGGCCGCCTACCCGACCGACTGGGGCGTCGCCGGCACAGGCCCGATCGACGGCATGCGCCTGGACGTGTACGTCGAGGTCTGCCTGAACTTCGTGCGCGGCGTGGCCCAGGCCCTGCGGCCGGGCGTGGCCGAGGACCCCGCGGCCTTCGCCGAGGTGTGGAACGGCCGGGTGCGCGGCATGTGGAACTTCTACGGCATCGACAACGCCTACTTCTACGGCATCATGTGGCCGGCCCTGCTCGCGACCGCGGGCGTGGACCTCGGCCGCCTCGCCGGGATGAGCGTGGTGAACCGGTTCTTCACGCTCGACGGGTTCAAGTTCTCCACCAGCCGCAACCACGCCGTGTGGGCCAACGACCTGCTCGCCGACGCCGACCCGGGGATCGTGCGGCTGTTCCTGGCGTTCAACCGGCCCGACCGGGTCGGCAGCGACTTCACCCGCGAGTCGTTCGAGGCGTTCGCCGCCCACGTCCGGCCGCTGCTCGACGGCGTGCGCACCGAGGGCGCCCTGCCCCCGGCGCTGCTGGCGGCCGAGCGGCAGCGGGGCGAGCTGGCGCTGCGCTACACCGGCTTCGACGCCCCGCTCGCCGCCCGCGCCCTGCTGGCGCTGCTCGCCGCGGGCAGCGACGACGCCGCGACGCTGCGGGCCGTGCTCACCGGCCGGCGCTGATGCGGGTCGGCATCGTCGGCGCCGGCATCGCCGGCTCCCTGCTCGCGTGGCGGCTCGCGCGGGCCGGGATCGACGTGGAGCTCGCCACCGGCCCGCCCGGCCTGCGCGACGCGACGAGCGTCTCGGGCGGGGCGGTGCGCGGCTACGAGCCGCACCCCGAGCAGCGCGAGCTGGCCGTGGCCAGCCTCGCGGAGCTGCGCGCGGACGCGGACCTGCGGCGATGGGCGGACTTCCGGCCGTGGCCGTCGGTTATCGTCGGGCCCGCGGACGAGCGGGCGCTGGCCGGCCTCGACGCCCGGATCGTCGGCGAGCGGGAGCTGACCGAGCTCGGCTGGGCGTCGCTGGCGCCCGGCACGACCGCGGTGCGCGACGACAGCGGCGGGCGCATCGACCCGGCCGCCCTGCGCGCCGCGGTGCTGGCCGACCTGGCCGGGCGGCCGGCGGTGCGCATCGGGGCGCGGCTGGCCGGCGAGCCCGACGTGCTGGTCTACGCGGCCGGCGCGTGGACGCCCGCGCTGCTGGGCCGGGCCGGGCTCGACGCGCTCGGGCTGCGGGTCAAGGCGATCCGGTACACCGTGCACCGCTGCCGCGGCCCCCTCCCGCCGATCTTCGCCGACGGCCCGCTCTACGGCATCCCGCTCGGCGGCGACCTGCTGCTCGCGGGCGTGGCCGGCGAGGAGTGGGGCGTCGCGCCCGGCGACCCGCCGCCCCGGCCGCCGGCCGACGTCGCCCGGCTGCTGCGGCGCCGGCTGCCCGGGCTGCGCCTCGGCCCCCCCGTGCGCCGGGCCGACGCCACCGACTGCTACGCCGACCCGCCCGTGCTGCGCCTGCGGGAGGTGCCCGGCACCGGCGGCCGGGTGCGGGCGTTCACCGGCGGCTCCGGCGGCGCGGCCAAGACCGTGCTCGCGGCCAGCGCCCGCGCCGCCGAGCAGATCCTGGCCGGAGCGCGGCACGACCGCGCCCCGGCCCTCCCTCAACACCCCCAGGAGGAATCGCGTGTCCAGCAATGACGTGCCCGAGTACCACGTGGCCGGGATCGGGGCCGGTCCGGCCAACCTGAGCCTCGCCGCCCTGTTCCCCGCCGCGAGCCTCGGCCGCATCGCGCTCTTCGACAACCAGCCCGGCCCGGCCTGGCACCCGGCGCTGCTGAGCCCGGGCGTGCGGATGCAGACGTCGTGGATGAAGGACCTCGTCTCGCTCGTCGACCCGCAGCACCGGCTCACGTTCATGAACTACCTGGTCACCTCGGGCCGGCTCTTCGCCCTGCTCAACGCCCAGTTCGACACGATCCCGCGGCTGGAGTACGTGCGGTACCTCACCTGGGCCGCCCGCCGCATCGAGGGCATCCACTACGACACCGCCATCGAGCGGGTCACCTGGACCGGCGACGGGTTCGAGCTCTTCGCCGGCGGCCGCCCGGTCGCCCGCGCCCACCACCTGTCCGTCGGCGTCGGCACCCGGGCCACCCGCCCGGAGTGGATGCGCGGGCTGCCGGAGCACGCCGTGTTCATCGCCGACGAGCTCACCGGCCGGCTCGACGCCCTGCGCGGCGACCCCGGCGCCCCGATCGCCGTCGTCGGCGGCGGGCAGACCGGCCTCGAGTGCGTGCTGAAGCTCATCGGCGCCGGCTTCACCGACGTGCGCTGGCTCGGCCGGCGGCAGTGGTTCCAGACCATCGACGACTCCCCGGTCGCCAACGAGTTCTACCGCCCGGCCCACCAGCAGTTCCTGCAGCAGCTGTCCCGGGGCACCCGGCGCCGGCTCGTGGTCGAGCAGGGCCCGACCGGCGACGCGCTCACGCCCGGGGTACTGCGGGTGCTGTACCAGGCCAACTACGACCGCATGCTGGACCTCGACCGGTTCCCGGCGGTGCTGTACCCGGGCCGCGACGTCGTGTCCGTCGGCGTCCAGGCCGGCGCCGGCGGCGACGAGCTCGTCATGCGCTGCGACACCCCCGGCGGCCGCGAGGAGCACCGCGCCCGGCACATCGTCGTGGCCGTGGGCCGCGAGGCGAGCCCGGTGCCGTTCGACGACGATCTGGCCGAGCGCGTCGAGTACGACGACGACGGCGACATGCTCATCGAGCCCGACTACTCGCTGCGCTGGAAGGGCATGAACGGGCACCGCATCTTCGTGCTCAACCGGGCCCGGTACAGCCACGGCGTCCCGGACGCGAACCTCACCCTGCTGCCCGTGCGGGCCGCGACCGTCATCAACGCGATGGCCGGCCGGGCCGTGTTCAACGTCATCGACGAGCTGTGCCCGGTCAGGTGGATCGCATGAACCGCTACGAGGGACTGCTCGTGCAGCCGGAGGAGCCCAACGGCGCGCGGGGCCGCTACCACCAGGACGGCTCGCTGGTCTGGGCCGAGTTCGAGGGCGGCCCTGTGCGCAGCGGCCGGCTCGTCGGCACGTGTGGCGACGACGGCGTCATCAGCGCGGCCTACTGCCAGGTCATGGCCGACGGAGCGGTGGTCGCCGGCACCTGCGTGAGCACCCCGGACCGCCTCGCCGACGGGCGGCTGCGGCTGACCGAGCGGTGGCGGCGCGCCGACGGCTCGGCCGGGGTGTCGCGCATCGAGGAGGTGCGGGCATGACCACGGCGGACAGGCCGCTCGTGCTGCTGGTCGGCACCGGGCACAAGGACTACCGGCGGTACCTGCTGGAGGAGATCGCGCCGCACTACCGGCTGCACCTCGTCAGCCCGGCCGCGCCCACCTGGGAGGAGCCGTACCTGGCCGGCTCGACCCGGCTGGCCGACCTGAGCGACGCCGACGCGCTGACGGTCGCGGCCAAGGACGCCGGGGATGTCGCCGGGGTGCTGTGCTGGGACGAGGCGTTCGTGCTGCCGGTGGCCCGGCTCGCCGAGGCCCTCGGCCTGCCCGGCCCGGGCTCGCCGGCCGTCGCCGCCTGCCGCGACAAGCACCTGACCCGCACCGCGCTCGCCGCGGCCGGGGTCGCCCAGCCGGAGTCGGTGCTCGTCGCCTCCGTCGAGGACGCCCTGGCCGCGGCCGCGGGGATCGGCTACCCGGTGGTGCTCAAGCCGCGGGCGCTCGCGGCCAGCCTCGGCGTCGTGCGCGTCGACACGCCCGGGCAGCTCGAGGCGAACTTCGCGTTCGCGCGGGACACCACGGTGCCCGGGGCGCCCGCCTACGAGGTGTCGGTGCTCGTCGAGCGCTTCGCCGACGGCCCCGAGATCTCCGTCGACGCCGTCGTGCACCGAGGGCGCGTGACGCCGATGGTGCTGGCCCGCAAGCAGCTCGGCTACCCGCCGTACTTCGAGGAGCTCGGGCACCTCGTGGACGGGGCCGACCCGCTGCTGCGCGACGAGGCGATCGCGACGATCCTGCAGCGGACCCACGACGCCCTGGGCTTCGCCGACGGCGTGACCCACACCGAGCTGCGGCTCACCACCGGCGGCCCGGTCGTCATCGAGGTCAACGCGCGCCTCGGCGGCGACCTGATCCCCTACCTCGGCTCCCGGGCCACCGGCGTCACCCCCGGGCTCGCCGCCGCGGCCGCCTGCTGCGGCATCGAGCCGCGGGTGCGCCCCGGCCGGGCGCTGACCGCCGGGGTGCGGTTCCTCTACGCCGAGGACGAGGACACCCGCATCGCGACCATCGGCTTCGCCGGGGAGCCGCTGCCGGCGGCGGTGGACCGCATGGTGCTCGTAGCGGGGCCGGGAACCGTGGCCTCGCCGCCGCCGAAGGGCACCACCATGGGCCGGCTCGGCTTCGTCACCGCCGTGGCGCCCACGGCCGCCGAGGTCACGGCCGCGCTCGACGCCGCCGCGGCCGACCTGCGGGTGACGTCATGACCGGCGTCGCCGGCGTCGAGGCCGAGCCGCGCACGGAGCCGGCCGACGCCGGGGTGCTCGCCACCCTGCGGGCCACCCCGGCGCCGGTGCGGGCCCTGCTCGCCGGCGTGCTCGTCAACCAGCTCGGGACGTTCTTCCAGGCGTACCTCGTGCTGTTCCTCACCGCCCGCGGCTTCTCCTCGGCCCAGGCCGGCTGGGCCCTCGGCGTCTACGGCGCCGGTCTGGTCACCGGGCTGCTGGCCGGCGGCGCGCTCGGCGACCGGCTCGGGCCGCGCCCGACGACGCTGCTGAGCATGGCCGGCTCCGCGGTGCTGCTGCCGGCCGTGCTGTACCTGCACCAGTACGCGGCCGTGCTCGTCGTCGTCGCGCTGGTCGGGGCGAGCACCCAGCTGTTCCGCCCGGCCGCCTCGGCGATGCTGGCCACGCACACCGCGAAGCAGCGCCGCGTGATGATCTTCGCGGTGTACCGGCTGGTGCAGAACATCGGCGCCACCACCGCTCCGCTGCTCGGCGCGCTGCTCGTGGCCGTCTCCTACGACCTGCTGTACTGGGTCGAGGCGGCCTCCACGGCGGCGTTCGCGGTCCTGGCCGTGTTCCTGTTCCCGCGCGGCAGCGGCGAGCACGCGCCGCCGAGCGGGGACCGGGGCGGATACCTGCCGGTGCTGCGGGACCGGCGCTACACGCTGTTCCTGCTCGCCATGTTCCTCAACGTCTTCGTCTACGTGCAGTACGTCGCCGTGCTGCCCCTGGCGATGCGCTCGGCCGGCCTGACGACCGGCTGGTACGCGGCGATGCTGTCGCTCAACGGGTTCATGGTGGTGGCGTTCGAGCTGCTCATGACCAAGGTGACCCAGCGCCGCCCGCCCCGCTACGTGGCCGCGGCCGGGTTCGCGCTGCTGGCGCTCGGGCACTCGCTGTACGGCTTGCAGTGGGGCGTCGCCGCGTTCGTGGCGGGCACCGTCGTGTGGTCGCTGGCCGAGCTGATCGGCGGCCCGACGATGTTCGCCTTCCCGGCCCTGGCCGCGCCCGAGGAGCTGCTGAGCCGGTACCAGGGCGCGGCCCAGGCGATGTACGGCCTCGGCACGGTCCTCGGGCCGGTCTGCGGCGTCGCGCTGTGGCTCGCGCTCGGCCCGCCGGTGTGGTGGGTCTTCGGCCTGACCAGCCTGGCCGGGCTGGCCGCGGCCTGGTTCGGGATGCGCCGCGTCGGCGCCGCCCACGAGTCCTGAGGAGGGAAGTGACCATGCAGGAGAAGCGGTACGCGGTCATCGTGGAGCCGGTGTCGACCGGACACGAGTACGCCGACGCCTTCCGGGCCGAGGGGCTCGAACCGGTCGCGGTGATGATGGCCGGGCACGCCGTCGAGGCCGTGCACGACACCTGGCACCCGGAGAACTTCGTCGCCGTGCACGTGCTCGGCGACCGCACGCCCGAGCAGATGGCGCAGGAGCTGCGGCAGTACCGTCCACAGTGGCTGGTCGCCGGGAGTGAGATGGGCGTGGAGCTGTGCGACGCGCTCGCCGCGATCCTGTGCCCCGGCACGGGCAACGACCCGGCGTCCACCCTGGACCGGCGGGACAAGTGGCACATGGCCCAGGCCCTCGCCCGGGCCGGACTGCCGCACCTGCGCCAGTTCTGCTCGGCCGACCGGGACGAGATCGAGCGCTGGATCGCCGAGCAGGGCCTGGCCGGGGAGCGGTTCGTGGTCAAGCCGCCCAAGTCCGGCGCCACCGACGACGTGCACCTGATCCTGCCCGGCGAGGACTGGCACCCGGTCTTCGACCGCATCATCGGCAAGATCAACCACACCGGCGTGCGCAACGACGCCGTGCTGGTGCAGGAGTTCGGCGAGGGCACCGAGTACCTCGTCGACACCTACTCGGTCGACGGCCGGCACGGGCTCGTGGACGTGTGCCGCTACGCCAAGCACCGCCGCGACGACCGGATCGGCATCTACGAGCGGGTCCAGTTCCTCGCGCCCGACGACCCGGACGTGGCCGAGGTCGCGCCCTACGTGTTCGACGTGCTCGACGCGCTCGGCGTGCGCAACGGCCCGGGGCACAGCGAGGTCATGCTCACCAAGCACGGCCCGCGGCTCATGGAGACCGCGGCCCGCCCGGCCGGCGGCGGCCACCAGATGATCACGCGGATGTCCACCGGCGACAGCCAGATCGCGCGGACGGTCGCGCACCGGCTGCGCGGGGGGTTCAAGCCGGGCTACGAGCTGCGCCGGCACCTCTCGGCGGTCTTCGTCTCCTCGCCGGCCGCCGGCATCTGGCGCAACGGCGACATCTTCGACGGCGTCGACGCGCTGCCCACGTTCGTGGACAAGCACTTCCCGCTCGGCACCGGCGACCTGGTGCCGGCCACCGACGACCTGGTCACCTACCTGGCCTGGGTCATCCTGGCCGGGCCGGACCCGGACGCCATCGAGGCCGACTACCAGCGCATCAAGGCGATCGAGAGCCGCATCGAGATCGAGAGGGTGGACGCGTGAACGCCGTCACCGAGGCATACCTGGCGGAGGTGGCCGCGGGCCGGATGCCGGCCGAGGAGCTGGCCAAGGCGGTCCGCGCCACCGGGCTCAACGACGCCATCTACCGCAACGGCCACCTGGCCCGGCCGCTGTTCCTGGCCCGGGCCGAGCGGGAGCGCCTCGACGCCGACCTGCGCACCCTGCACGGGCTGCTGACCGGCCTGCCGGCGCGGCTCTTCGACGGCGACGCGGGCGCGTTCGCGGCCGCCGCCGGGGCGCAGGGGCCGCAGGTCGACGCGGCCCGGGCGGCCGGCGGGCAGGTGACCCGGCTGTCGCGGGCCGACCTGTACCCCGACGCCGAGGGCTTCAAGCTGCTCGAGCTCAACGTGAGCGGCGCGGTCGGGGGCCTGGAGAACTCGTTCCTCAACGCGGCGTACCTGGACAGCCCGCACTTCGCCGAGTTCGCCGCCGAGCACGGCCTGGGCTACGCCGACACGATGGCCGCGCTGTGCGAGACCCTGCGCGACGAGACCGGCGCGGCCGGCGGCAGCCCGGTGGTGGCGATCGTGGACTGGCCGGACAGCTACCCGGAGCTGGAGCCGATGCTGCGCAAGACCGCGGCCCGGCTCGGCGAGTTCGGCATCGACGCGCTGGTCGGGCACGCGGGGCAGGTCGAGTGCCGCGACGGCGGGGTGTACCTGGCCGGGCGGCGGGTCGAGGTGGTGTACCGGCTGTTCCTCATGGAGGACCTGCTGCGCCCCGAGGGCCCGGCGCTGCTCGACCCGCTGCTGGCCGCGGCGGCCCGGGGCGAGGTGGCGATGTTCACCCCGATCGCGTCGGAGCTCTACGGCAGCAAGGCCGCCCTGGCGCTGCTCTCCGACGAGCGCCACCGCGACCGGTTCGACCCGGCCGAGCTCGAGGTCGTCGACCGGGTCCTGCCGTGGACCCGGATGCTGCGGCCGGGAGCGGTCACGGTCGACGGCGAGCGGGCCGACCTGCTCGCCTACGCGCGGCGGGACCGGGAGCGGCTGGTGCTCAAGGCGACCATGCTGCACGGCGGCACGGGGTTCGTGGCCGGGTGGCGCACCGGGCCGGACGAGTGGGACCGGGAGCTGCGCCGGGCCGAGGGCGGCCCGTACGTGCTGCAGCGCCGGGTCGTGCCCGTGCCGGAGCTCATGCCGGAGCCGGACGGCACGCTGCGGCCGTGGGTCGCCGTGTGGGGCGCGTTCCTGACCGGGCGCGGCTACGCGGGCACCTACGTGCGGGCGGTGCCGGGGTCGGACGCGGGGGCGGTGGTGGCGAGCGGTTCGCTGACCGGTTGCGTGTTCCACGAGCACGCGGCGGCGATCGCGGCCACCGGGTCGAGGTAGGCGGCGGCGACGAGGGCGATCCACTGGTACACGGCGTCCTCGTTGTCCGCCAGCGGCCCGGGCACGTAGTGCGGGGAGTTCAGCCCGCGCTGCACCGACTCGGTCGCGTCCCAGTCCTGGCGGTTGGTGAGGTCCCAGAAGTCGGCGGCGTAGGACGGGTCGTCGATGCCCTCGGGGAAGTACCAGCTGCACTCGATCTCCGTGCGCCCCGGCGCGAGCGGCGTGAGCCGGTGCGTCATCACGTAGTCGGGGTGCGCGGAGATCAGCAGGTTGGGGAAGAGCGCGACGTAGAGGATGGTCCGCCGCGGGGCGCCCTCGATGAACACCCCGGTGCCGCGGCCGTCGAAGGACATGGTCTCGGCGTGCTCGCGCAGGTCCATGGTGCCGCCGATCCAGGCGCCCGGCAGCGCCCAGTTGTCGCCGGACGTCGGCGGCGACACCTTGCACAGCTCCGGGTGGATGAGCGGGCAGTGGTAGCACTCCTGGTAGTTCTCGACGATCGCCTTCCAGTTCGCCTCGACCGCATACACGTGCCGGGCGCCCAGCCGCAGGCTTTCCAGGGTGTACGGCCGGAGCAGGCCGTCCAGCGCGCCGGTGTACTCGGCCACCGGCGGCGCCGGGGTGCCCGCGTTCACCAGCAGCCAGCCGTGCCAGACGGCGGCGGGCAGCTCGACCAGGCCGAGCTCGCCGCCGTCGAAGTTCGCGACGCCGGCCATGTGCGGGGCGGTCGCCAGCGAGCCGTCGAGGCGGTACGCCCAGCCGTGGTAGGGGCACACGGCCGAGGCCCGGTCCGCGGTCTCGCCGTCGGCCAGCAGCTCGTGCGCCCGGTGCCGGCACAGGTTCGCGAACGCTCGCGGGCGGTCGCCGAAGGTGAGCAGTACCCCCACGTCACCCACCGTCACCGCGCGCTGGTTGCAGCCCTCGGCCAGCTCGTCGAGGCGGCCCAGGGTGGTCCAGGCGCCCGCGAACAGGTGACGGCGCTCCCACGCGAGCACGGCGGGGTCGGTGTACGCGGCGGCCGGCAGGGTCCGGCTCGACCCGAACGGGCGCAGCGCCGGCTCGATCCCGGCGGGGTCGAGCGGCGCCGCCGGCGGTTGCGTCATGCGTCAAGCCTGGCGCAGCGCGACCCTCGTGTAAATGCGCCTCCGGGGTGTCCGCGGCTAGTCCGTCAGCGGCCGCCGGCCCGCGAAGCCGAGGTCGACCCGGTGGTACCAGCTGATCCCCGCGTCCCCTTCGAGCCAGCACAGCAGCACGTCGGCCCCGTCGAGCTCGGCCGGGAAGTCCACCAGCAGCGGCGCCAGCCCCTTGAGGTGCGCCCCGGTCGCCTGCACCGCCGTGATCAGCTCGTCGAGCAGCGCCTCGGCCGCCTTGAGCTCCGCCATGCCCCCGAGCGCGGTGGGCGGGCCGCCGGGCGCGAGGGCCGCCGCCAGCTCGGCCGCGTCGGCGCGGACCGCCACCAGCCGATCGAGCGAGGGCCGAATGCGAGCCAGCTCCGCCCGCGCCTGCGGGACGGTGAACAGCACCATGTCGCACACCCTCCCACCCCGCGTGAAGATCACCCCCACCGGGTGTCGCCGGAGTAGCCTCCGATCGTGGACCTGATCGCGGCCTGGGAGGCCGGCACCGGCGCGGAGCGCGAGCGGCTCGGTCCGGCCATCGAGGCCGCCCTGACCACCGCCGCCGGCCCCGCCCTCGCCGACCGGCTGGCCCTCGCCGAGCGGCTGGGCGAGCTCGACGAGCGCCGCGCCGCCGCCGCCGCGCACCTCACGGCGATCCTCGACGAGCAGCTGCGCACCCGGGCGAGTGACGACCCCGAGGTGCTCGAGACCCGGGCCGCGCTCGCCCACGCCGGCGGCGGCGACGCCACCGTGCTCGAGGCGGTGCTGGCCGATGCCCTGCGGTCGGCCGGCCCCCGCCACGCCGCCACCGCGCACGTGCGGCTGCGGCTGGCCCAGGCCCACGAGCGGGCCGGGGACACCGCGGCGGCCCGGCACCTGCTCCGGCGCGCGATCGCCGACGCGGTGCGCGGGCTCGGCCCCGACCACCGGCGCACCGTCGGGCTGCGGCTGGCCCTCGCGGCCGTCTACGAGCGGGACACGATCCGCTACGCGAGCCTGCACCGCGGCGCGCTGCGGGCGTACCGGAGCCTGCTGGGGGCGCAGCGGCAGTACCACCGCACGATCGAGAGCCTTGAACGCGTCCACGGCCCGGGCGCCCCGATCGTGCTCGCGAGCCTCGAGCGCCTCGCGGACCTCTACGAGCGGATGGGCACCCTGGGCGCGGCGACCGCCCAGTACGAGGCCTCGCTGCAGTGGCACGAGCTGCGCCACGGCCCGGACGCGCCCGAGACGCGGGCGGCCCGGGACACCCTCGCCCGCGTGTACCTGCGCGGCCGCCACCCCGAGCGCGCCGTGCCCCTCTACGAGCCCGTCCACCACGACCCGGCCGAGGGCGAGCCCGACGACGCGCTGGACGACCTCGCCGAGGCGCACCTGGCGGCGGGCGACGAGGCGGCGGCCCAGGAGGTGTACGAGCGCCTGTTCGCCCTCCTCGCCGAGCGCGACGGCCCCGACGCGCCGCCGACCGTGCGCTACCTGGCCGAGGTGGCGGAGGCCTTCGACGACGCGGGCGCCCCGGCCCTCGCGGTGATCTGGCACGAGCGCGTGGTGGCCGCGCTGTCCCACGCCGAGCCGCGCGACGACGAGGCCCTGGCCCTGGCCCGCGTCCACCTCGCCGCCGCCCGCGACGGCACCGCCCGCCCCTGACCCGCCGGCGCCGCCCGTCTCTGACCCGCCGCCCGCGACGGTGCCGGGCGCTCCTGACCCGCCGCGCCGGCGCCGCCCGTCTCCGACGCGCCGTGGCGGTGCCGCCTTCCGCTGAACCGCTGAACCGTCGCGACCGCGATCACCCGTTCGGGGACTTCGCCGCGACACGGTGGCCGGCGATGCCGACGAATCGGGCATTTTGCACTTATCGTCTCTTCGGGCCGCGCTGGGTGGCCCGTTCGGACGAGGTGGATGTGCGATGGGCGAGCGGGACGTGGCTCGGGTGCGGCGAATGCTGGTGCCGGTGGCGGTGGTCGTGATCGGGCTGGCCGGGCTGGCGTCCGCGGCCCACGCGGAGGCGGTCGCGCCCAGCGCGTCCGCCGCCTCGGCCGCGCCGTCGGGTGCCGCTCGGGCCGCCGTGCCGTCGGCCTCGGCGTCCGGTTCGGCCGGGCGGCCGCGCGCGGCGGCGGTGCCGTCGGCATCGGCGGCCGGTCGGGCATCGGCGGCCGGTCGGGCGTCCGCGGCCGGTCAGGCGTCCGGGGCCGGTCGGGCGTCGGCGGCCGGTCAGGCGTCGGCGGCCGCGGCGGCCGTGTCGGTGCGCGGGCGGGCCTGGAACGACCGCAACCGCGACGGCATCCGGCAGGACGGTGAGCCGGGCATCGCCGGGCTGCCCGTCGCCGTCTTCGCCGTCGGGGAGCTCGCCGGGTCGTCCAAGCAGGACCTCGTCAAGCATCTGGCCGCACGGATGCGGGCGCGCGACACGAGCGGCGGCGACGTGCGGCAGGCGGTGACCGGGCGCGACGGGACGTACACCGTGAGCGGCCTGCCGGCGGGGAGCGTCGTCGTGCTCATCGGGGCCGGGCGCGTCGACGGCAACGGGAACATCCCGGCGGTCGAGTGGGCGTTCACGCGCGCCGGGGCCGGCAACGACCGCGGCCGCGACTCGGACTTCGTGCCGTTCACGGATGCGGGCGGGCCGGCCGTGTTCGGGGTCTCCGACGTGATCACGATCGCCGGGGGCGGGTCCGTCGTGCTCGACGCGGGGCTGTACCGGCGCCCGGTGCTGGCCGTGACGGGCGTGAATGTGGCCGGCGTCGGCGGGACCGGGCTGGCCCTGGTGGGCGTCGGCTTTGTGCTGGTTCGGGCCGCGCGGCGGCGGGCCTGATCCTTGCGGGCGAACGCGTCCGGCGACACTTGCGGCATCCGCGGCGGACGACGACCGCCGCGGATGCCATGATGTGTCGCGAAGGTCCGGACACCCTAGGAAGGGGCCGCGGTCGGATGGCGCGGTTCGAGGCGGTGACATCGGTCGACGGGCTCCGGGCGGCGGTTGTGCTCTCCGGGGAGTGTGACCTGTCGGCCCGTGAGGAGTGCACGGCGGCCCTCATGACGGCGGTGGACGCATCGCCGCAGGTCGTGGTGGACCTGGGCGGGCTCACGTTCCTGGACTCCAGCGGCGTGCACGCGCTGGTGACCGCCTTCCGGGCGGCCCGGGACCGCGGCGGGCGGCTCAGCGTCGTCGGCGCGGCCGGGATGGTCGCGCACGTCCTGGAGATCACCGGCGTCGGCGGGCTGCTGAGCCCGCAGGGCGGGGCCGACGGAGACGGTGCCCGCGATGGTTGAGCATCCGGCGCTTCCCGGCGAGTCGATCGCTTACCGGCTGGTGTCCGACCTGGCCGCCGTCCGCGCGTTCGTGACCGCCCGCGCGCTCGCGCTCGGGCTGTCCCGCGACCGGGCCGACCTGCTGACGCTCGCCGTGAACGAGCTGGCGACGAACACGCTGCAGTACACCGAGGAGGGCGGCGAGGTCCAGCTGTGGTCCGAGTCCGGGCAGGTCTTCTGCGACGTGCTCGACCAGGGGCCGGTGCTGCACTTCGGCGCGGCCATGCCCGCGGCCGACGCGATGCGCGGCCGCGGCCTGGCGATCGTGGCGATGGTGTGCGACGACGTGGCCGGCTTCGCGGGCACCCGGGGCTCGATCGTGCGGCTCCGCCTGGGGATCGGCTAGGCACCGACCAGACTTCGGCCAGGCGTCGTCCGGGATCGGCTAGGCGTCCGCCAGGGATCGGCTAGGGATCGCTCAGCACCTGCACGGCCAGGGTGCACGTGTCGTCGTCCGGGCTCGGGCGGCGCAGCAGCTTGCGCAGGCCCGGCAGCGGGTCGGTGACGCCCGGCTCGGTCGCCGCCGACAGCGCCGCCTTCACCCAGTCCAGGTGCGTGCCCACCTCCATCGTCCGCCGCTCGACCAGCCCGTCGGTGTAGAGCAGCACCACGTCGCCCGGCTCCAGCGCGGTGCGCACCGCCGGGTAGCCGGCGTCCGCCGCCGCCCCGAGCAGCAGCCCCGGCGTCAGCGGCAGCTCGGCGGCCGTCCCGCCCCGCGCCAGCAGCGGCGGCCTGTGCCCGGCCCGGGCCCAGGTGAGCCGGCGGCCGGCGGCGTCGTAGACGCCCACGACCGCGGTGCCGGTGATGCCGAGCTGCACGCAGAGCCGGTTCATGTGGCCCAGCAGCGTCCCCGGCTCGCGGATGCCGATGGACAGCCACGCGACGAGGGCGAAGCGCAGGTGCGCCATGCCGTTGGCGGCCTCGAGGCCGTGCCCGGACACGTCGCCGACGGCGAGCACGACCGAGCCGTCGGGGAGGGTCTGCGCGTGGTACCAGTCCCCGCCGACCCGCAGCGCGCTCTCGGCGGGCAGGTAGCCGACCGTGGCCCGCAGCCCGTTGAGCGGGAACGGCTCGCGCGGCACCGGCTGGATGAGCTGCTGCAGCTGCGCCGCGAGGCGGTGCTCGGCCAGGGCCGTCATCTCGCGCGTGTGCAGCTGGTCGCTGAGCCGCTCGATGGCCCCGCGGGACCGCTCGCGTGCGGTCACGTCCTGCACGACGGCGTAGATCTTCAGCGGCGCCCCGCCGGCGTCGCGGGCCAGGTCGGACAGGACGCGCAGGTGCTTGACGGCGTCCCCGACCTGGAAGCGCACGGTGACGTCGGCCGTCGCGCCGTCGCCCGGGCGCGTGGGGGAACCGCTGTCGAGGGTCTGCCATGACAGCTGGGCGAGCGGACGGTCCTCGGGCACGACGGCCGCGGACTGCTCGGCGAGCGGCATCGGGCCCAGGGCCGGGTCGCGCTCGAAGATGCGGTACAGCCCCGGCGACCATTCCATCCGCCCGGTGACGAGGTCGTACTCCGACCAGCCGAGACTGCCCAGCGACTCGGTCCGGTCGAGGCGGCGCCGCGCCTCGTCGACGCGCTCCCACCACACGAGCAGCCCGCCGAGCACCGGGTGCGCGCTGATCACGAAGCTCGAGTCGGTGGCCACGCCCGCGGAGTGCTGCGCGAAGCGGAAGTCGTCCAGCGTGGCCGGGGCGCCCGTGCGCAGCACCCGCAGGTAGAGCGCCCACAGCGGGCCGCCGGCGACCGTCGGGTACAGCTGCGTGATCGACCGCCCGACGCGTGCGGCTCCGAGGCCGTAGAGGTCGGCGCCCGCGTCGCTGGTGGCCGCGACGAGGAAGTCCGACACCTCGCCCGCGGCGTCGTGGACGGGGCGCAGCCAGGTGCAGCCGGCTGGTACGACAGCCAGGATCTCCCGCACGACCGCCGCGATCGCGTCGGCGTCGTCTGCCATGCCCGCAGCCTATCGGCACCGGGCGATCGCGGCGGCTGTGCGGTGGGTCAGGAGGCCGAGCAGGTGGGCGTCAGGGTGCCGGCGGTGCCGGTGCCCTGGATGCCGAACTCGGTGTACTGGCCCGCGTTCACGTGCCCGTTGTAGGAGACGTTGCTCCAGGTGTTGCCGGAGCGGGTGACGTTCCAGGTGCTCGTGACGGTCGCGCCGCTCGGCAGCGTGAGCCCGACGGTCCACGCGTTGATGGCGGACGCTCCGGCGGTGACGCGGACGGTGACGACGAACCCGCCCTGCCACTGGTTGACCGACGTGGTCGCCGTGCAGCCGCCGGCGCCGCCGCCCGGGCTGGAGGGCGACACGGACGGCGAGGCCGAGGAGCCGGACGGACGCGGCGAGGCCGACGAGGACGAGGGCCGGGGCGTGGTGCCCTGGGTGTTGAGGCCCATGAACTCGATCGCCATCGCGGCCTGCCCGGCCAGCGGCAGGGAGTGCCCGACGCCGCTGACGCTGATGCCCTCGACCGGCGGCGCGACGCTCGCGCTGCCGTAACGGGTGCGGGTCCAGCCCGAACGCGGGGTGTCCGTCAGCGCCGGCGTCTGGCTGACGCCGAGCACGTTCGTCCACTGCTTGATCTCCTCGCCGAAGTTCGGGTAGGCGAGGGTGGTGTCGGTCGTGCCGTGCCACAGCTGCATCCGCGGGCGGGGGCCCGAGTAGCCCGGGTAGGCGGCCCGGACCATGTCGCCCCACTGCTGCGGCGTGTAGATGCGCTGGCCGCTGGAGCACTGGCTGTTCCACGACGAGCCGTCGGTGGTGGCGAAGCAGCCGAACGGCACGCCCATGAACGCGGCGCCGGCCTTGAACACGTCCGGGTAGTCGCCGAGCAGGACGTTGGTCATCATCGCGCCGGAGGAGGCGCCGGTGACGTAGACCTTGTTCGGGTCACCGTTGTAGTGCTGCTCGGTGTAGGTGACCATCGACATGATGCCGACCGGGTCGCTCCCGCCGCCCCGGGTGAGCGCCTGCGGCGACGAGACGTCGAAGCAGGCCCCGCTGCGGGTGGCCGACGGATACACGACGATGAAGCCGTACTGCGAGGCCAGCGACGCGAACTCGGTGCCGGAGTAGAACGCCGGGCCCGAGCCGGTGCAGTAGTGCACGGCCACCAGGATCGGCGGCTTCGCCTGCACGTTGTCGGGCACGAAGATGTGCATCCGCAGCCCGGAGGGGTTGGTGCCGAAGTTCGTCACCTCGGTCAGCGTCGCGGCCTGCGCGGGCTGGGCGAGCACGAAGACGCCGGCGAGAGCCATGGCGATGCCGGCGGCGACGGCGAGCAGACGGCGCATGTCAGCTCCCCGCGCAGGTGGGGGAGAGGCTGCCGGCGGTGCCGGTGCCCTGGATGCCGAACTCGGTGTACTGGCCCGCGTTCACGTGCCCGTTGTAGGAGACGTTGCTCCAGCTGTTGCCGGAGCGGGTGACGTTCCAGGTGCTGGTGACGGTGGTGCCGCTGGGCAGCGTGAGCCCGACGGTCCACGCGTTGATGGCGGACGCTCCGGCGGTGACCCGGACGGTGACGACGAACCCGCCCTGCCACTGGTTGACCGACGTGGTGGCCGTGCAGCCGTTGCCGCCACCACCGGGGTTCGACGGCGACACGGACGGCGACACCGACGGCGACGGCGAGGTGCTGCGCGACGGCGACGTGCTCACCGGCGGCGGCGAGGACGTGCCGCCGGCGTTGAGGGCGTCCAATGTGGACGTGTACGACGCCTTCTTGTTGCCGTTGTTGTCGAACAGCAGGGGCGTGTCGCCGCTGCGCCACGAGTCGCTGTCGCGGATGCCCCACACGGTGATGCCGGTGCAGCGGGACACGGCCAGGCAGGCCTTCACGACGCTGGCGTAGGAGTTCGCCTGCGCGGTGCCGGAGCCGGCGATGTCCAGCTCGGTGATCTGCACGTCGACGCCGAGGTCGGCGAAGCGCTGCAGGTTGGCCTGGTAGTCCGACGGCAGCGGGGAGCCGGAGTTGATGTGCGACTGGAAGCCGACGCAGTCGATCGGCACGCCGCGGGCCTTGAAGTCCTGCACCATCGCGTAGACCGCGTTGCTCTTCGCGTTCTGCCCGTCGGTGTTGTAGTCGTTGTAGCACAGCTTCGCGCCCGGGTCGGCGGCCCGCGCGGTGCGGAAGGCGACCTCGATCCAGTCGTTGCCGGTGCGCTGCAGGTTCGAGTCGCGCCGCCCGCCGCCGCTGCCGTCGGCGAAGGCCTCGTTCACCACGTCCCAGGCGTAGATCTTGCCCTGGTAGTGGGAGGCGACGTTGGTGATGTGGTTGACCATCGCGTTGCGCAGCGCGGTGCCGGACATGTTCTGCGCCCACGACGGCTGCTGCGAGTACCAGGCGAGGGCGTGCCCGCGCATCCGCTGCCCGTGGGCGTTCGCGTGCGCCACGATCTGGTCGGCGCTGCCGTAGCTGAACTGCCCCTGGGTGGGCTCGGTGGCGTCCCACTTCATCTCGTTCTCGGGCGTGATCATGTTGAACTCGCGGTCGAGAATGCCGCTGTAGGTGGCGTCGCTGAGCTTGTAGGCGGCGACGGCGGTGCCGAAGTACCGCCCCTTGTCCGCGGCCGAGGCGCCCAGGGTCGTGGCGGCCTGAGCACTGCTCGCGAGGCCCACGACGACGGCGATCGCGGCCGCGCCGGCCAGTGCGATCGCGCCCCCGGTCCTTGCTCTGTTCATGGCGGGAGTCCTCCGAAACGTATTCTTTCCCGCTGATTCGCGGGCGCTTCCAGCGTTCCCGGAAATGCGCGGAAAAGATACGCTACGGAGGTTCTCACCAGGTTGAACGCGGTATCGAAAACGCAATTGATGAAACTTACAACGGCAAATGTTTCAGCCTTTTACTGAACCCGTTAAGCCGCCCACGATGCGCCGTTCCGCGAACACGAAGAAGCCGATTGCCGGGATCATCGAGGCGGCCGTGTACGCCAGGATGCGCGCGGTGTCCTGGGAGTACTGCGTCTGGAACGCCGCGACCCCCAGCGGCAGCGTGAAGTCCGTCGGATCGGACAGCACGAGCATCGGCAGCAGGTACGCGTTCCAGCTCGTCACGAACGCGAGGATGGCGACGGTGGTCAGCGCCGGCCGGCTCAGCGGCAGCAGGATCCGCCAGAAGAAGCCCAGCCGGCCGGCCCCGTCCATGGCCGCCGCGTCCTCGAGCTCGCCCGGGATCGCGTGCATGAACGGGCGCAGGATCACGATGGTGATCGGCAGCGAGAACGCCGCCTCCGGCAGGGCCACGCCGAGCGGGTGCTCGAGCAGGCCGAGCTGGCGCAGCAGGAGGTACAGCGGGAGGGCCGCGGCCGTCACCGGGAACAGCAGCCCGATGGTGAACAGCGTGTACAGGCCCTCGCGGCCCTTGAACGTGTACCGCGACAGGGCGAACGCCGCCATCGCGCCGGTGGCGACCGCGAGCCCGGTGGCGATGACGGCGATGAACGCGCTGTTGCCCATGGCCCGCCAGAAGACCGCCGAGGACAGCACGTCGGTGAAGTTGGTCAGCACCCAGGGGTGCGGCCAGCCGGCCGGGGAGGTGTTGATCTGGGCGTTGGTGCGGAAGCCGCCGAGGATGGTGAACAGCAGCGGGACCACGGTGACGCCGACGACGACCAACGCCACCAGGTAGATGAGCGTGCGCTTGGCCATGCCGTTCACTCCACGATGCGGGTCAGGGCGCCCTCGGTGTCGCGGCGCAGGGCGAAGCGCTGGTAGATCAGCGCGAAGACGAAGCACACCGCGAAGAGCACGACCGCGACCGCGCTGCCGTAGCCGAACTCGTAGCGGCTGAAGCCGTGGTCGAGCAGGTAGGTGGCCATCGTGCTGGAGGCGTTCGCGGGGCCGCCCAGCGTCATGATCCAGACGAGGTCGAACAGCTGCAGCGAGCCGATGATGGACAGGAAGATCCAGATCCGGATCGTCGGGCCGAGCAGCGGCAGCACGATGCTGCGCGTGGTCTGCCAGGCCGTGGCCCCGTCGGTCGAGGCGGCCTCGCGCAGCTCCGGCGGGATGCTCTGCAGGCCGGCCAGCAGCAGGATGATGCCGAAGCCCAGGTACTTCCACGTGATCACGACGAACAGCGTGTAGAGCACCAGGTCGCCGTCGGCGAGCCAGTCCTGGATGACCCCGCCGAGCCCGGCCGCCTTGAAGATCTGGTCGACCAGCCCGTCCGGCTGCAGCATGAGCAGCCACACCACGGCGGTGATGGCCTCGGAGAGCACGTACGGCGCGAACACGATGAGCCGCAGCGCCGCCCGGCCCTTGATCCTGCCGTTGAGCAGCAGCGCGATGCCGATCGACAGCGGCAGCTGGATGACCACCGACAGCACCGCGATGACGATGTTGTGCAGCAGGGAGTGCAGGAAGACCTCGTCTTCCAGCACCCGCGAGTAGTTGCCCAGCCCGAACCAGGTGCGCGGGCTGAAGCCGGTCCATTTGTAGAAGCTGTAGTAGACGGCCGCCGCGATCGGCAGCAGCACGAATCCGACGAACAGCACCAGCGCCGGGGTCAGCAGCAGCGCGAGCTCGAGCCGCTTGGCCCGGCGCCCGCCCGGCCGGCGGGCCGGTCGCGACGCTGCGCGACCGGCCCTGGCCGGTGGTGCCGCCGCCACGGCGATACCACCCGATTGCGTCACTTGTTCGCGACCGCCTTGGTGAAGGCGTCGACGATGCTCTGCGGCGAGCCCTTGCCGGCGAAGAAGTCCGCGACCGCGTCGTTCAACGCCTGGCCCACGCTCGTCGGCAGCGCCTGGTCGAAGTACACCTGGATGTACGGCGCCGAGTTGAGGTACTCCTGCACCGTCTTGAGCGACGGGTCCTGGATCGCCGAGATGGCCTTGGGGTTCGACGGCAGGGTCGCGGTGTTCGTCTGCACCAGCTTCGTCTGCACGTCGGTGCTGGCGATGTACTTGAGGAAGTCCGCGCACGCCGGCCCGGCCTTCACCGCGCAGGAGAAGCCGTCGCCGCCGCCGAGCGCGGTGCCCGGCGTGCCCTTGCCGCCCTCGATGGTCGGGAACGGGAACCAGCTGAGCTTCGAGGCGAACTGCTTGTCCTCGGTCAGCGGGATCATCGTGGGCAGCTCCCAGTCGCCCTGCAGCTCCATCGCGGCCTTGCCGTTGGCGACGAGGCCCGCCGAGCTGCCCGCGCCCTGCTGGGCCGGGGTGCCCAGGAACGCGTTCTGGAACGGGTTGGTGGCCAGGAACGCCTTGAGGTCCTCGCCGGCCTTGACCCAGCACGGGTCGTCCATCTTGAGGTTCTTCACCGTGGACTTGACGGTGTCGGTGGAGCACTCGCGGATGGCGAAGTACGACCACCAGAACGCGTCCGGCCACTTGTCCTTGCTGCCGATCGAGATCGGCGTGATGTTCTTGGCCTTGAGCTTGGCGACCGCGTCGTTGAGCTCGGTCATCGTCTTCGGCGGGGCGGCGATGCCGGCCTGCTCGAAGAGGTCCTTGCGGTACCAGAAGCCCACGACGTGCAGGTCGTAGGGGATGCCGTACTGCTTGCCCTCGACCTGCCAGCCGGTCGCGGCCTGGCCGAGCTCGCCGATCCACGGCTTGACCTGCTCGGTCATGTCCATGATCTTGCCGGACTCGACCTGCGTGGCCAGGGCGCCGCCGCCCCACTGCTGGAAGATGCTGGGCGGGTTCGGTGACTGCAGCGCCACCGAGATCTTCGTCTTCAGCGCTTCGTTCTGGGCCGGCTCGACCTTGAACGTCACGTTGGGGTGGTCCTTGTGGTATTGGTCGGCGACTGACTGCCAGACGCCGAGCGCCGGGTCCTGCTGGCCGTTGTGCCACCAGGTGAGCGTTACCGGGGCGTTGGCATCGGCCGGCGTGTCCTTGCTGTCATCTCCGCAAGCGGTCAGGGAGGGGAGCGCCATCGACAACGCGACGGCGATCGCGGCCAGCCTCCGTGGGGTGCTCAGGCGGACGTTCAAAGTGATCATCTCCTGACGGGGGCAGGGGCGAGCTACAGGGCTCGGCCCTCGATGACCGCAGAGTCTGCGCCTTGGTTATGAGCGTTGTCAATCGTTGTCGATAACGTTATCGGACGCTATGGTGCCCTCGTGAAACCCAGTTCCCGAGTCACGATCCGAGACGTGGCGGCCACCGCCGGCGTCTCGGTCGCGACGGTGTCCAAGGTCCTCAACGCCCGCTACGGGGTGTCCGCGGCGACCAGCGCGCACGTCCAGGCGGTCATCCGCGAGCTGGGCTACGAGGCCAGCCTGGTCGCGCAGAGCCTGCGCAACCACAAGACCAACGTGATCGGCATCCTCGTGGCCGACCTCGAGCCGTTCTCCACGGAGCTGCTCAAGGGAGCCGCCAAGGCGATCAAGGGCACCGGGTACGAGCTGGTCGTGTACTCGGCCGGCGGGCGCACGGTCGATCACGCCGGATGGGAGCAGCGGTACCTTTCACGCCTGTCCGGCACCCTGGTCGACGGCGCCATCCTGGTCACCCCGACCGTGGTCGAGGTCGAGTTCGGGCAGGCCGTGGTCGCCGTCGACCCGCACACCGGGCCGACCGGGCTGCCGACCGTGGACTCGGACAACCTCGCCGGGGCCCGGATGGGCGTGCGGCACCTGGTCGAGCTCGGGCACCGGCGCATCGCCCTCATCGGCGGCCGCGAGGACCTCGAGTCCGCCAAGCTGCGCGAGCAGGGCTACCGCGAGGAGCTCGCCGCGGCCGGCATCGAGCCCGGCCCGGAGCTCATCCAGCCCGGCAACTACGACGCCGACGACTCCGCGGCCGCGGCCCGGCGGCTGCTGGAGCGCCCGGACCGCCCGACGGCGCTCTTCGCCGCGAACGACACCTCGGCCATCGCGGCCATCGAGGTCGCGGTCGCGATGGGGCTGCGGGTGCCGGAGGACCTCTCGGTGGTCGGCTTCGACAACGTGCCCGAGGCCGCCCTGGCCTCCCCGCCCCTGACCACGGTGGAGCAGCCCATCCACGAGATGGGGCACCGGGCGATCGACCTGCTGATCCAGCTCATGAACGGCGAGCCCGTGGACAACACCCACGTCCGGCTGGCCACGCGTCTCGTGGTGCGCCAGTCCACCGCGGCCTTGGAAACGGAGCGACGAGCGTGACAGAAGCTTTTCGGGACGCCGGTGAACCGGTCGCCGTGCGCGTGGCCGACCTCATGGCGCGGATGTCCCTGCGCGAGAAGGTGGCGCAGATGTACGGGGCCTGGCTCAACGTCGACGACACGGCCGGTGAGGTCGCCCCGCACCAGAACGACCAGGCCCCCGACCCCATCGACTGGACCGAGCTGGTCCGTCACGGGCTCGGCCAGGTGACCCGGCTCTACGGCTCCGCCCCGATCGAGCCCGAGGCCGGCGCGCGGCGCGTCGCCGACCTGCAACGGCAGATCATCGCGGGCGGCCGCTTCGGCATCCCGGCGATCGTGCACGAGGAGTGCCTGACCGGCCTGGCCGCCTGGCGGGCGCCGATCTTCCCGACGCCGCTGGCCTGGGGCGCGAGCTTCGACCCGCGGCTGGTCGAGGCGATGGGCGCGCACATCGGGGCCACCATGCGCCGGCTCGGCGTCCACCAGGGCCTCGCCCCGGTCCTCGACGTGACCCGCGACCTGCGCTGGGGGCGCGTCGAGGAGACCATCGGTGAGGACCCGCACCTCGTCGGCACCATCGGCGCGGCCTACGTGCGCGGGCTGCAGTCCGCCGGGATCGTGGCCACCCTCAAGCACTTCATCGGCTACTCCGCCTCCCGAGCCGGGCGCAACCTCGCCCCGGTGTCGATCGGCCCCCGCGAGCTCGCCGACGTGCTGCTGCCCCCGTTCGAGATGGCGCTGCGGGCCGGGGCCCGCTCGGTGATGAACAACTACACCGACGTCGACGGGGTGCCGGTCGCCGCGGACCCGGCGCTGCTCACGGAGCTGCTGCGCGATCGACTGGGCTTCGACGGTACCGTCGTGTCGGACTACTTCGCGATCGCGTTCCTCGAGTCGCTGCACGGCGTCGCGGCCGACCGGGCCGAGGCCGCCGCCGCCGCGCTGCGGGCCGGCATCGACGTGGAGCTGCCCGGCGTGAACTGCTACGGCGGCCCCCTGCTCAAGGCCCTCGAGGCCGGCGACGTCGGCGAGGCGCTCATCGATCGCGCGGTCGAGCGGATCCTGCGGCAGAAGTGCGAGCTCGGCCTGCTCGACGCGGACTTCGCGGCGGAGCCCGCCTACCTCGCCGCACCGTCCCCATTGGACGATGCCGAGGGCCGCGACATCGCGCGGCGCCTCGCCGAGCGCTCGATCGTGCTGCTGCACAACGACTCCGGCGCCCTGCCGCTGGCGCCCGGCACCCGCCTGGCCGTCGTCGGCCCCGGCGCGCACCGCCCCGACGCGCTGTTCGGCTGCTACTCGTTCCCGCGCCACGTGGGCATCCACCACGAGGGCCTGGAGCTCGGCGTCGAGGCACCGTCCATCGTGGACGCGCTCGGGCTCGGCTTCCCGGTGTCGTACGCCCAGGGCTGCCCCGTCCTCGGCGGCACCGACGAGGACATCGCCGCCGCGGCCGCCACCGCCGCCGGGGCCGACGTGTGCGTGGCCGTGCTCGGCGACCTCGCCGGGCTGTTCGGCACCGGCACCTCGGGCGAGGGCTGCGACGCCCGCGACCTGAGGCTGCCGGGCCGCCAGGAGGAGCTGCTCGAGGCGCTGCTGGCCACCGGCACCCCGGTCGTGCTCGTCGTGCTGGCCGGGCGCCCCTACGAGCTGTCCCGCCAGATCGACCGGCTCGCCGCCGCGGTGTGCACGTTCTTCCCGGGCGAGGAGGGCGCCGGCGCGCTCGCCGGTGTCCTCAGCGGCCGCGTGAACCCGTCGGGCCGGCTCCCGGTCGGCTTCCCGGGCGCCGGCGCGTCCCAGCCCAGCACCTACCTCGCCGCGCCCCTGGGCCGGCGCAGCGAGGTGTCGACCGTGGACCCGAGCCAGCTCTTCCCGTTCGGCCACGGCCTGGCCTACGCCGACGCGGAGTGGGGCGCGGTGTCGCTGCACTCGCCGGACGGGTGGGCCACCGACGGGGAGATCGAGCTGACGGTGCCGCTGCACAACCCGGCCGCGCGCGAGGTCAGCACCGTCGTGCAGATCTACGCCCACGACCCCGTGGCCCAGGTCGCCCGCCCGGTGCGTCAGCTGCTCGCGGCCCCGCGGGTGGACCTCGCGCCCGGCGAGTCGCGCACACTCGTGGTGACCCTGCACGCGGACCTGCTGTCCTACACCGGCCGCGACGGGCGGCGCATCGTGGAGCCGGGCGACATCGAGCTGCTCGTCGCCCGCTCCAGCGCCGATGTCCACACGGCCGTCCGCGTCCCGGTCGTCGGCCCGGCCCGCGAGGCCGGCGCGGCGCGGCGCCTGCATCCGGCCTGCACCCTGCTGCCCTGAGCACCCGGCCCGGCCCCGCTCACTCGCATCGGGTGAGTGGGGCCGGGCCGGGAGCGGCCGAGGATCGGGTGAGGAGGTGCGAGATGTGCCGATGGCTCGCGTATTCCGGCTCGCCGATCGCGCTCGAGGAGCTGCTCTACAAGCCCGAGCACTCGCTCATCGACCAGAGCATGCACTCCCGGCTGGGGGTCGGCACCACCAACGGCGACGGGTTCGGCGTCGGCTGGTACACGCCGGGCGCCGACCCCGAACCGACGCTGTTCCGCGGGACCGGCCCGGCCTGGGGCGACGACAACCTGCGCGAGCTGGCGCGCTCGGTGCGCAGCGGGCTGTTCCTGGCCCACATCCGGGCGAGCACCGGCACCCCGGTGCAGCAGACGAACTGCCATCCGTTCCGCCACGGCCGCTGGCTGTGGCTGCACAACGGGCGCATCCGCGGCTACACCGAGCTCAAGCGCACCCTCACGCTCGCCGTCGAGCCCACGCTGTACCCGTACATCGGCGGCTCGACCGACTCCGAGCTCATGTTCTACCTGGCGCTGACGTTCGGCCTGGCCCGCGACCCGGTCGGCGCCGTGGAGCGCATGGTCGCCTTCATCGAGGACGAGGGCGTGCGGCAGGGCATCGAGCACCCGGTGCAGATGACCGTCGCCACCACCGACGGCGAGCGCCTCTGGGCCTTCCGGTACTCCAGCGAGCACGACAGCCGCTCGCTGTACTGCAGCACCGAGCTCGACACGCTGCGCACCATGTACCCGGAGAACCCGGTGCTGCAGCAGGTGGAGGAGCGCACCCGGATCGTGGTGTCGGAGCCGCTGGGCGGCCTGGTCGGCGCCTGGCAGCCGGTCGCCGAGTCCAGCTACGAGCTCGTGACGCCGGACGGCAACACCGTCGGCTCCTTCCGCCCCGACCGCGACCGCGCCCGGGACCGGCGCCGCGACATGCAAGCCGCGAGCGGATGAGCGCCCGCCCGGCTCCGCGGCCGGGGGCCGGAGCCGGGCGGGCGCATCCGATCGATCGCCGCGGGCGCGGTGACCGTGTGCGGCCGCGTCAGACCGCGCGGGCGACCGCGATCGTGGCCGACAGGCGCGCGCCGGCCTCGTAGAACATGTACTCCACCCCGCCGTCGGTGCCGAACGACGGAGCCGCGCTGCGCCCGTTGTCCGGTGCCCCCGACAGCGCGGGGTGGAACACGCCCAGGTGCACCTCGCGGTCGAAGGCGTTGCCGACCTCGGTGATGAACTGGTTCCCGCCGTTGCCGTGGTACACGACGTACGCGGTGCCGTTGCGCTTGAGCAGGTGCGCGCCCGAGATGTCGGTCTGGCCGTCCGGGCCGGGGTACACCAGCGGGGTCGGATCGAACTGCCAGCTCTTGGCGTCCGAGGACCAGCCCCAGAAGATCTTGCGGGTGCCGCTCGTGACGCCCATGAACAGCATGACGTACTTGTTGCCCAGGCCCGTGACGGTGTGCTCGAAGACGCGGGCGTAGGAGGTCTCGGTCGTGCCGGGCACCATCGACGTGCTCAGCACCACGCCGAAGTAGGTGTAGTGGATGCCGTCGGTCGACCAGGCCATCCGGGTCGTGTTGTTCTCGCCGTGGAAGTAACAGTAGAACTTGCTGTTCGACGCGCTCCACAGCACGTGCGGCGACGACACATGGCTGACCGAGTAGTACGGCGACCAGGTGTTGCTGATGATCGGGTTGGCCGCGTACTCGGTGAACGGGCCGCTCAGCGAGTTGCCGTAGGCCAGGCAGATCCCGCCCGGCTTCTCGTGCGGCGCGTAGTAGAGGTAGTAGCGGCCGAGGCCGCCGCTGATCTTGTCGTACACGCCCCGGATGCACGGGAAGATCAGCTCGTTGGTGGGGTTGTAGCGCAGTGCCGACTTGTTGAACGGCACGCCGATGTACTGGTAGTTGGGGAATCCGGCTGGTGCGGCGGACGCTGCCGTTGCCCGCACTGACAGGGCGCCGATGGCGGCGGCGCCGGTGCTCAGAGCCGCTCCCTTGAGGAGTTGGCGGCGATTCATGCATGGGAGTGTGTGACTGCGCGCGCCCAGGGTCAAGGTGCTAATACGAATTATCAGCGAGAGTCCGGGCTTGACGAAACCTCGTCGCAGGGTCCAGGATCACTGCCAATCGAGTGGTAATGCGCATTAGCACGGATCGGACGGCCCACGTGACCGCAACTCCCCGGCGCCTGACCCAGCGGGACATCGCCCGCATGACCGGCGTCAGCCAGGCGACGGTGTCGCTCGTGCTCAACGGGCGCTCCGACGGCGACGTGCGCATCGCGCCGGAGACCCGCGAGCGGGTGCTGCAGGCGATCCGGGACAGCGGCTACGTCGCCGACCCGATCGCCCGCCGGCTCGCCGCGCGGGACAACCGGATCATAGGCGTGTTCACCTACGAGCCGGTGTTCCCGGCCGGCAACAGCGACTTCTACCACCCGTTCCTGGTCGGCATCGAGGAGCGGGCCGAGGCCCTGGGCAGCGACCTGCTCCTGCTGACCAGCGCCCCGGTGGTGGCCGGGCGCCGGCGCATCTTCCACGAGGGCAACCGGCTGCGGCTGGCCGACGGCTGCATCCTGATCGGTCGCACGCTCGACAGCGACGAGCTGGCCCGGCTGGTGGCGGACGGGTTCCCGTTCGTCTCGGTCGGCCGCCGCGACGACGCCGGCGGGCCGGTGCCGTTCGTCGGCGCCGACTACGCCGGGGCGACCGAGGCACTCGTGCGCCGGGCGGCCGGCCTTGGGCACACCCGCCTGGTGTACATGGGCCAGGGGGAGGGGCCGGAGTCGCACGCCGACCGCAAGGCCGGCTTCGTCCGGGGCGTGGCCGCGGCCGGGGTCACCGGCCTGCACCTGCCGCCCGACGACCTCGACGCGGTGCTGGACTCCGGCGCGACGGCCGTGTTCGCGGAGGAGCACGGCGACGGCGTCGCCCTGGCCGCGAAAGTCGGCCCGCACGACCTGTCGATCGTCACCCTCGGCCAGCCCACCAGGCACGTCACGGACCCCACCGGCACCCAGTTCACCGGCTTCGAGATCCCGCGGCGGGCGATGGGGGCCCAGGCCCTGGACGTGCTCACCGCGATCCTCGACGGCCAGAAGACCCAACGGCAGCGCCTGCTGCCCTGCGAGCTCATCCCCGGAACCACCCTGAAGGAAACGCATACATGAGAACTGAAGTCCTGATCGTCGGCGGCGGCCTCGGCGGGGTCGCCGCGGCGCTCGCGGCGCTGCGGGCGGGCCGGCGGGTCGTGCTCACGGAGGAGTACGACTGGATCGGCGGCCAGCTCACCAGCCAGGCGGTGCCGCCGGACGAGCACTCGTGGGTGGAGCGGTTCGGCGTCACGGCCAGCTACCGCGCGCTGCGGGAGGGGATCCGCGACTACTACCGGCGGCACTACCCGCTCACCGCCGCGGCGCGCGCGTGGGGCGACCTGAACCCGGGCGCGGGGCACGTGAGCCGGCTCTGCCACGAGCCCCGGGTCGCGGTGGCCGTGCTCGAGGCGATGCTGATGCCCTACCGCAGCAAGGGCGCCCTGACCGTCCTGCAGCCGTACGTGCCCGCGGCCGCGGCCACCGACGGCGACCGGGTCACCGCGGTGACCCTGCGCCATCGCGACACCGGCGAGACGGTCGACGTCAGCGCCGCCTACGTGCTCGACGCCACCGAGACCGGCGACCTGCTGCCGCTGACCGGCACCGAGTACGTCACCGGCTTCGAGTCGCAGGCCGACACCGGCGAGCCGAGCGCCCCCGCGACCGCCCAGCCGGCCAACATGCAGGCGGTCTCGGTGTGCTTCGCGGTCGACCACGTCGACGGCGACCACACCATCGACCGCCCGGCGACCTACGACTTCTGGCGCGACTACGCCCCGCCGTTCTGGGGCGGCCCGCTGCTGTCGTTCCGCGCGCCGAGCCCGCGCACGCTGGAGCCGACCGAGCGGGTGTTCCACCCGAACCCGGACGACGACCCGCTCGCCGTCGACGCCGACCAGCGCCGCAACCCGGGCGACCACAACCTGTGGACGTTCCGGCGCATCGCCGCCCGCCAGCTCTTCGTGCCGGGCACCTACGAGTCCGACATCTGCCTGGTCAACTGGCCGATGCTGGACTACTTCGAGCACCCGGTCATCGACGTGCCCGACGCCGCGAAGCACCTGGCGGCGGCCCGGGAGCAGGCGTTCTCGGTGCTGTACTGGCTGCAGACCGAGGCCCCGCGCCCCGACGGCGGGACCGGCTTCCCCGGCCTGCGGCTGCGCGGCGACGTGACCGGCAGCGCGGACGGGCTGGCCCAGGCGCCCTACATCCGCGAGTCCCGGCGCATCCTCGCCGAGACCACGGTCGTCGAGCAGGACCTGGCCCTCGCCGTGCGCGGCGACAAGGGCGCGGTGGCCTACCACGACTCGGTCGGCGTCGGGATGTACCGCATCGACCTGCACCCGTCGACCGGCGGCGACCACTACATCGACGTCGGCTGCTGCCCGTTCCAGATCCCGCTCGGCGCGCTCATCCCGCGCCGGATGGACAACATCCTGGCCGCCGGCAAGAACATCGGCACGACCCACATCACCAACGGCGCCTACCGCCTGCATCCCGTCGAGTGGAACGCGGGCGAGGCCGCCGGTGCGCTGGCCGCGTTCTGCCTGGACCGCGCGTGCTCCCCGCGCGCGGTGCGCAACACCCCCGGCCTGCTCGCCGAGTTCCAGGCCCGCCTCGACCGCGACGGGGTCGAGCGGGCATGGCCCGACATTGCCGGCTACTGACACCCCCACCAAGGAGAACCCGATGAAGTTCCGTGTCGCGATAGCAGCCCTGTCGCTGCTCGCCCTCGCCGCGTGCGGCGACGGCAAGGGCAGCACGCCCGCCGCCGAGGACACCGGCCCGGTCGAGCTGCGCATGACCATCTGGTCGGCCAACGAGGCCCACCTCAAGCTGTTCAACGACATCGCCGCCGAGTACAAGACGGCCCACCCGAACGTCAGCGTCAAGTTCGACCCGCTGCCGTTCGAGTCCTACTCGACCACGCTCACCACGCAGATCGCCGGCGGCAACGGGCCGGACCTGGCCTGGGTCCTCGAGGACTCGGCGCCGGACTTCGTCGGCTCGGGCGCGCTGCTGCCGCTGGACAAGATCGAGCAGGCCGACGACCTCGCCCCGGCCGCCACGAAGCTGTGGCAGAACGGCGGCAAGCTGTACGCCTACCCGTTCTCGACCTCCCCGTTCGGCATGTTCGTGAACACCGACCTGCTCAAGCAGGCGGGCCAGGACAACCCGGCCGACCTCGTCACCGCCGGCACCTGGACCTGGGACAAGGCGTTCGCCGAGGGCGCGGCGGTCAACGCGAAGACCGGCACCGCCGGGATCGTGGTCCGCGACTTCGACTACAAGACCTGGAGCAACCTCTCGACCGTCTGGACCGGCTGGGGCGCGCAGGCCTGGAGCGCCGACGGCAAGACGTGCGGGTTCAACGCCCCCGAGATGGTCGACGCGATGACCGCCCTGCACAAGGCCGTCTTCACCGACAAGGCGATGCCCGGCCCGGGCGTGGCCGCGGACTTCTTCGCCGGGCAGTCGGCGATGACGGTCACCCAGATCTCGCGCGCCTCGCTGCTCAAGGACGCCAAGTTCGGCTGGGACCTGGTGCCCCTGCCGGCCGGGCCCAAGGGCAAGTACTCGGTCGTCGGCCAGGCCGGCCTCGGGGTGCTCAAGAAGAGCAAGCACGCCGCCACGGCCGCGGACTTCCTCTCCTTCTTCACCAACCCGGCCAACAGCGGCAAGCTCGCGCAGTACTTCCCGCCGGCCCGCAAGAGCCAGCTCAACGCCGAGACCATGGCCAAGACCAACCCGCTGCTCAAGCCCGCGCAGCTGCAGTCGGTCGTCATCGACGGCATCTCCACCGGCGTGGTCAAGCCCAGCCACACCGGCTCGGCCGAGATCGCGCAGAACGTCCGCGCGTCGCTCGACCCGCTGTGGAAGCCCGACGCGAACGTCAAGAGCGTGCTGGACAACGTCTGCACCGGCGTGAAGCCCCTGCTGGCCAAGTAACGATGCGTTTCTGGACCGCGCGCCGGCGCGACCATCTGGCCGGCTATCTGTTCATCGCGCCGCAGCTGGCGGGCACGATCGTGTTCGTGCTCGTCCCGCTGGTGCTGGTCGCGTGGTACAGCTTGCACGAGTGGAACGTCCTCGCCGACGAGTTCAACTTCGTCGGCGGGGACAACTACCGGCAGCTCGCCGACGACCCCAACCTGCCGAAGGTGCTCGCCGCCACCGGCCTGTTCTCCGCCGGGCTGCTCGTGCTCAACCTCAGCCTGGCGCTGCTGCTGGCGGTGCTGCTCAACCAGCGCCTGCGCGGCACGGTGGTGTTCCGCACGCTGTTCTTCTCGCCGGTCGTGGTCTCCATGGTGGCGTGGACGATCGTGTGGGGCTTCCTGCTGCAGGACAACGGCGGGGTCAACGGCATCCTCGACTCCGTCGGCGTGCACGGGCCCAACTGGCTGCGCGGCGAAGTCACCGCGATGATCTCGGTCGTCGTCGTGCAGGTGGTCAAGAACGTCGGGCTGAACATGGTGCTGTTCCTGGCCGCGCTGCAGGGCGTGCCGGGCGAGCTCTACGAGGCGGCCCGCCTCGACGGGGCGAGCGCCTGGCGGGCCTTCCGCAGCATCACCGTGCCGATGATCAGCCCCACGATCATGCTCACGTCGATCATCACGGTGGTCGGCTCGCTGCAGGTGTTCGCCCAGATCGCGGTGCTCACCCAGGGCGGGCCGGGCACCTCGACCACCGTGCTCGTCTACTACCTCTACCAGCAGGCCTTCCAGTTCCATCACTTCGGCTACGGCGCCACGCTCTCGCTGGTGCTGTTCGCCATCGTCCTGATCCTGACCACCGTGCAGTGGCAGCTGCGCAAGCGATGGGTGTTCCATGAGTCATAAGAAGACCTGGCGCTTGAAGACGGCGCTCTACGGCCTGCTGTGCGTGCTGGCGATCCCGTTCGTCTTCCCGACCTGGTGGATGGCGACGTCGTCGGTGAAGCCGGTGAACGAGGTCTTCAAGTTCCCGCCCACGCTCATCCCGGCCAGCGTCGACTTCTCGGCCTACAAGCAGGTGTTCGAGGCGCAGCCGTTCGCGCAGCAGTACCTCAACAGCATGTACATCGCGATCGTGTGCACGGTCGGCACGCTCGCGGTGTCCTCGCTGGCCGGCTACGCGTTCGCCCGCATCCGCTTCCGCGGCCAGAACGCGCTGTTCCTGCTGGTGCTCACCGGCCTGCTCGTGCCCAGCGAGGTGACGATCGTGCCGCTGTTCCAGATGTTCCAGCGCTGGAACATGATCGACACGCACTGGCCGCTCATCCTGGTGCCGATCTTCGGTGCCCCGAGCGTGCTGGCGACGTTCATCATGCGGCAGTTCTTCATCGCGCTGCCGCCGGAGCTCGAGGAGGCCGGCCGCATGGACGGGCTCAGCCGCTTCGGGCTGTTCCGCCGGATCGCCCTGCCGCTGTCCCGCCCGGCCCTCGGGGCGGTCGCGATCTTCACGTTCCTGCACAGCTGGAACCTGTATCTTGAACCGATCGTGTTCCTCTCCACCCCCTCGAAGTTCACGCTGCCGCAGGCGCTCACCCAGTTCGTCGACGCCTACGGCGGCCCGGCGTGGAACGTGCAGCTGTCGGCGGCGACGCTGACCGCGATCCCGGTCCTCGTCGTGTTCGTCATCGCCCAGCGCCAGTTCATCGAGGGGCTCGCCCACACGGGACTGAAAGGCTGACGACGCCGTGCCGCTGTCCGACCTCACGCACGAGGACTGCCTCGCCTATCGCAGCCGGGCCGTCGAGCCGGCCGGTTTCGACGCGTTCTGGTCGGACGTGCGCACACCCCCGGGACCGGCCTCGTTCGAGCCGGTCGAGACGAGCCTGAAGACGCTGCGGGTGTACGACGTGAGCTTCCCCGGCTACGACGACCACCCGGTGCGCGGGTGGTTCGTCGTGCCGGCCGGGGCCGAGGGGCCGCTGCCGTGCGTGGTGGAGTTCCCGGGGTACAACGGCGGCCGCGGCCTGCCCGAGGACTGCCTGCTCTACGCCTCGGCCGGCTACGCCCACCTGTTCATCGACGTGCGCGGCCAGGGCAGCGGCTGGCGGCGCGGCGACACCGGGGACCCCGAGCCCGAGGGCGCCGGGGCGCAGTTCCCGGGATTCATGACCCGGGGCATCCTCGACCCGTCCCGGCATTTCTACCGGCGGGTCATCACCGACGCGGTGCGGGCCGTGCACGCGGCCCGCAGCCACCCCCTCGTCGACCCGGCGCGGGTCGCGGTCACCGGGATCAGCCAGGGCGGCGGGCTCACCCTCGCCGTGGCCGGCCTCGTGCCGGACCTCGCCGCGGCCGCCGCCGACGTGCCGTTCCTGTGCGACATGCGCCGCGGCGCCGAGCGGGCCGCGACCGGCCCGTACCTCGAGGTGGCCGCCTACCTGAAGGTCCACCGCGACCGGGCCGACACGGTGTTCGGCACGCTCGGGCACTTCGACGGCGTGCACTTCGCCAGACGCGCGACCGCCCCGATCCTGTTCAGCGTCGCGATGATGGACACCACGTGCCCGCCCTCGACCGTCTACGGCGCCTACCACAACTACGCGGGCCCGAAGCGCATCGAGGTCTACCACTTCAACGGCCACGAGGGCGGCGAGACCGTCCAGCACGCCGAGCGGCTGCGGTTCCTGGCCTCGATCCTGCGTCCGTAGATCGGGGTGCGCGCCGGAGCGCCTGACGACGGCGGCGGGCCGGGCGCCGGCTGCGCCCGGCCCGCACCATCACGTCAGCTCTCGACGTTGACGATCTCGCGGCCGGTGTTGAGGTTCACGTAGCCGATCGAGCCGCTGACGCTCGCGCGGCCGACCGCGTAGGCCACACCGGAGGTGAACGGGGCGCCGTTGCTGGTGACCGGCACCTTCACCTTCTGCGTGCCGCCCGTGCAGGGCTGGTCGTTCACGTAGCCGCTGCCGTTCGTGGTCGTGGTCGGCGTGACCGTCTGGGTCACGTTGACGGACAGCTGGAACCAGTTGCCGATCGGGCAGGTGACGTTCACCGTGACGATGGTGGCCGCCCCGTTCGCCTTGAGCTTGGCCTGCTTCACGATCTTGATCGCCGCGGTGCCGCTCGACTCGGACTGCAGGTTGACCGCCGCGCCGGCCGGCACGGCGAACGCGAGCACCGCGCCGAGCGCCAGCGCGCCCGCGCCGAGGTGGGACTTCTTGAGCTTCACGGTGTGACCTCCCCGTTCGATGGTGGTGCGGACTCTTCTCCGTGGTGCGGGCCCGCCATGCCGGCGAGCACGCCGAGGACCAGCGGAACGACCGCCAGTTCCCACAGGAAGTCGAAGGCGCTGTGCACGGCGAGCGCGGCGATGGCGGCCACCGCACCGGTCCACAGCGGAGTGCGGGCGAATCCGCGGCGCAGGCCCGGCGCGAGCGCGCCCAGCAGGGCCAGCAGCAGCGCGAGGCCGACGATGCCGAGGTCGACCAGCCATTGCAGGTACTCGTTGTGCACCCATCGGCTCACCACGAGCTGGCCCTGGAAGTCGAACCAGAAGTACCGCGCCTGCCCGGGCCCCCGGCCGAGCCACAGGTGCGCGCCGGCCTGCTCCAGCGCCGAGTGCCACGCGCCCGAGCGCCCCTGCGAGGCGAGCGTGAGGCGGCGCCGGAGCACGGCGTCCAGTGTGGACGGTCGCAGCAGCAGCGCGCCGGTGGCTCCCGCCGCGGCCAGGCCGAGCGCGAGCAGCGGCCGCAGCAGCGCGATCCCGGCCCCGGCGGCGAGCCCGGCGAGCGCCGGCAGCGGCCCGGGCTCGGCGTCCACCGGGAACGACGGCACCAGCGCGGCCACGGCCACCGCGGCGCCGAGCGCGGGCGGGAGCAGGCGGCGCACGAGCAGCCGGCGGTCCGGCGCGAACGCGAGCATGACGAGCAGGCCAGCGGCCAGGGCGATGCCGCCGGCCCGGCTGAGGGTGGCCCCGAGCCCGGCCAGGATCAGGAACAGGGCCAGCACGCGCGCCCTGGACGCCGGCTCGGCGAGCACCCGGGCGGCGGCGAGCAGCGCGGCGGCCGCGAGGATCGCGGCCGCCGCGTTCGGGTAGGTCAGGGTCGACGCCCCCCGATACAGCGTCGACTCGACCAGCACTGACCAGCGCTCGATCCGCAGCGCCACCCCGGCCCAGGCGGTCGCCGCGACGAGCGCGCCGAGGCCGGTGAGCCCGAGGGCGAGGTCGGCGGGGCGCGCCCGGCGGGCCGCGACCACGCCCGCGAGCAGCGTGAGCAGCGCCAGTGCGATGCCCCCGGCGTCGGCGAGCCCGCCCTGCGCCGCCGCCCGCAGCAGCGCCCACCCCGCGATCGCGGCCGCGGCGATCCCGGGCGCCCGCAGGTCGCGCAGGTCCCCGGCGCGCGGCCGGGTCACGACGAGCGCGACGACCAGCGCGACGAGCGCCAGGACGCTCACCAGGATGCGGCCCGGCAGGTAGAACCCGCCCTGCGCCACGACGCCGGCGGTGACCGCGACGAGCAGCGCGAGCGTCGGTGCCGACCGGTCGCCGATCGTCGCCGACCGGGCCGGAATCGCTTGCAGCGCAGGCGAATCCACCACAACCACCCTCCCCGTCAGAGTGTTGAGCCGGGACCGACTCTAACGACTCCTGACGATGTGTGCGGGTGGGATTTCCGACAGGAACCTTTTGGGTTCCCGATGCGTCGCGGTCGATCTTCAGCAGCTCACGTCGACGTCCAGCACCGCCACCGAGCGGGCGCCGGTGAGCACGACGGTGCCGATCTCCGCGTCCCCGTCCTGCTCGTCCCAGTCGACGGGCAGGTAGCCGGCGCCGTGCACCGCGACCGGCCGGACGCGCTCGAGCAGGACGTCGAGGAGGTCGTGGGTGAGGTGCGCGGCGATGTGGTCCTCGGGCAGGGCCGGGTAGTCGCCGTCGCCGTCCCAGTCGGCGCCGAGGTCGTTGAGGCCGCCCCGGGCCACGTTCAGCAGCGCGGTGCGGATGTCGTCGGGGGAGTACGCGCGGAAGTCCGGCGCCTGCTCGTCCGGCTCCTCGCGGGTTGCGGTCCACCACGCGCCGGGGCCGGCGTGGGCGTCCGGCTCGCCGAGGAAGACGCGGAACGTCACCGGGTCGTTGTTGTTGAGCCACAGTTGGTCGCTGAGCAGGGTCAGCAGGCACGGGATGCGGCTGCCCTCCGGCGGCGGCGCCACGGTGGGCGCGGCCGCGATCGTGATGCGCAGCGTGCGGTCCTTCCAGTCGTGCAGCAGGAGCACGAGGTCGTCGCCCGGCTCGCGGCGCAGCTGGACGTATCGGCTGGCGAGCTCGCCCGCGACGAACTCGCGCAGGGCGCGCCCGCGGTCGTCGGCGGCCGGTATCCACTCGGCGAGCAAGGCCGCCACGTCCTCGACCGGCTCGCCGTCGAAGGTGCCGGCGTGGGCGAACTCCACGCGCCAGCCGGGGGTGGCGGCGGGGGACCACGCGGCGAGCAGCCACGCGGCGGCGAACACCACCGCCTGCGGGTCGGTCGGGCGCGGTCCGGCGGCGAGCGGGCCGGGCAGCGGCTGCGGCCGGTAGGCATCGGTGTAGCTGGTCAAACGGTCCACGGGGAGATCGAATCACACCGTCCGGGGGTCCATTGACAACAATCTTTACTGATCGATATTGTGAGAGCGCTCTCAGGCTCTGCCCCGCCCTCGTACCTCAAGCCGTGAGAGCGCTCTCTGACGCCCTTTCGCACTGGAGGACACCGCCATGCTCCTCAGACGAAGACTGCTCGGCCTGCTCGGCGCGCTGGCCTTGGCCGTCACTGCCGGAGCCGTCGCCGCCGCCCCGGCCGCGCACGCCATCGGCCCGAGCCTGCTGCCCGTCACCGTCTCCAACTCCACCGGCCGCGGCGACGCGGTCTACCTGTACGTGCTCGGCGTCCAGCTCAGCAGCGGCCGCCTCGGCTACGTCAACGCCGCCGGGACGTTCACCGCGTGGAGCGGCGGGCAGATCCCGCCCTCGCCGGCCCCGGACGTCTCCATCGCCGGCCCCGGCAACGGGGGCTCGACCACGCTGAAGTTCCCGCGCGGCTTCTCCGGGCGGGTGTACTTCTCCCTCGGCGAGAAGCTGAAGTTCTTCATCACCCCGGACGGGCTCGTGCAGCCCGCTCCCTGGGCGGCGGGGGACCCGAACCAGAACATCCTGTTCGACTGGAGCGAGTTCACCTACAACGACGCCGGCCTGTGGATCAACAGCAGCCAGGTCGACATGTTCGCGGTGCCGCACGCCGTGACGGTCACCGGGGCCAGCGGCGCCACCCAGCGCGAGGGCGACCTCGTCAACGACGGCCGCAACGCGGTCATCAACCAGATCAAGGCGCAGGCGGGCTGGGCGAACACCGTCTACACGCGCTCGGACGGCACCGTGCTGCGCGTGCTGTCGCCGGGCAAGGCGGCCGGGGCCGGGCTGCTCAGCCCGACGCTCATGGACTCCTACATCACGACGGCGTGGAACGCGTACACCTCCAAGACGCTGACCGTGGTGCCGTTCGCCGACCAGCCGAACACGAAGTACTTCGGCCGCACCTCGGGCAGCACCATGACGTTCACGAACGCCTCGGGCGCCGTGGTGGCCTCGTTCAACCGGCCGAGCAGCGCCGACGTGTGGGGCTGCGCGGGCAACCTGCCGGCCCCGAACGACCAGGTCGTCGGCCCGATCTCCCGCACGCTGTGCGCCGCGCTGAACCGGGGCACGCTCGGCACCGTCGACACCCAGCCGGACCTGAACTCGGCCGGCTTCTACAAGAACAACCCGACGAACCAGTACGCGCGGATCATCCACGCGAACATGGCCGACGGGCGGGCGTACGCGTTCCCGTTCGACGACGTCGGGCACTTCGAGTCGCTGGTCACCGACTCCGACCCGCGCTCGGCCTCCATCATCCTCAGCCCGTTCGGGGCCGGTGGCGGCGGCACGGGCGGGACGATCTCGTCGAGCACCTGGTACAGCACCGTGAACAAGACCAGCGGCAAGTGCGTCGACGCGCGCTCGTCGGGCACCGCGAACGGCACCGCGATCCAGCAGTACACCTGCAACAACACGTTCGCGCAGCAGTACCTGTTCCAGCCGACCAGCGGCGGCTACGTGCGCATCAACAACCGCAACAACTCGGCCCAGGTGCTCGACGTCGACGGCGTCTCCACCGCGGACGGGGCGGTCGTGCACCTGTGGGCGTACGGCGGCGGCAACAACCAGCAGTGGCTGCCGGTCTCCGAGGGCGGCGGCTACTGGCACTTCGTCAGCCGCAACAGCGGCAAGTGCCTGGACGTGCCCAGCTCGTCGACGGCGGACAGCGTGCAGCTGCAGCAGTGGACGTGCAACGGCTCGGGCGCCCAGTCGTTCCGGCTGACCGCCCAGTCCTAGCCGGCAGTCCCGGTCATCCGGTGATGCTGAGCCCCGGGAACGGTCCCGGGGCTCAGCCCTGGAATCCCAGTCCCAGCCGGCCGATGGTGCTGAGCCCGGGGCCGGGAACGGTCCCGGGCTCAGCCCTGGAATCGCTCGGGCTCGGCGACCCAGCCCGCCACGAGGACCAGGCCGGTGGCCCGGTGCACGGCGGCGAACCCGAACGGCCGGTCGAACGCGACGGTGACGACCCGGCGGCGGTGGGTCCGCTCCGGGAAGAACGCCCCGGCCAGCCGCATCGCGAACGCGGTCACCGCGGAGGCCTCGAAGCCGCTCGCGGTGAACTCGGCGACGGCGTCCTGCCGGGCCTGGGAGACCGACATCGGCACCGGGCTGATGCCGGGGAAGTGCCCGGCCCGATCGTCGGTGGCGGTGCGCAGCCCGAAGAGCTCCGGCTCCTTGAGCAGGTCGTGCGCGCCGCGGACCGTGAACCGGACCGTGCTCACCACCAGCTCGGGCGTGTCGTCGGTGGCCTCGACCTCGCGCACGGTGACCCCGGGCGCGGCCCGGCCCGCGCCGAAGGGCTCCGCCGTGCCGGAGGGCGCCGCTGTGCCGGAGTGCGCCGCTGTGCCGGAGGGCTCGGTCGTGCCGGAGAGCGCCGCTGTGCCGACGGGCTCCGCCGGGCCGGCGAGCGCGGTGATCGCGGCGGGCAGCACCGCCCCGGCGGGCCGGTCCGGCTCGCCCAGCGCCAGCACCACGTCGACGTCCTCGGTCCCGGCGACGGTCAGCAGGGTGACCGGGCCGGCCGCGGTGTCCGCGACCCGCAGCGCGCCCAGCCCCGCGGCCCCGCGCGTGCGGCGGTGCAGCCCGGCCAGGTCGCGCCCGGCCCAGGGGCCGGTCCCGGGCCGCTGCACGCCGTCCTCGAACGGCTCGGCCCAGGCCGTGCGCACCGACAGCGCGCTGGCGAGGACCATGAGCGTGTCCCGCTCGGCCCGGATCGGCATCGCCGGGATCGCGCCGCGGGTCTGCTCGCTCGCCCAGGTGTCGAGCGCGGGCTGGTCGACGGCCGGGTCGCCGGTGAGCGGGCCGCGCCGCTGCGGCGGCACGGCGGCCGTGAACGCCTCGGTCAGCGGGATCTCGGCGCGCGACCAGACCGCCGTGGCCATCCGGGCGGTGGGCGAGTCCGGGATCTCGAGGGGCTCGGGGGCGACGGCCAGCAGCTCGTCGCGGGCCGGGCCGCAGGCGTTGGGGCCGAGCAGCGCGAGCAGGACGTAGACGCCGGCGCCGGACAGCACCGTGCCGCCGTCGTCCACTGTGGACGCCCAGCGGGCCGTCAGGGCGTTGGCGTTCGTGGTCGTCATGTCCGCAGCCTACCCACGGAAGCCTACCCGCGGATCAGGCCGACTCGCGGACCACGAGCTCGGTCGGGATGATCACCGCGGCCGGGCTCTCGCCGTCGATCTGGCTCAGCAGCAGGCGCACCATCTCGGCGCCGATGCGGGGGTACGACTGGCGGACCGTGGTCAGCGGCGGCTGCGTGTCCGTGGCGATCCGGCTGTCGTCGAACCCGCCCACCGCCACGTCCCCGGGGACCCGGCGGCCCGCCCGGTGCAGGGCGGTCAGCGCGCCCGCGGCCATCAGGTCGGAGGCGACGAACACGGCGTCGAGGTCGGGGGCGGCCTCCAGCAGCCGCCGCATCGCCGCCTCGCCGCCGGCCCGGGTGTAGTCGCCGTGCGCGACGAGGCCGGGGGAGTCCGCGGTGTCCAGCCCCAGCGCCTCGCGGTAGCCGGCCAGCCGCTCGACGCCGCCGGAGGTGTCCAGCGGGCCGGTGATGGTGCCGATCCGGCGGCGGCCCGACTCGAGCAGGTAGGTGACCATCTGCCGGGCCCCGTCGCGGTCGTCGGCGGCCACGTAGGCGGCCTGGCGCTCGTAGCCCAGCGGCTTGCCGCAGGCGACCACGGGCAGGCCGCGGGCGAGCAGCTCGGGGATGAGCGGGTTGCCGCTGTGCGTGGAGACCAGCAGCGCGCCGTCGACGTGGCCGCCGGTGAGGTACCGCCCGAGCCGCTTGCGGTCCTCGAGGCTGCTCGCGAGCGTCAGCAGCAGCGTGATGTCGTGCTTGGCGAGGGCCTGGGTGCAGCTGTGCAGCAGCACGTTGAAGTTCGGGTCCTCGAAGAGCCGCTCCTGCGGCTCGGACAGGATGAACGCCACGGACTGGGAGCGCTGGGTGACCAGGCTCCGCGCGTGCTGGTTGACGACGTAGCCGGTCTTGCGCATGGCGCGCTCGACCGCCTCCTGGGCCGCGTCGCTGACGTCGTGGCCGCCGTTGAGCACCCGGGACACCGTGCCCCGGCTCACCCCGGCCGCCGCCGCCACGTCGTTGATCGTGGGGCGGCGGGCGGGGCGGCGGCGGGTCTCGCGAGGTTCTGGCACGGTCGCCATTGTGCCCCAGCGTCAGCCCTTGACGGCGCCCGAGAGCAGGTCGACGCGCCAGTACCGCTGCAGGGTCAGGAAGAGCGCGACGAGGGGTGCGATGGACAGCAGCGCACCGGTCACCACCAGCGTGTACAGCACCGGCGTGGTGTTGCCCTGCTTCAGCATCGTGTACAGCCCGACCGTCACCGGGAACTTGTCGTCGGAGGTCAGCATGATGTACGGCAGCAGGAAGTTGTTCCAGATGGCCACGAACTGGAACAGGAATACGGTCACCAGCCCCGGCACCATCGACGGCACGGCGACGCTCGCGAAGATGCGCACGTCGCCGGCCCCGTCGGTGCGCGCCGCCTCGACCAGCGAGTCCGGCACCGCCGCGGCCGCGTAGATCCGGGCGAGGTAGATGCCGTACGGGCTGAGGATGCTCGGCAGCAGCACCGACCAGTACGTGTCGGTCAGGTGCAGGCTCGCCAGCAGCAGGTACTGCGGGATCGCCAGCACCACCGCGGGCACCAGGACCCCGGCGAGCAGCACGTTGAACACGGCGGTGCGGCCCGGGAACCGGTACTTCGCCAGCGTGTACCCGCTGATCGCCGAGACCGCCGTCGACAGCAGGGCCCCGGCGCCCGCGAAGAGCGCCGTGTTGAGCATCCAGCGCCAGTAGATGCCGTCCTGGTACCGCGAGAGGTCAGCGATGTTCGCGAACAGCGCCGTGCCGGGGGCGAGGGTGAACGTGCGGAACAGCTCGCCGTTGGTCTTCGTGGACGCGGTCACCACCCAGACGATGGGCAGCAGGCAGTAGAGCGCCCCCGCGACCAGGACCAGCGACGGCAGCGCCGAGGCCCGCCTCACGACTCGGCCCCGAACGCGCGGCGCTGCACGAGGCGCAGGAAGCCGAACGACAGCACGAGGGTGGCCGCCGCGACGACGACGGACGCGGCCGCGGCGGTGTGGACGTCGTCCTTCGCGAACGCGTCCTGGTAGATCTTCATGAGCGGGGTCCAGTTCGACGGCAGGGCGTTGGTGAGCGGGCGCAGGGTCGTCGGCTCGCTGTACACCTGCAGCGTCGCGATGAGCGAGAACACGAAGGTCATGATCAGCGCCGGGACCAGCATCGGGATCTTGATCTTCCGGGCGATCTGCCACTCGCTCGCGCCGTCGATGCGGGCCGCCTCGTAGAGCTCGGACGGCACCGCCCGCAGCGCGGTGAACAGCACGATCATGTTGAACCCGGTGCCGCCCCACAGTGCGATGTTGGCCACCGAGAAGTAGACGCTCACCGGCCCGAGCAGGTCGACGGGTCCGCTGCCGGCCTTCGCGAGCAGGTACTGGCCGGGGCCGACCGACGGCAGGTACATGAAGCCCCACATGAGGCTCGCGATGACCGCCGGCACCGCGTACGGCAGGAAGATCGCCACCCGCGAGAAGCGCCGGGCCCGGGCCCGGGGCAGGTCCAGCAGCAGCGCGAAGAGCAGGGCCAGGCCGAGCATCGTGGGCACGAGCAGGCAGCCGTAGACGAACACCCGCAGCGCGCTGTGCCAGAACTCGCCGTCGGCGAGGACGGCGCGGTAGTTGGCGATCCCGGCCCAGGACTCGACACGGGAGGCCGCGCCGAGGCCCAGGCCCGTCACCTGGACCCGGCGCAGCGAGAGGTATCCCGTGTAGCCGATCGGCACCACCATGAACACCACGAACAGGACGATGGCGGGCGACAGGAACGCGTACGGGACCCGGTGTCTCATCCGACCTTGAAGCCGTTCTTCTTGAGGTCGTCCACGGTCGCCTGCTGCATCGCCGTGAGCGCTCCCGGGAACGCGGTCTTGTCGGTGATCGCCTTGCCGAAGGCGTCCTTGTAGGTGGCGTACGTGACGTTGACGTTCGGCCCCCAGGTGACCCCGGCGGCGGTGCCGGCGATGGTCTGCGCGAGGGTGTAGAACTCGGGCTGGTTGCCGAAGAACGCCGGCGGCTTGGCCAGGGCGCCGCCCGACTGCGCGGCGGTGGCGGCGGGGTAGATGCCGCCCTCGGTGATGAGCCCGGTCACGGCCGCGGCGTCGGTGTTGAGCCAGATCGCGAACTCGGTCGCCTCCTTCTGGTGCTTGCTCTTGGCCGCGACCGCCGTCGAGGAGCCGCCCCAGCTGCCGGTCTTGTGCTCGCCCGCGCTCCACTGCGGCAGCTCGGCGATGGCCCACTTGCCCGCCGTGTCGGGCGCGTTGCCGGACAGCACGCCCGGGCCCCAGACGGCGCTGGGCCAGGCGATGAGGGTGCCGTCGTTGAGCGCCTTGTTCCACTCCGGGGTGTACATCGGCTGCTTGTCGATGTCGCCCGCGGCGACCAGGCCGCCCCAGAAGCCGGCGACCTTCTTCGTGGCCTCGTCGTCGACGTGGACGCTCCAGGTGTCGCCGGAGATGCCGAACCACTTCGCGCCCGCCTGCTGGGCCAGGCCCGCGAACCAGCCCGGGTCGCCGGCGGAGAACGTGGTGAGGAAGCGCTTCGGGTCCTTCTGGCGCACCTGCTTCGCCGTCTGCGCGAACTCGTCCCAGGTGGCCGGCACCTTGAGCCCGAGCTGCGCGAAGACGTCCTGGCGGTAGTAGAGCATCATCGGGCCGGAGTCCTGCGGGATGGCGTAGACGCCCTCGGTGCCCAGCGTGATGGTGCTCCAGACGCCGGGGGCGAACTTCGCCTTGGCGTCGCCGGCGTACTTCGCGATGTCGCCGGCCGCCCCGTTGCTCACGAGCGTGGGCAGGGCCTGGTACTCGGCCTGGAAGAGGTCCGGCGGGTTGCCGGCCTTGTTGGCGGTCAGGACCTTGGTGACCTCCTCGTCGCCCTGGGCCTGCTTGCTGACGGTGACGTGGATGTCGGGGTGGGCCGCGTTCCAGGTGGCCACGACCTTGTCGATGCCGGGCACCCAGGACCAGAAGGTCAGCTCGACCTTCCCGCCGGAGGTGGATGTCTCGTCGCCGGAGCCGGAGCAGCCGGCGGTGCTGAGCAGCAGGAGGGAACACGCCGCCGCGAGGAATGCGCGCTTCATGGGATGTCTCCAGTGGGGGGTGTACGACTGGGAGCGTTCACAGTTTTGGCTCGCTTGAACATCGTGTCAAGAGGGCTATAGTGCGGAGACACGGACTGGGAACGTTCACGGTAGGAGCGCAACAGTGGGGGATCTGCGGCTCGACGGCCTCGCCTACGGCGGGGATTACGCCCCCGAGCAGTGGCCCGAGGAGGTGTGGGCCGAGGACGTCGCGCTCATGCGGCAGGCGGGCGTCAACCTGGTCAGCGTCGGCATCTTCAGCTGGGCGCTGCTGGAGCCGGCGCCGGGGGAGTACACCTTCGGCTGGCTCGACCGCGTGCTCGACCTGCTGCACGGGGCGGGCATCCGGGTCGACCTGGGCACGCCCACCGCCGCGCCGCCGCCGTGGTTCGCCCGCCGCCACCCGGGCGCCCGGCTCGTCGACCGGGCCGGGCACGTGCTCGGCCAGGGCGGGCGGCAGAGCTTCTGCCCGAGCGCGCCCGAATACGCCGCGGCCGCCGCCGGCATCGCCGAGCAGCTCGGCCGCCGCTACGGCGACCACCCGGCCCTGGTCCTGTGGCACGTGCACAACGAGTTCGCCGGGGTCAACGCGCACTGCTACTGCGACACGTGCGCCGGGGCGTTCCGCGACTGGCTGCGGGACCGCCACGGCGACCTGGCCACGCTGAACGCGGCCTGGGGCACCGCCTTCTGGGGCCAGCGCTACGGCGAGTGGGACGAGATCGAGCCGCCGCGGCTGGCCCCGACCGCCGTGAACCCGGCCCAGCAGCTGGACTTCCTGCGCTTCTGCTCCGACAACCACCTGGCCAACTACCGGCGCGAGCGCGACGTGCTGCGGGCGCACTCGCCGTCGGTACCGATCACGACCAACTTCATGATCGCGAACTGCAAGTGGGTCGACTACTGGAAGTGGGCCGGCGAGGTCGACGTCGTGGCCAACGACCACTACCTCGCCTCCGAGCGCCACGACCGCCACGTCGAGCTCGCGATGTGCGCCGACCTGACCCGCAGCCTCGCGGGCGGCGCCCCCTGGCTGCTCATGGAGCACTCCACCAGCGCGGTGAACTGGCAGCCGCGCAACATCGCCAAGCTCCCCGGGGAGCTGGCCCGCAACAGCCTCGCCCACGTGGCCCGCGGCGCCGACGGCGTCATGTTCTTCCAGTGGCGGGCCTCGCGCTTCGGCGCCGAGAAGTTCCACTCGGCGATGCTGCCCCAGGCCGGCACCGGGACCCGGATCTGGCGCGAGGTCACCGGCCTGGGCGAGCGGCTGGCCGGGCTCGGCGAGCTGCGCGGCAGCCGGGTCGCGGCCGACGTCGCGGTCGTCTGGGACTGGGAGGCGTGGTGGGCCCTGGAGCTGGAGTGGCGCCCGTCGGCCGACGTGACGTTCCGCGAGCGGGTCGAGGCCTACTACGCCCGGCTGTGGGAGGCCCATCTCACCGCCGACTTCGTGCACCCCGAGGCGGACCTCGGGCGTTACCCGCTCGTCGTGGTGCCGTCGCTGTACCTCACCACCGCCGCGGCCGCCAAGAACCTCGACGCCTACGTCTCGGGCGGCGGGACGCTCGTGGTGTCGTACTTCTCCGGCGTCGTGGACGCCAACGACACCGTGCCCGACGGGCCGTACCCGGGCTCGCTGCGCGACGTGCTCGGCGTGACGGTGGAGGAGTTCCTGCCGCTGCGCGCGGGCGAGCACGTCCGGCTCAGCGACGGCTCGGCCGCCGACGTGTGGGCCGAGGACGTGCGGCTGGCGGGAGCGGTCCCGGTGCTCGCGTACGTGGACGGGCCGGCGCCCGGCGGGCCGGCGGTCACCCGGCACGAGCGGGGCGGCGGGGTGGCGTGGTACGTCTCGACCCGCCTGGCCGACGCCGACCTGGGGCGGCTGCTGGAGCGGGTGTACGCCGACGCGGGGCTGGGGGCTCGGCCCGCCGTACCGTCCACTGTGGAGCTGGTGTCCCGGCCGCCCTATCTCTTCGCCATCAACCACGGCACCGAGCCGGCCGAGGTGCGCGGGGTGGCCGTGCCGGCCGGGGAAGTGGTGGTGCTTCGTGATCATTGAGATGCGCCGGGCCGAGATCCTGGCCGCCGCGCGGCAGTGCGGCGGGGTCGGGCTGCGCGAGCTGAGCCGGCGCTTCCATGTCTCGATCCCGACCATCCGCCGGGATCTGTCCGCCCTCGCCGAGCGCGGGCTGGTGCGGCGGGTGCACGGCGGGGCGGTTCCGCTCGTGGCCGACGCCGCGCCCGAGGATGTGCGGGCCGCGGCCGCCCTGGTCGAGCCGGGCATGGCGATCGGGATCTCCGGCCGCCGGCTCGGGCCACGGCTGGCCGCGCTCGTGGACGGGGTGACCCTGGTGACGCCGATGCTCGCCGTGGCCCGGGCCGTGCGGGGCGAGTCGGTGACGCTGCTGCTGGTCGGCGGGGTGCGCACCCCGTCGGGCAGCCACGCGGGGCCGCTCGCCGAGCAGACGCTGCGGAGCCTGCACCTGGACATCGCGTTCGTCGAGCCGTGCGCGAGCGGGGATCTGCTCGCCGCCGCGACCGACCAGGCCATGCTGCGCCGGGCACGTCGGCGGATCACCCTGTAGTGCCCGTTTCTTCACCATATGATGGAGTTCATGTCGCCCGACGTCCGTGCCGCCTATGAGGAGATGCTCGCCGCGCAGGTCATGCCGCGGCTGCGGGGCCTGGGATTCGGCGCGGACTTACGGCGGGACACCCCCGGCGAGGGGACCGTGGCGATCGCGTTCGCGGGCGAGCGGGCCACGTTCCCCGGGCAGGTGGCCTTCGCGATCGAGGTGCGGGCCGCCACCGGTCGATGGGTGTCGTACGCGCGCGAGACCGGCGCCGACGAGCCGGCCCAGATCTGGGGGCGGGTCGCGCCGCCGGCCGGGTTCGGCTTCCACCTCGGCAGCGACGACTGGAACCTGCGCACGGCCGCGGACGCGCCCGGCTACGGCGCCGAGATCGTCCGGTTGCTCGGCGACGTCGTCGTGCCCGGGATCGAGCGGCACCTCGAGCTGAACGCGGCCCTGGAGCGGGCGTTCGCCGACGGGGAGGCCGTCGCGGCGTTCGGGCCACCGCCGGCGCTGCCCGGCATCATCAACCGGATGTCGTACGCCGAGCCGGACGACCCGTACGTGGCGTGGCTGCGGGCCGGTGCGGTGCACACCGGCCCGCCCTCGGGGGTCACGCCGTCCAGGCGACGTTCGGGTTGATGTGCCCGGTCCAGTCGAACAGCGCCATGTTGTCCCACTGGTCGCCGGTGCCGTTGATGTTCGCCGGGTCCCAGCCGTTGCCCTTGACGGCGTACCAGGTCGGCTCCCAGTAGAAGACCCCGACCGCGCCGGCCGAGCGGGCCGTGTTCTGCACCGCGGTGAACTCCGCGCCCTGGCCCTGCCACGTGGCCGGGTAGCCGGAGCACGGGGCCGAGCCGCCGACGGAGTTCGCCTCGGAGTCGGCGTTCGCGGCGGTGAACGGGTAGGCGGTCTCGGCGAGGATGACCGGCTTGCCGTAGCGGGTGCGCACGTCGCCGATCACCGCGGACAGGTTGGCCAGGGTGCCGTGCCACATGCAGTAGTACGACAGGCCCGTGATGTCCCAGGTCACGCCCTTGGCCTTGATGCCGTCGTAGAACCAGCGGGCGTTCGCGTCGCTGTCGGCGTCCGCGGTGTGGATGATGACCTGGGTGCCGCTGTTGCACGCCTTGGTCGCGTTGTACCCGGACTTGAGCAGCAGGCTCAGGTTCGTGAAGTCGTTGTTGACGACCTTGCCGTCGTTCCACAGCATGCCGACGTTGATCTCGTTGCCGATCTGCACGCTGTCGGGGGTCGTGCCCTGGGCCTTCAGCGCGTTGCAGACCGACAGGGTGTAGTTGTAGACGTCGGTCTGCAGGGCCGAGATGGTGTGCGAGGCCCAGGCGGCGGGCTTGTACTGCTTGCCGGGGTCCGCCCAGGTGTCCGAGTAGTGGAAGTCGATCATGACCTGGAGGCCCTTGGCCTTCGCGGCCTTGGCCTGGATCAGGACCTTGGCGAGGTTGTTGTAGCCGCTGGCCGGGTTGTTCCAGATGCGCAGGCGCACGTAGTTGACGCCGACGCCCTTGAGGATGTCGAGCGGGTCGGCGGCCGTGCCGGCCGCGTTGTAGTACTTGGCGCCGAGGTCGAGGCTGCGCTGCAGGGACGACACGTCGGCGCCGCGCATGCTGATGGTGGCCGCCGCGGCGGGGGCGGCGTTGCTGACGGCGATGGCGGCGCCGAGTGCCACGACGGCGACGATGGCGGTTCTTCGCACGGGCTCTCCTTCGCTGGCTGGGCTGCTGCTGTGAGCGCTCCCAGTGTTCTGTTGCTGTGAGCGCTCCCAGTGTTCGAACCCCGCCGCCGCCGTGTCAACCCAGTGACAGATGTTGATTGATTCTGGGACCGTTCACGGTCGTTCGAGGCCGAGCTGCGCCAGCCAGGAGTCGACGGGGTGGCCGAGATCGTCGGCGCGGTCCAGCCACTCGGCGGCGCGACGCTCGTCCGGGTCGACGTCGCCGCCCATGAGGTACATGACGCCGAGCGTCGCCGCGGCCCGCGCGTTGCCGGCCAGCGCCGCGCGCTCGTAGTAGCCGACGGCGAGCCGCGGGTCCTTCGGGGCGCCGTTGCCGGTCGCGTGGGCGGCGCCGAGGTTGTACAGCGCCCGCGGCTGCCCCAGCTCCGCGGCCCGGTGCAGCCACCGGCCCGCCTCGGCGTCGTCGCGCTCCACGCCGGTGCCGGTGGAGAACAGGACGTAGAGCTCGAAGGCGGCGTCGGCGTCGTCGCGCTGCGCGGCCCACAGGTGGTGCTCGACCGCCGCGCCCGGGCGGCCCAGCCACTGCTCCAGCAGGCCGTACTGGTAGGCGGCGGCCGGGTCCCGCCGCGCGTGCGGGCGCAGCAGGGCCCGGGCCGACTCGCGGGCCGGGGCCGACGCCTCCCGGCTGCACTGCGCGAACAGCAGCGCGCCGTCGCGGTCGCCGAGCGCGGCGGCCTCGGCGAAGCAGCGCAGCGCCCGCCCGAGCGGATGCTCGGCCGGATCGGCGAACGGCAGCTCCGGCGACCAGGGCGCGGCCGGCAGCCGGTCCCCGTCGGTGCCCAGGTAGCACAGGCCCAGCTCCCGCCACGCCCGCGCGCTGCCGGCCCGGCCCGCGGCCCCGAGCCCTTCGACGACCGCGTCGGCCGCGGACAGGGGCAGGATGCCGATCATCATGTCGGCGCGGTTGATGCGGTGCGCCAGTTCCACGTACTCGTCCTCGGTCACTCCCCGATTTTGTCGTACCCCGTCGGTACGCTGCGGACATGGCCGAGGCGTTCGACACCGTTTCCGAGTACAGCTCCGCGATCGAGCAGATCAGGCAGGCCGCCGCCGCGTATTACAGCGGCCCCGACCTGGCGATGGACGACGCGGACTACGACGAGCTCATGCGGCGCGTCGCGGCGACGGAGCAGGCGCACCCGCAGTGGAAGCCCGAGGACTCCCCGACGGAGGTCGTGGCGGCCGGCGAGGGCGTGGCCGGCGACGTGGTGCACAGCGAGCCGATGCTCAGCCTCGACAACGTCTTCGACGCCGAGACGCTCACCAGGTGGGCGGCCCGGCTCGACAAGCTGCTCGGGCGCCCGGCCGCCGGCTACACCGTCGAGCCGAAGATCGACGGTCTGGCCATCGCCGCGCGCTACGAGGCCGGGCGGCTCGTGCAGGTCGCGACCCGCGGCGACGGGCGCGCCGGCGAGGACGTCACCGGCCAGGCCAGGCGGGCCGCCGGGCTGCCGGAGACGCTCACCGAGCCGGTGACGATCGAGGTGCGCGGCGAGGTGTTCATGACCGACGCCGACTTCGAGGTCGCCAATGCCATGCGCACCGCCACCGGGGAGCCGCCGTTCGCCCACCCGCGCAGCGCCGCGGCCGGCACCCTGCGCGCCCAGGACCGCACCTACGACGCGCCGATGTCGTTCCTGGCCTACGGGGTGCGCGGGCTCGGCGACGGGCCGCACTCGGCCGCGATGGCGCGGCTCGGCGGGCTCGGCGTCGCCTCCACCGCCGGGATGCCCGTGTGCGCGAGCATCGGCGAGATCCTGGTTGCGGTGAAGGAGCTCAACGAGAACCGGGCCACCCTTGGCTACGGCATCGACGGCGCCGTCATCAAGGCCGACGACCCCGCCGACCGGGATCTCGCCGGGTCGGGCAGCCGGGCGCCGCGGTGGGGGATCGCGTACAAGTTCCCGGCCGACACCCGCACCACCCGGCTGAAGGCGATCGAGGTGCAGATCGGCCGCACCGGCGTCATCACGCCCGTCGCCGTGCTCGAGCCGGTGCAGATCAGCGGCGTCATCGTCACCTCGGCCACCCTGCACAACTTCGACGACCTCGTGCGGCGCAACGTCCGCCCCGGCGACACCGTCTTCGTCCGCCGCGCCGGCGACGTCATCCCGGAGATCACCGGGGCCAAGCTCGACGAGCGCCCCGCCGACGCCGAGCCCTTCGAGCCGCCGGTCATGTGCCCCCGCTGCGGCGGCGAGATCGACCGCAGCCAGAAGCGCTGGCGCTGCACCACCGGCCGCGCGTGCGGCGCCCGCGAGGCCCTGTCCTACTACGCCAGCCGCGACTGCCTCGACATCGAGGGCCTCGGCGGCAAGATCATCGACATGCTCATCGCCGCCGGCCGCGTCACCGACCCCGCGGACCTCTACGACCTCGACGTCCCCACGCTCCTGACCTTCGAGCGCATGGGCGAGACCTCGGCGGGCAAGCTCGTCGCCGCCATCCAGGCCTCCAAGGCCCAGCCCCTCGGCCGCGTGCTGACCGGCCTCGGCGTGCGCATGACGGGCCGCTCCATGTCCCGCCGCCTGGCCGCGCACTTCGGCACCATGGACGCCCTGCTGGCCGCGACCCCGCTGGAGCTGCAGGAGGTCGAGGCGGTCGGCCCGGAGCGCGCGGTGACCATCGCCGCGGAGCTGGCCGAGCTGCGCCCGGTCATCGACCGCCTCGCCGAGCGCGGCGTGAACATGACCGAGCCCGGCTTCCGTCCGCGCCCCGCCGCTGCCTCCTCCTCGTCCCCGGATGCCGCCTCGTCCCCGGACGCCGCCGCCGTCCGGCTGCCGCTGCAGAAGGAGGACGGCAGCCCGATGACGGTCGTCGTGACCGGCTCGGTCCCGGGTCTGACGCGCAACGAGGGCAACGAGGCGGTCGAACGGCTGGGCGGCCGGTCATCGGGCTCCGTGTCGAAGAAGACGGACCTGGTGGTGGTGGGGGAGGGGGCGGGCTCGAAGGCGGCGAAGGCCGAGGAGCTGGGCGTCGAGATCATGCCGGCCGAGACCTTCGCCGAACTCCTGCGCACCGCGGGCGTCTGACCCACCGCGGCGCCGCGGCCCGCGTCACGCGGCTGGCGCCGTGCGGGGTGGCGCGGCTCGCTGTTCGCTGTTCGCTGTTCGCGGCTTGTGGCTCGCGCGCCGCGCGTCGTTCGCCGCTGCGGCTTGCTCGCGTTCGCGGCGTCACAACGTTGCGGTCGTGGTTCGTGGGTCGCGGCGGTGTTGGGTCGCGGTCGGGCGCGGTCGAGGTTCGTTCGTCTGCCGGGGCGTTGCCGGTCGCCGCCGGTCGTAGTCGAGCTCGCCAGTCGCGGCACCGGGTCGCACGGCTCGCTCTGTGCGGGCCACGGCTCCGGCTTCATGCGGGCCGCTGTCCCGGCTTCGTGCGGGCCGCGTGCCGCACGGCCCGCAGCCGGTGACGACCGTCTGCGCGGTGTTGACCAGGCCCGGCAGCACCCGCGTGACCGCAGGGCGTGGCCGGTCGGGTCGGCGCTCGCCTGCCCTCGTCTTTCTCGCCGGCCGTGCACTGCACGCCATCCCTCGCACATCGGCCCGCGGCCCTCGTCCTGCCCGCCGATCCGTTGCGAGCCCGGGACTCCTGCTGGTTGGCGCCCGCCGCAAATCTCTCTACACTGTAGAGAGATTTTTTCGACACGGGAGGTTGCCAGTGCGGGTGAGTTCGTCTGCGGTGTCGTTCAACGTCGCCGATCCGGTCGCGTCCGGCGCGTTTCTGCAGGAGCACTTGGGGTTTTCCGAGGCGATGTCGGCCGACGGGTTCGTGTCGCTGACCCGCGAGGACGTCGGGATGCACGTCATCTTCCTGCGCTGCGGGCTGGCCACGCTGCCGGAGGACCAGCGGGACGTGCACACGGCCGGCGTCATCCTCGCGTTCGTCGTTGACGATCTCGAGGGGGAATTGGGGCGGCTCGAGCGGGCGGGGGTCGCGATCACGATGCCGCTCACCGAGGAGGAGTGGGGTGAGCGGGCGTTCCAGGTGCGTGATCCCAACGGGGTCATCGTGCAGCTCGTCGACTGGAACGGCGCGCAGGGCGGCTGATCGGCCGAGAGAGGGGTGCCGTCGTCGCTGCGGCGGCACCCACCCGGCGTGTGGGATCGGGCCCGTATTCCGGGCCGTGAACGTTCCCGGGCCGTCCCGCCGGGTCGCATTCGGGCCGGTGGCGCGCCCCGGGTCGGGGCGAGCGGCACCGTAGCGGCGGTCGAGTGTCTCGCCCGGGCCGGAGCGTGTCCGGGGGCGGGGGCCGGGAGACCTGCGGGCCGCTCGCGAGTGTCGCCGTCCAAGTGGCGGCGGTACTCGCTCGCGGCCCGCTGTCAACGCGTGGGCACTCGGCCGTCGTGTGTCAGTGGTTCACCTTCCACACCCAGACGTCGACGATGTGTTTGCCCGTGCCGAAGAGCTGGTCGGCGGTCTGGCGTACGGCCTCGCTGTTGTTGTGCTGGTCCGGCACCACGATGTAGTCCGCCTGCCAGAACGACAGGTCGACCTTCGCCTGGGCCAGCTGGTCCGGGGTGATCTGGGGCACCGTCCCGTCGTTGGCCGCGTCGTTCATGATCTGCATGGTCGGGCGCGTCGGGGCGCTGAACGTGGCGGCCTTCTTCGGGTCGTCCGGGTTCGGGATGAGGAAGTAGCCGCCCGCGATGCGGAAGTCCAGGCCGGCCGCGGTGCTCCAGCGCATCGCGTCCAGGCCCTCGAACCAGCCCAGGGGCGCGGCCACGACGACCGAGTTCTCCGGGATCTCGGCGCGCCAGGCGTCCGTGCTGAAGAAGGCGGGGATCGGGGAGCGCGGGGAGGCGGGCTGGGGCGTGGGGATGAGCGGTACGAGGGCGATCACCAGGGCCACCGCCCACAGCCATCGGGCCGCCGGGGTCGTGTCCTCGTACTCGGGACGAATGTCTGTTTTTACACCCACTGCGCCATCCGACTTTTCCGGCGCCGCGGAGGCGACGAGGACGCCGCGGCGGGTGGGGTGTTCGCCCGTCGCGGCCGGGCCGTCGTCGGGCTCGGGGGCGCCGCCGGTGCCGTGCGGGGCGTCGGCGGTGGCGTCGGCCGGGTCCTCGTGCGGGCCGGCCATCACCGACCCGGTCGCGGCCGTGCTGCGCGGCGAGGCAGTGCCGTGGACGCCGACCACCCCGGCCGCCGTGAGCGGGCCGCCGGCGGGCGTGCCGTCCGGCGCGGGTGACTCGTCATGGGCGGCATCACCGTCGGCGAGGCGTCCGTCGTGGGTGGCATCACCGTCGGCGAGGTGCCCGTCGTAGGCGGCATCACCGTCGGCGTCGTGAGGCCTGACACGCTCCGGGACGCCGACGATGAAGCGGTCGACCAGCATCGCGAGGATCACCCCCAGCAGCGGGGCGATCGCCAGGCCGAGCCGCGTCGGCACCACGGAGTCGAACAGCGGCAGCTCGTGGACCCACTTCCAGGGCCCGTGCCAGGAGGTCTCCCGGCCGTTGTACTTGATCACCGTGCCCAGCGACAGCACCGCGAACACCAGCGCCGTGGCGAACAGCGCCCTGGCCGCCCGCTGCCGCCACAGTGCCACGGTCGCGGCGAGCGTCAGGCCCAGCAGCGGCAGGCCGAGGAAGGTGTTCTCCTCCGTCGCGCCGCCCATTTTCTCGATCACCCCGAGATCGTCCGGCGCGAGAATGGAACGGCGGCTGAATGCCTGGAACGAGCCCAGATCGCTGGAGAAGCCGTGGACGAAATCGGGCAGGCCGCGATAGGCCTGCGGGCCGAAGAACTGGTGGTAGAGCGGCACGGCCAGCAGCACGCCGGCGGCCACGGCGCCGACCAGCACGGCCGGCAGCGCGGCGCGGATCGCCGGGAGGTAGTCGCGCGGGTGCAGGTACACCAGCAGGAACACCGCCATCGCGACCGCGGTGAGGAAGAGGACCTCCTCGTTGATGAAGCACTGGTAGAGCACCACGGCGCCCAGCACCAGGCCCCGGCGCAGCACCGGGCCGGGCTCGCGCAGGCGCAGCACGTTCCACACGATGAACGGGATCAGGAACTGCCCGGCGATGTTCGGGTGCCCGGTGCTCTGCGAGATCATCGAGGGGGCGAACCCGCAGAAGAGTCCGCCGACCCACGCGGCGGCGCGGGACGTGACAACATGGCGGGAAAGAATGAAATACCACGCGGCGGCGGTGCCGGCGAGAGCGATGGTGTCGATGAGCACGAACGTGACGCCTGCGCCGAACAGTAACGTGATCGGAGCTAAGGGTAATGCGAGTCCGAGAACGGAGGTGTTCGCCATCAGATTGACGCCCACCGGTGCATTCAACTGATCGGTGAAGAACGGATTGTCACCGTGCGTGAAGAACCGTGCCGCATGCGTCAGCACCCACTCGAAGAAGATCTGATCCTGGGTGTTGTCGGCGAACATCCGGCCCTGTGGATCGGCCCACAGATGCTGGAGCACCAGCACGGCGCACACGACATATGTGAGCAGCGCAACGGCCGCGGCCCGGACCTCGCGGGTCTTCTCCCCGAATTTCACGGTGACACCATAGTTGCCGCCCGAAGTGCGCCGCAGGGGCTGGCGGGGGACTATCAACGCCGATACACTACGCCAGTTCTGGCAGACATGATCAGTATTCACGTAGGGGTGCAGAGTGCCGAATCCGGACGCGGCAATCCTCGGAGACCAGGCCATCCAGTCGGAGGTGCTCGAAGGCCTGGCGATGGCGAAGAACCACCGCAAGTGGTTCGTGGCGTTCGCGACGCCATACCTCGGTGACCATCCGATCGAGGTCTCGGCCGGTCTCGGTGACTACGCCGCGGAGTGGCTCGAGCACACCGGGAAGATGACCCTGACCGAGGCGGAGCACAGCCGCATCGTCGCACTCAAGGAGCGCTTCGCCGACCACGCGGGCGTCAGCGTGCGCGAGCTGCTGCTGCCCAGTGACGTGAGCGCGGACCACAGCGCCGCGATCTCATACAACGTGCTCGAGCACATCGACGACGACATCGGCGGCCTGCGCACCATGCGCTCGCTGGTCCGCCCCGGCGGCTACGTGATCAACGTGGTCCCGGCGTTCCCGTTCGCCATGGGGCCGGCCGACATCGCCACCGGCCACGTGCGGCGCTACACCAAGAAGACGATGCGGGCGGCCATGCACGAGGCCGACCTCGAGATCGTCAAGCTGCACTACGCCAACTCGCTCGGCCTGATCGGGTACTACGTCTCGACGTGCCTGCTCAAGCAGATGCCCGGCCCCGGCCCGATGGTCAAGTTCTACGACACCACGGTCGCCCCGATGACCCGGTTCATGGAGCGCGCCTTCCGGCCGCCCTTCGGCCAGTCGGTCATCGCGATCGGCCGTCGCCCGCTGCAGGGCTGACCCGGCGCTTCACCGTCGCCCCAGGGCCCATGGGCCCTGGGGCGATTTGCGTCTGCCGGTACCGTCGGGAAGTGCCCGCCCGCCTGCGCCGCCTGGTGCTGCCGGTGTCCTGCGCCGGCGTCGGGGCGCTCGCGTGGTGGCTCGGCGCGGCCGAGGGCTACGCGATCATCCGCTGGGCCGGGGTGGCCGTCGTGGCGCTGTCGGTCCTCGCCGCGGCGTACGCGCTCGCCGGGGACCGGCTGCCGGGCGCCCACGGCGCCGGGATCACCGCGGCCGACCGGCGACCGCTCGCCGCCACCCGCGCGGAGCTCGCGGCCCGGCTCGGCTGGGAGGTGCGCAACAGCGACCCCCGCCTGCTGGACTGGGCCCGCGACGGGCTGCTCACCGACGGCGCCGAGCGCCGGGCCAACCACGTGCTGACCGGGGTGCGCCGGGGGCTGCGGTTCGCGGTGTTCGAGTACGTGCGCCGCCGCCCCGGCGACGACGGTCTCGTCGGCACCACGGTCTGGATGGTCCTGCTGCCCTCGGCGCTGCCCTCGTTCGAGCTCCGCCGCGCCCGGCCCGGTGCCGAGTGGTCCGTGCGAGCCGTCGATCCGGCGGTCGTACCGCCCGTGCTGACCGCCCCCGTCCTGGCCCGGCTGCGAGCGGGCGACCTGCTGCACCTGCAGGCGGAGGGCCCGACGCTGATCACGCACCGGCCCGGGTTCGCCTCGGGCGGCGGCGCCCAGTCCATCGTGGTCCGCGAAACGGAGTCCCTCCTGGCCGCCGCCGAGGCGCTCCTGCGGCGGTGACGAGCGCCGCGAGCCCGTTACGACCCCGCGCGGGACGACGGCGTGGCGGGCGCTGCGAGCCCGTTGCGACCCCGCGCGGGACGACGGCGTGGCGGGCGCTGCGAGCCCGTTGCGACCCCGCGCGGGACGACGGCGTGGCGGGCGCTGCGAGCCCGTTGCGACCCCCCGCGCGGGACGACGGCGTGGCGGGCGCTGCGAGCCCGTTGCGACCCCCGCGCGGGACGACGGCGTGGCGGGCGCTGCGAGCCCGTTGCGACCCCCCGCGCGGGACGACGGCGTGGCGGGCGCTGCGAGCCCGTTGCGACCCCCGCGCGGGACGACGGCGTGGCGGGCGCTGCGAGCCCGTTGCGACCCCCGCGCGGGACGACGGCGTGACGAGCGCTACGAGCCCGTCACGACCCCGCGCGGGACGACGGCGCCCAGCCCAGGGCCGGGCCCAGCCGGGTCGCGATGTCGGTCAGGATCTGCACGTAGTCGGCGTGCTCGAAGGTGAACGGCAGCGCGAAGGCGACCTCGTCGATCTCGCGGAAGGCCGCGTGCGCGTAGAGGCGCTCGGCGATCTCCTGCGCCGGGCCGACCAGGTCCGGGGCGAACATCAGGCGCGCCGGCCCCTGCGGCGTGGCCGTGCGCGGGGTGCGCTTGGCGGCGTACTCGGCGTACTTCTTCCGCTGCGCCGGCGTCGCGCTGTCGGTCGGGATGACGACGAGGCCCTGCGACACGCGCGCCGCGGCACCGTTCGGGTGCGCCGCGCGGAACGCCCGCACGTGGGCGAGCTGGACGGCGGCGAAGTCCGGGGCGGGGTCCTCGGCATCCTCGGCCTTCACGACGCTGCTCGTGAGCAGGTTCATGCCGTGCTCGCCGGCCCACTGCGCCGAGCGGAGACTGCCGCCGCCGTACCACATCCGCGACCGCAGCCCCGGCGAGTGCGGCTCCACGCGCCGGGAGAAGACCTCGAATCCCTCGGTGCCCTCGAAGTCGCTGGCCGCCTCGCCGGCGACGAACGACAGGAGGCGCTCGACCCGCGCGTACGTGAAGTCCTCGGCGTCGGCGGTGTCCGGATACAGCGCCGCGCGGACCCGGTCGTAGTGCATCGGCGGCCCGACGCTGATCCCCGGGTTGAGCCGCCCGCCGCTGAGCAGGTCGACGGTCGCCAGGTCCTCGGCCAGGCGCAGCGGGTTCTCCCAGCCCAGCGGCATCACGGCGGTGCCCAGCTCGATCCGGGCGGTGCGCTGCGACGCCGCCGCGATCACGGTCAGCGGCGAGCTGATCCCGTGCTGCAGGTGCCGGTGGCGCAGCCAGGCGCTGTCGAAGCCGAGCCGCTCGCCGAGCGCGATGACCTCGAGCGTGGACTCGTGCCCGGCCGCCGGATCGTCCGGGTCGAACAGGCCGATGGTGAGAAAACCCAGCTTGCGCAGGGGCTGATCGGGTGCGGGCATGCGCGTGCTCCTCGAGTGTTTCATGTGGACGGTGCCGGGGGTATGGATCGACCAGTCCGAACCCCCCCAACCCCGGAGGCTGTCGTGTCGGCTCAGGCCGTGCTCTACCTCATCGCCATTGTCCTGCTCGTCGTCGCCGCGCTGCCCGTTCCCGTGCGGGGCGTGAACCTCGCCTGCCTGGCGGGCGCCTGCGCGCTGCTGGCCTTCGCCTGGCCGACGATCACGGCCTGAGCGGGCCGGCGATCACGGCCTGAGCGGGCCGGCGATCACGGCCTGAGCCGGGCGGCGCCCGGCCGCCCCGCCAGGCGGCCGCGGCGCCACCCGCGCCGGCGGGCGAACGCGTTCGGGGCATCGACCGCAACCGTGCAGTACTACGTGCCAGTCCCCAGGTCGGAGCCGATCAGGCGATGTCATATGACCGACTTGCCGATCATATGACAGGCGAGCAACAGGTACAAAAGGCAGGTAGGCCGGTTGCTCTCGAATAGGGGTTTGTCGCCGATGGCTGGCATGGTGCCGTTCACCAACAACTACTCGGACCACTCGACCCGCGAGGGGTACCAGTTCGAGTTCAACTGCATGCGGTGCGGAAACGGGTACTCCTCCTCGTTCCAGCACTCCGTCACCGGCTTCGGCGGTCGTCTGCTGCGCATCGGCGGCGACCTGCTCGGCGGTGACATCGGCAACAAGGCCTCCCAGATCGGCTGGGACGCGGAGTGGATGCGCGACGGCGTGCGCGGCTCGACCCGCGACAAGGCCCTGGCCAAGGCCGCCGAGGAGATGCAGGTCCACTTCACCCAGTGCCACCGCTGCGGCCAGTGGGTGTGCCAGCAGGTCTGCTGGAACCACGAGCGCGGCCTGTGCACGAGCTGCGCCCCGCGCCTCGACCAGGAGATCGCCGGCATGCAGGCGGCCGCCCAGGTCAACCAGCTGCACGAGCAGATCAACCAGGTCAACTGGACCCAGGGCGTCAACTACCGCGACCAGGCCGTGGGCCGGTGCCCCTCGTGCATGAACGAGACCGGCGGCGGCAAGTTCTGCCAGCACTGCGGCACCCCGCTGGCGGCGGCCCCGGCCCAGCAGAAGAAGTTCTGCGGCAACTGCGGCACGCCGACGAGCCCGGGCGCGATGTTCTGCGCCGAATGCGGCCAGTCGACGGCCTGACGTGCACTATCGCCTCATCGCCGACGGCGGTGCCCTGCTCGACGAGGGCGGCGCCACCGCCGAGATGGCCGGCGGCGCGCTGGTCGTGACCCCCGAGCAGGGTGCCGTCCTGCGGGTCGCGCCCGGGGACGTGGTCGAGATCCAGGAGCCGCAGCCGTACGTCGTGCTGCTCGTCCTCGCCGACGGCGCCCGGCTCGAGCTGAGCCGCCTCGGCGTGATGCGCACCCAGCTGCTCGCGGAGCTGTCCGAGGCGCGGGTCGCCGACACCGAGCAGGTGCTGCTCCTCGACGGCGTCGGCTCGGCCGAGGCGTTCCCCGGGTGGGCCGACGGCTCCCCGGCCGAGCTGCGGCTCTACGACGACGCGCTCGTGATCGTCCCCGACGCCGGGCTCGCCGAGAAGCTCCCGTACGCGTTCATCAAGGGCGTGACGACCGACAGCAGCGGGTACACCATCGGCATCGACGTCCCGGGGCGCCCCCCGATCGCCGTCGGCCGGCTCGCCCGCCGCACCAGCGAGTTCCTCGACCTGCTGCGCGCCCGCACCGCCGCCGCGTCCGGGCGCACCAGCCACTTCCTCGCCGCCCTGCTGCCCGGCCTCGGCCCGGTCGCGCTGCGCTCGGTCGCGGCGCTGCTGCGCGACGGGCTCGCCGCCCCGCGCGAGGGCCTCGAGGCGGTCGAGACCGGCGTGTTCCCGGCCCTGATCAACGCGGCCACCCGGCCCGAGCGGGTCGCGGGCGCCCAGCACCTGCTCGGCCTGGGGCGGGTGTGGCTGGGGTTCAAGCAGACGGTCTCCGTGCAGCGGGAGGGCTCCGGCGCCGGCCCGTGGCGCGACTCCGCCCGGCCGCCGGTCCTCGACCACGACGGGCGGGCGGGCTACTTCGGCTCGGGCCTGCCTGGCATGCTCGCCGCGGGCTTCGTCTCGGGCGCGGGGTCGGGCTTCGACGGCCCGTTCGACGCCTACGGCCCCGGGCTCGCCTACGGCATGCTCGGCACCATGGGCGGCTTCCAGAGCGGCAACTCCGCCGGCCCCCACCTGCCCCGGTCGGTCTTCCCGCACGAGTCCGTCACCCCGGCGTACACCGACCACGCGGCGCTCACGGACCCGGCCGACCCCGCGGTGCTCGCGTTCCTGCTGGTCCTCACCCCGTCCGGGCACCTGGTCTACGAGGTGCTCAACGCGGCCGACCACGCCACCTACGTGTTCACCTGCCGCGACGCCGACCAGGCGGCCCAGCTCAACCGGGCCCTGGACCTGCTCGGCTTCCGCGTCGAGGGGATCTACGCCGACGCGACCTCGGCCGCGTCGCAGTATCGCAAGACCGCCCAGCGCCTGCCCGCCCTGCGGGTCCTGCGGGAGCGCTTCGCCGGCCGCGTGATCCACACCGACGGCTGGACCGGGCAGCTGAAACTGGCGATTTCACGGATCCCGGGCCCAGCCTGACCTGGACACACTGACGCGCATCGAAGTATTGCCCTCCTCAACCGGGAGACAACGGTGCGAAACACCCCCGCCATCCGGCTCGCGCTGCGCGTCGGGCTGCTCCTCACCCTCATGGGCTCGGCCGTCGCCACGGTCGCGTCCCCGGCCCTCGCGGACGAGATCGGCCAGGCGCCGACCGCGTCCAACATCACCGGCAACGGCAGCTTCGCCACCACCTCGGCGAGCATCCCCAGCACGGTCAGCGGCTTCGGCGGCGGCCGCGTGTACTACCCGACCGCCGCCGGGCAGTACCCGGTGATCGCCATCTCGCCCGGGTTCACCGCCACCTGGTCCAGCCTCGCCTGGATCGGCCCCCGCCTGTCCTCGTGGGGCTTCGTGGTGGTCGGCATCGAGACGAACTCGATCTACGACCAGCCGGCCAGCCGCGGCAGCCAGCTCCTCGCCGCGCTCAACTGGGCCGTCGGCTCGTCGCCGACCGCGGTGCGCTCCCACGTCGACGGCAGCCGCCGCGGCGTGGCCGGGCACTCCATGGGTGGCGGCGGCACCCTCGAGGCGCTCGCCGCCGACACGACGGGCCTGGTCAAGGCCGGCGTTCCGCTCGCGCCCTGGAACACCGACAAGAGCTGGAACACGGTGAGCGAGCCGGTGCTCATCGTCGGCGGCCAGTCGGACACGGTCGCCCCGCCGTCGAGCCACGCCATCCCGTTCTACAACACCCTGGCCGGTCCCAAGACGTACGTCGAGCTGACGGGCGCCAGCCACTTCTTCCCGCAGACCACCAACCCGACCGTCTCGCGGGCGATGGTCTCCTGGTTCAAGCGGTGGGTCAGCCAGGACTCGCGCTTCACCCCGTTCACCTGCGGGTTCACGGGCACGGCGGTGTCGAGCTTCCGCAGCACCGCCTGTTAAGGCCTACCTGAGGCGGGGCTGCGGCGGGCCCAGATTCCGCCTCGCTCCCACCCCAGGTATGAAACAGGCCTTAAGTGACGTGCAGCGGATGGTCCCGCGCCTCGCGCACCTCGCCGATGCGCGGGAACATCCGCCGCAGCCGCGGCAGCCGCCGGGCCACCTCGCGGGGATCGTCGAAGTCCCACGACGGCCCGGCCGGTGCCGCCCCCGCGGGCGGCGCCGACCGCGGCCACTCGGCCTCGTCCCAGTCGCGGGTCTCCCGCCCCGCGAGGCGCCGGATCTCGGGCACCTCGGCCAGCGTGTCCGGCTCGGCGAGGACCCGCGCGGCGGTGGCCGGGTCCAGGGTGCTCACGAGCCAGTGCCGGAAGGCCCGGAAGTCCTCGCCCGAACAGCGTCCGTCCATGATCTGGTAGGCCGCGCCCCAGAGGTCGGCCGTGGCGTCGTCCACGGGCGCGGAGCCTAGGGCGCGCGGGTGTCCGGGACCTCGACGGTGGTCGTGATCCGGGCCAACGACGGGTGGCGCGGCGTCGAGGCGAACCCGAAGCGCACCGGCGGCTCCACGTCGGTCAGCGGCCCGAGGTCGCGCCCGTCCCACGTGGCGGTGGCGGCGGCGACGGGGTGGAGGTCCCGCACGCCGTACCATTCCCGCCGCCCGTTGCCCGCGCTGCCACAGGTGCGCACGCCCCGCAGCGCCAAGCGCGCCGGCAGGTCCACGAGGCGCACCCAGCCCGGGTGCCGCGCCAGTCCCGCCGGTACCGCGCGCAGCAGCCATCCCAGCCCGCCGCGACGGCCCACGGTGAAGTCCAGCCGCAGCGGCCCCGCCCCGACGTGCCAGGCCCGCCCGGCGCTCACCTCCATGGCCTCGACCCGCACCTCGTCGAAGGCGTAGGTGGCGGCCACGAACGCGGCCAGCTCCGCGGTCTGGGCCAGCAGCACCCGGTGGCCGCCGGGGTGCTCCACCATCACGTCGCTGACCGGCCCGAACGGCGAGCGCGGCCAGTGCCCGAGCACGAGCCGCGTCCCGCTGCCCGTCCCGATCCCGGCGATCCACCCGTCGAAGCGCACGCGCACGCGATCCTCATACCCCGCGGGCGCCGTGGATCCCTACAGCTCCGCGAGGGCCGCGCGGATCCGCTCCGCGGCGTCGTCCAGCGCCGCCGGGTCCGGGTTCTGGTCGGCCCGGGCGAAGTCGAAGTCGTCCATGCCCCACGTCGGGAAGACGTGGATGTGCAGGTGGGGCACCTCGAACCCGGCCACGACGAGCCCGGCGCGCGGGGCGTCCCAGGCGCGCTGGACGGCCCGGCCGATGGTCTGCGCGACCGCGGCGCACTTCGCGAACAGGTCCGGGTCGGCGGCGGTCCACTGGTCGACCTCCCGGCGCGGGACGACCAGCGTGTGGCCGGGCCGCAGCGGCGCGATGCTGAGGAACGCGGCGACGTCGTCGTCCTGCCACACGAATCGGCCGGGAAGCTCACCGGCGAGGATCTTCGAGAAGACGCTGCTCATGAACCCCCACCCTACTGGCCGCGCGCGGGCGGGGCGTCCTCGTCACCGGTGGCGGGCCAGCTCCACCGTCAGGACCCGGCGCAGGGCCGCGACGACCTCCGCGGGCGGGAAGCGGGTCAGGGCCCGCGTCTCGGCCCGGCGCAGCGCGGCGCCCAGGGTGGCCGGCTCGGCCCCGCGGGCCACGGCGATCAGCCAGGCCTCCAGCAGGGTCGGGTCGGCCGGGAGCTCCGGGTCGGCGGGCGGCGGCGGGACGGGCGCCGGCTCCGCCGGCAGGGGCGCGCCGGCCGAGGCGTACCGGGCCGGGGGCACGCCCACGCGGTACGGGTGCACGCACGTCGGGGTGCCCGTGGCCGCGTGCACCCGGAAGCCGAGCGCCGCGTCGTAGGGGATGCCCGGGCCGGGGCGCTCGGCCACGTCGAAGGAGCCGAGCGGCAGCGACTGGCCGGGGCAGGCCACGCAGGTCGCGTCCCGCAGGTCGTCCTCGCTCGGCAGGGGCATCGGGCCCAGGGTACCGTCCGCGCCATGAGTATCGGGCGGGCCCGGCAGGGCGTGGTGTACCGGCAGGGCTCGCTCGGGCGGCGGCCCGCGGTGCCGACCGACGCCGCGGAGCTGGAGCGGGCGGCGCGGCGGCGGATGTCCCGGCGGGCCTGGGCCTACGTGGCCGGGGGCGCCGGCGAGGGCGCGACGATGCGGCACAACCGGGCCGCGTTCGAGCGCTGGCGGGTCCAGCCGCGGATGCTGCACGGCGTCACCGAGCGCGACCTGCGCACCGAGGTCTGCGGCACGCCCCTGGCCGCGCCGCTGCTGCTCGCGCCCGTCGGGGCGGGGGCGCTGGTGCGGCGCGACTCCGACGTGCTCATCGCGCGCGGGGCGGCGGCGGCCGGGGTGCCGTACGTCTTCTCCAACCAGGGCTGCAGCCCGATGGAGCGCACCGCGGAGGCGATGGGCGGGACGCCGTTCTGGTACCAGCTCTACTGGTCCACCGACGAGCGGCTCGTCGACTCCCTGATCGGGCGGGCCGAGGCGTGCGGGGCCCGGGCGCTCGTCGTCACCCTCGACACCACCATGCTCGGCTGGCGGCCGCAGGACCTCAACCTCGGCTCGCTGCCGTTCGCGCGGGGGCAGGGCATCGCGCAGTACACCTCGGATCCCCGGTTCATGGAGATCGTCCGGGAGCGGGGCCGGACTCCGGCGGCCAAGGCCCAGGTCACCCTCGGCGCGCTGCGCACGCTGCTGTCGATCGCCCGCGAGCACCCCGGCAGCACGTGGGCCAACCTGCGGGCCCGGGAGCCGCGCGCGGCCGTCGAGACGTTCCTCGACATCTACTCCAACCCGGGGCTGAGCTGGGACCACCTGGCGACGCTGCGCGGCCGGACCCGGCTGCCGATCCTGCTCAAGGGCATCCTCGACCCCGCCGACGCCCGCCGCGCCCTGGACGCCGGCGTCGACGGGATCATCGTGTCCAACCACGGCGGCCGCCAGGTCGACCACGCCGTCGCCGCCCTCGACGCCCTGGTCGCGATCCGCTCCGCCGTCGGCGCCGGGCCCACGCTGCTCTTCGACAGCGGCATCCGTACCGGCGCGGACGTGTTCCTCGCCCTGGCCCTCGGCGCCGACGCGTGCCTGCTCGGCCGCCCGCACCTGTACGGCCTCGCGCTCGCCGGCGCCGACGGCGTCCGCCAGGTGATCGAGAACGTGCTCGCGGAGCTGGACCTGACGATGGCCCTCACCGGCGTGGCGAACCTCGCCGGGCTGACCCCGGACGTGCTGCGACCCGCACCCTGAGGGCAGGATCGACGCATGAGAGTCACGGGGGTACCACTGCTGGCGCTGCTGCTGCTCGCCGGCTGCGCACGGCCCGGCCTGGAGCCGCAGAACACCCTGCCGACCACGACCTCGGCCCGCCCGAGCGTGACCCCGTCCGCCGAGTCCACGGCCTGCCCCGACGGCGGCCTGCGCCTCTGGGCCGACCGCGGCGACGCGGCCATGGGCTACCGCGAGATGGGCCTGCACCTGCTGAACTGCGGCGACCGCCCGGTGACCGTCAGCGGCCGGCCGGAGGTCGTCGTGCTCGGCAAGGACCGCGACCCGCAGGACATCGCGATCGTGCCCGGCCGCAGCCACAGCGAGTCGGCGCACCCGGTCGCCCTGGCCCCGGGCCAGAGCACGGTGGCGGTGCTGGCGTGGCGCAACACGTACGACGACATCAGCAAGCCGCCGGTGAGCGGTGTCTATCTCGCCGTGACGCCCGCGCCCGGCGCCGCGCGGCAGATCGTGCAGCCGCCCGTCCCGCTCGATCTCGGCTCGACGGGGAAGCTGGAGGTCAGCGTGTGGCTCTAGCGTGCGGCCCGGCGCGCCCGCGGAAGGTGTGCGGACGCGCCGGGCCGGGGTGACTAGGGCTGGGCGACCAGCCGGAAGGACTGGGCGGGGCCGCCGGTGCACGACCACTGCTGCAGCTGCGCCCCGTCAGCCGTCGACACGTCCTTCACGTCCAGGCACTTGCCGCTGTTGCGGGCGATGAACCGGAAGGACCCGTCGGCGTTCGCGACCGCCTGCCACTGCTGGTTCGTGGCGCCGCCGTAGGACCACAGGTGCACCTGCGCCCCGTCGCCGGTCGCGCCGGTGCCGCCGTTGACGTCCCACGACAGGCCGGTCGCGTAGCGGTTCACGACGTTGTAGTAGCCGCCGCCGACCGAGCGGAACTGCCACTGCTGGTTCGTCGCCGCCGGGCTGCTGCACGACCACTGCTGCAGCGCGGTGCCGTTGGCGGTGCCCCAGCCGGTGTCGTCGAGGCACTTGGCGCTGTTGGTGTTGATCACCTGGTACCAGGCGCTGGTGCTGGGCTGGCCGCCCCCGCCGCCCGTGGTGGGCGGGTTCGAGGTCGGGGTGACGGTGCCGCCCGGCCACGTGAAGGTGGCCATGGCGCCGGCCGGGAGGTTCGTGCCGAACGAGGAGCCGCCGTAGGAGACCTGGAAGTTCTGCGCCCCGCCGGAGTTGACCGCCACGAGCACGATCGAGCCGTCCGGGTTGCGGAAGGCGACGTTCTCGATGCCGCCCTGGCCCTGGTTCGTCGAGTCGATGCGGACCGCGCCCGGCTTGACGAACTTCGCGAGGTGCCCGAGCACGTAGTACTCGGCGTTGTACGTGATGGTGCCGCCGTTGACGGTCACCACGCCCATGCAGTTGGTGCAGGAGCCGATCACCGGGCCGTGGTTGGTGTCCAGGGCCATGTTCCACGTCGTGACCGTCCTGGCCCAGTTGCGGGTCGCGCCGATCGCGAGGTTGCGGCCCTGCCACAGCAGCGAGTCCGCGAACGTGTTGCCCGACTCGGTGCCGGAGCACTCGGTGAAGAAGATGTCCTTGGCCGGGTACGCGTTGTGCACGGTCGTCTGCCCGCTCGGGGTGCCGCCGTAGCAGTGCCACGCGGTGCCGGCCACGTTGTTGCCGGCGGCGGCGAGCACCTGCTGCGGGAACGACGTGTTGTCCCAGTTGTGGTCCCAGGCCAGGATCCTCGTGCCCGTCCCGGCCGAGGCCAGCTTCGGGGCGAGCGAGTTGATGATGCGCGCCTGCTGGTCGGACTGCATGAGCATGCCGGGATAGCCGGGCGGGGAGAACTGCGGCTCGTTCTGGATCGACAGGTACTGGATCGGCACCCCGGCCGCCTGGTACGCCTGGACCGACTTGACCAGGTAGTCGCCGAACGCGCCCTCGTAGCCGGTCGACAGCGAGCCGCCGACCATGTTGCCATTGGTCTTCATCCAGCCCGGCGCGCTCCACGGCACGCCCATGACCTGCACCTGCGGGTTGATCGACCTGGCCTGGGTGAGCAGGGGCAGGATGTACGCCTGGTCGTGCGAGACGGAGAAGCGCGACAGGCTCGGGTCGGCCGCCCCGTCGTCGTAGCTGTAGAAGCTGCGCGAGAAGTCGGAGGCGCCGAACGGCTGCCGCAGCCAGTTCAGCCCGATGCCGGAGGACGGGCTGAACAGGTTGTTCATGACGGTGTTGCGGGCCGGGGAGTTGAAGATGAGGTAGGCGCTGGCGTCGGTCAGCGAGGCGCCGAAGCCGACCATCGACTGGTAGGTGGTGTTCGGGTTCACCGTGATGACGGCGCCGCTGCCCGCGGTACCGAATGGGATGGCGCTCTTCTGGGACAGCAGGTTGGCACGGTCCGGGGTCGTCAGCCACACGCTCGCCGAGGTGGCGGCGAGCGCGGGGGCGGGTTGGGCGACGACGTAGGCCACGCCGGCGACGAGCACGGTGGCGGCCGTGCTCGTCGCCAGCAGACGCAGGCGCATGGCGGTGCTCCTTCGGTGTGGTGGGCGGAACTAGGCGTACAGGCGGATGTCGGCGAGGCTCCACCAGTTCCCGGTCGCGGCGGTCGAGGTGATCCGCAGGTACCGGGCCGTGGTGGGGCGAACGTCCACATTGGTCAGCTGCCCGGCCCCGGCACCCTGGGCGAGGGTCGTCCAGTGGGTGCCGTCGGCGCTGGTGGACAGCTGCCAGCCGCGGGCGTAGTCGCCGGCGCTCGCGCCGCTGTCGATCGCGACCCGGCGGAAGGTGCGCGCCGAGCCGAGGTCGACCTGGAGGTACTGCCCCGGCTCCTGCGCCGCGCCGCTGGACCAGCGGGTCGTGGCGTCCTCGTCGACGGCGAGGGCGGCGTCGGGGCTCGCGGGCGACGACGACGCCGTCGCGCCCGCGATGGACAGCAGCTTCAGCCCGTCGTCGAGCACCTTGCTCTTCGGCCAGGTGAACGTGGCGAGCGAGCCGCCGGGCAGGGTGTAGTCGAACGAGTGGCCGCCGGCCGCGACCGTGAACGTTCTCGGCGCGTCGTTCTCGTTGTGGGCCACCAGGACCGTGGACCCGTCCGGGTTGCGGAAGGCCACGTCGGTGACCTCGCCGTTCCACGCGGGGTTGCCGAAGCTGGTGCTGGCGATGCGGACTGCGCCGGGCTTCACGAACTTGGACAGGTGCCCGATCGTGTAGTACTCGGCGTCGGTGGTCCAGGAGCCGTCGGGCTGGACCGTGATGAGGCCGGTGCAGGTGCCGCAGCCGCCGAGGTGCGGGCCGCCGGTCGAGTCCAGGGCCAGGTTCCAGGTGACCGCGGACTTGGCCCAGTTGCGGGTGACGCCGACGGTGATGGTGCGCGCGTGCCACTTCAGGGTGTCGGTGAAGTACTGCGCCGGGGTGTCGTTCGCGCCGTGCGAGCCGGAGCACTCGGTGAACCAGATGCCCTTGCCCGGGTCCGCGTCGTGCAGGGCGGTCATCGCGCTCGGGTCGCCGTAGTAGCAGTGGTACGCCGTGCCCGCGATCCAGCGGCTCGCCGGGTTCCGCAGCAGCTTGTACGGGTAGTCGGCCTCCGGGTCCTGCCCGGGCGGGGTGTTGGCGATGTCGTTCGGGTGCGTCTGCCAGTTGTGGTCGTAGCCGAGGATCTTCGTGCGCGGGCTCACCAGGCGCAGCAGCGGCCCGAGGATCTCGATGACCTTCCCGGCCTGGGTGGTGTTGAGCCCCATCACCGGGCCGCCGCCCGCGTCGCGGTTCTGCGGCTCGTTCTGGATCGTGATGTAGTCGACGGGCACCCCGGCCGCGGAGTAGGCGAGGACGAACCTGGTCAGGTAGAAGGCGTAGCTGGCGTACACCTTCGGGTCGTCCTTGAGCTCCCCGCTGGCGAGGGAGTCACTGGTCTTCATCCAGGCCGGCGGGCTCCACGGCGTCGCCATGATCTTCAGCTGCGGGTTGAGCCGCTTGGCCTCCCGCAGCAGGGGCAGGATCTGCGCCTGGTCGTGCGCGATGCTGAAGCGGGTGAGCAGATAGTCCGTCTGTCCCGGCGGCATGTCGTCGTACGTGTAGTGCTCGGGCTGCGCCGTGAAGTCCGACGCCCCGATCGGCTGCCGCAGGAAGCTCACGCCGACCCCCTCGGCCGGGTCGAAGAGCGCCCGCATCGCCTCGGCCCGCTTGGCGGGCGAGAGCCGGTAGAGCACGGCCGCCGACGAGTCCGTGATCGAGGCGCCGAAGCCGTCCATGCTCTGGTAGGCGCGGCTCGGGTCGACGGTGATCGTCGTGCGGCTGCTCGCGTTCGTGGTGAACGCGACGGCGGCCCGCTCGTGCATCAGCTCGGCCCGGTCGATCGTGGTGACCCAGACGCGGGCCGAGGGCGCGGCGCTCGCCTCGGCCGCGGTGGCCCCGGTGAGACCGGCCGCGACCGCCGCGCCGGCCGCGACGAGACATAACACCCTGCGCTGCATACGCATCTCCCACGCTTGTAACAAATGAAACAAGAATGTAACGTGCTGCGTGAAGCACAGCATCGGCCACGACTGATGTCAAGAAATTGCCGGGCGCTCGCGCGGGGGCCGCTGCTACGGTCATCGGCAGTGCGAGCCGGGGGCCCGGTGCGCAGGTATCGGATACTTCCTCATCCAGGTGTCGCGGGTTCGAGTCCCGCCCGCCGTGAACGCGGCGGTAGCTCAGGTGGCAGAGCATTGGGCAACCACCGGTGCCGCTCGGATCTCGGGTCCCCTTTACCGTGTCGGCATGACCGTCGATCCGCTGGACGCGTGGGCCGCCGAGACCGGGCGGCTCGCCGAGGCGCTGCGGGACGTGCCCGAGGCGGACTGGGCGCGGCCGAGCCCCTGCCCGCCGTGGAACGCCGCGGAACTGCTCGGGCACGTCGTGGCCGGCGTCGCGCGGGTGCCGGGCATGCTCGACGCCCCCGCGCCCGGGCGGGCCGAGATCGACGCCGCCGGGTACTTCACGGCGGACGAGCGGTTCTCCGGCGGTACCGATGCCGAACGGATCGACTCGGGCCGGCGGGCCGCGGCCGAGGCGGGCGGCCCCGAGCTGGTGCGCCGGCTCGCCGCCGCGCGCGAGGACGCGATCGGGCGCTGCCGCCGCGAGCCGCCCGGGCGGGTCGTGCGCACCCGGCACGGCGACGCGATGCTGCTCACGGACTTCCTGGTCACACGCGTGCTGGAGGCCGGCATCCACGGGCTGGACCTCGCCGGCGCGCTCGGCCGGGAGCCGTGGCTGACCGCGTCTGCGGCGCAGTTGCTCGTCGGGCTGTACGGCGGCGCGGAGCTCGGCTGGGCGCCGCTCGCGCTGCTGCGGGTCGCGACCGGGCGGGCCGAGCCGACCCCGCAGCAGGCCGCCGACCTCGAGCGGCACGGGGTGCGCCGGCTCACGCTCGGGCGGTAGGCATACTTCGAGGGTGGTGTTGTCGCGTCGCTGGTCGGTGTTTCTCGTGCTCGTCGGGGTCTGGACCTGGGTCATCTGGCCCCGGTTCCTCGTCGCCATCTGGCAGGACGACCGGGCCTGGGACGCCGCCGGGCACCCCACCGGGTTCTTCACCGTGCACGCGGTGCTCATCGCCGTGTCCCTGATCATCGGCACCGCCGTCGGCGTGCTGGGCGTCCGCGGCTGGCGGGCGGGCCGCAGGTCGTAGACGGACCCGCGGAACCTTTCGCGACCCCGCGCAGTAGAGGAGGGGCGAAGGGTCACGACGGGGAGGGGCGGCCGGCACATGCGAAGAGCCATCGAAGCGGACCGGGACCAGCAGTTCCAGGCGTTCATGGACCGTGCGACACAACGGCTGTACCGCGTCGCCTGCCTGCTCACCGGGGACGCCGGCGAGGCCGAGGAGCTGACCCAGCACACCCTCGTGCGCACCTACGCGGCCTGGGAACGGCTCGACGGCGGGGACCCGTACGCGTACGCCCGCCGCATCCTGGTCAACCTCCACAGTGACTGGTGGCGGCGACGGCGACGGCGGGAACGGCCGATGCCACAGGTCCCCGAGCGCGTCGCGGCCGGACCGGACCCGGCCGACGCCGCGCTGGACCGGGCCAGCCTCACCCGGGCCCTCGCGCACCTGTCCCGCCGGGAGCGGGCGGTGATCGTGTGCCGCTACTACCTCGACCTCACCGAGCAGCAGACGGCCGCCGAGCTCGGCGTGGCCGTCGGCACCGTCAAGAGCGCCTGCTCCCGGGCGCTGCGCAAGCTGCGCGTCGACCCCGAGCTGCGGCCGATCGCGCACCACCAGGAGGCGCAGTGATGTTCACGACCGAGGACCTGCGCCGCGCCCTGGCCGAGGCGGCGGCCCCCCCGCACCACCGGCCTGACCTTCGCCGACGTCAAGAAAGCCACGGTCCGGCGGCGGTACCGCACGTTCCTGGCCGGCATCGCCGTCGCCCTCGCCTCCGTGCTCGCCGCCGGCGGGGCGGTCGCGCTCGCCCCGGCCGCGACCGGCCCGTCGCCCGACGCCAAGAGCACCGTCAGCCCGCGCGTGCTCACCTCGGCCCGTTACTCCGCCTTCCCCGCCGACCCGTCGTTCCCCGTGCGCACCAACACCCTGGTCGCGACCGGCCTGGCGTTCGGCGACCACGAGGAGCTCGTGCTCTGGTACGACGACCCGGTCAACGGCGTGCGCGGCGGCCTCTACGACGAGCGGACCGCCCGGCTGCGGACCCTGGCCTGGGCCGGGATCCGCGGCGAGGGCTTCGGCATCATCGGCGAGCTCGACGACCGCAACGGCGGCATCCTCGACTACGGCGTCGTCGGCGGCGACGACGCCAGGGTCACGGTCAAGGCGGGCGGCCGGACCGCCGAGGCGACCACCGCGCCGGTTCCGGGCGTGCCGGGGCACACCATGTTCTGGGTCCGTCGCGGCGGCGTCCTGGCCGGCACGACCGCCGAGCCGAACCCGGCGACGCCCGACGCCGTGTTCACCGCCTACTCCAGCGGCGGCACGAAGCTGGCCGAGTCCACGTCGTCCGGCATCCAGCGGGCCGACACCATCGTGAACCGCGACGACGTCTCGCGGCGGATCGGCGACCCCATCGACACCGGCGTCATGATGGCCGACGGCAGCCAGCTCCAGCTCTGGTTCGACGGCGACGACCACACCGCCCTGCTGCGGGCCAGCACCGCCCCCGACCGGATCCTCATGACGCTGAGCCGGCCGCCGAGCGACCCCGGGGGCTTCTACCACGCGGTGTTCACCGTGGACGGCGCGGCCGGCGGGCGGAAGGTGAAGCTGTGCATCTACGTCGGCGACGGGGTGCGGGTGCAGATGGGTGGCGCCGGCGTCGAGCAGAGCGGCTCCCGGGCGTGGAGCGCCTACCCGCGGCTGAAGGTCGCGTGGGCCAAGACCACCGACGCCGCGGTGTCGGCCGTGGCCTTCGACGCCGCCGGCACCATGGTCGCGGCGACCGACTTCCGGTGAGCCGGAAATCGGGGGCGGGTCCGCGACCGGCGACGGTACATTGATCCGGCCGGTCGCGGGACTGTCGTGCGACTTCCGGAACCCGCCTCTGAAGCGATGCTTCGCAGTTCGTGCGCCGAACTCCCCGGCCGGCCCCCATCCGCCGTGCCGCGAAGGGAAGGCCGTGGAGCTGTCGGAGCTGACCGCGTGCGAGGACGTCGTCATGTTCGTCAACGCCGCCGTCGCCGCGACCGGGCAGCGCGAGTTCCACGCCGACGCCGACGGGCAGCGGCTGTCGCTGGAGTTCCTGCACGACTACGTGCGCACGAACTACCGCGAGATCTACGCCGCGACCCTCGCGCTCGACATCAACGACCACAACGCCGCGGCCATCGTGCTCGCCCTGCTGCGCAGCGCCGGGGAGGTGCCGCTGCCGCAGCGCCGGCGCGAGGGGGCGCTCATCGCCGCCCGGCTCGCCCGGATGCCCCCGCAGCGGGTGTACCGCCTGCTGCGCACCCTGCGCGCGGAGGGCATCAACAACCGGCGGACCCGCGCCATCGTGCGCGACTGGGTCGCGGGGCGGCCCGATCTCGCCTTCGACGCGGTGAAGTACCGCCGCGGCCTCACGACCGCGGCCGGCCACGCGCACCTGCGCCTGCCCGCCGAGGTCGGCACCGCGCTGTTCGACTGGCGCCGGCCCGCCCGCTACGAGACCCCGATCCTGGAGACCTGGCGGCGCGCGCACTACGACAAGCAGGCGCTGTTCGACCTGCCCTACACCGTCGCCGAGGGCCTGGCCTCGACCCGCCGCCGCGACCTCGACCGCGCCGAGTTCCTGCGCGCGATCGCGCCGCGGCTCACCGAGCTCGAGCGCCTGCGGCTGCAGCGCTCCGGCGCGGCGGTCGACGGCGTGGGCGGGCAGGACCTGGGCCGGGTGCCGCTGACCCGGCTGGCGCTCTACGCGCTGTCGCTGCCGCGCCCCGAGCGGGCGCGCCGGCGCGAGGAGCTCACGGACGCGCTGCGCGCCGCGGCCCGCCGGGCGGCCGGGCGCCGCGCGGGCACCTGGGGCGACGTGGTCGGGCTGCTCGACGACAGCTACTCGGCGTCGGGCTCCGCCGTGAAGCGCCGCCGGCCGCTCGCCGTCGCGCTCGCCACGCACTATCTGCTGGAGGCGCTGGCCTCGCGGTACCGGACCATCTGGCTCAACCACGAGGGCGATCCCCTGCTCGTGCACCCGATCGGCGCCACGCCGCTGGGGCGGCGGCTCGTCGACGCGCTCGAGCTGCGGCCCGAGCGGCTCGTCGTCGTCTCCGACGGCTGGGACAACGCCCCGCCCGGGCAGGCCGCCGAGGTGCTGCGGATCTGGCGGCAGCGGCTCGACCCGGCCGCGCGCACGTCGATCGTGCACCTCAACCCGGTGTTCGACGGCGACGCCTTCGACGTGCGCCGGCTCGCGCCGTCCGTGCCCAGCGTCGGCGTGCGCGCCGCCGAGGACGCCGCCGCGCTCGTGGAGCTGGCCCGCTTCGCCACCGGCACCGCGACCTTCGCCGAGCTGCGAGTGTTCCTCGACGACCGCGTGGAAGGGTTCCTGGCGTGATCACCGGCCTGCGCACGGGCCCCGCGCAGACGTGGGGCGCGATCCGGCTCGTGCCGCTGCTGCGCGACGAGCCGATCACCGACCTGCGCCTGCACGCGCGCCTGCACGACGACGAGCTGTCCATTGTGGAGCTCGGCCCGCGCTCGGCGTACATCTCCTACGTCCCGCACGCGTTCGTCGCCGAGTGGACGAACGACGGCGGCCCGGCCGCCGCCTACGGCACCCAGCTGTTCGACCCCCGCGAGGCCGGCCTGCCGCGCGTCGCCGGCCTGCGCTTCCGCCGCCGCATGACCCGCCGCGAGGACCGCAACCGCCTGCGCTTCCTGCCGCTGCACCTGGCCCTGGAGGGCTTCCTCGACCTGCAGTTCGGCGGCCCGCCGATCGCCTGGCAGGAGTGGACCCGCGAGGCGGTCACCCGCGGCCTGTCCCCGCGGGCCGAGGAGTCCTACCGCGGCGCGTCCGTGCGCGGGCTCGACGACGCCCTGCGCGTATTCGAGATCCACCCGGACCAGTGCGGCGTCGTGGTCTACGCGGCCGACGCCCTCGTGAGCGTCTTCGTGGTCCCGCACCCCGGCGACTACCGCGCCCTGCACCCGAGCCTGCTGCGCGACTGCTACGGCGAACTGCTGTACCACTACACCCAGCTCTACCCGGCCGTGCCCGGCTTCGCCCAGCCGCTGGACGCCACCCGCGTGCACAGCGTGGCGGACCTGCGCGCCGAGCTCGCCCGCGCCGACGCCTCCTGGGCCGCGTTCCACAACGAGGTGATGTTCACGGCCGAGGCGATGACGAGCACGCCGGTGCAGCGCCTGGGCCGCTTCACGCTGTCGCGCTTCCTGCCGCCGTTCCAGCTCGACACCGACAACCACATCGGCGAGACGATCACGACTGCCGACGGCGCCGTGGCCTATCTCAAGACGTTCCGTCTCTCGGCCGCCCAGGCGCGGCGCGGGCATCTGCTGTCGCGTCTGGCGGCGCACGACTGGTCGCTGGAGCGCACGGCGGAGGCGCTGAACACCGACCGGGGCGGGTTGGTGCTGCGGCTGGATCGGGCGGGGTTCGGGTACCTGCTGCGGCCGGGCATCCTGGACGCGGCCCGGGCCGCGGCTCGCTCCTGAGCTGCCGCTTGCTCCTCACCGGCACCGTGCTGGCCGGCGTCATCGAAGCCGAACGGAGCGCAGTGCCCGCCAGGCCGCGGTGCCGGCGTGATCCGGCGCCACGAGAACGACGAGGACGTCAATGCATCAAGCCGTCGAGGCCGTGATGGCCGCAATCGGCCGGCGACCGATGCGGCCACACAGCGCTCCGACATGACGGGCACTTCACGTCAGCCGTGAGACTGATGGGTCGGGCACTGTGCTTCGTGTCGCTCCCGTGCTGTGTGCTCCGGCTCCGTGCCGCTGCTGAGCCCGATATGTCGGGCGCTCCGCGCCGCGACATATCGGATTTTTCGCCTGTCAGGGTATATGTCGGATTCTGGGTCGGCAGTACGGGCATGGCGCCGGTCGCGGGCCGTGGATGCGGCCGGCGCCATACCGCCCTGTCGTGCCGTCCCCCGCGGCCACCGGGGGAGGTCACCTGGCTGCCGGTGAGCTTGTGCGATCGCGTGCTTCGCTTCCGGTACCACCAGTCTCAGCAGGCCGCTCCCGGCACGCCGCCGATTTCCCCCGACGCCACCCGATCGATGTCGTGTTTGGTGCACCCGGCCGAGGGGCATCAATGAGTCGACCGGAAAACGAGAGTCTTCGAGGAGGAGCAGTGACTGTCACCGGAATCATCACGGCGCTCATCGTCGGTCTGATCGTCGGTGCGCTGGGTCGGCTGGTGGTTCCCGGCCGGCAGAGCATGTCGATCCTGGTCACGATGGTCGTCGGCGTCATCGCCGCGCTGCTGGGCACCGTAGTCGCCAACGCCATCGGCATCTCCACCGACACCCCGGGTGTCGACTGGGGCGAGCTGCTGGTCCAGGTCCTGCTCGCGGCGGTCGGCGTGGCGCTCGTCGCCGGCCTGAGCGGCCGCGGCCGCCGGGCTCTGTAACGAGTACCGCTAGCGCGAACCTCACGATCCCCGGCCCGTGCGGCCGGGGATCGTTGTGTCTGCGTACAGTGCGGGGTATGGCCACCGTTCCCCCGCACCCGGTGCGCATCGAACTCGCGGACCTGGTGCTGCGCGCACCCGTGGACGCCGACGAGCCCGCGATCGCCGCGGCGTTCACCGACCCGCCGCTGCTGCAGTGGAGCCCGCCCCCGCCCGGCACCGACGTGCTGACCTGGATTCGGCAGCGCGCGGACTGGTCGAGCGGCACGAGGGTCGGCTGGGTGGTGTCCGACGCCGACGGCGGCCCGGTGCTGGGAACGGTCTCGGTGCGCGTGGACGCCGCGCTCGACCACGGCATGATCGGCTACTGGACCGTCCCCGAGGCCCGGGGCCGGGGCATCGCCACCCGAGCCGTGCGCGCCGCCGCGCGGTTCGCCTTCGACACGGTCGGCCTGCACCGGATCGAGCTGTGCCACGCGGTGGCCAACCCCGGCTCGTGCCGGGTGGCCGAGAGCGCGGGCTTCCCCTTGGAGGGCGTCCTCCGTCAGTCGTACCGCTACGGCGACGGCGGCCGCCACGACGAACACCTGCACGCGAAGCTGCGCACCGACCCCGACTAGGCCCTGCCACCGCTCGCTAGGTGAGGGGCGGCAGTGACTGCTGTGTGTGCAGTACGGGCGAGAAGAGATCGCCACGGGTGGACAGGCGCTCGCCGATGGTGCGGATGGTGAACGCGTCCGGGCGCAGGGCGGGGTCGTCGAGCTCGTCCCAGGCGATCGGGGCGGAGACCGGTGCGCCCGGGGCGGGGCGCGGGCTGTAGGGCGCCACGAGCGTCTTGTTCACCGCGTTCTGCGTGAAGTCCAGCCGCGCCCGGCCGCCCCGCTCGGCCTTCTCCCACGCCCAGCTCACGAGGTCGGGCACCACCGCGCCGATCGAGCGCGACAGCCCCTCCACCCACGCGCGCGTCTCGGCGAACCCGGGCCCGTGCGAGATCGGCACCCAGATCTGAATCCCGCGCCGCCCGCTGACCTTGGCCCGGGCCTCGACCCCGAGATGCTCGAACGCGGTGCGGTGCAGCCGCGCGAGCACGAGCAAATCCGCCCAGGCCGTGCCGTCACCGGGATCGAGGTCGACGAGGGCGTACGACGGGCTGCCCGGATGGTCCACTGTGGACGTCCATGGGTGCCACTCGAGCCCGCCGTAGTTCGCCGCCCACACGAGCGCGGCGGGCTCGTCCGCCACCAGGTACTCGGTGCCGGACCCCGGCTCCCGCCAGCGCGTCAGCCACTGCGGCGCGTGCGCGGGGAGCGCCTTCTGCCAGAACCCCGGCGCGTCCGAACCGTTCGGGAACCGGTGCAGGTTGAGCGCGCGCCCGGCGAGATAGGGCACCACGGTCGGCGCGATCCTCGCCGTGTACCGCAGCAGCTCCCGCTTCGTGACCGCCTCCTCGCCGCCACGCCCGGGGAAGAGCACCTTGCCGAGGTTGGTGACCCGCAGCCGGCGCCCGAACACCTCCCACGTGCCGTTCTCACCGAGAGCGTCGAGCCCGGCATCGTTGCGGAGCGAGTAGAGCTCCCCGACTGCGCTCCCGCCCGCGCTCGCTTCCCCGCCCGGGCGCTCGTGCACGCTCGCTCGCGCGTCCCCGTCCACTCGCTCACGCGCGGCGGCGCGCCCGCCTGCGGTCGTGCGCTCGTTCTTGATCGTGCGCTCGTCCTGCGTGCGCTCGGTGCCGTGTGCTTGCTCGTCGCCGTTCGTCGGCCCGGCTGTATTCGCGCGCCCGGTTTTGCTCGCGCGCCCGGTTTTGCTCGCGCGCCCGGTTTTGCTCGCGCGCCCGGTTTTGCTCGCGCGCCCGGTTTTGTGCGTTCGCCCGTCTTCGGCCGTGATCCGGACGGCCGCGCGCTCGGCGGGCAGGTCGGAGCGCCACTCCCACTCGGGGTCGGCCTTCACCTCGTCGCTGGAGCGTCCACTGAGGACGGAGAGCGGATGCTCGGCCGGCTCCCACCCGGCGACGGCGTGCTCGTCGCGCTTCTTGAGCAGCAGCCACTCGTCACGGCGGGTCCGCACGATGACGAACCGGCCGCGCAGCTTCTCGCCGAAGAGTTCGATGTGCAGCTCCCCGGCCTCGAGCGCGGCCCCGGGATCCGGGTCCTTGTAGGGCACCCAGGCGCCGGTGTCCCACACGATCACGTCGCCGCCGCCGTACGTGCCGGCCGGGATCACTCCCTCGAACGCGACGTACTCCATGGGATGGTCATCGACCTTGAACGCCGCCCGGCGCACCTTGGGGTCGAGGGTCGGCCCCTTGGGGACCGCCCAGCTGACGAGCACCCCGCCGACCTCGAGCCGGAAGTCGTAGTGCAACCGCCGGGCCCGGTGCAGCTGCACGACGAACCGCAATTCGGACACCCTCCCAGTGTCGCGCACCTTGCCCTTCGCCCCTGCCCGCCGCCCCGGTCGCGGCGCGGGACGGTCATGCGGCGGGGGACGGTCATGCGGCGGCGGAGGTGTCCGGTGGGCGGCGGTTCACCGCGCTCGTGCCGGTCGCCGCGCGGGCGGGCCGTGTGGTGGGCGGCGGTTCACCGCGCTCGTGCCGGTCGCCGCGCGGGCGGGCCGTGTGGTGGGCGGCGGCTCACCGCGCTCGTGCCGGTCGTGCGGCGGGGACGTGCCCGATGGGCAGCGCCCCACTGCGCTCGTGCCGGTCGCGGCGTGGGCGGGGCCGTGCGGAGGGCGGCGGTTCAACGCGCTCGTGCCGGTCGTGCGGCGGCGGGCGTGTCCGGTGGGTGGTGCCACGCCGCGCTCGTGCCGGTCGCGGCGTGGGTGGGCCGTGCGGCGGCGGACGTGTCCGGTGGGCGGCGCCTCAGCCTCACCGCGCCCGTACCAGCCACCGGCGCCGAGGCCCGGCACGCCGCGTGACCGGGCGCTCTGCAGGCCGTGGCAGCAAGGACCGCACCGCCCGTCGAGCGGTGTGCGGCGAGGCGTGCCGGGCGGCTTTTGATCACCTCCTGTAGGTGGGTCGTCGCCGGGGAAGGTCAGGCCGAGGTCGAGCGGCGGGCGGCGGTCTCGGCTCGGACCGGGCTCGCCCGGCTGCTTTTGATCAGCGCCTGCAGGCACACGGCCGCCGTCGGGGACAGGTCGGTCGCGGCCAGGTCGTCGGCCAGGATGCCCGCGTCGCCGAGGTCGTGGCGGCCGGCCAGGACCGTCAGCTCGACGTGAGGCGCGCGGCCCGTCACGTCCGGCAGCGTGCCGTGCCAGTGGTGGTGGAGCCGGTCCGTGTATTCGATGCCGGCCTCCTCCGCCAGGGCTCGCCGCGCGGCCTCCTCCGCCAGGCCGCGACGGGTGAAGGCGTTGGTGCTGGGGTCGACGGGCTGGACGCGCGCGACCGGGGGAGACCACTGGCCGGGCTCGAAGGCGGCGGCGGGGGAGCGGCGGCGGAGCAGTACTGCACCCGCTGGATCGACCAGCAGCGCCAGGGCCAGCCGTAGGGGTGGCGCGGCCGGGTCGGGGGCCGGGAGGCGGCCCAGGGCGGTGAGCACGCGGTGGCGCAGGATCGCGTGCTGGCCCCGGCAGCGGTTCGGCGGGCCCTCGGGCGGGGCCACGACGGTGCCCGGGGTGACGAGTTCGCCGGGGCGGAACTGGTCGCGGGTCAGGTCGAGCGCGGTGCCGTCGGGGAGGCGGTTCCAGTAGTGGACGCCGGCCGGTTCCCCGCCGGCCGTGACCCGGCCGAGGAGCAGGTCGCCGCCGAGGACCTCGCGCACGACCAGGGCGGTGGTGCCGCACTGGCCGCGGGACGGGTTGCCGGGGTGCCAGTCGGCGAGGTCGGACGGGTCGCATGTCTCGGGACCCCAGGAGCGCTGCAGGAGGGGGAGCAACATGGCCGCATCATGCCGGAGGGGTACGACAAAAACGCATCGCCGCAGGTCAGGAGGCTAGTAAACCGACAAATCCCCTGTCGGGGTATAAATCCGAAAAGTCCGATCACGAAGTGTCGGACTTTTCGGTATGCCGGCCCGCACAAGGCCCGGGTCCCGCTCGCCGGCCGCAGCGACGAACGCGCCGGGCTGAGACCCGAGCGCGCCGGGCTGGGATCGAGCGCGCCGGGCTGGGATCGAGCGCGCCGGGCTGGGATCGAGCGCGCGGGGCCGAGATCGAGCGCGCCGGGCTGGGAGCGAACGCGCTCAGGCCGAGCGCGAATGCGCTGAGCCGTGACCGAGCGCGCCGGGCTGAGACCGAGCGCGCGGGGCCGAGATCGAGCACGCCGGGCTGGGAGCGAACGCGCTGGGGCCGAGCGCGAATGCGTTGAGCTGAGACCGAACGCGCCGGGCTGAGACCGAACGCGCAAAGCCGTGACCGAATGCGCGGGGCTGAGAGCGAACGCGCTGAGCCGAGAGCGAACGCGCCGGGCCGATCGGCGTTCGGCGTGCGAACGGTGGAGCAGTGCCAGTCGCCGCCCGGCTGTGGCGCCAGAACGTGCCGGGTCCAAGAGCCCGCTCGCCGCCGGTGGCGGCAGCGCGTGCCGCGGCCGAATCAGCCCTCGGCGTGCCAGCGGCGGAACAGCGCCAGCTTCTCGCCGGCCCGCTCGTCCACCGCCGGCCCCAACCCGTTCGTCTCCGTGAAGAACGTGACGGCCGCGATCACGTCCGCGCACTCCTCGATGAGCCGCGCCCGCAGGTCGGTGCCGTCGTAGTAGGTCTCGCGGCCCGAGGCGCCGACGAGCTTCGCCAGGATCTGCACGAGCTCGCCGGCCTCCTCGGTCAGTTTGGCCAGGCCCGGCCAGGTCGTCGAGCCGATCTCGTACGGGCCGGCCGGAGGAAAGGCGCGATCAGTCACGCGGGCAGCGTAGTCACACCTCGGAGGGCATGAGGATCCACAGGATCGGGTAGACCAGGATCTGGCTGCCGGGGATGATCAGCAGCGCCAGGACGAACAGCAGGCGCGCCATCCACGGGTCCAGGCCGAAGCGCCGGCCGAGGCCCGCGCACACGCCGCCGAGGAGCCGGCCGTGCATCGGCCGGACGAGACCCTGCCGGCGCATCGAGCCGTACACGCTGTCCATTGTCGTTCTCCTATCGCTATCGGGGTACTACCAGCATCGGCGCACCGGCACCCCAGGCGCATCAGGGAACAGCCCCGGCAACCCCCTGACGACCGCCCGCCTGACAGGATGGGCGGCATGGACCCCGATCCGATCCGTTCCGCCGTCGAGCAGGCGCCCTTCGTGCTGCTCGTCGCCGAGGGTCCCCAGCTGCGGATTCTCGGCGTCAGCCGGGCCACGCTGGCGATGACCGGCGAGCGGGACGTCATCGGCCGTCCGCTGCGCGAGGCGCTGTCCGATCTCGCCGGGCAGGGCTGGCTCGACGCCTACGACGAGGTGTACCGCACCGGCGTCCCCGTCGCCGGGCAGCGCTGGCGGGCCCATCTGACCCAGCCGGACGGCACGGTCCGCGAGTTCTACGCCGACTTCAGCATCAACCCGTGGCTCGAGCCGGACGGGACGGTCCGCGGCGTGATCGCGGGCGGCATCGACGTCACCGAGATCGTCCAGGCCCGCCTGGAGGCCGAGCGGGACGCGGATGACCTGCGCGAACAGTACCGTCAGGCCCGCGACGTCGTCGACGCGCTCCAGCAGGCCCTGCTGCCCCGCGGCCTGCCCCTGCTCCCGGGTGCCCGGGTCGCGGCGAGCTACCTGCTGGCCGGCGCCGGGACCGCCGCGGGAGGCGACTGGTTCGATGCCGTACCGCGCGCGACCGGCACCCTCGCGCTCGTCGTCGGCGACGTGGTCGGCCACGGGGTCGCCGCCTCGGGCGTGATGGGCCAGCTGCGGGCCGTGCTGCAGGACCGCCTCGACGACGGCGCCGGCCCGGCCGAGGCCCTCGCCGCCGCCGACCGGTTCGCGCGCCGGGTGCCCGGGGCCCGGGCCGCGACCGTCTGCGTCGCGGTGCTGGACACCACGAGCGGCGCCGTCGAGTACTGCACCGCCGGCCACCCGCCCCCGCTGCTCGTCACCGCCGCGGGGGAGCCGCGCTTCCTGGCCCCGTCCGGCGCCGGCCCGCTCGGCACGGGCGGCACCTTCCCCGTCGCCGCCGCGCGGCTGGACGTCGGCGACGTGCTGCTGCTGTACAGCGACGGCATCGTCGAACGCCCCGGCCGCACGGTCGCCGCCGCCTCCGGCGAGTTCGCCCGGGTCGCGGCCGACGCCGTCGCCGGGCAGGCCCTGCACGCGCCCGACGTGACCCCGGCCGAGCGCGCCTGCACCCAGACCGTCGAGCTGCTCGTGCGGACCACCGGCTACCGCGACGACATCACGCTGCTCGCCGCTCAGCGCACGGCGCCCGTCGAGCCGATGCACACCGACGTCCCCGCCGACCTGACCCGCCTCGGCGCCCTGCGCAAGACGCTCGGCTCCTGGCTCGAGGCCGTCGCCGTGACCGGGGAGGACGCGTTCGCCGTCCAGCACGCGGTGGGCGAGCTGGCCACGAACGCGGTCGAGCACGCCCCGCCCGGCGGCAGCGTCGCCGTCACCGCCCGCCTCACGCCGCTCGGCGTCGCCGAGATCACGGTGGCGGGCCCGGGCCCGTGGCGCGAACCCCGGCGGGTCTCCGAGCGCGGCCGCGGCCTGGCCCTGTCCTCGCAGCTCGTGGACGAGCTCACGATGGATCGTTCCGGCCGCGGTACCGTCGCGACGCTCCGCCACCGCGTCACCCGCCCCGCCGCCCTGCTGGGCGCGGCCGGACCCGGGCCCGCCGACGTCGCGGAGCCGGACGAGGACATGTCCATTGTGGACTCGCAGGACGCCGCGACGGTCCTCGTCGCCGGCCCGGTCGACGCCGCGACGGCCGAACGGCTGCAGCACGAGCTGCTGTACCGCTCGCGCGGCGGCACGGTGCCGCTGACCGCCGACCTGTCCGGCGTGACCCACCTGGCCAGCGCCGGGGTCGCGGCCCTGCACGCGATCGCGGCCCGGCACCGCGCCCACGACACCGCGCTCACGCTGCTGGCCCCGCCCGGCAGCCCGGCCCGGCACGTGCTCGCCCTGGTCGCACTCCCGCACACCTGACCGCTCCCGCGTCGGAGGTACCTATGATCACGCCCGCGCTCCGGCGCAACGTCACCGCCACGTGGGGCGAGCCCGGCGCCCGCTGGCTCGACGAGCTGCCCGCGACCGTCGCCGCCGTGGCCGGCGACTGGGGGCTGACCGTCGGGGCGCCGTTCGACCTGTCGTACCACTACGTCGCGGCGGCCACCACCGCCGACGGCGAGCCGGTGGTGCTCAAGCTCGGGGTGCCGGGCGGCGGGTCGCTGGCGGATGAGTCGCGGGCGCTCGCGGCGTTCGGCGGGCGGGGCGCGGTACACCTGCTGCGGTCGGATCTCGAGCGCGGCGCCCTGCTGATCGAGCGCGCCGTGCCGGGCGTGCGGGCCCGTGACGTGCCCGACGCCGAGGCGACCGCGGCCGTGGCGGAGGCCATGCGTGCCCTGCACATGCCCGTGCCGGAGCGTCCGGCGCGCGGCCGTCCGGCGATCGCGGCGGTGGCCGACGCGATGCGCGCCCCGCACGCGCCGGTCCCGGAGCGTCCGGCGCGCGGCCGTCCGGCGATCGCGGCCGTGGCCGACGCCATGCGCGCCCCGCACGCGCCCGCTGCGGTTGCGGCCCCGGTCGCGGCGGCGCCGGTGCTGCCGGACGTGCTCGGGCAGGCGCGCGCGTTCGACGCCCACCTGGCCCGGTTCCCCGGCGACGACCCGCTGCCGCGCGCGTTCGTGTCCACCGCGGCGGGGCTCATGCGCGAGCTCTGCGCGTCGGCGCCGTCCCGGGTGCTCCTGCACGGCGACCTGCACCACGACAACCTGCTGTCCGCGCGGCGGGCCCCCTGGCTGGCGATCGACCCGCACGGGGTGTGCGGCGACCCGGGGTACGAGATCGGCTCCTGGCTCTTCAACCCCGACCCCGGCGACCGCGACCCGGCGCTGCTCGCCCTGGTGCCCGGCCGCCTCGAACAGCTCGCCGACCGGCTCGGGCAGCCGCTGGACCGCCTGGTGGCGTGGGGCTTCGTCAAGGCCGTGCTGTCCGACGTGTGGACGGCCGAGCACTGGAGCCCGGGCGACACGTGGACCCCGGCGAGCCGCGGGCTCGACGTCGCCACGCTCCTGCGGCCCCGGCTGCCGTGACGTACCTCGCTTGCGCCTGATACCCCCCTGGGGTTTATCGTGACGTAGGCTGACGGTACCCCCAGGGGGTACACGACACGAGGAGCGCGCGATGCTGACGACCTACACCGTGACCGGGATGACTTGTTCGCACTGCGTCAACGCGGTGACCGAGGAACTCGGGCGCCTCGAGGGCGTCTCCGCCGTCGAGGTCGACCTGCCGACCGGCGCCGTGACGGTGACCAGCGACCGCCCGCTCGACCCGGCGGCGGTGCGCGAGGCCGTCGACGAGGCCGGCTACGCGGTGGCGGGCTGAGCCGTGCCCACCCTGAGCGCGCCGGCCCGGCTCGGCGCGTACGCCGCCGGGCTGGCGGGACTGTTCGCGGTCGCGTTCGGCGCGGGCCACCTGGCCGGCCCGGTCGCGCCGCCGCCCGCCCCGGCGCACGCGGACATGCAGCCGCACGCCGCCCACCTTCCCGCGGGCCTGCAGATCGCCGAGGACGGCTACACGCTGGTGCCGCTGGTGCCCGAGCTGCGCGACGAGTTCCGGTTCCGCGTCGACGGGCCCGACGGTCGGCCGGTCACCGCGTACACCACCGCGCACGGCAAGGAGCTGCACCTCATCGTGGTACGCCGCGACCTGAGCGGCTACCGGCACCTGCACCCGGCGCGCGACGCGAGCGGGGTGTGGAGCGCGCCGGTGCCGCTCGCGGGAGCCGGGCCGTACCGGGCCTTCGCCGACTTCGTGCCCGCCGGCCGCGCCGAGGGGCTCACGCTCGGCGCCGACGTCGACGCGCCCGGCGACTACCGGCCCGTCCCGCTGCCGGCGCCGGCCCGGACCGCGAGCGTCGACGGGTACACGGTCACGCTCACCGGTGACCTGCACCCCGGCGCCGAGTCCCCGCTGGGCCTGCGCATCGAGCGCGGCGGGGCGCCGGTCACCGACCTGGAGCCGTACCTGGGCGCCTACGGGCACCTCGTCGCGCTCCGCCAGGGCGACCTCGCCTACCTGCACGTGCACCCCGAGGCGGGCGCGGCCGGGCCCGCGGTCAGGTTCACCGCGGAGGTGCCCTCGACCGGGCGGTACCGGCTCTACCTGGACTTCCAGCACGGCGGGACCGTGCACACCGCCGAGTTCACCGCGGAGGCGAGATGAGCACCGTGCAGCGCATCGAGCTGTCGATCGGCGGCATGACCTGCGCGTCGTGCGCGTCGCGGATCGAGAAGAAGCTCAACCGCCTCGACGGGGTCACCGCCTCGGTGAACTACGCGACCGAGACGGCGAGCGTGCAGTACCCGGCGACGGTCACGCCGGCCGACCTGGTCGCGACGGTCGAGCGGACCGGGTACACGGCCGCGTTCTCCGAGCCGGCCGCGGAGCCGGCCGCCGAGCCGAGCGACGAGCTCGACGGCCTGCGGACCCGCCTGCTCGTCACGGCGGCGCTCAGCATCCCGGTCATCGTGCTGGCGATGGTGCCCGCATGGCAGTTCACCTTCTGGCAGTGGGCCTCGCTCACGCTCGCCGCGCCCGTCGTCGTCTACGGCGGCTGGCCCTTCCACCGGGCCGCGTTCGTGAACCTGCGGCACGGGGCGGCCACGATGGACACGCTGGTCTCCGTCGGTACCGTGGCCGCCTTCGGCTGGTCGCTGTGGGCGCTGTTCCTCGGCAGCGCGGGCGAGCCCGGGATGACCCACCCGTTCACGTTCGCGATCGAGCGCACCGACGGCAGCGGCGACATCTACCTCGAGGCCGCGGCCGGCGTGACCCTGTTCCTGCTGGCCGGGCGGTACTTCGAGGCCCGCGCCAAGCGCCGCGCCGGCTCCGCGCTGCGCATGGTGCTCGAGCTCGGCGCCAAGGACGCCGCGGTGCTGCGCGACGGTGCCGAGCACCGGGTGCCGGTCGCGGGGCTGCGGGTCGGGGACCGGTTCGTGGTGCGGCCGGGGGAGAAGATCGCCACCGACGGCGTCGTGGAGGAGGGCAGCTCCGCGGTCGACGCGAGCCTGCTCACCGGCGAGTCCGTGCCGGTCGAGGTCGGGCCGGGCGCCGCCGTCACCGGCGCGACCGTCAACGCCGGCGGCCGCCTGCTCGTGCGGGCCACCCGCGTCGGCGCCGACACCCAGCTCGCCCGCATGGCCGAGCTCGTCCGGCAGGCCCAGAGCGGCAAGGCCGCCGTGCAGCGCCTCGCCGACCGCATCTCCGGCGTGTTCGTCCCCGTCGTCATCGCGCTCGCCGTGGCCACGCTCGGCTTCCGGCTCGGCACCGGCGCCGGCGCCACGGCCGCGTTCACCGCCGCCGTCGCCGTGCTCATCATCGCCTGCCCGTGCGCGCTCGGCCTGGCCACGCCGACCGCGCTGCTCGTCGGCACCGGCCGCGGCGCGCAGCTCGGCGTGCTCATCAAGGGTCCCGAGGTGCTCGAGCAGACCCGGCGGGTGGACACGATCGTGCTGGACAAGACCGGCACCGTCACCACCGGCCGCCTCACGCTGCTGGCCGTCGACCCCCGCCCCGGCGAGGACGCGGCCGAGATCCTGCGGTTCGCCGGCGCGGTGGAGCACGCGTCGGAGCACCCGGTGGCCCGCGCGGTGGCCCGAGCGGCTTCCGAGGCCTCGGTACTGCCCGCCGTCACCGGCTTCCGCAACGTCCCCGGACTCGGGGTGCAAGGAACGGTCGACGGCCGCACGGTCCTCGTCGGGCGCGCCGGTCTGCTGCGCTCCCACGGCATCGACACCGACGCCGACGGCATCCTCGTCGCGTGGGACAGCGCCGTGCGGGGCGGCCTGCGCGTCGCGGACGCCGTGAAGCCGACGAGCGCGGAGGCGGTACGGCGGCTGCGGTCCCTCGGCCTCACCCCCGTCCTGCTCACCGGCGACTCGCCCGAGGTGGCCCGGTCGGTCGCCGCCGAGGTCGGCATCGAGGAGGTCATCGCCGGGGTGCTGCCCGAGGGCAAGGTCGCCGCGGTGCGGGACCTGCAGGCCCGCGGCCGGGTGGTGGCCATGGCCGGCGACGGTGTCAACGACGCCGCGGCCCTGGCCCAGGCCGACCTCGGCCTCGCGATGGCCACCGGCGCCGACGCGGCCATCGAGGCGGCGGACCTGACCCTCGTGCGGCCCGACCTGCTCGCGGCCGTCGACGCCATCCGCCTCGCCCGCGCGACGCTGGGCACCATCCGCGGCAACCTCTTCTGGGCCTTCGCGTACAACGTGATCGGCCTGCCGGTGGCGGCGCTGGGCCTGCTGAACCCGATGCTGGCCGGCGCGGCGATGGCGCTGTCCTCGGTGTTCGTGGTGGCCAACAGCCTGCGGCTGCGCGCCTTCCGCTCGATCGCCGCCTGACCGCCGTCGCCGCCTGCCTCGACCCGCCCGCCCGCCCACCCGTCCGACGCGCCCGTGCGACGGTCCGGTGGGCGGGCGTGGCGCTCGGTCGCCGGGTCGTGGTCCGGCCGTGCGATTCGGCCGTGTGACCGTCGCTGGTGGGCGTGGCGCTCGGTCGCCGGGTCGTGGTCCGGCCGTGCGATTCGGCGTCTCGGGGCCGGCCGGCCGATGGGTGTTCGGGCGCGGTTTTTGTCGTACCCCGTGGCTGCGGTTTTTGTCGTACCCCGTGGCTAAGGTGCGGCCATGGACGCCCTCGACGTGACCGCTGCGGTCCGCCCGCTCGCCGATGCCGCCGCCCTGGCCGTGCGCCTGCTGACCGCCCGCTCCCCGCAGCCGGTCCACGCCGCCGTCTTGCTCCACGCCGCCGGCGCGACCCTGACCCTGACGGCAACGGACGGCTCGCTGACCGTCCACCTGGAGGTCGATGCCACGGTGCACACACCGGGCCAGGCCCTGATCTCCCGCCGAGGCCTGGCCGAAACGCTGACCGCGCTGCCGTCCCCGGAATCCCGGCTCGTAGCCGAAGGCTCCCGCCTGGCCGTGAAGGTCCCGGGCGCCCGCTTCGCGCTCCCGATCCTCGCCACCAACGCCGAGTCCCCGGCCACGCCGCCACCCCGCAGGGCCACGGCAACGCTCGGCAACGAACCCCGACCACCGGCCACGTCCGCACCGACCCCGCCCCCGACCGGCGACTCGGCCTCGGGCGGTGACTCGGCTCCGGACAGTGGCCTGGCTTCTGGCGGTGGCCCGATTGCAGGTGACGGTTTGGCGTCGGGTGCCGGCTCGGGTGCGGGCGGTGGCCGAGCCCTTAGCGGTGGCTGGGCGTCGGACGGTGGCCTGACTTCGGGCGGTGGCTGGGCGTCGGACGGTGGCCGGGGCTCGGGTGGTGGCCTGGCCCGGCGCGGCGCCTGGTCCCCGGCGCCGGCGCTGCCGGCCGAGGCCGGTCGCGTCGACGGCCCGTCGCTGCGTGCGGCCGCCGCCGCCGTGGCCGGGGCCGCCTCACGCGAGCACGCCCTGCCCATCTTCACCGGCGTGCGGTTCCGTGCCACCGGCGAGACCCTGACTCTCCTGGCCACGGATCGCTACCGCCTGGCGGTGGCGACCGTTTCGGCCGTCTCCACCCCGTTCGAGGCCCTGATCCCCGCCTCCCTCCTGACCCGCGTCGCCCCGGTCCTGGGCCGCGCCGGCTCCGTCGCCCTGCACGCCACCGGCGATCTGTTCGCCCTGCCCTGGCCCGGCGGCAGTGTGGTCACCCCGACCCTCGGCGACGCGTACCCCGATGCCCAGTTCGAGCGGCTCCTCGAGGTGGAACCCGAGTGCGTGCTCGAGCTCGACGCCGACTCCCTCGCCGCCGCCGTCGAGCGGGCCGCGGGCTATGCCGGTGAGCACGGGCGGGTGACGCTGCAGAGCATCGAGGGGGCGGTGCTGGTCCGGGCGGCCGATCCGCTGCGGGGCGAGTCGGAGGAGAGCGTCAAGGCCGCGGTGCGCTCGGGGCAGGCCACCCGCGGCTATCAGGCCCGGCTGCTGGCCGAGGCGCTGCACGCCTTCGCCGGCGCGACGGTGACCGTGCGCATCCAGGCGGCGCTGCGTGCCACGGAACTGAGCGCGCCGGCGTCGGGGCTTCGTTACCTGGTCGTCCCGATGCGCGCGCCCGGTCAGCGCTGAGCATGGGTGATCGTGCGCATTCCGGCGGCGCTGCGCGCCATGGAACGCGGCCCTGCGCGCCATGGAACGCGGCCCTGCGCGCCACGGAACGCGGCCCTGCGCGCCATGGAACTGGGCGCGGCGGCGTCGGGGCTGCGCTCCTGGTCGTCCCGATGCGCGCGTCCGGTCAGCGCCGAGCGCGCGTGGCGTGCGCATCCAGGTGGCCCGGCTCGCGTGGTGGAGTGTCACCCGCCGGGCCACTCGTCCAGGAGGTGTAGGCGGATCAGGGCCGCGTGGGACAGCGGCTTGGACAGGTCGGACACGTCGCCGTTGGTGGTGTAGTCCAGCAGGGCGACCGGGCCGGCGGCGGCCAGGCGGCGCAGCTGGGTCAGCTCGGCGGTGAGGTTGTGGGCGAGGACGTGGCGGTAGGCGGGCAGGTAGATGCGGCGGCGGGCGGTCTCGTAGTCCAGCAGGGCGGTGCCGTCCAGGCCGGCGCGGTGGCCGAGCACGGGACCGTAGCGGTGCACGGTGCGCTTCAGGCCGGTCATGCGCGTCGCCTGCAGCAGGGTGCGGTCCACGTCGGCGGACTCGAAGACCTTCAGGGCCTGCCAGATCGCCTCGACCGAGGTGCCGGTCGTGGCCGGGCTCAGGGGGACCGGGATGCCGCCGTGGGGGTAGAACGGGCTGAACCGGACCCACGGGTGCGGGCCGCGTGAGGTGACGTCGACGACGGTGGCGGTGGCCGCGGCGGCGGTGTGACGGCCATGGTGCACGACCCGGATCTCCATACCCCGCATCCTGCCCCAGGGGTACGACATTTTCCCGCGACGAAGAGCGCCGAGACCGCCCGAAGCCGTGAGAAGGCAAGGCCGGAAGGCAGGGCCGGAAACCGCTCGGGAAAATCGCCCGGCATCGCGCGTGAAGCGCGCTCCGGTACGCCGTGCGTGAGGCGCGCTCCGGTACGCCGTGCGTGAGGCGCGCTCCGGTACGCCGTGCGTGAGGCGCGCTCCGGTACGCCGTGCGTGAGGCGCGCTCCGGTACGCCGTGCGTGAGGCGCGCTCCGGTACGCCGTGCGTGAGGCGCGCTCCGGTACGCCGTGCGTGAGGCGCGCTGCGGAACATGCGCGCGAAGGGCGCTGCGGAACGTTCGGGAACGCGCGAGAGAACGCGTGCGCGACAGCCCGGGAAGCGAGCCCGGAACGGCCCGCAAGCCGGTGCGGTTTTCGGCGCGCGTGTGGTGGGTACGCCGTGGACGCGATGAAGGAGGAAGATGTGCCGCAGCACGACATGCGCCTGCAGTTCTCGCTCGAGCTCCCGCGCGACGCCGCTCTGGTCCGCGACGCCCGCCGGACGCTCGACGGCGCCCTCGCCGGGGCCGGCGTGACCCAGGAGTGCCGCGACGACATCCGGCTCGCCCTCACCGAGGCGTGCGGAAACGTCGTGTCCCACGCCAGCCTCGCCAGCGACTATCACATCGACGTGACGGTCGAGGGCGGCGAGTGCGTGATCGAGGTCACCGACGACGGCGGCGGGTTCGACCCGGCCCGGGCGCCGGTCGCCGAGCCCGTCCGGCCCGAGACCGAGCTCGGGCGGCTGGAGGAGCACGGCCGGGGGCTGCACGTGCTCGCCGCGGTGGTCGAGAAGCTGGACGTGGTCTCCGTGGAGGACACCGGCACGCTGGTGCGGTTCAGCAAACACCTCCAGTGGGACCCGTCTGGACGAGAGTAATCCGACGTTCGGACGTATGCTTGCCCGGACGAACGGCCGAACACTACGGATAGTGCACATAATCGTGACGGATGATGTCCCCGGCAGCGGGGCGTGGAGAAGGGGCGGGACGCCGATGCAGGTCACCTCGACGGTCGAGGGGTCGCGCGCCGTGGTCACGGCCAGCGGCGAGCTGGACGTCGCCACCGCCCCGGAGCTTCGCGCCTACCTGCACAAGGTGGTCGACGACGGGGCCACCACGCTGGTCGTCGACCTCAGCGACGTCGGGTTCCTCGACTCCACCACGCTCGGCGTGCTCATCAGCGTGCACAAGCGGCTGGCCGAGTCCGGCGGCTTGGTCGAGCTGGTCATCCCGCACGCGCGGCTGCTGCGCATCTTCCAGATCACCGGCCTCGACCGGGTGTTCACGATCCACAGCTCCCTAACCGGGGCCGCTGCCCAGTGACGGCGGGCCGTAGGCGGCGTTGAGCACCTGCATCGCCGCCCCGGCCGCGATCACGTCTGCGCCCAGCGCCGACACGGACACGGACACCGTGAGCCAGTCGGCGCGGGGCACCTGGGACCGCACGGCCGAGTCGACCGCCGACACGTAGACCGCGCGATGGCGCAGCAGGTCCGCGCCCGCCAGCACCACGTGCCCCACATCGGTCGTCTGCAACAGGTTGACGACCCCGATGCCGAGCAGCCGCGCGGCGAGGGGCACGTCGCCGCGGGCCACGGCCGCGTCGTGCAGCACCTCGAGGCACCCGGACCGCCCGCACACGCAGCGCGGCCCGTCGAACTGCACGACCGTGTGCCCGAACTCGCCCGCGTTCGTGTGCGCCCCGCGATACGCGGCCCCGCCCAGCCACAGCCCGGCCCCGATGCCGGACTCGACCATGATGAGCACCCCGTCGCGGAAGTCGCGGCCGCGGCGCCAGGCCTCCGCCGTCACGCCCGCGGTCACGTCCTTGTCGAGGTGTACCGCCAATCCGAGCCGCGCCGCCGCCAGCTCCCGCAGCGGCACGTCGTGCCAGTGCCGCAGCCGGTGCGCGTCGCGCACGATCCCGTTGGCGTGGTCGAGCGGCCCCACCATCCCGAGCCCCAGCCCGGCGATGCGCGCGGGGTCGACGGGGTGGCGCCGCAGCAGCTGCGCGCGCGCCGAGCCGACGGCGCTCAGCAGCTCGCCGGGCGTGAAGTCGGCCGGCAGCGGCTGCGACGAGCCGGCCAGCACCGAGCCGAGCAGGTCGGTGAGGACGAGCCGCACGCGGGTGCGGGCCACGTGCACCCCGATCGCGAAGCGGCTCGCGGCCACGATCCGGTAGATGGTCGCCGGCTTGCCGACCCCGCGGCGGCGCACCCCGCCCGGCTCGATGAGCCCCTCCGCGACCAGCCGCGCGAGCACCTTCGAGACCGCCTGCGGGGTGAGCCCGGTCGCGGCGGCGACGGACGCGCGGTCGAACTCGGGCATGGTCCGGGCGAGGCCGACCACCAGCGCGTCGTTGTACCCGCGCAGATAGCCGAGGCCGGCGCCGGGCGTGTCCACGGCCACAGTTTATAACGCAACAGCGTTGCTAAACTGTCCCGCGTGGATGAGCTGACCGCGGTGCGCCGCTATACCGCACTGGCGGCCCTGTCCCTGGGCGGTTTCGGCATCGGCCTGACCGAGTTCGTGGCCATGGGCCTGCTGCCCGACATCTCGCGGGATCTCCTGCCGCAGCTGTACTCCCAGTCGCCCGCCAAAGCCGTGGCGCACGGCGGCTGGATGATCACCGCGTACGCGCTGGGCGTGGTCGTGGGCGCTCCCACGATCGCGGCCCTGACCGCGCGGCTGCCCCGCAAGACGCTGGTCGTCGGGCTGCTCGGGCTCTTCACGTTCGGTACCGTGGCATCCGCTCTCGCTCCTGGTTTCGGCCTCGTGCTGGTCGCGCGGTTCGTGGCCGCCCTGCCCCACGGCGCCTACTTCGGCGCGGCCGGGCTCCTCGCGGCGGCCATCCTCGGCCCGGGCAGCCAGGCCAAGGGCTTCGCCGCGGTCCTCGGCGGGCTCACCGCCGCGAACGTCTTCGGCGTCCCGCTCATCACGCGGTTGGGGCAGGCGGCCGGATGGCGGCCCGCGTACCTCGCGATCGCCGCCATGTTCGCCCTCACGCTCGTGTTCGTCGCGCTCACCGTGCCCCGCCAGCCCGCCGACCCGGCCGGGTCGCCGCGCGCCGAGCTGCGCGCGTTCCGCAAGCCGCAGGTGTGGCTCGTGGCGGTCACCGCGGCCCTCGGCTTCGGCGGGTTCTTCGCCATCGACAGCTACATCGCGCCGGTGACCACGCACGTCGCCGGGCTCGGCGAGAGCGCCGTGCCCTGGGTGCTGGTCGCGGTCGGCCTCGGCATGACGGTCGGCAACGCCCTCGGCGGCTGGGCGTCGGACCGCAACCTGCGCCGCAGCCTGCTGTCGGGGTTCGTCGTGTTCATCGTGAGCATGGCGGCGTTCGCGGTGCTCGCCCACAACCGGTACACGCTCTTCGCCGGCGCCTTCCTCATCGGCGCCGCCGGGCTGTTCCTCGGCCCGGCGATGCAGTCGCGGCTCATCGGGGTCGCGCCGGGCGCGCAGCTCATGGGCGCCGCGGTGAACCAGTCGGCGATGAACATCGCGAACAGTCTCGGCGCGGCGCTGGGCGGCCTGGTGATCGCGGCCGGCTGGGGGTACATCGCGCCGAGCTGGGTCGGCGTCGGCCTGGGCGTGCTCGGGCTCGGCCTGGCCGCGGTGAGCTTCGGCCTCGAGGCGCGCTCGTCGCGCCGCGCGGCCGCCGGGGCGCCGGCTGCGGAACCGGAGCTTCAGCGGGCGCGGTAGCGCACGCGTTGCGTCGGGCGGAGGGGGCCCAGGATCAGGCCCGGTCCGCGCCGCCGAGCAGCCGGTGCCGGAGCTTCAGCGGGCGCGGTAGCGCACGCGTTGCGTCGGGCGGAGGGGCCCAGGATCAGGCCCGGTCCGCGCCGCCGAGCAGCCGGTGCCGGAGCTTCAGCGGGTGCGGTAGCGCACGCGTTGCGTGGGGCGGAAGGGGCCCAGGACCAGGCCCCGGTTCGCGCCGCCGCGGACCGCGAACTGGGCGCCGGGCCGCATCGCGATGCCGTAGATGCGCACCGGGCGGCGGACCTCGTAGAGCGGCGAGAACGGCGGCTCGAAGTAGCAGGTGTCGCCGACCTGCGGCACGTGGTACCACAGATCGCCCGTCTGCAGGCACGTGTCGATCTGGGCCTGGATCGCCAGGGTCGCGGCCGGGTTCGGGTCGGTGCGCCACATCTCGACGAGGGCGTGGTGGGCGTGCGGGTCCTGCTTCCAGCGGGTCAGCGTCGCCCGGTCGGTCATGCACCACACGTCGAAGCGCGGCCCGGCCAGCAGCGACGGCATCGCCGCGAGCTGGCCGACCCGGAACCACAGCTCCAGGGCGCGCTTGAGGTTCTGCTCGATCAGCTCGTGCAGCCCGGCGTGGTGGCGCCCGGTGCGCAGCCCGGCCGCGTAGTCCACCGCCGCCGAGGCCGCCGCGGTGTCCTGGTGCAGCCGGTTGACGGCGGACTCGAACTGCGGCGGCACCCCGGTCTTGACCAGCGCGTGCAGGGTCACCTCGACGTGCTCGCGCACCGGCGTCACCGCGGCCTGCAGCGCCGTGAGGTGCTCCGGCGGGCAGGTGAGCACCTCCGCCCACGCCGGCAGGGGCGCGGGCAGGACCGTGTGCATGGCGATGTCGTACTCCGGGTTGGCCCGCGCCTGCCGGGCCCGCGACACCCAGTCGCCGACCGCGTGCAGCCAGGCGGCCGCCTGGTCGTAGGTGACCGGCGGGACGTAGCCGGCGGTGCCCGGGCGCGCCGCGTAGTCGGCGTCGAGGAACGTCTCGCCGAGGGTCTGCAGCACGAACGCGTTCCACGCCGCGAGCAGCTGGCTCGCCGCGGCCGGGGGCGCGTTCCACAGGCTCGGCAGCTGGTCGCGCAGCGTGTCGGCGGCCAGGAGCTCGTCGTACGCCACCCGCCCGGCCGAACGCAGAGCCTCCAGGTAGACCGTGTCCCGCTCGCCCGCCAGCCCCGCGCGCAGGCGCGTCAGGAAACCGGGCTGCTGGGGATCGGACACCACCACAAGGTAACGCCCGGCGGCCACCTCAGCCGGCTCGCGCGGACGGGGTGTCCACCTCCGTGAGCTCGCCCATGTCGACCCCGGCCTGCGCCAGCAGCTCCGCGACCCGCCCGATGGTCAAAAAGTCGACGATGTTCTCGCCGTGGATGAGGCGGTACCACCGGGAGCCGCTCGGGTGCCGCACGACCTCGACGCGCCAGGCGCCCCCGGGCGTCTGCATCGCGCCGATGACCTTCACGCAGCGAGGCTACTTCGCGGCCTGACCTGCACAAAGGCCGGCTCGGCAACTACGCCGGTGTAATTTCAGTTCCCCGTGTTCGAGCGGGTCCCGGTGCCGTGCGGGCAGCGGCCGGTGCTCAGCACCGTGCCGGTGGTGGCGTCGAGCAGGATGTACGTGTCGTTCCGCACGATGTTCAGCCGGCCGCCGGGGCGCGGGATGCCGGTGCAGTAGCTCGGCAGCGGCAGCGGGCGGCCCCCGCTGAACGGCACCGGCGCCGTGCCCTGCGGCAGCCCGGCGGCGAGGGCCAGGGCCAGCATCACGAGCAGCCGGACGGCGGGGGTGCGCCGGCTGATCGGCACGCGGGCAGCCGCCGGCCGAGGGTCCTGCGGGCCCGGCGCCGCGTCGAGGTCGATGACACTCATCAACGACGAGCTTAACCTTGGGGGCGATGTTCTACTTCGTGTACTGCGCCGACCGGCCCGGCTCCGCCGCGCTGCGGGACGAGCTGGTCGAGGCGCACTGGGCGTACATGGACGGATTCGCGCAGCAGCTGTACGCGCGCGGCCCGACCCTCACCGCGGACGGCGAGACCGCCACGGGCAGCCTGCACATCGCCGATCTGCCGTCGGACGACGCGGCCCGCGCCTTCGGGGAGCTCGAGCCGAACTGGCGCGCCGGGGTGTATTCGTCGATGGCGGTGTACCGCTTCGAGGACCTGCTCGGCCGCTCCATGTGGGCGTTCCCCGGCCCCGGCGGCCCGCGGTTCCTCGTCGTCGCCCTCGGCCCCGGCGACGCCGGCGCGGTCGGCCGGGCGGGGGACGGGCTGATCGTGCTCGGCCGCCTGCGCTCGGCCGGCGACGGCGCGCCCCTCGGGGTCGCCGCCTGCGTGCAGGCCCCGGACGCGGCCACGGCCGCCGCGGCGCTGGCCGGGTTCGCGGCCGACGAGCTCACCGTGCGCCCGTGGCGCTTCGGCGGCCGGCCGGCCGCGGAGGACTGAGGTCCTCGGCCGATCCCGTCGGGGAAGTCGGACGTACCCTGTCAGGTTTTCCTGCGAGGTTGGGGGCATGACCCAGAACCGCATCGCGCTCGTCGCCGGGGCCACCCGCGGCGCCGGGCGCCAGATCGCCGTCCAGCTCGGCGCCCTCGGCGCGACCGTCTACTGCACCGGCCGCACCACGCGGACGCAGGCCTCCGAGTACGGGCGGCCCGAGACGATCGAGGACACCGCGGAGCTCGTCACCGCCGCGGGCGGCACCGGCATCGCGATCCAGGCCGACCACCTCGACCCCGCCCAGGTCCGCGCGGTCGTGGACCGCATCGACGCCGAGCACGGGCGCCTCGACGTGCTCGTCAACGACATCTGGGGCGCCGAGGGCATGTTCGCCTGGGACAAGAAGCTGTGGGAGGACGACCTCGAGCGCGGGCAGCGGCTGCTGCGCCTGGCCGTCGACACCCACATCATCACCAGCCACGCGGCGCTGCCGCTGCTCGTGCGCAACCCCGGCGGGCTCGTGGTGGAGATGACCGACGGCACGGCCGAGTACAACCACCGCCGGTACCGTGTCTCCTTCTTCTACGACCTGGCGAAGGCCTCGGTGAACCGGATGGCGTTCGCGCTGTCCGAGGAGCTGCGGTCCGTCGGCGGCACCGCGGTGTCGGTCACGCCCGGCTTCCTGCGCTCCGAGCTCATGCTCGAGCACTTCGGCGTCACCGAGGCGACGTGGCGCGACGGCATCGCCAAGGACGCGCACTTCGCGATGTCCGAGTCGCCGGTGTACGTCGGGCGTGGTGTCGCCGCCCTGGCCCACGACCCGGACAAGGCGCGCTTCAACGGCGCGTCGCTGTCGAGCGCGGGCCTCGCGAAGGAGTACGGCCTCACGGACGAGGACGGCAGCGCGCCGGACTTCTGGGCGTACGAGCAGGGCGGCTTCACCCGCCCCGAGGACTACCGTTAGCCGGTGCGCGTCTCCCGGCTCATCTCGCTCGTGCTGCTGCTGCAGTCGGGCGGTTCGCGCACGGCTGCCGAGCTCGCCGCGCAGCTGGAGGTCTCCGAGCGCACGATCTACCGCGACATCCTGGCCCTGTCGGCCGCGGGCGTGCCCGTCTACGCCGAGCAGGGCCGGGCCGGCGGGTACCGGCTGCTGGACGGGTACCGCACCCGGCTCAACGGCCTGAGCCGCGCCGAGGCCGAGGCCCTGTTCCTGTCCGGGCTGCCCGGCCCGGCGCGCGACATGGGCCTCGGCGAGGCGCTCGCGGCCGCGCAGCTGAAGGTCGCCGCGGCGCTGCCCGACGCGCTGCGGGAGGCCTCGTCCCGCGCGCGGCAGCGCTTCCACTTCGACGCGCCCGGCTGGTTCCGCGACGCGTCACCGCCGCCGTTGCTGGCCGAGCTGGCCCGCGCCGTGTGGGAGGACCGCCGCGTGCAGCTCACCTACGCCGGGCGCAAGGGCGAGGTGACCCGCACCGTCGCGGCGCTCGGGCTCGTCCTCAAGAACGGGATCTGGTACCTCGTGGGCCGCGCCGAAACCGGCCCGCGCACCTATCGCGTGGACCGCGTCCGCTCGGCGACGGTCACCGAATCGCCCTTCGACCGCGACGAAGGGTTCGACCTGGCGGGGTTCTGGGCGCAGCGGGCGGCCGAGTTCGAGCGGGGCATACTGGCGGAGACGGTCACCGTGCGGCTGAGCCCGCACGGGCTGCGCATGCTGCGCTTCGCCGTCGAGGCGGTCGCCTACCGCGCGGCGCTGGACGGTGCCGGGCCGCCCGACGCGGCGGGCTGGGTCGTCGTGGCGCTGCCGGCCGAGTCGGCCGACGTCGCCTACTCCCAGCTGCTCTCCCTGGGCCCCGACGCGGAGGTCCTGGCGCCGGGGTCGCTGCGGGCACGGCTGGCGGAGGCGGCCGCGCGCACGGTCGCGTTGTACGGCGCCTGACGCCCGCACTCCTCCCGGGCGTCAGACCCGCGCGTGGGGCGTTGCGCGGGCCGCGTTCGGGCGCGTCGCGTGCCCGTGCGCCGCGGCCCTGAGCCGGCGCTGGTGCGACAGTGCCGCGACGAGCAGCGCCCACCCGTACCCGCCGGCCGCGAGCGCCCCCGCGCTGACCGTGCCGTGCAGCAGGAGCGTGCCCGTGCCGTACACCGTGAGCAGCCCGGCCGCGGCCCACACCGCCGGCAGCGGCACCGCCGCCGCGGTGGGCCGGACCAGGGTGAGCAGCAGCGCCCACGCCGCCATGGCCGCGCCGAGCACGACCGCCGTGCCGTACCAGGGCAGCCGGAACCCGGCCACGACGAAGGGCACGACCGCCAGGCAGCCCGCGTACGCGTACCAGCGCACGATTCTCGATGCTTCCCCGATCGCCATACGCTCAGGTTCCGCCCGCTCGATGTGACCAGCCTGAGGAAACCTGTGGATCTGCTCAGTCGCGGTGCACGTGCCCGGGCCTACCCGGCCGCGTCGGTCAGGCGGTCGAGGAAGGCCGTGAGCTTGCCGCCCAGCCGGTCGACCTGTTCCTCGACGGTGAGCGTCTCGTCCAGCCGCCCGCCGGTGCTCGGCTTGCGCAGCCCGCGCACGTAGAGCGAGCAGCCGAGGTCCGTGCACAGGTACACGCCGACGGAGTCGCCGTTGCGCCCGGCCTTGCCCGTCCGGCGCCCGGTCATGAGCGAGACGCCGTTGCCCGGGTGCACGGTGAGGCACAGCGAGCACATGCCGCGCGCGAGGTACCGCCGCTGCTGTTGCGCCACGCGCAGCGACACGGCGACGAGGCGGCCCCCGTGCTCGGCGGCGAGGTACGAGCGGTCGGGCGCGCCCGGGTCGCGCCAGCCGAGGAAGTCGAGGTCGTCCCACCGGCGCTCGGCGAGATCGCGCGGCACGTGCGCGCGCTGGGCCTCGCCCTTGGAGCAGTTGACGAAGGCGGCGCGGAGGTCGGGTTCGGTGATCGGTTCCACGCTCTCGACGGTACGACTCCCTAATGCTCTTAGGCAAAGCATTAAGGCGCTTAGGCTTCCGGCGGAGCCTGGCGAATCGGACTTGTCGCCTGACAGGGGATAAATCCGAAAAGTCGCGGCGCGCAGCGCCCGACTTTTCGTGCCAGGGCGAGCGCCCGGCCCGTCGCAGTGGCGGTTGCGACGGGCCGGGCGCGGTACCAGCGACGTCAGCAGCCGATGCGCGAGGCGCCGATCGCCACGTCGTCGTACCAGAGGGTGTCCGCGCCGTCGCCGTAGGCCTCCCAGCCCAGGCGCAGGTCGGTCACCTGCGGCTTCCACGAGCGCGCCAGCCACTGCTGGTCGATGTCCGCCGTCGGCGTGCCGTCCGCGGTCAGGCCGGGCACGGCCGTCCCGTTGAGCCACGTCGACAGCAGGCCGCGGCCGTCGACCATGAACTCCACGCAGTTCCAGGAGTTCGTGGGCAGCGGCTTGGACTGGGCCACGCCGGCCGGGCTCTGCGCCGGCAGGGTGGCGTCGTCCGACTCGCGGTTCCACTGCAGGGCGCCGTTCTGCCCGCCCATGCGCAGGTCCTTGCCGCCGTCGCCGTTGTCCTTCAGCGCCGCGAACGCGACGTGCTGGGTCGGCAGGGCGGTGGTGTGGCGCACGTAGAACCGGCCGTACCACACCGACCCGAGGCCGCTGAGGTCCTTGGTCGGCTTCACCAGGACGTGGTTGCAGTAGCCGGCCTGGCCGTTGATGCGCACCGACTTGCCGCCGCTGTGCGCGACGGACGTGTCGACGGTGGCGGTGCCGGAGCCCTGGCAGTTGGCGAACGACGTGGTCCAGTCGCCGGAGACGGTGGTGCCGCTCTGGTTCTCGAACCCGTCACAGAACGCGGCCCCGGTGCACGCCGTGCCGCCGCCCGGGCCCGAGGGCGAGGACGAGGGCGACGACGAGCGCGAGGGCGACGACGAGGTGCCGGCGCTCGGCGACGCCGGGCTGCCGCCGTTCGCGGCGCAGGACAGCGCGGGCGCGGTGCCCGCGGTGCCGTTGCCGAGCAGGCCGAAGTTCGTGCTGCCGCCGGCCGGGATGGTCCCGTTCCAGGAGACGCTCGCGGCCGAGACCGCGGTGCCGGTCTGGGTGACGGTGGCGTTCCAGCCCTGCGTGACGGTCTGGCCCCCGGTGTAGTTCCAGCCGACCTTCCAGGAGGAGATCGGCGCGGAGCCCGGGTTTGTGACCTTCACGTCGGCCTGGAAGCCGCCCTGCCAGCTGCTGGTGACCGTGTACGTCGCCGTGCAGCCGCCGCTGCCGCCGCCCCCGTTGCCGGGGCTCGACGCCGACGCCGACGGGCTCGACGGGTTCGACGGCGGCTTCGAGGTCGGGCCGCTGGACGTGGGGCCGCCCGTCGGGCCGTCGCCGGTGCCGTCGCCGACCCCGGTGACCTGGCCGTTGCCGCCGTCGAAGGTGACGTCGGAGCAGCCGTAGAAGGTCTCCTGGCTGTCCGAGCGGGCCCAGACCGAGTAGATGATGTGCCGGCCGGACTTGGCCGTCGGCAGCTTCCCGGTCCAGTAGTAGTGCCCGTCCGCCGTGCCCGGCGAGCCCACCTGCGGCGGGTTGGTGACCTGCAGGAACGGCGTCGACTCGAGGTCCGACCAGCTGATCTGCTTGCTCGGGTCGAAGCCGTCCTTGGTGACGTACAGCGAGAACGTGCCCGGGTGGGCCGCCCAGTTGCTGTAGTCGAACTCCATCGACGCGCCCGCGGTCAGGTGGGTCAGCGGCCAGTCGGTGCGGACCAGGTCGAAGCCCGAGAAGTCGTACACCTTGGCGTCGGCGCTGCACAGCTTCCCGTCCGGGATGAAGCCGGACGTGCGCCCGGCCCCGTCGGAGCGCAGCATCGCGAACCAGTTGTAGAGCGCGTTCGGGCCCATCTGCGCCACGGCCGCGGCGCACGCCGGGTTCTTCGGCACGATCTGGCCCGTGGCGGTCAGGCCGTCCTTCCAGCACAGGTACTGGCGGCTGCCCGGCTGCATCATCGCACCGTGCGCGGAGGCCGGGGCCGCGAACACCGCGACCGAGCCGGTTCCGGCCAGGACCGCGGCAAACCACAGCGCGAGCCTTCTTCGTCGGTTCATGCCCACCTTCCATCCCATCGAGGGCAGTCCATTGACCGGATTGAAGGCCGCTGACCAGCGGATTGACAATTCCGAAACAGGTTTCGCACGCGAGTGCTGGCAAATGCGATGAAAGATTCATCACCGGACGCTGGAATCCTGCACGTGCGGATGGATAGGCTTCCGTCGCCCCGTGGGCCATTTGTCCGTGTCATATTGTCGATATCTCGTACACGTGGAGTACTCGATGGGTTCGTCACCGCTGCGCGTCGCCATCGTCGGTTCCGGCATCGGCGGGCTCGCCGCCGCGATCGCCCTGCAGGCCAAGGGGCACGAGGTCGAGGTGTACGACCAGGCCGGCGAGCTGAGCGCGATCGGCGCCGGCATCGCCCTCGGCGGCAACGGCATGCGCGTCCTGGACGACCTCGGCGTCGGCCGGACGACCCGGGACGTGGCGAGCAACCTGCAGCGCATCCAGTTCCACCACTGGCGCTCGGGCGAGATCTTCTACGAGCACCCGATGGGCGACTGGTACGACGAGCGCATGGGCGGCCCGTTCCTGGGCATCCACCGCGCCGACATGCACCAGGTCCTGCTCGACGCCTACCAGGGCACGCCGCACCTCGGCCGCCGGGCCGCCGCCGTGCACGAGGCGCCGGACGGTGCCGAGATCGAGTTCGCCGACGGCACCAAGGTCTCCGCCGACGTCGTCGTCGGCGCCGACGGGCTGCGCTCCGCGGTCCGCCACCACGTCGCCGGGCCCGACGAGGCCGTGTTCTCGGCGATGAGCTGCTTCCGGGGGCTCGTCCCGGCGCAGAAGGTCCCCGGCTCCGAGTCGATGGGCCTGACCTTCATGCTCGGCCCCGGCCGGCACCTGGTGATCTACCCCGTCCGCGGTGGCGAGCTCGTCAACTTCGTCGCGTACGTGCCGGACCCCGAGTGGACCCTCGAGTCGTGGTCGTCCAAGAGCGAGCCGGCCGAGGCGGTCGCGGCGTTCGACGGCTGGAACGACACCGTCGTGTCGATGCTGTCCAACGTCGAGGAGGTGGGCCGCTGGGCGCTCTACGACCGCGAGCCGCTGCGCAAGTGGAGCACCGACCGGGTCACGCTGCTCGGCGACGCCGCCCACCCGATGCTGCCGCACGCCGGGCAGGGCAGCAACCAGGCCATCGAGGACGCGGCCGCCCTCGCGCACTACCTGTCCGCGGACGGGCTCTCGGTCGCCGAGGGGCTGCAGCGCTACGAGCAGCTGCGCAAGGCCCGCACCCGCCAGATCCAGATGGGCTCGCGCGGCAACGCGGCCTGCTTCCAGCTGCCCGACGGCCCGCCGGCCGACGAGCGCAACGCCCGCCTGCAGTCGCTGCCGGACAACGTGGCCTGGATTCACGGCTACGACATCTTCTCGGACCTGCGGGAGACGAAGTAGACCGCAGACTCCCCGAGTGCCCGCCGGGGCTCGACCCCGGCACGCTGCCCGCCCGGCTGCACCGCTGGGCGGGTTCGCCGGCCATGCGGGACCTCGTCGCCGCGTTCGGCGGCGAGGTCCCGGCCGCGGAGACCGGCGAGCTGCTCGCCTGGCTCGACGCGTTCTCCGACGCCCACTGGAACTTCCGCGGCCGCCTCGGCGGCGTCGAGCGGGACCGGATTCGCGTCGACCTGCCGGTGCGGCTCGCGGCCGCGGCCGGGACGGCGGCCGCCGCGCTCGGGCTGATGGACAGTATCGAGCCGCCGCACGACGAGTACGCGCACGTGCTCGTCCTCGGCGGCCTGGCCCGCGCCTGCCTGCAGCGCACCGAGCACGCCGCCCGCCTCGCCGCCACCCGCCGGGTGGGCGCGATCGCGGCCCTGGGCAGCCTGCGGCCGCTCGGCCCCGAGGAGCGTGTCGTTCCCGGCGCCGAGGGCTGCCGGACGGAGGCGGACGCGCTCGCCGCCGGAGTCCGGGCCGCCTTCGGCACGGGCGTCCCCGTGCTCGTCGCCCCGCCGCGGGACCCGGCCGCGCCCCGGGCGAACACCGCGGACACCTACGAGCACTGGGCGGCCGCGGCCCGGCCCCGCGCCGAGGAGCGCATCCTCATCGTCACCTCGCCGATCTACGTGCCGTTCCAGCACTGCGACGCGATCCGGATCCTCGGGCTGCGGTACCGCTGCGGCATCGACACCGTCGGCTTCGACCCGCACCGCGCGAGCACCCCGCAGCCGCCCGGAGCCGCGGGCCCGGACCGCTGCCTGCAGGAGATCCGCTCCGCGATCCGCGCCGCCCGCGCCCTGCACGCCGCGGTCGCCTGAGATGTGGCTCGACGAGCTGGCCGCCCGGGCGCCGATGCCGGCCGTCGCGGTCGCCGTGTTCGACCGCGACCGCGTCCTGGCGCGCACCGTGCACGGGATCGCCGACCTGAGCACCGGGCGCCCGGCCACGCCCGAGTGCTGGTGGGACCTCGCGAGCCTCACGAAGGTGCTCGTGACCCTGCCCGCCGTGCTCGCGCTGGGGCTGCCCCGGGACCGGCCGATCGCGCGGCTGTGGCCGCGGGCCGCGGGCACGCCGGCGGGCCGGGCGAGCATCGACGACCTGCTCGCGCACCGCGCCGGCCTGCCCGCCACGGTGCGCTTCCACGAGACCCTGCGCGGGCCCGCGATCGTCGGCGCGGCCCTCGCCACCGAGCCGTCCGAGCCGCATCCGGTGTACAGCGACCTCGGGTACATCGTCCTCGGCGCCCTCGTCGAGGACCTCACGGGACGGCCGCTCGACGGCGGCGGGCTGCGCCTCGGCGGCCCGGTCGAGCCCGCGGTCGCCACCGAGCGGTGCCCGTGGCGGGGGCGGCTCGTCTGCGGGGAGGTGCACGACGAGAACGCGTCGGCGATGGGCGGCTACGGCGGCCACGCGGGCGCGTTCGGGACGCTCGAGCTGGTGACCGCGGCGGCCCGCGCCGCCTTCGGGCCCACGCCGCCGTGCCTGGCCGCGAACCCGGCGGGGGAGCGGTTCGCGGCCGGATGGTGGCTGCATCCGGCCCGGGGCATCGGCGGCCCCGGCGCCGGGGCGGACGGCTTCGGCGCCTCCGGATTCGTCGGCAACCGGATCTGGTTCGAGCCGTCGCGCGGGTACGGCCTGGTCGTGCTCAGCAACCGCGTCCACCCGGTGCGCGGGGACCGCCGCCCGTTCGCGCGGTGGTGCGACGAGCTGTTCACCCGGGCCGCCGCCGAGGTGCGCTGAACCGTCCTCGGGGTGGCGGTTCCGGGTCGCGTCCGGGTTTCGCCCGGATGTCCGGGTCGGCCCGGGCGACGACGCTCGTGGCATGACCTCCTCTCCGCTCGTGCGCACCGGGGCCGTCGCGGCGCCGGTGCTGCTGTTCGGCTACGGCGTGCTGCGGCTCATCGACGGCCTCGACGGGCACCGCGACAAGGGCGCCTGGATGTGGAACACCGGCCACGTCATGTTCTTCGCCGCGATGGTGCTGCTCGGCGCGCTCGCCGTCGGGGCCCGCCGGATGCTGCCGTCGCGCGACTTCGGCAACCGGCTGGCCTCGAACCTGGCCGTCATCGGCGCGCTCGCCGGGACGGCCGCGTTCCTGTGGGTCATCGCCGGCGACCTCGTGCCGTCGTTCGCCGACGCCGCCCCGCTGCCCGGCCCGCTGCCGATCGCCGGCAACGCGGTCTTCGTGCTGGGCCTGGTGACCCTGCTGTTCCAGCTCGTCCGGGCGCACCGGCTGCCCGCCTGGAGCCCGGTCGCGGCGCTGTTCGCGTTCCTGCTGATCCCGGTGAGCCTCGACCTGATCCCGGCCGCCGCGGTGCTGCTGGCCGCCGGCCTGCTGCCGCTGGCCGGCGGCCGGGCGAGGCTCAGCCCAGCCGCTTGAAGAAGAAGCTGCAGTCCTCCAAGGTCCCGGCCGGGTCGGTGGCATAGCCGGGGACGACGCCGTAGCGCGTCCAGCCCGCCGACGCGTAGAGCCGCTCGGCGGGGCTCCCGGTAGCGGTGTCGAGCAGCAGCAGCGTCGCGCCGGACCCGGCGGCCGCCGCCTCGGCGGTGCCCAGCAGCGCGCGGCCGACGCCGCGGCCGCGTGCCCGGCTGTGCACCAGGAGCTTGAGCACCTCGGCCCGGTGCCGGCCGTTCGGCTTGGGTTCGAGCGCGAGGCTGACGGTACCGACGACGGCGTCCGCGGCCATCGCCACCCAGACGTGCAGCGAACCGTCCCGCACGGCCGGCTCGCGGGTGCGCCACCACGTGGCGGCGTCGCCGGGGCCGAACGGGGAGCGGAAGCCGACCGAGGCGCCGTGCGCGACGGCGTCGGCGAGGACCTCGGCGAGGGCGTCGACGTGGCCGGGGTACACCTGCGGGGTCAGTCGCGTGATCGTGGGCATCGCAGCCATCCTCAGGGCAGGACGATGAGCAGGACGTAGCGGACCGCGGCCGGCCCCGGGTTGACGAAGCGGGACGGGCCCCACAGGCGGTACCGCAGGCAGTCCCCGGCCCCGACGGCGTGCGCGGCGCCGTCCACGGTGAGCTCGAGGCCGCCGTCGAGCACCCACAGGTGGTGCTCGAGGCCCGCGACCGGCGGCTCCTCGTAGGTGATGTCGGCCCCCGGCTCCAGCACCGCCTCGACCACCTCGCCGCGCAGCCCCGGGTGCGGCGGGGAGACCGAGCGGCGGGTGAAGCCGGTCGCCCGGTCCCGCCACACCGGCTGGGCCGCGGCCCGCACGAGCTGCGGGGGCTCCGGCTCGACCTCGGCGAGCAGACGGGACATCGGCCGGCCGTACGCCGTGCACAGCCGGCCCAGCAGCGCCGCCGTCGGGCTGATCTCGCCGCGTTCGAGCCGCGACAGCGTCGAGCGGCTCACCCCGGCCCGCCCGGCGAGGTCGTCGAGCGACCAGCCCCGCTCGGCGCGCAGCTCGGCCAGGCGGCCGGCCAGCCGCGCCTCCAGCTCGTCTCCCATGTCCGGGACATTATCTCAGATCTGGGACGTGCGGCCTGTGGTGGTCGTCACGGACCGCACCCCGGCGGCGACGCCGGCCGGCGGCCGTTCACGCCGCTCGGGTGACGACGCCTCACGCCCGCCCCGGCGAGCGTTGACCCGTGCCGGCAGCAGCCGGGCACACCCCGACGCGAGGGAGCCTTCCATGACCAGTGCGACCGCCGAGCGCCACGAGAGCAGCATGGAGCAACCGGGGCAGGGCATCGAGCACCCGCTGCTGCTCGCCGCGCTCATGTCCCGTCACGAGGAGTCCGAGAGCATGATCGAGCATCCGCTGATGCTCGCCGCGCTCACCCGCCGCCGCCGCGGCGCCCGGCACACCGGCATCGAGCAGCCGCTGCTCATGGCGATGCTCATGCACCGCCGCGGCGAGCAGAGCGAAGGGATGCACCCGCTCCTGCTCGCGGCCCTGCTGGCGCGCCACTGAGATGGCCGGCGACGAGAACGGGGGCCAGGCGCCGGTCGAGGGCATGATCGACGACCTGATCCGCGACATCCTCAACGAGGCCGGCCGGGCGACCCACGGCGGCACCTCGATCATGCCCCAGCTGCCGCGGGGCGCGCCGCTGCTGGAGCGGGTGCTGCTCACCGAGGTAATGGCCGGGGCGCTCGCCGACGCGCTGGCCCCGGCCCTGGCCACCGCGCTGGCGCCGCGCATCCTGCAGATCATGGACGGCGGCGAACCGGAGCAGGCCAAGCGCCCCGGCGCTACCGGCGGCACCGGCGGCACCCAGACCCGATCGAAGACGTCCGGCAAGTAACGCGACGGGCCTCCCGGCGGTTGAACCCGTCGGGAGGTGGCACGTGCGGGCTCTCGGGGCGGTGGTGGCGGTCGTGCTGGGCGGCCTGGCGGCGGGTGTGCTGCCGGCCGCGGCGGACACGGTGCTCGGGCACCCGCCCGGGGCGCCGTCCGCGCGGGAGCGGGTGCTGCTGCTCGCCGCGGCCGCCGGGCCGGCCGCGGCCGACGGCAGCACCGGGCGGTACAGCCGCGTCCACCTCGTGCGCTGGGTGCGCTCCGGCACCGCCGTCGCCCGCATCGACAGCGAGCGGTGGCGCGCCCCGGACGGCTCCGGCCGCGTCAGCGAGCGGCGCCTCGACCCGCCCGGGCCCGGCTCGACCGTCGACTACTCCTCCGGCGAGCTGCCCATGCCGCCGGTGGACCCCACCGCGGACCCGACGGCGATCGTGACGTCCCTGCTCGACATGATCGGGATCCGGTACCTCGACCGCCCCGAACGCGCCGCCGCCCTGCGCACGATCGCCGGGCTGCCGGGCCTGGCCGCCGCCGGCCAGGGGTTCTCGGTGCCGGTCGGGGCGACCCGCCTCACGATCGAGCTCGACCCCGACACCGGGGAGATCGTCGCCTGGCAGTACGGCGACGCCGAGCGCGTCGAGGTGCTCAGCCGCGAACGGGTCGCCGAACTGCCCTGAGCCGCGGCCGGACGTAGGCTGCACGGCATGTCGTACGCGTCGTTCAAAGAGGCCCGGGACCTCCTGCTCGCCACGCGGGAGGACTACGCCACGGCCGTCGAGCGGTTCCGCTGGCCGCGGCTCGGCGAGTTCAACTGGGCCCTCGACTGGTTCGACACGGTGGCCGCCGGCAACGACGCGCCCGCGCTGTGGATCGTCGAGGAGGACGGCCGGGAGGAGCGCTACTCCTGGGCCCAGATGTCCGAGCGCTCCAACCGCCTCGCCAACTGGCTGCGCTCCGCCGGCGTGGCCCGCGGCGACCGGCTCGTGCTCATGCTCGGCAACCAGGTCGAGCTGTGGGACACGATCCTGGCCGCGATGAAGCTCGGCGCGGTCATCATCCCCGCCACCCCGCTGCTCGGCCCGGCCGACGCGCGCGACCGTGTGCTGCGCGGCGGCGCGAAGCACGTCATCGCCGCGGCCGCCGCGGCCGGCAAGTTCGACGGCGTCGACCCGGCGGTGACCCGCATCGCGGTCGGCGACACCGCCGGCGCGCCCGGCGGCTGGCTGCCCTACACGCTCGCCGACGACGCCGCGTTCACCCCCGACGGGCCCACCCAGGCCTCGGACACGCTGCTGCTGTACTTCACCTCCGGCACGACGGCCCGCCCGAAGCTCGTCGAGCACACCCACGCCTCCTACCCGGCCGGGCACCTCTCCACGATGTACTGGATCGGCCTGCAACCCGGCGACGTGCACCTCAACATCTCCTCGCCCGGCTGGGCCAAGCACGCCTGGAGCAACGTCTTCGCGCCCTGGAACGCCCAGGCCTGCGTGTTCATCTACAACTACACGCGCTTCGACGCCGCCGCCCTGATGCGGCAGATGCAGCGCTGCGGCGTGACGAGCTTCTGCGCCCCGCCGACCGTGTGGCGGATGCTCATCCAGTCCGACCTGTCCGCGCTGCCGACCCCGCCGCGGCTCGTCGTCGGGGCCGGCGAGCCGCTCAACCCCGAGGTCATCGAGCAGGTACGGCAGGCCTGGGGCGTGACGATCCGCGACGGCTTCGGCCAGACCGAGACCACCGTGCAGATCGCGAACCCGCCCGGCCAGCCGGTGCGGCCCGGCTCGATGGGCCGCCCGGTCCCCGGCTACACCGTCGCCCTCATCGACCCGGCCACCGGCGAGCCCGGCACCGAGGGCGAGATCTGCCTCGACCTGAGCGCCCGCCCGCTCGGGCTGATGACCGGCTACCACGGCGACCCCGGCCGCACCGCCGAGGCGATGGCCGGCGGCTACTACCACACCGGCGACATCGGCGCCCGCGACGCCGACGGCTACATCACGTACGTGGGCCGCGCCGACGACGTGTTCAAGGCCTCCGACTACCGCATCTCCCCGTTCGAGCTGGAGAGCGTCCTCATCGAGCACGACGCCGTCGTCGAGGCCGCGGTCGTGCCGTCGCCGGACCCGGTGCGCCTCGCCGTGCCGAAGGCCTACGTCGTGCTCGCCGCCGGATGGGAGCCGACCGAGGAGACCGCCCGCGCCATCTTCGAGCACTGCCGGGCGCACCTGTCGCCGTTCCAGCGCATCCGCCGCCTCGAGTTCGCGGAGCTCCCGAAGACCATCTCCGGCAAGATCCGCCGGGTGGAGCTGCGCGGGCAGGAGCACGACAAGCACCCGGACCCGGCGGTGCCGGCCGAGGGCGAGTTCTGGGACGTCACCCGGTGACCCCCTCCGGCGGCGCGGCCCGGACCGGCCCGAGATCCGCGGCGATCAGGCTGTAGACGGCCATGTCCGCCCGGGTGCCCTGGCGGGTCGGCGCCAGGCTGCGCAGGACACCCTCGAACTGGAAACCCGCGGCCTCGGCCGTCCGCCGCGACGCCGCGTTCGCCGTGTCGGCCTGCAGGTGCACCCGCTGCAGGCCGCACTCGGCCAGCGCCCACCGGGCCACCGCCGCCGCGCCCTCGGCCGCGTAGCGCCGGCCGCGCGCCCACGGCGCCGTCCAGTAGTGGATCTCCGCGGTGCGCGCCTCCCAGTCGGCGCCGAACAGCGACACGTGCCCGGCCAGCCGCCCGCCGTCCCGCGGCACCAGCGCGAACCCGACCCCCTTGCCGTCCAGCCGCCGCTGCTCGATGCCGCTCGCGCACCAGGCGACCGCCGTGGCCAGGTCCGCCCCCGCATACGGGTAGCCGACCGGCGCGCTGTCCACGAACGCCGCGTCCTGCCAGGCCTCGTGCACGTCGGGCGCATCGGCGGCCGTGAACGGGCGCACGAGGAGCCGTCCGGTGCTCAGCACGGTGCGGGGGAAGGTCTCGGCGGGCCGCAGCATGCCCGAAACATAGCTCGTGTCCGGCTCAGGTCCCGTCCCGCGGTGCCGATCGGACCGATATGCAACCGCGGCATCGGCTGCTGGCGCTCGGCATCGGCGGCACGGTCGTCACCGCGCTCGTGCTCTTCGGCGTCGGCGCGGTGGAGAGCGGCCGGTTCGGTGACGACGCCCGCACCAGCGTCTCGGCGCTGTCCCGCGACGACCTCGACCACGTCTCCGAGGGCGTCACCCGGCTCGCGACCGCGGTCGGCGACGGGGTGCAGGACAGCGTCGACCGGGCCCAGCAGGCGGCGATCGCGGAGCTCGGGCGGCTCGGCGGGATGCGCCTCGCCCCGCAGACCGCCGCCTGGACCGCGACCAACCAGCTCACCCAGGCGGCGGGCACCGTGACGCTGCCCCGCGTCACCGTCGGCGGCACCTGGCTCGGCCAGAACCGCGACCTGAACACGCCCACCCCGGTCGTCGACGACATCCGCGGCATGGTCGGCGGGGCCGCGGCCGGGGCCGCCCGCCAGGCCGGCTCAGTCGCCGAGTCGGCCCGCGACGTCACCGGCAACGTGCACACCGTCGCCACCGGCTCCGCCGAGATGGCCGCCTCCATCAGCGCCATCTCGCGCAACGCCGACGAGGCGGCCCGCGTCGCCCAGGACAGCGTCCAGCTCGCCCGGCGCGCGACCACGGTCATGGGCCAGCTCGGCGACTCCAGCGTCCAGATCGTCGACGTCGTCAAGGTCATCTCCGGCATCGCGGAGCAGACGAACCTGCTCGCGCTCAACGCCACCATCGAGGCCGCCCGGGCGGGGGAGTCCGGCAAGGGCTTCGCGGTGGTCGCGGGCGAGGTGAAGGAGCTGGCGCAGCAGACCGCCCGCGCGACCGACGACGTGACCTCGCGCGTGGCCGCGATCCGGGCCGACACCGAGGGCGCGGTCGCGGCGATCGACGCGATCACGGAGGCGATCGACCGGGTGAGTGAGTACCAGCGCGCCATCGCCGGCGCCGTGGAGGAACAGACGGCCACGACCGACGAGATGCAGCGCAACGTGCAGCGGGCCGCCACCGCGTCCGGGGCGATCGCGGCCGACATCGACGGCGTGAACAGCAGCGTGGCGACGGCGCAGCGGGCGGTGGAGACGTCCCGGGCGGCGGCGTCGCGCCTGAACGCGAACGCGGCCACGCTCACCGCCCTGGTCGGCCGATTCCGGCTATGACCGCCGCGACCCGCTCCGGCAGCGGCGCGGGCGGGATGTCCACGAGGGTGTACCCGAGCCGCCGGTAGACGACCTCGTGGATCCGCTCGAAGCGGCGCGAGTCCTCCAGGCCGATGCGCCGCGCGGCCGTCGGCACGATGAAGCCCATGAGCCGCACGAAGAAGACCGTCCGCTCGTACACCCCGTCCTGCTCGGCCGCGCTCGTCAGCTCCCGGCTCGGCCGTGCCCCGAGGTATTCGGCGAGCGCGAGCGTGCAGACCGGCGACCGGTCGAAGATCTGCAGCGCCCCCGTAGCGGCCTCGTGCCGCTGCCGCTGAACGTGCAGAATCCGCGCGAGAAACGCCGGCCCGTCCCGCTCGATCTCGGGCGTCTCGGCGATGACGTCCGTGGCGGCCTCGTCGACGACGGTGTACCCGAGCTCGCGCAGCGCGAGGGCGATGGTGGTCTTGCCGGCTCCCGGGGCCCCGGTGAGCACGAACCTGCGGGTCATGGCGGCTCCTATAGGTTGGTGGGCATGGTTTCGGTGGCGATCGTCGGCCCCGGCGGGGTCGGAGGGCTGGTGGGTGCGCTGCTGGCGCGGGCCGGCGAGGACGTGGTCTACGTGGCCCGGCCCGAGACCGCGGCGGCGCTGAACGCGCACGGCATCGCGGTGCAGAGCGTGCGGTACGGGGATTTCACCGTGCCGGCGCGGGCCGTGACGGCCCTGGCTGCTCCGGCTGCCCTGGTGGTGGTCGCGACGAAGGCGACGACGCTGGGCGACGCGCTGGGGCGTGTCCCGGCGCGCGGCGCGGACCTCATTCTGCCACTGCTCAACGGCGTGGACCATGTGGGGCTGCTGCGGTCGCGCTACCCGTCGGCGCGGGTGGTGGCCGGCTCGATCCGGGTGGAGAGCACTCGGGTGGCGCCCGGGCGGATCTCCCATACCAGCGACTCCTGCCGGGTGGAGCTGGCCGGTCCCGGCTCTCTCTCCGGTCCCGGCTCTCTCTCCGGTCCCGGCTCTCTCTCCGGTCCCGGCTCTCTCGCTGGCCCCGGCTCTCTCTCCGGCTCTGCGTCCGGCTCCGACCCCGGCTCTGACCCTCGCTCCGGCTCTGCGGAGATCGCCGCCGTGCTCGCTTCGGCCGGCTTGGACGTGACCGTCCGTGAGTCGGAGTCCGCCCTGCTGTGGGACAAGATGTCCCTGCTGGCGCCGCTGGCCCTGATCACGACGGTGACCCGCTCGAGCGTCGGCCCCGCGCGGGAGATGCGCCGCGACGATCTGGTGGACATCGTGTCGGAGGTGGCGGCGGTGGCCCGGGCGAACGGCACGCGGACGGACGCGGCCCAGACGCTCGACGTGATCGACCAGATCCCGGCCCCGATGAAGTCCTCAATGCTGCGCGACGCGGAGGCGGGCCGGCCCTTGGAGCTGGACGCGATCGGCGGCGCGGTACTGCGCGCGGGCAAGGCGGCAGGCATCCCGACCCCGGCCACGGCTAGGGTGGTGGCGGAGCTGAGCCGTTGACTACGATGAGTTGTTCGATGCCTACTTCGTGTGGTTCGATCGATGATCGATTAGATCGGCCGTGGTACGGTTTTGATAGACGGAACGGCCAACCGACCTAGCCTCGTCGTGTAGTTCTCGGCCGCAGCGCTTCCGGGATCTGCTCTGCTGTGGCTCTTGGGATCTGCTCGGCTGTCGCGGGTCTGCAGCGGGTCTACGGGTCTGCAGCGGCGTCGGGGCGGTTGATCTCGTTTCGTTCGCCGGTCACGCGGGCGCTCGCTTCGGCGCCGGCGGCGTCTGCTCGCCGACGGTTGCGGTTGCGTCGCCCAAGCGCGCGTTGGCGTCGCCGGCGTGTGCCTGCGTGCTGGCGTGTGCGTGTGCGTGCGCGTTGGCGTTGGTGGCGTGTGCCTGCGTGGTGGCGTGTGCGTGCTCGTTGGCGTTGGCGGCGTGTGCGTGCGTGTTTGGGTGTGCATGTGCGTGCGTGTTGGCGGTGGGGGCGTGCGCGTGTGGGTTGCTGTCGGGGGCGGCCGCGGCGTCCGGACGGCGGAATGCCCGCGCCAGGAGTAGCGACACCACGATCGAGGCCACGGCCATCGCCGCCATCGCCCGGCCCGGCGGCATCAACTGCGCCACCGCGCCGGCCAGGGTCGCGCCCACCGCCTGCATCGTGAACATGCCCGAGCTGTGCAGGCCCAGGGAGTGCCCGCGCAGCTCCGGCGGGGTCAGTTCGACCAGGCGGTCCTGGAGCAGGAGGCTGCCGCAGTACCCGATCGACGCCACCGCCGCCACGGTGATCGCCGCCCACAGTGGGGGAGTCGCGGCGAAAAGCAGGTACGGCGCGGCCAGCAGCAGCTGCACCGGCGTCGTCAGCGGGCGGCGGAGGCGGGCGGGCAGGAGCCGTCCCGCCAGCACGTCGCCCGCGAGCATGCCCAGGGCCGCGGCCACGAACAGGGCGCCGGCGGAGCCCGGGGAGTACGGGACGAACAGCGCCTCGCAGCCGACGATCAGGCCGTTGGGCACCCACAGTCCAATGTAGACGGCGCGGCGCGCGGGCGAGGACAGCAGTTCGCGGTTGCCGCGCCAGGTGGCCCGGATCGACGCGCGGCCGGCGGCGCGCGGGGCTCGGGGGGACAGGCCTAGCCGCGCCACGATCACGGCGAGCAAATTCAGGGCCGCGCCGATGAGCAACACCGACGACGGGGTCGCGGCGGCCAGGAGCAGGCCGCCGGTCGCGAACCCGGCGATCTGCATGGCGCCGACGGACATGTTCAACAGGGAACGGCCCAGGAGGTACCCCTGCGGCGGCACGATCTCGGAAAGCAGCCCGAAGCGGACCCCGCCGCCGATCGAGGCGGCCAGGCCCTGGACCAGCACCACGGCCAGTACCGCGCCGATGGGCAGGCCGGGCAGCGCGAGCGCGGCGGTGGTGAGCGCGGTGAACGCGGCCAGGCCGGTCAGCGCCGCGCGGGGCGGGAGCCGGTCGGTCGCGGACAGTAGCGTCGCCGCGCCGACGACTTGAGCGAACGAACTGCCGAACATGCTCAGTGCGGACAGCAGGGGCGAGCCGGTCCGGCCGTACACGAGCGTCGCCAGGGCGATGCCGCTCACCGTCTGGGCCGCTACCTGCGCGGAGACGGTGGCGAACAGGGCTCGGAACTCGGCTGCGGCGAACAGCTCGCGGTACGTGCGCATGATGGGCAGTCTGCGGGTGCGCGAACGTGCGGTCGTAGAGTTTCGTTTGGGGGCGAAACGAACATGGGGCTCTGGCGGATCGATGCGGACGTGCTGGCGAGCAGCCGGTTCGTCGTGTCGCCCATGGCCGAGACCGTCGGTGCGCTCGTCGCGCTGAACGGGCTGCACCGCGTCTCGCCCGCCCAGCGTGAGTGGCTCGCCGAGGCGATGCCCGCGTTCCGGGCGCGCTGGACCGGCGACGACTTCGCGCTGCCGTTCCTGCGCGACGCGATCCGACCCGGCTGGCTCGCCGACTTCCTGGTCAAGCCGCCGCGGGCCGACGCGCCCGGGTTCGACGACGAGCTTGCCCGCGTCGCCGTGACCACCGACGAGCAGGCCCGCCGCGACATCCTCGAGACCCTGGACCGGCCGCTTGCCCCGGTCCTGCTCGAACCGGGGCTGGTCGAACGCGCAGTGGAACTGCTCGATTGGGTGTGGCGGCACATGGTACGGCCCGGCTGGCCCCGTCGCCGCCGCGTTCTCGAGGCCGACATCGTCGCGCGCACCGACCGGCTGACCTCGGGCGGCTGGGCGGCGGTCCTCGACGGCATGCGCCCCGGGATGCGCTGGCTCGGCGACGGCCGGCTGCAGATCAACACCTACGACTACCCGCCCCGCGACGTCAGCGGCAGCCGCCTCCTGTTCGTCCCGACCACGGCCTATCGGGGCTGGGTGAGCTGGGAGGAGCCGGGCGACGTGCACGCGGTCATCTATCCGTGCACGGGCTGGCTCGCTCAAGACCCGGACGTCGTACCGCCCGATGCCCTCGCCCGCCTCATCGGCCCCGCCCGCGCGCGCATTCTGACACTCCTGGCCGCACCGAAGAGCACGACGCAGCTCGTGGCGCTGACCGGCCTCCCCCTGGGCTCGGTCGGCGGCCACCTGCGGGTCCTGCGCGACGCGGCCCTGACCGCGCGGCGCCGGGCCGGCCGCTCGGTGCTCTACTACCGGACCGAGCTCGGCGACGCCCTCTGCACCGGCCACGGCGAATAGGCCCGCGAACGCGCGCGGCGGCGTGCAAGCGCGCGGCGGTCAGTGCGCGAACGTGCTCGAAGCGTGAGCGCGGCGTGCAGTGAGCGAACGCGCAACAGCGGATGAGCGCGGCGAACGGTCCGCGAGGCGTGCAGGCGAGCCAACAAACGAACGGGCCGGTGGATGCGGGGCGAACGAACGGCGGGGAACGAACGGCCGGGCGAGTGGCGGAAGAAACGCGAGCGAACGGGCCGGGGAACGGACGCGGGGGCTGGCCGAGCGGAATGGGCGGGGGCCGGGACCGGCAGGGGGCCAGCGAGCGAACGGGCGGGGCCGGGACCGGCAGGGGGCCGGCGAGCGAATGGACAGGTGGATAGGCCGGCGCGTGGTCAGGCGAACAGGTAGCGAAGGAGCAGTGTCTTCAGCTCGTTCAGCACCCACGGGTCGCCGTCCGGGTTGGTGCGGAAGGCCTGGTTCAGCATGAACTCGGTCAGCCGCACCGCCAGGAGCAGCCGCCGGCTCAGGTCGTCCGTCGCCGTCATCTCGTAGTGCTCGACCAGCACCGTCCGCAGGCGGTCCGCGAGCTGCTCGTCGTTGCGCGCGCCCGAGCCCGGGGTCATGCGCAGCGTCTGGCTGCCCAGCGAGACCTGCCGATAGCCGGGCTCGGCCCGGAAGAACTCCGCGAACGCCTCGACCACCCGGTTCACCAGCTCGGCGACCGTCGGCGGCGGGGCGGCGAGCTGGCCGTCCATGAGGTCCAGGACCTTGTCCAGCCAGGTCGCGGACAGGGCGTAGAAGATCGCGTCCTTGTCGGGAAAGAAGCGGTACAGGGAGCCGACCGACACCCCGGCGCGGTCCGCGATCTGGCGGGTGCCGATGTCGTCGAACGGCAGCTCCTGCAGCAGCGCGGCGGCCGCGGCCAGGACCCGGTCCCGCTTGTCGCGGCTGCGTTGCTGCTGGGGTTCCGACCGCGTCTGCATGATGCCGCCGATTGTCGCACGCGGGTCTTGACGGACCGCGATATCTGAACCAGACTCCGGTTCATGTTCACCCGTGTAAGGGAAGACCGCCCCGCGCTTGGGTACGGGCGGTTCGGAGGGTTCGCGCTGCTCTGGCTCGCCTCCGTCACCTCCGCGCTCGGCAACGGGATGCGGTGGGTGGCGCTGCCGCTGCTCGCCGCGGGGCAGTCCGGCGACCCGTGGACGATCTCGCTCATCGCCGCGGCCGAGGAGCTGCCCTGGCTGCTGTTCGGGCTGCTCTCGGGCGTCCTCGCGGACCGGTTCGACCGCCGGCGCCTCGCGCTCGGCGCCGATCTGGGCCGGGCCGCGGTGATGGTGGCGTTCACGGTCGCCGTGGCCTGCGGCTTCGCGCCGGTCGGGCTGATCGTGGTCCTCGGGTTCGTGCTGACCTGCGGTGACACGGTCGCCGCCCCGGCCCTCGCCGGGCTGCTCCCGGCCGTCGTGCCGCCGGTGGAGCGGCCCGCCGCCAACGGCCGCCTGCTCGCCGGAGTCCAGATCACCGACACGCTCATCGGGTCCACGGCGGGCGCCGCGCTCTTCGCCGCCGCGGCCGTGCTGCCGTTCGCCGTCGACGCCGCGACGTTCCTGGCCTCGGCCGCCTGCCTGATCCTGCTGCGCGTCCCGGCCCCAAGCGTCCCGGCCCCAAGCGTCCCGGCCCCAAGCGTCCCAGCTTCAAGCGTCCAGGCCTCAAGCGTTCCGGCTTCAGGCACCCCAGCCCCGAGCGTCTCGGCTCCAAGCGCCCCGGGTTCAAGCGCGCCGGGTTCAAGCGCGCCGGCTCCAATCGACCCGCGGCCCGGGCGCGGCGGCGGCATCCGGGCCGGGATCACCGCGGGGCTGCGGCTCATGTGGGCCGACCCGGCGGTGCGCGGGCTGTGTCTGCTGCAGGCGGTGACCAGCGTGGCGTACGCGGGCATCGTCGCCGTCCTCGTGCTGTTCGCGACCCGCGTGCTCGGGTTCGGGCCGGCCGGGTTCGGGCTGCTGCTCGCCGTGTACGCGGTCGGCGGCGTGGCCGGGGGCGTCGCCGCCGGGCGGCTCGCCCGGTGGCTGGGGCCGCGGCGGTGCCTGGTCGTGGCGGTCGCCGGCACCGCGGTGTGTGTCGCGGCGCTCGGCGGGGCGCGCGGGACGGCCGTGGCCGTGGCCGCGGCGGGGCTGCTCGGGGTGGCGACGACGCTCGGCGACGCGCTCGCGGCCACGCTGCGCCAGGCGCTCGTGCCGGACGCCTACATCGGCCGCGTCACCAGCGCGTTCCGCATCGTCGGCCGCGGCGCGGCCCCGGTGGGCGCGCTCGCCGCGGGAGCGCTGGCCCACGCGTACGGGCTGCGGACCCCGTTCTACGCCGGCGCGATCCTCGTCGCCGCCGGGCTCGCGGCCTTCACACCGCTACTGCGAAAGGCCACCGTCAGCCCGGCACGACGGGCGTGAGCGCCGCTGCTGTAAACAGCGCCACCGTCGGCCCGGCACGAGCGGTGTGACAGCCGCGCTGAACAGGCGGCTCACCCCGACAACGAGAAGCTCACCACCAGCCCTGGCGTTTCGCCCAGCCCAGCAGCGTCGCCGACATGACCGCCATCAGCAGCAGCACCGCGACCAGGTGGTTGACCTGGGTGTGGTCGCTGACGATGAGGTTCATGCCATACACCGACGAGACCGCGGTGATGGGCAGGGTGATCGCCGCGATCACCGCCAGCCGCTCGGCCGCGATCGTCATCTTCGTGTCGGTGCGGGCCTTGTAGAACTCGATGACGCCCTGGAGGTACTCCCGCTCCCCGTCGGCCACGCTGCGGACCCGGCCGAACTGGTCCACCACGTCGGTCACGAGGTGCTGGGCGTCGGGCGGCACGGCGGCGCGGGGCAGGGTCGCCATGCGGCCGTAGATCGCGCCGCCCAGCGCCGCCATGGTGCGGACCGCCAGCAGCCCGTGGCGGGCCTGGAACAGCTCCTCGAGGAACTGCTCCGGGTTGCCGAGGTGCCCGGCCGTCACGCGCTGCTCGAGCCGCCACACCTCGGCGGTGACGTCCTCGACCATGGTCTCCTGCAGGCGGGTGATGGCCGAGACGATCGCGTAGGACAGCTCGAACGCCGAGGCCGGCGCGAACCGGCCGGACTCGATGCGCCGCAGCACGTCGCGGGTCTGGCGCAGGGGCACGTCCGGGGGCACCGCGGGGTTGACCGGGCCGTGGACCGTCACGAGGTACCGCGGGCCGATGAACTGGTCCAGCTCGATGTAGTGCACGTGCCCGCGGGCGCCGAAGTGGGGCGCGTGCAGGATCACGAAGACGTGGTCCGGGTACGGGTGGATCTTCGGCACCCGGTTGCGCACGGCGGCGTCGCGCAGGGCGAGGGGATGGAACCCGAACGCGTCGCGCAGCACGTGCGCGGCGTCCTCGTCGCACGTGGCGATGTCGACCCAGACGAAGCCGTCCTCGCGGGCCAGCAGCGCCGGCAGCTCCTCCGGCGTGTGCGTGCTGACAGCGCTGCCAGTGCTGACCGCGCCGGCGGTGCTGTCAGCACTGACAGGGCCGGGCCGGACCAACCGGACGTCCATGCGCGCAGCATGCCAGCGATCACCCGCACCCGCCAGAGGACGCGGACGAACGCACGGTCAGCGCCGCGGCGGCCGGCTGCTGGCCGTACCACAGGCAGAACATCAGAACCGTCCAGATCTTGCGCGAATGGTCTGCCCCGCCCCGGCGGTGCGCGGCCAGCAGCCGCTGCACGTGGGCGATGTCGAGGAGATGGTCGACGTCCGCCGCCGCGAGCACGTCGCCGGCCCACTCCCCGACGCGCCCGCGCAGCCACACCCGGGTCGGGGTCGGGAAGCCGAGCTTGCGCCGGGTCACCACCGCGTCCGGGACGAGGCCGCGCACCGCCTCGCGCAGCGCGTGCTTCGTCGCGTGCGGGCTCACCTTGAGCTGCGGCGGCAGGGCGGCGGCCGCGGCGTACACCGCACGGTCGAGGAACGGCACCCGCAGCTCCAGCGAGTGCGCCATCGACATCCGGTCGGCCTTCGTGAGGATGTCGCCGGGCAGCCAGGTGTGCAGGTCGACGTACTGCATCGCGCTCACGTCGTCCAGCCCCGCCGCCGCGGCGTAGAGCGGCCCGGTGACCGTGGTGTGCGGGTCGGCGGGGCCGCGCATGAGGAGCGCCTTCTCCGCCGGGCCGAAGATGCGGGCGTTGCCGTAGTACCGCTCGCCGATCGGGGTCGTCGCGCGCTCGAGGAAGCTCTTGCCGCGCACCCCCTCGGGCAGCACGCCGGCGACCGCGCGCAGGCCGCGGCGCACCGGGTCGGGCAGGCCCGCGACGCGCGCGAGGGCGGCCGGCTCGCGGTAGATCTCGTAGCCGCCGAAGAGCTCGTCGGCGCCCTCGCCGGACAGCACCACCGTGACGTCCTGGGCGGCGGTGCGGCACAGGAAGTACAACGGGACGATCGCGGGATCGGCGACCGGGTCGTCGAGGTGCCACACGATGCGGGGCAGCGCCTCGATGACGTCGTCGTCGCGCACCAGGGTCGCCTTGAGCCGCACGCCGAGCGCCGCGGCGGTCTGCGAGGCCGCCTCGATCTCGCTGTACCGCGCGTCGTCGAACCCCGCCGTGTAGGCGCACAGGTCCGGGTGGCGCTCCCGGGCCAGCGCGACGACGGCGGAGGAGTCGACGCCGCTGGACAGGAACGCGCCCAGCGGCACCTCCGACTGCAGGTGCGCGTGGACGCTGTCGCGCAGCGCCGCGCGGATCGCCGCGACCGCCTCGGCCTCCGGGCGCGGCACGGGGCGCAGGGTGTGGCCGAAGTACCGCCGCGCGACCGGCCGCTCGCCCGGCCGGCACGTGAGCGTGTGTCCCGCGGCGAGCCGGTGCACGGCGGGGTGCAGGGTCGCGGGCTCCGGGACGTACTGCAGCGTCAGGTAGTGCGACAGCGCCGCCGTGGCGATCCGCCGGGCCCCGCCGGCGAAGGGCAGCAGCGCCTTCTTCTCGCTCGCCAGGTACAGGCCGTCGGGGGTCTGCAGGTGGTACAGCGGCTTGATCCCGAACGGGTCCCGGATCGCGTGCAGCGTCCCGGTCGCGGCGTCCCACAGCACCGCCGCGAACATGCCCCGCAGCCGGCGCACCGCCGACGGCCCCCAGTGGTGGAACGCCGCGGCGAGGACCTCCGCCTCCCCCTCGGTGGCGAAGGTCGCGCCGTGCTCGGCCGCCAGCTGGGCGCGCAGCTGCCGATAGTTGTAGAGCTCGCCGTTGAAGACCACGGTCCAGGTCTTGTACCGGCAGGGCTGGTGACTGCCCGCCCGGTCGATGATCGCCAGGCGGGTGAAGCCGAACACGGCACCGTCGGCGGCGACGAGCGCCGTCTCGTCCGGGCCGCGGTGCCCGAGCCGCTGCAGCGCGGCGGCGAGCGCGTCCCGGTCGGCGGTCCCGTCGCAGCTGAGGAACACCAGGAGTCCACACATGGCGGGGACGGTAGGAATCCGCCGGTTGGGAACCGGTGAAGAACCCGTTGCCGGATCGAAACCCGAACCCGATTTCGCAGGTTCCTCACATTCGGCGGGTCACAATGGCCGGGATGAGCGCACGAATCCTGGTCGCCGACGACGACCCGAAGCAGGCCGAGCTGATCCGGCTCTACCTGGAGCGCGACGGTCACAGCGTGCTCACGGTGCACAACGGCCGGGCCGCCCTGGAGCAGTGCCGCTCCCGCAAGCCGGATCTGCTGGTCCTCGACGTCATGATGCCGCAGGTCGACGGCCTCGACGTGTGCCGGATCATGCGGGCCGAGTCCAGCGTGGCGATCCTGCTCGTCACCGCCCGCTCCACCGAGGACGACCTGCTGCTGGGCCTGGACCTCGGGGCCGACGACTACATGACCAAGCCGGTCAGCCCGCGCGAGCTCGCCGCCCGGGTCCGGGCCCTGCTGCGCCGCTCCGGCATCGGCAGCCCCGGCCACCAGCGGGTGCTCACCGTCGGTGACCTCGTCGTGGACGCCGGGCGCTTCGAGGTGCGCGTCGCCGGGGAGACGATCGTGCTCACCGCGAAGGAGTTCGGCATCCTGGAGCTGCTCGCCGGCGAGCCCGGCCGCGTGTTCACCCGGGGCGAGATCATCAACCGGGTGTTCGGCTTCGAGCGCGACGTGTCCGAGCGCACCGTGGACGCGCACGTGGTCAACCTGCGCCGCAAGCTGGAGGCGGAGCCCGTGCAGCCGCGGTACGTGCAGACGGTGTACGGCCGCGGCTACCGGCTGGCGGAGCAGGCCCTCCCGGACGGGCGGCCGTGAGCTTCCGCCTGCGCGTGTTCCTGCTGACGCTGGTCGTCGCCGTGGTGGCGACCGGGGCGACGGCCTGGTTCAGCCTGCGGTTCATGGCCCAGCAGATCGACCGCTCGCAGCAGGAGGCGACCCGGCACGTGGCCGACATCGCCGACACCGTGCGCGCGTACGGCCGCCGCCACGGCACCTGGGCCGGGGTCTCCGAGCGGGTCCGGCAGCTCTCGGCCGACAACAAGCAGCGCATCCGCCTGGTCAACCTCTACGGGCAGGTGACCGTCGACAGCGACAACCTGGCCAAGCGGGCCGCCCGCCCGGTCGTCGGCGCCCCCACCCTGATCAACCCGCGCCCGGCGCTGGCCCTCGACCCGCGCCAGATGGGCCTCATCGCCGCCAAGGCCGACGGGCTCGTCCTGGACGAGCTGGCCAGGTACCGGCGGGCGACCGTCTACGCCCGGTGCCTCACCGACATCGGGCAGGAGCCGCCGCCGGTGACCCCGGACGCGTACGGCATCCCGCTGCCCTCCGCCGAGCCGGAAGGCGGCGAGTGCGCCACCCAGGCCCGCGACGCCCAGGAGTACGCCCAGGCCGACGACAGCACCGCGGTCACCAACTGCCGCAGCGCCGCCGACCACGGCGCCTGCCTGGTGCAGGCCTTCGGCAACCAGGTGGAGACGTTCGCGCCGGAGCCGCTGCAGCTGTTCCTCGGCGCCGTCGACGACGACGCGGTGACCCTGCTCGGCCGCCCGACCGCGGGGGCGATCGGCGCCGTGCTGGTGCTGTCGGTGATCGGCACCGCGCTCGTCGCCCGGCAGCTGGCCCGGCCGCTGCGCTCGCTCACGACCGCCTCCCGCCGCCTCGCCGACGGCCACCTCGACACCCGCGTGACGAGCACCGGCCGGGACGAGGTCGGGGAGCTCTCGCGCTCGTTCAACCGCATGGCCGAGGCGCTCGAGGGCGCCGAGACGGCCCAGCGGCGCCTGCTCGCCGGCGTGGCCCACGAGCTGCGCACGCCGATGTCGAACGTGCTCGGATACCTCGAGGCCCTCCAGGACGGCGTGGTGCCCCCGTCGCGGGAGCTGTTCTCCTCGCTGCACGAGGAGGTCCTGCTGCAGCGGCGCATCCTCGACGACCTGCAGGACCTGACGCTGGCGGAGGCGGGCCACCTCGCGTACCGCCGCACCGGCTTCGACCTCGCCGAGCTCGTCGAGGTCAGCCGCGTCGCCCACCTCGCCGTCGCCGAGCACGGCGGCGTCCGGCTCACCGCCGAGGCGGCCGGCCCGCTGCCCGTCCACGGCGACCAGGACCGGCTGCGGCAGGTGCTGGGCAACCTGGTGACGAACGCGCTGCGGTACACCGATCCGGGCGGCGCGGTCGTCCTGCGCGCCTTCCCGCTGCCGGGCCGCGCCGTGGTGGAGGTGCGCGACACGGGCTGCGGCATCGCCCCGGCCGACCTGCCCTTCGTGTTCCAGCGCTTCTGGCGCGCGGACCCGGCGCGGGACCGCGAGACGGGCGGCAGCGGCCTGGGCCTGACCATCGCCCGGCAGATCGTGCTCGACCACGACGGCGCCATCGAGGTGACCAGCACCCCGGGCGAGGGTTCGGTCTTCCGCGTGACGTTCCCGCTGCGGGCGGGCTGACGCGGCTCACACCTCGACGTGGGAGCCCATGATCACGGTGCGGTCGCGGGGCAGGCAGAAGTGCTCCGCGGCGTCGGCGGTGATGTACGACGTGGCGATGAAGAGCCGCTTGCGCCAGGCCGCCATCGTCGGGGTGTCGCCGCGGCGCAGCTCGATCTTCGACAGGAAGTACGACGCCTGCTCCAGGTCCAGGGAGCCCTCGGTGCGGGCGGGGTCGAGCAGGCCCAGCGCGGCCGGGAGGTTCTGGGTGTCCATGTAGCCGTAGCGGACGGTCACGAAGACGATGCCGTCGTTGGCGTAGCCGAGGTCGTCCATCGTCACGCGCTCCTCGTCGGGGACGCGGGGGACCGGCTGCGTCTCGATCGACAGGATGAGCACGTGCTCGTGCCGGACGTGGTTGTGCTCGACGTTCGCGCGCATGGCCAGCGGTGCGGACTCCTTGCCGCGGTTGAGGAACACCGAGGTGCCGGGGACCCTCGTCAGGGCCTTGTCGGCGTGCAGGCCGTCGATGAACTCGCGCAGCGAGCCCTCCTGGAAGCGGCGCCGGGCGGTGACGATCGAGCGGCCCCGCTGCCAGGTCGTCATCACCGTGAACGCGGTCAGCGCGATGAGCAGCGGCAGCCAGGCGCCGTGGACGATCTTGGTCAGGTTGGCCGCCACGAACAGCAGGTCGACGGCGAGCAGGATCGCGCCGCCGGAGTACAGCAGCCAGGTGGGTGTCCGCCAGGTCCGGCTCGCGATGTAGAGGAACATGAGCGTGGTGATGGTGATGGTGCCGGTGACCGTCATGCCGTAGGCGTAGGCCAGGGCGGCGGAGCTGCGGAACGCGAACACCAGGGTGAGGACCGAGACCATGAGCAGCCAGTTGATCCACGGCACGTAGATCTGCCCGATCTGCTGGGCCGAGGTGTGCGCGACCCGCAGCCGCGGCAGGTAGCCCAGCTGGGCGGCCTGGGACGCGACCGAGTACGCGCCGGTGATGACGGCCTGCGCGGCGATCACCGTCGCCGCGGTGGCCAGCAGCACCAGCGGCAGCCGCAGCCAGGACGGCACGAGCAGGAAGAACGGGCCGGCGATGTTGGCCGGGTCGTCCAGGATGAGCGCGCCCTGGCCGAGGTAGCTCAGCGTGCACGCGGGCAGGACCAGCCACAGCCAGCCCGCGGCGATCGCGCGGCGGCCGAAGTGGCCCATGTCGGCGTACAGGGCCTCGGCGCCCGTCACCGAGAGCACGATGGCGGCCAGGGCGAAGAAGGCGATGCCGAAGTGCCCGGCGAGGAACTCGATCGCGTAGGCGGGCGAGAGCGCCTTGAGGATCGCCGGGTGGCGCGTGACGCCGGCGATGCCGAACCCGCCGATGGTGACGAACCAGGCGACCATCACCGGGCCGAAGACCTTGCCGACGGCCTCGGTGCCGCGCCGCTGCACCAGGAACAGCACCACGATGATGACCGCGGTCAGGGGCACGACGACCTCGTCCAGCGACGGCTGCACCAGCTTCAGGCCCTCGACCGCGCTCAGCACCGAGATGGCCGGCGTGATGATGCTGTCGCCGAAGAACAGGGCGGCGCCGAAGATGCCCAGGCCGGCCAGTGTCATCGCGGCCCTGCGGCTCTGGCCGGTGACCCGGCGGCGCAGGAGGGTGATGAGGGCCATGATGCCGCCCTCGCCGTCGTTGTCGATGCGCATGGCCAGCAGCACGTACGTGACCGTGACGACGATCATGACGGACCAGAAGAGCGTCGAGACCACGCCGTACACGTTGGCGTCGCTGACCGGGACCGGGTGCGGGTCGCCCGGGTTGAACACCGTCTGCAGGGTGTAGATCGGGCTCGTGCCGATGTCGCCGAAGACGACGCCGAGGGCGCCGATGACGAGGGCGACACTGAACTTCTGTGGCTGTGCGCTCACGCCGTGATACCCCCTCGGGACCAGTATCGGCCCCGAGGAGGCGGTTCGCGGCGTTTAGCTGGATACGAAGGCGCGGACCTGGGTGAGCACGGCGGTGTCGGTGAGGTACGTGAGGTGGTTCTCGCAGGGGACGTACGTGTTCGTCGCCCCGCTGAGCGCGGTGCTCGTGTACGGGATGATGACGCCGTCGCAGGGCGAGTACCAGGTCCGGTAGACGGTGCTGCCGGGCGTCTCGTCGCCGGCGCTGAGCGTCAGGATGAACGCCGAGCCCGGGTACATCTGCTGGCAGGTCACGAACACCAGGCACGCGCCCGCGGACGTGGTGCCGTGGTTCGCGCCGGCCAGCGACGCCAGGTGCGCCACGCTGGACGCGCCGCCGAGCTGCTTGAGGTACCAGAGGCTGACGAGGCCGCCCATCGAGTGGTTGACGATGTCGACCTTCGACCAGCCGGTGCGCGACTTGACCTGGTCGACGAAGGCCGCCAGGCCCTGCGCGTTGGTGATGTTGCTGCCGTAGGAGTTGTACTCGTAGGCGAACAGCTCGCCGCTGCTGTAGCCGGCGCCGCGGAACAGGGCCTCGGCGGTGACCCAGTTCGAGGCGCTGCCCGTGTAGCCGTGCACGAAGACGACCGGCCGGTGCGCGGTGGCGGCGTGCGCCCCGGTCGCGGGCAGGGCGAGCAGCGCCGTGGCGCACGCCAGCAGGAGCGCGAGGATTCGGCGCATCGATGGACCTCCTGGGGTTCGGGGGTGTGATGTGCATCGAAGCCTGCCGATCACCGGCCCGGTCGCGCATCGGTGAAATCGCCGGTGTCCTCAGGGCAGGACGCGGGCCAGCTCGGTGCGCGAGCGCACCCCCAGGCGGACGAAGATGTTGCGCAGGTGGTGCTCGACGGTCCGGGGGCTCACGAACAGCGCCGCGGCGACCTCGCGGTTGGTCGCGCCGCCGGCCACGAGCCGGGCGATGCGGGCCTGCTGGGCGGTGAGCGCCGGCGCGTCGGCGGGGGCGGGCTCGACGTGGTCGCCGGCGGCGCGCAGCTCGGCGGCGGCCCGGCGGGTCCAGGGGCCGGCCTCGTACCGCTCGAACGTGGCCAGGGCGCTGCGCAGGTGCTCCCGGGCCGCGGCGGGCCTGCGGCGGCGGCGCAGCTCCTCGCCGTAGAGCAGCTCCGTGCGCGCGCCCGGGAACGCCGAGTCGCCCGCCAGGTGCAGCCGCAGCGCCTCGCGGAAGCGCTCGTCGGCCTCGTCGTCGCCGGCCGCGAGCAGGCCGTGGCAGCGCGCCGACAACGCCAGCCAGGTCGGGTTCGCGGTCGCCGCGGCCCACACGTCGTAGGCGGCGAGGACCTCCCGGGCCGGGCCGGGGTCGCCGCCCCGCACGACCGCCTCCACCAGCGTCGGGATGGCCGGCACCTGGACGCCCAGGTGCCCCCGCCCCACCGCGGTCCGCATGACGCCCCAGAGCCGCCCGGCCGCGTCGGCGTGGCGGCCCTCGGCGACGTCGACGAGGCTCGCGGCCCACACGCACATGGCCCGGGCCTGGCTGTCGATGTCGCCGCCGGCCCGGGCCCGGCAGCGGCGCACCCAGCGCCGGCAGCCGTCCGCGTCGCCGAGCATCCCCGCGATCACCGCCAGCAGGCCGCAGCAGTTGTCGGCGACCGCGTCCTGCCCGGTGGCCGCGGCCAGGCGCAGCCCCTCGGCGGCCGTGGCGGCGGCGAGGTCGAGGTCGCCGAGGGCGAGCGCGGCGGTCGCGGCGGCCTCCTGGGCCAGCGGCTCGGTGGCTCGGTCGCCGACGCCCCGGGCCAGGCGGCCCGCTCGCACGGCCAGCCGGTGCGCGTCCTCGTCCCGCCCGGCGACGATCCCGGCCCAGGCGGCCCGCACGAGGACCGGCGGGTTGGCGCAGGCGGCGGCGAGCGCGACGGCCCGCCGCAGCGGGGCGGCGGCGCGGGCGGGGTCTCCGGCGTAGCCGGCGGCCATGCCCGCGACGTGCTCGAACAGCACCGCTTCGTCCGGGGCTTCGTCAGGGGCTTCGTCAAGGGCCTCGTCAGGGGCCTCGTCCGGGGCCGGGTCGCGGGTGGAGTCCGGCCCGGGGCGCAGGGCGAGGGCCCGCCGCGCCACCGCGGCGAACTCGTCGTGGCGGCCGGACGCGCCGAGCGCCTCTCCCGCGAGGGCGAGGGCGCGCAGGGCCCGCCTCCCGGGCAGCCGGGCGGCCGCGGCGAGCAGGGTGTGCCGGGCGTCGCCGTGCGCGCCGGTGCGCAGCTCGACCTCGCCGAGCAGCAGTTCCCGTTCCGCGTGCAGCGCCTCCGGTACCACGGGCGGGAACACGGCCCGCAACAGCAGCCGCGCCCGGTGCGGCTCGCCGCCGCGCCACGCCAGCCGGGCCGCGCCGAGGGTCCAGGCCGCCGCCCGGGCCGGGTCCGCGGTGAGCTCGGCCGCCCGCTGCAGCGCGGCGACGGCGGCGGTGCCGGCTCCGTCCGCCGCGAGGACGGCATCGGCTCCGTCCACCGCCAGGGCGGCATCGGCTCCGTCCGCCGCGAGGGCGGCATCGGCTCCGTCCGCCGCGAGGGCGGCATCGGCTCCGTCCGCCGCCAGGGCGGCCGCGGCGAGCTCGGCGGCCAGGGCGTCGTCGGGGCCGGTGGCGGTCGCGGCGCGGTGCAGCGCGGCCTCGCGGCGGTCGGCGACCAGGCTCGCCAGGCGGCGGTGGGCGGCGAGGCGGTCGGCCAGGCCGGCCTCGGCGTACACGACCTCGGCGAGCAGCGGCGGCACGAACCGGGCGCGGCCGTCCTCGACGTGGACGAGCTCGGCGTGCTCGGCCGGGGCCAGGTCGGCCGCCGGGTGGCCGGCCGCCGGGAGCAGGGCCGCGGGGCAGCTCGTGCCGGCGGCGCTGATGCGGGCCGCGGCGGCCGCGAGCACCAGGACGCGGCGGGTGTGCGGGGGCAGGGTGCGCAGGACGGCGCGGTACTCGCGGCTGAGTGGCCCGTCCCGTGGCGGCGTCGTGGGCGGGGCGGCCTCGCCGCGGCGCTGCTCGGCGGAGAGGGCCGCGGCCAGCTCGGTCAGGGCGCGCGGGTTGCCCGCGGCCCGCCCGGCGAGGACCCCGGCCACGTCGCCGGCGAGGCCCGGCACGGCCCCGGCGAGCAGCGACCGGCTGTCGCGGGGGTCGAGGAGGCCGAGGCGGCGGCGGGGCAGCCCGGCGAGCGCGGCCTCGCCGGCGGCCGCGCCGGGCGTGTCCCGCAGCGCGAACACGAGCGCGATCCGCTCGCCCCCGGCCCGCCGCGCGGCGACGGCGAGCGCGTCGAGCGAGGCCCGGTCGAGCGCGTGGGCGTCGTCGACGAGCACGAGGACCGGCCCGGCCCGCGCGGCGTCCCGCAGCGCGGCGAGCACCGCCAGTCCCGCCGCGAGCCGGTCCGGAGGCGGCTCGCCGTGTGCCGGACCGTGCGCCCCGGCCGGGTACGGCAGCCCCGCGAGGAGGCGGTGCAGGCCGGCGAGCGGGAGCGCGGACTCGGCGTGGCATCCGGTCACGGACAGGACCGTCGCGCAGCCGCCGGTGGCGGCTGGGCCACTCGCGGACACCGTCGAGAGGGGGTTGACGGCGGTGTCCGCGAGGGCGTTCAGGAGGGCCGTCCGGCCGATGCCGGGCGGGCCGGTCAGGACCAGGGCGCCGCCGTGGCCGTCGGTGGCGGCGCCGAGCAGGGCCGTGGCGGCGGCCAGGTCGTCGTCGCGGCCCCGGAGCCGAACTTTCTGCACGGTCGATGCAACAACCATGCCGATCAGTGTTACGCGCGGGTAACGCGCAGGGGAAGTGCGCGCGGGTTATTGCACTGGTTCCTGCACGTGCAGGACGTTGCTCACGCGGGCCAGGCGCAGGGTGCGGGTGACCCGTGGGCCGGGCGAGCGCAGGGTGAGCCGCCCGCCCGCGACGAACATGCGGCGGTGCACGTCCAGGAGCATGCCGATCGCGGCCGCGTCGACGAACGGGCACTCCGTGAGGTCGACGACGAGGTGGTCCGGCCCGAGATCCGCCGCCTCGTGGAGGAGGGCGGCGAAGCGCGGTACCGAGGCCGCGTCCAGTTCCTCGCGGATCACGATCTCGATCGTGGGGGTGGCCGCGTCGGCCGTGCCGCTGTGCATGTGCGTCTCCCGTCGTCGCCGGTGCCCACCTCTTCAGCGTTCGGCTCCGATGTGGCGAACCCTGCCCGGAACCGTGACGGTTGTGTGACTTCGGCGGCGCAAGCCCCCGGGCAGGGCCGGGGCAGGTGGTCGCCGGGCGGTCTCGCCCGGCATGATGCCCGTATGGCAGGCGTGCTGGTGATCGAGGACGACGACCGGATCCGGCTCTCGCTGGCGCTCGCGCTGGAGGACGAGGGCTACGCGGTCCGCGGCGCGGCGAGCGCGGAGGAGGGCCTGGTCGCGCAGCGCGAGGAGCCCGCCGACACGGTGCTCGTCGACCTGATGCTGCCCGGCGTCGACGGGTTCGAGTGCATCCGGCAGCTGCGCCGCGGCGACGACGTGCCGATCGTGGTCATCAGCGCGCGCGACGACACCCACGACATCGTCGCCGCGCTCGAGGCCGGGGCCGACGACTACCTGGTCAAGCCGGTCGCGGTGAAGGAGCTCTCGGCCCGGCTGCGGGCGCTGCGCCGGCGGGGGCGCACCGTGCAGGCGATGGCCAGCATGGCCTTCGGCGAGATGGAGATCCTCCCGGACGCGGGCGAGGTGCGCATCGCCGGCGAGCCGGTCGCCGTGACGCGCACCGAGTTCCGGCTGCTGTGCGAGCTGGCCGAGCACCCGGGGCAGGTGCTGAGCCGCCAGCAGCTGCTGCAGCGGGTGTGGGAGTACGAGATCGGCGACGAGCGGCTCGTGGACGTGCACGTCGGGCGGCTGCGGCAGAAGATCGAGCGGGACTCCAAGTCGCCGCGGTACCTCGTGACCGTGCGCGGCATGGGGTACAAGCTGCAGCGATGACCCGCCTGCGGCTGGGGCTGCGGACCCGGGTCGTCGCCGGGTTCGCGGCCGGCGCGCTGACCCTCTCCGCCTGCATGGCACTGGTCTCCTACGGGCTCACCCGCAACGAGCTCATCGGCGGCCGGGAGCGTTCGGCGGTCCGCTCGGCGACCTTCGACGCGCGGGTCGTGGCCGCCGGGCTGAACGCCGACAAGCCCGACATCGGCGGGATGCTGCGCACCCTGGACACCGGGGGCAACCGCCGGGTGCTCGTGTTCCACCTGGGCAGGTGGTACTCGCGCCACGCCGAGACCGCGTCCACCTCCGCCGTGCCGCAGAGCCTGCAGCGCCTCGTCGGCGAGTCGGGCCAGGGCATCCAGCGGGCGAGGCTGGACGGCTCGCCGGTGGTGATCGTGGGCATCCTGCTGTCGCCGGCCACCGCGCTGTACGAGATCGACTCCATGCGCGAGCTGGACCAGAACCTGCGCACCATCGGCTGGGTGCTCGCGCTGGTCGCCTCGGCCGTCGCGCTGGCCGGGGCGGGGCTGGGCTGGTACGCCACCCGCTACGTCCTGCGCCCCCTGCGCTCGGTCGCCACCGCGGCCCAGGGCATCAGCGCCGGCGACCTCGGCGCGCGGCTCGACCCCGCCACCGACCCCGACCTGGAGCCGCTGTCGACCTCGTTCAACGAGATGGTCGACCAGCTGGCCCGGCGCATCGAGCGGGACCGCCGCTTCGCCGCCGACGTCTCCCACGAGCTGCGCTCCCCGCTGCAGACCCTGGCCGCGTCGGCGAGCGTGCTGGAGCGCCGCCGCGACCGGCTCGATGAGCGCACCGCGACCGCGGCCGGCCTGGTCGTCGACGAGGTGGCCCGGTTCCAGCAGCTCGTCGACGACCTGCTGGAGCTGGCCCGCGGCGACCTGCCGGCCCAGCTGGAGCCGGCCGACGTCGCCGAGCTGGCCCGGCGCGCGGTGCAGCGCCGCGGCCTCGACCCGGCGATCGTGGACGCCGCCCAGCCGGGCGCGGGCGGCCTGCGGTGGAACGTCGACCGGCGCCGGCTCGAGCAGGTGCTCGTGAACCTGCTCGACAACGCGGTGACCCACGGCGGGGGACCGGTCGCGGTGCGGATCGAGACCGCCGGCCCCGACGGGGCGATCGAGGTCGACGACGACGGCCCCGGCGTCAACCCCGCCGACCGCGAGGTGATCTTCGACCGGTTCGAGCGGGGCCGCTCGGCCGGGGCCCGCGGCAGCTACACGGGCACGGGGCTGGGCCTGTCGCTGGTGGCGCAGCACGTGGCCGCCCACGGGGGCCGGGTGCTCGTGCTGGACCGGCCCGGGGGCGGCGCGCGGTTCCGGATCGAGCTGCCGGGGGTGCGGTGAAGCGCTGCGGCCTCGTGCTGTTCGCCCTGCTCGCGCTGTTCGCGCTGGGCGGGTGCGGGGTGCCGACCGAGGACTCCCCGCGGCCGATCGAGCCCTCGGTGGTCATCGGCTCCTACGAGGGCCCGATGGCGGTGACGTCGCCCGGCGCGGTCGTGGAGCGGCTGTTCTTCACGCGCGACAGCCAGCTCGTGCCCGTCGACCGGCGGGTGGCGACCGTCCCGGCGCCCCAGCGGCACCTCGACGACCTCGCCGCCGGCCCGACGGCGCAGGAGCGCGACGCGGGGGTCGACAGCGCGCTCGGCGGCACCTCCTACATCACGGGCGTAGAGCTGCACAACGGCACCGCCGTCGTCGGGCTCTCGGTCGACAACCCGATCCGCAACGACGAGACGCTCGCCTACGGGCAGATCGTGTGCACGCTCGCCGCCCGCGCCGACATCGTGGCCGTGCAGTTCACGCAGGACGGGCGGACGCTGGAGGTACCGCGGGGCGACGGCGCCCTCACCAGCGCGCCGCTCACCGAGGACGACTACGTGAGCCTCATCGCCGAGCGGTAGCCGCGGTCACCACGATGCTGAACCGGTCGATGCCGCGGATCAGCCGGGCCAGCTGCGCGAAGTCGACGGGCTTGCGGAAGTAGTGCTCGGCGGGCACCCCGAAGTCGCGCAGCATCCGCTCCTCCAGCGGCGAGCTGGTGAGCACGACGACGATCAGTCCGGCCAGCTCCGGCCGGCCCTGGATCCGGTCGAGCACGACGCGGCCGTCGACGCCGGGCAGGTTGAGGTCGAGCAGCAGGATGTCCGGGCGCGGGGCGTCCGCGTAGCGCCCGCGGCGCTCCAGGTAGTCGATCGCCTCGAGGCCGTCGCCGAGCACGGTGAGCGGGTTGCGCAGGCGGTGCTCGCGGAACTCGTCGATCGTGTACGCCACGTCGCCCGCGTCGTCCTCGACCAGCAGGATGTGCGCGAGGTCCATGGGCTCCCCCGGATGTTGCAGCAGTGCAAGAGTTTCGCCATACCGTAAGGGATGCGGCCCTGGTAAATCCACCCGCCGTGCCCCCCGCGGTGCCGTCACCCGTGCAACGATGGCGCGGTGACGACCGAGCCGCTCGTCGAGGCGCTGCTGGCGGTGAGCCGCAGCATGGTCGCGCTCGCCGCGCGCAACCTCACGGCGCACGGGGCGGACGTGACGCTGCCGCAGTACCGAACCTTGGTCCTGCTGGCCGGCGGCGGCCCGCAGCGCAGCGCGGTGCTGGCCCGCGAGCTCGGCGTGGCCCCGTCGACGCTGACCCGCATGTGAGACCGGCTCGTGCGCAAGTCGCTGATCCACCGCTTCCACCGGCACAACGACCGGCGGTCGATCTGGCTGGGCCTGACCCCGGCGGGCCGCGACCTCGTGGGCCACGTGATGCGCGCCCGGCGTCATGAGCTGGAGGCGATCGTACGGTCCGCGGGCCTGACGGCGGCCCCGCGCGACCTGACCCTGTTGCACGCGTTCGTGCGGGCCGCGGGCGAGCTGCCCGACGACGAGTGGTGGGGCCGCTGGGAGGCCTCGGCCGACCCGGTGGAGGGCGCGCAGGCCATGCGCACGAGCCGGCTCGCCCCGAAGCCGCTCGGCTAGCGGGTCTTGCCCTCCGTCCGCGGCCGCCGGACGCCGTCGACCTCGGTGCAGAGGCCGTAGACGCGCGCGTGGCTCGTCCAGCCGTTGACGTGGCCGTGGTTGTTGCTGATCTGCACGCGGCCTCCGGCGTGGTCGACGGCGCAGATCAGGTGGACGTACACCGTGCCGGACACCTTCGCCAGGACGATGTCGCCGCGCTCGACGGCCGCCGGGTGGACCGGGGCGACGGTGACCAGCGCGCGGCTGCGGATCAGCGGCGTCATCGAGTTGCCGGTCGGGCGGAATCGCACCGTCGCGCCGGCGGCCACGCGGGTGGCCATGAGATCGAGCATGCCCATCGTGGTCACCACTGTCCCGGGCCGGGCCGCTCAGGGCGACGGATTTTCGGCCCGGCGAGGCTTCACGGCGACGTCTTCTCGGCCCGGCGGTGCTTCACGGCGACGGTTTCCCGGCCCGGCGGTGCTTCACGGCGACGGTTTCCCGGCCCGGCGGTGCAGGAGCAGGGCCGTCAAGCACCCGGCGAGCAGGCCCCAGAAGGCGGAGCCGATGCCGAGGATCGTCATGCCGGACGCGGTCACCACGAACGTGACCACGGCCGCCTCGCGCCCCTGCGCCTCCGTGACCGCCGAGGCCAGCGACGAGCCCAGCGCCGGCAGCAGGGCCAGCCCCGCGACCGCCACGACCAGGATCGGCGGGGAGAGCAGGACGAGGGCCATGGCCAGCGACGCGCCGAGGCCGAGGGCGAGCTGGCCGCTGCCGAGGGCCACGGTGGCGATCCAGCGGCGGCGCGGGTCCGGGTGGGTGTCGGGGCCGGCGGTGAGGGCGGCGGTGATCGCGGCCAGGTTGACCGCGTGCCCGCCGAACGGGGCCGCGAGCGCGCTGGCCGCCCCGGTGGCGACGAGGAGCGGGCGTAGGGGCGGGGTGTAGCCGTACGTCGCCAGGACCGCCATCCCGGGCACGTTCTGGGCGGCCATGGTCACCAGGAACAGCGGGATCGCCAGGCTCACCACGACCGACGGGTTCAGCGTGGGCGCGGTCAGGATCGGGGCGGGCCGCAGCTCGGCGCCGCCCAGCGAGCCGCCGGGGCCGTGCACGGCGATCGCCGCGACGGCCGCGAGCAGGGCGCCCGGCACGGCCCACTGCCGCGCGAAGCGGAACAGTACCGCCCAGGTGAGCACGACCGGGGCGGCCAGCAGCGGCAGGTCGACCATCGCCCGCACCGGGGCCAGGCACAGGCTGAGGATCACCCCGGCGAGCATCGCGCCGGCGATCGGGCGCGGGATGGCGGCGATCGCCCGGGTCAGCCACGGGACCAGGCCCGCGAGGACCATGAGCGCGCCGCTGAGCAGGAACGCGCCCACGGCCGCCGGGAAGCCGCCCGGGACCGGGCCGGTCGCGGCGAGCAGGGCCGCGCCCGGGGTCGACCAGGCGATGGCGATCGGCATCCGGTACCGCCATCCGAGCCCGATCGCCGTGACCCCGATCGCCACGCAGACGGCGAGCAGCCCGGAGGCGGCCTGGGCCGGGGTGGCACCGACCGCGCGGAGCCCGGCGAGCACGACGGTGAACGAGCTCGCGTACCCGACGAGCGCGCTCACCAGCCCCGCGAGCACGGCCGGCAGCTCCCGCCGCAGCCGGTTGCGTGGCGCCGCCTGTTCCTCGCCCGCCGCCTCTTCCGCGCTCGCCGGTCGCTTCTTGCCCGTCGACTGTTCCGCGCTCGCCGGTCGCTTCTTGGCCGCCGACTGTTCCGCGCTCGCCGACTGTTCGCTCGCCGGTTGTTCCGTGCCTGCCGGTTGTTCCGTGCCCGGCGGCTGTTCCTCGTCCGCCGGTTGTTCCGCGCCCGGCCGCGGCTCCGGGGCGCCTGGCGGCTGGTCGCCGGTGGTGCCCGGAGCCGGTGGCCGCGTGGCCGGATGCCCTTCGCCGGTCGAGTCCGGGGGTGCCTGCCGCATGCGTGGGACCCTTCGCCGATCGTTCCGTAAACGGAACGCAACAATAGCCACATGAGCGCGAGCGGAACAAGCCGCCCCGGCGCCGAGTCCGCCGTGGGCGAGCGGCTGCGGCGGATGCGGGAGGCGCGCGGGCTCTCCCTGTCGGCCCTCGCGCGGGCGGCCGGCATCGGCAAGGCCACGCTGTCCGGCCTGGAGCACGGCACGCGCAACCCGACCCTGGAGACGTTGTACGCGGTGGCGGGAGCGCTGGGCGTACCGCTGACGGCTCTTGTCCTGAAGCCCGGTGATCCCCCGGCGGCCGCCGCCGACGTGCGAGGCGCGGCGGTCACCGCGACGCTGCTCGAGGTGTTCGAGGAGCCCGGCGCGACGTTCGAGCTGTTCTGGATGCGCGTGCGGCCCGGCGTGGCCCAGCGCTCCCCGGCCCACGCGCGCGGCGTGACCGAGCACATCACGGTCTACGGCGGGATGCTGCGGGCGGGCCCCGAGGATGCGCCCCGCACCGCCGGGGCGGGCGAGCACGTGACCTTCCGCGCCGACGTACCGCACGTCTACGAGGCGACGGGCCCCGACGAGGTGGTGGCGAACCTGCTGATCCGTTCGCCCCGCTGACGGTGCGCGCGGATGTGCCGCACGTCTACGAGGTGGTGGCATCTTGCCGGTCCGCTCGCCCCGCGGACGTGCCGCGCGTCTACGGGGTGGTGGCGCACCTGCTGATCCGCTCGCCCCCGCTGACGCAAGCGAGACGGGTTCCGTGCGTTTGTGAGGTGGTGGCGGACCTGCTGATCCGATCGCCTCGCTGACTCAGGCGGGACGCGTCCAGGGGCCGGGGCCGTCGGGCTCGGTCAGCGTGGCGATCACCGCGAGCAGCTCCGGCGGTTCGAGGCGCCCGTCCAGCCCGGCGAGCTCGGCCGGCTCGAGCCACGCGTGCCCGCGCAGGCTCAGCACCTCGTCCGGCAGCAGCCCGGTGCGCACCAGCGGCGGCGCCTCGGCGTCGAAGCGGGCGAGGAAGAACTGCTCGGGCCCGACGGTGCGGCGCCCGTTCCACCACATGTCGCGCTCGACGTCCACGAACCGGTCCAGCACCGCCGCGGCGTCGAGCCCGGTCTCCTCGCGGAGCTCCCGGCGCGCCGTGTCGAACGGCGACTCGCCCGGATCGATGCCCCCACCGGGCGGCTCCCACAGCAGCGAGCCGTCCGCGGGGTCCTGCCAGTGCAGCAGCAACACTCGCTGGGCCGCGTCCAGACACACCACGCGCGCGGCCGGGCGGCGGCGAGGCTCCGCGTTGTCCACGCGAAGACCCTATCGGCCCGGCGCGCGCCCCGCTGCCCCGCCGAAGCGCGCCGCGGCCGGGCTGCTCGCGCCGTTCCCGACGGCGACCAGCGCGCCGTTCCCGATGGCGACCCGATGGCGACCAGGGCGCCGTTCCCGATGGCGGCCAGTGCGCGGCGGGGCGGCGGTGAGCCGGGCATGTGCGCGGCGGGCGGCTCGTCGGCCCGAGGCCGGGTTTCAGGTGGAGCGGAGGGGACGTCAGCGCTCGCCTCGTCGTGGCGCTCGCGGTGCGCGTGATGGCTCTGTTCGCGATGGCGCGGCGGCGGCCGGCAGTCGTTGCCGTAAAACGAACATTTGCCACGTTTGCCGTCATATCCTGTGCCCAGCGCGGGTGATCAAGGGCGGTGACCGGATGCAGGATCAGCTCATCTTCGGCGTGGGCCGGCTGCTGTGTGCGCTGCCGCTGGCCGCCGTCGTCGAAACCGTCCGGCCGCTGCCGGTGCAGCCCGTCGGCGGTGCGGGCGGGGCGCTGCTCGGGGTGGCCGTGATCCGGGGGGCGGCGGTGCCCGTCGTCGACACCGCGGCGCTGCTCGGCGATCCGGGGGCGCCGCCCAGCCGGTTCGTCACCGTGGACACCCCGGGCGGGACCGTCGCGTTCGCGACCGGGCCGGTCGCCGGGGTGCGGTCCGTGGCCCGCTCGGCCGCGCAGCCCTCGCCGGTGGCCGGCGAGCTGGTGGAGGCGGTCGGGGTGCTCGACGGACGGCCACTGTTGTTCCTGAATCCCGAGTCGGCGCCGGTCCGGGGTGCCCGGGCCGAGGCGCGCGAAGGCGGCAGCCCCAAGCAGGCGCCGGTGTGGGGGGCTCGGGCCGAGGCGTGTGAGGACGGCAGTCCCGAGTCGGCGCCGGTGCGGGGCGGCCGGGCCGAGGCGTGTGAGGACGGCAGACCCGAGTCGGTGCCGGTGCGCGGGGCCGGGGCCGAGGCGCGCGGGGGCGACCGTGCCGCCGCGTGAGCAGGACGGCGTCGCGCGGCTGCGGCGGCTGCTCGCCGAGCGGCTCGGGATGGCGTTCGACGACAAGAAGGACGGGCTGCTCGCCGAGATCCTCCAGCAGCGGGCGACCCAGCACGGGCTGACCGATCGCGGCTACCTGGACCGGCTCACCACCGCGTGGACCGCCGAGCTGTCCGCGCTCGCCGAGGCGCTCACGGTCAACGAGACGTACTTCTTCCGCAACGTCGAGCAGTTCCGGGCGCTGGCCGACGTCGCCCTCCCGGCGCGGATGCGCGCCGGCGACGGGCGGCGGCGGCTCGATCTGCTGTCCGTGGGGTGCTCGACCGGCGAGGAGGCGTACAGCCTCGCGATGGTCGCCGCCGGCCGGGTGCCGCAGGCGTGGGACACCTCGATCATCGGGCTGGACGTGAATCGGAGGGCGCTGCGCAAGGCGATGGCCGGGCGCTACTCGCTGTGGTCCCTGCGCGAGACGCCCGAGAGCATGCGGCAGCAGTGGTTCCGCCCGGCCGGCGACGGGGTCGAGATCGACGCGCGGCTGCGCAACCGGGTCCGGTTCGTCGAGCACAACGTCGCGCGGGAGGAACCGGTGCTGTTCGCGCCGGGGATGTACGACATCGTGTTCTGCCGCAATCTGCTCATGTATCTCACGCCGGACACGGCGCGCACGGTGGTGGAGCGCATCACGCGGAGCCTGGTGCCCGGCGGCTTCCTGTTCCTGGGGCACACCGACACGCTCGGGCCGCGCCCCGAGGGGCTGGCCGTGCACCACTCGCACGGGACGTTCTACTACGAGCGCGTGGCGGTGGCGCCGCGGGCCCCCGAGCCGGTGCCGGCCGCCGGGCCGCCGCCGCGGGAGCGGGCCCTCGCGCTGCTGCGGCAGGAGCGGTTCGCCGACGCGCTCGACGTGCTCGACGCCGTCGCGGGGGCCGAGGCCGACCGGCCCGAGACGTGGCTCGTGCGCGGGTGCGCGCTGGCCGGGCTCGGGGACACCGGGCGGGCCGCGGACCTGTGCCGGCGGCTGCTGGACCGCGACGCGCTCTTCGCCGACGCGCATCAGTTGCTCGCCGACTGCCACGAGGGCGACGAGCAGCACGACGCCGCCCAGCGCCACCATCGCATCGCCGCGCAGCTCGATCCCGGCTTCGCGATCCCGCGGCTGCGCCTGGGGCTGCTGGCCCGGCGCGTCGGGGACCGGCGTACGGCGGAGGAGGAGCTCGATCAGGCGGTACACCTGCTGCGGGCGGAGTCCGAGGAGCGGATCGCGCTGTTCGGGGGCGGATTCGGCCGCGGCGCCCTGATCGCGCTGTGCCGGGCGGAACTGGCGGCGGTCTCGTGAGCGCCGTCGCGCCGCCGCGCACGGACGACCCGGCCGGGGCGCAGCCGGTGCCGGTGCAGGACCGGGGCACGCTCGAGCACCGGCTCGCCGAGCTGCGGGAGGAGTTCGACCGCTCGTTCGCCGACCCGCCCCGCTCGGCCGTCGCCGGCCACGACGACCTGCTGGCGATCCGGGCGGGCGGCGTGCGGTACGCGCTGCGCCTGACCCAGGCCGCCGGGCTGTTCCCCGACCGTCCCGTGACGCGGCTGCCGGGCCCGCTCGGCGCGCTGCTCGGGGTGGCGGGCTTCCGCGGCGCGATCGTGCCCGTGTACGACCTGGCGGCCGTGCTGGGCACGGGCGGTACCGCGGCCGGATCGGCGGACGGCGGCACCGGCCCGCGCTGGCTCGTGCTCGCGGCCGGGCAGCCGGCCGTCGCGCTCGCCTTCACCGAGCTCGACGGCCACCTGCGCATTCCCAGCGACGGGCTGGTCGAGGAGGCGGACGGCCACGGACCGCACGGATGCCTGCGCGGGATCGTGCCGCTGCCCGACGGAGCCCGTCCCATCGTCGACGTGCCGGCGGTGCGCGCCGCGGTCCGGGCCGCCGTCGACGCCGTCACCGGGCCGGCGCGGCACACCGAGGAACGGTAGGGCGGGACATGGCACGACAGTGGACGTACGGGCAGCGCCTCGGCTTGGGATTCGTCGTCGCCGCGGGGCTGACGCTGATCACCGGGCTGGTGACCGTCTGGGCGCTGAGCACCGTGGTGGCGGGCAAGGACGAGGTCATCGACGTCGGCGTGAAGGGCCTCGCCGCGGCGCAGGAGCTGCGGACCGCCGTCGAGGCCAAGAGCAGCGCGGGGCGCGCGTACCTGCTCACCGGCGACCAGCGCTACGCCCAGCAGATCAGCGCAGCGCGGGGCCAGTTCTCCGCCGCTGCCGGGCGGGTCCGCGAGGTGCTGGCCAGCGCCGGGGAGCGGGACCTGCTCGACCAGGCGGTGGAGGGCGAGCAGCGCCACCAGGACGCGCTGCAGGGCGTGATCACCCGCCGGGACCAGCCCGGCGCCGACCTGGAGGAGATCAGCGCCGCGTTCGAGAACAGCGTCGTGCCGCAGCGCGACACCCTCGACCGCGAGATCACCTCGCTCGTCACGCTGCTCAACCAGGACCTGCGCACCCGCCAGGACGCGGCCTCGACCCGCGCCGCCGTCTCCATAGGGGTCGTGATCGCCCTCGCCGCGCTCTCCGTCGGCTTCGGCATCGTGAGCGGGCTGCTGCTCGCCCGTGCGCTCAAGCGCCAGGTGGCCGGGACCGTCGGGCACATCCGCAGCTCCTCGGCCCAGCTGGAGGCGTCGGCCGGGGCCCAGGCGACCGGCGCCCGCGAGCAGGCGACCGCGATGAGCGAGATCACCACGACGATCGAGGAGCTGCTCATCACCTCCCGGCAGATCGCCGAGGGCGCGCAGCGGGTGGCGAAGATCGCCGAGGACACCGCGGCCGCGGCCGGCTCCGGCGACTCCACGATCGAGGACGCCCGGGCCTCGATCGCCGCGATCCGCCGCCAGGTCGACCTCATCGTGCAGCACATGCTCGAGCTCGGGCAGCGCTCGCAGCAGATCGGCGGCGTGGTCGACCTGGTCTCCGAGCTCGCCGAGCAGACCAACATCCTGGCCATCAACGCGACCATCGAGGCGTCCGGGGCGGGGGAGTGGGGGCGGCGGTTCGCGGTCGTGGCCGACGAGATCCGCAAGCTGGCCGACCGTACGGCCGGCTCCGCCAAGGAGATCCGCGCGCTCATCGACGACGTCCGGGGCGCGGTCAACACCACCGTGATGGCGACCGAGACCGGGGCCAAGGCGGTCGACGCCGGCGCCCGGCAGTTCGACGCCGTCACCGCGTCGTTCCAGCAGATCGCCGACCTGGTGGCCTCGACCACGGAGTCGGCGCGCGAGATCGAGCTGTCCACCAAGCAGCAGGCGACCGCGGTCGAGCAGGTCAACGTGGCGGTCACCGACACCGCCCGGGTGACGCAGGAGAGCGAGACGAGCGCGGTGCAGACCCGCCAGACCGCCTCGCACCTGACCGGCCTGTCCACGACCCTGCTGCGGCTCGTGACGGCGGACAACCGCGCATGACGGACAAGGATCCGCTGCGGTACTTCCGGATCGAGGCCCGCGAGCTCGTCGATCAGCTCGCGCAGGGCGTGCTCGACCTGCAGGGCGGCGCCGGGGACCCGGAACCGGTGGCCGTGCTGCTGCGCCACGCGCACACGCTCAAGGGCGCGGCCCGGGTGGTGCGCCAGACCGGGCTGGCCGATCTCGCGCACGCGTTCGAAGAGCTGCTCATGCCCTTCCGCGAGGCCGGCTCGCCGGACGTTCCCGCGTTGCTGCGGCTGACCGATGCGATGACGTCGGCCGTGGCGGACCTCGAGCAGCCCGACGTTCCGGAAAGGTCCGAAGTATCGCCTGAACCCGAGCGTGAGACCACCGCGGACGTGGACGACCTGCTCGAGGCGGTCGACGAGGCCCACGCCCGCTTCGCCCCGCTGCGCACCCACACCGCGGCCCTCGAACGCGTCCGGCGCACCGCCGAGGGCCTCGCCGAGCAGCTGCGCGGCGAGCGGGGCGGCCCCGCCGCCGGCTCGATCGCCGCCGGGCTCACGACGCTCGGCCGCCGCCTCACCGCGACCGTCGAGCAGGTCGCCCGCGAGCTCGACGACATCCGCGGCCGGGCCGAGCGCCTGCGCCTGGTCCCCGCCGCGACCGTCCTGACGACCCTGCACCGGGCCGTGTACGACGTCGCGAACACCGAGGGCAAGACGGTGCTGTTCGACAGCCACGGCGGCGACGTGCGCCTCGACCCGCACGTGCTCTCCCAGGCCGGCAACGCCCTGCTGCACGTGGTCCGCAACGCGGTCAGCCACGGCGTGGAGCCCGAGGCCGAGCGCGTCGCGGCCGGCAAGGCGCCCCAGGGCCGGGTCAGCGTCGAGGTCCGCCGCCGCGGCCGGTTCGCCGCGTTCCGGTGCCGCGACGACGGCCGCGGCTTCGACCTCGAGGCGGTGCGCCGCCAGGCCGAGCGCCGCGGGCTGGTCCGGGCCGGCGCCGACGTGCGCGAGCTCATGCGGCTGCTCATGCAGGGCGGCATCTCCACCTCCGAGCGGGTCACCGGCGTCTCCGGCCGCGGCATCGGGCTCGACGCGGTCCGCGACGTCGCCGAGCGCCTCGGCGGCGAGGTGTCGGTGAGCACCGAGCCCGGCCAGGGCACGACCGTCGAGCTCACGGTGCCGCTCGCGCTCGTCTCGCTCTCCGGGCTCGTGCTGCGGGCCGGCGGGGTCCTCGCCGCGCTGCCGCTGGACGCGGTGCGCACCTGCGTGCTGCTGCCCGAGGTGGAGGCGTCCGCGGCCGCCGCGGCCGGGGCCCTCGCCCACGACGGGCGCGTGCTGCCGTTCCTGCCGCTGGCCCGGGTGCTCGCGCCCGGGGTGCCGCCCGTGGCCGGGAGCGGGGCCGTCGCGGTCGTGCTCGCCGCCGCCGAGGACGTCTTCGCGGTCGGCGCGGACCGGCTGCTGGGCACCTCGACGCTGGTCGTGCGGCCGCTGCCGGAGCTGGCCCCGGCGGCCGCGGTCGTCGGCGGGGTGTCGATCGACGCCGAGGGCAACCCGCGCATCGTGCTCGACCCGGCCGGCCTGGCCGCCTCGGCCGGGGCCGCCGGCAGCGTCGCGCCCCCGCCCGCCGCGAACGGCGCCGAGGGGGCCGGCGAGGCGCCGCGGGAGGTCGCGCCGATCCTCGTCGTCGACGACTCGCTCACCACCCGGATGCTCGAGCGCAGCATCCTGGAGTCCGCGGGGTACCGCGTGGAGCTGGCCGCCTCCGCCGAGGAGGCGCTGGAACGGGCCCGGCAGCGGCGGTACGCGCTGTTCCTCGTCGACATCGACATGCCCGGCCTCGACGGCTTCGCGTTCGTCGAGCTCACCCGGGCCGACCCGGAGCAGCGCGAGGTGCCCGCGATCCTGGTCAGCTCGCGGGCCACGGCCGAGGACCGCCGGCGCGGGCTGGCCGCCGGGGCCGCCGCCTACATGGTCAAGAGCGAGTTCGACCAGGAGGAGCTCCTCGGCCACATCCGCGATCTCGCGGGGGCACCGGCATGATCAGGGTGCTCGTCGTCGAGGATTCCGCCACGGTACGGCACTGCCTGCGCGAGGCCCTCACGCGCGCCGCCGGCTTCGAGATCGTGGGCGAGGCCACCGACGGCGCCCAGGCGGTCGAGCTCTGCCGGCGGCTGCGGCCGGACGTGATCACCATGGACGTGATGCTGCCGGTGATGACCGGGCTGGCCGCCACCGAGCAGATCATGGCGCTCGCCCCGACGCCGATCCTTGTGGTGTGCTCCGCCGACCGCCGCGAGCTGTTCACCACCTACGACGCGCTCGCCGCCGGGGCCGTCGACGTGCTGGAGAAGCCGCGCGGCGACGCCACCGACGACACCTGGCCGCAGCGGCTGCGCACCGCGGTCAAGGTCGTCTCCCGCATCCGCGTGGTCACCAAGCGCCTGGGCGGGGCCCCGCCCGCCCCGCCGGTGGCCGCCCGGCCCGAGCCGGCCGCGGTGCGCGCGGTGCTCATCGGCGCGTCGACCGGCGGCCCCGGGGCGATCGTGCGGCTGCTGCGGGCGTTGCCGGCCGGGTTCGCGGTGCCGGTGCTGTACGTCCAGCACCTGTCGGCCAACGAGTCCTTCGCGCAGGCGTTCACCGGCTGGCTGGCCGAGCAGACCGGGCACGTCGTCGGCTACGCCCGGGGCGGCGAGGCGCTCGGCGCGCTGGGCGGGCGGGTCACGATGGCCCCGCCCGACCTGCACCTGCTCGTGCGCGGCGGGCACCTGCACCTGAGCGCGGCCCCGCCCCGGCACTCCTGCCGCCCCTGCGTCGACACGCTCTTCGAGTCCGCGGCCGCGGACCTCGGGCGCGCCGCGGCCGGGTGCCTGCTCACCGGGATGGGCCGCGACGGCGCCGGCGGCCTGCTCGCGCTGCGCCGGGCCGGGGCGATGACGTTCGCGCAGGACGCGGCGAGCTGCGTGGTGTACGGCATGCCGCGCGAGGCCGCCGCGCTCGGCGCCGCCGCGGAGACCCTGCCGCCGGAGCAGATCGGGGCCCGCCTCGCCGCGCTGGGCGAGCGGCCTTCGGACAGGAGGCCCGCGTGGCGAACACCGTCCTGATCGTCGACGACAGCCTCACCGTGCGCATGGACCTGCACGAGGCCTTCGAGGACGACGGCTTCCACACCGTGCTGTGCGCCCGGCTCGGCGAGGCCGTCGACGCCCTGGAGTCCGAGCAGTTCGACGTCGCCGTGCTCGACGTGCGCCTGCCCGACGGCGACGGGGTCGACCTGCTGCGGCGGCTGCGCGCCCACCCCCGCCACGGCGACGCGGTCGTGCTGCTGCTGTCCACCGAGGCCGAGGTGCGCGAGCGGCTGCGCGGCCTGCGCACCGGCGCCGACGACTACGTCGGCAAGCCCTACGACGCGGCCGTGGTCGTCGCCCGCGCCCGCGACCTGCTGCGCCACGGGCCCGTGGCCGGCAACCGCCGCCTCGTGCTCGTCATCGACGACAGCCGCACCTTCCGCGAGCTGCTGCGCCGGCATCTCGCCGACGGCGGCTACGAGGTGGTGACGGCGGCCAGCGGCGAGGAGGGGCTGCGCGTGGCCGGGGTCCGCCGGCCCGACGCGATCATCGTCGACGGCGTGCTGCCCGGCATCGACGGCGCCACCGTCATCCGCCGCGCCCGCCTCGACGCGACCCTGCGCAACGTGCCGTGCCTGCTGCTGACCGCCTCCGACGACTACACCACCGAGCTGCAGATCCTCGAGGCCGGCGCCGACGCGTTCGTGCGCAAGCAGGAGGACCTCGCGGTCGTGCTGGCCAAGCTCGCCGCGGTGCTGCGCAAGAGCGCCGCCGCCCTGCCGCTGCCCGACGCCGGCGCCGTGCGCCCGGCCCGGGTCCTGCTCGTCGACGCCGACAGCCACTACCTGGAGACGATGACGACCCTGCTGCACGAGGACGGCTTCGAGGCGGTGCTGGCCCGCTGCGCCGACGACGCCCTCGCGATGCTGGCCGTGCAGCCGGCCGACTGTACCGTCATCGACCTGCACCTGCCCGAGATCGACGGCCGCGAGCTGTGCGACCGCATCCGGGCCGTGCCGGGCCTGCGCGACATGCCGGTCATCATCGTCGGCCACGACGACGTGCTCCTGGAGTGCCTCGCGGCCGGGGCCGACGACTACGTGCGCCGGGCCGACGGCACCGGCAGCCTGCGCGCCCACGTCCGGGCCCACCTGCGCCGCCAGCACCTGCACGAGCAGAACCGCCGCATCCGCGACGAGCTCGTGCGCCGCGAGATGGAGGCGGCCGAGGAGCGCGCGGCCCGCCGCTTCGCCGAGGCTCGCGCGGAGCTGGTCGAGGAGCTCGAGTGGCGCAACCGCGAGCTGGAGGCGTTCAGCGGCTCGGTCTCGCACGACCTGCGCTCGCCCCTGCAGACGATCCTGAGCTACAGCGAGCTGCTGGCCGAGGAGGCCGACGAGCAGACGGCGGCGCAGCTGATGCGCATCCACGGCGCCGCCACCCGGATGAACGCGCTGATCGAGTCGCTGCTGCAGCTCGCGCGCGCGAACCGGGGCCAGATCCAGCGCGGCACCGTCGACCTGGCGGCCCTGGCCCTGGACGTGGTCGACGAGCTGCGCCAGCGCGACCCCGCCCGCACCGTGCGCGTCACGGTGGCCTCGCCGATGACGGCCGCCTGCGACGGCGACCTCGTGCGCGCGGTCTACGCGAACCTGGTGGGCAACGCCTGGAAGTTCACCTCGCGCACCCCGGACCCGGCGATCTCGATCGGCTGCGACGGCGGGGTCTTCTACGTGCGCGACAACGGGGCGGGGTTCGCGGCGGACCGGGCGGAGGAGCTGTTCCGGCCCTTCGGCCGCCTGCACGACGCCGCGGAGTTCCCGGGCACGGGCATCGGCCTGACGACGGTGCAGCGCATCATCGACCGCCACGGCGGCCGGATCTGGGCCGAGAGCGAGCCCGGCCGCGGCGCGACCTTCTCCTTCACCCTCGCCGCCTGACGGGCGGCATCCGGTCAGTCGCGGGCCACGGCGTAGCCGAGTACCACCGCCGCGGACACGACGATGTGGCCCGGGGCGAGGTCCTGGGCCGTCGTCGCGGCGGCCTGGGCGTGGCCCCGGTAGCGCCCGGCGGCCTGCTGCTCCGGGTCCACGTCCTCGATGTGCAGGACGGCGCCGAGGCGAACGCCGGCGGCCTCGGCGTAGAGCCCGGCCTTGGCACGCGCCGCGGCGACGGCCTGGCGCCGGGCCTCGGCGCGCAGCTCGCGCTTGGCGACGACGTCGAAGTCGACGCCCTCGATCTCGTTGGCGCCGGCCGCGACGACGTCGACCAGCAGCGCCTCGACGTCGTCCAGCGCGCCGGACTCGATCGCGAAGGCGGCCTGGCACTGGTACCCGACGAACGTGCGCGACCCGCCGCTGTACTCGTGCTCCGTCTTGAGATCCAGCCGCGAACCCTCGACCGCCGCGTCGGCGATCCCATGCTCGCGCAGCGCCCCGCGCACGGCCCGCACGGCGGCGCGGGCGGCCTCGAACGCGCCGGCGGGGGCCTGCTCCACCCGCACGATCTTGAACCGGACGCGCACGATGTCGGGGACGGCCTTGACGCTCGCGGCGCCGAACGCGGTAATGCCCCAGGGGTGCTCCACCATCTGCATGACCACCGATCCAACCAGATCGCCCGCCCCGCCGCCGCCCCGCGCGCCGCTCTCAGGGCTCTAACTCAGCGTTTGCAGGTCGCCGAAGCCGGGCTCCTGCCAGGAGGGTCCGAGGGTGAGAACAATGCCGGCGTCATTCAGCGCGGCACCTGACTCCCATCCATCGCCACCCTCATCAAACAGGGCCATGCCCCCAATCCTCTCACTCAAGCCTTCCCAATCAGGGCCCGCCAACGCTTCCAGTTCTTGGTAGCCAAATTCACGCTCGTGTGCGATGACGTGTTCGACCAATGCGCGCTGCTGTGTCTCATCGCTCTCCATGGTCCGCGCCCCGGCGCGCGTCAGCCATCGCCTCACAAGCCTCAGTTGCCGCATGACAACGTCCGCGGGTGTGTGCAGGAGGCCGACGGCGACGTCGGCGTCTGGAATGTGAGCCACCCGCGCAGCGCCGACGGGTAGCGACACTCCTCGCGTGGGGCTTTGCAGCAGCATCGCTCCTACCAGCAGTCTGCGGAGGAAGGCGTCGCCGCGCCGCTGAGGCGTTGGCTCGGCAGCCTCAGACAGCGGCCAAAGAGACGGATCTTTCGCCGAGGCGGGGAGATTTGCCGCGGTCATGTCTGCGACAATATGAACAAGGGGATCGGCGGCCGTGCAAACGAGCAGTTGTCCGTGTGGTCCGCCTAACCCACGGCGCATTGCGGCTGTAAGTTGCTGAACAGCCTTCTTCCGGGTCTCGTCGCGAACCCGACGCCCGGCCGTTCCCTTCGCCTCGATGAGCCAGGGCATCGGCGGCCCAGGCCAGGTCTGCAAACCCCATAGGTCCGCCTGCAGTCCACCCCTGCCCCTGATCGGATGTGCGGCCGGGAACTTCAAACTCACGTGATCCGTACCGGACATGCCGAGTTGGTGCCGCCAGAGCCAATGCGTAGCAGCCATGCCGAGTCGGTAGCTGGCGGCACCCAGTTCGGAACTGTCGGCGCCGGCAAGGGCCCACTCGCTGAGCACTGCGACCGGTGTTCCGGCCGCGTCGACCGTGCGGGCCAGCAGTGCTGTGAGCGAATTGACGCGCACGGCCGTCTCGGCTCGAGCGAAAGGAGATTGCAGGAGATGGTGCACGGGCAGCGGGCGCCCTACCTCGACGCTTGCCAGTAGCAGCTGCCTCCACGTCGTAGTGACACGCGGAGTCGCCTCGCGCAGGTCCGTCACAGTGGGCCAACGCCCAATCTCGTGGGGCAGGGCGGCGGTTACGGCTACCGGAATCTTGACCGTGTCAACGCTGCGCAAGGGGGCTCTCGTCGGCGTTGCCGTGTTCGCCTTCGCCATGCCGACAGTATGGGCGTCGGGGACGGCCGGGTGTCGCCCACGCCTCGGCGGCAGAACCCAGTCAGCGCCACGCGATGGTCGGCGTCCCGGAGGACCACAGCGCCCCCGGTACGGGGATGCCAACCGCCGGTCCTCGCCCGGGGCGGTGCCCAGAAGCCGGTCGGTATCACCGTCGGTGCCCGTGGCGCTGGTCTTGCCCCACCGGCATTTCCGCGGTCTCCTCACGTCCCTGTTCCAGGCGACGGACGCGATCGTCTTGTCGACCGGCCAGGGCGTCGGCCGGTGGTGCGGGCCCAGGAGTGCGCCTCGTCGGGTTTGCAGGATGCGCCACACCGCGTCCGGCGGCAGGCTCGGATTGCCGCACAGCTCCAGCACCACCTCAGGGTCGGGGTGGGTGGCCGGCCCGGCCCGGACGTCCGGCGGCGTCGCCGGGTTCGACGCCAGCGCCCCGGCGCTCGCCGGGATCCGCGAGCAGATCCGCAGCGCCGCGGCCGGGGCGCCTCGTGCCAGCCGACCTCCGCCACGGCCGCCGGCGAGCTGCGCGGGTCCTCGGCGATGGCGAGCAGGACGCCGGGCGGCAGCACGGGTGAGCGGCCCCCGGCGTGAACACCCGTGGCCCGTGCCGGGCAGCGAAGGCGCGCACCTGCTCGGCCGTGACGCTGCTGCTCGCCGGTGCGAGCAGCGCGACGTCGAGGTCCGGGTCGCTCGGCAGCGCGGCCCGGATGTCCAGTGGCAGCTGGTGACACCCGGCGGCGACCCGCCGCAACGCCGGGTCCGGGTCGGCGGCCAGGGTCAGCAGCTCGTCGCGGTCCCGCCGGTAGATGATCCGCTGCGTCGTCCCGGTGGCGCGGTCGTGCTCCAGCACCAGGTCCATCGGGACCGCCAGGTTGTTCAGCACGTGCGGCCGCCGGTGGCCGGCGTCCCGGTCGTGGAGCCGGCCGCGGGTCATGTGCGGGGATGGCCGGTGATGCCGTCCAGCACCGTGGTCAGGTTGTGGTGGAAGGTCTCCTCGGCGTTGAGGTGGGCGCCGTCGACGACGAGCCGGGCGATGGTCGGGTAGCGGCCGGTCTCGAGCATGCGGGTCAGGTAGGGCCCGAGGGCGGCCTGCCAGGCGGCCACGTCGGTGCCGGTCGCGCGGGCGGTGCGCCGCTCGGTGATCTCCCGGCGCAGCGCTCCGACGATGAACGCGTTGAGGGCGCCCAGGGCCCGCTGGAGATCGTCGATGCCGTGCACGGCGGGGGACTGGGCGAGCGCCGCCGCGGTCGACTCGCCCACGGCGAGCGCGTGCGGTCCCAGGTGCGGCCGGGCGCCGAGCAGGTCGGCGAACCACTCGTGCTCGAGCGCGGCGTCGCGCGTGCGGTGCACGACGGCCAGCACCGCGGCGCGCCATCCGGGCGGCGGGCCGGCCTCGGCTATCTGGGCGATCTGGGCGTACACGGCGTCGACCATCAGGTCGAGCAGCTCGGAGCGGTTGGTCACGTAGTCGTACAGCCGCATCGGGCCGACGCCGAGCTCCTTGGCGAGCCTGCGCACCGACAGCCCGTCGAGGCCGTGCTCGTCGGCGAGCCGGATCGCCGCGGCGGCGATCTTCGCGCGGCTCAGCGGCACCGGTGCCGCCCGCGGCTGGGGCTCGGGGCGTTCCCAGACGGGCAGCGGTGCGCTACCGTACGGTGTATCCATAAGGTACAGCGTACGCTAAGGGGGATGACGATGCGAATCGCGATCGCCGGTGGGGGCCTCGGCGGGCTGACACTGGCCCGAATCCTGCACCGGCACGGCATCGGCGCGGTGGTGTACGAGCGCGAGGAGAGCCGATCCGCGCGGCCCCAGGGCGGCCTGCTCGACCTGCACCCGGAGTCCGGGCAGCGAGCCCTCGACGAGGCGGGTCTCACCGGCGAGTTCCGGTCCGGGGCGCGCCCGGAGGGCGAGGAGCACCGCATCCTCGACCCGGCCGGGCACACCCTCGTGCACCACAGGCCCGAACCCGGCTCGTTCGCCGGACGCCCCGAGATCGACCGCCGCGTGCTGCGCGACCTGCTGCTCGATGCCCTCCCCGCCGGCACGGTCCGGTGGGGGCACCGGCTCGTCGCGGCGACCCCGCGACCCGGCGGCGGCTTCGGGCTGACGTTCGAGGACGGTCACGGTGCCGGCGATGATGCCGCCTGCGACGTCCTCGTCGGCGCCGACGGTGCGCGCTCGGTCGTCCGGTCGCTGCTGACCGACGCGCCGCTGTCCCACGTGGCCACCCTGGCGGAGCTCACCATCGCCGACGCCGACCGCCGCCACCCGGACCTCGCCGACCTGGTCGGCCCCGGGAACCTCTGGTGCATCGGGGTGAGCCGGATCCTGGCCGCGCAGCGCCTCGGCGACGGCAGCATCCGCGTCGGGATCTCCCTGCCCGCCGGCGGCCGCCCCGCCGGCGCCTACCGCGACAAGCGTGCCCTGCTGGAGCTGTTCGACGGCTGGAACCCCCGCCTCACCGCGCTCATCGAGGCCGGCGACGGCCCGCCGACCCCGCGCGGGATCGAGGTGATGCCGGCCGGGACCCGCTGGGCCCACCGGCCGGGCCTCACCCTCATCGGCGACGCCGCGCACCTCATGCCGCCGGTCGGGGAGGGTGCCAACCAGGCCATGCTCGACGCCGCCGAGCTCGGCGCCGCCCTGGCCGCGGCCCCCGGCGACCCCGGCGCGGCGATCCGGGCGTACGAGGCGGCGATGTTCGACCGCATCCACCCGATCGCCGAGATGTCGGCCCGGGTCCAGGCCATGATGCTGTCCCCGACCGCGGCCGAGGACATCGTCCGCTTCTTCACGCCGGAGCCCGCCGAGCCGTCGCCGTGACGAACGACGGCGCGGCGAGTGCTACAGGGACAGGGCCGCCAGGTCGGTGCGGGCGGCCACGCCGAGCTTCGGGTACGCCTTGTAGAGGTGGTAGGCGACGGTCTTCGGGCTCAGGAAGAGCTGCGCGGCGATGTCCCGGTTCGACAGGCCCCGCGCGGCCAGCCGGGCGATCTGCAGCTCCTGCGGCGTGAGCCGGGCCGCCGCCGGCTCCGGGCGCCCGGGCGAGGCCGGCAGGCCCGTGGCCGTGAGCTCGCCGCGGGCCCGCGCGGACCAGGGGCGGGCGCCGAGCCGGTCGAAGGTCTCCAGCGCCTGGTGCAGCACCCGGCGGGCGTCGGCCTTGCGGCGGGCCCGGCGCAGCCACTCGCCGTAGGCCAGCGCGGTGCGCGCGTGGTCGAAGCCGGACAGGGGGAACTTCAGCGCCAGCCGGTACTCGTGCTCGTCCCCGGACACCAGCGCCCGGCAGCGCGCCAGGGCCGCCTGCCCCCACACGGAACCGGTGCGGTCGGCGAACGCGGCCAGGCGCGGCAGGAACGGCTCCACTGTGGACGGTGTCCCGGCCCGCACCGCGGCCTCCGCGAGATCCGGGATCGAGCGGACCGCGACCACCTGGTGCGGCGGCAGCGGCAGCAGGCGCGCGGCCGCCTCCTCGGGCCGGCCCTCGCCCAGGTCCAGCAGCGCGAGCGCCCACTGGGCCCAGCCGTGCCCGGCCGCCTGCGAGCCCGGGGCGGCCGCGGCCAGGGCGTCGGCGGCCGCGGCCCGGCACGCCGGGGCGTCGCCGGCCAGCGCCGCGAGCAGGGCGCGCACCGCCGAGAGCTGACTGACCCACACCGTCTCGCGGGCCAGGTCCAGGCCCTCGGCCACGCTGACCGCGGCGTCGCGGTGCCGCCCCGCGAACAGCTCGCCCTCGGCCTGGAAGAACAGCAGCGCCGGCAGCAGCCCGGCCAGGCCCTCGGCGCGGCACCGGCCGGCCAGGGCCGCGGCGAGCTCGCAGGCGTCGGCGTCCTGGCCGGCGACGTACCCGAACCCGCACAGCTCGACGAGGTCCCGGACCGCCACGGCGGGGTCGAGCGCGGTCCGGCGGCCGGCGACCTCGGCCAGGGGGCGGGGCCGCCCGCGCGCGGCGGCGACGAGGTACCGGGCGGCCGGGTCGCCGTCGAGGCGGGCGAGGTGGTCGAGGCACTCGCCGAGCGTGGGTTCGCCGAGGTACCAGGCCGCGTGCAGCGCGTGGCGGAAGGCGCCCCCGTAGGAGATCAGGTCGTACGCGGCCCGGAAGTCGCCCTGCCCGAACCACGCGTGGCCCTCGACCCAGCCGACGCGGGCCAGGAACTCGGGCCGCTGGTCGAGGCCGCCGGCCCGCTCGGCGAGCCGGACCGCGGTGGCGGGGGCGCCCGCCCGCAGGCCGTTCTCGGCGGCGAGCAGCAGCCGCCGGGCCTGCTCCGGCGGGGTGGTGCTGAGCTCGGCGGCGCGCTCGTACGCGGCCGTGGCCGCCCCGTAGCCGCCGCGCTCCCGGGCCTTGTCCGCGCTGTCTTCGAGGGCCGCGGCGACCTCGTCGTCGGGGCCGGTGGCGGCCGCGGCGCGGTGCCAGGCGCGGCGGTCGGCGTGCTCGGGGCCGGTGAGCGCCGCGGCCAGGGCCCGGTGCGCGGCGACCCGCTCGGCCAGGGCCGCGCCGTGGTAGACGGCGGCGCGCACGAGCGGGTGCCGGAACCGCACGCGGCCGCCGGCGATCTCGACCAGCCGCGCCTCCTCGGCCGGGCGCAGGTCCTCGGCGGTGACGGCGCGCAGCACGAGCGCGAGGTCGCCGGAGTCCTCGGCCGCGGCCGCGAGCAGGGCCGCCCGGGTGGCCGGGGGCAGGGCGGCGACCTGGCCGTGGAACGCCTCGCGCAGCCGCTCGGGCAGCGGGCCGGCGTGCGGGGCCGCGGTGCGGGGCAGCTCGAGCAGGGCCAGGGGGTTGCCTTCGGCCTCGGTCAGGAGCCGATGTCGTACGGCCGGATCGAGCCCCGCCTCGAGCAGCCGTTCGGCGTCGGGCGGCGCGAGCCCCTCGACGTCGAGCACGGCGACGCCTACGGCGTCCAGGGCGCGGGCGGCGAAGAGGATCACGACGCCCTCGGTGCCGAGGCGGCGGGCGGCGAACCGCAACGCGTCCGCCGACACCGAGTCCAGCCACTGGGCGTCGTCGACCAGGCAGAGGACCGGGCCGTCGGCCGCCGACAGCAGGGACAGCACCGCGGAGCCGACGAGCAGCCGGTCGGCCTCGCGGGCCGGGCCGAGGCCGAAGGCGCCCGCGAGCGCGTCGCGCTGCGGGCCGGGCAGCCGGTCCAGGCGGTCCAGCACCGGGCGCAGGAGCTGGCTCAGGCCGGCGAAGGGCAGGTCGGCCTCGAACTCGGCGCCGGCGGCGCGCAGTACCGTCGCGAACGGCAGCCCGGCGGCCCACTCCAGCAGCGCGGTCTTGCCGATGCCCGGGCCGCCGCGCAGCACCAGGGCGCCGCCGGCTCCGTCGCGGGCCGCCTCGGCGAGGGCACGCAGCCGCGCCTGCTCCTGGGACCGGCCGATCAGCACGGGTCCGACCCTACCGCCGGTACCGGATACCTAAGCGATGCCGATTCCGCGGGGCGCGCGAATCCCTAGCGTCGGCGGCATGACCACGACCGTGACCGCGCCGGCGATCGGCCACCGGCCGCCCGCAGTGCTCCCCGCCCTGCTCACCGTGACGTTCCTGACCGCGCTGGACTTCTTCATCGTCAACGTGGCGATGCCGGCGATCCAGCACGACCTGCGGGCCGGTCCCGCCGCCCTGCAGTGGGTGGTGGCCGGGTTCGGGCTGGCCCTCGCGGCCGGGCTGATCACCGGCGGCCGGCTCGGCGACCTCTTCGGCCGGCGCCGGATGCTGGCGGCGGGCCTGATCGTGTTCACCGCCGCGTCGGTGCTGTGCGGGCTGGCGCCGGTGGCCGGGGCGCTGGTCGCCGGGCGGGTGCTGCAGGGCGCGGGCGCGGCCCTGCTCATGCCGCAGACCCTGGCGATCCTGCGCACGGCGGTCCCGGCGCCGGCCCAGCCGCGGGCCTTCGCGCGCTACGCCCTCACCCTCGGCCTGGGTGCCGTGTTCGGCCAGGTCGTCGGCGGCCTGCTGATCCGGGCGGACCTGTTCGGCCTGGGCTGGCGGGCGTGCTTCCTGATCAACCTGCCGGTCGGGCTCGCCGCGCTGGTGCTGCTGCGCTCGGTGCCGGAGTCGCGGGGCCGCGGCACCCGGCTCGACCTGGCCGGGGCCGCGCTGGTGACGGCGGCGCTGGTGGCGCTGGTCCTGCCGCTCATCCAGGGGCCGCCGCGGGGCTGGCCGGCGTGGACGTGGGCGAGCCTGGCCCTCGCGGCCGTGCTGTTCGCGGTCTTCGTGCGCTCGCAGCGGTACCGTGCGCAGCCCCTCGTCGACCCGCGGCTCCTGCGCGGCCGCTCGTTCGGCGCCGGGCTCGTCGCGGTGCAGGCGTTCTGGATGGGGCAGGCCTCGTTCTTCCTGGTGCTGGCCCTGTACCTGCAGTCGGGGCGCGGCCTGTCGGCGCTGGCGTCCGGGACGGTGTTCATGGCCGTCGGCGCCGGATACCTGCTCACGTCCCTCAACGCGCACCGGGTCGCGGCGCGGCTGGGCCGGGCGACGGTCGCGGTGGGCGCGCTGGTGATGGCGGCCGGGCTGGGCGCGATGGCGCTCGCGGCCGGGGCCGGGCTCGGGTGGCTGCTGCCGGGGCTGGCGCTGGAGGGGCTCGGGATGGGGCTCGCCCTCGCGCCGCTGACGACGCTCGCGCTGTCGGCCGTGCCGGCGGAGCACACCGGCTCGGCGGCGGGCGTGCTCAGCACCGTCAACCAGACCGGCAACGCGGTCGGCGTGGCGCTGATCGGGATCGTGTTCTACCGCGCCGCCACGATCACCGAGGGCTTCCGCGCGAGCATGGTCGCGCTGGTGGTCCTCGAGCTGGCGCTGGTGGCCCTGGTGCGGCTGCTGCCCCGCCGCTGAGGCCCCACGCTCTCGGGCCTCGGCGCGCCGCCGAGGCCCTCGCGGCGGGGGAAAGGTCAGTGCTGCTCGGTGGTGTTGCCCTGGCCCGTGTGCTCCTGGGCGAAGTCGACGCCCTTGTCGATGTGGTCGCTGTACTTGTTGCCGGTCTTGTCGTCGACGACGTCACCGATCTTGTCCAGCGCCTGGTCGACCTTCTCGTCGTGCTGGTCGGCGAGGTCCTTGACCTTGTCGAAGAAGCTGTTCATCGCCCCACCGTACCCAACATCGCGGCCGCCGCGCCGAAGAAGTCCCCGCCCTTGCGCCGCATGTCGTCGGTCCCCCACGCGCGGTCCTCGGCGGTGAGTTTGCGCAGCCGGGGGATGTGCTTGGCGCAGTGGATGTACGCCTCCTCGACGAACACGTTCACCCAGCGCTCGGGCCGCCGCCCCGGCACCTGGTCGACGGGCAGCTGGGGGTGGTCCCGGCGCATCTCGCCGTCGGGGACCACTGTCGCGTGCCCGTTGACGTGCAGGCCGATCACGTCCTGGAAGAAGTCCACGAAGAGCAGCCCGACGTTCGGGTTCTCGACGAGGTTGCCGACGCTGGCCATGACGCCGTTGCCGCGGTACTCCGGCCAGGCCAGCCGCCCCGGCGCGAGCACGCTCACGAAGCCGGCAGGCCCGGCCCGCAACGTGCAGTCGCAGTGCCCGAGCGCGTCGGCGGTGGAGACGAACATCATCTCCTGCCGCCCGACGAACTCAACCATCCGCTCGTTGAGCGCGGGCAGCACCTGCTGGCGGTAGAAGCGTTCGGCCCGCTCCACCGTGCCTGCCCGCTCCTGCATCAGCCGTTCGCCGGCTGAGCCGGCCGTGAGTCCGTGATCGCCACCCATCAGCGCAGGGTTACACGCCGGGGGCACCTCCTGGTCGCACATCGTGTCCGACCCAGGGACGCAGTGCGACCGCGGTGGCCCGCTCGACCGCCTCCTGGACGCTGCCCGGGTCGCTCGGCCGGTCGCGCAGCAGGACCTGCAGCGCGCCGGTGACGGCCCCGACGAACGCGCCGACGAGGGCCGCGGAGGTGACCGGGTCCAGCTCCTCCGGGAACGCCTCGGCGAGCCGCCGCGCGATCTCCTGCTGCACGTCGGACTGGGTCTGCAGGGCCCGGCCGCGCACCGACGGGACCTCGGCGATGAACCGCAGCCGCAGGGCCGCCAGGCGCCCGGAGAGGTCGTCGCTGTCGTCGCCGACGATCGACAGGGCGCGCAGCAGCACCTGCGCGGGCGTGTCGTGCGGCCCGCGCCCGGCGATCGCGTCGATCGCGGCCCGCAGCCGGCTGTCGGTCTCGGGGAAGAGCAGGTCCTCCTTGGTCGCGAAGTACCCGAAGAAGGTCCGCGTCCCGACCTCGGCCGCGGCCGCGATGTCGGCGATCGTCGTCTGCTCGTAGCCGTCGCGCTCGAACAGGTCCGCGGCGGCGGTCACGAGCGCCTGCCGGGTCCGGGCACGCTTCAGCTCCCGCAACGACATGCGGGCGATCATATCGCACCGAATGTTAGTTGGCACTCATTGCAAACTTGCACTGAGTGCGGATATCGTCGTTCGCATGATGCCTTCGGTTCTCGTCTCCGGCGCCGGCGTGGCCGGCACCACCGCCGCCTACTGGCTCGCCCGGCACGGCCTGCGGGTCACCGTCGTGGAGCGTGCGAGCGGCCAGCGCTCCAGCGGCAACCCCGTCGACGTGCGCGGCCCGGCCCTCCCCGTCGCCCGCGAGATGGGCGTGCTGGCGGCCCTGCGCGAGCGCGCCACCCACGCCGACGGCATGCGCGTCGTCGACGCCGCCGGCCGCACCATCGCCCGGCTGCCCATGCAGACCGAGGAGGGCGCCCTGGAGATCCCGCGCGCCGACCTGGCCGCGACCCTCTTCGAGGCGGCGCGGGACCGCGCGGACTTCCGCTTCGACGACGCGGTCACCGCCCTGGAGCCGGACGGGCCGGGCGTGCACGTGACCTTCGAGCGCGGCGCCCCCGAACGCTTCGACCTGGTGATCGGCGCCGACGGCCTGCACTCGGCCGTACGGCGCCTGGCGTTCGGCCCCGAGCCGGAGCTGGTCCGCCACCTCGGCGTGTGGGTCGCGACCCTGCCCCTGGGCGAGCCCGCCGACGACCCGAGGCACGCGCTGCTCTACAACGAGCCGGGCCGCGTCGTGTCGATCCACCCGTCCCGCGGCGAGGCCCTGGTCGCCTTCATCTTCCGCGGCCCGGCCCGCCCCGGCCTCGACCACCGCGACACCGGCGCGCACCGCCGGATCGTGGCCGAGGCCTACGCGGGCGCCGGCTGGCGGGTGCCGGAGCTGCTCGCGAAGCTTCCGGGCGCCGATCTGTACTTCGACAGCGTCAGCCGGGTACACCTGCCGGAATGGACGCGGGGGCGCATCACGCTGACCGGGGACGCCGCGTCCTGTGTCTCCCTCTTCGGCGACGGCTCGAGCCTGGCCATGGCCGGCGCCCACTCCCTCGCCGCGGCGCTCGCCACCGCCGGCGACGACCTCGCCGCGGGCCTGCGCCGCTACGAGGCCGAGCACCGGGCGCGCACGGACGCGAAGATCCGCGGCGCGGGGCGGGCGGCGGCGCTGGTGGTCCCGAAGACGCGCCTCGGCCTGGCCGCGCGCAACGCCGGCGCCCGGGTCCTGTCGTTCGTCCAGGACCGCCGCACCCCCGCCGCGGCGTGACCCGGGCGGCCCGAACTCGAGCCGGCGGCGCCCAGTGACGTGCCTCGAACGTATGCTGCCGGTTCATGGCCGGTGACGGGTGTGACCTGGACGATGTGCTGGTCCTGATCAGCACCAAGTGGGGCGACTGCGAGGTGGCGCTGACGGCGTGGATGGCCGACGGCCCCGGTCCTCGGGACGCGACCCGGCCGGAGTCCGCGCGATCCCGGTCGACGGGCGAGGCGCTGCCGCTGACCGTGATTCCGCTCGCCTACCGCAACGATCGCGAGTCCCGTGCCCTGATCGCGGCCGGCAGGATCGCGCCGCCGTGGCGGAACGTTCCCTGGAACGCCGGCGAATGGGGAAAGCCGCCCTGTGAGGTGTACGGCCCGCGGCCCTTCGACCGGTCGGTGCCGGAGTCCGCTGATGCGGCGCACTCCACGGTGCGGAGGCTCGCGGGCGAGGCACGGTGGGAGGAGCTCGACGCGGTCGTCCAGCAGGCCGCCGCCGAGCTCGCCGACGTCGCTGCCGTGCTGTGCGAGGTGCTCGAGTCGGATGCCAGGCCGCCCCGCCCCGGGCACCTCATCGACGCGCTGGGGCGGCTCAGGTACGACGACGCCGCGGAGCTCCTGGAAAGCCTGGTCGGACAGTTCGCATACGCGGACGGGGGTCTGCCCGACGCCCGGCGATGCATCCGGGCGCTGGCGGCGATCGACAAGCCGAACTCGCGGGTGAGGCTGACGCTCATCTCCTGGCGGGACTGGCCGGGACCCATCCAGCGGTGGGCGGCCCAGGAACTGCGGGCCAAGGGGCAATACATTGCTCCACCAGGCGGCTGAGCCGGACTGAGCCGGGTCAGCCCTCGATGAGCGTCGCGATCCGGCGGGCGGTGGCGCGGTCGCGCAGCAGCTCGCCGAGCACGTCGCGCAGGGCCTCGCCGGTCTCGTCGCCGGCTTCGAGCGCGACCTGCAGGCGCGTGAGCGCGAGCGTCCGTTGCGCGGCGGCGTGCCGCTGCGACCCGTAGGCATCGAGCCCGGCCTGCGGCGCCGCGCCGCACAGTGCCGTGGCGAGCACCCTGCCCAGGGCGACGGCGTCGAGCAGGCCGGCGTTGATGGCCGAGCCGCCGGCGCTGAAGATGTGCGCGGCGTCGCCGGCGAGGAAGACCCGGCCTTCGCGGTACCGCTCCGCGTGCCGGCTGTTCGCCACGACGCTCCTGGCGGCAACGGCCGTCGTGTACGGCAGCTCGGCACCCAGGACGCGGCGAAGGCTCGCCCGCAGCTCCTCGTCGCCGAGCTCGTCGGTCGGCTCGCTGTCGCCGCGCGGTTCGTGCGTGCTGACGATGTACAGGTCATCCGGCGCGGAGCGGTCGAGCGCGTCGGCGGGGGCGATGGTGATCGACCCGTGCGCGGTCCGGCTGGGCCGGAAGGACTCGAGCCGGCCGATCCCGCGCAGCTCGAGGTGATCGCCGGCCCGGGTCACCGCGCCCGCGGGGATGGTGACGCGGGCCAGCCGGGAGATGCCGGCGCTGGTGACGCCGGGGAAGCCGATGCCGAGGCGCTTGCGTACGAAGCTCCGTGCGCCGTCGCACCCCACGAGGTACCGCGCGCGCAGCTCGGCGGGCGAGCCTCCGGCGGCGGCCCGGACGGTCACGCCGTCGCCGTCCTGCTCGAACCCGGTGACCTCGTGCCCGCGCAGGACCGTGGCGCCGAGGCGCACGGCGCGCTCCTCCAGCAGGCCTTCCAGCCGGTGCTGCGGCACCGGGAGCACGTGGAGCGGGCCGCGCAGCAGGCCGAGCCGGAGGGTGAACGGGCCGAAGCGGAACCGCGGTGGCCGCACCACCCGCAGCCCGGTGCCCCGCAGGAGCCCCCGCCGCCGCAGCTCCAGCACGGCCCGGCCGACGACGCCGTTGCCCTTCGGGATCCGGACCGGCCCGGCATTGCGGTCGAGCACGACCGTGCGGGCACCCGCGGCGGCGAGGTCTCCGGCGAGCATCAGGCCCGTCGGCCCGGCGCCGGCGACGACCACGTCAGGGACGGATGCGTCAGGCTGAGGCGACATGGTTGTCAACCTAGCTTGACGCCCCGGCCTCCGTCAACCTACGTTGACGGGAGATGTCAGGCCTCGGCCTGCTCCAGGGCCGCCTCGGCCCGCTCCGGGCTGCCCTGCGCCAGGCCCCGGTCGATCGCGCGGCGCGACGTCAGCCAGAGCACCCCGCCGGTCAGGAAGACGATGATCTCGGTGACGGTGAGGGCCCAGATGATGCCCGGCAGCCCGAACCACAGGTTGCCCAGCAGCACGATCGGGATGAACAGCACGCCCTGGGCGGTGGACATGACGATCGCGGGGAAGGAGCGGCCCGTCGCCTGGAACAGCGACGTGATGAGGCCGCGAAAGCCGTTGACGATCATCGCGACGAGCTGGGCCATGAGGATCGTGACGCCGATGCGCAGGACCGAGCGGTCGGCCACGAAAGCGGTGAAGAGCTGCTCGCGGAAGGCGAACGCGGCGGTGGAGAAGACCAGCACCACGACGCCGACGGTGATCGCGGAGCCGCGCAGGGCGGCGTTGAGGCGGTCCCGGTCGCCCTTGCCGTAGGCGTAGGCCAGCAGCGGCAGGACGCCGATCGTGACGCCCATGACGAGGAACTCCGGCACCTGGGCGATGCGCACCGCGACGCCCATGGCCGCGAGGGGGCCGTCGCCGTAGGCGACCGCGAGGCGGTTGAGCACCAGGCTGGTGACGATCAGGAAGGCGGACTGCAGCAGCTCGCCGACGCCGACGCCGAAGACCGGCTTGAGGACCGCCGGGGAGAGGGTGAACCAGCGCGGGGCGAGGCTCACGTGCTCGCTGTGGCGGTGCAGCCAGACGGCGAAGTACACCACCGTGACGAGGTTCGCCAGGCCCGTGGCCAGGGCGGCGCCGGCGACACCCCAGTGCAGCACGAGGATGAACAGCACGTCGAAGACCAGGTTGCCGATCGTCGAGGCGATCAGGCCGATCATGGCGGTGCGGGCGGCGCCCTCGGCGCGGACCAGTTGCTCGAGGCAGAACGCGGCGGCGAGGACGGGCACGAAGACGAGCAGGACGGCGACGAAGTCCCTGGTCGCCGCGGCCGACGCCGGGTCGGCGCCGAGCAGTGCCACGAGCGGGTGCAGCAGGAGCAGCCCGAGGCCGCCGAAGACGGCGCCGGCGATCGCGGAGCCCCACACGGCGAACGACGAGACGTGCCGGATGCCGGCGGCCTTCGCGGGGTCGTGCTCGGCCGCGCCGAGCAGCCGGGACATCAGTGCGCCGCCGCCGACGCCGAAGACGCCGCCGACCGCCATGACCAGGCCGAGCAGCGGGGAGCCGAGGGTGACCGCGGCGAGCAGGGCGGTGTCGTGCAGGGAGCCGATGAAGCCGGCGTTGATGACGTTGTAGACGGCGCTGACGATCATCGCGGCGGCCATCGGCACGCAGAGGTGGACGAGGGCGCGGGCGATGGGGGCGGCGGAGAGGTACCAGCGGTTGGTTCCTACGGCGTCGGCCGCCACGGGAGTGCCGAGGGTCGTGGTGGTCATGACGGCTCCTTTCCAGGGCAGGCGTGATCGCGCGGCGACCCCTCGGGCCGGCGCGTGGTGGGTGAACGGGGTCTAGTCGCGCGTGGGCTGCGGCAGGACCGAGGTGATCTTGGTCAGCAGGGCGTGCAGGGCGTCGCGCTCGGCCTGGTCCAGCGGGGCGAGGATGGTCTCCTCGGTGGCCGCCATCGCGGTGTCGAAGCCGGCGATGAGCTCGGCGCCGGCCGGCGTGGCGTAGACGCGCTTGCTGCGCTCGTCGCCGCCCTCGGTCCGGCGCTCGACGAGCGCGCGGCGCTCCAGCCCCTGCAGGAGGCTCGACACGCTCGCCGCGCTCGTGCGCGTCATCTTCTGCAGGTCGCGCTGGATCGCCCCGGGGTTCTGCACGAGGTATCCGAGCGCGAAGGCCTGGGCGAAGCTGAGCTCGCGCTCGCGGATCCACTCCTCGCCGGCCTTCTGCTGCGCCCAGCCGATCCAGTGCAGCAGGTCGAGCGTGGTGGTGAGCCTCGGTGCGTCCATGGTTTGAACTCTAAAGATTAGAGTTCTAACTGTCAACGCTCTAACTGTTGGTGGTGGGTGACGCCGGGCACGGTCAGTTCTGCCGTTCGCGCTGCTCGGCGCGGTGCAGGGCCTGCTGCTCCGGCACCGCCGGCGCGGCCGTGTCCGCCAGCAGCGCCCGGCGCGCGGCGAGGGCGCGCAGCAGGTGCGCGATCTCCACCTCCGGCACGCCGGCCCGGATGCACGCGCGGCGCAGCGGGTCGTGCAGGGTGTACGCCCCCGGCAGCAGCGGAGCCAGCCGGCGCCCGGCCAGGTTCAGCACGCCGGCCAGGACGTGCTCGCGGCGCACCGGGGCCGGGGCCTCGCCCGCGCCCGGCAGCGTCGTGTGCCACCGGCGCAGGCGGCGCCCCAGCAGCAGGACCGCCGCCGCGAGGCCGGCCAGGATCGCGGCCGTCGCGGTCAGGGGGCCCACGTGGTCCCCGGCGAGGCGGCCGGCGGTGAGCACGACCAGGGCCGCGGCGACCGCGCCCACGGCGGCGCCGGGCAGCGCGGCCAGCACGATCGGGGCGGTCGTGGCCGGCGGGCGGACCTGGGCCAGGGTCATGAGCAGCGGGGCGGTGTGCGGCGGCCAGGTCCACGGGCGGCTCAGCACGTCGTCGAGGAGCCGGCCGTACGCGGTGCCGCTCGTCATCCGGAACGCAAGCCACCGCCCGGCCAGGGTGCTGCGGTCGTGGTCGCGCCCGGCGAGCAGGGCGGTGGCCACGCCGCGGTCGAGCTGGGCCCGGTGGACCAGCGCCGTCGGCCACGACGGGTGATGCTCGCAGCGGCCGAGGACCGTGTGCAGGACCGGCGGATCGTCCGCGGCCCGGGCCACCGCGTCGAAGTCGAGCGGGTCGCCGGACTCCTCGGCCACCGCCACCGCCGCGGCGGGGTCGCGGCGGGCCAGCAGGGTGAGCGCGGCCGAGCCCGGGCCGCCCGTCGCGGCCAGCCGGCGCAGCACGTCGCCCACCGGCGGCGCCTCGTGGCCGGGGTCGTCGCACTGGCCGCCCGCGTCCAGCAGCGGCAGGAGGGTGAGCAGGCGCGACAGCCAGCGCGGGTCGCGCGCGGCGGGCGGGGCGCCGGCCAGCGACTCGATCTCGATGCGGGCCGCGCGGCGCACCCCGTCGTCGTCGCACGCGCCCGCCGACAGGGCCGCCCGGAACAGCAGCCGGCGGTCGGTCAGCGCGGACAGGTCGTCGATGATCCGCCAGCGCAGCGTCTCCGGGGCGGCCTTCGCGGCGCCGACGGCCTCGCTCATCAAGGCCGCGGGCCAGGGGCGCTGGCTGCGGAGGCGGTCGGCCAGGGTGTCCCAGCCGCCCCGTCCGGCGGAGGCGGGCTCGCCCGCGACGGGCAGTACGACCGCCGGAATGTGGAAACCGGGGACCGGCTCGGCGTGGGAGAGCGTGACCACCGTCGAGGCGGGGGCCTCGCGCGTCAAGGGGCCGATCAGCCCGGCGACCGCGGCCCGGACCGCGCCGCCCGCCTCGTCGAGGCCGTCGAGCAGGACCAGGTAGCCGTGCTCGGTCGCCTCCGCCGCGGTGATCGCGGCCAGCACGACGTCGGCCGTCACCGGCCCGTCGGCGGCGACCTTCGCGAGATCGACGTACACGGGGCGCTGGGCGGCGGCCGGGTCGGCGGCGGCCCGGCGCCAGGCCGCGCGCAGCAGCCACGGCAGGGGCCGCGGGCCGGCCGGGCCCGGGGTGGTGAGCAGCCAGAGGCGCTCGCCGCGGCGGTCGAGCAGGGCGGCCGGGTCGACCCGCTCGCCGCGTGGGCCGAGCAGTGCGGGCGCCTCGGCGCGATCGCCGGGGCCGGCTTCCAGGTGATGGGCGGCGTGCCGGCGCAGGGTGCGCTGCGCAGCGTGCCGCGGCATCCGGTTCGCGGGCATCGACGTCGAGGCTCCGAACGAGTGGGAAATGCTGACCCCGCCATCGTGCGCTCGGCGATCACTGCGGGTAGCGGGAAATGCCGCGCATCCATCGAACGGGGTAGCCCTCCCGCCCGGCCCCGCACACGGTGTGCGACCGCCCGGGCGCTGCGGGGTGCACCGAACGAGTACCGCCCCGGCCTGCGGCGGACCGGTTGTGCGTATCGAACCAGCTGAATCAGGTGAATTCGGCGGCGATGCGGTTCGCGGCGGCCAGCATGTGCGTCGCGACCGGCTCCAGGCCGATCTCCGTCAGCAGCAGGCCGGTCGAGACGCGCTCGGCGTTGCCCCACTCCCAGATCGCGACCTCGTCGCGGCCGGTGCGGCGGGCGAGCCGGCGCGCCCGGGCCCGGGGATCGGCGGCGGTGAGGAGCTCCTCGGGGTCCTCGCGCAGGAGGATGCCGAGGTCGTACTCCGCGTCGGCCAGCAGCCCGTCCGGGTCGACGAGCCGGAAGCCGCCGCCGGGCGCCCGCAGCGCGTTCCACTGGTGCACGTCGCCGTGCACCAGCACGGCGCGCTCGTCGTCGTGGGCCGCGCCGCGCCGCTCGCAGCAGGCCAGGGCGTGCGCGACGGTCCGCTCCGGGCACGGCCGGCCGGTGCGCTCCCAGGCGGCCTCGATGCACGCGGCCAGCCACCCCGCCTTCCACCGCCCCGTGGGCAGGTCCGCGCCGGGCGCCGGGCGCCACACCCGCGCGGCGGCCTCGGTCAGGATGTCCAGACGCTGCGGCAGCGGTACCGCCAGATCGGACAACGCCGGACCGAGCCGCTCGATCAGCAGCGCCCCGCGGCCCTCGTCCGCGCGCAGCAGCCGCACGCACCCGTCGCCGCCCGCCAGGCGCAGCACCGTGGCCTCGTGCCGCGCGTGGTCCCCGGGCCGCGGGACGAGCAGCTTGAGCACCGCCCCGGCCCCGTCCGCCAGGTCGGCCGCCACCACGAACGCCTCGGTGCCGCCGTCGTACACCGGCCCGAGCCGCAGCCCCCACTCCCGCTCCAGCGCGGCGAGCAGCCCCGGCAGCCCCGCGAGCCAGTCCCGCGCCCCGGCCGCGACCGCCTTGCGCCGCACGACCTCGGGGACATCGACGGCCCTGCTCATGCCTGAACGATAAAGCACCGCACCGCGCGGGAACTTTTCCGGGCCGGGCGGCGACTACCCGGGCCAATGTCGTCTGGGAGGATCGGTCGCGTGCTGATACGTCGAGTTCTGGGGTCCGTGTCCGTTGTGCTGGCGGCGAGCGCGGCCGTGCTCGCGCTCACCGCAGCGCCGGCGTCCGCCCACGTGGAAGTCAAGGCCGACAAGGCGCAGGCCGGCGCGGCGGACGTGACCGTCACGTTCACCGCCGAGGCCGAGAGCTCCAAGGCCGGCATCGCCTCGGTCAAGGTCGCGCTCCCGGCCGGGATCGCGCCCGCCGACGTCACCTGGGTCTCCGGCCCGTCCGGCTGGGCGCTGACGGCCGACGCCGACGGGTACACCGTCACCGGGCCGGCGCTGGCCGTCAAGAAGGACGCCGCCTACGCGGTGAAGGTCGCCAAGCTCCCCGCCGACGCCACCGAACTGCCCTTCAAGACCCTCGTCACCTACACCGACGGCAAGGTCGACCGCTGGATCGACGCGCCCGGCACCGACAACCCGGCGCCGGTGCTCAAGCTCGCCGCGGCCGCCCCGGGCACCGCGGCCACCTCGGCCGCCCCGTCGCCCGCGGCCACCTCGGCGGCACCGGCCGTCACCACGAACACCGCCCCGGTCACGACCCCGGGCGACGCCGCCAACGACGAGGCCGACAGCTCCGCCACGCCGTGGGTGGTGCTGGCCGTCGTCGTCGTGGTGGGCCTCGCCGCGGTGCTGTTCTTCCGCTCGCGGCGCCGCGGCGACTCGGCATGACAGATGTCATGGGGTCGCGGGTGACGCGATGCAGCCTCACCGGGATCGATCCGCCGCCATGCTGAGGGCATGACGAACGAAGCAGTCCAGCTGGCCGGCCTGACCAGACGGTTCGGGCCGGTCACCGCCGTCGACGGCCTGGATCTCACGATCCGCCGCGGCGAGGTCGTCGCGCTGCTCGGCCCGAACGGGGCCGGCAAGTCGACGACCATCGACATGCTGCTCGGGCTGCTGCGCCCGGACGCCGGCGAGGTCCGCCTCTACGGCGAGTCCCCGGCCAAGGCCATCGCCCGCGGCGCCGTCGGGGCGCTCATGCAGACCGGCGGCCTGCTGCCGGACCTGACCGCCGAGGAGACCGTACGCCTCGCCGCGGCCCTGCAGCGCAACCCCCGCGACGTCGGCGAGGTCATCGCGCGGGCCGGCGTCGCCGAGTTCGCCCGGCAGCGCGTCGGCGGGCTCTCCGGCGGCCAGCAGCAGCGCATCCGCTTCGCGATGGCGCTGGTCAGCAACCCCGACCTGCTGGTGCTCGACGAGCCGACGACCGGCATGGACGTCGAGACCCGCCGCGCCTTCTGGGCCTCGATGCGCGAGGAGACCGCGCAGGGCCGCACGGTGCTCTTCGCCACCCACTACCTCGAGGAGGCCGACGACTACGCCGACCGGATCGTGCTGCTGCGCTCCGGGCGCATCGTCGCCGACGGCACCTCGGCCCAGATCAAGGCGGCCGTGTCCGGGCGCACCATCCGCGCCACGGTCCCCGGCGCCGACCTCGCGGGCCTGGCCGGCCTGCCCGGCGTCGAGCGGGTCGAGACCCGCGGCGAGCAGGTCCTGCTGCACTGCGACGACTCCGACGCGGCCCTGCGCGCGCTGCTCGACGCCACCACCGCCCACGACATCGAGGTCACCAGCCGCAACCTCGAAGACGCCTTCATCGCCCTGACCGTCGCCGGGAGCGCATCGTGAACCTCACCTACCTCCGCCTCGAAGCGGTCCGCCTGTTCCGCAACAAGCGCGTCGTGATCTTCTCCACCCTGATGCCGGCCCTGCTCGTGCTCATCATCGGCGGCGTGTCCGTCGGCGGCGATCCCGACGCCAAGCAGTACGTCATGGTCAGCATGGCCCTGTTCGGCGCCATGACCGCGGCCATCTCCAGCGGCGGCACCATCGCCGTCGAGCGCGGCCTCGGCTGGAACCGCACCCTGCGGCTGACCCCGCTGTCGCCCGGCGCCTACGTGCTCAACAAGGTGCTGCTGGCGCTGCTCGTCGCCGTCCCGCCCGTCATCGTGACGTTCGCGATCGGCGCCGCCGGCCTGCACGTGCGGCTCACCGCGGCCGAGTGGGTGCTGTGCTTCGCGGGCGCCTGGCTCTCGTCGCTGCCGTTCGCGGCGCTGGGGGTCGTCATCGGGTACCTCGCCAAGCCCGACAGCGTCCAGCAGGTCTCCGCGCTCATCAATCTGACCCTCGCCGCCTTCGGTGGCCTGTGGGTGCCGGTGAGCCTGATGCCGGACTTCCTGCGGTACATCGCGAAGCTGACCCCGTCGTACTGGACCGGCCAGGTCGCGCGCAGCCCGCTGGACGGCGGCCACGTCGACACCCAGGCCGTCATCGTGCTCCTCGGGTGGACCCTGGTGCTGGCGGTCATCGCCCTGCGCCGGTTCCGCGTGGACACCGCCCGCGCCTAGGCTTCGCTACCGTGCTCGACATGCCCAACGCTCAGCCCGCCCGCGGTCCCGGTGCCGGAAGGTTCTTCTGGCTCTGGGCCGCGGTCTGGCTGTTCTACATGATCGGCCCGATCCTCGACGGCTGGCACCGCCCCGAGATCTGGCAGCGCGTCGTCAGCCTCGTCGCCGCCCTGGGCTTCTGCGCCGTGTACCTCAGCGGCTTCATCGCCGTGCGCCGGCGCTACCGGATCACCGGCCAGCCCCCGTCGCCCGCCGAGGGCGCCCTGCGCCTCGGCGCCATGACCGTGCTCGCCGCGATCCTGACCGTGGTCGTCGGCGAGTCCGGGCTGACGTCGCTGGTGTACATCGCCGTGACGGGCGTCTTCGCGTTCCCGCCCCGAGGCGCGTGGAGCGTGGTGTTCGGCTCGGCCCTGACCGCCGGCGTCCTCCCGCGGGTCGTGCCCGGCTGGGACGGCACCATCGACCTGGTCTTCGCGGTCATGGTCGCGGCCCTGGCCGTGTGGGGCGTGACCCGCGTCGTGCAGCGCAACGCCCAGCTCGCCGAGGCCCGCGGGGAGATCACCCGCCTGGCGATCGCGGCCGAGCGCAACCGCTTCGCCCGCGACATGCACGACCTGCTCGGCCACTCGCTCACCGTCGTGTCCGTCAAGAGCGAGCTGGCGGCCCGCCTGGTGCAGCTCGCACCCGAGCGCGCCGAGGCCGAGCTGACCGACATCCAGCGGCTCGTGCGGGAGGCCCTCGCGGACGTGCGGGCGGCCGTCGCCGGATACCGCGAGATGTCCCTGGCCACCGAGCTCGCCTCGGCCCGCAGCGCCCTGGACGCGGCCGGCATCGAGGCCGACGTGCCGGTGACGGGGGAGGCGGTCGACCCGCAGCGGCAGGAGCTCTTCGCGTGGGTGGTCCGCGAGGGCGTCACCAACGTCGTGCGGCACAGCGATGCCAAGCACTGCTGGATCCGCCTCGACCGCACCACCGTCGAGATCAGCGACGACGGCCGCGGCCCGCAGGGCCCGTTGCCCTCGCCGGAGGAGCGCCGCGGCGGGCACGGCCTCGGCGGGCTGCGGGAGCGGCTCGACGCCGCGGGGTGCGCGCTGAGCATCGGCAGACGCGACGGCGGCGGGTTCCTGCTGCGCGCCTCGGTGGTGTGACCGCTCCCGCCGTCGCCGGGGGGCGTCTCTCCGGCGGGCGGTGCGTTGGCGGGTGACCGTGTGCGGTCCGGTCCGGCCCGGCTCGGTCCGGCCCGGCTCGGTCCGGTCCGGCCCGGCTGGCTCGCTTGGGCGCCGTCCTCGCCGCTTGAGGCCGTCTTCGCTGTGAAGCCGTCCCGGCGGGCGGCGGTCCTCGTCACGGCGCCGGGCGGGCGCGCCAGGCCGTGAACGCCGCCGCCGTGGCCAGGACCGCCGCGGCCACCGTCTGCACGCGGTAGTCCAGGGTCGCGACCGCCCCGCCGCCGAGCAGCACCGCCGGGCCCGTCGGCACGAACATGGCCGAGTTCGCGGTCGCCGCCGCCCGGCCCAGCGCGTGCGCCGGGACCAGCCGCTGGACGGCGGTGATCGCGGCGATCAGCGGGGCGGGCAGGCCGAGGCCGATCAGCACGCAGCCGGCGAGCACCGCCCCCGTCCACGGCGTGGCGCGCAGCAGGACGCCGGCGGCGAACAGGGCCAGGCCCAGCGCCGAGTAGCCGCGCTCGCCGACGCGGCGCATCAGGGTGCCCGCGAGCAGGCCGCCCGCGACCGAGCCCAGGCCCTGCGCCGGGGTCAGCACGCCCGCGAAGGCCGGGGGCCGGTGGAGGGCGGCGAGCAGCGCGTACGTGGCGGTGCTCGACAGGCTCGACGCCACCATCGCGGCCGCGCCCGCCAGGATCAGGACGCGCAGCTCCCGGTCGCGCAGCACCCGCACCCGACCGGCGGAACCGGGCCGCGTGGCGGGATCCGGAGGCGCGGCGGAGGCGGGAGCCGGGGGTGTGGTGGGTGCGGGGGCTGGGGGTGTGCTGGGAGCGGTCACGGGAGCCGGAGGTGTGCTGGGAGCGGTCACGGGAGTCGGGGGTGTGGTGGGTGCGGGTGCGGGAGCCGTGGGTGCGGGAGGCGGGTCTGCGGTGGGTGTCGGCGCGGGCGTGGGGGACGGGCGCAGGCGGGTGAAGGCCAGGGCCGCGGCGACGAAGGTCGCGGCGTCGAGCAGCGCCACCGCCGGGCCGCCGAGCCACGCGAACAGGGCCGCCCCGGCCGCCGGGGCGAACAGCTTCATGCCCTCCGTCACCGTGCGGGTCAGGCCGTTGAAGTCGCCGCGCAGGCCGGCCGGGACCACCGACGGCAGCAGCGCGGCCTCGGCCGCCTCGATCAGGACCGCGCCCGCCCCGACCAGGGTCAGGGCGGCGAACACCAGCCAGACGTGCCCGGTGGCGACCACGGCCATCACCGCGCCCAGCGCCAGGTTGACCACGACGAGCAGCCGCCGCCGGTCCACGCGGTCCGCTACCCCGCCCAGCACCGGGCCGAGCAGCAGCGCCAGCCACAGGCCCGCGTTCACGACGCCGGCCAGGGCGTCCGAGCCCGTCGTCGTCTTCACCCACACGCCCGCGGCCAGGGACATCGCCGAGTCGCCGAAGCCGGAGACGAGGACGCCGCCGAGGTACAGCCGTGCGTTGCGGTCGCTGAGGACCCCCATACTCCCAAGCATATAATTGGGAGTATGGCCGACGATGTCCTGCGCGCGCTCGCGCACCCGCTGCGGCTGCGGATGCTCAACCTCATGTGGCCGGGGCCGCGCTCGGCCGCCGAGCTGGCCCGCGAGCTGGCGATCTCGCACGCCCTGGCCAGCCAGCACCTGCGCCGGCTCGCGAACGCGGGTCTGGTGGAACTGGCCGAGGAGCGCACCCGGCGGGGCGGGCACGAGCGGCGCTACCGCACCGTGCACGGCTCGCCGCTGTCCGACCAGCGCGAGGGGACCGCGTTCCTGGCCGAGACCCTCGCCCACGGGCTGCGCGAACGGGCGGCCCGCCGCGACCCGCGGCACCCGGGGGTGACCACCGACGGCGAGCTGTGGGTGGCGCCGGAGGACTGGGAACGGTACCGGATCGGCATCCAGCAGCTCGGGGACGCCCTGCATGCGGCCGCCCGGCCGGCGCGCAGCCCCGGAACCGTGCCCGTGGCCGTGACCGTGCACACGTTCCGGACGACCAGCCCGTGAACGCGACGACCAGCCCGTGAACGCGACGACCAGCCCGTGAACGCGACGACCAGCCCGTGAACGCGACGACCAGCCCGTGAACGCGACGACCAGCCCGTGAACGCGACGGCCGGGCGTGGACGCGGCGACCGGGGCGTGAGCGCGATGGTCGGGGCGTGGACGCGGCGGCCGGGGCGTGAACGCGGTTATTCGCCGGGCAGCATGCGGTACAGCCGGATCGACACGACCGCCAGCCAGGCGAAGATGATCGCGACCCCGGCGACGAAGCCGAGCGTGAAGCCCGGCGCGCTGTTGCCCGAGGCGATGCCGGCGAACGCGAGCAGGAACGCGGTCCCGGACACGCGGGAGTAGAGCGCCAGGCCCCGCGACTGGTGCCGGGCCAGCACCCAGGCGGCCGCGACGACGGCCAGGAAACCGATCGCGCCCGCCACGAGGTGCCCGGCGCCGTGCCAGCTGACGGTGCCCGGCCCGTCCGGGGTACCGGCGGGGAAGCCCATGGCCGGGTCCGCCCGCAGGCACCCGGCGGCGACCAGGCTCGCGCCGAACACGCCGGCGAGCCGGCCCGCCCAGCGGCTGTGCGGCACGGCCCGCGCGATCCCGGCCGCCGCCGCCAGCACCATGAGGCCGGTGACGACGAAGTTCGCGATCTGCAGCCAGCCGAGGGAGCCGTTGCTGAGCAGGCTCCAGGCGTGCCGGGTGAGGTCGAAGCCGTCGCGGGTCAGGGCCTGGGCGAGGCTCACCCCGATGTAGAGCGGCCCGGCGAGCACGCCGTAGCCGAGCAGGGAACGGGTGATGCGGTTGGCCCGGATCTCGGCCGTAACAGTCGTCATGCCCTCTTCTCGAACGGGCCGCGGCCGATCCGACATCCGCTCACCAGAAATCTCCGGACCGCCAGTCGCAGGCCAGCACGCCGCCGCCCGGGAGGCCGCCGACGGGCAGGACATACGTGCTGCCGTCGTCGTCCGGGGTCGCCACCAGTCCCTCGGGCGTCAGCACCGCGGTCGTACCGCTCCAGCGCTGCCAGCCGCGCCGCACGTACAGCCCGGCGGCGCGCTCGGAGGCGGACAGGGCGCCGAGATCGTAGGCGGCGCGCACGATGCGCTCGGCCTCGTCCAGCACCGCCGCGGCGAACCCGAGCCGCTGGTGGTCCGGGTGCACCGCGACGGCCTCGACGTACCCGCACCGCAGCGGCACCCCGTCCACCAGCAGCGAGCGCTGCACGACCGCGGCGTGGGCGACGATCCGGCCCCCGGCCTCGCCCAGCACGTGCAGGCCGCCGAGCGCGTGCGCCCAGTCGGTGTCGGCGAACCGGTCACCGAAGGCGGCGTCGAGCAGCGTGCGCAGCTGGGCGCGCTCGCCCGCGGTCAGGTCGGCGGTGTGCACGGTCCTCATCCCGTCCGACCCTAGCCGTCCATCTTTCAGCCGTACATCTTCGGCTCCACCATCACCAGCCAGTTCCCGCTGTCGTCGCGGAAGACGGCCTCGACACCGTAGGGGCGGTCCTCCGGCTCCTGGACGAACTCGACGCCCTTGGCCTTGAGCTCGGCGGCGGTCTTGCGGCAGTCGTCGACCCGCAGGCCGAGCCCGCCCATGCCGCCCTTCTCCAGCTGGCGGCGCACGAACGCGGCCGCCTCGTCGTCCAGCGGCGGGCCGGGCACCATGAGGGTGACCTCGGGCTCGGGGTGGTCCGGGTGCTTCACGGTGCACCAGCGGAACTCACCCATGGTGACATCCATGCTGGCCTCGAAGCCGAGCACGTTCACGTAGAAGTCGCGGGCGCGGTCCTGGTCGAGGCAGTACACGGTGACGAGGGAGATGTTCGTAATCATGTCCGGGACGTTACCGGCCGTGACCGGCTCCGCCTTCTCGAAAATTGCGGACCACGCCGGCCATGAACAGCCAGCACCCCGGCACGTGGGGGGCGCCGGCCTTGACCCAGCGCGCGCGGTACACCGTCGGGCTCTCGCCGACCAGGCGCGTGAACTTCGCCGAGAACGATCCCAGGCTGGTGAACCCGACCGCCATGCACACCTCGGTCACGGTCAGGTTCGCGCCGCGCAGCAGGTCCTGGGCGCGCTCGATGCGCCGGCGGGTGAGATAGCGCATCGGCGTCTCGCCATAGGTGCTCTCGAAGCAGCGGATGAAGTGGTACTTCGAGACGCCGGCGACCGCCGCGACCCCGCCCAGGTCCAGCGGCTCGCGGTAGTTCCGGTCGATGTGATCGCGCGCGCGGCGCAGGTGAGGCAGGAGTCCGACCGGCACGGTCACGACCTCACGGTACGCGGGGGATGCGGGATCTGTCCGTCGTCCGCTAGCGTGGCCAGGTGCTCGGCAACCAGAAGCCTCGATACGTTCTCCCGGCCGCGATCGTGGCGGTGCTGCTCGGAGTGCTGGTCGGGGCCGTCGCGTGTGGCCGACACGAGCCGTCGCGCACCGCGCAGCCGGGCTCGCCCGCCAGCGTGTCGCCGACGCTCTCGCTCGCCCCGGAGCCGCCGGTCGTGCCGACCTCGGCCGCGCCGACCTCGGCCGCGCCGTCGCCGGTGCCGACGACCGCCAGGCCGGCGCCGAGCCGGACGGCGAGGACCGCCGAGGGCGGGTTCGTCGTCCGCCCGCCCGGCACCGGGCACGGCCCGGCCTCGTCCGCGTCGCGGACCGGCGGCACCGAGGTCGCGCTGACCTTCGACGACGGCCCCGACCCGGTCAACACCCCCGCGATCCTCAAGGTGCTGCGCGACAACGGCGTGAAGGCGACGTTCTGCGTGGTCGGCTTCCGGGTGCGGGACCATCCCGAGCTGGTGCGCCAGATCTACGCCGACGGGCACACGCTGTGCAACCACTCCTGGCAGCACCTCACGGACCTCGCCAAGCGCGACCCGTCGTACATCGACTCGGACCTGCGCAAGACGAACGACGCGATCCATGCCGCGGTGGGGGCGGACGCGCCGATCAAGTACTTCCGCGCGCCCGGGGGCAACTTCACGCCCGGCCTGGTGGCGAAGGCGAAGTCGCTGGGCATGTCCTCGATCTACTGGGACGTGGACCCGCAGGACTGGAACCACAAGCCGGACAAGAACGACCAGGCCCACATCGACCGCGTGGTGTCGCAGATCAAGGGGCATGTGCGGCAGGGGTCGATCGTCTTGTCGCACGACAATGCGCAGCCGGACACCATCGTGGCGTACCGCCAGCTGATCCCCTGGATGAAGCGCTACTTCACCCTGACGCGCCTGCCGGCCTGACTCCCACCGCGGGGCTGCTCACGGGCATGCAACGCGTTCACGCTTCCAACGAGGCCACCCGGCGCCGCGATCGACGGCGAGCAGGCCGCGGCCGACGTTGCGCCCATTTCGGAGGCTTTGTAATGAAATTTGCATAAATTTGCGGATTTGTTCCGTATGGGCGGTTTACCAGCTCGTGGCGTGCGATGTCGGGCGGTCGCGGCGCTTCTTGGGCAGCCGCGCTGTCCGTCAGGGGCAACGTGGGCGCGGCGTTCGTCTGGCCACTGTGCTGGACCGGCGTTCGCCTGGCCGCTGTGCTGGACCGGCGTTGGCCCGGTCGCTGTGCTGGACCAGCCCTCGCCGGACGGCCAACCGGCCGGGCGTGCGGCTACGCGAGCCTGGCGTCGAGCGCGGCCCGGTCGGCCAGGAACCAGGCGTCACGCCCCCGGTTGCACTCCCGGATCAGATCCCGCAGCGCCGAACTCGCCTCGACGTGCGCGGACACGTCCCCGATCACGGCCAGCCGAAGCCGGTAGTTGACCAGCTTCTGCAGGATCTCGCCGGCCACCCCCGTGCGCAGCGCGAAGAAGTCGTCGGCGAGCCGCCCCGCGGGCATCACGACCAGCTCGGCCCCGTGGCTGAGGGCGTCACCGACGAGGTCACCCGCGCCGAGCTCGGCGCCGTAGCGGGGTCCGTCCGAGGCCAGGACGAGCGCGCTGACGCCGTTGATCTCCTCCACGTGGTCCACGGTCGCTCACGCTACCGGGCGAGCCGGTGCAGCAGCACGTCGTGCACCGAGCCCCGGGTCAGGGTCGCCGTCATGTACGTGCAGTGCGGCTGCCGCCGCCGGTCGGTCGGCGAGCCGGGGTTGAGCAGCCGCAGGCCGCCGGGCGCGACGGTGTCCCACGGGATGTGGGAGTGGCCGAAGACGAGGAGGTCGCGGCCCGAGTACCGCGCGGCGCACCGCTGCTCCCGCCCCGCCGCGGGGCCGGTCTCGTGCACGACCGCCACGCGCACGCCGTCCAGCTCGGCCTCGGCCACCTCGGGCAGGCGGGCGCGCAGGGGCGGGCCGTCGTTGTTGCCGTAGACGCCGATGAGCCGCGCCGCGCGGGACTCCAGGGCGTCGAGGAGGGTGGCGTCGACCCAGTCGCCGGCGTGGATCACGGTGTCGGCGGCCTCGACGGCGGACCAGACCTCGGCGGGCAGGTCGCGGGCGCGGTTCGGGACGTGGGTGTCGGCTAGCAGCAGCACTTGCATGGCTCGCGTCGTGCCTGGGCTTTCTGGAGATGGAGATGGAGATGCGGCAGGGGACCTCGGCGGTGGCGTTCCGGCTTTCTCACCGTACACGACGCATTCAAATCGATCACGCTGCCGGAGACTCTGCGTAGTGCGCCTGGTTACTCGCCGGATATCCCGAATCCAAGCACCACATTACTCCGGCCGGCCGCGCGCGAGCCGCCCGTGGTTGGCATAGAGTCGGGGGCTATGGAGTGGCTGCGGAGGTGGCCGGTCTACCGGCAGCTCACCGGCCCCGATCCGACGGGCCGCGGCGAGGCCGTGCGCTCGCGCCGGACCGAGGCCACCACCGCCCGCACCACCCAGGCCGACTCCGTCGCCAAGTCCGTCTGCCCCTACTGCGCCGTCGGCTGCGGCCAGCGGGTGTTCGTCAAGGACGGCAAGGTCACCCAGATCGAGGGCGACCCCGACAGCCCGATCTCGCGCGGCCGGCTGTGCCCCAAGGGCTCGGCCAGCAAGAGCCTCGTCACCAGCCCGCTGCGGGCGACGAAGGTGAAGTACCGCCGGCCGTACGGCACCGCCTGGGAGGAGCTCGACCTCGCCGACGCGCTCGAGATGATCGCCGACCGGGTCGTCGCCGCGCGTGCGGAGACGTGGCAGGACCGCGACGAGCACGGGCACCCGCTCAACCGGACGCTCGGCATCGCCAGCCTCGGCGGGGCGACCCTGGACAACGAAGAGAACTACCTGATCAAGAAGCTGTTCACCGCGATCGGCGCGCTGCAGATCGAGAACCAGGCCCGGATTTGACACTCCGCCACCGTCCCCGGTCTGGGGACCAGCTTCGGTCGCGGCGGCGCCACGGGATTCCAGCAGGACCTGGCCAACGCTGACTGCATCGTGATCCAGGGCTCGAACATGGCCGAGGCCCACCCGGTCGGCTTCCAGTGGGTGATGGAGGCCAAGGCCCGCGGGGCGAAGGTCATCCACATCGACCCCCGGTTCACGCGCACCAGCGCCGTCGCCGACACGTTCGTGCCGATCCGGGCCGGGTCGGACATCGCGTTCCTCGGTGGTGTCGTCAACTACATCCTGAGCAACGAGCTGGATTTCCGGGAGTACGTCGTCGCGTACACCAACGCGGCCACGATCGTGCGCGAGGAGTTCCGCGACACCGAGGACCTCGACGGGCTGTTCTCCGGCTTCGACGAGGCCACGCAGGCGTACGACCCGTCGTCGTGGCAGTACGAAGGCCACCAGGACCACGTGCCGGAGCACGGCCACGCGACCCGGGAGACCGCGGGCGGACTCCGGCACGAGTCCCACGGCGCCCCGGTGCCGGCCGAGACGCAGCGGGACGAGACGCTGCAGCACCCCCGGTGCGTGTACCAGATCCTGAAGCGGCACTTCGCGCGGTACACCCCGGAGGTCGTCGAGCAGGTGTGCGGCGTCGCGCCCGAGGACTTCGCGGCGGTCTGCGAGGCGTGGACGCGCAACTCCGGACGCGAGCGCACGACCGCGCTGGTGTACTCGGTCGGCTGGACGCAGCACTCGGTCGGCGTGCAGTACATCCGCACCGGCGCGATCATCCAGCTCCTGCTCGGCAACATGGGCCGGCCCGGCGGCGGCATCATGGCGCTGCGCGGACACGCCAGCATCCAGGGCTCCACCGACATCCCGACGCTGTTCAACCTGCTGCCGGGCTACCTGCCGATGCCGACGGCGGGCAAGCACGACACGTTCGACGAGTGGGCCGACGCGATGCGCCACCCGGGGCAGAAGGGCTTCTGGGGCAACGCGCGCGCGTTCGGGGTGAGCCTGCTCAAGGCGTACTTCGGCGACGCCGCCACCCCGGCCAACGACTACGGCTTCGGGTACCTGCCGCGGATGACCGGCGACCACGGCACCTACCAGCAGGTGCTCTCGATGCTCGACGGGAAGATCAAGGGGTACTTCCTCCTCGGCCAGAACCCGGCGGTCGGCTCGGCCCACGGGCGCGCCCAGCGGCTCGGCATGGCGCAGCTGGACTGGCTGGTGGTGCGCGACCTGTACGAGATCGAGAGCGCCACGTTCTGGCGCGACGCGCCCGAGATCGAGACCGGCGAGATCGTCACCGAGGAGTGCAAGACCGAGGTGTTCCTGCTCCCCGCGGCCTCCCACGTGGAGAAGGAGGGCACGTTCACCCAGACCCAGCGGCTGCTGCAGTGGCGGCAGAAGGCCGTCGACCCGCCGGGCGACTGCCGCTCCGAGCTGTGGTTCTTCTACCACCTCGGCCGCCTGGTCAAGGACCGCCTCCGACTGTCCACACTGGAGCGTGACCGGGCGGTGCGCGACCTCGCGTGGGACTACCCGACGCACGGCGTGCACGACGAGCCCTCGGCGGAGGCGGTACTGCGGGAGATCAACGGCTACCGCGTCGCCGACGGCGCGGTGGTGTCGGGCTTCGCCGAGCTCAAGGACGACGGCTCGACGGCCTGCGGCTGCTGGATCTACTCCGGCGTCTACGCGGGCGGGGTCAACGCCGCGGCCCGGCGCACGCCCGCCTCCAGCGACGACCCGCTCGGCCTCGAATGGGGCTGGGCGTGGCCGATGAACCGCCGCATGCTCTACAACCGCGCGTCCGCCGATCCGCAGGGCCGGCCGTGGAGCGAGCGGAAGGCCTACGTCTTCTGGGATGAGGCCAAGGGCGAGTGGACCGGCCCGGACGTGCCCGACTTCGAGAAGACGAAGCCGCCGTCGTACCGCCCGGAGCCGGGCGCGGCCGGCCCCGCCGCGATCGCCGGGGACGACCCGTTCGTCATGCAGGGCGACGGGAAGGGCTGGCTGTTCGTGCCCAGCGGCCTCGTCGACGGGCCGCTGCCCACGCACTACGAGCCGGCCGAGTCGCCGGTTTCCAACCCGCTGTACGGGCAGCAGGCGAACCCGACCCGCAAGCGGTACCAGCGCTCCGAGAACCCGATGAACCCGGTCCGCAGCGAGGTCTTCCCGTTCGTGTTCACCACCAGCCGGCTCACCGAGCACCACACCGCCGGCGGGATGAGCCGCACCCTCGACTACCTCGCCGAGCTGCAGCCGGCGATGTTCGTCGAGGTGTCGCCCGCGCTCGCGGCCGAGCGCGGGCTGGAGCACCTCGGCTGGGCGCACGTGGTCACCAGCCGCTCGGCGATCGAGGCGCGGGTCATGGTGACCTCGCGGATGCGTCCGCTGCGCATCGACGGGAGGCCGGTGCATCAGATCTGGCTGCCGTACCACTGGGGAACCTCCGGCCTCACGACCGGCGACTCCGCGAACGATCTCGTCGGCATCGTGCTCGACCCGAACGTGCTCATCCAGGAGACCAAGGTCGGCACCTGCGACGTGCGGCCCGGGCGCCGCCCGCGCGGCGCCGCGCTGCGGGCCCTCGTCGACGACTACAACCGGAGGGCGGGCCTGTGAGCATCGGCCAGACGCCGCAGCGGATGGGCTTCTTCACCGACACCAGCGTCTGCATCGGCTGCAAGGCGTGCGAGGTCGCGTGCAAGGAGTGGAACGACGTCCCGGCCGACGGCCTGGACCTGCTCGGCATGTCGTTCGACAACACCGGACGGCTCGACGCGAACTCCTGGCGGCACGTGGCCTTCATCGAGCAGCCTGTACCGCCGAAACCGGGCTCCGATGACTCCGGCGACATGCGCTGGCTCATGATGTCCGACGTGTGCAAGCACTGCACGCACGCGGCCTGCCTCGACGTGTGCCCGACCGGGGCGCTCATGCACACCGAGTTCGAGACCGTCATCGTGCAGTCCGACATCTGCAACGGCTGCGGATACTGTGTGACTGCCTGCCCGTACGGCGTCATCGACCGCCGCGAGGGCGACGGGCGCGCCTGGAAGTGCACGCTGTGCTACGACCGCATCGGCGACGGCCTGATGCCGGCCTGTGCGACGGCGTGCCCGACGCAGTCGATCCAGTACGGCCCGCTCGACGAGCTCCGCGAGCGCGCCGAGGCCCGGCTCGAGCAGCTGGACCGCCCGGAGGCAAGGCTCTACGGGCACGACCCCGGCGACGGGGTGGGCGGGCAGGGGGCGTTCTTCCTGCTGCTGGACGAGCCGGAGGTGTACGGGTTGCCGCCCGCGCCGGTCGCCACGACGCGTAACCTGCCGGGCATGTGGAAGCGGGCGGGCTGGGCCGCACTGACCATGGCCGCGGCGGTGGCCGTGTCCTTCCTGGGCCGGCGCCCATGACCGGGAACGCTTCCGGCTCCGGCCCCGGCAACGGCTCGGCGCACTCGTCCGGCTCCGACCCAGCCAACGGCCCCGCGCGTTCGTCCGGCTCCGACCCGGGCAACGGCTCCGCGCGTTCGTCCTCTTCCGGCCGCAGCAACGGCCCCGCGCGTTCGTCCGGCCCGGGCAGCGGCCCGCGTGGCGACGGCGCGCACGATCGTGGTTCGCGTGACGGCGGCCCGGGTGACGACGGCTCGCGGGCCGATGGTGCACGCGAGCGCGATGCGCGTGACGGTGACCCGGGTGACGGCGGCGCACGCGAACGCGGTTCGCGGGGCGAGCCCGGGGCACGTCCCGGCGAGCGGCGGCCGCGGCGCGAGCACGGCGGCGAGGACGTGCAGGTGCCCCGGGCCGATTTCCGCTCCTACTACGGCCGTCCCATCGTCAAGACCCCGGTCTGGCGGCACGACGTGCCCGCGTACCTGTTCACCGGCGGGCTCGCGGCCGGCAGCGCGCTGCTCGCGGCCGGCGCCGACCTGACCGGGCGGCCGAAGACACGGCGTGCGGCCCGGCTCGCGGCGCTCGGGGCGCTCGGGGCGAGCACCTACTTCCTCATCAACGACCTCGGCCGGCCCGAGCGCTTCCACCACATGCTGCGCGTGGCCAAGCCGACCTCGCCGATGTCGATGGGCACGTGGATCCTCAGCGCGTTCGGCGGCGCCGCCGGGCTCGCGGCCACGACCGAGGCCCGCCCGCGCGGGCTGGTCGGCGGCGCCGGACGGGCCGCCGGGATCGGCGCGGCCGCGCTGGCGCCGGCGCTGGCCACGTACACGGCCGTGCTCATCGCCGACACCGCCGCCCCGTCGTGGCACGCCGCGCGCGACGACCTGCCGTTCGCGTTCGCCGGCAGCGCCCTGGCCAGCGGGGCCGCCGTCGGGCTCATCGCCGCCCCGCCGCACGAGGGCGGCCCGGCCCGCGCGCTCGCCGTCGCCGGGGTCGCCCTCGAGCTCGCGGCGACGCACCGCATCGAGCACGGGCTGGGCCTGCTCAGCGAGCCGTACCGGCAGGGCCGGGCCGGCCGCCTCCTGACCGCCGCACGCCGGCTCAACCTGGCGGGCGCGGCGGGCGCGCTGCTCGGCCGCCGCAGCCGGATCGTGTCGGCGCTGTCGGGCGCGGCGCTGCTGGCCGGCTCCCTCGCGACGCGCTTCGGCATCTTCGAGGCGGGCGTGGAGTCGACGAAGGATCCCAAGTACGTCGTCGAGCCCCAGCGCGCCGGCCTCGCCGCCCGCGACGCGAATCCCTGACGCCGGCTCCCGCCGGACGCGCGACGGGTTTGGTTGTGCGCCGGACGCGCGGTGGGCTTGATTGTGCGCACGCGCGACGGCGCCGGTGGTGCGTTTGTGCGCTGGACGCACGGCGGCTTGGTTTGCGCGCGACGGCGCCGGTTGTGCGTTTGTGCGCTGGACGCACGGCGGCTTGGTTTGCGCGCGACGGTGCCGGTGGTGCGTTTGTGCGCTGGACGCGCGGCGGCTTGGTTTGCGCGCGACGGTGCCGGTGGTGCGTTTGTGCGCTGGACGCGCGGCGGCGCCGGGAGTCGCGTGACTCCCGGCGCCGTGGTGCTCGGTGCGGTGCTGTCGGTGGCGGAGCCGTCAGGCCTTGACGACCAGGCTGCCCGTGATCTTGTCGGCGAGGGTCTGGCGCTTGGCGTCCCACAGCGGGAACAGGTAGCCGATGTAGCAGATGATGGTGTCGACGATGTGGCAGATGTCGCGGACGAAGGCGCCGCCGAAGCCCAGGGGCTGGCCCGTCTGCTCCTTGATCAGGCGCAGGCCCAGGGCCTTCTTGCCCAGGCTCGCGCCCTGGCCGCCGAGGTACCAGCGGTTGTACACGGTGTAGACCAGCGACAGCAGCGCGAAGACGTAGTAGAGCGGGCCGATGGTGGGGTCGTCGGCGGACGGGCCGGCGATCAGGTAGCCGAGGCCGGTGAGGATCACCGCGGGGATGGCGTCGACGAGGGCGGCACCGACGCGTACGGGCCAGCTTGCATAGTTCATCGGGAGGGATCTCCTAAGACGGTATGAGGCCGAATCGGTGGAGCTGGAACACCCAGCTCGCCGCCGCGGCGACGAGCGCCGTCACTCCGGCCCGCCGGCGGGCCTGCGGCGACCACGGGCGTGGCGGCCGCACCAGGCCGAGGTGCCGCAGCGCGAGCAGCGGCATCGTCACGGCCGTCAGCAGCGCCAGGCCCGCGAGCGCCGGGTTGGCGCCGAGGGAGGCGAGCACCCGGCCGTGCACCAGCTCCACGGCCGCGGTGGTCAGGCCGCAGGCGGGGCAGGGCACGCCGGTCGCCCACCGCAGCGGGCACGGCAGGCCGAGGCCCGCGCCGGCGCTGAGCGCCGGCCAGACCGTGGCCGCGGCGCCGACCGCGAGGCCGAACGCGCCGAGGCGCTCCGGAACCGAGTACTGCCTGCCCACCCTGCAACCCGTCCTCGAAGTGACGAACCGTGAGCTTAGGTCGTGATCGACATCGCTCGCTGTCGTCCGATCGTCCGATGCCAAACGCCGTGAGCAGGCACGATTCAGGTTCGATGGGGAAAAATCGCCGCAGCACACGCCGCAGAAGTGGATGTATGAGCCACCCAGGCACACGACGCGAAAAGCCGGGCGTGACGATCGCGCGGCGGACGGCACGAAATCGGATGCGGCTCCGGTCGTGCGGCGAGGGGCTGCGCGGCGAGGGGCTGTGCGGGGCGCCGTGCCAGCGCCCGTGTAGCACGGTGCCCGCGTCTGGGCCGCAGCACGGTGGCCGTGGTCGTGTCCGTGCGGTGGCCGTGCCCGCGCCCGTGCAACACGGCGCCCGCGTCCGGGCGGCTACACAGTGGCCGTGGTCGTGTCCGTGCGGCGGCCGTGCCCGCGCCCGTGCAACACGGTGCCCGCGTCCGGGCGTCGACACGGTGCCCGCGTCCGGGCGTCGGCACGGTGCCCGCGTCCGGGCGTCAACACGGTGCCCGCGTCCGGGCGGCTACACAGTGGCCGTGCTCGCGTCCGTGCGGTGGCCGTGCTCGGGCGTCAGCGCACGCGCAGGGTGGGACCGTCCGCGGGGATGAGCTCGCCGATGACCGGATAGCCGGGAACCTCGCCGGCCACGAGCAGCCCCCCGGACGTCTGCGCATCGGCCAGCAGCAGCAGCTCGTCCTCGGGCGTCGCCCCCGCGTCCAGGTGCGGGCGCACCCAGTCGAGGTTGCGCCGCGTGCCGCCGCTGACGTAACCGTCGGCGAGGGCCCGGCGGGCGGCGTCGAGGTACGGTACCGCCGCCGCATCGACGAGCGCCGTCACGCCGCTCGCGCGGGCGAGCTTGTGCAGGTGGCCGAGCAGGCCGAAGCCCGTCACGTCGGTGGCGCACTCGGCGCCCGCGGCCAGGGCGGCCTCGGACGCGTCGCGGTTGAGGGTGCACATCGCGGCGACCGCGTGCGGGAACGGCTCGCCGGTGGCCTTGTGGCGGCTGTTGAGCACGCCGACGCCGAGCGGCTTGGTGAGCGTCAGGGGCAGGCCCGCGCGGCCGCGGTCGTTGCGCAGCAGGCGTTGCGGGTCGGCGAGGCCGGTGACCGCCATGCCGTACTTCGGCTCCGGGTCGTCCACCGAGTGCCCGCCCGCCACGTGACAGCCGGCCTCGCGGGCGATGTCGAGCCCGCCGCGCAGGACCTCGGCGGCCAGTTCGAGGGGCAGCACCTCGCGGGGCCAGGCGAGCAGGTTCACCGCCACGACCGGCCGGCCGCCCATCGCGTAGACGTCGGAGAGGGCGTTCGCGGCGGCGATGCGGCCCCAGTCGTACGCGTCGTCGACCACCGGCGTGAAGAAGTCCGCGGTCGCCACGACGGCCGTGCCGTTCGCGATCGCCACGACCGCCGCGTCGTCGCCGTCGTCGAGCCCGACGAGCAGCTCGCCGGGGCCGTCGGGGGCCCGGTCGCCGAGCAGCCCGGCGACCACCGCCTCGAGCTCGCCGGGCGGGATCTTGCAGGCACAGCCGCCGCCGTGCGCGTATCCGGTGAGCCGGACCGTCTGCGTCACGCCTACCACTCTAGGCACACCGCGGTCATGGGTCGTCGGTGACCGGGATGTCGGCCGGGAGGTCGAGCGGGAACAGGATCGGGCTGAGCAGGTGCTGCGCGCGGCCGGGGGCGGGGCCGTTCGCGATGATCGGCAGGATCGCCGCGCGCATGCCCGCGATGAGCCGCTCGCGCTCCGCCGCGGTCAGCCACACCGCGTGCTGGCGGTAGCCGACCTGGTCCGCGGCCGGGTCGGCGGCGGGATCGTCCAGGTAGGCCTGGAACTCGGCGAGCAGCGCGGCCATCGACGCCGCGAACGCGCGCCGGTGGTCCTCGGCGGTCGCGGCCGCCGCGCGCTCGGCGGTCACCGCGGCCCGCGCCGGCTGCAGGCGGTAGTGCCGCTCCACGAACCCGCGCACCCGCTGCTGCCCCGACTCCTCGAGGATGCCGGCCTCGGCGAGGAGGGCGACGTGGCGGTACACCGTCGCCTTCGACGCGTCCGCGATCCGCTCGCACAGCTGCTGCGTGGTCAGGCTGCGCCCGCCGGACAGTGCGTGCACGATCCGCAGCCGCACCGGGTGCAGCAGGAGCTCGACGGGGTCCATTGGCTTATGTTCGCACACCTGATAATGTTCGCATCCATGAGAACAATGCCATGGGGTGAGCTCGTCGAGGCCGGCGGGCGCCGGATCGCGCTGTACCGTGCCGGTCGCGGGGGACCGCCCGTCGTGTTCGTGCCCGGCGCCGGGCTCGTCGGGCTGGAGTACGACAACCTGGTGACGGCCGCGTCGGAGCTGACCACGGCGGTCACCTACGACCGGGCCGGCACCGGCTGGAGCGACGACGCCCACCTGCCCCGCAGCGCGGCCGACGTCGCCGCCGAGCTGCGCGAGACGCTGCGCGCGGCCGGCGTCCCCGGGCCGTACGTGCTGGCCGGGCACTCCATGGGCGCCGTCTACGCGCGCCGGTTCGCGCAGCTGTTCCCGTCCGACGTCGCCGGCCTGCTGTTCCTCGACCCCGGGCACGAGGACATCCTGCGCCACCTGCCGGCCGAGGTCGTCGCGCTCAACGAGCGGATGAAGCCCACGTGGGACGCGCTGCCGGAGCTGACCCCCGAGCAGATCGAGGCATCGAGGACCGCGCTGCTGCGGCTGTACGCGCAGTGGCCCGACGACATCCGCGCACCCCTCGTCGAGCATCGCCTCGAGCACTGGCGCACCGGGCTGCGCGAGGGGCGCAACCTCGAGGACGAGGTGTACGCGGAGCTGGCCGCCGGCGGCCCGCTGCCCGACGTGCCGCTCATCGTGCTCAGCGCGGCGGACAAGAACCCGCTCTGGGTCCAGCACATGCCGCCGGAGCTGATCGATCGCGCCCACGACGGCGTGCACGCGCTGCACGCGGCGATGGCCGCCTCGGTCCCGCGCGGCGAGCATCGCCTGGTCGTGGGGGCGTCGCACCAGTACCTCCACGTGCAGCAGCCCGAACCCGTCCTCGCCGCCGTGCGCGACCTGCTGCACCGGGTCGCCGCCGGGTAGCCGAGGTGTACCGGTTAAACCGGTCAGAAGGATAGGGTGTCCGAATGCCAGACCGCTTCCAGCGGGGCGCCGGAAGGCTGTGCCTCGACTTCACCCGGACGCTGCGCCGCCGCGGCACCGAGTACGCCGTCGAGGAACTGCCCGACGGGCCGGCGCTCGCGGCGTGGGTCGGGCAGTGCGGTCCCGTGGCGCCGGTGCCGGGCAGCGTGGTGCCCGCCGCGATCGTGCGGGACGCGCACGGCCTGCGCGAGGCCGTGTACGCGCTCGTCGCCGCGGCCCGCACCCGCGCCGGTGCCGCGGCGGCGGGCGAGGCGCCGCGCGAGCGCGTCAACCAGGCGGCCGCGCGCTCGGTGCCGACCCCGGCGCTGGGGGAGCGGGGGGAGCTGCGGTGGTACGCCAACGACCCCGTCACGAGCACCCTCGCGCTCGTCGCCCGCGACGCGCTCGACCTCGTGGCCTCGCCGGCCGTGCAGCGCATCCGCGAGTGCGCGGACCCGGCGTGCGACGCGCTGTTCCTCGACGGGTCGCGGCCCGGGAGCCGGCGCTGGTGCTCGATGGACAGCTGCGGCAACCGCGCCAAAAAACAGCGCCGCCGCTCGGAATCCGCTCGGGTCGCGGTCTGACGCCCGCCGGCTGCCGGCCGGTGCGGGCTACGCGGCGGCGGCGGGCAGGTCGCGGTCTGACGCCCGCCGGCTGTCGGCCGGTGCGGGCTACGCGGCGGCGGGTTCGGGTTGCGGGGCCGGGGCGGGCGTCGCCGGGTGCCGCGGGGCCGTCGCCACGAGCAGGGTGAAGCCGAGCAGGCACAGCGCGGCCGCCGACACGTAGGCGTAGCGGTAGCCCACATCCGCCGACAGGCCCAGCAGCGGGCCGGCCAGCAGCGACGCCACCGGGAACGCGTTGGCGGCCAGGGTCGTGGCGCGGCCGGGCTCGCCGGGCAGGAGCTCCTGGACGTAGGAGATGCCCAGCCCCTGCACCGCGGCGATGAAGGTCGCGTTGAGCACCTGCAGCGCCGCGATCTGCCAGCTGTGCGCGACCAGGGCCACCAGCGTGTAGTACACCACCCCGATCCCGGCGCCGAGGACGATCAGGCGGCGCAGCGGGTAGCGGGCCGACAGGGCGCCGAAGCCCAGCATGAGCGGGATCTCCAGCGCGGCGCACAGGCCGAGGATGAGGCCCGCGTCGCGCACCTGGGCGTGCAGGACGTGGGAGAGGTACAGCGACATCGCCTGCACGTTGAGCACCCCGGCGGCCTGCATGACGGCGAACGCGGCCACGGTGCACCAGACCACCGCCCCGGCCCGGCGCGCGGGCGGGCGCTCGTGGTGCGCGGGCGGGGACACCTCGCCGAGGCGCAGGTAGATCACGGCGGCGGCGGTCGCGTACATGGCGGCGGCGGTGAGGTACAGCGCCCGGAAGCCGCCCCACTGCAGCAGCAGCGCGGCCACGGGCGGGCCCGCCACCCAGGCGACCGAGAACACCATCCGCAGGGTGCTGATCGCCATCGCCGCGCGGGTCGAGCCGCGCTGGGAGAGCACCTCGCGGGCGTAGGCGAAGGACTGCGGGAACAGCGACCCGCTCAGGGCCGTGAGGGTCATGGTCAGGGCGAGCAGCACCCAGTACTCGCGCACGAACGCGGTCGCGATCGCCCCGGCGAACCCGGCCAGGGCCGCGGTGAGCAGCAGCCGGCGGCGGATCGGGCGGCGGTCGGAGAGCCGGCCGAGCAGGTTCGAGGAGACCATCGAGGCCAGCGGGCCGGCGACGAGGAACGCGCCGACCAGGGCCGGGGCGGCGTGGACCTCGGTGCTCAGGAACAGCGACAGGAACGGGCCGACGACGGCGACCGACATGCCGACGAAGAAGAAGATGATGCCGAGCGGGACGAGGGCGCGGCGGGCGGTGCTGGACGGTGCTTCGACGCTAACCCCTGAAACCACCTCCGCACCTTACGTGACCTCGCGGGAGCGCTCTGCCGAATATCGCCAAGCTCACGATGTGCGCTGGGCCCGGGCCCGGCGCTTGCCCTCGTGCATGGCCTGCACGCGCGGGACGGGAATGGTGTGGCCCTCCGCGATCAGGTCGGCGGGGATCGCCTGCGGGTCCGGCATGTGCGCGGCCCACGGGTCGGCGTCGCCGAGCAGCCCCGGCGCCGTGTGGACGGTGAAGTCGCGGGGCGTGACACCGTCCAGGTCGGACCAGGCCAGCGGGAAGGAGACCGGGCACCCGGGCCGCAGCCGCGGGCTGTACGCGCACGCGACCGTCGCCCCGCCCACCCGCGTCGGGTCCAGGAACACCTTGCCGTGCCGGTCCTCGCGGATGAACGCGGTCGTCGCCAGGCCGGGGTCGAGCCGCTCGGCCCGCGCGGCGATCGCGCGCGTCGCGGCGGCCACGTCTTCCATCGGCGTCGGCTCGATCGGCACGAAGACGTGCAGGCCCTTGGCGCCGCTGGTCTTCACCGCGCCGCGCAGCCCGGCCGCGTCGAGGGTCTCGCGGATCAGCCCGGCCGCGCGCACCACGAGCGAGAAGTCGCCGCCCTCGGGCGGGTCGAGGTCGAGCACGAGGTGCGTGGTGTGCGCCCAGTCCCCGGCGCGCACGAGCGCCGGGTGGTACTCCACCGCCCGCTGGTTGGCGAACCACAGCAGCGTCCGGCGGTCGTCGCACAGCGCGTAGGCGACGTCGCGCTTGGACGTCTCGGCCCACAGGTGCACGGTCTTCACCCACCCGGGCGTGTACTTGGGCACGTTCTTCTGCATGAACGAGTCCTGCCCGCGCATGATGCGCACCACCGACAGCGGCCGTCCGCGCAGCACCGGGATGATCCGGTCGCGCACGGCGTCGAGGTAGTCGACGAGGTCGCGCTTGGTCGCGCCGGCCCCCTCGAAGATGGGCTGGTCGAGGTTGGTCAGCGCGACCCCGTCACGTTCCTCGGCGGTGCTCACCGTCACACCGTATCGGCTGGGCGCGGTATCGGCTGGGCGCGGTCAGAGCAGCAGGTCCATGTTGAGCGCGGCGCCGGCCTTCATCCCGCCCGCGGCCGCGCCGATGACCTGGCCCATCGGGTCGGCGAGGTTGCCGGCCACCCACACGCCCGGCACCTCGGTGCGGCCCATCGCGTCGGCCGCGACGTAGGTGGCGACCGGCACGCCCTGCATCTCCAGGGTGGCCAGCGGCAGCCCGAGGCCGTCGAGGAACCCGGCGCGCGCGGCGAGCGTCGTCTGCACCACGATCGCCTCCCGCGGCACGAATCCGCCGTCTTCCAGGTGTACGCCCCGTTGCTCGACCTTCGCGACCGCGCCCTCGACGACCGTGACCGCCGCGGGGACGCCCGGCACCTCGTGGCCGTTGGTGAACAGGACGAGGTCGTGCGTCCACTGGGTCCACAGCAGCGCCGGGTGCGCGGCCAGGGCGCTGGTGGCGATGATGCCGACGGGCCGGTCTTGCACCTCCCAGCCGTGGCAGTACGGGCAGTGCAGCACCCAGTCGCCCCAGCCCTCGGCCAGGCCCGGGATGTCGGGCAGCTCGTCGACGACCCCGGTGGTGACCAGCAGCCGGCGGGCGGCGAACGCCGTGCCGTCCGCGAGGACGGCGCGCAGGTCGTCGCCGTCGCGGAAGGCCCGCACGACCTCGCCGGTGACGATCTCGGCGCCGTAGCCGCGGGCCTCCTCGCGTCCGATCCGCAGCAGCTCGCCGGGCGGGGTACCCTCCCGGCCGAGGTAGTTGTGCACGCCGCCGGCCGGGGCGTTGCGGGGCTGCCCGCCGTCGAGGACCAGGACGCGGCGGCGCGCCCGGGCCAGGGTCAGTGCCCCGCTCAGCCCGGCCGCCCCGCCGCCGATGACGATCACGTCGTAGCGCTCACTCATGCGCTCGACGATGCCCGGTCGCCGCGCTTCTGGCAAAGTTCTTTGCCGAAATGGCAAACTGGTGCCATGGACGATCACGTGGGCCCCCGGCTGCGGCGGCTGCGCGAGCAGCGGGGCGTGACGCTGACCGCGCTCGCGGCCGACACCGGCATCTCGGTGAGCACCCTGTCGCGGCTCGAGTCCGGCGGCCGCCGCCCGACCCTGGAGCTGCTGGTGCCTCTCGCCCGCGCGCACGGGGTGACGCTGGACTACCTCGCGGGCGCCGAGCCGACCGCCGACCCGCGGGTGCACACCCAGCCCGTGGTGCGCCACGGCGTCACCCACATCCCGCTCACCCAGCGCCCCGGCGCCCCGATGGCGTTCAAGCTCATCTTCCCGCCGAACACGCCCGCGGACGACACGCCGACGCCGCAGACGCACGAGGGGTACGAGTGGCTGTACGTGTTGTCGGGGCGGCTGCGCTTCGTCCTCGGCGAGCACGACATGATGCTGCAGACGGGCGAGGCGGTCGAGTTCGACACCCGGGTGCCGCACTGGTTCGGCAACCCGAGCCCGTACGCCGCCGAGGTGCTGAGCCTCTTCGGCCCGCAGGGCGAGCGGGTCCACGTGCGCGCCCGCTCCCGCTGAGCGGTTCACAGCCGGCGCACAGGCTCCTGGCAAGTCCGGGACAGCCGCGGCGCCGAGAGTCGGCACCATGACGACCACGACGCTGCCCCGACCGGCCCGGCGCGCCGCCGCGAACCGGCCCGCACATCAGGCCGCCGCGCGCCGGCCGGTGTGGCAACGCCCGGCGCTCGCCGCGCTGCTGCTGCTCACCGGCGTGCTGTACCTGTGGCGCCTCGGCGACTCCGGCTACGCCAACAGCTTCTACGCCGCGGCGGTGCAGGCCGGCACGCAGAGCTGGAAGGCGCTGCTGTTCGGCTCGCTGGACGCGGGCAACGTCATCACCGTCGACAAGCCGCCCGCCGCGCTGTGGATCATGGGGCTGTCGGGCCGGATCTTCGGCTTCAACAGCTGGAGCCTGCTGGTGCCGCAGGCGCTCGAGGGCGTGGCCGCGGTCGCGCTGCTCTACGCGACCGTGAAGCGGCACTTCGGCGCGGCCGCCGGCCTGCTCGCCGGGGCGGCCCTGGCCCTGACGCCGGTCGCCGTGCTCATGTTCCGCTTCGACAACCCCGACGCGCTGCTCACGCTGCTGCTCGTCGCCGGCGCCTACTGCACCACCCGCGCCGTGGAGCAGGCCTCGCCCGGCTGGCTCTCCCTCGCGGCCACGGCCCTCGGCTTCGCGTTCCTGACCAAGATGCTCCAGGGGCTGCTGGTGCTGCCCGGCTTCGCGCTGGCCTACCTGATCGCCGCGCCGGCCACCATCGGCCGCCGCCTCGTGCACCTGCTCACCGCGGGCGCCACGCTGGTCGTGTCGGCCGGCTGGTTCGTCGCGCTGGTCGCGCTCTGGCCCGCCTCGTCGCGGCCGTACATCGGCGGCTCGACCAACGACAGCCTGCTCGAGCTCGCCCTGGGGTACAACGGCCTCGGCCGCATCCTCGGCGGGAACGGCAACCGCGGCGGCGGGGGCGGCGGCGGCATGGGCAACGCCGGCTTCGGCGGCTCGACCGGCATCACGCGCCTGTTCGGCGACAGCATGGGTACGGAGATCAGCTGGCTGCTCCCGGCCGCGCTCATCGCCCTGGTCGCGGGCCTGTGGTTCACCCGCCGCGCCCCGCGCACCGACGCCACCCGGGCCGCGTTCGTCGTCTGGGGCGGCTGGCTGCTCGTCTCCGGCCTGGTCTTCAGCTACATGTCCGGGACGATCCACCCGTACTACACCGTCGCCCTCGCCCCGTCGATCGCCGCGCTCGTCGCCATCGCCGGCCGCGAGCTGTGGCGGGCCCGGGCCGCGCTGCCGACGCGGCTGGTGCTGGCCGCGATGGTCTTCGTGACCGCCGCGTGGGACTTCGTCCTGCTCTCCCGCGACGCCTCCTGGAACCCGTGGCTGCGCTGGTCGCTGCTGCTGCTCGGCGGCGCCGCGGCCGTGGCGGTCGCGGCCTTCGGCGGCCTCGCGCCGGCCGCGCGCCCGGGGCGGCCCGGGCTCGGCCGGCGCCTCGCGGTCGTGCTCACCCTGGCCGCCGTGCTGACCGGCTTCGGCGGGACGAGCGCGTGGGCCCTGGCGACCGCGAACCAGCCGCACGCCGGGTCCATCCCCACCTCCGGCCCGGCGTCGGCGGGCATGGGCGGCGGCTTCGGCGGTGGCATCGGCAGTGGCCGGATGGGCGGCTTCGGCGGCGAGGGACAGAGCGACAGCGAGCTCACCACGCTGCTGCGGTCCACGACGACGACCTGGGCCGCGGCCACCACCGGCGACCAGACGGCCGCCGAGCTGGAGCTGGCGACGGGCAGGCCGGTGATCGCGATCGGCGGCTGGGACGGCAGCGACCCGGCCCCGACCCTGGCCGAGTTCCAGGCGATGGTGGCCAAGGGTCAGGTCGCGTACTACGTCTCCGGCGGCCGCGGCGGCGGCATGGGCGGCGGCAACAGCGGGATCGCGACCTGGGTGGCCGCGAACTACACCGCCCAGACCGTCGGCAGCACCACCGTCTACAAGCTCGTCTCCTGACCCGGCGCGAGGTCGGCCAGCAGCTGCGAGACCGAGGCCGCGTCCAGCTCCGCGATGGGCCGGGCGCGGCCTCCGGGCGTGCGGATGCGGAGGTCGCGCAGCCGCTGCTCGGGCTGCCGGTCCGGCCGCGGGCCGAGGGCGATGCCGGGATCGAGGCCGACGGCGACGACGTGGCCGCCGGGCAGGTCGCGCTCCATCCCGAGCACGCGGGCGCCCTCGACGGCGGCCCGCCGCCAGCCGTGCCGCTCCAGGGCGAGCAGCCGCACCACCGGGACGGGGCGCAGCCGTGCGGCGGCGGACTCGCCGGGCTCCAGGCGGTACACCGGCCGATGCAGCTGCGGGAAGGGCTGCAGGATGCCGTAGTCGGCGAACACCGCCAGCCAGGCGGGAACGTCGAGGTCCGCGGGGTGCGCGACGCCGAGCACGTCCCCGGCGGCCAGGCCGGCCCGATCGTCGGTGACGCCGGCGAGGGTGCGATCCTCGGCGACGCGGACCGCGACGCCGGGCGCCCCGGGCGGGCCCGTGATCCACACCAGCCGCCGGGCGAGCGGGAACAGCAGCGGGTGCTCCAGCAGCACCCGGAACTCCGCCGCGCTCCACCGCCGCCCGGCCGTCATCGCCAGCTCGAGACGGTGGGTCTGCTCGGCCGCGACCTTCCGGACGCCCTGGCGGATCGCCGCGAACGGGGACCCGGGCCGGTCCCGGCGGCGCGTCCCGCGTTCGTCGGCCACCCAGGGGCGCAGCTGGTCGTCGAAGCCGGCGGTGATCCGGTGCGGGCCGTCGCCGAGCACGATGGTCGCGTCGGGGGCGAGGCCGAAGCGGGGGACGAGCCGGTCGGCGAGCGCGTCGGCGGTCAGGCCCAGCCCGGCGGCGACCCCGGCCAGGCTCGCCGCGGCGCGGGTGCGGACCGCGCGGGACCCGGCCGTGGTCGCCAGGTCGTGCAGCTGCCGCAGCGCCGCCTCGCCGCCCAGCCGCCGCAGCACGTCGATCCCGGCCGCGACCCGCCGGCCGGCGCCCTCGGCGGCCCACCGCCGCACCGCGTCGGCCAGCCGCGCCGCGGTCTCGTCGTCGCCGACGAGCGCCTGCGCCTCGAGGGCCCAGCGCCCCGCGGGCGGTGCCCCGGCCTCCTCCCACCGGCAGCACAGCTCCCAGCCGAACCGGGCCAGGTCGCCCGCCTCCGGGGGGATCTCGCCGCGCATGAGCCGCCGCACCACCGGCGCGGCGGCGACCCGGATCGGCGGCAGCGTCGCGGGCTCGGCCCACGGCGGCAGCCGCGGGACCGCGCCCGTCGCCGCGACGGGCGTGCCGGTGTGCCGGGCGAGGTGCCGGCTCAGCAGCTCGGCGACCCGGGGCCGGGACGCGTTCGCCCGCAGCAGCGGCACGGCGAGGTCCGGGAAGCGCTCCGCCGCGGCCATGACCGCGGCCGGGACGCCGCGCTGCCCGGCCAGCCCGAGCAGGGTCTCGAACGCGCGCCCGGTGCCGATCGCGGGCAGCGCCTCGGTCATCGCCGCGAGGTACTCGGGCACCCCCGCCATCGTGTACTCGACCGAGCGGCCGGTCCAGTAGGCGGCGTACAGGTCGAGGATCCCGTCGCCGATGCCCTCGGCGAGGGTGTGCAGCAGCTCCGGCTCCCGCAGCTGCCCGGCCTGCGTGGGCGCGAGCCGGGCGAGCACCCCCCGCGCCTGCTCCACAGTGGACACGGACGCCAGGAGCAGCGGCGCGAGCGGATGCCGCTCGGGCACCTCGGCGACGTTCGCCGCGGCGAGGTCCGGCACGAGGAACGCGGCGGCGAGCCGGTGCGCCCACGACCCGGTGCGGGCCTGGCGCAGCGCGCCGGCGGCCTCGGCGTACGCCTCCTCGGGCGCGGCCGCGAGCGCCGCGCGCACCGGCGCGAGCACCCGCCGGACCTCCGCCGCGTCTGCCACCCCGGCGGCGAGCTCGACCGCGGCCCGGGCCGCGGCGCCGAGCGGCGGCCCGTCGTCACCGGACGGCTCGACGGCCAGGGGAGCGCCGCCGCGGCGCGGGTAGAAGGAGCGGTGCCAGGACGCCGGGAGTACGAACCTCACGGCGGCAGCCTAGGGCGCCCGGGCTTGCCCCTCACGTGGCGTCATGGCACATAGTCGGCGGTGTGGAGGAGCACCTGACCGTGGGACGGGTGGCCGAGCTGGCCGGCGTCACCGTCCGCACGCTGCATCACTACGACGAGATCGGGCTGCTGCGGCCGTCCGCGCGGACCGCGGCGGGGCACCGGGCGTACTCGGCGGGCGACGTGGAGCGGCTGCGGGAGGTGCTGGCCTACCGGCGGCTGGGCTTCGGGCTGCGCGAGATCACGGATCTGGTCGACGACCCGGCCACGGACGCGGTCGCGCACCTGCGCCGGCTGCGGGGCCTGCTGCTCGACCAGCGCGACCGCGCCGCCGCCATGGTGACGGCCATCGACCGGGAACTGCAGGCGCGAGCGATGGGGATCCCCGCGACGCCCGAGGAGCAGCTGCGCGTGTTCGGCGCGCGGCTGTACGACGCCATCGGGTCCGCCTACCCGGCGACCCGGCGCACCGAGCCGCGGATCGCCGCGCGGATCTGGGACGCGCTGGGAGACGCGCGGACGGTGCTGAACGTCGGCGCCGGCACCGGCTCCTACGAACCCCCCGACCGCGAGGTCACGGCGGTGGAGCCGTCGGCGGTCATGCGGGCGCTGCGTCCCGCGGGCGCGGCGCCGTGCGTGGCCGCCGCCGCGCAGCGCCTGCCGTTCGCGGACCGGTCCTTCGACGCCGCGATGGCGGTCAGCACCGTGCACCACTGGCCGGACCCGGTCGCCGGGCTGCGCGAGCTGCGGCGGGTGGCCTGCCGCGTGGTGGTGTTCACGTACGACGCCGACGACATCGGCTGGCGGCAGCGGTTCTGGCTCACCCGCGACTACCTGCCCGAGGTCGCCGGCCTGCTCGACGGCTGGCCCGCACTGGCCGACCTGACCCGCGCGATCGGGGGCCGCGCGGAGCCGGTGCTCATCCCGTGGGACTGCGCCGACGGCTTCTTCGAGGCGTACTGGCGCCGCCCCGAGGCGTACCTGGACGAGCACGTGCGCCGCGCGGTGTCGGTCTGGACCAGGGTCGGGCCCGAGGCCGAGCGGCGCGCGGTGGGCAGGCTGCGCGAGGACCTCGCCTCGGGCCGGTGGGCCGAGCGCAACCGCGACCTCGCCGCCCTCGACAAGGCCGAGCTCGGCCTGCGGCTGCTCGTGGCCTGAACCGCCCCGTCGCCACGGCTCAGGTCAGGCCGGAGGCGGCCTGAACCAGCGCGGTGAGGGCCGCGCCGATCGCCGGGCGGGGCGTGGCGGTCGTGCGCCAGACGGCGAAGACGCGGCGCGCGGCGGCCGGCTCGACGGCGACCAGGCGGACGCCGGCCGGCACCGGGTCGCGGCCGAGGCGCGGCAGGACGGCGATGCCCAGGCCCGCGGCGACCAGGGCCAGCTGCGTCGAGTGCTCGGAGGCGGTGTGCGCGACCCGCGGCTCGGCGCCGATGCCGCGCAGGGTGGCGAGCAGCCAGTCGTGGCAGATCTGGCCGCGGCTCCAGCCGATCCACTCCTCGCCCGCCAGCTCGGCGACGGCGACGGCGTCGCGGGTCGCGGCCCAGTGACCGGCGGGCACGGCCACGTCGAAGCGGTCCTCCAGCAGGTCCCGCCGCGTCAGGCCGGGGCCGGCCGGCAGCGGGTCGGCCGGCCAGTCCTGCACCACGGCGAGGTCGAGCTCGCCCCGGCGCAGCAGCGGCAGGGCCTCGTGCGGTTCGAGCTCGGACAGGCCGGGGGTGAGCGCCGGGTGCCGCTCGCGGAGGCGTCGCAGCACCGGCGGGAGCAGGCCCCGGGCGGCCGTGGCGAACGCGGCCAGGCGCAGCGGGCCGGCCACGGCGCCGCGGTGCTCGGCCAGGGACGCCTCGACGCGTTCGGCGTGGGCCAGCAGCTGCGCGGCGTGACCGGCCAGGAGGGTGCCGGCGGGCGTGAGGCGCAGGCCGCGGCCCTGCCGCTCGGTCAGCTCCTGCCCCGTCTCCCGCTCGAGCCGGGCCAGCTGCTGCGACACCGCCGACGTGGTGACGTGCAGCGCCGCCGCCGCCCCGGCGACCGAGCCCGTCGCCGCGACCGCGTCGAGCACCCGGAGGCGCTCCAGATTGAGTCCCATTGCGTAGCGATGCTACGCGGTCGGGGCAACGAAGTGTCGATTGTGCTTCACGGTTGGGGGCGGAAGCATGGGCGGTACCACAGCGGCAGGAGGGTTTTGACCATGCTGAACGTGCACCGGATCGGGCTGGGGGCCATGCGGCTCACCGGCGGGCCGGCCTGGCTGTCGCGCGAGGACGGGATGGCCGTCGCGCGGCGCGCGGTCGAGCTGGGGGTGCAGTTCTTCGACACCGCCGACTCGTACGACTTCGGCGCCAACGAGGAGCTGCTCGCCGACGCCCTGCACCCGTATCCCGAGGGCGTCATCGTGGCGACGAAGGGCGGGCGGATCTGCGTCGGGGGCGAGTGGTTCGACTGCGGGCGGCCCGAGTACCTGCGCCAGCAGGCCGAGCTGTCGCTGCGGCGGCTGCGGGTGTCGTGCATCGAGCTGTACCAGCTGCACCGCATCGACCGGACCGTGCCCCTCGAGGACCAGGTCGGGGCGCTGCGGCGGCTGCAGGACGAGGGCAAGGTGCGCCGGGTCGGGCTCTCGGAGGTGACGGTCGAGCAGCTGCGCGCCGCGGAGGCGGTCACCGACATCTCGAGCGTGCAGAACCGGTACAACATCGAGGACCGGGCCAGCGAGGACGTCCTGGAGTACTGCGAGCGCCGCGGCATCGCGTTCATCCCGTGGCGCCCGGTCGCCCCGGCGGCGGACAAGGCCGCTGCCCTGGCCTGGCTGCTGCGGCGCTCGCCGGTGATGCTGCCGATCCCCGGTACCGCGTCGATGCGCCACCTGGAGGAGAACATGTCGGCCCTGTCGTAAGGTGTGTCCGTGCAAGAGGCCACTTTCACCAAGCGCGCCGCGGTCGGGCTGCGCTCGGAGCGCGGACCGATCCTGGGCTCGGTCATGCTGACCACCGGCCTGGTCGCGCTGGACAGCACGATCATCGCCACCGCGGTGCCCTCGGTCGTGCGTGACCTGGGCGGGTTCGCGCACTTCCCGTGGCTGTTCTCGATCTATCTGCTCACCGCGGCCGTCACGACGCCGCTGTACGGCAAGCTCGCCGACGTGCTCGGCCGCAGGCCGGTCATGTTCTTCGGCATCGCGGCCTTCCTGCTCGGCTCGGTGCTGTGCGGCGCCGCCTGGAGCATGCTCACGCTCATCGTCTTCCGCGCCATCCAGGGCATCGGCGCCGGCGCCATCCAGCCCATCAGCATGACGATCATCGGCGACCTGTACTCGGTCGAGGAGCGCGCCCGCGTCCAGGGCTACGTGGCCGGCGTCTGGGGCGTGTCCTCGGTCGTCGGCCCGACCCTCGGCGGGGTGTTCGCCGACTACCTGTCGTGGCGCTGGATCTTCTTCGTGAACCTGCCGCTGGGCCTGTTCGCCGTGTGGATGTTCGCCAGGCACCTCAAGGAGAACGTCGAGCGCCGCGCGCACCGCATCGACTACCTCGGCGCCGTGCTGCTCATCGGCGGGTGCACGCTGCTCATCCTGGCCACCCTCGAGGGCGGCATCATGTGGGCCTGGGCCAGCGCCCCGAGCATCGTCATCTTCACGCTCGGCGCGCTCATGATCACGGCGTTCGTGTTCGTCGAGCGCCGCGCGGCCGAGCCGGTGCTGCCGCTGTGGGTGTTCAAGCACCGCACGCTCATCGGGGGCAACCTCTCCGCGGTCGCCGTCGGTGCGCTCGTCATCGGCCTGAGCTCCTACATCCCCAACTTCTCCCAGGGGGTACTGGGCACCAGCGCCCTGGTCGCCGGCTTCGTGGTCGCCGCGATGACGCTGGGCTGGCCGATCGCGGCGACGCTGTCCGGCCGCGTCTACCTGCGCATCGGCTTCCGCAACACGGCGCTGATCGGCGGCGTGGTCATCGTCGGCGGTACGGTCATGTGCGCCCTGCTCACCGAGCAGACCACGGTCGCGATGACGGCGCTCGCCTGCTTCGTGATCGGCATCGGCCTCGGCCTCGCCGCCGCGCCGACGCTCGTGGCCGTGCAGTCCGTCGTCGACTGGGACCGCCGCGGCGTGGTGACCGGCACGAACATGTTCTCGCGCTCGATCGGTAGCGCGGTCGGGGCGGCCGTGTTCGGCGCGATCGCGAACACGACCCTGGACCGCCGCTTCGCCGCCGCGCCGCCGGACGTGAAGCCGTCCCTGACCGCGGGCGCCGATGCCACGACGATCCTGCTGAAGGCGGGCACGGCTCCGGCGAACGTCGTCGACTACGTGCGCGCGGCCCTCTACACGGCCTCGCACAACGTGTTCGTGGCGCTGGCGGTCGTCGGCGTGTGCGGCGTGGCCGTGATGCTGCTGATTCCGCGGCGGGTCGAGAAGCTGTCCTGAGGCCCTTCGCCGGGCACTGCGGCAGCGCGCTCGGCGGCCGTGGGCGGCGGCGGCGCGCGGTGCCTCCCCGGGTCCTGGCCGCGCGGTCGACGTCGGCGAGCTGTCGCGGCGGTATGCGTGCGTCGGCCCGCCGGTCGCGTAGGTCGCAGCCTTCGGCGGCGGCCGTGAGGCGAGCTGTCGCGGCGGTATGCGTGCGTCGGCCCGCCGACCGACCCGCCACCTGCGGAGCGCCCGGCACCCGGACCGACAACGGCGGCGGATCGGTCGTGCGGGCTGGTCTTCGACCGTGCGCCGTGCGGGCGCCGTGCGGGCTGGTCTTCGACCGTGCGCCGTGCGGGCGCCGTGCGGGCTGGTCTTCGACCGTGCGCCGTGCGGGCGCCGTGCGGGCTGGTCTTCGACCGTGCGCCGTGCGGGCGCCGTGCGGGCTGGTCTTCGACCGTGCGCCGTGCGGGCGCCGTGCGGGCTGGTCTTCGACCGTGCGCCGTGCGGGCGCCGTGCGGGCTGGTCTTCGACCGTGCGCCGTGCGGGCGCCGTGCGGGCTGGTCTTCGACCGTGCGCCGTGCGGGCTGGTCGAGTTCCTAGTTTCCTAGGAAGCGAAACACGACGTGAGGCCGCGCACCCGCCTGTATCGAGCGCCGGATGCGAACCCGAGGCCGTTGCGAAAAGGTCCGAGCGGCCCCGGGACTGCGGTACGTCAAGCGGCCAGGGCGCCGCCGTCGACGGGGATGATGGCGCCCGTGGCGAAAGGCTGGGTCATGCAGTAGATGAAGGCCCGCGCCACGTCGCTCACCTCGCCCACCCGGGCCAGGGGGACCGCGGCGGCGGTGTCGCGGAACAGAGCCTCGCGGGCGTCGTCGGGCAGCGCGGACCACAGTGGGGTGCGGATCACGCCCGGCTTCACCGCGTTCACGCGGATGCGCGGGGCCAGTTCCACGGCCAGGGCCCGGGTCAGGGCGTCCATGGCGCCGCACAGGCTCGCGCCCACCGTCCAGCCGGGTGTGGGCCGGTCCGCCGCCGTGCCGGTGATCAGGGTGATCGAGCCGCCGTCGCGCAGGTGTGGGGCTGCAGCTCGGACGGCGGCCAGGGCGCCGAAGTACCGCAGGCGGAAGAAGCCCGCCGCGGTCGCGGTGTCGAGGTCGGGCAGCGGGGTGAGCACCAGGGGTTCGCCCGCGGTGTACGCCAGGTGGTCGATTGGCCCCAGGGCCGTCACGGTCGCGACCAGGGCGGACTCGTCGGTCAGGTCCGCGGTGTGGCCGGTGGCCGTGGCCGGGAGCTCCGCGAGGGCCTTCGCCACCCTCGCCGGGCGGCTGCCGACGACGATCACCTCGGCGCCGAGGGCGGCCGCGGCCTGGGCGGTGGCGAGGCCGATGCCGGAGGTACCGCCGAGGATGGCGACGCGCCGGCCGCCGAGTGCAACTGCCTCCATGGGCTCAACGGTGCCCCGCGGCGGGGCCGGGCGCCACGACCTGTTTGCCGGGGGCGGTGCCTGCCCAGACTCGCACCCAGCCCGGCGGCGGGTCGGTGGTGTGCTGCTGCACTTCGGGCGCGCGGCCCGGGAGCCGCACGCGCAGGGGTTCGTGCGGGACCGGCACGGGGTGGCCCTGGCGCGGGAGGCGGGCGGTCGTAAATGCCGCGCGGGAGCGTCCGCCGTTCTGATAGCTTCCGGCGATGACCACCACGACGCACGCCCTGATCGGGTCGGCCGTGATGCCGGCCGCGCGTCTGCGTTTCCGGCGTCGTGCCCTGGTCTGCCAGGCCTGACGCCCGTCACCACCAAACCGGGAACTTCCAGGTCGAGAACCTCTAGGTGCAGCACCGGGGCCCTTCCGCGTCCGCATTCGCCGCGAACGAACAGGGAACCTGGTCATGTCTCGCTTTTCCGCTGCCCATCCGCGCGCCCGGCGCGTCTACGGGCAGAACTTTCTGATGGATCCGGCGGCCGTGCGCCGCATCGCCGATGCCGCCGCCCTGCAACGTGGTGATCTCGTGCTGGAGGTCGGGGCCGGGCGGGGGCGGCTCACCGAGGAGCTGGTACGCCGGGCCGGCCGGGTGGTCGCGTTCGAGGTCGATCCGGGGATGGCGGCCGCGCTGCCGCGCCTCGGCGGGCTGACGGTGCGGGTGGCCGACTTCCTGGCCGCCGTGCCGCCGCCGGAGCCGTTCGCGGTGGTGGGCAACATCCCGTTCGCGCTGACGTCCGGGGTCGTCGGCTGGTGCCTGCGGGCGCCGGGGCTGACGTCGGCGACGCTGCTGACCCAGCTGGAGTACGCGCGCAAGCGGGCCGGGGACTACGGGCGCTGGTCGCGGCTGACGATCGAGACGTGGCCGGAGGTCGACTGGCGGCTGGCCGGGCGCGTGTCCCGGGCCGCGTTCCGGCCGGTGCCGCGGGTCGACGGCGGGCTGCTGCGGTTGACCCGGCGCCCGGTGCCGCTGGTGGAGGCGGGCGGGCTCAGGACGTACCGGAGCATCGTGCATCTGGGTTTCAGCGGCGTCGGGGGCTCGTTGTATGCGTCGCTGACGCAGCGGTTCCCGGCGGCCCGGGTCGCCGGGGCGTTCCGGGCGCTGCGGCTGGACACGCGTACGCCGGTCGGGCTGGTGTGGCCGGAGCAGTGGCTCACGCTGTTCCGGCTGCTACGCGCCGGCCGGTGACAGGGTCAGGGCGGGGCGGCCGAGGCGGTCCCGCAGCTCGGCGACCGGGATGGTGCCGTCGCGCAGGGTGCGGCGCATCCGGGCCACGCCGTGCAGGTCGTCCAGGGCGGTGCGCACGATGTCGACGCGGCTGTCGGGGTCGTCCACCCAGTCGACGGGGACCTCGTGGATGCGCAGCCCGGCGCGTTCGGCGATGACGAGCAGCTCGGTGTCGAAGAACCAGCCGGTGTCGCGCACCTGCGGCAGCAGGAGCCGGGCCACGTCGCGGCGCACGGCCTTGAAGCCGCACTGGGCGTCGGAGAAGCGCACGCCCAGTGCGGTGCGCAGGATCCGGTTGTACGAGCGGGAGATGAACTCGCGCTTGGGTCCGCGCACGACGCGGGAGCCGCAGGCCAGCCGGGTGCCGAGGGCGACGTCGGAGTGGTTGGAGATCAGCGGCGCGACGAGCGGCAGCAGCCCGCCGAGGTCGGTCGACAGGTCGACGTCCATGTACGCGAGGACGTCGGCGTCGGAGCGCTGCCAGACCGCCGACAGCGCCCGGCCGCGGCCCTTCTGCTCGAGGTGGTGCACGGCGACGTGTTCGAAGCGGTTCGCGAGCGCGGCGGCGACGTTGAGGGTCGCGTCCGTGGAGGCGTTGTCGGCGATGGTGATCCGGAAGGTGTACGGCACGAAGGCGGTCAGGAACCCGTGCAGCGTCCGGATGCAGCGTTCGAGGGTGTGCTGCTCGTTGTGGACCGGGATGACGATGTCGAGGACGGGCGGGCTCGCGGTGATCTCCATGCCGTTCAGGTTCGGCCCGGATCTTGTGACCCGGTCGCGGAGAACCTGGGTGTGGGCTGCCAACTCGGTTGCCGATCGGGGTCGTCCGCGGCTCGCGGTGGCGCCTAGGGCAGGCTGAGCCGGGCCGTGGTGCCGGCGCCGGCGGAGCTCAGCGTGATCCGGCCGCCGTGGGCCGCGGCGGCCTCCTGCGCGATGTGCAGGCCGAGCCCGACGCCGGGGACGGCCTGGCGGCGGGCGTGGCGGCCGCGGAAGAAGCGCTGGAAGACGTAGGGCAGCTCGTCCGGCGGGATGCCCACGCCGGTGTCGGACACCTCGATCGCGGGGGCCGGGGCGTAGACGGCGCCGACGGTGACCGTGCCGCCGGCCGGGGTGAACAGGATCGCGTTGCGTACCAGCTGTTGCACGGCCTGGGTGAGCCGGGCGATGTCGACGGACACGACGCAGGCCTGGGTCGGCGGCTCCACGACGACGTCGACGCCGCGGGGCTCGGCGAGGGCGCTGCCGGCCTGGACCGCGGCGGTGATGACCATGTGCAGCTCGACGGGGCTGCGGTGCAGCAGCAGCGGCGCGTCGGCCGGGCGGGTGCCGGTGAGCAGGTGGTCGACCATGCCGACGAGGCGCTGGCCGTTGCGGTAGATGGGCTCGACCAGGCGGCTGTACTCGGCGAGGCGCTCGTCCTCGGCGAGCAGCTCGAGGTACCCCTGGATCGCCGTCACCGGGGTGCGCAGCTCGTGCGAGATGGTCGCGATGAGGTCCTCCTCGCGCTGGGTCGCGCGGGCGAGCTCGTCGCCGAGCTCGGCGAGCATGAGGCGGCTGCGCAGCAGCGACAGGTGCCCGGTCGCCTGCCGGGAGAGGGTCTCGAGGGCCTCCTGCTGGCGGGGGCCGAGGTCGCCGGGGCGGTCGTCCTTGACGCAGAAGGTGCCCAGCACGTGCCCGTCGTCGTCGATGAGCGGGGCGCCGGCGTAGAAGCGGATGTACGGGTCGCCGGTGACGTTGGGGTAGTCGCGGAAGTGCGCGTCGGCGCGGGCGTCGGAGACGACGAGGGTGCGCCGGGTCGGGATGGTCTCGGCGCAGAAGGAGATGGCGCGCGGGGTCTCGTCGACGGCCAGGCCGGTCTTGCCGGCGAACCACTGCCGGTCGCGGTCGACGAGCGTGACGGTCGACATGGTGGTGTCGAAGACGGACACGCCGAGCTGGGTGAGCTCGTCGAGGGCCCTGGGGCGGGGCGCGTCGAGCACGCCGTAGCTGTGCAGGGCGGACAGCCGGGCTTCCTCGTCGACGTCGCGCATGGCGGGCCTTCCTTCCGGGTCTAGTGGGATCATCGTCCGGTTACCCAGGAGCAGTGCGCGATTACACGGCGTTGCCACGGGGTTGCAACTCGGCTCTGGGTGAAATCGCTTTACGAGTGAGTGCTCGCTCATTACAGTGAGCCCGTGAATGCCGAGACCCGTCGCCGGCGCGTTCCCGCGCTGGCACCCGACGAGCGGCGCGCGGCCCTCATCGCCGCCACGCTGCCGCTGCTGCGCACCCACGGGGCGGCCGTCACCACCCGGCAGATCGCCGAGGCCGCGGGCGTCGCCGAGGGCACCATCTTCGGCGTCTTCCCGGACAAGGCGTCGCTGCTGTCCGCGGCGCTGTGCACGGCCTTCGAGCCGGAGCCGGTGCTGCGCGCCCTGTCCGCGATCGACCCGGGGGCGACGCTGCGTGAGCGGCTCAGGGACGCCGCGGCCATCCTGACGCGCCGGGTCGAGAGCTCGGTGCCGCTCATGATGCTCGCCCGCACCATGCCCCTGGACTCGTCGCCGTTCGCCGCGCTCGTGGACGGCCGGCGGCGGCTCACCGAGGCCGTCGCGAACCTGATCGAGCCCGACAAGCACCTGCTGCGCCGCAGCCCGGACGCCACGTCCCGGCTGCTGTTCGCCCTGGTCGTGAGCGCCGCGCGGGGCGACCTGCCGCACGAGCAGTTCACGCCGGACGAGATCGTCGCCGTCCTGCTCGACGGCCTCCTGCACGTCCCATCCGACCCTGGAGAAGCCTGACCGATGCTGATCCGTCTGCTGCGAACATACCTGCGGCCCTACCGCGGGCCGATCACCCTGGTGGTGGTGCTGCAGCTGGTGCAGACGCTCGCCACGCTGTACCTGCCGACCCTCAACGCCGACATCATCGACCAAGGTGTCGTGGCCGGCGACACCGGCTACATCCTGCGCGTCGGGGGCTTCATGCTCGGCGTGTCGCTGCTGCAGATCGTGTGCTCGGCCGCCGCCGTGTTCTTCGGCGCCCGTGCCGCGATGGCCCTGGGCCGCGACGTGCGGGCCGGGCTCTTCGCGAAGGTGCAGCAGCTGTCGGCCCGCGAGGTCGGCGAGCTCGGCGCCCCGTCGCTCATCACGCGCACCACCAACGACATCCAGCAGGTCCAGATGCTGGTCCTGATGACGTTCACGCTCATGGTGTCGGCGCCGATCATGTGCTTCGGCGGCATCGTGCTGGCGCTGAAGCAGGACGTGCCGCTGTCCGGGCTGCTGCTCGTCGTCGTGCCCGTGCTCATCATCCTGATCGCGCTCATCGTGGTGCGGATGCGGCCGCTGTTCCGGCTCATGCAGGTGCGCATCGACCTGGTGAACCGGGTCATCCGCGAGCAGATCACCGGCATCCGGGTCATCCGCGCCTTCGTCCGCGACGAGCACGAGCGGCAGCGCTTCGCCCGCACCAACGCCGACCTGCGCGAGGTGTCCCTGGCCACGGGCCGGCTGATGTCGCTGATGTTCCCGACGGTGATGCTCATCGTGAACGCCTCCAGCATCCTCGTGCTGTGGTTCGGCGCGAAGCGGATCGACACCGGCGGCATGGAGGTCGGGGCGCTGACCGCGTTCCTGAGCTACCTCATGCAGATCCTCATGTCGGTGATGATGGCGACGTTCATGTTCGTCATGATCCCGCGGGCCGAGGTGTGCGCCGAGCGCATCCAGGAGGTCCTCGACACCGAGTCCAGCGTCGCGCCGCCGGCCGCGCCGGTGACGAGCCTCGGCGTGCGCGGCGAGCTGGAGCTGCGCGGCGTGTCCTTCCACTACCCGGGCGCCGACCTGGCGGTGCTCGCCGACGTGGACCTCGTCGCGCATCCCGGGCAGACGACGGCGATCATCGGCAGTACCGGCGCGGGCAAGACCACCCTGCTCAACCTCGTGCCGCGGCTGTTCGACGCGACGGGCGGCACGGTGCTGGTGGACGGCGTGGACGTGCGCCGCATCGACCCCGCGCTGCTGGCGCGCACGGTCAGCATGGTGCCGCAGAAGCCGTACCTCTTCTCCGGCACCGTCGCCTCCAACCTGCGCTACGGCCGGCCCGACGCCACCGACGAGGAGCTGTGGCGGGCCCTGGAGGTCGCGCAGGCGGCCGAGTTCGTGCGGGCCATGCCCGACGGGCTGCAGGCGCCGATCGCCCAGGGCGGCACCAACGTCTCCGGCGGGCAGCGGCAGCGGCTCGCGATCGCCCGGACGCTGGTGGCCCGGCCCGAGGTGTACCTGTTCGACGACTCCTTCTCCGCGCTCGACTACGCCACCGACGCGGCCCTGCGCGAGGCCCTGCGCCTCGAGATCGCCGACGCGACAGTGGTCATCGTCGCCCAGCGGGTGAGCACCATCCGCGACGCCGACCGCATCGTCGTGCTCGACGAGGGCCGGGTCGTGGGCACCGGCACGCACCAGGAGCTCATGGACGGCAACGAGACGTACCGCGAGATCGTCCTGTCCCAGCTCACCGAGGCGGAGGCCGCGGCATGACCGCCGGAGCGAAGCGGAGGCGGGCTTGCCGCGTGTCTCTTGCTCTTATGGAAGGTAGGACAGCATGACCGCACCACGACCCGGCGGCGCGGGCGGAGGCGCGCGGCCCGGCGGCGGACCCGGCTTCGGCCCGGGCCGCATGATGATGGGCGCCGGCGGCCCCCCGGCGAAGATCGAGGACTTCAAGGGCTCGGCCAAGCGGCTGCTGAAGATGCTCGCCCCGGACCGCTTCATCGTGGTCGCGGTGCTGGTCTTCGGCATCGCCAGCGTCGTGCTCTCCACGCTCGGCCCGCGGCTGCTCGGCCACGCCACCGACGTGATCTTCGAGGGCATCATCAGCAAGAAGATCCCGGCCGGCACCACCAAGGAACAGGCCATCGAGGCGCTGCGGGCCCGCGGCGACAACGCGTTCGCCGACCTGCTCAGCGGCATGAGCAACCTCGTGCCGGGCCGGGGCATCGACTTCGACCGGCTCGAGCGGGTGCTGCTCGGGGTCGCGGTGGTGTACCTCTTCGCCTGGATCCTCGGCCTGCTGCAGGCCCGGCTGACCACGGTCATCGTGCAGCGCACCGTGTACCGGCTGCGCGAGCAGGTCCAGGCCAAGCTCGCCCGGCTGCCGTTGAGCTACTTCGACCAGCAGGCCCGCGGCGAGGTGCTCTCCCGGGCCACCAACGACACCGACAACATCGCGATGACCCTGCAGCAGTCGCTGTCCATGCTGCTCACGTCGCTGCTGACGATCATCGCGGTGCTCGGCATGATGTTCTGGATCTCCCCGCTGCTGGCCGTGATCGCGCTCGTGACCGTGCCGGTGTCGGTGCTCATCACGGCCCGCATCGGCAAGAAGTCCCAGCCGGAGTTCGTCAAGCAGTGGGCGAGCACCGGCCGGCTCAACGGCCACATCGAGGAGATGTTCACCGGCCACTCGGTCGTGAAGATCTTCGGCCGCCAGGAGGAGGCGGCCAAGACGTTCGCGGAGCACAACGAGGCCCTGTTCGCCTCGGCGTTCCGGGCCCAGTTCATCTCCGGCCTCATCCAGCCCGCGATGATGTTCATCGGCAACATCAACTACGTGCTCGTCGCTGTGGTCGGCGGCCTGCGGGTGGCCTCGGGCACGATGACGCTGGGCGATGTGCAGGCGTTCATCCAGTACTCCCGGCAGTTCTCCCAGCCCCTGACCCAGGTCGCCGCGATGTCGAACCTGGTCCAGTCCGGCATCGCCTCCGCCGAGCGGGTCTTCCAGCTGCTCGACGCCGAGGAGCAGACCCCGGAGCCGGCCGCCCCGGCGCGCCCGGCCCAGGTCCGCGGCAAGGTCACCTTCGAGCACGTGTCCTTCCGCTACAAGGCGGACGAGCCGCTCATCGAGGACCTGTCGCTGACCGTCGAGCCCGGCCAGACGGTCGCGATCGTCGGCCCGACCGGCGCGGGCAAGACGACGCTGGTCAACCTCGTCATGCGCTTCTACGACCTGACCGGCGGGCGGATCCTGCTCGACGACGTGGACATCGCCGCGATGTCGCGCGACGAGCTGCGCGAGCAGATCGGCATGGTGCTGCAGGACACCTGGCTGTTCCAGGGCAGCATCGCGGAGAACCTCGCCTACGGCGCCGACCACCCGACCCCGGAGAAGATCGCGGCGGCGGCCGAGGCCGCGCACGCCGACCGGTTCGTGCGCACCCTGCCGGAGGGCTACGACACGGTCATCGACGAGGAGGGCGCGGGCGTCTCGGCGGGGGAGAAGCAGCTCATCACGATCGCCCGGGCGTTCCTGGCCGAGCCGACGATCCTCATCCTGGACGAGGCGACGAGCTCGGTCGACACCCGCACCGAGGTGCTCATCCAGCGCGCGATGAGCACGCTGCGGGCGGGCCGCACGAGCTTCGTCATCGCGCACCGCCTGTCCACGATCCGCGACGCGGACCTGATCCTCGTCATGGAGCACGGGTCGATCGTGGAGCAGGGCACGCACGACTCGCTGCTCGCGTCGGGCGGCGCGTACGCACGGCTCTACTCGGCCCAGTTCGCCGCCGCCGCGGTCGAGGTGGACTGACCCGCACGCAGGTTCCGCAACGGCCCCGGGCGTTCCAAGCGCCCGGGGCCGTTTGTTCAAGCCATGACTCGGGCTCGCGGGGGTGCGGACCGTCGCTCCCGCCAGACACCGCTCGGCGCTGGCGCGCCGACGCTGCCAGGTCCGCGGTAGTCACCCGGGCCAGCTATCAGTCCGACGGCACCGGTCACACACCGTCATCGAATCCGAGCGTCCACGCAGCTCGGCCGGGCGCGGGTCACGCTGGGTGCTCACCCTCCCGGCGGACTTCTCACCTTTGTCGACCTACTTAGTGGACAAAATCGGGTTTCGGCGCGAGACTTCTCCGCATGGATCCGTTGCTTGCGTTCGCCGGGCTCGGGGTCGGGATCGTCGTCGGGCTCACCGGCATGGGCGGCGGTGCGCTCATGACGCCGATCCTGGTGCTGTTCTTCGGCGTGCCGCCGCTCGCCGCCGTGTCCAGCGACCTTGCCGCGTCCGCCGTGATGAAGCCGTTCGGGGGGTGGGTGCACGCCCGGCGCGGCTCCGTCAACTGGGGCCTGGTGCGGTGGCTGTGCCTCGGCAGCGTGCCGAGCGCGTTCGCCGGCGTGCTGCTCATGCGCGCGATCGGCGACGGCGACCGGGTCCAGAACGTGGTGCGGGTGGCGCTCGGCGTGGCGCTGCTGCTGGCGGTGGTGGGGCTGCTCATCAAGGCGTACCGGAGGAACTCGGCCGGCGACGACGGCCCCGCGGCGCCGATCAAGGTGCGACCGGTGCCCACCGTCCTGCTGGGCGCGGTCGGCGGCCTCGTCGTCGGCATGACCTCCGTCGGGTCGGGCTCGCTCATCATCGTGATCCTGCTCGCGCTGTACCCGGCGCTGCGCCCCCGCGACCTCGTGGGCACCGACCTGGTGCAGGCGATCCCGCTCGTGTTCTCGGCGGCGCTCGGGCACGCGCTCTTCGGCGACCTCAAGCTCGACCTCGCCGCGGCGGTGCTCATCGGCTCGGTGCCGGGCGTGCTCATCGGGGCCCGGCTGTCCTCGCGCGCACCGGCCGGCGTGGTGCGGGCCGCGCTGGTCGTCGTGCTCATCGCCAGCGCGCTGAAGCTGTTCGAGGTGCCGACCGGCACCGTCCTGCTCGTGATCGGCCTCGCGACCGCGGCGGCCGTGGCGGAGGGCCTGCGCCGGCGGCGCAACCGGACACCGCAAGCCCTGTCGGACCCGGCCACCGACCCGGCTGACCCGGCCGACCAGGCCGACCCGGCCGACCCGGCCGCGATCGCCGCGTCGGCCACCTCGCGCGACGCGATCGGGCACCCCTCGCGCTGAGCCGCCACGAAACGCCCCGCACGGCCGGGCGCCGTCCCGTCCGTCACACAAGATCGGGACAGCGACGACGAGACGAACGCGAAAGGGGCAGAATCAGCGAGTGGAGTGTCACCACGCTGACTCGCTAGGAGCTTCCTGATGCCTCGGCTCAACCATCTGCCCGAGTGGGCCGCGCTGGTCAAGCACCGCGCGGAACTCGGAGAGGTTCACCTGCGCGACCTGTTCGCCGAAGATCCCGACCGGGGCCGCCGGTACGCGCTGCAGGCCGGCGACCTCTACCTCGACTACGGCAAGCACCTCGTCACCGACGAGACGCTGCGCCTGCTGCAGGACCTCGCGGCCGCCCGCGGCGTGTCCGAGCTGCGCGACCGGATGTTCCGCGGCGAAAAGATCAACTTCACCGAGCACCGGGCGGTGCTGCACACCGCGCTGCGGGCGCCGCGCGACGCCGAGATCATCGTGGACGGCGAGAACGTGGTGCCGAAGGTCCACGCCGTGCTCGACCGGATGTCGGCCTTCGCGGACCGCATCCGGTCGGGGGAGTGGACCGGGTACACCGGCGAGCGCATCACGACCGTGGTCAACATCGGCATCGGCGGGTCGGACCTCGGCCCGGCGATGGCGTACGAGGCGCTGCGGGCCTTCACCGACCGCTCCCTGACCTTCAAGTTCGTCTCCAACGTCGACGGCGCCGACCTGCACGAGGCCGTGCGCGACGCGAACCCGGCGACCACGCTGTTCATCGTGTCGTCGAAGACGTTCACGACGATCGAGACGATCACGAACGCGACCGCCGCGCGCCGGTGGCTGCTCGACGCGCTCGGCGACGACGCGGCCGTGGCCAAGCACTTCGTGGCCGTGTCGACGAACGCCGGCGAGGTCGCGAAGTTCGGCATCGACACGACGAACATGTTCGAGTTCTGGGACTGGGTCGGCGGCCGGTACTCCTACGACTCCGCCATCGGCCTCTCCCTGATGATCGCGCTCGGCCCGGACGGCTTCCGCGCCATGCTCGCCGGCTTCCACCAGATGGACGAGCACTTCCGCACCGCGCCCCCGGAGGCCAACGCGCCGCTGCTGCTGGGCCTGCTGGGCATCTGGTACCGCGACTTCCACGACGCCCAGACCCACGCCGTGCTCCCGTACAGCCACTATCTGTCGCGGTTCACGGCGTACCTGCAGCAGCTCGACATGGAGTCCAACGGCAAGTCCGTGGACCACGAGGGCAAGCCCGTAGACTGGGCGACCGGCCCGATCGTCTGGGGCACCCCCGGCACCAACGGGCAGCACGCGTACTACCAGCTGATCCACCAGGGCACCGAGCTCATCCCCGCGGACCTGCTCGGCTTCGCCCAGCCCGTCGCGGAGCTCGGCCCGCTGCGCGACCAGCACGACCTGCTCATGGCGAACCTCTTCGCGCAGGGCCAGGCGCTGGCATTCGGCAAGACCTCGGAGCAGGTGGCCGCGGAGGGCGTGGCCGAGGCCGAGGTGCCGCACCGCACCTTCCAGGGCAACCGCCCGACGACGACGATCCTCGCCGGCGAGCTCACGCCGCAGGTGCTCGGCCAGTTGATCGCCCTGTACGAGCACAAGGTCTTCGTCCAGGGCGCGATCTGGGACATCGACTCCTTCGACCAGTGGGGCGTCGAGCTGGGCAAGGTCCTCGCGAAGCGCATCGAGCCGGCGCTGACCTCGCAGAGCCCGGACCTGTCGGCGCTGGACGGCTCGACGGCGGGCCTGGTGGGCCGCTACCGGGCACTGCGCGGCCGCTGACCGTCGCGACCTGGCCGGCGCGGGCCGAGGGGGCGCTCTCCCTTCGGCCCGCGCGCGGCTGCAACGGCTTCCCAGAGCCTGATGGCGGCGCCGCCGCGCGCGGCTGAAGCGGCACGGCGGGTCCTGAGGCGGCGCGCCCAGCTGAGGCGGCGCGGCGGGGCTGAAGCGGCGCGGCGGGGTTAATCGCGGCGCGGCGGGGCTGATGGCGGCGCGGCGGGGCTGATGGCGGCGCGGCGGGGCTGATGGCGGCGCGGCGGGGCTGATGGCGGCGCGGCGGGGTTAATCGCGGCGCGGCGGGGCTGATGGCGGCGCGGCGGGGTTGATGGCGGCGCTGCCCCCGCGCGCGGCTGAAACGGCGCTCCGGGGTCGATAGCGGCGCTGCCCCGTGCGTGGCTGCAACGGTGCCAGGCGACGATGGCTCGACCGTCGACGTGGTGGCCGCCCCGACGCCGAAGCTGGCCGAGCACTCCCCGATATCTAACCGCCATGAAACGGATTTATGGCCCGACAGGCGAAAAATCCGAAATGTCGGATCACGAAGTGTCCGACATTTCGCCCACGCCACCCGAAGCTCCATGTTCGGGTCACGTCAGGGTTTGCTGGGAGCCTGCTGTCAGCACCCGTCCGCGCACCCCGGGCGACGTACTGTCGTTGACGTGATCGCCGACGCCGACCTGCAGTCGATGACCGCCGCCGAGCGTGCCGACCTCGCGCGCCGGCTGGCCAGACTGCAGCCCCGCCTCGCCCGGCGCTCCGTCGCGGCCACCGAGCGCGCGCGCCGCCGGTTCGTCATCGTCATCGGGGTCGCGAGCGTCCTGATGATCCCGTGGGTCATCGCGCTCGGGCTGCGGTTGCCGCCGCAGTACCTCGCGGGGAACTGGGACCTCACGTGGGTCGGGTTCGACGTCGCGCTCATGGTCGCGCTCGGGTTCACGGCCTGGGCGGCGCTGCGCCGGCGGCAGGTCGTCGTGCTCGCGGCGCTGGTGAGCGGGACGCTGCTCGCGTGCGACGCCTGGTTCGACATCATGACCGCGTCGGGGCCGGACCGGTGGATCAGCCTGGCCACCGCGCTGCTCGTGGAGCTGCCGCTGGCCGGGTGGCTGTTCTTCGTCTCGCACCACCTGGTGCGGCTCAGCATGCGCCGGCTCATGGTGCTGTCCGGCCAGTCGCCGGAGGTCTCGCTGCTCAAGCTGCCCGCGCTCGGAGTGCCGTCCCACCGGCAGCGACACCCCGAGCCACAGGCGACCGCGTAGGAGTGCTGGCTCACGGGCGGCGCGGCGGCACCCGGAGCCGCAGGCGACCGCGTAGGAGTGCCGGCTCACGGGCGGCGCGGCGGCACCCCGAGCCGCAGGCGACCGCGTAGGAGTGCCAGCGGGCCGGCGGCGCGGCGGCACCCCGAGCCACAAGCGACCCCGCCTAAGGGCGCCGGTCCACGGAGACGGCCGCGGCCGCGGTGCCGACCTGCAGGTCGTAGCGGTCCGTGGCCGTCGCGTAGTCCGCGCCGGTGGCGAGGGTCGCGCCGCCGGCCACGTTCTTGGTCACCTTGTCGTCGAGGCGCACCTCGCCGATCGTGCCGTGGTCGCCGAGCTTCAGCTGCGCGGGCACCCCGCTCGGGGCGTGCACCGCGAGCCGGCCGACGCCGCCGACGTGGATCGACATGGTGCCCTCGGGCTTCGGTACCGTCACGTCGAGCTCCTGCACCCCCGCCGCGACCTCGATCCCGGCGAGGCGGCCGCCGCCGAAGTCGACGACCTGGCGCAGCCCGCCGCCGGCGAGGTTGAGCGTCCAGCGGACCTTGTCGTTGAGGTACACGTGGACGGTCGCCTGGCCGGCGATCTCGGTGCCGTTCAGGCTGAGCTTGACGTCGTCGCCCGACTCGGCCGCGACCGGCTCGACCTTGCTGCCGGGCAGGGTCGAGGCGCGGTACAGCAGCCCGTCGAGCGGCTCGGCGTGGATGATCACGGACTCGGCGCCGCTGACGACGTCCAGGGTCGCCGCCTGCCGGTTGCCCAGCGCCCCCTCGACGCTGTGCACGGTCTCCTTCGAGGGCGGCGGGGCCGGCTCCTGCTGCTGGGTGACGAACACGATCGCGCCGAGCAGGGCGAGGATCGCGACGAAGCCGATGCTGTACCGCCACACGGGCGCGAGGCCGCGGCGGTGACGGCGGGCGGGTTCGTCGGGGGCGGCCGGGCGGCGGACGCGGGTCTCGCCTGGTGCGGAGTGGGTCACGGGGGCCTCAACTAATCGGGCGGCGCCCGCACCACCGGAGTGCGGGCGCCGCTAGCCAAAAACGGTCAGGGACTCGAGCAGGTCAGCGCCGGGGCGGTGGCGGGTGCGGTGCCCGTGGCGTTGAAGCCGAACGACGTGCTGGCGCCGGGTCCGAGGACCTTGTTCCAGTCGACGTTCGACACGGCGACGTTCGGGGGCTGGGCGACGAGGGTGCCGTTCCACGGCGCGCCCTCGAAGCCCTGCCCGCCGGTGTACGTCCAGCGGACCGTCCACCCGTTGAGCGTCGACGAGCCGTTGTTCTTGACGGTGACCTGGGCCTGGAAGTGCCCGGCCCACGAGCTCGGCTGGAGCGCCCAGGTCGCGGTACACCCGGATCCACCCGGCGCCGGGGACGACGACACCGAGCGCGACGGCGACGCGGAGGCCGACGCGGATCGCGACGCCGACGGCGACACCGAGGGCGACGCCGACACCGAACGCGACGGGGACGCCGAGCTCGAGGGCCCGGTGCCGCCGCCCTTGACGCCGGTGACCTCGCCGTGCCCGCCGTCGAAGACGATGTCCGAGCAGCTGAAGAAGTTCTCCTGGCTGTCGGAGCGGACCCACTGGATGAACATGATGTGCCGCCCGGTCCGGTTGGCCGGCAGCGTGGTGTCCCAGTAGTAGTAGTTGAGCGCGCCCGGGCCGCCGGACTGCGGCGGGTCGGTGGCGCTCCAGAACGACTCGAGGTCCGACCACTTGAGCGGGCTCGCCGGGTCCCAGCCGTTCTTGGTCATGTACATGTGGAACGTTCCCGGGTGCGCGGCCCAGTTGCTGTAGTGCAGCTGGATCGTGGACCCGGCGGTCAGGTGCGTGGTGGGCCAGTCGGTGCGGGCGGCGTTGTACGCGGCGTACTTGGTGGTGCCGCCGCCGCAGATCTCACCGTCGTTGATGTAGCCGGTGGTGCGCCCGCCGGCGTCGGAGCGCAGGACGCCGAACCAGTCGTAGAGCGGCTGCTGCCCGCCCTGCGCCACGGCGTCGGCGCACGCCGGGTTGGTGGGGATGATCTGGCCGGTGGCCTGCAGTCCGTCGACGTAGCACAGGTAGGTGCGGCTGCCGGGGACGAGTGCGACGCCGTGCGCGTGCGCGGCGGCGGGCGCGACCAGGACGGCCGCGGCGAGCGCGGCAGCGGCGGCCACGGCCGTCCACAGCGCGCCTCTGGCGATGGTTGCCAAGGGGTACCTCCTCGAGTTCGGGGCGCGGCAGAGTTGCTCGGCTCCCACGAGGTAGGCGCAGTGTGTGCGGCGTCACCACCGGCTGGCAAACATCGGACGGTGTCAATCACGGATGAGCACGGGCGGGGCGTGAAACTTACCGTCAGCCGCCCGGCTGCACGACGGTCGTGAAGCCCCCGGCCGGCACGAGCACCCGGATGCGGCCCGCCGTCGTCGTGTAGTGCTCGATCTCCTCGCCCGCCGGGTCGTTCACGCTCACCGTCGCCGGGGACTCCCCGGGCACGACGACGTCGGTGGCGCGGATGCTCGTGGCGAGGCTGCGCAGGAGGGTCAGGTGGGCGCCGGTCGCCGGGTCGGCGAGGGCCATCGTGTGCATCTCGGCGCCCTCGATGCGCACGGCGGGCTCGGCGATGCGGGCGATCGCGGCGGTGTGCGGGTCGGCGTCGAGGGCCAGCATCGCCAGCAGCCCGTGGATCGTGGACTCGGCCCCGGCGTCGCGGTGGACGACCCCGAGACCGTCGGGCCGGTCGATGCCGTCGAAGGTGACGCCGGTCGCGGGGTCGTACATCGGGGCCCCGGCCGGGTTGTTGCCGAAGAACCAGGAGGCGGCGATCCCGGCGAGCGTGCGCAGCGCCGGCCGGCCCGTGGCGCGGGCGGTGGCCAGCAGCGACTCGACGCGGGAGTGGGCCCCGTAGGCGAGCTGCACCCCGTCCACCGTCAGCGCCTCGCGAGCGCCGGGCAGCGCCACCCGCAGGTTGTCGGGGCCGCCGCCGACGAGCAGGTGCGGGGTGAACGAGGCCGCGTCGGCGAGGGCGGCGTCGCGGGCCGCGAGGTCGCCGCACACCTCGTAGACGCGCGCGAGGGCGCCCGGGGCGAGCCCGGCCCAGCCGTGCCACTCGGTGCGGGACAGGCCGTAGGGCAGTACCGCCCCGAACGGCCACGTCCACGGGGTGCCGGTGCGCATCGCGGTCACGGCCTCGCCGAGCTGCTCGAGGACCTTCCGGGCGTCCTCGTCGCCACTTCGCGCGGTGTACGCGCACAGCCCGAGCAACGCCTCGCCGGTGAGATCGGCCCCGTCGGCGATGAGCCAGGCGGGCGTGGCCGTGTCGTCGACGAGGCGCCACTGGCCGTACCGTTGCAGCACCTGACGCCGCACGGCACCCAGCGCGAGCCGCAGCCGGACGCGCAGGAAGGCGGCGAACCCGGGCTCGTCGCCGTCGAAGGCCGCGAACCCCTCGCCGAGCGCCCAGATCGTGCGGGCCAGCCACGCGGACTCGCCGCCGTCGGACGGGTCGGGCTGCTCGACGGGCTCGGCGCTCGGGTTGAGCCGCCCGTCGGGCTGCTGCCACAGCACCACGTTGCCGGCCCGGGGGTCGGTGTCGTCGGCGGGCGCGGTCTGCAGGTAGCACAGCCCGCGCAGCAGCTGCCGCGCCGCCGTCCGGCTCGTGGTGTCGCCCGTGGCGCGCCAGTGCCGCAGGTACACGATCGCGGCCCGGGCGACATCGTCGGCGTTGAAGGCGCCCTGGCCGGGGTCGCCGCCGGTCGGCCGGTACCCGCCGGGGCCGGCCTCGGCGTAGGTCCAGACGACCTCGACGGCGGGCTCGTCGGCGAGCCGGTAGGTGGTGTGCCGGGCGGTCGCCGGCGGCGCGATGCGGACGCGCAGCGCGTCCAGGTGGGCCAGGTTCGTCAGCACGGGCCGCGCTCTACCCACCCCCACGTGGGCAAACGCTCACCCCCGGAGGAACGCGCCGATCAGCGGCCATAGCATCGCCGGGTGCGGATCGAGTTCACGTACAGCCGAAGCCCGCAGTACTTCCGGGCGCAGCTGCGAGCCGGCGCATGGCGCTCGGTTCGTTCGACGCTGCTGCTGTCCGCAGTGCTGGCCGTCGGCGGCGCGGTCGCGGCGCTCGGCGGCTACGGCTCCCGCGTCACCGCCGTGGGGATCGTGGCGGCCACACTCGCGGTGCTGACGGCGTTGAGGGCCCGTCACCGGTTCGTCGATGCCGTGACCGTTCCGGCGTCCTGGCGCGCTCCCCGCACCTGGGTGATCACCGAGGACGCGCTCGAGTCCAGCACCGAGCTGACCCGCCAGCATTGGACCTGGCCGGCTGTCCGCCGCGTCGAGGAGCGGCCGGAGGCGTACCTGTTCTGGCCGGATGGCCCCGCCATGTTCGACCTTCCCCGAGAGCCGCTGACCGCCGCCCAGGAAGCCGATCTTCGCGCGCACCTGGTCGAGCTGACCATCTCGAACACGCCGAGCCGATCGGCGCCGTGAGGCAACGGCGTCAGGGGCGCATGTCCACTGCGCGACAGGCCTGCAAGATTCGGGCCGTACGCGCGCAGGACGAGGCGAAGGCCCGGCCCCGGCATCGCTGCCGTGGGGCCGGGCCTTCGTCGCATCCGGGACGAGTGGCGGCCTCAGCCGCGCTCGACCAGGTGGCCGATCAGCTCCGGGGCGCGCAGCTGGGCGCCCGACCCGTCGCGGCGGGAGTCGGCCTGCGGCAGGTCGCGGGCGTCGCCCTTCGCGTTCGAGGCCACCGGGCGGGGCCCGATCCAGGCCAGCACCAGGTGGGTCTCGCCCTTGAGGAAGCGCTGCGCGCGCACGCCGCCCGTCGCCCGGCCCTTCGCCGGGTAGAGGCGCAACGGCGTCATCTTCGCGTTGCCCATCGTCGCCGTGACGACCATCGGCTCGCCGTGCTCCGGGTCCTTCGTGACCACGGCGCCGAAGAAGATGGCCTGGGCGCCGTCGGCCAGGTTGATGCCGGCCATGCCGCCGCCCTTGAGGCCCTGCGGCCGGACCAGGTTCGCCGGGAAGCGCAGCAGCGACGCGTCGTTGCTGACGAAGGCCAGGGTCTCCGAGCCGTCGGCCAGCCAGGTCGCGCCGATCACCTCGTCGCCGTCGCGCAGGCCGATGACCTCGAACTCGTCGGAGCGCACGGGCCATTCGGGGGCGCAGATCTTCACCTGGCCGTTGCGCGTGCCGAGGGCGAGGCCCGGGGAGCCCGACTCGCGGTCGGCGAGCGGCGCGAGGCCGACCACCGTCTCGCCGGACTCGAGCGGGACCAGCTCGGACGTGGACATGCCGCCGCGCAGGGAGACGGTGCCGGACTGGTCGGGCAGGACCGGCAGGGGCAGCACGTCGACCTTGAAGGCGCGGCCGCGGCTCGTGACGAGCAGGACCTGGCCGCGGGCCGTGGTGTGCACGACCGAGCGGACGGCGTCGTGCTTGTCGCGGCCGGCCTTGCGGCTGCCCTCCGGGGCCTCCTCGGACTCGGCGGCGGTGCGGGCGACGAGGCCGGTCGCGGACAGCAGGACCTGGCACGGGTCGTCGGTGACCTCGAGCGGGCCGGCCGGGACCGAGGCCGCGAGGACCTCCTTGAGGTCGCCGTCGATGAGGGTGGTGCGGCGGGGCTGGCCGTGCTCCTTGACGACGGCGGCGAGCTCGTCGGAGACGACCTTCTTGAGCACCTTCTCGTCGTCGAGGATCTGGCTCAGCGCCGCGATCTCCTCGTTGAGGCGCTGCTGCTCGGCCTCCAGCTCGATGCGGTCGTAGCGGGTGAGCCGGCGCAGCGGGGTGTCGAGGATGTAGGTGGCCTGGATGTCGGTGAGCCCGAACTCGCTCATCAGGCCGGCCTTGGCCGCGGCCGCGTTGTCGCTGTCGCGGATGAGGGCGATCACCCGGTCGATGTCGAGCAGGGCGATGAGCAGGCCGTCGACGAGGTGCAGGCGATCCTGGCGCTTCTTGCGGCGGAACTCGGTGCGCCGGGTCACCACCTCGTAGCGGTGCTGCAGGAACACCTCCAGCAGCGCCTTGAGGCCGAGCGTCTGGGGCTGGCCGTCGACCAGGACGAGGTTGTTGACGCCGAAGGACTGCTCCAGCGGGGTCAGCCGGTAGAGGTCCGACAGCAGCGCCTGCGGGTTGACGCCGACCTTGCACTCGATGACCAGGCGGGTGCCGTTCTCCCGGTCGGTCAGGTCCTTGACGTCGGCGATGCCCTGCAGCCGCTTGGTCTTGTTCACCTCGTCGGTGATCTTCTCGATCACCTTCTCGGCGCCGATGCCGTAGGGCAGCTCGGTGACCGTGATCGCCTGCCGGCCGCGGCTGCCCTCCAGCAGCCCGATCTCGACCCGGCCGCGCATGCGGACGACGCCGCGGCCGGTCTCGTAGGCCCGGCGGACCTCGTCGAGGCCGAGCAGCAGCCCGCCGGTGGGCAGGTCGGGGCCGGGGACGAACTCCATGAGCTTGTCCAGGCTCGCCGCCGGGTGGTTGATCAGCCAGCGGGTCGCGGCCACGATCTCGGCGAGGTTGTGCGGGATCATGTTCGTCGCCATGCCGACCGCGATCCCGGACGAGCCGTTGACCAGCAGGTTGGGGAAGGCGGCGGGCAGCACCGACGGCTCCTCCAGGGAGCCGTCGTAGTTGGGCCTGAAGTCGACGGTGCCCTCGTCGAGCTCGCCGACGAGCAGCATCGCCTCGCGGGACATGCGCGCCTCGGTGTACCGCGAGGCGGCGGGCCCGTCGTCCGGGGAGCCGAAGTTGCCGTGCCCGTCGATGAGCGGGACGTTGAGCGAGAAGTCCTGGGCCATGCGGACCATGGCGTCGTAGATCGCGCTGTCGCCGTGCGGGTGGTACTTACCCATGACGTCACCGACGACCCGGGAGGACTTCACGTGCCCCCGGTCGGGACGGTGCCCCTGCTCGCTCATCGAGAAGAGGATCCGCCGGTGCACGGGCTTGAGCCCGTCCCGCGCGTCCGGAAGCGCCCGGGAGTGGATGACCGAGTAGGCGTACTCCAGGTAGGAGTCCTCCACCTCGGTGGTGAGCGGGTTGTTCAGCACCCGCGCACCGGCCTGGTCGAACGCGGACAGGTCGGCCTTGACCGCCTTGGTGCTCTTGCGTGCCATCGTGTTCCGTCGGCCTTCCGGGGTCGTTACGCGTCGATCGTCTCTTGGTCGACCCGCGCCGCGGAGTCGATGAGCCAGTTGCGGCGGGGCTCCACCCGCTCGCCCATGAGCAGCTCGAGGACCTCCTCGGCCCGCTCGACGTCGTCGAGGGTGATGCGCCGCACCGCCCGGGTCGCCGGGTTCATCGTGGTCTCCCACAGCTCGTCGGCGTCCATCTCGCCCAGACCCTTGAACCGGGGGATCGGCGTGACGACCTGCTTGCCGGCCTTCTCCAGCCGGGCGACGGTGCTCTCCATCTCCTGCTGCGTGTACGTATAGATCGTCTCCGGGTTGCGCCCCTTCGTGACGATCTTGTGCAGCGGCGGGACGGCCGCGTAGAGCCGCCCGTCGGCGATGGCCGGCCGCATGTACTTCGCGAACAGCGTGATGAGCAGGGTCCGGATGTGCGAGCCGTCGACGTCGGCGTCGGCCATGATCAGGATGCGGCCGTAGCGCATCGACTCGAGGTCGAAGGTGCGCCCGGAGCCGGCCCCGAGCACCTGCACGATCGCCGAGCACTCGGCGTTGTCCAGCACCTGCTGGATGTTCGCCTTCTGGACGTTGAGGATCTTGCCGCGGATCGGCAGCAGCGCCTGGTATTCCGAGGAGCGGGCCATGCGGGCCGTGCCCAGGGCGCTGTCGCCCTCGACGATGAACAGCTCGCTGCGCTGGACCCCGGTCGAGCGGCAGTCGACGAGCTTGGCCGGCATCGACGCGCCCTCGAGGGCCGTCTTGCGCCGGGCCGCGTCCTTCTGCTGCTTCTGGGTGAGCCGGACCCGGGCCGCGTCGACGATCTTCTGCAGCACCGTGCGCGCCTCGACCTTGGTCTTGCGCGCCTCGATCCACGCCTTGATGTGCTGCTCGACGACCTGCTGCACGACCCGGGTCACGGGCGCGGTGGACAGCTCGTCCTTGGTCTGGGAGGTGAACTGCGGCTCGGGGATGCGCACGTGGATGACCGCGGTCATGCCCTCGAGCACGTCATCCAGCGTCGGCAGGTCCTCCTTGGGGCGCAGCAGGCCGCGGGTGTTGCGGATGGCCTCGGTCAGCGCCCGCAGCGCGCCGCGCTCGAAGCCGCGCCGGTGCGTGCCCCCGTGCATGTTGCGGATGGTGTTGGTGAAGGACTCGACGACCCGGTCGTAGCCGGTGCCCCAGCGCAGCGCGATCTCGACCTCGGCGCGCCGCTCGACGTTGGCCTTCATCACGCCGTTCTCGTCGGCGGCGTTCTCCTTGTAGGTGCCCTCGCCGTTGATGAGCAGCGTGCCGCAGACCGGCTTGTCGCCGCTGGGGGCCAGGAACTCGACCATGTCGGCCAGGCCGTTGGGGTAGTGGAAGGTCTCGGTCTCGATCGACCCCTGCGTGGCGTCCTTGAGCACGTAGGTCACGCCCGGCACCAGGAACGCGGTGTTGCGCAGCTTCGCCCGCACCGCCTCCGGGTCCAGGGCCGCGCCGGCCTCGAAGTAGCGCGCGTCGTGCCAGTAGCGGGTCGAGGTGCCGGTGGACGAGCCGCGCTTCATCCGCCCCTGCACGACGAGCCCGCCGCCGCGGCGGAACTTCGAGTTGGCGTTGGGCCCGTCGAACTCGCCCGGCACGCCGTGCTGGAAGGACATGTGGTGGATCTTGCCGTCGCGGCGCACGGTCACGTCGTAGCGCGTCGACAGGGCGTTGACCGCCGAGGCGCCGACACCGTGCAGGCCGCCGGAGGTCTTGTACCCCGACCCGCCGAACTTCCCGCCCGCGTGCAGCTTCGTCAGCACCAGCTCGACGCCGGACATCCCGGATTTCTCGTGCACGTCCACGGGGATGCCGCGGCCGTCGTCGTCGACCTGCACCGATCCGTCGGCGTGCAGCGTCACCTCGATGCGGGTGGCGTGCCCGGCGATGCCCTCGTCGGTGCAGTTGTCCACGATCTCGTTGAACAGGTGGGCGACGCCGCGGCTGTCGGTCGAGCCGATGTACATGCCCGGTCGCTTGCGGACGGCGTCGAGCCCTTCGAGGAGCGTGAGGTCTGCTGCCCCGTACAAGGTCTCGGGTTGTGCGGTCAACTCGGCTCTCTCCAATGGTCCTGGTCCCTGTGCTGCCCGCGAGCGTAGACCTAGGGTCTGACACTTTTTCGGCACCCTGGTGACATGTGGCCCCCGACGCCCCGGATTTCCGGATCGGTGCCGGTCCAAACCACGGCTGGTACGCGAGCCCGCTTCGGGGCCGCGACCTCGGATGATACTGCGCGCCGGGCGGAGAGCCACGGACCGGCGCGCGGCAGGGTGGGTCAGATGCGAATCAGATGTTGACGGGTGTGCGCCCGTTGCTGAACTGCCGTACCGCCGCCAGGATCTCGTCCTCGGAGCGGTCCGCGAAGTTCAGGGTCGCGGTGAAACCCGAGCCGTAGAAGAGCTTCAGGAACGCGGAGTCGACCTGGGTGAACGCGCCGAGGCTGCCCTCCACGCGCGGGTCGCGCGGCTTGACAACGAGCATCTTCTCCAGGCCCCAGCGCCGCCGCCGGATCTGCTCGACGCCCTCCCACGGCAGCCAGACCGCCTGCCCGCGGGTCGGCCGCGTCTTGATCCACAGCCCGCCGGGCGCGAGCGCGAGGACCGGCCCGCCCGAGGCGACGAGGAAGATCTGCAGCCCGAACGCCGCGGCGATCACGACGGCCAGGCACAGCACGATGCCGACCAGCGCCACGGCGTCGCCGCTGGTGTGGTTCGGGTCGTTGCCGGCGGTCAGGGCCAGCCCGAGCGGGCAGGCGAACAGCAGCAGCAGGACCGCGGCGATCGGGCCGAGGACCAGGATCCGCTTGAGCACGCTGGGCCGGGCCACGAACGGCAGGTTGTCCGGGATGCGCTTGGTGACCGGCACCTGGGGCGGCGGCGCATAGCCGGGCGGGGGCACCGCGCGCGGGGGGCCGTAGCCGCCGGGCGGCAGCAGCTCGCCCGAGATCGGCACGTTCGCCGGCGGGGCCGGGGGCGGCGGGGGCGGTGGAGGTGGCTGCGGCCGGTTCCACGCCGGCGGCCGGGGCCCCGAGGTCGGGCCGGTGGGAGAGGTCGGCTCCGTCACGGCGACACCTTAACCCCGGCGCGCACGCCGGTCACGCGCCGCCGGTGCGATCGACCCACGAGGTGTAGCCGCGGGTGGCGTCGTAGCCGCCGTCCATGTAGTGCTCCCGCAGGTCCGCGCGGGTCAGGAAGATCGCGGCGAAGAGCAGCAGGGCGACCGCGACGAGCCCGGCGACCCCGTGCGGCCACACGTACCAGTCCGGCACGACCTGCGCGTATTCCGCCCGCAGCTCGGCGGGCTCCTCGCCGGTCGGGGCCACCGCCCACTCCGGCCCGCCGACCAGGAAGCACAGCGTCGTCAGCGCGATGAGCGGCCCGAACACCCACACCGCGGTGCGGGCCTTGCTGGAGGGCCGGCGCAGGAACACGGCGATCACGGCGAGCACCAGCGCGGAGACGGCCCCGGTGGCGAGGCTGTTGAGCATGTCGGTCCGCGCCTGGGCGAGCTGCCCGTCGGAGACCATCCTCGTGTGCAGCCCGGCGAGGTGCGCGAGCGCCGCCCAGGACAGTGCGGCGGCGATGCCGAGCAGCAGCGCCGAGGCGATCACCGACCAGTGCACCAGCCGGGCCTGTTTGGACACGGGCATGTGGCCTCCCCCGAAGTCGGGGTACACGCTATCGCGTCAGCCCCCGACGTGGATGCCCGGACGGCGGGACGGGTCCGGCTCGGACGAGCGGATGATCTCGCGCACGACGGGCGCCGTGTCGCCGCGGCCGAGGATGAGGTACCGGAACAGGTGCCCGAGCGGATTGCCCTCCGCCCACTCGAAGTAGGCGTGCGGGCGGACCCCGGTCGCGTCGCGCAGCGCGAGCAGCACCGCCGCGATCGCGTTGGGGGCCGCCGGGCTCTCGGTGCGCAGCACCCGGTAGCCGTCCACCTCGACCCCGCGCACGCACAGGGTGCCGGAGAACGCCGACGGGTCCACGACGTCGACCTCCAGGAACAGGATGTCGGCGCGGCCCGGCACCGGGTTGTGGCCGCGCTGCTCGGACTCCTTGCCCTCGTACTCCGCCTTGTCCCCGGCCTGCCGGCGGTTCGCCACGATGTTGAGCTCGCCGTCGTGCTCGATCGACTCGGTGACGAAGCGGCGGGCGGCGTCGTCGAACTCGATCGCGTCGGCGCGCAGCTCGGTGGTGCGGCTGACCCGCGAGACGAGCGACACCACGATGATCCCGGCGATGAAGACGGCGGAGATGAGGATGCCGTCGGGCTTCTCGATCACGTTGGCGCCCAGGGCGTACAGCAGGATCAGCGTCAGCACCGTGAACCCGATCCCCGCGAGGCGCTGACCGGCCCGCCAGGCCGAGATCGTGACCGCCACGGCCCCGGAGACCATCATGGCCAGGATGCCGGTCGCGTAGGCCCCGGCCTGGGCGTTGACGTCGGCGCCGAACGCGACCGTGATGCCGATGCTGATCGCGGTGTAGACCAGCACGATCGGCCGCACCGCCCGGCCCCACTCCGGCGCCATGCCGTAGGAGGGCAGGTAGCGGGGGATGATGTTGATGAGCCCGGCCATCGCCGACGCGCCCGCGAACCACAGGATGAGCACGCTGCTGATGTCGTAGACGGTGCCGAACGCCTCGCCGATCTTCTCGTGCGCGAGGTAGGCCAGCGCCCGCCCGGCCGCCTTCCCGCCCTCCTCGAACTCCCGCTCGGGGATCAGCACGGTGGTGATGAAGCTCGTCGCGATGAGGTACACCGACATGATCGCGGCCGCGACCGTGAGCAGCTTCTTGGTGTTGGCCAGGCGCGACGCCCGCCGCTGCTCGGCGTTCTCGCCCTCCGCGGCCACGAGCGGCATCATGCTGACCCCGGTCTCGAAGCCGGACAGGCCCAGCACCAGCGACGGGAACGCGACCACGGCCGGCAGCAGCAGCCCGAGGCCGCCGCCGTGCCCGGTGCTCAGCGCGTGCGTCCAGTCCGACAGCGCCCCGGCGGTGGTGAACACGTCGACCAGGCCGACGACCACGATGACCGCGTTGAGCAGGAGGAACACCCCGACCAGCGGGATCGCCACGGCGACCGCCTCGCTGAAGCCGAGCAGGAACACGCCGCCCAGGATGAGCAGCAGCACCACGGTGATGATCACCGCGTGGCCGTGCATGAAGCCCGGGAACACGGGGTTCTCGAGCATGTGCACGGAGGCGTCGGCGGCACTCAGGGTGATGGTGATGATCCATGAGGTGGCGACGAAGCCGAGCAGCACCAGCACGAAGATCTTGCCCCGCCAGAAGGGCAGGAGCGTCTCCAGCATCGCCACGGAGCCCTGGCCGTTCGGGCTCTCCTTGGCCACGCGGCGGTACATCGGCAGCATCCCCAGCAGCGTGAGCGCCACGATGAGCAGGGTCGCCAGCGGGGAGAGGGCCCCGGCGGCCAGCGCGGCGATGGCCGGCAGGTAGGACAGCGTGGAGAAGTAGTCCACGCCCGTCAGCGTCATCACCTTCCACCAGGCCTGCGGCTTGGCGTGCGCCTCGTCGCTCTCCGGCCCGACCGGGGCGACGCGGTGCTCCAGCAGCCACCGCCCGATCGGTCCGCCGGGCCGTTCCTTGGGCTCCGGGCTCTCCACCCGGGCGGGCAGCAGGTATTCGGGCGTGGTCGTCATGACCCCTCGGCAATCATCCGGTCAAAGCCATCTCGACTTGCGGAACAAGCGGTAGAGCACCAGCATCCCGGCGGTCATCACGAGCACCGCCACGCCGAACCCCCAGCGCCACGACGTGCCCGGCATGTGGTCGAAGTTCATGCCGTACACCCCGGCGACCGCGGTCGGCACCGCGGCCATCGCCGCCCACGCGGCAATCTTGCGCATGTCATTGTTCTGGTCGAGCCCGACCTGCGCCAGCCGAGCCTGCAGGATCGAGTCGAGCAGCTCGTTGTACGTCCCGACGCGCTCCACCACCTGGTTGAGCCGGCCCAGCACGTCGGTGAAGTGCTGGCGCAGCCCCGGCGGCAGCTCGGAGGCGATGTCGGTCATCAGCCGCAGCGGCGCCTGCAGCGGCAGCACGGCCCGCTTGAACTCCACCAGCTCCCGCTTGAGCTGGTAGATCTGCTGCACGTCGCAGCCGCCCTGGCGCCGGAACGCGGTCTCCTCGAGCTTCTCCACGTCCTGCTCCACGCGGGTGGCCACGTCGTGGTAGACCTCGACCATCCGCTCGATCACGGCGTAGCCGACCGCCCAGGGGCCCTGCCCGAGCAGGCTCGGCCGCCGCTGCAGCCCCTCGCGCACGTCCGCGAGGGCGCCCGCCCCGCCGTGGCGCACCGACACCACGAAGTGCGCGCCGATGAGCAGCGTGACCGCGCCGGTGTCGACGACCTCGGAGGTCTCCGTCAGCTCGGCGTGCTCGACGTACCGCGCCGTGCGCAGCGTGAGCACCGTCACGTCCCCGCGCCGCTGGATGGCCGGGCGGCGCTCGGCGTCGAGCGTCTGGTCGACGACCGCCTCGTCGGCCCCGATCGCCTCGGCGACCGCGGTGAACTGCGACCAGCTCGGCTCGAACAGGCCCAGCCACACGAAGCCGTTGCGCCGGCGCCGGGCCGCGGAGAGGGCCTCGGCGAACGAGGGGCGGCCCGGCTGGCGGCTGCCACGCACGTACAGCGCGCAGTCCATGACCGCCGCGTCCTCCTCCGGGCGCGGCAGGAGCTGCGGCATCGCCTCCGCGGGCTGGATGCCCTGCAGCACGCGGCCGATCAGCCGCCCGACCCTGCGGCCGACCCGGCGGCCCGGGCTGAGCTGGGTGTCGTTCATGAGCCGTCACGGTACCGCCGCCGCGCACGTCAGCCGCGTGTCGGGTCGTGTCGGTCGCGTGTCGGCGCCGTGTCGGTCGCGGCGGGCAGAGTTCGGGACATGACGAACGACGTGATGGTCGAGGCGAGCGGCCTCGTCAAGCACTTCGGCCAGACGAAGGCGCTGCAGGGCGTCGACCTGGTCATCCCGCGCGGGACCGTGCACGGCGTGCTCGGCCCCAACGGCGCCGGCAAGACCACCGCCGTGCGGATCCTGTCCACGCTCATCAGGCCGGACGCCGGCACCGCCCGCATCGGCGGGCACGACGTGGTCCACGACGCCGAGAAGGTCCGCGCGTCGATCGGGCTGACCGGGCAGTACGCCTCCGTCGACGAGGACCTCACCGGCCGGCAGAACCTGGTGCTCTTCGGCACCCTGCTGGACCTGGGCCGCAAGGGCGCCCGGGCGCGGGCCGCCGAGCTGCTGGCGTGGTTCGACCTGACCGACGCCGCCGACCGGCCGGCCAAGACCTACTCCGGGGGCATGCGCCGCCGCCTGGACCTGGCCGCGAGCCTGGTCGGCCGCCCCGACGTGATCTTCCTCGACGAGCCGACGACCGGCCTGGACCCGGCCAAGCGCGAGGACATGTGGGAGGTCGTGCGCAAGCTGGTGCGCGAGGGGTCCACGGTGCTGCTGACCACGCAGTACCTCGAGGAGGCCGAGGCCCTCGCCGACGAGATCACGGTCATCGACCACGGTCGGGTCATCGCCCACGACACGCCCGAGCGGCTCAAGCGGATCGTCGGCGGCCAGACCCTCGAGGTCCGCCCGTCCGACGAGCGCGACCTGCCCCGGGCCGCCGAGATCCTGTCCATGGTCTCCTCGGGCGCCGCCGCCGACCAGATCCGCGCCGGCGTGCTGGCCGTGCCCGTCTCCGGCGACGCCGCCATGGCCGAGGCCGTGGCCAAGCTGACCGCCGAGGGCATCGCCGTCACCGAGCTCTCCCTGCACCTGCCCTCGCTCGACGAGGTCTTCTTCTCCCTCACCGCAAAGCCCTCGGAGGTTTCGTCATGACCGCCCTCGTGCTCGACCGTCCCGCGCCGAAGCCGTTCAAGCTGCTGCGCCACTCCCTCGAGCTGACCAGGCGCAGCCTCATCAAGACGATGCGCACGCCCGAGCAGCTCATCGACGTGACGATCCAGCCGGTGCTGTTCATGGTCATCTTCGTGTACATCTTCGGCGGCGCGATCTCCGGCTCGACCCACGACTACCTGCAGTTCGTGATGCCGGGCATCCTGGCCCAGACGATCGCCATGGGCGCGATCTCGATCGGCGTGAACCTCAACACCGACATCGAGAAGGGCATCTTCGACCGGTTCCGCTCCCTGCCGATCCCCAGAGCGGCACCGTTGATCGGCGCGGTCCTCGGGGACGTCGTGCGGTACCTCCTGGTGACGATCTCCACCTTCGCCTTCGCCTACGTCATGGGCTTCCGCATCGGCTCCGACCCGCTGCACGCGGTCGCCGGCGCGCTGCTCGCCGTCGTGTTCGCCCTGTCGCTGTCCTGGGCCCCGGTGCTCATCGGCATGCTGGCCCGCACCTCGGGCGCCGTGCAGGGCATCTGCTTCCTGATCGTGCTGCCGCTGACCTTCGCCTCCAACGTGTTCGTCGGCACCGCGACGCTGCCGGGCTGGATGCAGGGGTTCGTGCGCAACAACCCGCTGACCCACCTGGTCGAGGCGATGCGCGGGCTGTTCCTGGGCACGCCCGGCTACGGGGTGCACGTGTGGTGGACGCTGGGCTGGTCGGCCGCCCTCGTCGCGGTGTTCATGCCGCTGGCGCTGTGGGCCTACCGCCGCAAGGTCTGAAGGAGTACGTCCACCAGCTCGCGGATCCGGTCGGTGACCTCGGTCATCGGCCGCGTCCGCCACGCCGCGAGCCGTCGCTCCGCCGCCGGGTCGGGCTCGCGGGCGGCGTCGAGCACCGGGTCGGCGCCGGGGTCGAACAGGTGCATCGCGACCGGTGAGCAGCGCTCGCCCAGCGCCCACAGCTCCCGCGCCGACGCCGGGTCGCCGAGGTGCGCGGCGAGGGCCGCCGCGCACAGGGCCCAGGAGCCGAGCGCGGGCGCGTCGATGTCGCCGAGCGCCTCGGTGCGGACGTCCGCCAGTAGCCCGGCCGCCCGCTCGGCCCCGGCCCGCCCGTGGGCCCGCAGGCGGAAGGCGGCCGCGGCGACGAAGAACACCAGGCGGACCTGCGGCACCGGCGTCCCGGCCCGGTCGGCGCTCGCCGCGGCCCGCTCGGCGAACGCGACCGCCTCCTCGGCCCGCCCGTGCAGCCAGGCGTGCTGGGCCAGCCCGAGGTACGCCTGGATCGAGTCCATCCCCTGGATCCCGGCCGGCCGCTCGGCGCCCGCGGCCCGGACGACCTCCAGCAGGCGCTCGGCCGCCTCGTCGTCGCCGCGCTGGGCCAGCTGCACGTCGAGCAGGACCCGGATCGAGCCCACGTCGTCGGCCGCGCCCAGCAGCTCCATGTGGTGGGCGCCGCGGCGCAGCCACTCCTCGTGGCCCTGCGCGCCGATCATCTGGGCCGCCATGCCCATGCCCCAGTGGTCGCCGGCGGCCTCGAAGCGGTGGTAGGCGAGCTCGGTGTCGGCGAAGCGCTCCGGCGCCGGGATGACGTCGCCGCGGTTCTCCCGGATCGCGGAGCGCAGGAAGAGGCCGAAGCCCTGGGCGTACGGGTCGGGCTGGGCGATGAGCCGCTCGGCCGCGGCCAGCCCGACGGACGGGTCCCGGTCGCCCAGCGCGGGCACCATGAGCGCGAGCGCCCTCGCCCGGTCGGAGCCGCCTTCGGCGCGGGCGGCGTGGCCGAGCAGGCGTTTCGTCAGCGCGTACTCGCGGTGCGCGTCCACCGCGAACGCGTTGAGCCCGATGAGCAGGCACAGCCACATGAGGCGGTCGGGGTCGGCGGCGCGCACCAGCGCGTGCCGCCGCCGCTCGATCGGATCGTCGCGGTGCAGCAGCGCCGAGGCCCACGGCGTGACCTCGAAGTGCAGCCCCCGCACGGTCCACAGGTGAAACAGCGTCACGGCGATGTCCACGGCCGCGGCGTCGTCGCGCCCGATGGCCCACCGCAGCGCGGCCACGAGGTTGTCCTGCCCGGCGGTGCACCGCGCGACGGCCGCGAGCTGGCCGGGGCCGACGAACTCGGCGTGCAGCCGCAGCGCCTCGGCCCGCGCCCAGGCCGTGAGCCCGGCCATGGCCTCGTCGCGCCCGCCGGCCGCGGCCAGGCGCGCCTCGCCGTATTCGCGGACCGTCTCCAGCATCCGGTAGCGCGGCCCGTCCTCGAGCACGAGCAGCGACTGCTCCACGAGCGCCGCCAGCCGCAGGGCGAGGCCCCCGTCGCGCTGCCCCGAGACGTGCTCGGCGACCTCGCGGGTGAACGGTGCGGGAATGACGGCGAGGCGCTCGAGGAGTGCCCGCTCGCCCGGGCCGAGCAGCTCGCGGCTCCAGTCGACCATCGCCCACAGGCTGGCGTGGCGCTCGGGCAGGCCGCGCAGGGCGGCGTCGAGCAGCCCGAACCGGTCGTCGAGCCCCGCCAGGACGTCCTCGATCGGCATGTGCCGCAGCCGGGCGGCGGCGAGCTCCAGCGCGAGCGGCAGATTGTCGAGACGACGGCACAGTCGTACGGCGGCCCCGCCGTCGTCCCCGGCGAGCGCCGCGCCCCCGGCTCTGACCCGCGCGGTGATCAGGTCCAGGGCGGCCTCGTCGTCCAGGGCGGGCAGCCGGTACACGACCTCGCCGGGCAGGCCGAGCGGGGCGCGGCTGGTGGCGAGCACGGCGGCGTCGGGCGCGGTGTCGAGCAGGCCGGCCGCGGCCGCGGCGGCGTCGGCGAGGACGTGCTCGCAGTTGTCGAGCACGACCAGGCCCGCGATCTCCTGGAGCCGCTCGGCCGGGGCCGTCGGCTCGGTCCGTCCCGGGGCGGGGTCGGCCGCGGCCAGCAGGGCGGGGAGCACCTCGGCCCCCGAGCGCAGGCCGGCCAGCTCGACCACGTGCACCGGGCCGCCCTCGGCCGCCGTGTGCCGCGCGATCTCGGCCGCGAGCCGGGTCTTGCCGGCGCCGCCGACGGCCACGACGGTGACCAGCGGGGCCTGGGCGAGCGCGTCCCGGACGGCGGCCACGTCCCGGTCCCGGCCCACCATCGCGGTCGTCGCGCGCCGCCACGCCGGGGGCAGGCCGCGCCCCGCCCGGCGCGCGGGTTCGGCCGGCCGCACCTCGCCGCCTGCCTCGCCACGCAGCACGGCCAGGTGCGCGGCGGCGACGGCGGGCGACGGGTCCGTGCCGTAGTGCTCGGCCAGGGTCGCGCGGAGCCGGTCGGCCACGGCCAGCGCCTCGGCCGGGCGGCCGCGCGCGGCGAGGAGCCGGATGAGCAGCGCCGCGGACGGCTCGTGGGGCGGGGTGCGGGCCGCGAGCGCGCGCAGGTCGGCCTCGATCGTCGCGCCGGACCCCGCCTCGGCTCCCGTCGCGGTCGCCTCGGCTCTCGTCGCGGTCGTCTCGGCCAGCAGGGCGGCGACGGCGTCGTCGGTGAGGTCGGGGGAGTCGGGGAACAGTGCCCGCGCCGCCTCGGCGTGCTCGCGGGCGGTGGCCGGGTCCCGGTTGCGCAGCGCGGCGCGGGCGGCGTCGAGGCGGGCCCGGACCAGGACCGTATCGGGCTCCACGTCCGCGGCGGAGACCTGGTATCCGCCCGGCGCCGCGGTCACCGGCAGGCCGAGCCGGCGGGCGCGGGCGATCAGCGCGTGGACGGCGCCGGCGGCGTCCTCGGGCGGCGCCCCGCCCCACACGGCCTCGGCGAGCGCGGCGGCGGTGACGGTGCGGCCGCGGGCGTCGACGAGCGCGCGGACCACGGCGGCGAGGCGCTCACCGCGCACCGGGCGGCCGTCGACGGCCAGCTCGCCCAGGGTGGTGATCCGCACCGGGCAAGCATGCCACCGCGGCCGGGCTCAGCGGGTCGCGGTCTGCTGCGAGTCGTCGAGGAGGGCGTACAGCAGCGTGCCGAGCACCAGCAGGGTGCCCGCGAACACGGCCCAGCCCAGCGCCAGCCCCGCGATCACGACGACCACGCACTGGAAGAGCATCGCCAGGAAGGCCATCCGGCGGGCGTGCCGGTCGCGGGCGGCCGCCGCGGCGAGTCCGGCGGCGAGGACGACGAGGAGCACGGCGAGTACGACACCCGTGATCTTGACCGCCAGCTGGGCGGCGGACGGGTCGGCGCCGGCCAGCGACATGGAGTAGGCGTCGATCACCCCGCCCAGTGCGAACAGCGTGACCCCGATGACCAGGCCTTCCAGGAGGATCCCCACGGCCGCGATGAGCAGCGCCAGCGTTCGCATCCGGTCAAGTTACTCTTTGGTAGGGGTCGATTTCTAGTCGATGCGCGCGGGCGACTCGGCGTCGGGCACGAGCACGGCCGGGGCCCCGGCGCCGTCCGCGGGCGCGGACCAGACGTCGGCGTGGTCCCGGTCCCGCGGCAGCGCGTACATCACCGTGCGGTCGTCCCGCCAGGCGATCTGGTCGTCGACGCTGCGGGTCTCGGCGAGCACCGTGACGCCGCGGGTCGCGATGTCCATGACGGCCGGGCGCCAGCCCTTCGCGGGGTCGCCGCCGACGGCCTGCTTGAACGCGATGCGGGTGCCGTCGGGCGACAGCGACGGGCACTCGACGTTCTCGGCCAGGGTGCGCAGGGTGCGGGCGGTGAGGTCGCCCTGCACGAGGTACCGGCGGCCCTGGGTCGCCATCGTGGCGTAGAACGTCCGGTCGTCCCGCGCGAACGTGACGCCCCAGAAGTTGACGTCGGCGGCCTGGTACGGCTGGCCGTCCCTGGTCAGCGCGAACGTCTCCAGGGTGTCGGCGAGCAGGTCGCCGGAGGTCGTGTCGAGCACCCCGACGCGGGTCGAGAACTGCCCGCCGTTGTACGAGTCGCCGGTGACGAACGCCGTCCACGTCACCAGGCGCCCGTCGGCCGAGACGCGGGCCCGGTTCGGGACGCCCACCATCGGGTACGTGTCCCGCTCCCGCAGGCTCCCGTCGAGCACGGCGACCTGGTAGGTCGCGAGCGGGCCGTCGGGGCGCAGGCAGATGACGGTCTCGCCGGCGGCGTAGACGCGATTGCAGCTGACGGCCGAGACCTTGCGCGTGGCGCCGTCCACGACCGCGAGGCGCCCCATCGACCCGTCGGCGGTGCTGCGGACGAGCAGATCCCCGGGCCGGAGGTGGACCGCCTCGGCCGTGGCCGCGGCGGCATCGTTGCGGTGCGCGGCCTTGTAGATGTAGACCGCGGCCCCTCCGGCGAGGATCGCCGCGACGATCGACGTTGACAAGATCTTACGCAATTTTTGTCGTACCTCTCCGGAGAATGGAGGTGACGAGGACGAGGGCGGCCAGGGTGGCCGCGGCGGCCGCGAGCAGCGCCGGGCCGGGCCCCCACAGCTGCCACGCGAGGCCGAACAGGACCGAGGAGACCAGATATGCCAGGGACTGCCCGCTCTGCACCAGGGCGATGCCGGTCGTGCGCAGCGACTCCGGGAGCAGGGGCCCGGCGAGCGCCATCAGCACGCCGTCGGTCGCCGCGTAGAACGCGCCGTAGAGGGCCACCGTGAGCACGAGCATCGGCCCGCCGCCGAGCCCGGCGGCGAGCAGCAGGTAGACGACCGCGAGCGCGGCGAACCCGGCACGATAGACGCGGGCGCGCCCGACGCGGTCGGCGAGGCGGCCCACCGGGACGGCGAGGAGCAGATAGACGAGGCTGGTGCCGACGGCGAGCAGCGGAAACCATCCGACGGCGAGATCGTGGCGGCGTTGCAGCACCAGGTAGACGAACCCGTCGCCGATCGTGGCCAGGCCCATGACGGCCGCGGCGAGCACGACGAGCCGGAAGTCCCTGCGCCCGAGCAGCGCGGCGGCGGCGCGCACTGAGACCGCCGCGGTCTGGCTCGGCATGGTCTGGCTCGGCATGGTCTGACTCGGGACGGTCTGGCTCGGCGTGGTCTGACTCGGGACGGTCTGGCCCGGGGCGGTCTGGCTCGGCGCGGGCCGGTTCGGGGTGGGCTGGTTCGGGGCGGGCGTCGCGAAGGCCGGGCCGCGGTGGTCGGGCACGAATGTGAGCAGGACGAACACGCCCAGGGCGGCGATGGCGAAGCTCGTCACGAACACGGCGTCGAAGGACTGCGCCGAGGCGCCCAGCACCGCCACCGCGACCAGCGGGCCGGCGAAGGCGCCCACGCTGTCCATCGCGCGGTGCACGCCGAAGGCCCGGCCCAGGCGCTCCGGCGGCGTGGACAGGGTGATGAGCGCGTCGCGCGGGGCGGTGCGCAGGCCCTTGCCCGCACGGTCGGCGACGATCACGGCGCTGAGCAGCGGGACCGACGAGCCCGCGGCGAGCAGGCCCAGCTTGGCGGCCGCGGAGATCCCGTAGCCCGCGACGGCGACGGCCTTGCGGCGGCGGATGCGGTCGGCCACGTAGCCGCCGACGAGGCGCAGCAGCGCGGTGGCGCCGGTGTAGAGGCCGTCGACCACGCCGTAGCCGAGGGGGCCGAGGTGGAGGCCGAGCATGAGGTACAGCGGCAGGATCGCGGCCACCATCTCCGATGAGACGTCGGTGATCAGGCTCACCGTGCCCAGGGCGAGCACCGTGGCGGCGACGCGGGTGCCGCGCGGGGCGGGGCCGGTGACCGGCTTGTCCACTGTGGACAGGTACACGTCAGCCTCTCGGGTGGCCGGGAGGCGCCCCGCTGGGGACGGGGCGCCCGGGGATGGATCAGTTCCAGACGTCCGTGATCGGGGACAGGCTCGCCGCGCCGCCGATGCCCGGCAGGCCGTACGCGCCCTCGATGGTGCGCAGGACGTTGTAGTGGTTGATCTTCTCGGCGTAGGAGCCGGCCTGCACGTGCGCGCCGACGAAGACGGTGAAAATCTGGTTGAGGGCCAGGCGGTTGTCCTCGTCGAACGTGACGATCAGCAGGCTGTTGTGCGTCTTGGCCCACTGCGCGTAGGCGTCGAGGTTGTTCTTGAGCCACGTGTCGCCGGTGCCGACCGAGCAGTCGTGCATGTCGTTGCACATGTTCGGCGAGACGAACGCGACCGTCGGCAGCGAGGCGTAGTTCGCCGACGACGGGAAGCTCGCGAACGTCAGGTTCGACGCCGCGGGCACGCTGGAGAAGTCGACCCAGCTGTTGTGCTTGCGCTGGTAGGTGCCGCTCGAGCAGCCGGTGTAGCCGTTGGACGGCATAGACTCGGAGTAGCCCTTGAACGACAGCCCGGCGCCCGACAGCTGCGACTGCAGGTTGGTGCCGGTGAAGTTCTTCGGGCAGTCGTCGCTGGTCACGCCCTGGGTGGAGCCCGAGAACAGCGCAATATAGTTCGGCTGGCTCGGGTGCGTGATCGCGTAGGACTTGGTGAACTTCGCGCCCTGGCTCGCCAGGGAGTTGAAGTACGGGGCGGAACTGGCGCCGCTGATCTGGGAGTACGCGTGGTTCTCGAACATCACCAGAACGATGTGGTCGAAGCGCGGAACCCCGGTGGCGGCCTGCGCAGTGGACGCCGCGGCGGTCAGACCGGTGGCGACGAGGGCCGTGGTCGCCAGCGCGAACACCACCCGACGAATCGACATGTGTTGATTCCCCCTTCATAGGCAGGGACGACGACACATCGTGCGCATCGATAGATACAAGATCATGATTGTATCTGGTCCGGCAGACGTGCGGCCGGTGAACAACAGAAACTCCGGCCCCTTGCCCGTGCTGCTCGACGTCTTCCCGCCCGCCGCCGCCACGACGCCGCAGGGTGCGCCGCGCCGACACTCCCCGCGACCCGGCCGGCACGGCGCTGTGGGTGCGCCGCGCCGACACTCCCCGCGACCCCGGCCGGCACGGCGCTGTGGGTGCGCCGCGCCGACACTCCCCGCGACCCCGGCCGACACGGCGCTGTGGGTGCGCCGGCGCGGCCTGCTTCGACGGCGCGTTCGAGGTGTTGGGCCGCGGATGAGTTCGGCACGGTCTTGGGCGGCGCGCGGCGTGGCGCTGACCTGCGGTGCGCGTGTCGGCCGGGCCGGCGGGCGGCCTGCTGGGACGGCGCGTTGGAGGTGTAGGGCCGCGGGTGAGTTCGGCACGGTCTTGGGCGGCGCGCGGCGTGGCGCTGACCTGCAGTGCGCGTGTCGGCCGGGCCGGCGGGCGGCCTGCTGGGACGGCGCGTTGGAGGTGTAGGGCTGCGGATGAGTTCGGCACGGTCTTGGACGGCGCGCGGCGTGGCGCTGACCCGCGGTGCGCGTGTCGGCCGGGCCGGCGGGCGGCGTGCTGGGACGGCGCGTTCGAGGCTTGGGCTGGGGACGAGGTGGCGTCCGCCGGCGGCGCTCTTCCTGGCGGCCGACCGGTGGGCCACGCGCAACTCCCACGCACGCCGGTGACTCCGCCCGTGCTCTTCCGGATCGCTCACCACACACCCGCGAGCCGCGCACCGTGCGGCGCGTGCACCGCTCGCCCGCGCACCGTGCAGCGTGTGCACCGCTCGCCCGCGCATCGTGCAGCGTGTGCACCGCTCGCCCGCGGACCGTGCGGCACGTGCACTGCGAAGCTGCGAGCCGCGAAGCTGTGCATCGCGCAGCCGCGAGCCGCGGGCCGCGCAAGATCGGTGTGTGTGGGCGGTGGCGGTGGTTCGGGCCGGACTCGCCGTGCGCGGGTGGTGGTGTTCCGGCCGTTCCCGGATCGCGTCTTGTGGCCGATGTGATGGAACATTGTTGCGGTCTATTTTCATGTGCGTTCGGCTGATGGGCCGAGTCGCTGGAATCGCGCGGGCCGGTCGAATTGTTGCAGCAGGGAGCCGCGGCGCCGGGTTTGGTGCAGACGCTGGGCCGGCGAGTCGGTCGGTGTTTCCGGTGGAATCGGACGGTGGTTCCGTCGGGGCAACTTCTGGCGGGTGCTGCCTGGGAGGCGTCGGCGTTCCGGGCGCAGGTGCCGCGGGTCCGTGGACGCGGCGCAGCTTCTCCGCATGCCGTCTCACCAACCCCCAATCACGCCGCCGCTGTGCCTCCCGGCGGAACTCATCCTTCCCCGGCCACCAATTCCGAGCCTTCGTCCGATCCCGCATAGCAGCCAATTCCCGAGAACTGAACAACTGCATCTGCCCCATGCCAAGAATTATCCCAGAATACGACCGAAACCACGATCCCGGACCAGACCAGGGCACAAATGGCGAACATATTGGAACCGGGACCACCGAATGATGACCAGCACGGACCCGGCGCATTCAAAACGGCCCAGTGGGCAAACACGCCGCTGGACCACGCATACTCATTGGACGGCCAACGGCGGCCCGCACCATCGGCCGAGCGTCGCGTTCAACTGCGGTTGCGCTCGTGGCACGCGACCGCCCGTCCACCTCCAGAACACTCGGCGACCATGACGAAACGCGCCTCGCCGCCCGCCGCGAGCACCCGGCCCGCGTGCGGCGATGGGGCTCGGTCGCGTGCTGGCCGGAGCCGGCCCGATCATGCGTGCTCGGCCCGGAGCACCTGCGCCGTGGCGGCGATGGCGAGCGCGGTCGGCAGCTCCACAGCGGGCGAGTGACGAGAACGGTCAGGGCCGGGTGGACAGGTTCCACAGCCGCACGGCGCCGTCCGCGCCCGCTGACACCAGTATCGAGCCGTCCGGGGTGAAGGCCAAGGCGTGTACCGCCCCATCGTGCCCGTCCAGCGTGTGCAGGTGCGTGCCCGAGGTCGCGTCCCACAGCCGGATCGTGGAGTCCAGCCCCGCGCTCGCCAGCAGCGTCGCCGCCGGGTCGAACGCCACCGCCGTCACCGGCTCGGTGTGGCCCGTGAGCACGGCCGAGGACGGGCCGTCCCACAGGCGTACCGTCGCGTCCGCGCCCGCGCTGGCCAGCATCGGCCCGCCGAATGCGACCCCGAGCACCGCGCCCCGGTGCCCGTGCAGCGGGGTGGGCGGTGCGGCCGAGTGCAGCAGCACCACGCCCGCGTCGTCGCCGGTGGCCAGGGCCGAGCCGTCGGCGCGGTACGCGACCGCGTGCAGTGCCGGGCCCTCGCCGGCGCGGGAGAGGCGCCCGTCGGCCAGGTCGAACAGCCGCAGTACCCCGTCGACGCCCGCCGCGGCCAGCACGCGCCCGGACGGATGGAACGCCAGCGCCGCCGGGCCGCCCGGGTCCGCGTCGAAGGCGTCGCGGCGGCGGCCCTCGTCGGCCTGCCAGATTCGCACGGCCCGGGCCGCGCGGCGGGGGTGGCCGCCGCCCGAGGCCAGCAGGCTCCCGTCGGGGCTGAACGCGACCGCGCGCACCGGGCCGTCGTGGTCGCTGAGCGTGTGCCGGACCTGGCCGGTGCCGAGGTCCCAGACGCGCACGCGGCGGTCGTCGCTGCCCGCCGCGAGCAGCCGGCCGCCGGGGCTGAGCGCTACCGCGTTGACCGGGGACGCGCCGCGCACGATCCCGCCGGGGGAGAAGGTGCGCAGCAGCGTGGGCCGGATTCGCGGGCGGGCCGCCGAGGGCGGGGCGATCGCCGTGCGCACGGGCGTGACGCTGCCGCACGCCACGGCCAGGTCGGGCTCGGACACCGGGATCGGCGCGATGCCCAGCGCCCGATGCAGCCGCGCGGCGACGAGCGGCGTGTGGCTCACCCGCCGGCCAGGAACACCGCGGCCACGTCGTGCGGGGTGACGAGGGCCTCGCGCAGCACGGCGACGGTGCGCTCGACGGTGCGGTCCACCAGCGGGGCGGCGGCGCGCTCGAAGTCGTCGCGGTGCAGCGCCACCGGGCCGGCGAACGGGACGAAGAGGTCGGCCGAGGGCGCGTCGGACAGCGCCTCCCGGGCGACCCGGGCCTCGTGCCAGAGCCGCAACCGGGCCGCCGCCTCCTCGGGCGAGCGCGGCCGGTCGAGCCGGTCCCAGGCCAGTTCGGGGCCGGTGCTCGCGCGGGCCAGCCGCACGACCGCGGCGTCGAGGTCCAGGCCACCGGCGTCGAGCAGCCCGCCCGCGGCGGCGATGGTGAGCCCGTCCGCGGCCTGCCGGACCACGGTGATGTCGAACGTCCCGGCGCCGAGGTCGTAGACGACGAGACAGCCGCCGTCGGGCACGCGGTGGCCGAGGACGGCGGTGCAGTACCGTGCGGCGGCGATCGGCTCGGTGAGCAGCTCGGGCTCGCCGAGGCCGGCCAGGCGGGCGCCGTCGGCGAGGACCCGGCGGCGGTCGGGACGCCACGCGGCGGGATGGGTGAGCACCAGCGGTCCGTCCCAGCCGGGGGCGGCCGCGGCCACGGCCCGGGACAGCAGCGCGGCGACCGGCTCGGGCTCGGTCGGCCCGGCCGCCGGCAGGCCGGATTCGAGGCGCCACGGCCGGAGCGAGTCATCGGCGCCGGCCAGCGCCGCGACGGTGGTGGCCGTGCCGATGTCGATGCCGAGGCGATGCCCCGCAGAGGTCACGGCCAAATGTACGAACCCGCGCACGGGCCGCTCCAAGGTTCAGCTGGTGAACGCTGCGTGAAGGACTCCCGCGAATGCGTCGACATCGGCCGCAGTGGTGTCGAAGGCGGCCATGTACCGGCGGATCGGGCCGCCGGAGCCGTAGCGGTCGAGTTCCCCGCCGCGGGAAGGCAGCGTGGCGAACACGGCGTTGGTGTGCACCGGATGGACGATCTCGGCGTGAGCCGCGAGGACGGACGCGATCCGGGCGGCCATCGCGTTGGCGTGTTCGGCGTTGGTACGCCAAAGGTCCCCGTCGAGCAGCCCGACGAACTGGGCGGCCGTGAACCGGCTCTTGGACAACAGCTGCATGGCCTGCTTCTGGATCAGGTGCCGCGGCCCGGCGAGGCCGGGATCGAGGAAGACCACGGCGTCGGCGGCCAGAGCCCCGTTCTTGGTGCCGCCGAACGACACGACGTCGGCCCCGGTCGCGGCCTCGGCCAGGCCGGTGCCGAGCGCGGCGGCGGCGTTGGCCAGCCGGGCGCCGTCGATGTGCAGCCGCAGCCCGTGCTCGTGCGCGGCGCCGGCGAGGGCGCGCAGCTCGGCGACGGAGTACAGCGTGCCGAGCTCGGTCGGCTGGGCGATCGACACCGCCCGGGGCAGCGGGGCGTGCGGCGGGTCGCCGGCCCGGGCGAACGCGGCGACGTGCGCGGGCGTGAGCCGGCCGTCGGGGGTGTCCACGGTGGTGAGCCGGCCGCCGGTGAACCGCTCCGGGGCCGCGCACTCGTCGGTGACGATGTGCGCGGTCCCGGCGCAGAGCACGGTCTCGTACGGGCGCACGAGCGCGGCCAGCGCGATGACGTTCGCCGCGGTCCCGGTGACCGCCAGCACCGTCTCGGCCCGCTCGCCGAAGTGCTCGCGGAACAGCGCCCCGGCCCGGGCGGTCACCGGGTCGCGGCCGTAGGAGGGCGCGTGCCCGGCGTTGGCGTCCGCGATGGCCGCGAGCACGTCCGGGTGGACGCCCGCCGTGTTGTCACTGATCAGGTACACGCCTTCAGGATGCCGTCCCACAGCGCCACGCGGGCGTCCAGGGCCGCGATGACGGTGTCGGCCGCCTCGGTCCAGCGCGCGGCGTCGTCCCCGCACAGGTCGGCCAGCATCTGCATGGCCATCGGCGTGTGCTCCTCGCCGTCGACCTCGATGTGCCGGGCCAGGTAGTCCACGAACGTGTCGAGCTTGCCCGCGCCGCGCTCGTTGACCTTCACGACCTGCTCGAACATGTCGGGGATGAGGTCCTCGCGGCCGAAGGCGAACGCGGCCGCCTGGCAGTGCACCGGTGCGGTGCGGATGAAGTCCCACGTCGTGGTCGTGAACGCGGCCGACGGGGCGGGCACGGCGGCGGCGACGAGCGCCTCCGGCACTCCGGTGCCCGCGCGCAGGGCGGCGATGAAGGCGTCGATCGCGGTGCGGTCGGCGCCGGCCTCGGTCATGCCCTCGAGGTACAGCTCGAAGTGGCTGATGAACCCGCCGCGCAGCTCGTCGCTCTCCTCGACGAGCACGATGTCGTTGATGAGCCGGCGGCTGCCGGTCGGGCCGCTGGGCACCCACGGCACGTCGACGCAGGTGAGGCTGCGCTGCAACGACTTGAGCAGGGACATGAAGTCCCACACGGCGAAGACGTGGTGCTCCATGAACGTCACGATCGACGCGTGGTCGCGCAGCGCGGCGTAGAGCGGATGGCCGACCACGCGGTCGCGGGCCGGGGTGATCTCCGCCTTGAGCTTCTCGATTCCGGGGTGGGTGTCGCCCCAGTCGTAGCGGGACATGTCCTCTCCTTACTGCAGCGACCACCAGTGGCGGCCGGCCTCGGGCAATGTGTGGATCGGGTCGTAGTAGCGGGAGGCGCCGGACCATTCGGACACGCCGCGCTCGCGGTCGTAGGAGACGGCCTGGTGCACCCAGCGCTTGCCGGCGTAGGGCACGTCGCAGACCAGGCGCGGGGTGGCGTACCCGGGCAGCCAGCCCATCAGCCCGTCCTGCAACGCGATCGCGGCCGAGAGCGGGATGCGCCAGTGCTCGGCGCCGGGGATCATGTCGCAGAGGTAGAAGTAGTACGGCAGGATGCCCGCCTCGTCCTGCAGCGCGAAGCACAGGTCGAGCAGGGCCGCGACCGAGTCGTTCACCCCGGCCAGCAGCACGCCCTGGTTGCGTACGTCGCGCACGCCCGCGCCGAGCAGCGCCCGGGCCGCCTCGGCGACCAGCGGGGTGAGCGACGCGGCGTGGTTGGCGTGGGTGTGCACGGCCAGGTTCACGCCGCGCTCCCGGGCCACGGCCGCGACCCGCGCCACGCCCTCGACGACCCCGGGCTGCAGCCAGTGCTGGGGCAGCCCGACGAGCGCCTTGGTCGCCAGGCGGATGTCGCGGATCGAGTCGAGGTCGAGCAGCTGCAGCAGGAAGCCCTCGAGCTGGTGCCACGGCACGTTGGCCACGTCGCCGCCGGAGACGACCACGTCGCGGACCGTGGGGGTGCGCTTGAGGTAGTCCAGCATCAGCTCCCGGCGATGGGCGGGCTTGAGCGTGAGCCGGGTCTTGGCCACCTGCGGCGTCGAGGTGCCCACGAGGTCCATCCGGGTGCAGTGCCCGCAGTACTGCGGACACGTCGTCACCAGCTCGGCGAGCACCTTCGTGGGGTACCGGTGCGTGAGCCCCTCGACCGCCCACATCTCGGCCTCGTGCAGCGAGTCCCGCTCGGCCCGCGGGTGGCTCGGCCAGACGGGGTGCCGGTCGGAGGCGAGCGGCAGCATGTAGCGGCGCACCGGGTCGGCCCGCAGCGCCGCGGTGTCCGGCTCGGCCCCGGGCACCATCGTGTTGAGCATCTGCGGCGGCAGCAGCATCGCCATGGTGGCGAACCGGGCCCGGTCGGCGGCGAGGTCGTCGTAGAAGTCGTCGCCGACCCGGTCGCCGAGCACGGCCCGCAGCTGCGCGGGGGTCTTGACGCAGTGCGCGCGCTGCCAGCCGGCGCTGCGCCACTCGGCCGCGGTGACCGACCGGTAGCCGGGCAGGCGCCGCCAGTCGGGTTCGACCAGCGGCGTCCGCACGTAGGTGTAGCCGGTCACGACAGCAGGGACGCGTGCCGCGCCCGCAGCTCCCGTTTGAGCACCTTGCCGGTCGGGCCGAGCGGGAAGTCGGCCGGGGTGCGCGCGATCCGGACCGCGGCCAGCGGCGCGAGGCCCGCCCCGGCGAGCTCCTTGTTCGCCCGCTCCAGCAGCTCGTCCTCGCCGGGCTCGGGGCCCGCCTGCGGCTGCACGACGGCGACCGGGAGCTGGCCGCCGCCGGGCGCGGGGACGCCGATGACCGAGCAGTCGCGGACCAGGCCGGAGCAGTCGGCGAGCAGCACCTCCTCCAGCGGCAGGCTGTAGACCGGGCCGTCCACGGTGTCGATGACGTCGACGGTGCGGTCGAGGTGGTAGAAGTTCCCGTCCGCGTCGCGGTAGGCGACGTCGCCGGTCAGCCAGTACCCGTTGAGCTCGAAGCTGGCCGTGAGCCGGGGGTTGTGCCAGTAGCCCGGCGTGCGCGACGGCGACTTGATGGCCAGGAGCCCGACCGTGCCGTCGGGGAGCGCGGTGCCGTCCTCGTCCAGGATCGCCGCGTCCTCGACGACCTCGAGCGGCTTGCCGACGCACCGGTCGTTGCGGATGGTCTCCGGGGTGGTGATGCCGCCGAAGAGCGCCATGCCCATCTCGGAGGAGCCGAGCCCGTCGACGAACTGGGAGCCGGGCAGCGCCGCCTCGGCCGCGGCCTCGCTCGGCAGCAGCCACGGCTTGATGAGCCCGGCCGGGCGCTCGCCCAGGGTGACCAGCCGCCGGATGTGGCCGTGGTGCGCGGAGTCGCCGGTGTTGAACCACGAGTGGACCTTCGCGGCGCCCTTGACCGGCAGCTCGCCGGTGGCCAGCTCCACGAACGTGCGCGGGAACGACGCGACCATGGTGGGCTGGAAGGCCTCCATCACCGGCTCGACGGTCGCGCGGCGGTGGTCGCCCATGACCACGACCGGCAGGCCGAGCAGGATCGCGGTGAGGAAGTAGCTCAGCCCGCCCGCGTGGGTGTGCGGCATCAGCGACATCAGGCGGTCGTACGGCTCGCAGGGGAAGCGCACCATGCGCGGCTGCTTGCCGTTCCAGAACTGCCGGTGGGCGAGCATCGTGGACTTCGGGGTGCCGGTGGTACCGCTGGAGTGGATGAGCCCGACGACGTCGTCCGGGGCGTGCCGGTGGGGGTACGACGGCGGCAGTTCGATCCCGGACGCGTCGAACGCCTGCACCTCGGCCGTGAGCGCCAGGAACCGGGGCCGCCGCTGGGGGTCCTGCCGGTAGGCGGAGGCGAGCCGGGTGGTGTCGTCGGCCACGACCCCGACGACGCCGACGTGGTCGAGGTAGCGGACCATGACATCGGGCCGCATCGCGTCGTTGACCATCGCCGGGATGGCGCCGAGCGCGGTGAGCGCGAGGAAGTGCAGCAGCGGCTCGAGGCCCTCGGCGACCACGACGGCGACGGGCTCGCCGGGGCGGACCCCGTTGGCCGTGTACCAGCGCGCGTAGCGGTCCCGCAGCGCCACCAGGTCCAGCAGGCTGTGCCCGCGCAGGACCACGCCGCCGGTGTGGTCGAGGTGATGGCTGTAGACCATCGGCACGGCCCGGTTCGGGTTGTGCTCGGCCGCGTACTGCAGGAAGTTGCCGGCCCCGAGCGCCGGCTCGGTCATGAACCGCTCGCGCACCTCGAGCGGCGCGACCGGGCTGTGCGTCTCATGCATCGTGTCCCTCCAAAACCGACAAAGCCGCTCGGTGGCCCGAGCGGATCGCGCCCTCCATGAGCCCGAAGAACTCGGTGCTCGTCTCCGTGCCGGCCCAGTGCACGCGGTGGTGCCGCTCGGTCAGCCGCGGCCCGGTGGCGACCCAGTCGCCGGGGCCCAGGAGCGCGGCGTAGCAGCCGCGGCTCCAGCGTTCGTGCACCCAGTCGGTGACGTGCACGGCGATCGGCTCGGGCAGGTCGGGGAACAGCCTCGCCGCCTGGGCGGTCGCGGCCGCCCGCCGCTCGCTCTCGCCGAGCGCGGCGAAGCGGTGCGCGTCGGCGCCGGTGACGAACCCGGTCAGCACCCCCGCCCCGCCGCCGGCCGGACTGTCGTCCACAGTGGACGTCAGCGGCCCCTGCGCGCTGACCGACCAGCCCGACAGGCCCTGCTCACGCCACAGGGGAGCGGGATAGACCAGGTGTACCTTCACCGCGCAGCCGGGCGCGGTGGCCCGCCCGGACCGGGGCGCCGGCAGCCCCGGGCGGAAGTCGATGGCGTCGGCGAGCAGCGGGGGGACCGCGACGACGACGGCGTCGGCGCGGAAGCGGCCCTCGACGGTCACCCCGTGCGCGTCCTGGTGCACGCTCGTGACCGGCCGGCCGAGGAGCACCCGCCCGGCGAGCCGCTCGGCCAGCAGCTCGCAGGCCTGGTGCGCGCCACCGTCCACCCTGGACTCCTGGGCGCCGCCGGCGAAGGCGTTGAGGTATCGCAGCCCCCCGCCCGAGCGCAGGTAGAACGCCATGTGCAGGACGGAGACGTCCTCGGGCGCGGCGGCCATCATCTCGCCGAGGAACAGCGGGAAGAAGGTCCGCGCGTCCGGGTGGGCCAGGTTCGCCCGCGCCCACGCGTCGGCGGTGAGCGTGTCGAGCGCCGCGGCCCCCTCGGTCGCCCAGGGCGCCGCGGGGTCGACCCGGCGGGTCAGCGCGTCGAGGCGGTCGAAGAGGTCGCCGAGCGCGACCGCGGCCAGCGGCGGGAACCGGCCGTCGCGCTGCTCGACGGCGTCGCCGTGCAGCGCGAACCGGCTGGCCCCGTCCATCCCCGTCGGGACCGTCTTGAGCCCGAGCCGGGCCAGGAGGTCGAGCAGGGCGGTGTGGCGCTCGCCGAGGTACGCGGCGCCGGCGTCGACCCACGCCCCCGGCGCGACCTCGAGGCCGTGGGTGCGCCCGCCGACCCGGTCGCGGGCCTCCAGCACGGTCACGTCCGCCCCGGCCTCCGCGAGGCGGGTGGCGGCGGTGAGCCCGGCCAGCCCGGCCCCGACCACGACGACCCTCACGGCGCCACGCCCAGCGGGCTCGCCTGGCGGCCGATGAGCAATGTGGACAGTGCGGCCGGGGTGGGGTGGGCCACGAAGTCCTCGAAGGTCAGCTCGCCGCCGCCGGCCCGGTAGACCGCGGACAGCACGCGGGTGGCCAGCAGCGAGTCCCCGCCGGCGGCGAAGAAGTCCTCGTCGGGGGCGATGCCGGGCGCCTCCAGCACCTCGGCGTAGATCAGGGTGAGCTCGTCGACGGTCAACGCAGGGCCTCCTCGTGGGCTTGGGCGGTGGCGGAGCGGTCGACCTTGCCGCTCGCGGTGTAGGCGAGCGCGTCGACTTGCTCGATGCGCGCGGGCACCAGATGGCCGGGCAGGTGCGCGCGGACGAAGGCGGCGATGTCGGCGATGTCGGCGGTCTCGTGGGCCGTGACGACGTAGGCGGTCAGCGACGTCTGCCCGCCGCGGACGCTGGCCACCACGGCGGCCCCGCGCACGCCCGGGTGCTCGGCCAGCCGCGCCTCGATCTCGCCGGGGTCGACGCGGATGCCGCGGATCTTCACCTGGCGGTCGCGGCGGCCCTCGTGCACGAGCAGCCCGTCGCCGCGCCGGGACACCAGGTCGCCGGTGCGGAACCAGCGCTCGCCGTCGCGCTCCACGAACCGCTCGGCGGTCTCGGCGGGCCGCCCGAGGTAGCCGCGGGCGAGCGCCGGGCCGCCGATGAGCAGCTCGCCGTCGGCCTCGATCCGCTCGCGCACGTGCGGCAGCGCCCGCCCGATCGGGGCACCGTCGCCGGGCAGCTCGGCGGCGTGCGTGATCAGGGTGGTCTCGGTGCAGCCGTACGTGTTCAGCAGCCGCACGCCCCGCGCCCCCGGCAGCCCGGACCACTCGGCGAGCCGGGCCGGGGCCACCGCCTCCCCGCCGATGACGACGAGCCGCACGCTCGCGGGCAGCCCGTGCCCGGTGGCCGCGAGGTGCCGGACGAGCTCGTGCCAGAACGCGGTCGGCAGGTTGAGCACGCTGACCTCGTCGCGCTCGACCGCGCGCAGCAGCCGCGGGAACGACCCGCTGTGCGCGTCGTCGGCGAGCACGACCGCGGCCCCGGCCAGCAGCGTCGGCACGATCTCCTCGAAGCACGTGTCCCAGTTGAGCGAGGCGAACTGCAGCACCCGGTCGGCCGCGGTGAGCCCGAACAGCTCGGCGAGCGCGGGCGCGACCGTCTCGATCGCCGCGCACGGGGTGGCGACCGGCTTCGGGGCGCCGGTCGAGCCGGAGGTGAACAGGACGTAGGCGAGGCCGTCCCCGGAAGCGTCGCCCGGCTCCGCGACGGCCCGGCGCATCGCCTCGCGCCGGGCGGGCGGGAACGCGGGGTCGAGCGGGCAGTAGGCGCCGCCGGCCGCCCAGATCCCGAGCAGCGCGGCGATCGTGGCCGGGTCGTGCCGCGCGTCGACGGTCACCGTGCCGGGCCGCGGTCCGAGCCGGCGCCGCACGGCGCCGAGGTTCGCGGCGAGCTGCCCGTAGCTCACCGGGATGCCGTTGTGCACGATCGCGGGCCGCAGCGGGGCGACGCGGGCGTGCGCGGCCACGGCGGACAGCAGCGTGTCGATGATGCCACCTCACCTGCTCGAAGGGCGCTCGACGCGATGTCGAAGGCCCGCCGAGCGTGGCATCGGCCGCTACAGATCGGCTGTGGAAGCGCCACACGGTCGCGGGTGGTGCGCTGCGGGGCGGGTGGTGCGGTACGGTGCGAGCCGTCCGCGCGGCCCGCGGGTGGCGCGGGCCGCGCGGGCCGGGCGCTCAGACGGCGATGCCGACCGGCCCGCGGCGGCGCATCCACTCGTCGACGGCGTCGCGGTCCACGAGCTCGGCCCCGCATTCGCGGGCGTAGCGCAGCACCAGGTCGTGGAACCGGTAGCCGCCCGGCCCCGACTCGGTGAGCAGGTTGACGCTCACCAGCTCGTCCAGCAGCTGCCGCACCCGCCGCAGCGCCCGGTCGGTCGTGGCCATCGAGCGGTCCACCGCGATCGAGGCCCCGCGGTCCAGCCCGAGCCGGCCGAACAGGTGCGCCGCCGCCGGGCTCAGCGCCGCGTGCGCGCTGGCCAGCGCCGGCGCGAGCACGCGGGGCACGCCCGCCGGCCCGCCCAACCCGTCGCGCGGGCCGTCGCCGGGGGCGCCGTCGCCTCGCCGGGCGCCGCGGCGGACCACGTCGAGGGAGCCGCCGAACGCGTCGTCGTCGTGCTCGCCGCCGGCCAGGTCCTCGGCGAACGCGTCCAGCGACTGCCCGGGCCGCCCGGCCAGCCGCAGCCCGGCCGTGCGCACCGCGAGCGGGTAGCCGCCGCACCAGCGCACGAGCCGCCCGGCCGCCGGGTCGCCGCGGCGCATCTCCCGGCCCGCGATGCGCTCCAGCAGCTCCCGGGTCGCCTCGCCGGTGAGCGGGTCCATCGGCAGCACCTCGACCTCGTGGTGCGCGGCCAGGGCCGGCAGCCGCAGCCGGCTGGTGACCACGAGCTGCCCGTCCGTGGTCGGCGGCACGAGCGGGAGCAACTGCTCGACCGAGCCGGCGTCGTCGGCCACGATGAGCACGCGGCGGCCGTTGAGGTGGGCACGGTACCGCGCCGTGCGCTCGTCCAGCCCCTCCGGCAGCTCGTCGCGGCCCGCCCCGAGCGCGGTCAGCACCGCCCCGAGCGCGGCCAGCGGCGTCAGCGCGCCGCCGTGCAGGTCGACGTAGATCTGGCCGTCCGGGAAGTCCCCGGCCGCGCCGTGCGCCCACTTCACGACGAGCGCGGTCTTGCCGAGCCCGCCGAGGCCGGAGACGAGCACCACCCGGGGCTCGTCGGCGGGGCGGGTGACCGCGTCGGTGAGCGCCTTGAGCGCCTCGTCGCGGCCGGTGAAGTGCCCGACGCTGGCCGGCAGTGTGGCCGGCGCCCGCATGGCCCCCGCGGCCGTGGTGAACGACCCCGCCGCGAGGGCCCCCGGTAAGGCGGCGTCGGCGATCCGGGGCGCGAACGGGTCCGGCGCCCGCTCGAGCCCCACCGCCAGCGCCGAGCCCATCGAGCCCGCGGCCGGGGCGGGCGCGTAGGCCGTGATCGCGTCCGCCCAGGCCTCGACCCGTGGCGCCCCGACCTCGCCGCGCAGGATCGCCGCGTGCAGCCCCCGCAGCTCCGGCCCCGGGTCGCCGCCGAGCTCGTCCGCGAGCCGCCGCCGCAGCGCCTCGTAGACGTGCAGCGCGTCGGCCTGGCGGCCGGCCCGCAGCAGGGCCCGCATGAGCTGCCCGGCGAGCCGCTCCCGCAGCGGGTTCGCGGCCAGCAGCCCGCCGATCTCCCCGACCAGGTCCGCGACCCCGGCCAGCCCGGCCGGCGGCCCGAGCGCCAGCTCGGCCTCGAAGAGCTCCTCGAACAGGCCGATGCGCAGCTCGGCGAGGCGGACGCGCTCGACCTCGGCGCCCGGCGCGGTGACGCCGTCGAGCGGGTCGCCGCGCCAGAGGGCGAGGGCGGCGCGCAGGTCACGGGCGGTGTCGGCGACGGTGGCGCCGCGGCGGGCCCGGCGCACCAGGGCGTGCATGGCGTCGAGGTCGGTCGCGGCGCCGGCCGCCTCGAGGACGTAGCCGGGGTGCCGGGTGGCCAGCGTCGCGCCGACCTTGCGCCGCAGCGCCGAGACGAGGCCCTGGACCCGGGAGCGCGGGGCGGCCGGGTGACGGTCGCTCCACAGCAGCTCGATGATGCGCTCGGTGGAGACGACCGCATTTCTGGACAGCGCGAGAATGGCGAGCACATTACGTTCCAACGGCGAGAGGGAAACCGTACGGCCGGATACACGCGCCTCTGTCGGGCCCAGCAGCGATATCTCAAGCATCGATAAACCTCATCCCGTAGAGCCGTCCCACATCGTGTGTGTGATCGATTGCGGCCGATCGGTTCGCGATCGGGCTCCATTCGTGCACGACGAGGCAAGCCCGGGGCAAGACCCGGGCAGTCATCACGGAGCGTGACGTCCTTCGATGCGCGGCCAAGGGAGCGAATCGGGCGAATCGCCGGGTGGTTTCGCGCCATGTGCGAAGTCGGGCCTTTTCCGGCACGGCGGGCGAGCGGCGCACAGGCCGCGAAGCGGGGGATTGCCGCGAACCCCGCGGTACGTGGTCGGGTCCGCACGCATGCCACGGGACCACGCGAACCCCGGCGGGCCGGACACCGGGCCCGGGGCCCCGAATCGCATTCGCAATTTGCGATGATCGATATATAAAACAAAACCGCCGGACTCGAACACGTGTTCGAATCCGGCGGTTCGCGCTCGGTCGGGCGGGGTGTCACACAAGCCAGGAACTGGCCCGGCGGCGAATCTCGGTGCCGTCGGCGTCGGCGAGCTTCACGGCGGCGAACTCGCGGGCCCAGTCGCTGGTCAGCACCCGCAGCGGCGGGTCGGGGTCGGCCAGCGCGGCGAGGATGATCGCGGCGATCTCGGCGGCCGGCTGCGCGCCCGGCCAGGCGGTGCGGGCGACCCAGTCGAGGTAGGGCCGCAGCACCGGCTCGTAGGGCCCGGCCGAGGCCAGCAGCGAGTCGCGGGTGACCCCGGTATTGGCCGCGAACGCGGTCTGCAGCACCGGCCCGGGCTCGACGAGCACGACGGTCACCCCGAGGCCGCGGGCGACCGGAGCGAGCGCCTCCATGAAGCCCTCGACGGCGAACTTGGCCGCGCAGTAGGCCTCGTTGAACGGCTGCCCGACGAGCCCGCGGGTGCTGCCGACGGTGAGCACCCGCCCGCCCGAGGCCCGCAGGTGCGGCAGCGCGGCCTTGGTCATCGCGACCACGCCGAAGAAGTTGACCTCGATGTTGGCCCGGAACGCGGCCAGGTCGGCCTGCTCGATCGTCGGCACCGTGTTGCCGACGCCGGCGTTGTTGACCAGCGCGTCGAGCCGGCCGTGGTCGGCGGCCACGCCCGCGACGCAGGCCGCGACGGACTCGGGGTCGGTGACGTCGAGCGGGCGGACGTCGATGCCCGGCAGGTCGAAGGGCTTGCGCATCCCCGCCACCACGGTCCACCCGCCGGCGGCGGCCGCCGTCGCGGTCTGCAGCCCGATGCCGGTGGACGCTCCCGTGACCAGCAGCACCTTGCTCATGCCGGCACCTCCGCTTCGCTCCGGTGTCGGCCTGAGGACACTGTGTCCATGATGAGCGGCCCCTCCGCTTCGCTCCGGACCGCTCATGCCGGCACCTCCGCTTCGCTCCGGAGCGCTCATGCCGCCACCTCCGCTTCGCTCCGGAGCGCTCATGCCGGCACCTCCGCCTCGACGGCGGCCCGCTCGCGCTGGAGCAGGCCGTGGATGGGGGCCAGGGGAATGGCCGCGAACAGCGTGCCGATGAGCGTGCCCCCGGCCATGGTGAGCTTGGCCGCGCCGAGGATGCCCCAGTCCCCGGCGAGCGCGTCGACGATGATGCCGCCGGCGAGCACGCTGAACGGGATCACGCCCCAGGTGATGGTGCGGAACGCGGCGTGCGAGACGGCCTGGTCCCGCGAGGGCACCCGGGCCTGGCGGACGGCGGCGGTGCTCACGTTGTACCAGACCATGAAGATCCCGTAGAGCGTCAGCGTCACGCCCAGCACGATCGGGGCCGGCAGCGCGGGCGCGAGCAGCACGCCGAAGCCGACCGCCGAGTGCAGGAAGATCGACCACGGGATGAGCCGGGCCGCGCCGAGCCGCGCGCTGACCCGCTGCGCGACGAGCGACCCGCCGACCGCCCCGGCCGCGGCGATCGACATGACCGCGCCGAGCGCGCCGACGGACATCCCGAGGCCGCGGTACGCCAGGATCGGCAGCACGGTCACGAAGATCGGCCCGCCGATGTTGGCCAGCAGCGTGCCCTGCAGCGTGCGGCGCAGGACCGGGTCGCTCCAGTTGAGCCGGACCCCGTGCGCCAGGCGCTTGAACATCGGCTCCTGCCGCCCCTCGCCGCCGCCGTAGGGCTTCATCGCCCGGATCTGCAGCGCCGAGAACAGGAACGAGGCCGCGTCGACGAGCAGCGCGCCCGCGCCGAGCAGCACGTAGATGCCGGAGGCGACGGCCGGCCCGACGACGTCGGAGGTGGTGCGGCTGGCCTCCAGGTGCGAGTACGCCTTGACCCGCCCCTCCGGCTCCACGATCGAGGCGATGGTCGCGGTGTAGCCGACGTTGAAGAAGACCGCGGTGGCGTTGACGACCGCGACGACGGCGAACGCCAGCGGCACCGACAGGAAGCCCCCGAAGTAGGCGGCCGGGACGAGCGCGATGACGGCCGCCCGCACGAGGTCGCAGCCGATCAGCGTCCGGCGCAGGTCCCACCGGTCCACCAGCGCCCCCGCGACCAGGCTCAGCAGCGGGATCGCGAGGTACTGCGCCATCGCGACCAGCCCGACCTGGAACGGCGAGGCGTGCAGCACCAGGATCATGAGGGTCGGGATGACGAAGATGCTGATCTTGTCGCCGATGTTGCTCACCGTCTGCCCGGCCCACAGCAGGTTGAACTCCCGGCCGAGGCGCACGGGCGGGTCGGCGGTCAGCATGCGGGCTCGGCGAAGCGCGCGGCGTGCCCGCGGCGGTAGGCGTCGAACCGGGCCGCGATGAGCTCCCGCTGCGTGCGCACCGCGTCGGGCGACTTGGCGTCCGGGCACTGGATGGTGCCGTCGAGCTCGATCTCCGACAGCCACCAGCGCTCGCCGTCGTGCAGGAAGTCGGCGCACAGGTACGGCAGCCGCAGGTTCTCCTTGAACCACGCGACCGCGGGCCGCAGCTCGTCGGGCAGGTCCGTGTAGTAGAGCTTCCCGCCGGTGCTGAACTGCACGTAGAGCGCCCCGTCGCCGGGCCGGCGCACCAGCACCCCGAGCGGCTCGCCGTCGACGAGGTAGACCCGGTAGTCCGTCGTGCGCGGGCCGAGGTACGGCTGGAACACCAGCGTCGTGTCCCCGCCCTGGGCGAGGCTGAGCAGCCCGCGCACGTCGTGCGGGTTGTGCGCCAGGTTGATCCCGCGCGAGGCGCACCAGCCCGACGGCTTGGCCAGCGCCGGGAAGGGCAGCGCCCCGATGCTCGCCACGTAGTCGTCGTAGACGAGGTCCCGGCCGGGCCCGATGCGCACCGTGGGGATCGTCGGCACCGGGCAGTCGCGCAGGAACAGGGCCGAGGCGAGCTTGTCGTTGCACAGCATCGCCAGGCGCGGCGGGTGCGGCAGGTAGAAGCCGGCCTGCTCGAGCACCTCGTACAGGGCCAGCTGGTTGAACACGTCGGCGGACTGGTACGGCAGGGAGTACAGCGACGTGATGAACAGCGTGTCCTCGGGCGTCACCGGCGCCCCGTCGACCCGAACCACCGGTCGCCTCGGGTCCAGCGCGTCGACGACCACCGACTCGGGGGTCACCCGCTCCCAGCTCAGATCGAGGTCCTTGGCGACCTCGGCGTAGGTCTGCCAGAACGCCGCGTTCCACGTCGCCGAGGTCCGGCTGGACTCCCGGTCCGGAAACAGCCAGCACAGTCGTCGCAGCATGCCTAACCCCCTGCTCGTCGGTGAGCGTTGCGCGCCCACGGGTGCAGGGAGTGTCGCGAGCGCCGCCACGGAACCGCTTCGGGTCGACTACACGCGCGGAATGCGACAGGATTGCCGGCGTGGAGATCGTGCTCAGCGTGCCCGAGACCATCGTCGCCACCTACGTCGTGGCGACCGACCGGCCACCGGGCGACCCGGCCGCGGCCGCGAGCGCGGCGGCCGCCCGGATCGAGGGCCCGCTGGGCGAGGCGGTGCGGCGCATGCTCGACGGGCCGCTGATGTCGGTCAGCGTCGCCCCGGTCGCCGAGGCCCCGCCGCTGCCGATCGAGCACCTGCGCGTCTTCGCCGCCCCGCCCGAGGCGCTGCGGGCCGTGGTCACCGCCACGCACCTCGTCGTCGTCCAGGCGGTCTTCGGCGCCGGCTGGCCGCCCGCCCACGAGTGGCACGCCCGCGCGGTCGCGGCCGGCATCGCGCAGGACCTCGGCGGCACGCTCGTCGACCTGTTCACCCCGCAGGTGCTCGACCCGGCCGCGGCCCTGGCCTCGCTGCCCGGCCCCGACGGCCGCTCCGCGCTGAGCGCCTGGGTGCTCGTGCCGCAGTCGGCGGGGGATCGCGGGCTGTGGATGACGACCCGCGGCCTGGGCCGCTTCGGCCTGCCCGAGCTGCAGGTGATCGACGTGCCGCCGACGCTCGCGCGGGCCTGGACGAGCGGGCTGACCGGGATCGCCCGGGCCCTCGTGGTGCGCTGGGCGCAGGCGGTCGAGCGGGCCCACGGCGAGGCGTTCGTGCGCATGCCGGACGAGCTGACCGTCACCGCGGCCGACGCCGTGCGCGCCTACGGCGAGGTGCCCGGGGCCGATGCCGAGGCCCGCTCGACGCTGCTGCAGCTGCGGCTGGATGTCGAGTCGCCGGAGCACGACGGCCTGCTCACGATCATCCCGCCCGACGAGTTCCCGTACTCGGCCGGGGAGTTCCTGGCCCGGGTCGTCGACGAGCTGTTCGGGGTGCGGTCCACCACGGTGCGGTACGCGCCCGACGACGAGCGGATGCGCGACGCCGTCGCGACCGCCCGGGAGGCCCTGCCCGCGGCCCGCACCCGCTTCCTGGCCGGCGAGTTCGGCCCCGAGCGGCACCTCATCGTCAAACACCGGCTGACCCGGGGCGACGCGACGGAGCTGATCTGGTCCGCCGTCACCACCTGGCCCGACCCGCGCCGCCTGCACGGCGTGAGCATGTCCGACGCCGAGATCGACCCGGCCGTGCGCACCGGCCGGCCGACCATGGTCCGCGAGCCGGAGATCGTCGACTGGGGCGTGTGGATCGACGGGGAGGGCATCGTCGAGGGCGGCTGGACCAACGCGGTACTGACCGGCGAATGACGCTCAGGTCGGGCGCCGCCGTGCCGAACAGCACGGTGTGGGTCTCGACGGACGGCGGCTGACCCGCCGCCTGCTGCCGGCCGCCGCTGCGCTCGCCGGGCTGGCGGCGGCGTTCCTGGTGATGCAGATGATCACCACGAATGCGTTCGAGCAGCTGGAGTCGAGCCAGGTGGCGCAGGACGCCGACCGGATCCGCATCGGCCTGGACGCCCAGGCCCAGCTGCTCACCGCGTTCGGCGCCGCGAACGCCGTCTGGGACAACACCTTCCAGGAGATCCAGACCTCGGACACGGCCGGCTTCACCGCCGACCTGCCGCCGAACACCCAGCTCGACGTCAACGACATCGACGGGCTGCTCGGCGTCGGCCTCGACGGCGCCCTGCGCGTCGGCGGCCTGACCAGCGCCGCCGAGACCTTCGTCCAGCCGCCGTCGCAGCTGCGCGACCCGGCCGTGCTGCGCACGCTCTTCGACCCGGCCAAGAAGGCCGGCGAGTCGCTGTGCGGGATCGTGACGGCCGACGCGCCGTACCTCTTCTGCGGCGTCGGCTCGTTCCCCAGCAGCGGCGAGGGCACCCCGGCCGGTGGCATGGTCATGCTCAAGCGCCTCGACGCCGAGCGGGTCGCCCGCTTCGCCGAGGCCATCAACCTGCCCCTGACCCTGGTCGCCGAGCCCCACCCGGACGCCCAGGCCCAGCCCCGGCTCACCAGCCAGCTCGGCGCCGTCGCCATCGGCACCGTGGTCACCGGCTCCCGCCACATCGCCATGGACGCCACGATCGCCACCGCCAACGGCGGCCGGGTCGTGCTCGAGGTCGTCGCCGCCCGCCCGATCCACACCGCCGCCAGCCGCACCGCCGTGCAGCTGTTCGTGTTCGTCGCCGCCGCGACCGTCGTGCTCGTCCTGGTGATGCTGTGGTCCGTGCGGGCCGCGCTGCGCCGGCGGGTCGGGCCGCTGCGGCGCACCACCGAGGAGATCATCCGCTCCGGCGACAAGCTCCTGCGGGTGCGCCCCGAGGGCACCGACGACATCGCCGAGCTCGGCCGGGCCATCGACGCGATGCTCGACGCCATGCACGAGCAGGAGGCGCACCTGCAGCAGGAGCGGGCCGCCAAGGAGGCCCAGCTGATGACCACGAACGTGCGCCAGCAGCTGGCCGAGCAGACGGTCCGGCGCCGGGCGGGCGAGGTCATCGACGACACCAGCGGCGCCGTGCTGGTCGAGCTGCGCAACGTCATGGAGCAGGCCGACGAGGTGATGGGCGCCGCCGACGCGATCGAGCGGCAGGCGGGCACCGCCGACCGGGTCACCCGCGGCGTCGTCGAGCGCGCCAACGACGCCGGCGGGGTCATCGAGGCCGTGACCGCCAGCCTCGGCCGGGTCGACGGCATCGCGCACCTCATCGCCGGCGTCGCCGGGCAGACCAACCTGCTCGCCCTCAACGCCACCATCGAGGCGGCCCGGGCCGGGGAGACAGGCCGGGGCTTCAGCGTCGTGGCCGGCGAGGTGAAGGGCCTGGCGTCGAAGACGAAGGACTCCACCACCGAGATCACCGAGACCGTCTCGGCGCTCGGCGCCAACACCACCGCCATGTCCGCCGTCATCACCGACATGAGCCAGGGCGTCAACGCCGTCGGCGACGTCACCGCCGAGCTCAGCTCCGTCGCCGTGCGGCAGCGCGCCTCGGTCGAGCGGCTGGTCGGCAGCGTCCGCGAGGCGGTCGCGCGCATCGAGGCCCTCGCCCAGGTCACCGACCGGCTCGAGCGCCGCCGGCACAGCCGCGCCGCGGTCGAGGGCAAGGTGACCGTGGTGCACCACGGCCGCCCCATCGAGGCCGACCTGCTCGACCTGTCGATCAGCGGCCTGCGCTGCGGCTTCCACGACGGCCTGCGCCCGCCGCTGGCCGCCGAGCTCGACCTGCGCCTGCGCCTCGGCGACGAGGAGCTGCGGCTGCGGGGCCGCGCCGTGCGGCACATCGACGCCGACGCCGACGAGCTCGGCGTGGAGTTCGTCGACCCCGACCCGCACCTCGTGGCCCGCATCAGCGACTACATCCGCGCGCTGATCGGCCCCGGCGGGACCTGAGCACCGCTTTCGCAGCGGATTTGCAGCGCCTTCTGCCAGCCTGCCTGGCATGACCAGAGACATCGAGGTCGACAACGGCATCGAGGTCGACGATGTCGGTCCCGGCCGGGCCAAGGCCCGGATGCGGGTCACCGACGCCATGGCCAACCTGCACGGGATCGCGCACGGCGGCTACCTGTTCCTGCTGGCCGACACCGCGTTCGCCCACGCCTGCAACCAGGGCCGCGTGGCGCTCGCCCAGGCCGCGCAGATCACCTTCCTGCGACCGGTTCCGATCGGCGCCGAGCTGGTCGCCGAGGCCGTCGAGCGCGCGATGACGGGCGCCTGCGGGGTGTACGACGTCACGGTCCGCCACGGCGGCGAGGTCGTCGCCGAGTTCCGCGGCCAGAGCGCGACGGTGAGGACGAGGGGAGCCCGATGAGCGAGACGCTGCAACGGATCTGCTGGGTGTTTCCGGACCGGGAGTCGGCCCGGCAGGGCGCCATGTGGCGGCGCGTCTTCTGGGACGCCTACCAGAAGGTCGCCGCGGAGCTGGGGATGTCGTTCACGATCCACGCGCCGGACGCGATCGCGGTCGACGGGCTGGACCCCGCCCGGCCCCGCGTGTTCGTCGACGGCGAGCTGGTGGACCCGGACGAGACCGCCTTCATCACGGCGCTGTACTCGCTGCCGTACCACACCATGGACGTGTTCAACCAGTACGCGGTCTACGCGGTGCTGGAGCACGCCGGCTTCTACCTGCCGATCCCGCCGTGGCTGTCGGCGGTCGTCAACGACAAGCTCGCCACGAACCTGTTCCTGGCCGGCGCGCCGATCCCGCCCATCCCCACCGTGCGCATCGGCTGCGGCCGCGACATCCAGCAGCGGCTCTACGAGCCGGCGCTGGCGGACCTGACCTACCCGGCGATCGTCAAGCCGGCCGGGTGGGCGTCCGGCTGGGGCGTCAACCTGGCCCGCGGCGAGGAGGACCTGCGCGGGCTGCTCAGCCTCGCCCAGGGCGGCGAGACGACGCTCGTGGCCCAGCCCTACCTCGGGGCGGGCACCACCGACTACCGCCTCTACGTCGTCGAGGGCCGCGTGCAGGCCGTGCTGGCCCGGGTCCCGCAGGGCGACGCCCCCTGCTCCAGCGGCAGCCGCGGCGGCAGCATGCGCTTCGTGGACCTGCCGGACGAGCTTGCGTCCACTGTGGACTGGTTCGTGGCGAGGATCCCGACGCCGTACTTCTGCGTCGACTTCCTCCACGACGGCACCCGCTACTGGCTGTCGGAGATCGAGACCGACGGCGCGGCCGGCAACCCCGACGCCGGTGTCCAGCACGACCTCATCGCCGCCCGGTTCGGTGCCTACCGCCGGGCGCACGCCGCCTGGAGGGAAGCCCGCCATGCCTGAGTTCACCCACGACACCCTCGACGCCGACGGGGTCGCCCGGGTCCGGCACCTGTTCGCCGCGCTGCGCTCGGTGCCGGGGCTGGCCGCCCGCTACGACGGCGTCGCCGAGCCCTCCACATTGGAGGATCTGGCCGCCGTACCGCACATGTTCAAGGACGACCTGCAGGCCGCGCTCGCGCACCTCGAGCCCCGCGCCGAGCACGCCACCACGTGGGTGTTCCAGAGCGGCGGCAGCACCGGCGCGCCCCAGGTCGGCTACGCCCCGACGGGCCTTTACATGCGGGAGGTATACGAGCAGTGGCAGCCGATCGGCCCCGGTGACGTCTTCGTCAACGGCTGGAGCGCGGGCAAGATGTGGGGCGCGCACTTCCTCGTCAACGCCTTCACCGACCACGTGCACTGCACCGCGATGAACCTGGGCGCGATGAGCCGCGACGAGTACGACCCGTGGCTGCGCTTCTTCGCCGCGCGCCGGGTCACCGCGTTCGGCGGCACCCCGAGCGTGCTGCGGCTCATCTTCGGCCACGCCCGCGACGCCGGGGTCAAGCTGCCGGACCTGCGCGCCGTGCTCTACCTCGGCGAGGCCTGGAACGAGCAGCTGGACGAGGACCTGGCCGCCGTCGCGCCCAACGCCCGCCGGTGGGGGATGTTCGGCAGCACCGAGACGTGGGTCGTGGGCACCAACACGCCGCACTGCCCGGCCGACACCTGGCACCCGCTGCCCTCGCAGCTCGTCTGCGCCGGCGACGACGAGATGCTCGACTTCACCACGCTCAACCCCGCGGGGCTCAACCCGGTGCTGCGCTACCGCACCGGCGACGCCGGCCGCATGGTCGCCTGCCCGTGCGGCCGGGAGGGGCGGGCCTTCCAGGTGCTCGGCCGCCGCGACGGGCTCATCAAGTTCCGCGGGCACCTCGTCAACGTCGACGACCTGGTCCGCGACGTCGGCACCGTGGCGGGCGTCGCGCGGGCCCAGCTGGTCGTCAAGGAGTTCACCGACCGCGGCAGCGTGCTGGAGGTGCTGGTGCTGCCGAACGGTGCGCCGCTGGCCGGCCTCGCCGAGGACGTCCGCCGGCACCTGCTGGGCTCGGCGTTCGGCCCGTCCATCGTGTTCCAGCGCAACGCCGACGCGCTCGAGGTGAGCGTGGTCGAGGCCCTCGTGGGCAACGAGCGCACCGGCAAGGTCCCCAACCTCGTGCGCCGCCCGGCCTCATGACCACGGTCGCGCCGAAGACCGGACGCTCGCTCGGCCGCGAGTTCAACCTGCTGTGGGCCGGGCAGACGGTGAGCAACGCCGGCGACCGCGTCACCCTGTTCGTGGTGCCGGCGCTGCTCATCTTCGCCATGCACGCCTCGCCGCTGCAGGTCGGGCTCGTCTCCACGGCGCAGTACCTGGCCATCCCGGTGCTGAGCCTCGTCGCCGGGGTGCTGGTGGACCGGTGGGACCTGCGCCGCCTGCTCATCGTGTGCGACCTGCTGCGCTGCGCCGCGGTCGCGGTCATCCCGATCGCCTACTGGCAAGGCGTGCTGTCGGTGCCGATGCTCTTCGTGTGCGTCGTGGTCATCAGCGCGGCCACGGTGTTCTTCAACATCGGCTACGTGCCCGCCCTCACCCACCTCGTCGAGCGGGACCGGCTCGTCACCGGCAACGCGCGGCTGGAGACGAGCCGGATGACCGCCGAGGTCAGCGGGCCGGCCCTCGGCAGCGGCCTCTTCCAGCTCCTCGGCGCCGCCTCGCTGCTCGTCGACGCGGCCACCTACCTGTTCTCGGCCGCCTGCATCCGGCGGCTGCGCCCGCTCGGCGCCCTCGGCGGCCCGACCGGCTCGCTGCGGGAGCGCCTGCTCGTCGGGGTCCGGGCCAACTGGCGCGATCCCGTGCTGCGCCGCTGCACCGCGGGGACGCTGCTGGCCAACATCGGCGGGCCGGTCTTCGTCACGCAGCTGCCCGTGCTGGCGTACAACGGCTGGGGCATGAGCGTCGGCGTCTTCGGCACCGTCATGACCGTCGGCGCGGCCGGGGCCGTGGCCGGCGCGCTGGTCGCCCCCGCGGTCAGCCGCCGGGCCGGGCCGGCCCGGATGATGGCCTGGGCGATGCCGCTGCACTCGGCCTGCGGCCTGGGCATCCTCGCCATGGGGCTCGGCCCGCCCGCGGTGGTGCTCGGGGCCACGCTCGCGGCGTACATGTTCTTCTTCGCCTGGTACAACATCTGCTCCCAGTCGGTGCGCCAGGCCCGCATGCCGATCGCCGACCAGGCCGTCATCTACGCCGCCTACCGCACCGTCACCTGGGGCGTCATCCCGCTCAGCGCGTTCGCCGGCGGTCTCGTCGTCACCGTGCTCGCGCACTCGATGGACATCCGGGCCGCGGTCACCGCCACGATGCTCGGCGGCACCGTGATCGGGCTGTCCGCGTTCCTGCCCCTGGCCCCGGTGCAGCCGATGCTGGAGGAGGGGTCCCGTGCCTGACGTCCTCGTCACCGGCGCCTCGACCGGCATCGGCCGGGCCACCGCGCTCGCCCTCGCCGCGGCCGGCTGGACCGTCCACGCCGGCATGCGCGAGCCGGTCGAGCTGCCCGGCACCCGGGTCGTGCCGCTCGACGTCACCGACCAGTCCTCGGTCGACGCCTGCCTCGGCGCCCTGGACCGGCTCGACGCGGTCGTGAACAACGCCGGGGTCTCCGGCACGCCCGGGACCCTGGAGCAGGCGTCGCTGGAGGCCGTGCGGGCCGTGCTGGAGGTGAACCTCTTCGGCGTGCTCGCGGTCACGAAGGCGGCGCTGCCGCTGCTGCGCGCGAGCCGGGGGCGGGTGGTGACCGTCGGCAGCGTCCGGGGCGCGATCGGCCAGCCGTTCAACGAGGCGTACTCCGCGGCGAAGTTCGCCGTCGAGGGCTACCTCGAGGCCCTGGCGCCGACGGCCGCCGCGGCCGGCGTGACGGTGTGCGTGGTCGAGCCGGCCGCGGTGCTCGGCACGGCGTTCGTCAAGCCGGTCCCGGTGCGGGTCGAGCCGCCCTACGCGGAAGCTTTCACGGCGTACCGGCGCTTCGTGACCTCCGGCGCGGTCGAGGGCGCCCAGACCCCGGCCGAGGTCGCCGCGGTCATCGTGGACGCGCTCACCGCCGCCGACCCGCCGTTTCGCATCCCGACGAGCGCCCACGCCCGCGACTACCTGGCCCGCAAGCTCGCCGACGTCGACGGCCGCGGGGTGCAGGCGATGACCTGCAACTGGCTGCAACAAGGTTGTCATTGACCGCGGTCGTGGTCCGTGCCTAGGGTGGCGCAGGAAAGCGCATTCCTAGGGAGGTTCGGCTCATGCGTCGCAGATCCGTCCTGCTCGCGGGCGCGCTGGCGGGCATCGCGGGCGCCACCGCGACGGCCCGCTCGGCGTCGGCCTGGCCCGGCCCGTACATCACCGTCGCCGCCGACGGCAGCGGGGACGTGAGCACCGTCCAGGCCGCCGTGGACGCGGTGCCCGCCGGCAACGCGGGGCCGTTCACGGTGAAGATCCGGCCCGGGACGTACCACGGCCAGGTCGTCATCCCCGCGGACAAGCCCTTCATCACCTTCCGCGGCCAGGGCCCCGACCCGAGCGCCGTCGTCATCAGCGACGACCGCGCCAACGGCACCCTCAAGCCGGACGGGACGCCCTGGGGCACCTCGGGCAGCGCCTCGGTCACCATCTCCGGCAGCGACTTCTCCGCCCGCAACCTCACGTTCGCCAACACCTTCGACGAGGCCGCGCACCCGGAGATCGCCAACCGCCAGGCGGTCGCGGTGCTGACCCGCGCCGACCGGATCGTCTTCGACAACGTCCGGTTCCTGGCCAACCAGGACACCCTCTATCTCAACAGCCCCGACGCCGCGGTGGTGAGCCGCGTCTACCTGCGCAAGTGCTGGATCGAGGGCGACGTCGACTTCATCTTCGGCCGGGCCACCGCCGTGCTCGACCGCTGCGGCATCCACTCCCTCGACCGCGGCTCGGCCACGAACAACGGCTACGTCACCGCCGCGAGCACGTCGCTGTCGAACCCGCACGGCTTCCTGCTCACCGGGTGCCGGCTCACCTCCGACTGCCCGCCCGGCAGCGTGTTCCTGGGCCGGCCGTGGCACCCGAGCAACGACCCGGCCGCGGTCGCGGAGGTGACGATCCGCGACTCGGTGCTCGGCGCGCACATCGGCGCCGCGCCGTGGTCGGACTTCGGCACTTGGCCGTGGCGCGACGCCCGCTACGGCGAGTACCACAATCGCGGTCCGGGTGCCCTGCTGGGTGCTGACCGCCCGCAACTGACCGTTGCGCCCACGATCGCCGACTACCTCTCGGGTGCGGACGGCTGGGATCCGGTCCGCTGATCCGGATTTGGCCCTCGGGCCGGGACGGTGGCGGCGGTACGGTCACCCCGTGAGCGAACGCGAACGCGACGGATACCTGCTGACCACCGACCCCGCTCGCGTCGACCGGGCGGTCGTGCACCGCTGGCTCTGCGAGGACTCGTACTGGGCCGCCGGCCGGGCCTTCGACGTGGTCTCCCGCTCGATCGACGGCTCGGTGCCCTTCACCGTCCTGCACGAGGGCCGCCAGGTCGCCTTCGCCCGCGCGGTCACCGACGGCGCCACGTTCGCCTGGATCTGCGACGTGTACGTCGACCCGGCGCACCGCGGCCGCGGGCTGGGCGTCTGGCTCGTGGACTGCATGGTCGACGAGCTCACCGCGGCCGGCGTGCTGCGGCTCCTGCTGGCCACGCGCGACGCCCACGAGGTGTACCGGCGCAGCGGCTTCGAGCCGGTGGCGGGCCCCCAGCGGTTCATGGAGCGGGACCGCCGCCCGACCCGGGCCGCCATCCTCGCCCACCTCGGCGAGGGTTCGCCCCCGGCGTAGCGCCGCCGGTTTCCGTTCGCGGGCGGTTGAAGCGCGCCGCCCCGGGTAGCCGCCGCCGGTGAACCTCGTTCTCGTCGCCGGGGTCGGCGACGTCGGCCGCGCGGTGCTCGCCGACCTGAGCGCCGCCGGCGTGCCCGTGCGCGGCCTGCTGCACCGTCCCGCCCCGGTGGACTTCGACGCCGTGGTCGGGGACCTCACCCGGCCCGAGTCGGTCGCCGAGGCCCTCGACGGGGCGGACGGGATGTTCTTCTCGATGCCGGTCTCACCCGACCACCTGCTCGCGACGGCGGTCGTGGCGAGCGTGGCCCGCGACCGCGGCGGCCTTCGCGCGCTCGTCGGCCTGTCGCAGATGACGGTGTCGCAGATGACGGCGACGAGCACCGACCAGTCGCGCCAGCAGCGGCTGCACTGGCTCGCCGAGCGCGTCCTGGACTGGTCGGGGCTGCCGGTGGTACACCTGCGCCCGACCGCGTTCCTGGACAACCCGCTGTTCACGACCCTCGCGGCCGCCTCGATCCGGGCGCGCGGCACGCTCGAGCTGCCGTTCGGCACGGGCCGCACCTCCCCGATCGCCGTGGCCGACGTCGCCCGGGTCGCGGCCGCGGTCCTGCGCGACCCGGCCCCGCACATCGGCCGCGTCTACGAGCTGACCGGCCCGCGCGCGCTGTCGATGCCGGAGGTGGCGGCGGCGTTCTCCCGCGCGCTGGGCCGCGAGGTCACCTACGTGGCCGCGGACCCGGACCGCTGGGAGGCCGAGGTCCTGGCGCCGTCGGGCCTGCCGGCGCACACCCGGGAGCACATCGCGACCATGGCGCGGCTGCACCGCGAGGACCGCTACGACCGCCTGACGACGGACGTGGCCCGGCTGACGGGCTCGCCCCCGATGACGGTCGAGTCCTTCGTCGCGGCCCGCCGCGGGCTCTACGCGCCTTGAGCACGGCGGTGCCACACTGACGGTCATGTTCGTCGACGAGGGGCCGTACCCGTTCCTGGCGCAGCTGCGCGCGGCGTGGCGGGACATCCGCGACGAGTGCGCGGCGCTCGGCGAGGACGCGTTCGAGCCGTGGGTGCAGCGCGAGATGTACGGGGAGGGCTGGAGCACGTCCGCCCTCGTCGCCTTCGGCACGCGGATCGAGGACGCTCTCGCCCGCTGCCCGCGCACGGCCGCCGCGCTCGAGCACGTGCCGGGGCTCACCACCGCCGGGTTCTCGCGGCTGGTGCCCGGCACCCACATCCGGCCGCACGAGGGCTGGGTCACCACCGTCTACCGGGCGCACCTCGGGCTCGTCGTGCCGCCCGGCGAGTGCGGGCTGCGCGTCGGCGGGGAGACCCGGGCCTGGCGCGAGGGCGAGACGTTCGTGTTCGACGACACCGCCGAGCACGAGGCCTGGAACTACGCCGAGGGGCCGCGGACCGTGCTGCTGTTCGACTTCCTGCGCCCGGGCCGCACCATGGACGAGGTGGACGAGATGCCGCCCGAGGTCGCGGCCGCCCTGCGCCGCCGGGTTTCCTAGGCGCCGGGTTCCCGGGGCGGCGAGCTTCTCAGATCGAGCGCATGCACCACACGGCCTTGCCGTCGGCCGTCGGTCTGGTGCCCCAGCGGTCGCACAGCGACGCCACCAGCTGCAGGCCGCGGCCGTGCTCGTCGTCCGGGGTGGGGCGCTGCTTGCGCGGCAGGTAGGGTGCCGTGTCGTGCAGCTCCAGCACCACGTGCGTCTGGGTGCGGCGCAGGCGCAGCTGGATCGGCGGGCGGCCGTGCAGGACCGCGTTCGCGGCCAGCTCGCTCACGACCAGGACCAGGTCGTCGACGACCCGCGGCGGCGCGTCCCAGCGGCGCAGCGTCGAGTCGACCAGGCGCCGGGCGTCGCGGACCGCGCGCTCGTGGGGCGGGATGTACCGGATCACCGACTGCTCCTCGCCCGGCTCGCCGACGATCCGGGTCATGAGCAGCGTGATGTCGTCGTCGGGGCCGTCCGGCAGCAGCCGGCTCACGAGCCGGTCGGGGGCGTCGGCGAGCGGGCCGTCGAGCTCGCCGACGAGCGCGGCCAGGGCGAAGATGCCCGCGTCGAGGTCGCGGTCGCGGTGCTCGACCAGGCCGTCGGTGTAGAGCGTGAGCAGCGCCCCGACCGGCAGCTCCAGGCGCTCCTCGGTGAGGGTCAGCGGGCCGGTGCCGAGCGGGGGACCGGACGAGGTCAGCGGGCGCGGCGCCGCCCCGGGCAGGAGCAGCAGCGGGGGCAGGTGGCCGGCGTTGGCGTAGGTCAGGCTGCGCTCGCCCGGGTCGTAGACGGCGTAGACACAGGTGACGATCTGGTCCTCGCGCAGGTCCCGCACGACCCCGTCGAGGTACTCCAGCACGTCCGCCGGCGGCAGGTCGAGCCGGGCGTAGGCGCGGACCGCGGCGCGCAGCTGGCCCATGACGGCGGCGGCGGGCACGCCCCGGCCCATCACGTCGCCCATCACCAGGGCGGTCCGGTCGGCGCCGAGCTCGATGACGTCGTACCAGTCCCCGCCGACCTGCGTCCCGGCGACGCCCGGGCGGTAGTAGGCCGCGAGCTCCAGGTGCTCGGGGGCCAGGGTCACCGGCGGCAGGAGGCTGCGCTGGAGCTGGTCGGCGATGCGGTGCTCGCGGGCCGCGGCCTCCTGCGCGGCGGCCGCGGCGGCGACGGCCCGCTCGGCCTTGCGCTGCTCGGTGATGTCCTGGTTGGAGCCGCGCAGCCGGATCGGGTGCCCGGCGGCGTCGCGGTCGAGCTCGCCGCGGGTGCGGAAGATGCGCTCGGTGCCGTCGCCCATCTGCACCCGTGACTCGTAGTCCAGCGGCGCGCCCTCGACGGCGGCCTCGATCGCCTCGTCGACCCGCGCGCGGTCGTCGGGGTGCACCCGGCCGTTGATGAGCTGCCGCCCGTGCTCGTCGAGCAGCTCCTCGGGGGTGACCGCGAACTGGCGCAGGAACTCGTCGGAGCCGCGGATGTCGCCGGTGGCCAGGTCCAGCTCCCACGAGCCGACGGCGGCCAGGCGCTGGGCCTGGTCCAGCAGCTCCCGGTTGCGCTGCAGCTCGTCGCGGGTGCGGCGGATGCGGTCGTACTCCAGGTTGGCCCGCACCCGCGCCCGCAGCTCCCGCGGGCTGAACGGCTTGACGAGGTAGTCGTCGGCGCCGGCGTCGAGGCCCTCGACGGTGGCCTCGTCCCCGGCCCGGGCCGAGAGCACGATCACCGGCAGGTGCCCGGGGCCGCCCGCGCGGACGGCCTCGATGAGGCCGAACCCGTCGAGGCCGGGCATCATCACGTCGGTGAGCACGAGATCGGGCGGGTCGGCGCGCACCAGCTGCAGCGCCTGCACCCCGTCGCCCGCCTCCAGCACCTGGTAGTCGGCGCCGAGGATGCGGCGGATGTAGTCGCGCATGTCCGCGTTGTCGTCGACCACCAGCACGCGGGACGCGGCCGGGTCGGGGCTCGCGGGCGGGGCGGTCGCGGGGGCGCCGACCCATCGCTCGACGTCCGCGACGTAGCCGTGGACCGCCGGTACCGGCGAGATCTGCGACGGCAGCGCCGGGCCGGCCCCGACGGGGATGCGGACCGTGAAGGTCGAGCCCTCGCCGGGCCGGCTGCGCACGCCGGCCGCGCCGCCGTGCAGCGCGGCCAGCTCGGCGACCAGCGCGAGCCCGATCCCGGAGCCCTCGTGCGTGCGGGCCCGGGCCCCCGGCACCCGGTGGAAGCGCTCGAAGAGCCGGGCCTGGTGGGCGGGGTCGATGCCGACGCCGGTGTCGGTGACGGCCAGCTCCACGTGCTCGTCCCCGGCCGGGGCGAGGCGGACCGTGACGCCGCCGGTGAAGGTGTACTTCACCGCGTTCGACAGCAGGTTGAGCACGATCTTGGCCCACATGTCGCGGTCGGCGAAGACGGTCCGCGGCAGCGGCGGGCAGTCGACCTCCAGGCGCAGCCCGGCCCGCTCGGCGGCGGGCGCGAACATGCCGGCCAGCTCCGCGGTGAGCCGGGCCAGGTCCAGCGCCTCGCGGTGCGGCTCGAGCCGCCCGGACTCCAGCTGCGAGAAGTCCAGCAGCGTGTTGACGAGCTTCAGCAGCCGCTCGGCGTTGCGCCGCACCACCTCGACGCGGCCCCGCTGGCCCGGCGGCAGCGGCTCGGCCTGGTCGGCGAGGGCGTCGTCGGCCGGGCCCAGCAGCAGGGTCAGCGGCGTGCGGAACTCGTGGCTGACGTTGGTGAAGAACGCGGTCTTGGCCCGGTCGAGTTCGGCGAGGGCCTCGGCGCGGCCGCGCTCGGACGCGAACGCGCGGGCGGTGCCCAGGCGGGCCGCGATCGTCCCGGCGACGAGGTCGACGAAGCCCGCGTAGGCGGCGTCGAACGGCCGGTACCGGTTGAGGCCCGCGACCAGAAAGCCCAGCGGCCGCCCGCCACCCGGCCGGGGCAGCGGCACGATCCGCACCTCGGCCGGCGGCTCGTCCCACGCGCCGGCCGGCAGCCCGTGCAGCCCGCCGGCGGTGACCGGGCCCGCGTCCGCCCCCGGCCACGCCGCGGGGTCGGTGCAGGGGTGGCCGTCGGGGACGCCGGTCTTCGCGGCGAGCACGGGGTGGTCGCCGTCGTGGAGGTACAGCAGCGTGAAGGGCAGATCGTCGGGCCGCCCGGCCAGGCCGCGCTCGACGGCCGCGAGCAGCTGCGCCTCGTCCGCCGCCGCGTCGAGCCCGGCCCCGAGGTCGCGCAGGGTGGCCATGCGCCGCTCGCCGACGACCCGCTCGGTGGTCTCGGTGACCACGCACAGCATCCCGGCGACGGCCCCGTCGTCGTCGGTGAGCGGGCTGTAGGAGAAGGTGTGGTAAGTCTCCTCGGTGAAGCCGCTGCGCCCGAGCATCAGCCGCAGCCCCTCGTCCCAGGTGGCCCGGCCGGTCTCCAGCACGGTCCGGATGCGCGGGCCGGCCTCGTCCCAGACCTCGGCCCACACCTCGCGCGCCGGCCGCCCGAGTGCCCACGGGTACTTCTTGCCGAGCGTGTCGCGCCGGTAGGCGTCGTTGCACAGGAAGGTGAGCTCCGGCCCCCACGCCATCCACATCGCGAAGCGCGAGCCGAGCATGATGCGCAGCGCCGAGCGCAGGCTCGCCGGCCACGACTCGGGCGGCCCGAGCGGAGTCGCGGCCCAGTCCACCGCCGCCAGGTCGCGGCTGAGCTCCGTGTCGCCCATCCTTCTCAGCTTATGTTCCCCGGTGCTTTTTCCGCAGGGTGGTGGCATCGTCGGCGCATGACACTGCTGTCGTACTCCGTCGGGGCCGCCGACGGGCCGATGCTGGGCGAGACCATCGGTGCCAACCTCGACCGGACCGCCGCCCGCGTGCCCGGCGCCGACGCCCTCGTCGACGTCCCCACCGGCCGGCGCTGGACCTACCGGGAGTTCCTCGCCGAGGTCGAGGCGGTGGCGCGGGGGCTGCTCGGGCGCGGGATCGCCAAGGGCGACCGGGTCGGCATCTGGGCGCCCAACTGTCCCGAGTGGACGATCCTGCAGTACGCCACCGCCAAGATCGGCGCGATCCTGGTCAACATCAACCCGGCGTACCGTACGCACGAGCTGGCCTACGTGCTCGAGCAGTCCGGCGTGGGCCTGCTGGTCTCGGCCGAGCGCCTGAAGACCTCGGACTACCGCGCGATGGTCACCGAGGTGCGCCCCGCCCTCGCCGACGTGATCTTCATCGGCTCCGACGACTGGCCCGCGCTCGGCCGGGACCAGGCGCCCGAGTCCGCGCTGCGGGAGCGGGAGGCGACCCTGGCCTTCGACGACCCGATCAACATCCAGTACACCTCGGGCACGACGGGCTTCCCGAAGGGCGCCACGCTGTCGCACCACAACATCCTGAACAACGGCTGGTTCGTGGCCGAGACGCAGGGCTGGACGGAGGCCGACCGGGTCTGCCTGCCGGTGCCGTTCTACCACTGCTTCGGCATGGTGATGGGCAACCTCGGCGCGACCACGCACGGCAGCTGCATGGTCATCCCGGCGCGGGCCTTCGATCCGGCGCAGACCCTGGCCGCGGTCCAGCAGGAGCGCTGCACGGTCCTCTACGGCGTGCCGACGATGTTCATCGCCGAGCTGGCGCTGCCCGGCTTCGCCGCCTACGACCTCTCGACGCTGCGCACCGGCGTCATGGCCGGCTCGCCGTGCCCGGTGCACGTGATGCAGCGGGTCATCGCCGACATGGGCATGACCGGGGTGACGATCTGCTACGGCATGACCGAGACCTCCCCGGTGTCGACCCAGACGGCCCGCGACGACGACCTGGAGCGGCGCGTGTCGACCGTCGGGCGGGTCGGGCCGCACCTCGAGGTCAAGATCATCGACCCGCGGACCGGGCTGGTGGTGCCGCGGGGCGAGGCGGGGGAGCTGTGCACGCGGGGGTACAGCGTGATGCTGGGCTACTGGAACCAGCCCGACGCCACCGCCGAGGCCGTGGACGCGGCCCGGTGGATGCACACCGGCGACCTGGCGACGATGGACGACGAGGGCTACGTCAACATCGTCGGGCGCATCAAGGACCTCGTGATCCGCGGGGGCGAGAACGTGTACCTGCGCGAGGTCGAGGAGTTCCTCTACGGCCATCCGGACATCGTCGACGTGCAGGTGATCGGCGTGCCGGACGAGCGGTTCGGCGAGGAGCTGATGGCCTGGGTGCGCCTGCGCGAGGGGGCCGGGCCGCTCACCGCCGAGGCCGTGCGGGCCTACTGCGCCGGGCGGCTCGCGCACTACAAGATCCCGCGGTACGTCAAGATCGTCGACGCGTTCCCGATGACCGTCACGGGCAAGGTCCGCAAGGTCGAGATGCGCGAGGTGTCCGCCCGGGAGCTGGGCCTTACGATGACTGCCTCGTGATCCTGATCGAGTGCCGTCGTTGGTCCGGCCGCCCCCGTACTCCGGCCGGACCGCCGACGGCGCACATCGATCATATACGATTATCGTATATGATCGATACCCCGTCGGGCCCCTGTCAAGAGTGGGAAGTGGCGCGTGGCGCACCCGGAGCCGTCCAAGCACGAGCTCGCGTACCGCGAGATTCGCGAGCGCATCATCGACGGCCGGCTCGGCCCGGGCCGGCGGCTGGTGCTCAGCACCCTGGCGCGGGAGCTCGACATCTCGCCGGTGCCGGTGCGCGAGGCGATCCGCCGCCTGGAGGCGGAGGGCCTGGTGGCGTTCGAGCGCAACGTGGGCGCGCGGGTGGCGACGCTGCAGGACGACGAGTGGGAGCAGCTCGTCGAGATGCTGGCGCTGCTGGACGGGTTCGCGTTCGCGGCCGCGGCGCCGCGCGTGTCGCCGGAGGACCTGGCCGAGGCGCGCGCGTTCAACGGGCAGCTGCGCGAGGTGGCCTCGGCCGGGCAGCTCGATCACGCGCTGGTGATGGCGCTGCATCGCCGGTTCCATCGGGCGCTGTACCGCTGCTGCGGCAACCGGTACGTGATCGAGTCCCTGGACGGGATCTGGGACCGCATCGACGCGTCGCGGGTGCTGGTGACGCTGTATCCGGCGCTGCGGGTGGCGGCGGCGGTCGAGGAGCACGACGAGCTGCTGGAGCGGCTGGAGCGGGGCGAGGACGACTCGGCGGTCCTGGAGTCGTGCGCCCGCGAGCACAACCTCAACGCGATCCGCACGATCCGGAAGAACGTCACCTAGTCCAGGACAATAAGAAGACCGGCATCCACGGGGGAAGATGCCGGTCTCGCTCTCAACTATACGACTCGTGCGCGTGTCCCGCCAGTGGCAGTTTGTTCGCCTACCGGACGCCTACGGGCGCCTTGGGGATGCGCAGGCCCTTCGGCAGCGTGGGCTCGTTCGCGGCGAGCTCCACCTCGAGGAAGCTGGTCTCGTGCCGCTCGGCCTCGTGGGCCGCCTTGCCGCCGCGCAGCCCGAAGAGGCGCTTGGACAGCAGGATGTACAGCACCGCGACGATGTTGATGACGAGCGCCCCGATGCGGGTGAACGTGATCTTCTCGGTGAGCTCGTAGATCTCGATGGGCAGGCCGAGGGAGGTGGCGACGACGGCGAAGTACTCGCCCCAGCGCTTGAGCATCCACAGGCCGACGCCCTCGATGAGCTGGAGCGTGCCGTAGAGGCCGAGCCCGGCCGCGACCCACAGGAGGGTCTTGGCCTCGGCCTCGATGACGGTCCGGATGGTGTGGATCATCGCGGAGTCCTCGAACTTCCAGCCGACCTTGTCCATGAACGGCTTGAGCAGCGGCAGGTCCTCGTTGAAGGCCCGCTCGACGCCGTCGCGGTGGCTGCGGAAGTGGAACACGCCGTAGGCGGCGGCGAGGCAGAGCAGGCCCTTGATGAACCGCTCGAGGGAGAGCAGGCGCAGGATCAGCGCGTCGCGCAGGGCCCGCCCGCGCAGCACGATGGGGGCACGCTCGGCCGGCCCGCTCTGGTGCGGCTCGCCGATGACGAAGTCCCCGCAGCGCAGGCACCGCCAGGCGGGGCCGACCGGGGTGGGGGCGTGCAGCTTCTCCCGGAACGAGTCCTCGGTCGGGGCGTAGGTGATGTGCCCGCGGCGCGCGCAGGTGCGCAGGTTCCAATCCACACGATCTTCTATACCGTACGGAACATTGCTTTTATGTCAGCTTTGTGCCTTGGACGCGTTCCCACTGCTCGGCCTGGGCGGGGCCGACCTGCACGGGTACGCGCGGGGAGGCGTGCTCCTGCCGGCTGGTGGCCATGAGGAGGATGCCGACGAGGACGGCGGCGATGATGCCGTCGAGCCAGTAGTGGTTGGCCGTGCCGGCGACGACGAGCATCGTGAGGACCGGGTGGGCGAGCCAGAGCCAGCGCCACTTCGAGGTGGTGGCGTGGATGAGCCCGGCGGCCACGACCAGGGCCCAGCCGACGTGCAGGCTCGGCATCGCCGCGTACTGGTTGCTGAGCGTGTCGGTCTGGGGCGGGCCGTAGACGCTCGGGCCGTACACGGCGGCGGTGTCGACGAGCCCGAGGCCGCCGAGCATCCGCGGCGGGGCGAGCGGGAACGCGAAGTGGATGACGAGCCCGGCCGCGGTGAGCCACGCGAGGATGCGGCGGAAGCGAAGGTAGTGTTCGGGGCGGAACCAGTACATGAAGATCAGAAACGCGATCGTGGCGGGGAAGTGCACGACGGCGTAGAACACGTTGGCGGTCCGGACCAGGGCCTCGGCGCTGAGCAGCACGTGCTGGACGTCGGCCTCGTCCGGCAGGCGCAGCGCGCGTTCGAGCTGCCAGACCAGGTTGGCGTCGCTGTAGGCGGCCCCGACGCGCCCGTCGACGGCGAGGCGGCCGACCTTGTAGGCGAGGAACAACCCCAGGACCAGCAGCAGCTCGGTCCAGGCTCGGGGCCTTAACCGGGTGGTGCGCTGCTGTTCACCAAGTTCGGCCCCCGTGTTCATCAGGCGAAGCTACCTGATGTTGCGGGTGACGCAAGATTCCAGATCTTGTTTATGCTTCAAGTTTCTCGGGTTCCGGATTCTTTGGGGGTTTCATGAGCAGTCGGGCAGATCAGGCGATCGCCGCACTCCGCAAGGGCCACGACGACCTTTCCGCTCTGGTCGCGGGCCTGTCGGCGGAGCAGCTGACCGGTCCGTCGGCGGCCGACGAGTGGGACGTGTCACAGGTCGTGAGCCACCTGGGCAGCGGCGCCGAGATCAACCTGGAGGCCGTGCAGGCCTCGCTCGAGGGCCGGCCCGCCCCCGAGTTCGAGTTCAACAAGGGCGTCTGGGCGCGCTGGGACGGCATGACCCCGCAGGAGCGCCAGGCCGCGTTCCCGGTCGCGAACCAGCGCCTGGTCGAGGCCTACGAGGCGCTCACGGCCGAGCAGCGCGAGTCGCACAAGGTCGACGTCGGCTGGATGCCGGAGCCGGTCGACGTGGCCACCTCGGCACTGCTGCGGCTGACCGAGTTCGGCTTCCACGACTGGGACGTGCGCGCGGGCCTCGACCCGGCGGCGGAGCTGGCGCCCGAGGCGGCCGCGCTCATCAGCGACCGGGTCGAGGGGCTGTTCGGCTGGATCGCCAAGCCGGCCAACCTCGACGGGCGCACCGCGGACCTGCTCGTCCAGCTCACCGACACCGGCGAGACCCTCGGCCTGCACCTGGGCGACCCGGTCTCCCTGGGCGCCGCCCCGGCCACGCCGGACGGCACGCTGACGCTGACGCTGGAGGCCTGGCTGCGGCTGGCCTCGGGCCGGCTCAAGCCCGCCTACACGCCGTCGTCGGTCGCGGTCACCGGGCCCATCAGCCTGGACGACCTGCGCGCCGTCTTCCCGGGCTACTGAGGGCTCGTGGGCCGGGGGGTCGTCCCCGGCCCACAACCCGGTGTCACTTCTTCGTCGACTTGAGGCAGAGGACGTCGCCCTTCTTGCCCTGCTCGCCCTGCCAGAACGTGGTGGTGCTGTCCGGCCACTGGTCGCAGACGGACGTGAACGGGCCGGTGGCCTCGCGCTGCTCCTTGCCGGAGACCTTGCCGAGCACGGTGTAGTCAGCATCGGCGTCGTCGCACTGCACGATCTTGAGCTTGTCGTCGCCCGGGTTGTGCAGGCAGTCCCCGACGTTCGCGTTCATGGCCGCGTCGCGGTTGAAGTACCAGGCGGCGCCGAGCAGCACGCCGAGCACGACGACCAGCAAGAGCAGGATCGTGACCGGCCGGCGCTTGCCGCTCCCGGCCGGGGCCGCGACCGCGGGCCGCCCCGGCATCGGGTCCTGCACGGGCGCCTGGGGCTGGAGCTCGGGCTCGGGTTCGGGCTGCGCGGGTGTGGTCATGTGGAGCCTCCCCGGAATCCGGATGGGTACGGGCTAGGCGTACCGGCTCCCGGGCGCTGATGCGCGTGACTGTCCGTATTCCGACTCCATCGGCCTCTCGGCCTTTCGCCCACCGCGGGCCGGGGGTCAGGCATCCGTCAGGGTTGATGGGCCGGCCGGCATCCCCCACACGCGCCATTGCGTGGGCGGGGAGCCGTCGTCCAGGAGGGCGGCGGTCGTCGTGCCGGACCGGGCCGGGGCCGCCACCGCGAGGAACTCGGGGCGGCGGGCCGCATGCGTGGCACCCGCCGCGGCCAGGGAGCCCGCCAGGCCCAGCGCGGCCAAGAGGCCCGCCAGGCCGGTCGCGCGTCGCAGGATCGTGGGTCGTCGCACCTTGCCCTCCTTGTCGCCGAATGCGTGGAAGTCTTTCCACGACGGCTCCGCCGGGCGTGGCAGGAGGCTGTGACCCGGCTGGGAGGGGCGGACGTCAGCGCTCTATGGGGCGGCGCAGGGAGTAGGTCACCGCGTGCAGGCGGTGCGGCTGGCCGATGATCATCGCGGCGCGGTCATACGCCTGCCAGCCGTCCGCGCCGGCGCGGTTGAGGTGGCGCAGGTCGTTGAAGCGCTCGTCGGTGCCCCACCGTTGCACGCCGCCCGGGTGGTGGAAGACGGCGTCCCAGTCCTCGAACTTGTCCGTGCCCAGCGTGCCGGCCGCACGGTACTCCAGTCGCGCATATTCCCATTGCGTCACGCGGTCCATCATGCCCGACATCGAGCGGAACCACCGTCACGGAAAACCGTGAAATACGCTGGGAAGCATGCAGCGCGATCGAGACGTCGAAGGCCGGGCGCGCAACCAGCGGCCGCGGGACGAGCTCGGGCGGCCGCTGCCCCGCGGGGCGGTGGGCGTGCCGACGATGCCCGACGATCTCGAGGTCACGCCCGAGGAGGCGCTCGAGCGGGCGCAGCGGCTGCTGGACGAGGGGCGGCCGTTCCACGCCCACGAGGTCCTCGAGGCCGCCTGGAAGTCGGCCCCGGAGGCCGAGCGGGAGCTGTGGCGCGGGCTCGCCCAGCTCGCCGTCGGGCTCACGCACGCGCGGCGCGGCAACGCGGACGGCGCCGCCCGGCTGCTGGACCGGGCGGCGCTGCGGATCGCGGCGTATGCGGGCGATCCGCCGTACCGGATCGATGTGGACGGTCTCGTCGCCTTCGTGCGAGCGGGCGGCGGCGGCACGCCGCGGCTCAGAGCGTGAGTGCGGGTGGTTGGCGGCGGCACGCCGCGGCTCAGAGCGTGAGTGCGGGTGGTTGGCGGCGGCACGCCGCGGCTCAGAGCGTGAGTGCGGGTGGTTGGCGGCGGCACGCCGCGGCTCAGAGCGTGAGTGCGGGTGGTTGGCGGCGGCACGCCGCGGCTCAGAGCGTGAGCGCGACCTTGCCGCGCGGGTGCCCGGCCCGCAGGTAGTCCAGCGCCGACGCGGCCTCGGCGAAGGGAAACGTGCGGTCGACGACCGGTGTCAGGGCGCCGGAGGCCATCCAGGCGGCGAGCGTCTCCAGCCGCGGCGCGGTCGCCTTCGACAGCAGGCCGGTCAGGCGCTGGCGGGTGAAGCCGTTGAGCAGGCCCGCGCGCAGCTGCCGGTCGGTGCCCTGCAGCCACTTGCCGCCCACCTCACCGCCGACGATCACCAGCGTGCCCGCCGGGGTCAGCAGGTGCCGCAGCGCGCGCAGGGTCCGGCCGCCGCCGGTGTCGAGGACGAGGTCCCAGCGGCCGGTGGGCTCGCCGGTCGCGTAGTCGATGACGTGCGCCGCGCCGAGGGAGCGGACCAGGTCCGCCTTCGCGGCCGAGCACACCCCGGTGACCTCGGCGCCGAGGATGCGCGCGATCTGTACCGCGAACGACCCCACCCCGCCGCCCGCGCCCAGGATCAGCACGCGCTGGCCCGGGCGCAGGCGCCCCGCGTCGCGCAGGCCCTGCAACGCGGCGACCCCGGACCCGGCGACCGTCGCGGCCTGCGCGAACGAGACCGGCTCCGGCTTGCGGGCCAGGCGCTGCTCGGTGGAGACGGCCAGCTCCGCGTAGGTGCCGTCGCCGGTGCCGAACACCTCGTCGCCGACGCGCAGCCCGGTCACCTCCGGCCCGACGGCGGCGACCACGCCCGCGAGGTCGAGGCCCAGGATCGGCCGGCGGGGGCGGCGCAGGCCGAAGCCGGCGGCCCGCACGGCGTATGGCAGCCCGGTCGCCACGTGCCACACGCCCTGGTCGACGCCGGCCGCGCGGACCTCGACGAGCACCTCGCGGGGGCCGGGCGCCGGGCTGGGGGTCTCGCGGATCTCGAGCGGGTCGCCGTAGCGTTGCCGCACGATCGCCCTCATGACTCCTCCTGCGGGTAGTGGAACACTGCCTCGAGCGGGACGCCGAACGCCCGCGCGATCTGGAAGGCCGCCTCGAGCGTGGGGGAGTACTTGCCCTGCTCGATGGCGTTGACGGTCTGCCGCGTGACCCCGATGCGCTCGGCCAGTTCCGCCTGGGTCATCTCGCCGTGGGCGAAGCGCAGAGCGCGGATCGAGTTCGTGACGCGGGTCGGCTTGCCCACGCCTACATCCCCCGCCGGTACGCGACGATCTTCACGGCCGCCGACGCCAGGGCGGCGAGCACGAACGCCAGGTAGAGGGAGTTGGCGATCCAGAAGTACGGGGCCTCGCGCATCGCCAGCACCAGCGGGACGAGCGCGGCGATGCTCATGACGTAGAAGCCGACGTACTCGCCGAGCCGGCCGATCGCCCGGTCCCGCTCGTCGAGGGCCTGCACGTCCTTCGGTGCGGCGCCGGCGGCGACCGTCACGGCGGCGACGTTGAGCACGACCGACGCGCCGACCGCGACCAGCAGGGGCGTGACGTAGTGCGCGGCGGCGAGGCCCTCGGCGGGCATCCGCAGCAGCAGCGCGATCACGTAGCCGGCGTAGACGACGACGGCGACAACGGCGTAGATCCAGGCGCGTTTCTCCTGATGCGACATGGCCCCTCGCTTCGCGTGTCCAATATCTTTGACATCACGAAGGTAAAGCGAATCCGACATGGTGTCAAGGATTCTTTACATGCCCGGGCGCGACGGCCTGATGGAAGGTGGGTGACCAACGGCGGGCCTGGCAGCGTCGGCGCGCAGCGCCCAGCGGTGTCTGGCGGGAGCGACGGTCCGCACCCCCGCGGACCCGAGTCCCGCTCCTGCTGGACCGCTTCTGGTCGGACCGTGCGCCGCACGACGTGCATCAGCCCGGCGAAGCCGACCGGCTTGGCCGGGTAGTCCTCGACGCGCAGCCGGTGGCCGCGCGCGGGAAGTCCTCCTCGGCCGTGGAGGAGGTGAGGCCCGCCGGTCGCACCACAGTAGTGCGCCGTGACCAGGCCGGACCCCGGGGCCACGCGCCGTCAGCGAGCCGCTACCGTCTACGCCGTGGCGTTCACGATCGACACGGTGGGCGGGCACGGCGTCGTGCGCGCGGAGGGCGAGCTCGACGTCGGCAACGCGCCCGAGCTGCGGGAGGCGATCACCGCCGCGCTCGACGCGCGGCCCTCGCTCGTGGTCGACCTGGCCGCGGTCACCTTCATGGACTCGGTGTCGCTGGGCGTGCTGATCGGCGCGCACAACCGGGCCCGCGAGGCCGGCGGCGGGTTCGCCGTCGTGTGCGCCGACGAGCGGGTCGCGCGCATCTTCCGCATCACCGGCCTCGACCAGGTCTTCACCATCGCCGCGACGGTGGAAGCGGCGGCCGAGGCGCTCGGTTAGGTGTTGCGGAGGATGGCGTCGATCTCGGCGATCTCCTCCTCGGTGTGCCGGCCCAGGATCAGGTCCAGCTCGAGGCGCTCGGCCGGGGTCCGGTAGGCGGCGATCTCGCGCTCCAGGCTGCGCCGGGCGCGACGGGCCCGCATACGGCCGGCGATCGCGGTGCGAACCCGGCGGGTGGTGGTCTCCATGGCTGCGTTCATGACTGCGTTCATGGCTTGACTGTATCGATTCAGAACGGCCCGGAGGCGGTGCACTGGCGTGATCGCGAGCACGCGGGCGCTGAGCTGCGGGTGCAGGATGGTCGTGTGCGTGACGTCACCCCCGCCCCCGGCTCCCTCGAGCCGATCGAGACCGCCTCCCGCGACGAGCTGGCCGCCCTGCAGCTCGAACGCCTCCGGCAGACCCTGCGCCACGCCTACGAGCACGTGCCGCACTACACGGCCGCGTTCGAGGCGGCCGGAGTACACCCGTCGGACCTTCGCGACCTCGCGGACCTGGCGCGATTCCCGATGACCGCGAAGGCCGACCTGCGCGCGAACTATCCGTTCGGCATGTTCGCGGTGCCCCGTGAGCGCGTGGCCCGCATCCACGCCTCGTCGGGCACGACGGGCCAGGCCACGGTCGTGGGGTACACGAAGGCCGACGTGGACACCTGGGCCGGGCTCATGGCCCGCTCGATCCGGGCCTCGGGCGGGCGCCCCGGCGACCTGGTCCACGTCGCGTACGGCTACGGGCTGTTCACCGGCGGCCTGGGCGCCCACTACGGCGCCGAGCGCCTCGGCTGCACGGTCGTGCCCGTCTCCGGCGGCATGACCGAGCGGCAGGTGACCCTGATCCGGGACTTCCGGCCCGACGTCATCATGGTGACGCCGTCGTACCTGCTGGCGATCGTCGACGAGATGGAGCGCCAGGGTCTCGACCCGCGGGACACCTCGCTGCAGGTCGGGATCCTCGGCGCCGAGCCCTGGACCGAGGACATGCGCGCGGAGCTGGAGCGGCGCCTGCGGATGCACGCCGTCGACGTCTACGGGCTGTCGGAGGTGATGGGCCCCGGCGTCGCCAACGAGTGCGCCGAGACCAAGGACGGCCTGACGATCTGGGAGGACCACTTCTACCCGGAGATCGTCGACCCCGTCACCGGCGCGGTGCTGCCCGACGGCTCCTACGGCGAGCTGGTGTTCACGTCGCTCACCAAAGAGGCGATGCCCGTGATCCGGTACCGCACGCGCGACCTCACCCGCCTGCTGCCCGGCACCGCGCGCACGATGCGCCGCATGGAGCGGATCACCGGCCGCAGCGACGACATGATGATCGTGCGCGGCGTGAACGTGTTCCCGACCCAGATCGAGGAGCTCCTGCTGCGCCGGCCGTCCCTGTCGCCGCATTTCCAGTGTGTACTGTCCCGCGCCGACCGCCTCGACGTGCTCACCGTGCGCGCCGAGCGCCGCCCGGGCACGGCCCCGGAGACGGCCGAGGCGGACGCGCGGGAGCTGGAGCGCGCGGTGAAGGGCTCGATCGGCGTGACGATGCGCGTGGAGGTGGCCGAGCCCGGCACCGTGGAGCGCTCGGCCGGCAAGATGCGCCGCGTGCTGGATGAGCGCTGACGAGCGCTGACGAGCGCTGACGAGCGCTGACGAGCGCTGACGAGCGCTGACGAGCGCTGAGCCCCGACGGCGGCCGGGCGCTGGCTGGGCGTGGGCCGGCCGCCGTCGAGGGGGCAGGGGCCGGCTCAGATGGCGTTGCGGGCGATGGCGTCGGCGTACCAGCGGCCGCTCGCCTTGATCGTGCGCTCCAGGGTCGCGTAGTCCACGCGGATCAGGCCGAAGCGGCGGCTGAAGCCGAACGCCCACTCGAAGTTGTCCAGCAGCGACCACACGAAGTACCCGCGCAGGTCCACGCCCGCCGCGATCGCCTCGTGCACGGCCGCCAGGTGGCCGCGCAGGTAGGCGATGCGCTCCGGGTCGTCGACGCCGCCGTCGGGGCCGGGGCGGTCGTCGTACGCGGCGCCGTTCTCGGTCACGTAGATCGGGAGGCCGCCGTAGTCGCGGTTGATGCGCAGCAGCAGGTCCCGCAGGCCCGTCGGGTCCACCGACCAGCCCATGTGCGTCACCGGGCCCGGCGTCGGGTGGAACCGCACGGCCTGCGCGGTCGGGTAGGGGGTGTTGTGGTCCAGCACGCCGTCGGGGGCCGCGCTCACCAGGTCCGGCTGGTAGTAGTTCACGCAGACGGCGTCGACCGGGGCCGAGATCGCCGCGAGGTCGCCCGGGTGGACGAAGTGCCAGTCGGTCAGGTCGCGGGTGTCCTCGACGGTGTCGGACGGGTACGACCCGCGCAGGATCGGGTCGAAGAAGATCCGGTTCAGCAGCCCGTCGATGCGCCGGGCGGCGTCGGCGTCGGCCGGGCTCCCGGTCAGCGGGCGCACGGCCCCGGCGTTGAGCGCGACCGAGACCTGGCCCGTCACGCCGGCCGCGCGCAGGGCCGCGACGCCCAGCCCGTGCGCCAGCAGCAGGTGGTGGGTCGCGGTCAGGGCGCCGACGTGGCCGCGGCGGCCGGGGGCGTGCCCGCCGGTGCCGTAGCCGAGGAACGCCGAGCACCACGGCTCGTTGAGCGTGTTCCACATGGCCACCCGGTCGCCGAGGCGCGCGCCGACCGCGGCCGCGTAGTCGCCGAAGCGCAGCGCGGTGTCGCGGGCCGTCCACCCGCCGCGGTCCTCGAGCTCCTGGGGCAGGTCCCAGTGGTAGAGGGTGGCGACCGGGCGCACGCCCGCGGCCAGCAGCTCGTCGACGAGCCGGTCGTAGAAGTCCAGGCCGGCTTTGTTGACAGCACCGTTGACGCCGGCGCCGCCGGCCGGGCGCACGCGGGGCCAGGCGATCGAGAACCGGTACGCCGACAGCCCGAGCTCGGCCATGAGCTTGACGTCCTCGCGGTAGCGCAGGAAGTGCCCGGTCGACGTGGCGCCCGTGTCGCCGCCGTCGATCCGGCCCGGCTGAGCCGCGAACGTGTCCCAGATCGACGGGGTGCGGCCGTCGGCGTCCACGGAGCCCTCGATCTGGTACGCCGCCGTCGCGGCGCCCCACCAGAACGTCGAGGGGAAGGTCAGCGCGTCCTGCGTGGCCTGGACTGCCGTCGTGCTCACACGTATCACCCCGTGCCTCGTAGGGAATGGTTGGAGAGCGCTCTCCAAACTGTGTGACCAGACTGCGACCCTTTGTGGGTGAGTGTCAAGGTCCGGGGGTGCTCCTCGTAGCCGCGAATAGCCGCGAACCCTTGACACGATGGAAACGGCCGGACAACACTGCGAGCAATCGGAGAGCGCTCTCCAAACCGCCGCGGCGCCCTCCACACACCCCGCAAGGAGCCCCCTCGTGCATCCGGCGCACACGTCCGCCCCCGCCTGGCGGAAACTCCTGACCTCGCGATGGCGCATCGCCCTGGTGCTCGCCGTCGTCGCCGCCGTCGCCGTCGTGGTCGCGCCGTTCGCGCGCGCCGCCGACGGCCTGATCTCGCAAGGCAAGCCCGTCACGGCCTCCTCGGAGCAGGCCGCCGATGTCGCCGCCAGCTACGTCAACGACGGCAACGCGGGCACCCGCTGGAGCAGCCAGTGGAGCGACCCGCAGTGGATCCGCATCGACCTCGGTGCGACCGCGACGATCAGCCAGGTCAAGCTGAGCTGGGAGGGCGCCTACGGCAAGGCCTTCCAGATCCAGACCTCGGCCGACGACCAGAACTGGACGAACATCTACAGCACCACCACCGGCACCGGCGGCGAGCAGACGCTCAGCGTCACCGGCACCGGACGCTACGTGCGCATGTACGGCACGGTCCGCGGCTCCGGCTACGGGTACTCGCTGTACGAGTTCCAGGTCTACGGCACCATCGGCGGCACCACGAACCCGACCGGCGGCGCCTGCAACACCGCGACCAACGTGGCGCAGGGCAAGACGGCCACGGCCTCGTCCTCGGAGGGCGCGGGCAACGGCCCGCAGTACGCCGTCGACGGCGACGCCGGCACCCGCTGGAGCAGCCAGTTCAGCGACCCGCAGTGGATCCAGATCGACCTCGGCTCGACCCAGTCGATCTGCCAGGTGGTCCTGCAGTGGGAGTCCGCCTACGGCAAGACCTTCCAGCTGCAGACCTCGGCCAACGGCACGGCCTGGACGGACATCTACTCCACCAGCACCGGCACCGGCGGCACCCAGACCATCCCGGTGAGCGGTTCCGGGCGCTACATCCGCATGTACGGCACCGCCCGCCCCGGCGGCTACGGCTACTCGCTGTGGGAGTTCAAGGTGTACGCCGGCGGCGGCACGACCACCACGTCGCCGACCCCCTCGACGTCCCCGTCGACCCCGCCGACCCAGGATCCCGGCTGGACCACGGTCTGGCAGGACACGTTCGACGGTGCGGCGAACACGTCGCCGTCGGCGGCGAACTGGCTCATGCGCACCGGCACGCAGTTTCCGGGCGGCGCCGCCAACTGGGGCACCGGTGAGGTCGAGACGGCCAGCAACAGCACGGCCAACGTGTACCTCGACGGCGCCGGCAAGCTCAACATCAAGGCGATCCGCGACGGGGCCGGCAACTGGACCTCCGGCCGCCTGGAGACCCAGCGCACCGACTTCCAGGCCGCCCCGGGCGAGCAGGTGAAGTTCACCGCGCTGGTCAAGCAGCCCGATGTGGCCAACGCCGCCGGCTACTGGCCCGGCTTCCGGGCGACCGGCGCGGCGTACCGCGGCAACTACAACAACTGGCCCGGCGTCGGCGAGACCGACATCATGACCGACGTCAACGGCCGCAGCCAGCTCTCGCAGACCCTGCACTGCGGCACGGCCCCGGACGGCGTCTGCGGCGAGTACAACGGCCGCTCCTCGGGCCTGGCCTCGTGCGTCGGCTGCCAGACCGGCTACCACGAGTACACCCAGGTCATCGACCGCACGAAGACCGACGAGGAGATCCGCTTCTACCTCGACGGCAAGCAGTCCTGGGTCGTGCGGGAGAGCCAGGTCGGCGTGACGGCGTGGAACAACGCCGTGCACCACGGGTTCTACCTGCGCTTCGACCTGTCCATCGGCGGCTCGCTGCCCAACGCGATCGCCGGCTTCACCACCCCGACGCCGAACACCACCTCCGGCGGCATCCTCTCCGTCGACTCGGTGACGGTGGCGAAGGCGACGGGCACGGTCCCGGCCGCGATGACCGACCCGGCGACGCCGGCCGGCCCGAGCGTGGTCAAGGTGACCGGCAGCCAGGGCAACTGGCAGCTGCAGGTCAACGGGCAGCCGTGGGAGGTCAAGGGCCTCACGTACGGGCCGCCGCAGGGCGCCGCCGACGGCTACGTGCGCGACCTGAAGAACATGGGCGTCAACACGATCCGCACCTGGGGCGTGGACGACGCGCAGACCCCGGAGCTGCTCAACCGGGCCGCCCAGCAGGGCCTCAAGGTCGTCGTCGGGCACTGGCTCAACCAGGGCGCCGACTACGTCAACGACACCACGTACAAGAACAACACCAAGACCGAGATCGTCAACCGGGTCAACGCGCTGAAGAACAACCCGGGCGTGCTCATGTGGGACGTCGGCAACGAGGTCATCCTCACGATGCAGGACCACGGGCTGTCCGCGGCCGACGTCGAGGCGCGGCGGGTGGCGTACGCCAAGTTCGTCGACGAGCTCGCCGTGGCCATCCACGCGGCCGACCCGAACCACCCGGTCACCTCGACCGACGCGTACACCGGCGCCTGGCCGTACTACAAGGCGAACTCGCCGCACCTGGACCTGCTGGCCGTGAACTCCTACGGGGCCATCGGCAACATCAAGCAGGACTGGATCAACGGCGGGTACACCAAGCCGTACATCGTCACCGAGGGCGGGCCGTCCGGCGAGTGGGAGGTGCCCAACGACGTCAACGGGGTGCCGAACGAGCCGACCGACCTGCAGAAGCGCGACGGCTACACGGCCAGCTGGAACGCCATCAAGTCGCACCCGGGCGTGGCCCTCGGCGTGACCGAGTTCCACTACGGCCTCGAGAACGACTTCGGCGGCGTCTGGCTCAACACGTACCCCGGCGGCTGGCGCCGGCTCGGGTACGGGGCGCTGAAGCAGGCCTACACCGGTACGCCGCTGGCCAACACCGCGCCGCAGATCACCGCGATGACGGTGTCCAACCAGACGGCCGTGCCGGCGGGCAGCCAGTTCACGGTGAACGTGGCCGCGAGCGACCCCAACGGCGACACGATCCGCTACAACCTGATGGCCAGCGACAAGTACATCACCGGCGGCACCGGCTTCCGGAACGTGAACTTCACGCAGAACGGTTCCACGTTCACGGTCACCGCGCCGGAGAAGCTGGGCGTCTGGAAGATCTACGTGTACGCCTTCGACGGCCAGGGCAACGTCGGCATCGAGACCCGCTCGTTCAAGGTGGTCGCGCCCAGCATCCCGGGCACGAACCTCGCCCTGAACAAGACGGCCACGGCCTCGAGCTACCAGCCGACCGGCACCAACGGCCCGCAGCTGCCCTCCTACGCGGTGGACGGCAACTACGGCACCCGCTGGGCCAGCGAGTGGCTCGACACCGCCTGGATCACCGTCGACCTCGGCTCCAAGCAGACCTTCAACAAGGTCTTCCTGGCCTGGGAGGACGCGTACGCGAAGGGCTACCAGATCCAGACGTCGGACGACAACGCCAACTGGACGACGATCTACTCGACCACGGCCGGCGACGGCGGGTTCGACGACGTCAACGTCAACGGCAACGCCCGGTACGTGCGGATCAACGGCCAGACCCGGGCGACGGCCTACGGCTACTCGCTGTGGGAGTTCGGGGTGTACCGCTCGTAGTCGCGTGACTGGAATGTGGTGAAAGCGCTCTCTGGGCAGATTGCCTGGAGAGCGCTTTCCGTATGGCGTGCTATAAAGGCGCGTGACCGAGAAACGGCGACCGACATTGGAAGACGTGGCCGAGGCCGCGGGCGTTTCGCGGGCCACCGTCTCGCGGGTCATCAACGGCGTGCGCAACGTCGACCCGAAGCTGCACGAGATCGTGTGGCAGGCCGTCGACGCGACCGGATACGTGCCCAACCGGGCCGCCCGCTCGCTGGTGACCCGCCGCAGCGGCACCGTCGCCCTGGTCGTCTCCGACGCCGTCTCGCACGACGACGACCCGTTCATGCGCCGCTTCTTCGCCGACCCGTTCTTCGGCCGCATCGTCGGCGGCGTGATGAGCGTCCTGCGGCCCAAGGGCATCCAGCTGGCCCTGCAGATCGTCGGCAACGAGGAGGCCCGCACCCGCCTCGTCGGCGACCTCGGCCAGGGCCAGGCCGACGGCGCCGTGGTCCTGAGCCTGCACCCGGACGACACCCTGCCCCAGCAGCTGTGCGACGCGGGCATCGCGGCCGCGCTCGTCGGGCGCCCCGCGCAGCCGGTGCCGATCTCGTACGTCGACCTCGCCAACGACGCCGGCGGCGCCCTGGCCGCCGAGCACCTCCTCGGCCGCGGCTGCACCCGGCTCGGCATGATCACCGGCCCGGCCCACGTGCCCGCCTCGCAGGACCGCCTGACCGGCTTCCGCCAGGCCCTCGCCCGCCACGGCCACGCCTGGTTCCCGACGGTCGAGGGCGGGTTCACCTACGAGTCCGGGGAGTCCTCGCTGCTGGAGCTGATGCGGCAGCACCCGACCGTGGACGGCGTCTTCGTGGCCAACGACCTCATGGCGCAGGGCGCGCTCATGGCCCTGCGCAGCCTCGACCGGCGGGTGCCCGAGGACGTGGCCGTGGTCGGCTTCGACGACAGCAGCGCCGCCCTGGACGCGCGGCCGCAGCTCACGACGGTCCGCCACCCGCTCGAGGACATGGCCGCCGAGACGACCCGGCTGGTGCTGGCCCGCATCGACGACCCCGGCCTGCGCGTCGAGTCGGTCATCTTCGACCCGAAGCTGGTGGTCCGCCGCTCGGCGTGAACAGCCATGCGGCCTGCCGGCGGCTCTTGTCGGCATAGTGGTGCTCGTGCTGTGACAGGCCGTACGCGAGATCCTCGATGAGCCCGCAGCGCGCATAGAACAGGGCGCGCTCCCGCAGCTCGCCCGGCGGGGGAGGGGCGCCCGGCCCGAGGTCGCGCAGCAGGAGCCCGTAGTCGCGGGCGGGATCGCAGATCGCGGCGTCGCTCCAGTCGATCAGCCCCGTGACCGTGCCCGTCCCCGGGTCCACGAGCACGTGCTCGGCGCCGAGGTCGTTGTGCGAGAACACCAGGCGCTCGGCGGCCGGCGGCGGGTCCTGCGCCAGGAACGCCGCGGCCTGCGGCAGTTCGAGCCCGGCGGCGAGCTCCCGCGCCTCGGCCAGCCACTCCTCCGGCGGGCCGGCGTCGCGCGGCACCAGCCCCGCGAACCGGGCCGTCGGCTGCGCGTGCAGGGCCCGCAGCGCCGCCCCGAGAGTGCCCGCGATCCCGCCGAGGTCCGCGGGCGGCCGCAGCATGAGTGGTACCCCTTGGAGCAGCGCGTACCCGAGCGCCCCTTCGGCCGCGAAGGCCGGCTCGGGCACGGCCGCGATCCCGCGCAGCACCTCGGCGACCTCGGCGAGCAGCCGCGCCTCGCGGGCCACGTCGAGCGCGTCCGGGTCGGACGGGAACCGGACGACCCAGGCCCCGTCGACGAGGTACGCGGTGTTGTCCAGCCCTTGCCCGAGCGGCTCGACCCGGCCGGCGTCGACGCCGGGCAGGTTGCGGCGCACCACGCCGCGCACGTCGTGCTCCACGGTGCAGCATGCTATCCGGCCGGAGCCCGGCCTCGCCGCCGGCGAAGCGCTGGGACAACGCTGTCCTCCGGCTCGGGCCCGGCCTGGCCGCCGGGTTCCCCGCCGCTCCCGATTCCGGCGCCCGTCCGCACGGGCCGACCCACGCGGTATTACCCGTACCCCTGGAGCATCACCCCCTGGCTCGCCGTCACCGTGGCCCTGCGAACGCCGGTCGCGCCGCGGGCCGCGTTCGCCGGGCAACTGGCGCGTTCCTGAACCCGGTCCGCGGCGTGCCCCTGCCCACGCTCGCCACGCGTTTCGCGTCGGGCCGGGTGCCCATGGACCTGCGCCCGCTCTGGGTCCACGGCGACCCGCACCCCGGGAACCTCCTGGCCGGCGCGGACGGCCGCCTGACCGCGTTCCTGGGCTTCGGCGACCCGCCAACGGACCTGGCCGCGGGTGGGCGCTGGCGATCGCGGCAGCCGTGGCCGCCGACCCGACCGGGACACTCGCTCGCGGCCACACTCTGCGCGAGGTTCGCCGGGGTGAGTCATACCCGATATGTCGGGCGCTCCGCGCCGCGACATATCGGATTTATCGCCTGTCAGGTCATATATCCGTTTCATCCGTTTCGCGGGCGTCTTCGCGCACTGCCGGTGCGCGCGTGCGGTGGCTGTAAAACCGGGCGCTGCGCACTCGGTCGGTGGCGGAGCGGCGAGCGGGAGAGCGCTCTCCCAAGATTGCGCCGGGCCGTGGTTCGAAGGGCCTTTCCGCTGTTGACAGCGGCTGGGGAAGCGGTGAGACTGGGTGCTACGGAGAGCGCTCTCCAGCGGATCGGGTGCCGGCGGAGCGTGTTGTCCGGGGCGGCCAGTGCAGCGGGTCAGCGGGCCTGACGGGGGCTGACTGGGTCGCCCGGCGGAGTGCGCACGAGCGCGGTCGTTCGGGTCGGTCATCCAGGCGGGGGCTGCCCGAGCGTCCGTGGTGTGTCCCGGGCGGGGCACCTCGGCGCGCGCCGGCGGGAGACGTCGTCCGGCCCGGTGCCGGGCGATTCGCGCCAGCCGTCGTGGCGGTGACCGGGTTGGGGTCCCCGCCACCGGGCGCGGCACCACGCCGCACCCGCGCCGACCTTGCGGTTGCGGCGTTCCACCGCGGGCTCTGGGCGCCCCGGAACGCCGCAGCCGCAGGCTCGACAGCAGTTCCACTGCAGGCTCCGGGCGCCCGGGAACGCTGCAGCCGCAGGCTCGGCACCGAGTTCCACTGCAGGCTCCGGGCGCCCGGGAACGCCGCAGCCGCAGGCTTGACACCAAGTTCCACTGCTGGCTCCGGGCCGCTGGGAGCACCGCAGCCGCAGGCTCGGCACCGAAGTCCACCGCGGGCACTGGGAACGCCGCTCGCCACCAAGGTCCACCGCGGGCGCCGGGAAGACCGCAACCGCCCGCCGCCCGCGCCCTCGACAGGGAGGTCGCCCACATCATGCGACGCCGACCGCCGCCACGGCCGACCGCGCACATCCGCCTCGCCGCCGGCCTGCTCACCGTGCTCGCGCTCGTCGCGGGCTGCGGTGCCGAGCCGGAACCGGGCGCCGCCCCGCCGCCGGCCGTCGCCGCGGCCGCCTCGGAGTTCGGGGGCACCGATCTGGCCTGGGTCGAGCTCATGATCCCGATGGACGAACAGCTGCTGCCGGTGCTGGACCTGGTCCGCACCAAGGCCGCCGATCCGGCGCTGGTGGCCCTGGCGGGGGAGCTGCGCGGGACGTACGACCGGGAGATCCCGCGCCTGCGGGCCCTCTCCGACCAGGCCGGCCTGCCCAAGGACAATCCGCACGCGGGCCACAAGATGCCGGGCCTCGTCGACGCCGACCTGCTCGCCCGGCTCCGCGCGGGCACGGGACCGGAGTTCGAGCAGCAGGCCGTCGCCACCCTCCGCGAGCACCTCGACCAGCTCCGGAACCTGGCCACCTCCGAGCTTGCCAACGGCACCAGCCCGGCCGTGAAGACCCTGGCCGAGCAGGTCGCCAAGACCCGCGGCGACGCGAGCGCGCGGCTGCCGAAGGGCTAGAAGGGTTCGAACTGCCGGAACGGGGGCTCGTACGCCTCCGCCGGCAGCCGGAACGCCTGGCAGCGATCCCCGCCGATGGCATCCGGCAGCGCCGTCCAGCCGAGGTTGCGCTCGAAGTAGGCGGCGGCGGTGCGCACCGACGGGGCCCAGTAGTCGTCGAGCACGATCAGCCCGCCGGGGCGGACGATCTTGCGCAGGAAGTAGGCGTCGACGAAGACCTCGTGGAAGCGGTGGCTGCCGTCGACGAAGGCCGCGTCGGCGACGAAGCCGTCGGTGAGCAGCCCCGGCAGGGCGATCGAGGACCAGGCCGGCACCAGGCGGGCGATCGCGTCCAGTCCCGCCTCGCACAGCAGGGACCAGCCGGCGCCGGCCCACACACTGTCCTGGAACGGGTCGACGATGACGTGCCGCGCGTCCGGCGCGCCGACGGTCAGCAGCGCCTCGCCGATCGCCAGCGCGGAGCTGGCGTAGGCGAGCCCGATCTCCACCACGGATGCCGCGCGCTCGGCGAGGAGCAGGTCGCGAAGCCGGTCGCAGTCGTCCTCGGGCAGGCTGACGGTCTCGAACTCGAGCCCGTTGCCGGCCGACCACGCCGCGCCCTCGCGGGCGAGCCGCCCGCGCACCCGCCTGACCCGCATCACGCCGTCGGTCGTCACCCCATCAGTGTCGCCGCCGCTGTCACGCGGTGCACGTGGTCGTCGGGCCCGAGCGGCGTGGTCGGCGGCAGACTCCGCCAAGCGTGGGCTGGTACACCGTGCTCACCATCGCGATCGCCCAGCGCATCCGGGCCACGGCCACCTCGGGGTGGTCGCCGAACTCGCCGGCCACGCACGCCGCGCAGCCGCGGCTGCCGAGCCGCGCGAAGGACTCCGCGACCGCCTTGCGCACCTCGACCGCCGCCGGCGACTCCGAGGACTGCACGCTGGAGACGAACAGCGCCTCGGCGCGCGCGATCGCCAACACGTCGGGCATCTCGCACCTCCCTGGAACGTTCACCCTGCTCACACCGTACGAATACGGCGCGCCGGCCCGCATCCGGGACGCAACCCCGGCTCGTCCCCGAGGTCCGGCCCTGAGCCGGCCCTGGAGATCCGCGGAACGGATTCGGCCCCGGCCGGGCGGGGAGCGCGCACGCGCGGGGCCACCTTCCAGTAGAGCACTCGACGCGACTCGATGCTCGCGAAGGCCGCATGTCCGACCGGCGGGCGTCCGATGTGGACGAAGGCGGTCAGGTGCGGTACGCGTCCACCAGGTCCAGCAGCGCCCGGACCGCCGCGCTCGGGCGGCGGGCCGACGCCGTGGCGATCGCGAAGGTCCAGCGCAGGTCGGCGTCGATCGGCACCACCCGCAGGCCCGGCTCGTCCGGCGCCGAGAAGCGCGGGATCAGGGCCACGCCCAGGCCCTCGCGCACGTACTGCCGTACGGTCGCGATGTCGGCCACCTCCAGGGCCACCCGGCGGCGCAGGCCCGCGGCGGCGAACCCGCGGTCGACCTCGGCGCGGTTGCCGTAGCCCGGCGGGGAGTCGACGAAGGGCTCCTCGGCGAGGTCGGCGAGCGTCAGGCGGGGGCGCCCGGCGAGCGGGTGGGCGGCGGGCAGTACCGCCAGGATCGGCTCGGCCGCCAGGGTGCGTATCGACAGCCCGGCCGGGGCGCGGCCCGGCAGCGACAGGAACGCCACGTCCAGCTCCCCGTCCAGCAGGCTCGCCGCGAGGCCCGCCGAGCCGGTCGGGGCGGCCCGCATGCGCAGGTCGACGGCGGGGTGCTCGGCGCGGTACCGGCCGAGCAGCCCCGGCAGGTCCACGAACCCGACGGAGATCAGGGTACCGATGCGCACCGTGCCGCGCAGGCCGCCGCGGACCTCGGCCACGGCGTCCCGGGCCGCCTGGGCGGCGTCGATGGTGGCCCGGGCGGCGGGCAGCAGCGCGGCCCCCGCGTCGGTGAGCACCACGCGCTGGGAGCTGCGCTCGAACAGCCGCGCGCCGAGCTCGCGCTCCAGGGCGCGCACGGCCGCGGAGACCCCGGACTGCACGACCCGCAGGCGCTGCGCCGCGCGCGTGAAGTTCCGCTCCTCGGCGACCGTCACGAAGTACACGAGATGCCGCAGCTCCACGGGGAGCATCATCGCATTTCGTGATGGTCGCGAGCACGAAGATTCGTTGGCGGTGCTGATCCCGGCGGGGCACGCTGGCCGGCATGACCACCGTTCTGACCCGCCCGGCCGAGCGCCGCACGGCCGAGCGCCGCGCGGCCGAGCGCCGCGCGGCCGAGCGCCGCCTCAGCCACGAGCAGGGGTTCTGGGCGATCGCGTTCGCGTTCGCGGTGTCCCTCGCGTTCTCCGTCGTCCCGACGCCGCTGTGGGCGCTGTACCAGCGGCACGACGGGTACTCCACGATCGCCGTCACGGTCGCGTTCGCCGCCTACGCGCTCGGCGTCATCGTCAGCCTCTTCCTCGCCGGCCACGTCTCGGACTGGCTGGGCCGCCGCCGCGTGCTGCTGCCCGCCGTGCTCCTCGAGGCCGTCGCCGCGACCGTGTTCCTCGCCTCGACCTCGTTCGGCGTGGTGCTCGTCGCCCGGGTGCTGTCCGGCCTCAGCATCGGCATGATCACCGCGACCGCCACCGCGCACCTGTCCGAGCTGCACGCCAAGGCCCGGCCGGGTGCCGGCCGGGCCCGCGGCGACCTCGTGGCCACCGTCGCCAACCTCGGCGGCTTCGCGTTCGGCCCGATCGTGTCCGGCCTGCTCGCGCAGTACGTGACGGCGCCGCTGCGCACGCCCTACCTGGTCTTCCTCGCGCTGCTGCTCGTCGCGGCGGCGGCCGTGGCGCTCGCGCCGGAGACGGTGGCGGTGTCGTGGCGGCGGTACCGCCCGCAGCGCGCCGGCGTGCCCGCGGCGGCCCGGCCCCGCTACTTCGCCGCCGCGGCCGGGGCGTTCGCCTCGCTGTCGGTCCTGGGCCTGTTCACGTCCCTGGCGCCCGCCTTCGTGGCCGGCACCCTGCACCATCCGTCCCGCGCCCTGGCCGGCGCCGTGGCGTCGCTGGTCTTCGGCTCCGGCGCCGTGGCCCAGGTCCTGCTCCGCCGCCGCTCGGTCCGCGACCAGCTCGCGACCGGCCTGGCCCTGATCGTCGTCGGCCTCGCCGCGGTGACCGCGGCCGTCTGGGCCGAGTCCCTGCCGGCCTTCCTGCTCGGCGGGGTCATGGCCGGCGCCGGCGCGGGCGCCCTGCTCAAGGGCGCGATCTCGACGGTGGCCGGCCTGGCCCCGGCGCCGGTGCGCGGCGAGGCCCTCGCGGGCGTGTTCCTCGGCGGCTACCTCGGCCTGGCCGTCCCGGTCCTCGGCCTGGGCATCCTGACCCAGCTCGTGAGCGCGCCGGTGGCCCTGCTGGGCTTCGCCGCGGTGATCGCCGCCCTGGCGGCGCTGGTGAGCCGCCCCCTCCTGCGCCGCTGACGGCAAGTGTGAGCGCCGTCACGCATGCTTCGATCTCCCCGTACGCCCTACCGTCCCGTTCGTGCGGAACCTCCGGCGCAACCAGGCGTTTGTGCTGCTCTGGACGGGGCAGGCCGTCTCGGCGCTCGGCTCGCAGGTCAGCTCCGTCGGCTACGTCCTGCTGGCCCTGGCGCTCACCGGCTCCGCGGCCCAGGCCGGGCTGGTGGCGGCGCTCGCCGGCATCGCGTCGCTCGCGCTGCGGCTGCCGGCGGGCGTGCTGGCCGACACCCGCAGCCGGCGGGCAATCGTCGTGGGCGCCGACGCCGGGCGGGCCGCCGCGCTACTCACCGTGCCGATCGCGGGCCTGACGAACACGCTGTCGCTGTGGCATCTCGCGACCGTGGCCGTGCTGGACGCCGCGCTCGGGGCCTGCTTCGAGCCGGCCGAGGCGGCCGCGTTGCGCCACGTCGTGCCCGTGGAGCAACTGCCGGAGGCGGCGGCCCGCAACCAGTCCCGCGGGTTCGTCGCGACGCTGCTCGGCCCGGCCCTCGGCGGGCTCCTCTTCGGCCTCGGGCGCACGCTGCCGTTCCTGGTCGACGCGGTGTCGTACGCCCTGTCCGCGCTGAGCCTCGCCCTCATCCGCGGGCCGCTGAACCCACCGGCCCGCCGGCCGGGCGGGATCGCGGGCACCGGGCGCGGGGCGGCGGTGGCCGGCGGGCTTGTGTGGGTCTGGCGGCAGCGCTTCGTCCGCGGCGCGGTGCTGTGGCTGGCCGGCGTCATGCTCGTGTTCCAGTCGATCGGCCTGGTGTCGGTCGTGCTCGCGAGGCTGCACGGTGCGGGGCCGGCCGAGATCGGGGCGCTGTTCTCGATCGCCAGCGCGGGCGGCCTGGCCGGTGCGCTCGTCGCGCCGCGGTTGACCGCCCGGTTCGGCCCGCGCAGCCTCATGGTCGCCTTCGGCTGGTGCGCGGCGCTCGTCACGCCGCTGCTGTGCGCCGCCCGGTCTCCCTACCTGATCGGGGCCGTCGGCGCCGTCGTGTTCTTCCTGGGGCCGGCCGCGCACGCGGGGATCATCGGCCACGTCCTGGTCCACGCCCCGGAACGGCTGCAGGGCCGGGTCCATGCCGCCGTCGGCCTGATCGCCGGGGCCGCCTCGCCCGCCGGGCCGCTGCTCGCGGGCGTGTTGCTGCAGTGGGCCGGACCGGTCGGGACGGTCGCGGTCTACTCCGCGTTGCTGCTCCTGCTGGCCGTGCTGATCACCGGGCCAGCTCGAGCAGCAGCGGCAGGACCAGTAGTAGATAGACCAGCGCCGCCGAGGCCGGGCCAGGACGGGGCCTAGCCGCGGGCATGCGTGAACCCCGCGAGCGCCGCCACCACCGCCGCCCGGAAGCTCGCCAGGTCGAGGCCCCGGGCGCGCAGGAACTCGCCGCCGCGGCCGGACGGCTCCGCGAGCAGGCCCAGCACCAGGTGCTCGCAGCCCACGTAGTTGTGGCCCAGACCGGCGGCCTCGGCGTGGGCCAGCTCAAGGGCCGCCACCGCCGGGCCCGACCACTGCGGCACCGCGTCCTCCTGCCCCAGGGGTGCCTCGCCGAGGGGCGGCAGCAGGCGCACGGCCAGGTTCGTGCCCTCGGCCAGCACGCCGTGCAGCAGGTCTGCGCTCGTCACGGCCGCGTCCGTGCGCTGCGACGCCAGCCGCAGGGCGGTGCGGGCCCGGGCGGTCCAGTTCGGCAGATCCACGTCGCCGGAGCGCAGCGCGGTCACCCGGCGCAGCGCCTGTTCCAGTGCGCGCTCGCACAGGACCGAGGCCGGGAGTCCGGATCGCGCCAGGGCCTCGGCGAGGTCGTCGGGGAGGGTCACGTCAATGCGCACAATCGTCATACCCCTTGTATAACCCCAGTGGGGTTAGTGATGCAAGGAATAGCGCTGAGCCATGAGAATGTTTTTAGACTGACTGGTCAGTACAACTTGGGGAGGCTGTCGTGGCGGACGTACTCGTCGCCGAGGGGCTCGGGGCGCGCACACGCCGCGGATGGGTGTTCCGCGGCGTCGACCTCACCGTCGGCGAGGACGAGCTCGTGACCCTGGACGGGGCCGCGGGCAGCGGGCGCACCTCGCTGCTGCTCGCGCTGGCCGGGTACTTCCGGACCACCGAGGGCACCGTGCGCCGGCTCGCCCGGCCCGCGCTCGGGTTCGTCGCCGGGGTCAACGAGCCCGAGCCCGGCCTCACCGTCGCCGAGCACGTCGAGGAGCGGCTGGTGCTGCTCGGCCGGGCGTCGTGGAACCTGGGGCGGCGGCGGCGCCAGGCGCTCGACCGGCTGGAGGGGGTACCGCTGGATCCCCGCGCCCTCGGGCGCGACCTCGACCGCCTCGGCGCCCACCTGCTGTGCCTGACCCTCGCCCAGGTCGGCGAGCCCGGGATCATCCTCGCCGACGATGTCGACAATGGACTGTCCGAAGTGGAGCGGAAGATGCTGCTGGAAGCGCTGCGGGACACCGGCACGGCCGTCATCGTCACGGAGCGTGCGGCATGAACCTGTTCGAGCTGCGCCGGTTCCTGCGCGCCCCGATCACCGTCGCGGCGCTGGTCGTGCTGGCCCTCATTCCGCTGCTGTACGGCGCGCTGTACCTCTGGGCCTTCTGGGACCCGTACGGCAACATGCGCCACATCCCGGTCGCCATCGTCAACGCCGACCGGCCGGCCCGCGCCTCCGACGGCAGCACCCTGAACGCCGGCCGGGACCTCGCCGACGAGCTGCGGCACCGCGACGTCTTCGGCTGGCAGACCGCGACCGCCGAGCAGGCCCGCCAGGGCCTCGAGGACGGCCGCTACCAGCTCGTCTTCACCATCCCCGCGGACTTCTCGGCCTCGCTCGTCACCCCGCCGGACCCGGCGCGCGACGCCACCCGCGGGCAGCTCACCGTGGTCAACGACGACGCCACCAACTACCTGTCCGGGCAGCTGTCGCGCAGCGTCTTCACCGAGGTGCGGGCCAGCGCCTCGAGCACGGCCGCGCGCGGCTACTTCGACCGGATGCTCATCGGCTTCACCGACCTCAAGAGCCAGACGCAGCGGGCCGCGGCCGGCGCCTCCCAGCTGGCCGGCGGGGCCGCCGACGCGAAGAGCGGCGCCGGGGACCTCGGCAACGGCATCGACCGGGCGCACGCCGGGGCCGGTCAGCTCGACGACGGGCTGGCCCGGGCCACGGCCGGGTCGAAGGAGCTCTACGACGGCCTCGTCGCCCTGGACGCGGGCGCCGCCCAGCTCGCCGACGGCACCGCCCAGGCCGCGGCCGGCGGGCGGCTGCTCGCCGGGAAGGTCGACGCCGCCGCCGACGCCGTGGGTCCGGTCCTGCGCGACAACGCCGAGCTCATCGCGAACGCGGCCACGGCCATCGCCGACGGGGCCGACCTGATCGTGGCGCACCTCGACGCCCTGCCCGGCCTCGCGAAGACCGCCGCGACCAAGGCCGACCTGGAGCGGCTGGGGCAGCGGTACCCGCAGGTCACGGGCAGCACCGACTACCAGAACGCGCTGCGGGCCGCCGACGCCGCCGCGACGGCCGCCCAGCAGCTGCAGACCCGGCTCGGCACCGGCGACCTCGACCAGCTGCGCACCCAGATGACCGCGGTCGCGAAGACGGCCCGCCAGGTCGCCCAGGCCGCCCCGCACCTCGCCGACGACGTCGCCGCGGCCAGGGCACAGGTCGACCGGCTCGCCGACGGCCTCGACGCCCTCGCCGGCGGCGCCGAGCGGCTGCACACCGGCACCGGCCAGGCGGTCACCGGGGCCAAGGACCTCAACGGCGGGCTCTTCCGGCTCTCCACCGGCGCCCGCCAGCTCGACAGCGGCCTCGGCACCCTCTCCGACGGCGGGCACCGGCTCGCGGCCGGCCTCACGGACCTCGGCAACGGGGCGACCCGCCTGGCCGACGGGCTCGCCGACGGCGCCGGGAAGATTCCCGGCTACGACCCCGACACCCGCGCCCAGCGGGCCGGCGTGCTCGGCGACCCGGTCGCGCTCGACCGCGAGACCGAGCACCCGGCGGGCACCTACGGGGCCGGCTTCGCGCCGTACTTCCTCGGCCTCGCCCTCTGGGTCGGCGCCATGATCAGCTACATGGTGCTGCGCCCGCTGACCCGCCGGCACCTCGTCTCCGGCGCGAAGCCCTGGCGCGCGGCCCTGGCCGGCTGGCTGCCCGCGCTGCTCATCGGCGTGGTGCAGGCGACCGCGCTGTTCCTCGTGGTCCGCTTCGCGCTCGGCCTGCACCCGGCGCACCCGCTGGGCATGTACGCCTTCCTGGCCCTGACCGCCGTCGCGTTCACCGCGCTCATCCAGTGGTTCGGCGCCCGGCTCGGCCCCGCGGGGCGGCTCGTCGCCCTGGCGGTGCTCATGCTCCAGCTGACCTCGTCCGGCGGCACCTACCCGATCGAGACCACGCCCGGCTTCCTGCAGGCGGTGCACCCGTTCCTGCCGATGACCTACGTGGTGTCGGGGCTGCGGCACCTGGTCAACGGCGGCCCGGGCGGTACGGTGGTCACCGGAGCGCTCGTCCTGGCCGGATTCGCGGCCGCCGCGTTCGCCCTCACCACGCTCGCCGCGTGGCGCGGGCGCCGGCTCACCCCGTCGAAGCTCCACCCGGACCTGGTGATGTAGGGAGTCCCGAGCCGTGCCCGACGGTCGCACCCGCCGCCGCGACGACACCAAGCAGCGCCTCTACGACGCCGCGATGGAGCTGATCGCCGAGCACGGCTTCTCGGCCACGACGGTCGACGACATCGCGGTCGCGGCCGGGGTCGCCAAGGGGACCGTGTACTACAACTTCCCCTCGAAGAACGCGCTCTTCGAGGCCCTGCTGCGCCACGGGGTCGGGCTGCTCACCGCCGACTTCCGCGCCGCCGTGGCGGCCGCGGCGACCCCGCCGGAGCAGGCGGTCGCGCTGATCCGGGCGGAGCTGGCGTACATCCAGCGGCACCGCTCGTTCGCGCAGCTGCTGCTGTCGGAGATGTGGCGCACCAACCGCGAGTGGCACCAGACCCTGCACCTGCTGCGCGACGAGGCCGTGGACGTCATCGCCGACGTGCTGCGCCGCGGCGCCGACGAGGGCTGGTTCGACGCGGGCCTGGACGTGCGCATGGCCGCGGCGGCCCTGTTCGGCGTGTGCCTGGTGGTCGCCGTGGACTGGCTGGTCTTCGAGCCCGACCGCACCCTGGAGTCGGTGCAGGACTCCCTGGTCGCGGTCATCCGGGCCCGCGTCGGCATCTAGGAGGCCTCGCGGGCCGCCCGCTCGATCCGGTCGTGGAAGGCCCGGAACTCCTCGGCGTTGGCGAACGCGAGGTTGTCCTTGCCCGGCTGCCACCCGGCCGCGCCGTCGATGCTCTCGCGCAGGATGTCGGCGTGGCCGCAGTGCCGGTCCGTCTCGGCGATCATGTGGATCAGGACCCGGTGCAGCGTCACGTCCGCGGTCTCCGGCTTCCACCACGGCACCCGGCCGGGCGCGTCGAGGTCGAGCGCCTCGATGGTGGCGTCGGAGTGGGCCCAGACCCGCCGGTAGAGCCCGGTGACGTCCTCCCGGGACTCCTGCGGCGTGACCCACATGTCGGCGTTGACGTCGGCGTCGTCGTCCATCCACGGCAGCGGCTCGGGGAACGGCCGGCCGAACGTCTCGCCGAAGTACCCGGACTCGACCGAGGCCACGTGCTTGACCAGCCCGAGCAGATTCGTGCCCGTGGGCACGAGCGGACGGCGGATGTCGTACTCGCTCAGGCCCTCGAGCTTCCACAGCAGACTGTCGCGGCCCCGCTGGAGGTAGTGCCGCAGGTCGTCCTTGCTCATAGCCGGAACCGGGCCACGAGGTCGTCCATGACCTTGTCCAGGCGCTCGTCGACGACCTGGCGGGCCGGGTCCTCGTCGAACCAGGCGGCGATCTCGCGCGCGCCCTGGTGGAACGGGATGGTGGCCACGTAGTCCGGGACGAGCGCGCGGACCTTGCTGTTGTCGAAGACCATCGAGTGGGCCTTGTCGCCGAGCAGGCCGGCGCCCCAGTCGGGGTCGGCGGCGGCGATCGCGTCCGACGGCACGTGCACGATCTTCGCGGTGGTGCCCAGCGCCGCGGCGAGCTGCTCGGCGATCTGGTTCCAGGTCAGGTAGTCGTCGCTGGTGATCTGGAAGGTGTCGCCGATCGCGCGCGGGTGGCCCAGCAGCGGCACGAAGGCGCGGGCGAAGTCCTCGTGGTGCGTCAGGGTCCACAGCGAGGTGCCGTCGCCGTGCACGACGATCTCCTTGCCCGCGCGCATCCGGGCCGGCACCGTCCAGCCGCCGTCGAACGGCACGAGCGTGCGGTCATACGTGTGCGAGGGGCGCACGATGGTCGCCGGGAAGCCCTTCTCGCGGTACACCTGCACGAGCAGGTCCTCGCAGGCGATCTTGTCGCGACTGTACTGCCAGAAGGGGTTGCGCAGCGGCGAGGACTCCACGACCGGCAGGCGCGCCGGCGGGGTCTGGTAGGCCGAGGCCGAGCTGATGAAGACGTACTGCCCGGTGCGGCCCCGGAACAGCTCGATGTCCGCGCGCACGTCCTCGGGCGTGAAGGCGACCCAGTCGACGACGGCGTCGAAGGAGTGCCCGGCCAGCGCCTCCCGCACCGCGGCGGGGTCGTGCACGTCGGCCCGCAGCAGCGTCGCCGCCTCGGGCAGGGGCCGCTGCCGCGACTCGCCGCGGTTGAGCACGAACAGGTCGATGCCGCGCTCGACGGCCAGGCGCGAGCACGCGGAGCTGATGATCCCGCTGCCGCCGATGAACAGAACCTTCACAGGCGCAACCCTAGAGGAAGTTCAGCTTTCCACCCACCCGTGACTGCGGGCCAGCGCCGCGAGGTGCTGGCGCACCTGCGCGATCTGCGCGCCCGTCAGCGACGGCACGTGCTGGATGAGCAGCTCGGTCACCTCGGCCGTGAACTCGCGGCCGGAGAGCACGTCGCACAGCCCGTCGTCCTCGCCCGGCTCACCGCCCGAGCGTTCACCGGAGCGTTCACCGGCGCGCGGGTGATCGGTCAGCGGCGTGAACGGCGCCGTGGCGGCGGCCGTGGTGCGGGCGTGCTCGCGGCGCGACGGCGGCGGGGTGTCGAGGATGCGCACGGAGGCGACCTTCAGCCCCCGCTCGCCCTCCTCGACCTCGTATTCGACCCGCATCCCGGGATGCACCAGGTGCCGCTGGTCGCCGAAGTCGTTGGCGTGCACGAACACGTCCTCGCCACCCGCGTTCGGCGCGATGAAGCCGTAACCCCGGACTTCGTCGAACCGCAGAATCCTGCCCGTCTCCACCGCGAACCACCGCCCACCCACAAGACGTCCGGCCTACAGCATAGGACCGTGCAGCCGCTTCTTCTGCACCTTGCCCATCGCGTTGCGCGGCAGCGCCTCGAGGAAGTGCACCACCCGTGGGCGCTTGTGCACGTTGAGGTGCGCGGCCACGAAGTCGGCCAGCTCGCGCTCGGTGACGGCGCTCGGCCACCCGGCGGGCACGACGAACGCGGTGACGGTCTCGCCGAGGTCCTCGTCGGGCACGCCCACGACGGCCGCCTCGCGCACCGCGGGGTGGGCCAGCAGCGCGTCCTCGACCTCGCCGGCGCCGATGCGGTAGCCGCCGCTCTTGATCAGGTCGGTGGAGGCGCGCCCGACGATGCGGTGCCAGCCGTCGGGCGCGATGCGGGCGAGGTCGCCGGTGCGGAACCAGCCGTCGGGGGTGCGGGCGGACTCGGCGGGCTGCCCGCGGTACCGCCGCAGCAGCATCGGCCCGTCGACCCACAGCTCGCCGATGGTCTCCCCGTCGCGGGCGGCGTCGGTGCCGTCCTCGGCGACGAGCCGGGTGCGCACGCCGGCCACGGGCACCCCGACCTGTCCCGGGCGGCGCTCGCCGTCGGCGCGGCTGGAGATCGTGATGAGCGTTTCGGTCATGCCGTAGCGCTCGACCGGGCGGTGACCGGTGAGCGCGAACAGGCGCTCGAAGACCGGGGCGGGCAGCGGGGCGCTGCCGGAGACCAGCAGCCGGGCCGGGCGCAGGGCGCGGGCGGCCGCGGGCTCCTGGCAGACGCGGGACCAGACGGTGGGCACGCCGAAGTAGAGGGTGCCGCGGGCGGCGGCGTAGGCGGCCGGGTGCGGGCGGCCCGTGTGCGTCAGGGGCGAGCCGTGCCGCAGCGCGCCGAGCACGCCGAGGATGAGGCCGTGCACGTGGAACAGCGGCAGGCCGTGCACGAGCCGGTCCTCGGGCGTCCAGGCCCAGGCCTCGGCGAGGGCGTCCAGCCCGGCCTCGACGGCGCCGTGGGTGAGCTCGACGCCCTTGGGGTTGCCGGTCGTACCGCTGGTGTACATCACGAGCGCGACCGCCCCCGCGTCCGGGTCCGGGAACCCGGCGGCCGACTCCCGGGACACGTCGACCGGCACCGCGCCGGGGTGGCGGTCCGGGCGGTTGCCGAGCGTCACGGCCGCCCCGGAGTCGCGCAGGATGTGCTCCCGCTCGGCCGGTCCGGCGTCGGCGGGCACCGGCACCACGGCCGCGCCCGCCATCAGGGCGCCGGTGACGGCGACGACGGTCTCCAGGGTCGCGGTGGCGTCGACCGCGACGGTGGCGGCCCCGTGCACGTCGCCGGCGACCGCGGCGGCGGCGTTGCGTAACCGTTCGGCGGACAGTCCGCGACCGTTCACACTGACAGCGGGTTGATGGTCGGTACCGTGGGCGTGCAGACCCTTGAGCAGGCGCATGGGCCCCATCGTCACACGAGCGCAGAGCGTGGAAACGGCCGGATCACGATCCGACCGCCCGTCTTGACACCCCTCTTTGTGAGCGTTAACACTGTGGCGGCAACGCCCCAGCAATACTTTCGAAATCGCGTCGGTGGCAGCGTTCACACCCTTAACGCCCCGCCTCCCGACCGCTGCACGCTGCCCTGAGGGGGAGAAGTGAAGTTTGCCCGCATCGCCGCTTCGGCGATTGGCCTCGCGGTCGCATTCAGCGTGGCCGCCTGTGGTTCGTCCGAGAAGACGGCCGACAAGAACGCCAACGCTCCCGCGGACGCCGCCGGCGCCCTGGTCGGCGTCACGATGCCGACCAAGTCGTCGGAGCGTTGGATCGCCGACGGCAACAACGTCAAGAGCGCGCTGGAGAAGCTCGGCTACAAGGTCGACCTGCAGTACGCCGAGAACGACATCCCGACGCAGGTCAACCAGATCGAGAACCAGATCACCAAGGGCGCCAAGCTGCTGATCATCGCCTCGATCGACGGCACCGCCATCACCACCCAGCTGCAGGAGGCGGCCGACAAGAAGATCCCGGTCATCGCCTACGACCGGCTGATCCGCAACTCGCCGAACGTCGACTACTACGCCACCTTCGACAACTACAAGGTCGGCGTGCAGCAGGCGACCTCGCTGCTGGTGGGCCTCGGCCTGAAGAAGGAGGACGGCTCCGACGGCACCGCCCAGGGCCCGTTCAACATCGAGCTGTTCGCCGGGTCACCGGACGACAACAACGCGACCTTCTTCTTCAACGGCGCGATGGACACGCTCAAGCCCTACATCGACAAGGGCACCCTCGTGGTGAAGAGCGGCGAGAAGGACTTCAAGACCGTCGCGATCCTGCGCTGGGACCCGGCCACGGCCCAGAAGCGCATGGAGGACCTGATCACCAAGGCCTACGGCGGCGGCGCGAAGGTGCAGGGCATCCTCTCGCCGTACGACGGCCTGTCGATCGGCATCCTGTCGGCGCTCAAGAGCGCCGGCTACGGCACCGGCGGCCAGGCGTACCCGATCGTCACCGGCCAGGACGCCGAGGTCGCCTCGGTCAAGTCGATCATCGCGGGCGAGCAGTACGCGACGATCTACAAGGACACCCGCAAGCTCGCCGACGTGACCGTCAAGATGGGCGACGCGGTGCTCAAGGGCGGCAAGCCCGAGGTGAACAACACCAAGGACTACGACAACGGCAAGAAGGTCGTGCCCTCCTACCTGCTCGACCCGGTCGTGGTCTACAAGTCCAACTACAAGACCGTGCTCGTGGACGGCGGCTACTACACCGAGAGCCAGCTCAAGTAGTGTGCGGCTCCGCCGGGACCCGGGCGTGGTCAGCGCCCGGGTCCGCGGCGGTCTCGAGGGAGAAAAGAGCATGACCGACGCGCTCCTGCAGATGCGGGGCATCACCAAGACGTTCCCGGGCGTGAAGGCCCTGGACGACGTCAACCTGACCGTGCGCCGCGGTGAGATCCACGCCATCTGCGGGGAGAACGGCGCCGGCAAGTCGACCCTCATGAAGGTCCTGTCGGGGGTCTACGGGCACGGGACGTACGACGGCGAGATCCTCTTCGAGGGCGAGCCCTGCCACTTCGGCGGCATCCGCGACTCGGAGCGGCGCGGGATCGTCATCATCCACCAGGAACTGGCGCTGATCCCGTACCTGTCGATCGCCGAGAACATCTTCCTCGGCAACGAGCGGGTCGGCCGCGGCCTCATCGACTGGAACCGCACGAACGCCGACGCGGCGAAGCTGCTGGACCGGGTCGGGCTGCGCGAGAACCCGGTCACGCCGGCCATGGACCTCGGCGTCGGCAAGCAGCAGCTGGTCGAGATCGCCAAGGCGCTGTCCAAGGAGGTGCGCCTGCTGATCCTCGACGAGCCGACCGCGGCGCTCAACGACGAGGACTCCGCGCACCTGCTGGGCCTGCTGCGCGGCCTGCGCGACGAGGGCGTCACCTGCGTGATCATCTCGCACAAGCTCAACGAGATCGAGGCGATCGCCGACTCCACGACGATCCTGCGCGACGGGCGGACCATCGAGACCCTCGACATGCACGCCCCCGGCGGGGTCAGCGAGGACCGCATCATCGCCGGCATGGTCGGCCGCGACCTCGAGCACCGCTTCCCGCCGCACGAGCCGAAGATCGGCGAGGAGGTGCTGCGGATCGAGCACTGGACCGTGCACTCGCCGACCCAGCACGGGCGCACGGTCGTCGACGACGCCTCGCTGACCCTGCGGGCCGGCGAGATCGTCGGGCTGGCCGGGCTGATGGGCGCCGGGCGCACCGAGCTCGCGATGAGCGTCTTCGGGCGCAGCTACGGCGTCGACATCAGCGGCCAGGTCTTCAAGCACGGGCAGCCGATCCAGCTGCGCTCGGTGCAGGAGGCGATCGGGCACGGCATCGCCTACGCGACCGAGGACCGCAAGCGCTACGGGCTCAACCTCATCGAGGACATCCAGCGCAACGTCTCCGGCGCGGCCCTGGGCAAGCTGTCCCGCGGCGGCTGGGTCGACGACAACCGGGAGTTCGAGGTCGCCGAGCGCTACCGCGGCAGCCTCAACATCAAGGCCAAGAGCGTCGGCACCGTCACCGGCACGCTGTCGGGCGGCAACCAGCAGAAGGTCGTGCTGGCCAAGTGGATCTTCACTGACCCCGACGTGCTGATCCTCGACGAGCCGACCCGCGGCATCGACGTGGGGGCGAAGTACGAGATCTACACGATCATCAATCAGCTCGCCGACCAGGGCAAGGCGGTCCTCGTCATCTCCTCCGAGCTGCCCGAGCTGCTCGGCATCTGCGACCGGATCTACGCCCTGTCCGCCGGCCGCATCACCGGCTCGGTCGAGCGCGCCGAGTTCTCCCCGGAGCGTCTGATGCGCCTCATGACCAGGATCAAGGAGTAACCCGCCCATGACCACAGTGGTCGAACCCGCGGTCGAGCCGACCGTCACGCCACCGACCCGGTTCTCGGTGAACCTGCGTCAGAGCGGCATCTACATCGCCTTCGCGGCGATCGTCGTGTTCTTCACGATCCTGACCAACGGCGCCCTGCTCGAGCCGCAGAACCTCTCGAACATGGTCATCCAGAACTCCTACGTGCTGATCCTGGCGATCGGGATGATCCTGATCATCATCGCCGGGCACATCGACCTGTCCGCGGGCTCGGTCGTGGCCGTCACCGGCGCGCTCGCCGCGGTGCTCATGGTCAAGGCGGACGTGCCCTGGCCGCTGGCCATCGTGATCACGCTGCTGGCCGGCGCGGCGATCGGGGCGTGGCAGGGCTTCTGGATCGCGTACTTCGGCATCCCCGCCTTCATCGTCACGCTCGCCGGCATGCTGGTCTTCCGCGCCCTCACCATGACGACGCTGGGCAACCAGGGCATCGGCCCCTTCGCCGACGACGTGCGCACCCTGTCCAACGGCTTCATCCCGGGCTTCCTGAACAACGTCGGCCTCGGCCCGCTCGGCGGCGCCGACCTGTTCACCCTGCTCGTCGGCATCGCCACGGTCGCCGGCATCGTCGCCGTGCAGTGGCGGGCCCGCCGCGGCCGCATCGGCTACGGCCAGGCCGTCGACTCGCTGCCGGTCTTCTGGGCCAAGCTCGCCGGTGCCTCGCTCGTGCTCATGTTCGTCATCGTGCAGCTGGCCCGGTTCAAGAACCTGCCGTGGGTGCTCGTGCTGCTGGCGGTGCTCGTGCTGACGTACACCCTCATCTCCCAGCGCACCGTCTTCGGTCGGCACATCTACGCCGTCGGCGGCAACCTGCAGGCCGCGAACCTCTCCGGCGTCAAGGTCAAGCAGGTCACGTTCTGGATCTTCGTCAACATGGGCGTGCTGTCGGCGATCGCCGGCATCATCTTCGCGGGCCGGCTCAACCTGGCCGGCCCGACCGCGGGCAACGCCTTCGAGCTCGACGCGATCGCGGCCGCGTTCATCGGCGGCGCGGCGGTGCAGGGCGGCGTCGGCAAGGTCGTCGGCGCCATCACCGGCGGCCTCATCATGGCCGTCATCAGCAACGGCATGTCCCTCAACAGCGAGCCGCCGGAGCGCGTGATGCTCGTCAAGGGCCTCGTCCTGCTGGCCGCGGTGGCGTTCGACGTGTGGGCCAAGCGCCGTGCGGGGCGCGCCCGCTGAAGCTTTGCGCTGGTGTCCGGTGGGAATGCAAGGGGTGGACCGCCTTCGGGGCGTCGGCGGTCCGCCCCTTGCGCCGTCTCAGTGCCCGTCGATGAAGCTCCACAGTGGACCGATGAGCGCGTCCGGGCTCTCCAGCTGCGGCAGGTGCCCGGTCCTCTCCAGCAGGACGAACCGGGCACCGGGGATCGCCTCGGCGTACGCCCGCCCGTACTGCGGCCCGGCGATCCCGTCGCTGTCGCCCCAGATCACCAGGGCCGGCACGGTGACGTCCGCCAGCCGGTCCCGCAGCGTCGGGTCCTCCATGCTCGACGCGTACAGCGCCAGCGTCTCGCGGTTCGCGGCCATGACCGCCCGGGCCGCCTCCGGCATCGCGCCCGGGTCGATCACGCGGCCCGACGGGTCGAAGTAGCTGGCCGCGGCGATCTGCTCGAACGTCAGCCCGAAGAAGCCGATGACCGGGTGCCCGGGCACCGTGATCCCGACCCCGTCGACGACGGTGACGCTGGCGAGGCGGGGGGAGCCGAGCACGGCCAGCTCGGCGGCGATCCAGCCGCCGATCGAGTTGCCGACCACGGCGACGTTGTCGAGTTCGAGCTCGTCGAGCAGGTCGCGGTAGAGGGCGGCGAGCCTGGCGATCGTGTCGACTGCCGCGGGGCGCTCGGTGCCGTCGAAGCCCGGATGCGTGGGGGTGATGACTCGGGCCGGGTGCTCGGCGGCCAGGCGGTCGGCGAAGGCGGCGACGGAGGCGGGGCCGGCGCCGCCGTGCAGGAGCAGGACGGGGCGGCCGGTGCCACGCTCGGTGTACTTGACGGTCATGACGGGCTCCTTGGGTTCGGGGGGCTGCTCGATATGTCGGGCGCTCCGCGCCACGACATATCGGATTTTTCGTATATGCGCGTGCTGGGTGACTCGTCCGAATTTCCGGCGGCGGAGGTGCGGTTTCGGTGCTCTCAAGGGGCCGCGGGTTGCGGGGACGGGGTTCGGCGGCGGAGGTGGAGGAGTGCGGCGGTGACGACGGCCGTCGTGCCCAAGGCGGCGGTCAGTACCGCGGCGAAGGCGTGCACCGCGCCCGTGATGCCCGCCGCCGCGCGGGCGGCGAGCAGGGACCCGAGCACCGCCGGGCCCAGGGCCGCGCCGATCTGCCGCACGGCGTTGCTCGCCGCGCCGGCCAGCCCCGCGTAGCGGCCCGGCACCGACTGCACGGCCACCGCCGAGCTCGTCGCCATCACGAGCCCCGCGCCGAGGCCGAGCACGGCCAGGCGCCGGCCCAGCCCGGCCCCGCCGGTGCCGTCGGCGGTCAGCAGCGAGGCCGCCCCGGCCGCGGCCACCACGAGCCCGGCCGGCAGGATCGTGCGCCCGTCGACGCGCCGCTGCAGCCACCCCGCGGCCACGCTCCCCAGCGCGTTGCCCGCGAAGAGGCAGCCGAGCCGCAGCGCGATGCCGAGCGGCCCGACGTGCGCGCGGCTCAGGGCCAGGCTCAGGAAGAACAGCCCGCCGCCGATCGCGAACAGCACCACGGTCGCGGCCAGGGCCGCCGCGGCGAACCCGCGCGAGGCGAGCAGCGACAGCGGCAGCAGCGGTGCCCCGGCGGGCAGGACGACGGCGGCGAGGGCCACCGCGAACGCGTCGGAGACCCACTGCAGCCGCAGCGTCCCGGCCCCGGTGGCCGCGGCGACGGCGCCGAGCGCGCCGTTGACCGCGGAGAACGGCAGATAGGAGACGAGCATCGCCGCGCAGGCGAACGCCACGGTCCTGATCGGGCGGGCTGTCATATCAGGGACCTTATATCAGCATGTTGATATCAGCAACCTGAGATAGCATGGGCGGCATGACGAGGGCGATTTCCGCGATCGGGCTGTCGGTCAAGCGGCTGCAGATGCGCCACCACCGCGAGGCCAACGCCGCGCTGGCGCCGCTGGGCGTGAGCCTGGTGCAGTGGGACGCGCTGCGACACCTGCACGCCAACCCGGAGGCGTCGCTGCACGACCTGGCCCAGCTGACCTTCCAGACCGACCAGTCGTTCGGCACCCTCGCGACGCGGATGATCGACCGCGGCCTCATCGAGCGGATGCCGGGGCCGGGCCGGGCGGTGCGCCACCGGCTCACCGGCAAGGGCGACGCGATCCGCGAGCAGGGGCAGCGGCTGCTGGAGGAGGTGCTGCGGCGCTCGTTCGCGCCGCTGAGCGAAGAGGAGCTGGCCGTGTTCGACGGGCTGCTGCAGCGGCTACTCGCCTGAGGCCGCCCGCATGAACGCGGCGGCCGCCGCCCGGTGCGCGAGGCGCGAGTGGAACTGAGGCCGCCCGCATGAACGCGGCGGCCGCCGCCCGGTGCGCGAGGCGCGAGTGGAACTGAGGCCGCCCGCATGAACGCGGCGGCCGCCGCCCGGTGCGCGAGGCGCGAGTGGAACTGAGGCCGCCCGCATGAACGCGGCGGCCGCCGCCCGGTGCGCGAGGCGCGAGTGGAACTGAGGCCGCCCGCATGAACGCGGCGGCCGCCGCCCGGTGCGCGAGGCGCGAGTGGAACTGAGGCCGCCCGCATGAACGCGGCGGCCGCCGCCCGGTGCGCGAGGCGCGAGTGGAACTGAGGCCGCCCGCATGAACGCGGCGGCCGCCGCCCGGTGCGCGAGGCGCGAGCGGAACTGACGCCGCCCGGTGCGCGAGGCGCGAGCGGAACTGAAACCGCTACTCGGCTGAGGCCGCCCGCATGAACGCGGCGGCCGCCGCCCGGCGCGCCAGGCGCGAGCGGAACTGCGGCGGCCCGCCCGCGCGGAGCCGCAGCGCCTCCCGCAGCGCCCGCGCGTGATCCGGGAACGCGTCGAGGGCCCACGCGCCCGCGGAAGACTTCGAGGCGATCCCGCCCGTCGCCATCGTGTACCGCATGCGGGCCAGGCCGAGCACGCCCCACGCCACGCCCCGGTCGGTCAGCAGGGCGTGACCGCGGCGGCGCAGCCACGGGCGCCAGTAGGACGCGACGTTCGCCCGCGTCCAGGCGCGCAGTTCGGCCGCGTCCGTGTGGACGTCCAGAGTGGACGGTTCGGGGCCGCGCACGGCGATGCCGTGATGCGCGAGCGTGTGCCAGGTGACCGGGTCGTGCCCGAAGACGCCGGCGGGGGAGAAGCGGTGCGCGTGCACGCCCGGGCGGGGTGGCGCGGCCGAGGGCGGGGCGGCCAGGTCGGCGGCCGTGAGGTAGACGCCGTCGAGGAGCGGGCGGGACCGGCGCAGCGCGCGGTGTACCGCCGCCAGATCCGCCACCTCGTCCGGCCCCGGCGCCGAGGGCAGCACGGCCACGAAGTCGAGGTCGCTCACGCCCTCGCGGTAGTCGTCGAGGGCGGCCGAGCCCACCAGGTAGAGGCGCTCGACGAAGCCCGGCAGCGCGTCGAGCATCAGCGCACGATGCGCCGCGCGGCCCGCGGCGGCGGGATCTCGGGGGCGAACGGGTCCAGCTCGATCGCGATCCGGGCGCCCCGCAGCGGGCCGCGCTCGATGAGCAGGCGCCCGCCGGCGGCCTCGGCGACCCGGCGCACGATGTCCAGGCCCAGCCCGGTCGAGCCGGCGCCGCTCGCGCCCCGGCGTAGGGCCCGGGCCGGGTCGGCGATGCCGGGGCCGGCGTCGTCCACGTAGAGGCCGCGGGCCGACACGTGCACCTCGAAGCCGGTGCCCTCGCCGGTGTGCTGGAAGACGTTGCCGAGCAGGCAGTCCACGGCCGAGACGAGGTCGGCCTCGGACACCGGCAGGTACACCGGCTCCTGCCCGCCGGTCACCCGCCACGGCCGGTTCTGGTCCTCGGCGAGCACCGACCAGAACGCGAGCCGGTCGGCGACCACCTCCACGAGATCCGTGGTCTCCGGCTGCCGGTCCGCGGCCGAGCGCCGCGCCTGCGTGATGATCTGCTCGATCTCGTCGTCGAGGGCGTCGAACGCCTGGCGCATCCGCTCGCCGATCGGCCCGGGCGGCATGGCGTCGGCGTCCAGGCGCAGCGCGGTCAGCGGGGTGCGGAGCCGGTGCGAGAGGTCCGCGGCGAGCTCGCGTTCGGCGTCGGCGAACGCGATCATCTGCTCGGCCATGCGGTTGAAGCTCTTGGCGGCGTCGCGCAGCTCCGGCGGGCCGTCGGGCTCGACCCGCGCGTGCAGGTCGCCGTCGCCGAACGCGCGGGCGCCCTCGGCGAGCTTGCGGGTGGCCCGCACGATCTGCGCGCCGAGCCGGTCGGCGACGAGGGTGGAGCCGGCGACGAGGAGCACCGCGAGGCCGGCCAGCGCGAGCCAGGCCGGGCCGACGCCCTGGGTCAGCTCGTCGTCGGAGACGTACACCTCCACGACCGCGGTCCGGTCCCCGTCGAGCACGACGGTCTGCAGATAGGCGACCCCGCCGGGCGCGTCCACGGTCAGCGAGCGGCGCCCGTGCGCGGCCCGGTCCACGTCGCCCGCGAGCGCGTGCGAGGTGCCGACGGTCGGATTTCCCACGAGGTGTACCGCCAGCCGCCCCGACTGCCCCGCCGGCACCGTGGCCACCGCGCGCACCAGCGCCCCCTGCTGGTCGCCCGGGGCCGAGGCGAGCGCGGCAACCATCGCGTCGGCCTGGTAGCGGGCGTCGGCGAGCGCGCGGTCGTGGGCGATCTGCTTGGTCACGTAGGCCAGCGGCACGAGGAACGCCAGCGCGATCATCGAGGTGATCGCGAACGACAGGCGCATCAACGCCGATCTCATGCCGGCGGCTGCGCCGGGTCGACGAGCATCACCCCGACCCCGCGGAAGGTGCGCAGGTATCTCGGCTGCGTCGCGCTCTCCCCGAGCTTGCGCCGCAGCCAGGAGACGTGTACGTCGATCGTCTGGTCCTCGCCGGAGCTGTCCGGGCGCTGCCAGACCTCGGTCAGCAGCTCGCGGCGGCTCACCACGCGGCCGGAGCGCTGGGCGAGGTACGCCAGCAGGTCGAACTCCTTCTTCGTCAGCTGCAACGGCCGCCCGTCCAGCGCCGCGGAGCGCTGCTGCGGGTTGACGTGCAGCCCGCCGACGGTGATCCCGGCCGGCGGCTGGGCCGGCCCCGGAGTGCCCTGCCCGCGGCGCAGCACCGCGTTGATCCGGGCCGACATCTGCGCGCTCGAGAACGGCTTGGTCACGTAGTCGTCGGCGCCGGCGTCGAGCAGCCGGATGATGTCGCGCTCGGAGCGGCGGGCGGTCGCCACGATCACGGGCGCGTTGGAGATCCCGCGCAGCATCCGCAGGACGTCGAGCCCGTCCATGTCCGGCAGGCCCAGGTCGAGGATGACGAGGTCCGGCGGGTCGGTGGCGATCACGCGCAACGCGGACCCGGCATTGCCGACGGGGCGCACGACGTGCCCGGCGTCGGTGAGCGCCCGGGACAGGGCGCCCGAGACGGCGACGTCGTCCTCGACCAGCAGGATGAGCGGCATGCGCGCACCCTATCGCCATTTCGGCGAAACGTTTCGGCGGGTCCGCGTGCGACAATGCCGCCATGCGGGTTGAGAAGGGCGCGGTGCCGGTCCTGCTGTGGTGCCTGGCCACCACGGCGAGCATCGGCGTCGCCTCGCTGGCGTTGCGCCCGGTGCTGCGCACGGCCGTGCCCCAGGACTCGATCCCGGTCGCGGCGGACGACGAGCGCGGCGACCGGAAGGTCGCGACCCAGACGCTGCCGCCGCCGTCGGCCGCGCCCTCCGCGCCGGACACGGTCATCATCGAGGACCCGAGCTCCGCGTTCGCGCCGCCGCCGACCAGCCCGGGCGCGACCCGCACCACGCAGGCGCCGCCGACGCAGAAGACCACGGCCCCGCCCCGCACCGTCGACGGCTGGACGGTGACGACGGGCTCGGACGGCGTGGACGTGTACCTCAAGTCGTTCCGGTCCGAGGGCGGCGACGCGGTGGTCCGGATCCGGGCCGAGGTCGTCTCGCTCGTCACCGCCACGCCCCGCCAGGGCTACTCGGTGTCGCAGGCCCAGAACGAGCCGGCCCGGCTCGTCGTGCAGTTCGTGTCGGACAGCGGTGGCGCCGCGTACCTGGTCGACTGCATGTGGTGGCAGGGCGGCCCGCACGGGTCGGTCACGAAGGTCGGGAACTAGCCATGTGCCGGTGGAAGCGGCGCACGGTGGCCCGGTCGGCCAGCGCGCCCGCGATGCCGAGCGCGAGGGTGTAGACGGCGAGCAGCGGGACCGTGATCCGGGCCGCGGTGCGCGCGGTGGCCTCGGCCCCGACCAGCGCCGCCGGCCACCAGCGGACCTCGTCGGCGGTGCCGGTGCGGTAGACCTCAGCGGTGTCGCCGATGTCGTGGACCGCCCCGCTCGTGAGCCGGAACGGGGTGGGCCGGCCCGCGGGGTCGCGGAACGTGTAGGCGCAGCCGGTGCTCGCGCACTGCCGCTGGTCGACCACCAGGGTCAGGCGGGGACGTTCGCGCAGGTGGTGCACGCCGGACGCGTAGACCGTGGTGGTGAGCGCGATGATCGCGAGGGGCATCGCGAGCAGGATCGGCCGCGGCCGGCTGATCAGGCTGCCGAGCGCGCCGGTGACGACCACGCCGCCGGCGAACGCGGCCGCCAGGGCCCACGGGAAGCTGTCGGCGAGCACGGCGAAGCCGAGCGCGTACGAGCCCAGGCCCCACAGCACCGCGACCAGGAGCACCACCGGAACGCGCAGGAGGCGCCTCACCGCCCCAGTCTTGCGTATACGGCGCCGATGATCCTTATGTTCGAGTTAAAAGCGTTATTCGCGCCCGTCGAAAATCATCGGCACAACTTAATCCGCAGCTAATAGAAACCGGCCCGGCCGCGGATTTACCGTCGAGGTCGTGACCCAGGACGGCGACGAGCCCATCAACGGTGCCAGCGTGGCTCTGTCGAGCGAGCCTACGCCCTCCGAACCGGAGAACGCTCCTGTTGATGCGCAGGAGCCCGCCGCGGCCGACGGGGAAGGCGGGGAGGACGAGGACGACGAGGAAGTCGCCAAGCGCGATCTCTGGCGCCGCGTCCTCGCCGTCGCCGTCGTGCTCGTGGCCACGCTCGCCGTCGTGCTGCTGTGGGCCCGCCCCGCGCACGAGCCCGGCGCGCCCGCGCTGCCGCCCGGCGGCCAGCCCGCCGCGTCGGGCGACCTGAACCCGACCGACTTCGCCTTCCTGCAGCTCATGATCTCGCTGGACAACAGCGCGCTGCCGCTGTTCGATCTGCTCAAGGACGACGCTCAGCTCGCGGGGGTCGTGGGCCCGGCCGCCACCGGGCACCGTGACGAGCTCGTCGCGCTGCGCTCCGCCCTGACCGCCGGCGGGGGCGTCGAGAACCCGTCCGAGCACGCCGGGCACGACCTGCCCGGGATGGTGCTCGAGGACGACCTCGCCGCGATCCGCGCCGCGCCCGCCGAGCAGCGCCTGGCCACGGCGGTCCGGGTGCTGCGCGAGCACTTCGAGGGCACGACGCACCTGGCGACCTCGGAGGGTACGGCCGGATCCGACACGGCCACGAAGGGCGCCGCCGAACGGATCCTCGCCGCCCACACGAAGCTGCTGCAGGCTCTGCCGGCGGTGTAAGTTTCCGTCCGCTGTACCGCTCTGAGCTGCACGAACTCCCAGGTTCGCGATCACCGGCTGGGCAGAATGTGACGTGTCTCAATACAACAACGGGCATGAGGAGACTCTGGGCCGCCGTCGCGGCCAGCAGCATGGCCGTCGTCGGCGCGGTCGCCGTCATCGGCCTCAACAGCACGGCATCCGCGGCCACCGGCGGCACCGGAACCGGATACCTGAGCACCGTCGGTGCCCAGCTCGTCGACGCGTCCGGCACCAAGGTCCGCCTCACCGGCATCAACTGGTTCGGCATGGAGACCGACAACAAGACGTTCCACGGGCTGTGGGCCCGGCCGTGGCGGGACCACATCGACCAGATGGCGAGCCTCGGGTACAACACCATCCGGGTGCCCTTCTCCGAGGACGCGCTCAAGCCGGGCGCGCAGGCGAACAGCGTCGACGGGTACAGCAACCCCGACCTGGTCGGCCTCACCCCGCTGCAGATCCTCGACAAGGTCGTGGACTACGCCGGCGGCAAGGGCATGCGCATCCTGCTCGACCGGCACCGCCCGACGAGCGCGGGGCAGAGCGCCCTGTGGTACGTCCCGGCGACCCCCGAGGCGACGTGGATCAGCAACTGGCAGATGCTCGCCCGCCACTACGCCGGCAACACCACGGTCATCGGCGCCGACCTGCACAACGAGCCGCACGCCGACGGCACCGACCCGAACGGCACCGGCGCCTGCTGGGGCTGCGGCGACGTGAACCGCGACTGGCGCCTGGCCGCCGAGCGGGCCGGCAACGCGATCCTCGACGCGAACCCGAACTGGCTCATCGTCGTCGAGGGCGTCAGCTGCCCGAGCGGCGGCAACGCCAACGCCTGGGACGACATCCCGGACGAGCCGTGCGGCTGGTGGGGCGGCAACCTGTCGAAGGCCGGGCAGTTCCCGGTGCGCCTGAACAAGCCGAACAAGCTCGTGTACTCCGCGCACGAGTACGCCAACTCCGTGTACCACCAGGCGTGGTTCGACGACCCGAGCTTCCCGGACAACCTCCCCGCCATCTGGGACCAGTTCTGGGGCTACCTGCAGAAGCAGAACGTCGCGCCGGTGCTGATCGGCGAGTTCGGCAGCACCCTGCAGAACCCGCAGGACGTGCGGTGGCTGCAGAAGCTCATGCAGTACATGGGGACCGGCGTCACGGGCATGAACTTCACGTACTGGTCCTGGAACCCGAACTCGGGCGACACCGGCGGCATCGTCGGCGATGACTGGAAGACGGTCAACCAGCAGAAGCAGTCGATCCTGCAGCCGTACCTCATCCCGCCCGTCGGCGGCGGCACCGGCCCCACCGGCTCGGCGTCCGCGTCCACCTCGGCCTCGCCGTCCGCCTCGGTCTCGGTCTCGCCGTCAGCGTCGAAGAGCCCGTCGAACCCGCCCCCCACCGGCGGCTGCACCGCGACCGTGAAGATCGACAACGCCTGGCAGGGCGGCTTCCAGGCCAGCGTCACGGTGAAGAACACCGGCAGCGCGGCCGTCAACCCGTGGACCGCCACCTTCGCCGTGCCGTCCGGCGTGACCCTGCAGAGCGGCTGGAACGCCACCGTCACCCAGTCCGGCACCACGTTCACGGCGGCCGCCCCGAGCTGGGCCCCGTCGCTGGCCGCGGGCGCCTCGGTGACGATCGGCTTCACCGCGAACGGCCCGTCGAGCCCCGCCCCGTCCGGCGTCAAGCTCAACGGCGCCACCTGCTCGTAGAACCTGGGGGGATTCGCGGCCCGGGGAGAGGATTCGGCACCCTCCCCGGGCCGCGCTTTTCTGTCCGGTCGCCGGACAGCCGGCGCGACATCCGGGGCGGCACCATGGTTTCCGTGCCCTGGCGGATCGCGCTCGTGCTGCTCGCGGCCGCGGGCCTCCTGACCGCCGCCGAACCCCTCGACCCGCCGGCCGACTCCTTCCCGATCATGGTGGACCCGCCCCCGCCGGACCCACGCACCGGCGTGCTCGTGGTGTGCACCGGCGGCTGCCCGCGCACGCTGTTCGACGCGTCGGCCTGGGACCCGCGGGAACTGCTCGAGGCCCGGGCGGCCTTCGTTCACGAGCTGGTGCGCGGTCCGCAGAACTGCGACGAGGAACCGGTGGGCCCGCACGGCGCCTGCGCGCCGACACCGGGCGGCATCCGGCGCCGGCTCGCCGATGAGGGCTACCCGGACAACGAGGTGCATCTGGCGGGCGGGCGGATGGTCTACACGGTCCTCGCCGGTGACGGCTGCATCAAGGGCCGCTTCGACCCCGCCACCCGCTCCCGTGGCACTCGATGGGTCGCCCCGCTCATCGACGGCCGCGCGTGCCCGGCGTGAGCCACTTCGGCCGGCACTGGAGCCTGGCCCTCGTCGCCCTGGCCGGACCGGCCCTGAGCCTGCGGGGAGAGGATTCGGCACCTTTCCGGGCCGCGCTTTTCTGTCCGGTCGCCGGACAGCCGGCGCGACATCCGGGGCGCCACCATGGTTTCCGTGCCCTGGCGGATCGTGCTCGTACTGCTCGCGGCCGCGGGCCTCCTGACCGCCGCCGAACCCGCAGATCCGCCGGCCCCGGCCGCCTGGTTCCCGAGGGTGGGCGCGCCACCGGCTCCGGGTCCGTTGCCGGACGTCAGCTTCCGCCTGACCGTGGTGGTCTGCACCGACGGGCATCGGCGGCCGATCCGGTGCCCGGACACGCTGTTCGACCCGGCCGCCTGGGAGCCGGCGAAGCTGCTCGAGGCCCGCGCGGCATTCGTCCGCGAGCTCGTCCGCGGCCCCCACAACTGCGACGAGCCACCCGAGGACGCGTACGCCGCGTGCGTGCCGACCGCGACCGGGGTCGAGCGTCGCCTGGCCGAGGAGGGCTACCCGGACAGCACCGTACGCGCGGCGGACGGCCGCCTGGTCTACCGGGTGATCGCCGGTGACGCCTGCATCATCGGCCGCTTCGACCCCGCCACCCGCTCCCGTGGCGTCCAGTGGGTCGCCGGGCTGACCGCCGGCCGCGCGTGCCCGGCGTGAGCCGCTTCGGCCTCCGGACGGCGGCTCCTTCCACATCCGCACCTCCCGGGCGACGCTGGGTCGCCTACGGCGGCGGTCGCCGTGCCCGCCGCGACCCGGCGCCGGCTGGCGCTCCGCCCTTCGCGGTGCGGCCGGAGGCGGCCGACTGGTCACGGCCGATGTCGGTGCATTGGCCAGGGATCAGACTTGTCGCCGGTCAGGGTATAAATCCGATATGTCGTGGCGCGCCAGCGCCCGACATATCGCCGCGCGTCACAGGCGGTACAGCTCCAGCGACGACAATTGCCCCGCGCCCTGGACCGTGTTCGCGGTGAAGACCAGGCGCACGTAGCGCCACTGCGAGCCCGGCAGCGTGATCGTCGCGCGCTGGCCCGAGGCCGGGTCGAAGGTGTACGTCGCCGCGCTCACCAGCGTCGAGAACGTCTTGTCGTCGGCGCTCGCCTGGACCTCGATGCGCTGGCTGCGGGCCGGCCACGCCGTCGAGGGCGGCAACCGCAGCACCGCGCGGCGCACCTGGGCCGGATTGCCGAGGTCGACCTGCACCCACTGCGGGAACGCGTTGCTGCGGCTCTCCCAGTACGTGCTCGGGTCACCGTCGGTGATGTTGCCGGAGCCGTACACGTCCGTGTGGCCGCTGTCGCGGGTGTTGCGGCCCGCGGCCAGGTTGAGCAGGCCGTTGAGGCCGAGCGGGTCGGGGTTGCCGCTGGTCGCCGTGCCCTCGGCGCCCGTGTCGGGCCCCGCCGACGCCGCCGGGCCGCTCGGGCGCGGGGCCGGCGACGACGGGCGGGCCGAGGACGGGCGCTTGGAGCCGCTCGCGGCCGGGGCCGAGCCCGAGGCGCCGGGGCCGAGGCCGGGGACCGGGTAGGGCTCGCCGGCCGCGTCCGGGGCCGCCGGGGACGGGCCGTCCGGCCACGCGGCCACCACGACGGCGCCGAGCGCCAGGACCGCCGCGGCGCCCGCGGCCGCCAGGACCAGCCGGCCGCGTCGGGCGGGGGCCGCCACCGGGCCGGGCTCGGCGCCGAGCGCGAGGACCCTGGCGACCTGGTACGGCTTCGCCGCCGGGTCGCCGCCCGGGTGGCGCTCGGCGAGCTCGGCGGCCGCGGCCCGGCCCCAGTCCGTCGGCTCGCCGATCACCTCGAGGTCCACGCCGGCCGGTACGTCGGTCAGGGCGGCCGTGAACAGCGTGGACAGGGCCGGCCACACGAGGTCGTTGATGTCCAGCCCGGGGGTGCCCACGACGACCCGGTAGCGACCGTCGGCGAGCTGGCGGTACGGCGTCAGGTCGGCCGTCGACTCCTGGGCCGGCACCGGCGCGGGCTCGGGGGCCGGCACCGCGGCGCGGCCCACGGCCGGCGGGAGCGGGCCGACCGGCATCGCGTGCAGGCCGCCGCCGGAGACGCGGACCAGCCAGCCGAGCTCGAGCGCGTAGGTGGCGGCGTCGAGCGCGCGCAGGCCCGGCTGTGGGGGCGTGGACGCCGCGACCTCCTCGCGGCCGTCGGGCAGGCACCGCAGCCGGGCGGCCGGCTCGGGCCACACGGGGTTCAGGCCGGCGTCGAGGGCGTACACCACGACCTCGCCCGACGGCGTGTGCAGGGGAATGCCGTTGACCAGGCTCACCGGCTCGCCCAGCTCGCCGGCGGCGGCGAGGGCGACGGCCCGGCCCGCCCCCTGCCCGGGCCCGAGGACGGCCACATCGGCCGCCACCGGCAGGGCGCGCAGGGCGGCGGCGAGCCCGGGCCCGGTGACGGTGCCGTCGCACACGAGCAGTGGGCGGGCGGGGTCGACGGCGATCGAGCGGGTGATCTCCGGCGCCGGCTCGCTCGACAGCAGCCAGCCGGCCGGGATCGGGGTCGCGTCGAGGCCGCCGTCCGGCCAGGCGGGGTCCGGGAAGCGCAGCCCGGCCGCGACCCGCGGACCGGCCGGGGTGTGCCGCCACCAGCCGTCCGCGGCGAACATCGTGCCGCCGGGGGAGACGACGACCGGGCCGCCCGGCGCGAGCACGGGCAGGCCGAGCTCGGCCGCCAGGGCCGCGGCCGCGGGCTCGGCGGTGTCGAGGAGCAGGACACCGTCGAGCCCGTCGGCGGCAAGCTCCGCGGGCGGGGTTCCATCAACAACCAGCCAGCCGGGCGACGTCACCCGGGCACCCTACCCGAACTTATCGGACATAGATGACGGGCTGCCTCGGAGCGGCCATGTTGCTGCCGATGAAGTACGACGGGTGCGGCGGCTGGTTGTACGCGGTGTTCTGCCACGCGATCGCCTCGCGGTACTGGCAGTCGTGCATCAGCGTGTACAACTTCGTCGTCGTCGGGATCGTCGTGCTGTAGATCCGCAGCGCCGTGTTGTTCGTCGTGGGCCAGACGACCTCCTCGCGCCAGTCGCCGAACAGGTCCGCCGACAGCGACGGCGTGGACTTCGTGCCGTTGTTGGAGTGCACGTCGGAGCCGGTCAGCAGGCGGGTGTCGCCGCTGGTGCCGTACTTGTCGATGTGCGTGCCGTCCAGCAGCTCGCGGGTCGTGTCGGCGTCCCACCAGATCACGAAGTTCGTCGAGCCGGGCTTGCGCGAGGACACCACCACGCCGCTCGGCGAGCGCAGGCCGTCGGCGGCCGCGGACCACGACTCGGCACCGGGGCTGCCGGCCCAGATGTCGTCGGAGACGCCGCGGCCGTTGTCGCCGTTGGCCGGCGTGGTCCACAGCACCTGGCCGGTGCGGGCGTCGGCCATCCACGAGGACGGCTTCGAGCCGTCCTCGTCCACCTTGAACTCCTCGAGGCCGGGGCGGGACGGGTCGAGGTCCCCGACGTGCATCGCGTCGCCGTGGCCGTTGCCGTTGTTCCACAGCTTGGCGCCGTTGTCGTCGATCGCCATCGCGCCGTACACGATCTCGTCCTTGCCGTCCTGATCCACGTCGGCGATGGCCAGCTGGTGGTTGCCCTGCCCGGCGTAGGCGCTGTTGCCGGAGGCGTTGCTGTCGAACGTCCAGCGCTTCGTCAGTGAGCCGTTGCGGAAGTCCCACGCGGCGATGACCGAGCGGGTGTAGTACCCCCGCGCCATGATGAGCGACGGGCGCTTGCCGTCGAGGTAGGCGGTCCCGGCGAGGAAGCGGTCGACGCGGTTGCCGTAGCTGTCGCCCCAGGCGGAGACCGTCCCGCGCGGCGGGTCGTAGCTCACCGTCGACATCGCGGCGCCGGTCTGCCCATTGAACATGGTCAGGTACTCCGGGCCGGACAGGACGTAGCCCGAGGAGTTGCGGTAGTCGGCGTTCGCGTCGCCGATCACGCGCCCGGTGCCGTCGGTGGTGCCGTCCGCGGTCTTCATCGCGACCTCGGCCTGGCCGTCGCCGTCGTAGTCGTAGACCTGGAACTGCGTGTAGTGCGCCCCGGCGCGGATGTTGCGGCCGAGGTTGATCCGCCACAGCCGCTGGCCGCTGAGCTTGTACGCGTCGACGTAGACGTTGCTGGTGACCCCCGACTGGGAGTTGTCCTTGCTGTCGGCCGGGTCCCATTTCAGGATGATCTCGTACTGCCCGTCGCCGTCGACGTCGCCGACCGACGCGTCGTTGGCGCTGTACGTGGAGCCCGGGCTGGAGATCGGCACGTCCAGGTAGCCCCCGCCGGTGAAGCGCAGCGAGGCCGGGGAGGCCGCCTGCTCGGCCCCGCCGACGACCGCCCGGACGGTGTAGGAGGCGTCGGCGGCCGCCCCGCTGTCGAGGTAGTTCGTCGAGTTGGTGACCGTCGCGATGCGGGTGCCGGCGCGGTACACGTTGAACGACGTGTCGAACGCCTCCGTGCCCAGCAGCCGCCACGACACCAGGTTCCCGCTGCCGGAGCGCACGGAGATGAGCCCGCGGTCGAGCTTCTCCATCTGCCGCCCGTTCTCGCCCGAGGGCGGCGGCGAGGTCGAGGGCGTCGGCGAGGTCGTGACGGGCGGCGACGAGGTCGGCGTGGTCGTGCCTCCGGTGCAGGCGATCCCGTTGAGGGAGAAGGCCGCCGGCACCGGGTTCGAGGACGTGTACGCGCCGTTGAAGCCGAACGAGACCGTCGCGTTCGTGGCGATCGCGGCGTTGTAGCCGGCGTCGACCGCCTTGACCGCGGTGCCGGACTGCGCGACGGTCGCGTTCCAGGCCTGGGTCACGGACTGTCCGCTCGCGAACGTCCACGTCAGGTTCCAGCCGTTGATCGCGTCGCCGAGGTTGGTGATGTCGACGTTCGCGCCGAAGCCGCCCTGCCACGTGTTGGTGATGGTGTACTGCACCCGGCAGCCGGCCGCCGCGGCGGAGGCGATGTGCACCGCCGCCACGGCACCGGCTCCGGCCGCCAGGATCGCCGCCGACGCGGCCACTGCTCTTCGCACGTTTCGCTCCCTCATCCGCCGGGCCGTTTCGGCGGACGGTAGCGCCGGTGCGAAGCGTTTCGAAAGACGTCGATCCCGGGACCGCGCGCGACGGTCCCGGGATCGTGAAAGTTACGCTGGGAAAGCGCTTACCCCAGCACGGTCACCCCAGCTTGAACGACTGCGCCCCGGTGCCGTTGCACGCGTACTGCACCAGCTGCACGCTGTCGGCCGTCGACGCCCCCGGCGTGTCCAGGCACTTGCCCGTGGCGCGGCTGACGAAGTGGTACCACCCGCCGCCCTCGGCCACCGGCTGCCACTGCTGGTTGGTGCCGCCGCTGTAGGCCCACAGCTGGATCGGCGCGTTGTCGGCGGTGGACTTGCCGGTCACGTCCAGCGACTGGGCCGGGTTGGCCTGGTTGTCGATGCGGTAGTAGCCGCCGTCGGTCGCCTGGAACCGGTAGTGCTGGGCGTTGGTGCCGTTGCAGGTGTACTGCTGGATCGCCGTGCCGTTCGCGGTGGCGGCCGCGCGGGCGTCGACGCACTTGCCGCTGGTCTTGTTGACGAGCGAGTAGTACGTGCCCGGCTGCAGCGGGCCCGAGGACGCCGTGGGCGTCGGCGACGACGAGGGCGGCGGGGTCGACGTCTGCCCCGCCAGCCACTGGATGCCCTGGATGATCCAGCGGTTCTGGTTCGCGCTCTCGAACGTCGAGGACGTGCGCGTGTTGGTGCTGTAGTTCATGCCGTTGTGGCCGAAGTTGGCGTACAGCATCTTGTAGTTGCGGTTGGTCCAGAGGATCGGGTAGTAGCCGCTGTACCAGGACTGGTTCGGGTCGGTGCCGACCGGGAAGCTGCTCGGGTCGACCGACGCGAGGATGTCGATGTTCGGGTTCTGGCGCAGGTCGTTGCTCCACGAGTACCACTCGGAGACCGCGGAGGTGAACGTCGCCGGCAGTCCGGCCGTCGACGGGTGGCCGCGGTCCTCGACCTTGTACGTGATGCGCGTCGGGCCCCACGTGTTCGTCTGGAACGCGCCGGAGCCGAGGAAGGTGTTGTAGTACCAGCTCCACGAGTTCGGGTCGGTGGTGAACGCGCTCACGTGGAAGCCCATCCAGGCCCCGCCGTTCTGCATGTACTGCTGGAACGCGGCCCGCTGCCCGGAGGGCGGGGCGTCGTCCAGGAACATGATCACCTTGTACTGTGCCAGGCTGCCGGTGTTGAGCCGGCTCCAGTCGGTCGTGGCCTCCCAGGTGAAGCCGTTGGCGGCACCCTGGGCGGGGAACCACTCCTTGGCCTCTTTGTCGAAGTCGATGTGGGCGGCGTCCCAGGTGCCGTTGTAGAAGGCGAGCACCTTGAACGGGGTGGCGGCGAGGGCGGGCCGGATCACGAGGCCCACTCCCAGCAGCGTCAACAGGGCAAGCGCGGCCAGCGCCAGCTTTCTGCGCACGGTTGGGGGTTCCTATCGGGTGTAGGCGGGTGAGGGGTGGGCGGATCCGCTCAGTCGCATCATCGGGCATCGATGAGGCTCCGCACAAGGTAAAGAACCCTAATAGTTAAAGTAAGTCGCCAATTAAGTGAAACCGCAGCTCCTCCGGCCCGATCCCGATCACCGAGGGTCCGGTGATCGCCACGGAACTCATGCCCGGCCCGGCCGCGGCGTCGAACAACAGCCCGGCCGCACCCCACACCTGCAGCCGCCCGTCGATCAGCAACGCCAGCCGCTCCCCGCCGGCATCGAACGCGGCCCCCGCCACCACCGGCGTCCCGGGAATCCGGCGCACCACCTCCCCGCCGGCCCCGACGACGACCGCCCCCGCATCGGTGAGCACGACGCGCCGCCGCCCGTCACCGCTCCAGTGCACGCTCATCGCCGCCACCCCGCCCAGATCAAGTCCGCCCAGATCAAGCCCGCCTAAGGCGTGTTTGGTATGCCGTCTGATCGTCGGCGTGGCGGTGGTCGATAGATGGGGAGGTCTCCGGTAAGTGGGTTAGCGACCAAGCAATCCTTCATACCGGAGACCTCGTGGCCAGCGTGGCGATGACGAGGCGGCACGATCTCACCGACGCGCAGTGGGCGGTTTCGTCTGTGGTGCGGCCTACGGCGTCGGTTCGTGGGCGGCCGCCGATGTGGAGCAGACGGCAGGTGATTGACTGGGGATCCGGTGGCGGATCTGGGTTGGTGCGCCGTGGCGGACGTGCCGGCGCGCCCTGGCAGACGGTGTACTGGTTGTTCCGTACGTGGCAGCGCGACGGCACCTGGCAGCTGGTGCTGACTGCGTTGCAGGCCCGTGCTGATGCGGCCGGTCGGGTCCGGTGGGATGCAGCGTGGATTCGACCAGCGTGCGGGCACATCAGCACGCGGCCGGTGCCCGACGGGACGGCGCCGCGCAACGGCCGTCGCCGGGCACCGTCGACACCGAACCGGACGATCATGGGTTGCGCCGGTCGCCTGGTCGGCGGACCACGAAGGTCCATTCGGCGTGCGAGCAGGGCGCAAGGCGTCGTCGTTGCTGCTGACCGCTGGTTATCGGGGTGACGGCCGCAGTTTTGTGCCGGTCTCGCAGCGCATCCGGGTGCGTGCACCACGGGCGACGCCTGCCTGGGCCCGCAGACGCTGCACGTGTCCAGCCGCAGCTGCCGGATCCTTCGGGACCCTGCCCTTGTAACTGCGAACCGGCCTTCTGAGGCCGTACTCCCGGCGCTGGCGAGCGGCGGTGATGCTGCGGCATCACCGTGGCGGGGAAGCGGCGGGTCACGCGGCGCTGATGCCGGGACCGCGATTCCACATCGACCCACCTGCCAGCGGCTCGACAAACGCCGGGCGCTGTAACGCCGGGCGCCTACTGAGCGGCGCATCTCCGAAATGCCGGGTGTCCGACCGGCCCTGGCCGATGCTGACGGGCTCTTGGAGGGCCCCCGCACGGCTGTTCGCGAACCCAGGAGAGGCGCACCGCGGGTCGGCCCGGAGGGGCAGCGCGTCGGTCCCGCATCCGCTACGGTCGCCTTCGATGTCGTCGGCGGCGTAGTGGAAGGTCTCGATGAAGCGATCACCTGCGCCGGGTCGCACCCAAGGTTCGTTCCTACCGGGAACACCGCAGAAACCGCAGGAGCGCGCGACGCATTGCCTGTTCGGCTCGGCACCATCCACGAGGGGAACCGAATGTCAAGAATGCAAGCCGCGCTGACGTTGACCGGCGTGATCGCCGCGATGCTGACGCTACCCGCCACACCTGCGCTCGCGTCGTCGGCGACATCGGCGACGGCCGCAGCAGCAGCAGTCCAGCCGGGCCACGGGAGGCTCGTTCCGCCCGGCACCGGGTCACCGGACATCGAACAGGTCCGCCAGTCCATGTCCGCGGGACTGCCCACCTGGGCCAAGTGCTGGGAGCGGGTCAGGATCTACGCACCCAGCAACGGGCGATATGTGGCGGTGGAGAAAGAGGGCATGCCCCTCGGCTACACCGGGTTGCTCCGCGCGAGGACGCTGCCGGCAGAGCTCGGCACATGGGAGGAGTTCAAGGTCTGCCGGGTCGACGAGACCTGGGAAACCCAGATCTGGTCGTACGGCTCGCCCATGATGATGGTGATGGCGTCCACCATTCCCGGAACGCCTAAGGGGCTGCTCCTCGCCTACGAGAACGAGCACGCGAGCGGCAACCACGTGACCTTCACGACGATCAAGGCGCCCTATCAGGACGGCGCGACGACCTCGACCTGGTTCTACTCGAAGTCGGAAGGGCTGTACGTGTCGAACCAGCTCGACTACAAGAACCTCCTCAGCGGGAGCCTTCGAGCCCGGTTGGGTTCGGTCGGGCCGTGGGAGTGGTTCACCTGGATATAGCGCAAGCCAGGTAGCGCCGGCACTGCCCGGCGGCCGTGGATGCTCCGGTCACCTCACGTTCCGGAGCATCCACGAGACCGAGCTCTCTCCGAAGGCGTGTTTGGTAAGTGGGGTCAGAGCCACTCGTTGATCGCGGCGATGGTGACGGTGGCCTGGTAGCGCACCGCAAGCTTGTCGAAGCGGGTGGCCATGCCGCGGTTGCGTTTGAGCTGGTTGATACCGCACTCCACGGCATGACGCTGCTTGTAGAGCTCTGGGTCGAAGGTTGGCGGTCGTCCGCCCTTCGACCCGAGCTTGCGCCGGTTCACGGCATGATCAGCCTTGATCGGGATCGTCGCCCGGATACCATGCCGGCGCAGATAGGCACGATTCGCCTTCCCGGCGTATGCCTTGTCGGCAAGCACCCGGTCCGGACGGGTCCGCGGCCGGCCCCCACCAGGACGCGGCACCCGGATGCGTCGCAGGACCGGCGCGAACTGCGGACTGTCGCCCCGCTGACCAGCGGACAACAGGAACGACAACGCCTTGCGCCCCTGCTCACACGTCAGGTGCACCTTCGTCGTTCGCCCACCCCGCGACCTGCCCAAGGCGTGATCGTCCGGCTCGTCATCGACCCAACCCGGCGGCTCCCGCTGCGAACCACCGTCACGGCGGGCGCCGGCGGCGTGCTGATGCGCCCGGACGCTGGTGGAGTCCACACTGACGTCCCGCCGCACCCGACCAGCGGCATCAGCGTGCGCCTGCAACGCAGTCAGCACCGCCTGCCACGTCCCGTCCCGCTGCCACCGGCGGAACAACCAGTACAACGTCTGCCACGGCGCATACTCCGCCGGCACGTCACGCCACGGCGCGCCCACCCGGATCCGCCACCGGATCCCATCGATCAACTGCCGTCTGCTCCACTTCGGCGGCCGCCCACGCGCCGACACCGCAGGCAGCACCGCGGCCAGAACCGCCCACTGCGCATCGCTGAGGTCATGCCGCCTCGCCACCGCTACGCTGGCCACGAGGTCTCCGGTATGAAGGTTTGCTTGGTCGCTAACCCACTTACCGGAGACCTCGCTACGTTTCGATCACCGCCACACCGACGAACGGCCACCAGCCCAACGACTTACCAAACACGCCCTAGTAGTGCTTTGTTAGGTCTGTCGATGGTTGTTGCGGCGTAACGGTTGCAGCTTTCGACGGCAGGTGGGGCATGCGCCGGTCCAGGTTGCGAGCAGGAGTTGCAGCTCGTGGATGACCTTGTAGAGGGTCGGGCCGGCGCATCCGCTTTTGGGTCGAGTCGCAGCATGGTGATGAACAGGTGCGCGGCGGTGACGAGGGTGACGTGGCGGTGCCAGCCGGTCCAGGAGCGGCCTTCGAAGTGGTCCAGGCCGAGACCGGTCTTCAGTTCGCGGTAGTCGTGCTCGATCCGCCAGCGGATCTTGGCGGTGCGGATCAGATCCGCGGCGGGAGTGTCGGCAGGCTGGCTGGAGAGCCAGTAGGTGACGGGTTCGGGCTGGCCCTCGGGCCATTGCGCGATCAGCCATCGTTCGGGGAGGCTGCCGTCGGGGTTGCGGGTGATGCGGTGCCCGGCCGGGCGGACGCGCAAGAACACGAACTGGGACGTGAGGGTGCCTTTGCTGCCCTCACGCCAGGACACGGTGACCGCCGCGTCACGGCCGGCGTCGGTGATGTGCTGGGCGACGCTGACCGCATCGTCCGGGTAGTCCGGACGGGTGCGGGTCGGTGGGCGGCCTCGTCCCGGCCAGGTGCGTGGCACGGGTGTGGCGTCGGCGGGGTGGACGAGAGTTTCAGCTTTGACCTGGACGCTGTAGGCGATGCCGCGTGCGTCGAGGGCGGCCCGCAACGGGCCGCTGTCGCCGTAACCGGAGTCCGCGACGACGAGGGGTGGCTGCACTCCGTATTCGGCGAGCCCGTCGAGCATCTCGATCGCCAGCATCCACTTCGGACGGTGGCCCTCATCGTCCGGGATCGCGGACTTGCTGCGCCGTTGCCGCGCCGCCTCGGTCACCGCCTCGGCATCAACCTCGACCGCAGTGGGCGGCACCGGCGCGGCAGCCCGGGGGGCGTTGGCCAAGGTCTTGCGCTGCTTGGCCTTGGCTGCTTGCACCGCCGCCGGTCCGGCCTTGACAGTGTCCCACGACTCGGGCAGAAACAACCGCCAGTCGAGGGGACACGACGCGGTATCGGTGACCGCGTGGACACTGACCCCGATCTGGCAGTTCGCGACCTTCCCGAGGGTGCCGGAGTACTGCCGGGCCACGCCCGGCGAACCCGAGCCGTCCTTCACAAAGCCGGTGTCGTCGATCGCCCACGCGACCGGTTCGACCAGGTCGACCGCCCAGCGAGCCAGCCGGGCCCGCACCGCCGCGGTGTCCCACGTCGAGGTCGTCACGAACTGCTGCAACCCCTGATGATCGACCCCAAGACGTTCTGCCATCGGCTGCATCGACTTCCGCCGCCCGTCCAGCAGCAGCCCCCGCAGATATGTCACGCCTTTCGCCCGTTGATCCGACCGGGCCAACGGCGCGAAAACCTCCGCCGCGAACGCCTCCAAGCGTTGCCGCACAATCGAAAGCTCGTCAGGGGTCACCAAGGCATGAAACTACTCGCCCGACCCAGGCGACCCCACGACACGCCGAACCTAACAAAGCCCTACTAGATCGAAACTGACAACAGGGTCGCCGGGCAGACCGCGCGCCGGGTCGTGGCCGGAGCCGGGCGCGCCCGGCGGATCGATCGCCGGACGGACGCGGGCCTCGAAGGCGCCCGGTGGGCCGATCGTCAGGAGCGAGCCGTCGACGCGGGCCAGCGTGCGGCCGTCCGGGGCGAACGCGGCCGGCGCGGCCCACGGGCTCGTGGACAACTCGCCGGTCGCGAGATCCAGCACGTGCACCGCGTGGCCGAACCCGGCGATCCGCCGGCCGTCGGCGCTCCAGTCGAGCTCCTCGAGCGGCTCGACATTCTGGTCCTCGACTTCGGGGCCGACGCCGTGGGCCGGGCCGAAGCCGTCGGCGTGGACGGCGGCCAGGTAGAGCGGGACCGCCGTGCCGGTGTAGCAGGAGACGGCGACGCGGGTGCCGTCGGGGCTGAAGCACCAGCCCGGCCCGCGGCCCCATCCGTCGGTGAGGTCGAGGGCGGCGACGGGATCCGGGCTCGCGCCGAACGGGTCGAACAGCCCGACCCGGTTGGTGTCGAACACCGCCCCGACCCGTGCGCCCGCGGGGTGCCAGCGCAATCGGCCCGGCATCTCCCGGTCGCTGATGAAACTGATCCCGCCCGGGATGCCGCGCACCACGTTGACCCGGGTGCCGGTCGCCGTGTCCCACAGCTGCAACTCGCCGCCGCCGTCGTAGTCGTCGCCCGGATCGGTCCCGACGGCGAGATGCTTCCCGTCGGGGCTCACCGCGTGGGCCAGGATCTCGTTCACGCCCCGACCCTAGGCCCCGCCCGGTGTCAACCCAGGGTCAACGCCGATCGCCTCGGCGGCGCCCGCAAGCCCGCTTCCGCGGTGGTTGCGAGCCGGCGGCGGCGGTCGTGCGCCGTCAGGCGTGGTCGGCCATGGCCCGGTGGGTGGCGGGGGCGAGCTCCTCGGCCGCGTCCGCGAAGGCGTCGGCCGCGGCGGACGGGTCGAGGGTGGCGGCGACCGCGCGGGCCCGGCCCCGCAGCGCCATCGCGGCGGTGACGGCGGCCCGCAAGCGGTCCGCGGTGAGCCGCTTGTGCGGCAGGATGACGCCTGTCCCGGCCTGCTGCACGCGCCGGGCCACCTCCGGCTGGTCGCGCCCGAACGGCACCGCGACGACCGGCACACCCGCCGCGACCGCCTTCGTCACGATCCCCATGCCGGACGGGCAGACCACCGCGGCCGCGCGGGCGAGGACCGGGCCGTGCGGCACGAACCGCTCGACGCGCACGTTGTCGGCGGCGGGGAGGGAGACGTTGTCGTAGGCGTCGGCGAGCGTGACGAGCACCCGCACGGGCGAGGTCCGCAGCGCCTCGACGGCACGGACCGCGAGGGCCTCGTCGGCCTGGTAGTGGGTCGAGCAGGTGACGAGGACCCACGGGTCGCCGGGCTCGGTCAGCCAGGTGGGGGCCTCGGCCGGCGGGTCCCAGGTCGTGCCGCCGACGAGCCGGACGTGCGCGGGCAGGTCGGTGCGCGGGTACTCCAGAGGCGCCCCGGTCAGCCCGATGACCCGGTCCGGCTGCTGGTGGTAGTCGAGCGGACTGGCGAGCGCGGGCAGGCCGAGGGCCGTGCGCAATGGGTTGAGGCCGGGCAGCAGCATGCGGCCGTAGACGCGCTCCACCACCTTCCACAGCACCGCGTCGCGCACGGCGGCGACGGGGCCGCGGCCCGGGGCGAGGCCGAGGCTGTACGGCGGGATGCCCTTGCCCTTCAGGCCCAGCACGGACGGCACGGTGATCGCCCACGGCCTCCCGCTGGTCTGGGCGAGCGTGGCGGCGCCGAAGGTGTTGGTGTCGACCAGCAGGGCGTCCGGCGCGTGTCCGGCGATCGCCCCGCGCAGGTCCTCGATCTCCCAGGCGCCCCGGGCGAACAGGTCGGCCATCTCGTCACCGCTGCCCGAGCGCTTGACCGAGGCGTCGATGCGCGGGTCGGCCGGGGTGGCGTCGAGCCCGGCCGCGCGCAGGTCGGCCACGAGGCGGGCGCCGGTGCGCACGTGCACGTGATGGCCGCGGTCGCGCAGCCGCAGCAGACCGGGGACGAGGGGGAAGACGTGCCCGGCGGCGGGCGGGGTGTACACCAGGAAACGGCTCATGACGGAGACTCCAGACTCGACAGTATCGATGTGATCAGCAGTGCGACGGTGTGCTCGGCCTGTTCGGCCGAAAGTCCTTCGTGGACGGTCAGGACGATCCAGAGCTCGACGCCGGTGACCCCGGCCAGGCGGGAGCGCGTGAGTGCCGGCGCGTCCGGGAAGGCGGCGGCGAGCCAGGCCCGGTGGGCGATGCGGCCGCCCTCGGCGTTGCGGGCCAGGGCGGGGGAGCTGTCCTCCTGCTGCAGGGTGCGGGCCAGCGCCGGCGCCCAGCGGCTGTAGTGGCGCCGGAACGCCGCCGCCACCGCGGCCGGGTCGGGCCCGGGTGGCGCCCCGAGGTCGGCGGCGACCTGCGGGCCGACCCACGCGCCGACCGCCTCGATCAGCCCGTCCTTGGTGCCGGCGCGGCGGATGACGGTCTGCAGCCCGACCCCGGCCCGCTCGGCCACCGCGGCCAGGGTGACCTGGTCGAGGGGGCGCTCGACGAACAGCTCGAGCGCCGCGGCGAGGACCCGCTCGGTGTTGCTGTCGGCAGCGTCAGCGCGGGCCCGCTGCCGGTACGTCCGGGGTGTCGTATTCACGGTAAGGACGTTACCGCGAATTTAGGAGATTGGTCGTCGGGTAGGCGACTCGGCGGCGAGGACAGGGTCGTGGTTTCCGCCGGCTGCCGGTGCTCGGGCCGCTTCGCGATCGATCAGGCGCTGGCCGAGGCGTAGGGGCCGGGGAGCTCGCCGGACCCGCGGGCGATCAGACGGGTCTCGACCACGTGCGTCGCCGGCTCCCAGGTCTCGCCGTCCAGGCGGCGGAACAGCAGCTCCGCGGCGAGGCGGCCCATCGCGGCCGGGTCCTGGGCCACCACCGTCACGGCGGGCTGCAGCAGGTCGGCGAGCGGGAAGTCGTCGAAGCCCACGAGCGCCACCGACGTGTGCCGGTCGCGGCTGCGCAGGGCCCGGATCGCGCCCAGCGTCACGAGGTTCTGCGCGCTGAAGCAGGCCGTCGGCGGGCGCGGGCCGTCGAGCATGCGCAGCAGCGCCGCCTCGGCCGCGTCCGCGGTGTGCAGGTCGTGGGCGACGTGCGCGGCGCTGCGGCGGATCCCGTGCTCGGCCAGGGCCTCCCGGTAGCCGGTGAAGCGCTGCCGGGCGGTCGCGATCGAGCGCAGGTCGCCGAGGTAGGCGATGTCGCGGTGGCCGTGCGCGACCAGGTGCTGCACCGCGGCCGCGGCGCCGGCCTCGTTGTCGGCGAGGACCGCGTCGGAGTGCAGGCCGACCGGCGGGCGGTCCACGAACACGACGGGGGTGTCCGGGTTCAGCTCGCGGGTGAGGTACGCCTGGTCGTCCCCGGCCGGCACCATGACCAGCCCGTCGGCCTGGCGCCGCGCGAACTCGCGCACCAGCGTCCGCTCGCGCTCCGGGTCCTCCTCGACGCTGCCGGCGAAGATGAGCACCCCGCGCTCGCGGGCGACGTCCTCGAGCGCGCGGTGCAGCGCCGAGGAGAACGGGTTCGCGATGTCCTCCAGCAGCGCGGCGATCGCGGCCGTGCGCCCGTCCGCCCGCCGCAGCCGGCTCGCGGTCATGTTCGGGCGGTAGCCCAGCTGCTCGATCGCCCGCCGGACCCGGCTCTCCTTGGTCGCGCTCACCCCCGGCTCGGCGTTCACCACGCGGGAGACGGTCTTCGGGCTGACCCCGGCCAGCTGGGCCACGTCGCGGAGAGTCGGTCGGGCGTCCACGGTGGCTCAGCGTACCGGGGTCCACGAGTGACAACGATGTCATCGATGGTCGACTGTATTCGAATCGTTACCTGAAATCTTGGATCAGCCTATATTGACAATCGTGAGGACGTGTCGCGAGAGTATTTGACAACGTTGTCAAGGGAGGAACCATGCGCAGAGCACTGAGCGCGCTCGCCGTCGCCGCCCTCGCGGTGCTGCCGGTCGCCGCGTGCGGCGACGACCAGGCCGGCGGCGGCAAGGACATCTCGGTCGCGCTCATCACCAAGAACTCCACGAACCCGTTCTTCGTCACCATGCAGGACGGCGCCAGGCAGGCCGCCGCGGCCGAGGGCATGAAGATCACGATCGCCGCGGGCAAGGCCGACGGCGACGAGGCCGGCCAGGTGCAGGCGATCGAGGACGCCATCGCCCGCGGCGACGCCGGCATCCTCATCACCCCGAACGGCCCCGGCGTCAACCCCGCCATCAAGAAGGCCCGCGACGCCGGGCTCTACGTGATCGCCCTCGACACCCCGCCCGACCCGGCGAACACCGTCGACATCACCTTCGCCACCGACAACTTCAAGGCCGGCGAGCTCATCGGCAAGTGGACCGCCACCACCCTGGCCGGCAAGCCCGCGGTCATCGCGCTGCTCGACCTGTTCAACGACAAGATCGTGTCGGTCGACTACAACCGGGACCAGGGCTTCCTGACCGGCATGGGCATCGACGCCAAGGACCGCAAGCGCAACGGCGACGAGGAGAAGACCGGCAACTACAGCGGCGGCACCTACACCATCGCCTGCAACGAGCCCACGAACGGCGCCGAGGACGGCGGCCGCACCGCGATGGAGCGCTGCCTGACCAAGAACCCCGGGATCAACGTGGTCTACACGATCAACGAGCCCGCGGCCGTCGGCGCCCAGCAGGCCATCAAGGCGGCCGGCGGGCCGAGCCCGATCGTCGTGTCGATCGACGGGGGCTGCGACGGCGTGCGGCAGGTCGGGGACGGGCTCATCAGTGCCACGTCGCAGCAGTACCCGCTCAAGATGGCCGAGCTCGGGGTCAAGGCGATCAAGCAGATCGCGAGCGGCGGGCAGAAGCCGCAGGTCTCCTCGGGCCTGGACTTCTACGACACCGGCGTCGCGCTGGTGACCGACAAGCCGGCCTCCGGCGTCGAGTCGATCGGCACGGCGAAGGGCACGGAGCTCTGCTGGGGCAAGAAGTGACGGCCACGACCGCCGCGGAGCAGTTCGCGCTGCGCCGGCAGTCGCCGCTGCAGCGGGTACAACATGTGCTGCACGGGCATCCGGCCATCAGCCCGCTGCTCGTGCTCGTCGTCGCCGCGGTCGCGTTCTCGGCGATCAACCCGCGCTTCTCGTCGCCCAACTCGCTGTCGCTGGTGCTGCAGCAGGTCGCCGTCATCGGCGCGCTCGCGGTCGGCCAGACCCTCGTGATCCTCACCGCCGGCATCGACCTGTCCGTCGGGGCGATCACGATCCTGGCGATGATGCTCGCGGCGAAGCTGGCCGAGGGCGGGGGCCTGCCGGGGCCGGTCGCGGTGCTCGCCGGCATCGCCGTCGGGGTCGTCGCGGGGCTGCTCAACGGCGCGCTGGTGACCCGCATCGGCCTGCCGCCGTTCATCGTCACGCTCGGCACGCTGAGCGTGTTCACCGCGATCGGCCTGCTGTACTCCAAGGGCCAGAGCGTCCAGCAGGCCGACCTCCCGGCCTTCGTCAACTGGACGGGCGAGACGTTCGCGGTGGGCCGCTTCCACATCACCGCCGGCGTGGTGCTCGTCGCCGTGCTGTACTGCGTCGTCGGCTTCGCGCTGGCCAACACCGCCTGGGGCCGGCACGTCTACGCCGTCGGCGACGACCGGGAGGCGGCCCGCCTCGCCGGCATCCGCGTCGACCGCGTCCTGCTCAGCGTCTACACCCTCGCCGGCGCCATCTACGGCCTGACCGCCTGGATCCTCATCGGCCGGGCCGGCGCGGCGAGCCCGAACGCGATCGCCGACGCGAACCTCGAGAGCATCACCGCCGTCGTCATCGGCGGCACCAGCCTCTTCGGCGGGCGCGGCGCGGTGCTGGGCACCCTGCTGGGCGCGCTCATCGTCGGCGCCTTCCGCAGCGGGCTGTCCCTCGCCGGGGTCGACGACCAGTACCGCGTCCTCGCCGTCGGCCTGCTCGTCCTGCTCGCCGTGGCCGTGGACCAGTGGATCCGGCGGGTGAGGGCATGACCGTCGTGCTGTCGGCCCGCGGGCTGGTGAAGACCTTCGGCCGGGTCGTCGGGCTCGACGGCGTCGACCTCGACCTGCATGCCGGTGAGGTGCTCGCGATCATCGGCGACAACGGCGCCGGGAAGTCCACGCTCGTCAAGTGCCTGACCGGCGCCCTGGTCCCGGACGCGGGCGAGATCCGCCTCGACGGCGAGCCGGTGCACTTCCGCCGACCGCAGGACGCGCGCGAGGCCGGGATCGAGACCGTGTACCAGACCCTGGCCGTCGCGCCCGCGCTCGACATCGCCGGGAACCTCTACCTGGGCCGGGAGCGCCGCCGCCCGGGCGTGCTCGGCTCGGTCCTGCGCATGCTCGACAAGAAGGGCATGCGCGCCGACGCCGCCCAGGCACTGTCGGACCTGGGCATCGGCACCCTGCAGAACATGGCCCAGCCGGTCGAGACGCTCTCCGGCGGCCAGCGCCAGGCCGTCGCCGTGGCCCGCGCCGCCGCGTTCGGCAGCAAGGTGATCGTGCTCGACGAGCCCACGGCCGCCCTCGGCGTGCGCGAGTCCAACCAGGTGCTCAAGCTCATCGGCGAGGTGCGCGCCCGCGGCCTGCCGGTGATCCTGATCAGCCACAACATGCCGCACGTGTTCGAGGTGGCCGACCGCATCCACATCCAGCGCCTCGGCCGCGGCGCGGGGGTCATCACCCCGGAGTCGCACACCATGGCGGAGGCGGTCGCCATCATGACCGGCGCGACCATGCTCTGACGGGGCCGGGCGGTCCTCGGTGACCGCCCGGCGCCACCCCGCCTCAGGCGTAGGTGTCGAGCAGGTCCCCGTTGTTGAAGACCGACGTGAGCTTGTCCAGGCCGACGCCCTGGCTCTGGAACTTCTTCACCAGCTCCGCCGCGCTGAGCTGGCTCAGGTCGCCGGTGTCGCTGCCGAGCAGGGTGCCGAGCTGCTTGACCTTCGAGTCGTCCCGCAGGCCCGCCGGGCCGCCCTGTCCGCGGCCGGGCCTGCCCTGCCGGTCGGCGATCTTCTCGGCCATCTCGTCGTCGGAGAGGCCGCCGGGGTTGGCGGGCGCGTCGCTGGGCTTGCCCGCCTTGATCGCCGCGATGAGGTCGTCGTGGGAGACGCCCTGCGCCTCGGCCACGTCGCTGAGGCTCTTGCCGTCGCGCAACTGGCTCTTCAGCTCGTCGGTCGACAGGCTCAGGGCCTTCGCGACGGACTGCAGGGGGTCCTGCCCGCCCTGCCGGGGCGAGCGCTCCGGCCGTTGCACGCTCTGCGAGGACGAGATGCCGCTGATGGCGCTGATCGAGGTCACGTTCGCTCCGTCCGTGGTGCCCGTGGGTGTACCGCCGAAATCGCTCCTGCCGCGTCGGCGAGCTTGACTTCGACCGGGCCCGGCGGGGTCGGAGCCTTTGCCAGGCTATTGCCAGCGTTCCCCGGCTTCTGCCAGCCGACCGGCCACCGCACGGGTGCGTACCGGTGCCGCCCGGGTGCGGAGCGGTTGCCCGGCCACGGCGCGGCTTCCCGGTCACGGGGCGGTTTCCCGGCCACGGCGCGGTTTTCCGGGTGCGCGGCGGTTCTCGGGCGCGGAGCGGTTCCCCGGTTACGGCGCGAGCGGTAGCTTGGGGCCGTGCTTGACTGGAGCGAACGCGACCCGGACGGCGTGGACCGCGCCGGCCTCGAGGCGGCGGCCGCGACGGCCCGGGAGCGGGGCGGCGCCTCGCAGCTCGTCGTCGTCCGCGACGGCGTGGTCGTGCTCGACCGCGCCTACGGCTGCGACCCGGGCGCGCTCTTCTGGCTGTTCTCGACCAGCAAGCCCTACCTCGCGCTGCTGGTCCACCGGCTGATCGAGCGCGGCGCCCTCGGCCTCGACGACCCGATCGTGCGGCACTGGCCCGCGTTCGAGGCCAACGGCAAGGGCGCGATCACGGTACGCCACGTGCTCCAGCACCGCTCGGGCCTGCCGGTCGCGCGCTCCACCGCGCGCGACGCGCTCGCGATGACCGACTGGGACGCGTCGGTCCGGGCGCTGGAGCGGGCCCGCGCGCGGTTCCCGGCCGGCGAGGGCCCCGCCTACCAGTACCTCTCCTTCGGCTTCCTGCTCGGCGAGCTGGTCCGGCGCGTCACGGGCGAGCCGGTCGAGGAGTCGCTGGCCGCCGGGCTCCTGCGCCCGCTCGGCCTGCGCGACACGTTCCTCGGCCTGCCCGGCCCCGAGTGGCACCGCCACGTGCCCATCCACGGCCGCGGCGCCGGCCCCCGGGCCGCCGCCGCGTTCATCAACCGCCGGGCGACCCGCCGTGCCGTCATCCCGGCCGCGGGCGTCTCCGCGACGGCCCGGGACATCGCGGTGCTCTACGAGGCGCTGGTGCGCGGCGGGAGCCTGGGCGGCGTGCGGCTGCTGCGGCCGGAGACGCTGGCGGTGGCGACGACGCCGACCAGCGACGGCACCGTCGACGCGCACATCGGCCTGCCGATCCGCTGGTCGCACGGATTCCAGCTGGGCGGCCCCGGCCTCGACGCGCTCCGGCCGCGACCGATGGGCCGCACCAGCAGCCCGGACGCGTTCGGCCACAACGGCAGCAACGTCTGCGTCGCCTGGGCCGACCCGTCCCGGCGGCTCGTGACGGTGTACCTCACCAATCTCCTGGGCCCGCGCGAGCCCGCCGCGGCCGCCCAGAACGCGATCAGCGAGACGGTGCTCGCCGCGTGCCCGCCGGTTCAGCAACGCGCGGCGTAAAGGTCGCGCAGGAGGCCGATCTCGCCGCCGTGGTGCATCGTTTCACGGTTCACGTGCACGATGAGCGCGGCCATCGGATCGGCGGAGAAATAGGCGCCCTTCGGTCCCAGCGGCGTGCGCATCGCCTCGTCGTCGAGCGCGGCGATGTGCTCGTGCCATTGCCGGTAACTGTCGTGCAGGAACGCCACCCCACCGGCCGCGGTGCCGGGCAGATCGCCGGGCACGTGACGCGGGTCGAACATGTCGCCATCGGCTTGCTCGCCGACGGCCGGGAAGAACGTCGCCGAACGGATGACGAAACACCCGACCGCGATGTGCATCATCCGCAGGCGATCGTGGTGACCGGCTGCGGCTGTCGCTGGGTCGTGACGCCGTCGGGCCGGAATCGGCCGTCCTCGCCGGCGCGGACGCTCCAGCACCCGGGCACCGGCTCCCAGAAGTATTCCTCGTCGGTGAGCCCTTGCAACCGCGGCCATAGATGGGCGTCCCAGGAGAACTCCAGCTGGGCGACGAGCAGGCGGCCCCAGTCCAGGGGTGGTGCGCTCATGCTCTCAGCCTAGACCGGTTGCGTGTAATTACCTCGACACGAACGGTGATGAACTGTTTTCCCCAGCTATCTGGCGGGAATGCAATTGATTGGCGATACTGTTCGCCACGGGCACCGTTATTTCCAGTCCGGACCCAGTCGCTCACGGGAGGTCGGCCGGCATGGCCAAGCGTGTCATTCAGGAACTGATCGACGATCTGGACGGTAAGCCCGCCGATGAGAGTGTGACGTTCGGCCTCGATGGCGTGCAGTATTCGATCGACCTGTCCAAGAAGAACGCGGAGAAACTGCGCGCCGCGCTCAAGCCCTACATTTCCGCGGGCACCAAGGTCGGCCGCAGCGCGACCGTTGGGGCCCGAACCACCCCGGGCCGGGGCCGCGGCACGACGCGGGGCGATCGCGACCAGAACCGCGCGATCCGGGAATGGGCGCAGGGCGCCGGATTCCAGGTTTCCGACCGTGGCCGCATCAAGCAGGAGATCGTGGACCAGTTCCACGCCGCCACGGGCCGCTAGACCACCGGACCCGGCCGCCGGGGTGCCCTCCGCGCACCCCGGCGGCCGAGTTCGTGGGCCGGAGTCGCTCAAGGCCGGGCGCCCTCCACACATCCCGGCGGCCGAGTTTGTGGACCGGAGTCGTTCAAGGCCGGGCGCCCTCCGCGCACCCCGGCGGCCGAGTTCCGGATGGGGTTCGCGGGCCGGAATCGCTCAAGGCCGGGGCGCGCCGGCCGATCGGGCCGGGGTGAACCTGGTCGCGGTGCTCATCGTCCGCAACGAGGCGGCCAACCTGCCCGGCTGCCTGTCCTCCCTCGGCGGGATCGTCGACGGCGTGCACGTGCACGACACCGGCTCCAGCGACGAGACCGTCGACCTCGCGCGCTCGCTCGGGGCCACGGTGAGCACGGGGGAGTGGCGGGACGACTTCGCCGCCGCGCGCAACGCCGCTGTCCAAGCCGCCATCCAAGCCGCCGCCGGTGTCGCCGTCCAAGCCGCCAAGCAAGCCGCCCCGGCCGCCAACCAAGCCGCCCAGGCTGCCAACCAGGCCGACCAGGCCGCCCCGGCTGCCAACCAGGCCGCCCCGGCCGCCGACGAGGCCGCCCAGGCTGCCATCCAAGCCGCCGTCCGATCAGCCGCCGGTGGCGCTGCCCACGCCGCCGGTGGGCCGGAGTGGGTGCTGAGCATCGACGCCGACGACCGGGCCGAGGGCGACCCGCGGCGGCTTCGCGCCATCCTCGAGTCCGCCCGCAGCGGGGCGCTGCTCGTGCCGATCGACAACCGGCACGACGAGCTGCCGTACACCCATTACACCCCGCGGCTCTTCCGCCCCGCCCGCGTGCACTGGGAGGGGCGGGTCCACGAGCGGCTCGTGCCCGAGGACGGCGTCTGGCCCGCGCTGCCCCGCGAGGCGCTGCACTTCGTGCACCACGGGTACGCGGACGCCGAGACCCGCCGGCGCAAGGCCGTGCGCAACGCCGCGATCGGCGAGGAGGTGCTGGAGCGGCTCACCGGGGAGGCCGACCGCGAGCTGGTCGCCACGACGCTGCTCGACCTCGGGCGCAGCTACGTCGGCGCCGGGCGGGCCCAGGAGGCGGTCAACGCCTTCGAGCACCTGCGCGAACGCACCCGGCCCGGCGACCGGCAGTGGGTGCTCGGCACCGACGCGCTGGCCCGGCTGCTGCTCGGCGCCGGGCACGACGACGCCGTGGTGTTCCTCGCGCGCGAGCTGCGCGAGCAGGGCGCCGAACGCCAGTACTGCGACTGGCTCGAGGCCCAGGCCCTCGCCCAGCTCGGGCACGCCGACGAGGCCTGGCGGCTGCTGCGCGGCGTCAAGCACGTCGTCGACCCGGCCGGGCGCGTCTACCCGCCGGGACACCTCGCCGAGCTCAAGCGGCTGCTCGGCGAGCTGGTGGCGGCGCGCCGCTAGCAATCAAGACCGGCCGGCAAGACCGGCCGGCACTCAAGACCGGCTAGCACTCCAGGCCGGGGCCGGGGCGGTCGGTCATCAGGGGACGCACCGAGACCGGGCCGCCCGCGGCCGCCGCGATCTGCACCGCGCGCTCCAGCGAGTCGACGTCGATCAGCCAGTACCAGCGAAACGCCCCGGGACCGGCGCCGCCCTCGATCCGGACCGTCAGACTCGGATCGGCGAGCCGGCCCGCGTCGACCAGCTCGCCCCCGAGCTCGGCCGGCGGCGCCGACCCGGCCGCGTGCAACAGCAGGAACTTCGTCATGCCCGAAGGTCGGAGCCGGCGCGCGCGGCTCTACACGGGACGGGGCTCGCCGCGGTAGGTGCCGAACGACCACAGGTTGCCCTCCGGGTCGCGCACCGCGAACCCCCGCGAGCCGTAGTCGGTCTCGTGCAGCTCCTGCAGGATCTCCGCGCCGGCGGCCGTGGCCCGCGCGTGCAGCGCGTCCGGCTCGGCGGTCACGACGTAGCAGCCGAACGTGCCGGGCTTCAGGTTCCACGGCGAGCCGTCGCGGCGGTCGCTGCCGAGCATGACGCCGCCGCCCTCCGGCCAGGCCAGCTCGGCGTGCTCGATGCGCTCGCCGTCGCCGTGCGCGGCGACCTCGACGAAGCCGAACGCGTCGACGAGGAAGGTGATCAGGGCGCGGGCGTCGGCCGCGCGCAGGGTGGGCCACACGGTCGGCGGCGGGGTCCGGTCATCGCTCATGGGCCGAGTCTGCCCGGGGCAGGTCCACCGGGGATTGCACGTTTCGGAACTCCTCCGCCCACCAGCGGGCCGGCGGCAGCCCGGCCAGCGCGGCGAACTCGCGGGTCAGGTGGGCCTGGTCGTAGTAGCCGCAGGCCACGGCGAGCGAGGCGAGGGGGTGGGCGCCGGCCGACGCCTGCAGCAGCCGCCGGGCCCGGTCGAAGCGGGCCACCCGCCCGGCGACCTTCGGCGACAGGCCGATCTCGACGCCGAAGCGGCGCGCGAGGTACCGCCCGCTCCACCCGGTCTCCCCGGCGAGCTCGGCCGGGCCGACCGCGCCGCCGCTCGCGCACAACCGGCGCCAGGCGAACGCCACCTCCGGCGCCGGGAGCAGGCCGGGCACCGCGCGCCGGGTGAGCAGCTCGTCGACGACGCGGAACCGGGCCGGCCAGTCCGCGGCGAGCCCGACCCGCTCGCGCAGCTCGGCCGCGAACGGCCCGAGGACGTCGGCGCCGTGCAGGTCCGCCCCGGCCAGCTCGCCCGCGGGCAGGCCGAGCAGGGCGCGGGCGCCCAGCGGGGACAGGGCCACCTGGATGCCGGCCGAGGCACCCGCCTGCTCGATCAGCGCGGGGGTGGTGTGCAGGCCGCCGATGAGGGTGTCGTACTCCCCGGGCGGCGCGGCCGGGTCCGGGTGCGCGGCGACGCGCAGGGGCCGGTCGAGCGTGATGATCAGCGTGAGGTACGGCGACGGCAGCCCCCGGTGCCACCCGGCCGACAGCGCGGGCTGGGCGTACCCCGTGTACCAGGCCGCGAAGGGCCGCACGGCCGGGGCGGGCCGCCAGCGGACGTACGCGGGCTCCACTCGCCCAGGTTAGGCGCTGCGGCGGTCCGCGCGGTTCACCGGCCACGCGTTCGGGGAGGGCGCCGCGTCCGGCTCGGTGATCAGCGCGTTCGCGTCGCCGTCGAGGGCGGCGGGCACCGTGCGGTACGTCGGGATGGTGGTGAGCGTCCCGCCCTCACGCAGCGTGTGCACGACCTGCGCGTTCGGCGCGGCGAGCACCAGCGAGCCGCCCTGCTCGGCGGCGATGCCCGCCGTCACGCGCAGCATCATCACGCCGGTGCAGTCGATTGCGGCCACCGCCTCGAGGTCGACGACGATGCGGAGCTCGGGCCGCAGCAGTGCCTGCGACAGCGCCGTCTCCAGCTGCAGGGCGCTGGCCGCCACCAGCGCCCCGTGACAGGACAGCACCGTGGCGGCAGCGAGTCGTTCCACCGCGAGGGTCAGTGCTGCCATGCTGCGACGATACGGTCTGCGGTGACGGTGGGTGAACCACTGTCCAGCCGGTAACCCCGTCCGTCCGGCCGGTGCCCGCACCACCGGACGTCGCGGCCGGTGATCGTCTGACCGGCGGCGGCCGTCGACCGGCCGGACCTTTTCGGCGCGATTTTCGCCCCAGTGTGCAACCCGATGACCGGTTCACGCGTCACGCATTCGAGTGACCGCAGTCCATCCGTTACGCTCGGTGATCGAGCCGGACGAATGACCCCGGCCGGGTACGACGATGGGCGAACATCGACGGTAATCACGGTTTGAATGCGGTCGGCAACCCCGGCAACCCCTTGCGTAGACCCTTCGCATGCCACGCGGTGCACGCCGATATGGACGGCGACGATAGTGTGCGGTGTCAATACGATTCCGAACCCGTCGCGCCTGTCCGGTGGCCACCCCGCCGGCGCCGGCGCGTCGTCGCAAGGAGGCTTCATGGTGAGAAAAGGCCTGGCCACGACCGCGGCCATTGCCTTGGCCATCCCGGTGCTCGTCGCGTTGCCGGCTACGTCGGCGCTCGCGGCGCCGGCGAAAGCTCCGGCCAAGGAGTCGGCGGGCGCGTCGGACGTGCGGGAGATGACCCGCACCAACTTCAAGCTGGACGGCAAGGTCGTCGACACGGCGAAGATGGCGAAGTCGAAGGCGCAGTCGCGCTCGAGCCTCGCCGCGGGGACCACCCCGCCGGTCGGCACCGTGCGTCAGTGGCTGGGTTCCGACGACTACAACGGCACCCTCTACCGCAAGGACTACGTCCTGCGCGGTGTCGGTGAGCACATCGAGGTCTGGGTCGCGGTCGACACCTCGTTCCCTGCGGGTGACTGCCGCAACCAGATCCCGAACACCACCACGGTGACCGACGCCCAGGTGGCGAACTTCATCACACAGTTCGACACCAACATGTACCCGAAGGAGACCGCCGCCTTCGCCACCCCGCCGAACCGGGACGGCAGCAACGCGCTGCTCGGCCCGGACAAGAACGGCAACGGTGGCGTCTACACCGGTGGCGGCGAGAAGACGGTGACGCTGGTCGACAACGTCCGGGACGACAACTACTACACGTTCCCGGCCGCGCCGACCTACATCGCCGGCTTCTTCTCCTCGCAGTTCAACGAGCTGTTCGACCGCAACGTCATGACGATCGACGCGTTCGACTGGGAGCACCGTACCGGTGCCGACCCCGTCGACGCGCCCACGTCGGACCTGTGCACCAGCCGCCCGGCCCGCCCGCGCCTCTACGAGGGCACGTTCGCGCACGAGTGGCAGCACCTGGTCGAGTACTACTCGGACCCGAACGAGACGAGCTGGATGAACGAGGGTCTGTCGGACTTCGCGCAGACGCTCACCGGGTACGTCGACGGGACCAAGACGGTCTTCGACAAGGGCGGCGACAGCCACCTGTTCTGCTACCAGGGCTTCGGGGGCGTGCAGACGCCGTTCAACCCGAACCCGCGGGACTGCAACGGTGCCCAGGGCTCGCTCAACCTCTGGGGTGAGGGTACGAACGGCAACGGGGTGCTCGCCGACTACGGCAACGCCTACGAGCTGATGCTGTACCTCTACGACCGTTTCGGTCAGGACATCATCGAGCGGCTCCACCGCGACGGTGAGCTGCAGGGTCTCGCGAGCCTCGACGCCGCCGTGAAGGCGGAGGGCGCCAAGGACGTGTACTCGGTCCTGCACGACTACCAGAGCATGGTGCTGCTCGACAAGATCGTCGGCGACTCCCAGTGGGGCATCGTCCTCGGGGCCGACAAGAAGAAGGTCACGTCCAAGAGCCTGCGGTCCACGGTCAACCTGGACAACCCGCACTCCTACGACAAGCCTGGCGCGGCCCCCAACGGCGCGGACTACGTCCTGTTGCAGAAGAACGGCAAGGCGCTGGCCGGCAAGGACCTGCGCTCGCTGAAGTTCAGCGGCGCGAAGACCCTGCCGACCCTGCCCCTGGCCTGGACGCTGGTCAACAACGACCCGGACCGTGCCGGCAACTCGGTGCTGTTCTCCGGTAACGCGAACAACACCGACGCGGCCGCGGTCATCCCGGTGACCGTGCCCGCCACCAACGCGACGCTGAGCTTCCTCGCGAAGTACGGCGCCGAGCTCGGTTACGACTACGGATACGTCCAGGTCTCGACCGACGGTGGCTCCACCTACACCTCGATCCCCGGCGACAAGACCGTCAGCGGACCCCTCGGGCCCGGCCTGAACGGCACGACGACCGGGTTCGAGCAGCACAACTTCGACCTGTCGGCCTACGCCGGCAAGTCGATCCTGCTGTCGTTCCGCTACGTCTCCGACGGTGGCGTGAACGAGGGCGGTCTGCTCATCGACGACATCAAGCTCGGCGGCACCACGCTGAGCGACGGCTCCAGCCTGGCGCCGTTCAAGTCGCCGACGCAGATCAAGCCGATCACGGTCAACAACTGGAACGTGAAGCTGATCGGCATCGACGAGGCGCACGCGTTCGCCTGGCAGTTCGAGTTCAACGGCCAGGACAGCCTCTCGCTCAACTGGATCCAGCTGGCGCTGCTGTCGCTGTTCCCGAAGGTCGTGGCCGTCGTGGCCTACGACGAGCCGACGGAGCAGGTGCAGCAGTACGCGCCGTACACCCTCACGGTGAACGGCGTGACCCAGCCGGGTGGCGGCGGGGCGTAACAGGTTCCACGGCGGCCCCATCGTCCACTGCGGACGGTGGGGCCGCTGCCGTTGTACCGTGGCGGCGTGGCCGAGTACCTGCGCGTCTTCCCGCGCTACGGCCTGACCCGCCGCCAGATCGAGCGCACCGACCGGCTCCGCCGCGCCGGCGACTGGGCCGCGGCCTGCGCCGAGGCCGGGATCGCGGTCGAGTGCACGCTCGCCGGCCTCGACGCCGAGCTGCGGGCGCGGGTCGAGGCCGACCTGCCCTTCTTCGCGCCGGACCTGCTGCGCTGGCACGCCATCCGGATGCGTCACCACAGCCGGCTCAACTACACCAGCCACGAGCTGCGCGACCGCGGCGACGAGCTGACGCTGCCGGTGTGGGTGCGGGCCGACGGTGCGCAGGCCATCGGCATCGGGGTGCGCAGTGTCCCGCCGTACCGCAGCCGCCTGCACATCGCCGGCCCGGGCGAGTTCTCGGCGGCCGCCGGGCTCGACGAGACGCCGCAGTACTGGGACGTGCGGCACGCGCCCGGCCTGATCACCCGCTGCGGCGGCCGCGGCCCGCACGCCGCGCACGTCTACGCGCTGCTCGCCGCCGGCCGCACCGCCGAGGCGTGGACCGCGGCCGGGTTCGACGTGGACCTCGACACCCACCACGAGCCGCATCCCACGCGCGAGCGGCTGTTCCGGGCGAACCTGACCTGGAACCTCGGCGACTTCACGCCCGCGCTGCCGGTGCTGGCCGCGACCGTGCGCGCGTACGCCCGGCGCCACGGCGTCGCCGCGGTGTGGCTGACCGCCGAGCGGGCCGAGCCGGTGCGGCTCGTCGTCGACCGCCTCGACGCCGAGCGCCCGCGGCTGCGCGGGGAGTGGTACGGGTCCGGCTGGCTGCACGCGGTGCCCCGGCTGCCGGTGATGCTGCAGGACCGGCCGCCGGACTACGTCGACCTGCTCGCCGGGCGGGCCACCGCCGCGGACCTGCACCCGCTCGTGGCGGCGGCGCTGGTGCCGGACGAGCCGGCGACGGGGCCGCGGGCGCTGCACCTGCCGGAGCCGGCCGAGGTCCCCTGCGGCGACGAGATCCACCGCGTCGGCGCCACGCTCCAGGTGCCGCACCCCGCCGAATGGATCGAGCGCGAGCTGGCGCTGCACGCCCTCGGCGGCCCGGTCCCGGCCGGCTGCGCGGGCGTCGTGTTCCGGTGGCGGACGGGCCGGCGCGGGCTGCCCGAGCCGCTGGAGGGCTTCCGCGCGGAGCTGCGGGAACGGATCCGCTATGGCGAGGACGACACCCTCGCGGCCCTGCGCGACGAGGGCCTGGCGCTTTAAGATCCCGCGGTGCCGAAGCAGAGGACCTGGCCGCGGTACGGCCTGACGCGCGCCCAGATCGACACGTGCACCCGGCTGCGGGCCGCGGGCGACTGGGCCGGGGCGTGCGCGGCGGCCGGGATCACGGCCGAGGTCGATCCGGCCCGGGTCGCCCGGGAGCACGGGGCCGAGGCCGCAGCCGCGCTCGACGACGACCTGCGGCACCTGGTGCCCGACCTGCTGCGCTGGCACCTGCTGGGCCTGCGGCGCCATCCGGTGCGGCATCTGGCGGCGTACGGCCGCCACATTGACGCCACCGAGGGCGTCATCCCGCTGACGTTCACCCCGCGGCGCCGCCTGCTGCGCCGCCGCGACGACGGCCACGGGTTGTACGTCGTGCCGTACGCCGCCGGCCGGACCCGCTACGCGCTGCGCTACGGCCCGCTGGAGCCGCACCACCTCCTGCTCGGCCTGCACGGCCTGCGCGAGCTGTGGGACGAGCGGGACACCGCGGGGCTGCTCGCCCGCTGCGGTGGCCACACCCGCCTGCCCGGCTTCGCCCCCGACGGCACGCGCCTGGTGGGGGATGGTCCGGAGGCGGTCGCCGAGCGGGCCCTGACCCACCTGCGGGCCGGTCGCGGCGAGGCCGCCTGGCGCGAGGCCGGCTACGAGCTGGACGTGTCCGCCGCGCCCGCGGGCTGGCCGGAGGCCCTGGCGAGCCCCGGCGTCCCGGCCGCCCCCGGGCTGGCGTTGCGGGTCTGGCGCACCGCGGCCACGGCCGGCGTCGGCGCCGTCGACGTGGGGACCGGCCGGCGGCACCGGCTCCGCTTCGAGGGTCTCGACCCGACCGGCCGCGAACGGCCCCGGCTGCGCGTGCTGGAGGACACGTGGAGGCCGGACATCCCGCCGACGGAGCTGCCGTTGACCGAGCTGTTCCCGGTGGCGGACGTCCTCGACCTGCTGGACGGCCGCACCGCCCCGGCGGACCTGCACCCGCTGGTGGCCGCGTCGCTGTTCCCGGCCCTCGCCGGCCCGGCCGGCCCCGCCCCGGCGCGGCTGGACGAGGTCTACCGCGTGCGCTGCGGCCCCGACTGGCACGAGCTCACCTTCGCCGGCGGCGTCCTGCGGTTCCCGCACCCGCCCGAGCTGATCGACCGCGAGCTCGCGCTGCTCGCCCTCGGCGGGCCGCTCCCGGCCGGGTGCGCGGGCGCGGTGATCGCCTGGCGCGGCGGCCCGAGCCGGCTCCCGGTGCGCCTGCGCGACCTGCGCGGCGAGCTCTACGACCGGGCGCAGCTCGGCGAGGCCGACAGCGTGACGGCCCTGCTGGACGCGGGCCTGGACCCGCACGTGCCGGCCGGCGACGGGCGGACGCTGCTGCACGTGCTGGCGGACCTGGTGCCCGACGAGGCCGCGCTGCGCCTGCTGGACCGGCTCCTCGCGGCGGGCCTGGATCCGGCCGCGAGGACCGCGGACGGCGTGACCCCGCTGCGGTACGCCCAGCGGGTCAACGCCGCCCCCGCGCTCGTCGCCGCCCTGCACCGCGCGAGCTAGGATCGCAGCGTCGCTACTGTGGGCCGGAGCGGCGTGACCCGTGGTAGTGTCCCGATCGATTGAAGTCGATGCGCCTGGGGAGAGCCACCATGACCGCTACGACGCAGCGCCCGGCCGGTCAAGCCCCGCGGCTGCCGTTCGCCCGGCCCAACATCCTCGAGATCGCCCCGCTCTACGACGTCCTGCGCCGCGAGGCGCCGATCACCCTCGTGACCACGCCCGCCGGTGACCCCGCGTGGCTCGTGACCGCCTACTCGGAGGCGCGCCAGATCTTCGGTGACAAGCGTTTCGGCCGCTCCCATCCCCAGCCGCAGCGCGCGTCGCGGATCACCCACGCCGCGCTGCAGGATGGGCCGACGGGCGACTTCGAGACGGAGGAGCGCGAGCACACGCGGATGCGGCGCCTGCTCGCGCCCGCGTTCTCCGCGGCCCGCATGCGCCGGCTCGGCACCCGCATCGAGGAGCTGACCGCGCGCTGCCTCGACGACATGCAGGCCGCCCGGGACGCGGACCCGGACACCCCCGTGAACCTGCACGAGTTCCTGTCGTTCCCGCTGCCCGTGCTCGTCATCTGCGAGCTGCTCGGCGTGCCCTACGAGGACCGGCAGCGCTTCCGCAACCTCTCCGAGCGCGTCGGGCGCATCGACGGCGGCGCCGACGCGCAGCTGGCGATGCGGGAGTTCAAGGAGTACACGGCCGGGCTCGCGGAGCGCAAGCGCCGGGACCCGGCGCCGGACGTCATCTCCGACCTCGTCACCGCGCAGACGACCGACCCCACGCTCGGCGACGACGAGGTGTCCCGGCTCGCGGCGGGGCTCATCTTCGCCGGCCACGAGACCACCTCGACCCGCATCGACCTGGGCACCCTGCTGCTGCTCGCGGACCTGAGCCGGCGCGACCGGTTCGTGGCCGACCCCGAGGGCGAGGTCGCCGCGACCGTCGAGGAGATCCTGCGCATCACCGCCCCCGGCGGCCTCGGCCTGCTGCGCTACGCCCACGACGACGTCGAGGTCGGCGGCGTCACGATCGCCCGCGGCGACGCGGTCATCATCTCCAGCAACGCGGCCAACCGCGACGCCACGGTCTTCGCCGATCCCGCGGACTTCGACGTGGACCGCAAGCCCAACGTGCACCTCGCGTTCGGTCACGGCGCGCACGTGTGCATCGGCGCGAACCTGGCCCGCACCGAGCTGCGCACCGTGTTCCCGGCGCTCCTGCGGCGCTTCCCGGGCCTGCGCCTCGCCGTGCCCGTGGACCGCATCGAGGTCCACGCGAACCGGCTCACCGGCGCCGTGGACGAGGTTCCGGTGCTGTGGTGAAGGTCCGGGCCGACACCGACGTGTGCGTGTTCTCGGGCATGTGCGTGCTCAACGTGCCCGAGGTCTTCGACCAGCGCGACGACGGGATGGTGGAGGTGCTCGCCGAGCGGCCGCCGGAGGACCTGCGGGAGCGGGTCCGCCTGGCCGTGCTCGGCTGCCCCTCCGGCGCCCTGTCCGTCGAGGAGGACTGACCTCAGACCTGGCGCACGTGCCGGCCGCGCGACGCCGAGGCGGCCGCGGCCAGCAGCGTCATGAGCGTCGCCGCGCCGAAGACCACCACGAGCCCGTCGTGGAACGGCTGCGCGATGAGGTTCGGGAAGAACTCGTGCCCGGTCAGCGTCGTGGCGTTGGCCGGCGGCAGGTTCCCCAGCACGCCGTACGGCTCCAGCAGGTGCGCGACCGGGTTGCTGCCCAGGAACGCCGCGAACAGGGTGCTCACCGGCGGCAGCGAGGCGACGGACGCGGCCACGTCCTGCGGCACGCCCTGCGCGGTGAGGCCGCTCGTCAGCGTCTGCGGCAGCGCGTGGGACAGGCCCACCACCATGAGCGAGAAGAACACCCCGATCGACAGCGAGGTGCCGGCGTTCTGGAACGTGGCGCGCATGCCCGAGGCCACGCCGCGCTGGTTCGCCGGCACGCTGCTCATGATCGCCGAGGTGTTCGGGGCGGAGAACATGCCCTGGCCGAGCCCGCTGACCACGAGCAGCGCGGCGAAGAGCGGGTACGGGAAGTCGATCGGGATCAGCAGCAGCCCCAGGAACCCGGCCGCCACGAGCAGCAGGCCCGTGGTCGAGAACAGCCGCGCGCCGAAGCGGTCGGAGAGGTAGCCGGAGATCGGCCCGGCGATGAGGAACCCGGCGGTCAGCGGCAGCATGAAGATGCCCGCCCACAGCGGCGTGTCCTCGAACTTGTAGCCGTGCAGCGGCAGCCAGATGCCCTGCAGCCAGATGATGAGCATGAACTGCATGCCGCCGCGGGCGATCGACACCAGCAGCGCGGCGAGGTTGCCGGCCGCGAACGCCCGGACCTTGAACAGCCCCAGCCGGAACATCGGGTGCGCGATGCGCGACTCGACGATCACGAACGCGATGAGCAGCAGCACCCCGAGGCCGATCCCGCCGAGCACGCGCGGGCTCGTCCAGCCGGTCGGATGGCCGCCGTAGGGCTGGATGCCGTACGTCATCGACGCCAGGATCAGCAGGGTGCCCGCGGCGAACGTGACGTTGCCGAGCCAGTCGACGGGGGAGCGGTGGCGCTCGCCGGTCTCGCGCAGGCTGCGGTACGACCAGATCGTGCCCACCACCCCGACCGGCACGCTGACCCAGAACACCGCCCGCCAGTCGATCGCGGCGAGGATTCCGCCCAGCAGCAGCCCGAGGAACTGCCCGGCGAGCGCGGTGATCTGGTTGATGCCCAGCGCCATGCCGCGCTGGCGGGCCGGGAACGCGTCGGTGAGGATGGCCGCGGAGTTGGCCGTGAGCATCGCGCCGCCGAACGCCTGCACGATGCGCCAGAGGATGAGCCACATCGCCCCGGCACCGGCGTGGAACGGGTCGAAGGACAGCGCCACCGAGGCGATGGCGAAGATCAGGAAGCCGAGGTTGTACATCCGGACGCGGCCGAACATGTCCCCGAGCCGCCCGAGCGCGACCACCAGCACCGCGGACACGAGCAGATAGCCCATGATCATCCACAGCAGGTAGCCGATGTTCCCGGGCGCGAGGGGGTCCAGCCCGATGCCCCGGAAGATGGCCGGCAGCGAGATGATGACGATCGAGCCGTCGATGGTCGCCATGAGCATGCCGAGCGTCGTGTTGGACAGCGCGATCCACTTGTACCGGTCGGGCTTCGTCTGCGTCAGCGTGGCGGTCACAGCTCCTCCGCCAGCTTGTCCAGCAGGCGGGCCGCCTCCACGAGCGCCCGCCGCTCGTCGTCGCTCAGGTGCCCGATCGCCTCGGCCAGCGCGTGGGTCTTCAGCGTGCGCCGGTCGGTGAGCAGCCGTCGCCCCTCGTCGGTGATGGTGATCAGCACGCGGCGGCCGTCGCCGGGATCGGGGGAGCGGCGCACCAGGTCGCGCTGCTCCATGGTCTGCAGCGTGGCGCCCATGGCCTGCGGCTTGACCCGCTCGTCGCCGGCCAGCTCCCCGGGTGTCGCGGGACCGCCGCGGTCCAGCCGCGACAGGACCGAGGCCTCCGACAGGGTCAGCTCCCCGGGCACGTGCGTCTGCCGGAGCCGCCGGACGAGCCGCCCGACCGCGATCTGCAGCGCGGCGGCGGTCTGCTCGATCTCCATATAGTAAACGTAGACTGATAAACCTGGGTTGAAGAAAGGGTGGCGCGGGTGATCCGCGCCACCCCCTCTTCTCGGCGCTCCTGGAGCTTGTGGTGCTCCTAGAAGCCGACCGCGACCAGCAGGTACTGCGGGCTGCCGTGCGACACGAACGACGACTGCCCGGCGTAGTCGTCGTACGGGAAGCCGTACGCGAGCCGGTTGATGGCGTGGTCGTGCCAGAACTTCGCGTAGTAGTTCGCCGGCGCGGCCAGGTAGTACGTGCTCGGGTTCGACCAGTCCGCCTGCGGCCGCTCGCGCACGTGCCGGTTGAGCGTGGAGCAGTTGGTCGGATCGTTGGCGAGCACTCCGGCGCAGCCGAAGATGTCCGACGTCGGCGCGTTGATGCCGAACTGCTGCGCGTAGGCGGTGAAGTAGTTCTGGTTCACCCCGCCGGCCCGGAACGTCGGGTCGCTGCCCGGCGCGATGATCCGGTAGGGCGCCTGCGACTGGGCCAGCACCTTGAACTGCTGCGGCACCTCGGCGATGAACTTCGCGAAGGTGGCCTCCCGCGTCTCGGTGAAGGTCTGGTAGTCCTCGCCGACCTGCACGTCGTAGCCGTCCTTGGCGTGCAGCCGCATCGCGATCTTCAGGCCGAACGCGTCGACCCGCGTGGTGTTGCCGTTGAACACGTTGGCCCCGACGGTGAACTCGATGAAGTCGAAGTACTGGCCGCCCGGCTGGCCCACGTAGAAGTACATCCGCCCCGCGCTGTTGGCCGGCATGTCGATGTACGGCTGTTCGGCGATCGAGTGCGTCTGCCCGTTGAAGCTCCAGTAGACCTGGCTGTCCGGGTAGCGGCCGTTGGTGCGGTTGAGCACCTTCACCATGACCACGTTCTGGGCGGCCGGGATGCCGCTGGTGTCGCCCCAGAACTGGTCCGGCGGCGGCGGGCTGCTCGGCGGGGTGCTGCCCGGCGTGGTCGGCGTGGCGGCGGAGACCCGGACGCCGAACTCGTACAGGGAGTAGCCGTACGCGGTGCCGCGGGCGGTGCCGTACATCCGCACGTAGCGCCCGGAGCCGCTGACGGTCAGGTTCTGCACCCCGCCCGCGCCGGTGGTCGTGCTGTAGATCGTCGTCCAGGTCGTGCCGTTGGCCGACGTCTGGATCTGGAACGCCTTGCCGTAGGCGGCCTCCCAGTTCAGGTCGACGCCGCAGATGGTCGCCGTGGCGCCCAGGTCGACCTGGAGCCACTGCGGGTCGCTGAACGCGCTGGACCAGCGGGTGGTGGTGTTGCCGTCGAACGCGGCCGAGGCCGGGCTGGCGGCGTTCTCCGTCGACGACGCGGTCGCCGGCTTGCCCTGGGCGTAGTTCGACGTGCCGCAGGACCCGCCGCCGAACGTGCCGAAGACCTGGAACTCCCACAGCGAGTAGCCGTAGGCGGTGGCGCGGGCCGTGCCGTTCATCCGGACGTAGCGCCCGGAGCCGGACACGCTGAGCGTCTGCACGCCGCCGGTGCCGGTCGTGGTGCTGTAGATGTTCGTCCAGGTCGTGCCGTTGGCCGAGGTCTGGATCTGGAAGGACTTGGCGTAGGCCGCCTCCCAGTTGAGCACCACCTGGTCGATGGTGGCCGTCTGGCCCAGGTCGACCTGGAGCCACTGCGGGTCGCTGAACGCGCTCGACCAGCGCGTGCCGGTGTTGCCGTCGGTGGCGGCCGAGGCCGGGCTGGCGGCGTTCTCCGTCGACGACGCGGTGGTCGGCTTGCCCTGCGACAGCAGCGTGCTCGCGGCGCTGGCGCTGCCGATCGAGAAGGCCGCGTAGCCGGCCAGGACCACCGCCACAGAGAGCGCGCTCACGAGGAGGCCGCGCCGTCGATTCCGTGGACGTCGATCGATGGATGCGGGGACGGGTGGTCTGGTTGTTTCGGACATCAAGGCAGCTCCCTGACGTGGTTGGGGCGTCATTGCGGGTTGGGTGACCGCCGCCGCACCCCATCGGGTGCGCCGGTTCAGGCGGCGGACCGGCGCTGGCGGGGCGCGGTCTGTGCGGGTGATGAGAGAGCGCTCTCTCCGCCTAGAGCGTCATCCAATCGGCCGGTTCCGTCAAGTGGCGGGTTTTGATGTCTGACGCATCGGGCACGTGCTGTCACAGATGGGCACGTGGTCGTGTCCACGGGCGCCCGGGAGGTGCACATTGGCTGACACGCAATCCGCATCAGCTCCCACCGGCGGGATCATCCGAAGTCTGATTCCCGCCCGGATCGACCGCTTGACCTGGGCGCCGTTCCATACGCGCATGGTCATCGCGCTCGGCACCGCCTGGGTGCTCGACGGGCTCGAGATCACCATCGCCAGTGCCGTCGGGGCCGTGCTGAACAAGCAGGAGACGCTCGGGCTCTCCAGCACGCAGGTTGGCGCGATCGCCACCGTGTACCTGCTCGGCGAGGTCTTCGGCGCGCTGTTCTTCGGCCGCCTCTCCGACGCCCTCGGCCGCAAGAACCTCTTCATCGTCACCCTCGGCGTCTACCTCGCCGGCAACGCCCTCACGGCGCTGACCTGGGGCAACGACGTCACGGGCCTGGTCTTCCTCTACCTGACGAGGTTCATCGCCGGAGCCGGCATCGGCGGCGAGTACGCCGCGATCAACTCCGCCATCGACGAGATGATGCCCGCCAGGTACCGCGGCCGGGTCGACATCGGCGTGAACGGCACCTACTGGGGCGGCGCCATCATCGGCACGCTCGGCACCTACGTGCTGCTCAACCACATCTCGCTGAACATCTCCTGGCGGCTGGGCTTCCTCATCGGCCCGATCATCGGTCTGCTGATCTGGAACCTGCGGCGGCACCTGCCGGAGAGCCCCCGGTGGCTCATCATGCACGGCCGCGAGCGGGAGGCCGAGGAGGCCATCGCCCAGATCGAGAGCGACGTCGAGCGCTCCGGCCAGCGCCTGGCCCCGGTCGACGAGAACCACGCCATCGAGGTCAAGCCGGCCTCCGGCCACGGCTATCTCTCGCTGATCAAGGTGCTCTTCACGAAGATGCCGGCCCGCTCCACGCTGTCGGCCTCGCTCATGATCACGCAGTCGTTCCTGTACAACGCGATCTTCTTCACCTACACCCTGGTGCTGTCGAAGTTCTACCACGTCGACGCCGAGAAGACCCCGATCTACCTGATCGCGTTCGCCGTGGGCAACCTGGCCGGACCGCTGGTGCTCGGCCACCTCTTCGACACCGTCGGCCGGCGCAAGATGATCGCCGGCACCTATCTGCTGTCGGGCGTGCTGCTGGCCATCTCGGCCTGGATGTTCGACGCCGGCATCCTCAACGCCTTCACGCAGACGCTCGCCTGGTGCGTCATCTTCTTCTTCGCCTCGGCGGGCGCGAGCTCGGCCTACCTCACGGTCTCCGAGATCTTCCCGCTGGAGATCCGCGCCCAGGCGATCGCCGTGTTCTTCGCGATCGCCCAGTGCTTCGGCGCCATCGGCCCGATCTTCTACGGCTGGCTGATCGGCGAGGGCACCGACCCGGGCAAGCTGTTCATCGGCTACCTCGTCGGCGCGGCCGTGATGATCATCGGCGGCGTGGTCGAGATAGTCCTGGGCGTGGACGCGGAGGGCAAGTCCCTCGAGCACGTGGCCACGCCACTGACCGCCGTCTCCGTCGGCGGCAACCGCATCGGGGAGTGAACCCTCGCTCACCTGGCGGCGTCCGGCTCCGGCCGGGCGCCGCCGTCTCCGTCCCCCGGCTCTGTCCCCCCGGCTCTGCTCAGCGGGTGAACGCGACGTCGAGCACCGAGCCGAGCGCGAGGTAGGCCATCGCCCCGAGCACCGCGGCCGGCACGAGCGCCACCAGCGCCAGCAGCCGTTCCCGCCCGGTGCGGCTGAGCACCAGGGGCACCGCAGGACATTTTCGCGTCGGCGCTGGTCGCGGCCCGGGTCCCGAGCTGCAACCGGCATCACAGCCCGCTCTCAGGAATCGGATGGCACTGCGTGTCATGCTTATCCGATGGCGACTACTGAGGCGGTTCCCGGTCCGGCGGTCCGGCGGCGTTCGCTCCTGCGGCCCCTGGCGTTCACGGCGACCCTCGCCGTGGTGCTCGGGCTGCTGTTCGGGGTGCCCTGGTGGTCGCTGGTCATGGCCGGCAACGACTGGCCGCTCGGGGTCCGGGTCGCCGGCACCGCCGTGTTCGCCGTGGCGCTCGTCGTCTTCCCCGTCACGATGTTCCTCGGCCACGGGCGCCGCGTCGACTGGGCGGCCCGCCTCGCCGACACGATCCTCGGCGCCGTGTGGATCCTCTTCGTCTGGGCCGTGGCCGGGGACCTGCTGCGCCTCGCCCTGCTCGCCGGGGGAGTCGACGACCCGGTGCGCTCCCGCGTGGCGGCCGGGTTCACCGCGGTGGTCGCGCTGGGGCTGGGCGTGTGGGGGTACCGCGAGGCCATGCGCGTCCCCCGGGTGCGCCGCGTCGAGGTGCGCATCCCGCGGCTCGGGGCCGGGCTCGACGGGCTGAAGATCGTCCAGCTCACCGACACCCACTACGGGCCGATCGACCGCGTCGCCTGGTCGAAGGGGGTCACCGAGGTGGTCAACACGCTCGGGGCCGACATCGTGGCGCACACCGGCGACATCGCCGACGGCACCCCCGGGCAGCGCACCGCGCAGGCGGCCCCGCTGGCCGACGTGCGGGCCGGGCTGGCGCGGGTCTACGTCACCGGCAACCATGAGTACTTCGGCGAGGCCCAGGGCTGGCTCGACCACATGCGGGGCCTCGGCTGGGAGCCGCTGCACAACCGGCACATCGTGATCGAGCGCGGCGGCGACCGGCTCGTGGTGGCCGGGGTCGACGACCGCACCGCCGCCGGCAGCGGGCTGGAGGGGCACCGGGCCGACCACGCGATCGCGCTGGAGGGGGCCGACCCCGGGCTGCCGGTGCTGCTGCTCGCCCACCAGCCCAAGCAGATCGACGCCGCGGTGGCGCACGGCATCGACCTGCAGATCTCCGGGCACACCCACGGCGGGCAGATCTGGCCGTTCCACTACCTGGTGCGCGTCGACCAGCCGGTGGTGCAGGGGCTGACCCGGCACGGGGACCGCACGCAGCTCTACACCAGCCGCGGCACCGGATTCTGGGGCCCGCCGTTCCGCGTGTTCGCGCCCAGCGAGATCACCGAGATCGTACTGCGCTCCGGCGCCTGACGGTCGTTACCGGCAGTACACGGGCATGCCGCGAGCGTGACCGGCGTCACCTAACGCATCGGCGCCCGTCGACGGCGACGGGCGTATGTTCAGCCTTGCGGGTCCCGGCGCCCTGACACCGGGACCAACGGGGATGGCACATGAGCGCCGTGACGCTCGCCTTTCTGGGCCTCGGTGGCCTGAGCCTGCTGTTGCTGCTGATCTCCCTGCGGTTCCGCCACCTCGGGCACCTGCGGTTGCCGCACCCGCGGTGGTTGCACCTGCCGCGGGGGCGCGGCCGGGGCCCGGGGTTCGCCCTACCGGCCACGAGCGGGTTCCTGGGCGGGTTCGGGTTCGGCGGGGCGATCGCGATCGAGGCCACCCACCGCACCGGCGGCCCGGCGGTGCTCGCCGGGATCGCCGCCGGCGTCGTGGTCGGGGCGCCGCTGGCCTGGGCGGCGGGGCGGTTCGTGGCCGCCGTCGCCGGCATGCGCACCGACGCCACCCCCGAGAGCGCCGGGCTCATCGGGGCCACCGGGATCGTCGTCAGCGAGATCCCCGTGGGCGGGCTCGGCCAGGTGCGGCTGTCGTATGCCGGGCAGCCGATGAAGTTCAACGCGCGGGCGGACGGCCCGCTCGCGCTCGGCGTCCAGGTGCTGGTCATCGGGGTCCCGACGCCCACCAGCGTGCTCGTGATGCCGCTACCGGCCGTTCTCAACCTTGAGGAAGGGTCATGAATCCCCTGTACGTCGCCGTCGGCGGCCTCGCCGTCCTCGTCGTGCTCATCGTCGCCTCCGTGCTGTCGAGGGTCCGTGTCGCCGGGCCCAACGAGGCGTTCATCGTCACCGGCCGCAAGGGCCGCGCCGTCACGAGCGCCGACGGCAGCGTCACCACCGACCTGTCCGGCCAGAAGGTCGTCATGGGTGCGTCCGTGTTCGTGCTGCCGATCGTGCAGCGGCTCTACCGCCTGGACCTGTCCAGCCGCGAGATCCCCGTCCAGGTCAGCGCGGCGGTGAGCAAGCAGGGCATCCGGTGCGACGCCGAGGCGGTCGCCATCGTCAAGGTCGGCGGCACCGCCGAGATGATCCGGCCGGCCGCGCAGCGGTTCCTGCACCAGCAGAACCGCATCGAGACGTTCACCGCGCAGGTGCTCGCCGGCGCGCTGCGCAGCGTCATCGGGCGGCTCACCATCGAGGAGATCATCCGGGACCGGGCCGGGTTCGCGGCCCACGTCGCCGAGGAGGCCGAGCTCACCCTCACGCATCAGGGGCTGGTCCTCGACGTGTTCCAGCTCGAGGACATCCGCACCGCGGGCACCTACCTGCAGGACCTCGGGCGGCCGGAGGCGGCCCGGGTGTTCCGGCTCGCCGCGATCGCCGAGGCGCAGGCGCGGCAGGGGGCCGAGCAGGAGCGGATGCGGGCCGAGGAGGCGATCGCCGAGTCCGAGCGGAACCTGGCGGTCAAGAAGGCCACGGTGCAGGCCGAGATCGACGCGGCCAACGCCCGCTCGGCGAGCGCGGGCCCGATCGCGCAGGCCGAGATGCAGCAGGCGGTCCTCGCCGAGCAGCAGAAGGTGGCCGAGCGCAACGCCGAGCTCAAGCAGCGCCAGCTCGACACCGAGGTGCGCAAGCCCGCCGACGCCGAGCGCTACCGGGTGGAGCAGGAGGCCGAGGCGGCCAAGAACGCGGCGATCGCGCGGGCCGAGGCCGGGCGGCAGGCGACCATCGCCGGGGCGCAGGCCCAGGCGGAGCAGGCGCGGCTGGTCGGCGAGGGCGAGCGGGCCCGGCGCGCGGCGGCCGCGGAGGCGGTGCGGCTGGAGGGCGCGGCGGAGGCGGACGCGGTGCTGGCCCGCGGGCAGGCCGAGGCGGCGGCGATGCGGGCCAAGGCCGGGGCGTTCGGCGAGTACGGCCAGGCGGCCATCCTCGACCTGCTCGTGCGCGTGCTGCCCGAGGTGGTGGGGGCGGCGAGCGCGCCGATCGGGGAGATCGACCGGATGACGGTCATCTCGACCGAGGGCGCGACCTCGCTGACCAAGGCGGTGGCGAGCAACGTGGCCCAGGGGCTGCAGCTGGGCACCGACCTGACCGGCGTCGACCTCAAGGCCCTCCTGGCCGGGCTGGCGACGAGCGGCGCGAGCGGGAGCAACGGCAAGCCCGAGGCGATCGAGGCGAAGTAGACCGGAGGCGCACCCCCTTGGTACCGTCGAGTACCAAGGGGGTGCGTCATGCTTCCAGGCACCGCGGTTCGATGGGCGACCAAGCACGGCTTCATGCGGGCCGGCATCAACGCCGCCGCGCGCAAGGGCGACGAGCAGGCCCGGTTCTTCATCGACCCGGCCGTGCGCGCCGATCCCTACCCGTTCTACCGGGGCATCCGCGAGACCGCGCCGCTCGTGCGCAGCCGGCTCATGTGGGCCACCGCGCGGCACGATCTCGCCGGGGCGGTGCTGCGGCACGAGGCCTTCGGGGTCGGGTTCTCCGACCGGCCGCTGCCGGCGCCGATCGGGCTCATGTTCCGGTTCAGCCGCCGCAGCTCGCCGATCGGGCCGGTCGACCCGCCGTCGATGCTGGTGACGGACCCGCCCGACCACACGCGGTACCGACGGCTCGTCTCGAAGGTGTTCACCGCCCGCGCGATCGAGGGGCTGCGGCCGCGCATCGAGCAGACGTGCGCCGACCTGCTGCGGGACAAGCCGGCCGACCTGATCGCCGACTTCGCCTCCCTGCTGCCGGTGACGGTGATCGCGGAGATCCTCGGCGTCCCGCTGGACATGCGCCAGAAGTTCCTGGCCTGGGGCAACGCCGCCGCGCCGACGCTGGACCTGGGGCTGTCGTTCGCGACCTACCGGCAGACCGAGATCAACATCCGGCACGTCAACGACTGGATGCGCGGGCACTTCGCCCGGCTGCGCCGCGAGCCCGGCGACGACCTGCTCAGCCAGCTGGTGCGGCTCGACGACCTGAGCGAGGACGAGCTGCTGGCGACCGCGGGGCTGCTGCTCGCGGCCGGGTTCGAGACCACCGTGAACCTGCTCGGCACCGGCGCCTGGCTGCTCATGCGCCACCCGGAGCAGCTGGCGATCCTGCGCGAGCAGCCGCAGCGGTGGGGCAACGCGGTCGAGGAGACGCTGCGCTTCGACTCGCCGGTGCAGGTGACCGCGCGCGTCTGCCGGAAGGCCACCGAATTCGGCGGAGCGGCGATCGAGCCGGGGCATGTCGTGATGGCGATGCTCGGCGGCGCGAACCGCGATCCGGAAGTATTCCCCGATCCGGACACATTCGACGTGACCCGGACGAATGCGCGCGAGCATTTGTCGTTCTCCGGCGGGGTGCATTACTGCCTCGGCGCCGCGCTGGCCCGGCTCGAGGGCGAGATCGGGCTGCGGATGCTGTTCGAGCGCTATCCTGACCTGCGCATCGACGGCGAACCACATCGACGGACCACCCGGGTCCTGCGCGGATTCGAGTCGCTGCCGGTGACGATCTGAGCAAGCGCGTGTTTCCGGATGGGTCCTCCGGCCTCACGCGTGTGCATCCCTGAATTGCTGGAAACGGCGCCGAATCAATGCTGTGACGGCGTATTCGTGGAAATGCCACGGGCGCATCACACCGCGGCCGGAGCATTCTCGCCGTGCGCCGGACGCTGCCGTTCACCCTCCTGCTGGCCCTCGTGGCCGCGCTGCTCGGGCCCGTGCCCGCGGCCCGCGCCGCCACCCCCGCCGGGTTCGCCACGCAGCTCGTCGTCGGGGCGGGACTGGACGGGCCGACCGGGTTCGAGATCGCGCCCGACGGGCGGGTCTTCATCCTCGAGCGCACCGGCAAAGTCAAGATCTTCAAGGACGGCCACCTGCTCGCGCAGCCGTTCGCCGACCTGCCCTCGGAGGCCTCCGGCGACCGCGGGCTGATCGGGGTCGCGTTCGATCCGGGGTTCGGGGTCGCCAACCACTGGGTGTACTTCTACTTCACCGGCCACGACCTGCGAAACCATCTCGTGCGCTTCGACGCGTCCGGCGACGTCGGCACCGAGGGCCCCTTCACGATCTTCGAGACCCAGTCGCCGTCGCAGCTGCTGCACGTCGGCGGGAGCATCCGCTTCGGGCCGGACGGCAAGCTCTACTTCGCGGTCGGGGACAACGGCTACCCGCCCAACGCCCAGGACCTCTCCAACCCGCACGGCAAGATCCTGCGGATCAACCCGGACGGCTCGATCCCGGCCGACAACCCGTTCGCCGGGCAGCCGGGCCGGCTCGGGGCGATCTGGGCCTACGGGTTCCGCAATCCGTGGCGCTTCCAGTTCGACGCCGCGACCGGGCGCCTCTACGCGGGCGACGTCGGCGACTACACCTGGGAGGAGCTCAACCTCGTCGTCAAGGGCGGCAACTACGGCTGGCCGGTGCACGAGGGCCGCTGCGCCACCGGCTGCGCGGGCTACACCGACCCCGTCTCGGCCTACAACCACGACGGCGGCAGCGGCGCGGTCACCGCCGGACCCGTCTACCACGGCACGCAGTTCCCGGCCGAGTACGCCGGGAGCCTGTTCTTCGGCGACTACTCCCGCGGCTTCATCAAGCGCGCGGTGCTCGACGAGACCGGGCAGGTCCGGCGCGTCGAGGACTTCGACCTCGAGGCGGGCAGCGTGGTCGACCTGAAGGTGGCGCCCGACGGATCGCTCTACTACCTCACGTACTTCCCCGGCCAGCTCTACCGCGTGTCGTACAGCCCGGCCGGCAACGCCCCCGTGGTGCACGCCGCCGCCGACCCCACCGGCGGCCCGGCCCCGCTGACCGTGCACTTCTCCTCGGCCGGCACGAGCGATCCCGACGGGGACGACCTGACGTACGCCTGGGACTTCGGCGACGGCAGCAGCAGCACGGCGCCGAACCCGGCGAAGGTGTACGCGAACGTCGGGGTCTATCCGGCGACGCTCACGGTCTCCGACGGCACGAGCACCGTCGCCTCCCGGCCGATCGTCGTCCAGGTCGGCACCCCGCCGACCGTGCGGATCGCGGCGCCGGTCGACGGCAGCGCGTACGACTCGGGCGACACGATCACGGTCAACGCCTTCGGCAACGACGCGGCCGGCTTCGACGTCTCCGACGGGGACATCAAGACCGAGGTCTTCCTGCACCACAACACCCACGTGCACCCGTTCGTCGGGCCGCTGACCGGCCGGGTCGGGCAGTTCACGATCCCGACCACGGGCGAGGCGTCGGCGAACACCTGGTTCGAGATCAAGGTGACCGTGACCGACCGCAACGGCCTGTCGAGCGCCCGGTCGGTGTTCATCTACCCGCGCACGTCCACGATGACGTTCGCGACCAGCCCGCCCGGCCTCGGCCTGACCCTCGACGGCGTCCCGATCGCGACTCCGGACCAGGTGCAGGGCGTGGTCGGCTTCCAGCGCGAGCTCGCCGCGCCGCCGACCGCCGTGGACGCGGCCGGCACCGTCTACCACTTCACCGGCTGGTCCGACGGCGGCGCGATCCGGCACTTCGTGACCACCCCGCCGGCCGACGCCACCTGGACCGCGACCTACGCCCCGTCGGCCCCGTTCACCGGCGAGTACTTCAACAACCAGAACCTCGACGGCACCCCCGCGCTCGTCAGGAGCGACAAGACCGTCGACTTCGTGTGGTCCACCGGCTCGCCCGACCCGAGCATCGCCGCCGACCACTTCTCGGCCCGCTGGACGAAGACCGAGTACTTCGCCTACGGCCGCTACCGCTTCACCATCGCCTCCGACGACGGCGCCCGCCTCTTCATCGACGACGACCTCGTCATCGACCAGTGGCACGACCAGGGCCCGACCGCCTACGACCACGTGGCCGACCTCGGCGCCGGCGAGCACACGGTGCGGATGGAGTTCTACGACAACGTCGTGGACGCGAGCGCCCGGCTGAGCTGGGACACGACGCCGGACCAGCCGCGGGACGTGTTCACCGCGCAGTACTGGAACACCCCCGGCTCCGGCGACAAGCCCAGCGTGCCGTCGGCCGCCCCGGCGCTGACCCGCGACGAGCCCGCGATCGACCACGACTGGCAGCTCGGGTCGCCGGATCCGAGGATCGCCGAGGACCACTTCATCGCGCGGTGGACCCGGTCGCTGACGCTGAGCGCCGGGTACTACGACTTCACCACCACGACCGACGACGGGGTGCGCCTGTGGGTCGACGGGCAGCTCGCCGTCGACCACTGGGGCGACCAGGGGCCGACGCCCTACACCGCGCACCTGCCGCTGGGCAACGGCGCGCACACCGTGGTCATGGAGTACTACGAGAACGGCGGCGGCGCCCTGGCCCGGCTGGCCTGGGCCCGCACCGGGGACATCCCGGCCGCCCCGCCGTACCTCGCCCGGTACACGGACGCGAACGCCGACTACTACGCGAGCGAGTCCACAGTGGACCACGAGTGGGGCGAGGGCGGGCCCGGGCACGGGATCGGGGTGGACGACTTCCGCGCGGAGTACACCCGCACCGTCGTGCTGCCCGCCGGGCTCTACCGCTTCTCGGGCGCCTCCGACGACGGGGTCCGCGTCTCGGTCGACGGGCTGCCGATCGTGGACAAGTGGCGCGACCAGAACGAGGACTTCAGCGCCGACGTCTCCCTGCTCGGCGGCGCCCACGACATCAGGGTCGAGTACTACGAGCACGCCGCCGGCGCTCGCCTGCACTTCGGCTACAAACGCGTCGGCGACGTCGCCGCCCCGGCCGGCTGGACCGGCGCCTACTACGTGGGCACCGACCTCGGCGGCGCCCCGGCGATGCTGCGCACCGACGGCGCCATCGACTTCGACTGGGGCAGCGGCTCGCCCGGCCCGGCGATCCCCGCCGACGGCTTCTCCGCCCGCTGGACGAGGACCGACCACCTCGCCGGCGGCACCTATCGCATCACCGCCACCAGCGACGACGGGATCCGCGTGCGCCTCGACGGGGACGTGGTCATCGACGGCTGGTCCGAACACCCACCGGCCACCTACACGTACGACACCACCCTGCTCGAGGGCGACCACACGATCACGGTCGAGTACTTCGAGCGCGGCGGGAGCGCACTGGCGCGCTGTTCGGTCATCCGTCTGTGATCTTGAGGAGATCCGCTGTGACCAGCCCAAGGGCCACGATCGTCATCCCCTGCCGGCACGAGGAGGACAACGTGGGGCCGCTGATGCGCCGGCTCGCCGCGGTCGTCGACGACGTCGAGCTGCTCTTCGTGGACGACAGCGACGACGACGGTACCGTCGCCGCCATCTCGCGCGCGGCCCGCGAGCTGCCCGCGACCATGCGCGTGCGGGTCTTCCACCGCACCGGCGCGCAGCGCGTGGGCGGCCTGGCCGGCGCGGTCGTCGACGGCTACCGGCGCGCCCGCGCGACCCGGGCGCTCGTGATGGACGCCGACCTGCAGCACCCGCCGGAGCTCGTGCCCGCGATGCTGGCCGCGCTCGACGACCACGACCTCGTCATGGCCAGCCGCTACCGCGAGGGCGGCACCAGCGGCGGGCTCGACGGGCCGCTGCGCCAGGCCGTCTCGACCGGCTCGACGCTGCTCGCCCGGGCCGCGTTCCCGGTGGCGCTGCGCGGCGTCACCGACCCGATGACCGGGTTCTTCGGGGTGCGGCTGGACAAGGTCGACCCGGACCGGCTGCGCGCCCGCGGGTTCAAGATCCTGCTGGAGATCCTGGCCCGCTACCCGCGGCTGCGCCGGACCGAGCTACCGCTGGAGTTCGGCGCGCGGCTGGCGGGGCAGAGCAAGGGCGACCTGCGGCAGGGGCTGCTGTACCTGCGCCAGCTGCCGACCCTGCGCGCGACGACCTGGTTCGCGACCCCGGCCGCCCGCTGGGGCACGCTGCTCGCGCTCGTCGGCGCGGTCACCGCCGGGCTGGTGGCCGCGCCGCTGTCCGGGGCCGCGGTGCTGGCGCTGCTCGTGACCGCCGTCGCCGTCTACAACACCGTCGTCGGCGCGCTGGAGGTGCGCTGGCGGCTGTACGGCTGGCGCACGCCCGAGGCGGTCTCGCAGATGCGCTGGCCGTTCAGCGACGGCGTCCACCACGAGCGGTTCACGATCATCGTGCCGGCGCTGCACGAGGACCTGGTCATCGCCGGGACGCTGCGGCACCTGCTCGAGCAGGACCACCCGGACTACGAGATCCTCGTGTCGCTGTGCGAGGGCGACGACGCCACGATCGCCGAGGTCGAGCGCGTGCGGGCCGGCCACGACCCGCACGGGCGGGTGCGCACGGTGATCCGCGCCTACGAGCGCTCCAACAAGCCGCGGCAGCTCAACGCGGCCCTGGCGGTGGCCACCGGCACCGTCGTCGGCGTCGTCGACGCCGAGGACGACGTGGCCCCGCAGCTGCTCACGCGGGTCGACACGCTGCTGGGGCGCACCGGGGCCGACGTCGTGCAGGGCGGGGTGCAGCTGATGACGCTGGGCTCGCGGGCGCGGGACTGGTTCAAGGTGCACAACGTCATGGAGTACTTCTTCTGGTTCACCAGCCGCATGTTCTACCAGGTGCGGACCGGATTCGTGCCGCTCGGCGGGAACACCGTGTTCATCCGCCGCGCGCTGCTGGAGAAGGCCGGCGGGTGGCCGGACAACCTCACCGAGGACTGCGCGCTCGGGGTGCTGCTGTGCACGCGGTACGGCGCGAAGGTCGTCGCCGCCTACGAGCCCGAGCTCGCGACCCGGGAGGAGGTGCCGCAGACCATCGCGAACAAGCGGGCCGGATCGCTGTTCTGGCAGCGGGTGCGCTGGAACCAGGGGTTCCTCAGCATCCTGCTCGAGGGCCGCTGGTCGGCGCTGCCCACGCTGCGGCAGCGGGTGCTGGCGGGGTACATCCTGGCCACCCCGTTCCTGCAGGCCTTCTCGGCGCTGCTGCTGCCGCTGTCGATCGCGACGATCGTGTGGCTGAAGGTGCCCGTGTTCGTGGCCATGCTCATGTACGCGCCGTTCCTGCCCATCCTCATCACGCTCGCGACGCAGGTCGTGGGGCTGCGGGAGTTCGCGCGTTCGTACCGGCAGAAGGTCCTGTGGCGCCACTACGCCTTCCTGCTCATCGGCGCCCCGGTGTACCAGTGGGTGCTGATGGGCGCGGCGTTCTGGGCCGTCTGGCAGCACCTCGACGGCAACACCACCTGGCACAAGACGGCCCACGGCGGCCACCACCGCCCGGTGCTCGCGTCATGACCGCGGTCCTGGAGATCGAGCGCTCGGTCGCCACTGCCGCACCGGCGCCCCCGGCCAGGCGACGGTCCTACCGGTCCGCCTGGGTCCTCGCGCCGCTGCTCGTCGTCGCCGGGCTCGTCAACGGGTGGAACCTGCACGGCTGGCCGGGCCGGGTCAACGACGACGAGGGCACCTACGTCGACCAGGCCTGGGCGATGCTCGACCACGGCGCCCTGGCCCACTACACGTACTGGTACGACCACCCGTTCCTCGGCTGGGCCATCATCGCCGGGTACGCCGGCCTGACCGACGGCTTCGACCGCGCCCCCAGCGGCGTCATGGTCGGCCGCGAGGTCATGCTCATCGCCGCGCTGGTCAGCTGCGCCCTGCTGTGGCTGCTGGCCCGGCGGCTGAAGTTCAACCGCGCCTGGTCGGCGGTCGCCGTCGCCCTGTTCGCGCTGAGCCCGCTCGCCGTGTACTTCCACCGCATGGTGTTCCTGGACAACCTGGCCACCATGTTCATGCTCGCCGCCCTGGCCGCGGCCGCCTCCCCGCGGCGCAGCGTCGGCGCGGCGCTGTGGAGCGCGGTGTGGTTCGCGGGGGCCGCGCTGTGCAAGGAGACCATCGTCATCCTGCTCCCGGCGCTGGTCTGGCTGCTCGTGCGGCACACGGACCGCCGGACCCGGCCGTGGAACCTCGGCGTGTTCGGGGTCGCGTTCGTCGTGCTCGTCTCGGCGTACCCGGTCTTCGCCCTGCTCAAGAACGAGCTCGTGCCGGGGGACGGGCACGTGAGCCTCGGCTGGGCGCTGTGGTGGCAGGTGTTCGGCCGCGCGGGCAGCGGCAGCCTCCTCGACCCTTCGTCGGGCGCCTACTCGCTGGCCCACTCGTGGGTGGACCTCGATCCCTGGCTGATCATTCCAGGTGTACTGCTCGTGCCCGCGGCACTGCTCGTCCCGCGCCTGCGCCCGATCGCCCTGGCCCTGCTCATCCAGGTCGCGATGATGTGCCGCGGCGGCTACCTGCCCTTCGCCTACGTCATCGCCCTGCTCCCGTTCGCGGCCCTGCTCATCGCGGGCGCCGGCGACGAGCTGTGGGCGTGGCTGCCCTCCTGGCGGCGGTACCTCCCGGCGGGCGCGGCCGCACTGGTGGCCGTGGCCCTCGTGCTCCCCGCGTGGGCCTCGACGATGATCGCCCAGTCGAGGACCGACGGCAGCGCCGACTCCCGCGCCGCCACGCGCTGGGTCGTCGACCACGTCCCCCGCGACTCGGTCGTCGTGACCGACGACTACATCTGGCTCGACCTGAAGCTCGCCGGGTTAACGAGGCCCGTCTGGCTCTGGAAGGTCGACACCGACCCGGAGGTCATGGAGGAGGTCCTGCCCGCGGGCGTGTCGAGCATCGACTACATCGTGATGGCGGGCCAGGCCGACAGCACCCTGGCCTCCCTGCCGACCCTGCGCGCGGGCGTCGCCGGCTCGGACGTCGTCGAGCGCTTCGGCGAGATCGAGGTCCGGAAGGTCCGCCGGTGACCCGCCTGCTGCGCCTGGCGGCCTTCGGCGCCGCGGGCGCGTCGGGCGTCCTGCCGAACCTGGCGGTCATGTGGCTGCTGTCGGACCGGCTGGGCGTGCACTACCTGGCCTCCGCGGTCGCGGCGACCGAGGTGGCCGTCCTGTGGAACTTCGTCCTGGTCGACACGCTCGTCTTCCGGCGCCGCCGGGCGGCCCGCCCGTGGTGGAGCCGCCTGGCCCGCTTCGCCGTGCTGAACAACCTCGACCTGGCCGTGCGCCTGCCCCTGCTGACCCTCCTGGTCGGCACCCTGCACGTGAACTCGGTGGCGGCGAACCTGACCACGCTGGCGGCGGCGTTCGTCCTGCGCTTCGCCGTGACCGATCGCTTCATCTACCGGGAGCCGGCCCGGGAGCCGGCCCGGGAGCCGGCCCGGGAGCCGGCCCGGGAGCCGGCCCTCGCCCCACCCGTGCCGCCTCCGGCACTGGCGCTCGCCGACACGACCTGACCCACCGGCCCGGCAACGCCGGCACCTGCCGGAATGCTTCGGCCGCCGGGCGATCAAGGCGAACCGTTTCCCGATCGGCCGAGCCCGTTCAGCGGTACGCCGCCTCTCGGTCACGCTGTGACACTGCAGCACATGAGTGACCCGAGCACCACGCAGCCCGACGTTCCCGTCGTTCCCGGCCCGGTCGCGTTCGACCCGCCGCCGGCCGTCGTGCCGCCGCTGGCTCCGGTGCGCAACGCACGTCGCCTGACGGCGGCCGTCGGCGCCGCCGGCCTCGTCGTCGGCCTCGGACTCGGCGCCGTCGCCGGCGCGGCCGTGGCCGGCGACGCGGACGTCGCGGCCTCGGTCGTCGTGACGCCCTCGCCGGTCGTCACGACGGCCTACAAGATCGAGACGGTCTACATACCCTCGCCGCCGGCCACGACCGCACCTTCCACGACCACGCCTTCCACGACCACGCCGGCCACGGCCGCCGCACCGCCTCCGGCCGCCGGACCGGTGACCTCCTTCGGCGACGGAACCTACGAGGTGAACGTCGACATCGCGCCCGGCACCTACAAGACCAAGGTTCCGGCGAGTGAACGCAACTGCTACTGGGAGCGCATGAAGGACTTCGGCGGTGGCGTCGGATCGATCCTGGCCAACGACAATGCCGGCCCCGGCTCGCCGATCACCGTCAAGATTGCCAAGTCCGACGCGGGGTTCAAGAGCGACGGCTGCGGCACGTGGGCGAAGACCGGGTGACGGCCGCTCGACGGGTACGCCAGGATGGGGGCGTGACCGAAGAGCGGCGTATGGCCGGCGGCAACACCGGCGGGGCGGTGCGGGTCGGTGACACCGTGCGGCGGGCGGCCGGCCGCTGGACGCCCTCCGTGCACGCGGTGCTCCGGCACCTGGAGGCGGCCGGCTTCGACGGCGCGCCCCGCGCGCTGGGCTTCGACGAGCAGGGCCGGGAGGTGCTGTCGTTCCTGCCCGGCGACGTGGTGGGCGACGCCCGGCCCTGGCCCGGGTGGGTCCACAGCGACGACGCGCTGCGCCAGGTCGCCGGCTGGCTGCGCGACCTGCACACCGCCGTGGCCGGCTTCACGCCCGGGCCCGACGCGGTCTGGCGCGAGGGCGGGTCCTGGCGGCCCGGCCTGATCATCGGCCACAACGACGCGGCGCCGTACAACGCGGCCTGGTCCGGCGGGCGCCTGACCGGGTTCTTCGACTGGGACTTCGCCGCTCCGGTCACCCCCGAATGGGACCTGGCCTTCACGGCCTTCGCCTGGGTGCCGCTGCACGCCCGGCACGTCGTGGCGGCCGAGGGATTCACCGCCTTCGAGCAGCGGCCGCGGCGGCTGCGGCTGTTCCTGGACGCCTACGGCTGGAGCGGGTCCCTCGCCGAGTTCGCCGGGATCGTGCGCCGGCGCGTGAGCGCCTCCGCCGAGGGCATCCGGCGCGTCGCCGCGGCCGGCGACCCCGCCTACCAGCGGATGATCGAGCACGGCGTGGACGCCGCGCTGGAGACGGCCGTGCGCGAGCTGGACGGCTTCCCCGGCCCGGAGGCGGCGGCCGGGTGACGGGCCGCCCTATGCTTCCGGCGTGGGACATCAGCTCGTGCTCGTCGGGCGTCTGGCGGTGGCGTTCGCGCTGACCTACGCGCTCGGGTATGAACGGGAGCTGCGCGGCTCCACGGCGGGGGACCGGACCTTCGCGCTCGTCGGGATCGCCGGCGGCGTGATCGGGCTGCTCGCCCAGCTCAACGCGCCGACCGCCCTCGCCGGGGCGATCACCGGGGTCGGGTTCATCGGGGCGGGGCTGCTGTTCCGCCAGAACCCGCCCCAGGCGACCGCCCAGGACCCGATCGCGCCCGCGTCGAAGGGCACCCGCAGCCAGAGCCAGCTCGCGACCCTGCACGGCGTGACGACGGCGGCGACCATCCTCGCCGCCGCGGTCATCGGGGCGTGCGCGGGCGAGGGGCTCATGGTCGTGGCCGGCGGGGCCACGGTGCTCGTGCTGCTGACGCTGGAGCTGCGGTACATCCCGTTCCTGCGCCGCCTCGACGCGGGCCGCTTCGCCGACCGGTTCGTGAGCGACGACGAGCCACACCCCTCCCACCGGCACGACCCGACCTAGTACGGCATCCTGTTCCCGTGCAGTTCGAACTCGGGACCGACGGCCCGAAGGTCATCGTGGTCGGTGTCGACGGCTCGGACACGTCGATGCGGGCCGGCGCGTACGCCGCGGGGCTGGCCCGCCGCCAGCGCGCCCGCCTGGTCGTCGTCTTCGTGACCGGAGCCCCGGCCGCGAGCCGCCTGGTCGCCGAGGCGGCCGGGGCGGTCGAGCAGGCCATCGCGGAGTCGATCGAGGACATGCGCCGGCAGGTCCACGAGGGCGCCCTGCACACCGGCGTGACGACGGACTTCATCGCCGTGCGCGGCGACCCCTACCAGGAGCTGGTGCGCGTGGCGACGGAGCTGCGCGCCGACGCGGTCGTGGTAGGGGCGAGCCGCCGCTTCGGCCATCGCTGGGTCGGCTCCCTCGCCGTGCGCCTGGTGAAGTCGGGCCGCTGGCCCGTCACCGTGGTGCCGTAGCGCCGGGCAGGTAGGCCGCCAGGAGGGTCGCGGCGTCGGGGGTCACGTTCACCTGGGTCGCGCGCAGGTCCGGGTGGGTCAGCCACCACTGCCGCGCCTCGTCCACCCGGCCCTCGTACGTCGGGGGCCAGCTCGTGCACGGCGTGAAGTCGTCCATGACGACGAGGCCGCCCGGGCGGAGCCACTCGGCCGGGTCCAGCGGCGGCTCGGAGCCCTTGCCCTGGCCGCCGCCGTCCAGCACCAGCAGGTCGAACGGGCCGAAGGGCCGCAGCGAGCGCCAGTCGCCGGTCACGACCTCGACGCGCGGCTCGTCCCGGAACAGCCGGGCGGCCGCGGCGGCGCGCGCCGGGTCCCGCTCGATGCTCACCAGGCGCGCGCCCGGCGCCGCGCCCGCCGTGAGCCAGGCCAGGCCGACCCCGGCGCCGGTGCCCGTCTCGCCGATCACGCCGTCGCCGACGCCCCGGGCCAGCACGCGCAGCAGCTCGCCGTGCTCGTCCCGGCAGGACCGGGCGAAGCCGGCGGCCCGGGCGGCGTCGACCAGCGGGGTCACCACGGCAGGCCGCGCGGGTCGACGAGGCCGGAGGGCCACTGGCGGGTCACTGGAACTTGCGGGCGGAGCTGTCGCGATTCTGGGCCGCAGGCGTGTCGGTGAAGGCGCGGCGCAGCAGCTCGTGCTCGGCGCGGCGGTCCTGGGTGACGTCGTGCAGCGTCACGACCATGCCCCGGACCAGGCGGTCGTCGCGCAGGTCGCGGAAGATGACCTCGAGCAGGATGCGGCGGCCGTCGGGGCGGCGCAGGCTCCACTCGTCGCGGGTGCCGTCGCGGTCCTCGTCCCGGGCGCGGGCCACGGTGCGCTCGACCTGCTCGCGGTCCTCGGGGGCGACGATCTCGCGGAGGGTCGCGAACGGCGTGGGCCAGATGCCGAGCACCTCGGTGACCGACGGGCTGGTGTACCGGATGCGCTGGTCGTCGTCGAGGACGAGCACCACGTCGCCGCCGTGTTCGGTGACGGCGCGCAGGTATTCGTCGCTGTCGCGGCGGCTCGCGGCGTCGGTCAGGCCGATGCGGGCCAGGGCGAGGGCCGCCTGCCCGGCGACGACGGAGACGGCGTCGATCGCGGTGAGCAGGTCGCGGCGGCGCCCGGCCACGTAGAGCACGCCGGCGTCGAGCGGGCAGACGAGCACGTGGTCCCACTCGGAGAGCTTCGCGCTCCACAGCGGCGGGATGTCCGCGATCGGCTGGATGCGGGGCGTGCTGAGCTCGCCCAGCGGCAGCAGGTCGGTGAGGCTGAAGTCCACGACGATCGCGTGCGGGGCCTCGGCGGGCAGCAGGGTGGCGACGGCCGACTTGACCGCGGCCGCGACCTGGCCGGCGTCGTGGGCGCCGACGAGCACGGTGCCGGTCTGGCGCAGGGCGCGCTCGCGGCGCAGGGCGCTGGCGTGCTTGCCGACCGCGTCGCTGAGCCGCACCACGAGCAGCACGAGCGTGATGCCGGAGGCGATGGCGATCATCGGGCCGTCGTGCACGCCGCCCGTGAGCGCCTGCACCATGAGCACGAGCGGGGCGAACGCGACGCAGACGAGCAGCAGGATCAGGCCGAGGCCGCCCACCGGCTCGCGGGCGGCGCGCACGGCGCCGGCCGGCGGGGCGGTGAGCCTGGTCATCGCGGACAGCAGGGCGGCGGCGCCCCAGGCGGCGTACGACACCACGTAGGCGAGGTCCGCGGGCCCGCCGGGGCGCATCACGTCGTGGGCGGCGTGGCCGACGCCGTACCACACGTCGCCGGTCAGCATCGCGGCCGCGCCAGCGGCGAGCAGGATCGCGGACGGGCTGCGCGGCGCCGCCGTGACCAGCCGGACGGTCACGACGAGCACGATCACGTCGCCGAGGGTGAAGGCGGCCTCGGTGGACCAGTCCGCCGGGCTCAGCCCGCCGTCGAGGCGCGGGGAGGCGATGAACACCCAGGCGGCCAGCAGCGCGGCGGTGCCGAGCGCGAGCAGGTCGATCAGGCGGGTGCGGTCGTCGAGGACCGTGCTGGCGCGGGTCAGGCCGATGAGGGCGACCGCGCCGACCGGGAACATCGTGAGGTAGGCGACGTCGGCGAGGGCCGGCGGGTCGTCCGGCGCGAGGCCGTAGAGGACGTCGCCGACCGTCATCGCGATCAGCGCCGCGGACAGTGCCCACCAGGGGGCGGGCCGCTGCGGGCGGTGCCGTGCGATGCCGGTGACGATCGCGCCGGCCGAGGCGAGGCCGATCGCCGCCCAGACGACCGGGGCCAGGCCCGGCCGGACGAAGAGCACGATCGCCAGCGCCGCCACGAGCACGGCGTAGCCAACCAGGAGTCGTCTACCGCGCAGCACACCCATCGACATCCTCACCGTAGGTGATGCATCTATATCACATCGTGATTGATCAGTGCAGATCCCGCAGGTCCGAGAGCAGCCAGGGGGTGACCCACTCCCGGCGTTCCCGCTCCGCTTCGCCCGCGACGGCCCGGCTCGGCATCTCGATCAGCAACAACAGGCAGAACTGGATTCGGTACAGCATGAGCCGCACCCGCTGCGCATCCGTGAGCGCGACCGACGACTGCCCGTAGTACCCCCGCAGGACGGGGTGCCCGGGCTCGTCCTCGATCCGGCGCCCGATCGCGGGGGAGACGAAGTCGTAGAGCGGGTCGCCCCAGAAGTACCGCTCGCCGTCGACGAGCCCGGTGAGCCGCCCGCCCTCGCCCAGCACGTTGCCGTCCCACAGGTCGAAGTGCACCAGGCTCGGCACCGTGACCTCGGCCAGCGTTCCCGCGTGGCGATCGAGCACCGCCATGATCTCGGACTCGGGCACCGGCAGGTCCACGCCCCAGTCGCGGCCGTCGGCGAGCAGGTCGGCGGTCATGGCCGCGAACGCCGCGGGCCACGTGTCGCCGCCCGCCCGGCCGGGCCCGTCGTAGCCGAACCGCTCGCCGGTCACCGTGTGCAGGCGCCGGAGTGCCTCGCCCAGCTCGTGCCGTACCGATGCGTCGTCTGTATCCGGCTCCGTCAACGGGCGTCCCGGCAGCCGTCCGGCCAGGACCAGGTCCTCGTCGGCGGCGAGCACCGGCGGCACCGGCACCCCGGGCGCCTGGCCGGCCCGGCGGTAGTAGCGCGCCTCGGCGGCGATCAGCCCGCGCTCGTAGCGCAGCAGCGGCACCCCGGGCGGCGGGCCGATCTTGACCACGGCCTCGGTGCCGTCGTCGAGGGTGACCGCCCAGACGGCCGCGAAGGTGCCGCCCGACAGTGGTCCACAGTGGACGGCGATGCGGCCGGAGCGCTCGCGCAGCAGGGCCGTGACGGCCGCCGGCGTCAGCTGCCGCTGGGTGGGACTGATGACCGCGGACACCCGTACACCCTACCGCCGGCCAGGACATTGACGTCCCTCGGTCGATCGATCGCCTTACGAATTGAAGTACATCATTGGTAGCGTGCTCGGATCAGCCTTACTCAATGGGGAGGCCAAGTGAGGAAGAGGCTCGCGAGTATCGCCGTGGCCGGCCTGATCGCCGGCGCCGGGGTGGTAGTCGCACAGACACCGGCGGCCGCGGCACCCAAGGCCCCGCACGGTGATCTCCAGGCGGGAATCCGGCGGCAGCTCGCCGCGGGGGTCCAGGTGGTCCCGAAGCAGACCGCGTCCGGCAAGCTGGCCGCGACCGGGGCCGCGAACCCCTACACCGCGCTGCTGCGGGACCCGGCCAAGGTCGACAAGTACTACTGGTCCGAGCAGTCCAAGGCGGCCGGCAAGGCCCGCGCCCAGCAGCGGCAGGCGCAGAACAAGCTCGCCGCGGCGAACCCGATCGTCCACGACGAGGCCGAGCCGAAGGGCACCCACGGGTCCAACGACTCGCACGCCACCGCCGAGCTGATCAAGGGTTTCGGGACCGGCAAGAAGCTCAACAACCGCGTCCGCGTCCTCGGCCAGCTCTCGCCGGAGGCGGTGAGTCCCTCGGCGCTCAACCCGGCCGCGGAGGACGACGGCTCGATCCCGCTCGCGTACGAGTTCGGCCTCGGCGCCAACCGCAACGGGTTCAGCACCACCGGCGCCATCGGCGACGGCCCGCACGGCAGCACCGGCGACGCGACCGGCGACTTCGACTTCGTCAAGGTCCACGGCCACGCCGGGCAGCAGCTCATCGCCGGCACCTCGGGCACCCTGGACACCGTCGTCGGCCTGTACGACGCGACCGGCGAGATCGTGGCCGCCGACGACGACAGCGGCCCCGGCCTGAGCAGCCTGCTCGACTTCGCCATCCCGGCGACCGGCGACTACTACCTGATGATCGCCGGGTACGGCCTGGGCACCGTGTTCCCGGCCGACCCCTTCGACTCCGGCAGCGGCCTCGGCACCGGCCGGGAGGGCGCCTACAACCTCGACGTCTCCCTCGCGTACCCGGATCTCGACTTCTACGCCGTGGACCTGGTCGCCGGCGACGTGCTCGGCGGCTCGGTGGCCGGGGTCGGCACCCGCCTGACCGTCCGCGACCCGGGCGGGAGGGTCGTCTTCGGCTCCGAGCAGGACGCGAGCTTCATCTACGCGCCCGCCTCGCCGCTGCCGGGCGGCGGCAACGCGGTCGTGTCCTACGTGGCGCCGCGCGACGGCCGCTACACCGTCGAGGTCGGCGGGCTCGCCGGGCAGTACGACATCACCGTCGAGGCCTACCGGCCGGGCCCCGAGGCCCTGGAGCAGGGCGTCACCCAGACGCTCTACCTGGACTTCGACGGCGCCCGGATCAACACCGCCATCTTCGGCGGCCCCGGGGTGCGCCAGCTCAGCCCGCTGCAGGGCTTCCTCGGCCGGTGGGGCCTGAGCGCCGCCGACGAGGACAAGGTGATCAACGAGGTCATCGCCACGGTGCGGGAGAACATCCTGACCGACGCGAAGGCCCGCGGCACCGACCCGCGCGTCGGGCTGAAGATCCTCAACAGTCGCGACGACGCCGACCCGTTCGGCCGGCCCGACGTGCACCGCATCGTCGTCGGCGGCACGATCGCCGAGTCGGGCATCGACACGATCGGCATCTCGCAGTACATCGACCCGGGCAACTACGCGACCGAGGACAGCGCGATCGTGCTGCTCGACGTGCTCAGCGACCCGAGCGGCGACGCGTCCCTGAACACGTACATCACCCCGGCCAGCAACAAGATCAAGTTCATCGGCCGGGCGCTGGGCAACGTGATCACGCACGAGGCCGGGCACCTCTACGGCAACTTCCACACCGACCCGCTCAACGACACGCCCAACCTCATGGACGCCGGCGGCGCGTTCCCGGGCCTGTTCGGCGTCGGGCCGGACAACATCGGCGGCACCGCGGACGACTTCGACTACGACTTCGGCGAGGACGTGTTCACGCCGGACGAGGGCCTGGCCGGTACCGAGGACACGCTGAACACGACCGCCTGGGCCCTGGTGAAGGGCAAGGCGAAGTAAGGCCGGTCACCTTCCGGCATGATCCGCGTCCCCGGCGGGGTTGTACCCGCCGTGGACGTGGTGGTGATCGGCGCGGGACAGGCCGGGCTGTCGGCCGCCTACTGGCTGCGGCGGCGCGGCCTGTCCTTCGCGGTGCTCGACGCCGGCCGGGGCCCGGGCGGCGCGTGGCGGCACCGCTCCCCGTCGCTCGCCGCCGGCTCCCTGCACCGCATCTTCGACCTGCCCGGCCGCCCGTTCACGCCCCCGCCGGCCGGCTCGGCGGCCGAGGTCGTCCCGGCGTACTTCCGCGACTACGAGGCCGCCTTCGACCTGCCGGTGCTGCGCCCGGTCGCGGTGACCGCGGTGACCCGCGACGGCGACGGCTTCCGCGCCGACGCCCGGACCGGCTCGTGGACCGCGCGCGCCGTCATCAACGCGACCGGCACCTGGACCGCGCCGTACGTCCCGTACTACCCGGGGACGTCGGACTTCCGCGGCCGCCAGCTGCACTACGCGGACTACCGCGGGCCGGAGGACTTCGAGCACCAGCGGGTCCTCGTGGTCGGCGGCGGCGCGTCGGCGATCCACCTGCTGGCCGAGCTGCCCTCCGCGGTCTGGGTGACGCGCCGCGAGCCGGTCTTCCACGCCGGCGAGTTCACCGAGGACTACGGCCGCGAGGTCGTGGCGCAGGTCGCCGCCCGGGTGTCCTCGGGGCTGCCGCCGCGCAGCGTGGTGAGCGTGACCGGCCTCGGCTGGACCGATCTGGCCCGCCGGGCCGAGGCGCGCGGCGCCCTGCACCGGCGCCCGATGTTCGACCGGCTCGTGGCCGGCGGCGCCGTGTGGGGGTCGCGGTTCGAGCCGTTCGACGCGGTCATCTGGGCGACCGGCTTCCGCGCGGCCCTGGCCCACCTCGCCCCGCTGCACCTGCGCGAGCCGGGCGGCGGCATCCGCATGGAGGGCACCCGCACCGTTCGTGAACCGCTGGTCCATCTGGTCGGCTACGGCCCCTCGGCGAGCACGGTCGGGGCCAACCGGGCCGGTCGCGAGGCCGTTCACGCATTGGCAGCGGTTTTTGGCTCGGACCGCGTCACGATCTGACCGTTGTTCCCACCAGGAATCCCGGCGTCCGCGGGACAAGACCGCACCGTGTTATCTGCACATGCAAGTCTTGTGTTAAATCTCAGCCACAGGGTCCGAGGGTCTGGACATCGAAGGGTGCGACTGTCAAAGTCTGCCGCGTGGCTGACAACGGGTTACCGGTCCTTCGCTCACGGGTACGGTCGGTGTCCAGCGCCGTGAAGGCGAATCCCGGGCTGTACTTCGGCGCCTACCCGGCCGCCGACTGGCCCCTGGTGATCGCCGCGTGGACGGCCGCCGACCTGCTGCGCCTCGCCCCCGCCGCCCCGGTGGTCGACGTGACCCTGCACCACGGCGGCTCGCTGTCGGCCACCGTGCGCGGCGCGACGGTCGCCGCCCCGCCGGACGCGGCCCGGCGAACCGTGGCCGACATCATCCGCTCCGGCCTGTGGTACACCGAACTGTCCCGGTCCACGACCGTCCACACGACCTCGGACCACCCGTCGCCCCTGCCCGGCGAGCCCGACCGGGTCTGGAGCGGCCTGACCGTCACCGTCCGCTCGGACCTCGACGCGAACCTCTTCGGCCTGCCTGACGGCACCTGGTGGCGCGACGGCATCGTGCGCTTCGCGAAGATCCTGGCCACCCCGCGGCACCGCCCGCCGGACGGCCGCCGCGTCCACGTCACCGACGAGCTCACCGGCGAGAGGGCCAGCCTGCCGTAGCCGGGGCTCCGGCAGGACGGTGCCTAGGGGCGGCTGAGCCGCACGGCCAGGATGTGCTTGCAGGGCCCGCGGCCGAGCCCGTGCTGAGCGAACCACTGGCACGTGCACCGCTCCCCGCCGTCCGTCGAGCGCACCGTGTACGGAGTGCCTCCACTGTGGACCACGGCACCGTCCGCCGACGGGTGCACGGCCCCGGCCGCGACCAGCGCCCGCGCGTCGCGCATCCGCGGCTGCTCCCCGGCGTCGACGAGCGCGTCCAGCGGCAGCACCCGCTCGAACGCGCCCCCGCCGGCGAGGTCGAACCCGGTCCCGCCGGCCAAGTCGCCGCCGGTCGGATCGCCGCCGTCGAGGATGCCGCCCTCCCCGGAGAACGCGCGGCTCGGCGCCGGGCTCAGCATGGCCGTGAACCGGGCGCCCGGCAGGTCGAGCACCCAGGCGGAGGCGGTGCCGAGCCCGAAGGTGCGGACCCCGCTCGCCCGGCGCAGCAGCGGCTCCACCACCCGCAGCCGGTCCAGCCCCGCGACCCCCACCGCCCCGGGCACCGGCCGGGTGGACAGCTGCGGGCCGGCCGGCGACGGAGCCGCGAAGAGGGTGCCGTGCTGCGGCCCGCGCGGCTGGGCCTGCAGGAGCCGGCGCACGGCCGCGGCCGGGTACCGCGCCCCCGGCCCCATCGCCCGCGCCAGCACGTGCACCTCGGCGAGGCTGCGCACCCAGCGCTCGGGCAGCGGTACCCGCCGCTCGACCACGTCACCGTCCAGCGTGGACAGCCGCAGCTCGTCGGCCCCGACGGCGAGCCGCATCGGATCGAGCCCGCCGATCCCGGCGAGGGCCTCGCGCATGGGCGCGTTGACGTCCACATTGGTCGTTCCGCACGCGCGCGGGACGGACTCGAGCGCCTCGGGAAGCAGGTCGAGCCGGCCGTACACGCCGCAGCACGCCGACAGCGCCTCGAACCGCAGGTGCCCGGCCGCGTCCGCGGTCACCACCGGATCGGCGGCCCGGATCGCGGCCGCGACCATGTTCGGCGGGGTGTGGAAGCGGGTGCGGGCGATCCGGGCCACGGTCAGCAGGGCGGCGGCCACGGGCTCGGCGTGCTCGACGAGGCCGTCGTAGAAGTACGGGTTCGGCTCCGGGCCGCCGCTCGTGGACAGCACCGTGCCGCGATCGTCCACGGTGGAGGGGCGCAGGTACCGGTAGGCCTGCTCGACGTCGCTCATGCCGGCTCGGCCAGCAGCGCCCGGGCGGTCTTCGCGGCCTTGGACGAGCCCGCGAACCCCGCCAGCCACGCGCGCAACCCGGGCGACACGGGGACGCCACCGGCCCGGACGGACTCCTCGTGCAGGGTCGCCATCAGCGCGTGCAGGCCGGGGTGGTCGCGGGGGAGCCGCGGCAGGGCGCGGGACAGCACGTCGGCCACGGCCGGCGCGGCGCCCGACGCGCGCAGCGCCGAGGACCAGCGGCTCGCGGTCGCGTGGTGGGCCAGGGTCACCATCGCGCCGGCGAGGAGGGCCGGGTCGAGGCGGCGGGGCGGTACGACCGCCGCGAAGGCCTCGGCGGCGCGCGTGCGGGGCCCGATCTCGGTCGCGGTCAGCCCGGCGGCCAGGACCCCGGCGGCCAGCGGTCCGAGCCGCCCGGGGTGCCCGGCGAGGGCGTCGAGGACCGCGGGCGCGCCGTAGGCCCGCTCGGTGTCGGCCGCGCCGAGCATCTCCCCGAGGGCCTCGCCGCAGAAGACCTCGGCGTCGTGCGGCCAGGTCCACGCCAGCCACGGAATCCAGCTTGGCCCCGGCCAGTCCCGGGCGGCGAGGACGGTCGGCTGGTCGGCGGCGCCCTTGTACGTGCGCAGGTCCGGCTCGGACCACTGCACCGACCGCGTGTGCGGCCCGTCCCGGTAGGTGTGCCGGTGCTCGGTGACCCGCAGCGGGATGTCCACGGCCCGGCCCTGGCCCGGATCGCCGAGCCCGGCGGCGAGCAGGTGCGGGTCGTCGTCCAGCGGGGCGCGGGAGCGGGCGGCGGCGATCCACACGGCCCGGTCGCCGATCGGGGCGGGCGGCCCGCCGAGCGCGTACCGCACCGCGGCGCCCGCCTCGCCCGGCAGCCCGGCCGCGGCGCGCAGGGCCCCGGCCCGGCCGTCGGGGTGCAGGCGCAGCAGGGCGGCGACGAGATCGTGGTGCGGCGGCTGCGGGGCGGCGGCCAGGCGCGCGACGAGCTCGGCCGGGTCGAGCCACCCGGACGCGTCGGTGGGCGTGGCCAGCAGCGGGCGCGGCCCGGCCAGGCGATGCAGCTCGCGGATCCGCTCGGCCGGGAGCGTCCCGCGCGCCCTGGGAGGCTCGCCGAGCACGAGGGCGGCGGCGGCGAAGGCGATCGACCCGTCGTCGCCGCGCCGGTGCACCCGCCGCGCCGGCCCGGACAGGTCGCGGCCCACCCGGCCCGCGGCGACGTCGGCGAGGAAGCGCTCGATCTCGAACGGGTCCGTCTCACCGGCGAGCAGCGCCGCGACCCGCTCGTCCACCGACCGCTGCGTTCCCGGCTCGGCCGGGGGCTGCTTTCCCGGCTCGGCCGGGGGCTGCTTTCCCGGCTCGGCCGACGGCTCGGTTCCCGGCCCGGCCGACTGCGGATCCACAGTGGACGGACCTGAGCCGAGCCAGTCGGCGGCCTCGCGGGCGACCGTCGGCTCCAGCAGCTCCATGCGCCCGGCGATCTCCGCCGTGGCGCCCGCCGCCCGCAGCAGGGCCAGGGCGCGCTGCTGCACCTCGCGATGCCGATGCTCCAGGCCGAGCGCGACGACCGCCGTGATGTCGTCGGCCAGCAACGGGTTGCGCGCCTGAATCCGGGCCAGGAGCGCCAGGACGGCCAGGGGAGTACCCTTCGCCGGCACCGTCAGCGCCGCCCCGGCCCCGCCGACGAAGGCGGGGTCGTCCAGCCCGCCCGCCTTGTCCACGGCCACCAGGTGCCGCACCGCGAACGAGACGGTCGCGGGCACCCCCGACGCCAGCAGGCGCAGCAGCCGCGCCTGGTCGAGCTCGGCCGGGGCGGGCGCCAGGGCGGTGTACAGCTGCGAGAAGAAGCCGGCGCGGTACGCGCTGAAGTCCCGGGCCAGGGCGCGCAGGCAGGCGTCGAGGAGCCGCTCGCGGGGCAGCGTGCCGTCGGCCGCGAGGGTGTGCAGGCACGCGCTCCAGCCCGCGTCCGGGTGGCTGAACTTGTCCACGTTGGCCAGGCTCACCTCGCCGCCGCCCTCGACCTCGAAGACGCGCCACAGCAGCGACTCGCGCAGCTCCTCGTCGGCGCGGATCGCGGCCAGGCGGGGCTCGGCCTCGCCCCGGTCGCCCAGGGCCGAGATCATCGCCAGCACGTAGGTCTCGTCGCGCTCCAGCGTGATCTGGCCCAGCCGTTCCAGGGTGCGCACCCCGGCGAACATCGCCCGCTGCGGCCAGTGCACCGCGATGTTCCCCACGACCTCGGCCACCTGCTGGCGCAGCCGTGGGGGCGGCGGCCCGGCGGGCGGCGGCCCCGGATCGAGCCGCCACAGGTCCGCCAGGAGGATCCCGACGCCGTCGTCCGAGTCCCGCAGCCGCGCGTACATGGCGTCGATCGTCAGCATCGCGGCTCAGCCCCGCTGCCGGGAGCGCAGCCGGTGGTCGTGGCCGGCGACGACTTCCGCGGCCGCGCGTGCATGGTGTCGATCGTCAGCATCGCGGCTCAGCCCCGCTGCCGGGAGCGCAGCCGGTGGTCGTGGCCGGCGACGACTTCCGCGGCCGCGCGTGCATGGCGTCGATCGTCAGCATCGCGGCTCAGCCCAGCTGCCGTGTGCGGCCCGCCCAGCGGGAACGCAGCCAGCGGTCGTGGCTGGCGACGATGAACGCGCCGGGGCCGGTGGCGAGCGCCGCCTCGAGCTCGTCGCACAGCGCGGGGGAGAGGTGGTTCGTCGGCTCGTCGAGCAGCAGCAGGTCCGGCGGGTCCGCGATGAGCAGGGCCAGGTCGAGCCGGCGGCGCTGGCCCACGGAGAGCTCGCCGACCGGCCTGGCCGCGTCGCGCGGGGTGAGCAGGCCGAGGCTGCGCAGCGGTACCGCCGCCGCTCGATCCTCCCCGAGCACGGCCTCGTAGGTCGCCAGGGCCGTGCGGTCCGGGCGCTCGAAGGCCGTGTCCTGCGTGAGCAGCCCGACGCGCAGGCCGGGCCGGCGCTGGACGCCCGCGGCCGGGACCCGCCCGGCGACGACGGCGAGCAGCGTCGACTTGCCGGTGCCGTTCGCGCCCGTGACGAGGAGCCGGTCGCCGGCCGGGATGTCGAGCCGGTCGAGGGTCAGCCGGCCCGGCACGTGCACGTCGCGCAGCGCCACGAGCAGGCCGTCGGCCTCGGTGGCGAGCGCACCGGCGCGGAACCGCAGCGGCGGCGGGGGCCTGCGGACCTGCTCGCGGGTGAGCGTGTCCAGGCGCCGGGCGGCGTTGCGGACGCGGCGGGAGATCTGGCCCTCGACCCGGCCGGTGGTGCGGCCGAAGTTCATCTTCTCGTTGTCGCGCTTGGGCCGGTTGTGCGCGACCTGGTGCGCGGTCACCGAGACCGCGTGCCGCAGCGCGTCGAGCTCCTCCTGCTCCTCGGCGAAGCGGCGCTCCCAGCGTTCGCGTTCGGCGCGGCGCTCGGCCTGGTACGCGGAGTACCCGCCGCCGTAGCGCACCGGCCCGTCGACGGCCGGGTCGAGGTCGACGACGTCGGTGCAGACCGCGTCGAGGAACGCCCGGTCGTGGCTGGCGAGCACGACCGCGCCGGGCAGCTCCCGCAGCTGCGCCTCGAGGAACGCCGCGGCGTCGTCGTCGAGGTGGTTCGTCGGCTCGTCCAGCAGCAGCGCGGCCGGGCGGCGCACGAGCAGGGCCGCGAGTGCGAGGCGTCCGCGCTGCCCGCCCGAGAGGGTGGACAGGCGCCGATCATGCGGTACCGCTGCCAGACCCAGACCGTCGAGGACGATCCCGGCTCGCCGGTCGGCGTCCCAGGCGTCGATCTCCTGGGCGCGCTCCAGCAGCCCGGCGTAGTCGTCGAGGTGCCCGGCGGCGAGGGCGGCGTCCATGGCGGCGAGGCACTCGCGGGCCTCGCGCACCGCGTCGGCGACGACGTCGGCCACGGTCGCGGCCGGGTCGAACGGCATCTCCTGGTGCAGGTACCCGAGGTCGGCCGGGCGCTCGACGGTGCCGCCGTCGGGCTCGTCGGCGCCGGCCAGCAGCCGCAGCAGCGTGGACTTGCCGGTGCCGTTCTCGCCGATCAGGCCGATGCGGCGGCCGGGCGCGGCGGTGAGGGAGACCCCGTCGAGCACGCGGCGGGTGCCGAAGGTGCGCACGAGGTCATGGGCGAGCAGAGGCTGTCGAGACAAGGCGGACCACCAATGGGGTAGACACTTCCGCCCGCCGGGCACATAGGTCCTCAGGCGCGGGCGCGGGAAGGTCTGGTGATCACATCCCCTTGAAGATAACCCGGCCGCCCGGCCCCGGCAATGTGATTTCGCCGCCGCCGTCAGACCTGCCCGTCCCCGGCCCCCTTGAGCGAGCGGCTGATCTTCTTCTTCTCGATCATCGCGTAGCACCGGGCGCTGTGGTTGCCCGCGGCCCACTCGTCCTCGTCGCCGGTCATCCAGTACCCGTAGTAGAGCGCCTTCTGCGAGTTCCAGCTCGTGCGGCTCATGTTCGCGTAGGACAACAGCTTGGTCTCGCACGCCTTGCCGAACGCGGCGTCGTAGGCCTTCTCGTCGGCCGGGTAGTCCTTGACCGGGCTGGACACCGTCCCCACGTACTCCGCGTCGTGCGGGTCGGTGCACTTCGCCGGCGTGATGTCGTCCCAGCTGTCCTGCGTGGTGCCGACCAGCACGCCGCAGCCGAGCTTCAGATCGCCGGCGAGCGCGCCCTTCATCGTCGCCTTGCGCGGCTCGAGCATGCCGGCCTCGGAGCGCAGCGCCCCGACGTCACAGCGGTAGAACCGCGCGCCGCCCTCCCACTGCCGGGCGGTCGGCGCGGTGACCACGACCCACACGCGGCCGCCCTGCCACTCGCCGCCGAGGTAGTCGCTCGCGGCCTGGTCGCACTCCGTCCACGCCGTGGCGAGGGCCGCTGCCACGGGCGGGTTCGTGCCCTTCTCCGCGGCGCCGGTGAAGTGCCCGACGCTCACCGTCTCGAAGACGTGGTCCATGTCGCACGGCTGCTGGATCATCGCCACGCTGGCCGCGCCGGAGGCGGTGCTCGCCGTGGTCGACCAGCAGCTGCCGGCGGTGGGCTCCGGGACCTTGGCGGCCGTGAGCATGGTCCAGTCGTCGACCAGGTTGCCGTCGCCGGCCCGGGCCGGACCGCAGCCGGCGGCCGCGGCGACGAGCGCCACGGCACAGGCCAGCAGCGCGATGCGCTTCATCGGTTGCCTCCCCCGCGAATGATGCGAGGGGCACTGTGTCACCTTCTCGGGGGCGCCGGAATCAACCGAACAGTCGACGGGCGGCCGCGGGCTGCGCGGGCCGCAATGCCGGGCGCCGCGGGGCCGATGCTGCGCGGCGGTGATGCTGCGCGGCGGTGACGCTGTGCGGGGCGACGCTGTGCGGGGCGACGCTGTGCGGGGCGATGCTGCGCGGCGGTGATGCTGCGCGGGGCGACGCTGCGCGGGCCGAAATGTCGGGCGCTTCGCGCCGCGACATTTCGGACTTATCGCCCGACAGGGTATTCACGCATTTCGGGGAAGAGTGTCCGGATTGACCAGGGCCTCGGCGGACTCGCCCGCGATGTCCTGGCGCAGCTGGTCGAGCCGCCCGAGCAGCGACACCGAGTCGAGCACCGCGATCGCCGTCGGGAACACGGTGTGCACGCGCTCGACCGCCGCGATCAGCCCCGCCCGCAGCGACGTGTCGTTGACCTCCTCGCCCTCGATGCGCCGCTCGAGCAGGTGCGCGAGCGCGTTGATGAGCGCGCGCAGCGTGGCGCGGTCGAGGGCCGGTGGCTGGCCCGGCCGGTCGTACAGCCGGTCCGTCGCGAGCGAGATCGCCCGCACCTGCAGCGTGACGCGCACGAGCCAGAGCTGCTCCCGCCGGACCTGCTCCACGTCCCGCCGCAGCCCGCGCGCGAACACGTTGAGGAGCGTGACCTCCTCGACCCCGGCGACCGCGGCGGCCGCCTCCGAGCCGACCTCGTTGAGCTTGCGCGACTCGGCGATCCAGTCGTGCCGCTCCGTGGGCCCGAGCGGCCGGACGGCCTCGCCCGCCGGTGGTGCGCCGCCCGTCGCCGGGTTCGGGCGGGTGCCCGGCTCGTCCGCCGGTGGTGTGCCGCCCGTCGCCGGGTTCGGGCGGGTGCCCGGCTCGCCCGCCGGTGGTGTGCCGCCCGTCGCCGGGTTCGGGCGGGTGCCCGGCTCGTCCGCCGGTGGTGTGCCGCCCGTCGCCGGGTCCGGGCGGGTGCCCGGCTCGTCCGCCGGTGGCGTGCCGCCCACCGCCGGGTTCGGCTGGGTGCCCGTGCCGCCCGCCGCCGGGTCCGGGCGCGTTCCCAGCTCGTCCGCGATGTGCTGGAGCACCGAGACGCACCCGCGGCCCCACGCCTCCAGCGTCGCCCGGATCTTCGCGATCCGCGGTCGCTCGGGCACGACCACCGCGATCGTCAACCCCACGACCGAGCCGAGGGCCACGTCGACGAAGCGCCATTGGCCGTACCCGCGCGCCATCGGTGCCAGCACCAGCACCGCCAGGGTCGCGATGGTGAGCTGGTTGCGAGCCAGGGGCGTGTTCGTGACCTGCCTCGCGACCGCGAGCGCGGCGAACGCCGCGAGGGCCAGCGACCACCAGGTGAGCCCGAGCAGCTGCGTCCAGGCGATGGCCAGCGCGGTGCCGATGAGGTTCGCGAAGAGCAGTTGGAGGCCGGTGGCGATTGAGCCGTACACGCTGGCCTGCAATGTCAGCACCGCCACGACGGGCGCGAAGAGGACGGCGGCGTTCTCGTTGAGCTGCCGGGCGAGGGCCCACGCGATCGTCGCGGCCGCGGTGGTCTTGGCGATGGTGAGCCAGCTCGGCTTGCTCTGCGGCACGCTGGCGAGCAGTGCTCCGAGCGGTTCGGTCACGACTTCATGGGGTCTGCGTGCCACGGCTCGATCCTCTCAACCGGGGGCCTCGGCGACGCCGTGAAGCGGTCAAGCACACACTCGCCCGCGGCGCCCTCCGCGCCATTCGGGTCCTGCCCGGGTCGCGCGAGCCGGAGCATTGAAAGCCGCACGCACCGGTAAATCATGAAATGTCCGATAAGTCGCGGCGCGGAGCGCCCGACTTATCGCGCCCCCCACCGCGAGGGCCGCCTCGCGTAGGGTCCAAGCCGTGCGGAACTACGACCACCCCAACCTGTTCAACTTCCGCGATCTCGGCGGGTACCCCGCGGCCGACGGCCGGACGACCCGCTGGCGCCGGCTCTTCCGGTCGGACTCGCTCAGCCGCATCGACCCGGCCGACGCCGCCTCGTTCACCGCGCTCGGCGTGCGCACCGTCATCGACCTGCGCCGCCCGCGCGAGATCGAGCGCGACGGGCGGGTGCACGCGTTCGACGGGCTGACGTACCACCATCTGCATCCGGTACACGCGGAGTGGGAGGCGTCCGTCGACGCCGACGAGGCCAGCGACGCCCGCTGGCTGGCCAACCGCTACCTCGAACTCGCCGAGGACGGGCGGGCCGCGGTCGTGGCCGCGGTCGAGATCATCGCCGACGCCGAGAACGCGCCCGTCGTGGTCCACTGCGTCGCCGGCAAGGACCGCACCGGCGTGGTGGCCGCGGTCACGCTCGGGGCGCTCGGCGTGCCCGACGACGTGATCGCCGAGGACTACGCGCTCACCCAGGGCGCGACCGAGCGCAGCATGGCGTTCCTGCGCGCGCTCAACCCCGAGGTGGCCAGGATGCCCGCGCGGTGGCTGCTCTCGCCGGCCGAGACCATGCAGCTGTTCCTCGCCGACCTGCGCGCGCGGCACGGGTCGGTCCGCGACTACCTCGGCCTGTCCGCCGCGACCTTCGCCCGCCTCGAGGAGAACCTGCTGGAGCGGCCGGCTGGCTAAGCGAAACTTAATTCAAGTTTCCTAACAACGGTGTGAGCTGCGCGGATGCCCGTTTTCGGGTTCGCGGGCCGGTTGACAACGCATCGATGGGGGCGTTTATTGGCAGCCACTCTGCCAGATAACCCCCGATCGGCAAGGGACCGCCCATGAAACGCCGTTCCAAGATTCTCATCGGGTTCACCACCGCCGCCGTGGCCGGCGCGCTCGGCGTGCTCGGGGTCACCGCGGCCACCGCGGCGACCGCCGGGCCGATCGTCGGCCTCGGCGGCAAGTGCGTCGACGTGGCCGGCGCGAGCTCGGCGAACGGGGCCGCGATCCAGCTGTACGACTGCAATGGCACGAACGCGCAGAGCTGGACGATCGGCACCGCGGACAACACCGTCCGAGCGCTCGGCAAGTGCCTCGACGTGACGGCGGCGTCGACCGCCAACGGGGCGAAGATCCAGCTCTACGACTGCAACGGCACCGCGGCCCAGCAGTGGACCGCGAACGGGTCGGCGCTGGTCAACACGGGTTCGGGCAAGTGCCTGGACGCCACGGATCAGAGCTCTGCCAACGGTACTCGCCTGCAGATCTGGACCTGCGCGGGTTCGGCGAACCAGGCGTGGACGCTGCCGGGCGGTACGACGACGCCGACGACGCCTTCGTCGGGCCTCGACCCGGCCGTCGCGCCGGGCGGGAACTTCGACCTGTCCATCTGGCAGCTCCAGCTGCCGACGGGCAGCCCCGGATCGCCGACGCAGATCCCGCCCTCGCAGCTGAAGGGGGCGAACGGGTACGTCAACCCGGCGTACTTCTTCACCGACAAGACCGACGGCTCGATGACGTTCTGGGCGCCGGAGAAGGGCGTGACCACGCCGAACTCCAACTACGCGCGCTCCGAGCTGCGTGAGATGAACGCCAATGGCAGTGCGGCCGACTGGAAGCTCGCGGGCTCGCACAAGCTCTCCGCGACGCTGCGCATCCCCTCGGTCACGAAGAACGTGTGCGTCGGGCAGATCCACCTCGGCACCGGCGGACCGTCGACGAAGCCGCTGCTGGAGCTGTACTACCGGCCCAACGGCGACATCATCCTCGGCACCGAGAACTCGCCGGACGGCGGCCAGACGCTGCACACCGTGGGCAACGTGCCGCTCGGGGTGAAGTGGAGCTACGTGATCGCGGTCTCCGGCGGGAACACCATCAAGCTGACGATCAACGGCAGCACGACGAGCTATGGGATTCCGTCGTCGTTCAACCAGTACGGCATGTACTTCAAGGCCGGCTCCTACAACCAGTCCTCGTCGGAGAGCACCACGAACGGCGCGAAGGTGAAGTTCTACGCGCTGACCGTGAGTCACGGCTGACCCGCTTCGCGCGTTTGCGGCCGCGTCTCATGGGCAGCGCCTGGTGTGCTGAGCGTGAGGCGCGGCGTGCGTGCTCGGAGTGCTGACCGTGCGTCATGGCCGTGATGCCCAGCGCGTTCGTCTTCTTGCCTCGCTCGCGCCCGATAGGGCAGGCTAACCTTCGTTCGAGCGGAGCGTGGGCGAGGCGGGGGACGGATGGCGCGCGAGAGTGAGCCGGCAGAGCTGGTCGACGCGGGGGACGGCCCGAGTGGTGCCGACGCGGTTCCGCCCTCCGGCGATGCTGCGCCGACGGCTCCGGCCGCTGCGGACGCTGTCGGCTCGGACCAGGCGGCGGACGCTGTCGGCTCGGGTCAGCCCGCGGGCGGCGCTGGTTCGGGTGAGCCCGCGGACGCTGCCGGTTCGGGTCAGCCCGCGGACGGCGCTGGTTCGGGTCAGCCCGCGGACGAGTCGCTCACCGATCTGCTCGGCGGCTGGCGCTCGGCCGTCGAGACCGCGGCCCCGCTGGCCGGCTTCGCGATCGGCTGGGTGGCCGGCGGCCACTCGATCCCGTGGGGCGCGGGCATCGCCGTGCTGGCAGGAGCGATCGTCGCCGGTTGGCGTCTGGCGGAGCGCCGGCGCCCGATCGGCACCGTCCTGAGTCTCCTCGTCGTCTGCGCCGGTGCCCTGGTGGCCCTGCGGACCGGGCGGGCCGAGGACTTCTTCGGCGTACGCGTGCTGACCAACGCCGTCTCCGCCCTGGCCTGGGCCGCGAGCATTCTGGTCCGCTGGCCCTTCCTCGGCCTGATCGTCGGCACGGTCCTGGGCCAGAAGACCCGCTGGCGGTCCGACGGGGCCCTGCTGCGGGCCTATCAGCGCGCGAGTTGGGTGTGGGTGCTGCAGTACGTCATCCGCCTCGCCGTCTTCATCCCGCTCTACGCCGCGGGTGCCGTGCTGTGGCTGGCCGCCGCGCAGACGATGCTGACCTGGCCGCTGGTGGCCGCTTGTCTGGCGGTGAGCTGGTGGGTTCTGCGCCGGGCTCTGCCCGCGGACCACCCTGGCATCCGCCACCCCCGCCCCGCTCGGCTGGACGAGCCCGCCTGACGCACCGCGGCCCGCAACGGCGCCGTCGCGCGTGACGCACCGCGGCCCGCAATGGCGCCGTCGTGCGGCTGAACGAGCGCGCTTGACGCACCACAGCCCGCAATGGCGCCGTCGTGCGGCTGGACGAGCGCGCCTGACGGACCCGTGGGCCCCGCATGGCGCCGCCCGGCTGTCTTTTGTCCGGCGCCGCACCCTGCTGGTGAGCTATTCCGGCATCCGCCGGCCTCGATCCGCCCGCCCGCGTCGCCTTACCCGGCTGGACGAGTTCGCGTCGCCCCGCCCGGCTGGGGCGAGTCCGCCTCGCGCGCCGCGGTCTGGTCGGTGCCGCCCGGCTACCGGGGCGTCTTGCTGAGTGCCGCCAGGGCCTCGTCCACGGTGTCGGTCAGCGTCAGGACCCGGTCGAGCGCGGTCAGGTCGAAGATCCGCCGGATGCGCGCGTGCGGGCACACCACGGCGAAGCCGCCGCCCTCCCGCAGGCGCTTGTGGATCGACACCAGCACCCGCAGCGCCGTGGAGTCGATGAAGTCGACCTGGGACAGGTCGAGCACCAGCCGCGTCTCGCCGTCGTCGAGGGTCTGATGCAGCAGCGCGTGCAGCTCCGGCGAGGTGGCAACGTCGAGCGCCCCGGTCGGCGTGACTACCACGCACCCACCCACGGTGCCGGTCGCGATGCCGTCGGTCATTTCCGCCCCCATGGCCTGTCACGCTGCGTCAAGCGAGGTCCCTCTCCGGTCGAACACGCGGCATGTTACCGCCCCCGTGATCGCCCCTCGCGATCCCACGCCCGATTTGAAACCAGCGCGTGTCGGTTAGCGTCGCCCGCCTTCACCCCCCGTATTCGAACCTATCGCGATCCGCTTTCCCGCCGCCTCGACAACTCGGCAGACCGGCGCCGAACCCCGCGGGCGACGGATTCGGTAGGTGCCCCGGCGGCCAGCGGCGAGTCGTCCGGGCGGTCGAAGGTGGGTCCTACGGGCGGGTGGATTCGGGGTGTGCGCCGCGGGTGATCGGTGGCGGCTTCACACAGGCGACGGATTCAGAGGCCGGCACCGAAGGCGAGTCCTGCGGGCGGCGGAACGGACGGTGGATTCGGTGCGTGCCCTCCGGCGGGTGGCTACGAGTCCTGCCGGAGGTGGAATCGATGCGTGACTCCCGGCGGCCGGCGACGTTGAGCCTTTCGACCCCTCGATGCGGCGGAGCGTTCGCCGCGCCGGTCGCAGGGGGCATTGCCACGACAGCCGCGCGACGGGATAGGACGCCATGGACGGGACCGCCACCGAACAGCTCAGCATGACCGCCGCCGAACTGTCGTTCCTGCTGGCCAGTGCCAGCCAGCCGGGGCAGACGCCGCGGCTGCTCGGGCTCACCGAGGCCGACCGCACCGACTCGGTGCTCAGCGCGGGCGTCGGGTCGCTGCTCCTGCGCCACCTGGCCGCGCCGGTCGAGGGGAGCGGCAGCCGGCTCGAGCTCGCCCCCGCGGTCGCGGCCGTTGCCGCCGGGCTGCACGGGCCCCGCGGGTTCGTGCAGGTCGGGCTCACGGCGGACGATCACGCGGACGGTGCGCTGATGCTCGACGCCGAGCGCATTCGGGTGCTGGTGGCCGCGCGCGCGTACCGCTGCTATGACATCACCCCGATCCCGGCCGACACCGACGTGCGCGAGCCGCTGCTCGCCGTCGCCGACCGGTTCCTGCACCGCCACCGCCCGGCGGTCGCCACGTTCACCGCCTCCTCGACCGCGGACTTCGAGCGCGGCATCCAGCCCGGCCGCGCGACCCTGTCCTCGTCGGCCGACGGCAAGTGGCGCGTGGTGACCCGCGACGGCACGGAGACCAAGGCCGACGACTTCGACGCGGCGGCCGCGGTGATGCGCGAGGAGCTCGGCCGGATGCTGCCGATGCAGGTTACGCAGCAGTCGTAAACCCGGGCATATACGAAAAGTCGGAAATGTCCGGACACGAAGTGTTCGGACATTTCCGTGGGAAACCGGCGCCGCTCACTTGCCGAGCCGCACCGCCCGAACTCGGTTGAGTCGAGCACCGGGCGCCGAGCACCGGGCGCCGATCGTCGACCCGGGCAACCTGGAGTTGACCTCGCCGAGCCCAGGCGCCCGAGCCGGGGCGAGTCGAGCGCGTTCGGTGTGCAGCCGGTCGGCGGGCACCCCGGCGGAGCGGGCCGCGTGCACGACCGTCTCCGTGCGCCGGTGGCCGGGCCGCGCGCTGCCGAGTGCTGGCGGAGGAGCCCGAGCCGGGCCGCACACCGGCGACCTGGGACCGGGCGCACGGCCGACCCGCGCACATACGGACGAGGGGCCGGTCGGCCCGGGCCGGGCGCCTGGACGAGATTCGAGCCGAGCGCCGGCGGCCGGGCCGGTTGTGGGTGTGCGAAAGGGCGGTGACGAAGAGCCGGGAGCGTCAGGACCAGCCGTAGCCCGAGCGCAGCTCCGCCGCGACGCGGTCGAAGCGCTCGCGGTCCAGGATCGCGCCCTCGCGGCGGATGCCGTCGGCGTCGACCGTCAGGACGCGGTCCAACCGTACCCAGCTCGGGCGCTTGTCGCGGTCCCACGAGCCGGGGCCCAGGGCGAACCAGTTGCGCTGCCCGTCCCGATCCGACTGGCTCGACAGCATCAGGCCGAGCACCGCGGCGCCTTTCCGGCCGACGACCAGCACCGGGCGGTCCTTGCCCTGGTGCGGGTCCTCCTCGTACTGCACCCAGGTCCACACGATCTCGCCCGGGTCGGCGTCGCCGTCGAGGCTGGGGGAGTATTCGAGCAGCTTCTCGGTCTCGTGGCGCTGCGGCGGTGGGCCGGGAACGGGGTGCGGGGCGCGCGGGCGGGGGGCCGGCGCCGGGGCGGGGGCGGGGCGGCGCACACCCAGGCGCGTGGCCACGGCTTGCAGAAGACGCTTCACGCCGACGACCATAGCCGCAAGGCCCGCCACCCGCCGGGGAGCACGCCCGAGCCCGCCGCGGCTGGCGGGAGAACAGTCCCGCCGCGGCCGGGGAGAGAACAGCCCCGCCGCGGCCGGCCTAGAGACGTAGCGCGGCCGCGGCCCGCGAGAGAACAGCCGCACCCGGGCCGTAGCCGCGGACGGTAGTCGTAGCTCAGGGAAGCGGAGCCCGGTTGCGTGGCCGCAGTTTGAAGAGCGGGCGACCATAGCCGCACGCGTCTTTACGCGTCCCGGGCGCGCCGGGGAGACTGTGGACCATGTACGACTTCGATGTCCTCGTGCTCGGCTCCGGGCCGGGTGGTCAGAAGGCCGCCATCGCCGCCGCCAAGCTCGACCGCCGGGTCGCCGTCGTCGAACGGCGCAACATGATCGGCGGGGTCTGCATCAACACGGGCACCATTCCGAGCAAGACGCTGCGTGAGGCGGTCCTGTACCTGACCGGCCTCAACCAGCGCGAGATGTACGGCCAGAGCTACCGCGTCAAGGAGGACATCACCGTCGGCGACCTGGGCGCGCGCACCACGCACGTCATCGGGCGCGAGATCGAGGTCATCCGCAGCCAGCTCGCCCGCAACCGGGTCCGGCTGCTGCAGGGGACGGGGCGGTTCGTCGACCCGCACACCATCGCGCTCGAGGACGACCAGGGGCGCGAGTCGCACGTGAGCGCGGAGAAGATCATCGTCGCGGCGGGGACGCGGCCGGCGCGGCCCGACAGCGTGGACTTCGACGACGTGACGATCATCGACTCCGACGGCATCCTCAACCTCGACAAGGTGCCGGCCTCGATGGTGGTGGTCGGCGCCGGGGTCATCGGCATCGAGTACGCCTCCATGTTCGCGGCCCTGGGCACCAAGGTGACCGTGGTCGAGCGGCGGGAGCGCATGCTCGACTTCTGCGACCTGGAGATCGTCGAGGCGCTCAAGTACCACCTGCGCGACCTGTCGGTGTCCTTCCGCTTCCGTGAGTCCGTCGCCGCCGTCGAGCGGCACGGGCGCACCGCGGTCGCGGTCCTGGCCAGCGGCAAGCGCATCGCCGCCGACACCGTCATGTACTCGGCCGGCCGCCAGGGCGCCGCCGACCTGCTCGGGCTGGACAAGGCCGGGCTCACCGCCGACACGCGCGGGCGGATCACGGTCGACGAGCACTTCCGCACCGAGGTCCCGCACATCTACGCCGTCGGCGACATCATCGGCTTCCCGGCCCTCGCCTCGACCTCGATGGAGCAGGGCCGCCTGGCCGCGCACCACGCCTGCGACGAGCCGGTGCGGGGCATGGGCCAGCTCCAGCCGATCGGCATTTACACCATCCCGGAGATCAGCTTCGTCGGGCGCACCGAGGACGACCTCACCGACGCGAGCATCCCGTTCGAGGTGGGCATCTCCCGCTACCGGGAGCTGGCCCGCGGGCAGATCATCGGCGACTCGTACGGCATGCTGAAAATCATCGTCTCGCCCGAGGACCGCAAGATCCTCGGTGTGCACGTCTTCGGCACCGGCGCCACCGAGCTCGTCCACATCGGACAGACGGTGATGGGCTGCGGCGGGACGGTGGACTACCTGGTGGACGCGGTCTTCAACTACCCGACGCTCGCGGAGTCGTACAAAGTTGCCGCACTTGACGCAATGAACAAGATGCGATCCGTGTCGCGCTTGTCCGTGTAGCGTGGGCGGTCCGCAGCGAAGCGGAGGGGCCGCTCACCAGGAGGCACAGCTTGGAAGGCCTCCGCCGGAGCTTGCGGAGGCGGAGGCCGCTATCGTCGGCGCGTGAGAAGGCTTCGGGGAATCCTGCTGCTGCTCGGCGCGCTGAGCCTGGTCGCGCCCCTGGCCGCCGCCTGCGACGACGATCGGGACAAGGCCGTGAACGACAGGTTCACGGCCTTCCTCGCCGGCTGGCGCAAGGCCGACTTCACCGGCTTCCCGGACCTGCTCACCCCGCAGGGCCGCACCCTGGACGCCGCGGCGGCCAAGGAGCTGCTGGCCGGCACCGAGGGCGACCTGTCCGCGCGCCGGCCCGAGCTCACCCCGCACGGCAAGGCCGAGCTCCAGGCGTCCGACGCCACGCTGAGCGTCGCCGTGGCGTGGACGCTGCCCGACGGGCGGAAGTGGGCCTACGACACCACCGTGCACGCGCGGCTGCTCGGCAAACGCTGGCAGGTGTACTTCGGCCCCGGCACCGTCCACCCGCAGCTGGAGGACGGCCAGCACCTGTCCCTGCGCGCGACCCCGGCCAGGCGCGGGAAGATCGCGGCCGCCGACGGAACCCCGATCGTCGCCGAGACGCCCGTCGTCTACGTCGGGGTCGAGCCCCGGGCCGTGCCGAACGTGCCCGACCTGGTGACGCACCTCGGCGACGTGTTCCGCTCGGTGCAGGCCGACGTCGACGTGCAGGGGCTGCCCGCCAAGCTCCAGGCGGCCAAGCCGGACGCGTTCGTCGACGTGGTGACGCTGCGCAAGACCGACTTCGACGAGATCGCCACCGACCTGAACAAGACGCCCGGCATCCGGGTCAGGGCGGGCACGCTCTCGCTGCCGATGACCCGCACGTTCGCCCGGGCCCTGCTCGGCACCTCCGGCCCGGCGACGAAGGAGATCATCGACGCGAGCAACGGGGCGCTCAAGGCCGGTGACGTCTCCGGGCTCACCGGGATGCAGCGACGGTACGACACCCAGCTCCGAGGGCTGCCGGGAGTCTCCATCGCGCCGTTCGAGAAGGACGCCGGCGAGCCGCTGTTCACGCTGCCGGCCCAGGACGGGGCGGTCATCGCCACGACGATCGACGTGAAGGTGCAGCAGGCCGCCGACGCCGCCCTCGCCGGCAGCGGGAAGCCCTCGGCGCTGGTGGCCGTGAAGGTCAGCGACGGCACCGTCCTCGCCGTCGCGAACGGGCCGGGCCCGGCGGGGTACAACCTCGCCTTCCTCGGCGAGATCCCCGGCCCGGCGTGGCCCGCGGACCCGGCGAGCCTCGGCGTCGGCGGCAAGTGGAACCTGGGCGCGGACGTGTTCACCGGCCGCGCCGACGCGAACGGCGTGACGGCCGCCCCGATCGGGTACGCCGCGGCCGCCGCGGCGCTGGACCGCGGCGCGTGGCAGGAGCCGGTGCTCATCAAGGACACGAAGGCCCAGGCCGGCGCCAAGGTGACGGGAACGCTCAGCGTGCCCGGCCTGAGCGTCGGCGTGCGGGACGGGATCGCCTACTGCGTGTACGTCACCGACGGCACGAGCCAGGCCACGGGCGCAATTGCGGACGCGTTCCTCGCCGCGATCAAGTAGCGTGCGCACCATGCCGTTCGGTTGACGCAGAACACCGGAGCCCCCGCCCGCCGACGTCCGCCGCCTGAGCCGCCGCGGGGTCGGCTGGGCGCTGCTGTCCGACGCCGTTCCGCTCTATCCGCTGTACGCCCTGCTGTTCACCGACACCGGCCTGTCCGGCGGCGAGATCTCGCTGCTGTTCGCGCTCTGGTCCGCGGTCGGGATCGCCGCCGAGGTGCCCACCGGCGCCCTCGCCGACCGCTTCTCCCGCCGCGCCAACCTGGTCGCGGCCGGGCTGCTGCAGGCGGCCGGGTTCGCGCTGTGGACGGCGCTGCCCTCCTTCGCCGTGTTCGCGGCCGGGTTCGTGCTCTGGGGCCTCGGCGGGGCGCTGGCGAGCGGGTCGATCGAGGCGCTGCTCTACGACGGGCTGCTCGCGGCCGGGCACGAGACCCGGTACGTGCGCGTCTCCGGCCAGGTCACCGCGGCCGGGCTGGTCGCGCAGGTGCCGGCGGCCGTGGTCGCCGCGGTGCTGTTCCCGCTCGGCGGCTACCCATTCGTCGGCTGGGTCAGCGTCGCCATCTGCCTGGCCGCGTCCGCGCTCGCCGCGCGGCTGCCCGAGGTCCGCGGGGCCGCGGGCGGACCTGGGACCGGGGGCGGCGGCGAACTCGAGAACGGTGACGGTGGCGGACGCGGGACCGGCGGCGGTGGCGAACTCGAGGACGGTGGCGGGCTCGGGTACTTCGCGACCCTGCGCGACGGCGTACGCGAGGCGGCCGGGCGCCCGGCCGTGCGCGCCGCGGCCCTCGTGCTCGCCGCGCTCGCCGGGCTCGACGCCGTCGAGGAGTACTTCCCGCTGCTCGCCCACGGCTGGGGCGTGCCCACCGCGCTGAACCCGGCCGCCACCCTCGTCATCACGCTCGGCGGGGCCGCCGGGGCCGCGCTGGCCGCCCGCGCCGGGGGACTGCCCGGCCGGGGACTCGCGGGGCTGCTGCTGGCCGCCGGGCTGTTGCTGGCCGGGGCGGCCGCGCTGGACCGCCCGGCCGGGATCGTCCTCGTCGCCGGTTTCTACGGGTTGTACCGCCTGGTGCTCGTCATCGCCGACGCGCGCCTGCAGGCCGTCGTCGACGGGGCCGCCCGGGCGACGGTCACCTCGGTCGCGGCCCTGGCCACGGAGCTCTCGGCGCTGCTGCTGTTCGGGGCCTGGGCCGCCGGCGGGGTCTGGTGCGTCGCCGTCCTGACCGCGGCCCTCTCAATCACCATGGTCAGACCGCGAACAGCACGAATGACTGCGAATGACTGCGAGTGACACTGAACGTTTGCGTGAATGAATCCGATCGTTTGGTTGCCCAGCGTAAAACGGGTCATCGCACGGTGTAGATATGACGGGCACTGGGCAGTACCATCTAAACCGCCAAATGCGCAAATGGCGTCAAAAGCGTCGTGCGGGCCGCTCGGAACGATCCTGCCAGGTACTCCTCATTCGGCAGCGAACTGGGTAGCGTCTGCCTCGCCGCGAGCGCGCGGGGCGGGGCTGGTGATCGCTAACGAAGGCAGCAGAGAGTGAGTGGGTCGGCACGCGGGGTGCTGGCGGGTTACGCCGGTGCGATGGCGGTCCTGGTGATCGCCAACTTCGCGCTGCCCAGCCTCCATCCCGTGCTGTGGTCCGCGATCGGCTGCTCGAGCGTGGCCGCGATCCTGCTCGGCGTGCACCTGCACAAGCCCCGCAAGCGGGCGCCCTGGCTCCTGCTGGCCGGCGCGGTCGCCTGCTTCATCACCGGCGACCTCATCGCCGACGTGCTGACCCGGCTGCTGCACCAGTCCGGCTTCCCGTCGCTCGCGGACGCGTTCTACCTCACGATGTACGTCCTCATCGCCGCGGCCCTGGTCTGGCTCTACCGCCTCGGCGTGGTCCGGCGCGACCTCGGCGGCCTGTTCGACGCCGTCACGCTGACCGCCGGGCTCGGCCTGCTGTCGTACATCTTCCTGATCCGGCCCTACGTGGACAACCCGAACCTGTCCACCCTGGACCGGACCATCTCCATCGCCTACCCGCTCGCCGACATCGTCGTGCTGCTCGTCGGCGCGCGGCTCATCGCCTCCGTGCGGTTCCACGCCGCCCTGGCGCTGCTCGCCCTCGGCGGCGTCGGGCTGCTCAGCTCCGACGTCGGCTACGGCCTGCACCAGCTCGCCGGCAGCTGGCACACCGGGGGCCCGATCGACATCGGCTGGGCGGCGTTCTATGCGCTGTGGGGCGTCGCGGCGCTGCATCCCTCGATGCGGCAGCTGACCGAGCCCCAGGTCCATCGCGGCGGCGAGGAGCGGCTCGGCCGCCTGCTGCTGCTCGGGCTGTCGCTGTTCATCGCTCCGATCGTGCTGTTCGTCGAGATGCGGGGAGGCCAGGTGCGCGACGCCGCCGCCATTGCCGCCGTGTCGGCGCTGCTGTCCGGACTGGTCCTGCTGCGGCTGGGCCGGGCGGTGCGCGCGCAGCGGCTCACCGTGCAGCGCGAGCGACGCCTGCGCAGCGCCGGTGCCGCGCTGCTCATGGCCACCGACGCCGGGGGTGTCGCCCGGACCGTCCGCGGCGCCGTCGCCGAGCTGCTGCCGCCGGGACGCCCCTACGCCGTCGCGCTCGGCCCCGCCCGCGGGCCGAAGGTGTCGATGCCGTACCTGTCGGAGCTGGAGCCCGAGCTCGCCGCCGAGCTCGGCGGTTTCGAGGTCGCCCTGTGCTGCCCGCTGGCCCTGGCCGACGGGCGGGCCGCGGAGCGGGCGCTGTACGTGGCCGCCGACGAGGTCGTGCTCGCCGGGCTGCAGGAGGCCGCGCAGATCCTCGCCACCCAGGCCGCGATGGCCCTGGAGCGCATCGCGCTCGGCGACGAGGTCGGGCGGCGCAACAGCGAGGCGTACTTCCGCACCCTCGTGCTCAACACCGCCGACGTCATCCTCATCGTCGGCGACGGCGACCTCGTCGGCTACGCCAGCCCCTCCGCGCGGGCGCTGTTCGGCTCCGACCTGCTCGGCACCCCGCTGCCGACGGCGTTCGCCGAGGAGAGCGCGGCCGAGGTCGCCCGGCGCCTGGCCGAGGTCCGCGCCACCGAGCCGGTCCACCGCCCCGCGCCGCTGCCCGCCGACCTGCCCCGCCGCCCCGTGGACGCGCCCGTCGCCGACAGTGCCCGGCCCGGGCAGGACCTGCAGGTGACCGGCCCCGACGGGCGGCCCGCGCTGGTCGAGGCGACCTTCCGCGACCTGCGCGGCGAGCCCACCGTGCGCGGGGTCGTGGTGACCCTGCGGGACGTGACCGAGCGCAGCCGGCTGCAGGCGGAGCTGTACCAGCGCGCCACCTTCGACGCCCTCACCGGCCTGCCGAACCGCGAGGTCTTCCTCACCCGCGTCCAGGAGGCGGTCGCGTCCGGCGCCGAGACGGGCGCGACGGTCGGCGTGCTCATCGTCGAGCTCGACGACTTCAAGGTGGTCAACGACACCTTCGGCCACGGCGCCGGCGACGCGCTGCTCGTCGCGGTCGGGCAGCGGCTGACCGAGGCGCTGCGGGCCGTCGACGGCTCCTACGGCGCGGCCGGCACCGTCGCGCGGCTCGGCGGCGACGAGTTCGCGGCCCTGGTCCGCCGGGCCGGGACCTCCGCCGACGTGGAGCGGGTGGCGGAGCGGGTGCTGCAGAGCTTCAAGGCGCCGTTCGAGCTCGCCCACGGCACGGTGTCGGCCACGGCCAGCATCGGCGTGTCCACCACCGCCGAGGCCGCGAGCGCCCAGGAGCTGCTGCGCCACGCCGACCTCGCCGTCTACGTGGCCAAGGACGCCGGCCGGGACCGCTGGCGGCGCTTCGAGTCCTCGCTGCACAGCGCCGTCGTCGAGCGGCACAAGCTGCGCGCCGACCTCGACCGCGCCATCGCCGGCGAGGCCTTCCTGCTGCACTTCCAGCCCATCGTCACGCTCGCCGACGACCGCACCCGCGGCTTCGAGGCCCTCGTGCGCTGGGACCATCCGACCCGCGGCATGGTCCCGCCGGACGAGTTCATCTCCGTCGCCGAGGAGAGCGGGCTCATCGTCCCGCTCGGCGCCTGGGTGCTCAGCCAAGCCATCACGGCCGCGGCGCAGTGGCGGATCGCGTACCCCGAAGATGAGATCTATGTCTCCGTGAACGTCTCGGCCCGGCAGTTCCGCGCGCCGGACTTCGCCCAGTGGGTGCTCGCCGAGATCGACCGGATGGGCCTGCCGCCGGGCGGGCTGCTGCTGGAGATGACCGAGAGCCTGCTGCTGCACGACGACGGCGAGGTCGCGGCCGAGCTCGAGGCCCTGCGCCAGGCCGGGGTGCGCATCGCCATCGACGACTTCGGCACCGGCTTCTCGTCGCTGTCCTACCTGCGGCGACTCCCCGTCGACGTGCTCAAGCTGGACAAGAGCTTCATCGACACGGTGGTCTCCTCGGCGGAGCAGCACGCGGTCGTCGACATGATCGTGCAGCTCGCCCGGATTCTCAAGCTGCAGGTCGTCGCCGAGGGCATCGAGACGTCGGCGGAGCGCGAACTGCTGGTCACGATGGGTTGCGACCACGGCCAGGGGTACTTGTTCTCGAGGCCGCTGAGCTACGGTGACGCGAGTCAATGGTTGTCGGACGATGCGTCGGGGCCTCAACGGGGAGGCCGAACCGCGGCCTGAAACACCCCGGAGGATTTTGTGCACGCCTCAGAGCTGGCCACCGAAGTTGACCTTGACCCGCGGTACAGCGGCATCGCCCGCCTGCGCACCGAGACGCGGTTCTACGACGCGGTCATCGACGAGATCGACGGGCGGCGCATCCGCGTCGGGGAGCACTGGCTGACCGACTGGGCCTCCTGCAACTACCTCGGCTTCGACCTGGAGCCGCAGATCATCGGGGCGGTCGAGGAGCAGCTGCGCCGCTGGGGCACGCACCCGTCGTGGTCGCGGATGCTGGGCAACCCGGCGCTGTACCCGCAGATCGAGGAGCGGCTGGCCGCGCTGCTCGGGGCCGAGGACGCGCTGGTGCTGCCGACCATCACGCAGATCCACCTCTCCGTCATCCCGGTGCTCGCCCAGCGGGGCCAGATCCTCATCGACGCCCGGGCCCACAAGACCATCTGGGACGGCTGCGTCTTCGCCCGGGCCCAGGGCGCCACGCTCTCGCGGTTCCGCTCGCTGGACGAGCTGGCGTCGCTGCTGCCCGGGGCGGCCGCGGCGGCGTCCAAGGCCGGCGGCCCGGTGCTCGTGTGCATGGACGGCGTCAACAGCATGACCGGCAACATCCCGGACGTGCGGGCATACCTCGACCTGTGCCGGGCTCACGGCGCCGTGCTCTACATCGACGACGCGCACGGCTTCGGCGTCATCGGCGGCCGCTCGGCCGACGAGACCAGCCCCTACGGCACCGCCGGGAACAGCATCATCCGGTACTGCGGGGAGTCCTACGACGACGTGGTGCTCGTCGGGGGCTTCTCGAAGGCGTACTCGTCGCTCATGGCCTTCCTCGCGGTGCCCACGGCGCTCAAGAACCGGCTCAAGGCCTCGGCGGCGCCGTACCTCTACTCCGGCCCGTCCCCGACCGCCTCGCTGGCCACGGTGCTCGCCGGCTTCGACGTGAACGCGGAGCGCGGCGACAAGCTGCGGTCCGAGCTCTACCGGATGTCGATGCGCGTGCTCAACCACGTGCGCGGGCTCGGGGTGTTCACGCCCAACACCGACGACACCCCGATCATCGAGCTGCCGATCGCGCTGGACCGCGACCTCGTCGACGTGTCCGAGCTGCTGTGGGAGCGCGGGCTGTTCGTGACGCTGGCGCCCTACCCGGGCGTGCCGCGCGACCAGGTCGGCTTCCGGGTGCAGGTGACCGCGGCGAACACGGACGCGGAGATCGACACCCTCAACGACGTCATCTCGGAGCTGGCGGGCGCGGGCGTGTTCCAGGAGGCCCGGGAGTCCAGCGCGAGCTGACATCGGGGGGCTCCCCTACGGGTGGCGCCGGGGCGGTATCACGGAGTCATGCGCGAACGATGGTCCCGCCGGCGGCACCGGCATCACGACGACTACGGCTACCGGCGCGGCGGCGGCAACAGCTGCCTGCGCGATGCCTGCCTGCTCGAGGCGGGCTGCTGCATCGGCGAGGCGATCGACGGCCCCTGCCTCATGGTGGGGCTGCTGTCGCTGCCGGCGATGCTCTTCACGATGGCGCGGGCGCCGCGGCGGGCGGCGTCGCCGGAGGGCCCGCTCGTCGGGGCGATCCGGCGGTACCAGACCGAGGTCTCCGCCAAACGGGCGCGGCCGTGCTGCCGGTTCACGCCGAGCTGCTCGCACTTTGCGGCCGAGGCCATCACCCGCCACGGCGCCGTGCGGGGCGTCTGGCTGGCCGCGCGGCGCCTGGCCCGCTGCCGCCCGGGCGGCGCCCGCGGGGCCGATCCGGTGCCGGTCTAGACGCTGCGGGTGACCAGGACCGGCGAGGCGGCGTGGTGGACGACGAGCTGGGTCACCGGGTTCGGGCGGGGCTGCTCGTACCAGCCCACCCGGTGCGCGCCGACGACGAGCATGAGGGCGTTGCGGGCCGCTTCCGTCAGGGTTTCCAGCACGCCCGTGTCGCGGCTGTCGAAGTGGGTCTCGACCTCCGGGTGGCGGTACAGCCACGGCTCGAGCCCGGCGGCGACGACCTCGTGCGGGCGGGCCCGGCCGGCGTGGACGGCGAGCAGGGGCACGTGGCGGGAGGCGGCCTCGCCGTAGCCGAACGCGAGGGCGCGCTGGCTCGACGGGGAGCCGTCGACGCCGACGACGACCGGGGCGTGGGCCGGCAGCGCGGTCGTCGGGTCGGCCCAGCGCCAGCCGTTGTTGACGACGAGCACGGGGCAGTGCGCGAAGGACGCCAGGTGCGCGCTGACCGACGCGTCCAGCACGCTGCCGTCGTGGACCCGGCCGCCGATGACCACCAGGGCGGCCGTGCGGGACTGCTGGCGCAGGATCCACGCGGGGGAGCCGCCCAGGGTCATGGTCTCCACCGCGATGCCCGGCTGCCAGCCCTTGGCCTCGGTGGCCGCGTCCAGCACCAGGCCCTGGCCTTCCGCGGACCCGTGCCAGCTCATCGCGTGCACGATCCGCAGCGTGCGTTGCTGTCGCGCGGCCTCGTCGGCGGCCCAGCGCACGGCGCCCAGCGCTGCGGCGGAGCCGTCCACACCGACCACGATCGGGCAGTGTTCCAGCAGCATGGCGCGCCTCCTTCCCGATTGTCCCGATTCCACCGTCTCTCGCGGTGCGCCCCGGCACAAGGGCGCCCGCGGTTCCCGCCCGAGGCGGTGCGGTCGTCGCCCTTGCCCCCGCGGAGGCCGGGATTCCTGGCGGGAGCGACGGTCCGCAGGTGACGCGGGCCCGAGCAAAACGCATCGAAGCAATCGTGTACGGTCCCGTCTCGACCGACACGCGAGGGGAGCGCGCGACCAACATGCACATCAACGACTTCTGGGTGGCCATCCCGATCGGCCTGCTCATCGGCGTGCTCGGGCGGCTGGTGCTCCCCGGCCGGCAGTCGATCGGCGTGTTCATCACGTTCCTGATCGGTGTCGGCGCGGCGCTGCTGGGCACGCTCGTGGCCGAGCTCGTCAACCTCGACGACAAGGCCGTCGTCAAGGTGTGGAAGATCCAGTGGAGCTGGTGGGAGCTCGGCATCCAGGTGCTCTTCGCCGCGGTCGGCATCGGGCTGGCGAACATGCTGACCTACACGAAGCTGGCGTCCGGGGCGCCGAAGCCGCGCAAGCGGACGGCCGCCCGCAAGCGCAAGCCGAAGAAGTCCGAGGACGACTGAGCTCAGGGGCGGCTCAGGCCGGCCAGCAGGGCCTCGCGCACCGAGGCCCGGCCGGCCTCCTGGGCGCCCAGCAGGGCGGCGTCGTCCTGCACCCGCGTCGTGGCGATGGTGGTGTCCAGCGGGGCCGCCTCGGCCAGGGCCGCGGCCACCGCGGCGCCGAGCAGCTCCCCGCCGGCCCGGCCGACCTCGCCGCCGATGACGACCAGCGGCGGGTCGAGCACCGCGACGACGGCCGAGAGGCCGAGCGCGATGCGGCCCGCGAGGACGGTGACGAACTCGGCCGCGGCCGGGTCCCCGTCGGCGGCCCGGGCGGCGACGGCGGCCATGGTGCCCGCGGCCGTCGGGGCGGCGAACCCGTGGGCCGCGCCCAGCTCGAGGACCGCGGCGCCGCCGACGAGGGTCTGCAAGTCGGTGCTCGCGCCGATCGGCATGTATCCGATCTCGCCGGCCCCGCCCCGCGCGCCCCGCAGCAGGGTGCCGCCGAGGTCGATGGCCAGGCCCAGGCCCGCCTCGCCGAGCCACAGCAGCGTGAAGCTCTCCGTGTCGCTCCCCGCGCCGTGGGCCCGCTCGGCGACGGCGGCCAGGTTCACGTCGTTGTCGACGCCGACGGTCACGCCGAGGCGCCTGCGCAGGTCCTCGACCAGTCCCGAGCGGCCCCAGCCGGGGATGTCCACGTGGTGCAGGACGTCGACGCGCTGGTCGTAGGAGCCGGCGACGGCGATCTGCACGTGGGCGACCGGGTCGCGGGCGACGCCGGCCTCCTTGCACACCTGGTCGACGATGTCGGCGACCACGGCCACGGTGTCGGTGGCGGCGAAGTCGACGGCCGACTCCAGCCGGCCGCGCACCGCGCCGGCGAGGTCGGTGACGGCGGCGGTGACCGTGGGGGTACCGTGGCTGTCCGGGTCGCGGACCGAGCGCACGGACAGCGCCACCGCGTAGGCGGCGTCGGGGTTCACCGCGTACACCTCGGCGTTGGGCCCCGGCCCGGCGCTGACGTAGCCGACGACGCTCACCAGCCGCGCCTCCGTCAGGCGGCGCAGCGCCTCGGAGATCGTCGGCTTGGACAGCCCGGTGAGGTCGCGCAGCTCCCCGCGGGTCAGCGGCCCGCGTTCCAGCACATGACTCAGGGCGGCCGCGTCGTTCATGGCCCTGAGCAGCTTCGATGATCCGCCGAGGTGCGTCATGGTGGCTCGAAACTTATGGGCGGCCCCGGTCGGTGTCAATCCGAGACCTGACATAAACCCAACTCAACCGACACAATGCGACGAAGGCCACCGTCTATGCTTCCGCCGTGGCCGGCCTCGGGGCGATCCAGCGGACGATGTTCATCACCTCGCACGCCCGCGCGACTTCCTCGCCGAGTGTCCGAACGGGACGGTGGTGGAGCGCGGCGCGGGGCTCACCACGCGGGCGGACCGGCTCGACACCCGCGTGAACCTCTACACCGTGGCATCGACGGATGCGTAGGGCGTGAACGTGCATGACAGAATCGGGCTCCTATGGAGCCCAGCCGCGTCCTCGCCGCGCTCGCCGACCTCGCGCCGGCCGGCCGGGACCGCGTGCTCGACGTCGCCAAGGGGGCGCCGGCGCCGCTCTGGCTGACCGAGCCCGACCGGGTGCCCGCCGGCAAGGCCGCGCAGCGCCTCGCCGCGCTGGACTCGCTCCATCGGGAGGAGCGGCTGCTGCGGCGGGGCTGGGCGTGGCTGGTCGGCACCGCCGACGTCGACGGGGTCGCGCGCACGGTGCGGCTGCCGCTGCTCTTCGAGCCGGTGCGGCTGGAGGGGTCGGGGAGCCGGCTGCGCGGATACCGGGTCACCTCCGCCGGGGACCTCGAGGTCACGCCGCTCATCGGGGATCGCGGGCTCGCCGCGGTGCTGGAGTCGGCGCCGGGGATCGGGACGGCGGCGTGGCTCGCGGCCGTCGGGACCGGCGCCTGGATCGAGACCGCCGCGGAAGCCGCCGGGTTCAAGCCCGACGCGCGGCTGCTCGCGCGGGCCGGCGCGGCGCTGTACGTGGCCCGCGACGTCGCCACGCCGGGCCTGCGGGACACCCTGCGGGCCTGGTCGACCCGGCCGGGGCTGGAGCGGACCGCGCTCGCGCAGGTGTACGGCGACGGCGCCGGGCCGGACGATGCCGCCGACGAGGCCGTGTACTCGCCGCTGCCGCTGAACCGGGCCCAGCGCGAGGTGGTCCGCCGGGTGCGCCGGGAGCGGGTCGTCGTCGTGTCCGGGCCGCCCGGCAACGGCAAGAGCCACGCGGTCGTCGCGGCCGCGCTCGACACCGTGCACCGGGGCGGGTCGGTGCTCGTCGCGACCCAGGCCAGTCACGCCGCCGAGGTGCTCGCGGGGCTGCTCGGGCGGTTCCCGGGGGCCGAGCCGGTGCTGTTCGGCGACGCCGAGCGGCGCGACCGGTTCGCCCACGCGCTCACGTCCGGGCGGCCCGAGGGCGTCGGCGGCAAGGAGCTGGACGCGCGCCGGGCCGAGGTGCGGGCGGCCGCCGAGGCCATCGAGCGCCTGGAGCACGCGATCGGCGCGGCGCTGGACCTGGAGCGCAAGGCCGCCGAGATGGCCGTGTGGGAGCCGCTGCTGGCCGGGCTGCGGGCCGAGGCGCCCCGGGTGTTCGGCGCCGACTTCGACGTACCGGCGGCGAAACGGCTCCTCGCGTCCCGCCTCCTGCGCGAGTGGCGCGTGCGGCGCCGCTACGGTGTCGAGCCGCGGCGGCTCGCCGAGCTGCTCGGGGCCGTCGAGGCCGACCGGGCCGCCGCCACGCTCGCCGTGCGGGGCGGGACCGACCTCGGCGCGGTCTGGCCGGCGCTGCTGGACGCCGACGCCCGGCTGCGGGCCGCCGTCGGGGCCGCGATGCGCGACGCCGCGGCCGCCGCCGACCGGTGGGGCCGCTCCGCCCGCGGCAGCACCGCCGAGCTCGGGGCCGCGCTGCGGGCCGGGCGCAACCGCCGCCGCGAGGCCCTCGCCGCGCTCGACGGGCCGGCGCTCGTCAAGGCGCTGCCGCTGTGGGTCGGCACCGTCGCCGACGTCGAGGACCTGCTGCCGCCCGTGCCCGGCCTGTTCGACCTCGTCATCCTCGACGAGGCCGCGCACATCGACCAGATCCGGGCCGCGCCCGTGCTGGCCCGGGCCCGCCGGGCGCTCGTCGCCGGTGACCCGAGCCAGCTGCGGTTCGTGTCGTTCGTCGCCGACGTCGACGTGGCCGCGACCCTCGCGAAGCACGGGCTGCCGGACCGGATCGACGTGCGCCGCTCCAGCGCCTTCGACGTGGCCGTCGGCGCCGCCCCGGCGACCTGGCTCGGCGAGCACTACCGGTGCGCCCCGCACCTCATCGCGTTCGCCGCGCGCCGCTTCTACGACGGCCGGCTCACGCTCATGACCCGCACCCCGGCCGCCGAGCGCGAGGACGCGATCGACGTCGTGCGGGTCGCCGGGGCCGCGGTGCGTGACGGCGTCAACCAGGCCGAGGTCGACGCGGTGCTGGAAACCGTGCGCGGGCTGGCCGCCGCCGGGCGCACCGGGATCGGCGTCGTCACGCCCTTCCGCCCGCAGGCCGACGCGATCGAGGCCGCGCTGCTCAAGGAGCTCACGGCCGAGGAGATCGAGCGGCTCGGGCTGCGCTGCGGTACCGTGCACGCCTTCCAGGGCGGCGAGGCCGACACCGTCGTCGTCTCGCTCGGCCTCGTCGACGGCGACACCCCGGCCCGGCTGCGCTTCGCCGCCGAGCCGAACCTGTTCAACGTCATGACCACCCGCGCGCGCCGCCGCCTGGTCGTGGTCACCTCCCTCACGAGCGGCAGCGGCCTGATCGCGGACTTCCTCGCGCACGCCGGCGACCCCCGCCCGGCCCTCGACGCCGCGGATCCGGCGGCGGTACCGTGGGCCGCCCGCCTCGCCGCCGAGCTGTCCGCGGCCGGGCGGGAGGTCCACCGCGCCTACCGGGTCGGGGACTGGACCGTCGATCTCGTCGTGGACGGCGACGGCCTCGTCTGCGCCCCGCACCCGGACGGCAACCGGGCCCACCTCGAGCGCCAGCGGGCCCTGCTGCGCGCCGGCTGGACGCTGCGCGAGGCGTTCCCGAGCCGCTGGCAGGGCGACCCGGTCCGCGCCGCGCTGGACCTGACGACGGGCGTTTTCAGGGTCGGTTGACAGGGTTTCCCCTGACGCCCGCCGAACGTTTGCGCAACACACTCGACGTATGACCGTTCGCCGCATCTTCACCGTCGTCGGCGCCGCCCTCGCCGGCACCGTCAACGCGACCGACGAGGCCGTCCCGCCCGCCGACCCGCGCGAGGTCCGGGCGCTGCTCGCGGAGCTCGGGCTGATCCGGCCCGGCGCGTTCGAGGCCGAGCTGCCGCAGGCGCTGCGCCGCTTCCAGGCCCGCGCCGGGCTCGCCGTCGACGGGATCGCCGGCCCGCGCACGACCCAGGCCCTCGCCCGCTCCGCCCGCGAGGCCCGCCACCTGCGCTCCCTCGGGATGGCGGCCTAGGCCGGCATCGTCGCCAGGAGGTGCGCGAGCCCTTCCTCGGTGCCGATCGAGCCGCGGTCCTCGGGGTGGTTGAGGTAGTGGTTGACCGCGTCGTGCAGGAACTCGCGGTGCACGGCGCTGGACTGCAGCTGCAGCTGGATGCGCTGCAGGTTCTTCTTGCGCCCGAACCCCGTCGTGGTCACCAGCTCCGGCCACAGGATGCCGAGCCGGCCGACGCCGAAGACCGTCGGCAGCGGGCCGGACATGATGGCCGCCCACGGCACCTCGTGCGTGGTGGTCGCGTCGACGACGGTGAGCCCGTCGGCGCGCAGGACGAGGCGCCCGGTGCCGCGGATGAGCATGACGAGGGCGTACACCATCAGATAGGCGCAGCCGAGCGTCACCGCGAACAGCATCCAGGTGAACACGCCCCAGTCATCGTCGTCGTAGACGATGCTGCACAGGATGCCCACGACCGGCGGCATGCCCGCGGCGTTGACGGCGAGCCGGAAGTACGCGGGCGGCGCCTCGAACGCGTCCGGGCGCACCACGAGCGTGCGCGGCTTGCGGGTGCGCCAGCTCGTCAGGAACCCGACGACGCAGGAGCCGGCCAGCAGCAGGATCGCGACGAGCTGCGGCCAGAGCTCGGCGTGCAGCGCCACCGTGAACGGCAGCAGCACGATGCCCACACCGCCGACGATCAGGTAATAGAGCCAGGCGTTGCGCCGGCCTAAGTTGTCGTCCCCGTTCGCACTCTGTGACACCGTGCCACCTCCTATGCAGGGGAATGTATCGGGTCACCGGGAGGCCCCGCCGCCGCCAATTCGACACAGCCTAGGGCAACCTCGCACGGAGTCCGGCACGCCCCTCCGCCAGCGCCGCGACCAGGTGTTTCGCCGGGTTTCGGCCCCGGTGGGGCCGGATGGCGGATGCGTCGGTGCGGACTGCCGGATTCGTCACAGCCCGCCGCGGGCCGGCCGGTCTAGGGTGGCGCGATGGACCTGCCTGGCACCGACGATCTGCTGCGGGCGATGACCGTGCTCGGCATTGCCGGGGATCCGCGGTACATCATGCAGGACCTCGACCCCGACCGCCGCCGCGCGCATCTGCTCGCCCACCTCACGGCCGCGCTCGTCGACCGGCAGGAGTCGCTGGAGACGCTCGCCGGCCTCGACGTCGAGGACCGGGCGGACCTGCACTGGGCGGCGGACCGGGCCGCGGCCGGCGCCGGCGGGGTCGAGCGGCTGGAGACGGCCCGCCTGGCCTGGGTCCAGCACACCGTGGCCCGCCGCCGCGGCCGCCGCCCCGACCCGGTCGCCGACGCGGTGGCCACGACGCTCGGGGTGCTGACCGAGCTGCTGGCGGCGCCGCCGCCCACGGGCCCCGTCGCGGCCGACGCGATCCAGGCCCTGTGCGGGGCCGCCGACCATCTCGGGGCGGTGCTGCGGTCACTGGCTGACCCGTGACACCACCGCGGCTCCTTCGGGGCGGGGGAGGGCGGCGGGGGCGCGGGACGGGTTCGCTGGGGGCATGACCGACGACTCCCTGCAGGGCCGCGTCGCGCTGGTCACCGGCGCGTCCAGCGGCATCGGCGCGGCCACCGCGACCGTGCTCGCCGACCGTGGCGCCCGCGTCGCCCTGCTCGCCCGCCGCCAGGACCGCCTCGACGAGCTCGTCGGGGAGATCACCCTGGCCGGCGGTACCGCGCTCGGCGTGCCCGTCGACGTCACCGACGCCGACGCCGTGGCGGCCGCCGCCGACCGGGCCGCCGCCACGCTCGGCCCGGCCGATCTGGTCGTCAACAACGCCGGCGTGATGCTCCCGGCCCCGGTCGAGCAGCTGCGCACCGACCAGTGGCAGCGCCAGATCGACCTGAACGTGTCCGCCGCGATGCACACCATCGGAGCCGTGGTCCCGCACCTCGTGTCCGCCGCGGCCGAGGGCCGCCGGGCCGACCTCGTGAACACCTCGTCGATCGCGGCCGAGAACATCTTCCCGAACTTCGCCGTCTACGCCGCGACGAAGGCCTTCATCACGCACCTCTCCCGCCACCTGCGCGTGGAGCTCGGCGCGAAGGACGTCCGCGTCACCGCGATCGAGCCCGGCATCGTGGGGACCGAGCTGCAGGACCACGTCACCGACCCGGGCGCGCGCGACTGGCTCGACGAGACCCGCGACACCGTCGAGTGGCTGACCCCGCAGGACGTCGCCGAGGTCATCGCCTTCACCGCGGCCCTGCCGAGGCACGTGAACCTGCAGCAGGTCACCATCATGCCGACCCGCCAGGCCACCTGACCGGCGCCGCGGGCGAGGGCCGGGGCGTGCGTGCGCGGGCCGTCTAGACTCGGTCCGCATGATGGCTACGAAGCTGGGTCGTAGGTCCGCCGCGCTCGCCGCCGGGTTCGTGCTCGCGCTCGGGGTGGGCGCGTGCAGTACCGACAACGTCGACTGCACCACGAGCGCCTGCACGGTCACGTTCGACCGCGGGGTCGACGCCGAGTCCTCGGTGCTCGGCGTCGACGTCAAGCTCGTCGGGGTCGACAACGGCCAGGTCAAGCTCGACGTCGGCGGGACGGTCGTCAGCGTGCCCGTCGACGGCAGCACCTCCGCGCAGGGCTTCGACATCGCCGTGCAGAAGGTCACCGAGTCCGAGGTCGTCGTGCGGATCCAGACCAGCTGAGCGGATGCGGGCGCTCGCGAGCAGGGCGAGCGGGGCCAGGACCGTCGCCGCCGCGGCGGCGAACAGGGCCGTGCGGGCGTTCGTCGCGTCCGCCAGGAGGCCCGCGAGCAGCCCGCCGACCGGGATCGCGCCCCACGACACGAAGCGGACCGTCGCGGCCACCCGCGGCAACAGCTCGGGCGGGGTGGCGAGCTGGCGGTAGGTGCGCGTCGTGACGCTCAGGATCACCACGCCGCCGGCGAAGACGATGTTGCCCAGCGCGAAGGCGAGGTAGGCGGCCCAGCCAGTACCGATGGGAATGGTCGTGGCTCCCAGCACGGCGACGAAGGACGCCAGGATCAGGGCGCGCCCGGCCCCGGCGCGGGCGGTGACGCGGGACGTCAGGGCGGCGCCGAGCAGCGTGCCGGCGCCCTCGGCGGCGAGCAGCACGCCGAGCAGGCCGGGCGGGGTGTGCAGGACCCGGACGAGGTACAGCGGAAACAGCGCCAGCTGCGCCCCGCACACGAAGTTCACGGCCGTCGCGGTCCACATGCCCGGGCCCATCACGGGGTGGCGGGCCACGAAGCGCCAGCCCTCGGCGATCATGCGGCGCATCGGCGGCCAGTCCTGCGGCGCGGGGGTGCGCCGCGCCGGGAGCGTGCGCAGGAACGCGGCCGAGGCGACGTAGCTCGCGGCGTCGGCGAGCAGCGTGGGCACGGGCCCGAGCAGCTGCACGAGCAGGCCACCGGCCGACGGCCCGCCGAGCTGCACGACCGCGTCGGTGGCCGAGGTGAGGCTGTTGCGGGACTGTAGCTGCTCGCGGGGCACGATCGCGGGCAGGAACGTCGCGTTGGCCACGCCGAAGACGACCGTCGCGAGGCTCACCACGAGCGCGACCGCGATGAGCTGGGCGATGGTGAGCACGCCGAACGCCCACGCGACCGGGATCGACGCGACCGCCACGGCGCGCAGCACGTCCATGGCGATCTGCGCGCCGCGCAGGGGCAGCCGCTGCACGAGCACGCCGGCGGGCATGCCGATGAGCAACCAGGCCGCGTAGCCGGCGGCCGCGACGAGCCCCATCTGCACCGGGGTCGCGTCGAGCACCGTGAGGGCGGTGAGCGGCAGCGCCACGGCGCTGATCGCGGACCCCGCGGAACTGGCCATACCCGCCGACCACCAGCGCCAGAACATGCGCACTCCTCAGTGGGTTCCAAATTGGAACTGACTATACTGCATGGGTGCGGCACGAGGATCTGGCCGACGCCGACTGCGGGATCGCGCAGGCGCTCGGCGTCATGGGCGACTGGTGGACGTTCCTCATCGTGCGGGACATCGCCGGGGGGACCACCCGCTTCGACGCGCTCGCGAAGGGGCTGGGCGTGAGCCGGCGGGCCCTCACCGAGCGGCTCGGCGCCCTGGTCGAGCACGGCGTGCTGCGGCGGCGGCCGTACTCGCAGCACCCGCCCCGCCACGACTACGTCCTCACGCCCAAGGGCGAGGGGCTGCTGCCGGTGCTCGTCGCGCTGCAGGACTGGGGCTCGCGGCACGTGATGGGCGACGGCTCGCTGGACGCGATCGGCACCGAGGCCGAGGCGCGGCGGGTCCACGCCCTCGTCGGGCACCCGGTGCCGGGGCTGCACAACAAGAACTGGACGGTGCTGTACTGCTTCCCCGGCGCCTTCGCACCCGGCGCCGGAGGGCACCCGCCCGGCTGGGGCGACATCCCGGGCGCCACGGGGTGCACGCTGGAGTCGCTGACGTACGCCCAACGGGAGCCCGCCTTCCGTGAGCTCGGCGCGGACATCCGCGGGATCAGCACCCAGCGCCCCGACCAGCTGCGGGCCTTCGCCGAGCACGCGCGGCTGCCGTTCCCGCTGCTGTCCGACCAGGACGTCCGGCTCGCGGCCGCGCTGCGCCTGCCCACGTTCCGGGTCGCCGGCGCCGACCGGCTCAAGCGCCTCACGCTGCTGCTCGACCCCGCCGGGGCGGTGCGGGCGGTGCAGTTCCCGATCACCGACCCGGCCGGCTCGGTCGACGCGATGCTCGGCGAAATGCGGTTGCGGGCGGGGGCCGGCGCCGGTAGGAAGGTCGGCGGCGACGCGTGATCGCCGGAAGGGAGGAGCCGGTCATGTCCGCAGTCCGTGCGCCACGCATTGGAGCAGTCACACATGCACGTCACCTTCCGCCCGATCGCCGGGCTTGCTGAACTACCCCTGTTCCTCCGCCTGACCTACGAGCTCGACGACGAGGTGCCGGGCGACCTCGAGCGCGGCAACCGCCGGCCCGAGTGGCTCTGGATCGCCGAGCGCGACGGGGAGGTCCTCGCCCGCGCCGGCTGGTGGGCGCGGCCCGGGGCGACGGAGCCGCAGCTCATGGACTTCTTCGACTTCGCCGACGGCCACGCGGCGACCGGGGAGGCGCTGGTGCGCGCCGCGCTCGAACGGCTCGTGCCGGCCGGGTCGGCCCCGCCCGAGTACATCCGGTTCGTGCCGCCGGACTGGCGTCAGGCGGACGCGGCGGCACGGCCGCGCCTGGCCGCCCTGGAGCGCCTCGGCGCGCGCCTGCTCGTCGAACGGCTCCGGCTCGAGTGGCGGCCCGGCACGCCGGTCGCACCCGACGAAGGCCCCGACGAAGGCCCCGACGAAGGCCGGCTGCGCTTCCGCGGCTTCGCCGGCACCGACGAGGCACTGGACCTGATGACCCGCGCCGTCGCGGGCACCCTCGACGCGCACAGCCGCGCCGACCTCGAGCGGATGAGCCCGCGCGCGGTCGCCGAGGAGCACTTCCACGGCGAGCTCGAACGATATTCGAGCCCGCAGGACTGGTGGCGCGTCGCGACCCGGCCCGACGGCGAGCCCGTCGGGTTCGTCTTCCCGGCGCGCAACGACTACGGGCCGATCATCGCGTACATCGCGGTGCTGCCCGAGCATCGCGGCCACGGCTACATCGACGCGATCCTCGCCGAGGGCACCCGCGTGCTGGCCGCGCACGACATTCCCCGCATCCGGGCCAGCACCGACGTCGGCAACGTGCCGATGGCGCGCGCGTTCGCCCGGGCCGGCTACGTCAACTACCAGAACCAGCTCGACATGACCTGGCGGTAGCGGCTCACGACGGCTGGCAACGCTCGCTACGGCTGATAGGGCGGCGCCTCGCCCCAGCCCCAGCGCGGAACCGGTGCCTCGCGGACCGGTTCCGCGCCCGGCCGGGAGTTGCTCACCGCGAGCCGCGTGCCCCACTCCAGGTAGCCGACGAACGCGGCCCGGAACTCGGGATCGCCGGGCAGCCCCGCCTCGTCGGCGGCGTCCATCATGAGCTCGAGCCAGCGGCGCCGCTGGGCCTCGGTGATGCCGCGGCCCAGATGCTTGCCGAGCATGTGGGGGTAGCCGCCGCGCCGCGCGGTGTACTCGGCCGGCCCGCCGAGCACCTCGCCGAGCCACATCGCCACGAAGTGCGCGTGCCCGGGGTCCATGTGCGCGAACACGGGCGCGAGCGCCGGGTCGGCGAGCACCTTGGCGTAGAACACGTCGGTGAGCCGTTCGAGCGCCGCCTCGCCGCCCGCCCATTCGTAGAGTGTCGGAGTCACACCGCGACGGGATCACGGTTGGGCGGACGGCGACAAGTACGCACTTTTCGGTGCGTGGCGTTCGGGAGGAGCACGGTGAAGCGGTACCACTGCCCGGTCGAACTGGCCGTGGACGTCATCGGCGGCAAGTGGCGCCCGGTGATCCTGGCCCACCTCAAGGAGGGCGTGCACCGCTACGGCGAGCTGCGCCGCCGCATGCCGGGCGTGTCGGAGAAGATGCTGACCCAGTGCCTGCGCGAGCTGGAGGCCGACGGCCTCGTCGCCCGCCGCGACCTGGGCACGAACCCGCCGCACGTGGAGTACGCCCTGACCGGGGAGGGCCGCAGCCTCGCGCCGGTGCTGCAGGCGCTCTACGACTGGGGCACGGCCCGCGCCGCCCGCACCGGCACCCCCGTCGGGTCGGCCGGCGGGGACGCTACGACTGCTGGATCAGGATGTCGGCCAGGTCCGCCAGCGTCGTGATGCGCAGGTCCGCGTCCAGGCCGCGCAGGGCCGCGACCGTGCACCCCGCCGCGTGGCCCGCGTCGATGCCGGGCCGGGAGTCCTCGACCACCAGGCAGGCGGCCGGGTCGACGCCGAGGCGGGCGGCGGCCGCGAGATACGGGTCCGGGTGCGGCTTGCCCCGCGGGGTCTCCTCGACCGTCACGAGCAGCGGCGGCTCGATGCCGACCGCGCCCAGCCGGGCCGAGGCCAGCCGGCGGTCGGCGCTCGTGACCACGGCCCAGGGCAGCTCCAGCTCCTTGAGCGCGACCAGCAGCCGGGCTGTGCCGGGGGTGGGCACGACGTCGTCGAGGTCGGCGTACTGCAGCTCGAGCTGCCGCCGCGACGCCGCCTGCACCTGCTCCTCGGACAGGTCCGGGCGCACCGCGCGGATCGTGGTCGGGGCCGGGGCGCCGTGCATGCGGGGGCGCAGCTGCTCGATCGGCACGCCGGCCTCGTTCGCCCACATGAGCCATGCCCGTTCGACCGCCGCGTCCGAGTCGACGAGGGTGCCGTCCATATCGAGTAGTACCGCCGCGAATCGCATGCCGTCCTCCAAATAAACTCGTAGGTCGAGTATATTCGAGGAATGCCCGCCGCCCTAGACCTGCTGCGGTTCGCCCACGCGAATCCCGGAGTGACCCGGGCCGAGGCGGCCGCCCGGCTCGGCCTCAGCAGCGGCTCGGCCACCGAGATCATGGGGCGCCTGCGCGCGGCCCGGCTGCTCGGCGAGGTCGCCGCGCCCAGCGCCGGGCGCGGCCGGCCCACCACCGTGCTCGTCCCGCACCCCGAGGGGCCGCTCGTCGCCGTGGTCGAGCTCACCCACGCGACCTGGCGGGTCACCACCGCGGCCGTCGGCGGCGCGCTGGCCCCCGCGCCCGTGCACCGCCACGGCGGCGACCCCGCCGCGGTGCTGGGCGAGATCGCGGACGCGGTGCGGGCGCTGCGCACCGAGCGCACCGGGCGCATCGTGGGCGTCGCGGTCTCCGTCCCCGCGACCGTGCGCGGCACGACCGTCGTGCAGGCCGCGACCCTCAACTGGCGCGACGTCGACCTCTCCGGCCTCGGCTGCGGGCTGCCGCTGACCGTCGGCAACGACGCGGCCCTCGCCGGGGTGGCCGAGGCGCTGCGCGGGGCCGCCCGGGGCCACGCGGTCGCCCTCTACCTGACCGTCGAGGTCGGCGTCGGCGGGGTCGTGCTCATCGACGGCGCCCCGGCGCCGGGCGCCGCCGAGTTCGGGCACGTGCCGTTCGGCGATCCGGCGCTGGCCTGCCCGTGCGGGGCGAGCGGGTGCTGGGACGTGACCGTCGACGGCCGGGCGATGGCCCGCGCGCTCGGCCGGCCCGCCCCGGCCGACCCCCGGGCCTTCGCGGGCGAGGTGCTGGCCGCGGCGAGGGCCGGGGACGGTGCCGCCCGGGCCGCCGTGCACGAGGCGGCCGACGCGTTCGGCCGGGGCGTCGGGGCGCTGCTCAACGCGCTGGACCCGGCCGTGGTGACCCTGGGCGGGCTGGGCGCGGACCTGATGGCGTCGGCCGGGGACGTCTTCTCCGCGGCGGTACGGCGAGCCGCGATGGCCTGGCGCCGCGACGCCCTCCCGCCGATCGTCCCGGCCGGGCTGGGCGCCCTCGGACCGTCGATCGGGGCCGCCGAGTCGGCCTTCGCCGGGCTCCTCGAGGACCTCGTCACACGTCGGTGAGGTGCACGTAGGCGACGATCTGCTCCTCGCGGGGCAGGTCCTGCAGGTGCACGGAGACGCCGGTGTGCCCGGCGTTGACCACTTGGTCGTCGCCGATGTAGAGCTCGACGTGGCCGCCGTTGTTGGTGAACACGAGGTCACCGGGGACCAGCTGGTCGCGGGTGGTCCGCTCGCCGACCTTGATCTGGTCGTACGTGACCCGTGGCAGCCGCACGCCGGCCGCCTCCCAGGCCATCATCACGAGGCCCGAGCAGTCGAACGTGTCGGGGCCGGCGGTGGCGAACTTGTAGGGCTTGCCGACCTGGGCCTTGGCGTAGGCGATGGCCGTCGCCGTCTTGCGGGCCCGGATCGCGGCCGCGTCGTCGTGCAGGACGAGCGTCTGGCCGACGCGGATGAGGGTGGACGTGCCGAGGTTGTTCAGGCGCTGCAGGTCCTGCACCGTGGTGCCGTTGCGGTGGGCGAGGCCCCAGAGCGTGTCGCCGGGCCGCACCACGGTCGTCTGGGGCTGCTCGGCCGCGAATGCCTGCTGCGGTACACCCAGCAGCGCGATGGCGAGGACGACCGCTCCGATCCGTCTATGTCGCATGGAGGCAACATAACGAAGAACCCTCTTGTTCGTGGCAAATCGGGCATCTCGGAAGCGGCGATACTGGGCCCATGGAGATCCGCCCGAGCATGACCCGCCTGCTGCACCCGGACGTTCCCGAGCGGCCGGGCGGCACCCCGGTGACGACACCGGTCTATCAGACGAGCACCTATGAGCTACCCCGCGGCCCCGAGGCCGCGCAGATCGCGGAGGCGGTGGCGCCGGTCGGGTACTACACGCGCTACGGCTCCCCGAACGCCGCCGAGGCCGAGGCCATGCTCGCCGACCTCGACGGCGCCGAGCGGGCGCTGCTGCTGGGCAGCGGGATGGCCGCGGTCAGCGCCGCGCTGCTGTCGAACGTGCGGGCCGGCACCCGGGTCGTCGCCCAGACCAACCACTACACGGCGGCGTTGACGCTGCTGCGCGACGTGCTGCCCTCGTTCGGCGCTCACGTCTCACTGGTGCAGCAGGAGAACCTGCCGAGCGCCGTCGACGAGCACACGGACATCGTCTATGCCGAGACCCCGAGCAACCCGGCGATGGTGCTGACGGACCTGGCCGCGGTGCGGGCCGCGGCGCCGGGCGCGCTGTTCGTGGTCGACAACACGTTCTCCTCGCCGTACAATACCCGCCCCCTCGACCTCGGCGTGGACCTCGTGGTGCAGTCGGCGACGAAGTACCTCAACGGCCACAGCGACGTCACCGCCGGCGTGCTCACGGGCCGGGCCGGGCTCATCGAGCGCGCCTGGGAGACCGCGCGCGTGCTCGGCCCGACCTGCCACCCGTTCGAGGCCTGGCTGCTCGCGCGCGGCCTGCGCACGTTCCCGCTGCGGATGGCCCGGCACAACGCCAACGGGCAGGCGGTCGCCGAGGCCCTGGCCGCCCACCCGGCCGTGGCCGCCGTGCACTACCCGGGCCTGCCCAGCCACCCGCAGCACGCGCTCGCGCGGCGGCAGATGAGCGGGTTCGGCGGCATGCTGTCGTTCACGGTCGCCTCGGCCGAGGTCGCGCAGCGTGTTCTGCAGGGAACCCGGCTGGCGCTCAACGCGGTGAGCCTCGGCGGCACCGAGACGCTGATCACGCACCCGGTGAGCCTGCTGTTCACGCACGGCGGCACCGCGGGCGGGATCGATCCGGCGCTGCTGCGGCTGTCGGTCGGCCTGGAGGAGCCGCAGGACATCATCGCCGACCTCACCCAGGCCCTCGACGCGCTCTGATCCGAGCACGGCCGGCGGGCGTCTTGTGCGCGGCTCCACCGCTGCCCGCGGAAGCGCTTGCCGCCGAGGGGGCGGCGGGCGCCTTCTGTGTGGGCGGGCGCCTTCTGTGTGGGCGGGCGCCTTCTGTGTGGGCGGGCGCCTTCTGTGTGGGCGGGCGCCTTCTGTGTGGGCGGGCGCCTTCTGTGTGGGCCGGCGCCGCGAACCGGGCGGCGCCGGGCGCTGTGCGACGCGGTGCGGCGTCAGCCGAGGATCGTGGCGAGGTAGTCGCGCACCGGGGTGGCCGGGCGCCCGATCAGCTCCTCCAGCGCCGGCCCGGTCGCGGCGAACTCGCCCCGGCGGGACGCCTCGAACATGCCCAGGAGCAGGCGGGACTGCTCCGGCGGTACGCCATGGGCGACCAGGCCCGCGGCCCACTCCTCGTCGTCGGCGACCACGCGGCGCACCGTGCGGCCCGTGAGGTCGGTGACGAGCGCGGCGACGGCCTCGAGGTCGAGCGCGACCGGCGCGGTGAGCGGGGGAGTCGGGCCCTCGAAGACCGCGCCGGTCAGGATGGCGGCCGTCGCCTCGGCGAGATCGGCGTGCGCCGTCCACGACACCGGCCCGTCGGCCGGCGCGACGAGCTCGCCGGTCTCCAGCGCGCCGCCGAGCAGCCGCCCGATCGTGCTCGTGTAGAACCCGTTGCGCAGCGACGTCCACGGCGTGCCGGTCGAGGCGAGATGCGCCTCGGTCGCCGCGTGGTCGGGCATCGGCGCGAACCGGGAGTCCGCGGCGGCGCCCTGGTGGCTGGTGTAGAGGATGCGCCCGGCCCCGGCGGCGTGCGCGGCGTCGACCGCGGCCCGGTGCTGGGTCAGGGCGGCCGCGCCGAGCGTGTTCGAGGAGACGATGAGCACCTGCCCGGCGCCCGTGAAGTCCAGCGTCTCCGGCGCGGTGAAGTCGCCCTGCCGCACCTCGACGCCGTCGAGCGCCACCTTCCGTGGGTCGCGCACGCTCACCGCGATCCGCTCGGCCGGCACCCGGCGCAGCAGGTGCCGCACGACCTGGCTCCCGAGCGCGCCGGTGGCCCCCGTGACGATGATCAGATCATTGTTCATGGTTCCAGCATAACGCCGTTAATAACGTTGTTAGCAAGCCCGTGTTATCGTCGTTACATGGATTCGCGGCGGCAGGGCATCGTGGAGGTCGCCGCGCGGCTGCTGCACGAGCGGGGCGCGGCCGCGGTGACCATCCGCGCGGTCGCCCAGGCGGCCGGGATGCAGGCCCCGACCATCTACCGCTTCTTCGAGGACAAGGACGCGCTGCTCGACGCGGTCGCCGAGCACGTCTTCGCCACCTACGTCGCCGGCAAGGCCCAGGCCGCGGGCGACCTCGACCCGGTCGCCGACCTGCGCGCCGGCTGGCACACCCACATCGGCTTCGGCCTGGCCAACGGCGCCCTCTTCGCGCTGCTCAGCGACCCGGCCCGCACCCACCCGTCCCCGGCGGCGGAGGCGGGCGCGGCCGTCCTGCGCGCCCGCGTGCACCGGGTCGCCGCCGCGGGCCGGCTGCGGGTGCCGGAGACGCGGGCCGTGGAGCTGATCCACGCCGCGGGCACCGGCGTGGTGCTCACGCTGCTCGCCACGCCCCCCGAGGACCGCGACCCGTCGCTGGCGGACGAGATGCTCGAGTCGGTGCTCCGCACGATCCTGCACGACGCCGCACCGGTGCCGCGCGACGACGCCATGGCCCTCGCGGTGGCCTTCCGCGCCGTGGCCCCGACCCTGCCCACGCTGACGCCCGGCGAACGGTCCCTGCTGACGGAGTGGCTGAGCCGCTAGGTGCCGACCGCGGCCGCCGCGCGCGGATGCTGCTACCGCGCGGATGCTGCCGCGCGGATGCTGCTGCCGCGCGGATGCTGCTGCCGCGCCGATGCTGGTGCTGCGCCGATGCTGCCGCCGGGCCGATGCTGCCGGCGGGCTAGTGCTGCTCGCGGGCGAGCCGGCGCAAGGCCGCGAGCCGGGTGTCGTCGGCCCGGGACCACTGGGCCAGGTCCTTGAGCCGCTTGGCCAGGGCCGCCTTGTCCCCGATGGTCGCGGCGAGCAGCTCGAGGACCGCGAAGTCGTCGTTGCGCACGGCCGCGGCCACGGTGTCGAGGCTCGTGACCGCGCCCCGGGCGAGCAGGTCCCGCGCCAGGTCCAGGCTCACCGCGGCCGCGCCGAACCGCAGCGCGTTCGTCGCCGGGGCGTCGCGGGCCAGCAGCCACCGGGCCGTGCGCTCGTGGCCGTGCTGCACGGCCACGTCGAGCGGGGTCAGGCCGGAGCCGACGTCCTCGGACAGGTCGCAGCCCAGGCCGGCCAGCCGGTCCAGGAGCGCGAGGTCGTCCCCGGCCGCGGCGTGCTGGAGGGCCAGCCGGCGCAGCCGCGCGTCCGCGTGCACGGTGCCGCGCTCGACCGCGGAGCGCCAGTCGAGCACCGCGCCGCGGACGATCGCGCGGAGCTTGTCGCCGAGGCCGCCGCCGAGCTCGTCGACGGCGTCGCGGAGGCGCTCGCCGCTGTCGCCGTCCGCCCACGGGTCGGTCTCCAGCGCCAGCCGCGCGAACAGGCCGTGGACGTCGTCCGCGACGCGGCCCGCCCGGTCGCCGGGGCGGATCTGCCATGCGGGCGGCAGGCCCTGCTGCCACGCCACGACGCTGCCGCGATCCGGGCCGGCGGTGGTGACGTAGACGCGGTCCAGGTACTCGAAACCGCCGAACGGCAGGTGGGTCAGCCGCTCGACCTCGCCGATCTCGGCCTCGTGGTCGATCCAGCCCCACAGGTCGCGGTACCCGTCGCCCGGGCGGAACAGCTCGTTGCACGAGAACGGCACGTCCACGCCGCCGAGCTCGACCCGCAGGTCGTAGTCGAGCCACCCGCCGAACGACACCCGCCACAGCGCGACCAGGCCCTCCGGCACCGGCCCGGCGCACCGGTCCCGCACGGCCGCGAGCTCGTCGTCGCCGATGGGCGGCCGCGCGTCGAGGATGACCCGCCCGGCGAAGACGGCGATCCCGGCCTCCCGCGCGGCCCGGGACTCGGCGTCACGCAACGGCTCCATGGCCCGAGCCTAAGCCCCGGCGAAGACGGCGATCCCGGCCTCCCTCGCGGCCCGGGACTCGGCGTCACGCAACGGCTCCATGGCCCGAGCCTAAGCCCCGGCGAACGGCGCGGGCCGAGCGGCTGACCGCGGTGGTGCCGAACGCTACTGGGCGGTGGTGCCGAACGCTACTGGGCGGCGAGGACGTCCACGACGAAGCGCAGCGCGCCCGCCGGCTGGCCGCCGGTGGGGTTCTCGCCGTAGGCCAGGGCCGGCGGGATGTCCAGCTGGACCCGCGAGCCGACCTTGATGCCGGCGAGGCCCTGGTCCCAGCCCTTGATGACCTGGCCGCCGCCGAGGCTGAACGTGAACGCCTGCTTGCGGTTCCAGGAGGCGTCGAACTCCTTGCCGTCGGCGTAGGTCACGCCGACGTAGTTCACGGTGACCGACTGGCCCGCCGCGGCGGCCGGGCCCGTGCCCTCGATGACCGTCGTCTTCACGAGGCTGGTCAGCGTGCCGCCGCCGGCCTTCACGTCCGGCTTCTTCGACAGGGCCGGGTCGGCGCCCTCGGGGACCGGCGGGAACGGGGCCTCGGTCGCGGCGGCGGACGGGCTCGCCACCGGGTCCGAGGAGCCGCCGTAGCGGACCACCAGGATCACCAGGGCGGCGATCACGGCGAAGACGGCCACCGCGGCGCCCACGGTGGACAGCACCCGCCGGCGCTGGGCGGCGCGCGCGGCACGGGCCTTGGCGGCCTTGACAGCGGCGCGCTTCTCGGCCTTGGACAGCAGATCCGTTCGCTCGGTCACCGCAACACCGTACGGCACCGCGGCCGAGACCCTCCGTGAGGGGACGGCCACGGTGACGCCCCGGCGCTCACGGCTCCCGCAGTGCCCGCAGCCCGCGCCGGGCGGCGGCCAGCGTCGGGTGGCGCGGGTCCACGACCGGCTCCAGCACGGCGATGGCCCGCTCGTAGTACTCGGGCCGCCTCCGGGACCCGCCGAGCCCGACGAGGGTCGCGGCCAGCTGCGGATGGTCCGGCCCGAGCAGCCGTTCCTTGAGCCGCAGCGCCCGCTCGTAGCCGGCGGCGGCCGCGCCGAGGTCGCCGAGCCGGTGCCGGACGGCGGCGAGATTGTGCGTGACGAAGGCGACCTCGACGGGATCGCGCGTCGCCCGCAGCGCGCGTTCGAGCTGCGCCGCCGCCTCCTCGGTGCGCCCGCACCCGTCGAGCAGCGCCGCCCAGGCGGCCCGGTCGGCGGCCGTGGCCGGGTGGTCGGCCCCGTGCAGCGCGGCCCGGATCCCGACCGCCCGCCGCGCGGCCGGCTCCCCGGTCGCGTGCCGCCCCTGCGCGTGCGCGACCCCGCCGAGGTTGTGCAGCAACGTGGCGAACCGGTCGAGGTCGGGCCGCCGCCGTGCGCGCAGCCCGCGCAGCGCCCGCCGATACCAGGTCTTCGCCTCGCCCGGCCGCCCGGCGAGCTTGTGCAGCACCCCGAGCTCGCCGCGGATGTCGACGGCGGGCAGGCCGTGCCGCCCGTGCCGGCGCTCCGCGTGCGCGAGGGCGAGCCGCAGCAGCCGTTCGGCGGCTCGGTAGTCCCCGCGGTCACGCCGGCGCACGGCGAGCACGAGCATCCGCCGTACGCCGGCGCGCATCGGCTACTCCTCGACGACGGTCTCGTTGTGGTTCGGCGAGATCCGCCAGTCCCAGACCAGGTCGTCCCACGACCCGTTGCCCGGCGCGGCGGGCTGCTCGACGGGCTGCTCGACGACGACCTCGTTGTCGTTGGGCGAGATCACCCACTCCCAGAACCGCTGACCCTGCTGGCGCATCGGCGTCCCTCCGATCTGTCCACGACCTCCGAGTAAGGCCGTGCACCAAGACGGCGTTCCATGCCGTTCCGTCAGCCGGGGGCCGGTCCATCAGCCGGGGGGCGGGGCCGAGCCGATGTACGCCAGGGCGAATCCCGCCGTCGGCACCCCGAACAGCAGCGACAGCAGCGCCAGGCGGAAGATCGACGGGCGCCGGGTCAGGGCGGCGTAGGCGGCCACGAGCACGGGCGCCATCAGCAACTGCGGCACCAGCGTCGTGCGCGGGACCAGCGCGTCCAGCGCCGCGCACACCAGCGAGAAGGCCAGGGCCGCGGCCCACAGCGCGAGGCCGACCGCGAAGACCACGCCGCGGCCGAAGCGCACGGCGAACGTCGTGTAGCCGGCGCTCGCGTCGGCGGCCAGGTCTGTCACCGTGGTCGGGATGTAGAGCGCCGCGGCGAAGAGCAGGCCGATCAGCGCGAACTGCCACGGGAACTGCCACGGCGGGCGGGTGACGGACCAGCCCGCGGCCGGGGACACCACGCCGACGACCAGCGCGTTCACCGCGACGTCCCAGCCCGGGCGGGTCTTGAGGCGCAGGGGCGGCACGCTGTACGCCCACCCGAGCGCGAGCACCCCGGCCACGCCGAGCACGAACAGCGGCCCGACGAACCATGCGGTCACGAGGCTGGCGACCGCGATCAGGACGTACCACCGCCGCAGCCGCCGCGCCGAGAGCCGCCCGGTGACCAGGGGCGCGCCGGCCTTGCGCGGGTTGACGCGGTCGCTGGGCAGATCGTGCAGGTCGTTCTGGGCCAGCACCGCGAACCAGATGAGCGGGCCGAGCACCAGCAGCGCGAGCAGGGCCCGGGGCAGGTCGGCGCGGGCGGGCACCCAGGCGTGCGACGCGAGCACCGTGCCCAGGTAGGCGGGCACCCACGACACCGGCCAGAACCACGGCCGGGACACGGCGACGAGCAGCACCGCGGGACGATCCATGACCCCCGTCATGGCTACTACGATCCTCCATGTGGACTGTGGTGATGCTGTGACGTTCGCCAAAGTGTCACGCGGGATGACGCCCGGATTCGTGCTGCGATGACGATCCCGTACTACGACGCGGCCGCCATCGCCCGGCTCCTGCCGCCCGCCGCCGCCGTCGCGGCCATCGAGGCGGCCCTGCGCGACGGCCTCGACCCGTCGGCCGGGGTGCCCCGCTCCTCGGTGCCGCTGCCCGCGGGGGAGCTGCTGCTCATGCCGGCCGCGTCGGCGACGCACGCGGGCGTGAAGCTGGCCACCGTCGCGCCCGGCAACCCGGGGCGGGGGCTGCCGCGGGTCAACGCGGTGTACGTCCTCTTCGACGGCGAGACGCTGCGCCCCGCGGCCCTGTTCGACGGCGCGGCCCTGACGACCCTGCGCACGCCGGCGGTGTCGGTCGCCGCGGTCCGGCCGTTTCTCAAGGACACGCTCGGCGTCGTCGTCTTCGGCGCCGGGCCGCAGGGCCTCGGCCACCGCGACACCCTCGCCGCCGTGGCCGAGCTGTCCCATGTGGACATCGTGCGGCGCGGGACCGGGGTGCCGGCGTCGATCCGCACCGCCGACGTGGTCGTGTGCGCGACGACCGCCCGCGAGCCGCTGTTCGACTCCGCGCTCCTGCGCGACGACGTGGTGGTGATCGCGATCGGCTCGCACGAGCCCGACGCGCGCGAGGTCGACACGGCCCTGTGCCGCAGCGCCACCGTCATCGTCGAGGACGTCGCCACCGCACTGCGGGAGTGCGGCGACGTCATCCTGGCCGGACTCGCCCCGCACGACCTGCACCGGATCGGCACGGTCGCCACCGCGAGGCGAGTCCTCTTCAAGGGCTCCGGAATGGCGTGGCAGGACCTCGTCGTGGCCGAGGCCGTGCTACGCGCCGACCAGGGTGCGGACCCGCTGCGCGCCGAGTGACAGCAGCAGCGTGGGCAGCCGCGGGCCCGACTCGCGGGAGACCAGCAGGCGGTACAGCAAGGAGAAGAACTCCCGCTGGGCGACCTTGAGCTCCGGGGTCGGCTTGGTGTCCAGGGGCAGGCCGAGGCGGATCTTCGGCACGCCGTACACCAGGCTGGTCAGCCCCTCGAGCGACCACTGGTCCTCGAGGCGCTCGGCCAGCAGGGCGAGCGCGGCGCGCTGCTCGTCGTCGAGGGACGCGAGCAGCTCGGCGTCGGGCTCGGCGCGCACGTGGGTGCGCTGCTCGTCGGCCACGTAGCTGGTGACCCAGCGCACCGCGCAGTCCAGCCGCGGCCGGGCGTCATCGAGCGTGACGATCGGGTTCGCGGGGTCGACGTCGGTGAGGATCCGCAGCATCTGGGCCGGGTCGCCGACGGTGATGTCGGCGACCGAGGCGAGCATGCGGAAGGCGAGCGGGCGCGGCGTCACCGGCAGCGGCCCGGCGGCGGTGCCGACCGCGCGGTGGTAGGCGGCGGCGTCGGCCGGCGCCGCGGTGCCCTCGCCGACCTTGCGCCCGAGCGTGTCCCACTCGTCGTAGATGCGCTGGATCTCGTCGTCGAACGCGACCTTGAACGCCTGGTTGGGGCGGCGGCGGCTGTAGAGCCAGCGCAGCAGCGGCGCCTCCATGATCTGCAGCGCGTCGGCCGGGGTCGGCACCCCGCCCCGGGAGCTGCTCATCTTGGCCTGCCCGGCGATGGCGACGAAGGCGTACATCGGGCCGATCGGGGCCTTGGCGCCGAAGATCTCGGCGACGAGCTGGGTGCCGACGACGTACGACGAGCCGGGGGAGGTGTGGTCGACCCCCGACGGCTCGAAGTGCACGCCCTCGTAGGCCCAGCGCATCGGCCAGTCGACCTTCCACACCAGCTTGCCGTTGTGGTGCTCGCCCAGCAGGATCGTGGCGCCGTGGCCATAGGAGCAGGTGTAGGTCAGCTCGGTGGTCTCGTCGTCGTAGGCGGTGACGGTGGTGGTGTCGCGGTTGCAGACCGAGCAGTAGGGCCGATACGGGTAGTAGCCGGTCGCGCCCTCGCCGTCCTCGTCGTTCTCCTCGGGGGCGATCTTCGTGCGGTACTTGCCGAGCACCGCGTCGATGTGCTGCCGTTCGCGCATCGCGAGCAGGATCTGCTCGACATACGCCCCCGAGCGGTACATCTCCGTCTGGCTGATCCCGCGGTACTGCACCCCGAGCTGCTCCAGCGAGGCCGCCATCGCCGCCTTGAAGTGCTCGCCCCAGCTGGCGTAGGGGCTGCCGGGCGGCGCGGGGACGGCGGTCAGCGGGCGGCCGATGTGCTCGCTCCACGACTCGTCGACGCCCTCGATGCCGGCCGGCACCTTGCGGAAGCGGTCGTAGTCGTCCCACGACAGGATGTGCACCACGTCGTGGCCCCGGCGCCGGATCTCGTCGGCGACCAGGTGCGGGGTCATCACCTCGCGCAGGTTGCCGAGGTGGATCGGGCCGGAGGGGCTCAGGCCGGACGCGCAGACGATGGGCTTGCCGGGCGCGCGGTCCTTCGCGGCCTCGATGACCTCGTCGGCGAAGCGGGCAACCCAGTCGTCAGCGATACTGTGCGTCACCCGACCATCTTGCCCGACCCGGTCGAGCGAATTTTAGTCGACCCCCGACTGCTCGAGCAGCGTTTCGATCCGGGACATCAGCTCGCTGGGCTCGAACGGCTTCACGAGATAGTCGTCGGCGCCGGCGTCGAAGCCGGTGCTCACGTCCAGCCACTGCCCGTGCGAGGTGAGCATGAGCACCGGCATGAGCTCGGTGTCGGCCCGCTCGCGCAGCGCCCGGCAGACCTCGATGCCGTTGATGCCGGGCATGCTCACGTCGAGGATGGCCAGGTCCGGGTGCTCGCGCCGGGCCGTGTCCAGCGCGCTGCCGCCGTCGGCGCAGGCCAGCACGTGGTGGCCGGAGGTGTCGAGCAGGAAGGTGAGCAGATCGCGGATGGCCAGATCGTCCTCGGCAACCAGGACCGTCGACATGACTTTCCTCCCCGAATCGCGCTGACCCCAGTATACGGATAAATTCGGTCAAATATGGTGGAGAGGTGCATTCGGGGCGACGGTACGTGCCGCTCGGGCTGGCCGCGGTCGTGCTGCTGCTCGGGCTGCTCGCGACCGCGGGGGTGAGCGTCGCCCTCGCGCAGAAGGAAGGCCGCTCGGCCGCCCAGGCGATGGACCGGCAGGTCGACCTCGCGCAGGCGGCGGTCGGCGGGGAGGTGCAGCGCTACCTCGACACGATCGACACGATCGCGGCCGCCCTGGGCTCGCACGACGCGCTGACCCCGGCCGCCTTCGACCGGGCCACCGTGCGGGTGCCGGGGGAGAACCTGGCCGGGGCGACCGCCGTGGTCTTCGTGGTGCCCGCGGCCACCGCCGAGGTGCGCGCGGTGCAGGACGCCTGGCGGGCGACCGGGGCGGCGGGCCTGACCCTGCAGCCCGACCCCGGCACCGACCGGCACTACTTCGCCGTCTACGGCCGCCAGCTCGACGGGCGCGCGCCGGCCGCCGGTGGCGCGGATTTCGCGACGGTACCGGAGGTCGCCGACGTCCTGGGCGAGGCCCGCAGTCTCGGCGGGGCCGCGGTGTCCACCGCCGCCGTCGACGCCCGCGACACCGCGCTGCCGCCGGCCCAGCGCCGCCGCACGCTGAACCTGGCCACCCCGGTGCTCGCGGTGGACGGGCGGCTGCGCGGCTTCGTGCTGCTCGGCCTGCGCGGGCCGGACTTCTTCGGCGGCGCGATCGGCTCGGTCCTGCACCCGCGGGTCACCGCGACCCTCTCGGCCGCGCAGGAGGGCGGCGGGCTGCTGCCGATCGCGACCGTGCACCCGACCGCGCCCCCGTCCGACGCGCTGGAGCGGACCCGGGACCTCGACATCGCCCAGCGGCGGTGGCGCCTGGAGGTGGCCGCGGACCCGCACGAGCTGCCGGGCGCCTTCACCGACCGCCCCCTCGTCGCGGCGGCCTCCGGGGTGCTGCTCAGTGTCCTCATCGCCGCGCTCGTGCACGTGCTGGGCTCGCGGCGGGCCAAGGCGCTCGGGCTGGTGCGGGCGGCGACCCGGGACCTGCGCGCGGCCGGGCGGGAGGCCCGCGGCCAGGCCGCCCTGCAGCAGGCGATCCTCACCAGCGTCGGCGAGGGGGTGACCGTCGTCGGCGAGGACGGCCGGGTGCTGCTGCACAACCCGGCGGCCCGGGCGCTGCTCGGCACCGCCGACGACGCCGAGCACCTCGAGGACTGGCCCGCGCACTACGGCGCCTTCCGGCCCGACCGGGTCACCCCGTTCCCGGCGGCCGAGCTGCCCATGGTCCGGGCGCTGGGCGGCATCCCGGTCGACGGGGTGGAGATGGTCATCCGCAACGCGACCCACCCCGACGGCATCCTGGTGAGCGTCAGCGCCCGGCCCCTCGACCGCTCCGGCGGGGGCCCGGGCGGGGCGGTCGCGGTGCTGCACGACATCACGGCGCTGCGGCGCTACGAGACCGAGCTCGCCCAGTTCGCGGCGGTCGTCGCGCACGACCTCAAGAGCCCGCTCACGGCGGTGCACGGGTTCGCGGCGGTCGCGGCCGACGCGCTGGGCGGGGTGCCGCCGCGCACCGAGACGGCCGGGGCGGCGCTGCAGCGGGTCCGGCAGGGCGCGACCCGGATGCGGGACATCATCGACGACCTGCTCGCCTACACCACCGCCCGCGACGCCCCGCTCAACGTGGCCGAGATCGACCTGCGGGCGCTGGTCGAGTCGGTGGTGGCCGAGCGGACCGCGCCCCGCCCCGCGGCGTACCTGTCGCCGGCGGTACCGGATGCCGCTCCGCCCGCGCCGTCGGTGTGGATCGGGCCGCTGCCCGCGGTGCGGGCCGACGCCGGGCTGCTGCGGCTGGTCGTGGACAACCTCGTCGGCAACGCCGTCAAGTACACCCCGGCCGGGGTCGCGCCCCGGGTGGAGATCTGCGCGACCGAGGGGCCGGACGGCGTGCGGCTCGAGGTCGCCGACCGGGGCATCGGCATCCCGGACGAGGAGAAGGGGCGGGTGTTCGAGTCGTTCCGCCGGGCCCGCGCGCTGGACTACGGCGGCACGGGCCTCGGCCTGGCCATCTGCCGGCGGATCGTGGAGCGCCACGGCGGGGCGATCGCGGTGGAGGACAACCCCGGCGGCGGTACCCGCTTCAGCGTGCTGCTGCCGCACCGGACCCCGGGCGGGGAGCCGGACACCGGCGAGGGCTGGGAGCGTCTGCAGCGCCCGGCCGCCGCCGTCCGGGCCGCCAACCATAACGTGAAATGAAGTCTCATTTAGGAACCTTGACATCGAGGCACTCCGATCAAAAGATCTGGCAGGCAAGTTGCCTGACAGACCTTTTCCGGAGGCACCTCGTGAACCACCCCCTCAGGCTGGCCGGCCTGGGCGCCGCGGCGCTGCTCACCGTCGGCACCGTGACGACCGTCGTCGTCATGCAGGGCGCCGACGCCGCCACCGAGACCCTGCTCTCCCAGGGCCGCCCGGCGACGTCCTCGTCGGTGGAGACCTCGTCGCTCGGCGCCGCCCAGGCCTTCGACGGCAACACCGGCACGCGGTGGGCCAGCGCCGAAGGCTCCGACCCGCAGTGGATCCGCGTCGACCTCGGCGCGGCCAAGCGCATCACGCACGTGAACCTGAACTGGGAGGCGGCCTACGGCAAGGCCTACCGCATCGAGACCTCGGCCGACGGCAACGCCTGGACCACCGTCTACAGCACCACCACCGGCGACGGCGGCACCGACGACCTCACCGGCCTGTCGGGCACCGGGCGTTACGTGCGGCTCTTCGGCACGGCCCGCGGCACCCAGTGGGGCTACTCGCTGTGGGAGTTCAAGGTGTACGGCAGCAGCCTCACCGAGGGCACCCCGACCGCCTCGCCGTCGGCGTCGCGCACCGGCGGGCCCTCGGCCTCCGCCTCGCCGTCGGCGTCGCCGTCGCGCAGCGCGTCCGCCAGCGCCTCGCCCACCAGGAGCCCCACCGGCACCCCGGGCAAGGACCTGACCGACCCGCGCAAGAAGGACATCGCGATGCAGCTGGTGTCCTCGGCGGAGAACTCCTCGCTGGACTGGAAGGCGCAGTACAAGTACATCGAGGACATCGGCGACGGGCGCGGCTACACCGCCGGGATCATCGGCTTCTGCTCCGGCACCGGCGACATGCTCGAGCTCGTCGAGCTCTACACCCAGCGGGTGCCCGGCAACGTGCTGGCGAAGTACCTGCCGGCGCTGCGCAGCGTCAACAACAGCGCCTCGCACGCCGGGCTGGACCCGAACTTCACCAAGGACTGGCGCACCGCCGCGGCCGACCCGGCGTTCCAGCAGGCCCAGAACGACGAGCGGGACCTGGTGTACTTCAACCCGTCCGTCAGCCAGGCCAAGGCCGACGGCCTGCGGGCCCTGGGCCAGTTCATCTACTACGACGCGATCGTCATGCACGGCCCCGGCAACAGCTCCGTCAGCTTCGGCGGCATCCGCAAGGCCGCCATGGCCAAGGCCAAGACCCCGGCCCAGGGCGGCGACGAGGCGACCTACCTCAACGCCTTCCTCGACGCGCGGGTCGCGGCGATGAAGACCGAGGAGGCGCACAGCGACACCAGCCGGGTCGACACCGAGCAGCGGGTGTTCCTCAACAACCGCAACTTCGACCTCGACCCGCCGCTGTCGTGGAAGGTGTACGGGGACCCGTACACCATTTCCGCCTAGGGTTTCACGACTGCGGGACCCGGGCGTCGCCGAGGATCGAGGAGATCTCGTCGGCGGCGCCCGGCCGCGCGAACAGGTACCCCTGCCCGAACTCGCATCCGAGATCCTGCAGCGTCGACCACTGCTCGGCGGTCTCGATGCCCTCGGCGACCGTCTGCAGCTGCAGCGCCCGGCCCAGCTGCACGACCGCCTCGGCCAGCGTGGCGTCGCCGCGCTCGGTGTCGATGCCGTCGACGAACGAGCGGTCGATCTTGAGGATGTCGACCGGGAACCGCTTGAGGTACGACAGCGACGAGTACCCGGTGCCGAAGTCGTCGATGGCCAGGCGCACGCCGAGCGCCTTGAGCCGGCCGAGGGTCTCGATGGTGGAGTCGGTGTCCTGCATGAGCAGCGACTCGGTGATCTCCAGGACGATCTGGTGCGGGTCGACGCCGGTCTCGGCCAGGATGCCGGCGACCTCCTCGACCAGCCCCTCGTGCTGGAACTGCCGCGCCGAGAGGTTCACGTTGACCCGGATCCCGGCCGCGGCCGGGAACTGCTCGCACCAGGCGGCCAGCTGCTCGCAGGCCTGACGCAGCACCCAGCGGCCCAGCGGCACGATGAGCCCGGTCGACTCGGCCAGGGGGATGAACGTGTTCGGGCCGACCAGGCCGCGCGCCGGGTGCTCCCAGCGCACCAGGGCCTCGACGCCGATGAGGCGGCTGGTCGGCAGGTCGACGATCGGCTGGTAGTGCACCAGGAACTCGTGGTGGGCCAGGGCGCGCTCGAGCTCGGCGCGGTCCTCGGCCTCGCGCATGATGCCGGCGTACATGGCCGGGTCGAACAGGGCGTAGCGGTCGCGGCCGGCGCCCTTGGCGGCGTACATGGCCAGATCGGCGTTGCGCAGCAGCTCCCCGGGGTCGGGCCCGTCGTCGCCGTCGCCGGCCTTGGCGGTCGCCACGCCGATCGACGCCGAGCAGACGACCTCGCGGTTGCCCAGCCGCAGCGGCCGGCGGATCGCGGCCAGCAGCCGCTCGGTGAGGTCCATCGCCTCGATCTCGGTGATGTCCTCCACGAGGATCGCGAACTCGTCGCCGCCGAGGCGGGCCAGGGTGTCGGCGGCGCGCAGCTGCTGGTGCAGGCGCAGCGCGGTGGTAGCGATGAGCTGGTCGCCGGCGGTGTGCCCGAGGCTGTCGTTGACGAGCTTGAAGTCGTCGAGGTCGACCAGGAACAGGGTGATCCGGCCGCCGCCGCGCCGGTTGCGGGCGATGGCGTGCTCGAGCCGGTCGCGGAACAGAGCCCGGTTCGGCATCCCGGTCAGCGAGTCGGCGAACGCCTGCCGGGTCAGCTCCTCCTCCAGCTCCTTGCGGCCGGTGATGTCGCGGATGCTGATGACCGCGGCGAAGAGCGGCGCCTCGGCGGTCCGGTTGGTGCCGATGACCTCGACCCAGATCCAGGCCCCGTCGGCCCGGCGCACGCGGGACTCGGCCCGGGCGGTGTAGCCGGGCCCGCCGCCGATGACCCGCTGCCACCACTCCTGGGACACGGGCAGGTAGTCGGGGTGGGTGATGTCGGAGAGCAGATCGCTGGTCACGAACGCGGTGTCGTAGCCGAGCACGGTGCGCACCGACGGGCTCGCGTAGGTCACCCCGCGGCCGTCGCCGCGGATCGCCAGCACCGCGTCGGACGAGGCCTCCAGCAGCGCCTCGATCTTGTTCTCCGCGCGGCGCCGGGCCCGGTCCATCCGGCTGCGGTTGCTCGCGGTCTGGGCGCAGAACCAGGTGACGCCGAGCATGAGCGAGACGGTCAGCGCGGCCAGGGTGGGCCCGACGGGCCGGTCCCGGGTGATGACCAGGGCCAGGTACCCGGCGATGCTGAGCGTGCCGAGCCCGATCACGGAGCCCTTGTCGGCCAGCGCGGCCGTCGAGGCCAGCACGAGCATGACGCCGGCCGGGTAGATCGCCAGCGCGGCGGTGTCGTAGGCGGTGAACCCCAGCAGCAGCACCAGGTTGGCCAGCCACCACCCGACGAGCGCCCGGGGCAGCCAGGGGGCCTGGATGTACCGCCGCCACGGCAGCATCGCCAGCCCCGCCTGTCCCAGCGCGGCCACGAGCATGGCGGCCACGATCCACGGCCCGCCGTGCCAGTCCAGCCGGACGCGCACGGCGCCGATCAGGATGACCCCGACGCCGACCCACGTGCCCAGCCTGACCTGGCGGGCCCGGTAGTCGATCTCGTGCTGCTCGAGCGCGCTGTCCGGCATGGCCACACCGATCGGTGCGCGAGCGGCGTTTCTGAGTGCGGTTCTGGTGCAGTATGGGGTGCCGGGCCGGTGGCTACCGCAGCCGGTCGCGCACGAGCGGCCACGCGTCCAGGGGCGCGAGCCGCACCGGGGGCTCGTCCTCGCCGTCCGCGCCGGCGACCACCGCGACGAGCGCGCCGCCGTCGCGGGAGAACCTGATGCCGGTCTCCTCGCCCCAGATGGTCGCGCTGCCGCCCGCCGGCAGCAGCGGCAGGTACGCGCCCGCGAAGACGGCGGGGGACTGCCGGCCCGTCGGCGGCTCGAACGGGCCGGACCAGCCGGTCCGGTCGACGTGGGCCGCGCGCTCGCCCGCCGGGAGCGGGTGCGGGGGCGCGGCCGCGAGCGCGCCGGCCCGGCGCACCTGCCAGGCCATCTTCACCTCGATGCGGATCGCCGGGTCGCCGCTCCAGGCCACCGCGAGCCCCTCGTCGGCGAGCGCGTCGGCGATCTCCCGGCCGGCCGCCGCGGTGGCCTCGCCGTCCTCCGCGCGGGCCCCGTAGGCGATCGACAGGCGCCGCTGGCGACGCAGGAGCTCTCGTCCTGCTCGTGGTAGAAGGCGAAGCCGCGGGCGCCGGGCCGGTCGCGCAGGATCGCCCGGATCTCGTGCCCGCCGTCGGTCAGGGTCTGCGTGAACGACGCGCGGGCCACGATCCCGGCGGCGTCGAGGCGGGCGAAGGCGGTCGTGAGGCGGTCGTTGTCGGTGACGGCCGGCCAGGTCGCCGCGTCCGCGCGGTGCTCGGCGAACGCCTCGGCGACGAGCGCCCACGCCGCGGCCGGGTCGCCGCCGCCCGCCACGACCTCGCGCACGATCTCCACCGCGGTGCGCCGCCCGCGCGCGACCTCGTGGCGGATGTACCGCCGCAGGTATTCGTCCACGGCGGCAGGGTAGCGGCGATCCGTCGCAACCGGCGTCGCGTTCACGACTGCACGACGGGCAACTGTCCGTCTCGATAGGCTTCCGCTCATGGATCTGTGGCGTTTGGGTGCCGGCGCGCTGGCCGCCGTGCTGTCGGCCGGTCCGTTGCCGCTGCTGGAGCCGTCCGGGTCCGCCGCCGCCGACACGACCGCCGCGGTGCCGTGCCCCTACACGTCCATCGCCACCATCCCGCCCACCCCGCCCTCACCCGAGCGGGACCCGGCCGCGCCCGTCGTCGGCGGCGCGCAGCTGGCCACGAAGGGCCTGGCCGTGCCGCCCGGCGCCCCCGCCCCGCCGGTCACCTCGGCGATGGCGTGGGTGGTCGCCGACCTCGACACCGGCGAGGTGCTCGGGGCCTGCGCCCCGCACCTGCGCCGCCGTCCGGCCAGCGTCCAGAAGCTGCTGCTCGCCGCGACGGTCCTGCCCAAGCTCGACCCGAACCAGGTCGTCGAGGCGACCCCGGCCGACCTCGACCTGCCCGGCGACAGCTCCCTGGTCGGCATCATCGCCGGGGGCCGGTACCCGGTCTCCACGCTGTGGTACGGCCTGCTGCTGCAGTCCGGCAACGACGCCGCGAACGCCCTCGCCCGGGTCGGGGGCGGCGAGGGCGGCGTCCCGGCGACGATCGCGGCCATGAACGCCGAGGCGCACCGGCTCGGCGCCGACGACACGCACGCGGTCACCCCGTCGGGACTGGACGCCCCCGAGCAGTACACGAGCGCCTACGACCTGGCCCTCATCGCCCGGGAGAACCTGGACCGGGCGGCGTTCCTGCAGTACGACAGCGCCCTGACCTTCCAGTGGCCGGCCCAGCCGCCGAAGGACCCGAAGGGCTTCCAGATCCAGAACGAGAACAAGCTGCTGACCGAGTATCCGGGCGGGATCGGCGGCAAGACCGGCTTCACCGACGAGGCCCGGCACACGTACGTCGGCGCCGCCAAGCGCGGCGACCGGCGGCTCGTCGTCACGATCATGGGTGCCGAGATCGTGCCCGCCCGCGCCTGGAAGCAGGGCACGACGCTGCTGGACTGGGGCTTCACCCGGCCCGCCGGCGCCTCGGTCGGGCACCTGGTCACGCCCGAGGAGGCGGCCCGGCTGCACGCCCCGCCGCCGTCGCCCGCCGCCGCGGCCGCGGCCGCCCGGGGCACAGCGGGCGCGCAGGCTCCGGCGGCCGGCCGCTCGCTCTCGTTCAGCGTCGTGGCCCTGGCCGTGCTGGTGGTGCTGTTCGCGGCCGGCACCGTCGTGATGCTCCGCCGCGCCCGCCGGATCCGGACCTGAACCGCCGGTAGAACTGCCGTCGTGATCCCCGCGGCGGAACCCCTAGGTGGCGCCCGGTACCGCGGTACTACGGGCCCGGCGGAGATCGGGACCGCAGTACTGGGGATCGGGGCCTCGGCGAACCTAGCGTTCACGGTGAGAACGCGGGAGCTCCGAGGGGGAGACGATGATCGAGGCGCGGCAACTGACGAAGCGGTACGGCGACAAGACGGCCGTCGACGGCGTGACCTTCACGGTCCGGCCGGGCGCGGTCACGGGCTTCCTCGGGCCGAACGGCGCCGGCAAGTCCACGACGATGCGCATGATCATCGGGCTGGACGCCCCGACGAGCGGCTCGGTGACCGTGAACGGCAGGCGGTACGCGCGGCACGCGGCGCCGCTGCACGAGGTCGGCGCGCTGCTCGAGGCGCGGTCGATCCACCCGGGCCGGTCCGCGTTCGACCACCTGATGGCGCTTGCCCACACGCACGGCATCCCGCGCCGCCGGGTGACCGAGCTGATCGAGCTGACCGGGCTGCAGCCGGTGGCCCGCAAGCGCGCCGGGGCCTTCTCCCTCGGCATGGGGCAGCGCCTCGGCATCGCCGCCGCGCTGCTCGGCGACCCGCAGACGATCATGCTCGACGAGCCGGTCAACGGGCTCGACCCCGAGGGCGTGCTGTGGATTCGCAACCTGCTCACCGACCTCGCGGCCGCCGGGCGCACCGTGTTCGTCTCCTCGCACCTGATGAGCGAGATGGCGCTGGTCGCCGACCACCTCATCGTGGTCGGCCGCGGGCGGGTGCTGGCCGACACCACCGTGCAGGAGCTGGTCCGCACCGCCGGCGGTGACACCGTCGTCGTCGCCACCGCCGACCCGGAACAGCTGCGCCGGGTCCTGTCCGGTCCCGGCGTCGAGATCACCGGCCGGCCCGGCTCGGAGCAGCTGAGCGTGACCGGCATGTCGCCGCGGGCCATCGGGCTCGCCGCCGCCGAGCACGGCATCGCCCTGTTCGAGCTCACCGCGAAGGCGGTCTCGCTCGAGGAGGCCTTCATGGAACTGACCAAGGACGCCGTCGAGTACCACGCCACGACCACCCCTGCGAGGGCAGCCGCATGAGCATCGCCACCGAGACCCGCCCGAGCGCCGCCGTGCCGGCGCGCACCGCCGGCCCGGCCCGCAAGGTGACCGGCGCCCGGGTGCTGCGCTCGGAGTGGTACAAGCAGTGGTCACTGCGCTCGACCTGGATCACGCTCGGGCTCGGCCTGCTGTTCCTGCTCGCGTTCGGGACGATCGCGTCGCTGCGGTACAAGTCGATGACCGGCTCCGGTCAGCAGATGGACCCGGACTTCGCCGATGCCACGACGTACAGCCTCGCCCTGTTCGGCACGACGTTCGCGACGATCGCGCTCGGGGTCCTCGGGGTGCTCTCGACGTCCGGCGAGTACACGACCGGCATGATCCGCTCCACGCTCGCCGCCGTCCCGCGCCGCCTGCCGGTGCTGTGGTCCAAGGCCGCCGTGTACGGCGTCGTCGCCTTCGCCGTCGGCGCGGCCGGTGCGTTCGGGGCCTTCCTGATCAGCAGCGGCGTGCTGTCCGGCACCGCCAAGGCCATGGGCATCTCGGCCGACGGGGTCGTGACGGGCCTGCTCGGCGCGGCGGTCTACCTCGGCCTGGTCGGCGTCATCGGGGTGGCGCTCGGCGCGCTGCTGCGCTCCACGGCCGGCGGCATCTCGGCGTTCGTCGGCCTGTTCCTGCTGGTGCCCGGCCTGATGATGCTGCTGCCGAAGTCCTGGCGGGCGGACATCACGCCGTACCTGCCCGGCAACGCCGGCGAGTCGATCTTCGCCCTGCACCACGTCACCGGGACGCTCACCGCCGGCAACGGGCTGCTGGTGCTGCTCGGCTGGACCGCGCTGGCCCTGGCCGGTGCCGCGATCCGGCTGGTCCGCTCGGACGCCTGAGCGGATGCCCAGGGCCGCCGTCCGGGGGCCGCGCCGTGCACGTGCACGGCGCGGCCCCCGGTGCCGCGGGGAGAGGATGGGTACGTGAGCGCCGAGGACACCGCCTGGCTGTTCCGTGCCGGGCAGCGGGTGCGGCAGTGGGACGCCCGGCACCCGTGGGCGCTGGACACCGCCGTCGTGCTCGTGGTCTTCCTGGTGTTCTGCGTGCCCGATCTCGTCCCGGGCCGGGAACATCGCGACTCGCCGCTGATCCTCACGCAACGGCCGGTGCCGCAGATGCTGCTGCTGCAGGGCGCGCTGCTGGTGCCGCTGTGGTGGCGCCGCCGGGCCCCGCTGCTCGCGTGCTACGCCGTCGCGGCGGTCTTCATCGCCGAGTGGGCCGCCGGCGTCATGCTGCGCGCCGACGTCGCACTGCTCGTCGCCGTCTACAGCCTCGTGCTGCACGGCCGGCTGAGCCGGCTGCCGTGGGCGGTGCCCGCGCTGCTGGTCGCCTCCGCGCTGGTGGTCGTGCGCGTCTCCGGCGTCCTGTCGGCGTGGGACGTGCTGTTCTTCGTCGCCAGCGTCGGGACCGCGGCCGTCGCGCTCGGGTTCGCGGTGCGGGTCCGCCGCGCCCAGCTCGCCGCGCTGCGCGACCGCGCGGTGCAGCTGGAGATCGAACGCGACCAGCGCAGCCGCCTGGCCGCCGCGACCGAGCGCACCCGGGTGGCCCGCGAGATGCACGACGTCCTCGGCCACAGCCTGTCGGTCATCATCACCCTCGCCGACGGCGGCGCCTACGCCGCGGACGTCGCGCCCGAGCGCGGGAAGGAGGCGCTGCGGCTCATCGGCGACACCGGCCGCCGCTCGCTGGGGGAGCTGCGCCGCATGCTGGGCGTCCTGCGCGAGCAGGCGGACGGGCTCAGCCCGCAGCCCGGCATCGCCGACCTCGAGCCGCTGTGCCGGCGCGTCCGCGCGGCCGGGCCGGAGGTCGAGTACCAGAGCGGCGGCGAGCTGGAGGCGCTGGATCTCGGCGTACAGCTGGCGGCCTATCGCATCGTGCAGGAAGCCCTCACGAACACGCTCAAGCACGCCGGCCCCGGCACGCGGGTCCGCCTGGCGCTGCGCGTCGAGGGTGCCAGGCTGCGGATCGTCGTGCGCGACACCGGCCCGCCCGGCGGCGCGGACCGCACGGCCCGGCCCGGCGAGCAGGGGCACGGCCTGATCGGCATGCGCGAGCGCGCGGCACTCTACGGCGGGTCCGTCACCGCCGGCCCGGACCCCGGCGGAGGATGGAGCGTGGTGGCCGACCTCGACCTGACCCCGCCGCCCGCACCCGGAGGCGACCCCGCATGATCACCGTCCTCATCGTGGACGACCAGCCCCTGCAGCGGCTGGGCTTCCGCATGCTGCTGGAGAGCAACCCGGACACGGAGGTCCTCGGCGAGGCCCAGAACGGCGCGGATGCCGTACGGCGGGCCGCCGAGCTGCACCCGGACGTCATCCTGATGGACGTGCGGATGCCCGGCATGGACGGCATCGAGGCGACCCGCCGCATCGTCGAGTCCGGCGGGCGCTCGCACATCCTGATGCTCACGACGTTCGACCTGGACGAGTACGTGCACGCCGCCCTGCGCGCCGGTGCCAGCGGCTTCCTGCTCAAGGACGCCCACCCCGAGGAGCTGCTGGCCGGCATCCGTGCGGTCGCGGGCGGCGACGCGGTGATCGCGCCCGCCCTCACCCGCCGGCTGCTGGACGCGTTCGCCCACCACCTCGGCGGCGCGGCCCGCCCGGCGCCGGACCCGCGCCTGGACACGCTGACGGACCGCGAACGCGAGATCCTGGTCGCGATCGGCAACGGCTGTACCAACGGCGAGATCGCCGAGCGCCTGGTCCTGGCCGAGTCGACGGTGAAGAACCACGTCGGCCGGGTGCTGGCCAAGATCGGCGCGCGCGACCGCGTGCAGGCGGTCATCATCGCGTACGACCTGGGCCTCACCCGGCCGCACTGAACCGCCTCAGCGGCAGGCCTCCCGGGCGGCCTGGATGTGCCCGCTGAGCGCGTCGCCGAGCCGCGCCGCCCTCGCGGTCCGCTCGCCCCGGTCGCCCTGGGTGTCGAGCCGGACGTCGAGCAGCGCGTCCGTGTCGTCGGCGATGCCGACGAGCGCCGCCCGCAGCTTCGGGTGCAGGAAGAGGCCGTCCGCGAAGGCGCGGTTGTGCGCGTCCTCCCGCCGCTGCCGGTCGATCTCGCCCGCGTCGATCGGCAGGTCGAGGAAGGCGGCCCCCTGCTCCGCCGTGGCGTGCGCCGGGCCGCTGCCGCCCAGCTCGCCCACCACGACGGTGATCACGCCGCAGGCCTGGGCCTTCTGCCGATGCTCCCGCATGACGGTCTTGCCGGCGCCGATCAGCCCTAGCTCGGCCCGGCCCCGCCCGACCTGAGCGTTTCGCCGGATCCCGGTGCCGGCACGCGGGCAGCTGTTGGCAGGGTGCCAAGAAGCGTAGAGTGCCGGTCATGGGCTACCCGCCGGAGCCGTGGTCGCTGTGCGGCCGGATGACCGTGTCGGTGTGGGCGATCCCGGTCGCCGAGGTGCCCGCGCTGCCGGCCGAGCTCCGCCGGGCCGTGCGGATCGTGCGGGCCGGGTCGCGGGCGCTCGTCGGCGCGGCGTGGGTGGACTACCGGCCCGGCGGCGACCTGAGCTACCGGGAGCTGCTGGCCGCCGTGCTCGTGCGGGCCGGGCTGCGGACCCGGGTGACGATCTCGCACATCTGGGTCGACAGCGCCGACTCCCGCGACGGCGGGCGCGAGCTCTGGGGGATTCCCAAGGACCTCGCGGCGCTGGAGATCACCCACGCGCGGGCCGCGGCGGCGTCGATCGCCTCGGCCGAGATCGCCGCCGCGCGGCCGCGCTTGCGGCTGCCGATCCGGTTCCGGTGCACGCAGGCGTTGCACGGGCGGCCCAAGACGACGCCGGTCCGGGCCACGGCCAAGTGCGGGACGGCGAAGGTCGTGTGGGACTTCGAGCGGGGCGGCCCGCTGGGGTTCCTCGCCGGGCGCAGGCCGCTGCTCTCGCTGGTCGCCGACGACTTCCGGATGTCGTTCGGGGCCGCGGCTCAGCGGTAGTCGGAGCGCGCCAGGCGGGCGGTCCGGGCGCGGTACTCCGAGGCCATCCCCGGCCAGTTGGTCACCACGCGGCCGGCGGCGGTGCGGTACCAGCTCGTGCAGCCCGCCCACACGCTCCCGCCCAGGCGGCGCCGCATCTCGGCGTCGAAGGCCGCCGCGACGTCGGCGCGCACCTCCAGGGGGCCGGACTCGGCCACCGCCCGGACCGCCTGGACGATGTAGCGGGCCTGGGACTCGTGGAAGTACACGACGGAGGTGTTGCCGGTGTTCGTGTTCGGGCCGTACATGAGGAACAGGTTCGGGAAGCCCGGTACCGTGATCCCCAGGTGGGCGTAGGCGCCGTCGCGCCACTCGTCCTCCAGGCGGCGGCCGTCGCGCCCGGTCACGGCCAGCGGGGCCAGGAACTCGGTCGCCGCGAAGCCCGTCGCGTAGACGAGCAGGTCGCAGTCGTACGCCGAGCCGTCCGCCGTGCGCACGCCGGCGCTCGTGACCTGGACGATGTCGTGCGTCACGAGGTCCACGTGCGCGCGGCGCAGCGTGCGGAACCAGTCGCCGGTGAACAGGACCCGCTTGCACCCCATCGCGTAGTCCGGCGTCACCCCCGGCCCCAGCCGGCGGGCCTGGAGCAGGCGCTGGGCCCGCGAGACGGCGCGCACGAAGCGGCGGGCGATCGGGCGGCCGGTCATCGCGCGCCCGGTGACCACGGTCAGCAGCCAGGTGCCGGCCCGGGCCGCGCGCATGAGCGGCGGGACACGGCGGTTCAGGGTCCTGCGGATGCGGCCGTACCGCCGGTTCGGCTTCGGCAGCGTCCAGGGCGCGGAGCGCTGGAACACCGTGACCCGCGCCGCCCGGTCCGCGATCGCGGGCACGAGCTGGACGGCGCTCGCGCCGGTGCCGATGACCCCGACGCGCCGGCCGGTGACGTCGATCGCCGGGTCCCAGGCCGCGGTGTGCACGGCGCGCCCGGCGAACCCCTCCGCGCCGGGCAGCGCGGGCACGACCGGCCGCGAGAGCTGGCCCGTTGCCGGGATCAGGATGTCGTACTCCGCGGTGCTCTGCAGCCCCGTGGCCTGATCGGCGAGCGTGAGGCGCCACGCGGTGCCGGTCCAGGCCGCGGCCGTGACGGCGGTGCCGAGGCGCAGATGCGGCCGCAGCCCGAAGTCGTCGGCGCACGTCCGCAGGTACCGCAGGATCTCGGCGTGCGGCGGGAACCGCTGCGACCAGTCGGGGTTGAGCGCGAAGGAGTACGAGTACAGCGGCGCGGGGATGTCGCACGCGCAGCCGGGGTAGGTGTTGTCGCGCCAGACCCCGCCGACCTCCGCCGCCCGCTCGTAGATCGTCACGTCGCCGAACCCGGCCCGGCGCAGCAGATGCGCGACCGCGATCCCCCCGAACCCGGCCCCGGCCACGGCGATCCGCGTCACGAGGGCCCCCGCGGGAACACCTCGCGGACGAGGGTGATGAGCGTGGTCGCGAGCATCGTGTGGACCTGCTCGCGGGTCAGGGCGCCGCGCTCGAGCCACTCGCGGGCGGTCGCCTTGGCCAGGCCGCAGTACGCGCGGATCATCGCCCGGCGCTCGTCGCGGTGCCCGTCCTCGCCGGCCAGGCCGATCGCGACCAGGATGCTGTCCGCCGCGACCTCGTCGGCCTCGGCCAGGACCCGGCGCACGTCGGGGTCGCCGGCGTCGACCGCGGCCAGCCAGGAGGCGCTGTGCCGCGCGACGACGTCCAGGAACCAGGTGACGCTGGCGTCGACCCGGGTCGCCAGGCCGCCCGCGGGCAGCTGCTCCACGGCGACCGGCGGGATGGTGACGAGCACCCGCACGGCCTCGACGTAGAGGTCCCGCTTGGTGCCGAAGTAGTGGTTGATCAGCCCGCGGGCCACGCCGGCCGCCTCGGCGATGCCGGTCGTCGACACCTCGGCGTAGGGGCGCTCGCCGAAGAGCCGCACCGCGCACGACAGGATCTGCGCGCGCCGCTGGTCGGGCTCGAGGCGGCGCCCGCGCTCGGTGATGGTCCCGGTCACGCGGCCGTCCCCAGCGCCGGATCGCGGGCCGCCACGGCGTCCACGCGGACATAGGGCGCGCCCAGCGGCGGGCGCGGGTCCGGGTCGCCGTGGTTCGGCCACAGGGACAGGGCCCGCTCGGCGAGCGCGGTGATGGTCAGCGACGGGTTCACGCCGAGGTTCGCGGTCACCGCGGCGCCGTCGACCACGTGGAGCCCGGGGTGGCCGAAGACGCGATGGTACGGGTCGATGACGCCGTGCTCCGGGTCCGCCCCGATCGCGGCCCCGCCGATGAAGTGCCCCGTCACCGGCCGGCCGGCGAGCTCGGTCACGGAGCCGAGCGCCACGCCGTCGATCTTCCCGGCCACGCGCCGGGCGACGTCGTGGGCGACCGGGAGGTACACGGGATTCGGCTCCCCGATCCCGCGCCGGCTCGTCAGGCGCCGCCCGCCGAGGGGGCCGCGGCGGGGGCCGACGGTGATCGAGTTGTCCTTGGGCTGCATGGCGAGCAGCACGATCGTCTGCTGCGACCACCGGCGCGGCCAGAACAGCCGCGGCCAGTCCCGCCAACCGGCCAGCGTCCGGCCGAGCCCCGCCAGCCAGCGCGGGGTCCGGCCGGTGTCGCCGACGAGGACGGCGGCCATGAGCCCGAGCAGGTTGCTGCCCGGGCCGTAGCGCACCGGCTCGATGTGCGTGTCGGCGTCCGGGTGGATCGAGGACGTGATCGCCACCCCGTCGGTGAAGTCGGCGTCGCGGCGGCGGGAGCGCGGGCCCAGGATCGACTCGGAGTTGGTCCGGCTCAGCTCGCCGAGGCGGGGCGAGAGGTTCGGCAGGTCGCCCCGCCGCCGGGCGTGGTGCAGGATCCGCTGGGTGCCGAGCGCGCCCGCGGCCAGGATCACCTCGCGCGCGGTGAACGTGCGGGCGCGCCGGCGCAGCTTGCCGCCGGTGCGCACGGCGTGCACGGTGTAGCCGCCGCCGGGGCGGGGCGTCACCCGGGTCACGGTGGTGCGCTCGTGGACCTCGGCGCCGGCGCGCTCGGCGAGGTACAGGTAGTTCTTCACCGTCGTGTTCTTCGCCCCGACGCGGCAGCCGGTCATGCAGCAGCCGCAGAACGTGCAGGTGGTGCGCGCGGGGCCGGCGCCGCCGAAGTACGGGTCGGGCACCGTCTCGCCCGGGCGCTCGCCGAAGAGCACGCCGACGGGGGTGCGGCGGTAGGTGTGCGCCACGCCGAGGTCCTCGGCCACGGAGCGCAGCACCTCGTCGGCGGCGGTGGTGCGCGGGTTCTCGGCCACCCCGAGCATGCGCGAGGCCGTGTCGTAGTGCCCGCCGAGCTCGGCCTTCCAGTCCGTGATCCCGGCCCACTGCGGGTCGGCGAAGAAGACGTCCGGCGGCCGGTACAGCGTGTTGGCGTAGCCCAGCGAACCCCCGCCGACGCCGGCCCCGGACAGCACGAGCACGTCCGGCAGCAGCGTCATGCGCAGGATGCCGTAGCAGCCGGCGGCGGGGGCGAACAGATAGTCGCGCAGCCGCCAGCTCGTCTTCGCGAAGTCCGCGTCGGCGAAGCGGCGGCCGGTCTCGAGCACGCCGACGCGGTAGCCCTTCTCGGTCAGCCGCAGCGCGCTCACGCTGCCGCCGAACCCGGATCCCACGACGATGACGTCGTACTCCATGCGAGCCACCTTGAGCCCTTGTTGTCGGGCTGTCAACAAGTACGATACGCGGGTATGGCGCCGCTGGTCCTCCTGCACGGCCTGGGCAGCCGCCGCCAGGTGTGGGACCCGCTGCGGCCCGCTCTGCCGGCGCGCCTCGCCGACGTGCGCGCGCTCGACCTGCCCGGCTTCGGCGCGGCCCCGGCCACCGGTGCCGCCTCGGTGCCCGCGCTCGCCGACTGGGTCCTCGCGGCCGTGCCGCCGCCCTTCCACGTCGCCGGCAGCTCGATGGGCGGGGGTGTGGCGCTCGAGCTCGGCCGGCGCGGGGCGGCGCTGTCGGTGACGGCCTTCGCGCCGATCGGCTTCTGGGGCCCGGTCTCGCGGCGCTGGTGCCAGGCCTCGGTCACCGCGGCGCGGGCCTGCGCCCGCTCGTGCGGCCCGGCGCTGCCCCGGCTCGCGTCGACGGCGGCGGGGCGGGCCGCGCTGTTCGGGCTGTTCTTCGGTCACCCCACCCGGGTCGATCCGGTCGCGGGGGTGGCCGACGCGCGGGCCCTCGCGGCGGCGCCCGGCTTCGCGGCGGCCCGGGACGCCTTCGCGGGGCACCGGTTCGGCGACGCCGGGGCGCTCGCCGACATCCCGGTGACCGTCGTGTGGGGGTCGCGGGACCTGATCCTGCCCGCGTTCCAGGCGCGCCGCGCCGCGCGGCTGCTGCCGGGCGCCCGGCACATACGGCTGCGGGGCTGCGGCCACCTGCCGTTCAACGACGACCCGCGTGCGTGCGCCGAGCTGATCGCCGCCACGGCGTAGCGCTTTGTTCTTGCCACCGCGGAGGCCGGGATGTCTGGCGGGAGCGACGGTCCGCAGGTGACGCGGGCCCGAGCCATGATGCTCTTCCGCGTTTGCCCTTGACGCATTCCCTTATCGGCATATGATTGACGCATGGCACGAGCGGCTACCACCACGGACGCGTTCAACGCCGTCGCCGAGCTGCGGCGGCGGCAGATCCTCGACCTGCTCGCACAGGGCGAGCGGCCGGTCGGCGACTTCGTGGACCTGCTCGGCCTCGCGCAGCCCCAGGTGTCCAAGCACCTGCGCGTGCTGCGCGAGGTCGATCTGGTGCGGGTGCGCGAGGTGGGCCGGCAGCGGGTCTACCGGCTCAACCCCGGGCCGCTCAAGCCGCTCTACGAGTGGCTCGCGACCTACGAGCGGCGCTGGAACGAACGATTCGACAGCATGGACGACGTGCTGGACGACCTCAAGGCGAAGGAGACCGACTGATGGCGACGACGACCAGGGGCACGGCGAAGGTCACGCTCCCGACCGACCTGCAGATCCTCATCACCCGTGAGTTCAACGCGCCCAAGGCGCTCGTGTGGCGGGCCTACACCGAGCCCGAGCTCGTGAAGCGCTGGTGGGGCGCGGGGATGGGCGAGATGCAGTCGGCCGAGATCGACCTGCGCGTCGGCGGCACGTGGCGGTACGTGCAGGTCGTTCCCGGGGGTGGCGAGGTCGCGTTCCACGGGGTGTACCGCGAGATCGAGGCCCCCGACCGGCTGGTGAACACCGAGGTCTTCGAGGGCCTGCCCGACCCCGACGCGCACACCGGGCTCATCACGGTCACGCTCGCCGAGTCCGGCGGGCGGACGCTGCTGGAGATGCGCTGCGAATACGGCGACCAGGAGACCCGCGACGCGATCATCGCCTCGGGCATGGAGGTCGGGATGCAGCGCTCCCTCGACAGCCTGGAGTCGGTCGCGGTGGAGCTCTAGGTTCCCAGCAGCGGCGGCAGGGCGAACAGCATGACCGTCGACCACGTCACGTGGGTGAGGATCGGGGCCAGGATGCCGCCGGACGCGCGGCGCTGCAGGCCCAGCACGGTGCCGAGCACCGCGGCGGCGAAGACCAGCATCGGGTTGGCCGTCGCGATCGTGGCGAGGGCGTAGACGACGGTCGAGATCAGCACCGGGTGGCGGCGGCCGATCGCGGCGAACAGGGCGCCGCGGAAGAAGACCTCCTCGGCCAGGCCGTTGAGCAGGGTGACCGCGGTGATCGGGACGATCGCGCCGTAGCGGGCGTGGTCGAGCACCTCGCCGGTGAAGGCGCGCAGCGGCGGGATGTGCGCCACGATCAGCGCGCCGGCCACGAACACGCCCCCGACGAGCAGGCCCGTCGCGATCGGGGTCAGCACGGGGCGGCGCAGCTGGTCGCGGTAGAGGATGCGGCCCAGGTGCAGGGGGCCGGACAGCAGGCTGCCCGCCACCCAGGTCGCGGCGACCGCGAGCGTCGTGGCGTAGAACAGCGGGTCGCCGGGGCGGATCGTCAGCGACCAGCCGAGCAGCGCCGCGCCCACGACCAGGGTCACCGCGACCACGATCCGGCGGCGGCGGAAGGCCGCGTCCGGCTCGTCGTGGGTGCGCGGCACGCGGTCGACGAACGCGGCCCGGGCGAGGTCGCGCAGTGCCCTCACGAGCCGCTCACGCCCAGCTCCGCGCGGACCTCCTCGACCCGCCGGCGGGCCAGCGAGGCGGCCTGCGCGGCCTCGGCGGCGGCGGTCGCGGTCCGCTGCGCCTCCTGCCCGGTCACGTCCGCCTCGCGCTCGGCCAGGGCCAGCCGCACCGCGTCCTCGTAGCCCAGCGCCGGCCCGGGCAACAGCTCCGCGATCGGGTGCTCGCGCACCACCGTCTCGGCGCTGAGGGAGTCCACGAGGGTGCGCGCGGTCGGGATGTCCACGTCGGTGACCAGCGACAGCCACATCGACGACAGTCGCGGGGTGAGCAGCGGGACGGTGACGTTCGGCAGGAACTTGCCGCGGATCGCCGCCACCCGCTGCAGCATGTCGGCGAAGCTGAGCACGTCCGGGCCGCCCACCTCGAAGACGCGGCCGCGCGCCGCCTCGCTGTCCGCGACGCCGGCGAGGTAGCGCAGCATGTCCGGCAGCGCGACGGGCTGGGTGCGGGTGGTGACCCACTGCGGCGTGATCAGCGCCGGCAGGTGCTCGACGAGCTGGCGGGTGATCTCCCACGAGATGCCGCCGTGCCCGACGATGACCGCCGCCCGCAGCGTCGTCACCGGCACCGGACCCGCCTGCAGGATCCGCTCGACCTCGCGCCGCGAGCGCAGGTGCTCGGAGAGCGCGTCGCCGTCGGCGCCGAGGCCGCCGAGGTAGACGATCCGCTCCAGGCGCGCCTCGGCGGCCGCGGCGGCGAAGTGGCGCGCGGCGGCGGCGTCGCGCTCGACGAAGTCGTCCAGCCCGAGGGAGTGCACCAGGTAGTAGGCGACGTCCACGCCCTCGAGCGCGGCCCGCAGGCTCGCCGGGTCGGTGACGTCGCCGGCGACGGGCTCGCCCTCGCCGGTGTACTGCCCCGGCCGGCGCGTCATCGCGCGCACCCGGTGCCCCCCGGCGAGCAGCCGCGGGACGAGTCGCGACCCGACGAACCCGGAGGCGCCGGTCACCAGGACGGTCAAGGTCATGTCTTCTCTGATACCACGGCGGCGGAACGTTCATGCCCCCCGGCGCCCGGGCGCACCGGCGGACCGTCCCGGGCGTTGCGCGACGGCGGCGACTCGGCTATGTTAGCGCTCACATTCACGGCGTTCCATCCGTACCGCCACACGGAATGAGGTCGAGAAACCATGCGCAAGGCCCTCCTCGGGGCCGCCTTCGCCGGTGCGCTCGTTGTGAGCGCTCTCGTCGGGGTCGGCACCTCTCAGGCGGCGACGTCGCAGCCCTGCGACATCTACGCCGCCGGCGGCACGCCCTGCGTCGCCGCGCACAGCACCACCCGGGCGCTCTACGGCACCTACAGCGGCCCGCTCTACCAGGTCCGGCGGGCGTCGGACAACGCCACCCAGGACATCGCGCCGGTCGCCGCGGGCAGCTACGCCAACGCGGCCGCCCAGGACAGCTTCTGTGCGAACACGTCCTGCGTGATCACGATCATCTACGACCAGACCGGCCGCAACAACCGGCTCACCCAGGCCCCGCCCGGCGGGTTCAACGGCCCGGCGGCCGGGGGCTACGACAACCTCGCCAACGCCACCGCGGCGCCCGTGACGATCGGCGGGCACAAGGTGTACGGCGTGTTCGTCGCCCCGGGCACCGGCTACCGCAACAACAACACCAACGGCATCGCGACCGGCGACCAGCCCGAGGGCATGTACGCCATCTTCGACGGCACGCACTACAACGGCGGCTGCTGCTTCGACTACGGCAACGCCGAGCGCAACAGCCGGGACAACGGCAACGGCACCATGGAGGCCATCTACTTCGGCAACATCAAGGTCTGGGGCTACGGCACCGGCAACGGCCCGTGGATCATGGCCGACCTCGAGAACGGGCTGTTCTCGGGCGTGAACCCCGGGTACAACAGCAACGACCCGAGCATCGCCAACCGGTTCGTGACCGCGATCGTCAAGGGCGAGCCGAACCACTGGTCGATCCGCGGCGCCAACGCGCAGTCCGGCGGCCTGTCGACCTTCTACAACGGGGCCCGGCCGAACGCGTCCGGCTACAACCCGATGAAGAAGGAGGGCGCGATCATCCTGGGCATCGGCGGCGACAACAGCAACAGCTCCGCCGGCACCTTCTACGAGGGCGTCATGACCTCGGGCTACCCGAGCGACGCCACCGAGAACTCGGTCCAGGCCAACATCGTCGCCGCGAACTACAACACCTCCGGGCAGGGCAGCGGCACCACGCTCACGCCGGGCCAGTCGATCTCGCTGCGGGCGACGACGGCGTGCTGCACCACGCGGTACATCAGCCACTCCGGCGGCACCGTGAACACGGCGGTGGTGAGCGCGTCGAGCGCGGCCACGGACAAGGCCAACGCCTCCTGGATCGTGCGCGCCGGGCTCGGCAACAGCTCCTGCTACTCGTTCGAGTCCAAGAACACCGGCGGGCAGTACCTGCGGCACCAGAACTACCAGATCTCGTTGCAGGCCAACGACGGCAGCGCCCTGTTCGCCCAGGACGCGACCTTCTGCTCCGAGGCCGGCAAGAACGGGCAGGGCAACGCGTTGCGGTCGCTCAACTTCTCCGACCGGTACATCCGCCACTACAACAACCTGCTCTACATCGCGAGCAACGGCGGCTCGAACGCGTGGGACGCCGCGGCGCTGTGGTCCGACGACGTGAGCTGGGTCGTCACCGCACCCTGGACCCCCTGAGGCACTGTCCAAACTCCATCGAAGTCGGTAAGTTCGGGCGACATGAGGTCCCGCATCGTCGCGATCACGCTCGGACTTGCCGTCGTCCTCGGTGCCGGCGGCTTCGGATGGCCGCCGGCACCGTCGTGGCGGCTGCTCGACACCGGCTCCACCGCGCGCCTGCGCGGCCTCGCCGCCGTGAGCGACCGGGTCGCCTGGGCCTCCGGCACCGGGGGCACCGTCCTGCGCACCGTCGACGGCGGGCGCAGCTGGCGCTCCGTCGGGCCGCCGGACACCGCCGGCCTGCAGTTCCGCGACATCGAGGCCTTCGACGCCGAGCACGCCGTCGTCCTGTCGATCGGCAATGGCGAGGATTCGCGGGTGTACCTCACCGACAACGGCGGCCGCACCTGGACCGAGACCTTCCGCAACACCGACGAGGCCGCGTTCTACGACTGCTTCGCCTTCTTCGACCGCCGCCACGGCCTCGCCCTCGGCGACCCGGTCGACGGCCGCTTCCAGCTCCTGGCCACCGAGGACGGCGGCCGGCACTGGGCGCCGCAGCGCGCCGAGCTGCCCGCGGCCCTCGACGGCGAGTTCGCCTTCGCCGCCAGCGGCACCTGCCTGGTGACCGCCGCCCGCCCCGGCCCGGACGCCTGGTTCGCCACCGGCGGCGGCTCCGCGTCCCGGGTCCTGCGCACGAGCGACCGCGGCCGCCACTGGACGGCCGCGACCACCCCGGTCCCGTCGGGCGCCTCGGCCGGCATCTACTCCCTCGCCTTCCGCGACCGGGCGCACGGCCTCGCGGTCGGCGGGGACTTCGCCGTGCCGGCCTCGGCCCCGGACGGCGCCGTCACGAGCCGCGACGGCGGGCGCACGTGGACGGTCGCGCGCACGGTCCCCGGCGAGTACCGCTCCGGCGTGGCCTGGCGCTCGCCCCGCGACGACACCGCGTACGCGGTCGGCCCGACCGGCAGTGACTGGACCCGCGACGGCGGCCGCACCTGGACCCGCTTCGACACCGGCAGCTTCGACGCCGTGGCCTGCGCGGACGGCGCCTGCTGGGCGTCGGGCGAGCTGGGTCGCATCGCCCGCCTGCGCTGACCGGGCTCGCCCCCTGAGCCTCGTGACGGCGTTCACGCGCCTGCTCGGCGTGCGGCATCCGATCGCGCTCGCCCCGATGGGCGGCTCGGCCGGGAGCTGCCCCTGCTCGCGGACCCCGGCGGCCCGTGGGGAGCCGGCTCCGCGATCACCGGGGCGCTGCTGGCCGGCCGGGGCGAGGACACCTCGCGGAGCCGCATCCTGGACGTGGCGCGCGGCTCCGCCTGGCCGCGGCGGTACACGGCGCGCACGCTCGGCCACCCGTACCTGGACCGCTTCCGCGACCTGCCGCCGGAGGCCGCCGCGACCGAGGCGGTGCGCGAGCAGTACGCGGCCGACGTGGCGCGGGGCGCGATCCCGCCGCTGCCGGTCTGGGCCGGCGAGGCGGTGGACCGCATCGGCTCCGTGGCGTCGGCGACGGACCTGGTGCGGGACATGGCCGGGCAGGCCGAGCGGGTGCTCACCCGGGCGGGCCGCCCGGGCTGCGCCGGGGCCGGCGGCACGGGCGCGGACGGCCGATCGCCCCCGTCTTGTCGATCGGCCGTCCGCGGTCCCAGAGGCCGGTGGGTGCTCCGGCCCGATACGCATGACACGCCCTGGCGCGCGGCGAGGTTACAAAGCGGATCGTGCCGCATTCACGACAGTGACGGCGGCGCCGCGAGCCAGGCGAGCATCGCCGCCCAGTGGGCCGGGGCCGGGGTGTGGCCGGCGTCGGCGGCGATGCGCACCTCGGCGCCGGGGATGCGCGCGGCGACCAGCGGCGCGTCCGGCACCGCGCGGCCCCGGTCGCCGGCGCCGGCCCAGATCAGGGTGCGGACGGCTGCGTCGCGCAGGCGGAAGCGCCACGGGTGGATGTCGGTGGCCAGCCAGTCCGCGGCCACGCCGGCCGCGTGCGGGGCGAACGCGGCGGCGGCCCGCGTGACGTGCCGGCGGCCGAGACCGGGGACGTGGCGCAGCCGCCAGGCCTGCCGCCGCTCCCGGCCGTGGACGGTGTGCAGCTCCCGGTCCGGCCCGGTCAGGCTCGCCGCGACCACCCCCGTGAGGCGGCGCGGGTGGCGGGCCGCGCACGCCAGGGCGAAGGGCGCCCCGCCGGAGAAGCCGAGCACGCCCCAGCGCTCGATGCCCAGGGACCGCCGCAGGTGCTCGACGTCGTCGGCGACGCCGAGCAGCGCCGGGCGCGCGGCCGGGTCCGAGGCGCCGTAGCCGGGGCGGTCGACGCAGAGCAGGCGGATGCCGGTCGCGGGCGGGCGGTCGGCCGGCGCGCCCGGGGTGCCGTGCAGGAACAGCACCGGCGGGGCGGCCGGGTCGCCGTGCTCGGTCCAGCTCAGCCGCCGGCCGTCGGGAAGACGCGTCTGCATGGGTCTCACCTTCGCCGTGTGTACGCTTCCGGGACCATGGAACCGTTTCCCCTCCCGCGATGCGAGCCCGGCGGCCAGGACCTGCGCGAGGTGGCCGCGGCCGCCGACGCGTGGGCGGCGTCGCCCGCGATGGGTGAGCTGGTGGCCGAGTTCGGCGGCGCGGCCGGGCAGTCGCTCGCGGAGCTGGCCGGGTTCTGCGCGGTCTGGGACTACCGCGGCGGCGTGAAGGAGCGCTTCGACACCGAGCGGATCGACTTCGAGCCGGAGCGGGACCGGCGCGTCCGCGACCTCCTGCACGCGCTCGGGATGGGCGGGCGGCCCGCCCCCGCGCACCGCGCATACGATCACGTGCTCGTCCTCGGGGGTGGAATCCGGGTGACCCTCGGGCGGACCGACTACACGGCCCGCCTGCTCGGCGCCGGGCTCACGACGCGGACGCTCACCGGGCTCGCCAGCCTGCGGTGGCGCGACGACCGCGAGTTCCGCGAGGGGGCGCGGCTCGGGCTCGGGCCCGTCGACACCGAGGCCGACATGATGGCCGAGGCGTTCAAGCGGTTCCTCGGCATCGGCGAGCCCGCGGCGGCGCACGAGCATCACCGGTCGTGGGACGGCGGCATCCACGTGCTCGCGGCGCCCTCGACGCGGCCGGGGCTGCGGGCCAACACCGCCGACACGCTCACCGGGTGGGCGGAGATCGTCGAGCGGCCCCGCCCCGGCGACCGGGTCCTGCTCGTCACGAACGCGCCCTACGTGCGCCACCAGCACTGTGACGCGATCCGGCTGCTCGGCACGCGGTACGGCTGCGGCATCGAGACCATCGGCTTCGACGACGCCGCGATGACTGAGTGGGGGCGGCCGCTGAGCACTACCGAGCTGCTGCAGGAGGTGCGCTCGTCCATCCTGTCCATGAGCAACCTGCGGCGGCACGCTCAGGACAGCGCGGCGACCACGTCCCGGTAGGCGTCGGTGCCGACCGAGAACGCGCCGTAGTACGGGAAGTTCATCTCCACCACCAGGTAGAGGTTGGTCGCGATGACCGCCGAGGCCAGCGCGAGCAGCGTGCGGCGCACCGCGGTGTCGTCGAGGCCGAACAGCGGGCACAGCGCCAGGATCGCCACCGTCGCGGTGAGCACGCCGATCCACATCACCGGGGACATCTGGCGATCGTCGGCCTCGGACTTCGCCGCCTGCCGCATGGCCTCGGCGTGGCCGATCGTACGCAGGGCGTCGGTGACGAACGCCTTCTGCGCCTCCGTCGCCGGCTGCAGCGCGGCGATGACGCCGGTGAGGTGGTCGAGGTCGGCGATGCGGCGCGGGTCCGGGTCGGAGTTCAGGTGCGCGGGCCAGCCGGCGATGATGTCGCGCTCGTACCGCACGATCTCCGCCCGGACCGAGCGCTGCACGTCGGCGCCGAAGACCGCGCTGCCCGGCACGAGCGGGGTCAGCGCGACGGCCTCCTCGCGGGCGGTGTCCTGCGCGTCCTTGTAGCCCTCCCACAGCGACACCACGCACAGCCCGATGACGATCGCGTAGGCGACGCCGACGGTGGCGACGATGACGCCGGTGACCTCGTTGTGGCGCTTGAGCCGGCGGTGCGGCAGGTGCCGGTGCACGAAGGTGTCGAAGGCGAGCGTGAGGCCGGGCAGCCCGGCGATGAGCAGGACGCCGACGAGCCACGCCGGGACGTCCCGCACGAGCCACAGTTCCACGCGATCACACGGTAATGGGCCCCGGGTGCGGCCGACCCAGAACGCGCGATCCGGTCACCCGCGGTGATCATCTTGCTACGGTCGGCGCCATGAGCTCGCAGGCGCTGGACACCGCCCTGACCCTCGAACCCGGACGAGCGCATCCGTTCGGGGCCCGATGCGACGCCGAGGGCGTGAACTTCGCACTCTTCTCGGAGCATGCCACCGGGGTCGAACTGCTGCTGTTCGACTCGTACGACGCCGAGCGGCCCGCGCACACGCTCCGGCTCGACCCGCTGACCAACCGGAGCTTCGCGACCTGGCACGGCTACGTGCGCGGGCTGCGGGCGCCGGCCTTCTACGCCTTCCGCGTGACCGGCCCCGAGGGCGGCGGCAACCGCTTCGACCCGCACAAGGCGCTCATCGATCCCTACGCCAGGGGCGTCTCCCGCGCCCGCTGGGACCGCGACGCGGCCTGCCGCCCGGGCGACAACACCGCGCGCTCGCTGCGCTCGGTGGTCATCGACGTGGACGCGTACGACTGGCGCGGCGACCGCCCCCTGAACCGCCCGCTCGCCGACCAGGTGATCTACGAGCTGCACGTCGGGGGCTTCACGCGCTCGCCGAGCGCCGCGGTGGCGCACCCGGGCACGTTCGCCGGCGTGGTGGAGAAGATCCCGCACCTGCGCCGGCTCGGGGTCACCGCGGTCGAGCTGATGCCGGTCGCGGACTTCGATGACACGGGCCGCAACTTCTGGGGGTACAGCACCGCGGCGTTCTTCGCCCCGCACGCGCGGTACTGCCGCAACCCCGAAGGCGGCGAGCACCTCGACGAGTTCCGGGACATGGTGCGGGCCCTGCACGCGGCCGGCATCGAGGTGATCCTCGACGTGGTGTTCAACCACACCGACGAGGGCAACCTCCTCGGCCCGCTGTTCGCCTTCGCCGGCCTGGACAACGCGAACTACTACTACCTCGACCCGGCCGACCCGCGGTACTACGCCGACTACTCCGGCTGCGGCAACACCCTCATGGCCAACCACCCCATCGTCACCAAGCTCATCCAGGACTGCCTCGAGTTCTGGGTGCGCGACATACACGTGGACGGGTTCCGCTTCGACGAGGCCGCGGTGCTCACCCGCGGGGCCGGCGGCGCCGTGCTCGACGAGCCGCCGGCGGTCTGGCAGATCGAGCTGTCCGAGACCCTCGCCGACACGAAGATCATCGCGGAGGCGTGGGACGCGGCCGGCGCCTACGAGGTCGGGCGCTATCCGGGCTACCGCTGGGCGGAGTGGAACGGCCGCTTCCGCGACACCATGCGCCGGTTCGTGCGCGGCGACCCCGGGCTCGTGGGCGAGGTCGCCGACCGGCTCGGGGGCAGCGCCTCGCTGTACCAGGCCCGCGGGCACGCCCCGTCCAACTCCGTCAACTTCGTCACCTGCCACGACGGCTTCACCCTCGCGGACCTGGTCTCCTACGACCACAAGCACAACGAGGCCAACGGCGAGGGCAACCGCGACGGCAACGACGACAACATGAGCTGGAACTGCGGCGCGGAGGGTCCGACCGGCGACCCCGGCGTGCTGGCGCTGCGTGAACAGCAGATGAAGAACCTGGCGACCCTGCTCATGCTGTCCCGCGGGGTGCCGATGATGCTCGCGGGCGACGAGTTCGCCCGCACCCAGCAGGGCAACAACAACGCGTACTGCCAGGACAACCCGATCGGCTGGGTCAACTGGCACCTGGCCGGGAGCAACGCCGGACTGCTGCGCTTCTGGCGCGGCCTCATCGCCTTCCGGGACCGCCACGCGACCCTGCGCGCCCCCGAGTTCTACACGCCGGACGAGGCGGCCTGGCACGGCACCGACCTCGGCGCCCCGAACTGGTCCGACCCGCAGGCCCGGGCGCTGGCGTGCACCGTCCGCGGCCGCGCGGGAGGACCCGACCTGCACGTCATGATGAACATGTACTGGGAGCCGCTGGACTTCCAGATCCCCGTCGACGGCCGCCGCTGGGTGCGGGCCATCGACACCGCCCTGCCCGCGGGTGACGACCTGCGCGACGAGGGCGCCGAACCGGCCGTCGCCGGTCCGCACTACACCCTGCGCGGCCGCAGCATCGCCGTGCTCCTGTCCCACGCGTAAGAGGAGCCACCCCGTGCCCAACGCCATCGACTTCACGTTCTCCGATCTCATCGCGGGCTACGTCATCAGCTACGACGACACCAGCCGCACCATCGAGCTGAACACCTCCGACGGGCGCCCGTACCGGATCACGCTCACCGACACCACGACGGCCGAGATGGTGCGCAACCTCGGTGACGGCTACCTCGACGCGACGGCCCAGCTCGGGAAGATGCTGCAACACGGGCGCCTGGTGCACATCTACGGGATCTTCTACCCGCAGCAGGAGCACACGGCGTTCGAGGCCAAGCACGTGCTCATGTTCGGCAAGGAGCCCGACGAGTTCCGGTTCGAGGCGCCCGGCTGGTGGGTCGACCAGATCGCGCGGATCGCCGACTTCTACCTCGACGAGGAGTTCGGCCCGGGCGCGACCGCGTTCGACTACCGCGCCTACCGCACCGACCTGTCGATGGAGGGAGCGAAGACCGGGGTCGCGCGCCAGGAGACCGACACCGTCTCGCGGCTCGTCTACGGGCTGGCCACCGCGCACCTCATGACTGGGCGGGAGCGGTACCTGCGGGCGGCGGTCGCGGGTGCCAACTACATGATCGACAACCTGTGCAGCATCGACCGGAGCCAGCAGATCGCGTACTGGTACCACGCGCTCGTCATCAACCCCGACGGCACCGAGCGCAAGGTCTTCGCCTCCGAGTCCGGCGACGACTTCGACGCGATCCCGTGCTACGAGCAGATCTACGCCCTCGCCGGCATCACGCAGGTGTACCGCATCACCGGCGACCCGCGCCTGCGCGAGATCATCGACCTGACCGTGAACCTGTTCCAGCACTACTTCAAGGACCCCGAGCGGGGCGGGTACTACTCGCACATCGACCCGGTCACGTTCGACCCGCACAGCCCGTCCCTCGACGACGGCACCCGCACCAACGCCGACCGCAAGAACTGGAACTCGATCGGCGACCACATCCCGGCGTACCTCATCAACCTCTACCTGGCCACGGGGGAGCGCCGCTACGCCGACGAGCTCGCCGAGCTGTGCGACATCATCACCGCGCACTTCCAGGACTACGACAGCAGCCCGTTCGTGCAGGAGAAGTTCCACGGCGACTGGAGCCACGACCGCGAGTACGGCCAGCAGCTCGACCGGGCCATCGTCGGGCACAACCTGAAGATCGCGTGGAACCTGACCCGGGTGAACAACCTGCGCCCGAACGCCGACTGGGTCGCCTTCGCCCGGCGCATCGCCGACCTCATGCCCGCCGTCGGCATGGACCGCCAGCGCGGCGGCTGGTACGACATGGTCGAGCGGCACACCGCGCCCGGGGAAAGCGTCCACCGGCTCGTCTGGCACGACCGCAAGGCCTGGTGGCAGCAGGAGCAGGGGATCCTCGCCTACCAGATCCTCGACGCGGTCTTCGCGCACCCGTTCTACAGCAAGTACGCCCGGGAGAGCGCCGCCTTCTACAACGGCTGGATGCTCGACACCACGGCCGGCGGCGTGTACTTCAACGTGCTCGCCAACGGCAACCCGTTCATGCTCGGCGGGGAGCGCAGCAAGGGCTCGCACTCGATGGCGATGTACCACAGCGCCGAGCTGTGCTACCTCTCCGCCGTCTACCAGAACCTGGAGACCCAGGGCCAGCCGCTGGAGCTGTACTTCGCGCCGCGGCCGGGCGCGTTCGGCGGGACCCTGCGCGTCGCGCCCGACCTGCTGCCGCCCAGGGCGGTGCGCATCGCGCAGGTGTGGGTCGACGGCCACGAGCACGCGGACTTCGACGCCGACGCGATGACGGTGAACCTGCCGCACAGCACCGAGCCGCAGACGGTGCGCGTGCGCCTGACCGGCCCGACGGTCGCGTTCAGCGCCGACACGCTGCGCATCGGCGACGGTACCGCGAAGATCAGTCTCGCCGGGTCCCTCACCCCGCCGCGGATGGAGGTGCTGCGCTCGGCCCTGGACGGCGCGCTCGACCACGGCTGCCGGCGGCTCGAGCTCGACGCGGCCGGGCTGGTGTACCTCGACCCGGAGGCGACCCGCTACCTCGCGATGCTCAAGCAGCAGCGCGAGGTCGAGCTGCGCGTCACCGGCGCGGCCGGGCAGGTCGAGCGGGAGCTGCGCGACAGCCGGCTCGACCAGGAGCTCGTGCGGTGAGGCTCGCCGGCCACCGCATCGCGGTCCTCATCGAGAGCGACTTCTACGAGCACGAGATCTGGTACTACTCCTACCGCTTCCCGGAGGAGGGCGCGGAGGTGCATTTCCTCAGCCGCCTGTGGGGCCAGCCGCGGCTGACGTTCACCGGGCACGAGTACAAGGCGCCGTTCGTGTGCGAACGGTCCTTCGAGGACCTCGACGACGCGGCGCTGCGCGGCTACTCGGCGGTCATCGTGCCCAGCGCGTTCGTCGCCGACCGGCTGCGCTACAGCGAGGACCTGCACGACCTGCCGCCGGCGACACGCTTGCTGCAGCGGGCCTTCGCCGAGCCCACGATCGTCAAGGGCGTCATCTGCCACGGCCTGTGGCTGCTCTCGCGGACCCCCGAGCTCGTCCGCGGCCGCGAGGTGACGTGCCATCCCAACCTGTACGGCGACGTGCTCAACATGGGCGCGCGCTACGTCGACCGGGACGTCGTCGTCGACGGCGACCTCGTCACCGGGCGCACCGGCGCACAGGCCGGCCTCTTCGCCCGGGCCGTCATCGACCGGGTCGCGGCCGCGGTCCCGGCGCCGGTGTGAGGGGGAGGATCATGACCAAGCAAGCGGCGGAGCGGCTCATCGAACCGTTCTACGACCTGTTCCGCAGCAAGCGGCGGGACTGGGACGCCGGGTTCGCCGTCCTGGCCGACGACTGGCGCTCGTACTACACCAACGGGCGCTACCGCACCAAGGCCGAGACGCGGCCGTACATCGAGGGCCTCTTCGACCTGGTGCCCGACATCAACGTGGAGATCCTCCACCTCAGCGTCGACGGCGTCCACATCGCCGTGCGCAGCGAGCTGTCGGGCACCCCGGCCGGCGACTTCATGGTCCCGCACACCGGGCGCTCGTTCAGCATCATGACCATCGACGTGCACGAGATCGGCGACGACGGGCGGCTGTCGGTCCTGCACCACCTCGAGGACTGGGGCACCGCGATCCGCCAGTTGCAGGGTTCGGACTCGTCGCAGGAGGAACAGTGAGAATTCTCGTCATCGCCTCGAACTACGGCGTGTGGGCCGAGGAGCTGCAGGGTCCCTGGGACGCGCTCAAGGAGGCCGGGCACGACCTCACGCTGGCCACCTATCTCGGCAAGACCCCGCTGCCCGGCGTCATCAGCATGGACCCGCAGTTCGTCGACCCGATGCAGAAGGTGAAGATGAACCCGCCGGAGCTGCTGGCGCGGGTCAACCAGATCCTCGACACCGGCGAGTGGGCGGACCCGATCCGCACCCGCGACGCCGACATGGACGACTACGACGCGCTCGTCATCGTCGGCGGGGCCGGGTCCGCGCTGGACGTCGCCGGCAACGGGCTCGTGCACCGGCTCGTGCTCGACGCGTACAAGTCCGGCAAGACGATCGGCGCGCTCTGCTACGCCGTCGCCGCGCTCGCCTTCACCCGGGACCCGGACGACGGCATGCGCTCCGTGATCCACGGCCGGCACGTCACCGCGCACCCGCACGCCTGGGACTTCGTCGAGGATCTGGAGTACGACGTGGTCCGCGCGACCCCGGACAACCCGCGGCTGCAGCTCAAGACGAGCGGGTTCGTGTTCCCGCTGCAGTACATGGTGCAGGACGCGGTCGGCCCGGACGGGACGGTCGCCTCGGACCCGAGGACCTCCCGCGAGCACCCCAGCGTCGTGCACGACCATCCCTTCGTCACCGGGCTCTCGGTCGAGTCGGCGCAGGCGTTCGGCGCCAAGCTCGTCGAGGTCCTGGCCAGGAATCCGGTGAGCGCCCATGCCTGAGCTGCCCGATCCGTACACGTCCTCGTTCGTGCGGGGGGACCTCACGGTCCACACCTTCACCGCGCCCGACGAGTTCCTCGCCGACTCCACGCACGTGCTGGAGACCGCCGACGCGCTCGTGGTCGTCGACGGGCAGTTCGTCGCGCCCTACGCGATCGCCTTCCGGCGCTTCGTGGAGGCGCTGAACAAGCCGATCCGCAAGGTGTACCTCAGCCACGCCCACGTCGACCACTGGTTCGGCCTCAGCACCGCCTTCCCCGACGTGCCCGTCTGGGCCGCCGAGGCGACGATCGAGGAGCTGCGCCGCACCGGGGAGGCGCAGCGGGCCGCGCGGCAGGCGCAGTACGGCCCGTTGGTCCCCGACGCCGTCGTGATGCCGCGGCACGTGGCCGAGCCCGGCTTCGACACCGTCGACGGGGTCGACTACCGGATCGACGTCGTGCGCGACGCCGAGTGCTCCGCCCAGCTGGTGCTGACCCTGCCCGGGCACGGCGTCACGATCGCGCAGGACCTCGTCTACAGCGGCACGCACGTGTACGTCACCCGCGACGCCGCCAACACCGTCGCGCTGCTGCGGGTCATGGCCACCTCCGGCTCCGACGTGTTCCTCGCCGGGCACGGCCCCGTCGCCGACGCCGCCGAGGTGCTGCACAACGCCGACTACCTCGCCTTCGCCGAGCAGCGCCTGGCCCACGACGACCCGGCCGCCTTCCGCGAGGCGCTGCTGGCCGCCTACCCGCAGCGGCGCTGCCCGCAGCTGCTGGACATCTTCATCCCGCGCCTGTTCGAGTCGTCCACCGTGGAGGTCAACCCGTGAGCAAGAACGTGTTGTGCGTCGTGTCCGAGCACGGGTTCTGGGCGCAGGAGCTGCTGCTGCCCATCGACCGGCTCGAGGCGGCCGGGATCAGCGTGCACTTCGCCACCCCGACCGGCGCGCAGCCGCTGCCGGACGGCGGGAGCCTCGACAGCTCCTATGTGGACCCGCCGCTCGGCCGGCCGGTCACCTCGCCCGAGATGGGGGAGCGGGCCCGGACCACGGACTGGGAGACGTACTTCAAGGACCGCCAGAGCCTCGCCGGGCTGCTGCCCGTCCGGCCGTACCTGAGCTCGGGCAGCTACATCGCGGCGATGGAGGAGTACTACGACCGGCGGCAGGCGGCCTGGGACGCGATCGTGCCCCGCTACGACGCCCTGCTCCTCGTCGGCGGCAGCGGCCCCATCGTCGACATGGTGAACAACCCGCGCGTGCACGACCTCGTGCTCGGCTTCCACGCGGCCGGCAAGCTCATCGCCGCCGAGTGCTACGCGGTGACCTGCCTGGCCATGGCCCGCGAGCTCGACGACCGGCGCCCGATCATCGAGGGGCGGCACGTCACCGGGCACACCATGGAGTACGACTACACCGCGGGCTGGGCCGTGAGCGCCAACGGGGCGCCGCTGGTGTTCGAGGCGCCGCCGTTCTCGCTGGAGTACATCCTGCGCGACGCGGTCGGGCCGCACGGGCGCTTCCACGGCAACGTCGGGCACCGGCTCTCCGTGATCCTCGACCACCCGTTCCTGACCAGCCGCTCGGTGGGCGAGAGCGACCTGTGCGGCTCGGTGATGGTGCGGGCGCTGACGGAGGACCTGCGGGTGTACGGCTTCGCCGATGCTCTCGTCTGATCACTCCCTCAGCGCTTTGAAGGCGCTGGAGCTGCTCGGCGCCCGCACGCCGCACCCGGACGACGTGCGGGCCGAGGTGCTCGCGCTCTGGCCGGCCGGGGGACCGGTGCTGGCCCTGGCCGGGGCGGTGCTGCGGCTGAACATGGTCGGCGGGGCCGGGGACCTGCTGGGCCCGGCCCTCACGGCGATGGCCTCGCGGGCGGCGACCCGCGAGGAGCACTTCATGACGATCGCGGTCGCCGACGAGTGCTCCTGGCCGGACCGATCCACAGTGGACGGCTCCATCGCGTTCTTCCGGGCCATGGAGCGCGAGGACGGCACCTTCGGCCCGGACCCGCTCGACAACGCCATCGCCGCGAGCGCCCTGCTGCGCGTCGGGTGCTCGCTGCGTGATCCGTCCACTGTGGGCAAGCTGCTGCTGGACGCGCTCGATGGCGATCTCTGGCTGCGGTACTGCGCGATGCGGGCCCTGTCCCTGCTGCGCATGACCCCGATGCCGGTCGCCGTGCCCGTCGACGACGGCATGTCCGCCGACGAGCTCTACCAGCGGCTCAGCATCACCGAGTGGCTGACCGGGCCCGTCTTCGCCGCGGCCCGGGCCGGCGACCTCGACGCCCTCGCCCGCCACCTGCGCGGCGGCGGCGACCCGGACCTGCGCGACCCGCGGGGCTGGACGCTGCTGTGCGCGGCGGCGGTGCGCGGGCAGGCCGCCGCGGTCCGGATGCTGCTGGACGCCGGCGCCGACCCCGGCCTGCGGGTCGCCGACGCCGACGCGCTGCCGGTCTTCTGGGCCGCCCAGCACGGCGACCTCGCCACCGTGCGGGCGCTGCTGGAGCGCCACCCCGAGCACGTCCACGCGACCAGCGCGGTCAACGGCCACACCGTGCTGCTGCAGGCGGTCTTCTTCGGCAGCGCCCGGCACCGCGACCTCGTCGCCTGGCTGCTCGAGACCTTCGACCCCGCGGCGCTGCTCGTGGCCTGCAACGTCCGCGGCTACACGGCCCGCACCATGGCCGAGCTGTGGCACAACGAGCCCATCCTGTCCCTGCTGCCCGACCTGCCGCTCGCCGAGGAGCAGGCCGCCTACCGCGCCCGGCTCCTCGCCTCGATCGCCGGCGAGCCGGACCCGCCCGTCGACGCGCTCGTCGCCGCCCTCGCCGACCCGCGCGACGAGGCCCGCATCGCCGCCTGCCTCGCGGCGCCCGGCCTCGGCCTGAACCGCCAGGGCGGCCCGCTCGGCCAGACCCCGATCATCGCCGCGGTCACCGGCACCGACCCCGACGAGGAGACCGCCGCCGCCCGGCTGCGCGTGGTACGCGACCTGCTGGCCCGCGGCGCGGACCCCGATCGGCCGGAGCGGCACCCGATGGCCGTCGACGCCGTCATCCGGGCCGCCGTGCTCAACCACTTCGCCTGCCTGCGGGCGATCGCCGAGCACATGCCGCCGCTCGCCTTCGCCGCCGCCCTCAACGAGCGCCCGGCGATCAACGGCCAGACGGCCCTGGACGACACCGTGCACCGCGCGCTCACCGCCCCGCCGTCCACCGTGGACAGCCACCTCGAGCAGATCCGCTGGGCCGTCGCGCACGGGGCCCGCGCCGACATCCCCGACCACACCGGCGTCACCCCGCTCGGCCGGGCCACGGCGGCGCTCGCCGACCCGGTGCTCAGGCCGCACGCGGCCGCCGTCCTCGCCGCCCTCAGCGCGCCCGCCGATCCGTCTCGGGGTGCTCACTCAGGGTAATCGGGTCGGCGGGGCGGTGCCCGGGTCGGATAGCATCGATGTGTGCCGAGACACGGGGAGGTCGGCATGACATCACGCATCGATCCAGCGCATCCGATTCCAAAACCGCCTGGACCGCGGCCGCCTCAGTGGCGGCCGCCGCCGGGCTTCGTCCCGCCGGTCTTCGGCGCGGCGCGCTACTGCGCGTTGTCGCGGCCGGGCCCGGGCTGGTGAACAAGGCCCGGGCCTACGCCCGCGCCCGGCTCACCGCCGGCGAGTTCGCCCGCGCCGAGCGCAGACCCGAGCCGGTCGACACGTCGCCGCGGGGCGGCGTATAGGTTGGCGGAGGTCGTACGGGACCGAACGATGCCCTCCGCGCGCGGCGCGGCCCGAACCGGGCACATCCGGGACGGGTGCCGCGCGCCGCGCCGGGCATGGGGCACGAGCCGTGCGGGGTTCCGTGTCGGCGCGGGAGCACGAGGGCTTCGGAGGGCACATGTCGTACCGCTGGGAGATCTGGACCGACGGGCCGTCGCGGTTATCGACGGCGGCCGAGGGGGCCGGCCGCCTGCTCGAGACCATGCGCGCCCTGGCCGCCGTGTTCCCGGGGGAGGCCGACACCGTGCGGATGACCGCCGGCGGCGGCCAGCTGCCCGTGGCGGACGACGCGACCGCCGGGGGGCTGCGGGAAGCCCTCGCCGCGACCGGCAACACCGGCGTCGAGGCGCTCGGGCTCGGCCGCGGGCGGCTCTGGATCACGTGGCGCGACCCCGATCCGGGGCGGGCCGGGGCGCGGGCGGAGCTGCGGATCGGCACCAAGCCGCTGCTGAACCCGGCCCTGGAGGAGCGGCTGCCCGGCATCGCCGCGCTCGTCGCCGAGGCCGGACGGATCTGGGCGGCCGACTACGCCTGGATCGACCTCGTGCACGTGCGGCAGGACTGGAACCACTGGCGCCGCGGGCTGCCGGTGTTCTCCCTGGCGACCTGGCTGCGGGACACGGCCGCTCGGGTGGACACCGCCGGGCTCGACGTGGACACCACCGACGTCGGCGGCGGGCGGCTCGTCACGCTGCGGGTGCCGCCGGCCGCGGTCGGCAACGACGAGGACGGGGCGGTGAGCGGCGGGCGGGCCCTGGTCCGCGCCCTGGCCGCGCGGACGGTGCTGGCCGACGGGCGCCCGCTGGTCGAGGCCAACCCCGCCCTCGCCGACTGAGCACCGGCACGCGCCACCGTCTGTCCTTCGGCTGTCACCCGTCCGGCTTTCGGCCGTCGGCACTCGTTCGCCGCAGCCGTCGCTGTCCGCCGTCCGTCGCTGTTGCCGTCGCTGTTGCCGCCCGCCGCCGCGCCCGGCCATCGCACTCGTTCGCCGCCCGCCGCCCGCCGCCCGCCGCCGCCCGCCGCCGTCGTCTGCACCCGCCGTCCGCAGCTGCCGCCGTCCGCCGCCGCCCGCCGCCCGCTGCCGTCGTCCGCAGCTGCCGTCGTCCGCAGCTGCCGTCGTCCGCAGCTGCCGTCGTCCGCAGCTGCCGTCGTCCGCAGCTGCCGTCGTCCGCAGCTGCCGTCGTCCGCAGCTGCCGTCGTCCGCAGCTGCCGTCGTCCGCAGCTGTCCGTCCGACGCGCCCGGCCATCGCGACTCGTTCGCCGCCGCCCGCCCGCCGTCCGCCGTCCGCCGTCCGCCGTCCGCCGGGCTCGGGAGTGCCGACGCCGCTTCGGAAGCTGGCACGGACCCGCGTTCGCGCGCCGTCCGGTGCGGTGCCGCGCGGCGGCGTGTGCTCCACGGCGCCGGCCCCGGTCGTGCCGCACCCGCGCGGCGCGATCAGCCCCCGCCGTGGTCGCGGATCGTATCGGCGCCCTGCCGTGCGAGTGATTTCCGGCGCACCCTATCCTGAGACCATGGTCGATATGTGGGTCAGCCTTGTCTGAGGTGTCGGCCGCGTGCATCTCGTGTGTGGACACGATCGTCGCCATCGTGCGCAAGGTCACCCCGCCCGAGGCCGTCCGCTCGGTGCTGCTGGCCGAGGTGGACGACCACTACACCGGCGCGCGCATGGAGTTTCACTCGGCGACCGGGCCGCTGGACAGCAGCGGCTGGGTGGCGTTCGCCGATCCGTGGACCGACGAGCTGAGCGACACGCTGCTCGCGCTGCGCGCCGCGATGGTCGCCCGGGGCAGCCCGTCCCGGTTCGGCCTGACCTTCACGGTCGAGGGGGACGGGGGGTTCGACGTCAGCGTGACGTACGAGATGCCTCCGGATCTTCCGTGGATCCACTGATTGGTGCGGCGAAGAACGCGGCGAGCGGCGCCACGATCGAGTCCGGCGCCCGGTTGATGCCGTCGTGCCCGCTGCGCGCGACGGGCAGCACGCGCGCGTGCGGCAGGGCGTCGGCGAGGGCCGCGTTGAGCGGGGCGTAGTACGGCGGCCCGGCGGCCCCGTAGGCCAGCAGCACCTCGGCCCGCACCGCGGCCCAGCGCGTGGCCGGCCCGTCGGCGAGGCGGATCTGGTTCGACTCGTCGAGCGTCGTGGCCAGCAGCCCGCCCATCATCCGCCCGATCGACGTGCGCAGGAACAGCCGGCAGATCGCGATCCGCATCCCCAGCGGCAGCCGGGACGTCCCCGAGTGCGTGTTGATCCCGGCGCCGGTGAGCGCCATGGCCCGCGCGGTCTGCCCGGCCCGGGCCGCGGCCGTCGCCGCGTCGAGCCACGCGGCCGGGAACATGCCGTCGATGTTGACGGCGGCGTCGTAGAGCGCGAGCCGCCGGATGGGCAGCCGCAGCGCGGCCTCGAGCGCGATGAACCCGCCGGCGCTGTGCCCGATGACGTTGCCCGCCCCCGTGTGCGCGAGCACCGCCCCGAGGTCGTCGATGTCCTGCTCGAAGGTGTAGGGCTCCCGGCGTGGCCCGGCGTCCTCCCGTCCGCGCCGGTTGTAGCGGTGCACGGTGAACCGGTCGGCGAGCCTGTTCGCCAGCCGCTGGTAGATCCCGATCGTGACCCCGCCGCCGTGCACCACGACGATGCCGGGCCCGCTGCCAACACTGTGCACCACGATGTCCGCCCCGTCGGGCGCGACGATCCGCTGCTGCATGCCTCCCCCTCGCGTACGGCAACTGCGAACGATGTTAGCAGTTTAGCCGGCTGCGAGACCAGGGCCGCCGGGCCGGTGCCCGGCCCGGCGGGCGTGACGGGTCAGCGGATGACGCGGCAGACCAGGGCGTCCGACGCGCCGCGGGACGCGCTCATCACCACGTCCGGCGTCAGGTACTTGCACGCCAGGTACGGGTCGCCGCTGCCCACGTACTGCAGCGGGCTCGAGCCGGTGTAGCAGCGCAGCCCGCTGCTCTCGTAGAAGCCGATCCATGCCGTGGAGTAGCGCGAGTGGCAGTAGTCGCCGATGGACAAGGGGCCGAAGGGGATGTCGACGGTGGCGGCCTGGGCGGGTGCGGCGAAGGCGACGGTGGCGGCGCCGGCGAGGACGGTGCCGGCGGCGAGGGTCAGGAGACGGCGCATCTTCATGGCCGGAATTCTCGGCAGAACAAGCGGCGCCCATCAATGGCTGCCGAGCCGTCATATGCAAAAGAGGAGCACATATCGCTCCTCCATTCTTAGCGTATACCGCAGGTGGGGGCTTGCGGCAAGGCCCCGGTCGGGGCGCAGAATCGGCGGTCTCGTGCCAATAAGGGGGAATTCGCGCATGACCGAAGTGTTCGCGCTGTCCGAGCCGGCCAAGGACGATCCGGCGCTCATCGCCGCCGACGAGAAGCACTTCGCGGCCATCGCCGCGCGGCTCGGGCAGGTGACCGCGGAGCTCGAGGCGCGGCTCGACGCCGAGCGCCGGGCGCCCGGCGGGATCGGGCAGGCCGCGATGGACCGGGACCAGGAGGTGTACCGCCTGACCGCCCGCCTGCGCACCCTGCGCCGCTACAGCCTGGACCTGTGCCTGGGCCGGATGGTCGCCGAGGACGGCGGCGAGCCGGTCTACGTCGGCCGGCTCGGGCTCACCGGCGCCGACGGCGGGCGGCTCCTGCTCGACTGGCGCTCGCCGGCCGCGGAGCCGTTCTTCGGCGCGACCCACGCCAACCCGATGGGCCTGGCGAGCCGGCGCCGGTACCGCTGGACCCGCGGCCGCATCACCGACTACTGGGACGAGGTGTTCACCGCCGCCGGGCTCGAGGGCCACGCCGCGCTGGACGACCAGTCCGCGTTCATCGCGAGCCTCGGCGGCGACCGCTCGGCCCGGATGCGCGACGTGCTCGGCACCATCCAGGCCGACCAGGACGCCATCATCCGGGCCGGCTCCGGCGGGGCCCTCGTCGTGGACGGCGGGCCGGGCACGGGCAAGACCGTCGTCGCGCTGCACCGCACCGCCTACCTGCTCTACGCCGACCCGCGGCTCGGGCACCGCCGCGGCGGCGTGCTCTTCGTCGGGCCGCATCAGCCGTACCTCGCGTACGTCTCCGACGTGCTGCCGAGCCTCGGCGAGGAGGGGGTGCAGACGTGCACGGTGCGCGACCTGGTGGCCGAGGGCGAGGCGGCCGCGGCCGAGCCGGACCCGCGGGTGGCCCGGCTCAAGTCCTCGGCGCGGATGGTCCACGCGATCGAGGAGGCGGTGCGCTTCTACGAGCGGCCGCCCACCAGGCCGACGCTCGTGGCGACCGAGGACGCCGACCTGCGCGTCACCGCCGAGGACTGGGCCGAGGCGTTCCTGGCGGCGGAGCCGGGCATCCCGCACAACGAGGCCCGCGACCTGGTCTGGGCCGAGCTCGTCGAGATCCTGGCCGACCGGCACGAGGCCGACCCGCGGGAGCTGCGCCGCAACCGGGACCTGGGCTCGGCGTTCGGCCGCGCGTGGCCCCTGCTCGAGGCGGCGGACCTGGTCGGGGATCTTTATTCGGTACCGGCCTATCTGCGCAAGTGCGCGCCGTGGCTGAGCGACGAGGAGGTACGGCTGCTGCAGCGATCGGAACCGTCGGCGTGGACGGTCTCGGACCTGCCGCTGCTCGACGCCGCCCGGCAGCGCCTCGGCGACCCGGACGCGGTGCGGCGCCGGCACCGGCAGTCCGCGGAGGCGGCCGTCGAGCGGGAGCGGATGCGCGGGGTCGTGGACGACATCGTGGCCGTCGCCGACGACGAGTACGGTGCCGGGCTGGTCTCGATGCTGCGCGTCGAGGACTTCCACGATGCCCTCGTCGACGAGGCGGCGCTCACGCGGGTGGACCCGGACTCGCTGGCCGGCCCGTTCGCGCACATCGTGGTCGACGAGGCCCAGGAGCTCACCGACGCCGAGTGGCAGATGCTGCTGCTGCGCTGCCCGTCGCGCAGCTTCACCATCGTGGGGGACCGGGCCCAGGCGCGGCACGGGTTCACCGAGTCGTGGCGGGAGCGGCTCGAGCGGGCCGGGTTCGACCGGATCGAGCTCGCGTCGCTGACCGTCAACTACCGCACGCCGGCCGAGATCATGGCCGAGGCGGAGCCGGTGATCCGGGCCGCGCTGCCCGACGCGAACGTGCCGGTGTCGATCCGCCAGGGCGGCGTGCCGGTCGCGTACGGTACCGCGGCCGAACTGCCGTCCATCGTGGACGCATGGCTCGCCGGGCACGCCGGGGGCGAGGGCGTCGCGTGCGTCATCGGCGCCCCGGGGTTCCCGGGCACGGACCGGGTGCGCTCGCTCACCCCGGAGCTGTCCAAGGGGCTCGAGTTCGACCTGGTCGTGCTCGTCGACCCGCAGGCGTTCGGCGAGGGCGTCGAGGGGGCGGTCGACCGGTACGTCGCGATGACCCGTGCCACCCAGCGGCTGGTCATCCTGACGAGCTGAGCGGCTCCGCCCCGAGCGCCAGCACCAGGCCGTCGTCGTGGTGCTTGACGTCCCCGGGCCAGTCCAGGTCCGCGGACGCGACGAGCTCGGCGCAGGCCCGGTCGGACCAGTGCAGCACCCCGCGGATCGGCAGGCAGCCGGTGAGCCGTCCGGTCCGCGGGTCCTCGGCCATCGGCCAGCCCCGGGTGCGCAGGTGCGCCGCGAGCGTCGCGGCGACCTCGTCCGGGGACTGACCGGTCTCGCTCCAGAACTCGATCAGCTCGGTGCACACGCCGGTGCCCGTCCGGCAGTCGAAGGCGACCCGCCGGTCCTGCAGGGCCGCGGGGAACGGCACCAGGTCGTTGCGGTCGATGTCCACGTCACCGGAGCCGGGGCGCTGCCCGCCGGGGCCGCCCGCGACGATCCCGGCCAGGCACAGCAGCACGACGGCGCCGCCCGCGCCCGCGAGCAGGACCGTCCTGCGCCGCTCGGGTCCGGCCGCGACCACCCGGGCGGCGAACGCGGCGATCCAGGCGACGAGGGCCAGCGCGAGGTACGGCAGCAGCCAGTCGGTCTGCGGCGGGCGCAGCGAGTCCGGCCGCTCGGTGGAGAACAGGACGAGTCCGGCGAACGCCACCAGCAGTGCCCCGGTCACGGCCGCCCCCGGGCGCCACGCCGGGGCGATGAGCGCGGCGATGATCGGCGGCACCAGGAGGAACAATGCGGTGGTGAACCACTCGCCGACGGGCCCGGCGGTGAACCAGGCGGTCCACAGCGCGGTGGCGAGCGAGACGGCGGCGGCGCCCCAGCGCCAGTGACGAGCGAGCACGGCGCATTGGATCACCCGGCCCGGGTTCGGCGCCAGAAGAAATTCGGGCCGGGCGTGCAACCCGGTGGAGGGCCGCGACCGTGAGTAGCGCATGACGGATCGGGACACGGCATTCGCCGAGTACTTCGCCGCGCGGTCGGACGCGATGCGCGGCACGGCGTTTCTGCTGTGCGGCGACTGGCACCGGGCCGAGGACCTCACCCAGACGGCGTTCACGAAGCTGTACCTCGCCTGGAACCGGGTCTCGCGGCACGAGGTGCTCGACGGGTACCTGCGGCGCACGCTCGTGCGCACGTACCTCGACGAGCGGCGGCTCGGCTGGTGGCGGCGCGTGCGCACCAGCGACACGCCGCCGGAGCCGCCGACCGTGGACACCGGGCCCGAGGAGCGGGTCGCGGTGCTGGCCGCCCTGAGCGCGGTACCGGCCCGGCAGCGCGCCGTGCTGATCCTGCGCTACTGGGAGGACCTCTCCGTCGAGGAGACCGCCGAGCTGCTCGGCTGCTCGGCGGGCACGGTCAAGAGCCAGGCGGCACGGGGACTGCAGACCCTGCGCGCCCGGCTGAGCCCGACGTTCACCACCGACTGACCACCGCTGCGACGAAAGAGCGCGAACATCATGGACGAACTGGAGTTCCGGGCCTCGCTGCGCGACGCCCTCGACCACACCACCGCGCCGCCGAGCATGCCGCCGGGCGGTGCCCTGCAGGCCGGCCGCCGCGCGGCCCGGCGCCGCACGCTCGCCACCGGGGCCGCCGGGGCTGGCGTGCTCGCCATCGTCACCGCGCTCGGCCTGGTGGTGGCCACCGCCGGCTCGGGCGCCCAGCAGGCCGCCGGCCCCGGCGCCCCGAGCCCCGTCCCGCTGGCCAGCGGCAACGGCCCCAGCGCGAACGGCACCCCGAGCCCGGTGCCGATCGGGACCGGCGGGGAGACCAAGCCCGTCTGGCCCACCGGCGTGGACGGCTCGCCGCAGGGCGACCGCACCGCTCGGGCCGGCCGCAAGGCCGACGCCGCGAAGGCCCTCGCCGCGCACGTGATCTCGCTGGTGCCGGCCGGCTACACCGCCGTTCCCGACGCGCCGATGAACATCGTGCAGGCCCAGTTCGAGGACAAGGTCGGCGGCCAGGACCGCTGGAGCTACCTGGTCACCCTGGAGATCCGCAAGGGCGCCACCGCCGGGCAGCTGATCGTGGAGGTGTACGAGCCGGGCCTGCGCCCCGGCGCCGGCCTGTGCGACCTGATCTTCTGGTCCGCGCCGGGCACCTGCACGACCGTGCAGTCCGGCGGCCAGACCGTCGCGCTGTCGACCGGCAGCAAGACCGACGGCCGGCTCGACAAGTGGTCGACGTACCGCTACCCCGACGGCACGACCGTCTACGTCGCGCAGTCCCGGCAGGGCAACTTCACGCCGGAGAACACCGCCCCGCCGCTGACCGAGCTGCCCTTCGACGACCAGCGGCTCGCCGCGCTCGCCCTCGACCAGGCCTTCCACATCGTCGCCTGAGCCACCGCACCGGCGGCGGCACCCGGGTCGCCCGGCCCGGGTGCCGCCGCCGTATCGTGCCGCCCATGACCGAACCCGTGCAGACCCGCGGCGAGCAGCGCACCGAGCTGCTGGCCGTCGACACCAACCACGACGGCGTCAACGACGTCCTCGCCATCGACACCGACGGCAACGGCAAGGCCGACCTGTTCCAGCTCGACAGCGACGGCGACGGCCAGGTGAACGTCACCATGGTCGACCTGGACGAGGACGGCGTCATGGACACGAAGGTCGACGGCGACGGCGGGCACCCGCTGCCGTAGCCGGCGCACCCCGCCACCACCCGGCCGAGGGCCGCCCCCGCCGCACCGGAGGCGGCCACCACCTCGGTGTCGCCCCCGGCTCCGCGCCTCCGATGGGATGATCGCCGGGTGAGTGTCGAGCAGGCACGCGTCATCGTGCGAGGCGGCAACATCGCGGTCACCTGGCTGGACGGCCGCGCGTATCCGGGCCTCCACGTGCAGGGCGACACGTTCTCCGTGCTGCATCGAGCCTTCGCCGACGCGGCCGCCCGGTTGCGCCGCGCCGCCGACGACGAGGAGGCGCTGGACGATCTCGACTACGCGGTGGGGGAGATGACCGACATGCTGCGCTTCTACGCGTCGGCACTGGCGGACCAGGGCCTTGCGAGGCCCTACGTCCGCGACGAGCCGTAGTCCCAGCGACGGTCAGTAGCAGGGCTGACCGCGCGACTCGGCCTCGATCGCCTTCGCCTATGTGTTCACACGCACGTACCGGTTGGCCCGGGCTCGACGCGTACCTGGGGGAGTTCGGCGTTGACGGCCTCCCAGGAGATGTCGCCGGCCGGTAGGTGCCGCGCGTTGGCGCGCGCGGCTGCCGCGGCGACGCGCAGCGACTCCGCTACGTCCACGGCGGTCCCGCGCAGCCGGTGCGCGGCGAAGCCGGCGAGAAACGCGTCGCCGCTGCCCACCGGCAGCGCGCCGGCGATCGGCTCGTGCGTCACGGCGAGCCGGGTGCCGTCGTCGCCGAGGTACCGGGCCCCGGAGGAGCCATCGGTCACCACGACGGCATGAGCCCCCATCGACCGGAGCGCGGCCAGCGGGTCGGCCGCACCGTGCGTCGCGGCCGCCGCCTCGTGCGCGTTCACCTTGACCAGCGCCGGCCCGCGCCGCACCGCCTCAATCAGCGCCGGGCCGTCGGAGTCGACGACGACGGCCACTTCCCGGGCCGCCGCGAGATCCACGATCTGGGCCAGCGCGTCGACCGGCAGTCCCGGGGGCACCCGCCCGGACACCGCGACCAGGTCGCCCGGCTCGAGCGCGGTGATCTCGCCGGCCAGCACGTCGCGCAGGACGGGCCAGACGGTCGGCGGTACGGGCGGGACCGGCTCGTACACCTCGGTCAGCACGCCGGCGTCGTCGAGCAGGCACAGGCACTGCCGGGTCTCGGCGCCGCTGTCGACGAACCGCACGTCCAGTTCGCCGGCGAGCGCCCGTACCGTGCGGCCGGTCTCGCCACCGACCAGGGACACCGACCGGACCCGCACGCCGAGCCCGGCCGCCGCGCGGGCCGCGTTGAGGCCCTTGCCTCCGGCCTGGACCAGGATCTCGCGGGGCCGGTTGATCGCGCCGAGCCGCGTCTGCGGCAGCCACGCGTACCGGTCCAGTGACGTCGCCAGGCCGACGACGAGCAGGCGGCTCACCCGGCGAGCAGGGCGGGGTCGGGCACCACGGTCATCGGACCCTCGGTGCGGATCGCGGCGGCGGCGACGCGGACACCGGCCCGGGCCGCCGCGACCGGGTCGGCGCCGGCGAGGGCCGCGGCGATGAAGCCCGCCGCGAATGCGTCGCCCGCCCCGTCGGTGTCGACCGGCTCCACGGCCAGGGCGGGGACGTGGGTCGTGCCGGAGGCCCCGGCCACCGATGCGCCGCCCGCCCCGGATGTCGTGCACACGGTCGCGCCGGCCGCGACGAGGGCCCCGGCGTCGACGCCGAGCGCCTCCAACTCGCCTTCGCTGGGCAGCAGCACGTGCGCGAGCCGCAGCGCGTCGACGAGCGCCGCCCGCGAGGCGGGGTCGAGCGCCTCCGGTCGCACGTTGGGGTCGACGGAGATCCGCGCGCCGGCCGCGTGGGCCCGGGCCAGGGCCGTCAGCGCGGTGCTGGCCAGCGGCTCGCCGAAGATCAGCGCCGAGCCGGACATGTGCAACCAGGCCGCCCGCTCTGGCAAGTCGGCGAGGTCCGCGACGGTGACCCGGGCGGCGGCCGTGCCCGCCACCCGGAAGTCGAACTCGCGGTGCTCGCCACGGTACGTGATGTAGGCCGTGGCGGTCGGCGCGTCGTCGCTGACCGCCAGCCGGTCGATGGCGACGTGACCGGCCGCGAGGCCGTCGGCCATCACCTTGCCCAGAGGGTCGCGGCCGACGCCGCCGACGAAGCTCACCGGCACGCCGAGCCGCCCGGCCACGTACGCGGCGATCGCCGGCGAGCCGCTGGCCCACGGCCCGGTGTAGGGCGCGTCCGAGTCGGCCGTGACGTCGCGCTGGTACGCGACGATGGCCTCGCCCACGATCAGCAGCATGGGTTCATCCTCAACGCCCGGCCGTGTCCGTGTCCACGGGGTGGCCGCCGTGCACGATCGTCCGCAGCCCGGCCAGGACGGCCTCGGGGCGCTCGGCGCGGAACACCCGGCGGCCGAACATCACGCCCGCGGCGCCGGCGGCCATCGAATCGGCGGCGAGCCGCATCGTGTCGCTCTCGTCGTCGCCGCCGGGGCCGCCGGCGACCAGGATCGGTGCGTAGCAGCTCTCCGCGACCGGCGCGAACGCCTCGACTGAGCCGTTCCAGACCGCCTTGACCAGGTCGGCGCCGATGTCGGCGGAGATCCGGCAGTACAGCGAGAGAACATCGGTCCCGAGCGCCTCGGCGCCCTCCGCCTCGAGCGCCGAGCGCGGCTCGATGATCACCGCGACGCCGACCCGCGCCGCGTCCCGGACGATGCGGGCGTTGCGCTCGATCTCGGCGCGTTCCAGCCGGCTGTCGCGCTGGCCGATGTAGAGGTATGTCATGACGGCGTCGACCCCGGCGGCGGCGACCTCGTCGAGCGTCGCCAGCTGGGCGAGCACGCCCTCGCTGCGCCCGTCCTGGCCCGGTGTGTAGATACGGCGGCCGTGATTCTTCCAGTCGAGATGGAGCACGAGGGCCGGCCGGTCACGGCCGACGAAGGTGTCCTCGACCAGCGGGAGCATGCCCGGCGTCACCATCACGCCGTCGGCGGTGGCGAGCCTGGCGAACACCGACTCGATCTCGCCGCGGGTCCGCAGCCCGGCCGGCGGCCCGCTCATCACGCCGTGCGAGGCGGCCACGACGATTGCCTTGCCGGTGCTCGGGTCCAGCAGCCGGCCGAGCCTGATCCTCTTGCCCGTACGGGAATCCATGTCTTGCCTCTCTTGAGTGGCCCGGGCGGCTCCGGCCGCCCGGGCAGGGTGCTCACGCCGCGGGGCAGGTGAAGCTGTAGAGGTACTTCTGCACCTCAGGCGAGTTGAGGTTGTCCTTGGTCGCCACGACCGCGCCGGTCGAGATCTTCTTGGTGACGGGCTTGCCGGTGAGCGCGTTGATCGCCTGTTCGCCGGCGCTCACACCTTCGTCGTACGGCTTGAGCACGACCTGCGCCGCGACCTCACCGTCCTGGATCTGCTTGACGCCGGGCGGGTTGGCGTCGAAGCCGACGATGGTGACGTTGTTGTCGTTTCTCGCCCGCAGCGCCGCGACCGCGCCCTCGGTGTTGAACGCGGCGGTGGAGAAGATGCCGACCAGGTCGGGGTGCGCGGCGACGGTCGAGGAGACGATCGAGGACGCGGTCTGCACACTGTTGTTGGAGTACTGCTGGCCGAGGTCCTTGAGCGCGGGCGCGGCCTTCAGGCCCTCGGCGAAGCCCTTGAACCGGTCGTCCGTGGTGGTGACCCCGGCCGAGAGGTTCACCGTGAGCACCGAGCCGGACTTGCCGCCGAGCAGCTCGATCAGCTTCGCGGCGGCGGTCTTGCCGGCCTCGATGTTGTCGGAGCTGACCTCCGCCTCGGCGATCGACGGGTCCTCCAGCGTGGTGTCGACCAGGACCACCTTGATGCCCTGCGCGGTGGCCTGCTTGAGCGGCGCGTAGAGGGCCTTGCTGTCGGTCGGCGCGATGATGATGACGTCCGGCTTCTTGGCGATGACCGCCTGCAGGATCGGGATCTGGTCGGTCGGGCTGAACGTCTTGGGCGCCTGCACGTCGACGGTGGAGCCGGTGGCCTTGGCCGCGGCCTGGACGCCGCAGGCGACTGAACCGTAGTAGGCGTCGTTGGCGACGCCGGGGATCAGCGCGATCTTGAAGGCGCCGGTCTTGCCGTCGCCGCCGCCGTTGCCGGAGTCGGCTCCGCAGGCGGCCAGGGAGGTCAGGAGCAGTGCCGCGGCGGCGGTTGCGCTCCATCGAAGCATACGCATGGGGGTGTCCTTTCGACCGAGGGGCTAGCGTTTGGTGCGGGAGCGGCGGCGGAGTTGGTCGAGGTAGACCGCGACGACCAGCACGACGCCGACGGTGAAGTCCCGCCAGAAAGAGTTGAGGCCGACGATGACCAGGCCGTTGGCGAGGACGGCGGGGATCATGGTGCCGACCAGGGTTCCCCACATCGTGCCGATGCCGCCGAAGAGGCTGGTGCCGCCGATGACGACCGCGGCGATCACCGCGAGGTTGTCGGTGCTGTGCCCACTGAGCGTGGTGGAGCCGAACTCGGCGTAGCTCATGATTCCGGCGAGGCCGGACAGCAGGCCGGCCAGGGCGTAGACGCTGATGAGGTGGCGGTCGACGTTGATGCCGGCGCGGCGGGCGGCCTCGAGGTTCGAGCCGATCGCGTAGGTGCGCCGGCCGTACCGCGTGAAGGCGAGAATGCCGCCGCCGGCCAGTGCCATGAGCAGCGCCACGATGACCAGCCAGGGCAGCCCTAGGAGCCGGCCGACGCCGAGGGTGTCGATGAGCTCGTTGGGGATGTCCTTGAGATCGTTGCCGTCCGTGACGATCTGGGCCAGGCCCTGCGCGGCGCCGAACGAGCCGAGGGTGGCGATCAGCGGCGGTACCCGCAGCTTGGTGATGACGATGCCGTTGATCGCGCCCCAGACCGCGCCGGCGAGCAGCGAGACGGCGATGCCGACGATGCTCGCGGCCCAGCCGTGCGGGCCCATCGCGACCATGACCTTGCCCGCGATGACGCCGGAGAAGACGAGCACCGAGCCGACCGACAGGTCGACGCCGCCGGCGACCAGGACGAATGTCGCGCCGGCCGCCATCACGATCAGCAGGGACGCGTTGATCAGCACGTTGATGAGGTTGGCGCTGGTCAGGAACGCGCCCGGGTTGAGAGCGCCGAAGATGACCACGATGACCAGCAGGATCGCGGTGATGTCCGTGGCCGAGCCGAGCAGCAGCCGGCGGCCGCGGCCGCGGACCGGCGATCCGGCCGGCGCCTCGGTTGTGGTGCCCGTCGTGGTCATGCTGCGTCCTCGCTCGTGAAGGCGCCGGTCATCGCGGCGACGACCTGCTGCTCGTTGGTGTCCCTGGTGACGAGCCGCGCGACGCGCCGCCCGAGCCGGAGTACCTCGATGCGGTCGGAGACGGCCATCACGTCGGGCAGGCTGTGGCTGATCAGCACCACGCCTCGGCCGGAGTCGCGGACCTGGCGGATCAGGTCGAGCACGGCGCGGGTCTGCGGCACCCCGAGCGCCGCCGTCGGCTCGTCCATGAGCACCAGCTGGTCGGCCCACGTGACCGCCCGGGCCACCGCGACGCTCTGCTGCTGACCCCCGGAAAGCGTGGCAACGGGCGCCGCCGGGTCCTTGATGTTCACCTTGAGCTCGGCGAGCACCTCGCGGGTCCGGTCGGCCATGCGGCGCTTGGCGAGCACGCCGAGCCGGCCGAGCAAGCCCCGGGCGAGCTCTTCGCGGCCGAGGAAGAGGTTGGCCGCGGTGTCCAGGTCCGGGGCCAGCGCGAGGTCCTGGTACACGGTCTCGATGCCGAGGCCGTGGATCTGGCTCGGTGTGAGCCCGGCGATGGACCGGCCGCGGAACAAGATCTCGCCCTCGTCGGGTGCGTGCACGCCGCAGATCGTCTTGACCAGCGTGCTCTTGCCGGCCCCGTTGTCTCCCATCAGCGCCACCACCTCGCCCGCGTTCACCGAGAAGCTGGCGCCGCGCAGCGCCTCCACGGCGCCGAACCGTTTCCTGATCCCGCGTGCCTCGAGCAGTGGGGTTGCTGTCACCGCTTCTCACCTTCCCGTCTGGGAGCCGGGCCGTCGGACCATCGGCGAAAATTCAGAAATCTGTTTGTTGAGCCGAGGCTAGGAGCGATGATCGGAGCGTGTCAAGCACGAGATTGCACCTCGCCCAGTCCTTGACAGTTCAGTTTTTTGAGGATTGAGTGAGCGCATGTCCGACCCATCGAGCCACCCCCTTTCCCCAGTGATCGACGCGCTGCGCCGGTCACTCGGCCCCGACGCGGTCCGCATCGACGACGCCGATCTCGATGCCCGCAGCCACGACACCTGGCCGGTCGCGACGGTCTGGGCGAAGCTCGGCCGCCATCCGTACCGGCCGGACGCCGTGGTGCTCGCCCGCGGCCTGTCCGACGTCGTCGAGACGCTGCGCATCGCCGCCGCGACCGGCACACCGGTCACCGCGTGGGGCCTGGGGTCCTCGGTGACCGGCCAGCCGCTGCCGGTGCGCGGCGGCATCGTGCTGGATCTGTCCGGGTACGTCACCGAGCCGGAGCTCAACGAGACCGACCGGACGGTGACGGTCGCAGCCGGGCTGCGCGGCAGCGACCTCGAGGCCTGGCTCAACGAGCGCGGCCGCACGCTGAACCACTTCCCGCAGTCGCTCGGCCGCTCTACCGTCGGCGGCTGGGTCGCCACCCGTGCCACCGGCCAGTTCTCCTCCCGCTACGGCGGCATCGAGCAGCTGCTCGTGGGCTGTCAGGTGGTGCTCGCCGACGGGACAGTCACGGACCTCGGCCAGCGCCCGCGCTCCGCCACCGGACCCGATCTCAAGCAGCTCTTCATCGGCTCCGAGGGCACCCTGGGCATCGTCACCCGGGTCACGCTCAAGGTGTACGCGCTGCCCGAGCACCGGATCGTCGAGGCGTTCACGCTGCCGGACGTCGAGGCCGGGCTGGCGGCAATGCGACACATCAGCCAGGCGGGCCTTCGGCCGTTCCTGGTCCGTTTCTACGATCGGGACGAGGCGGCACACGCGGTGCCCGGCATGCCGGCCGCCGGACCGGTATTGTTCCTTGGGCATGAAGGCATGACCGCCGTCGCCGTCGCCGAGCACGCCGCTGCTACGACGATCGTCGAGTCGCTGGGAGGGACGAGCATGGGGGCGGCACCGGTCGACGCCTGGCTCGAGCGCCGCTTCGACTTCTCCACCGTGGAGCGCCTGCTCGCCGAGCACGGCGGATACGCGGAGACGGTCGAGGTGGCCAACGTCTGGAGTCGTCTCGCGCCGATGTACGCCGAACTGAAGCACGAGCTGGCGCCTCTGGCCGGCGAGGTCCTCGGGCACTTCTCCCACGTCTACGAGCAGGGATCGTCGCTGTACGTCATCCTGCTCGGCCGTGCGCCCGACGACGAGACCGCGCTGAGCCGGCTGCAGGAGATCTGGGCGCGCGCCATGAAGGTCGTCGTCGCGCACGACGGCGAAATCTCCCACCACCACGGCGGTGGCCTGGCCCGCCAGGCCTGGGTCGAGGAGTCGCTCGGCACCGGCTTCCCGGTGCTGCGCAGGCTGAAGGAGAGCCTCGACCGCGCGCAGCTGCTCAACCCCGGCAAACTCGGATTCGGACCGCGGCCTTGACGTCCTCGAAACCCGACGTCCGCGCCTACGTCGCCCGGTTACTGCTGACCCGGGAGGTCGGCCAGCGCATCCCGACCGTGCAGGAGATGCAGGCCAGCACCGGCGCCGGCACCGGCACCGTGGTCAAGGCGCTGCGCACCCTGCAGGACACCGGTGCGGTCACACTGACCGCCCGCGGGCACCAGGGCACCGTCGTGGTCAGCCGCGACGTCGGGCAGCTGTGGAACACGGCCGGGCTCGGCAACTTCCGCATGGTCCTGCCGCCGCAGGGGCCGCTGGAGCAACAGGGCATCCTCGACGTCCTCCAGGACGCCCTGCACGCGGTGGGCGTCTCCGTCGTCGTCAGCTTCCGGCCCGGCGCGCTCACCCGGCTCGAGGACGTCTACCACGAGCGGGTCCACGCCACCGTCACGTCGGCCGGCGCGCTGGCCCGGCACCGGGAGAACCTGCCAGGCCTGACCGGCCTCGACCTCGGCCCGGGGACCTTCTACTCCAACGGCTCGCTCGTCGTCGTCGAGCACGCCACCCGCGCGCCGCGCACACCGCTGCGGGTGGGCATCGACCGCAACTCGTACGACCACCAGCGGCTCAGCGAGGCCGAGTTCCGCGATCGGCAGCCCGAATACGTCGAGTGCCCGTTCGTCCTCGCACCGGCGGCCGTCCTGGCCGGCGACGTGGACGCAGCCGTCTGGCACTCCATGCCGACGGTGATCCCGCCGGAGCTCGCTGGGCTGCGGCTCGGCCCGCTCACCACGACGGCCGGCCGTGAGGTGGTCCGCCAGATCTCACCCGCGGCGATCGTGACCCGCAGCCTCGACCCCGGCGTCAACGCCCTGCTCCGCCACGTGCGGCCGCCCGACGTCGCCGCCAGGCAGAACAAGATGCTCAAGGCCGCCGCGAGCGACGGCTACCTCGGAAGCTTGCGCCTGCACTGAATGCTCCGCGAGTCAGATGAAGGTGGCCGGCTCAGCCGGACTACTGGCATGCGCGTGGATCTCGTTGAAGGTCACCCGGGAATTGGCCGTCGCCACCGGCGGGCACGACGTCGTCGCCCTCGGCGTCGCCCCCGACGGCACCACGCGCAGCATGCAACTGGCCGTCACGGTCACGGCCGCCGGTGCGAGCGGCACCACGACGCTCGCCACCACCGGTCGCGACCTCAGCGGGCCGCTCGCCACCGCGCCGCTGGCGATCGCCCTCGGTGCCCTGCTGCGCCTCGGCCGCCCGGGCCGCCCGGTCCGCCCGAGGACCTGACGGCGCCGGGCCGAGCGCCCGCTACGCGGACAGGGTGAGGTTCTGGAACGTGGCGGTGCCGTTGTAGGTGTTCACGCCCACGGAGCCCGAGCCGAACGTGGCGTCCGAGGCGTCGATCACCTTCGTGCCGTTGAGGTACACGGCGATGCTCGGCCCGCGGGCGACGACCTTGAGGTGGTACGTGCGGCCCTCCAGGATCGGGGTCGCGTAGACGGCGATGTCGCGCCCGGGGCGCCACAGCTTCACCAGGCCGCCGGTGTCGACGTTCGCGGTGTAGTGCTGGGTGCCGTCGGCGCTCGCGCGGAAGGTCAGGGCCGCGGCCACGCCGTTGACGACCCGCACGTCGCCCTCGTACGTCAGGTCCGCGGCCGTCGAGGCGCTGAGGTAGAAGGCGTCGCCGGCGGCGTTGCCCTTCAGGCCGGTGGCCGGCACGGTCCAGGTGCCCGCGGCCGGGTGCCAGGGGCCGGCCAGGTTGGTGCGCAGGCCCACGCCGTTCAGGGTCGGGCCGGCCAGGACCGCGGTGCCGTGGAAGACGTTCAGGCCCAGGCGCCCGGAGGTGTACGTCGTGTCCGTGGCGTCGATCACGGGAGCGGCGCCGTGGTCGAGGTACACGCGGATCCGCGAACCCGTCGTCACGACCTTGAGGTGGTAGAAGCGGCCCGTCGCGATCGGGGTCGCGTAGGTGGCGATCTCGCGGCCCGGGCGCCACAGCTTGACCACGCCGGTGGTGTCGATGTTCGCGGTGTAGTGCTGGGTGCCGTCGGCGCTGGCGCGGAACGTCAGGGCGGCGGCGGTTCCGCTGACGATCTTGATGTCGCCCTCGTAGGTGAAGTCGGCGGCGGTCGTACCGCTGAGGTAGAACGCGTCGCCCGCCGCGGTGCCCTGTTTGCCGCCGGCGGTGTCGGTCCACGTGCCGCCGGCGGCGCTCCAGGGGCCGGCCAGGTTGCTGTCCAGTGTGGACTCGGCGGTGCCCCAGGCCCTGCCCAGGCGGTAGAACTGCAGGGACACCAGGTTGACGGTGCCGCCCTCGGCGTACACCTGGATGCCCTGGCTCGTCGGCGCGGAGTTGAAGCCGACGTTGTCGCTGACCGAGAGCCGGCCGTCGTTGCCGAACACCTCCAGCTGCCCGCGGTCGACCAGCACGCGCATCTTCACCCGGCCGTTCACGGGCGACAGGGCCCGGCCGTACAACGTCTGCGCCGCCCGGTCGTAGCCGACGGACCGGTCGTAGGAGCCGTCGGCGCGGGTGTGCAGCCGCAGGCCGAACGCGCTCGCGGTGGCGCCGTTGACGTCGAACTCGGCGGTCACCTCGTAGGTGTCCGCGGTCGCGACCGTGAGCGGGCTGCCCGCGCCGACGGCCCGGTTCGCGTAGGACACGCCGCCGGAGCGCAGGGTGGAGATCTCGCCGATCGGGTTGCGGGTCAGGCGCACGCCCTCGGGGAACGTCTTGAGCGCCAGCTGCGCCGGGAAGGTCTGGTCGCCGGTCCAGGTGCTGCCGTGGTTGCCGGGCTGCCAGCTCATCTGGATGCGCCGCCCGTCGGGGACCCCGGTGAAGGTCTGCCCCGCGTAGAACGTGCCGTCGGCGGTGTTCGCGCCCATGTCCATCCGCTGCGGCGACGACCAGTCGGAGCGGAACGTCGTGCCGTCGAAGCTGCCGATCACGTACTCGCCCGAGGCGTCGGTGAGCACCCATTTCTGGTTCGCCGGGTTGCCGTCCACGGCCAGCGGGAACATGTCCGGGCACTCGAAGAACCAGCCGGCCGGGAAGCGGCTCGCGAAGGTCCAGTCCAGCAGGTTCGGCGAGGTGTAGAACGAGGCTCCGTTGCCCCCGCCGTCGTTCCAGACCACCATCACCCACCGGTTCGAGGCGGCGTGCCAGAACACGTGCGGATCGCGGCTCGTCCCGCCCGGCACGACGACCTTGCGCCCGTGGTCGAAGCTCTGGAACGTCCGGGCGCCGTCGGTGCTGTAGTGCACGGTGACGCCGTCGGTGCCCGCGAACACGAGGATCGGGTCGTCGTCGCCGCTCTTGAGCCCGGTGACGTTCGCGGTGTCGACGACACCGTTGCCGGACCACAGGTCGCCGGGGTGCACGCCGGGCTCGAGGGCGATCGGGCGCTGGGTCCAGTGGACCATGTCGGGGCTCGTGGCGTGGCCCCAGTGCATGGTGTCCCAGGCCAGGCCGTGCGGATTGTGCTGGAAGAACAGGTGGTAGGTGCCGCGGTAGTAGACCATGCCGTTCGGGTCGTTCATCCAGCCGGCGCGCGGGCTGAAATGGAACTGGCCGCGCAGCGGCTCGTCGTACGCGGTGGCCGGATAGGGGAACTCGGGATAGTCGGCGACGGTGCCGGCGGAGGCGGCGGCGGGCGGCAGCGCGACGAGCGCGGCCACGGCCAGCAGCAGCCCGGCGGCACAGGACAGCAGGCGTCTTCTCATGATGGCCCTCCCGGTGGCGGCCGGAATCGCGAACCGTGCTTTGACAACGTTGTCAAAACCGGCCCGCTGGAGCCGCGGTCATAAGCCGCGGACTGGGACGTCAACGTTGTCAGTCTTCGCCTTACTGCGACGGCGGTCAATATGTTCGGCGCGAAGAGCGGCCGGCCCGCCCCCGGCGCCGGCGTCTGGGCGCCCGCGGGACGGCCCCGGGACAGCGCTGCGTAACTTTCATGGCCCTCGTGCTTGGGCCCGGAAGCGCTTCGACTGGGAGAGCCGTTGTCAGCCATCGATGGATCTCCAAAGTCCCGGAGACCGTCCCGCGGCGGGCTTGATCGACATTTCCGGGTCCCGCGATTCGTGGCAGCATCCTCAGCCACGTGGAGCCCTCACGTGGGGAGACGGGCGTTCTGGCGAAAGCTGATCTTCCGAGGGCTCCACGCCGCCACCCCTCCCGGGCGTCCCGGCGGATCTTTCCGGCGTAAGTTTCAGGCCCGCTACCAGGCACTTACGAGGTAAACGCGGTCCTCGCCGACGATCACCTTGACGCGGTCCCGGGACGGTACGGACGGTAATCGCACCTCGATTCCGACCCGTCAATGTTAGGAGAGTCGATGAGGCGCAAGATCGCCCTCATATCGGCCGCCGCCGTCGTGGCGACCGCCGGTACCGTCGTGGTCGCCAATCAGGCGTTCGCGGCCGCCGGGTGTTCGGCCAAGTACACGATCGTGGGCTCATGGCCGGGCGGGTTCCAGGCCCAGGTCGACGTCACCAACCTCGGTGACGCGCTCACCAGCTGGAACGTCGGCTGGGACTTCGGCAACAGCTCGCAGACGATCACCCAGATCTGGAACGCCAACAAGACCCAGTCCGGTGTGCACGTCAACGCCACCAGCCTGAGCTACAACGGGAGCGTCGCCACCAACGGCGTGATCTCGTTCGGCTTCACGGGTGCGTGGAGCGGCAGCAACCCGGCCGGGACCAACTTCACGGTCAACGGCACCGCCTGCACGGGCGGCACCACCGGCGGCCCGTCGTCGCAGTCGCCGTCCCCGTCGACCTCGCCGTCGAACCCCAGCGGCATCCCGAGCGTGACGCTGACCAGCCCGACCACCGGCTCGACGTTCACCGCGCCGGCCACGGTCAGCCTGGCCGCCAACGCGAGCGTCACCGGCAGCACCATCAGCAAGGTCGAGTTCTACAACGGCACGACGCTGCTGGGCACCGACACCAGCGCGCCGTACACCTACAGCTGGACGAACGTCGCGGCCGGCAACTACACGGTGAGCGCGAAGGCGTACACCGCGGCCAACCAGACCGCCACCAGCTCCTCGGCGGCGATCAGCGTGACCACCGGGGGCGGCAACAACGGCACCCACGTGGACAACCCCTACGTGGGCGCCAAGGTCTACGTGAACCCGGACTGGTCGGCCAAGGCCGCCGCGGAGTCCGGCGGCAGCCGGATCTCCAACCAGCCCACCGGTGTCTGGCTGGACTCCATCGCCGCCATCACGGCGCCGACGGGCTCGGGCTACACCACCAGCATGGCCAAGCACCTGGACAACGCGATCGCCCAGGGCGCGACGGCGGCGCAGTTCGTGATCTACGACCTGCCCGGCCGTGACTGCGCGGCGCTGGCCTCCAACGGCGAGCTCGGCCCGACCGAGATCGACCGCTACAAGACCGAGTACATCGACCCGATCGCCGCGATCGAGGCGAACCCGAAGTACGCGGGCATCCGCATCATCAACATCATCGAGATCGACTCGCTGCCGAACCTCGTGACCAACGCGGACGGCCAGGCCGGTGCCACGGCGGCCTGCGCGACGATGAAGGCCAACGGCAACTACGTGACGGGCATCCAGTACGCCCTGAGCAAGCTGCACGCCGCGGGCACGAACACCTACAACTACATCGACGCCGCGCACCACGGCTGGATCGGCTGGGACAGCAACTTCAACCCCTCGGCCGCGCTGTTCGCCAGCACCGCCAAGGGTGCTGTCGGTGGCGTCAACACGGTCGACGGCTTCATCACCAACACGGCGAACTACTCGGCCCTGTCCGAGCCGTGGGTGCAGCCGACGACCACGGTCGGCGGCCAGAACATCCGCCAGTCGAAGTGGGTGGACTGGAACCAGTACACCGACGAGCTGACCTTCGCGCAGGCCTTCCGCAACCAGCTGGTCTCGCAGGGCTTCAACTCGAACATCGGCATGCTGATCGACACCTCCCGCAACGGCTGGGGCGGCTCGGCCCGGCCGACCGCGGCGAGCACCTCGACCGACATCAACACCTACGTCGACGCCTCCCGCATCGACCGGCGCATCCACGCCGGTAACTGGTGCAACCAGAGCGGTGCGGGTCTCGGCGAGCGTCCGCGGGCGACCCCGGCCGCCGGCATCGACGCCTACGTGTGGATCAAGCCCCCGGGCGAGTCCGACGGCTCCAGCTCGCTGGTCCCGACCGGCCCGAACAACCCGGGTGGCAAGGGCTTCGACCGCATGTGCGACCCGACCTACACGGGTAACGGTCGCAACGGCAACAGCCTGAGCGGCGCGCTGCCGAACGCCCCGGTCTCCGGTGCGTGGTTCTCCGCGCAGTTCCAGCAGCTGATGCAGAACGCGTACCCGGCGCTCTAGCCGGCCGCGGCGTCACGAAACGCCACACGGCTCCATCGCACGTCCAGGAGGGCTCCCGGTCACCCGGGGGCCCTCCGCCCGTGTGCGGACGTTTCAGCGGGCGATCGTGCGGTACAGGGGCAGTCGTGACGCCTTTCGTGGTGGTGGCCAATCGGCTGCCGGTGGACGCGAGCCCCGGTGGCCTGGTCAGCGCCCTGCAGCCGATCGCCCGCAGCTCGGGCGGGGCCTGGGTGGGCTGGACCGGTGAGCCCGACGAGCGGCCCGAGCCGTTCGAGCACGAGGGCGTGCGCATTCACCCCGTCGAGCTCAGCGGCGACGACGTGGACCGGTACTACGAGGGGCAGTCCAACTCGACGATCTGGCCGCTGTTCCACGACAGCGTCGAGCCGCCCGTGCACCGGCGGGCCTGGCGGGTGGCGTACGAGCAGGTCAACCGGCGCTTCGCCGAGGCCGCCGCGGCCGCCTCGGCGAAGGGGGCGACGGTCTGGGTGCACGACTACCAGCTGTTGCTCGTGCCCGGGATGCTGCGCGAGCTGCGGCCCGACCTGCGTATCGGGTTCTTCCTGCACATCCCCTTCCCGCCGGTCGAGCTGTTCATGCAGCTGCCGCGGCGGGCCGAGTTCCTGCGCGGGATGCTCGGGGCGGACCTGGTGGGCTTTCAGCAGCCGCTCGCCGCGCAGAACTTCCTGCGCCTCACCGCGCAGCTGCTCGGGCTGCACCCGGATGGTGAGCGGGTGGAGTACGAGGGGCGCACGGTCACGGCCCGGGCGTTCCCGATCTCGATCGACGTGGCCGAGATCGAGACGCTGGCGGCCGACCCCGCCGTCCAGGACGATGCCCGGCGGCTGCGCAAGGACCTCGGCGGCGACCGCCGGCTGTTGCTGCTCGGCGTCGACCGGCTCGACTACACCAAGGGCATCGACCAGCGCATCGAGGCCTACGGCGAGCTGCTCGCCGACGGCACCATCACCAACGACGAGGCCGTCCTGGTGCAGGTCGCCACCCCGAGCCGGATGCGGGTCGAGCAGTACCGGCAGCTGCGCGAGCGGGTCGAGCGCGAGGTGGGCCGGATCAACGGGGAGTTCGGCGACGTCGGCCGGGTGCCGCTGCACTACCTGTTCCAGACGCGGACCCGGGCCGAGCTGGTCGCGCTCTATCTCGCCGCCGACATCATGCTCGTCACCCCGCTGCGCGACGGGATGAACCTGGTGGCCAAGGAGTACGTGGCCGCCCGCCGGGACGAGGGCGGCGCGCTGGTGCTCAGCGAGTTCACCGGCGCCCACTCGGAGCTGAGCGAGGCGTCCGGCGGCGCGTTCTCGGTGAACCCGTACGACGTCGACGACCTCAAGCGCGGCATCGCCGCGGCGATCGCGGCCGGCCCCGCGGACCTGGCCGGGCGGATGCGCCGGATGCGCGAGCACGTGCAGGCGCACGACGTCGACCGGTGGGCCCGCGCGTTCCTCGAGACACTCGGGTGAGTCACGCCGCGCCGGGGCCGGGCGCCGAGGCTAGGCTGTGGGCGTGGCTGAGCTGACCTGCGACCTGTTCGTGAGCGCCGACGGCTACGCGGCCGGCGACAACACCGAGGCCTTCTTCGGCTACGACGGCCCGGATCTGCAGGCCTGGATCGCCTCGGCGGGCCAGGATCGGATCCTCATGGGCCGCAACACCTACGAGGCCTTCCCGGACCTGGCCGCCGCGGTCTACTCCAACACGCTCACCTCCGCCGGCTCCGCGCGGCTGCTCAGCGGCGACCTGGCCCGGGCGGTCACCGCGTTCAAGGCCGGCTCGGACGGCCCGATCCGCACCATCGGCAGCCTGCGGCTGGTGGCCGGGCTCCTGGCGGCGGGCCTGGTGGACCACCTGCGGCTGATGGTGTTCCCGGTGACCATGGGCGCCGACGGCCGCGAGCACATCGAGCTGCCCCGCGTGGGCTACGAGCTCGCCGAGTCCCGGGTGCTCGACGGCCGCCTGGTCCTGCTCGACTACCGCCCGGGAACCGCGGGAGCGCCCGCCGCGTCGTAGGGCCATGCGAAGCGCTGCCGTCCTCGCCGTCGCCCTGCTCGTGCTCGCCGCCTGCGCCCGCCCGCCGGCCGCCCCGGCACCGCCGGCCGCGCCGCCCGAGATTCACCCGGCCTGGGTGGCGTGCCCGGCCGGTGAGGGCGACCCCACGGATGCGCTCGGCCTGCCCCGGCTCCCCACCGGCTTCGTCCCCGCCGAGGTGGTCGTCTGCGCGGACGGCCCGCAGACCCGCGACGACGGCGGCGAGGACCAGGTGCGCCGCGAACGCCGCGGCTCCGGCGGCGCCGCCCTGACCGCGGCCCTGAGCCTGCCGAGCGCGCCGCGGACCGCCGGGGCCTGCGACCTGAGCCTCGTCGGCGTGGTCTGGTTCGCGGTCCTCGACGCGACCGGCCGCTGGCTGCGCCCGGGCGTGGCCGCGGACGCGTGCGGCAAGCCCCGCATCGAGGTGCGCGACGCGCTGGAGCACCTGACCCTGACGACGGTCCGCACGACGGTGCTGGGCGAGATGAAGTCCTCGGCCGCGGCGAAGAGCGGGTGCGAGCAGGGGTGGAGCGACATGGCCGGCGCGGTCGCGGCCGACTCGGCCTCGCCGACCGGCGCGCCGGACGCGCCGCGGGGCCCGGTGCGGCTGTGCGTGTACACCGTGCCGGCGTCGGAGCAGGGCAGCGGCAAGCCGGCCGGCGACTTCGCCCGGGGCGGCCTGCTGCCCGAGGCCCGCTGGACCGCCCTGCGCGCGGAGCTGCTGGCGGCCGGCCCGGCGGTGCCGTGCCCCGCGCACGCGAGCCGCTTCGCGCTGTTGCGCCCCGGACGGCGTCGGCGGCGAGGTGTACGCCGAGCTGGACGGCTGCCACCGCCTGCTCTTCACGACGCCGTCGGGCACGGCCCTGCGCCAGGGCAGTGCCGGGCTGGCCGCGGAGATCGACCAGTCGCTCTGACCGCGGCTGTCCGTTCGGCGGTGCCGTTCCGGTGTCCGGGCCATTACCGTCGGTTCCGGTGACGCGGCTGAATGGGGGTTCGGGGCGTGGGACTGCTGCTGGAGGCCGTGACCGTGACGGGCCGGTCGCGGTGGCGGTGGCTGCTGTCCGACGAGGCGACCCGCACCCCGCTGGCCGACCACACGGTGAGCTTCGAGGAGCGGGACGGCCGCGAGGTCGAGGCGTTCCGGGACCTGCCGCGGTTCCTGCGGTGGAACGCGGAGCCCGACCGGCGGGTCGAGTCGGAGGCGGCGCTCGTCGACCGGCTGGGCGCGTGGATCGGCGAGCGGGTCCTCGGACCGTCGATCGCGGCCCGGATCCTCGCCGCGGCGCCGGTGACCGTGCGGGTGCGCGTGCCGGCCGAGGCCGATTTCCTGGTGTACGCGCCGCTGGAGCTGGCGCACGTGGGTGGTGTGCCGCTGGCGCGGCGCGGTGACGTGAGCCTGGTCTTCGACGTCGGCGGCCCGCCGGTCGCCCGTGCGGCCGGGGCGGATCGGCTGCGGATGGTGGCGGTGTTCAGCCTGCCGACGCAGAGCACGGCGCTGGCGCTGCGGCGGGAGCGGTACGAGCTGGTGCAGCAGGTGCGGGCGCTGGCGGCTCGGTCGCGGCGGATGGTCGAGCTGGAGGTGCTGCAGTACGGGGTGACCCGGGAGCTGCTCGAGCGGCGGGTGGCCGCGGGCGGCGGCCCGGACGTGGTGCACCTGTCCGGGCACGGCGGCTCCGGGATGGTGCTGCTCGAAACGGCGGACGGGGGCGCCGACCCGGTGGAGGCCGGGGACCTGGTGAAGGTTCTGGCCGCGGCGCGGGGCCGGCTGCGGCTGGTCGTGCTGTCCGCCTGCCAGTCGGCCGCGGCGTCGACGGCGGAGACCCTGCGATGGCTGCGGCTGGACGAGGCGGCCGACGCGGCGCAGGCGACGGCGGACGCGGAGGCGGACGGGGCCGAGGTGGTGACGGGCCTGGCGCGGATGGTGGCCAGCCGGGTCGGGTGCGCGGTGGTGGCGATGCGGTATCCGGTGGTGGACGACTTCGCGATCGCCTTGACGTCGTCGTTGTACGAGGGCCTGTTCGACCTGGATCTCGCGGTGGACGCGGCGCTGCGGCGAGCGCTGCCGGTGGCGGCGGGAACGGAGGCGTCCCCGGCGCGGCCGGCGCTGTCGATCGCGACCCCGACGCTGCTCGGCCCGGCCGGCGGATTGCTCCTGGCGCCGCCGCGTGGCCGCCCGCCGCTCGACCCGGCCGAGGTGCGGATGGCGGCGTTCCCGGACGAGCCGGAACGGTTCGTCGGCCGCACGGGCCCGATGGCGCGGGCCAGCCGGTCGCTGGCCAGCGACAGCGACCGCGGCGGGGTGCTGTTCCACGGGATGGCCGGCGGGGGCAAGACGTGGTGCGCGCTGGAGGTGGCGTACCGGCATCAGGATCGTTTCGACCAGCCGGTGTGGTGGCGGGCGCCGCTGCGGGACGAGGAGTGGCCCACCGCCCTGACCAGCCTCGCCCTGGCACTGGAGAACCAGCTTGCCGAGCGCGGGTTCGCGATGGTGGACAAGGTCGGCACCGCGGACGGCCTGGCCCGGTTCCTGCCCCAGCTGCGGGCGCTGCTGCGCACCAACGGGCTCCTGGTCGTCCTGGACAACCTCGAGACGTTGCTGACGCCGGACGGTGGGTGGCGCGACCCGCGCTGGGCGGACCTGATCGAGGTGCTGTCCGGGCACGGCGGCCTCTCGCGGCTGGTGCTGACCAGCCGCGTCGTGCCCGCGGGACTGTCCGGGATGCTGGTGGAGCCGGTGCACGCCCTGTCCCGCGACGAGACGGTGCTGCTGGCCCGGGAGCTGCCGAACCTGCGGCGGCTGCTGCACGCCGAGCCCGGCCCGCAACGCGCGAGCCCGGTCCAGGTCGACGCGGACCGCGGCCGGGTCCGGCGGGTGCTGCAGCTGGTCCAGGGCCATCCCAAGCTGCTGGAGCTGGCGGACCGCGCGGCGGCGGACGAGGCGACGCTGGTCGCGCACCTGGAAGCGGCCGAGGACGCGGCCGGAGGGCAGCCGCTCGCGGCGTTCTTCGCCCGGGGCGAGTCCACCCTGGACGACAGCGGCTTCACGCGGGTGCTCGCCTCGTGGACCACCAGCGCCATGCAGACCCTGCCCGACGACGCCCGGTTGCTCCTGCAGCTGCTGGCCGGCATGGAAGAGGACGACCGGCTGCTGATCCTGGCCGACCTCGCGTGGGCCGGGCTGCGCCAGATGCTGGGGCTCGCCGGCCCCGGCGGGGACTTCGGCGTCGCGGCCGCCCCGCTGCTGGCCGCGGCGCTGGTCGAGCAGCGCGAGCTCGCCCCGCCCCCCGGCGGGGCCGACCGGGTGGGGTGGCGATACGGGCTGCATCCCGGTGTCGCGGAGACGGTGCGGGCGCTGACCCCGGCCGGGGTCCGCACCGCCGTCGACACCGTGCTCTCCGGCTTCTGGACCGGGCTGATCCGCGCGCAGATCGGACGGGAGGGCGGCGAGGACACCGCGACCGTGGTGCGGGCCGGGCTCGCCGCCGCCCCGTACCTGCTCCGGCTCGCCGACTGGGACACCGCCGCCTGGGTGGTGGAACTGGCCCTGATGCGCGACGAGACGGCCGGCGTCGCGCAGGTGGCGGTCGCCTACCTGCGCCGCGTCGCGGACGCCACCGGGGCACCGGACGACATCGCCACGCTGGGCCGCGCGACCGGCCGCATCGACGCCGCGGCGGGTGAGCGGCTGGTGCGGGCCGGGCTGGAGCGGGCGGTCGCGGCCGAGGACCATCGAACCGCCAGCGCCATCGCGGGGGAGCTGGTCAACCTGCTGCGCGACTCCGGGCGGCTGCAGGAGGCGCTCGAGCTCGCCGACCGCAAGGTGGAGATCGCCGAGCGGGCCGGGCTGGGGCCGTGGACCCGGCTGTCGGTCCAGGGGCAGCGGTTGCAGATCGCGTATCTGATGGGCCAGCCGGAGGAGGTGCTCGCCGAGGCCCGCCGCCTCGTCGCCGACATGGCCCGGCTCCCGGAGCAGAAGGGCGCGAACGAGACCGTCAACCCGTTCACGGTGCGGGAGGGCCTGCTCAACCTCGGCGTCGCGGCCGCCGCCTCGCTGGGGCACTGGCAGGAGGCGCTGGACTTCAGCGCCGACCAGCTCGCGAGCATGCGGGCCCGGGGCGCCGGCGACCACGCGGTCACCGTCGTCAGGTTCAACGAGTACTCGTCGCTGATCCGGCTGGGCCGGTTGGACGAGGCGGAACTGCTGCTGACGTCCTGCCAGCAGGTCTTCGAGGACTACCAGGACATCGTCGGCCTGGCCCGGGTCTTCGGCGGCCGGGCCGACCTGGCGAACCGGCGCGGCCGCCACGATCAGGCGGTCGAGCTCGAGCACGCCGCCCTCCGTCTCACGTACGCCAGCCCGTTCCCCGACGCGATCGCCATGTCGCACAACAACCTGGCCGGCTACCTGGTCCGCGCCGGTGCCGATCCGGCCGACCGGATCGCGCACTGGATCGCGGCCGCTACCATTCGCCATCTGATCGGGCAGAACCACGGGTTCACCGGCACGGTGCGGGCGCTGGCTCGCGAGATGCGGGAACATCCCGGCGCGGCGGTCCCGGCCACCATCGCGGACCTGGCGCTCACCGTCGAACGGGTCGAGGGCGCCCGGTTCGCCGCCCTGACGGCCGCGCTCACGAGTGACTCCGGCATCGCCGCGCACGCACTCGCCACCGTGCTCGACGCCGCCCGCACCCTGCCGGCCGACGACGCCTACGACGTGCAGCGTCATCGCAACGAGTGGGAGCCGGAGCTCGCCCTCCTGGTCGCCGCCGTCCGCGGTGACCAGAACGCCGCCGCGACCATCGACGCGATCCTCGCCGGGCTCGCGCGGAGCGAGGACTGGGCGTCCCTGGCCGCGGTGCTGCGCCGGATCCTCGGCGGCGAGCGCGATCCCGACCGGCTGCTGCCCGGGCTCGACCCGATCGACACCGCCATCGCCACCCGGGCCTTGGACGCGCTCGCCGGCCGGATCACCCTGCGCCCCGTCAGCATCCCGCCCGCCGGCACCGATCCGGCCACCGTCGAGCCGTGGCCGGCCATCATCGCCGCCGTGGCCGCCGCCGCGAGCGGCGACGGGACCGCCGGCGGCGGCATCGCCGGATTCCTCGACGAACTGGCCGCCCGCAACGAATGGGCTTCCCTCGCCGGCGTCCTGCACCGCATCATCGCCGGTGCCCGGGACCCGCGACAGCTCCTGGCCGGACTGGACCCGACCGACACCCGCATCGCCGCCGCCGTGCTCGAACGCCTCAACGACGCCGCCCGCAACGCCGAGGAGACCACGTGACCGCATCCCTGCCGGATCTGACCGCCCTGCCCGACATCGACGCCGTGCGGCTGCTCGCGCTCGTCGCCGACTACGCCAGCGCGCTGCCGGACCTCGCCCACCAGCGCCGGACCGCCGACCGCCTCGGCGAGGCCGCCGCCGACGTCACCGCCGACTTCGGGGACGCGGTCACCGACGGCGACCTCGCGCGCGCCGCGCTCGCCTACCTCGCCACCACGCCGGAGGGCACGCCCGCGCTCTCCGCGGCCGCCGCGATCCCGGCCGGCAACACCCGGTTCGACCCCACCGGCCTGCTCGTCGGTGCGCTGGTCGTGGCCGTCCTGCAGACCGACGTCGACCTCACCCGCGACAGGGACGGCCGCTGGAAGCTGCACATCCGCAAGCACGCGATGCGCGACTCCACGCTGGCCGCCCTCGTCGCCAAGCTGCTCAGCTACTACCGGCAGAACCGTCCGTAGCGGGCTATGACCTAGTTTCCTAGGACAGCGTAGGGGGTGTGGCGGGGCGGACGGTTGTCTCAAGGCGGGACGAAAGCCGCCGAACAGGCCGGTGATCAGCAAGGCGGCGGCACCCGAGGAGCAACCCGTGCCCGAATCCACCGGTCTCGTCAACGACAACGCGACGCCCGCGCTGGCTCAGGCCGCGATCGCGCTGCTGGTGCAGGAGCGCCTGGTCATCGTGCTCAACGCGAAGAACGGCGCCGTCATCTCGGTCAACGACCGGGTGCTGGAGACCACCGACGCGCCGATCGAGGAGATCGTCGGGCGGCGGCTCGAGGACATCTGGAAGCTGCAGTCGCAGACGGTCGACCAGCTCCTCGACGCCGCGCGGGAGCGCAAGTTCATCGAGATGGTCAACTCGATCGTCGACAGCGGCGGGCGCCAGCGCTGGCTGCGGTTCAACTGCGGGCCGGTCGGCGGGGCGGGGCGTGAGACCGAGGCGATCCTCATCACCGCCTACGACATCACCAACGACCGGCGGCTGGTGGCGGAGCTGCGCGGGAAGTACTCGGCGGTGGACCGGGCCCAGGCGGTCATCGAGTTCGACCTCAACGGCGAGATCCTGACCGCGAACGAGAACTTCCTGACGCTCACCGGCTACGCGCTCGGCGACATCGTCAGGCAGCACCACCGGATGTTCGTCGAGGAGGGGACCGCCAACAGCGCCGAGTACGCGGAGTTCTGGGCGAAGCTCGCGCACGGCGAGGTGGAGAGCGGGGAGTACAAGCGGATCGGCCGGGGCGGTCGCGAGGTGTGGCTGCGTGCGACGTACAACCCGATCTTCGATCTCGAGGGCCGGCCGTACAAGATCGTGAAGTACGCGCTGGACATCACCGACACCAAGCTCACCAACGCGGAGTTCATCGGCAAGGTCGCGGCCGTCGACCGGGCGCAGGCGGTCATCGAGTTCGACCTCGACGGCACGATCAAGGCGGTCAACCGGAACTTCTGCAACGTCACCGGCTACGAGCCCGACGAGCTCGTCGGGCGCCACCACAAGATGCTGGTGAGCGAGGACGAGGCCCGCTCCAACGCCTACCGGGGCTTCTGGCAGCGGCTGTCCAAGGGGCAGTTCGAGTCCGGGGAGTACAAGCGCTACGGCAAGAACGGCCGCGAGGTGTGGCTGCAGGCCAGCTACAACCCGATCTTCGACCTCGACGGGCGGCCGTACAAGGTGGTGAAGTACGCCACCGACATCACCGACACCAAGAACCGCAACGCCGAGTTCGAGGGGAAGGTCGCCGCGATCGACCGGGCGCAGGCGGTCATCGAGTTCGACCTCGACGGGATGATCCTGGCGGCGAACCGGAACTTCCTGGAGACGATGAACTACGGCTCGCCCGACGAGCTCAAGGGCAAGCACCACCGGATCTTCGTGGACCCGATCGTGGCCGCGTCGGAGGACTACCGGCTGTTCTGGCAGCGGCTGGCCCGCGGGGAGTTCGAGTCGGGGGAGTACAAGCGGTTCGGCAAGGGCGGCCGGGAGGTGTGGCTGCAGGCGACGTACAACCCGATCTTCGATCTCGAGGGCCGGCCGTACAAGGTGGTGAAGTACGCCGTCGACGTCACCGAGCAGAAGGCGCGCAACGCGGAGTTCGAGGGCAAGGTCGCCGCGATGAACCGGTCGCAGGCGGTCATCGAGTTCGACACGAACGGCGTGGTGCTCGACGCCAACCGGAACTTCCTGGACCTGCTGGGCTACGGGCTAGAGGAGATCCGGGGCAAGCACCACCGGCTCTTCGTGGACCCGCAGGAGGCGCAGTCGGAGCAGTACGAGGACTTCTGGGAGCGGCTGCGGCGCGGTGAGTTCGACTCGGGGGAGTACAAGCGGGTCGGCAAGGACGGGCGCGAGGTGTGGATTCAGGCGACGTACAACCCGATCCTGGATCTCGACGGCCGGCCCTACAAGATCGTGAAGTTCGCGGCCGACGTGACGCTGGCGAAGCTGCGCACGGCCGAGTTCGAGGGGAAGGTCGCGGCGATCAACCGGGCGCAGGCGGTGATCGAGTTCGATCTCGACGGCAACGTGCTCGTCGCCAACGACAACTTCCTGCGCACCATGGGCTACTCGATGCGGGAGATTTTGGCCCAGCACCACAGCATGTTCTGCACGCAGGAGTACATCACGTCGCAGGAGTACCGCGACTTCTGGCTGCGGCTGGGGCGGGGCGAGATCCTGAGCGGGCGGTTCCACCGGATCGGCAAGTACGGCCGGGACGTGTACCTGCAGGCGACGTACAACCCGATCTTCGACCTCAAGGGCGACCCGGTGAAGGTGATCAAGTTCGCCACCGACGTCACCCAGCAGGTCGAGCTGGAGCAGCGGCTGAGCGTCAAGAGCCGCGAGATGAGCAAGGCGATCGACGAGCTGAGCACGTCGATCGCCACCATCGTCGGCAACGCCGGGCAGGCCAGCGAGCTGGCGGGGGAGACGCAGACGAACGCGCAGCGGGGCTTCGAGGAGCTGCGCAAGTCCATCGAGGCGATCGACCTGATGGAGCGCTCCTCGGACCAGATCGCCGGGATCGTGCAGGTGATCGGGGAGATCGCTTCGCAGACGAACCTGCTGGCGTTCAACGCCTCGATCGAGGCGGCCCGGGCCGGTGAGCACGGGGTCGGGTTCTCGGTCGTGGCCGGTGAGGTGCGCAAGCTGGCCGAGCGGTCGTCGGACTCGGCGCGGGAGATCAGCCGGCTCATCCAGGAGTCGGCGGCCCGGATCAACCAGGGGTCGCAGGTGGCGCAGCGGGCGCAGGACGCGTTCGAGGAGATCCTGCGCAGCGTCGGCAAGACCGCGGAGTCGATCCACCACATCGTGACGCAGACGCAGATGCAGCAGGACGCGTCGCGTACCGTGAACTCGCTCATCGGCGACCTGGTGGGGGCGGCGCCGCAGGCCGAAATCGGCATCGAGGGATGAGCGGCGGGATCCTGTACGGGGTCTTCATGGTCGCGGACGTGCACGTCGCGCTGCCGCTGTCGGAGCTGCGCGAGGTCATGCCGTGCCCGTCGTCGTTCAACCCGCTGCTGGCCACGGCGCCCGGCCTGGTCGGCGCGGTGAACCTGCGTCACCAGGTGATCCCGGTGCTGGATCTGCGCCGGATGCTCGGGGTGGAGTCGCCGTCGGGGCAGGACGTGGTCGTGGTCGCCTCCCACGAGGGGTCGGTGTTCGGGCTGCTCGCCGACGCGGTGCGGGGCGTGGTGCAGGTCGAGGAGCGCGAGCAGCTGGGGATCTCGGTCAACAGCGAGCTGCCGCAGGTGTTCGCGCGCACGTTCGAGCGGCCGGATGACGGTGCGGTCGTGTGCGTGCTGGACTGCGTGGCGATCCAGCGCCTGCCGGGCATGGTCCTCGCGACCGACACGGGCGGCCCGAGCGGTGCGATGGCGCAGGCGCAGGAGCAGAAGCGCGACGGTGGTACGGGCAGTCGCCGCATGATGATGCTGCTGCGGGCCGGCGAGATCGGCCTGTGCGTGGACGTGTCGCACATCCACTCGGTCGTGCCGGAGCTGGTGCTGAAGTCCTCGCCGATCGACGGCGGCATCATCCAGGGTGTCATCGAGCTCGCCGGGCACTACGTGCCGGCCGTGGACGCGCTGGCGGTGCTGGGGCTGGGCGCGCTGGCCCCGGTCGACGTGAAGCGGGGCGTGGCGCTGGCCTACGAGCGGGGGCTGCTGACGTTCGCGGTGACCGAGGTGGTGTCGATCGTCCCGGTGGCCGACGGCGACGTGCTGCCGATGCCGAGCTTCGGGCTGCCGGCGTCGCAGTACGCGGTCGGCATCCTGCCCGGCCAGGACGGCGGTTCGTATCTGGTGTTCGACGGGGCGCGGCTGCGGGCCGACGGGGAGCTCGGCACCCTGGCCGGGCTCGGCACGCCGGTCGGGGGTTCGGGGGCGGCGCCGCGGCACGAGGCGCCGCCGCAGGACGGGCGGGTCATCGAGCATCGGGTCCGCAAGTACCTCACGTACCTCGCCGGGCCGGAGGTGGCCACGGCGCTGGCGCAGATCGCCGAGATCGTGCCGCACCCGGACGACGTGATCCCGTTCGTCGGCGGCGGCCCGCTGCGCGGCGTGTTCACGCACCACCGCACGTCGGTGCCGCTGGTGGACCTGCCGGCGCTGCTCGGTGAGCGGGCCGACATCGACCCGGCGGCGGCGCGGGTGCTGCTCGTCGGCGGGGTCGGGTTCATCGTGCCGGCGCTGCGCGCGATCGAGGAGTCGACGTGGGAGGAGCGGATCGCCGGCGAGGGCCCGGCGCCGACGACGCTGGCCGGCAGCCCGCTGGTGAAGATCGGCGCCCGGATGCTCGCCCGGCTGGATCTGGAGGAGTTCGCCCGCACTATGGTTGGCGATCGTGGAGCCGATCCGGGTGGAGATTGACGGCCGGGAGCCGACGGTCGCCGAGCTGTCCCACGCGCTGCTGTCCAACTACGGCCACTTCACCGCGATGCAGGTGCGCGGCGGCCGGGTCCGCGGCCTGGAGCTGCACCTGAGCCGCCTTGCGGACGCGTCCCGGGAGCTGTTCGGCGCGTCCCTGGACGCGGGGCTCGTGCGGGGCTATCTCGGGCAGGCGATTCGCGGGGTGCCGGACGCTTCTGTGCGCGTCAATGTGTACCGGCGCGAAGAGCTGATGACCGTGGTCTCCGTGCGGCCGCCGGCCGTCCCGCCGGCGGGTCCGCTGCGGCTGCGCTCGGTGCCGTATGTGCGGCCGGCGGCGCATCTGAAGCACGTGGGCGGCTTCGGGCAGAGCTACTTCGGCCTGCGCGCCCGGGCCGAGGGCTTCGACGACGCGCTGCTGGTCGACGCGGGGGGTGCGGTGTGCGAGGCGGCCATCGCCAACGTCGCGTTCTTCGACGGTACCGTCGTGACGTGGCCTTCCTCCCCGCACCTGCCGGGGATCGCGATGCAGCTGCTGAAGCCGTTGCTGCGGTCCGTCGACGCGCGGGTGGCGCTTGCGGACCTGGGTGCGTTCCGTGCGGCGTTCGTCGCCAACTCCATCGGGGTGGCCCCGGTGGTGGCGGTCGACGACGTGCGCTTCGGTGTCGACGCCGCGCTGATGCGTGCGGTCGCCGACGCCGAGGCGAGCGTTGCGTGGGACGTGATCTAGGGCAGTTTGCGCAGGTGGGTGCGGCGGCCGTCGTGGTCGAAGATGCCGAGGATCTCGGCCGGGCCCTCGTGGCTGCCGAACGCGTGCGGGACCATCGTGGAGAATTCGGCGGCCTCGCCGGTCTCGACGATGATGAGGCGCTCGGCGAGGCGCAGCGCGATGGTGCCGGACAGCACCGTGAACCATTCGAAGCCGGGATGGGCCTTGAGCTGGTCGGGCCCCGGGAGCGGCCGGTCGATGCGCATCTTCGCGACGGTCGTGCCGCCCGGGCCCGCCTCGTGCCGCAGGGTCCAGGTCGTGATGCCGCGGGCGGGCTCGTGCCGGGGCCGGATGACGACGTCGGCGTCGGCGGACTCGACGAGCTGGTCGAGGCTCGTGCCGAGCGCCCGGGCGATCGCGGTGAGCTGGTCGAGGCTGATGCGCCGGTGCCCGGTCTCGATGCGGCTGAGCGTGGACGGGCTGATGAAGCACGCGGCGGCCAGGTCGTCGAGTGACATGCCGAGCGCGGCGCGCAGCCCCCGGATCCGCTTGCGGACGAGCGTGTCGAGGTCCCCGTCATCTGTTTCTTGCTTCATACGCAAGATGCTATGCGATTGCGGCAAGACGCGGCTACAGTCGGTCGCATGCACACGCACAGTCACCCCCAATCCGGCCATACCCACGGCCATACCCACGGTCACGCCCACGGCCACGCCCACGGTCATGGCCACGGGCATCATGGGCACGAGCACAACGAGGGGCTCGCGGAGCTGCTCGAGCTCGACGCCGAGGTCCTGCACGACTACCACACCGGCATCTTCGGCTGGGTCCGCGCACACGACCCGTCCGGCCGCGTCCGCAGCGTCGCCGACCTCGGGGCGGGCACCGGCGCCGGCACCCTCGGGCTGCTCGCGCAGTTCCCCGGCGCGACCGTCACCGCCGTCGACGCCGACGAGGCCATGCTGCACCGCCTCGCCGGCAACGCCGCCGCCCGCGGCGAAGGCGAGCGGGTCCGCACGCTGCGGGCCGACCTCGACGCCGGCTGGCCCGCCGGGCTCGACGGGCTGGACCTGGTGTGGGCGGCCAACTCGATGCACCACATGGCCGACCCGGCGCGCGTGCTCGCCGACATCCGCGCCGCCCTCGCCCCCGACGGGCTGCTGGCCCTGGCCGAGCTCGACTCGTTCCCGAGGTTCCTGCCCGAGGGTGCCGAGGGCGGCCTGGAGGAGCGCTGCCACGCGGCGATGGCCCGCCGCCGCGAGCAGGACATGCCGCACATGGGCGACGACTGGGCCGCGGCCCTGGCCGGGGCGGGCCTGAAGGTCGAGGCCGAGCGGCGCTTCGAGGCGGCGCTGAGCGCACCGCTGCCGGAGGCGGCCGCCCGCTACGCGCAGGCGTCGCTGAGCCGCACCAGGCAGGGCCTCGCCGACCTGCTCGACCCCGCCGACGTGGCCGCGCTGGACGCGCTGCTCGGCGACGGCCCCCGCGCGCTGCGCCGCCGGGCCGACCTCACCGTCCGCGCCGCCCGCACCGTGTGGATCGCCCGCCGGGTCAGCTGACCGGCTCCGCCACGCCGGGCGGGACCTGGGCCAGCAGCCGGGAGATCTCGGCGCCGTAGGGCTGGCCGATCGACAGCGCGTAGGTGGCCTCGTCCCGGTAGAACGTGATGTCGGCGGGCCGCAGCAGCGCCGCGGCCTCCGGGCCGGCCGTGGCGCAGCGCAGCAGCTCCACCTGCCAGCGCGGCGGCAGGTGGCCCAGGATGGACTCCATGCGCGCCAGGTCGTCGGCGTCGATCGTGCCGGCCGCGCAGCGCGCCGTCAGCCGGGCCGCGTGGTCGATCGGTGTCCAGCCGGCGAAGAGGTCGCTGTCGCCGGCGGCGAAGACCTCGTCGGCCTTGCTGCTGCCGAGACTGCTGTGCACCCAGGCCCGGGTCACGTCGTTGGCGATCTCATCGACCGCGCCGAGCTCGGCGAGCCCGCGGTCGAGCCCGACGCCGAGGCGCCTGATCGTGCGGGCCAGCCAGCCGAACTCCTGCCAGTGCCGGTCCGGCGAGACGACGAAGGTCCGGGCGGCGAGCGCGCCCAGGGTGGCGGCGGCCTCCCGCGCGTGGCGGTAGCCGAGCCGGCGGTCGCAGAGGTCGAGCGCCGCGAGCAGCGAGGTCGCCGAGTGCGCGTCGACGACCTGGGTCGCGTGCAGCGGCACGGCGGCGGCGATCTCGTCGGCGGCGTGCCGCGGGCCCCACTGGTGCAGCGCGTGGATCAGCACCGGCACGCGCTTGAGGTCCGAGGCGTAGCCGTTGCGGATGCGGGCGGCGATGCGGTCGATGCGCAGCTGCTCCGCCCACTCCTCGGCCACCTGCTCGAGGTAGAAGAACGCGGCGAAGCCGCGCAGCAGGCTCTGCACCGCGTTCGGGGAGCGCAGGTGCTCCGCCTGGGCGTTCCAGGACCGCAGGACCTTGTTCGCCACCGTCTCGGGCGGCAGCACCCGCACCTCGGCCGTCTTGCGCATCAGGTCCCCGATCAGCACGGGGTTGTCGCTGTCCATGAGCGCGCGCGCCCGCTGCGGCCAGAGGGGCTCCTTGGCCAGGGCCTCGCCGACGACCCGCGCCCAGTCGTCGTTGATGGCGTCGATCGCCCGGATGAGCTCGATGGCCTCGGCGGGCGGGAAGAAGCCGCGCCGTACCACGGACAGGATGCCACGCAGCTGGGGTGCGCGCCCGCGGCCCGCGTTGCGGGCCAGGTCCGACGGGCTCGGCCGGGCCGACGGGGCCGCCGCCGCGGCCGGCCCGCCGGTGCGCTGCTGCGGCACGCGCGGGGTGGCCGGGGCGATGGTCCGGCCCACCAGCAGGTCGTCGAGCCGGGAGACGCAGTCGGCGGTGAACGCCCGGGGGGCCAGGCGCCGCAGCAGCACGAGCGCGTGCGCCATCTTGCCCGGATGGTGCAGGGCCTGGATGCGCGCCGCCCAGACCTGCGGGCTGGTGCTGACGTGCTCGATGAGCTCGAACGCGCTGATGTCGACGTCCTCGGCGTCCTTGAGCACCTCGGCGTAGACGTCGATGGTCTTGAGCGCGTCGAGGACGTTGCCCTTGCGGATCAGCTCCGTCAGGCCCTTGCGGTAGCCGGTGGAGAAGTCGACGACGAAGTTGCCCTCCCGCATCAGGCGCAGCGCGGCGGCGAGCCGGATGTAGCCGATGCGGGCGTCCGCGGTCTGGCTCTGGCTGATGTGCCGCAGCAGCACCCCTTCGTCGAGACGCTCGTAGAGGGCCGCCAGGAAGGTCGGGCCGGCGGACTCGTGCGCGCCGAGCAGCAGCGCGAGCCGGGGCGTGTGGTCCTTGTCGTGGTCGCTCGCCTCGGACACCACGATGTCGGCGCACCGCTCGAGGAACGGCCGGAGGTGCTCGGTGGAGATGTCGGCGTTGATCAGCGCCTCCATCGTCTTGTAGACGACGCTGCCGCGCAGCTCTCCGTTGAAGGCCTGGCCGACGAAGGCGACCAGCCGGGCACACAGCTGCGCGCTGGCGTTGCTGCTGCCGCCCGGGCCCCACAGGGTGTCGAACGCGGCCAGGGCGGACAGGATGTGACCGACGCCCTTCACGTCGCCGGTGTCGATGACCCGCCGGGCGAGCCCCTCGACGACCATGCCGTCGGCGCAGTCGCGGTCCGGCCCGTACAACGCCTCGGCCACGGTCTGCCAGTTGGTCGCCGTGACCTTGCGGATCAGCTCCGCCGCTTCCCACGGCGAGGCGTGGCGGCGCGTGGTGCTGCCCCAGCCGCCGGTCCGCTCGTCGATGCGGCCCAGCGTCGAGCGCAGCCACGGCGCCATGACGACGCGGCGCACGATCTGGCGGGCCGAGACGATGTCGACCCGGCGCAGCTGCTCGAGGCCGAAGGCGACCCGGCCCGGCCCGGAGCGCTCCAGGGCTTCGCGGACCTCGTCCGCCACGCGCTCGTGCAGGGCGGTGGTGTCGGGCTCGGCCCGCTCGTTGACGAGGAGGTTCAGCGCGGCGCGGGCCAGCAGCGCGCCGGCGTCGCGGTGGGCGTCGTACGTGATGAGCCGCTGCACGCCCTCGGCGTCGGCGAACGCCTCGGTGATCTCGGTGCGCAAGGCGCCGTAGCGGCCGAACCGCACCGCCGCCTGGACCAGCGAGATCGCCGCCGCGTAGTCCTCCAGCCGGCGCGGGTTGCACCGGGCGGTCGCGAGGGTGGCGAGCTCGGTGATGTGCTTGGCCGTCTCCTGCTCGTAGAACTGCCCCAGCTCGTAGATGACCAGGACGCCCTGCACGGGACTGCTGCGGGCCAGCCCGCGGCGCACGCCGGTGCTGATGGCGTTGCGGACGTGGATGTAGAGACCGTTGAGGTTGTGCTGGCCGACCTCCGGGCCGGTGTGCAGGTCGCGGCAGGACCGGATGGCGTTGAGGCACGTCGAGACCTCCCGGGCGCTGAGCCGCTCCCAGCCCTGGGCCTTCAGCGCCTCGAGCAGGACCCGGAACAGGGTGATCCGGTAGGCCTGGCTGTACTGCTCGTCGCCGCCGAGCAGGGCCCGGGCGATGAGGGTCGGCGGCGAGCCCGGCCCCAGGGCGGCGATCATCGACTCGGCGATCTGCGGCAGCAGCCGGCGGTGCAGCTTCTGGTCCAGGGACGCGGCGGCGGTCAGCAGGGCGGTGGTGTAGCCGACCGCCACCGGGTCGCCGGACTCGAGGATGTGCTGCAGGAACGGCAGCAGCGCGTCGGCCTGCTGCTCGGTCGTGCGCCGCCACACGGCCTCGCCCTCGGCGGTCAGCGGATATCCGCTGCGCGGCGTCAGCAGCGCCCGGCACATCGCGCTGCGCGGGATGTACCAGCGGTTGCTGCCGTCACGCATCGCGCCCGCCTTGGGCAGCCGCTCGCGCGTCGAGCCCCGCAGCATCGAGTCCGGCACGGCGATGCGCAGCAGGCTGCTCGCCGCGACGATGCGGATCTCGTTGAGGTCGCCCGCGGAGATCCCGTAGCTCCACTTGGCCGCGTACTGGTTGCGCAGCTCGACGACCCGCCGGATGTCGGTTGCCTCGTCGACCGGGTCCGCGGCCAGGGCGGAGGTCGCCGCCCGCACCCGCTGGTCCGCGGCGGGCTCGGCGCGGCCCGGCGCCGGCTCGAGGAGCAGGCGCGTCAGATACCACAGGTCGCCGCTGGCGGCGCGGCACAGCAGCCCCAGCGTCCCGGGGTTCGGCTTCGGCAGCGCGTTGGCGTCGACGAACTGCTCGGCGAACTGCCGGACGTGGTCGCGGCGGCTGACGGCCGGCGCGGTCGCCACCTGATCGGTGCGCCAGCGGGCCGCGCCGCGCCCGCTGTAGACGCAGACCGCGATCAGCAGCGTCGCGGAGTCCTCGGCGACGGCGGTCAGCACCGTGTCGAGGTCGACGGAGTCCTCGTGCGGCACGAGGTCCTCGAGGATGACGACGATCTCCTGGTCCGGGGCGTGGCCGTGGGCCAGGCGGGCCAGGTCGACGAGGTGCCGCAGCTGCGTCTCGTCCGGCAGGCGGCCGTCCTTGAGCTGCAGCTCCAGCACCGGCACGCGATGCCGCCCGCTCCACGCCAGCGCGACCTGCCGCGCGGCGGTGGTCCGCCCGGACGAGGTGGGGCCGCCGATGACGAGGACGCGCTCGCCGACGTCGAGGCGCCGATGCGCCTCCGTCGTGGTCCGGGTCCACTCCACCAGCGTGAAGGGGGTCCCGTCCTGGGAGATGTTCGTGCCGATGTCGGTGACCGCCGACAGCTCGTGGCCCTGCGCCTCCAGCCCGGCCAGTGCGGTCCGCCGCACGACACGGTCCCAGAGCTGCGGCCACAGCTGCGCGCACGCCTCGTCCAGCGGCGCCGGGGCGATGTAGGCGGCGAGCGTCCGCCCGCCGCGCCGCACCGCCTCCTGCTTGGCGTGCCACTGGCTGTCCTCGATCGGCTCGATCCGGCCGTCGACGACGTCGCCGGTGACGACGGTCGTGGTGGCGGGCAGATCGAGCAGCGCGCCGACGATCGCGACCGCCGTCGGCGCGGCGGCCGACCGGTCCTCCAGCCGGTAGCCCTTGGGCACGCCGAACACGGCGACCGGTGTCATCGACTCCCAGGGCTCGATCGACTCCGGCCGGCAGCCCAGATAGGCGGCCAGGTCGAGGCCGGCGCGCAGGCCGGCCTGGACCGCGTCGAGGAACGGCCGGGTCAGCTCCGGAAGGTCCGCCTCGTCGGGCGCGGCATCGGTGCCGGCGGCGAGGATCAGCTCGACGGTCAGCCCGTTCGCCGAACGCCCGACCACGACCGGGATCGGTATCCGGATCATGGTGCGTTGCCCGCCGGCCGGCTCCGGTCCCGGCAACGCGTCCGGGGCCGGTGGCACGGCCTCGTCGGCCGGCCAGTCCTCCTCGATGTTGGCCAGCCGCGTCACACCGCCGAGCGTGCCGAGGTGCTGTGCGAACGCCGGCCACGGATCGCCCTCCCGGCCGAGCGACCCGCGCAGCAGCCCCAGGCCGGCCTCGGGATTGCCCGGCTGCAGCCACGCCGGCAGCCGGTTCGGGGCGGCCGGATCCTCGTCGAGGAGCGCGGTCTGCAGCTCGTTGTACACCGCGTCGAGGCAGGCGCGGACCTTCTCGGCCAGGGCGGCCGGCTGGGCGTCCGGCGCGGCGTGGCGGACCCGCTGGTCGAGGTCGAGCAGCGCGGCCTGCAGGCGCAGCGCCGAAGGGCAGGCCGGCCGCGGCGCGGACCTACTCATGGTCCCGGCCCTCGTGCGGCTCGGAGTGCTCGCCGGCGCCGGTGTCGTCGACCAGCCAGAGCACGTCGCGCAGCAGGGCCGACGGCGGCAGCCCGTCCGGGTTGGGCACCGCCAGCTCGGGCTCGCCCAGCATCGGCAGCGGCTCCATGGTCGGGTGGAAGACGACGGTGGCCTTGCCGATTCCGGGCAGCTGCCACAGCCGGAGCCGGCCGCGGGCCCGGGCGACCTCGATGCGTGCGGCCGGGGCGGCGTCCTCCAGCAGGTTGTAGCGGGCGATGTGCTGCTGCTGGGTGGCGACGGACGCGACGAGCGCGCGCGTGTCGTCGTCGTAGGCAACGGTGACGATCCGGTCGACGGGCCGGGCCCGCGGCCGGAACTGGATGATGCTCGCGGACGGCGCGTCCTCGGCGGCTTCGTCCTCGGCGAGCCGCCGGACGATCTGCAACCCCAGCTCGGTCAGCGCGGGCCGGTTGTGCTCGAGCACCTTCAGGGCCTCCAGCAGCAGCCGCGAGCCGGGACCGACACCCTCCAGGGCGATGCTCTGCCCGGCCGGCGACAGCAGATCCAGCCGGGCCAGGAACTGGGCCAGTGAACCGGGGAGCGCGGCCAGGACGGCGGCGTTCTCCTCCGGCATGCTCGACGCCGACTCACCGAAGTGATCGCGACCAGTCATGTGCGACACCTTGTCATTGCGGTCGGTGCGCGGCGCTGAGTTGGGCCGCGCCTCTCTTCCCCTAGTACGCATGCGTGGACCTCCGTGGCCACCGCCGGTGCGCGGAAAAAATGTTCATCGCCGGCTCACGCGACCTCGACGAGGTACTGCTCGAGCCGGGCCAGGCACTTGCCGACCGCGCTCTTGCTCATCCCGACCGCCTCCGCGACGGCGCGCTGGGTGGCGTCGGCGTCGGTCCGGCGCGCCTGGTTCAACCACTCGTGCACGACGTTCACGACCGACATGTCCCGGCGTTGCACGGCCAGCGCGAGCGCCGAGCGCACCTGGCCCTCGGAGGCGAGCTGCTCGATCAGGCGATCGGCCTCGTCGTCGCCGACGCCCGACCAGATCCGCTCGAGATCGGCGTCGGGGATCGGCGACGGCGGCAGCCCGGGGCGTTTCAGGTCGCTCGCCACGGTCGTGGCGATCTTGAGCAGGTAGCCGGACGGCGAGCGGTCCGGGTCGACCCGGCCGGACCGGATCGCGTTGATGAACTTCAGCAGCGCCTGCTGGGCGATGTCCTCGGGCTCCAGGCCGGGACGGTCGTCCCGGCGGATGAGCCGGGGCAGGCCGTCGGTGACGGACCGGAGAGCGGCCGCGTACTGCTCCTCCTGCTCGGCGTCGAGCCGATGCCGGTCCTGCTCGAGAATCAGCCGCACCAGCGTCACGCACTGCTCCGTGAAGCCGGTCTTCCTGTCGGCCGCGGTCACGTGGGCCCCTTCCCTCGATCAACCTTGGTGTGCCGGTCCCAGCGCCGCCGTTCGAACTCCACCGTCAGGATCTCGGCGACCTCGTAGGCCGCGACCTGCCGCTGGTGCGTCGTGGCCAGCCGGTCGGTGACGACGTCCATGCCCCGGCGCAGCTCGGTCAGGCAGTCCAGCGCGTGATCCTTCTGCGTCTTGCGGGCGCCGTTGCGCGACTCCCGGCCGAGGACCACGGCGAGCTCCTCGGCGCTGGCCAGCAGCCGGGGGTATCCGGACGGGTCCAGCTTGAGCCGTCTGAGCTCGGCATGGATGCGCTGGGCGGACTCCGCGTCCATGCGCCGGCACATCCGCTCGTACACCCACGCCAGCGCCGAGTCGACGCGGGCCGAGCCGCCGGTGGAGTCGCGCTCGCGCGGCGGCCCGGGGCGCAGGTGCGTGCGGCCGACCCGGGCCCGCAGCAGCGCGGCCGCGGCCACCCCGGCCAGCATGCCCTGGCCGAGCTGCTCGATGACCGTCGTGCCGGTCACGACCGGCCAGGCCGCGAGCAGGCCGGCCAGCACCGGGACCGCGCTGAGGGCCAGCCGGCGGGCGTAGTAGCGGCGCCGGCCGAGCCAGAGCCGCCAGTACGCGGTGTCCTGCGGCTCGAACATCAGTTCACTGAGGCACACCGCGACGGCGGCTGCGCCGAGGTATCCGATCACCGTTCGCTCCGTCGCTCGGTCCGGTACGTTCACAGCCGAGTACGCCGGGCGGGCCAGGCCTGGCCACCGGCGGAGCTGGGCAGATGCCGGGAAGCGACAGGTATCGACGGAGCGTGGTGGCCGTGACAGGAATCTGTGATCAGCCCCACAAGGAGGATCGTAGGTCGGCCCGTGCCGGAATCGCTTCGGCCGATCGGCGGCGCGCAGGGCGGTTCTGGGCGCCGTACGGTGGTGGCGAAGGTCGGTCGACCGGTCGGCGGCGAGTCGGGGTGGCGGCGTGCGGCGCGTTCGGGTGAGCCTCGCCCTGCTGGGCCTCAAGGTGCCCGCGGTGGCGCTGCTGGCCGTGCCGCCGCTCGCCTTCACCCACTTCTACGCCGCGCTGTCGTTTCCCGCGCTCGTCGTGCTCGTCGCCGGCTCCCGCCGCCTCGCCGACGTGAGCCGGGTCCTGCACCGGCGCTGGACCGGCACGGACATCGAGCGGCCCTACCCGCCGCGGCCCGTCGTCGAGCGGACCGAGCAAGGCTGGTACTGGACCGGCTACGACTACCACCGCCGGCGCCCGATGGCCGTGGTGAGCCTGTGGTTCAACTGGGTCGGGCGCGACCCGGCGACGTGGCGCGACCTGCTGTGGCTCGCGGCGGACCCCGTGATCGGCACCGTGCTGCTGCCGGCCGGGCTGAAGGCGCACGCGGCGTGGACGAGGGCGCTGCTCGCCCCGGCCGGCAGCGCCCGGCTCAGCGCGCGCGTGCGGCAGCTCACCGACACCCGCGCCGAGGCCCTCGACGCGCAGGCCGCCGAGCTCGAGCGCATCGAGCGCGACCTGCACGACGGGGCCCAGGCGCGGCTCGTGGCCATCCAGCTCACGCTGGGCCTGGCCCGGCGGCGGCTGCGGGAGGACCCCGACGGCGCCGACGAGCTCGTGCGCGAGGCGCGGGAGACGGCGGCGGAGGCGGTACGGCAGCTGCGTGACCTCGTGCACGGGATCCGCCCGCCGGTGCTGACCGAGCGCGGCCTGGTCGACGCCCTGCGGCTGCTGGCGCTGGAGCACCCGGGCGCGGTGACGGTGACCGCGGACCTGCCCGGACGGCCCGCCCCGCCGCTGGAGTCCGCGGTGTACTTCGCCGCCGCGGAACTGCTCACCAACGTGGCCAAGCACGCGCGGGCCGGTACCGTGGCGCTGTCTTTGGTCCACAGTGGAGGGACGTTGCGGCTCGCCGTGTCCGACGACGGGATCGGCGGCGCGGATCCGGCGGGCGGCACGGGGCTGGAGGGCGTGCGGCGGCGGCTGCGGCCGTTCGACGGTACGCTCACCGTCGACAGTCCGCCCGGTGGTCCCACGAGCGCGACCCTGGAGGTGCCGTGCGTGTTGTCCTCGCCGAGGACCTCTACCTGCTGAGGACCGGCATCGAGCGGATGCTGACCGCCTACGGGTTCGAGGTCGTCGCCGCCGTCGACAACGGCCCGGACCTGCTCGCGGCCCTGCTGGAGCACCGGCCCGACGTCGCCGTCGTCGACGTGCGGCTGCCCCCGACCAACACCGACGAGGGGCTGCGGGCCGCGCTCGCCGCCCGCCGCGAGGTGCCCGGGCTGCCGGTGCTGATCCTGTCGCAATACGTGCAGCAGCTGTACGCGCGCGAGCTGCTCGCCGGCGGTGGTGGCGTCGGCTACCTGCTCAAGGACCGTGTGTCCGACACCGACGAGTTCGTGGACGCGCTGCGGCGCGTGGCCGCGGGCGGGACGGCCGTCGACCCCGACGTCATCGCGAAGCTGCTCGCGCCCGGGCGTGCCCCGGCCGGCCTGACCGAGCGGGAGCTGGACGTCCTCGCGCTCATGGCGCAGGGGCTGTCCAACGCGGTCATCGGCCGGCGGCTGTTCCTGAGCGAGGGCTCGGTGAGCAAGTACACGACGCAGATCTTCGCGAAGCTCGGGCTCGACCAGTCCCCGGACACCCATCGCCGGGTCCTGGCCGTCCTCGCCTACCTCGATTCGAAGCCCTGAAACGACCGAAAAGTTTTCAGCGGGCCGGCGCCACACCCGTCGACTCGCGGACCACGAGCCGGCCCGGCTGGCGTACGACACCCGAATGCTGCTCGCCGTCCAGCACCGCGAACAGGTGCTGCACCGCCTGCGCCCCCAGCTGCTCCAGGTTCAGGTCCACTGTGGTCAGCGGCGGCCGGCACTCGGTCGCGAAGACCTCCCAGTTGTCGTAGCCGACGAGGGCCACGTCGTCGGGGACCGAGCGGCCCAGCTCGCGCAGCGCCTCGGCGACGCCCGAGGCGATCTGGTCGTTGCCGCAGAAGATCGCGTCGACGTCCGGGTGGGCGGCCAGCAGCCGGGCGCCCGCGTGGCGGCCCCAGCGCTGTGACCACTGCCCGAACAGTGGCTCCCCGGCCGGGGCGAGCCCGGCCGCGTCCAGGACCTCGGCGAACGCGGCGGCGCGGTCGCGGGCGGCCCGGTAGCCGGGGTCGCCGGTGATGTGGGCGATCCGCTTGCGGCCCAGCGACACGAGGTGCTCGGCGGCCAGGCGGGCGCCGCCGGCGTCGTCGGCGATGACCGAGATGTCATTGGGGTCGTCGGACTCGCAGTACGCGTACACGACCGGCACCGGGATGTCGCGGGTCAGCGACGGGCGCAGGTCGTTGGCGTCGCCGAGGATGATGAAGCCGTCCACCTGCCGGGCCAGCAGCGTGCGGATGTAGTGCCGGCGGCGGATCGCGTCGCCGCGGGCGTCGCACAGCAGCACGCTCATCTGCTCGTTGCCCAGCGCGTTCTCGGCGCCGAGCAGCACGGGGATGGCGAAGCGGGCCGCGGACAGCTCGTCGGTGAGCAGCCCGATGGTGCGGGTGTTGCCCGAGATCAGGCCGCGTGCCAGCACGTTGGGCTGGAACGACAGCTCCTCGGCGGCCTGCTGCACCCTCCGGCGGGTCGCCGGGGCCACCTCGCCGCGCGAGTTGAGCGCCTTCGACGCCGTCGCGATCGACACCCCGGCCCGCTTGGCGACGTCGGTCAGGGTGACCTGCGCGCGCTTTCTGCCCACGTCAGACGCATCCTCTCGAAAACTTTTCGAAGACTATAGCGAACGAGTGGACGTCGTCACAACTGTCACACAGATGCGAGCACGGGAAATAGACCGTTGACAGGTCTGTAACCTGCTGCCACCATTCCCGAAAAGGTTTTCGAGATTGTCGAGAAAGGTGGTGGCCGTGACAGTCCATCCGGGACCTGTCGCGCCCGCGCGCGGGGCGCTGCGGCCCGTCGGAACGCACCAGGTGCGGCTCACCGGCGGGTTCTGGGGACAGCGCCAGGCGGTCAACGGCACCGCCACCATCGAGCACTCGAAGTTCTGGCTGGACCGGCTCGGCTGGACGGGCAACTTCCGCGACCCCGAGGCCGCGCTGCGCCGCCGCGGCCGCGAGTTCTCCGACTCCGAGGTCTACAAGCTCGCCGAGGCCGCGAGCTGGGAGTCCGCCCGGCCCGGCGGCACCGACCACACCGCGCTGCTGGCCGAGCTCACCGAGCTGATCGCCGGGGCCCAGGACGCCGACGGCTACCTGCACACCGCCTACGGGCGGCCGGGGCAGCCGGAGCGCTACGGCGACCTCAACTTCGGCCACGACCTCTACTGCGCCGGGCACCTGCTGCAGGCCGCCGTGGCCGGCGCCCGCACCGGCGCCGCCCCCGGGCTGCTGCCGGTCGCCCGCCGGGTCGCCGACCACGTCTGTGAACGTTTCGCGGCGGAGGGCTTCGACGGCCACCCCGAGGTCGAGCCCGGGCTCGTCGAGCTGTACCGGCTCACCGGCGAGCGCCGGTACCTCGAGATGGCCGCGGCCTTCATCGACCGGCGCGGGCACCGCAGCCTGCCCGAGCACGAGTTCGGGTGGCGGTACTTCCAGGACGACACCCCGATCCGCGACGCCGAGGTGTTCGGCGGCCACGCGGTCCGCGCGCTCTACCTGGCCTGCGGCGCCGTCGACGTGGCGGTGGAGACCGGCGACGAGGAGCTGCTCGCGGCCATCGTCCGGCAGTTCGACCGGACCCTCGCCCGGCGCACCTACATCACCGGCGGCATGGGCTCGCGCCACCTCGACGAGGCCTTCGGCGACGACTTCGCCCTCCCGCCGGACCGCGCCTACTCCGAGACCTGCGCCGGCGTGGCCACCGTCATGCTCGCCCACCGGCTCCTGCTCGCCACCGGCGACATCCGCTACGGCGACATCGTCGACCGGGTGCTGCACAACGTCGTCGCGGCCGCGGTCGCCGACGACGGCCGCGCCTTCTTCTACGCGCACACCCTGCACCAGCGCACCCGCGCCGAGGTGCCCCCGGCCGAGCACGAGCAGCTGCGCTTCGGCGGCGGCCAGCGCGCGCCCTGGTTCGAGGTGTCGTGCTGCCTCAACAACGTCGCCCGGCTCGTCGCGTCCCTGGGCACCTACTTCGTCACCGAGGACGACGAGGGTGTCCAGATCCACCAGTACGCCCCGATGACCATCGAGGCCGCCGGCTTACGCCTCGAGGTCGCCACCGCCTACCCCGAGGACGGCGCCGTCACCGTCACCGTCCTGCAAGCCCCGGCGGGGGAGCGCACCATCACCCTGCGCGTGCCCGGATGGGCCGGCGGCGGGCGGCACACCGAGCGGCGGGTCTTCGCCGCCGGCGAGCAGATCCGCCTCGACCTGCCCGTGCGCCCCCGCTGGACGTTCCCCGACCCGCGCGTCGACGCCGTGCGCGGGTGTGCCGCCGTCGAGGTCGGCCCGGTCGTCATGTGCGCCGAGTCGATCGACCAGGAAGACGGCGTCAACCTCGACGAGCTGCAGGTCGACACGGCGGTCGCCCCCGAGTCCGGCGCGGTGAAGGGACGCGCCATCCGGCCGGTCGAGCACGCCTGGCCGTACCGCGACCGCACCACGACGACCGAGCGCCCCGAGCCGATCGTCGTGCCGCTCGTGCCGTACCACCGCTGGGCCCGCCGCGGCCCGTCCACCATGCGGGTCTGGCTGCCCACCACACCGTCGTAACACCGACCGCATTGGAGGTGACGCGATGCCACACCCCCGCTGGAAATCCAGGCTGGCACTCGCGTTGACGACCGCACTGACCGCGTCCGGCGCCGTTGCCGTCACGACCGCCACGCCGGCGGCAGCGGCCCAGACCATCGGCTACCCCACGTTCACCGGCTCGGTCCCGGCCGCGCCGGTCGGCTACACCACCGGCAACATGATGCAGACGATCTACAACGCGGAGAGCGGCGGCACCGACTTCTGGGTCGACCGCATGCTCGGCCGCAGCGGCGCCAGCGACCCCGCCGACGCCGACGGCGCCATCCTCATGACCCGCGGCCGGGCGGTGTTCATGAAGACGTACAACCCCGGCGTGCTCGGATTCGCCGGGCACGTGGCCTACTGGGAGAGCATCAGCGACGCGAACGCGTACTCGATCACGGCGAGCCCCGGCACGTTCACCGAGCAGCCCTCGCAGCGCTTCCAGGCGCCCTCCTACGCCAAGAGCGTGTTCAGCAGCGGCTCGGTCGCGATCACGCAGCAGAAGTTCATCACCAACAACAACGTCGCGGTGACGAACCTGTCCATCAAGAACAACGGCACCGCGTCGACCACGATCTCGCTGCGGGCCGTCTCGCCCTACGCGACCAGCGGCAGCGGCAACGAGCTGACCGGCTCGACCGGGGTCAAGAACGGCCTCACCACGCTCACGACCAAGCTCTCCGGCGACGGGTTCAGCGTCTCCTCCGGCGGGCTGAACCGGTCGATCACCATCGCGGCCGGCGCCACCGCCACGGCGAAGGTCGTCATGGGCTTCATCGCCGCCGAGCTCCCGGAGTCCTCGACGGAGTACTCGGCGTACGCCGGCTACGACAACGCGACCGCCTTCGCCACCCACGTGCGCGCCTACAACAAGTGGTGGGCGGACAACATCCCGTTCTTCGACTCGCCCGAGCCGGCGCTGACGAAGAACTACTTCTACCGCTGGTGGCTCATGCGGTTCAACAACCTCGACGCGAACATGCCCGGGCAGACGTACCAGTTCCCGACCTCCGTCGAGGGCGCGCTCGGCTACAACAACGCCATCGCGCTGACCCAGCCCATGCACATCGACGACCTGAAGTACCTGCGCACGCCGCTGTACGCGTACGGCGACTGGCTCTCCGTCGGGCAGGTGTCCAAGAACGGCCGGTTCGTCGACAACCCCGGCGACCCGGAGAACTGGTCGAACAGCTACACCCAGTACATCGCCGAGGCGGCCTGGCGCAGCTACCAGATCCACGGCGGCCAGCCGGCGCTCGCGGCCAACCTCGCGAAGTACGCCGAGGGCGACGTCAAGGGCCAGCTCGCGACGTACGACAGCAACAACAACAAGCTCATCGAGTACGACTGGGGCGCGCTCACCGGCAACGACGCCGACGCGGTGTCCTTCCACTGGCGGGCCGGCAAGATGGACCGCGGCGAGGCGGCCTACCAGTACAGCGGGGCCCGGGCGGCGGCCCAGGCGTACGCGGCGGTGGGCAACACGGCCAAGGCGAACGAGATGAACGCGCTCGCCGACCAGATCGGCAACGCGATCGTCAGCGTGCTGTGGAACCCCAGCCACAACCTGTTCGAGAACCGGATGGCCTCCGACGGGGCGTTCAACCCCTGGAAAGAGATCAACATCTACTACCCGTTCGCGGTGGGCGCCATCCCGAACACCACGCAGTACAAGCAGGCGCTGCGGCTGTTCGACGACCCGGCGCAGTACCCGATCTTCCCCTTCTACACCGCCAACCAGGCGGACAAGGCGGCCTCGGGCACCGGCAGCAACAACTTCTCGACCATCAACTCCACGGTGCAGTTCCGGCTGCTGAGCTCGGCCCTGCGCAACTACCCGACCACGTACCTCACCAACGACTGGTACAAGAAGCTGCTGTACTGGAACGCCTGGGCGCAGTACGTCAACGGCAACGTCGCCTACCCCGACGCCAACGAGTTCTGGGCGAACTGGAACGGCTCGTCGATCACGTACCGCTCGTGGATCCACCACAACATCCTGGGCAGCAGCAACTGGACCGTCATCGAGGACGTCGCCGGGCTGCGGCCGCGCAACGACGCCAAGGTCGAGCTGTCCCCGATCAACATCGGGTGGGACCACTTCACCGTCAACAACCTGCGGTACCGCAACGCCGACCTGACCATCGTGTGGGACGACCCGGCCGACGGCGTGACCCGCTACCCGGGCGTGCCCCAGGGGTACTCCATCTTCATCAACGGCACGCGGGTGGCCACCGTCAACTCGCTCGTGCCGTTCACCTGGGACCCCGCCACCGGCACGGTCACCACCACCGGCACGGTCGCCTACAGCCAGGCCTACGCCGGACTGCAGGCGCCCACCCAGGTCGTGCAGACCGACAGCCGGGTCGTGGACATCATGGCCAAGGCCGGCGTGGACGACGCCACCAGCGCGCCGACCAACCTCGCCGCCGGGGCGACCGTCTCCGCGTCCTACACCGGCTCCGGCTCGTCCACCGGCGGCGCGGTCGACGGCTACCCGACCAACGAGCCCTTCTGGGGCGCCGGCGGGTCGCCGAACGCCCAGGACTGGTACGAGGTCAACTTCGGCCAGGCCCGCACGTTCAACGAGGTCCGGCTGTACTTCAAGGACAGCCGCCCGGCCTCGGCCACGTACCGGGCGCCGTCGTCGTACGACATCCAGTACTACAACGGCAGCACCTGGGTCAGCGTCGCCAGCCAGGCGAAGAACCCGAGCACCCCGAGGGGCAACTACAACCTCGTCACGTTCCCGGCGGTGAGCGCCCAGCGGGTCCGGGTGCTGGCCACCAACGCCTCCGGGGCCAAGACCGGGCTCACCGAGGTGAAGGTCTACAACCGCGGCGGCACCCAGCCGCCCCCGGTGACCAACCTCGCCCTGAGCGCGACCCCGGTGTGCTCCTTCACGTCCTCGTGGGAGAGCTGCGCCGCGATCAACAACGGTGACGAGCCGGCGAGCTCGAACATCGGCGCCGCGAACGACGGTTCCCGCTGGGGCACCTGGCCGCAGACCGGCACCCAGACCGCCGAGCTGCAGTGGTCGACGGCGCAGTCGGTCAACAAGGCGCAGGTGTACTTCTTCGACGACGAGGGCGGCATCGACATGCCCTCGGCGTGGAAGCTGCAGTACTGGAACGGCTCCGCCTACGTCGACGTGCCGGGCGCGAGCTCGTACACGCTGACGAAGAACGCGTACAACACCGTCACCTTCACCGGGGTCTCCACGACCCGGCTGCGGGTCTCGCTGACCGCGACGGGCACCGCCTCCCTGGGGCTGCTCGAGGTCAAGGCGCTGGGTTGATGAAGGTGCGGCGCTGATCATGCACACCGTGCGGAGACCACCGGCGATGCGGGACGTCGCCCACCTCGCCGGGGTCTCCCACCAGACCGTCTCGCGGGTGGTCAACGACCACCCCAACGTCCGGTCGGAGACCCGGGCCAGGGTGCTGGCCGCGATGCGGGCGCTGGACTACCAGCCCAACGTCGCGGCCCGGACCCTGGCCACCAACCGGAGCCAGACGGTCGGCCTCGTCACGTTCGACACCACCCTCTTCGGGCCCTCGTTCATGGTGCATGCCATCGAGCGGGCGGCCCGGGAGGCCGGCTACTTCGTCAGCATCGCCAGCGCCCGGGAGCCCGATGTGCCACAGGTCCGCGACGCCATCCGGCGCCTGCGCGAGCAGGCCGTCGAGGGCATCGTGACGCTCACGCCGGTCGCGGCGGCCTGGACGGCGCTGCGCCAGGAGCCGCTCGACGTGCCGATCGTCGGGCTCGGCATCGTCGGCGTCGACGGCGAGGAGGCCGACGTGCCGATGGTCGCGATCGACAACGCCGCCGGCGCGGCCCTGGCCACCCGGCACCTGCTGCAGCTGGGGCACCGCACGGTGCACCACGTCGCCGGCCCGGCCAACTGGCCGGAGGCCCGCGAGCGGCAGGCCGGGTGGCGGGCCGCGCTGGAGGACGCGGGGCGCCCGGCCCCCGCGCCGCTGGCCGGGGACTGGAGCGCGGCGGCCGGGTACGCCGCCGGGCTCACCCTCGCCCAGCAGCCCGAGGTGACCGCCGTGTTCTGCGCCAACGACCAGATGGCGATCGGGGTGCTGCGCGCCCTGCATGAGGCCGGTCGCCAGGTGCCCCGCGACGTCAGCGTCGTGGGCTTCGACGACGTGCCCGAGGCGCCCTACCTCCTGCCGCCGCTGACCACCGTGCGGCAGGACTTCGCCGAGCTGGGCCGGCACAGCCTGGCCCTGCTCGTCGACCAGATCTCGACAGGCTCCCGCGGCGGCGAGCAGTTCCGCTCGGCGCCGAGCCTGATCGTGCGCAGTTCCACCGCGACACCCCTTGCTTCTTGAGAACGCTCACAAACAATGAATGGCCTAGGGAAGGAATGATCGTGAAACGCTGGATGGGCAGCATCGTCGCTGCGACGTTAGTGCTCGGCGCCGCCGCGTGCGGCGAGGACAAGGCGGCCGACACCCCGGCCACTGCGGACAGTGGGGCAACGCTCACCCTCTGGACGCGCGCCGCCACCGAGACCCAGTCGAAGGCCTACGCGGCCGCGTACAACGCCACGCACAAGAACCAGGTCCAGGTCACCGCGTACCCGAACGAGGAGTACCCGGCCAAGCTCGCCTCCGCCGCGGGCGCCAAGGCCCTGCCGGACCTGTTCGCCTCGGACGTCGTCTTCGCGCCGCAGTACGCCTCCCAGGGCCTGTGGACCGACATCACCGACAAGTTCAACGCGCTGCCGTTCAAGGACAAGGTCGCCCCCGCGCACGTGCGCAACGGCACCTGGAACAAGAAGGTCTACGCGGTCCCGCACACCATCGACATGTCGGTGATGCTCTACAACAAGGACCTGTTCACCAAGGCCGGCCTCGACCCGGAGAAGCCGCCGACGACGCTGCAGGAGTTCGCCGACGACGCCCGCGCCGTGGACAAGCTCGGCGGGGACATCAACGGCACCTACTTCGGCGGCAACTGCGGCGGCTGCAACGTGTTCACCCTGTGGCCGTCGGTGTGGGCCGCGGGCGGCGACGTCATGAACGAGGACGGCACCACCAGCAGCATCAACGGCAAGGAGATGTCGGACGTCTTCGCGCTGTACCGCAAGCTCTACGAGGAGGGCGTGGCCGCCCCCGCGTCCAAGGACGAGGCCGGCCCGACCTGGCTCGGCGCCCTGCAGAGCGGCAAGATCGGCATCGCCCCCGGCCCGGCCGCGTGGCTCGGCCTGATCGAGGAGAAGGCCAGCTTCAAGCTCGGCGTGGCCCCGATCAGCGGCCTCAACGGCGGCGAGTCGACCTTCGTCGGCGGCGACGCGATCGGCATCGGCGCCACCACCAAGCACGCCACCGAGGCGTGGGACTTCCTGTCCTGGACCCTCGGCGACGAGGCCCAGGTCGAGGTCATCGCCAAGGGCAAGGGCGTGCCGGTGCGCACCGACCTGGCGGAGAACAAGTACTCCTCCGCCGACCCCCGCGTCGTGAAGATCAACAGCCTGATGGGCAAGGGCAAGACCCCCTACGCCAAGAACTTCAACGCCACCTACAACGACCCCCAGAGCCCGTGGGTGACCGCCTTCCGCGGCGCGCTGTACGGCGACGCGAAGAAGTCCCTCGACGACGGCGCCACCGCGCTGACGGCCTCGCTGAAGAAATAAGAGACACGATGACCCTGCTCCTCGACGAGCGGCCGGCGGTCACCCCGCCGGCCGCCCGGCCCCGCCGGCGCGCCCGCCGCTGGGTGGGCGCGCTCTACGCCGCACCCACCGCGTTCATGGTCGGCCTGTTCTTCCTCGTCCCGCTGGGCCTGGTCGCGTACATGTCGCTGCACCACTGGCCGCTGCTCGGCGCACCGGAGATCAACGCGCCGGAGAACTACGCCGGCATGGCCGACGACGAGCTGCTCGCCACCGCGGCCTGGTTCACGCTCAAGTACACCGTCGTGGTCACGGTCCTGCTCTTCGCGCTGTCGTTCGGGCTGGCACTGCTCGTGCAACACCCCGGCCGCGGCATCGGCCTGCTGCGCACCGCGTACTTCATCCCCGCCGCGGTCGGCTTCGCCAGCGCCTCGCTGCTGTTCCTGGGCATGCTCAGCGACGAGATCGGGCCGGTCAACGACATCCTGCGCTCGCTGGGGATCGTCGACGGCTACGTGTCGTTCACCAGCGGCAGCCCCGACACCGCCCTGGGCTCCGCGGTCGGGCTCGTGCTGTGGCGCTTCGCCGGCTTCAACATGCTCATCCTGCTCACCGGGCTGCAGTCGATCCCGGTCGAGGTGTACGAGGCCGCCCGCCTCGACGGCGCCGGCCGCTGGCAGACGTTCCGCCGGATCACCGTGCCGCTGATGCGCCCCACCCTCGCGCTCGTGCTCACCCTGATGGTTACCGGCTCGCTGCTCGCCTTCGACCAGTTCTGGATCCTCACCCGCGGTGGCCCCGACAACAGCACCACCTCGCTGGTGATGGTCATCTACCGCAAGGCGTTCATCGAGCTCGACCTCGGCTCGGCCGCGGCGATCTCGGTCGTGCTCCTCTTCGTCCTCATCGTGTTCAACGTGGTGCAGCTCGGCATGCTGCGCAGAAGGGGCTGACATGCGACGGCTCACCGGCGCCGCCCTGGCGATCCTGTTCCTGTTCCCGCTCGCCTGGAGCGCGTTCGCCTCCGTGCGCACGAAGAGCGGGTTCGGGCTGGAGAACTACGCGCGGCTGTTCACCTCCGACAACGGCATCCATGCCGAGCACGTGTTCAACTCCATCGCGGTCAGCCTGCTCACCGTCGGCGGGACACTGCTCGTGAGCACCCTCGGCGGCTACGCCTTCGGCCGCTTCGAGTTCCCGGGCAAGAACGCGTTGTTCCTGCTCACGCTCGCGATCCTCATGGTGCCCTACGCGACCATTCTCATCGCGCTGTACGTCCTGCTGGGCTGGATCGGCCTGCAGGACTCGATCATCGGGCTCAGCCTGGTACTCATCATGTTCCAGCTGCCGTTCTCGGTGTTCATGATGCGCAACTCGTTCGAGGCGGTGCCCAAGGAGCTCGAGGAGGCCGCGCTGCTCGACGGCTGCGGCAGCTTCCGCGCCCTGACCCGCATCATGCTGCCCGCGGTGCAGCCGGGCCTCATCACCGTCGGGCTCTTCGCCTTTCTCACCTCGTGGAGCGAGTTCTTCGCCCCACTGATCCTGCTCAATTCGACCGACAAGTTCACCATGATGCTCGCCGTGGTGAACATGCGCACCGCCACGTTCGGAGCCATCGACTACGCCGCATTGGAGGCCGGCGTCACGTTCATGGCGGTGCCTTGTCTGGTGCTGTTCCTCATCCTGCAGCGCAGCTACGTCCGCGGCTTCATGTCGGGGGCGCTGCGCGGCTGACCTGGTCTTGGAGGAGCTATGCCCACCCGCCGCACCATCCTCGCGGCCTCGGCCGGTGCGACCGCCATCGCACTGGTGAAGCCTGGTCTGGCCCAGGCGGCGTCCAGGCCGGACACCGGAGTCTCGGCCTACGCCTTCCCACTGTCCGCGGTCCAACTGGTGTCCAGCCCGTTCACCGCCAACACCGCACGCACGCAGTCCTACCTGCTGTTCCTCGACAACGACCGGATGCTGCACACGTTCCGGCTCAACGTCGGGCTCAGCTCCGGCGCCACCGCCTGTGGCGGCTGGGAGTCCCCGACCACCGAGCTGCGCGGGCACTCGACCGGCCACCTGCTCAGCGCCCTCGCCCAGGCGTACGCAAGCTCGGGCAACACCGCGTTCAAGACCAAGGGCGACGCGCTCGTGACCGTGCTCGCCCAGTGCCAGGCCCGCGCCGCCACAGCGGGCTTCAACACCGGCTACCTCAGCGCGTTCCCGGAGAGCTTCATCGACCGGGTCGAGGCGCGGCAGTCCGTCTGGGCGCCGTACTACACCCTGCACAAGATCATGGCCGGGCTGCTCGACATGCACCTGCTCGCGGGCAACGCGCAGGCGCTCACCGTGCTGACCGGCATGGCGTCCTGGGTCAAGTTCCGCAACGACCGGCTGACGCAGACCCAGCGCCAGAACATGCTCGACACCGAGTTCGGCGGCATGAACGAGGTGCTCACCAACCTGTACCAGCTCACCGGCGACGCCAACCACCTCGCCGCCGCCCAGCAGTTCGACCACGCCGAGATCTTCGACCCGCTGGCGAGCAACACCGACGCGCTGAACAACTACCACGCCAACACCCAGATCCCGAAGATCATCGGGGCGATCCGCGAGTACCACGCCACCGGCACGACCCGCTACCGCGACATCGCCGTGAACTTCTGGGACATCGTCACCCGGCACCACACGTACGCGATCGGCGGCAACTCCAACGGCGAGTACTTCAAGGCCCCCGACCGCATCGCCAGCGAGCTGTCGGACACGACCGCGGAGTGCTGCAACACCTACAACATGCTCAAGCTCACCCGCCAGCTGTTCCTCACCAACCCCGCCCGCGCCGACTACATGGACTTCTACGAGAAGGCGCTCTACAACCACACGCTCGCCTCCCAGGACCCGAACTCCGCGCACGGGTTCCAGTGCTACTACGTGCCCCTGCGGGCGGGCGGCATCAAGACGTACAGCAACGACTACAACAGCTTCGTGTGCTGCCACGGCACCGGGATGGAGAGCAACACCAAGTACGGCGACTCCATCTACTTCCACGACGGCGGCAGCACGCTGTACGTCAATCTGTTCATCCCGTCCGTGCTGACCTGGTCCGCCCGCGGCGTCACCGTCCGCCAGGACACCACGTTCCCGGACGCGGGCGCCACCAAGCTCACCGTGACCGGCGCGGGAACGTTCACGGTCAAGGTGCGCATCCCGGCCTGGGCCACCGGCGCCGCGATCACGGTGAACGGCACGGCCCAGGCCGCGCCGCAGCCCGGCACCTACGCCACCATCAGCCGCACCTGGGCCTCCGGCGACGTCGTGAACGTGACGCTGCCGATGGCCCTGACCCGCGAGTCCGCCAACGACAACAGCACCGTGCAGGCCGTGAAGGTCGGCCCGATCGTGCTCGGCGGGCTGTTCGGCTCCAGCAACCTCTCCGCCCTGCCCGTGCTCGACCCCGCGACGCTCACGGCGACGAGCACGCCGCTGCAGTACACCGCGAACGGCGTGACCCTCCAGCCCTTCTACAAGGTGCACGGCCAGCGGTACTCGGTCTACTGGTCCGTCACCGGCGGCCAGACCCTGCCCGCGTTCGTCGCCCACTACCCCTTCGACAACAGCCCCGCCGACGCCACCGGCAACGGCAAAACGGCGACGCTGTCCGGCACCAGCTATGTCACCGGCCGCACCGGCTCCGCCGTGAGCCTCAACGGCACCAACGGATACGTGTCGCTGCCGGCCGGGATCCTCAACGGCGCCACCGCGTTCTCCATCGCGCTGTGGGTCCGCGTCGACACCCTCGCCGCCTGGACCCGGGTCTTCGACTTCGGCACCGGCACCGGCGTCAACATGTTCCTCACCCCGCAGTCGGGCAGCGGCACCGCCCGATTCGCCATCACCACCGGCGGCTCCGGCGGCGAGCAGCGCATCGACGCCCCCGCGGCCCTGCCGGCCGGCGCCTGGACCCACGTCGCCGTGACCCGCAGCGGCAACCTCGGCATCCTGTACGTCAACGGCGCCGAGGTCGCCCGCAACACCGCCATGACCCTGAGCCCGTCGAGCCTGGGCAACACCACGCAGAACTGGCTCGGCCGCTCGCAGTACGCCGACCCGTACCTCAAGGGCGCCATCGACAGCGTCCGGCTCTACAGTCGCGCCCTGTCGGCGTCGGAGGTCTCCGGCTTCTTCTCCGCCGGGAACTGAGGCATTCGGACCACGGCCCCCCGTCCTGCCGGGCGGGGGCCGTGCACATCAGGAGGCGACGTCCACGACCACGCGGGCCGGGCTGTCCAGGAGCATCACCCGGAAGCCCCGCGCGTACGCCGTCGTGATGTCCGCGGTCATGATGTCCGGGGTAGTCGTCGCGCCGTCCCGGCCGACGGTGACCGATCGCAGCGCGGGCCGGCCGAACGTGATCGCCGCCGGGACGCCCGCGGCGCGCTCGGTGCCGGTGAAGCGGACCCGGATCGTCGGGCCGGAGCCGAGGTACGCCGCCTCCAGCGTCGGCCATCCGGTCCCGGCCAGGTCGAAGACGATCCGGTCGTAGCCGGGGTGGCCGCCCGCCCGCACGGCCCGCACGACGGTGCCGGAGGCGTCGCCGGTGTGGGAGAACGGCTCGGCGGTGAACGCCTGGGTGGGCTGGTGGGCCACGTCCACGGCGATGCGATCGGGCCCGTGCAGCACCAGCACCCGGAACCCGGTCCGGTCGCGCACGCCGAGGCCGAAGCTCGCGCGGCCCTCGAAGAAGCCGCCGGACTTGATCTGCCGCAGCGTGGGCAGGTTCACGTCGTACACGGTGCCGAGGTCGACCGCCGGCGTGCCCGCGTCGGTGAACACGACGAGCAGGGTCGCCGCGCCCGCGACGGGGATGGTGTTCCCGCGGCCCTGCTCGACCAGCGGGGCGTACGCGACCCGCCAGCCGGGCGTGCCGCCGCTGAAGTCGAAGACGGTGCGGTCGTACTCGTCGTGCCGTCCGGTGCGGATGCCGGTCAGCACCGGTCGGCCGGAGCCGGACGGGTCGCCGGCGATGGGGGAGGTGCTCGTCGGGGCGGGCAGGTCCGCGGCCTGGGCGGCGACCGGCAGGGCCACCACCAGCCCGGCGCAGGCCGCCGCGGCGAGCAGTGATCGGCGCATGGCGTGTGCTCCTTTCCCTCTCGGGGGATGTGGGTGCACACAAGACGCCGGATCATGCCGGCCGGTTGTCCTGCTTGTTCAGACGCGGCTTGTCCTGCTTGTTCAGACGCGGCGCAGGACGGCCACGACCTTGCCGAGGATCGTGGCGTCGTCGCCGGGGATGACCTGGTAGGCCGGGTTGCGCGGCACGAGCTCCACGTGCCCGTCGCGGTTGCGGTAGGCCTTCACGGTCGCCTCGCCGTCGAGCATCGCCGCGACGATGTCGCCGTTCTCGGCCACCTGCTGCTGGCGCACGACCACGATGTCGCCGTCGCAGATCGCCGCCTCGATCATCGAGTCGCCCTTGACGTTGAGGGCGAAGAGCGTGCCGTGCCCGACCAGCGTCGTCGGCAGCGTCAGCTCGTCGTCGGGCACCTGCTGCTCGGCCAGGATCGGCCCACCGGCGGCGATCGTGCCGACCAGCGGCACCGGCACGCCCGGGTCGGCCCCGCGCCCGGCGCCGTCGTAGGGCCCGCGGATGTCGACCGCCCGCGGCCCGTGCGCGTCGCGGCGGATGAGCCCGCTCTTCTCCATCGCCTTGAGGTGGTGGGCGACGGAGGACGGCGACCCGAGCCCGATCGCCGCGCCGATCTCCCGCACCGTCGGCGGATAGCCACGCTTCTCGATCGACTCGCGGATCACCGTCAGGATGCTCTGCTGGCGCGGGCTCGTCATGTCAGCACGATACCGTAGAGCTTCGATCAGATGTACGAAACGTAACCAAATTTGATCCGACAGTGGGACGGTTCGGCGCTGTTCGGCCCAGTACATCGACGCTTACGAGGCTTATGCTTGCCGCCATGCTCGACAGGCCCCTGGCGTCCCGGGACTCGTATCCGCACCGCGTCGCCCGCATCCACGGCCTGGTCGAGGCGGGCGACGACGACGGCCTCACCGGCGAGCTGGTCGAGCTCGCGGCGGTCAACGGCGACGTCTGGCGCTACGACGGCGCCGAGGTGCGCACGGAGCCGCAGGCCTTGAAGGAACTGCAGGCGCTGCAGGCACTGCAGGCTCTGCCCGACGGCCGCCGCTGCGCCCTGATCCTGCGCCTGATCGAGCGCGCCCCGGCCCCGCCCGAGGCGCTGCTGCTGCACCTGCTGGAGGGCCTCCCGGCCGACGCGGTGTCCTGGCGGGCCGGCCGGTACCTCATCGACGCCGCCTCCACCCGGGTCGCCGCCGCCCCCGAGACCCTCGCCGTGCTGGCCGCCGTCGCCGAGCGCGAGACCGGCGAGTGCCCGCCCGCGCTGCTCGCGGTCATGCGGCGCACCGCCCACGAGGGCGACAAGCACTGGCCGGCCTGGTACCGCGCCCCGATCCAGCCCTGGCTCGACCGCGCCGCCGGACGGCTCAACGTCGGCGAGCCGTGGGCCGAGGCCGCGAACGCCGCGACGCCCGGCCCGGCGCTGCTCGCCCACGCCCTCGCCGCGTCCGGCGCCAAGCCCGCGTCGCGCTGGACCCGGCGGGCCCGCGCGCTGCTGCCCGAGCTCGGCGGCGACGAGACCCGTGCCCTGATCCGCGGCTGGTTCGCCCTCGTCCCGCACCCCCGCACCATCGCGCTGCGCCCGCTCGACGATCGTTGGGACCCGAACGAGATCCCGGACGCGTACAACGCGCGGGCCCTGCGCGGGCTGCTGTACCTGCTCGCCGTGACCCCGCCGCACGACGACGACACCGCGGCCGTGGGCCGGCTGGTCCAGCACTGCGCGGAGAAGGTCCCCGGCCACGGCCCCCGCAGCCAGATGATCGCGCACGCGGGCATTCACGCCCTGGAGCGGTTCAGCACCGTGCCGGCCCTGCGCGAGCTGGCCCGCCTGCGCTCGATGGGCCAGCCCCTTGGCATCGCGTCGGCCCTGACCGCCGCGATCGCGCGCCGCGGGGTGGCCCTGAGCGTCGACCCCGCGCGCCTCTGACCCGGCCGTACTCACCCCGGACGCACGCCGGCCGGGAATGCCCGGGCGCACCGCGGCGTCGTACTCGGCATGAGTTCGCGGATCGTGTCCTGTGTCCAGTGCGGGCAGCGCAACCGCGTGCCCGCCGCGGCGAGCGGGAAGCCGGTGTGCGGCAAGTGCCGCGCGGCGGTGCCGTGGATCGTCGACGCCGGCGAGGCCGACTTCGGCGAGGTGGCCGAGCGCTCCTCGACCCCGGTTCTGGTGGACCTGTGGGCGCCGTGGTGCGGCCCGTGCCGGATGGTCGGCCCGGCCCTGGAGCAGGTCGCGGGCGAGCTGGCCGGCGCCGTCAAGCTCGTGAAGGTCAACATCGACGACGCGCCCGGCCTGCAGCGCCGCTTCGACGTGCGCGCGGTCCCGACGCTGCTGATCGTGCGGGACGGCACGGTGATCGCGCGCCAGGCCGGGGCCGCCTCGGCGGCCGCCCTGCGCTCCTGGATCGAGGGCGCCCTCCAGGGCGGCTAGCGGGCGGCGCGGGCGGCGACGTCGGCCATCGTCGCGCGGTACGCCGCCGGCTCGAGCTCCCCGCGCAGCAGCCGCTCGATCGCCTCGGCCTCGAGACGGTCGAGGGCGTCGGGGGAGCGCGGCGGCGGCAGCGGGCCGAACCGGGACGCGAGCCAGAGCGCGGCCCGCGGCTCGTAGGCGCCGTGGCGCCGGTCGCGGCGGATGAGCCGGGCGTGCGCGGCGATCAGCCCCGCGTACGCGAAGGCGATGACCAGGGCCACGATCAGTGGTGCGGGCACCGGACGAGTCTCCCACGCGTAGTCTGGCCGCCGTGGCCGACATCCGGGTGTACCGCGCCGAGCCCGCCGACCTCCCGGCGATCCTCCCGCTCGTGGTGGAGTTCTGCGCCGAGGACGGGCATGACTTCGACGAGGCGCGGGTCACCCGCGCGCTCGTGCCGCTGCTGCGCGACGACGAGCACGGCCAGGTGTGGCTGGCCGCGGAGGCGGCCGGGTACGCCGTCGTCACGTGGGGGTGGAGCCTCGAGTCGGGCGGCCGCGAGGCGCTGCTCGACGAGATCTACGTGCGCGAGCGCGGCAACGGCACCGGGGCGCACCTGCTGCGGCGGGTGGTCGCGGCCGCGGCCGAGGCGGGCGCCGCGGTCATGTTCCTGGAGACCGAGGCGCACAACGAGCGCGTCCGCGGCTTCTACGCGCGGCACGGGTTCGCGGCCGAGGACTCCGTGTGGATGAGCCGGGTGCTGCGCTGACCGGCGGGTAACCGTACAGTGTCACGTGCGGGAGCGTCCAGGGCACGGCACCGCACTGGACGCTCCCCCTAGCCAAGCCGCGGGGTGAGGCGCCGGAGGATCTCGGCCAGCACCGCGGGGCTGGTCGCGAAGTTCAGGCGCACGCAGTCGCCGGTCTCCACGTCGGTCCCCTCGGAGAACTCCGCCCCCTCGCTGAGCCGCACCAGAGCGGTCCGCTCCAGCCGGGCCGCCGGCTCGGGCCCCCGCAGGCCGCCGAGCCAGGCGAGGTAGGTGCCCTCCGGCTCGCGGTACCGCAGCGGCATCCCGGTCGCCCAGGCGCCGATCGCGGCCCGGTTCGCGGTGAGCGTGGCCCGCAGCCCCTCCAGCCAGCCGGCGCCGTCGCGCCACGCGGCCACCGTCGCGAGGCGGCCGAGCGTGCTCGGGGTGCCGAAGATGTCCGGCGGCATCGCGTCCAGCCTCGCGCGCAGGTCCGCCGGCCCCACGTGCGCGACCGCGCAGCGCAGCCCGGCGAGGTTGAAGGCCTTCGTCGCCGAGGTGGCGGTGATGGTACGGCGGGCCGCCCGCGAACCGAGCGACGCGAACGGGATGTGCCGGTGCGGGGCGTACACCAGGTCGGCGTGGATCTCGTCCGCCAGCACCGGCAGGTCGTGCCGCTCGGCCAGCTCCAGCAGCGCCTCCAGCTCCGCGCGCCGGAACACCCGCCCGCTCGGGTTCTGCGGGTTGACGAGCACCAGGAGCCGTACACCGTCCATCGGGGACCGTCCGATGGGGACGATCCGCCGCCCGCTGCGCCGGATCGCGGCCAGGAACGGGGGATAGGCCGGCACGTGGATCGCCACCCCGTCGCCGGGCCGGGTGGTCTGCTCGATCACGACCTGCAGGATCTGCAGCACGTCGGTGAAGACGCGGGTGTGCCCGGCGCTGGGCTCCCACCCGTGCCGCTCGGCCATCCACGCCTCGAACGCGGCCGGCACCGGGTCGCCGCCGGGCCAGTGCGGATACCCGAAGTCCTCGCGGTCCACGGCGTCGAGCAGGGCGTGCCGGACGGCCGGCGCCACGCCGAGATCCATGTCCGCGACCCAGGCCCCGATCGTGTCCGGCCCGACCGCGCCCCACTTGACCCCGGTGCCGCGCCGGATGCCCTCCTTGGGCCGCAGCAGGTCGCGCAGGATCTCCATCTGCCCGTGGTGCTGCGCCAGCTCCTCGTACACGTGCAGCAGCGCCGCCCCCTGCGTCGCGATCCCGGCGGGCCCGAGAAAGTCCGGGTCCGGCGTCGTGCGCAACGGCCCCGCGAAGTCGGCGCCGCGCACGTCGGCCGCGAGCTGTTCCCGGGCCTGCCGGACCCGTTCGAGCAGCGGCGCGACCGGCCCCGAGCTGGTGAACTCGGCCTCGCGGTCCCGCTCGACGACCCGCCCGGCGACGAGCCCGCCGGCCCAGTACCCGACCACGCCGAGACAGTGCGTCAGCAGCGCGTACGGCGAGCTGGCCCCCTGCACGGGCGGCCGCACGTTGGCCAGCTCGTCCCCGAGCCCGGCCACGATCCCGGCCATGCCGTCGAGCGCCCGCCCGGTCGCGCCCAGATATTCCCCGACGGTGATCACGGCCGCCCCCTTCTCCTGCGTCACCGTCTGAGCCGGTGACGGGGGAAGCTTGCGCCGACCTGTCATCACCTGTCAAGGTGGTGACGTGAGCTTTTGTGTTCGTGAGCGGCGACCTGGCCCTGGACTTCGCCGCGACCCTGTCAAGGTGGTGACGTGAGCTTCGTGTTCGTGAGCGGCGACCTCGCGCTGGACTTCGCCGCGACCCGCAAGTGGCGCCGCCGCCCCGACCCCGACGAGCTGCTGCCGACCGGCGCCGACCTGGCTCGCTGGTCCGTCGAGGCGGGCGTGCTGACCCGCCCGCCGCGCGTCGGCCCCGAGGACCTGCGCGACCTGCTCACCCTGCGTGAGTCCGTCTACCGGCTGCTGCACCCGGACGCGGCCCCGCCCCGCCCGTCCGACGTGCGCGTGCTGAACCGGGCCGCGGCCCACCCCGGCCCCCGCCCGTCCCTGACCTCCGACGGCGTGCGCCGCACCGGCGACGCGTCCGCCCTGGCCGCCGCGATCGCGGGCGCGGCCCTGACCCTGCTGGAGTCCCGCCCGCCGATCCGCGAGTGCGCGGGCGAGGACTGCACCCGCCTGTTCGTGGACCGCTCGCGCGCGGGCAACCGCACCTGGTGCGGCATGGAGGAGTGCGGCAACCGCGTGAAGGCCGCGTCGTACCGCGCCCGCCGCGCCGCGAACGCCTAGAGTCACGGCGTGACCGACGACCTCCTCGACCGCGCCGACCGCCTGGCCGAAGCGGGCCGGGTCGACGAGGCCGTCGCGGAGCTCCGCGCGGTGCTCGGCGAGCGGGCGGCGTCGTCCTGGCCCCTAGGCGAGCTGCTGGAGCGGCACGGCCGCCCCGGCGAGGCCCTCGAGGTCTATCGCGCGTCCGTGGCGGCCGGCGAGACCCACGTCCGTGCCCGGCTGGCGCGGCTGCTGCTCGATCAGGGCCGTGTGGACGAGGCGATCCACGAGACCCGGACCGCGATCGCCGACGGCGAGCTGCGCGCCTATGGGGCGCTGGGCTTCATCCTCGCCAGGACGAACCGCCAGGCCGAGGCGCACGACGAGGCCACCCGCCTGGCCCGCGCGGGCAAGTGGCTCGCGTGCGCCAGGCTGATCGCCGGCCTCAAGCGGGGCGACGCCGCCGCCGAACACTAGTGCTCGGATCGGCGACCCGGTCCCGCGCCGCACGATCTGGAGTCGCCGGCCCTCGTCATCACTGAGCCGACGGGCACGCACAGGTTCCGCCATCCCAACAGCGTGAACCCCGCCGGACGGCAGACCGGGAACGTAGACCAGGACGTTCACCAGAACGCGTACGCCTCTGGTGCTGAGCGGACTTACCAGCTCGCGGACCAGGTGTACCAGGGTCCGTCGAGCATCCGGAACCGCGGCCCCTCCCAGGCGCCGTTGCCAAGCCCGGTGCCGAAGCCGCCGGGGAAGTACCCCCAGCCGACATCGTCGAAGCCCAGCAGCGTCTCGTATTCGCCGGCGTAGAAGATGTAGCCGCCGTCGACGGCGTACGCACTGCCGATCTTGCACGCTCCGATCAGGTTGGGCACCGTGACCGGTTCGAACAGGTCCTCCCCGCCGCGCGGCGCCGGCAGCCCCTGGACGAACGCATCGAACGCGGCCCGCTGGAAACACCCGGGGAACGCCTGCGCCTCCCGCGCCCGATCCTGCGCCAGAAACAGCGCCCCGAGCCCGATCATCGCGCCGACGAGGATCCCGAGAACCATGCCGGCAATGATCAGCCAACGAGCGACGCTCATAGTATCCGGTCAGAGCACTAGCCGGGCAGTTCCACGCCGCTCAGCCGGGCGCACGCGGCGAGCAGCCCGTCCTGGTAGCGCACGTCCCGCGCGGCCGCGTTGGGCTTGAGGTCCTGGCGGCGCTTGAAGTATCGCCCGGTGACGAGCGCGTCGCCGTCCCCGGTGGCCAGCCACACCTGCGTCTCGGCGCCCTCGGGCAGGTCGTCGGTCGCGTTGGGGCCGCCGAGCTTCGTGCGGATCCAGCCGGGGTCGACGGCGTTGGAGCAGACCTCGGGCCACCGCCGGGCGACCGCGAACGCGAGGGCCACGTCGTGCAGCTTGGAGTCGCTGTACGCCTGCATCCCGTGCCACGGCTTGCGCTCGTACTGCAGGTCCTCGAGGTCGGCCACGCCCACGGACTCGAGGCCGCTGGTGAGGTACACGATGCGCCGGGGACGGGGCATGAGCGCGGTGAGCACGTAGGGCGCGAGCACGTTGACCTGGAAGATGCGCTCGATCCCGTCGCCGGTCTCGCGGCGCTCGTCCTGCCCGCCGATCCCGGCGTTGTGGATCACCACGTCGAACGCGCCGGCCGCCCGGCCAATCGCGCGGGTCTGCTCCAGGTCCGCGAGGTCGCCGACGAGCACCTCCGGCGAACCGTCGAGCGCCGCGGCGCGTTGCTCGCTGCGGGCGTGGAAGACCACGTCGTGCCCGAGCTCCTGCAGGGTGCGGGCCGTCTGCAGCCCGATGCCGTCCGTCGACCCGGTGACCAGAATTCTCATCAGGCCGACATCGTAGCGGGCGGAAGGACGCGCATGCCCCGGGCCACGAGCTCGCCGTGCCGCGTGTCGAGCCACGGCAGCTCCGCCCTCGCCACGTGCGCGGCCGCGTCGAGGCGCCCGACGCCGCGCAGCGCCCGGTACACGGCCCCGGCGACGATCGGCGCCGCCTCGTCCGGGAGCTCGGCCTCGTGCGCGACCACGACGTCGGCGCAGGGCCGCAGCGCCGCGGCGGCGGCCAGGCTCCGGCAGGCGTTGAGCATGATGCCGTGCAGGCGGTGCCCCCGCGGCGCGTGTTCGTAGGCCAGCAGCACCGCGGCGAGGTCCGCCGCGTGGATGACCCGGGCCGGGCGGCGGGCGGCGGCCCCCGGCGCGGCATCGTCGTGGAACGTGAGCATGGCGCCGCTGCCGTGGCAGGCCAGATGCAGCACGTCCGTGGCCTCGCCGAGCATGCCGCGGATGTCGTCGACCCCGGCGTACGGCCGGTAGTCCACCTCGATCGCGGGGCGCACCGCGGCGGCGACGGCGTGGAACTCGGCCTGCGGGTCGAGGCCGCCGATCGGATCGCCGCCGGCCCCGATGGTCGGGCTGGCGCCGAGCAGGAGGATCCGGCGGACCCGGGGTTGCGCCGGCTCCGGCCGGGAGCCCTCGAGCCGGCCCTGCAGGGCGTGCAGCGCGACGTTGCCCGGCCGTTCGCGCCGCGCCCGGAGCAGCAGGCGCCGGTAGCCCTCGGGCACCAGTCCGCTGTCGAGGCTCGTGAAGATGCCGTCCCACCATGCGAGGGCGGACGTCGCGGCCGGCCAGCCGGGCAGCATCGCGGCGGGAAACCCGATCACCGACAGCAGCCGGCGGGACGAGCCGAGGTCGGTGAACGCGGCGGCGATGAGCTCCAGCAGCTCGGCCCGGCTCTCGGGAGTCAGCGGGAGATCGGCCTGGGGCGGGTCGTCACGCATCGCGGTCACCCTAGCCGGGCTCGGTTGCCGGAACGGTTCAGGCATTCGGTCAAAACCGGGTTCAGGAGGGCCGAGAAGACCATCGGTATTGAGGATACGACGCAGTGCGACGGCCGTGATACACAAACGCACATGGATGACGTCGGCGAATTCGACGCCGCGATGCACGCCGCCATGGACCCCCAGCGGGAGCCGGTCGGCGCGGACGTCGTCGAGCGATTCATCCAGGAGACCTCGTGGTGGCATCCACATACCTGCACCACCTGCGGGCACACGTTCCGTGTCGGCGACCGGGTCCGCTTCGAGCGTGCGACGGGCCGGGTCCGGCATCTCGACCCGGTCCTGGGCTGCTGGACCGGATCGGAGGGCCGTCCCACGCCGCCGTCGGCGACCGACGTCGATGACCTCAAGGCGTTCCTCGACGGGATCGACGACACCTGGCGGGTCGCGGGCAACATGCCGGTCATCGCCGCCGACGAGGACGCTGCCCTGCTCGAGCCGCCGCTGGGCGGCCTGGCCCGCCAGGTCTGCCTGCACTGCGCCCACTCGTTCCGGCCGGGCGAGCTCGTCGTCGTGTGCCCGTGCCACCCGCAGGCGCCCGAGTGCCACTACGCCGTGCACCGCGATCCCGGCCGCGGCCTGGTCTGCTGGGAGAAGTGGCGGCCCACCGGCGTGCTGGAGGTCTGCCCGGTCACGCAGCGGCGGCTGACGGCCCCGGCGCCGACGGGCTCCGCGTGAGCGGCGACGAGGACCGCCATGCCCGGCACGGCCTCATTCCGGGCTGGGACCAGGCCCGCCTGCGCCGATCGACCGCCGTGCTGGCCGGCGTCGGCGCGCTCGGCAACGAGGTCGCCAAGAATCTCGCGCTGCTCGGCGTCGGCCGGCTGGTGCTGTGCGACCGGGACGTCGTCGCCGCGTCGAACCTCAGCCGGACGGTGCTGTTCGAGCCGGGCGACGTGGGCTCGGCGAAGGCCGATGTCGCCGCCCGGAGGCTGCGGCGGCTCGCTCCGGACGTCGCGGTCGAGGCGCGCAACGCGGAGCTGACCGCCGGGGTCGGCGTCGGCGAGCTCGCCGACGCCGCCGTCGTGCTCGGGTGCCTCGACTCCCGCCATGCCCGGATGACGCTGCTCGCGCGATGCGCCGACGCCGGCGCACTCCTCGTGGACGGTGGCACGAACCCGTGGGGCGGCGAGGTCCGGCTGCGGCTCAGCCCCGAGGAGTCCTGTTACGGCTGCACGCTCACCGCCCAGGAACGCGCCGAGAACGATGACGCCGAACGGTGCGGCGCGAGTCCGTACGGCGCGTCCATCATCACGACGACGCTGGTGGCCGGCTGGATGACGGTCGCCGCGGTCCGGCTGATGCTCGGCCACGAAGTCGACTGGCGGTTCCTGGAGATCGCCACGCTCACCGGGCGGACCCAGCCCTTCGCCGCCCGCCGCGACCCTTCCTGCCCCTTCCACGGCACGCCCATCGTCGCCGATCGGGTCGCGGTCGGCAGCGCGGCGACGGTCGCCACGCTGCTCGCCGCGCTTCCCGCCGGCGCCGAGCCGCTCGCCCGGGGGATGTTTCCCGTTCCGGGCAGCTGCTACCACTGCGGCGGCGACTACACCATCGACGCACCCGCCGCCGATGTCATCGACTGTCCCCACTGCGGCCGGCCGGTCAGGCCGGACGTGACCCAGCGCATCCGGGTGGCGCCGCCGGACGCAACGCTGGCAGCCATCGGCGTCGCGCCGGCAGAGTTCATCTCGGTCCGGGAGCCCGATGGAGGGTACCGTTGGTTACGACTGGCCAGTTAGCAGGTCAAGGCTCCGAGCCGGAGCGTCCGCGGCCTGACATCCGCCTCGACCCCGAGGATCGCGCCGACCTGCTGGATCTCATCGCCGGTGCGTTCAGCGACCTGCCATCGTCACGGCGCCTGCTCACCGCCATCCAGTACCCTGCCGCGATGCTGCCCGGCTGGCCGGCCGAGGGGTCCGCCATCGATTGGTGGGAGGGCATCTTCGCGCGGCTGGATCCCGGGTTGGTGGAGCAGGGCTACCGTCGCCTGTTGTCGCGGGCCACCCGGCTCTATCAGGGCAATGAGGGGTTCTACCGGCTCTACCAGCGCTACATCAGCGAGGAGCCCCCCGAAACCGCGCGAACCTGCCACGTCTTCTTCTCGACACGCGATCCCCAGACCGCGCAGCAGGCCGCCGCCGAGCTCACCGCGCTCGGGCTGAATCCTCAGATGGAGCTGGCCACCGAGCACGTTGTCGCCTACACGGTCTCGTCCTCCGACGTGACGTACGTCCGGTCGCAGCTGGAGCGTTCGCAGCTGCCGTGGACCGTGGCCGGTCCGGAGGGCGCCCACTACCTGCTGCGCGATCTCGTCGTCCAGGGCCCCGACGGCAGTCGCTTCCGGCTGCAGGACACGCCGGCCGCCGTCTCGCTCACGACGCTCGCCAGCGAGGTGGTGGCGAGCGGGTACACGGGGAAGGACCCGGCGGTCGCGACGCGCGGCACGGTCATCAACAACGTCGGGGAAGACGGCGAGCAGCAGCGGCTCAACCCCGAGCAGACCCTCGCCGATGCCAATATCCAGGACGGCGCACGCCTGCAGATCGGCTTCGAGAGCCGGGCCGGCAGTTCCGGTCCGGACGACCGCGAGGCGGCACTGGGCCGGGTGCGTCGTCAGATCGTCGGATTCGGGCGCTCCCACGGCATCGAGGTGCGCGCCGACACCGACTTCCTGCCCACGCGCTACGACCTCGCCTTCAACCAGCGCAGCTTCGGGCCGCCGCCGGAACCGGGGGGAACGCCGACGACCGTCGAACGGCACCGGGTCCGCATCCTGCTCGTGCCCGGCTTTCCGGCGACGGCGCCGAAGGTCTTCTGGCTCACGCCGTACTACCACCCGAACGTGTTTCCGACGTACGACTGCGAACGCACCGCCGCACCGGGCGCGCCGCGCGGCCTGGTGTGTCTCGGCCAGCTCGCCGACTCGTGGTATCCGGCGAAGGACTTCGGCGAGATCTGCCGCGTCATCCTCGACATCGCCGCCTACCGCAACTACGACGTGTTCGGCCTCGACGCGGCGCCGGACGACACAACCGTGCCACGGGTCAACTTCTACGACCCGGACGCCGCGATGTGGGCCGTTTACCACCAGGAGGAGATCGAAGCCATGGGCGGCTCGCCGGTCATCCCGGTGCGGCGGGAACTGCCGACCGTGTTCCGCACGACGATGCAGCGAATCGGCTGAGGCCGGCAATGAGTCTCGGGATTGACCTGTACCGCACCGACGACTACGTGCGGGACAGCCGGATTGATCTGCTCTCGATCCTCGTGCCGGTCTTCGAGTCCGCGCTCGGCCAGCCGCTGCGCGACGTCACGTTCATCCTGAACTTCCACCCCATCACCGACCTGCACGAGCTGAGCGGCGAGCCGGCGCTCGTGAACCTGCGCTCCGGCCATGGCTATGTGACCGTGCAGATCGTCCGCAACGGCCGGCTCATCTACCGTCATCCGCACTCGGTCCGCGAGGTCATCGGCCGCCCGCTGCAGCGGCTGCTCGCCGCTCAGCACCCCGACGAGCGGCAGTGGGGCTTCGGCGTCTCCGGCCCGGGGCTCGAGGCGATCACCATGGAGCGGCCCGCACCGCGCCTGCACGGCGCGGTCGATGTCGACACGCGCCGGACCGGCCCGCGCGTGCTGCACATCGAGGAGCTGCCCGATCCCGAACCGCCGCTGGCCGATCTCGACCAGCTCGGCGTCGAGCCGGCCGTCAAGGCCGAGCCCGGGGCGGTCACCGCCGTGCTGGCCGCCCCGGTCGAGCCGCTGATGCTGCACGACATGCCGTTGTCGAACGAGGTCGAGGAGGGCGGGTTCCTCGTCGGCCGGCTCCTGCGCGACCGCGTCGGCGGCGGCCAGCTGGTGCAGGTCACCTCGGCCATTCCCGCCGAGCGCACCGGTGCCTCCCTGCTGCACTTCACCTTCACCGGCGAGAGCTTCCTGCGCATCAACGAGATGGTGGCGCGGACGGGTGGCGACGTGCGGCTGGTCGGCTGGTACCACACCCATCTCTTCCCGGCGACGAAGGGCATCGGCCTCTCGTCGATCGATGTCGACCTGCACGCCAGCACGTTTCGTCGTGCGTGGCACCTCGCCGCGCTCATCAACATCGACGAGACGGGCAAGCGCGTGCTGCGCGCCTACACCTGGAACGGCAAGGCGATGCAGCCCGCCGTCTACCACCCGGGGGCGTCGTGGACGCCCTGACGACCGCTCGCCGGGTGCTGCGATGGTCGGCCGAGCCCGACGGGCCGCCGCCGACCGGCACGCTCACCGGTCTGGCCGCGCTCGGCGCACCGGATCCCGTGACCGTGCACACGCTGCGCTGGGCGACCGGCGCCGCGTCCGCGCGCATCGGCGCGGGCGAGCCACCCCTGGGCGACGCCGGTGGGGCGAGCCCGGCGGCGCTGATGCTGGCCGCCGCCATCGGGGGCCGAGCACAGCCCGAGCTCAGCGGGCGGCTGCTGGACGCGGTACCACCGGTCCGGCTCACCCGCCGCGATGCCGGCTGGGCCGAGTGCGTGGCCCGGCACGCCGTCGCCGGGCCGGCGATGAGCGCCGAGCCGCCCGCGGGCGGTGCCGCGCCCGAGCTCGTGGAGAAGCTGCTCACCGCATCGCCGCTGACGATGGTGCTGCACCGTCCCGCCGCGCCGGACGGGGTCGCCGCGGGCCGCAACGCGTTGAACCGGTTACTGACCCGTCCGGGCGGCGCCGCCGTGCTCGTCCGCGCCTGCGCGGCCCCCAGCGCCGACGCGCTCGTGCTGCGCTGGCGGGCCCAGGTGCTGGATCAGCTGCGCCAGGAGCGGCCGGCCGTGCTGCTCGACGTGTACGTCGGGGCGTTCCTCTGGCACCGATCCGGGTGGGACGCCGCCGTCGAGGCGGCCCGCCGGGACCTGACGGGCCGGCCGAGCCCGCACACGGTCGCGGTGCTGCTCTATTGGCTGCCGATGCTGCGTGCCGATGACGACGAGCAGCGCCGCCACGGGCTCGGGCTCCGCATCGAGGAGCGGATCGCCAGCGGCTCGGGTGATCCGGCGGCGCCGGGCACCACGATCGCCGGTCGAATCCTGCTCGACCGGACGTGGTACCGGCCGGTGCTCGACCTCGTCCGCCGGCACCGAGCCAGCTTGACGATCCCAGGAGGTGGCTGATGGCCGCACGGACCACCGTGACCGTGGTGCCGATGGGCGACGCGGACGCGTTCAACGACCGGCTCGCCGAGGCCGAGCACGACGGCCGCACCACGCTCGCCGAGCTGCTGCGCGAGCAGCCGGCCCTGGGCCTGCAGCCGCTGCAGCCGCTGCTCGACACGCCGGTGGTGCACCTCAGCGTCCAGGTCGGCCGGGCCGCACCCGACCAGGCGGTGTACCTGCCGCCGGGCGTCCTGCCGGCCGCGAGCGCCCCGGCGGGGGCAGCCGCCGAGCCGGCCGCGACCGAGGAGGCCCTGACATCACCCGCGGCCGGGGAGCCGCCGCGCCCGGAGCACCGGCACCCGGAGGTCATCGACGATGCCACCGCGGTCCGGATCGCCTACGACGAAGAGATCCAGAACGCCGTGCAGTTCCTGCAGGCCGACCTCTCGGTGCTGGTTCGCTGCGAGAAGCTGCTGGTCGAGCACCTCGCGCTGGAGGTGGCCGGGCGCTGCGGGCGGCAGGTGTACACCGTGCCCGCGGAGGCGGCCACCGCTCGCCGTCCGGCCGACGCGACCGGCGGCCGCCGTCAGCAGATCCTGATCGAGCTGCAGGCGGCGGTGCGGGACTGCGGCAAGCGCGACATGATCCTCGTCGCGCACCTCGACCTGCTGGCCGGCGGCAGCGACGCGACGCTCGGCGCCGAGGCGCGGGAGCTCATCGATGTGCTGTACGAACGCAGCAAGGTCGTGCTGCTCGCCTTCGTCGACCCGTCGCTGGTGATCCCGGAGGTGCTGGCGAACCGTTTCGCGGTGCGCATCGACGTCGAGATCCTGCCCAAGGACGTCATGTCCGAGACGGGCAAGCCGATGCCGACCGGCATGGCGCTGGTGACCCGGGCGGAGGCCGAGCGGTTCGACCGGTTCGACGCGATCCAGTTGCACAAGCACATCGCCGGGCTCAGCGCCGTCCGGCTCCGGCACGCGATGATCTACGCCGGCCGCGCCCATCCGAGCGGCGGCGACTTCCAGGATCTGCTCAACGTCCTGCGGCGGTTCAAGGCCAGCACGACGGCCAGCTCGTTCGAGGTACCGAACGTCTCACTCGACGACATCGGCGGCTACCGGGAGGTCCGGGAGGAGCTGGTGGCCGCGATCACGCTGCTGAACGAGCCCGACAAGATCCCCAAGAAGTACCGCTCCGAGCTGGTGCCGAAGGGGTTCATCTTCTTCGGCCCGCCCGGCACCGGCAAGACGCTGTTCGCCAAGGCGGTGGCCACCAAGATGAACGCCACGATCCTCGTGGTCTCCGGGCCCGAGGTGACCGACATGTACGTCGGCGAGAGCGAACGCAAGATTCGCGAGATCTTCGCCGAGGCTCGTCGCAACGCCCCCTCCGTCATCGTCTTCGACGAGATCGACTCGATCGCGGGGCGCCGCTCCGGCGGCCAGGACGGCGGATCCCGGGCCGGCAACGCGATCGTGGCGCAGCTGCTGACCGAGATGGACGGGTTCCGGCCCGACGTACCGGTGCTGATCATCGGCACCACGAACCGCCTCGACATCATCGACGACGCACTCCTGCGCCCCAGCCGCTTCCGGCCCATCGCCATCGGCATGCCCAATCCGGAGGCCCGGCGCGAGATCGCCACGAAGCACGCCGACCATTTCGAGATCGACGTCTCGCCGATGCTGCTCGACCGGATCGGCGATGTCACCCACGGCATGAACGGCGACCAGATCCGCTCGATCTTCCGCGACGCCCGGGCCCATCAGCTGCTCAACGACCCGCACGGCGTGGTCCGGCCGGCCGATCTCGGGACCGTTGTCGGGCGGCTGCGCCGGGGCGAGCACACCAAGGACCAGAGCACCGCCGCGCCGCCGCCGGTTCGTCCGGGCCCCGCTGCCGGGAGCACCGGTGACGACGTGACGGTGGTGCTCTACGTGCCGCCGGCCGAGGCGGCCGCTGAGCCAGAACTGGAGACCAGCGCGTGACGACCGAGCTCGATCCTGAGGTACGCAAGCTCGTCCTCGCGTTCAACATGCAGCTGCGGCGCATCAAGGACCACTTCGTGGAGCGTGACGCCGCGGTGGACATCGTTGCGCTCGCCGCCCTGTGCCGCGAGCACGTGCTGCTGATCGGCCCTCCGGGCACCGCGAAGACCGGCGTGCTGGAGCGGTTCAGCGCCATGCTGCGGGCGAAGTACTTCCGGTACCTGCTGACGAAGTTCACCGAGCCCGACGAGCTCTTCGGCACCATCCACGTGCCGAGCTTCCACAAGGGCGACCTCGTGCTGAACACCGAGGGCATGCTGCCCAAGGCCCACATCGCGTTCCTGGACGAGGTGTTCAACGGCAGCAGCGCGATTCTCAACACGCTGCTGACGCTGATCAACGAGCGGCACTTCCAGAACGGGCCGCTGCAGGAGGACGCGCCACTCATCTCGCTGTTCGGCGCGGCCAACGACATCCCGGACGATCCGATGCTGCGCGCCTTCTGCGATCGGTTCCTGTTCCGGTACACCGTGCGGCCGGTCTCCGAGGAGGCGATCGGCACGGTGCTGGACCTGGGCTGGGCCCACGAGCAGGCCGCGTTGGAGGGTCCGGCCGAGCTGCCCGACCGCCCCGACTTCCCGCTCGCCAGTCTCGAGCGGCTGCAGCACGCCGTCGCCGCCGTCGATCTTCAGCCGGTACGGTATCAGCTCATCTCGATTCTGCGGGCCTTCCGCGCCGGCGAGGTCGTGTTCTCCGACCGGCGGGCCGTGAAGGCGCAGAAGGCGATCGCGGCCACTGCCCTGCTGCACGCACGCAAGCGGGCCGAGCCCGAGGACCTCTCCGTGCTCGCGCACCTGTGGGCGCTGCCCGGCGACGAGCAGACGATCAGCCAGATCCTGCGCGACCACGATGTGCGCGAGCCCGAACGGGCGGGCTCGGTCACGGACCTCGCGGAGCTGCAGGCCCTCCTGACCAAGACCGAGAACGAGATCGAGGGCGTCGAGTCGCTGGAGGAGCTGCGGGAGCTGCAGCGTCGCCTCAGCCGCTGGCTCGCCGACGTGCGCGACTTCCATCCCGACCGTGCCGACCTGCTCGAAACCATCGGGCGCCTGCAGGCCGCGGCGCTTCAGCAACGTCAGCAGCGTTTCCAGGACTGACCGGAGGTCATGCCAATGTGCAACCCCAGACGTGTCGAGGTCACGGCCAGCCGGCAGCTGGACGAGGCGTGGGAGCACGAGATGCGCCGGCTGGCGTCGGTGTCCGCGACCGCGGTGGGCGAGGCCACCGTGCGGGAGGCGCTCGACGACAGTATCGGCGCCCCGACCCTCGCCGCCCTCATCGAGGTGCTCGACCGCACCGAGGGCTGGGAGCGCGACGGCAACGTGTTCCGGTTCGCGCTCGACGACGGCTACCTCGCCTACCACATCGCCGAACAGGAGCTGGAGATCACGGTCCGGCTCTCCGACGAGGTGCGCGCCGAGGCGGAGGCGGTGGCCACGGCCCGTGGCCGGCTCGACGGCACGCTCACGGCCACCGGCACCGGCACGTACTACGACGATCTGTGGGGCGGCATCACCGAGGACGACGCCGCGCGCGCCGCCGAGCACAACGCCCAGCAGCAGCTCGACGGCGGACGGCGCGAGCGGCTCGAGGCCGAGGCCGCCGCGGCCGAGGCGGCCAACGATCCGCAGCTGACCGCGGAGGCCCGCCGCCGGGCCGAGGAACTGCTGCGGCAGCGGATCGCCGAGCGGACCGAGGCCCTGCGGGCACAGGCCATGGAGCAGCTCGCGGCCGCGGGCATCCACGCTCGCACCATCTTCTACCGCGCGCTCGGCGAGGCGATTCGCGAGGCGCTCTTCGCCTACGCGCGCGCGAACAACGCCGAGGGGCTGACGTTCAGCGAGCGCGACGGCGTCGTCGACATCCAGTTCACGATGCGTGTCTGAGACCACCGAGGAGACCGACCATGCAACTGAGGGTGCAGTTCCGGTATCGCGTGGAGACCGGCGAGGTGGAGGTTTTCCAGGTCGAGGACGTGCCCGACGGGCCGCGCACCGCCGACCACGACGCGCGCCACGAGCGCGCGGCGCGCAGGCTGGCCGAGGTCGTCGACCCCCATGGGCGGGTCGTCGAGGAGCTCGCGGACGTCGAGCCCGAACCCGAGCGCACCATCGCCGCCCCGGTCGAGGAGACGCCGGCGGCGGCACGGCAGGCTCCGCTGCGGGAGGGCGGCGCCCGGTGAGCCTCTGGGAACAGGCCGCCCAGTGCTACCGGGATGCCGGCGCGCACGCCGAAGCCGCCCGCTGCTACGGGCGCGCCGGACTTTTCCGGCAGGCCGCCGACCTGTACCTGGAGATCGGCGATCCGGCCAGCGCGGTGCCCATGTTCGAGCGCGCCACCGAGCAGCACCAGGCCGGCTGGCTGCTCGTGCACGTCCTGGACCGCCCGGCGGACGCCCGCGCCTGCCTCGCCCGCCACACTCCGCCACCCGCACCGGCGCCACCGGCGGTCTGGTCGGCCCCGATCCTGCTGCGGCAGCTGGTCGAGGCCCGGTGCGACATCGCCGAGCGAGCCCGCGACACCGCCGCCCTCGCCACGCTGCTGAACGTTCAGGAGGCACTGGCCGGGCCGGACCCGGTCAGCGACGTGCGCGTCACGGAGTGGGCGACGAGCGTCGCCAAGGGCATGGGCCGGATGGATCAGGCCGCGCTCGTGCACGCGGCGGCCGTCCGCGGTCGGCGTCCCGGCGCCCGGCAGCGGTTCATCAGCTGGGCCGCCGCGGAGTTCGGTACCCCGATCGTGCTGCCGCCCGATCCCGAGCCGGCCGTCGCCGGGCGGGCCGCGTGACCGGGCGGCGGCGGCGCGGAAACCCGCCCGAGAACCCGCCACCCGCCCGGCGTGATCGGCGCCCGGCGCTCGACATCGAGCGCATCCCCGAGCCGGCCCGGCAGGCCGCCGAGCGCCCCTCGCCCGACGCGCCCAAGCCGCCGCCCGGGCGCCGACCGGCGCCGGTCCCGGCGCCCCGGCGGTCGGAGATCTATGCCCGCTTCGGCACGGCCACCGCCGCGCTCGGCTGCGCCGGCCGTCTCGTCGGCGCACATCGCGACGGCGACGTGCGCGCCTACACCCGTCCCGACGAGTGGTGGCTGCACGCGAGCGTCGAGCTCGATCTGGCCCGCTCGGTGGTCCCCGCCACGGGCGGCACGCTGTTCGTCCTCGTCGAGGGCCGCTTCGTCCGGGACCGCGGCTTCGGCCAGCATCCATCGGCCGGGCCGGCTGACGCGGTCGAGCCGTCGACCCTGGTGGAGTGCCCGCTGCTCGACCTGGTCCGCGCGGCCGGCCTTCACCCGGTCCGATCCCATCCGGCCCAGTCGTCGACGCTCATCCTGCCCGGCACCGTGACCGCCGACGCCGTGCGCCGTGCCCTCGACGCCGGGCTGAACGTCCGGCACCAGCCGGTCCGGCTGCGACCGCTCTGGGGCGAAGCGAGCGCGGCGAGCCCGGCGAACGTCCGGCTCGACCTGACCGCCGCGCAGGGTGCGATCGCGTCGACCCTCCTGCAGGCGTTCGCCCGCCTGCCGGTGACCCTCGTGGCCCGCGCCTGCGGCCGCGAGGGCAACCTGCTCCTGCAGCACGGCCGGGCCACGCCGATGCCGGACCAGCACCTGGCCGCCCTGGCCGGCGAGGACAGGCTCTGGGTGCTCGCCGACGCCGCGTTCGGGTGCTGGTGGCTGGAGCCGCTCGCCCCGGCGGAGGACGCCACGGGGCTGGTGATGACCGCGCCCGGCTTTCAGCTGCGCGACCAGACGGCACCCCCCGCTCGGCTCGACGAGGCCCCGACGTCCCCGACCGTGCGGGTGATCGCCGATCCGGCCGCCAACCGCCGCTGCGACGCCCTGCTCCTCGACGATGCCGAACTCGGCGAGCTGCGCCTGCTCCTGGAGGGCCACCCGCTGGCCGAGCTCGCCCTGATCGTCCCGGGCGCCGACGCCCACCTGATGCTCGCCCCGGGCGGCCTGCTGGAGACCTTCGCCGTCGGCCGCCCGTTGACCTGTATCGGCCCCGGCCTGCTCTACATCGGCCGCGGCCGCCGCCTCGACCCGGACCTGCCGCCCACGGCGCGCCGCCGCCTGTTCGCACCCGATCCGGGCCACGCGGTGGTCCTGCTCGGCGACCGCGGCCTGCGGTTCCGCCTCGACGAGCAGCGTCCGGTGTGGACCCTCTGGGCCTCGGCGGGGCCACCGATCGTGGAGCAGCTGCCCAACGCCACGGTCGCCGCCCTGCGCGACCTGGACCCCCAGCCGCAGGCGCCGCGCCCGCAGACTCCGTTCCGCCGTCTCCTGGACCGCATGGCGACCCCGATACCGGTGGAGGAGCTCCTGCAGCAGGCGCTCGCGGCCGAAGCCGCCGGTGACCTGCCCACGGCGGCGGAACTCCATCGCCGCCGCGGCGACGCCTACCGCGCCGGCGAGCTCTACGAACGCGCGGCCGAACGGGAACGATGACGCTCGAAGGAGACAGCATGGATGAGCCGGCCCTGGACCTGCGCCCGGTCACGATGGAACTCGAGAAGATCGAGGTTCGCGCGCCCGGCGACGAGGGCCCCGCCGCGGCGGACCTCGGCGGGCGGGTGAGCGTCGGCGGCCCGATCGCGGTGCCCATCGCGCCGGACTCGCTCGAGGGCGAGCTGCGCACGTTCGCCCTCGCGGAGGCGAGCCGGTACACGTACCACATGGCGCGCCTGGCGCTCTCCCTCACCACCGGTGCCGACGACCCGCCATTCACGCAGGCGGTGCTGACGCTCCTGCTGTCGTCGGCGGGCACCCCGGGCGATCCGCCGGTCGCGTGGTCGATGGCACCGGAGCGGGTCGTGGACGCCCAGAAGGCCACCGACACCTTCAAGTTCGCGCCCGAGCTCAAGATGGAGCCGATCTCGGTGTCGCTGGGCAGTGCCGTGCGCCAGCGCACGGTCACCACCAGCGATCCCCACATCAGGGCACACAACCTGCTCACGTCCGATCCGGCCTGGCACCTCTACGCGACGACGCACAACCCGCTCGCCGGCGTGTTCGCGTTCCGGTTGGTGCTGCGATGCCCGGTGGGGGTGACGCCGCAGGCTTTGGTCTCGGTGAGCGCGACCGTGCGCGAGCGGAGGCTGCTGTGGTACCGCAGCCGCGAATTGCCCCCGACCGTGTTCGCCACGACCGTATGAGCGCAGCGCCGGATCCGGGCGACGCGGTGCGGGCCTGGGCGGAGGCTCACGCCGCGACCGTTTCCACCCGGCCACGGGTGGCCCGGGCCGCGCGTTCGGTCGCCGACCTCGCCCCGCGGCTGCTGCACACGTTCCGGGCGGCCCGGGGCGAAGAAGACTCGGACTCGGATTTCGGTGTGCGCGGGCTGGCCGTCCTCCGGTCCGCGGACGCGGGCGTTGCCATCGTCACCGGATGCCGCGACGGCACGGTTCGCATGTGGGATCCGCTGACCGGATACCAGCAGTACGACTTCTCGCTGGACGATCATGGGGTCGACGCCGTGGAGGCGATCACGACCGCGGACGGGCGATCGGTGGTGGCCCTCGGCGATCGGCAGGGACGCGTTCGGCTTCACGATCCCGCTACCGGGGCGCCGCTGCGGACCATCGGAGCGCATGAGGACGAGGTGGCCGACGCGCGGTTCGCGGTCGCCGCGGACGGCGCGCTCCTGCTGGCTACGGTCTCTGAGGACGGCGACGCCAAGCTCTGGGACGTGGCCACCGCCACCATCGTCCGCTCCTTGCAGGCTGGTTCGGCCGACCTGTCCCGAGTCGACGTGAACGTAGCGGCCGATGGAACGATCCTGCTCGCCGTGGGCTCCTCGATGCAGGCCCAGGTCTGGGACGCCTCGGCCGATCAACCACGATGTGCGGTTGAGGTCGACGCCTCGGGGATCGTCCGATTCGTCATGACCGATGACGGAGTGCTCAGGCTGGTGACCGGCGGGCGCGATCCGGATCTTCTGATATTCAACCCTCAGACCGGGGAACGGCTGCAACGGTTCGTCTCGGGCGGATTCGTGACCGGAGCCGACTTCCCCCACAATCGGCGGAATCCGTCGTTCCTGGCCGCCGTCGGCGACAACGGCCGGATCGACCTCATCGATCCGATCACCGCCGAGCCCATCCGCCACGTCGACGGGCCGACGGAGGCCTACTGGTCGGCCCGCCTCGCGGAACTCGACGACGGCCGGCTGCTGCTCGTCGCCGGGCGCATCGACGGCTCCGTCGACGTCTGGTCGCTGCTGGAACCGGCGGAGCAGGATGCCGTCGCGGACCGCCGACTCGAAGTCCTCAGGCAGTTCAGCATTCCCGGTCACGTCGACGGCGAGACGCAAACGGTATTCCTGCACGGGCGAGACGACGCGCTGCTCCTGGCCACGGGTACCCCCGACGCCGTTCGCATCTGGGACCTCGACCACGAAGCGCGATTGCTGCACACGCTCACACCAAGTGGCTGGTTTCTGGGCGTCTCGGCCACGCCCCTGCCGGACGGTTCCGACGCGGTGATCGTGAGCGCGAACGCAAATGCGGTGTATGTCCGGAATCCGGTAACCGGTGAGCACGTACACAGGGTCGGTCCCGAAGAAACCTACGTTACCGGGTATTCCGCATCCTTCGTCACCGAAACGGATGGTGCGGGCTCGCTCTATGTCACCACTTCCTCCGGCGTGTCACGCTGGAGGATCGCCGAAATCGGGGCGAACCGCGAGCTTGATCCGCACATAGGGTTTTCCGGCAACGGCACCGTCTTCTCGATTGCGGTGGGCCGCCTGAGCGACGGGTCCTCCGTGCTGGCCGTCGGCGGTCAGCATGCCGTCGTGCTCTACGAGCTGCCGACGGGTGAGGAACTGCAGCGATTCGAGGCGAGGAACGTCAGCTCCGTCGCGTTGTGCGAGTTGCGCGACGGCACATCATTGCTCGGCGTGTTCGAAGCGGAAGGCATCAGCGTCTGGAACGTCGAACGCGGGACCCGGGTGCGTATCGCGTTCGAAGGGCAGCCGAAGGGAGCGCTGCGCCTTGCGGCACTTCCGGACGGCGGGGCGCTGCTGCTGACAGGACCGCTGGAGGAAACGCTCCTGTACGACGCGATCACCGGCGACCGGCTGTATTCCCTCGGGGCAGCCTCATGGCAGCGGTACAACTCGATGGAACCGTTCGGGCTCTCCGTCCGGCACGACGGCACGATCTGGGCATCGCATCCGCGCGGCGAGGACGTGGTCGTGACCGTGCTGGCCGGTCCTGCCGCCGGGTCGACGCCGGAGCATGAGCGCGGGCGGCGCCGAGGCCGCGATCGCGAAGTCGTGGCCCAGCGGTTCGCGCTGCTGGCCGGCGCCGGGCTCGACGCGGCGTTCGGGCTGGTCGAGGATCTCGCGCACCTCATCGGCGCGGGCGAGGGTTCCGGTGCGCTCGAAGGGCTCGTCGGACACCCCGGGTTCCGGCGGTTGCGTGCGCTCGACTGGCCCCTGGCCGCGCGGGTGGGGCTCGCCGCGGTGCTGCTGGAGGAGGCGCCGCCGAGCGTGCGCCCCGCGCCGCCGGGCGCGGACCTGTCGCGGCTCCGGAGCGAACTGCTCGCCGCGCTGGAGCGCCCGCCGGCCGGCGCACGCCCCGCACCCCCGCCGATCGCGGCCCTGATAGCCGGCGCGCAGGCCGTGACCGACCGGACGCTCACGCTCCTCACCCTGCTCGGGCCGGAGGCCGTCGCCGCGGATCCGATGATGCCGCTGCGCCTGCGCCGTCAGGCGGACAACCTGCCGGAGATCGGGTCCGTTGCCCCGACGGCGATCACCGACCTTCCGCGTCGGGTGGAGGCCGAACTGGATGCGCACGCGGTCTCCGCGCGAGCCGGCTCCGCCACCGTCGGCCTGCGGCGGCACGGCCCGCAACGCGACCTGCTGCGCAGCCAACTGGCCCTGCCGCCCCGGCTGTACGCCTGGCTCCAGGCGCGCGGCGGCCTGTTGTACCGCCTCCACGAAGGCGAACCGCAGATCCTCGTCGAACCGCTCGTGATCGTCCTGGACACCACCCCGCCGACGTTCGGCCCGGTCGAGGCCACGCTGCGGCTGCTGGCATTCGGCCTGGCCGGCGCGGTGCTGCGGGCGCGGCAGGAGGTTGCGATGGTCACGCTGGACCGCCCGGCACGGCTCGCACCGCTACGCGGCGCCGAGGATCTCGTGGGCCTGTGGACGACGCGGTGCTACGACCCGCCGGATCTCCGCGAGGCGCTCGCCACCGCCGCGAGCGCGGGCCTGGCCGCGACGGTGGTGCTCACCACGCATCACGTGGCGCGTCACCATCGCCTGGCCCCCAGCCGGAGCCTTCGCGTCGCGACGACGCACGCGCCGGGCGAACGACCGCGGCCGGCGATGTCCGGCCCGTATGGCGTGCATCTGGCGCCTCGGGCGGCGGTGCCGGACGTGGCGCGAGCAATTGCCGAGTTGCTGATCGCCGGGACCGGAGACGGAGAACGCTGATGGATACGCACGATGGCGTCGAACCGAGCCCGCTGGCGAGGTGGGCGGCCAGCCATGCGGCGACCGTCCGCCGGTCATCTCTGTCGGCGGCTCACACGACCGCGCCGGTCCTGAGCGCCGATGACCTGAATCCGGTCTTGCTGCACACCCTCGACGCAAACCTGCGGGACAGTTTCGAGCCGCAAGGCGGCCGTGATGGTCGCCCCGGCGTTCGCGCACTCGCGATGGTAGGTCTTCCCGGCGGGGGATCGCTGCTCGCCACCGGCTCTCATCGCGGCGCAGTGCGTCTCTGGGATCCGGAATCGGGATCGTGTCAAATGTTTTTTGAGGGCCATTCCGATGGCGTGTACGACGTGGCATTACACGCCGCCGAAGATGGTTCAGTGCTACTCGCGACCGCGTCGTTCGACGAATCGGTGCGGCTATGGGACGCGCTGTCCGGCGAATTGCTTCAGACCTTTCCGTCGCGTGCTCAGGCCAGCTCGGTGCGCTTTGTCTCGATGGCCGACGGCAGCCTTTCTCTGGTTGCCGGTTGTGTTGGCGAGGTCAGGGTCTTCGATTTGCGGTCGAATGAACTCCGCCTTGTTTTCGACCAGCATCACGGCGATGTGAAGGGGATCGATTATATGATCTCAGAGCGTGGCGCTCGGCTCGTGGTCACCGGAGATCAAGAAGGTCGGGTGCGGGTGTGGGATTGTGAAACGGGTCAGGTCAGGCATAGCCTGGAGGCTCCGATCGGTGAAATATTCCGACTGAGGCTCGAGCAAGGATCAGATGGCCTGTCCGCGATCCTGGTTGCCGGCACGGATGGCTTCTCCAGCGTATTGCGGCTTGAGGGGGATGCCGTCATGGCGCCCACTGTTTGGGTGGGCTCTATCGTTGAGGCTGCGACAATCGTGCCAAACTGCCCGAGAGTCGCCGTCGTTACTGGTGAAGACGGAGAAATAGGTGTTTGGGACTTTCACGATCGCGTGAAGATTCGCACTCTGGTGCCGGCATCGGAAACGATCTGGAGCAGCGAGATCGGTCAGGCTCGTGACGGTCGCCTACTGCTGGCGGCGGGGGATGTATCCGGCGCCGTGCGGATATGGGAACTGACCGGGCCGCGGCCGAAGCAAACTCCTTCGCGTAGCGGTCCTAGGCGGGTTGCTGTCGGAGCCGACCCGGTTAGCCTGCGTTCTGGGCGCGACTCGAGGGCGATGGAATTCATGGAGCGCCCGGGTTCTTCGCCGTTGCTTATGACCGGCGGCGATGTGGTCCGCGTTTGGGACGCATTGACCCATGACTGTCTGCACGAGATCGACATACCGGGCGGCGTTTCATGGTATCTGTCCACCCTGGTGCGGTCGGACGGGTCGGCGCTCCTTGCGGTATCGAAGAGCGGGGAGGCGGTGCAGCTTTGGGATCCGATTTCCGGAACATTCTTGCGATATATTGCCGAGCCGAGCTTCGTGGCTCGATTGGCACGCGATCCGGATGGCACCGAAGTTCTTCTATCGGGCGGACCGGGTGAGGATGGAGTTGAATCGCGAGACGCGAACTCCGATGCGTTGATCCGGCGATTCGAGGGCATGACCAATATTACGTTCTCGATCGCGGTAGCGGTTCTCAGGGATGGCCGCATGGTTATTGCAGCGGCGGGAGCTGAGTCGACAATCTTTGTTTGGAATTATGCCGACGGTAGCCTGATGCACCGGCTCGTCGGTCATTCGCAGGGAATCTACAGTATTGCGTTCGTGGCGCCCGGAGGTGATTCTGATGTGCTAGTCAGTGGCGGCCTGGACGGAGCCGTAAAAGCTTGGGACCTGAATTCCGGAGCATGTTACATGTCAATAGAAGCTGGCGACGTAATTCGCTCCATTCGCCCGCTCCGGCTCGCCGATGGAGGAATAGTCGTCGCTGCTTCACTGCAGGGACTGGGGCACCGTGACATGGCTGCAAACCATCAGGTCGGTCCGGTCATTCTGTGGGACATTGATACCGGCGAGCGCTTGGCCGAACTCGCTCCGTCGGTCCTTCACAGTACCTACTCGACCGAGTATCTCGCCTTTGCCGAAATTGGGAACGGCAGATACCTGTTCGGGTATTCCGGCGTCGACGCGGCGATGCTCACCACGGTTGACATCGAGGTCGGGGATGAGCCGTTCGCGGGGGAGCGGCGGCAGGCTGCGCCCCATGTAATCCGGGCCGCCGTCGACGGGGTGCCCGCGCTCGCCTCCGCGGGTATCGCGGCCCCGCTCTCGGTCGTTGCCGATCTCGTGCAGCTGACCGGCGGCCACGGCGTGGGCGAGCGGCTCGCGATGCTGGCCGAGCACCGTGGCGTGGCCCGGCTCCGGGCACTGGGGTGGCCATCCGCCGCTCGCGTCGGCTTTGCCGCCCTCCTCGCCGAACAGGCCGAGTTCGACCCGGCCTTCGCCGCGCCCGAGGCGACCGTGCCGCAGCTGCGTCAAGCACTGGACGGTGCGCTGCGGGCGGCGCCGGCCACGCACCGGTCGGTCACCGTGCCCGTCGGTGCGCTCGTGGCGGCCGCGGAGGAGGTGAGCGAGCAGACGGTGACGCTGCTCGCGCTGCTCGGGCCGGAGGCGGTCCAGGCCGACCCGACGCTGCCGGTGCGCACCCGGCATCTCGCGGCGGCGTTGCCCGTGCTCGATCCGCGGGCGCACGCCGCCATCACCGACATTCCGCGGCAGGTCAGCGCTCAGCTCGACGCCCGGGCCGCGTCCGCCCGGTCCAGTGCGGGGACCGTCGGGCTGCGGCGCCGCGGAGAGCCGCGCAACCTGCTGCGCACCCAGCTGGCGCTGCCGCCGGAGCTGTTCCGGCTCGAACAGGCGCGCGGAAGTCTGCTGTACCGGCTGCACGAGGGCGAGCCGCGGCTGGTGCTGGAGCGGACGGTGCTCGTCCTCGACAACACTCCGCCCGCGTTCGGTCCGATGGAGATCGCCCTGCGGCTCGTCGCGCACGGCATCGCGCAGCTGTTGCTCAAGGAGGGGCAGGAAGCGGCCGTCGTCACGCTCGACCGGCCGGGGCAGGTCACGCCGCTGCGGAGGACCGCGGATCTCATGGCGCTGTGGACGACCCGGACGCTCGAGCCGCCCGACCTGGCCACGGCGATGCACACGGCGAGCGGGGCCGGGATGGCCGTGACCGTGGTACTGACCATGCGGCACGCCGCGGAGGACCACGGGCTCACGGGGCGGCCCGGGCTGCGCGTCGTGACGACCCATGCGCCCGGCGAGAGCGCCGGGCGGGACGCCGCTTCGTCCTACCTCGTGCGGGTGCCGCCGCGCCCGACGGCCGCCGACGTCGGACGGGCCGTCGTCGCGGTCCTGACCGGCGGCGAGGGCCGGTAGCCAGAGCCGGTAGCCAGAGCCGGTAGGCAGAGTTGGTAGGCAGGGCCGGTAGGCTCAGCCGCAGAGCATCTGCTGGATGTTGCGGAGCCCGGCGGCGGCCAGCAGCGCCTCGACGTGCTCCGGGCGCATGGCGTCACCGAGCACCTCGACACCGTTGCCGGTGACCGTGATGCGGAGCCTGACCAGTGCGCCGTCCGGGTGGTCCGCGTACTCGTCGGGCGAGATCAGGTCGGGCAGGCTCTCAACGTACCGATGCTCGGTCATCGTTCCCCCAGACTCCGGCGACACGGGTTCGGCACGCCGGGCAGCGGCCGGCGTGCAGCAGAGGTGGTTCCGCGGACCAGATGTCGCGGCGTGCGACCACCGCGGCGCAGCCCGGGCAGCGGGTCTCCCGGCCGGCCGGGCCGAGCGCCCGCTCCACGTAGACGTAGTGCAGGCCCGCGGCGCGCCCGATGGCCGCGGCGTCCTCCAGGGCCGTCGGGGAGGTCGGATTGCGGTCGGTCATGCGGTACGCCGGGCTGAACCGCAGCAGGTGCCACGGCATCGCCGGGTCGATGGCGGCGACCGCGGCGGCGATGGCGGCGACCTGGTCCGGGCGGTCGTTGAAGCCGGGAATGAGCGGCGTGGACACCTCGACCCAGGCGCCGGCGGCCCGGAAGCCCGCGATCGCGGCGAGCACCGGGGCGACCTCCCCGCCGGTGAGGCGGCGGTGGTCGTCGTCGTGCACCGCCTTGAGGTCGATGTTCAGGGCGGCGACCGCGGGGGCGGCCAGCGCCAGCGCCTCCGGGGTCAGGTAGCCGTTGCTCTTCCAGACCACGGGCGTGCCGGTGGCGGCCAGCGCCAGCGTCAGCTCGATGGCCAGCGAGGGCTCGGTGTAGGACAGCGCGATGCCCGCCGCACCGGTCTCGGCCACCTTGCGGGCGGCCGCGGCCGGGTCGACGGGCGTGGCGTCCCAGTCCTGGCCGCCGGGGCGCCCGTACTGCGAGATGCGGAAGTTGATGCAGTAGTCGCAGCGGAACGAGCAGCCCGGCGCGGCCAGGGTCAGCACGCGGCGGCCCGGATGCCAGTGGTACAGCGGCTTACGCTCGACCGCGTCGAGGTGCTCGACGGAGCTGGCGAAGGTGAGCGTCTCCAGCCCCGCCTCGGCGCCGCGGCGAACCTGGCAGTAGCCGACCTGGCCGGGCCCGAGCCGGCATCGGTGCGGACACAGGTCGCACCGCTGCCGTCCCGCTTCGGCCGTGGACAGCACGGCCGGGGTCCACTCGCTCATCACCGGTCATGCTAGGGCGAACGCCGAGATCAGCTCCAGCGTCGAGCGTCCGAACAAGCCGAAAGTACGGGAGGTTCCGGCCCTCACGCCCGGGTGGCGCGCACCCGTGGATAGCCGGTCGGGCCGAAGGAGACGTTGTCGCTCGGGTCGATGACGAGCTCGTCCCCGTGGAGTTCGCAGGTGTACGTCCGGATGAACGGTCCGTCCACATAGGCTACCCGCAGCGTGAAGGCGTCGCCGTTCCAGGCTCCCGTCGCGGCCGTGGCGCCGTTGGGCACCCAGGCGTCGTGGGCATAGGGGTGCTCGTGGGTGCCGAAGGCGTCCTCGATGACGACCCGGCCCGGGGCGAGCGTCACCGCGCGGATCGTCGGCGTGTGCTCGTGGCTGGGCCGCCAGTCGCCCGAGCGGTGCCGGCGCGGCTCGGCGACCACGAACCGTCCCTCCACAGTCGACGGTCCACCGGGGACGGTCGGCAGCGCGAGGGGCCCGATGTCGCACGGCTCGAGGTCGTCGAGCAGGTGCTCCCACGCGAGGTCGAGCACGCGCTGCATGTCCGTCGTGCCGCCGGTCATCGCCAGCACCGCGTCGCGCTCGGGGATGACGACGCAGAACTGGCCGAACGCGCCGTCGCCGCGGAACGCGTCGTGGCGGCAGCGCCAGAACTGGAAGCCGTAACCCTGGTTCCAGTCGGGCAGGTCGCCGCCGTCGTCGTTGTCGGCCTGGGCCCGGGTCGCCTGCTCGGCCCAGCCGGGCGGGAGGATGCCGTCGGGATCGTGCAGGTACAGCTGCCCGAATCGCGCGACCTCGTGGGTCCGTGCGGACAGGCCCCACCCGGCGACGTCGCGGCCCTGGGGGCACCGCTCCCACGTGACGGGCCCGAAGCCGAGCGGGTCGAGCAGGCGCGGGCGCAGGTAGTCGACCAGCCGCTGCCCCGTGAGCCGCTGCACGATCGCGCCCAGGGCGTAGGTGGCGGCAGTGTTGTAGAGCCAGTGGGTGCCCGGCTCCCGCTCGACCGGCGCGGCGAGGAACGTTTCGAGCCAGTCCTCGCCGGACGGCTGCGGCTCGACCACGTGCCCGGTCGTCATCGTGAGCAGGTGCCGCACGAGCATTCGCGGGTCGCCGCGGCCGTCGCAGTACTTCGCCACCGGCTCGTCGATGTCGAGGAGCCCCTCGGCGACCGCGTACCCGGCCGCGGTGCTCGTGAAGCTCTTGCTGAGCGAGAACAGGCGGTGGGGCGTGTCCAGGGTGTACGGATGCCAGGCGCCCTCGGCCACCACCTCGCCGCCGCGGCGGAACACCAGGCTGTGCAGCGCGTCGACGTCGCGCTCGACCGCGGCGATGAAGGACCGCACACTCATGCCGGAAGCCTAGCCGTCCAAACTGGACGCGGCCGGAGCCGCGTTCAGCGGGGGTTGTCGTAGCTGACAGTCGCGGGGCGTTGACATCGAGTGCGCATCCCGGCACGCTTTGATGCTGACGAATGCGTAGAGCCGTCGTGCGGGGCGCTGCGCCCATTCGTGCGCCGCGTCTCGACTCGTTGCTGGCCGTCTTCTCTCGATGAATCGGAGATCCGATGCGCGTCGCGCTCCTCACCACGACTCAGCACGGGCACCTGAATCCGTACATTCCGGTGGTCAATGCGCTGCGAGCCGCCGGCAGTGAGGTCGCGCTGCTGCTGTTGTCCGCGGACGGTGGCTCGCTCGACGAGCAGCGCCGCCGGGCCCTGGGCGCGACGGAGGTCCACGCGATCGGGCAGGTCGAGATGGCGCCCTGGAGCGGCGACCCGGCGAAGATCGGCCCGATGCTCCAGTCGTCGCCGGTGGCGGGCCAGACGGCCGACGCCATCCGTGCGACGGCGCCGGACTTCGTGCTCGTCGACTCGCTGCCGGTCACGGCGTCGGCGATGGCCGGGGTGCAGGCCTCCGGCGTGCCGTACGGGATGATCTGGGCCAACCTGGGCGGAGTGTGCCCGAGCGAGCACCGACGGGGCCGCTGGGCATACGACGAGCAGGTCGGCGACTACCTGACCAGGCACGGGGTGCTGTGGTCGACTCGGACCCATTCGGCGCGTTCGCCGATCCTCAACATGATGCCGACGATTCCCGCCCTCGTCGGAGACGACGGGGTCACCGACGACGGTGTGCAGCTGGTCGGGTTGCCGGGTGCGGCGGGGACCCGCGGCGACGAGGTCGCCTTCGCGGGCCTGGACCGGATCGACCCCGACCGGCCGGTGGTGTACGTCTCCTTCGGCACGATCTTCTATCGGCGGCCGGACCTGCTGCGCACGGTGATCACCGGAGCGGCGGCGACCGGCGCGCAGGTGATCGCCGCGGTGGGAGATCTCGCCGAGGAGCTCGCGCTGCCCGGCGAAGTGCTCACCGCCCCCTACCTGCCGCAGCGTGAGGTGCTCGAGCGGGCCGACGTGTTCGTCACCCACGGCGGGTACAACTCCGTGGCGGAGTCGATCCGGGCGGCGACACCGATGCTGGTGATCCCGCTGGCGGTGGACCAGCCCGTCCAGGCGTACTTCGTGAGCAGCGCGGGCTTCGGCACGGCGTTGGAGCCGGCCGGCGTCACCGAGCAGGCGGTCGCCGACGCCGTCGCCGATCTGCTCGATCCCGCCCGGGACTACCGGGCCCGGCTGCGGGCCGCGCAGCCGGAGTGCGGCGACTCCGCCGTGCGCACGGCCGAGCTGGTCATCGGCACGGTCGAGACGCTCCAGCGAAAGGGAAGCAGTGACGATCGAGCTGCAACGGCCGGTTGACGACCCGATCGTGGTCGATGATCTCGAGCGCCTCTCGTTCCGGGTGGATCGCCGCGCCTACACCGACGACGACCTTGCCGCACGGGAGATGACCAGGATCTTCGATCGCTGCTGGTTGTACGTCGGGCACGAGTCGGAGGTGCCCGCGCCGGGTTCCTACGTGGCCCGCGACGTCGGCGGGCGCCCGGTGGTCATGGCGCGCGGGTCCGACGGGGCGATCCGGGTGTTCGCCAACAGCTGCCCGCACCGCGGGGCGCTGATCTGCTCGCAGCCGGCCGGGCAGGCCAGGTCGTTCCGGTGCCCGTATCACGACTGGACGTTCTCCAACCAGGGCGACCTGGTCGGGGTCCCGATCCCGGACGGGTACGGGCCGGGCTTCCGCAAGGCGGACTTCGGCCTGGCGCGGCACCGCAGTGACAGCTACCGCGGGTTCGTGTTCGCCACCTTCGATCCCGAGCAGCCGCGCACCCTGACCGAGTACCTGGCGGGTGCGACGGAGTACCTCGATCTGATCGACGACCAGTCGGAGGCCGGGATGGAGGTGATCCAGGGCGCGCAACTGCACGGGGCCCAGGCCAACTGGAAGCTCATGATGGAGAACAGCGTCGACATCTACCACTTCCGGGCCCTGCACAAGCGTTACGTCGGCTACATGGAGTCGCTGGGGTCGGTGCCACCACGACGACGAGGCGGCTTCGGCCGCGCCCTCGGACTGGGCCATGGAGCCAACGAGCTGCCGCCGGCCGCGGCCCGCCCGCTCGCCTACTGGACGCCGATGTTCGGCACCGAGGTCCGGCCGCGGATCGAGGCGACGGCCGCACGGTTCGTCGACCGGTTCGGCCCCGAGCGCGCCGAGCGGATCACCGGCACCAACCGCGCGTTGCTGATCTTCCCCAACCTGATGATCATCGACGCGATCGCGATCACCATCCGCAAGATCGACCCGGTGGACGCCGGCCGGATGGCCATCACCTCGGTCGCCCTGGCCCCCAAGGACGAGGATCCGGACATCCGGGAACTGCGCAAGAGCCACTACCTGACGTTCCTCGGCCCCGCCGGCTTCGCCACCCCCGACGACATCGAGATCATCGAGTCGTGCCAGCGGGGCTACCGCAACCGCACGGTCCGCTACTCGGACCTGTCGCGCGGGATGAACAAGGCGGTCCCGGAGACGACCGACGAGCTGCCCGCCCGCGAGTTCTGGCGGCAGTGGGACCGGCTGATGCACGGCGACGACGGTCACCTCGAGGTCGCACGATGACCATCGAGCTGACGGTCGACGAGGCGGCCCGGGTCCGGTTGTGGCACCGGGTGAGCCAGTTCCTGTTCCGTGAGGCGCGGCTGCTGGACGAGTGGCGGCTGCGGGAGTGGTACGACGAGATGCTGACCGACGACATCCGCTACTGGGTGCCGGCCACCGACGTGCGCGGCGAGACGGCCGATGCGCTCGGGCTCATCGACGACGACGCCGCCCGGCTCCGCCAGCGGATCGAGCAGCTCCTCAACGGCGAGGTGTGGTGCGAGAACCCTCGGTCGCGGACGAATCGGATGATCAGCAACGTGGAGATCCTGACCGATCGGGGCACGCACCTCGACGTGGCGGCGAACTTCATCGTGTACCGGTTCGGGCACGGGCGCTCCGACGCCTACGTCGGGAAGTGCCGGCTCGAGCTCGTCGTCGACGGCGAGTCGTTCCGGGTTCGGCGACGGGTCGTGGTGCTCGACCACGAAACGTTGTACGAGCACGGAAAGCTCAGCATCATCCTGTGACCGCGCAGTGACGACGGCCGTCCCCGGCAGCGTTGCACCCGTTGCCGCCCCCCAGCCGGGTCTTCCTCGTGAGGTCTACGTCCTCAGCGTCGTCGGTGGCTGCGTGATGCTGGGCCTGGGCCTGGTGCTCCCGGTGCTCCCGGTGTACGCGGCGACGTTCGGGGCCGGGCCCACGCAGATCGGCGCGCTGGTCGCTCTGTTCGCGTTGATGCGCCTGGTCACCAGCCCGTTCTGCGGCCGGCTGGCAACGCGTTTCGGGGAGCGGCGTGTCCTGGTCGCCGGCCTGCTGCTCTGTGCCGTCTCCTCGGCCCTGACGGCGTTCGCCGGGTCCTACTGGCAGCTGCTCGTGTTCCGCAGCCTCGGCGGCGTCGGCTCGGTGCTGTTCTCCGTGTCTGCGCTGGCGACCCTCCTGGCGATCGCGCCGGCCGGCCAGCGGGGCCGGGCCAGCGCCGTGTTCGAAGTGGGTTTCCTGCTCGGCGGGGTCTGTGGACCGGCACTGGGCGGGCTCCTCGCGCTCATCGCCCTGTCCGCGCCGTTCGTGGTGTACACCGTGCTGTTGCTGGCCGCCGCGGTGCTGACCCTGGCGGTGCTGCGCACCGGCCGGGCCGCCGGCGCGGAGCCCGGCCGTGACGTGGCCCGGCTCCCGGTCCTGCTGCGGGATCGGCGCTACCTGGTCGCCTGCCTCGCGGCGCTGGCGCAGGGATGGGTCCTGTTCGGGCTGCGCAGCGCGCTGGTCCCCATCGTGGTCGTGGCGTGGCGGCACGATGTGACGTGGGTCGGGTGGGCGTTCACGATATCCGCCGTCGTGCAGGCGCTGCTGATCATGCCGGCCGGCCGGGTGGTCGATCGGGCCGGTCGCCGGCCCGCCATGGTCGCCGGGACCGGTGTGGCCGCGGCGGCGATCACCGCCTTGGCGCTCGTGGACAGCTACGCCTGGCTCGTCGCCCTGCTCAGTGTGTACGCGGCGGGATCGGCGCTGCTCAACGCCGCACCGGCCGCGCTGGTCGGCGACGTCGTCGCCGGCCGGGCCGGCAGTGGCGTCGCCGTCTTCTCGATGTGTACCGATGTCGGCGCCGTCGCCGGACCGGTCGTCGTCGGGCTCATCGCCGAGCGGATGAGTGTTCCGGCCGCCTTCGGCAGCGGCGCCGCGCTGCTGGCCGTCGCCTTCGTGGCGTCGTGGACGTTGACAACTGTTCGGCCAACGCGAAGGAGCTGATCGATGATGCAGCCGTCTGCCCGGCACGAGCGGGGGGAGGCCATGTTCCAGCAGGTCTTCGGCCGCGAACCCCGCCCGGGCTCCTACCCGGAGTTCCTGCGGATCACCGTCGACCACCTGTTCGGCGAGATCTGGACCCGCCCGCACCTGAGCGTCGAGGAGCGCGAGCTGGTCGCGCTGAGCGCGGTCGCGCTGGCGCGGACGGACTGGGAGCTGCGCGGCCACATCGGCGCCGCCCTGCACCTCGGGATGTCGCGGGAGAAGATCGTCGAGGTCATCATCCAGCTCGCCTACTACGGTGGCTGGCCGGTCGCCAACAACGGGCTGCGCGTCGCCCAGGAGGTCTTCGCCGAGCTCGACGGCGCCACCGGGACGGACGCGGACCATGACCGGTGAGCCGTCTCCCCTCGACCCGGCCGAGAAGGTCGACCTGTGGCGCCAGCGGTTCTTCGAGGCCCAGGCGGCCGCGGAGGAGTTCATCCTGGGCGAGCACGGCGAAGAAGGCCTGGCCGCGTGGATCCAGGCGAACTCCCGCATCACCGCGGAGCTGCTGGAGGCGCAGCGGCCCGCCGGGGTGTCCGCCACGGATCACTTCATGACCCGGCTGCGGCATCAGCTGTTGCTGTACGACTCGGCGGTGACCAGCGAGCCCCGGCCCTCGGGCGCCGTCCTGCGCAACGCCGACTGCGGGATTCTCCGGTACCGCAAACGGGCCGCCCGCGCCGGCGTCGTGCTCACGTTCACCTCACCGTGCCCGTACTGCCAGGAGCTCAACACCGCCATCGCCGCCCGCTACGTGGAGCCGGAGGTCACGGTGTCCTGCGAGCAGGCGGGCGACGGCTGCACCTGGCGCGCGGAATCCCCTCACGATCCCGGAGCGGACGGGGCCGGGTCGCCGCATCTCGGACGAGCCGGCGACTGAACCAGCGGCAGCGCCGTGCGGTTGGCGGCCGGCGACCGGCTGCCGTCGAGCGTCATGCCGAGTTGCCGGCCGACGGCCACGCACAGATCGTGCGCCGCGGTGCGGGTCAGGTCCTGGTGCTCGTGCTGGGTGAAGCACGCCGACGCCACGTTCTTGTTCCGCAGGCGCAAGTACCATGGGAACAACGATCCCAGCGCGGGCTCGGTCAGCATGGTGCGCGAGTGGACGATCGTCCCCACCAGCAGGTTGCCGAACGGGCGCTGCCCGGCGTTCATGAAGCTCTTCAGCCGCTCCTGGAAGATCTTCAGCACCGCGGGGACGTTTCCCGCGTACACCGGCATGGCGAGCAGCATCGCCTGCGCGCCCTCGGCCAGATCGACCACGTGCTCGAAGTCGTCGTCGAGCGTGCACCGGCCCACCTCGGGATCAAGGCAGGTGTCCTCGCCCTCGCACATCGCGATGCGGTGGTCGATCAGCCGAATCCGCTGGATCTCCGCGTCGCCGACCTCCCGGACGACGCCGGTGATCGCCGCCTCGAGCAGCGCGTCGGTCAGCGACGGAAGACGCTTCTGGGTGCAGGACAACGCAACGATCTTCACGCGAAGGGCCTCCCCTGTCCGCTCGGTGCGCCTCAACCTACCGGGAATCGAGCATCACGGATACGTGTACCATCGCGGTATCGGACACAACGACATCGCGGTCCTCGACGATCCGGTCGGGGAGTCGCTGCGGGGCCGGCACGCGCACCTCGCTCGCCGCCGGGGCCGGGCCGCGACCTACGCGGACGGCGTCGCCACCTTCGCTTCCGTGCCGCCCGAGCCGAGCGCGGCCGACTGGGAGGACCTGGCGCGGCTGCTCGGCCCCGGAGGGTTCGCCGACCTCTTCAGCGCCTCCGTCACACCGCCCGGCGGCTGGGAGCCCGTGTTCGAGCTGGACGGCTTCCAGATGATCCTCGACCGGGTCGCACCGGGGCCGGACCCCGGCGTCGTGGAGCTGGGACCGGCCGACGTGCCGGACATGCTGGCGCTCACGGCGCGGACCCGTCCCGGGCCCTTCTGGCCGCGGACCATCGAGCTGGGCGCCTTCTACGGCGTGCGCTCGCGGGGCGAGCTGGTGGCGATGGCCGGTGAGCGGCTGCGACCGCCCGGCTGGACCGAGATCAGCAGCGTGTGCACCGCCGAGGAGGCCCGCGGCCGGGGGCTCGCCGCGCGCCTGGTGCGGGCGGCCGCCGACCGGATCGCCGCGCGGGGCGAGCGGGTGTTCCTGCACGTCGCCGCCGCGAACGCCGGCGCGATCCGGGTCTACGAGCGGCTCGGCTTCGTGGTGCGCGGTCCCGTCCGGTTCCACGGCTATCGAATTCCCTCATAAGGCGCGCAAATCCGAAATTGCGGACACATCGCATTCGTCGGTTCCGTAAGGTCGGGCTTGACAGGCCCCCGACCGGAGGGAGACGAGCGGTGAATCGCACGAAGGGGGCGGCGCTGCTGCTCCTCGGCGCCCTGGCCCTGACCGGCTGTTCCGAGCACGTGAGCGCGGAGACGGCGGTGCGCCTGACCGGCATGGCCCGCCTGGCCGCGGCGTCCTCGGTCGAGCCCGTGATGGTGGCGCCCAGCGCCCCGGGCACCGGCGCATCGCCCGGCGCTTCGGCCGACACCTCGAACGCGGCCGACGACCTGCGCGCGGCGCTGCTCACCGACGCCGACATCCCCGGCGGCGGGTTCACCCCCGTGGCCGTGGCGAGCAGCCACAACGGCAAGGTGAGCATCGGCGGCGGCAGCTTCCCCGGCTGCCCCGCCCTGGAGCCGATGACGACCGACGAGACCGTGTCGGCCGCGGTGACGTACGCGAAGGGCGCGATGGGCCCGTACCTCACCCACGCCGTCGTCCGCTTCCCGGCCGGGCAGGCCACCGAGGCCGTCAAGGCGCTGGCGAGCACGGTCGAGGGCTGCAAGAGCTTCGAGCAGCAGCTCGCCGGCATCAGCGTGAAGTTCACCCTCGCCGCGACCCAGCCACCGGCCGGCCTGGGCGAGGAGTCGGTGGGCCTGCGCATGACCGGCAGCACGGACATCGGCATCTCGGTGACCGCCGACATCGTGGCCGCCCGCCGCGGCGACTACGTGATCTGGCTCAACGACACCAGCATCGGCACCGACTCCTCGGGCCTGGCCGGGAGCCTGGCCCCGGCGGCGGCCAAGCGCTGCGCCGGGACCCTGCCGGGCTGCTGATCGCGCTCACGCCGCGGGGCGGAACCGGCAGACGTAGAGGTCGGCTCCGCCCACGGCGCACAGCTGCGGATACGGCTCGGTGTCCAGCCAGCAGCAGGCGCTCAGCGGCTGCTCGACCCGCAGCCCGCTCACGCACTCGCCGGTGAACACGTCCCAGATGCGGATGGTGCTGTCGGCGCTGCACGTCAGCGCCCAGCGGCCGTCCACGCTGATGTCGCAGCCGGTGACCGGGCCGAGGTGACCGACCAGCTGGACCAGGGGCGTGAACGTCGTCGTCTCCCAGACCAGCACCGTGCCGTCGGCGCTGCTGGTCAGCAGCAGCGTTCCGCCGGGGCTGACCGCGCAGTCGAGCACGGATGCCCCGTGCCCGGTCAGCACGTGCCGCTCCTCGCCCGTCTTCGGGTCCCAGATGCGCGCGGTCCGGTCACCGCTGACGGTGGCGATCCACCGGCCGCTGGCCGTGAAGGCGCACGCGTTGATCGGACCCCGGTGCCCGAACAGGCGGCGCACCTGCGAGCGGTCCGAGACGCGCCAGAGGATGGTCGTGTGATCGGCGCTCCCGGTGGCCGCGAACCGGCCGTCGGCGCTCACCGCCGTCGCGGTGACGCGGCTGCTGTGACCGGCCAGCCCGGAGGCGAACCGCAGCCCGCGGGCCTGCCACAGCCGCCCCTTGCGGTCCTCGCCGCCGCTGAGCACGACCGAGCCGTCCGCCGACACCGCGCACGAGTGCAGGGCGCTCGGCCCGGACTCGCGGTTGACCAGCTGCTCGGCGGTCTCGGTGTTCCACATCCGCAGCGTCCGGTCCGAGCCGGCCGTGACGAGCCAGGCGCCGTCCGGTCCGCTGGCGCAGTCCCGGATGCCGCCCACGTGACCGAGCGAGTGCTCGCCCGCGCCCACGTTGCTGACATCCCAGATCCGGACCGTGTGGTCCTGGCTCGCGGTCGCCACCTGCAGCCCGTCGGGACTGAACCGGCACGCGTACGCCGCGACGCTGTGCGCCTCCAGGGCCCGCATGATGACGCCGGTCCGGGCGTTCCACACGACCATCGTGCCGTCGTCGCCGACCGCGCACAGCCGCATGTCGACGCTGACGTCACACGAGTTGATCCGGCCGATCGGCCCGGTGTACGTGCGCTGGTACTCGCCCGTCTTCAGGTCGTAGCACCGGACCTTGTGGTCGGCGCCGGCGGTGAACAGCCACCGCCCGGTGGCGGAGATCGCGCACGAGCTCACCCAGCCCTGGTGGTGGCTCAGGACGTGCATCCGCTTGCCGCGCTCGACGTTCCAGATCCGGGCCGTCCCGTCGCTCGAGGCCGTCACCAGCAGGTCCGCGTCGGGGGAGAACGCGCAGTCGTTGACGGTGGCGTCGTGGCCCTTCAGCGTGTGGCGCAGCCGGCCGCCGGGAAGGGTATAGACGAGCGTGACACCGTCGGCGCAGCCGATCGCGAGGAGCGCGTCGTCCGCCGACACCGCGCAGGTGACGGCGCCGTGGTGCTTGACGTTCAGCTGCAGCACCGGCTCCGCGGTGTCGGCGGACCACACCCGCACGGCCCCGCTGTCGAACGCGGCGACGACGAGCGCGCCCGACGGGGAGACGCGGCAGCAGGAGGCGCGCTCACCGGCGTTGGTGAGCGTCCTGGTCCGGCGCATGGTGCCCAGGTCCCACACGGCGACGGTACCCATGCTGTCGGACGACACCAGGGTCGCGCCCGACGGCGAGAAGCCGCAGCTGAGCACGCCGCGGGTGTGGCCGGCGAGCACGACGTGGGAGCGGCTCGACTTGACCTTCCACACGCGCGCCGAACGGTCCTCGCCGACGCTGATCACCGAACCGCCGTCGGCCGTGATCACGCAGCTGCTCACCGCGGCGCGGTGCCCGCGCAGCAGCTCCTCGGCGTGGCCGGTCTCCACGTCGGTGATCTGGATCAGCCCGTTGGCGTCGGCGGTGAGGAACCACGTGTCGTCCGGGCTGATCGCGCAGGTGTTGATGGTGCTGACGTGGTGCGTCGCGATCTCCTTGCCGGTGCCGCCGGTCAGGTCCCACATGCTGACCGTCCCCTCGGACGATCCGGTCAGCAGCCATGAGCAGTCGTTGGCGATCGCCAGCGTCGCGCCGCGCCGGCCCACCGTCGCGCTGAACCGGGAGGTCGCCGGGAACACGTTGAAGACGTGCCGCAGCTCCCAGGTCTCCGCGTCCCACAGCCGGACCCGGCCGTCCGCGCAGGCCGTGGCCAGCCAGCGCCCGTCGGAGGAGACGACGGCGAGGTACACCTCGTCCTCGTGGTCGGTCAGCGTCGCGAGGCACTCGCCGGTCGCGACGTCCCAGATGCGCGCCCGCGAGTCCGCGGCCGTGACGATCCAGCTCATGTCCGGGGCGATGGCGACGCTCGTGATGCGCCGGAACGAGGCGCTCAGCTGCTGCATCGGCATGCCGGTGCCGGCGTCGCGGACGATGACGTCGCCGTCGTCGGTGCCGGTCACGCACCAGCGCCCGTTGGGCGCGATGGCGCAGCACGGGACGACGCCGTTCTGCGTGGCCGTCCACAGGGCCTCGCCGGTCCGCGTCGACCAGAGCTTCGCCGTGCCGTCGGCGCTCGCCGTCACCAGCAGCGCGCCGTCGAAGCTGGCGGCCACGTCGAGCACGGCGGCGTCGTGCCCGACGAGGGCGTGGATGAGCTGGCCGGTGGACATGTCGAAGAGCCGCACGACGGAGTCCGAGGCGAGCACCCCGAACCAGGCCAGGCTCGGGTCCGCGAAGCACCGCGAGACGACGTCGGCCTGGATCTGGATCGTGCGCGCGAGGGCGGGATGGGGCTCGTCCGGCAGGGGCCAGCTCGGCAGGGTCAGCGGCTCGACCCGGTCCTCCTGGTAGGCCGCGACGAAGCTGCGCAGGTCCGAGTACACGGCCATCCGGCTCAGCAGCGTCGACACGAGGGCGCTGCGCGGCTCCACGTCGACGAGCAGGTGCGTGTTGCGGCTCACGCACAGGCGCATGGTCTCCACCGTCCGGTCGCCGGAGTCGGTGAGGTCCGACTCGAGCGCCACCGGGCCCCGGTGCTCGAGCTTGGCCATCACGTACCGCAGGTCGCACAGCACCGACACGGCGAGCTGCGGCAGTGCGGCCTCGCGCATGTGGTAGATGAGCTGATCCCACAGGTAGCGGTTCGCGGCCGGAATCAGCCACCAGCCGGTCTCGCCCGAGACCGGATCGGCCGGGATCTCGCTCCAGGCGCCCTCCAGCAGCAACCGGTTCATCTGCGTGAGCCGGGCACCGGCGCGCTGGCGCAGGTAGGTCCGGATCACGTCGTGCAGCCGCAGCGCGGATCGGTCCTCGCGGCCGGGCAGTGCGAGCGAGAGGTCGACGAGCCGGGCCGAGACGAGATCGACGTCGAAGTCGGCCAGTCCGCCGGTCGCCTTCCAGAACGACACGAGCGTGGCTCGCGTGATGTCGACGTCCTCCGGGAAGACCGCCAGCTCGAGGTAGCGGTCGAGGTACTCCGACGACAGGCCGGACAGGCTGACCTCGAGCGTCGCGGCGACCGCCTCGGCCCGGCGGCGCGGGTTCGTGAGATCGAGCGAGGTCGGGCCGCGGTCGCGGATGCGCCGGGCGGTGACGTCGGCCGCCTCGGCCGGGGATCGGCCGCCGCGGATCAGGCTCCTGATGGTGGCGTTGACCAGGCCCATCAGCACGGGCCACTGGCCGGTCACGGCGAGCAGGTCGTCGAGGAGCAGGTGCGGAATGCTGCCGACACCGGCCTGCAGCATCTCGCGGGCCTCGGCGTTGCGCATCGCGTCGACCACGATGGTGCGGGCGTTGTCCGGCAGGACCGCGTGGATCCTCGTCGTGACGAGCCGCGAGCAGTTGGGCCCGCCGAACATGAACGGCGTGAGCTGGGTGGCCTGCCAGACGTCGTCGATCACCAGGAGCCGGCGCTCGTCGGCCAGCAGCTGCCCGAGCCGGAAGCCGGCCTGCTCCGGATCCGTGAGCGCCGGCCGGACGCCGCTCAGCGCCTCGCTGAGGTCGTTGATCTTCGCGGAGAGCTCGACGCCGGTGGCGCTCTCACCGATGGTGATCCACAGGATGCCGCCCGGGAACATCCGCTGCGCGGCCGGTGACCGGCACACCTCCTCGGCCGTCGTCGTCTTGCCGAACCCGCCCGCGCCCTGCAGCGCCGTGGTCAGGCCGACGGTGCCCGGCCCCTGCTGCTCCAGCAGGTCGATCACGCTGTTGAGCAGCTCGATCCGCTCGACCACGTGCCCGCTTCGCGGGCGGACCATGTACGGCGCGGCGGCCGCCGGGCCGGCCGCCACCGGCCGGTCGAGGCAGCGCTCCACGAGGCCGCGCACGACATCGGCGCTGATCATGTACACGTCGTTGGCGGTGTCCTCGGCCCCGGCCGCCTGCACGACGCCGACCACCTGCCCGGTCCCCGGGTCCCACGCGGGGCCGCCGCTGAAGCCGCGGCCGACCCGGAACGTGCCGGCCGTCGGCTGGTCGACCTGCAGGCGGCTCCGGTCGGTGCTGCCCATGATCTGGCCGCCGACGTGCCCCTCGTTCGCGCGCCCGGGCGTGGGCCCCCACATGCGCACGGGCCCGGCGGTGCTGGCCGCGGCGAGGGGCAGCGGGGCGGCCCCGGCCGGCAAGCCCCCGACGACCTCGATCAGCGCGAGGTCGAAGAGGTCGAAGGTGCCGTTGCCCGGCAGCCAGCCGACGACCTTGGCGATCCGCTGCGCGGGGGCGCCGTCCTCGTCGGCGAACGGGAACGTGACGACCACGTCGGCGGAGTCCGGCTTCCCGGGCTCCCGGGCCGGACGGTTCAGCACCGCGTTGATCACGTGAGCGCAGGTGACGAGATGGACGTCGTCGACCGGAAACGCCAGCCCCACCGGGCCGTTCTTGCCCAGCACGCGGGCAATCGACCACTCTGGTCCCGTCGGCGTCACCAAGGACCTCCCGCCCTAGTCGCCACTCCTCAGTGATACCGCACGCGACTTTGCGGGCACAGCGCGCAAACGGACCCCTCGGGTCGGCCGATGGGACGGGGTCGATTCCACCGAAAATCATCGATTCCGCATCGGGTGCCGTGCGGGGGGACCGGGCCCGGGCGAAGGCGAGCGGCGCTCAGAGGGAGAGGGTCACCGGAAGGCGGCGCAGCCAGAGGTCCAGGCCGAGGACGAGCTCCAGGGCCCGGCGGCCCGCGTCGTGGCCGGGCGGCGCGATGGGCGCCACGATTAGGTGCCAGGCCCGCGTCCGGTCGAGCAGCGGCAGCACCGGGCTGGACGAGTCCTCGAGGACGTGCATGAGCTGGGCGCGCAGGGCCAGCTCGTACGCCGGATCCGCCACCGTCGGGTAGGGGCTCTTGCGGCGTTGCGGCGCCAGCGCGGGCAGGGCCGCGCGCAGGAGGCTCTTCTCGTGGCCGTCGGCGGTGTGCAGCGACCACGGGACGTTGTGCACGTACTCGACCAGCCGGTGGTCGCAGAACGGCACGCGGACCTCGACCCCGCACGCGGCGCTCATCCGATCGGTGCGGTCCAGCAGGATCGGCAGGAGCCGGGTCAGCTGGAGGTGGCGCACCTCCCGCATGCGCCGGTCCGGCTGCGGCTCGTCGTCCACGTGGTCCACTTCGGACAGTGCGTCCCGGTAGGCGGCGTCGCGGTACTCGACGAGGTCCAGCGCGGTGCTCAGGCCGGGATCCAGCACGTCCGCCGGCGGGCCGTCGGGGTCGGCGCGGACCAGGTAGGGCGGGACGAGCCACGGGAACGTGCCGGCGTCGCGCGCCCGCTCGTCGTGGCACCACGGGTAGCCGCCGAACAGCTCGTCCGCGCCCTCGCCGGACAGGGCCACCGTCGAGTGCTCGGCGACGGCGCGGAACAGCAGGTACAAGGACGTGTGGAAATCGCCGAGGCCGGTCGGGAACTCCAGAGCGGCGAGGGCCTCGGCCCGGGGGAGCGGGTCGGCGATCGCCGCCGCGTCCAGGACCACCGACTCGTGGCGGGTGCCGAGCGCCTCGGCGGCAGCACGGGCGTGCGGGCCGTCGGTGGAGCCGGGCACCTCGACCGCGACCGTGCGCAGCGAGCCCAGCTCCCGCGCGGCCAGGCCGGCGACCACGGTGGAGTCGAGGCCGCCGGACAGCAGCGCGCACCGCGGGACGGCCGTGTGCAGATTCGCCTGTACCGCCCGCTCCACCAACCCCCGCACCGTGTCCACAGTGGACTCGGGTCCGTCGGTGTGCGCGGCCGCGGCCAGGCGCCAGTACCGCCGCGCGCGCACCCCGTCGCGGTCGACCCGCACGAGCTCGCCGGGGCGGACCTCGCGCAGGCCGGCGTACACCGCATGCCCGGGCGTCCGGACGCTCGCGAGCAGCTCGCGCAGCCCGTCGAGCCCGACCCGCAGCCGGCCCAGCGGGTGCGCGGCGATGCCCTTGGGCTCCGACGCGAACAGCACGCCGCCGGGGACGGGCTGGTAGTACAGCGGCTTGACCCCGAGCCGGTCGCGGACCAGCAGCAGGCACTCGCGCCGCTCGTCCCACACCGCGAGCGCGAACATGCCCTCCAGGTGCCCGGCGAAGTCCTCACCCCAGCGCAGGTAGGCGCGCAGCACCTCCTCGGTGTCGGTGCGCGGGCCGCCGAGGCTGTGCACGAACCCGCTGTACGTCACCGCCGCCAGCACCCGCCCGTCGCGCACGGCGAGCATCGGCTGCGCCCCGGTTCCGGGGTCGAGCACCGACAGCCGCCGGTGCCCGAGCCCGGCATGCCGCCCGAGCCACACCCCTTCGCCGTCCGGCCCGCGCAGCGCCATGGTGGCCGTCATGGCGCGCAGCGTCGGCCGGTGTGCGCGAACGTCATGGTCGAAGCCGACCCAGCCGACGATTCCGCACTCCCTCAGCACAGCACATCCGCGGCCCTCTCCGAGGCGGATCCGCCGTTGTGAGCAGACCGGGCAGGTGCGGTAACAAACGGGCGACGGCCCGGCAACACCGGGTGGCGAGCATGGGCGGCATGCGCAGCACTCCCCGCTTCCTGCAAGGCGTCTACACCTTCGAGGGCAAGGGTCTGGACGCGCCGTCGCCGCTCGACGCGGCACTCACCTACGTGGTGCCGGACGGGGCCGTCACGCAGCCGGTGTACCTGCGCGCCGGCAACGCCGCCGCCGAGCTCGTGTGCCTCGTGCTCATGCGGGACGGGCACCCGATGCGGTACTTCCCGGTCGGCGCGAAGGCGGACACCCACGTGGCCCTGCGGGTCGTGGAGGACCTCGAGCCCGGCTCCGGCATCGAGCTGCACGCCGCCGCGCCCGCCGGGGTCTGCGCGACCGTCGTCGTGGACCTGGGGCTGGTGGAGGTGTCATGAACAGACAGAGGCTGGTGGTGGTCGGCAACGGGATGGCCGGCGCGCGCACGGTCGAGGAGATCCTCCGGCGCGGGGGCGCGGAGCTGTTCGACATCACGATGTTCGGTGCGGAGCCCTACGGCAACTACAACCGCATCCTGCTGTCCAACGTGCTCAGCGGCGCCGAGGACGAGGCCGGGATCTTCCTCAACGACCTGGAGTGGTACCGCGAGCACGGCATCGAGCTGCGCACCGGCGTCCGCGTGACCCGCATCGACCGCTTCGCCCGCGTGGTGCTCGCCGAGGACGGGACCGCGCGGGCGTACGACAAGCTGGTCATCGCCACCGGCAGCAGCGCCCACGTGCCCGCGATCCCCGGCATCCGGCACCCGGGCCGCGGCTACCACCAGGGCGTCTTCGCGTTCCGCACGCTGGACGACACCCGCGCCATGATCCGGTACGCGCGGCAGCACGAGCGCGCGGTCGTCATCGGCGGCGGGCTGCTCGGCCTCGAGGCGGCCCGCGGCCTGCAGGCGCACCTGCCGCACGTGACGCTCGTGCACTCCGGCGGCCACCTCATGCACGCCCAGCTCGACGCGCAGGGCGGGGCGATCCTGCGCCGCAGCGTCGAGGCGCTCGGCATCGAGGTCGTCACCGGCGCCCGCACCACCGAGATCCTCGGCCGCGACGCGGTCACCGGCGTCCGGCTGCGCGACGGGCGGGACATCCCCTGCGACGTGGTGGTGGTCGCGGCCGGCATCCGCCCCAACGCGGACCTCGCCGCCGCGAGCGGGCTCGTGGTCGAGCGCGGGATCGTCGTCGACGACCGGATGCGCGCCCTCGACGAGCCCGACATCTACGCCGTCGGCGAGTGCGTCCAGCACCGGGGCGAGACCTACGGCCTCGTGGCGCCGCTGTGGGAGCAGGCCCGCGTCCTCGCCGACCAGATCACCGGGGCCGACCCGGCCGCCGAGTACCACGGCACCCGCACCGCCACCCGGCTCAAGGTGGCCGGCGTCGACGTGGCCTCGATGGGCCTGCGCGAGGGCGAGCGCGACGACGACGAGACGGTGGTGTTCGCCGAGCCGCGCCGCGGTGTCTACCGCAGCGTCGTGATCCGCGACGGCCGGCTCGTGGGCGCGACCCTCGTCGGCGACGTGCGCAAGGCGGCCTCCCTGACGCAGGCGTACCACGAGGGCCTGCCCCTGCCGCCCGAGCGCGCCGAGCTGCTGTTCGACCTCGGCTCGGCCCCGGACGACGTGGCCGGGCTCCCGGACGACCTGCAGGTGTGCAACTGCAACGGGGTCACCAAGCGCGCGCTGGGCGACGCCGTCTCATCGGGCGCCCGGTCGGTCGGCGCCGCGATGGAGGCCACCCGCGCCGGCAAGGGCTGCGGCTCGTGCAAGACGCTGGTGGCCCAGATCGTCGAGTGGGCCGCGGGCGGCGCGGCGCAGGAGGATCCTTCGGCGTCGTGGTACGTGCCGGGCGTACCGATGGACAAGGCATCGCTGATGGCGGCGATCCGTGCGCACGGGCTGCGGTCGGTGTCGGCCGTGTTCGCGGCGCTCGCGCCCGGCGGGGCCGAGGACGCGAAGAGCAAGATGGGGCTCGCCTCGCTGCTGCGCATGATGTGGGGCGCGGACTACGTCGACGAGCGCGACGCGCGGTTCATCAACGACCGCGTGCACGCCAACATCCAGCGCGACGGCACCTTCTCGGTCGTGCCGCAGCTCAAGGGCGGCGTCACCACCCCCGCCCAGCTGCGGCGCATCGCCGAGGTCGCGGAGAAGTACGAGGTGCCGATGGTGAAGCTCACCGGCGGGCAGCGCATCGACCTGCTGGGGGTGCGCAAGGAGGACCTCCCGGCGATGTGGGAGGACCTCGGGATGCCGTCGGGGTGGGCGTACGGCAAATCCTTCCGCACCGTGAAGACCTGTGTCGGCGCCGAGTTCTGCCGCTTCGGCCTCGGCGACTCCACGGCCCTCGGCATCGCGATCGAGGAGCGGTACCAGGGCATCGAGGGCCCGGGCAAGCTGAAGCTCGCGGTGACCGGCTGCCCGCGCAACTGCGCCGAGGCCTACGTCAAGGACCTCGGCGTGGTCGCCATCGAGGGCGGCCGCTGGGAGATCTACGTCGGCGGCGCGGCCGGCGCGCACGTGCGCAAGGGCGACCTGCTCGCCACGGTGTCCACCCCCGCCGAGGTGCTCACCTTGACCGGGCGCTTCATCCAGTACTACCGGGAGAGCGCGAACTGGCTGGAGCGCACCTACGCGTGGGTCCCGCGGCTCGGCATCGACCACCTCCGCCTCGCGATCGTCGACGACGCCTTCGGCTGGGCCGAGCGCCTCGACGCCGCCATCGCCGACTCGGTCGCGGCCTACCGCGACCCGTGGCTCGAACGCCACGCGACGGCCACGCCCGGCCAGTTCGAGTCGGTGAGGCGGCCGTGATCGTGCGGACGGTGCTCGGCCCGCTGACGTCGATCCCGCCGGGCGAGGGCCGCGCCTACGACGTGGACGGCGCGCTGGTCGCGGTCTTCCACCTGCGCGACGGCTCGGTGCGGGCCGTGTCCGCGATCTGCACGCACCGGGGCGGCCCGCTGGCCGACGGCCTGACCGACCTGCGGCAGGTGGTGTGCCCCCTGCACCAGCACGCGTTCGACCTGGCGACGGGGTGCTCGACCACGGGCCAGCCGAACCTGACCGTCTACCCCGCGACCGTCGACCCGCGGGGACAGGTGGTCATCGACATCCCCGCCGGTTGATGCGGCGGGTAGCGGGTCAGGGGAGGCGCCCGGCGCCGCCCAGGTTGCGGCGGTGTGCGACCGCGACGGCCTGGGCGCGGCTGGTCACCCCGAGCTTGGCCAGCACCGCCGAGATGTGGTGGTCGACGGTCTTCGCCGACAGCGTGAGCCGGGCGGCGATCTCGGCGTTGGTCAGGCCCTCGATGAGCAGGCCGAGGACGTCGGCCTGGCGCGGGGTCAGGCCGGCGGCGTGGGCGGCGGTCGCCCGGCGCGGGCCGCGCGGCACCCTGGCGACGCCGCGCCGGCGCAGCTCGGCCCGCAGGAGGTCGGCGGGCTTCGCGGCGCCGAGGGCGTCGTAGAGGCGCAGCGCCTCCAGCGCGGCCGGTTCGTCCCCGGCGGCGAGGGCCTCGGCCCGCAGGTACGTCGCGCCGCGGCTCGCCCACTCGTCGGCGGCCGCGCGCCACTCGCCGTCGATCATCAGGCGGTACGGGCGGGCGATGCTCTCCGGCAGCGGGCCGGTCCCGCCGGCGCGCCGGTAGCGGTAGGCGAGCCGGCCGGTGACGAAGGGCTGGCCGTCGACGGTCGCGGCGAGCTCCAGCCCGCGCAGCGCCTCCCGCTGGGCCGCCTGCGGGTCGCCGGCCCACAGGAAGTACTCCGAGCGGCCGTCGGCGACCGGCGCGACGAACTGCACGGCGTTGACGCGCAGCGCCTCTCGCAGCCCGGCGTCGAGCGTCGCCGACGCGTCGGGGTGCCCGCGGGCGGCCAGGATACGGCCCTTCACGGCCAGCGGCAGCACGGCGTTGATGCCGGTCCCGCCGCAGCGCGCGATGACCTCGTCGGCGTCGGTGAGCGCGTCGTCCCACTCGGCGCGCTCCAGCCGGAGCCGGGACCGGACGCCCAGCCCGAAGAGGGCCCAGCCGTCGAGGTTCTGCGTGGCCGCGTACGCGTCGACCGCCTCGGTGGCCGCCACCGCGTCGGTGTACTGCGCCAGCTCGTCGGCGAGGACGCCGGCGATGTTGCCCAGCGCCCGGGAGGCGTGCTCGGTGAGCCCGTGGTCGGCGGCGGTGCGGTGCGCGGTCTCCAGGGCCTCCCGCGCGCCGGGGACGCCGAGGGCGAGCCGGGCCGTCTCGACGCTGATCGTGGCCGACAGCGCGGTGTCGAGGTCGCCGAGCCGCTCGGCGACGGCGCGGGCGCGTTCGCCCCAGGCGACGGCCTCGTCGAGCTCGTACGTCAGGCAGGACAGCTGCGCCAGGTTCCCGTACGCCGTCGCGAGCTGCTGCTCCCCGCCCAGCTCGGCGGCCACGGTCACCGCCCGGCCGGCCGCCCGCCGGGCCAGCTGCGCGTCGCCGGTCCACCAGGCCAGCCGGGAGATCCAGCGCAGGTTCTCGCCGACGCGGTCCGGCTGCCCCAGGGACTCGCGCAGGGCGAGCGCGGCGTGGCGGGCGCGCAGGCCCTCGTCGTGCGGCCCGGCGAGGTAGGCCTGCCCGGCGTACTCCTCCAGCAGCGCGGCCCGCTCGGGCGGGGCGAGCCGTTCGGCGTGCTCGACGGCGGCCCGGTAGTGCGCGGCGGCCTCGCGGTGCGCGCCCTGCCGCGCGGCGCCGGCCCCGGCGATCCGGCCGTAGCGCAGCACCGCCCCGCTGTCGCCCGCGTTGACGGCGTGGTGCACCAGCCGGCCCGGGTCGACGCCCGCCACCCCGGCCAGCACCTCGAGCACCCGCCGATGCAGCGCCGCCCGCCGCGCCGGCGACAGCGCGTCCTCGACGGCGCCGCGCAGCAGCTCGTGCCGGAACGCCACGCCGTCGCCGGACGGCACCAGCACTCCGCCCGCGATCGCCTCGTCCACCGGGTCGGGCGCGTCCGCGACGAGCGCCCCGTCGGCGCGGGTCGGGACCACGGACACCAGCTGCGCCAGCTCGCGGGCGGCCGCGGGCAGTGCCCGCATCCGATCCAGAATCAGATCCTGTACCGCCGCCGGCACCTCGGCCGCCCCGGTCTTGAGCAGCTCCGTGACGAGCAGCGGATTGCCCCCGGTGAGCCGGTGCACCACGACCGGATCGCGCCCGGCGCGGCGGGCCTGCTCGGCGACCGTCTCCGGCGACAGCGGGGCGAGCGCGATCCGGTCGACGGCCCGGCTCGGCAGGGCGGCGAGCGCGCCGCGCAGCGGGTGCTCCGGGCCGAGCTCGTCGTCGCGGTACGTCAGCACGAGCAACGCCGCGACCCGGTCGACGCGCCGGCCGAGGAACATCAGCCAGTCCAGCGTCGCCTCGTCGGCCCAGTGCGCGTCCTCGACCACGACGACCGGCCGCGCCCGCTGCCGCGGCCCCGACAGCTCGTCGAGGAACGCGGCGAACACCTCGCCCGGGGCCGCGCCCGCGTCCAGCCGGGCGGCGAGGGCGCCGCCGGTCTGCCGGCCGATGTCCCGCAGCGGCCCGAGGACCCGCGGCGTGACCAGCCGGTCGCACGCGCCCCACAGGATTCGGGCGCGGCTGCCGCAGCGCCGGGCGAACTCGGCGACGACGGCGGACTTGCCGAGCCCGGCCTCGCCGGACACGACCGCGACCCGCCCGCCGTCGCCGGCCCGGCGCAGCAGGTCATCGAGCCGGTCGAGGGCCGCGGACCGCTCCCACAGCTCCATCCGCCGATCGTACGGTCCAGCCCGGCGCCGCCGGCGCGCCGACGGGTCAGATCCGCTTGCGCACGATGCCGACCAGCTTCTTGGCCCGCTCCAGCTTGTCGTCGGCCTTGATGTGGCCGACCTGCAGCCACAGCACGTTCTTGCCGAGCTGGACGGTGAGCATGCCCAGGTCGTCGTCCCAGGAGGCCGTGCCGCCGAGGCCAGATCTTGCAGTGATCGATCGCACCCTGGAGGCGACCGGCCGGCACCCGGTATGGTCACGCGTCGGCGCGACGATGGTGGTGCCCAGAAGCTTGCGAACAGGAGTCGACGTGGTGTTGTCGGTCACGGCCGGGCTGGCGCTCGTGCCCTGCGTGTGGTTGCTCGGCTCCCTCGCGGGCGTGGCCGCGCGCACGCTCGCCGGCGAGGCGCGCATCCACTACACCGTCCGCCGCTGGACCCGCACCGGCATGTGACGCCTCAGCGCTCGCCGAGGCCGGCCAGGCCGGCCAGCGCGCGGGCGGTCTCGTCGGGGTCGCCGGCCCGGCGGGCCAGATCCAGGGCGGCTCGGTAGCGGGCGGCCGCGGCGCCGGGGCGGCCCAGGGCGTGCAGCGTCGCGCCGAGGCCGTTGAGCGCCTCGATGTGCAGGCTGCGCTCGCCCGTCTCGCGGGCGATGGACAGGGCCCGCTCGAACGCGTCCAGCGCCTCCGGCCCCCGTTCCAGGCGCAGCTGGGCCGCGGCCAGGGCGGCCAGCGCGCTGCCCTCCCCGCCGCGGTCGCGGGCCGCGCGGCAGGCCGTCAGGGCGCGCCGCAGGTGGCGCAGGGCCTCCTCGTGCCGGCCGGCCAGGCTCTCCACCACGCCGAGGTTGCCCAGGGCGTAGCCCTCCAGCCGGACGTCGCCGAGCGCGGCGAAGAGGGCCGCGGCCCGGCGCAGGTGGCGGCGCGCGAGCCCGTAGCGGGCCAGGCGGCGGTGCAGGCCGCCCAGGTTGAGCAGCTGCGAGGCCTCGCCGTGGGGGTCGGCGGCGGCGCGGTACCCGGCCAGGGCGCCGATCAGGCACGCCCGGGCCTGCGGGTACTCGCCCAGCCGCTCGTGGGCCAGCCCCAGCCGGGCCCGGGTGCGGGCCCGGCCGGCGACGTCGGTCCCGCGGTCGTGCCAGGCCAGCGCGTGCACGTACCAGGTGCGGGCCCTCGCGTATTCGCCGAGCCACCAGAACGTGCCGCCCAGGTTGGTCAGGACCCGGGCGATCCGCTCCGGCGCGCCCCCCGGGGCCGTGCGCAGGGCCGCGCGCGCGGCGGCGCCGTGCACGGCCAGGGCGTCCCGGGCGTGGCCGCCGACCTCGAAGTAGCGCCACAGGGCCTCGGACAGGGCGATGGCGTGCTCGGCGTCGGCGTGCCCGGCCAGGGCGACGAGGCCGGCCCGATCCTGGTCCAGGACCCGCCGGGCGGTGCCCGCGCCGCCGGGCATGGGCGGGACTTCGGGAAGGTCGTGCGGGAACAGCGTCGCGGCGGCGGCCCGCGCGGCGACGACGTGGTGGTCCAGCAGCCGGGTCAGCGCGCGGCGGCGCTCGCCGGGGGAGAGGGCGGCCCGGGCGGACTCGGCGGCGTACGCGCGCAGCAGGTCGTGCATGCCGTAGCGGTCGGCGCCGACCCTTGTGACCAGGTGGGCTCGGACCAGTTCGGCGATGGGCGCGTCCGGGGCCAGGGCGGCCACGGCGGCGGCGCTCAGGGACGGGCCGGGGTGCAGGCCCAGCAGCGCGAAGAGGCGGCGGGCGGGCGCGGTCAGGTGGCGGTACGACCACGAGAACACGGTCCGCACGGCGCTGCGGGCGTCGCCGGTGTCCAGGCGGTCCAGGTCGGCGACCACCTCGTCCAGGCCCAGGCCGGGGTGGGCCGCGGCGAACTCGGCGGCGATGCGCAGCGCCAGCGGCAGGCCGGCGCACCGGCGGGCGAGGGCGTGGGCGGCCTCGAGCTCGGCGTCGACCCGCGCGCCCAGCAGGGTCCGCAGGAGCCGGGTCGCCTCGGGGGCGGCGAGCGGGTCCAGACGGATGCGGCGGGCGCCCTCGCGGACCACCAGGCCCGTCAGGTCGTCGCGGCTCGTGACGAGCGTCAGGCACGACCCGGTGCCCGGGAGCAGGGGGCGCACGTGGTCGGCGCCCGCCGCGTTGTCGAGCAGCACGAGCAGGCGGCGCCCGGCGATCAGGGTGCGGTAGAGCGCGGCGCGTTCGGCCTCGTCGCGGGGGATGCCGGGGCCGTCGACGCCCAGGGCGCGCAGGAAGCCGGCCAGGACGTCGGCGGCCGGGAGCGGCCGGTCCGGGTCGTAGCCGCGCAGGTCGGCGTGGAGCTGGCCGTCGGGGAAGCGGCCGGCCGACCGGTGGGCCCAGTGCACCGCCAGCGCGGTCTTGCCCACCCCGGCGGTGCCCACGATGAGCGCGACGCCGCCGCCGGCCTCCGACAGCGCCGCGAGCGGTGCCTCGCGGCCGCTGAAGCCGGCACAGTCGAGGGGGAGCTGCCGGGGCACGCCGGGCCGCACCGGCGCCCGGCGGCGGGCGTCGGCCACCCGGTCCCGGGCCGTGGCCAGGGCGCCCTGCTCGGCCGGGGTCGCGCCGAGCAGCCGGACGAGCGCGTCGAAGCGGTCCGTCGGCGGCAGGACCTGGCCGGAGAGGTAGCCGCCGATGACGCCGCGGGACCAGCCCGTCGCGGCGGCCAGCTCGCGGTAGGTCAGCTCGCCGGCGCCGCCGGCCCGGGCGTGCCGGCGGCGCAGGTCGCGGAGGGCCCGGCCCAGGTCGGCGAGCGTTGCGATGCCGGCGGCCGGTGCGGCGTGGGGACCGATGCCGGGACGGTACCCGGCGTGGGGACGGGCAGGCTACCAGCCGGAGGGGGTGCAGGGCACCCCGTTGAGCGTGAAGGCGGTGGGCGGCGTGAAAGGTACAGCCGAGCCGCCGAAGCCGATGTTCGCCTGGACGCCGGGCTGGAGGGTCGTGAACCACGGGGCGGGCGTGACGGTCGCGGAGGCGCCGTCGCGGGTGATGGTGCCGCCGAAGCCGCTGTAGATCGTCACCGCGGGGTCCACCCGGAAGGCGAGCCGCCAGCCGGTGAGCGGGGTCGCGGTGGTGTTCTTGACGGTCATCACGGCCTCGAAGCCGGGCGGGAACGCGATCAGCTGGACCTGGCAGGACGGGGCGGGCGTGGGGTCGGCGGACGCGGGGGCCGGGGCGGCGGCGAGCACGGCGGCGGACGCCAGCACGCACGCGAGGCCCCGGGCGAGGCGATGTCTGGTCATGGCGGGATCGTGGACGATGACCGGGCCGTCCCGCCCGCGATCTCGGACACGGCCGGACAGGATCGGACGCCGCCTCAGCGCTCGTGGACCGGTGAGCCGTCCACGAAGACCAGGTCGGCCCGGGTGTCGTGCAGGGTGGTGCCCGGCGCGAACGGGTCGCGGTCCAGCACGACCAGGTCCGCGGCCTTGCCCGGCTCCAGGGTGCCGATCCGCGCGTCCAGGTGGCTCACGTACGCCGAGCCGGCGGTGTAGGCCCGCAGCGCCTGCTCCAGCGTCAGGGCCTGCTCCGGCAGCATCGGCGTCTGCGCCATCGGCCACGCGGACTCCGCCGAGCCCGGAGGTTCCGTCCGGTGTACCGCCACGTGCATGGCCGGCCACGGGTCGGGCGTGGACACGGGCCAGTCGCTCCCCGCCGCCAACCGGCCGCCCGCCCGCGCGATGTCCCCGAACGGATACTGGTGCCCGACCCGCCCCGGCCCGAAGAACGGCGCGCACAGGGTGTCGTTCTGCTCGTGGTGCGTGGCCCACAGGGACTGGATGTTCGCGGTCACGTCCAGCGCCGCGAAGCGGGGCACGTCCGCCGGGTCCACCACGTGCAGGTGGGCGATGTGGTGGCGCTGGGTGTTGCCGCTCGCCGCCACCGCGTCGAGGCACTCGCGGACGGCCCGGTCGCCGATGGCGTGGAAGTGCACCGCGAACCCCGCGGCGTCCAGCGCGTCCACATAGGACGAAAGGCGGCTCGGGTCCACATTGGACGTACCGCAGAAATCCTTGCCGACATAGGGTTCGAGCATCGCGGCGGTGAAGTTCTCGGCCACGCCGTCCTGCATGATCTTCACGGTGCGGGTGACGAACCGGCCCTCGAGCCGGCGCCGGGCGCGAAGGTCCTCGAGCTGGTCGAGGCCGCGGTCGCGGTCCCACCACAGCGCCCCGGCGACCCGCGCGCGCAGCCGGCCCGACTCGGCCGCGGACACGTAGGTGCCGAACTGGTCGCGGGAGCCCGCGTACGAGCCCACGATCGCGTCCTGCCAGCCGGTGACGCCGAGCGAGAAGAGGTACCGCTGCGCCTCCATGAGCGCGTGGTCGTAGTCGGCCGCGGTGTCCGGCGGCAGCAGCGGGGTCACGAGGTCCATCGCGGCCTCGTGCAGGACGCCGGACGGGGAGCCGTCGGCCGAGCGCTCGATCCGGCCGCTGCGCGGGTCCGGGGTGGACGCGTCGATGCCCGCCGCGCGCAGGGCGGCCGAGTTGACCCACGCGGAGTGGTGGTCGCGGTTGGGCAGGAACACGGGGCGGTCGGCCGCGACGGCGTCGAGGTCCTCGCGCACCGGCAGCCCGCCCGGGAACGCGGACATGGACCAGCCGCCGCCGGTGATCCACGCGCGGCCGGGGTGCGACGCGGCGTACGCGGCCACGGCGTCCAGGTAGCCCGCCCGGTCGTGCAGGTGGGACAGGTCACAGCGCAGCCGCTCGAGGGCGCCCTGCACCGGGTGCACGTGGGCGTCGTACAGGCCGGGGATGAGCGCTCGGCCCGCGAGGTCGACGCGCTCGTGCGCCCCCGGCACCGCCGCGCGCACGTCCGCAAGATCGCCGACGGCGATGATGCGGTCACCAGCAGTGGCCAGCGCCTGTGGCCGGGAGCCGTCGCCGGTCCAGATCGGCCCGCCCGTGAACACCATCGCACCCATGAGGCGAGAGGATACTAAGGTCGCGGGCATGATTCGGGTGCTGCTCGCCGACGACCACCAGCTCGTCCGCACGGGATTCCGGGTCATCCTCGAGACGGAGGACGACCTGAGCGTGGTCGGGGAGGCGGCCGACGGCCGCCAGGCCGTCGAGCTGGCCCGCAGCACCCCCGCCGACGTGCTGCTCATGGACGTCGAGATGCCCGGCGTCGACGGGCTCGCCGCGACCCGGGAGATCACCGCGGCCGGGCCGGCACCGGCGGTGCTCATGCTCACCACGTTCGACCGTGACGACTATCTCTTCGCCGCGCTCGAGGCCGGGGCCAGCGGGTTCCTGCTCAAGAACGGCACGCCCGAGGCGCTCATCGACGCGGTGCGGATCGTCGCGCGCGGGGACGCGCTGCTCGCGCCGGAGCTGACGCGGCGGGTCATCGCGGCGTTCGCGCGGCCCGGGCGGCGGCCCGCGGGTGGCGCCGACGCGCGGCTGGAGGAGCTGACGCCGCGCGAGCGCGAGGTGCTGGTCGAGCTGGCCGGGGGCGCCACGAACGCCGAGATCGCCGCGCGCCTGCACCTGGGCGAGGCCACCGTGAAGACGCACGTGAGCCGGGTCCTGACGAAACTGCAGCTCCGGGACCGCACCGCCGCGGTCGTCTTCGCCTACGAGCACGGCGTGGTGAGGCCGGGTCCGTCGCGCGACGGACTCCGGGGGTAAATCGCCAGCCGGATTCGCCGGGGCCGCCCGGCGCCTACCGTGATGGTCATGAGCGACGCACTGCGGGTGGAGGGGGTCAACCGGCGCTTCGGCGACCGGCAGGTGCTCTCGGACGTCACGTTCGACGTCGGGGCCGGTCGCATGACCGGCTTCGTCGGGGCCAACGGCGCCGGGAAGACCACGACGATGCGCATCATCCTCGGGGTCCTCGCGGCCGACTCCGGCTCGGTCACGTGGCAGGGCACGCCGCTGAGCACGCAGATCCGGCGGCAGGTCGGCTACATGCCCGAAGAGCGCGGCCTGTACCCGAAGATGAGCGTCCGCGAGCAGCTCGTCTACCTCGGCCGGCTGCACGGCCTGTCGCTGGAGCAGGTGAAGCGCAACGCCGCCGACCTGCTCGACCGCCTCGGCCTCGGCGAGCGCGCCGACGACCCGCTGCAGCAGCTGTCGCTGGGCAACCAGCAGCGCGCCCAGATCGCCGCCGCCCTCGTGCACGACCCGGTGCTGCTCGTGCTCGACGAGCCGTTCTCCGGCCTCGACCCGCACGCGGTCGACACCGTCGTCGGGGTGCTGCGCGAGCGGACCGCGGCCGGTGTGCCGGTGCTGTTCTCCAGCCACCAGCTCGACGTCGTCGAACGGCTCTGCGACGACCTGGTCATCATCGCCGGTGGGCACATCCGCGCCACCGGCACCCGCGACCAGCTGCGCGCGCAGTTCGCCGAGCCCCGCTACGAGCTGCGCGTCGACGGCGACACGGGCTGGCTGCGCGACCAGGCCGGGGTGACCGTCGTCGACCTCGACGGCGACCGGGCCGTCTTCGACCTCGCCGAAACCGCGGACGATCAGGTGGTACTGCAGGCCGCGCTCGCCCGCGGCCCGGTGCGCTCGTTCGGTCCCGTCGTACCCTCGCTGGCCGAGATCTTCCGAGAGGTGACCCGATGAACCTGCTGGAGGCCGTCCGGCTCGTCGCCGCGCGCGAGCTCAAGGTGAAGCTGCGCGACAAGACGTTCCTGTTCAGCACGCTGTTCTTCCTGGTGTTCGCGCTCGGCTCGTCGGTGCTGCCGGCGCTGTTCGCGGGCGGGCCGTCGTCGGTCGCGGTGGCGCAGGCCTCGCCGTACGAGAGCCGGCTGCGCGACGCGGGGCTGGAGGTGAAGGTCGTCGCCGATCCCGAGAAGACCGTCCGCGACGGGGACGCCGACGCCGCCGTCGTGGACCAGGGCGGCAAGCCTCAGGTCGTCGCGATGCAGGACGCGCCCGGCGATGTCGTGCGGTCGTTGTCGGTGGCTCCCGACGTACACCTGCTGGATCCTGATGCGGTTGACGAGCTCGCCAAGTTCCTGGTCCCGTTCATGTTCGCCCTGGTGTTCTTCTTCACCTCGCTGACCTTCGGCATCCAGATCGCGCAGAGCGTGGTCGAGGAGAAGCAGACGCGCATGGTGGAGATCCTGGTCGCGGCGGTGCCGGTCCGGGCCCTGCTCATCGGCAAGGTCGCGGCCGGCGGCCTCCTGGCCCTCGCCCAGGTCGCCCTGATCGCGGTCGTGAGCATCGTCGGCTCCCAGTTCTCCGACGACGCCGGCGACCTGCTGCCGCTGCTCGCCCCCGCGATGAGCTGGTTCATCCCGTTCTTCGTGCTGGGCTTCATCATGCTGGCCGCGCTCTGGGCCGCCGTCGGCGCGCTCGTGAACCGCCTCGAGGACGTGTCGAACGCCGGCATGCCCGTGCAGCTGCTCGTGATGCTGCCGTTCTTCGCGGTCATCTTCCTCGGCGACAACCCGACGGCGATGCACATCCTGTCGTACGTCCCGTTCTCCGCCCCCACCGCGATGCCCGTCCGCCTCTTCGACGGCTCCGCGGCCACCTGGGAGCCGTTCGTGGCCCTGGTGATCCTCGCCGCGGCGGCGGCCGGGGCGCTGCTGCTGGGCGCGCGCATCTACGAGGGCTCGCTGCTGCGCACCAACGGCCGCACCTCCTGGTCGGCCGCGTGGCGCGACCGCGAGCTGCGCAGCATCTGACCGTGTCGCCCGCTCCCGGTGGGGCTCCTCGGCGGGATCGAGCTGGACCCGGGCTCGACGGCTCAGGATGCCCCTACGGGCGATCTTGCTCGGCCGGGCCGTCGCGGTGCGGCGCGATGCCCAGCTCGGCCAGCTCGGTGGCGCGGGCCACGTCGCCGTGGGTCACGATCCCGGTCAGCCGGCCCTCGGTCACGACCGGGGCCAGCCGGTGCCCGCCGGCCGGCAGCGCCGCGGCCGCGTCGACCAGCGTCGTGGCCGGGTTCAGCAGGCGAGCGGGGTCGACCGGCGCCGACACGTCGGCCAGGCGCACCCGTTCCCGGTCGGCGCTGGGCACCTTGACCAGCCGGGTGAGGCTGACCAGGCCGGCCACGTGGCCGTCGAGGTCCAGGACCGGGAAGGTGCGGTGCGGATGGCGTCGGGCCACCGTGGCGACGAAGTCGGCGACGGACTGGCTCGTGTAGCCGCACACGGCCGGGGTCGTCATGACGTCACCGACCCGAACCCCGGCCAGCGTGGTGCGCACGACCGCGTCGACGGCCTCCGCCCGGGCGGCCAGGACGAGGAACCAGCCCAGCAACACCGGCCACAACCCGCGGAAGTTGGCGGTCAGCAGCACCTGGAGGAAGCCCGCGGCGATCAGCACGCCGCCGAGCACGATCCCCGCGCGGGCCGCGGCGCGGCGGGCGGACGCCCGGTCGCCCCGGACCCACCACAGGACGGCGGCCAGGACCCGGCCACCGTCCAGCGGCGCGCCGGGCAGCAGGTTGAACAGCCCGAGCAGGACGTTGACGACGGTCAGCCAGACCAGCCCGGTCACCGCCAGCGCACCGCCGCCCAGGGCGCGCACCACCGCCGCGGCGGCGGCGAACACCCCGGCCCCGGCCAGGCTGACCAGCGGCCCGGCGAGCGCGATCAGCAGGTCGGCGCGTGCGTGCGGGGCCTCGCCGTCCAGCTGCGAGACGCCACCGAGCAGCCACAGGGTGATGGCCCGGACCCGCACCCCGTAGTGCCGGGCGACGAGCGAGTGGCCGAGCTCGTGGGCCAGCAGGGCGGTGAGGAACACCACCGCCACGAGCACCGCGACGGACCAGTACACGGCCGTCGCGTGCCCCGGCGCGCCGCCGGGCAGGATCACCACCGCCAGCCCCTGCACGAGCAGCAGCATGATCACGAAGACGGACCAGTGCACGCCGACCGGGATGCCGGCGATCCGGCCCAGACGCGCGGTCTGCCCCATTGCCACCACCGCCCTCCCGAAGCAGCGCCTCACCCATCCGCGCGCGGCGGACACGGGCCGGCGGCATCGCCCGAGCGCTACCCACCGGCCGGTGGCCTCGAACCACCGGGCGGCGAGATCGTCACGGTTTTCTTCGCCCCCGCCGGCCCACCGCTCGGCGCCGCGAGCCGCCGGATGTCACTCCTTCGCGCGCGGGGCGACCCCGAGGGCCTCGCAGGCCTCGCGGTAGAGGCGCACGACCTCCGGGCGGACCTCGGCGCGCTCGGTCAGCGGGCGGCCGAACGGCACCCGGGCCGCCACCTCGGCCCCGTCGACCACGGCCGTGAAGTCGATCCCGTCGCCGTCCAGGCCGGTCATCGCCGCCGCGGTCGCCGACGGCCGCCCGCCCAGCGCCCGCACGATGAGCAGGCTGTCGGCGGCGTGGTCGGCGTTCATGTGCCGGCTGACGGCCTCGACGACCTCCGGGGTGAACGGCTGTGCCATGGCGCTCCTCATCCGGTCAGGCGGCCTGGTCCGCGGCGTACTCGCGGCCGAGGTCCACGAGGACGGCGATGTTGAGCTCGTACGCGATGTGGATCTCCTCCACGATCCGGGTGCGCTCCGCGGCCGTCCACGGCGCGGCGTCGAGGGCCGCGCGGTAGCTGGTCTTGAACGCGGCCGGCTGGCCGAGGCCGTCGAACGCGTAGAAGCTCGTCGCGGTCGTGCCGTAGCCCGCGCGCACGGCGGCGGCGATGTACTGCCCGCCGGAGAGGTCGCCGAGGTACCGCGTGTAGTGGTGCGCCACGAACCCGCCCGGCCAGTCGAAGCACACCTCGCGGAGGCGGGCCGTGTACCGCTGCGTCGCGGGGCTCGCCGGCGTCCGGTCCCGCCAGCCGTCGCCGAGCAGCGCGTGCAGGTCGGCCTCGAGCGCCGGTCGCCGTGTCAGTCCGTCGTGGATGAACGCGGCCGCGACCGGGTCGTCGCGCATGACCGTCGCGGCTGATTCCAGTACCGCATAGATGTGCAGGTGCTGGGCGACCATCGCGGTGTAGGCGGCCAGCGGCAGCCGCCCGCGCACGAGGTCCCCGAGGAACGCCGCCCGCTCGGCCTCGCGGTGCCGACCCTCGGTGCTGCGCCGCACGACCGCCGAGAACGCCTCATCCACGAGGTTAGGCTAACCTAATCATTGGCTCCGGTGAAGATCCGCGATGGTAGGTTCGGGTGGTGAACCCGCTCATCGATCGCCTGCGGGCGTACGATCCGGGCGGAATCCGAGTGCGCCTCGCGGCCCAGGTCGCCGTGACCATGACCGCCGCCATGGCCGCCGAGTGGCTGCTGGTCCAGGCCCGGCACGATCCGGTGCCCGTCGTCCCGCTCATGCTCGGCGCGGTCATCGCCCTCTGCGGCGTGTTCGCCGCGCCGATGTTCGACACCCCGCGGCAGCAGGCGCTGAACCTCGCGCTCATCCCGATCCCGGTGCTCGGCGGCATGGCGCTCGGCCTGGCCCTGGCCCCGTACCAGCTCTGGGGCTTCGTCGCCGTGATCGTCGTGCTCACCGGTGGCGCCTACCTGCGGCGGTTCGGCCCCCGCGGCTTCTTCGGGGGCAGCTTCGCGTTCATCGGGACCTTCTTCGGGCTCTTCCTGCACGGCGTGATCACGCTGCGGTCCCTCGGCTGGCTGGCCGTCGAGGTCGTCCTCGCCGTCACCGTCACCGTCGGCCTGCAGCTCACCCTGTTCCGCATCCGCAACGACCGCACCCTGGCCCGGCTGCGCCGCTCCTTCGGCGCCCGCTCCCGCGCGGTGGCGGCTGCCGCGCTCGCGCTCACCGAGTCCCCGGCCCCCCGCCGCCGGGAGCGGCTCGTCCGGCGCCTGCGCCGGCGCACCCTGGCGTTCAACGAGGCCGCGCTCATGGCCGACGCCTACCTCGAGCGCCCCGGCGCGCTGCCGGCCGGGACCAGCCCCGGCATCGTGCACCAGCGCCTGTTCGACCTCGAGCTCGCCGTCACCAACCTGGCCCGCTTCGCCGTCACCCTCGCCGGCGCCGACCTGCCGCCCGCGCTGCGGGACCTGGTGCGGGAGGGGCTCGCGGCCGTCGGCGAGCTCGACGCCGCCCGCGCCGACGCCGCCGGCCGCGCCGTGCTGGAGGAGCTGCCCGAGGGGCCGCAGCGCATCGTCGCGCACCGGTTCGGCGGCTGTCTGCGCGCCGTGGCGGAGGCGTTGTACGGCCTGCGCGGGCTCCCCTCCGACGAGCCCGACGTGCTCTTCGCCGCCGCCGCCGAGCTCGCGGGCGGCTTCCTGCCGGGCTCGGCCGGGGTCAGCCAGACCGCCTCCGAGGAGCCGCAGACCGTCCGGCGCATCGGCCGGTCTGGAATCCCCCCGAACGTGCGGGTCGCCGGGCAGATGGCCGTGGCCGCGACCGTCGCGCTCGTCCTGGGCTACGCGGTCGACCATAGGCGGTGGTACTGGGCCGTCATCGCCGCCTTCGTCACGTTCATGGGCGCGCACAACGCCGGCGAGCAGCTGCGCAAGGGCTCGTTGCGCGTGATCGGCACCGTGGCCGGCGTCCTCGTCGGCGCCCTGCTCGCGCACGCGATCGGCCCGCACGTGTACGCCGCCCTGGCGGTCATCGTGGCGGCGCTGTTCCTCGGCCTCTACCTGATGCGCTCCAGCTACGCGTGGTTCGTCATGGCCGTGACGATCGCGGTCTCCCAGCTCTACGTCGAGCTGGGCGAGTACTCCGACGACCTGCTCCTGCTGCGCCTCGGCGAGACGGCCATCGGCGCCGCGGTGGCGCTGCTCACCGTGCTCGCCGTGATGCCCCTGCGCACCGGCCGGGTCGTGCGGGTCGCGACGCGCGAGTACCTGACCGCGCTGTCCGGCGTGGTCGACTCCGCGGTGCGGCAGCTCCTCGGCACCGGCTCCGACCCGCAGCTCCTCGGCACGGGCTCCGACGCACGGGTGCTCAGCACCGGCTCCGACGCGCGAGTGCTCAGCACCGGCTCCGACCTGCGGGCCGGGGTGCGCCGCCTGGACGCCGCCTACCAGGCGCTGACGGCGACCCTGGCGGCGCTCGGCGTGCCGCTGCTGCCGGTCCCGTCGGCGCGCATCCTGTTCGCCAACAGCCTCTCGGCCTCGCGCAACTACGCCCGCAACCTCCTGGCCGACGCGACTCCCGCCGCCCTGCCGCCCGAGGCCCTGCGGCTCGCGGCGGACACGCTGCAGGCCTCGATCGAGGCGCTCGTCGCCGCGCTGCGGCGGGACTCGCCGGGCCCGTACGTGCGCTCGGCGTCGCGCTTCGCCGCCCTCGCCGCGGCCCTGCCCCTGCCCGACACCGCGGCGCCGCAGCTGGCCCTGCGCGACCTGCAGCTGATCGACGGTTCGCTCGCGGTGATCGCCGAACAGCTCGGCCTGACCGTGACCGCCCTCGACCAGGACGAATCGATGCAGGCGGCGGACAGCTAGGCTCGCGCCGTGATCGAGGCCGACGCGGACCGGTTCGCCACGCTGTTTCATGCCCTGGGGCGGGCCGTGGATACACACCCTACGACCGGGACGGGTGCCGCGACCTGGCGGACGGGTGAGGCCCCGGCCGGAGCACGGCGCCAGGTCTGCTGCAAGTGGCCTCCAACTCGCCGCTAAGCGGGGCGTCGCACGCTGCGGGCTCGGCAACGCGCACGAGAAGGAGGTACACGTGCAACGCAAGCTGGTCCGGATCGCGGCCGCCGCGCTGCTCGCCGTGATGATGTCGGTCGGGGCGCCGGCCGTCGCGTCGATGGGCTCGGGCAAGGTGACGACGCAGGACTTCCACTTCTAGGCGTCCGGGAAAGGGTGCGGCCGGCACGCCGGTGCCGGCCGCACGTCCCCCTCACGGCTGGGCGAAGGTGTACCCAGCGTCACGGAGCCGGGGCAGGACGACACCCAGCGCGGTGAGAGTCTGCTCGCGATTGCCGCCGCCGTCGTGCTCGAGGATGATCGAGCCCGGATGGGTCTGCTTCAGGATCGTGGACACGATGTGCTGCACGCCGGGGCGGCTCCAGTCCCGCGGGTCCACGGTCTAGTCCAGCGCGCGCAGTCCCTGGGTGCCGCACTGCGCCAGCACGGTCTGGGACCAGGCGCCGCCGGGGGCGCGGAACAGCGTCGGCCGGTATCCGTTGCCCGACGCCTTGGCGATCGCGTCGGTGGCCTTCGCCATCTCGGCGCGCACGGCGCTCGCCGGCAGCTTCGCGATGTTCATCGGGTGGCTGAACGTGTGGTTGGCGATGTGGTGGCCGCCGTCGAGGACCCGCCGGACGAGATCGGGGTGCGCGGCGGCGCTGCGGCCGATCATGCAGAACGTGGCGCGGATCCCCTGCTGGGCGAGCAGCGCCAGCATCCTCGGGGTGTAGGCGGGGTCGGGCCCGTCGTCCACGGTGAGGGCGATCTCGGTGCCGTGGCAGGGGAGGGTGTACTGCGGGCCCTTGGGCCCGAGCCCGCCCGGCGACGGGCACACCCCGGGCGTCGGCGGGTTCGCCGGCGGGATGACCAGCGGCGAACCGGACGGGTCCGGCGAGGCGGCGTCGGCCGGGCGCGAGTCGCCGGGTATGTCGCCGCCGTGCCAGCTCGCGTGGTCCTCGCCGCACCCGGCCAGCAGCCCGATCCCGCCCAGGGCGAGCAGCAGCGAGCGCCGGGAGACCTTCGCGCTCACGCGGTGCCCGGGGCGTCGCCGACGAGCTCGGGGTGGGCGGCGACGAACTCGGCGACCCGGTCCTGGCCGATGGCGGCGAGCAGCGCCTTGGTGGTGGCGTCCAGGACCTCGTACGACTGGCCGTCGACGACCTCGCTGTTGAAGTGGCCGCCGTTGGCCTTCAGCGTCACCAGGTGCTCCGGCGTGATGCCGTGCAGCGTGAGGATCCAGTCGGCGAGCGGGATGTCGTTGTTGTAGAACGAGACCGCCTTGCCGATCGAGTTGAGCATGTGGTCGACCTTCTGCGGGTTGGTGAGGACGCCGGCGCTGGTGGCCTTGGTCAGCATCGCCTTGATGAACTGCTGCTGGTGGCGCTGCCGGCCGTAGTCGCCGTCGTTGTCCGCGAGCTTGTCGCGCTGCCGCACGTAGTCGAGGGCCTGCCAGCTGGCCATGTCCGAGCAGCCGGGCTCGTACACCTGCGGGCGCATGTTCGGCTTCAGGGTGGTCGGGATGCCGGCGGCGTTGAAGTTGTACGGCTCCCCCTCCTGCCCGGTCCGCGTGTTCCATCCGGTGTGGATCGACGTGGTGCGCTCGTCCACGCACATGTGCACGCCGCCGAGCGCGTCGACGAGGTCCTTGAACCCGTCGAAGTTGACGATCGCGGCCCCGCTGAACTTCAGGCCCCCGGCGAGGCCGCTGACCGTCTCGGCGAGCAGCGTCAGCCCCTCGTCGCGGCCGCCGCCGTGCTGGTAGCCGAACTCGAAGGCGGCATTGATCTTGTCGGTGCCGCCGCGGTACTGGGTGCGGGCGTCCGCCGGGATGACGACCCTGGTGTCGCGGGGAATGCTCGTCAGGTACACCATGTCGTGGCTCGCCGGCACGTGGGCGATGATGATCGAGTCGGCTCGCGCGCCCATCGCCGCGTTGCCGTCACGCTCGTCGATGCCCACGAGCAGCAGGTCGAGCGGCCCGTCGATGTCGTGACCGGCCGCCGCCGAGCCGAGGCCGCCGGGGTGGGTGACCTGGCCGCCGTAGTGCGCCAGCAGGACGCTGCCGCCGACGAGCGAGCCGGCGCTGGCCGTGAGGAGCAGCGCACCGGCGATCAGGCACAGCCGCGCCCACAACGGGCTCCTGCCGCGCATTGCGCTCCCTTCGCCGCGACCGACGTCCCAGCGTCGCCGCAGCGGCGGGCTCGGGTGACCGCCCTAAGCCGCACAGTTGCTACGGGTTTCCCGCACTTCAGCCGGTGTCGGCCGACCTTGACGCGGCCGGCCGCCTCTGCCTTGCGCCTCTGCCTTGCGCCGCAGCCGTGGCTCGTCGGCCGCCGCTTTTGTGCCGCAGCCGCGATTCGGGCGCGATTTGCGCAGACTGAGACCCGTGCGTTGCTCGCGGCACCGCGGATCGCGCCGACCGGCGTGAACCTGGCGGCCCGGCGTCCCGACTGTGCTGGGTGAGGAGGCAGTGATGACCGATGAACGCCTGGTCGTCCGCTGCCAGCTCGGCGAGCGCGACGCCTTCGCCGAGCTGGTGCGGGCCTGGCATGACCCGATCTGGTCGTACGTGCGGCGGATGCTCCCGCCGGCCGTCACCGACGACGTGGCGCAGGAGGTGTGGGTGGCCGTGCTGCGGGGCCTGCCGCGCCTGCGCGACCCGGCCCGCTTCACCCCGTGGCTGTTCACGATCGCGCGGCGCGCGGTGACGAACCGGCTGCGCGAGGAGTACGCCCGCCCGGAGGAACCGCTGTCCGACGTCGCGTCGCCCGACGCCGTCGCGGAGGTGCTGGACCGCACCGAGCTGGCCGGGGCGCTCTCGGCCCTGCCGCCGCGCGAGCGCGAGATCCTGATCCTGTTCTACCTGCAGGACCTGTCCTTGGAGACCTGCGCGGAGATCTGCGCCGTACCGATCGGGACGGTCAAGTCCCGCCTGAACCGAGCCCGCCGCCTGCTGCGGGACGCCCTCGTGCAGAAGGGATACTCCCGGTGACCCCCGACGACATGCTCGCCCGTCTCTCCGGCCGCCTGTCACTGCGCCGCCGCCTGGCCGTGGTAGCCGTACTCCTCGCCGGCGCCGCGATGTCCCTGCTCACCGGCCTGTTGTGGGCCACCGAACCGGCCCTGCCGGCCCGCACCCAGGCCGCGTTCGGCGCGATGATCGCGGTCGGCCTCGCCTGGGTCGCCTACGCCGTCTGGGTCCTCATGCGCCGGCTCCCGCTCTTCGCCCTCGACCGCGTGGTGGCGGCCTGGCTCGGCTTGGCCGCGACGGTGGCGGTCGCCGTCCCCGTGGCCGTGATCGCGGCTCGCCCGGTGGCCCTCGTCGTCGTCGCGGCCCTGCTCCTCGCGGCGCTCGCCAACCTGCGGCGCGGCCTGACCCGGCGGGCCGCACTGCTGCGCCGCAAGCGAGAACTGGACGGATAACCACGCCCTTCGGGGTGCCCGGTCTCGTCTCACGGCGGTGTCCGCGTCGCGGTTCACCCGCCGCGCCGCGAAGCGGGAGCGGGAGCTGGGCGGATGGCGACGCCGTTCGGGGTGCCCGGCCTCGTCTTACGTCGGTGTCTGCGCCGTGGTTCAGGCGCCGCGCCGCGAGTGGGAGCTGGCGGATGGCGACGCCGTTCGCGGTGCCCGGCCTCGTCTCAGGGCGGTGTCTGCGCCGCGGTTCAGGCGCCGCGCCGGGATGAGGATGCGAATGCGGGGTCGGTGCCGCGGCCGGAGCGGATCGCACGGATGCCGGCGACGCACTGACCGCCGAGGCGGCCCGATTACGGCGGTGCCCGGGTCGTCTGGCAAGCGGGGCGGCCCCGTCGGAGTGGGTCTCGGGGCGGGGTCGACCGGTGCCCGAGTGCCGTGGCGGCGCGGCCAACCCCGACAGCGTGGTCCGGCGGCGGGGTCAACCCCGGCAGCGTGGTCTGGCGGCGGGGCCGATTGCGCTCGAGTGCTGCGGTGGCGGGGTCGGATGGGTGCGTGAGCGGTCAGGCGGGCGCGGTGGCGGGTCGGCTGGGTGCGCTAGCGGTCAGGCGGGCGCGGTGGCGGCCGGGGCGGGGCGGTGGAGGGGGAAGCGGGCACGTACGCGGAAGCCGGGGGCGCTCGTGCGGGGGCCGGTTTCCAGGGTGCCCTCGTGGGCGGCGACGCGCTCCCGCATGCCGATCAGGCCCAGGCCGCCGGTCGTCCGGCGGGTTGGGCCGCGGCCGTCGTCGGCGATGTCGAGTTCGAGTTCGTCGGCGTGGAAGCGGATTCGCACGTCCAGTTTCGTGGCGTCCGCGTGCTTCAGGGTGTTTGTCGCCGCCTCCTGGACGATTCGGTAGCCGGCCAGGGACAGCGACTCCGGCAGGTCGATCTCGTTGCCGAAGACGCCCAGCGAGGTCTCCAGGCCGGCGTGGCGGACCGAGTCGAGCAGCTCCGGGAGGCGGTGGAGGCCGACGGCGGCCGGGGCGGTCGCGGGGGAGGAGTCCGGGGCGCCGCCCGGTGGGGAGATGTCCTGGCCCGAGGCTTGAGTGGGACGTGAGACCGGTGCGGTGGATGAGGGAGCGGTGCCCGAACCGGCGGCCGTCCGGCCCGCGGTCCCGGAACCCGCCGTGCCTGCGCCCGAAATGTCCGCGACCGAAATGCCTGCGCCCGAAATGTCCGCGTTGGAACCGCCCGTGGTCGAGGGCGAGCCGTGTGCGGACGAGGGCGAGCGGGGCGTGGACGAGGGCGAGCGGGGCGTGGACGAGGGCGAGCGGGGCGTGGACGAGGGCGAGCCGGCTGTGGACGAGGGCGAGCGGGGCGTGGACGGGGGCGAGCCGGCTGTGGACGAGAGAGAGACGGCTGCGGATCCAGACGGGCCGGCTGCGGAGACGGGCGAGCTGGGCGTGGATGCGGGCGCGCCGGGGGTGGTGGTTGGAGTGGGTGCTGGGTCGGTGTGGCGTAGGAGGCCCAGCATGCGGTGCAGCTCGTCCACCGCCGTGCGGGCGCTCTGCTCGACCGCGGCCAGGGCCTCCTTCGCCTTCGGCGGGTTGCGGTCGAAGACGCGGCGGGCGGCCGAGGCCTGCACGCCCATCACCGACACGTGGTGGGCCACGACGTCGTGGAGCTCGCGGGCGATGCGCAGGCGCTCGTGCAGGACCGTGCGGGCGGCCTCCTCTTCGTGGGCCGCCACGAGCTCGGCGGCCTGGGCCTCGACGAGCTGGCGGCGGCGCTCGGCGGTCCAGGCGATCTCGCCGAAGTAGTAGGCGAAGCCGAAGTAGAGGACGTTGACGAGCACGCCGTTGATGAGGGCGGCCAGGATCGGTGACACCGGGCCGTCGGCCTTGACGAACTCGGCCGCGGACAGGTGGGGCAGGGCGATCAGGTAGGAGATGCCCAGCCAGATGAACATTCCGGCGATGATGCCGGAGCGCAGCCACATCGAGCGGCGGTGGTCCCGGCCCCAGGCGCCCAGGGTGTAGATGGCCGCGAACAGGGCGCCGGTGGTGAGCTGCTGCTCGGGGGCGTAGCGGGTCTGGCCGCAGATGAAGGCGATGGAGATGACCAGCGCCACGGCGTCGGGCCAGCGGCGGCGCCAGCACAGCGGCAGGGTGCACAGCAGGGCCCACACGATCTGCTCGGGCAGGGCCGGCGGGTGGCCGAAGTAAGAACCGGTGCTGCGGGTGAGGGTCAGGTTCAGCAGGGCCATCGCGGCCACGACCACACCGACGGCGATGTCGATGCGCAGGCGGCGGGCATCCGGGATGGGGCGCTGCCAGGTGTCGCCGTCGGTCGTCATCCCGCCCCCTTCCCAAGGTGCTGCCGGGAGTCTACGAGGGGGGTATGACAGTTTCCGATTCGCGGCATTTTATGAGGCAGGTGGCGCGGGAGGGCCGAAATAGGGAGCGGGAGCAGGAGCCGTCCGGCGCACGGCGAAGGACGCCACCACCAGCGCCACCCCGATCGTGATGAGCACGACGTCCGCGATCGTGTACGCGTTGTTCGCCGTGTTGAAGGTGTCGATGTCGAGATCCCCGCCCGACGTCAGCGAGCGCAGGTGCAGAATCCACACGATGTTCGCCGCCTGGTCGGCCGCGATCACCAGGCTCCCGGCCGCCCCCAGCAGCCCGCTGAGCACCCCCAGCCGCCGGATCATGAGCAGCGCGACGAGCACGCCGGCGAGCCCCACGAGAATGACCGGCACCCGCAGCCCGATCTGCACCCCGATGGACAACGGCTCGACGGAAGACGAATCCATCGGATCACCCTAAACAACCGCGGGCCGTGACCGAATAGCCGGGGCGGAGGGGCGCGGATGGTTGGGTACGGCGCGTGGTCGCTGGTGCTGATCGCCCTGTACCTCGTGCTCCCCGACAGCGCCGTCGGCCTCGTCTGGATCGCGGTCACCGCGACGACCGTGACCGCGGTGCTGCTGGGCGTGCGCCGGAACCGGCCGCGGCGCCGCTGGCCCTGGCGGCTGCTCGGGCTCACGTACGTCACGTTCCTCGCCGGCTCGATCCTGAGCCTGGCCTCGCCCGGCTTCCCGTCGATGGCCGACGCCTGGAGCTCGACAAGTGTGTCGGACAAGCAGCTGGCGCTCGTGCGGGGCATCGTGCGGCTCGCGGCCATCCTGCAGATGAGCGTCGTCGCGGAGGGTGTCGAGACGCCGGCCGACGACGAGCTGCTGCGCGACATGGGATGCCGGTTCGGGCAGGGGTACCTCTACGCCAAGCCCATGCCCGAACCCGCCGAATGGGTCCAGGCGCACGCCGTCAACGCCTGAGCGCGTCGGGGGGACCGATATCTGGCCCGGGTGACCAGCGGCGGGCCTGGCAGCGTCGGCGCGCAGCGCCGAGCGGTGTCTGGCGGGAGCAACGGTCGTGCCCCCGGCGGACCCGAGTCATGACGGGTCCGTGACCGAGCGCAGCAGGCGGTCGAGGGCCGCGGTGTCGCCCACGACGGCGGCGCGGCCGTCGGCGCGGGCGCTCGCGAGGCCGGCCGGATCGACCAGCAGGCCGCTGAGCGTCTTCGGATCCGTCCGCAGCGAGAAGGCCGCCGACGCCGGCTCGCCGGCCCGCACCGCGACCCGCCCGTCGGCCAGCAGCAGTGTCCACACCCGCCCGTCGAGCTCCAGCCGGCCCTGCTCCGGCGCCGCGGCGGGATCGAGCCGGGCGTGGCCCCGCAGGAAGATCAGCACCGAGGTGGCGCTCAGCGCGGCGGGCTCCTCCGGCTGCGAGGCCTCGATGCCCCAGTCGCCCAGTGCCAGCAGGATCGGCTCCAGCCGCCGTCCGCGCTCGGTCAGCTCGTAGGTCTTCGTGTCCTGCCGGATCACGCCGTTGTGCTCGAGCTCCCGCAGCCGGTCGGCGAGCAGGTTCGAGCTGACGCCGGGCAGCGCGTGCCGCAGCTGCGAGAACCGCTGCGGCGTGAAGAGCAGCTCGCGCACGACGAGCAGCGCCCAGCGCTCCCCGACGACGTCGAGGGCCCGGGCGATCCCGCACGAGTCCCGGTAACTGCGGCTCGTCGGCATGGCTCAGAAAGTACCACGATCACAGGTTGTTTTTTACAACTTAAAATGATTGGCTTTAGCAACTGGCGACCGAAGGAGTGGGCATGCTGGAGCACAAGACCGCGGTGATCCATGGGGGCGGGGGCGCGATCGGAGGCGCCGTGGCGCGGGTCTTCGCCCGGGAGGGCGCGCGGGTCTTCCTGGCCGGCCGCACCCGGTCGCGGCTCGACGCCGTGGCGCGCGACATCGAGGCCGCGGGCGGCGCGGTCGAGGTCGCCGAGGTCGACGTGTTCGACCGGGCCGCGGTCGAGCGGCACGCCGACGCGGTCGCGGCCGCGACGGGCGGGATCGACATCGCCCTCAACGCCGTGAGCGTCCCGCACGACCAGGGCACGCCGCTGGCCGAGCTGTCGCTGGAGGAGTTCCTGCGGCCGATCGACGGGTTCCTGCGCGCGTTGTTCATCACCAGCAAGGCGGTGACCCGGCACATGGGCGGCGACCGCCCCGGCGTGATGCTGATGCTTTCCGAGCCCGGGGCCCGGCTCGCCGTGCCCGGCATCCTCGGGCACGCGGCGAGCGCGGCCGGCCGGGAGGCCTTCGCCCGGGTGCTGGCCGCCGAGCTGGCCCCGCGAAACGTCCGGGTCGTCGGCATCCGCCCGCACGCGATCGTCGACGCGGCCGCGGCGGGCTCCTACACCGGGGACCTCTTCACGCCCGAGTTCCTGGAGCGCGGCCTGGCCCCGGGGACGCTGCTGAAGCGCCTGCCGACGCTCGCCGAGGTGGCCGAGACGGCGGCGTTCCTGGCCTCGGACCGCGCCGCCGTCATCACCGGCACCGTCGTCAACCTCTCGGCCGGCGCCCTCGTCGACTGAGGCTCAGTGCAGGGTGGGCCGGTAGGTGAGCTCCTGGGTGCGGCCGTCGAGGGTCCGGCTCTCGACGAGTTCGAGGTCGAAGTCGGCCGCGCCCGCGAAGATCGGCTCGGTGCCGGTCCGGCCGGTGATCACCGGGAACACGGTCACCTGGACGAAGTCGACCAGCCCGGCGGCCATCAGCGCCCGGTTCAGCGACAGGCTGCCGTGCGAGCGCAGCGGCACCTCCGACTCCTCCTTGAGCCACCGCACGACGTCGACGCCGTCGCCGCGTGCGACCGTCGCGTCCGGCCAGTCCAGCGGGCCCTGCAGGGTCGAGGAGACCACCGTCGCGGGCAGGTTGCGCATCCGGGTGACCCACGGGTCGCGGACGTCGGCGTCCTCGGTGCTCTCGGCCAGCATCTGCGCGAACGCCCGGTAGGTCCGCGCGCCGAAGACCATGTGCTGCTCCTCGCGGTACAGGCCGAGGCGGTGCTGGAGCAGCTCGGGGCCCTGCTTGCCCCAGTAGCCGCCCCAGTCGCCGCTGGTCGTGCCGAAGCCGTCGAGGCTGGTGAAGACGTCGAAGGTGTAGGTCGCGGTCATCGGATTCTCCTTGTGTCGGCCCGCTCGGCGCGGAGGCTCCCACCATCGCTACGAACCGGACCCACCCCGAACGACAAGCACGGCCCGACTATTTTGCGGCGGTGACATTTTCCTTGTCCGTCCCGCCGATCTTCGCCGCGCTGGCCCCGGCGCGCCGCATCCTCGTCGCCGGCGCGGGCGGGGGATTCGACGTCTACGCCGGGCTCCCACTCGCGCTCGCCCTGCGCGAGACCGGCGCGGAGGTCCACCTGGCGAGCGTGTCGTTCTCGGAGCTCGAGCTGATCGACCGGGACGCCTGGCTGGCCGAGCACGTCGCGGCGGTGCGCCCCGGCACGGGCAGCCCGGACTGGTACTTCCCCGAGCGTACGCTCGCCCGCTGGCTGGAGGCCCACGACCTGCCGCCGACCGTCTACACCTTCCCTCCGCTCGGCGTCCAGCCCCTGCGCGCGGCGTACCGGCACCTCGTCGAGCACCTGGACATCGACGCCGTGGTCCTGGTCGACGGCGGTACCGACATCCTCCTGCGCGGCGACGAGAGCGACCTCGGCACCCCGGTCGAGGACCTCACGAGCGTGGCCGCGGTGACCGCGCTGGACGTGCCGATCAAGCTGGTCACGTGCCTCGGCTTCGGCATCGACGCCCACGACGGCGTCAACCACGTGCAGGTGCTGGAGAACCTGGCCGCCCTCGACCGCGAGGGCGCGTACCTTGGCGCCCTGTCGATCCCGGGCGCGAGCCGCGAGGCGGTGCTCTACCGCGACGCCGTCGCCGACGCCCAGGCCGCGACGCCGGACCGGCCGAGCATCGTGCAGGGCCAGATCGCCGCCGCGACGGCGGGCGCCTTCGGGGATGTGCGCTTCACCAGCCGTACCGAGCGCGGGGACCTGTTCGTGAACCCGCTCATGGCCATCTACTTCACCGTGGACCTGGACAAGCTGGCGGCCCGCTGCCTCTACCTGGACCGCATCGAGAACACCATCGGCCGCCGCCAGGTGATCACCCGCATCCAGGCCTTCCGCGACGAGCTGCTCAGCGCCCGCATCCCGCGCATGTACCCCCACTGATCGCCCGTCGCCGGGTAGGGTCCCCGGGCATGGTGACCTTCGCCGTCGATGACGTCACGCCCGCCGCCGAGCCGCTGCCGACGCGACCGGCCGGCGGGCTGTTCCCGGACGCGTTCGCGTTCGGCGGGGACCCGCTGCGGGCGGTGCTGGAGCCGGACGGGGTGCACCCGCTGCTCGGCGCGGTCGCGCGGGCGTTCGCCGAGCATCGGCCGCTGGTCCTGACGCTGGACGCGGTGTGGCTGACGATCGCCCAGGGCGTCGCCCAGCACGTCCGCCTGCACGCCGACGAGCTGCGGCAGCGGCTCGTCCGGCACGAGGGTCGCCGGCGGCTCGCGGTGGCCGTCGACGGGGAATTGCCGCGGGACGCCGCCGGGTGGGCGCACCTGACCGAGTCGTTCGCGAAGCTGCTGGCCGCGGAGGTCGACGACGACGAGCTGTTCGCGTGTGACTTCTCGACGAGCACGGACGTGGAGCGCACGGTCGGGCGGATTGTGCTGCTGGACGCCTACTCGCCGTACTTCGCGCTGTGGCTCGTGGCCGTCTGCGGCATCCCGTCGGTGACGCTGGACGGTACCGTCGAGGACTGGCAACGCATCCGGGCGCGCGTCGACGGGATCGAGAGATTCGGCCTGGAGCAGTGGTGCCGGTCCCTGGCCCCGATCGCCGACGAGTTCGTCCGCGCGGCGGCCGGCGCGCCCGACACCGAGTTCTGGCGGCGCATCTACAACCCGGCGGACGCGTACGGCGGCGACAAGATCACTGGTTGGATCACCCGCCTTTATCCGTACCTCACCGGCGCCCGGACTGACGTGCCGAACCCGCTGCTGAAGCTGCCCATCGGCGAGCCCCGCGACGTGACCCCGACCCCCGACGGCGTCTACTGGGGCCCGGGCATCTCCAGCGACTCGGTCCCGGCGACGCTGTCCCGCGTGATCGTCAACGTCAACGATCAGTCCTCCGGCGACAACTACGCGATCGCGCTGCACGGCGGGCTCGTCGGCGTCGCCCAGGACGACGACGGCGCACTGCGCCCGATCGCCGGCTGGTACGTGGCCGAGGCCCCCTTCGAGTTCGACGCGGTGTTCGACCGCCTCGTGCGCGAGCACCCCACCACGCCGCCGGTGGCCGAATCGGACAGCGGGGCCGAGTTCGTGCCGGCGGAGGTGCTGGCGCTGTACGGCCGGGTCGGCTCGGCCACGCTGTTCGACGGCGCCTGGCGCCTGATCCCGGCCGCCGCCCGGACCCACATCCAGGGGCTCCGGGGCGTCGACGAGATGATGACGCTGATCGAGCTGCCCGACGGCCGATGGCTGGCCTCGGCGGCCGATATAGACGCGCAGCGCGTGCACTGGATCGTGTGCCGGCTGCACTCCGAGCAGATCGGGGCGTACACCGCCCTCTACCTGGCCGACGACCCGGCGGACGTGCCGGTGCTGGGCACCTCGCTGGCGATGGTGCTGGACGCGGCCATGGACTCCGGCGGCGACATCGCCCACCTGGTGACCGGCCGCCTCGCCGGCCTGCTGCCGGAGCGGTCAGGCTAGGCGAATGTCCGGCGGCTCGTCGGTGGGCTCCACGGACGCCTCCGGGTCGGCGCGCCGCTGCCGGGCCGCCCGCAGGGCCAGCCGGCCCAGGTAGGCCAGCAGGGCGGCGAGCACCAGGATGCCGAAGACCCCGAGCAGCACGCCCCAGCGCTCCCCGATCCCGCCCCACGGGCGCGGCCACCGCCGAAGCGCTGGGAGCCGGGGATGCGACCTGGGCCGACAGCGCCGCGAACGGGTCGACGATCCCGGGGCTCCCACGCGGTCGTCGTGCGCCGCGCCGAGCGGCACCGCTGTGGCCGTCAGCCGCCGCATCACGTCGGCGGCGGGCAGGTCGCCAGGGGCGCGCAGGCCGCGGCGCAGAACACCGATGTCCACGGGCAGCGGGCGGACACCGCGCAGACCGGCGTCTCCAGGTCGGTCGTCGACGGCATGTCCTGAGCGGCGAGTCCCGAGCGAACGAGGCACGGCGTTCGGGGCCGCGGGAGTGCACCCGCGGCCCCGGATCGCGTCTCGGGACTAGCGCAACGTCAGGCGGGCCCCTTCGCGCCGGCCCTGGGCGAACCCCGCGCGGGCGGAGGGGATCCGGGTCGCCGGGTCCATCTGGTTGACGCCCATCGCGGCCCGGGAGTCGGCGTCCGGTGCGATCACCTCGACGTGGCTGCCCTGCCCGCGGAGCTGCTCGACCTGGTCGTTCAGCTCCGTGCCCGGGAACCGGCGCAGGCCCTCGAACTGGCCGTCCGCCAGGGGCGCGTCGCGCACGCTGAACGGCGCGACCACCACGACGTTCGCATAGCCCGCGGCAAGGTCGGCGTTGTCGGCGGAGCGCACGCCACCGTTGATGTAGCGCCTTCCGTTGATGTTCGGCGTGGGGACCACACCGGGCAGCGCGGTGGCCGCGGTGACCGCGTCGGCGAGGTCGACGCCGGAGTCACGGTCGAGGGTGACCAGCTCGCCGGTGTGCGCGTCGAGGGCCACCAGGACCATCGGCCGGTCCGGCCACTCGGGGCGGGGCAGCCGGGCGGCGACCTGCGCGCGGCGCTGCACGCCCAGCGCCGGGTCGAGGATGCCGTCGCCCTCCAGCCCGAACGCGCCCATCGCCCGTTGCAGGTCGGCGGCCGAGGTGGCGGCGGCGCTGATGGCCCGCATCCGCTCGAACACCGCGGTCGGCGGCTGCGATGCGGGCCGTTCCCGGTGCGGTCCGGCGGGGCGCTGGCCGGTCGGCTCGGCGAGTATCGAGGCGAACAGGTCGGCCGCCGGGATACCGCTGCGCACCCACGCCGCCGCGGTGGCGCCGGAGGAGGTGCCGATCACCAGATCGGCGGACTCGGTCAGATCGACGCCGGCTTCGGCGAGGCCGGCGACGACGCCGATCACCCAGGCCTGGCCGGCGCCCCCACCGGCGCCGAGCACCAGGGCGAGGTTGTGGGATTCGTGAGATTGCGACATGTCATGGTCCCTTTCAAGGCATCCGAGATGCGGGTGCCCGAGGACCGACGACGATGGAGCTACCGGCTCCGCCGCGTGGTGGTGAGCACCCGACTGTGAACGAAAATCGGACTCACCTCCTCAGATCGTGCGCCGCGACGGCGCTCCGGAACCAACTCGGGTCACATGCTAGCAGGTGCGAGTGCCGCTCAGTGGGCGCCGCCGCGCAGGAGTACCAGGGTCGTTGACATCGCGGTGCCCGGCCCGACAGGCTCGGGGCATGAGCGAGGAGCGCAGCATCTGGGCGGCGGCCGACCTGGCCACCCCGATGGCGATCCGGGTCGCGGCGACGCTGCGCCTGGCCGACCACATCGCCGCCGGCACGACCACCTCCGACGCGCTGGCCGAGGCGGCCGGCGCCGACCCCGACGCGCTCGGCCGGCTGCTCGGCCACCTGGTCACCGCCGGCGTCGTGGCGCGCACCGAGTCCGGCTACGCCCTCACGGACCTCGGCGACCAGCTGCGCGACGACCACCCGGGGGGCCAGCGCGCCTGGCTGGACCTGGAGGGCTCGGTCGGCCGCGCCGACCTGTGCTTTGCCGACATGCTGCACACCGTGCGCACCGGCGAGGCGGTGTTCGAGCGCCGCTTCGGCCGCCCGTTCTGGGAGGACCTGGCCGCCGACCCGGCGCGGCAGGCCCAGTTCGACGGCCTGATGAGCTCGCGGCTGGCGACGGACGCGCCCGAGGTCGCCGCCGCCTACCCGTGGGCCCTGCTCGGCCACGTGGTCGACGTGGGCGGCGGCGACGGCAGTCTGCTGATCGCGATCCTGCGGGCCCATCCGGGCCTGCGCGGCACCGTGGTCGACCTGCCCGGCGCCGTGGCCCGCGCCGAGCACGCGATCGCCGCGGCGGGCCTGGCCGACCGGGCCGGCGTCGCGCCGGGCAGCTTCTTCGACGAGCTCCCGCCCGGGGCCGGCGGCTACGTCCTGTCCGGCGTCCTGCACGACTGGCCGGACGAGGACGCCACGCGCATCCTGCGCCGCTGCGCCGACGCGGCCGGCGACACGGGGACGGTCCTGATCTGCGACCACATCGGCGACGTCTTCGACACCGAGGGCGACCTGCGGATGCTGTGCTACTTCAACGGCCGCGAGCGCACCCTGGGCCACCTGGGCGACCTCGCGGCCGCGGCGGGCCTGGCGGTCGCCGACGTGACCCCGGCCGGCACGCGGTCCCTGCTCGCCCTCCGCCGCGCCGCACCCGCCTGACGGCCGAGGGAGGCGCGGTGTCGTCCGGGCCACCCGGTGGACAGGGACCGGTCAGCTTTCGTCAATACTTGACAGATATGGTGCCGTCGTCACGCTGATCGATGTATCGGAGGTCGACGGATCGTCATGGCTCAATCGCAACGCAAGAGGCTGTGGGGAGCGCTCGCCGCGGTCGTCCTCACCGGCGCCGGCCTGGCCGCCGCGCCCGCCGCACCGGCCGCCGCCGACGTCGTCACCGACCCGGCCGCGTTCGTGGACCCGTTCATCGGCTCGGCGCACGACGGCAACACGTGGCCGGGGGCGGTGCGGCCGTACGGGATGCTGTCCTGGAGCCCGACCAGCACCCGCGGCGACCAGACCAGCACCGGGGCGGCGAACGGCTACCAGTACGACGTCACGCGGATCCGCGGGCTCAGCCTGACCCACCTCAACGGCGCGGGCTGCAACCCCGGCGCCGCGGGCGACGTGCCGATCCTGCCGTTCGCGTCCACTGTGGACTCCTCGCCGAGCGCCGACAGTACCGACGCGAAGTTCGCCACCAACTTCAGCCACGCCGACGAGAGCGCCAGGCCGGGCCGCTACACGGTGAAGCTCGCCGACGGCGTCCGCTCCGACCTCGCCGTCACCGCCCGCGCCGGGGTCGGGCAGTTCACGTTCCCGGCCGGCCGCCCGGCGAACCTGCTCTTCCGCACGTCGAACTCGCTCAACGGCAGCGAGGACGCCGAGATCTCCATCGACGCCGCGAACCGCACGGTCACCGGCTCGGTGCTGACCGGCGCGTTCTGCGGGCGGCGGGCCAACGGCGGCACCAACAACCGCAAGACCTACTACCGGCTGTACTTCTCCGCCCGCTTCGACACCCCGATCGCCTCGACCGGCACCTGGGTCAACGGCACCCTGACCCCGGGCGGCACCCGGGCCACCGGCGGCGAGGGGTACGCGACCGGCGCCGACCGCGCGGGCCGTGGCTCCGGCGGCTGGGTCGGCTTCGCGCCGGGCAGCGACGTGCGGATGCGGGTCGGCATCTCCTACGTCAGCCTGGCCGGCGCCGAGCGCAACCGCGACACCGAGCTCGCCGCGGGCGTGGACGTCCCGGCGGTCGCCGCGCAGGCCTACGACGACTGGAAGCGCCAGCTCTCGGCCGTGCAGGTGACCGGCGGCAGCACCGCCCAGCGGACCACGTTCTACACCGCGCTGTACCACAGCCTCCTGCAGCCGAACCTGGTGTCCGATGTGGACGGCCGGTACCTCGGCAGCGACATGGCCGTGCACAGCGTCACCGCGGGGCAGGGCGCGCAGTACGGCACCTTCTCCGGCTGGGACCAGTACCGCGCCCAGATCCAGCTCCTCGCGCTGCTCAAACCGGCCGTCGCCGGGGACTACGCGCAGTCGATGTACCAGTTCGCGCAGCAGCACAACGGCATCTGGGACCGCTGGCTGCACAACAACGGGGCGACCCACGTGATGACCGGCGACCCGGCCGCCCCGACGCTGGCCACGTTCGTCGCGATGGGCGCCGACCACTTCGACACCGCCGGCGCCTACGCCTCCCTGTACCGCCAGGCGACCGTCCAGAACGCCGACGCGCTCGACGACGGCGGCTGCCCCGGCCAGTGCACCGGCCAGCGCCCGGCCCTCAACCAGTACCTCGCCTCGCACTACGCCCCGCAGAACGCCTGCCACTGCTGGGGCGGCGCCGCCGAGACCCTGGAGAACTCGCTCGCCGACTTCTCCCTCGCCATGTGGGCCCAGCGCCAGGGCCGCACCGCCGAGCAGGCCGCGATGTCCGCCCGCGCGAACTACTGGCGCAACACCTTCAACCCCCAGGCGACCGCGTCCGGCGGCTACCAGCAGGCCCGCAACGCCGACGGCGGCTGGGTCGGCGGGTTCTCGCCCTCGACCGACGTCGGGTTCGCCCAGGGCAGCTCCGCGACCTACACGTGGATGGTCCCGCAGAACGCCACCGGGCTGGCCCAGGCCATGGGCGGCACCGCGCCCGCCGTGCAACGCCTCGACGCGTTCTTCCACGACGACGCCGGCAACTGGGCGGTCAAGGGCGGCAACGCGCTGCGCTACGACCCGGGCAACGAGCCCGGCCTGCACGCCCCGTGGCTGTACAACGCGTTCGGGCAGCCGGCGAAGACCCAGGCGACGACCCGCGAGATCGTCGGCACCGTCTACGGCACCGGCCCCAGCGGCCTGCCCGGCAACGACGACCTCGGCACCATGTCGGCCTGGTACGTCTTCGCCGCCATCGGCGTCTTCCCCCAGGTCGTCGGGCGCGCCGAGCTGCTCGTCGGCAGCCCGCTGTTCCCGAGCGTGAAGGTGACCCGCGACAACGGGGTCGTCCTCACCGTCGACGCCCCGGCCACCACGGACGCCAACCAGTACGTCCAGTCGGCCCGCCTCGACGGCGCGGACCTGAGCCGCTCCTGGCTGCCGGAGTCGTTCGTCCGCACCGGCGGCACCCTCTCGCTGACCATGGGCTCCGCGCCGTCCGCGTGGGGCACGGCGACCGCCAACCGGCCGCCGGACCGGACCGGCACCGGCCCGGTGACCCTGGTCCAGCTCGACAAGTGCCTGGACGTGAGCAACTCGGGCACCGCCAACGGCACGAAGATCCAGATCTGGGGCTGCAACGGCACCGGGGCCCAGCAGTGGACGATCCCCGGCGACGGGACCGTGCGCGCGCTCGGCAAGTGCCTCGACGTGGCGAACTCCGGCACCACCAACGGGTCCAAGCTGCAGCTGTACGACTGCAACGGCACCGGCGCGCAGCAGTGGACCTTTGTGTCCGCGACCCAGGCGCTGCGCAACCCGCAGTCGGGGCGATGCCTGGACGACCCGTCCAGCAGCACGACCAACGGCACCCAGCTGCAACTGTGGGACTGCAACGCCACGAACGCCCAGCGGGTCGCCATCCCCTCCTGAACCGGCCCGGCCCGGCCCGCACCAGGGCCGGGCCGCTACGCTCGGGGCCGTGGTCACGGAATTCGGGGTCGAGCTCGCCGACGGTCGCCTGCTGCACGCGTACGACTCCGGTGGCGACGGCCCGGTCGTCTACTGGCACCACGGCACCCCCAACATCGGCGAGCCGCCCGCGCCGCTCTTCGAGACCGCCGAGCGGCTCGGGCTGCGGTGGCTGTCGCACAACCGGCCCGGGTACGGCGCCTCGACGCCGAGCCCCGGGCGCGGGATCGGGTCCGTGGCCGCCGACGTCGCCGCCGTCGCCGAGGCGGCCGGGGTCGAGCGGTTCGTGGTCATGGGGCACTCCAGCGGGGCCGCGCACGCGCTCGCCTGCGCCGCGCTGCTGCCGGACCGGGTGATCGCGGCGGCCGGGATCTCCGGACTGGCGCCGTACGAGCGGTTCGCCGACCGCTGGTTCGACGGGATGGCCGACGGGGCCGCCGGGTCGCTGCGCGCGGCGCTCGGCGGGCGCGAGGCCAAGGCGGCGCACCTCGCGGCGGCCACCGGCGAGGAGGACATCGGGTTCCTGCCCGTCGACTGGGAGGCGCTGCGGACCGACTGGGCCTGGTTCGACGACATCGTGCCGGCCGCGCTGCTGGCGGGGCCGGGCGGGCTCATCGACGACGATCTCGCCAATGTGGGACCGTGGGGGTTCGAGCCGGAGGCGGTCGACCGCCCGGTGCTGCTCATCCACGGCGCCGCCGACCGCATGGTCCCCGCCGCGCACAGCGCCTGGCTCGCCGAGCACGTCAAGGGCGCCGAGCTGCGCCTCATCCCCGAGACCGGCCACGTCACGGCGATGCGCCAGGGCGACGCCGCGCTGGAGTGGCTGGCCGGCAACCTGTGACATCGCAGCGAAAGGGGGGGTGTCCCTATGGGTTTCGTCAAGCGGCAGCTGGGCGGGGTTGGTAGGGCACCTTGTCTCGGAGCATGGCGAACAGGACGTCGACTCGTCGGCGGGCGAGGCAGATGAGGGCGGCGTTGTGACGTTTGCCGGCGGCTCGTTTGCGGTCGTAGTAGGCGCGTGAGGGCGGGTGGGACAGGCTGGCGAACGCGGCGAGGAAGAACGCGCGTTTCAGCTGCTTGTTGCCGCCTTTAGGTGGGTGTTCACCGCGGATGCTGCTGCCGGAGCGGCGGGTGACCGGGGCCAGACCGGCGTAGGCGGCCAGGTGGCCGGGTGTTGGGAATGCGGTGCCGTCGCCGACTTCGAGCAGGATGCGGGCTGCGGTCCTGACCCCGATGCCGGGCATCGAGGTCAGGACCTCGGCAAGAGGGTGTGCATCAAGCATCCTCTCGACGTCACGGGCCAGTTCGTCACGCTGGCGCAGCACCTCGCGCAGGCTCTCGGCGAGTTTCGGCAGGATCTTCTCTGCCGCGGCGGTGCCCGGGACGGTCACCGTCTGCTCGCCCAGGGCGGCGACGATCTGTTCGACCAGTCGTTCACCCATGCGAGGCGCGTGCGGACGGACGATCTCGGCGAGTTTCGATCGGCCAGCCTTGCGCAGACCGGCCGGGCCGCCGCACCGCGACAGGAGTTCCAGAACAGCTTTGTGCTGGACTTTCGGCCCGAGGACCCCGCTCGAGTGCGAGGTGGATCTGGGTCAGCAGCCCACGGATGCGGTTGCTGATCCGGGTGGCCTCGCCGGCAAGGTCGTCATCGAAGCCGACCAGGACCTCCAGCTCGGCCAGGGCCTCCTCGCCGATGTCGACGCGGCGCAGCGTGTGCGGCATCGTGCGAGCGGCGTCGGCGATGACGTAGGCGTCCCGGGCGTCGGTCTTCGCCGCGCCGGGGTGCAGGTCCGCGATGCGGCGCATCGCCAGGCCCGGCAAGTACGCGACCTGGTGGCCGCAGGAACGGGCGACCGCGACCGGCAGCGCACCGATCGAGGCCGGCTGATCAACCACCACCAAGACCCGGCCGTGGCGGGTGAGCCGGTCGAACACCTGCCGCAGCTTCGCCTCGGTATTGACCAGCGCCGCGTCGTGCAGCCGCTTGCCGTCCCGGGTCAGCGCCACGGCGTGATGGCCGTCCTTGCCGACGTCGAGCCCGAGGAACACCTGGTAGTCGCCGTGCACATCGCCTCCCCGCAACGAGCCTCAGCCCCGGCCGCCCGTCTGGCGTCCACTGCCGGCAGCCACGTTACGAAGAGACCTACCCAACACCCCGGGTGGTCGTGTCCCTATCAGCGGTCCGTCGGCGCCACCCAGCCCGGCGACAACACCCCCCGGATCATCCAAACGACAGGGGCAGGAAGTCATACCGGACCAGGCGACCGAGCGTCCCCATCGGGGACCTGAAAAAGGTAACGGGGGGGGGCGGCCGCGGCGGCCGCCCCCCTGTGTGCACAACCGCTACGCGTACGCCTCGATCTCGTAGATGCGGGCCGCCGTGTCGGTCGTCTGGGTCGGGGTGATGATGTTCAGCCGGACGTACCGGCCGGTCACGTTCACCGCGCTCGTGGTCACGTCCGCGGTGTTGCCGCGGGGCGAGGCCACCGTCGTCCAGGTGCTGCCGTCGCTGGACACCTGCAGGTCGAAGTCGCGGGTGTCCCACGACGCCGACTCGCCGCCGGCGCCCGCGTGGCGCACGACGATCGAGCTCAGGTGGTTGGCGGCGCCCATGTCGACCTGGAGGAACTTGTTCGTGCCCAGCGAGCACCACTTGTCGGAGTTGCCGCCGGAGACGCTGCCGTTGACCGCCTTGTCCGGGCCCTCGGTCGAGGCGCAGGAGGAGTCGGCGGTGGCGGCCTTGTTGAGCAGGAGGTTGCCGCCGGTCGCGGCGCCGTAGACCTCGAACTCGTAGATGCGTGCCGCGCCGTTGCCGTCGTTGGCGGGCGTGGAGATGTCCACCTTCACGTAGCGGGCGGTCCGCGCCGTGAACTGGTGCAGGGTGCGGCTGGACCGGTTGCCGGAGACCGTGGCGGCCTGGCTCCAGTTCGTGCCGTCCGTGCTGGTGGAGATGGTGAACGCGCCGGTGTTCCAGCCGGTGTTCTCGGCCCCGAGGCCGGCGTGCTTGAGCACGACCGAGCCGACGGACTGGTTGGAGCCGAGGTCGACCTGGAGGAACTTGGTCGCCGCGGAGGTGCAGAACTTGCTGTTGTTCATCAGGCTGCCGTCGACGGCCTTGTCGGCCGACTCGGCGGCGGCGCAGGTGGCCGAGCCCGTGGCGGTCTTGCCCTGGGCCAGGTTGGTGCCCAGGTTCGGCGGGGTGGCCGGCTGGGTCGCGCCGTCGGTGAAGGACGGCGGGACGTTGCCCGCGCCGGTGCCCCAGGAGGACGGGCCGGTGCCCATCGTGTAGTTCAGCGTGCCGCCCGCGGCCAGGTCCGGGTAGCGCAGGTAGTTGTTGGCCACCGCGGAACCGTTGAGGGTCAGGCTCTGCACGTACTGCGAGGACGCGCTGCCGCCGTTGATCTGGATGTTGCCGGCCGAGCGCTGGATGAGGATCGACGGGAACGACGGGCCATGGATGGCGAGCGTGTCGGCGCCCGGCGTGGCCGGGTACATGCCCATCGCGGACCAGATGTACCACGCCGAGGTGGCGCCGAGGTCGTCGTTGCCGGGCAGGCCGCCGGCGCCGGTGGTGAACTGCTCGTTCATGACGCGCCGCACCGCCGAGGAGGTGCCGGCCGGGTACTGCGCGAAGTTGTACGCCCACGGCACGCCGTGCTCCGGCTCGTTGCCGAGGTAGAAGTACGGGCGCGACAGGCCGGCGTTGAGCTCGGTGAAGTGGTGGTCGAGGCGCTGCCGGGCGGTCTGCGGGCCACCCATGAGGTTGATGAGCCCGGCGAAGTTGTAGGGCACCATCCAGGTGTACTGCGCCGCGTTGCCCTCGGTGAACGGGCTCTCCTGGGCCGGGTTGAGCGGCCACGGCCAGGTGCCGTCGCTGTTGCGCGGGTGGATGAAGTTCGACTCGGTGTTGAACGTGTTGCGCCAGTACTGGGCGCGGGTCATCGCCGAGTTGTAGGTCGCGGTGTCCCCGAGTGCCTTGGCGAACTGGGCCACGGCGAAGTCCGACGCCGAGTACTCCATCGAGTCCGACGGGGCGCCCGGGATGTACTTCTTGGACTCGTACTCCGCCTCACGCCCGCGGATCGGCGAGCCCTGCGCACCCTGACCGGCGATGGCGTTCTTCATCAGCTGCAGCGCGGCCGCGGTGTCGAAGTTGCGCGCACCGAACTGGTAGGCGCTGTCGACGATGATCGGGCCGGGGTCGCCGGTCATGACGAAGTCCTCGTTGGTCTGCTGCGACCACTTGGGCAGCAGGCCGCCCTGCTGGCCGTCGAGGACCATCGACTTCATGATGTCGCTGGTGACGTCGGGCGCGATGAATGCGACGAGCGCGGCCCACGAGCGGTAGATGTCCCAGCCCGAGTAGTTCTGGTACACGTTGTGCGTCGCGGTGTGGATCGCGTTGTCGAAGCCGCGGTACTGGCCGTTCACATCGCTGGAAATGTTCGGGTTGACCAGCACGTGGTACAGCGCGGTGTAGAACTTCTGCAGGTCGGTGGCGCTGCCGCCGGTGGCCTGGATGCGGTTGAGCGCGGTGTTCCAGGCGTTGTTGGCGTTGGTCCGCGCGGTGTCGAAGGTCGCGGTCTCGGCGTTGAGGTTCGCCGTGGCGTTGGCGACGCTCACGAACGAGACGCCGATCTGGACGTTGACGTTCGCGTTGGAGGTCGTGTCCCACGTGACGAAGCCGCCGGTGTTGACGCCGGAGGTGCTCGCGGAGCCGTTGCTGATCGTCGAGCCGTTCCAGGTGCCGAACGACGACGGGGCCCGGTCGAACTTCATCGAGAAGTAGATCGGGTAGGTCTTCGACGAGCCGCAGAAGCCGCCGGCCGTGGTGCTACCGGTCATGGTGCTGCCGGAGATGTTGACGCTGCCGCTGCGGTTGCCGGTGGCGCTCCGGCTGGTGTTGATGAGCAGCCGGGACTGCGTGTTCGACGGGAACTGCAGGCGCATGACGCCGGTGCGGGTGGTCGAGGTGACCTCGACGTTCGTGGAGTACTTGTCCAGCCGGTTCTTGTAGTAGCCGGCCTGGGCGACCTCGTTGGTCTTCGTGTACGCCGAGGAGTAGCTGGTCCAGTTCGTGCCGGGGGAGGAGCCGAGCGCGCCGGTGACCGGCAGCAGGCCGAGGTCCTCGTTGTTGGGGCAGCCCGCGCCGTTGAAGTGCGTGAGGCTGAACTCCTCGATCGTGCGGTCCTTGTCCCGGTACCCGGACGGCGACGCGGTCGGCGTGTCCGGGCTGAACTGGAGCATGCCGAACGGCACGGTGGCACCCGGGAAGGTGCTACCGCCCGCGCCACCACCGACCGGGTTGGGCGAGTTGGAGTCGTCCGTGCCGATCAGCGGGTTCACGTATTGGGTCAGGTTGAGGTCGGCGGCCTGGGCGGGGGCCGCGAACTGCACGACGGCGAGGGTGCTGCCCAGCAGGGCGGCTCCCGCGCCGGCGAGCAGCCGGTCGACCTTGCGGGATCGGGGCATGGTGTCTCCCGTTCGGTGGCGGTGAGGACGGGAGAGCGCTCTCGATGGACATTCATAGTCCCTGATCCGCGTTTGGTCAACATTTGTCAATACGTGCGCTGGTCAGAACCCCATCACCCACCGCAAATCCACCGCAACGGACGGCTACCGATCGCCCCGGTGGCCGTCCGGCCGTCCGCGCTGATCCCCCCGAGCTCGAGGCTCGTGCTGTCCCCGGGCAGCGGCAGCGGGTGCGCGACGCCGGAGCGCACCAGGTAGGCCGAGTCCGGGGTGCTGCCCGCGACCGTCCCGTCGGCGGCCAGCGCGCGGCCCTGGCCGGGGCCGGTGGCGAAGCGCTGCGGGGCCGGGTCGGCGGCGTCGCCGGGCCGCCAGCCGAGGTGGTTGCCGAAGTCGACGGCCCGGTCCCCGGCGATGGCGTCGACGCTGCCGTTGGTGTCACCGCCGGTGAGCCGCAGCGGGACCGGGGTGCCGTCGGCCCGCCACAGGTACGGGCTCCGGTTGATCACGCGGTCGTCCACGTAGCCGCCGACGGTCCCGTCCGGGCCGATCGCCAGCGCGACCGGCAGGTGCCCGGCCGGAGCCGCCAGGAGCACCGGACGGCCCGGGTCCCGCTTGCGCCAGAGCACGGCCCCGGTCACGCCGGGGCCGACGCCGCCGACCTTGCCGACCACGTCGCCGTCGGCGTTGATCGCGGTGGCCTCGGTGAACGCCCCGGCGGTGGCGCCCGGCGGCATGGTCAGGATGACGGAGTACTCCGTGTTGATCGTCATCGCCCGCTCCTTGCCGCCCGGCGGGTGGGCGTTGACCGCGACGTCGCCCTTCGCGCTGATCCCGACGACCCGCGTCACCGCCACGTCCTCGCGCACCGCCACGAGGGCGCCGTCGTGCCAGATCGCGACCTTCTGGGTGCCGGTGCGCAGCGCCGCCGCCCAGCGCCCGGTCGGATCGATCACCGGCGCGGCCGCCGGGCCGTCGCCGGGCAGCCAGGCCGCCTCGCACTCCGGCGGGGCGGCCGGCGACGCGGTGGAGGTCTCCCCGGGGTGGACCGGCACGGGCGCCGGGGGCCGCCCGCCCGCGATCGCGGCCGCGCCGACGGTCACCGCGAGCACCGCCGCGGCGGCGGTGCCGGCGATCGCGGTCCGGCGGCGGCGCACCCGGGCCCGTCCGGCCCGCACGAGGCCGTCGACGGTCACGGTGGTCCCGGGCGCGTCGACGTCACGGAGTTCCTGCAGCGGGTTCATGCGGCACCACCAGTCAGCACGGAGACGTCGAGGAGCCGCCGCAGCGACTTGAGGCCGTGGGAGGTCTGGCTCTTGACCGTCCCCTCGGAGCGGCCGAGGGCGGCGGCGGCGTCCTCGACCGGCGGTCACAGGGTGGAGGCGGCCGGCCCGGGCGGGGGTTGTATCGAGATCCCCATCTGTCAATGCTTGGCAAAAGTTCCGTGGGCATTTCACGGAATCAACAACTTCGAACAAGTACCGATGAAAATTCATGAGTTTCGTTGACACATTCCATCGGAAAATGTTTGCTACGTCACGTGAACCCGCCATTGCACCCCACTCGCCGGGACCTGTTCCGCCTGGCCGCCCTCGGCGGGCTCGCAGGCTCGGCGCTCGGCCCGCTGCTGCTCGCCGGGGACGCCCACGCCGCCACCACCTTCAGCCCGATCCGCCCGCCGGCCACCCCGCTCGCCGTGCGCTCGCCCTACCTGTCGACCTGGCTGCGGGCCGACACCCTCCCCGGCAACTGGCCGACGTTCTGGGCCGGCGCGGTCACCGCGATCACCGGCATCGTGCGCGTGGACGGCCAGCCGTACGTCTTCATGGGCGCCCCCTCCGGCGGCTGGCCCCTGGCGAGCCAGACCGGCCTCGTGGTCACCGCGACCCGCTCGACGTTCACCATCACGGCGGGCCCGGTGCGACTCGAGGTCGAGTTCTTCTCCCCGGTCGATCCGGCCAGCCTGCGCCGGCAGTCGGTGCCGATGTCGTACCTGAGCATCACCGCCGCCTCCGCGGACTCGGGCACGCACCAGGTGAGCCTCTACGTCGACGTGTCCGGCGAGTGGGCCCACGGCGACCGCTCCAAGCAGATCTCGTGGGCCACCCAGACCGCCGGCACCCAGCGCGTGCACACCTTCCAGCCGTCCGCGCCGTCGGTCCTGGCCGAGGCCGGCGACCAGGCCTCGTGGGGCACCGTCGTCTTCGCCACCGACGATGTCACCGGGCTGACCTGGCAGACCGGCGCCGACGCCACGGTGCGGGCCCAGGCCGCGAACGCGGGGACGCTGCCCAACACCGCCGACACCAACCAGCCCCGTGCGATCAACGCGAGCTGGCCGGTGTTCGCGTTCAACCGGGCACTCGGCGCCGTCGGGCCGGCCGGCAGCGGCCCGGTCGTCTTCGTCATCGGGCACGTGCGCACGCCCGCCGTGTCCTACCTCGGCGCCCAGCTCGACCCGTGGTGGCGCACCCAGTGGGCCGCCTGGCCGGACATGCTCGCCTGGTTCCGGGCCGACCGGGACACGGCCCGGGCCCTCGGCGCGGCCCTCGACGCGCAGGTCAGCGCCTGGGCGCAGGAGGCCGTCGGCGCCTCGCCGGCGGGGGAGCAGTACGCCGCCCTCTGCGCGCTCGCGGTGCGCCAGGCGTTCGGCGCCACCGAGGTGGTCAACCGCGGCGGCTCGCCCTGGGTGATGCTGAAGGAGATCTCCTCCAACGGCGACTTCAGCACCGTCGACGTCATGTACCCGGCGTTCCCCGCCTATCTGCGGCTCAGCCCGCGCTGGCTGGAGCTGCTGCTGGCCCCGCTGTTCGACTACACCGAGGTGCAGGGCTTCGACAAGCCGTTCGCCCCGCACGACCTCGGCGTGTACCCCAACGCCTTCGGCCGCATCGGCCAGGACGAGGAGGACATGCCGGTCGAGGAGTCGGCGAACATGCTCATCATGGTCGCCGCGCTGCTGCGGCGCATGCCCGCGGCGAAGGCGAGCGCGTACGCGACGGCCCACTACGCGAAGCTCAAGAGCTGGGCCGACTACCTCGTGGCGAACCTGCCGGACCCGGGCAACCAGAACCAGACCGACGACTTCACCGGGTTCATCGCGCACAGCGTGAACCTGGCCCTCAAGGGGATCGTGGGCATCGGGGCGATGGCCGACATCGCGCGCCGGGCCGGGCAGTCCTCGACCTACGCGGCGACCGCGCGGCAGTACATCGCGCAGTGGGCGTCCATGGCGCAGAACGGGGCGCACAGCCACCTGAAGCTGACGTACGACGGCGCGGACTCGACGTGGAGCCTGAAGTACAACGGCTTCGCCGACCGGGTCGCGGGCACCAATCTCGTGCCGCCGGCCGTCGCGGCCGAGGAGGCGAGCTGGTACCTGCAGAACCAGCACGCCTACGGGGTGCCGCTCGACCCTCGGCACACGTACACGAAGGTCGACTGGGAGCTGTGGACCGCGGCGTTCCTCACGGGGCAGATCGCGGCCCGGGACATGCTCATCGGCAAGGCGTACACCTTCGCGAACACGACCCCGTCGCGCGTGCCGTTCTCGGACTGGCACGACACCGACTCCGGCAACCAGAACGGCTTCACCGCGCGGCCGGTCATCGGCGGGGTCTTTGCCCTGCTGGCGTTGCGGCCCACGCTGAACGGCCTGACCGGGTCATGGCCGCTGGGCACGCCGGCCGCGTCCGAGCTCCCGGTGGTGCGCACCGACAACTCGTTCACGGTCATGGCCCGGGTCAAACCCTCCGACCTCGGCGGGTTCCGGACCGCGGTCAGCCAGGACGGTTCCCGGGTGAGCGGGTTCTACCTGCAGTACTCGGGCGCCGACTCCCGCTGGGCGTTCGCCATGACCGCCGCCGACGCCGACAACACCGGCTCGACCCGGGCGCTGTCCTCGGCCGCCCCGGCGCTCAACGTGGCCGTGCACCTGGCCGGGGTCTACGACGCCGAGGCCGGGCAGCTGCGGCTCTACGTCAACGGTGCGCTCCAGGGGCAGGTGGCGTACGCCTCCGGCTGGCCGGCCTCCGGTTCGCTCGTCATCGGCCGGGGCCGGTGGAACGGGGCCGCGGCCGACGCCTTCGCCGGCACCGTCGAGGACGTGCGCACCTACGACCACGCGCTGCCGGCCGCCACGATCGCCGCCGCCGCGGGCCTGGCCACGAGCCAGGTCGCGGCGTACTCCTTCGACGCCGCCGACGCGTCCCTGACCCTCAGTGGCGGCGCGGCGCTCGGCGGCGGCGGCTTCAGCGGCAACGCGCTGGTGCTCAACGGCAGCACCGGCTTCGCGGCCGCGGCCCGGCTGGTGGACACCGCGGCGAGCTTCTCCGTCTCGGCATGGGTCCAGCTCGCGGCGACGTCGAACTTCGCCACGGTGGCGGGCCAGGACGGCGCGCAGGCGAGCGGCTTCTATCTGCAGTACTCGGCGGCGGACAACGCGTGGGCGCTCGCGATGGTCGCCGCCGACACCGCGAACGCCGCGGCGACCCGGGCGGTGTCGCCGTTCCCGCCGCGGGCCGACGGGTGGACGCATCTCGTGGGGGTGCGCGATGCGTCCGCCGGCCGGCTGCGGCTCTACGTCGATGGGGTGCTCGTGGCGGATGCCGCCGCGGGTCCGGCGTGGGGTGCGGGCGGGGCGTTCACGATCGGCCGGGGCAAGTGGAACGGCGGCGACGCCGACCACTTCCCCGGCCGCATCGACCAGGTGAAGGTCTGGACCAGGGCATTGACCGACGCCGACGTCCGAGCGATCGCCTGAGCCGCATCTGGCAGTGAGTCTGCCTGTTGACCGGGGGCTGAGCACCGACGTACAACGTTGTGAGAGCGCTTTCTGTAAAGGAAGTTTATCGTGGCCGCCATCCACCGAACGCTCGCCGTCCTGCTGCTGCTCGTCGCCGGCCTGGCCGTCGCACCCGCACCCGCGCAGGCGGCGACCACCGTCTGCGCCCAGTACTGCGACACCCGCGACCCGTCCCAGGCTCGCCAGGAGACCTTCCCGGTCGGCACGCTGCTCATCAACAACCGCCGGATCGTGCTGCACCTGTCCGACCTCGACGGCATGGCGTGGGGCTCGATCGACGCCGGCACCGAGGGCGAGTCGGTCTGGCTCGACCGCACCTTCGACGGCGGCGCGACCTGGGACGGCCTGCTCGGCAAGGCGGCCATCCCGGCCACGTGGACCGGCACCCGGACCCTCATGTACAACCTCGCCGACCCCTCGCACCACCGCCGCGGCATGATCCGCGCCTGCGGCGACGCGCACGGCGTGGCCTGCACGAGCTGGGTGCACGCGTCCGTCTGCAACGCGACCTGCGACAACGCGAGCGGCGGAACCGACGCCGACCCGGTCCGCTCGGTGACGCTGAGCGGCCGGACCATCGCGCTGCACATCGACGCGGCGGGCATGGCCTGGGGCGCGATCACGAACAACCGGGCCGGCGACGAGGTGTGGCTGGACCGCTCCTTCGACGCCGGAGCCAGCTGGCCGGGTGGCTCATCATTGGGTCGTACCACCAGTGGCCGCACCAACCGCTTCAACGTCACCGACCCCACCTCGCTGCTCTACGGCGGGGCGATCCGCGCCTGCGGCCGGGCGGTCGAGGGCCAGAACGGCGCGTGCACGGCCTGGGCCCGCCCGTCCTCGGCTCGCCTGCGGGCCGCGGCCGACGCCCTCATGTACTCCTACGACCCGTACCCGGCCTGGTACCCGTCCAGCTGGTGGAACTCGGCGGTCGCGCTCAGCACGGTCATCCAGTACATCCGCCGCACCGGCGACCAGACCTACGCGTGGACGGTGAAGCGCACCTTCGACGTCAACCGGGTCGCCTTCCCGGCCGGCGCCCGCTCCAGCGACCCGGTCGACGGCCACTTCATCAGCCGCTCGATCGACGACACCGCCTGGTGGGGCCTGACCTGGGTCGACGCCTACGACCTGACGCACGACCAGACGTACCTGAACGAGGCCGTGACGATCGCCAATTACGTCGCCGGCTTCTGGGACACCGCGACGTGCGGCGGTGGCGTGTGGTGGGACCGCGAGCGGACCTACAAGAACGCGGTCACGATCGGGCTGTACCTGCGCCTGACCGCGGCCCTGCACAACCGCATCGCCGGCGACACCGCCTGGCTCAACAAGGCGACGACCGGCTGGGCCTGGTTCCAGAACAGCGGAATGATCAACAGCTCGAACCTGGTCAACGACGGCCTGACGTCGGCCTGCGCCAACAACGGCCAGACGGTGTGGACCTACAACCAGGGCCTGGCCATCGGCGCCGCGATGGAGCTCTACCGGGCCACGGGCAACACGGCCTACCAGGACGCGGCGCGCCGCCTGGGCACCGCCGCACTCGGTTCCGGCCTGGTGCGCAACGGCATCCTGACCGAGTCCTGCGACCCCGGTCAGTCCTGCGACGACAACCAGAAACAATTCAAGGGCGTGTTCATGCGGTACCTCGCCGAAGCCGGCCAGTTCCAGACCTTCGCCGACACTCAGGCCAACAGCCTGTGGTCGACCCGTGACTCCCTGAACCGTATCGGCAGCCGCTGGGCCGCGCCCCCGTCGCCGCCGGACTGGCGCACCCAGGCGAGCGCCCTGTCGGCCCTGCTGGTGGCCTCGTGAGCGCCCGTCACGCCCGGCACGTCGGCATCCTGCTCCAGTTGCGGTCGCGCCCGTGGGTCTCGGCGGCGGCGCTGTCCTGCCGCTTCGGCGTGGACGTGCGCACCATCTACCTCGACATCGACCTGCTGACCGCGGCGGGCCTGCCGATCGAGGCGGTGCCGGGCCGTGCGGGGGCGTATCGGCTGGCGGCGCACGCGGTGCTGCCGAACGTCGAGGAGCCGCTGGGCGACGCGCCGGAGCCGCTGGACCACTACCTGCGCGGGACTCGCAGCCGGGAGCAGCTGCGGCAGCTGGGGCAGCGCGCGTACGCCCGCCAGCAGCGGTTGCTCCTGCACCGCCTGGCGGGCTGATGTGGGGGCGCTCACCGGTTGAATGTCAGTTTGGTGAACGAGTTGAACCGGAGGTTAACGGCATGATGACAGCACCCTAACGAAAGGTGCTGTCATGTCGATCGACCGCGACTCTCGCAAGCCCAAGGCCGCCTGGTCCTCGCGCCGTGCCGAGAACGGGCGGGCCGAGCTCGTCATGCGCTGGGAGATGCCCGAGCGCCGGCCCGACTGAACCGCGCCGGCTTGACTGAACCGCGCCGGCTTGACTGAACCGCGCCGGCCCGACTGAGCCGCGCCGGCCCGACTGAGCCGCGACGGGCCGGCTGGGCCGCGACGGGCCGGCTGGGCCGCGACGGGCCGGCTGAGCCCGCGACGGCTTGACTGAACCGCGACGGTCCGCGCCTTGGGTCGGGCGGCGGTGCGGGCCATCCACGCGGCCGCACTTGAATTACCGGATTGGCGGCGTCGGTAATTCAATAATTCGGTAATCCAATAATTCAGCCGGGCCAGTGGCGGCTGCCCAGGGCGATCAGGCGCAGCTGGCGGTCGGCCATGTCGATTGTGTCGGACGCGGCGGCCTCGTCGCCAGGGGGCAGCTCCAGCAGGGCGGCGGCGGTCTGCACCATGTGGTCGACGATCAGCGTGGCCAGCATTCGCACGTCCTGCGCCTCCCAGCGCTCCAGTGCCGCGACGTGCGGGAGGCGGTGGGTCAGCAGGTCCGTGGCCAGCTCCGCGGCCGAGAGGTCGAGCTGCTCGCGGATCGCACGGCGGACGGGGGCGACCCCGCCGTGCCGCTCCCGCGCGATGAACCGGAAGTGCTCCCGGCGCTCGTGCAGCTGGGCGACGAGCACGGACAGCGATCGGCCGATGACGGCGTCACTGTCGGCGATGCCGTCCCGGACCGCGCGTACCGCCGTGCGCAGGCCACCCAGGCACTGCTCGACCAGCGCCACGCCCAGGCTCGCGACATCGGGGAAGTGCCGGTAGAAGGCGGTGGGCACGATGCCGACCTCGCGGGTGAGCTCGCGCAGGCCGAGGCTGTCCAGGCTGCGGTCCTCGAGCAGCCGCAGGGCGGTGTCGAGCAACGCCTGACGGGTGTGGGCCTTCTGTTCGACGCGGGTATGGGGCACGTCACTCAGTAAACACCTGTGCACCGAATCGACGGACACCTAGGCTCGCAACTGAGTGAACAACTGTCCACTGAAATGGAGTGACCGATGGCTTTGCTCATCGCAGCGGTGCTCGTCGCGCTGCTCGTCGTCGGGCCGGCCGCGCTGACCGGGCACCCGCTGCTCCTGCTGGTCGGCGTCGCGCTAGCCGGCGCCGTACTCTTGGTCGCCCGGCGGTGGCCGCTCCGCCGGCTGCGTGACCGATGAGGGGACTGGCCGTGACGGAGCGGAGTGTGACGGCGCCGGAGGTGAAGCGACGCCGGCCGGATGACCGGATCGTGGCCTCACTGGTACTCGGTGTAGCCGGCCTGTTCTTCTTCAACGTCGTGTTCGGGCCGTTCGCGGTGGTGCTCGGGCTGTGGGCACTGCGCCGGCCGTCGAACGGGCGCGCCGGCCGCGGGTTCGCCGCGCTCGGGGTCGTCCTGGGCCTCGCCGACCTGGTGGTGCTGGCCGTGCTCGTCGCCGCCCGGGCGCGCACCGGAGACCTGCTGCACGTCCCGGCCTGACCGATGCCGGGTGACGCTCGGTGCGGAGGCATGTGCGCCGCGGCGTCACCCTGAAGATGCGTGTGAATGAACAGGCGGCTGCACTGTCGGTGCGGTGCGGTGTGGTGCGGTGCGGTGCGCGGTGTGGTGCGGTGTGGTGCGGAACGATTGTCGCCGTCGCCGTCGCCGTCGCCGCGTCGGCCCTTCGGCCCGACCGCCGCCGCGCCGGCCCTTCGGCCCGACCGCCGGCCCTTCGGCCCGACCGCCGACGCGCCGGGCCTCCTCGGCGAGCTCCAACGTAGGGACGGGTTTGTGTGGTGCCGCTCGTCGGCGCAGGTGACGTGCGCGTCGCGGCGTAAGTGTGGAGGCGTGCAGGTCTCGGCATGACCGCGTCAGGATGTGCGGGGTCCCGACTGAGCGCGAATGGCGGCTGCGTGTTGGTGCGAGCGGAAGGAACCCGCCGCACGTCCCGGTCACAGAGCGTGAAAGTCCGGGCGTGCGGCGGGAAACCTCGCCGTTAACTCAACAGGCCGCGTCCGCGCCGGCCACGTTGACCGCCGTCCAGGCACGCTGCACGGCCTTGTACTCGGCTCCGCACTGACCGTACAGATCCGAGGCCGCCGCGAGCGTGTACGCGCGAGCGGTGTTGCCGGGGTTGGCGTCGTTGACGTACGAGGTGCTCGACGTGAAGTACACGTCCAGCGCCCGGTACCAGATCGCGGCCGCCTTCTCGCGGCCGATGCCCGTCACCGGGCCGGCGTTGCCGCAGACGGGGCTGGTGCCGTACTTCGTCTTGCCCGTGCCCTCGGCCAGGTCGAAGAAGAAGTGGTTGGCCACGCCCGAGGAGTAGTGCACGTCCACGTCCTTCGTGGTCGCCGACCAGCAGCCGTGGGAGTAGCCGTCTCGTGGCGGGTCGTACATGTACCGCAGCGGCGTCCCGTTGCCGTTGAGATCGATGCTCTCCGCGATGTCGTAGTCACCGGGGTCGGCCGGGTTGTTGGCGTAGAACTCGACCATCGTGCCGAAGATGTCGCTCGTGGCCTCGTTGAGCCCGCCGGACTCGCCGGCGTAGGTGAGGTCGTTCGGCACGCTGTGCTGGGTGACCCCGTGCGTCATCTCGTGGGCGGCGACGTCGAGCTCGACGATCGGGTGCGCGTTGTCCCGGCCGTCGCCGTAGTTCATCTGCTTGCCGTCCCAGTACGCGTTCTCCAGGCCGTCGCCCACGTGCACGCGGGACACGACCCCGCGGCCGTTGTTCGCCACGCCCTTACGCCCGAAGGACTTCAGGTAGTAGTCGTACGTGACCTGAGCGCCATAGGCGACGTCGACCGCGGCGCTCTGCGGGTCGTCGGCCTTGCCGTTACCCCACGTGTTGTCGGCGTCGCTGATCTGGGTGCACGGCCCGCTCTCCTGGTGCTTCATGTCGCACACGGAGGCGCGCCCGCGGGTCGTGTCGATCATCCGGTACTGGTTGCCGAACTTCTGTGTCTCGAGACTCACCTGCCCGCTGTAGAGGCTGTGCCCGGTCCCCGCGATCGTCTCGATCTCGTCCCACTGCCCGATCACGGCCCCGGAGTGCGCGTCCGTGAGCACGTGCAGCCGTGACGGGGTGCGGCCGTCCTTGGCCGTACCGACGACGAGGCTCTCCCAGGCGAGCCGCCCGGCGCCGGTGGAGGCCTCGACGAGCAGCTTCTGCCCCTGCAGCTGGGCGATCTTGCCGGTGAACCGCTCCCGGGCCTTCGTGGCGGCGTCCGCGGCCGAGACCTTCGGCGCGGTGTCGACCTTGAGCGGCGCGAGGATCCCGTTGGAGCTGCCCTTGTACTGTCCGTCGGCCCCGAGGTGCACGATGACGTCCCCGCCGTACACCGGAAGCCCATGGTAAGTGCGCGTGTACCGAACGTGCTTTGTTCCGTCCGTGTCGGGCCGGAACGCGAAGTAACCGAACGTGTCCTCGGGTGCGGCCTTCACATCGGCCAGGTGCGTGTCGAGGGCCTTGCGGACCGGGGCGGCCGCGGGCGGCTCGGCTTCCGGGGTCGCCGAAGCGTCCACCTCGACGGTGTCCGATTCGGCGCTCGGGGAGCCTTCCGCCGCGACGTTCACGGACTTGGGTGCGTCGTTACAGCCGGCAAGGACGACCGCCGAGGCGGTGAGTGTTATCAGTAATCGACGAGCAGTTGACATGTGGGTATTCCTACTTGCTGGAAGCCGATCAAGTCAGTCGCGCGCCGGACGGTGGCACAAAGCCGCTAGTTAATCCGAGCAACCCCTCCGCAACCTGCGAGGTGCGGCCGCAAAGAGCGTGCGGGTGTACGCGCGAATCGCACGCGTCGCGGAAGGCGTGAAGCGGCGCACGGACGGGAACGCCGGAACATGGCGAAGGCCGGCCACCAGTGGTGACCGGCCTTGAGCCAGGGGTAGCCCTTGTCGTGCTCAGTTGGCCGCGACGCCGAACTGGCCGCCACCGGCGTGGAACTCGGTGCCGTCGACGAACGACTTGCCGAAGCTCTGCTCGAGCTGGTCGAGCTCGCCGAAGCTGGCCTGGTGGGCGTTCTCGCTGCCCTCGGCGGCGAAGACGTGGTCGTCGGAGGTCGCGTCGTGCGAGTAGTTCGTGTAGTCGTCCGACTCGTAGTGCACGGCCGCCGGCGCGTCGTACTCGACGTGGTGACCCTGCGAGAAGTCCGTCGACTCCGCGTTGTGGTGGTCCTGCTCGTACACGCCGTACTGGTTGTTGTAGTCGGCCTCCGAACCCTGCGCCTGGTGCAGCTGGTCCAGCTGGCCGTGCTCCTGACCGGCGTCGTAGTGGCCGTAGTCGACGTCGCCGTGACCCGTGTCGCCCATGTCGTAGTCGCTCATCGTGCTCTCCCCTGGAAGTCGTTGTCGCTGTTGAGGAATACGTTACGGAGTCCCGGCGGCCGTCGAATCCCGGAAACGTGCCACCACCGCGGAGCGCACAAGGGCCTCCAGGTCGTCGCGCGACTGCAGCATCGGGTACGCGTCCACCAGGTCGACCATCACGTCCAGGACCACCTCCTCCTCCAGCGCCGCGGGGTCGTCGGGGCCGACCTTGGAGCGGGCGCTCGCCACGCGGGCCGGGTTCACCAGGGTCGCGGCGAGCGGGGCGACGGCGGCGGGGGAGATGTGCGGGTCCCACGGCTGGGCCTCGGCGAAGCGGGCCTCGTCGAACTCGGGGATCTTGCGCTTGAGGACGGGGCGGGTCGCCAGCGGCAGGCGCGCGTCGGGGCGCAGGACGAGCCCCTCGGCGAGGTTGCCGTCCAGCGGCGGCAGGCCGTGCAGCGCCGGAACCCGGGTCGGGAAGCGGATCGGCACGGCGTCCACTGTGGACCTGGTGCCGCGGGCGAGCAGTGGTACGACGTCCACGCCCGATTCCGCGGCGATCGCGGCGAGGTCGGCGTACAACCACACCGGGCCGTCGTCGGTGACCGCGTCGAACAGGGCGAACCGGATGCCGGGGCTGTACCAGACGCCCGTCTGCACCGGACTGGCGCCGGGCACCGGGTCGGCGCCGGGGTAATGGCCGCCGTACAGCTCGCCGTAGAGCCGCACCGACGTGCCCCCGCGGCCGAGGGCGGCCCGGGCGGCCCGTTCCAGCGTCGAGCGCAGCAGTTGCCAGCCGAAGAACGCTTCGTCATCGCGTAGCCACGCTTTGCGTTTGCCGACCCGCAGCGCCGTCCCGTCGTAGGCGATTACTAGCTGTGCACCGTGGATTTTCTCGGTGGCGATCCACGGGCCGGCCGTGGAGGCGTTCGCCAGCACGGCGGGGATCTTCGGGTAGGTCACGTGCTCCACCGGGAGAGTTTCCCCGATTCCAGGTCGACGCGGTGGATCCGGTGGACCCGGCGGAGGCGGGCGGACACGGCGGACCCCGGCTGGCGCGGCGGGCGCGGGGGGAGGCGGCAGCAGGCGCGGTGGAGGCGCGCAGGAGGGCGCGGTGGACCCGGCGCAGGCGGGCGAACGCGGCGGACCCCGGCGTCCGCGGCGGGCGCGGCGGACCCCGGCGTCCGCGGCGGGCGCGGCGGACCCCGGCGTCCGCGGCGGGCGCGGCGGACCCGAGATGGGAGCCGCCCCGCCGGGAATCAGGCCCGGCAAGGCTGGCACCGGAGCTACGGGGCGAAGTCGGGTATCGCCTCGCGGGCGTGCCCGGCCCGTCCCTTCGGCTCCTCCCACTCCTCCTGCCGCCCGAGCGCGGTCAGGTCCAGCAGCGCGTACGCGCCGCCGAAGTCGGTGCCGCGGGCGTACGTCGAGTAGGTGTGGAACACGTCGTCACCGTCGGTGAGGAAGCAGCTGAACCCGGGGAGCTCCGGCGAGCCGATCACAGGCAGTGCGCGGTAGTTGTACACGGCCGGCTTCACCGCCTCGTCGAACGACACGTCGAAGTCGAAGTTGAAGTCGTCGCCGTGGGAGGAGTACCACGGGATGTCCCAGCCGCGCGTCGCGGCGTAGGCGGCGAGCTTCGCGTAGGGTGCCCGGGACACGAGCACGAACGTGGTGCTGCGGTTGTGCAGGTGCTCCAGCAGCGCCGGGGCGATCTCGTCGATGCTCGCGGTGCAGGCGGGGCAGGCCGCGTCCCACTCCGGGTCGAACATCACGTGCTGCACGATGAGCTGCGCCCGCCCCGCGAACAGGTCCGCGAGCCCGGCCGGGCCCTCGGCGCCGTGGAAGCGGTACGGCTTGGCTACCCGCACCATCGGCAACCGCCGCCGCTCGCTGTTGATGCGGTCCAGCTCGCGCCGGGCCTCCTTTTCCCGCTCCAGCAGCGCGAGCCGCGCCGCGAGCCACTCGTCCCGCGAGACGATCTCCGGAAGCGTCATCGTTTCCCTCCTGACGGTGAGCGAACAGTCCTCCTCCCATTACGACGGTCGGGCGCGCGCGAAACGGACGAACGAGGGGGCGGAAAACCGGCGAACGAGGGGGGAGAAACGGAACGAGCGGGCGGAGAACCGGCGAACGAGGGGCGGAAACAGCACGCGGGTGGAGCACCGGGGATCAGGCGGGCGGAGAGCCGGGGAACGAGGGGCGGAAACAGCACGCGGGTGGAGCACCGGGGATCAGGCGGGCGGAGAGCCGGGGAACGAGGGGCGGAAACAGCACGCGGGTGGAGCACCGGCGATCAGGCAGGCGGAGAGCCGGCGACCGAGGGCAGCACGAATTGCCGCAGCACGGCGAGCGGGGTCTTCCACTGCTCGTCCCCGTCATAGTTCCCCGCGGTCACGGCGACAACCAGGCCCAGCTCAGGCAGGATGAAGAGGCGCTGCCCGCCGTTGCCCATGGCGGCCCACATCCGGTGGCCGTCGACCGGCTCGATGTACCACTGGTAGCCGTACTCCCCGCCCCACGAGTTCGGCAGGCGGGGCTCCAGCATGGTGCGCACCCACGCCGCGGGCACGATGCCGGCGCCCTCGGCCAGGACCAGTTCGCCGATGCGGACCAGCGAGCGCGGGGTCAGCCGCAGGCCCGACGCCGCCGAGGCGACGCCGTCGGCGCCGGTGATCCACTCGAAGGCGTCGATGCCGAGCGGGTCGAAGAGCTTCGCGCGGGCGTACTCGGGCAACGCGACCCCGGTCCCGTCGGCGATGAGCGCGCCGAGGAGGGCCGTCGCGCCGCCGCAGTAGGACCAGCGGGTGCCGGGCGGCTCCAGCACGGGGCGGGACAGGACGTACCGGTAGCGGTCGGGCGCCAGCTCCATCGCGATCTCGGCGTTGTCCGGGCTGGTGTAGGGCAGGTCCTCGCGCCACTGCAGGCCCAGCGACATGGTGAGCGCGTGCTCGACGGTGAGGCGGGCGCGCTCGGGCTCGGCGGCGAGGTCGGGGTAGCGCGGGAAGTACCGCAGCAATGGCTCGGACGGGTCCGGCACCAGGCCCTCGGCGAGCGCGATGCCGTACAACAGCGCCGTGATGCTCTTGGTCACCGACCTGATGTCGTGCAGCGTCCCGGGTCCGAAGCCGACGACGCCGAGCGGCTGACCCCAGGTGCTGTCCGCCCCGGAACCGTAGTGCTCCAGCACGACCGAGCCGTCGCGCACGGCCACGGCGCCGTGCAGTCCTTCGAGCGTATCGAGTGTCGTCATAGGGAGGTTGTACCGTGGCCCGGGAGTCCCGGGCCACGGCAATTTGGCGAAACCTAGACCCGCGTCCACTTCTGGTTGCCGCCGCCGGTGCAGTCCCACAGCTGCAGCTGCGAGCCGTTGGCGGTGCCGTGCCCGGCCACGTCGACGCACTTGTTGGCGTTGATGTTCACCAGGTCGCCCGCGGCGGTCAGGGTGAACCGCTGGGCGGCGGTGCCGTTGCAGGTGTAGAGCTGGATCGCGGTGCCGTTCGCGGTGCCGGCGGCGGCCGCGTCCATGCACTTGCCCAGCGCCCGCACGGTGCCGTCCGAGCCGATCGTCCACTGCTGGGCGGTGGTGCCGTTGCAGTCGTACACCTGCAGCCGCGCCCCGTCGACCGGGTTCGCCGACGGCACGTCGATGCAGCGGCCGCTCTCGTTGCCGCGCAGCGCGTTGCCGCCCGGCGGTGGGGTGCTCGTCGTGCTGACGTGCACGTAGTCGACGAGCATGCGGTTCACCGACGGGGTGGAGCCGTCGGGGCTGCCGGGGAAGTTCCCGCCGACGGCCAGGTTGAGGATGATGAAGAACGGGTGGTCGTACACCCACGGGTTGCCGCGGGTGCTGGCGGGAGTGGCGCGGAAGTACTCCGAGCCGTCGATCGTCCAGACGATGAGGTTCGGCGACCAGTCGACGGCGAACACGTGGTACGCGTTGCCGAGCGCCTGGCCGATGTTGCGGGTGCCGCCGACCGCGTTGCCGCCGGAGTACCCGGGGCCGTGGATGGTGCCGTAGACCGTGTTCGGGTCGCGGCCCACGTTCTCCATGATGTCGATCTCGCCGTCGCCCGGCCAGTTGCTGCCGCCGAGCATCCAGAACGCCGGCCACAGCCCGTTGCCCTTCGGCACCTGGATGCGGGCCTCGACGCGGCCGTACTGCTGGGTGAACTTCCCGGCCGTCTGGATGCGCCCGGAGGTCCACTGGCACGTGCCGTACCAGCAGCTGTGCCCGCCGCTCTCGCGCCGGGCCTCGATGACCAGGTGCCCCTGGCCGTCCTGATACACGTTGCTGGTGCCGCTGTTGTAGTACTCCAGCTCGGAGTTGCCGAAGCCCCCGCCGCCGGTGTCGAAGTTCCACTTCGACGTGTCGACGCCCTGGCCGGACGCCCCGCTGAAGTCCTCGTTCCACACGACCGCGGCCTGCGCGGCGCCGGGTGACGCCACCACGATCAGGCCGGTCGCGGCGATCGTTGCCATCAGCGCGGCGGACGCCAATGACCTGAGCCTTCGCATCTGCTTACCTCCCAGGCGGATTAGTGAGGTTACTTAACAGATCTATCGGAGGCTATGCGGAGCGCAACGCATCGTCAATATGCGACTTGAACTAAGACACGCATTGACAACTGACAGTTAACTTTCCTATCGTCGCTGGCCAAGAGGCTCACCCCCACACCCGAAGGAGCCCCTATGCGCCGATCCGCCCTAGCCATCGCGGCGGTCACGGTCGCCGCCGGCGCCGCCGTGGCCTTCGCCGTCCAGCCGTCCGCCAGCGCCGCCACGCTGCCGAACGGCTTCCGCAGCATCGGGTACATGCCGTCCTGGGCCGGCAGCGCCACCGCGATCCAGTACAGCAAGCTGACCCACGTCAACTACGCCTTCGTCCTGCCCAACAGCAACGGCAGCCTCGGCGCCGTGGACAACCCGTCCAAGCTGCAGCAGATCGTCTCGCTCGGCCACGCCGCGAACACCAAGGTGTCGCTGTCGATCGGCGGCTGGAACGACGGCAACGACTCCGCCTTCGAGACCCTGGCCGGCAACGCCACCGCCCGGACCGCGTTCGTCAACAACGTCGTCAACCTCGTCAACCAGTACAACCTCGACGGCGTCGACATCGACTGGGAGTACCCGGACCCGGGCACGTCCGGCAACAACTACACCGCGCTCATGTCCCAGCTGAGCACCGCGATGCACAGCCGCGGCAAGCTGCTCACCGCCGCCGTGGTCTCCGAGGGCGGCACCGCCAACGGGGTGCAGCCGGCCGTGTTCGGCTACGTCGACTGGCTCAACATCATGACCTACGACGGCGGCAGCCCGCACGCCAACTACGACTGGTCCGTCGCCGCCGTGAACTTCTGGAAGGGCCGCGGCCTGCCCGCGAGCAAGGCCGTCATCGGGGTGCCGATCTACTCGCGGCCGAGCTACCTCACCTACGCCGACCTGGTCTCGCGGGACCCGGCCAACGCCAACCGCGACTGCGTCACCATCAACGGCTCCAACGAGTGCTACAACGGCCTCGGTACCGTGCGCCGCAAGACCCAGTGGGCCATGGCCAACGGCGGCGGCATCATGTTCTGGGAGCTCTCGCAGGACGCGACCGGCGCCAACTCGCTGATCAGCGCGGCCTACGAGACGGCGACGGGCGGCACCCCGCCGCCGACCACCCCGCCGGCGGGCCGCACCGGGCGCATCACGGGCCTCGCGGGCAAGTGCGTGGACGTCGCCGCGGCGTCCGCGGCGAACGGGGCGGCGATCCAGCTGTACACCTGCAACGGCACGACCGCCCAGAACTGGACGGTGGCGTCGGACGGATCCCTGCGCGCGCTCGGCAAGTGCATGGACGTCACCTCGGCCGGCACCGCCAACGGCACGAAGATCCAGCTGTGGGACTGCAACGGTACCGGCGCGCAGAAGTGGCAGTACAACAGCGGCAACAGCACCCTCGTGAACACCGCGTCGGGCCGCTGCCTCGACGTGACCGACAACAGCTCCGCCGACGGCGCGCGGCTGCAGATCTGGGACTGCTTCGCCGGCGCCAACCAGCGCTGGACGCTGCCGTAGCACGCGGCGGCGCGCGGCCCCGTACGACGCTCGTACGAGCGTGTCCGGGGATCCGCGCGCCGCTGTCCGGCCGGCCCGCCGGTCCGCTTCGCTGGTGGTATGAAGCTGATCGTCGTGCTGATCGTGCCGGGAGCCCTACCGGGAGCCCCGCCGGAAGCCCAGCCGGCGGCCCCGGCCTGGGCCGGTTTGACCTGCCGCGAGCGGGAGGTCGCCGCCCTCGTCGGCCGGGCGCTGACGAACCGGCAGATCGCCCGCCGCCTCGGGATCTCGACCCACACCGTCAACTTCCACCTGCGGCGCATCTTCGGCAAGCTCGGCATCCAGTCGCGGGTGCACCTCGCGCAGATCGCCAAGACCCACGCGGGCGCCGGCTGATCAGGCCGGCGCCTCCAGGTCGGCCGCGGCCCGAGCGGTCGCCGGATGCCCGCGGCTGAGCACCCGGCGGCGGGCGGCCAGCACCTCCTCCAGCCCGGCGCGCGCCGCGGCGGCGTCGCCGAGATCCCGCCGGGTCAGCGCCAGGCGGTGCCGCGACACGAGCGTCGCCGGGTGCTCCGGCCCCAGCGTCCGCGCCCGCCGGGCGAGCACCTCCCGGGTCAGGGCCTCGGCCTCGGCGGCGCGGCCGAGCCCGTGGCGGACGTCGGCGAGGCCCTGCAACGCGTTGAGGGTCCGCGGATGGTCCTCGCCGAGGACCCGGCCGCTGGTCGCCGCGAGCGCCTCGAACTCGGCCTCGGCCGCCGCCAGCTCGCCGCGGTCGCGGCGCAGCCGGGCCAGGTGGAACAGCGTGACGAGCGACGCCGGGTGATCCGCCCCGAGCCGCCGGCGACGGGCGTGCAGGACGTGCCCGAGCACCTGTTCGGCCGCGTCGAGCCGGCCCTGGGCCCGCATGACGTCGCCGACGTTGTTGAGGCTCGTGAGCGTGTCGAGGTGCTCCTCGCCGAGGACCCGGCGGCGCTGTTCGAGCACCTCCCGGAACACCCGCTCGGCGTCGGCGAGCTGCCCGTCGTCACGCAGGACCCGGCCCAGATAGTGCGCGGTCGTCATGGTGTCGGGATGCTCCGGGCCGAGCAGCCGGCGCCGGGCCGCGAGCGTCGCGTGCAGCTCCCGCTTGGCGGGGTTGTACTCGCCGGTGTCGTACATGGAGCGGCCGAGCTCGTTGCGCAGCGCGAGCACCGTCGCGTCGGTGCGCCCGACGACCGGCCCGGCCTCGGCGATCAGCGCCGCGGCCTGGGCCCGGGCGCGGCGGCTCTGCCCGGCGGCCCGCAGGTAGCGCACCGCGAGCAGCGCCGGCTCCAGCACGTCGGGGCCGGTGCCGGGCGGCGCGATCCGGTGGTCGCGGATCAGGTCCAGGGGCGCGCCGCAGTGCTCGGCCAGGGCCGACCAGGTCGACCAGGAGGCCGGGTGCTTCGGGTCGAGGTCCTGCACCGCCGCCCGCAGCAGCGCGACGAGCGCGGCGAGGTAGGTGTCCGGATCGCCGTCGACGTCGTCGTTGCGCCGCGACGCCTCGCGGACCAGCGGATGCATCAGCAGCGTCTCGCCCGCCGGGTCGCCGCCGGGGTCGAGGAGCCCGACGTCCGCGAGCCCGCGCACGGCCCGCCACAGCCGCCGCGCGGTCAGCCCGGCGAACGGCGCGTGGGCCGCCAGGACGTCGGCGCGCAGCAGGCTCGGGGGCACGGCGGCCGGGCGCAGGCACGACAGCAGCCGCAGCACCGGACGGGCCTGGGGCAGGCCGCGCGCGGCCAGCAGATCCAGCGACAGTTCCCAGGTCCGCCCGACGATCTCGCGAGTGCGGCCGTGGCCGGGACCGGCGGCGCCTTCGTCCTCGTCCTCGTCGAGCAGGCGCAGCGGGCCGGCGCGGTCCAGGGCGGCCGCGTAGTCGTCGAACGTCCGCACCTCGGTCCCGCCGGCGAGGCCCGGCGGCATGGTGGCGACCTCGCCCAGGTATCGCCCGGCGATCCCGAGGGCCAGCGGCAACCCGCCCAGCCGGTGGGCGAGGCGCCGGGCCGCGTCCGCCGGGCCCGCGGCCGGCCCGGCCAGCTCCCGCAGCACCTGCCCGCCCAGCGCCGCGTCGAGGGAGGGCACCGGGTGCAGCTCGAACCAGGGCGGGTCGCCGCCGGCCCAGGTGCGCCCGCCGCCGTCGCGGGTGGTGACGACGACCGCGCCGTGGCCGCCGGCGATCGGCCGCAGCCAGCCGTTGCCGTCGGTGACCTCGGCGCCCGGGAGGCTCAGCACCGCCCGCGGATCGTCGACGTCGTCCACGACCAGCAGCCACGGCCGGTCGTGCGCCGCCAGCCGCCGCCACACCTGGTCCGGCAGGCTGCCGACGCGCAGCTCGTCGGGCGTGGCGCCGAGGTCGATGGCGACGGCGTGCATGCCGGTCGTGAACAGCGCCGGGCGGACGGCCGAGACCCACCACACGGTGACGCCGCGGCGCTCGGCGGCACGGGCGAGCGCGAGCGCCACGGTGCTCTTGCCCGACCCGCCGAGCCCGTGCAGCACGTGCACCCGCGCGGCCGGGTCGCCGGTGCGAGGCTGGTCGAGATCCCGTTCCAGCCGCGCCAGCAGCGACGCCCGGCCGCGGATGCCCGGCTGCCGGTTCAGCCGCTCCGTCGGCGCCCGGGTCGAGACCACGGCCGGCGTGTCCATCGCGCCGTCGGACTCGGCGGCGGCCGGAGCGCTCGCGGCCGGCGGCGGCGCGGGTAGTGCCGCGGGTGGCTGGCCCCGCCGCGCGCGGCGCAGCCCGTGGAGCCACTGCGCGACGACGGCCGGATCGGTGGCGCCACAGGCCGCGAGGATCCGCTCGAACTGCCCGGCCGGCGATCGGCCCGGCAGGTGCGTGCCGGCGAAGTAGCCGCCCAGGGTGCTCGCCGGGACGCCGCTGCGGGCGGCGACGTCGCGGATGGTCAGGCCGGCTCCGTCGCGCAGGAGACCCAGCTCGCGGGCGAAGCCGTGCCGATCAGCGATCCGGTCCGGCCGCGGCTGTGCCGCCGGCGTCTCCTCCGGCACCGGGCACCTCCTCCGCGCTCGTCGGGTGTCTCCGTTGTACCGTGCCGTCGCGGGACCGGCCAAGGTGCCGGAGCCCATCGACGGCCGCCGCGACCGACGCCGCCACGGTCAGCAGCCGCAGCACCCAGGCCGCGCGTCCGTCGGGCAGGTCGAGGCCCTGCAGCACGGCCGCCACGACGGCCAGGGCGCGCACGGCGGCGCGGCCGGCCGTCGCGAGGCGGGAGCGGATCATGGCCACCTCCGGTTGACGTTCCCCTCCACGATCGGCTGCCCGGCCGCGAGCGGTTGACGGTGCGCGCACAGGTCGGGCAAGGTCGGACGACGGCAAGCCGGACTCGTACAGGAGCGGCCACGGGATGGACGAGCTGCGCAGCTGGTTGGAACGGGCGGCCGGGAGCGAAGAGCCGGATGTCGTACTGGACCCCGCCGCACTGGCCGTGCTGCGGCGCGCCGCGCTCGGCGTGGACCCCGACGACCTCGACACCGCGCTGCTGATCGGGCTGGGGCATTGGCTGCGGTACCTGCACCTGCCCGAGGGCGAGGACGAGGCGGACCTGGACCGGGCCGCGCACTGGCTCGGTCTCGTGTTCCCCTGGGCGCCCGACCAGGTCCCGCCGTCGATGCACGAGGGTCTGGCCCGCACCGTCCCGCCGGCCGGCACCGACCCCGACGCCTGGAGCGCCGAGGCCGCCCGGCTCCTCACGAGCCGGTCGGGCCGCACACCGGCGCTGCTCGACCGGGCGATCCGGCTCCTGCGCGAGGCGGCGGCGCGGGGCAGCGGCCCCCAGCGCGCCGTCTACCTGGTGAACCTGTGCAGCGCCCAGCAGAACCGGTTCCGGGCCACCGGCGACGTGAGCGCGGTGGACGAGGCCGTCGCGGCCGGGTCGGAGGCGGTGCGGGTGGCCGCCGCCGAAGTGCTCCCGGCCGCCGAGGGCAATCTCGGGGCGGCGCTGCGGCTGCGGTACGAGACCCTCGGCCGCGACGCCGATCTGGCCGCCGCCGTCGAGCACGGCCGGGCCGCCCTCGCCGCCGCGCCGCCGGACGATCCGCGGGACGTGACCTACCGTTCGAGCCTGTCCTCCGCGCTGCAGGCCCGCTACGACCGGTTCGGCGACCCGGACGACCTCGGCGAGGCGATCGTCCTCGGCGAGGCGGTGCTGGCCCGGGAGCCGGCCGGCAGCCCGTCGCGCGCCGGGCACCTGTCGAACCTCGGCATCGGCCTGCGGCAGCGGTACCTGCTCACGGGCGACGCCGACGACCTGCGCCGGTCGATCGAGGCCGGCGCCGCGGCCGTGGACGCCGCGCACGACACCGACCCGGACGCGTCGGCCTACCGCTCCAACCTCTCCGCCGCACTGCGGGACCGCTTCGACCGCGACCGCGACCCCGCCGATCTCGACGTGGCGATCGAGCTGCTCGAGGCCGCCGTCGGGGGCGTGCCGGAGGGCCACCCGAAGCGGCCCGGCTACCTGTCGAACCTGGGCACCCTGCGGCGGCACCGGGCCGAGCTCGCCGGCGACCCGTCCGACTACGACGCGGCGGTCGAGGCCACGGCGGCGGCCGTGGACGCGGCGCGCGATGGCGACCCGGACCTGCCGATCATCCTGACCGCGCTGGCCCTGGCGCACAACGCTCGGTTCGCGGCCGGCGGCGACCCGGCCGACCTGCGGGACACGGTCGCGGCGGCCGAGCGGGCCACCGCCCTGGCGCCCGAGGGCAGCCCCGACCGGGCGCGGGTCCTGTCGACGCTGAGCAACGCGCTCCGGCTGCGGTTCGAGGTGCTCGGCCGGCGCGCCGACCTCGACTCGGCGGTCGACCTCGCGTCCGCGGCCGTCCGGGCGACGCCGCCGGGCCACGTGCAGCGCCCCGCCTACCTCGCCCACCTGGCCAACGCGCTGCACGGCCGGTTCGAGGACACCGGCGCCCTCGCCGACCTCGACCAGGCCGTCGACTACGCCGCGCAGGCCGCCGACGCCGCCGGGCAGATCGGCGCCGACGAGGGCCTGCACCGGGCGAACCTGTGCGGATTCCTCAAGGATCGCTACGACCGCGACGGCCGGGTCGTCGACCTCGAGGGGGCGGTGCTCGCCGGCCGGGCCGCGGTCGCGGCGACGTCGGCCGGGCACGCGGAGCGCGCCACCGCGCTGTCGAACCTGAGCAACGCGACGCTCGCGCTGGCCGAGGAGACCGGCGGTGACCCGCGCGCCGGCGTGGACCTGGCGGCCGAGGCGCTGCACGCGGCCGCCGCCGGCCACCCCGACCGGCCGCGGCTGGCCAACAACCTCGCGGCGGCCACGCTCATGCTGTTCGAGCGCGACGGGCGGCCCGAGGATCTGGACCGGGCCCTCGCGGCGAGCGAGGAGGCGGTCGCCGCGACCCCGCCGGAGAGCGTCTATCGCGCCTCCCGGCTCGGCAACCTCGCGCAGATCCTGGTCCGCACCCATGCCCGCGACGGTTCCGCCGCCACGCTCGATCGCGCGTTCGCCGCCTTCGCGGAGGGGGCGGTGGGAGCGTCCGCGCCGGCGCTGCGCCGGGCCTTGCAGGGCAGGGCGCTGGCCCGGCTCGCCGGGCGCACCGGACGGTGGGATCGGGCCCGGGACGCCTGGGCGGGCGTGCTGGAGCTGCTGCCCGCGCTAGTCGACCGGGCGCTGTCGCCCGTGGACCGGCGGCGGCACCTGGAGCTGCTCAACGGCCTCGGCCCGGAGGCGGCCTCGGCCGCCATCCACTGCGGCGACCTGCCGGGCGCGTGGGCGGCGCTGGAGGCCGGCCGGGGCGTCCTGCTGGCCCAGTCGCTGCAGACCCGCGCGGACGACGGGCTGCTCGAACGGCTCGACCCGCAGCTGCACGCCGAGCTGGAACGGCTGCGCGCGGCGCTCCACGCGCCCTCCGGCGACGACAGCGCGCTGCTGCCGGCGCTGGAGGCGGCCCGCCGGGGCGCCGAGCGCCGGAGGGCGGCCGAGCGGTGGACGGCACTGCTGGAACGGATCCGCCGGCGGCCGGGGCTGGAGCGGTTCGGCCGCCCGCCGACCTTCGACGAGCTGCGCGCGGCGGCCGCGGGCGGCACCGTCGTGGCGCTCATCGTCACCGCGGCCGGCGTCGCGGCGCTGACCCTGACCGCGGAGGGCGCCGGCGAGGTACGGCTGGAGGCGACCGAGGACGAGGTCGTGGCCAACGTCAACGCGCTGCTGGCGAGCGAGTCGGACCCGGACCCGGTCGCGGCCGGCCGGCGGCGCGCGGACGTGCTGGCCTGGCTCCGGTCCGCGATCGGCGAGCCGGTGCTGCGCCACCTCGGCCACGCGGGCACCCCGCCGCCCGGCTCGCCGTGGCCGCGGGTGTGGTGGATGCCGACCGGGCCGCTCGCCCTGCTCCCGATCCACGCGGTGGCGCTCGACCACGTCGTGTCGTCGTACACGCCGACCGTGGCGACGCTGCGCCATCAGCGCGCCCGAGCCGGGTCCGGCCCGGCCCGCCGGGCGGTGGTCGTCGGGGTCGGCGAAGCGGCCGGGCTGCCGCGGCTGCGCCTGGCCGCCGCGGAGGCCCGGGACGTGGCGCTGCGGCTCGGGTCCACGCCGCTGATCGACGCGGCGGCGAGCGCCCCGGCGGTGCGGGCCGCGCTGCCCGGCGCGACGCACGCCCACTTCGCCTGCCACGCCGTCACCGATGCGACCGACCCGGGCCGGGGCCGGCTGGAGGTGCACGCCGGCTCGCTGAGCGTTCCCGAGCTCGCGGCGCTCAGCGTGCCGCGCGGCGAGCTGGCCTACCTGTCGGCGTGCGCGACCGCGTTCGGCGGCACCGTGCTGCTGGACGAGTCGATCCACGTCGCGTCCGGGCTGCAGCTCGCCGGGTTCCGCCACGTCGTCGGCACGCTGTGGCCGGTCTCGGACGACGCGGCGCCGGACGTCGCCGCGGCGTTCTACGCGGCGGTGGACGCCGGGGCGGACCCGGCGAGCGCGCTGCACGCCGTCGTGCTCGACCTCCGGCGCCGCCACCCGGCCGCCATCGCGCTGTGGGCGTCGCACGTCCACTTCGGACCCTGAGCGGGTCAGGGCCCGAGGTGCACCAGGCCGGCCCAGAGCATCGGGCTGCGGGGATAGCGGTCCCGCTGCTCGCGCGCGGCCGCGTTCACCGCCTCCGCCGGCGCGGTGCCGGCCCCGAGCCGCGCGTAGACGTCGGCGGCGAGGTCGTGCGCCGCGTCGTCGCCGACCCGCCACAGGGTGCCGACCACGTGGCGGAACCCGGTCAGCTGGAAGATCGAGGAGATGTGCATGGCCTCGTCGGCCAGCAGGCCGCCCGCGAGCGCGGTTGTGCAGGCGGACAGGTACGCGAGGCGGCGCGGACGGGTCGGCAGGGCACCGATGTCGCGGACCCGCAGCGGCCCGTCGGCCAGCAGCAGCGCGCTCGCCGCCGGGTCCGCCGCGTCCGTCACGGCGTGACAGGCGAAGTGCGCCCAGTCGGCGTCGCGCAGCCGCTCCAGCACCGCGTCGCGGCCCGTGTCCGTGTCCGTGTCCGCGATGATGGCATCGGTGCCGAGCCGCCCGGCGACGACCCGGCCCTCCTCGGCGGCCCGGCGCAGTGGCGGCAGGTCGCCGGTGTGGGGCACGGCCACCACGAGCGGCGCCGCGGCGCTCGCCGGGTCGGTCCCGGCCGCCCCGGCACCGCGCGCGTGGATGCGTGAGCGCAGGGTCGCGGTGTAGGTGGAGACCGTCCGGTCGAGCAGCCCGGGCCCGCCGTCGTCCGGCGCGGCGGCGTGCAGCGGCAGCACGCCGAGCGCCCCGGTCGGCAGCCAGCACACCCGGGCCCCCGGCGGCGGGTTCAGCCGGGCGAGGACCGGGGCGGCGATGTGGTCCCACAGCCGGCCGAGGACGCGCCGCAGCGCCGGGTTGCTGTCCCAGTCGTTCGCCTCGGTCGCGGCCAGCAGGGCGGCGGCGTCCGCGGTCACGTCCTCGCGGCGCAGCTCGGGCAGCGGGACCGGCTCCACCCCGCCGGGCCGCAGGATCAGGGCATCGCAGCGGTACCGCGACACGTTGACGACGACCACCGTCCCGCCTGCCGCCGCCGCGAGCAGGTCCCCGGGTTCCGGGTCGCGGAGCAGGCCCAGCGCGCGGATGCGCGCGACGACGTCGTCGAACCTCGCGGCCGCGTCCCGGCGCCGTCCGGCCGCCGCGGCGACGGTGGCCGGGTCCGCCACCAGCGCCTCGGTCGGGGCGGTGTCGGCGTTGAGCACCGCGCAGACCTCGTCGAACGCGTCGGCGAGGCCGGGGTCGGTCCGGCGCAGCTCGCCGAGGTCGCGGCGCTGCTCGGCGGCCTGCCCGAGCACGACGCCCCGGGCCCGTTCGAGCACGGCGACCGCGCGCAGCGGGTCGCCCCGGTGCAGCGCCACCGCGGCGGCGTCGGTGCCGAGCCCGCCGAGCCGCGCCAGATGCGCGTGCCGGCTGTCCCAGCCCAGTTGCCGCCCGGCCAGGACCGGCAGCAGGTCCAGCGCGACGGCGTACGCGGCGTCGGCGGCCGCCCAGTCCCCGGCGGCGGCCTCCAGCTCCGCCTCGTACATGGCGGCGGCGGCGCGGATCACGGGCATCGTGCCCGGCTGCCGTGCGCAGCGGCGGAAGGCCTCGGCCGCGGCGGCCCGGTCCCGCTCCGCGCCGGCCGGCGGCGCCCCGGCGAGCGTGGAGCGGGCGCGCAGGGCGGCGCCGAGGTTGAACAGCAGGCCGCCGGAGGCCGGGTCGCCGGCCACCGCCGCGCCGGCCGCCGCCACCGCGGCCTCGAGGTCCTCCGCGGCGCCGAGCAGCGCGTGCCGGCGCAGCAGCGGCACGACGAGGTTGGAGAGGTAGCCGGGCCGGTCCGGGTGGTCGTCGGGGGTGTCGAGCACGGCCCGCCGGTCGCGGTCGATGGCGGCCTCGAGGTCGTCGTGCGCGCCGGACGCCTCGAACCGCCGGAACCGCATGAGGCCGGCGTTCGCGAGGTGCATGGGGCGGCCCGGGTGGTCGGCGGCGGTGGCCGCGACCGCCTGCTCGGCCGTGACGATCGCCTCGTCGATGTCCTCGTCGCGGCGGCTCGCCTCGAACCGGCGCAGCAGCCCGGTGGCCAGCGCCGCGAGCCGGCGCGGCCGCAGCGCGTCGCCCGCCGGGGTGGCGGCGAGCGCGGCCCGGGCATCGAGGACGGACTCGTCGAGGTCGGCCAGGTCGCCGGTGCGCTCGTGGCGGACCCGCAGGGCGTTGGACAGGTTGGCCAGCATCCGGGCGTGCATCCGGTCGCCGGGCCGGGTCGCCGCCACCGCCCGCCGCCCGGCGTCCACGGCGTCGTCGAGGTCGGCGGCGGAGCCCGTGTGACCGGCGAGGCGCAGCAGCGCCAGGCCCAGTGTGGACAGCCGGCGCGCCCGGGCCGGATCGTCCTCGGCGGTGACGCCGACCGCCGCGCGTCCGGCCCGCACCGCGGCCTCCAGGTCGTCGTGGCGGCCGTGGCGGTCGTAGCGGGTGCGGTACGCCGCGCACAGGTCGGCCAGCGCCCGGCCCCGCTCGGCGGAGCCGTCGCGCGTGGCCTCGACGGCGGCCTCGCCCGACGTGATGGCGGCGTCGAGATCCGCCTCGTCGCCCCGCCGCTCGTAGCGGTGCCGCAGCGACGACGCGAGCCCCGAGTGCAGCGCGGCCACCTGGTCGGGCGCCGGTGCCGCGCCGAGGGCCGAGTGCCGCAGGTCCACGGCGGCGTCGAGGTCGGCGGGCGTGTCGCGGCTCTCCGCGCGCGCCGCGTGCGCCGAGGCGAGGTTGGCCAGGGCGGCGACCCGGACCGGTCCCGCCGGCGGTGCGGCCGCCACGGCGATCGTCCCGGCGTCGATCATCGCGTCGAGGTCGGCGGGGTCGGCGCGCGTCTCGTATCGGGCCTGCAGCGCGGCGACGAGATTGGTGGCGGCGGACGTCCGGGTGGGATGCCCCGGCGGCAGGCCCTCCAGAGCGGCCCGCAGGAGCGGCAGCGCCCGGTCGAGGTCGTCCAGGTCGCCACGGCGGCGAAAGCGCAGCACCAGCGCCGCGCCGAGCGTCGAGCGCACGGCCGGGCCGTCCGGATGCGTGTCGGGCAGGCCGGTGGCCGCCTCCTCGGCCTCCGCGACGGCGCGGTCGAGGTCTTCGGGGTCGCCGCCGCGCTGGTACCGCAGCCGGAACAGCCCGCTCGCGGTGAGCCGCAGCCGGCGTCGCTCGTCCGGGTCGCGCACGACGGCGAGCTGATTGCGCACCGCGGCGACGGCCCCGGCGAGGACTGCCGGGTCGCGGTCGTGCTCGGCGGCGGTGCGCAGGACGCCCAGCACTGCGCCGCGCAGCGCCTCGCCCAGCGGATGCCCGTCGAGGTCCGGCTCGGCCCGGCGCACGAGCTCGACGGCGCGGGCGAGATCCTCCGGCGCGGCGCCGTGGCCGAACCGGACCCGCAGCGCGACGGCGAGGTTCACCAGCAGCGCCGCGGCGTTGCGATCGCCGGGCGGGGCGGCCCGGACCGCCTCCTGCTGCAGGGCGATGGACTCGTCCAGCAGGGCCGGGTCGCCCTCGCGGTCGAACCGGGCGCGGAGCACGATCGCGAGGTTGGACAGGTAGTCGCCGCGGCCGGGGTCGCCGGTGGGGCAGTCCGCGACCACCCGGCGGGCCAGGGTCTCGGCGTGGGCCAGCTCGGCGGGGTCGCCGCTGCGGGCGTAGCGGGCGAGCAGCTGGCGGGCGTACTCGGTGCGGGCCTCGGCGGGCGGCAGGCCGCTCATCGGAACTCGCGCCGCATGCCGCCCGGGCGCAGGGCGCAGTACGGCGGAGGGTCGCCGGGCCGGCCGGGCCGCACCACACGGTCGCAGGGCCGGCGCATCGGGCACGCGTACACGACGTCCGGCACCGGGTCGTCGCCGGGCCCGCGCAGGGTGAGCTCGGGGCCGTCGACCGACCGGACGAACTCCAGGTACTCCTCGTGGCGATCCTCGCCCGCCTCCGCGGCCTCCCGCAGCGCCAGCACCGCGCCGCGCCGGTCGTCCCCGGCGTGCTCCTCGAGGTAGGTCCGCAGCTGGCAGAACGACGCGACCCAGGTCCTCCCCGGGCTCGTCTCCTTCGGCGCGACCAGGCCGCCGACCGTCTGCGTCGTGACGATGCGGGGCTCGCCGGTCGTGGCCGCCGCGAGATCGGGGCCCGGCCCCAGGTGCACCGCGGTGGCCCGGCCGGCGAGCCGGAGCAGCCACAGCTTCGCGTCCGCGGGCGTGGTGGCCCGGGCGAGGAGGATGAGCGCGGCGGCGGCCAGCGACAGCGGCCACTGCGCGCGCCACTCGGGCAGCAGGCCGGCCCGGTTGGCGAAGCGCTCACCGGCGTCGCGGATGCGGGCGACGAGGTCCGGCAGCCAGCCCGGCAGCATGAGCCCGTGCCCGGTGCCGGGGTCGGCGACGACCTCGATCAGCGAACCGCGCTGCCCGGGCGGCAGGTCCGGCAGGGTGCGCACGATGACGTACAGCAGCAGGCCGGCCGGGTCCCGGGCGAGGGGCCCGGCGGTCTCGTACTTGGCGAGATCGACGAGGCGGAACGGCAGCGGGGAGACCGGCTGGACCATCGGCACCAGGATGTTGCCGGCGTGCAGGTCCCCGTGGCAGCGGCCGAGCAGCGCCCGGACCCGGCGGTCACCGCCGGGACGGCCGGCGGCCAGCGCGGCGAACGGGTTGGGCAGCACCTCGCGCTCGCCGTCGATGCGGATCGGCGCGTCGCCGATCCGGGTCGCGAGGGTGTGCAGGGCCTTGCCCGGCCGGGCGCGCCCGAGCAGGTGCCGCTCGACGTATTCGGCCGCGGTCAGTGACGAGACCTCGGCCGCGACCGCCCAGTCGTCGAGCACCGCGCGGGTGACCTCGGCGCAGGCGTCGACGAAGGACGCGGCGTCGCAGCGCACGGGATCGTCGGTGCCGGCGCCCGTCGCGGCGAGGATGCCGCCGGCCCGCGCCGCGGCCAGCGCCTTCGTCAGCACGTCGAGCTCGTCGAGGCGGCCGCCGCCGTCGGGCTCGTCGCCACTGCCGGCGATCTCCTGGAACACGAACCACCGGCCGTCGCCGACGGGGATCAGGTCGTCGCCGCGGGGCGCGAGCCGGGCGAGGTGCCGGCGCGCGAACGGCGGGGGCGCCTCGTCCAGGGCCGCCCGCTGCCGCTGGAACTCCGAGGCCGGTCCGTCGGCGAAGACGTCGAGCTTGAGCAGGAGCTTGCGGGTGTGCCGGGCGGCCGCGTCCGTGACGTACACGAGGGCGACGACGGCGCCGGAGCGCCCGTGGGTGAGCGGCCGGTCGAGCTCGTACCGCAGGCCACGCTGCCGGCCCCAGTCGCGCAGGGCGTTCGCGGCGCTGCCGAGTGTCTCGGCGAGGATCGGATCCAGGACCTCGTCGCCCATGCCCACCTCCGGCCACCACCGTACCGGGCGCCCGCGGCGAACCGTCGACGCGGCTCGATCGAGATCAGGCGAACAGCGCGACCAGGCGCCGGGCGTCCAGGAAGGTGACGATGCCCGCGATCGCGTCGTCCGCCACGTCGAGGACCACGAGGGCGAACGGCTCGTGGACGCCGTCCGGGCCGGGGCGGGTCTGCCAGAACGCGGGGGAGCCGTTGGCCCGGGCCGGCACCAGGCGGGCGCCGGCGCAGGAGGCCTCCGGGTCCGACAGGGCCAGGCGGATGTCGGCGCGGCCGCGCAGCCACCACGCGAACGGCGGCATCGACATGGTCGCGTCCTCGCGCAGCAAGGCCACGAGCGCGTCGATGTCGTGGCGCTCGAAGGCGGCGCAGTAGCGGTCGAGCAGGTCGCGCTGGGCCGCGTCGGAGGGCTTCCACGGGTCGCCGGGCGCGGGCGGGTGCGCGCGCAGGGCCGCCCGGGCGCGTTGCAGGGCGCTGGTCACCGACGCGGTGCTCGACTCGAGCAGCGTCGCGACCTCCTCCGCGCTCCAGCACAGCACGTCGCGCAGGATGAGCACGGCCCGCTGGCGCGGGGGCAGCCGCTGCAGCGCCGCCACGAACGCGAGCCGGATCGTCTCGCGCCGCACGGCCGAGTCCTCGGGCAGGGCGCGCGCGTCGGGGATCGGGTGCACCCAGCGCGCGTCGGGAAGCGGCGGCCCGAGCGCGTCGCCGAAGCGCGCGTGCGGGCCGAGGTCCATCGCCAGGGCCCGGCGCTGGGCGCTGCGGAGCATGTCCACGCAGACGTTGGTGGCGATGCGGTACACCCACGTGCGCAACGACCCGATCCGCTCGTCGTAGCGATCGGCGGACCGCCACGCCCGCAGGAGGGTCTCCTGCACGGCGTCCTCGGCCTCGAAGCCGGAGCCGAGCATGCGGTAGCAGTACCCGGTCAGTTCGATGCGAAATTCGTCCAGCCGCACCCGATGAGTCTGCCCCGTCCGGCCCGTATCTTCGACATGGACACTCTCAAAGCGATCGAGCGCGAGCGCACGGAGCTCGCGGACATCTACGACGAGCTGACGACCGCGCAGTGGGACGCGCCGACGCTGTGCGCGGGCTGGCGGGTGCGGGAGGTCGTCGCGCACACCACGCAGCCCTTCCGCGCCTCGGTGGGCCGGACCGTCGCCGAGCTGGTGCGGTCCGGGTTCAGCTTCAACCGCATGGCCGACCGCACCGCCCGGCGCGACGCCGCCCGGATGAGCCCGGAGGAGCTCGCCGCCGCCGTGCGCGACAACGCGCGGCACCCGTGGACCCCGCCCGGCGGCGGGCCGGCCGGCGCGCTGTCCCACGAGGTCATCCACGGCCTCGACATCACCGAGGGGCTCGGGCTGGACCGGCGGGTGCCGCCCGACCGGCTGGCGATCGTGCTGGGCGGCATGAGCCCGCGCAACGTCGCCTTCTTCGGGGTGGACCTCGCCGGGGTACGACTGGAGGCCACCGACCTCGACTGGCACCACGGCACCGGCTCGCCCGTGCGGGGCGCGGCCCAGGACCTGCTGCTGGCGGCCTGCGGGCGGCGGCTCCCGCCCGGGCGGCTGACGGGCGCGGAGGCGGGCCGGTTCACGCGGTAATCCCGATGCGGCCGTGGTGCCGATGGGGCACCATGGCGGCATGGACTGGATCCTGACCGTCGCCTTCGAGAATCTCCCGGGCTCGCCCCGGCCGGTCGCGGCGCTGCGGGCCTGACTGCGCGAGCGCGGCATCGACTGGATGCCGTTTGCCGACGACGAGGTGCGCATCGGGCTCGCCTGCGGCCCCGACGCCTCCGGGAAATGGCACGGCTTCTACGACGTGCGGGTCGACGCGGCGGCGCTGTGGCGGGTGGGGCTGCACCCCGATCAGCCGACGTCCCGGATCGTGGGGCCGTCGCCGCCGGGCTGGTGGCATGCCGAGGCCGAGCGCGTCTGGAACCGCCCGGCCCGGCGTCGCTGACATTTCAGGCCGGGATGCGGTACCACCACGTCTCGAGCTCGTCGTCCAGCGTCTCGAGCTCGTCCTCCGTGGGGCGGAAGCCGTCCGGAAGCTCGAAGGCGTAGGCCCCGGAGCGCTCGACGACCTCCCGCAGGCGCCGTACCGCCGGGATCTCCTCGAGGTCCTCCGGGCCGAACGGTGTGCCGCCGACGAGCGTCTGGTGGCCGAGGCCCCACCACATCGCGATGAGCTCGACGTCGCCGTCGCGCTCGGCCGCCTCGGCCACCGTCGCCACGACGTCGATGAGCCCGGCCGGGCGGGGCGGCTGGGCGTCGGCCCCGCGCAGGCGTCCCTCGTCGACCATCCGCCGCCACATGCGGGTGCCGGCCTCGCAGTACAGCCACGGCGGGCGCACGTAGCCGTCCTGCACCCCCTCGTCGGGGTCCTCCTCGTCGTACTCGCCGAGCTCGGTGAACTCGTCGGTGAGGTGCGCGTACTCGGGGAAGCCGTCGAGCGGGAAGCGGTACGTGTGCCCGCACCGCAGCAGGATGTCCTCGACCCGTCCCATGGTGTGCGAGCAGTCATGGGTGCGCTGGAACGCGTACAGGGTCGTGCACCAGTCGCGCAGCCGCGGGTCCCGGATCCGGTCCAGGATGAGGATCGACGCGTGGACCAGGTCCTCGATGTCATGCTCCGACATCGCGCCAGGGTACCGTGCCATGGCTTGTGTGAATGTGTTCGATTGGAACGTAGTTACCGGCCTCTCTTGACGATTGCTGAGCATATTTGTTCAGATGAGTGCACTCTTCACCGCTCCCCAACGTCGAAGGGCACCCCGCCATGCGAAGACTGGACAGACGACTTGGCCAATTCATGGCCGCCGGCGCCGCCGCGCTCGCGGCCGTGCTGGCCCTCCCGGCCGGAGCGGGTGCCGCCCCGCCGCCGGACAACGCACCCGCCTGGCACGCGGGCATCCCGCCGCTCGCGACCAAGTGGACGAGCAAGGTCGGGCCCGACAACGCGCTGCCCGAATACCCCCGGCCGCAGCTGACCCGGGACAAGTGGCAGAACCTCAACGGCGTGTGGGAGTTCGCCCGCGCCGACGTGAACCAGGCCGTCCCCACCGGACAGAGCCTCGGGGAGCGGGTGCTGGTGCCGTACCCGATCGAGTCCGCGCTGTCGGGCATTCAGCGGCACGAGGACCGTATGTGGTACCGGCGGACCTTCACGGTGCCCAAGACCTGGGCCGGGCAGCGGCTCCAGCTGCACTTCGGGGCCGTGGACTACGACGCCAAGGTCTACGTCAACGGCACGCAGGTGGCCACGCACCGGGGCGGGTACGACGGCTTCGACGTCGACGTGACCGACGCGCTGCAGGGCACCGGGCCGCAGGAGCTCATCGTGTGGGCCGAGGACCTCACGGACGCGACCGGCCAGCCCATCGGCAAGCAGCGGCGCAACTCCGACCACGGGATCTTCTACCAGGGCAGCTCCGGCATCTGGCGCACGGTCTGGATGGAGCCGGTGCCCGCCGCCTCCATCAGCGGCCTGTCCACCACGCCCGACGTGGCCGGCGGCGCGCTCAAGCTCACCGCGACCGTCGCGGGCGGGACGAACCTGAAGGTCAAGGCGGTCGCCAAGAACGGCGGCAAGGTCGTCGGCACGGTGACGGGCGCGGCCGGGACCGAGCTGCGGCTGCCGGTACCGAATCCGAAGCTCTGGTCGCCCGACGACCCGTTCCTCTATGACCTGCAGGTCACCCTGCTCGACGGCAACAAGACCGTCGACACCGTGGGCTCCTACTTCGGCATGCGGCAGATCGGCACGGCTCCGGGCGCCGACGGCAAGCTGCGGATCACGCTCAACGGCAAGATCCTGTTCAACCTCGCGAACCTCGACCAGGGCTTCTGGCCCGACGGGCTCTACACCGCGCCGACCGACGCCGCGCTGAAGTGGGACCTCGAGCAGGACAAGGCGATGGGGTTCAACGCGGTGCGCAAGCACATCAAGGTGGAGCCCGACCGCTGGTACTACTGGGCCGACAAGCTCGGCCTCATGATCTGGCAGGACATGCCGGCCGCGAACACCGGGCCGATCCCGGAGGCGTGGCGCGGGCAGTTCGAGTCGGAGCTGCACGAGATGGTGCGCGAGCACAGCTCGTTCACCTCGATCGTGGCGTGGGTGCCGTTCAACGAGGGCTGGGGCGAGTGGGACCGCGCCGCCACGGGCCGCATCGCCGACGACGTCAAGGCCCAGGACCCGACCCGGCTCGTCGACGCCCACAGCGGCGTGAACTGCTGCAACTCCCACGGCGACTCGGGTCGCGGCGATGTGATCGACTTCCATCAGTACCTCGGGCCGGCGTCACCTTCGCCGTCGGGCAACCGGGTGTCGATCGACGGTGAGCACGGCGGGTTCGGCCTCAAGACGTCCAACCACATGTGGTTCGGCGACGGGCAGGCCTACGAGATGGAGCCGGACTCGGCCACCCTCACCCGCAAGTACGTCGAGAACCAGCAGGCCGTCATCACCTCCGCCAAGTCGTGCGGGATCAGCGGCTCGATCTACACCCAGATCACCGACGTCGAGGCCGAGCTCAACGGCTTCTTCACCTACGACCGCCAGGTCACCAAGATGGACCTCAAGCAGGTCAAGGCCATCAACCAGAAGATCATCAAGGAGGCCGACGGCTCGGCGGCGAACGTCCCGCAGCCGCCGCCCGGCACGCCCGGCCTCACCGGCGTCGTGTTCTACCCGCTGGACGAGACGGACGGGACGGTCGCGGCCGACGCCGCCGGCCACAACGACGCCACGCTGGTCGGCGGGGCCGCGTTCGTCACCGGCCACAACGGCAACGGAGTGTCGCTCAACGGCTCGAACCAGTACCTCGACGCCGGCAAGCCGCTGCTGAACACCGCCTCGGACTACTCCGCGGCGGCGTGGGTGAAGCTCGACAAGGCCGATGGCGCCTTCCAGACGGTCGTCAGCCAGGACGGGCCCTCGAACAGCGACTTCTACCTGCAGTACTCGGGCGCGGACCAGCGCTTCGCGATGAGCTTCGCGGGTGTGCGGGCCCTAGCGCCGGTGAAGCCGAACGTGGGCCAGTGGTACCACCTGGTCGGCGTGCGCGACACGGTGAAGGGTGAGCTGCGCCTGTACGTCGACGGCGAGCTGGCCGGCACCGCGAGCGCCTGCCTGCCCCAGGCCGGCCCGACGGGCAACACCGTGATCGGGCGCGGCAAGTACGGCGGTAACCCGGTGGACTACCTCGACGGCACCGTCGACCAGGTCCACCTGTACGACCGCGCGCTGAGCGCGGACGAGATCCGGCAGCTGTTCACCTCCGGCAGCTGAGGTTTCGCGGCGGCGGGGGCTCTCACGAGGAGCCCCCGCCGTGTCTCCGGCTCGCTTCGCGTTCAGGGCCGATGCTCGGCGAGAACCTTCCGGAACATCGCAAGGTGGCCGCCGTGCGCCAGGGGCAGCGCTTCGAGCGCGTCTTCGGTGAACCACGCGATGGCGTCGTGTTCCTCCGGTTCCATGTTGCCCGGAGACCCCGCCCACGTTTCGATCAGCCAGATCTGCATGTCGAACGTTTCGCCGCGTACTTCCCCCAAGGGCGGACCCGCCGGCACCGCGATGTCGATGCCCAGCTCCTCGCGAAGCTCTCGTGCGAGTGCCGCGCCAGGCAGCTCGCCGGGCTCCACGTGCCCGCCGGGCAGGTCCCAGACGTCGGGATACCGGAGGCGCCGGGGGGATCGGTGACAGAGCAGTATCCGGTTGCCGTCCCGCAGCAGCGCGGTGACGATGTGGGCCCTGGGAGAGTCGTCCACGGAGATCGGCACGGGCGTATGGTCGCACCGGTGCGCGCCCGGCGGGCGTTGCCCCGCTGCGAGGCGTCACATCGTGGCGAACAGGTGGGCGGCAACCGTTAGGGTCGAGCTGTGTCGGGGCCTGGGGACGTACCGCCGGAGATGCTTGGTCGGCTGCGGACGATCTGCGGGGAGCTGCCCGAGATCCATGAGGAGCCGGCCTGGATCGGGGTTCGGTGGCGGATTCGCACGCGGACCGTGGCGCACGTCTACATGCCTGATCCGCACCGGTTCGCGGTCTACGCGCAGTATGTGGTCGACGGTGAGGCGCCGACCGTGATGACGTTCCGGGTGCCCGCCGACGACCTGCTCGGCCTGACCGCGCGTGGCTTTCCGTTCTTCCGTGCGCCCTGGGGCCGCAATGTCGCCGCGGTCATCCTCGGCGACCACACCGACTGGACCGAGATCGCCGAGCTGGTCACCGACAGCTACGCCGAGATGGCCCCGAAGTTCCTCGCTGCCCGGCTCACGCGGTAGCGGGCGCGGCGAGGGGGAGACGAAGGCTCACCCGGCAATAGCTGAGCAGCAAATCGGTCGCTGTACCGATGTGGTCATGATCTGTGCTGTGGTTAGCATCCAGTCTCTCCGATCGAGGGGTGGGGCGGATGACCGAGCGGCACATGGTGGCCTTCGACGGCGACGGGGCCGGCGAAGGTGAGCTTTCCTGGGGGCAGCAGGACATCTACCGCGCCATGGTGCGGCAGGAGTCCTGGATTCCGAACGGGGCCTGGGGACCGTTGCCCGAGGGCACGACGCTCGACGAGATCCAGGAGCGGCTGCGGTACCTCATGAGCCGCTTCCCCACCGCCCGCACCCGGCTGCGGTTCGGGCCCGACGGGGCGGCCCGGCAGGTGGTGGCGAAGGAGGGCCAGGTCGCGCTCGAGGTCTACGAGGACGCGGACCCGGAGCGGATTCGGCTCAAGCTGCAGAACGACCCGTTCGACTTCGAACGCGACTGGCCGATCCGCATGGCGGCGGTCCGGCGCGGCGACGAGTACACCCACCTCATCGTGGTCATGTGCCACCTCGTGACCGACGGGTTCGGGGCCGGGGTGCTGCTCGAGGAGCTCGACAAGCGCCCCGAGCTGCCGGTTCCCGACCTGCAGCCGCTCGAGCAGGCCCGCTGGCAGGCCTCCGCGCCCGGGCAGCGGCAGCACGCGATGGCGCTGCGGCACTGGGAGACGATCCTGCGCGAGATGCCGCTGCGCCGCTACCCCGCCTCGCGCGCCCCGCAGTCGCCGCGGCACTGGCGCGGGGAGTTCCAGTCGCCCGCGCTGAGCATGGCGCTGCGCTCGGTCACGGCCCAGACCGGCGTCCCGGCCGCCCCGGTGCTGCTCGCCGTGTTCGCCATCGCGCTCGCTCGGGTCACGGGGCTGAACCCGGTCGTGGTGCGGCCGATGGTGAACAACCGCTTCCGGCCGGGGCTGGACCGGGTGGTGTGCATGCTGGCGCAGTACGGCCTCTGCCGCCTCGACATCGCCGGCCTCACCTTCGCCGAGGCGTTCGAGCGGGCCCGCCGGTCGGCGCTGAGCACCTACAAGCACGCGTACTACGACCCGGCCGGCCTCGACGCGCTGGTGGAAACCATTGTCGCCGACCGGCCGGGGCTGCAGCTGCCCTGCTACTTCAACGACCGCCGCGACGACGCCGCGACCGCGGGCGCCCCGGTGCCGAGCACCGACGACGTGGCCGCGGCGGCCGGCCGCGGGGTGTTCACCTGGACGACGCGGCAGGACGTGCCGTTCGAGCCGCTGATCGTGCACGTCGACGAGCTGCCGGGCGCGACGCAGGCGATCGTCTTCTGCGACACCCACGTCATCGCCCCGGACGACGCCGAGGCGCTGCTGCGGGGCCTGGAGGCGGTCGCGGTCGAGGCCGCCCTGGACCCCGACGCCCCTACTGCGGTGGGGTAGTGGAGAACAGCTCGCACGCCATGTTGTAGTAGCGGTCCGTGCGCCCCAGACGGTGCATCCCCAGCCGCCGGCACACGGCCTGCGACGCGGCGTTCTGCGGATACGTCACGGCCAGGACCTCGTCGAAGTATCCCTGGCGCAGCACCAGCCCCGCCGCCTCGGTCGCATACCCGTGGCCCCAGGCGTCGGGGTGCAGGTGCCAGCCGATCTCCGTCTCGCCGGACGGCCGCAGCGGCGACTCCGGCCCCGAGGCGAGGATGCCGATCAGCAGCAGCGTGCCCAGCGGGGCGTCGTCCTCGCGGCGGCGGATCGACCACACGCCGTGCACGCCGTCGTCGTGGCCGCGCCAGCGCGCGATCGTGTCCCGGGCGTCGTCGAGGTCGGTGAGCAGGCGCGGGGTGGCGCCGAGGTATTGCCGCACCTCCCACCGCGAGCCCATGTCGAGCACGAAGGGCGCGTCCTCGTCGCGCCACTCCCGCAGCCGCAGCCGGTCCGAGGTCAGCTCTCGCATGCCTGGGATGGTACCGAGGAGCCGACCTTCGCCAGGTCGTAGCCGCCGGGGTAGGTCCTGGTGACGATGCCGTCCGCGAACAGCGGCACCGCGCGGGGCCGGCCGAGGCGCAGCCGCACCGCCCGGGCGCGCAGGGCCAGGTGCAGGCCCGCGCGCGCCCACCGCGGCGGCTCCGGCACGTTGCAGGCGGCCCGCAGCGGCTGGTCGTAGAGGGCGGCGACGAGCGCGTCGGCGGCGCCCCGCAGCCGGGCCGGGATGCGCGCGCGGAGCAGGTCGCGGGTCGTGCGCTCGATCCGCTCGGCCTCCGGCGTGGGGCGCAGGTGCTCGCGTTCGTGCCGCTCGAGGTACGCCTCGAAGGCCGCGAAATCGGCGGGCAGGTCGCGCAGGCCCATGAGGCGGCCGATCCGGCCGTAGAGGACCGCCGCGGCCTCGAGCTCGTTGCGGGCGGGCGCGCGCCAGCCGTACCGCCGCAGCCACCGCATCGGGACGACGACCAGGCACGCGATGACGTAGATGCCGTCGCCGTTGTCGAGGGCGAACCCGCGATGGGCCTCGTTCAGCCGCCGCAGCGCGAGCTTCCCGCGCGGCGAGTCCGGCCCGTGCAGCAGGATCTCGTACATGATGATGCCGGTGTCGTCGGCGCGCTTGCGGGGCGCGCGCAGGATCGCGCCGGTCGACACCAGCCGCCGGGCGATGCGCGGGAGCGCGAAGGAGCGGTTGAACGCCAGGTTGAAGGCCATGCGCATGTCCCAGGGGAACTCCTCGGTCAGCGTCAGCCGGTGGATCTCCAGGTGGTCCGCGACCGGGTCGAGCGCGTTGATCCGGTGAAGGTTGTCGAATCGTCCCCGCATGGGTCCGCAGTCTACGAACCGGCGGCGTCCAGATACCGCCCCGCCAGGGCGCGCAGGAAGTCCCGCAGCTCGGGCGGGTCCAGGACGGTGAACGGGACCTCGAACTTGCCGATGTACGTCATGAGGTCGTACAGCGAGTCGGTGCCCGTGGCCAGCTCGCAGGCGTCGTCGCCGAGCGGCGTGATCCGGCCCGACGTCGGCGTGCTGCGCTCGGCGATCACCGCGGCCGGCGCGGCGAAGCGGATCCGCACCCGGTAGCGCAACGGCGCGGCGGTCACGCCCCGCAGCACGTGCGCGGCGGCGTCCCCGCCCGGTGGCTCCCGGGGCAGGAAGCGCCGCACCGGGCCGTCGGGCGGCAGCGGGGTGATGCGGTCGGCGCGGAACGTGCGCCAGTCGCGGCGGTCGCCGTCCCAGGCGAGCAGGTACCACCGGCGCCCGGTGTAGACGAGGGTGTGCGGCTCCACGTCGCGCACGCTGGCCTCGCCGGTGTGGGCCGCGTAGGAGAACCGCAACCGCTCGTGCCCGTGCGCGGCCGCCGCGATCCGGGTGAGCGTGTCGAGGTCGACGGCGGGCCCGCCGCCGGCCGCGGAGACGGTGGCGCTGCGCAGCGCGTCGACCCGGGGTCGCAGCCGCTTCGGCAGCGTCCGCTCCAGCTTGGTCAGCGCCCGCAGCGAGGCGTCCTCGATCCCGGCGACGCTGCCGGCCGCGGCCGCGCGCAGCCCGACGGCCACCGCGACGGCCTCGTCGTCGTCGAGCACGAGCGGCGGCAGCGCGGTGCCGGAGGCGAGGCGGTACCCGCCGCCGGGCCCGGTCGTCGCGTCGACCTGATAGCCGAGCTCCCGCAGCCGCTCCACGTCGCTGCGCACCGTGCGCGTGCTGACCTCGAGCCGCGCGGCCAGCTCGGTGCCCGCCCACTCCCGGCGCTGCTGCAGCAGCGACAGGAGCCGGAGCACGCGGACCAACATTCGTCGAGTTTAGGAAGTTATCCTTCCGCAATTGCCGGGAGGGTGGGGGCATGACCTTGAGAGGCATGGCCACCGTCAACTACTTCGCCGCCGACTGGACCGCCGCCCGCGACTGGTACACGCGGGTCACCGGCGCCGAGCCGTACTTCCTGCGCGAGGGCTACGCCGAGTGGCGCCTCGGCGACCGCCAGGCCGAGCTCGGCCTGATCGACGCCCGCTTCCGCGCCCCGGGCACGCCGACCGGCCCCGTGGGTTCCGTGTTGTACTGGCACGTCGACGACGTCGAGGCCGAGCTCGCCCGGCTGCTCGGCCTCGGCGCCACCGTGCACGAGCCGCCCCAGGACCGCGGCCACGGCTTCGTGACCGCCACGGTGCTCGACCCCTTCGGCAACCTGCTCGGCATCATGTACAACCCGCACTACCTGGAGATGCTCTCCGCGCCCCGGCGGTAGCCCGTGGTCCCAGGTCAACGTGGATCGCGCGAGGCGCGCACGGAGGCGACCCGTGCGACGGCTCCGCGGCGGGCTCTGAAAATGTTGGGCTGAGGTTGTCGATTTCCGGCGGGCCGTTCGACAAGTGGGTGACAAGGCTCATCGCAAAGGAGACCATCATGGCGCAGTACGCGGTGCTCATCTACGCGGCGGACTCGGCGACGGACGCGGGCGAGCTGGAGGCGCACGACCGGCACGCACAGGAGCTGGAGGCGTCCGGGGCGCTGAAGGCGGCGTTCGCCCTGGAGCCGAGCGCGACGGCGACCTCGCTGCGCGCCGGCGGGGTGACCGACGGCCCGTTCGTGGACGCGAAGGAGGTCGTGGCCGGCTTCTACATCCTGGAGGCCCCCGACCTCGACGCGGCCCTGCGCATCGCCGGCGGCAACCCGGTGCTCGGCATGGGCGGCGGCGTCGAGGTGCGCCCGGTCGCGGGCGGCTTCGTCGCGTGACCGTCGCCGAGGCGGTCGCCGGCGCGCACCGTGACGGCTGGGCCCTGGTGCTCGCCGCCACGGTGCGCGTCGTGCGGGATGTGGATGTGGCGGAGGAGTGCGTGCAGGAGGCGTACGCGGCCGCCCTGGTCGCCTGGCCGGTCGACGGCGTTCCCGCGAACCCGGTCGGCTGGCTGACCACGGCCGCCCGGCGCCGGGCGATCGACGTGGTTCGCCGTGAGCGGGTGTACCGCGCCAAGCTCGCGCTGCTGACGGTCCCCGAATCCGAGCCGCTGCCCGTCCTGGACGAGCGGCTGGGCCTGCTGTTCATGTGCTGCCATCCGGCCCTGGCCGCGGACGTCCAGCCGGCGCTGACCCTGCGCCTGGTCTGCGGCGTCTCGACCGCCGACATCGCCCGCGCCTTCCTGGTGCCGGAGCCGACGATGGCCGCGCGCCTGACCCGGGCGAAGCAGAAGATCGCGAAGGCCCGCATCCCGTTCCGCGTCCCGGCCGAGGAGGACCTGCCTGGCCGGCTACCAGTACCTGCCGGCCGTGAAGGCCGACGTGCTGGAGCGCCTGGGCCGTTCCGGCGAGGCCGCCGACGCCTACCGCCGCGCGCTGTCGCTGGTCACGAACGACCCCGAACGCGCCTTCCTGGCCCAGCGCCTGTCCGCCCTGAGATGATCACGAGATGACCCCGGTTCCACCTCCGACCCGCGTCGCGATCGACCACGACGACTACCACGCGGAGTTCGTCGGCCTCCTGCTGCGCGAGGACACCGAATGCACCGAGGACGGCGGCGATCCGTGGTGGGTGGAGCTGGAACCCGGCAACTACATGGCGTTCTCGTCCCCCTGGGACAGCGGCGAGTACGACACCTGACCCACCCCGACGTCAGGGGCGGTGGCCGTAGTGGTGCTCGTGCACCAGGGGATCGGTCTCCACGATGTAGTCGACGACCTGCCAGAAGTCGGCGATCCGCGGGTGCGCGAGCGCCTCGGCGCGGCCGAGCTTGGTGCCGAACAGCGGCCCGTCCGGCGCGACGGCGGCCGCGTCGACGGCGGTCGCGGCCGGCAGCGGGCTGTTCGTGACCGGGCCGAACCGGCAGCCGAAGGTGAAGTGGTCGGCGTACTCGGTGCCCTCGCCCCAGGTGCCGAAGACGACGTCGATCCAGCTCTCCCGGACGTCGCCGTGGTCGTAGCAGGCGGCGAAGAACAGCGCGTAGGGGCGCAGGTCGCGCTCGACCATCGCCCACGTGCGGCGGCTCGGCTGGCCGCAGCAGTCGCACACCTTCTCCCCGCCGCCGCGGAATGCCTCATCGGTGGTGAACACGCCCGCATCCTGCCGCATCGCCCCGGCGCCGGCCAGCGCCGCAGGTCGCCCGCGCCGAGGGCAGCGGCGTACCACGCCGATGGAGACGAGGTCTCCCCGGCCGCGAGCGAAGCGAGCCGGCTAGCGCTGGTAGCCGAAGTCGTCGCACGTGCGGCGCTGCTGGATGCAGTTCCTGGTGCGGCTGTTCATGGTCGCGGTGTCCCACACCACGAAGGCGTCGCCGTGCATGGAGGACGCGCTCTTGCCGTCCTTGTCCGAGGAGAGGTAGTAGCCCTCGGGCTGGCCCTTCACGCCGTACTGGATGTCGAACGTGATCGCCGGGATCTTCACCGGGTGGTCGGCCGGGCACTTGTTGTTGTAGCCGTACGCCACGTGGTCCTTGTGGTTCGGGCTGTCCAGGTGCTCGCCGTCCCAGCAGTCCGGGAACTGCAGCATGAAGTGGAAGGTCGCGCCGTCGCCGCAGATGGGCCAGTTGCCGTTCGTGCTGCGCGCGATGCCGTCGAGGTCGCCGGGGCCGTAGAAGGCGCAGTAGAACTGGCCCTGGGCGCCCCGCGGGGTGGGGACGCTCTTCTTGGCGTCCCCGGCGATCATGCGCAGGCCCGTCGGCATCGGCATCTGCCCGGCCGACGTGTTCATCATCGAGCGGTAGTACACCCGGAAGCCCGTCGTCTCCACGGGCTTGCCGGTCTTGTTGTCGTACAGCGTCGGCACCCAGTACGCGGAGTGGTCCTGCACCGGCTTGCAGGACGTGGCCGTGTACCGCTGCAGGTCCTCCACGGTCGTGGAGGCCTTCGTGGCCGCGTTGCCGATGAACGAGTGCATGTGCGAGGCGCCCGCCAGGCCCGGGAAGACGATCGGGTCGTCGGCGGCCGAGTGGCTGTAGGAGCAGTCCGCCCGGAACTCCGCGAGGTTGCCCACGCCGGCCGGGACCGGGTCCGCCTTCAGCGCGTTGTACGCGTCGGCCTGGGCCTTCCACGCCGCCTTGTCGACCGGCACCCACCCGGTCACGGGAGCCTTCGCCGTCGTCTTCGCGGTGGCCGACGGGGGCGCCGAGGCGTTCGCGGAGGACAGCGCGCCGGACGGATCGGCCGGGGCCGCGGCCGACGCGGGCGCGAGGGCGCTGTCGGCGCTCGCGGACTCGGTCGCCGGCTCGGCGGAGGCCCGGCTCAGGTACACGGCGACCGCCGCCACGACGACGGCGACGACGGCCAGGACGGCCGCGACGCCCCGCCGGCCCCGGAACACGGCAACAGGCACGCGGCGATGCTAGGTGGCGCCGGGCCGGGCGGAAAGCCTTCTAAAGCTTCCTTAATGCCCACCACAGGCGCGGCTCTATGATCATCACCATGGGTGCCCGAGGGGTGTACTTCGCGCTGACCGACCCGCAGGACGAGGCCCTCGCCGGCGCGCGCGACGACGAGGAGGTCATGGCCGTCGTCGCCGGGGTCGAGGAGGCCTGGGACGCCGAGTGGACGTGCGCGGTCGACAAGGCCTGGGACGCGATGCACCGCTGCCTCACCGACGGCACGCTCTGGCTCGGCCACCGCCACGGCGGGCCGCTGGAGCTGGCGGTGCTCGGCGGGTATCAGTGCCACGACGGCGACGACTACATCGTGGCCCACGTCGACGCGGACGAGGTGCCCGCGGTGGCCGCGGCGCTGGACGGCATCGGCGAGGCGTGGCTGCGCGAGCGGTACGACCGCCTCGACCCGGACGACTACGAGGGCGCGCTCGGCGACGAGGACTTCGCGTACACCTGGGAGAACCTGGTCGACGCCCGCGAGTTCTACCGCCGCGCCGCGGCCGCGGGCCGCCCGGTCATCTTCACCGTGGACCAGTGAAGCGGACCAGTGAACACGCGAGCGCCCGCACCGGCCGGGCCGGTGCGGGCGCCCTGGGCGGCGATGCCTACTCGGTCGGCGGGTCGGCCAGGGGCCAGCCGCCGGCCGCGAGGTGGGCGGAGACGCGTACCACGTCCTCGGGGGTCGCGGTCTGCAGCACCTCGTCCTTGACCATGGCCTCGATGTCCTCGGGCGTGATCGGGTCGGCCGTCGACTGCTCGGCGAGGTCGCGGGCGATCTTGCGGACCTCGTCCTCGGTGAGCTTGCGGCGCAGGATGCCCAGCAGCGCCACGTAGTCCTGGCGCGGCACGCCGGTCGGGTAGCCGGCCCGCAGCCACTCGATGCTGCGGACCAGGAAGTTGGAGCGGGACTCGCCCACGGATCCCCCTACTTCTTGTCGACGATCGTCGGGTAGATGTGCTCGAAGCTCAGCGCCTTGCCGAAGCCGCTGGCCACGATGAAGGTGATACCCAGCACGACGCCGAGCAGCACCACGACGAAGCACATCCAGCCCAGGACCGTGCCGGCGGGGTTGGCCTTGGGGCCCGCGGTGCCGTCCGCGTGGACCTCGGCGTCGCCGCCGGCGCCCCAGGCGAGGGAGCGCACGCCGAGCGCGAACAGGGTCGGCAGGCCGGCGCCCAGGATCAGGCCGGCGAGCAGGACGCGCCAGGCGGCCTGGAGGGCGAACTGCAGGTTGTGGGACATCAGCGGACCGCCTCGGCCATCTCGGGAGCGGCGGGCTCCCACTCGTCGTTGACGTTGTTGTGGTCGACCGGCTTCTTGCGGGAGTGCCAGAACATGTATCCGGCGAGCCCGACGAGGATCAGGAACACCACGAGCGCGCCGGCCAGGCCGCCGATCAGGTGCCCGATCCACCACATCACGGCGCCGACGATCGCGGCGGCCGGGAGCGTGATCAGCCAGGCGAGCACCATGCGGCCGGCCACGGACCAGCGCACCTGCGCGCCGGGCTTGCCGATGCCGGTACCAAGGATGGAGCCCGTCGCCACGTGCGTCGTGGACAGGGCGAACCCGAGGTGGCTGGAGACGAGGATGACCGCGGCCGAGGCCGACTCGGCGGCCATGCCCTGCGGCGGGGCGATCTCCACGAGGCCCTTGCCGAGCGTGCGGATGATCCGCCAGCCGCCGAGGTAGGTGCCCAGCGCGATGGCGAGGGCGCACGCGGCCTTCACCCAGAACGGGATGTTCTTGGTGTCCGTCCAGTCGCCGGTGGCGATGAGCGCGAGCGTGATCACGCCCATCGTCTTCTGGGCGTCGTTCGTACCGTGGGCCAGCGACACCAGCGAGGCCGAGCCGATCTGGCCCCAGCGGAACCCGTTGTCGGTGAAGCGCTGGGCGACGCCGATCGTCACCTTGTAGATCAGCCAGGTGCCCACCGCGGCGATCACGCCCGCGATGACCGGGGACAGGACCGCGGGCAGCAGCACCTTGCCGACGAGCCCGTCGAGCTTGGTGCCGTTGCCGTTCCAGTTGACCCCGGCCCAGCCGAGGCCCGCGATGGTGGCGCCGACCAGGCCGCCGAACAGCGCGTGGGAGGAGCTGGAGGGCAGGCCCAGCAGCCAGGTGAGCAGGTTCCAGACGATGCCGCCGACGAGGCCGGCGAGCACGATGAGCAGGAGCGCGGAACCGCCGCCTTCGAGCAGGTTCGCCTTCGGCGTGCCGTCGGAGTTCTGGATCTTCACGACCGCGTTGGTGACGGTGAGCGCGACCTCGACGGAGAGGAAGGCGCCAACGAGGTTCAGAATGCCCGACAGCAGCACCGCCGTCTTGGGCCGGAGAGCTTTGGTCGCGATGGAGGTGGCCATCGCATTGGCGGTGTCGTGGAAGCCGTTGGTGAAATCGAAACCGAGGGCGGTCACGATCACCAGAACGAGCACCACGGTCGTTTCAGTCACGATCCGATCGTCGCGCCGCCGGCCAGGTGGCGACAGTGGGCGGAGGACCTCCTCCGTAAAGTTCGGCTGCCGTAAACCTCCTGTTCATGTTTCCGTACCCGGACCTGCGGCAGGTACAACTGACGGATGGCGTACACCCCGCGCGAGGCGGTCGAACGGACCGGGTTCACGCTCGACACCCTGCGGTACTACGAGCGCATCGGCCTGCTCGACAGCGTCGAGCGCAACGCCGGCGGGCAGCGGGTCTTCACCGACGACGACCTCACCTGGCTGGGCATCCTGCGCTGCCTGCGCGACACCGGCATGCCGATCGCCCGGATGCTGCGCTACGCCGAGCTCGCCCGCGGCGGCGACGACACCTTCGCCGAGCGCGCCGGGCTGCTGGAGGAGCACGACCGGGACATCGAGGCGAAGATCGCCGCACTGCGCGACGAGCAGGAGCGGATTCGGGAGAAGATCCGCTGGTACCGCACGCAGCCGGCCCCGGTGGATCACATCGGCGAGAGCCTCGATGTGGGGCGCGTGTAATCCGGGGAGCCGAAGGCGTGTGACACGCGTGTAACTGAGCGTTTGTACCGTCGGGGCGTGATGCAGACCCGCACGGTCTGTTCCTACTGCGGGGTCGGCTGCGGCATGGTCCTCGACGTGGCGACGGACCCCGATGGCCGCCGCCGCGTGCTCAAGGTGCACGGCGACAAGGACCATCCCGCCAACGCCGGGCGGCTGTGCACCAAGGGGGCCACAAGCGCGGAGATGCTCGCCGGGGGCGGGCGCCTCGAGCGGGCCCGGGTCCGGCGCGGGCGCGGGGAGCCGCCGGCCGAGACGGGCGTCGCCGAGGCGATCGAGCACACCGCGGGGCGGCTGCGGGCGATCATCGACGAGCACGGGCCCGACGCGGTGGCGTTCTACGTGTCCGGGCAGATGACGCTCGAGGCGCAGTACCTGGCGAACAAGCTCGCCAAGGGGTTCGTGCGCACCAACCAGATCGAGTCGAACTCGCGGCTGTGCATGGCCAGCGCGGGCAGCGGCTACAAGCTGTCGCTGGGCGCGGACGGGCCGCCGGGCTCCTACGACGACTTCGATCACGCCGATCTGTTCTTCGTCATCGGGTCCAACATGGCCGACTGCCACCCGATTCTGTACCTGCGCATGATGGACCGGATCAAGGCCGGGGCGAAGCTCATCGTCGTCGACCCCCGGCGGACCGCGACCGCGGACCGGGCCGATCTCTTCCTGCAGGTGCGGCCCGGCACCGACCTGGCGCTGCTCAACGGGCTGCTGCACCTGCTCGTCGCGGGCGGGCACATCGACGAGCGGTTCATCGCCGAGCACACCGAGGGCTGGGAGGCGATGCCGGAGTTCCTGGCCGGCTATCCGCCGGAGCGGGTCGCGGCGATCACCGGGGTGCCCGAGGAGCGGCTGCGTGAGGCGGCCGCGCTCATCGCCGGGGCCGGGGAGTGGATGAGCTGCTGGACGATGGGGCTCAACCAGAGCACGCACGGCACCTGGAACACGAACGCGCTGGTGAACCTGCACCTGGCGACCGGCGCGATCTGCCGGCCGGGCAGCGGGCCGTTCTCGCTGACCGGGCAGCCCAACGCGATGGGCGGCCGGGAGATGGGGTACATGGGGCCGGGCCTGCCGGGGCAGCGCTCGGTGCTGGTCGAGGCCGACCGGGTCTTCGTCGAGCGGGCCTGGGGGCTGCCGGGCGGGACGCTGCGCACCGACGTGGGCAAGGGGACCGTCGAGCTGTTCGAGCGGATGGCCGCGGGCGAGGTGAAGGCGTGCTGGATCATCTGCACGAACCCGGTCGCGTCGGTCGGCAACCGGGCGACGGTGATCGCGGGGCTGGAGGCGGCCGAGCTGGTGATCACCCAGGACGCGTACGAGCGGACGGAGACGAACGCGTACGCGGACGTGGTGCTGCCGGCCGCGATGTGGTCCGAGACCGACGGCGTGATGATCAATTCGGAGCGGAACCTGACGCTGGTCGCGGCGGTCGCCGATCCGCCGGGGGAGGCGCTCGCGGACTGGGAGCTCATCGCGCGGGTCGCGGTCGCGATGGGCTACGGCGACGCGTTCGGCTACTCCTGCGCCGAGGAGGTGTTCGCCGAGATCCGCGGCTTCCACAACCCGCAGACGGGATACGACCTGCGCGGCGTGGACTACGAGCGGCTGCGGCGGGGACCGGTGCAGTGGCCCGCCCCGCCCGAGGCGAAGAGCCGCAATCCCATCCGGTACCGCAACGACGGCGTCAGCCAGCCCGTCCGCGAGTCCGCCGACGGCACCCGGCCGCGGCTGAACTTCGCGACCCCGAACGGCCGCGCGGTGTTCTTCCCGCGCCCGCACCTGGACCCGGCGGAGCTGCCGGATGACGACTTCCCGTTCCTGCTCAACACCGGGCGGCTGCAGCACCAGTGGCACACGCTCACGAAGACGGGGAAGGTGGCGAAGCTCAACCGGCTGAACCCGGGCCCGTTCGTGGAGCTGCACCCGGCCGACGCGCGTCGGCTCGGCATCGCCGACGGCGACCCGGTGCGGGTGGAGTCGCGGCGGGGCCGGGCGGTGCTGCCGGCGGCCGTGTCGGACCGGGTGCGGCCCGGCGACTGCTTCGCGCCGTTTCACTGGAACGACGTGTTCGGGGCGGACCTCTCGGTGAACGCGGTCACGTCGGACGCGGTCGACCCGATCTCGTTCCAGCCGGAGCTGAAGGTCTGCGCGGTCGCCCTGACCCGGGTCGCGACCGAGGCGGACCCCTCACCGCCGGCGCTGGCCGGGGTGGACCTCGCGCCGCTGTCCGAGGTCGAGCGGATGTATCTCGCGGGGTTCCTGAGCGCGCTGGCCGCGAGCCCGCCCGCGGCCGGGGTGGTGCCCCGGCTGCCGCCCGAGGCGCCGTTCGCGCCCGCGACCGCGGCCTGGGCGGACGGTTTCCTTGCCGGGAAGTACTACCGGCCCGGGGCGGAGGCGCAGAGCACCGCGCGGACGATCGAGATCCTGTGGGCGTCGCAGACCGGCACCGCCGAGGAGTTCGCCGCGCTGGTGGGCCGGCGCCTGGCCGACGAGGGGTGGCGGGCGAACCTGCGCGGGATGACGGCCGTGGCCGGGGACCTGCTCGGCGGCGGCAACGACCTGCTCGTCATCACCAGCACGTTCGGCGACGGCGACGCCCCCGACAACGGCGCGGCGTTCTGGGACTCGCTGCAGGCGGAGGCGCCGCGGCTGGACGGGCGGCGGTACGCGGTGCTGGCGTTCGGCGACTCGAGCTACGCGGACTTCTGCGGGCACGGGCGGCGGCTGGACGCGCGCCTGACGGAGCTGGGCGGGCAGCGGCTCACGGCGCGGGTCGACTGCGAGCCGGACTTCGAGGCCGCGGCCCACGGCTGGCTCGACGCGGTGCTGCTGGCGCTGCGGGCCCCGGCCCCGGCCGCGCGTCCCGCGCCGCCCCGGGCGGGCCGCGGGGAGGTGGTCGCCGCGACGCTGCGCGGCAACCGGCTGCTGAGCGGGCCCGGGTCGGCGAAGGAGGTGCGGCAGTTCGCGTTCGACGTGGATGCGGACTTCGGCTACGCGGCCGGGGACGCGCTGGGGGTGTGGCCGGTCAACTGCCCGGACCTGGTCGACGAGTGGCTGGCGGTGACCGGTCTCGACGCGCTGTCCACAGTGGATGTCGGCGGCCCGGTCGAGCTGCGGGAGGCCCTGCTGCACCGGCTCGACATCACGCGGGTCACGCCGGACCTGCTGCGCTTCGTCGCCGACCGGGGGCACGACAGTCCACTGCGGACGCTGTTGCGGCCGGACAACCAGGGGGAGCTGGCGAAGTACACGTGGGGCAGGCAGGCCGTCGATGTGGTCGCCGAGCACGCGGTCAAGGCGGGCGCGGACGAGTGGGTGGGCGTGCTGAAGCGGTTGCAGCCGCGGCAGTACTCGATCTCGTCGTCGCCGCTGCTGGCGCCGACCCGGGTCGCGACGACGGTGTCGGTGATCCGGTTCGGCAACGGGGCGGGGCGGGTGCGCAAGGGCGTGTGCTCGGCGTATCTGGCGGACGCGGGCCCGGACGCGCCCGTTCGGGTGTTCCTGCAGCGCTCGCCGCACTTCCGGCCCCCGGCCGACGACTCGGTGCCCATGATCATGGTGGGCCCGGGCACGGGGGTGGCGCCGTTCGTGGCGTTCCTGCAGGAGCGGCGGGCGCGCGGGGCGCGGGGCGGGAACTGGCTGTTCTTCGGGGAGCAGCGGCGGGCGACGGACTTCTACTACGAGGATGACCTGGCGGCGCTGCGGGCGGACGGGGTGCTGACCCGGCTGGATGTGGCGTTCTCGCGGGACCAGCGGGCGAAGGTGTACGTGCAGGACCGGATGCGCGAGCACGGGGCGCAGCTGTGGGCATGGCTGCAGGACGGCGCGCACTTCTACGTGTGCGGGGACGCGACGCGGATGGCGAAGGACGTGGACGCGGCGCTGCGCGAGATCGTGGCCGCACACGGCGGCATGGACGAGGGCGCGGCCGCCGCGTACGTGAAGCAGCTGGCGGCCGAGAAGCGCTACCTGCGCGACGTGTATTAGGGGCGCCCCGGCGCCGCGGAGCGGGCCGTGTGCACCGCCCCGACCGCCTGGCGACTCTCGTGCGCGACGACACGGCCGTGTTGCCTGGGAACAATTGACTGGACAACCGGCGCGACGGCGCGAAAGTGTCGAGCGCATGGGTCAGGACGAGGTCTGGGACGACGAGATCGCCGCTCGGTACGACACGCCGGGGGAGGGGATGTTCGCGCCCGCCGAGGTCGATCCGGTCGTGGCGCGGCTGGCGTCGCTCGCCCGGGGCGGGCGGGCGCTGGAGTTCGCGATCGGCACCGGGCGCATCGCGGTCCCGCTGCGCGCCGCGGGCGTGCCCGTGACCGGGATCGAGCTGTCGGGGCCGATGCTGGCGCGGCTGCGGTCCAAGGCCGGCGCCGACGAGATCCCGGTCGTGGCCGGGGACATGGCGCATGCGACGGCGCCGGGGGAGTACACCCTCGTCTATCTGGTGTTCAACACGATCTCGAACCTGCTGACCCAGGACGAACAGGTCGCGTGTTTCCGCAACGCGGCCCGGCACCTCGTCCCGGGCGGGCGGTTCGTCGTCGAGCTGGAGGTGCCGGACCTGCGCCGGCTCCCGCCGACGCAGGGTGCGGTCGTGTTCGGCTCCGAGCCCGGATACCTGGGGCTGGACACCTTCGACGTGCTCAACCAGCGGATCGTGTCGCACCACTTCACGTTCGACTTCGGCGACGCCCGCCAGGCGCGGCTGACGCGCAGCCCGCACCGGTACATCTGGCCGTCGGAGATGGACCTGATGGGCCGGCTCGCCGGGTTCACCCTGGAGTCCCGGCACGCCGACTGGTCCGGCGCCGAGTTCACGGGCGACTCCACCAAGCACGTGTCGGTGTACCGGCTGCCGCGCTGACACCGGGTCAGGCCCGGGGCGGGGCGGTCGCCCGCAGGAAGTCGTCGACGGCCTTCGCCGCCTCGGTCGCGCCCTCGGCGGCGATGGTGAGCAGGGCCGTGCCGTGCAACCGGCCCGGGACCACGGTGAGGGTGCGGCGTTCGCCCGGGGTCGCGTCGTACATCGCCCGGGCGTCCGCCGTGAACCGGCCGTCGGCGGCGGCGGCCAGGTACAGCACCGGCGCGGTGAGCCGCGGCACCGCGTCCAGGGCGCTCTCGCCGGCGTAGTCGCCGGGGCCGGAGAGGCTGATCACGGCGGCGGGCGGCGGATCGAGGCGGGCCGCGGCGACCAGGGCCGCCGTCGCGCCGCGGGAGGCGCCGACGATGACCACCGGGCCGGTGGCGCCGGTGCGGGCGAACGCCACGGCGGCGGTGACGTCGTCGGAGGCGTGGCCGGTGTCGGCACGGCCGGAGCGGCCTTCGCCGCTGAAGTCGAAGGCGAGCACGCGGTACCCGGCCGCCGCCTTGTCCTTCGCCCACGCCAGCCAGGAGCAGGCGGTGGCGCTCGCCTGGGGCACGACGACGAGGGTGACGTCGCCGGCGCCGAGGAGGTAGCCGGCCAGGTAGGTGCCGTGCTCGCCGGGCAGGGCCACCTGCCGGTCGTCGAGCTGCGGCTCCCCGCACCATCTCGGCGTGGGGCTGGGCGGGCCGGGCTTCGCGGAGACGGCGGGCTCGGCGGGGGCCGGCGCGGGCGCGGCGCAGGCGGCGAGGAGCAGCAGGCAGCTGAGCAGGGTCACGGTCCGCATATGGATATGACCCGCGAGTGGCGGCGATGGTTACGTCGCGGCGGCGGTTCGCCGGGTGGCGGGTGCGAAGGACGGCGTCGCATCGACCGGGACGGACCCCGAATAATCCGGCCGTGCGCCTGCTCATCGCCCTGATGGCCGGTCTGCTGCTGGCCGCGTGCGGCGGTCCGGCCCAGCCCGCGCCGCCGTCGTCCGCCTCCGCCACGGCTCGCGCGGCCGGGCCTTCGTCGCCGTCGCCGGCTTCGAGCCCGGCCGGGTCGCCGTCGGCGTCCTCCGCGTCGTCCGCCCCGCTGCCGCCCGGCTTCGTGTCCGTGACCGACGTGGACGACAGCATCCTGCTCGACATCCGCTACGCCACCGCGCACAACTTCGTCGGGCGGCCGGTCACCGGGTATCTGGCGCCGCGGTGCCTGCTCACCCGCCAGGCGGCCGAGGCGCTGCACCGGGTGCAGCAGAGCGCCCTGGCGCGGGGCTACAGCCTCAAGGTCTACGACTGCTACCGGCCCCAGCGGGCCGTCGACGACTTCGTGCACTGGTCCGGCGACGCTGACCAGCGCATGAAGGCCGAGTTCTATCCGCAGGTGGACAAGTCGGCGCTCTTCGACGACGGCTACATCGGCGGCCCGACCGCGCACAGCCGGGGCAGCACGCTGGACCTGACGCTGGTGGCGCTGCCCGGCCGCACCGGGCCGGCGTACCGCCCCGGCGACCCGCTGGTGTCCTGCACCGCCCCGGCGGCGCAGCGGTTCCCGGACGACACCATCGACATGGGCACCGGCTTCGACTGCTTCGACCCGCTGGCGCACACGGCGGCGGCGGGCGTGAGCGCGGCCCAGCGCGCGGACCGGGACCTGCTGACGGGTCTCATGTCCGCCGGCGGCTTCGCGAACTACCCGAAGGAGTGGTGGCACTACACCCTCGCCGACGAGCCGTTCCCGGACACCTACTACGACTTCCCGGTCGCCTGACGGCTCAGGGCCGCAGCAGCTCCAGGTCCTGCAGCAGGCTCGGGTGCGCCGGGGTCCAGCCGAGCGTCTCCCGCGTGTGGGCGCTCGACGACGGCTGGTCGGTCGCGAAGATCGGGCCGAGCGGGCCGAAGGACTCCGCCGGGACCGGCTCGACCGGCAGGCCGAGACGGCGGCCGATCACCGAGGCGATGTCGCGCACGGCGTCGCCCTCGTCGGCCACGGCGTGCCAGCTGGTGCCGGCCGGCGCCGACTCCAGCGCGATGCGGAAGAGCGAGGCCGCGTCGAGAGCGTGCACGGCCGGCCACCGCTGGGTGCCGTCGCCCGGGTAGCCCGCGACGCCGGTCTGGCGCGCGATGCCGGTCAGCAGGCCCGCGAAGCCGCCCTGGCCCTCGTTGTGGACCGTGCGGGGCAGGCGCACGGCGGTGCTGCGGACCCCGCGCCCGGCGAGGTCCAGGATCGCCCGGACCGAGCGGCCGCGGCCGCCGACCGGGCCCTCCGTCGGCGCCGGGTCGGCCTCGGTGGAGGCGCGGCCGGGCACCGCCGGGGTGCCGGAGACGGTGACGAGGGGCCGGTCGCTGCCGACGAGCGCCTCGCCGAGGGCCGCGAGGGCCGCGCTTTCCTCGGCGACCGCCCGCCCGACGGCCTCGGCGCTGCTGAAGTCGTTGCTGAAGGCCAGGTGGATCACGCCGTCGGCCCGGGCCGCCCCGGCGCGCAGCACGTCGAGGTCGGCGAGGCCGCCGCTGAGGGTCTCGGCGCCGGCCCCCTTGAGCGCGAGCGCGGAGGCCTCGGAGCGGGCGAGGGCGAGGACGGTGTGGCCGTGGCCGAGGAGCTCGGCGACGACCGCGGAGCCGACGAGGCCGCTGCCGCCGGTGATGAAGACGCGCATGACTTGCTCCAACAGTGATGGGACTCTTGTCCCGTCACTGTACCAGGGTCATGGGACAAAGGTCCCGTCACCTATGATGGGCGCATGGCTCGATGGGAACCGGGGTCGCGGGAACGGCTGGTCGTGGCCGCGGTCGACCTGTTCACCGAGCAGGGCTTCGACGACACGACGGTCGCGCAGATCGCCGAGCGGGCCGGCGTCACGAAGAGCACCTTCTTCCGGCACTTCCAGGACAAGCGCGAGATCCTGGTGGCGGGCCAGGAAACCCTGAGCCGGCTGCTGACCGAGGGGATCGCCGACGCGGCCCCGGGCGCCGGCCCGCTCGAGGCGGTCGCGGCCGGGCTCGACCGCGCGGCGAGCGCGATGGGGCCGATGAACCGCGAGCTCGGCCCGCGCCTGCGGGCGGCCGTCGCGGCCAGTGCCGAGCTGCAGGAGCGCGACGCCCTCAAGAGCGTCGGGCTCGCGGCCGCCATGACGGCCGCCCTGGCCGCCCGCGGCGTGCCCGACCCGATCGCCGCCCTCGCTGGGGAGCTCGGCGTGCTGGCGTTCAAGCGCGGCTTCCAAGCCTGGTCGGAGGGCGACGACGCCCGGGCCGAACTCGGGCCCTACACGCGGGCGGCCCTCGACGAGCTGCGGGCCGCGACCCTGGCCCTCGGCGGCGAGCAGACCTGACGCGGCCCGGGCGTCACGGCGCCCCGGACGCGACCGGCTGCGGCCGGCCACCGGAGGCGGCGGAGCGGTACCACGCCTCGACCGTGGCGACCGCGCGCCGTCCCTCCTCCGGGGTCGCCGTCGGCTCGCCGCGCAGGATCGCCTCGTACTGCCGCCGGAAGGAGAGGGTGTACTCCCGGTCGCCGTCGACCTCGAGCACCCGCCGCCCGCCGACGCTCACCCCCGCCGGGTCGACCGTCAGCGTGCCCCGCTCGCACACGATCGTGGTCTCGTGGAAGAAGTCCGGCGAGTCCACGAGCGTCAGATGCGCCCGCACGCCGGTGTCGAGGTAGAGCGTCGCCGCCGCCGACGTCTCCACCGGCGACCCGGCCGGGGCCGCGACCGACCCGGCGACCGCCACCGGCCGCGCGCCGAGCAGCCAGCCCGCGCGGTCGATGCTGTGCACCCCGACGAGCATCGCGATCCCGCCGCCGGCCCGCTCGGGATCGGTGAACCAGGCCGGCCGGTCGGGGCGCGCGTAGTCGGTCGAGCGCCGCTCGAGGTACAGCAGCGGCCGCCCGAGCCCGGCCAGCTCCTCGCGCGCGGCCCGCACCTGGGCGAAGAACCGCCCCTGCTGCCCGACCACGAGCCGGTCCCCGGCCGCCGCGATGATCCGGTCGCACGCCGCGGCCGAGACCGCGAGGGGCTTCTCGACCAGCACCGTGCGCCCGGCCGTGGCCGCGCGCACCGCCAGCTCCTCGTGGTCGGCGTGCGGCACCGCGAGCACGACGAGGTCCGCCGCGGCGAACACCTCGTCCGGCCCGGCGGCGGCGCGGGCCCCGAAACGCTCCGCGAGCCGCTCCGCCCGCCCTGCATCCCGGTCGGCGACCACGGCGAGCGTGAGCCCGCCGACCCCGTCGGCCGCGGCCGCGTGCCGCCACGCGACCTCGCCCGCCCCGACGATCCCGAGCCGCATGGCGCTCAGGTGAAGCTCGTCGCGGTGGAGGCGGTCAGCCGGTTCGCATCGTACGGCCGCAGTACCACGGCTGCCGTCCCTCCGCCGTCGTCGTCGGGCTCGTAGGCGAAGTGGTCGCCGAGCGCGCCGCGCCGCCGCTCGTTCGCGGCCGCCGGTCCGAGCCACTCGACCAGCGCGGCGACGTCGGCCTCGGCCGCGACCGGGAACGGCTCGCCGCGGGCGACCTCGATCGGCATACCCGGACTGTATCGCGGTCTCGGCCACCGTGTGCCCAGCGCCGCGGGCAGCACTGAAGCTGTGATGCGGCCTACTGGGGATCCTCGGGGGGCCGCATCAGGACCCGGATCCCGGCCAACGTGGCGGCGGCCGCGGCGATGCCTGGCGTGTGGCCGGATGCCCACGAGGGCGGGTCGAGCAGCATCCACAGCCCGAACGCGAACATCGCGGCGGCGGCGGCCCGGCGCACGCCCCACTCGGCGGTGCGGCCGGTCGGGCGGGGCGGGGCGGTGGTCGACTGGGGCGGGGCGGTGGTCCGGTGGGTCGTGATCGCGGGCACGGTCACGGCGGCGAGGAGGGTCAGGGCGTGGGCGGCGATCGGCAGGAGCAGCCAGGCCGGCGGGGTGGCGCCGGGGTCCTGCAGCGAACCGCAGACGGTCAGCGTCACGGCGGTCAGGGCGCAGGCCGCCAGCAGGGCCACCCGGGTCCGGGAGGTGTGCAGCAGCTGCCGGGCATACGTCCGCAGGCCCGGGGCCAGGGCGCGCCACGTCCGCGCGGCGCGCACGCACCACAGGGCGGGGGCGAGGGCCACGGCGGGCCACATCCACGGGTACATGGTGAACAGGCCGAGCGCGCCCGCGATCCATACCGCGTCGCGCTGGTCGAACCGCCGGACGGGCCGGCCCGGGAGAGCATCCTGCGCTACCACCTGCGCGACCGGCCGATCGCCCGCATCGACCTGGCCCGGCTGATCCCGGACACCGCCGACATCTCCGGGGCGGACCTGGCCCACCTGTGCGAGACGGCGGCCGAGTTCGCCATCGAGGACTCGATCGAGCGGGGCGAGGTCCGCCCGATCGAGCAGCGCGACCTGGAACGGGCGCTCAAGGAGGTGCGCCCGTCCACCGGCCCCTGGTTCGCCGCGGCCCGCAATGTGGCGATGTTCGCCAACGAGGGCGGTGCGTACGACGACCTGGTGCGCTACCTCAAGTCGCGCAAGATGCTGTCGTAGCCGAGGGGGCTCGACGCGGGTGACGCGGCGGCTGGTCACGTCGGCGAACCCGTTCCAGCCCGTTCCGGCGCGGCGCGGCAGAATGGCCTTGATGCGTCAGAGGATCGCCGTCACCGGGTCGGCGGCCGGGGCACGGATCGCCTACGCGGTCGCCGGGACCGGGCCGCCGCTGGCGTACGTCTCCGGCTGGCTCGGCCACCTCGAGCGCAGCTGGGAGCTGCCCGCCGAGCGCGCGTTCTACGAGGCGCTGGCCGACGGCCGCCGGCTCGTGCGCTACGACAAACCCGGCGTCGGACTGTCGGCGGCGGCACCGGACGCCGCCGCCGAGTACTCCGTGGACGACGAGCTTGACGCACTGCGGGCCGTCATCGACGCGACCGGGCTCGAGCGGTTCGACCTCATGGGCATCTCGCTCGGCGCGGCCGTCGCCGCCACGTGGGCCGCGCGGCACCCGGACACCGTCCGGCGGCTCGTGCTCTACGGCGGATGGGCCCGCGGGGCCGACATCGCGTCGCCGGAGCTGCGGCATCATGTGCTGGGACTGGTACGGCAGCATTGGGGTCTGGCCTCGAATCTGCTGGCCGACGTCTTCGCGCCCGATGCCGGCACCGACGCCGCGACCCGCACCGCGTTCGCCCGCTACCAGCGCGAGTCCTCCGACGCCGCGACGGCGTGCGCGATGCTGGAGCTCGCGTACCGCGTCGACGTGCTCGAGCTGCTCCCGGACATCGCCGCGCCGACGCTGGTCCTGCACCGCGACCGCGACCGGGCCGCCCCGCTCGCCGAGGGCCGGCGGCTGGCCGAGGCCATCCCGCACGCGCGGTTCGAGGCGGTCGCGGGGCGCTCGCACCTGCCGTACATCGGCGACACCCGGCCCCTGACCGGCGCCATCCGGCAATTCCTCGGGCTGCCGGCCCGGCACCGGGGCGCCGCGCCGACGCTCACCGCCCGGCAGCGCGAGGTCGCCGCGCTCATCGCCGAGGGGTGCACGAACCGCGAGATCGGGGAGCGCCTCGGCATCACCGAGCGCTCGGCCGAGGCCCACGTCGAGCGGATCCGCGCCCGGATGGGCTTCCGGTCGCGGGCCCAGATCGCCGCCTGGTACGGCGCGAACTGAGGTATTTTCCCCACTGCGCCGGGCCGCCCCCGTGCCGGACGATCTGCGGATGCGACTCGTCATCGCCGGGTACGCCGTCATCGCGTACGCGTGCTTCCTGCTCAGCGCCGCCTGGGCGGCCGTGTTCCTCGTGCGCGGGGACGGCCCCGCCACCCGGCCGGCCGCGGCGGCGCTCGCGATCGACGGCGCCCTGCTGCTCGCCTTCGCCGTGCAGCACACGGTGATGGCCCGGGCCTGGTTCAAGCGGCGCATCCCGGCGCCGGTCGAGCGCAGCACGTACGTCCTCGCCTCCGCCCTCGTCCTCTTCGCGATCTTCGGCCTCTGGCAGCCGGTGCCGGCCGGGATCTGGCGGGTCGGCGAGCCCTTCGCGGCCGCGATCTGGGTGCTGTTCGCGGCCGGGTGGGTGCTCGTCGTGTGGTCCACGTTCGCCGTCGACCACGCCGACTTCCTCGGCCTGAAGCAGGCGTGGACGCATCTGCGGCGGCGGGCGTACCACGAGCCGGGCTTCGTCCGCGGCGGCCTGTACGCGCTGGTCCGCCACCCGATGATGCTCGGCCTGGCGATCACGTTCTGGGCCACCCCGCAGATGAGCGCCGGGCACCTGTTCTTCGCCGTCGCCGCCAGCGGCTACATCCTGGTCGGCATCCGGTTCGAGGAGCGGGACCTGCGTGCCCGGTTCGGCGCCGAGTACGACGACTACGCGCGCCGCGGCCGGCCATCCGGCGTGTAGTGGACCACCGGCTCGGCGGCGCCCCCGACACTGCCCACTCCGGGCGCCGCCGAGCCGGGATCACCCCACGCACGCGCCGCCCCGCGGGTTCAACCGGCGGGTAGCGCGTTGCCGACTGCGCGTCCGGGCGCGGCGGAGGACCCTCTGGGCTCATGGAGTATTCATCCGCCGACTGAGGCTGGACCACGTCCGTTTCGTCGAGGGCGACGCGGCCACCGCCGACCTCGACGGTCCCTTCGACGCCGCCGTGGGCCGCCTGGTTCTCATGTACCGCGCCGACCCGGCCGAGGCGCTGCGGCGCATCGCCGCGAGGGTCCGCCCGGGCGGCGTGCTCGCGTTCCAGGAGCTGGACCTGGACCCGATCGCCGGGCGGTCTGGACGGCCCGGCTCGCCGCGCCGGACGGCACCGCCGGCGCCCGTGCGCCACGACCCGTCCCGGCTCAACGGCAACCCGAACAAGCTGCGCATGCCGTGGCCGAGCGCGAACGTCCTCACCTGAGACCTGTTCGGGCGGCGACCACCACCCGGACGGATCGTCACAGGTGGGTGTTCGCGCCGCTACGATGGCCGCACACATGACGGTCTCTGCGAGGGGAGCGGCGGGCGTGGCGGTTGGTCGCATGCCGATCGGCGACGGTACGGCGGACTTCATCGAGATCGAGGTGAGCCCCCGGGACCTGGACGACGCGGTGTCCCTGGTCTCCGTGCAGGACGCGGTGATGATGCTGCCCTACACGCTGGCCGGCTCGATGGACAGCGTGATGCCGGCCCTGAACTACGTCGTGCAGCGGCTCAAGGAGCATCGGCCCGACGAGCTGGAGCTGCAGCTCGGGCTCAAGGTCGGCGGCGGGTGCGGGCTCATCGTCGCGAAGGGGACCGCCGAGGCGACCTTCAACGTCAAGATGACCTGGAAGAAGCCCGCGCCCGGGTCGGACTCCTGAGCCGGGACTCCGCCGTGTCCGCGTCGGCCATCGCCGCACGCCCCGAGGCGTCCCTGGCCCGCATCATGCGCGACGGACGGTCTGTCGGGCTCGCGTTCGTGATCGGCGACCGGCATCTGGTGACCAACGCCCACGTCGTGAACGCCGCGCTCGCCCGCGGTGCCGTCGAACCGTCCGCGCCAGGTGCGGCCCGGCTGCTGCTGGAGTTCCCGTTCGGCGGGCAGCGTGACGACGTGCCGATCCGGTACGCCACCGTTGCGATGTGGGGGCCCTCCCACGGATCGTTCCTGCGCCACGACGTCGCCGGGCTGACGCTGCTCGACGCTCTCCCGCACGGCGTCCGGGCGCTGGCCATCGCGCGCGGCAATGTTCGCGACGGTGCGCCCGTGCAGATCCTCGGACCTGGGCGGGGCGAGAACCCCGCAGCACTGGCGCACGTGGCCGGCGAGCTGATGGGTGCGATCGATGGAAGCCGATATCAGCTCGACCAGCGCCTCTCCGGCGTGTTCCGGGCTCGGCGCGGGTTCAGCGGCGGGCCAGTGTGGCACCGGGACACCGGCGAGGTCGTCGGGCTGCTCGCGTCCGCCTCCGCGGACGACGGCGGCACCGATGCTTACCTGGTCGGCATCGAGGTCGCCGCCGATTGCTGGCCCGAGGTGTTGTACCGCCCTCCGCCCTGCCCGTACCGCGGGCTGGAGGCGTTCGGCGTCGACGACGCTGCGCGGTTCTTCGGCCGGGAGCCGGTTGTCGCGGACCTGCTGCAGCGGGCCGGTGAGCTCCCGCTGATCGCGGTCACGGGTCGATCCGGTAGTGGAAAGTCGTCGGTCATCGCCGCTGGCCTCGTCGCCGCACTGCGCGCCCAGGAGCGGGTCGCAGTGCTGACCGTCCGGCCTGGCGGCGGCGTGATCGACGCGCTCGCGACCGGCCTCGCGACCCACACCAGCTCGGTGACCCCGGTGCCGGCGGTCGACCTCGAGGCCTGGGAGGAGCGGCTAGCTGCGCACGGGCTGCCGCACGCCCTGGCCACGCTGCGCCGCTCGACCGGCGCCGACCGTGGCGTCATCGTGCTCGACCAGTTCGAGCAGATCTTCGCCGACCGCCACCCGGCCGGCCAGCGGCGCCGGATTCTCGACCAGCTCGCCGAACTGGCGGCGGCCGAGCGCACGGGCGGCGACCTCGTCGCGCTGAGCGTCCGTCATGACTTCTTCGGCCCGCTCATCGAGGCCAACCGCGCCCTCGGTCCCTACCTGCAGCGCCACGCGACCATGCTGTACCCGCCGACCGAGGCGCAGCTGCGCTCGGCCGTCGTCCAGCCGGCGCTGCTGGCCGATCCGGACCACCCGGTGGCGGTTGAGCCGGCGCTGGTCGACCAGATTCTGCTGGACTTCTCCGGCCAGGCGGGCGAACTCCCTCTGGTCCAGTTCGCTCTGACACGGCTGTGGCAGCTGCACCGGCGGCCGGTGCTGACGCTCGGCACGTACGCCGCGCTCGGTGGGGTACGCCGGGCGCTCACCGCCTTCGCCGACCGGTACGTCGACGAACTGCCGACGCACGAGGCGGACGCCGCCCGGCGGATCTTCTGCCGCCTAGGGATGTCCGACGGGTTCGGGGTCGGCCGGCGTCTGCTGCGTACGGAGTTGCCGGCGACCGACTGGCAGGTGGTGCAGCGGCTCGCCGATCACGCGGCCCGGCTCGTGGTGCTGGGGTGCGACTCTGTCACCGGCGTCGAGACGGTCGAGATCGCCCACGAGGTCCTGCTGCGCGCGTGGCCTCGGCTGCGGGAATGGCTGGAGGCGGACCGCAAGTTCCTCGAGTGGCTGCGCGCCACCGAGAGCGCGGAGACGCTGTGGGAGGAGCATCGGTACGACGAGCGGCTGCTGCTGCGCGATCCGCTGCTGGAACAGGCCGAGACTCTGCTCGGGCAGCGTCCGGAGGAGGTCGCCCACCTGCGCGGGTTCATCGAGTCGAGCCGGCAGGCCGCCCGCAGTGAGCGGTTCCGGCTGCAGGCCGAGACCGTCCTGCGCCCAATCCGCCCGGAGGTCGGCTCGCTGAGCATCGCTGCCCGGTACATCGTTGCGGCGAGCGCCGCCGACGCCGGCCGCGGCTTCTACGAGGCGGTCGACACCTCGTGGGGCGTCCGCATGCTCGTCGGGCACGTGTCCGGCGCGGGCCGCGACGCGTTCGGGGTCGTCGCGCACATCCTGGGCACATTCCGGCACGTCGCCCACGAGCGTGCCGACCTGCGGGCCCTCGCCGCGGACCTGGATCGCGCCGCGTGCCGCGTGCTCGATGACGAACAGCGCGTCCCAGTCCTCGTCGCCGAGGCCCGCGGCGGCATGCTCGCCGTTGTGAACTGCGGCCATGCCCCGCCGCTGCTGCTTCGGCGCGGCGAGGTGTTCGAGCTCGACCCGCCGCAGGCCGCGCCGCCGCTGGGCTTCCTGCCGGTCGCGCCGATTCGGGTCGAACGCCTGGACTTCGGCGACCGCATGCTGCTGTACAGCGGGGCCCTGCGCTCGACCCGCCCCGGCGGCGAGGAGTTCCCGCTGCGGGAGCGCGCCTGGCGGCTGGTCGGCCACGGCGCGGTGGCTGACGGGGTAGCGTCGCTGGAGAGCGCCCTGACCGACTGGACCGGCGCCGACCTGGCCGGTGATGTCGCGCTGCTGCTGAGCGAGTACCGGTCCGGGGCGGTCGGCTCCCAACGGGGCGCGCCACGCTGGGAGCTGGCCTCCAGCGACCGGCCGGACGGGGCCGCCGGATGAGGATTGCCGAGCTGCGGGACCTGTTCGACGCCCTCCGCGAGGTCGACACCGGCGGCGGCCTGGCGGACGTGCTGCTGCCGCGCCTGCGCAAACTGTTCCGAGCCGAGCACGCGACCCTGTGGATGCCCGAGGCCGGCCGGCACGCGGGCCTGCTGCTGTCAAGCCGCCGACGGCTCCCCGGACTTCTCGACGTCACGCCGACGCCTGACCGTTTCCGGGAGCTGGCGATGCAGAGCCACCCCGCAGTGACCCTGGCCGGCTTGGCGGACCTTGACCTGTACGAGGCGTTCGGCGCGGCCGGGATCACCGACGCGATCGGAGTCGCGCTGCGGTCGGGCGCCGCGGCCATCGGCACGCTGGAGGTGGCAGGACGGGCAGACCACCTGCCCTACTTCGAGGCCGAGGACGTCGACCTGCTGGAGGTTGTCGCGGGCCACGTCTCCGCGATCGTCGAGAACACCCGCCTGATCGATCGTCTGCGCTTCGACGCCTTCCACGACTCGCTGACCCTGCTGCCCAACCGTGGGCGCCTGATTGCCGCGGTCGAGGAGGCCCTCCGGGAACGCGCCGACCACGACGTCGTAGCTGTCATCCAGTTCGACATCGTCGAGCTGCAGCGGGTCAACGAGGACTGGGGCTACCGTACCGGCAACCAGGTGATCTCCGAGCTGAGCCACCGGCTGCGGGCGAAGTCGCCGCCGGGCTCGCTCGTCAGCCGGATCGGCGGTGACGACTTCGTCATCGTGCTCCGCGTCGAGGCTGCCGAGGTAGCCACGGAGCTTGCCGGGCAACTGTGCGTCGGCGTCAGCGGGCCGTTGCAGGCCGGTGCGGCGACGCTCAACATCGAGGTGGTCGCTGGCGTCGCTCTAGGCCCGCAGCACGGCCTTGAAGCGGCACAGCTTCTGCGGCGTGCGGACATCGCCACCCATGCCGGCAAACGCACCTCACCGACGGTGGTGTTGTTCCACGAGGGCCTCGAGCCGCGCACGGTCCGGCTCGGGCTCGCCGCCGACCTTCGCCGGGCGCTGGATGCCGGGGAGCTCGGCGTACATTTCCAGCCGCTGCTGGCCCTGCAGGATCGGGCCGTGGTCGGGGTGGAGGCCCTGGTCCGCTGGGATCATCCGCACTATGGTGCGGTCGCGCCCCCGGATATCGTGGCACTCGCCGAGCACATCGGCGCCGCCGACCGGCTGACGGAGTACCTGCTCGCCACCGGGCTACGTCAGTGTCAGGAATGGGCCCTTGCCGGTCATCCCTGCGCCCTGTGGGTCAACGTGTCGCAGCGATCCCTGCTTGACGAGGCGTTTCCCGAGCGGGTTCTCTCGCTACTCTCTCGTCACGGTATCGGGGCCTACCACCTGACGTTGGAGATCGCCGAGGTCGACCTCGCCGCCGACATGAGCCGGGCCGTATCGGTCCTGCGCCGACTGCGGGAACGGGGCGTGAAGCTGTCGGTGGACGACTTCGGCACCGGCTACTCGTCGATGGCGTCGCTGCGCCACCTGCCGATCACTGAGATCAAGATCGACCCCAGTTTCGTGCAGGGGATGGGCACCGACGCGGGCGACCTGGCGATCGTGCGGGCGACAGTCGACATGTCGCGGCACCTCGGGCTCAAGGTGGTCGCCGAGGGAGTGGAGAGTGAGTTGGCCCTCTCGATGCTCGAGGACATCGGGTGCGATGCGGCGCAGGGATACCTGCTCTGCCGGCCGTTGCCCGCTGAGCTGATGACGCAGTGGCTGGCCGACCAGCAAAAGCGCCTCAGCGGGCGTGGTTGATGAGATCGGCCAGGGTCACCGCGTCCAGGTAGTCCAGGCGGACGCGGTTGGCTCGGTCCCACAGGTGGTGCAGGCGTTCGATGGCGTGGTCCACCGGCAGGTCGTGGCCCGCCGGCGGGTCCTGGCCCGGGCCGTCCAGCCGGCGCACGATCTCGCCCAGGGTCAGCGACGCCGGCGGGTGGGCGAGGGCGTAGCCGCCGCCCGTGCCGCGCTGGACCTGCACGAGGTCCGCGCGGCGCAGGTCGGCCAGCAGGTCGTACAGGTAGCCGGCCGGGATGTCCTGGGCGTCGGCGACGTCCTGGGCCTTGACCGTCTGCGGGGCGGACCCGGCCAGGACGACCAGGGCCCGGATCGAGTACTCGATGCGCTTGGGAAGCATGCGAACGGTCGGCGTCACACAGCGGCCAAGGTCCGGGCCTCGGCGGACGGGCTGAAGTACACGGTGTCGCCGGGCTTGACGTCGATGGCCTTCGCGCCGGCCCGGGTCAGCTGGGCCCACACGTCGCGGTCGCCGGCCCTGGCCTCGATGCGGACCTCGAAGCCGAGCGAGACCACGCGCGTGACGGTCGCCTCGGTGCCGCCGGGCTCGCGGGACAGGGCCACGTCGTGCGGGCGGACCAGCTTGCCGTCGAGGTGGGTGACGGGGCCGAGGAAGCTCATCACGAACGGGTTGGCCGGGTTCTCGTAGATCTCGCCGGGCGTGCCGACCTGCTGCACGACGCCGTCGGCGAGCACGACGATCGAGTCGGACACGTCCATCGCCTCCTCCTGGTCGTGGGTGACGAAGACGGTGGTGACGTGGACCTCGTCGTGCAGGCGGCGCAGCCAGGTGCGCAGCTCCTTGCGGACCTGGGCGTCCAGCGCGCCGAACGGCTCGTCGAGCAGCAGCACCTCCGGCTCCGGGGCGAGGGCGCGGGCCAGGGCCATGCGCTGGCGCTGGCCGCCGGAGAGCTGGGCCGGGTACCGGTCGGCGAACTGGTCGAGGTGGACGAGCTCGAGCAGCTCCATGACGCGCTTGCGGATGTCGGCCTTCGGGCGGTGGCGGACCTCGAGGCCGAAGGCGACGTTGCGGTACACCGTCATGTGCTTGAACGCCGCGTAGTGCTGGAACACGAAACCCACGTTGCGCCGCTGCGGGGTCAGGCCGGTCGCGTCGACCTCGTTGATGTGCACGCTGCCGGTGTCGGGGCGCTCGAGGCCAGCGATGACGCGCAGCAGCGTGGACTTGCCGCCGCCGCTCGGGCCGAGCAGCGCGGTGAGGGAGCCGGAGGCGATGTCGACGGAGATGTCGCGCAGGACCGGGGTCTTGCCGAACGACTTGTTCACGTCGCGGACTTCGATGGCCATCAGGCGTTCTCTTTCGGCCGCAGGAGCTTGGTGACGAGCAGGATGACGATGGCGATCAGGGCCAGGGCGCTGGCGGTGGTGAAGGCCGCGGTCTGGTCGTAGTTCTGGTAGCGCTCCTCGACGAACAGCGTCGCGGTCTGGGTCTGGCCCACGAGGCGGCCGGAGACGACGGCGACCGCGCCGTACTCGCCCAGCGCGCGGGCCAGGCAGAGCACCACGCCGTAGCCGAGCGCGGCGCGGATGCCCGGGATCGTGATGCGCAGGAAGGTCTGCCAGCGGGACGCGCCGAGGGTGTGCGCCGCCTGCTCCTGCTCGTCGCCCATCTCCTCCAGCACGGGCACGATCGCGCGCACGACGAGGGGGAGGGAGACGAAGATGGTGGCCAGGACCATGCCGGGCAGCGAGAAGATGATCTGCAGGCCGTTGCGCTCCAGCCAGCCGCCGGCCGGGGCGAACTTGCCGTACACCAGGATCAGCGCGAGGCCGACGACCACGGGCGACACGGCGAGCGGCAGGTCGATGAGCGCGCTCAGCAGCCGCTTGCCGGGGAACCGGTGCCGCACGAGCAGCAGCGCGGCGACGACGCCGAACAGCGTGTTGGCCAGCACGGCCCAGATCGCCACCGAGAGCGTGACGGCGAAGGCGTGGGTGGCGTTGTCCGACGTCAGCGTGTCGACGATCGGTCGCAGGCCGTGCTCGAAGGTCCGCCAGATCACCAGACCGACCGGGAGCACCAGCAGGAACAGCAGGTACACCAGGGCGAGGACGCGCAACGGGTACTTAGCCACGGCGGGCACTCCAGCGCTGGAAGAGGTCGAGGGCGATCAGCACCACGAACGCGACGACGAGCAGCACGGTGGAGATCGCGGCGGCGGACGTGGTGTCGTCGCTCTCGATGCGGCCGAAGATGTTGACCGCCGACACCTGGGTCTCGAACGGGATGCTGCCGGTGAGCAGGTTCGTCGAGCCGTATTCCGCGATGGCCCGGGTGAAGGCCAGGCCCGCGCCCGAGATCATGGCGGGGGCGAGGTTCGGCAGGATGATCCGGCGGAACGTCGTGGCGGGGGAGGCGCCCAGCGAGTACGCCGCCTGCTCCATGTCCCGGTCCAGCTCGCGCAGCACGGGCTGCACGGTGCGCACCACGAACGGCAGCGTCACGAAGAGCAGGGCCACCCCGACGCTGACCCGGGTGTAGGCGAGGTTGATGTGCAGGGGGCTGCTGGTGCCGTACAGCGCCAGCAGGACCAGCCCCGCGACGATGGTCGGCAGCGCGAACGGCAGGTCGATGAGCGTGTCCACGATCGACTTGCCCGGGAAGTTGTCGCGCACCAGCACCCAGGCGATGACGGTGCCCATGACGACGTTGATGACGGCGACGACGAGGGAGGCGCCGACGGTGAGCTTCAGCGCCGCCCACGCGTCGGGGGTCTGCACGGCGCGCCAGAACGTGTCCCAGCCGCCCTCGGTCGAGCGCCACACGACGGCGGCGAGCGGGATGAGCACGATGAGGCTGAGGTACAGCACCGCCGTGCCGAGGCTGAGGGCGGTGCCGACCGGCGGCCGGCGCCGGTGCACACGCGGCCCGGCCGGGCCCGGCGCGGAGCCGGACCCGGTGGGCTTCTGAACGGCCGTGGCGGTCATTACTTGGACGCCGCCGGGCTCGGGGCGGCCGAGGTGGAGATGCCGAGCTTCTGCTCGATCGAGGCCATGACGCTGTTGCCCGGGTCGAACAGCTCCTTGTTCACCTTCGACCAGCCGCCCAGGTCAGTGATCGTGAACAGGCCCGACGGGTTCGGGAACGAGGGGCCGCCGGCGTCCTTGACCACCGGGCGGTAGCCGTTCTCGGCGTAGATCTTCTGCGCCGCGGGCGTGTGCAGCCAGTCCAGGAACGCCTTGGCCTCGGCCGGGTGCGCGCTGTTCGTGGTGACCGCGATCGGGTTCTCGATCAGGATCGTGTCGTCCGGCACGGTGTAGTCGACGGCCTGGCCGTTCTTCTGCGCGAAGAGGGCCTCGTTCTCGTAGGAGATGAAGGCGTCGCCCTTGCCGCTGGTGAACGTCTGCAGCGAGGCGCGGCCGCTGTTGTCCTGCACCGGCACGTTCTTGAACAGCGCGTCGAGGTAGGCCGCCCCGGCCGCCGCGTCCTTGCCCTTGCTGGACTTGGCGCCGTAGCCGGCCAGGATGTTCCACTTCGCGCCGCCGGAGGTGAACGGGTTCGGCGTGAGCACCTGCACGCCCGGCTTGGCGATGTCGTCCCACGTCTTGAGGTTCTTCGGGTTGCCCTTGCGGGTGCCGATGACCGCGACGGAGTCGGTGATCATGCCCTTGTACTGGTCGCTGTTCCAGCTCGCGTCGACGAGCTTGGCGGTGACGAGCCGCGTGATGTCCGGCTCCAGCGAGAAGGCGACGATGTCGGCCTTGAGCCCGCTGGCCACGGCCCGGCTCTGGTCGCCGGAGGCGCCGTAGGACTGGGTGAACTTGATGTTCTTGCCCGCGTCGGTCTTCTGGTAGGCGGCGATGAGCGCCTCGTAGGCCGCCTGCGGGGTCGAGTAGGCCACGAGCGAGAGGGTCACGGCGCCGTTGCCGTCGGTCGAGGTGGAGTTGTCCGCGGTGCCGGCGCAGGCGCTCAGCGCGGTCCCGGGGAGGAGTAACGCTGCACTGACAGCGAGCACACGGGTACGCAGCTTCACGGAGCCATCCTTGAAGTCAAAGTCGACGTTGTCTACTTAATGAGTAGGCAATGTAGTGAAGATGGCCGCCGTTCGTCAATCCCACTCACCAGATGGGATTAGTTCGGCCGGTCGGGCAGCACGCGCTCCTCGTGGTCGAGCTCCCGCTCGAGCCGGCGCAGGGCCTCGTCGGGCAGCGTGCCCGCATCCCGCCGGCGCAGCAGCTCCTCGCGCTGCGCCTCGATCGCCAGGCGGCGGATGCGCAGCGCTGACTCGTAGCGCTCCGACACCGGCAGCTCGTCGCTGTCGGCGTTCTGCAGGACGTCCAGGCGGTGCTCGTACCGCCGCAGCCGCTCCTGCAACTTGGTGCGCAGCGCGTCGATCTCGGGCCGTTCGGCCGGCTCGTCCTCCTCGAGGTCGTCCAGCCGGTCCAGCGCCGCGTGCACCGCCGCGGCCCGCGCCTCGTTGCGCATCCGGGCCTCGTCCACCTCGTTGTGCCGCAGCCCCAGCAGCCGCACCAGTGGCGCGAACGTGAGCCCCTGCCCGACCAGCGTGACGAGCACCACCACGAACGTGCAGAACAGCAGCAGGTCCCGGTCCGGGAAGGCGTCGCCCGCGTCCGTGGTCAGCGGGATCGTGAACACCGCCGCGAGGCTGATCACGCCCCGCGTCCCGGCCCAGCTCAGCGCCGCGATCTCGCGCCCGGCGAGCCCCTCGTCCTCGCGGCGCAGCAGCAGGTGCGCGGCCTGCGTCAGGACCAGCCACACCGGCCGCAGCAGCAGCGTGACCCCGACCGAGATGACGAGCGCGGTCACGATGGTGCTGATGTCGTACTGCCTGAGCCCCCGCAGCACCGCCGGCAGCTGCTGCCCGATGAGCAGGAAGACCAGCCCCTCCAGCAGGAAGTCCACGAGCCGCCAGACCGCGCTCGTCTGCAGCCGGCTGGCCCCGGTCCCCGAGCGCGGCGTGTCGTGCCCGACGATCAGCCCCGCGACCACCACGGCGAGCACGCCCGACACGTGCAGCCGCTCGCCCACCAGGTAGGCGACGAACGGTGTGGCCAGCGACACCGCGTTGGCCAGCAGCGCGTCCTTGGCGATCGGGCGCAGCATCCGCACCGCGAACGCGACCCCGATGCCGACCGCGGCACCCCCGACCGCCGCGAGCAGGAACAGCCCCGCGGCCATCGGGAACGAGAAGTGCCCGCCCACGGCCGCGGCGACGGCGACGTTGAGAATCGTCAGCGCCGTCGCGTCGTTGAGCAGCCCCTCGCCCTGGATGATCGTGATGAGCCGCGGCGGCAGCCCGACCTTCCGCCCGACGGCGAGCGCGGCGACCGGGTCGGGCGGCGCGACCGCGGCTCCGACGGCCACCCCCGCCGCGAGTGTGGCCCCGGTCACGAACAGCCCGAACCCGGCCCCGATGAGCAGCGCCGTGGCCAGCACGAGCAGCACGGACAGCCCGATCACGATGCGCAGGTTGGCCCGGATCGCCAGCAGCGACGAGTCCAGCGCGGCGGAGTACAGCAGCGGCGGCAGGATGAACGTCAACACGATGTGCGGTTCGAGCTCGACGTTGGGCCCGGGCAGCAGCGCGTAGAGGATGCCGATGACCGGCAGCAGCGCGGCGGCGGGCAGCCCCGTCCGCTCGCCGATCCACCGGACCCCGGTCACGACGGCGAGGGCACCCAGCGCGATCAGCAGTAACGTCTCGGGACTCACCCGTTGACCTTATGTCGGGTTCAGGCGTCGCGCGCGGGCTCCGGCGGCGCACCAATATGGGGACTTCTGCCCAGGACCGCTCTTGGGTTGCGGCGTTACCGTTCGCCCACCAAAACGCCGAATGGAGATCATCATGAGCGGTAAGGCCGTGGTCAGCCTCATCACCGGGCTGGAGGACGCCGAGAAGGTGACCGTCGCCTTCCTCGTCGCCGTGGGGGCGGCCGAGTCCGGCCGCCCGACCCTGATGTTCCTGACGAAGGAGGCGGCCCGGCTGGCCGTGCCCGGCGTCGCGACCGCCGTGGCGTGCGAGGGCTGCCCGCCGCTGGCCGACCTCGTGGCGCGCTACGCGGCCGCGGGCGGGCGCTACCTGGTGTGCCCGATCTGCTTCGACGCCCGCCACCTGGACAAGACCCGGCTGATCGACGGCGCGGAGCTCGGCGGGACCGTGCCGATGTGGCAGTGGATCGGCGACGAGGGCGCGACCACGTTCAGCTACTGAGCTCAGGCACGGCACGGGGAGTGTCAGGCCGGGGCCGGCAGGCGCAGGCGCACCGTCGTGCCGCCGCCGGGCGCGGCCGTGATGCTCAGGCGTGCCCCCGCCGCTCCGGCCCGCTCGTGCATGCCGGTGATGCCGTGGCCGAGCGTGAAGCCGCGGTCCGGCCGGCCGTCGCCGTTGTCGGTGATGCTGACCTCGAGCGTGCCCGGGTGCGTGGCAGTGCGAATCGTGATGCTGGTGGCGCCGGAGTGCCGGATGGCGTTGGTGAGGGCCTCCTGGACGATGCGGTAGAGGGCGATCTCGGTGTCGCCGGGCAGCCGCGGCACGGGCTCGGCGGCGACCTCGATGTCGAGCCCGGTGGCGTCGCGGGCGTGCCGGCCCAGGTCCTCGATCGCCGCGGTGAGGCCGAGACTGTCCAGGGCGAGCGGCCGCATCTGGGCGATCAGGCGGCGCAGCGTCTGGATCTGCCGCCCGACGAGCTCGCGCGCGTCGGCGATGCCCTGCAGCTGCGCCGTGGGGCCACCGCCGGCGGCGGCCCCGAGCGCGACCATGACGGCGGCGAGCTCCTGCAGGGTGTCGTCGTGCAGCTCGCGGACCCACCGGCGGCGTTCGGCCTCCTCGCCGTCGATGCGGGCCCGAAGCTCGCGGGCCAGGGCCTGTCGGCGCTGGATGCCGGCCTCGCGGACGGCCAGGCCGGCGGTGGCGAACAGCAGCGCGACCGGGATCAGCAGCAGCAGGACCCGGGGCGCGGCGTGCTCGGTGAGCTGCCACAGGGCGGCGACCACGAGCAGCGCGGCCAGGCCGGCGCCGATCAGGAGCTGGCCGCGCCGCTGCAGCACGCGGGTGTCGGTGCCGCGGCTGAACGCCATGGCCAGCAGCAGCGCGGCGCTGGCGGTCGCGCCGGTGGCGATCTCCGCGGTCGGGTGCAGGTCGCCGAGCTCGATGACGACGCTGGCGGCCAGCGACGCCAGCCCCAGCGCGGCGAGCGCCCGGACGGCGATCCGGGACGGAACCGATCCGGCCGGAGCCGTCGCGGCGTCGCCGACCGCCCAGACCTCCGGTTGTCCGGCGCCGGGGCCGGCGGTCACGGCAGCAGGCCGAAGAGGCGGGCGGCGTCGACGAGGTCGGCGCGGCTGTGCAGGTTGAGCCGGGTGCGGAGGTTCGCCCGGTGGGTCTCCACGGTGCGGAGGCTGACCAGCAGCTGCTCGGCGATCTCGGCGTTGGTGTGGCCGCGGGCGACGAGGGCGAGGACCTGGCGTTCGCGCGGGCTGAGCCCGTCGGCGGGCGGCTCGGGCTGGCGGAGCATCCGCACGCCGAGCTCGGGATGCAGGTAGGTGGAGCCGGACATGACCGTCTCGACGGCGCGCAGCAGCTCGTCGGCGGCCGACTCCTTGATCAGGTAGCCCTGGACGCCGGCGGTGAGGGCCTGACGCGCGGTGGCGACGTCGTCGTGCATGGTGAGCACGACGATGCGCGGCGGCCCTGACGGCCCTGACGGCGCTGCCGGCGCTGACGGCCCTGACGGCGCTGACGGCGCGAGCAGGCCGGGCACGGCGGTCAGCGCGTGCTCCGCGCCGAAGCTGAGGTCCAGCACGATGAGGTCGGGCCGCAGGGCGTGGGCCAGGGCGCGGAGCTCACCCAGGCTGGACGCCTCGCCGACCACCTCGCAGCGGCTGTCGGCGGCGAGCAGGGCACGCAGGCCGGCCCGCACCACGGCGTGGTCGTCGGCCAGGAGGATCCGCCACGGCGGGGACTTCGCCATGAGCACAGCGTAGGCCGTGCCGATGACCTGCGGCATAACCGCAACGGGGGTGCGGGCCGTCCCGGATCCGCGCGGCGCGGCCGGCCGGTCACGATCGGGCCTGATCAGCTCCGGGAGCAGCCTCTGAACACTCGACTGAACACTCGACGGCAGGTGGCGTTGCTGGCCATCGCGGCCGGCGTCGGCCTCGCGGCCGGACTCCCGCTGCTGGGCCTGGCGGACGGGTCGGGCACCATGCGCGCCGAGGGCGACGTCATCAGCGTCGATCTCGGCGCGCAGAGCCTGCGCCTGCACGACACGGGCGCCGGGGACGCGCTGCGCGGCCAGGACGCGACGATCCGCCTGCCGGTCGGCCGGATCGCCGTCGAGCCGGGCCACCGCCCGCTCGGATCGCTGCGGCCGGGCGACCACGTCCACATGATCATCGGGAGCCGGTCGCACTGGGCCCATGAGATCACCGTCGACCCGTGACGAGCCCCGGCGGCGACGCCGGCGGCGACCGCGCTGCGGGATTGCCGCACCGCACGCGGGCTCAACCGCGAACGGTGTGCGGCAAAGCGCCGTGTCGGCGGCGCCGCGCGCCCGGCACGCTCGCAGCGAGTGGATCGAGTGGACCGCGGGCCCGGCCATGCGCCATCTCGCCCGGCCGCCGGCTTCACCCCCGGCGGCCGGGGCACCTTGGGCCGAATCCCGCCCAGCCCCGACTGCCCGGAGGGCGCGCATCATGGTCGCACCCAGGATCACGCACCCGCGTCGCCCGGCCGCCCGCACCACGATCGGCGGCGTGACCGACGACCCGGCGACGCGACCCGCCCGGCACCCGCGGCCGTGGCGGATCGCACCCGCTGCCGCGGCCGTGATCACAATCGGGCTCACGGTCGGGCTCGCGTGGCTGGCCGCCACCGGCGCGCTGGATCGGGTGCCGCTGCTCGACCGGCCGATCGCCGCCGGGCTGGAGACGGCCGGGCTGCTCTGCCTGGGTTTCGTCTGGGTGCGGCCGGGGGATCGCCGGACCCGGCGCTTCGCGGCGCTGCTCGGCCTGGGCGTCGCCGCCGCCGTGGGCGTCGTGGCCCTGCTCCTGCGGGCGAGCGGGACGGTCACCGACGCCTACCCGCCGAGCTTCGCCGCCTGGATCGGGGCCGCCTTCGCCGCGATCGCCGGATGCCCGCTGGCTCTCGGCCGCCGCGCCCGCTGGGGTGCGGCGACGTGGCGCCGGGCGGCGGCCGTGGCGGCGGTCCCGCTCACCGTCGTCGGCGCGCTCATGCTCATCGACCAGGAGTACGGCATCTGGCCCACGGCCGGCGACATGCTCGGCCACGACGGCACGCTGCGCGGCGCCGACGCCCGGCGCGCCCTCGACGGCGCCCCGGCGGCGCGGTCGCCGGCCGGCGGCACTCTGATGATGCTCGACGCGCCCGCCACGGTGTCGCACTTCGCGCACCGTCCCGGCGCCGTCTACCTGCCCCCGGCGTACTACGGCCCGCACCGCGCCGACCTGCCCGTGCTGGTCATGCTCGTCGGCGCCCCGGGCACACCGATCAACTGGCTGAAGGCCGGCGGCGGCGAGGCCACGGACGACGCCTACGCGGCGGCTCACGGCGGCCTGGCGCCGGTGCTGGTCGTCGCCGATCAGAACGGCTCCGCCACCGGCGACACCGAGTGCGTCGACGGGCCGCGCGGCAACGCCGAGACGTACCTGACCGCCGACGTGCCCGCCTTCATCACCGGCACCCTGCACCTGCGCCACGATGCCGCCCGGTGGGGCATCGTCGGCTTCTCCGAGGGCGGCACCTGCGCCCTCGACCTCGTCCTCGGCCACCCCGGCATCTACCGCCACGCCGTCGACCTCGGCGGCGACGCCCGGCCGAACCTCGGCAGCCCCGAGCACAGCCTCGTCGCCCTCTACGGCGGCCGGGACGCGGCCCCGGCGGCCCACGATCCCGCCCTGCTCCTCGCCCACCACACCTACCCCGGCGTCACCCTCTGGTTCGCCGCCGGGCAGGACGATCCCCGCTGCGCCGCCGTCTCCAGACAGCTCGCCGAGCTGGCGATCCGGGCCGGCGTTCCCACCCATCAGTTCGTCGGGTCCGGCGGGCACAACTGGCAGTTCGCCTCGGCCGCGCTGCGCAGCGTGCTGGCGCCGCTCAGCGCGCAGATGGGCCTGCCCGGTCCGGGCACGACGACATGAGCGGGCCCTGGGCGGCGTCACACGGACCGGGTCGGGCGACCGGACGGGGCGGCGCCGCCGATCATCGCCGGCCCGCGAACCGTCGGGCCGAGGACGAAACCACCGCCGGGGTGGTTGATTGAGACCGGGCCGGTCCTACCGCAGGTGGCATCCACCGGGTGTCATTGCCCCCGCAGCACGGCAGCTGTCGGGCCGGTCCGCAAACCCGCCGCCACCGCCCGGCCCGGGCCGCCGGCCGTGGCCGGCCGATGCGGTCGCCGTGCATGAACGGCGCCGACCCGGGCACCTGCGCCCCGCGCCGCAAACAGCCGGCGCCGGCACGAAGGGGGCAGGACCGGATGACCCAGGAGCGGATCGTGGTCGGCGTGGACGGCACGCCGGCCTCGGCGGCGGCGGTGCGATGGGCCGCGGCCGCCGCGGCGCGGCGGCGCGCGACGGTGGACATCCTGCTGGCCTACCACTGGCGGGTGCCGGCCTTCCTCGCCCCCCGCGGCGATCTCGCCGACACCGCGCGCGAGCTGGCCGAGCTGGTGGTCGCCGACGGGGCCCGCGACGTGGCGGTCGTCGCACCGGGCGTCGAGGTGCGCACGGAGGCGGTCTACGGCCACCCGGCCGAGGCACTGCTGCGCGCCGGGGCCGACGCCGCTTTGCTCGTGGTCGGCACCCGGGGACGGACCCAGGCGGTCGGCGCGGTCGCGGGCTCGGTCAGCCAGCAGGTGGCGGCGCACGCCCGCTGTCCGGTCGCGGTCGTGCGCGGCCGGCCGGACCCGTCCGGCGGCGTGCTCGTCGGCGTCGACGACTCGGCCTCGGCCGGCGCCGCCCTGCGGCTGGGCTTCGCCGAGGCCGAGCGGTGGGGCGACGACCTGATCGCGGTGCGGGCGATCGAGACGCCGCTGTCGCCGCCGGCGCTCGGGTCGCCACCGCTGCTGCACGACACGGCCGAGGCCACCCGCGCGCTGGCCGAGGCCGCGACGGCACGGGTCGCGGCGGCCGCCGAGGAGTTTCCCGGGGTGCGGTGGGAGTGCCACGGCGTCGCCGGCGAGGCGGGTGACGTGCTGAGCGACCGGTCGGCGCGGGCGCGGCTGGTCGTCGTGGGCAGTCGCGGCCGCGGTGGGTTCACCGGGCTGCTGCTGGGATCCGTCGGCCTGCGCCTGCTGCACCGGGCCGAGTGCCCGGTGCTGATCGCCCGCACCGAGCCGGACGAGGACGCCGAGCCCGGGTGAGCCGCAGCGGCCGCGGGTCGCCGGTCACGACGGCTCCCGCGCCGCGTGCCGGATCACGGCCACCGGGCAGGCCGCGTGGTGGATCGCGACCTGGGACACGGAGCCGAGCAGCAGCCCGGCGAACCCGCCCCGGCCGCGGGACCCGACCACCAGCAGCCGCGCGCCGGCCGACAGCTCGACGAGCACCCCGGCGGCCCGGCCGCGCACCGCGCTGGTGCGCAGGTCGACGTCGGGGAACTTCTCCCGCCACCCGGCGACCGACTCGGCCAGGGTCCGCTCCTCCTCGGCGGCGAGGTCGTCGGCGTCGTAGGTCAGCGGCAGCAGATCGTCGGGCCTGGTGACGGAGCCCGGCCACCGGTACGCCAGCACCGCCGTCAGACCGGACGCGGACGCGGACGCGTGCTCGAACGCGTACCTCAGCGCGTCGCCGGCGTCGTGCGAGCCGTCGATGCCGACCACCACGCGGCCCGCCTCGGACCCGTCCGGCCGGTCGGCGTCGCGCACGACCACCACCGGGCAGGGCGCGTGCGCGGCCACCTGCACCCCGACCGAGCCGAGCAGCAGCCCGGCGAAGCCGCCGTGGCCGCGGTTGCCCACCACCACCTCGCAGGCGTGCCCGGACGCGCGCAGCAGCGCCACCGTCGCCGGGTCCGCCTGCATGGACGTGCTGATCCGGACGTCGGGGGCGGCCGCGCGGGCCCGGGTCGCCGCGGCGGCGACCGTCCGCGCGGCCTTCTCCCGCACCCGCACCTCGTACGGCGACGGCACCGGCGCGGCGGCGGGCGGGTAGGCCGGCGGCCACGCGATCGCGTAGAGGATGTGCAGGGGCCGGCGACGGCGCACCGCGTCCACCGCCGCCCAGTCGACTGCGCGCAGGCTCGGCGCGGAGCCGTCGACGCCGACCACAACGCTCTGCTCGGCAACCATCACGACCTCCTCCACTCCGACGGTACGCACGCCGAACCGGGCCGCGGCAACGGATTCGTCCCGCCCACCGGGTGGGTTGACCGGCGCGACGGCGGGTAGCTGCCTGCGCATGGTGAGCGTGGTGCGGCCGGTGTCGCTCCGGCTGGCGGCCCAGTGCCGGGCGTTGTTCGGGCCGGCGATCGAGGCGGTGCAGGGTCGCCGGTACGGGCGGCTGTGGCTGGGCCCGGCCGCCGCCCTGATGGTGGCGGTCCTCGGCTTCGCCGCACGGACGGAGACCGGGCACGCCCTCATCACCCGGTACGCCGTCACCCACCCCGACGAGCCGGTGCCCGGCGTCGTCGTCCGGCTGCCGCTGTCGATGTTCGCGCCCGCCGCGCTGCTGCCGTTCTGGTTCGCGGTGCTGCAGGTGCTAATCGTGTTCTCCCTCGCCCAGGCGGTGCTCGGCACGTGGCGTACCGTGGCCGTCGCGATCGCCGGGCACAGCCTCGCGACCCTGTCCGCGCCGCTGTGGCTGGCGGCCGGCCCGCCGGTCGGGCTGGGGTTCCAGGACGCCTGGCTCGCCGATGCGGGGCCGTCCGCGGGGGTGGTGGCGTTGCTGGCGTACGCCGCGGTCCGCTGCCGGGTCGGCTGGCTCGCGGCGGCCCTCGTCACCTACCACGGCACCGAGGTCGTGACGGTGGGCGGCCTGCCGTCCCGCGAGCACCTCGTCGGCACGCTCACCGGCGTGACCCTGGCGCTGGTCGCGGCCGCTCCGGTCGCCTTCCGGCCGCTGACCGGCCGCCGGCCGGCCCGGGTGCCCGCACCGGCGGCCGGGCCGGGCCCGAACCAGCACCAGCGGACCCGCCGCCGGTGACGAACGCCGGCCGGCACCGACGGGTGCGCGCCGGACTGAGGTGAGACCGATGGCAACGTTGATCGGCGTCCTCGTTCTCGCCGTGCTCTGGCTCGCCTGTGCGGTCGCCGCGCTGCGGGTCGCGGCGCGGCTGGCCCGGCAGTACGAGCACCGCATGCGGCATGCGCACGGCGACGCACTCTGGTCGCGGCTGTCTTCGGGCGGCCGCGCCGGCCCGTCGGCGGAGTTCCGGCTGGCGGTGCGGCGGTGGGCCGCGGCCCGCAGCCGGCTCTTCGCCCGCGTCCGGCACCGGGTCCGGCCGGCCGGCGGGCAAGGAACCGGTCCGAGGCCGCGGGACCGGTGAGTGATCCACCGCAGGCGGCTGCGCGAGGACCGCCCGGCCCTGGTGCCGGCCCGGTACCTGCCCGGCGGCGACCTGGCCGCCGACCTCGCCGCGTCCCGGGGACCGGTGGCCCGCACGCGGGTGGTCCTGGCCGCGGCGGCCCGGCTGCGGCTGGCGCCGCTGTACGTCCTGGTGGTGCTCGGCATCGAGCTCGCGCTCGACCTCGCCGGACCGCAGGCCCGCGCCCGGATCGTCGCCGCGAACTCGACCAACGTGGCGAACCTGGAGCGCCACCGCGTGTGGACGCTGCTCACGAGCGCGTTCGTGTTCGAGAGCCGGATCGGGCCGCTGACGGTCCTGCCGCTGCTGCTGCTCACCGGCGCCGCCGAGCTGCTGTGGGGGCGGCGCCGGCTGGCCGAGGTGTTCCTGCTCACCCACGTGATCGCCAGCTGCCTGGTGTACGAGGTGCTGCAGGTCGGCCTGCGCCGCGCATGGTTCGGCCCGGCCGTGGCGAACGCCGCCGACGTCGGCACCAGCTACGGGTTGCACGCCGTGGCCGCCGCCCTCGCCTGGAGCCTGCCCGTGCGGGCCCGGCGCGTGCTCGTACCCACTGTGCTCGCCCTCGTGGTCCTGCCGTTCCTCGACGCCCGCACCTTCACCAGCCTCGGGCATCTGCTGTCCACCCTCATCGGGCTGCTGGCCGGCTGGCAGCTGCGCCACCGGCCCCTGGCCGGGCGGCTGCGACGGCCCGGCGCGCGGCGATCCGACAGGCCGGCCGTCTACGCCTTCGACACGGCCGACCGCGCCCGGGACGCCCTGGTCACCGTGCTGCGCCTGCGGGAGCGGCGGCTGATCCGCCTCGATGACGCCGTCGTCGCCTGGTCCGACGTGCCCGGCGACCGGGCCGACCGCCCCTACCGCCTGCACGAGCTGGAGACCCGCGACCTGGGTGCCCTCGACGGTGCGCTGGCCGGGGCCGCGTGGGGCGTCGTCGTCGGCACGCTCGCCGGGCGGCCGACGCTCGGCCTGGCCGCCGGGGCGGCGGTCGCGGCCACCGCGGCGGGCGTGCACGACTCCGGCCTGTCCGACGCGAGCATCGAGCGGGCGATCCGGGCCGTGCCGCCGGGCCGGGCGGTGTTGGTCGTGCTCACCCGCCCGGCGGATCGGCCCCGCCTCACCGCCGCGCTCGGCCGCGCGGGCGGGGTGGCGCTCGGCCCGGACCCGGGCAGCGGTGCCCCGGCCGGATGACCCGGCCCGATCGCGGCCGGGTCACAGCCGGGTCCGCAGGTCGGTGCTGGCGGCGGCCTCCTCGTAGTCCAGCTGCTGCAGCACGGCGCGCAGCACCTCGTCGTCGAGGCGGCCGAGGTCCCGCTCCCGGATCAGGGCCTGGCGCTGGCGGGCGAGGATCTGCTGGACGAGCTCGTTCGTGGTCGGCCCGGGCCGGACGCCCTCGCGCAGGTCCGCGAGGTGGTGCGGGGTCGCGGTGAGCACATGGGCCACCCGGCGTTCGATCAGCGCCAGGGCCGCGGCCTCGATGCCGTCGCCGGACGCGGAGGCCTGGGCGGTGACCTCGTGCGCGGCCTGGCGGGCGACCCGCAGGGCCCGGGCCAGCTCGGCGTTGGCCCGGCGGCGCTCGGCGGCGTCGCTGAGGTGCAGCGCGCGCACCAGCAAGGGCAGCGTGGCCCCCTGCAACAGGATCGTCAGGACCGCGACGGACACGGCGGTGGCCTGAATCAGGTTGCGGTCGGCGGTCGGCACACCGGTGACGGTGACGGCGGGGACCGCGCCGGCCGCGGCGAGGGTCACGACGCCGCGCATCCCGGACCACGACAGCACCGCGGCGAACCGCCACGGCAGGCGCCGTCCGGTGATCCGCATCATCGTGATGATCCACACCGGGCGGGCCAGGACCACGACCAGCAGCACGATCGCGATCGTGGCGGCCAGAAGGCCCGGGCCGACGCCGTCACCGGTCGCGGTCCGCAGGATGACGGGGACCTGCAGGCCCATGTACGCGAAGACGAAGGCCTCCAGGACCAGATCCGCGGTGCGCCACACCTGCCGGCTCTGCAACCGGGTGGCGAAGGCCGCGTCGGCGCTGTGGTGGCCGATCCAGAATCCGGCGGCGACCACGGCCAGCACCCCCGAGGCGTGCACCTCGTTCGCGGCGAGGAAGGCCACGAACGGCACCACCGCGCCGAGCACCGTCTCCAGTGCCGGATCGTGCAGCCGCGGCCGGATGAGGTGCACGAGCACCGCCACGACGAGCCCGACGAGGACCCCCGCCGACGTGCTGTAGGCGGCCAGCAGCACGGGCTGATGGATGAACGGCGGGAAGCCGGCGTACGCGGCGACGGCGAGCTGGAAGGCGACCAGCGCCACGGCGTCGTTGACCAGGCTCTCCCCGGTCATGATCGTCATGATCCGGCCGGGCACGCCGGACCGGCGGCCCAGCGCCACCGCCGCGATCGCGTCGGAGGGAGCCAGGACCGCGCCGAGCACGAGCGCGCCGGCGGCGGTCAGCGCGGGCAGGAGGGACCAGGCGACGACCCCGACGGCGACCGCGGTGAAGATGACCAGGCCGATGCCGAGCGAGGCGATGGGCAACAGGTCGCGGCGGAAGCTGACGAACGAAAGCTCCAGCGCGGCCGAGTACAGCAACGGTGGCAGGACGACCGCCAGGATCAGCTTCGGCGGCAGCTCCATCCGCGGCAGGCCGGGCAGGAACGCGACCAGTGCGGCGACCGCGACCACGATCAATGGGCCCGGCCAGCCACGCCGGTTCGCCATGGCCGAGATGGCCACCGAGCAGACGACGACCGTGAGGAAGCCGATGCCGTTCACATGCCCGCGCTACCCCGCCGGTCCCGGGGAAACCACCGCCGCTCGGCGCCCGGCCGCCGGATCAGGCGCCGCGGGCCAGCTCCCGCAGGGCGCGGGCGGACGGCGAGCCCGGCTCGGCGGTGATGAACACGACCTGCTGGTCGTCGTCGGGGACCTCCAGCACGTCGCAGTCGACGCGCAGCGGGCCGAGCCGCGGGTGCGCGAGGGTCTTCGAGCGGTGGCCCGGCGCCCGCACCGGGTTCAGGTCCCACACGTGGCGGAACTCCTCGCTGGCCCGCAGATCGGACAGGAGCGCGGCCAGGTGCGCGTCGTGCGGGTAGCGGTCGGCCGCGGCCCGGAGGCGGGCGACCGCGATGTGCCCGAACTCCTCGGCGCCGCCGCCGTGCGCCGGGCCGTCCAGGAACCGCCGGCGGGCCAGGTTCGGCCGGGCGTGCAGATCGGTCAGCAGCGCCGAGGCGAGCGGGTTGCAGGCGATGACGTCGTACGCCGCCGACGTCACCACCGCCGCCGCGTCCACCCGGTTCAGCAGCCCGGCGACGTAGGGGCGCACCCGCCGGGACGGGCCCGGAGGAGCGGCCGGTGCGGTCCCGGCCAGGCGGAACAGGTGGGAGCGCTCGGCCGGGTTCAGGCGCAGGGCCCCGGTGAGCGCGTCGAGGATGCGCCGCGACGGCTGGGGGCCGCGGGCCTGCTCGAGGCGCGCGTAGTACTCCACCGACATCGACGCCAGCCCCGCGACCTCCTCGCGGCGCAGCCCCGGCGTGCGCCGCCGCGGGCCGGCGGGGAGCCCGACGTCGCCGGGCCGCAGCGCCTCGCGCCGGTCGCGCAGGAACCGTCCCAGCTCCGCCCGCGCCATGGGTGCACCTCCGTTGCCAGGCATCGTTTGTGCCTGGAACGGGGGCGGCCCCCGCGCCAGGCTCGCACCATGAACTTTTCCACGGCTCTGGTGACCGGTGCCAACAAGGGCATCGGCCGCCACATCGCGCAGCAGCTCGCCGAGGCCGGGCTGACCGTCTACGTCGGCTCCCGGGACCGGGCCCGCGGGGAGGAGGCCGCCGGGCGGATCGGCGGCGGCGCCCGCGCGATCCAGCTCGACGTCACCGACCGGGACAGCATCGACGCGGCGGCCGCGGCCGTGCCGGAGCTGGACATCCTCGTCAACAACGCGGGCATCATCGTCGACGGGGCGGCCCCGCCCGACGCCACGATCGAGGCGTTCCGCGCCACCTACGAGACGAACCTGTTCGCCGTCCTGGCCGTCACCAACGCGTTCCTGCCCGCGCTGCGCCGGGCCGCGCATCCGCGCATCGTCAACATCTCCAGCGGCACCGGCTCCCTGCACTGGAGCTCGCCGGGCCCCGACCAGCAGTTCGACAACGCCGGTGGCGGCGCGGCGTACCGCTCCTCGAAAACGGCCCTGAACGCGCTCACGCTCTTCTACGCCCAGGCGCTGCCCGGGTTCCGGATCAACGCCCTGGCCCCGGGCCTGCGCCGCACCGACCTGAACGCGCGCGCCGCCACGGCCGACGGGGACCCCGCGGAGGCGGCCGCGGCGGCGGTACGGCTGGCGACGCTGCCCGACGACGGCCCGACCGGACTGTTCCATCAATACGACGGGACCATCGCCCCGTGGTAGAGCCGAACTGCCGCGAGGTCTGAGCCGAAAGCCCGATCTCCCCCCGCCGGTCGGTCACGATACTGATGAGGCGGATCTCTCGGGAGGTGGCGTGCTGGTCAGCGAGGTCATGACGGCGTTCCCGGCCTACATCCGGCTGGGCGCCACCATCCGGCGGGCGGCCGAGGTCATCAGCGTGTCCGAGGTCGGCCAGCTCATGGTCCTCGACCACGACGGGCGGTTCGTCGGCGCGCTGTCCGAGGAGGACCTGGTGCGGGCCATGCTGCCCGGGTTCGACGACGTGACCGCGGCCGGCGGCACCCTCGCCGACGCGTTCGCGCTGTTCTTGGAGCGGGGCCGCACCCTCGCCGACCGGGTCGTGGACCCGCTCGTGGTGCGGGACGTGGCGGCGCTGCGGCCCGACGACGAGCTGGCCCGCGCCGCCGTCGTCATGCTGGACCGCGGCCTGCGCCGGCTGCCCGTCGTCGACGACGGGCAGCTCGTCGGGACCCTGTCGCGCGCCGACCTGTGCCGTGCGGTGATCTACCATTCCTGAGCTCCGGCTGCGGCTCACCGACCGGCACACCCGCGACACGACCGAGCGGGTGTGCCCCCTGCCCGCGACCCTCGGCCGCGACGGCGGCACGGCGGCGGTGGTCCTCGACGACCGGGACGTGTCGCGGCGCCACGCGCGGCTGGACCTCGACGGCGACCAGGTCGTGCTCACCGACCTCGGCAGCACCAACGGCACCTTCGTCAACGACGAGCGGGTCACGCGGCGCGTGCTCGCTCCCGGCGACCGGCTGCGCATCGGGCGGTACGAGCTGGCCTGGTCGCTGGTGGACGCGGACGCCACCGGGCTGATCGATTCCGGTCAGCTGACCGCGCTGCACCCGGTCGGGCGGCCCGCCGTCGCCGCCCGGCGCGTGGTGGAGGCGGCCGAGGCGCACAACCGGCAGGCCGGGCACGAGCTGGACGGGTTCCTGTCCCTCGCGCACGGCTTCCTGCCGGTCGAGCCGCCGCTGACCGCGTTCCCGGAGTCGCACCGGGCCTGGGACGAGATGACCGGGCGGCTGCCGGAGCTGTTCCGGCGGCTCGGGCTGCGCCGGGCCTTCGACGCGCTGCCGGTGCTCGACGCGCGGGCCGAGGCGCTGCCGGACCGGTACCTGCTGCGCGCCTCCACGCTGCTCGGGGTCTTCGCGCACGCGTACCAGTACATGGCCGTCGATCCGCCGGCGGCGCTGCCCGAGTCGCTGCTGCGGCCGTGGACGACGGTCTCGCGGCGGCTGGGCAAGCAGATGCCGGCGGTGTCGTACATCGACCTGTTCTTCTACAACTGGCGCCTGCGGGACCCGGCCGGCCCCCGCGCACTGGCCAACATGGACCTGCTCGTGCCCACCTGGGACAACGCCGCCGAACGGGTCTTCTACCTGGTCACGACCGAGTTCGCGATGGGGCTCACGCCGGTGCTGGGCGCGATGCTGCGGGCCCAGGAGGCCGTGGTCGCCGACGACCCGGCCGGTCTCGAGCGGGCGCTGCTGGTGATTCTCGACCGGCTGCAGCACGTCACCCAGACCGTCTATCCCCAGATCGACCCGAACCCGCGCGGCCGCCACCCGCTCGACCAGGTGCTGTGGGCCAAGACCGTCGGCACCGCGGGCGTGCCGATCTTCGACGGCGCGCCGAGCCCGAGCGGCACCGCGCAGCCGCAGGTCCACGCCATCGACGCGTTCCTCGAGCGCCGCGACTACGGCTCGCTGGTCGGGCAGCAGAGCACCTACCTGGCCGGGTTCTTCCCGCGGCACTGGCGCGAGCTCGTGGCGGCGCTGCGCGAGGTGTCGGTGCGGCAGTACATCGAGGACACCCGCAACAGCACGCTGCGCGGCATCTACAACGCGGTGCTCGACGCCTATGTCGGCGACCGGGGCTGGATGGGGCTGCACCGCATCAAGGCGTACGGCTTCCTGGAGGTCGCGTTCAAGGTCGGACGGCAGGTGACGACCGGCGCGCGGTTCACCGGCCTGTTCAAGGACCGCACCTGGGACAAGGTCGACGGCGAGCTGGCGGTCGTGCGCGACGAGCGCCGCCCGCCGGTCGGGCCGCCGGTGGTGTTCGGCACCGCGCGCCGCGGCCGCGTGGTGACCGGCGAGTCCGGCGCCTGGACGTGCTATCTGGACCTCGACGTCACCGGGCAGGGGGTGCACCACCAGCCCGGCGACCGCGTCGGCGTGCTCGCCGAGCACGATGACGAGATCGTCCGCCGTACCGTCGCCGCGCTGCAGGCCACCGGCGACGAGCTCGTCGGGCTCACCCCGCGCTGGCGGGCCGCGGTCGCCTGCCGGCACGGCTACGGCGACGTCGACGTGCTGCCGCTGCGGACCCTGCTGCGCTTCGCCAAGCTCCGGCCGGTCGGGCGGGCCGTGGCCAAGCGCCTCGCGCGGCTCACCGCGGTCGGCTCCTGGCAGCGGGTGGTCGACGCCCGCATGGAGGACCAGTGGGAGCTGTGGGACGTGCTCAACCTGCTGTACGCGGGCGGGTATGACGTCACCCGGCTGTGGAAGGCCGGCCCCGGCGACCCGGAGGCGTTCTGCGAGGTGGTGCCGCCCGAGCCGTTCCGCCTGTACTCCATCGCCTCCGCCCCGCCGCCCGGCCGGCCCGCCACCACGCTGCGGCTGGTGGTCACCGGACTCGAGTACGACTCGGCGCGCACGCCGTGGTCGTACCCCCGCAAACGCCTCGGCACCGCCTCGCACTTCCTGCGCCGGGCCGCCGCCGAGGGGCGCCGGCGCATCTCGCTGCAGATCGTGCCCACGCCCCGGTTCCGCCTGCCCGCCGACCCCGCCGTCCCCGTCGTGATGTTCGCGGCCGGCTCCGGCATCGCGCCGTTCCTCGGTTTCGTGGACTCCGGCGAGCGCCACCTCTACCTCGGCATCCGCACGCCCGGCGAGTTCGTCGAGCACGCCGCCCTCGACGCCGCCGCGGCCGAGGGACGGCTCCGGCTCGAGGTCGCGTTCTCCCGCGCCGACGCGTCCGTCGTATTCGACGGCAAGAGCCACACCGTGCGGGCCGGACGACGCCGCCGGGTCGACGACGCCATGCATCAGGACGCGGCGGTACTGCGTGAGCTGCTCCGGCCCGTGGCCGACGGCGGCCGGGGCGCGCACGTCTTCGTCTGCGGCAGCGCGCCCTTCGCCGCCGCCGTGGTCAAGGCGCTCACCGAGATCGCACCGGGCGACGGCCGCGAGTTCATGCGGCAGCTGGTCGCGGACGGGCGGCTGGGTGAGGACGTCTTCACGACGTACCTCGGCCACGCCCAGCAGGGGCCGCGCTTCGACGTGTCCGAGCTCGCGCGGCACAACACGCCCGAGGCCGGCTACTGGATGGCCGTCGGCGGCGCGGTCTTCGACGTCACCGAGTTCGTGCACCTGCACATCGGCGGCCCGCACATCATCCGCAACCACGCCGGCCTCGACGCGACCGCGGCCTACCGCAAGGTGCTGCACCACGCGCACGCCGAGATCGACGCCCAGCTGACGATGTACCAAATCGGTCACCTGCGCCGCCTGCGCTTCGGCGCCCGCTGGGGCGTGGTGCTGACCGAGTCCGGCCTGCACTCGGTGCCGCTGGAGGAGCTGTTCCGCATCTGGGTCCGCTTCGTGTACCTGCTCGCCGGCATGGAGAACGCGCTGAGCGCCGACTACGGCTTCACGTCGGCGGAGGCGACGGCCGGCGAGGATCCGCGCGAGCTGACACCGTTCAAGGCGCAGTACGTCCTCGAGGCCCACCGCCGGTTCCTCGTCAGCTACCTCGACGGCCTGCTGCAGGACGACCTGCGCGGGCTGTGGCAGCACACCGTCGGCTTCTGCGACCCGCACCAGGACGTGCGCGCCTACGACTCCCAGGTGGCGCCCGACGCGCTGGTGCACGGCTCCCTGCCGGTGGTGAAGGAGCTGCTGCGGTCCGGCGAGGACCACCGCCGGGTGACCGCCCTGTGCCGGCTCTACGCCGAGGCCGACGTGCGGCTGCTGCGCGACCTGAAATCCGCGGTGCTGGAAGGTGTACGCGCCTTCGAGCTCCACGAGTCGGCGGTCATCGAGCGGGCGGGCGGCGAGTTGCTGGCCGCGGTGCGCGCCGCCCTGTCCACCGTGTCGGCGTACTACGAGCGCGTGGCCGCCCAGACCCGCGCCCACGACATCACGACGACGGCCCCGGACGCGCCGATCCCGGGCGACAAGGGCATTCCCGGTCACGGGGGCCCGCTGGTGGTACCGTCCGGCTCGTGAGCGAGACGGAGTTGGCCGAGGTCATGGCCGAGCTGGACGCGCTGCAGGACCCGAAGATCCGCGAGGCCAACGCCAGGCGCGGCGACGACCACGGCGTGAACCTGAGCCGCCTGCGCGAGGTCGCGAAGCGCCTGAAGACGCAGCAGGACCTCGCCCGCGAGCTGTGGCGGACCGGCGACACCGCGGCCCGGCTGCTGGCCCTGCTCGTCTGCCGCCCGAAGGCCTTCGCGGCGGACGAGCTGGACACCATGGTCCGCGAGACGGGCGGCCCGAAGGTGCACGACTGGCTCGTGAATTACGCGGTGAAGAAGAGCCCGCACGCGGAGTCGCTCCGCCTGACCTGGCTCTCGGACGCGGATCCGGTGGTCGCGAGCGCGGGCTGGGCCCTCACGACCGAGCGGGTCTCGAAGGCGCCCGCGTCCCTGGACCTGGCCGCCCTGCTCGACGTGATCGAGTCGGACATGCGCGAGGCGCCGCAGCGGCTGCAGTGGGCGATGAACCACTGCCTCGCCCAGATCGGCATCGACCACGCCGAGCACCGCGCGCGGGCCATCGCCATCGGCGAGCGGCTCGGCGTGCTCAAGGACTATCCGACGCCGCCGAACTGCACCTCCCCGTACGCGCCCGTCTGGATCGCGGAGATGGTGAGCCGGCGGTCGTCGGGATAGGCCGCTCAGAACTGGCGGCGGCGACGGAGCAGGAGCAGGCCCAGGCCGATCATGAGCAGCCCGGCGAGGGCCATGGCGCTCGTCTGCAGGCCGGTGACCGGGAGCGCGGCCGGCAGGGCGCCGGTGGTCGGGGAGTGGTCGGCGACGGTGACCGCACCGGTGCCCACGCCCGTTCCGGCTCCGGTTCCCGCGCCCGATCCCGGTCCGTTGCCCGTTCCCGTTCCCGTTCCCGTCCCTGTGCCGGTGCCGGTGCCGTTTCCGGTGTTGCTGGAGGCGGCTGGGGGCAGGAGCGTCGCGTTGAGTACCAGCGTCGGGTCGGTGCCGAGGCTGGTGTTCAGGTCGACCTCGGCGATGCCGCCCAGCTCGAGCGTCGCGCCGGCCGAGACGCCGTGGGAGAGGTCGACCGTCGCGCCGGCGGAGGCCACGTCGCCGAGGGCGATCGAGACGTCGACGCACGGGTCGGACAGGTCGGCGCCCAGGTCCACGCCGGCGGCGTCACCGAGCGTCACGCCCCCGGTCACCGTCGAGCCGCCGAGGTTCAGGCCGACCGACGCGGGGCCGGCGGCCGCGGTGCCGCTGGAGCCGGCGTCGACGGTCACGTTGATCGGCGCGGTCGCCGGCGAGGTCCCGCCGACGTCGATGGTCGCCTGCACGCCGGAGGTGTTCACGCCCGCGTCGATGTTCGCGACGTTGCCGAGAGTGACGCCGGCCTGGATGCCATTGCTGCCGCTGCTACCGGACGCGGGGACTGTCGATCCGCCGCTGCCGCCGCCGCTGCCGCCGTTGCCGCCGCTGCTGTTGCCGCTGCCGCCGCTGCTGCTCGGGGCCGGGGCGCCGCCGGTGCCGCTCGGCTTCGGCTTCGGCGCACCGCCGAGGTTGATGCCGACCTGGATGCCGTTGCCCGTGCCCAGGTTGATGCTCGCCGCTCCACCCACGTCGACCGATGACGGCGACCCGCCCAGGCCGACCGAGGCGAGCCCCAGGTCGATGCCCGGCCGCGGCGCGTCGGACGCCTGCGCGGCACTCGCGCTCAGCAGCCAGATCCCGCCGGCGAATCCCGCGGTCACCAGGCCTCGCAACGCCCACTTGTGCATGAGCTACCTCCAACCAGCGAACTTTGTGTCACTGACCAACTCCGAAGAGTGATGATCGGTTCAGTCACTGTGCGGGAGCGGTTCGGGTGCACACAAGGTTGCGGACGGTTGCGGTACGCGCGGGACCGAACTCTGCCCGATCGCCCTACAGGAGCGCCGGCGAGGACTGCGCGGCTCGCCACTCACTCGCCCTCCGCCGCTCACTCCGTCGCCGCCTCCTGCTCCCGCCCCGCTCGTCTCGCGCCCATGCCGCCGCCTCCTGCTCCCGTCCCGCTCGTCTCGCGCCCATGCCGCCGCCTCCTGCTCCCGTCCCGCTCGTCCCACGCCCCACGCCTGCCGTGTGCTGCTCACCTCTACGCCGCCACCCGCCCGTAGGTCGGCCGCGTGCTGCTCACCCCGCCGCCCGTCGCCGTCGTTGCACGCTGCCGCTCAGTCGCTCACCGTGCGTCCGCCGTCATCCGCACGCCGTTCGCGCCCTGTCGCAGTCGCCTCACGTAAGACCGCCGTCGCCCGGCGTGTGAGCGCCGTATGGGTGCTGGCCATCGAGCGGCGAGGCGGTCAGGCCGAGCGGTGTAAATGTTCGACATTTGCAGTACACTCGCCGCGTGCGTGGTCTGGTGCGGCAGGCGCCGCTCGTCATTCAGGTGACCGAGCGGTTCCGTGAGCTCATTCAGGACGGCAGCTGGCCCGTCGGCGAGAAGATCCCCGGGGAGCACCACCTGGCCGAGGAGCTCGGGGTGAGCCGTGGCACGGTGCGCGAGGCGCTGCGAGCGCTCAGCATCACCGGCCTGCTCGAGCCCCGCGTCGGCGACGGAACCTACGTGCGCGCCACCGACGAGATCACCGGTGTGCTCGTGCGTGACGAGCGTGACGCCGGGCTGACCACCGTGCTCGATGTGCGCGGCGGACTCGAGGCGGCCGCGGCCCGGATCGCCGCCCGGCGCGCTGACCCCGCGGCGGTCGATGCGCTCGAGGGAGCCCTCGCGGCCCGGGCGCTGGCGCACGAACGCCGCGATCGGGCCGGGTACGTCGCCGCCGACGCCGCCTTTCACCGGGGCGTGGTCGTGGCCTCCGGCAACCCGCTGCTGCTGCGGCTCTTCGACGCCGTCGAGGGAGTCATCAACCAGTCCATCGAGGAGACCGCCGTGTTCCCCGAGGATCCCGGCGTGCGTGACGCGCACGCGGCCATCCTCCGGGCGATCCGGGCCGGCGACGCGGACGGCGCCGTGGCCGCGTCCTACGGATTGATCGACGGCGTGAAGGAGTACATGTGAACGTCCTGGAGCTGCGCGAGGTCACCTTCCGGCGCGAGGGGAAGGAGATCCTGCACGGCGTCGGCTTCGCGGTCGGTGCGGGTGAGCACTGGGCGATGCTCGGTCCCAACGGCGCCGGCAAGAGCACCGTGCTCGGCTTCTGCGGCGCCGTCACGCATCCGACGACCGGGAGCGTTCACGTGCTCGGGCACGAGCTCGGGCGGGTCGAGCTGCAGAAGCTCCGGCGCGCCATCGGTCACGTCAATCCCCGGCATCCGCTGCGCTCGCCGCTCACCGTCGCCGAGGTGGTGCTGACCGGCATCACCGGCACCGTCGAGACACCGAACCGCTGGGAACCCACCGCCGCCGAGCGCGCCCGCGCACACGATCTCATCGACCTGCTCGGCCTCGCCGGGCGCGTCGGCGACCGCTGGCCGACCCTGTCCCAGGGCGAGCGCGGCCGCACGCTCATCGCCCGAGCCCTCATCGGCGAGCCGCGGCTGCTGCTGCTCGACGAGCCGTCGACCGGCCTGGACGTCGCCGCGCGCGAGCAGCTGCTGGACACGATCGCCATGCTGCCGCGGACGCATCCCGGGCTGACCTCGGTGCTCGTGACGCACCACCTGGAGGAGCTGCCCGAGACGACGACGCACGCGCTGATCCTCGCCGACGGACGCGTGGTCGCCGCGGGCCCGGCGACGGACGTGCTGACGAGCGCGAACATCTCGGCGGCGTTCCGTCACGCGATCGACGTGGACCACCGCGACGGACGGTGGAGCGCCCGGACCGCCCGCCGCGCCTTCGCGCAGTCCTGAGCCGCGGTCCTGAGCCGCGGTCCTGAGCCGCGGTTCTGGGTGGCGGTTCTGGGTCGCGGTTCTGAGCCGCCGACCCGGCGGCGCTCAGGCGGTCGGGCTCTCCCCGGGATAGTCGCGCACCACCGAGGCGATGACGACCACCGCGAGCGCGGCGTCGCCGATCCCGTAGCGCCGCAGCGCGGCCTGGTCGAGCTGCTCGACCAGGCCGGACAGCGTGACGAGCTCGGGCACCAGCACCGTCACCGGCGCCTCCGACACGACGAGCTGGCCGGTCGGCGGCAGGTCGGCGTCCTCGACCACGAACGCGTGCGTCCCGTAGACGCGGCTCACCACCGCGGTCACCTCGACGTGGGTGCCCGGTCGCAGCCGCTGCACGGCCGGGGACGGCGGGGTCGTGGGCGCCGGGGCGGGATCGTCGTGGCCGCCGGTACACGCGGACAACGCGAGGGTCAGTCCACACCCCGCTATCGAATAGACAACCCTCATTGGACAAGTGTACCTTTCACTCACTGTCACCCCTATTGAGCTGCGGCAATACGCAATGTGACGCTCTTCTGTCGCCGTCCCGGGTCAGGTTGCCTAGCGTCCGCCTCCAGGAGCGCGCTCCCGCTCAGCGCTCCAACCGAGGCAAGGAGGCAACACCATGAGCAAAGCGCTGCGCGCAGTCGCGGCGGCCGGCCTGTTCGTCGTCGGGGGCCTGGTGGCGGTGATGGGGCCCGCATCGCCGGCCGGTGCCGACACCCAGATCTGTGACACGTACGGGTCCACCACGATCGGCGGCCGGTACGTGGTCATGAACAACAACTGGGGCAACAGCGCCACCCAGTGCATCAACGTGACCGGCACCGGCTTCTCGATCTCGCAGATCAACGCGAACAAGCCGACCAACGGCGCGCCGGCCTCGTATCCGGCGATCTACGTGGGCTGTCACTACTCGAACTGCTCGCCCGGCACCAACCTGCCGATGCAGATCAGCGCGATCAGCACCGCCCAGACCAGTATCACGTACAACTTCGTCAGCGGTGCCACCTATGACGCCGCATACGACATCTGGCTCGACCCGACGCCCAAGACGAACGGCGTCAACGCGACCGAGATCATGATCTGGTTCAACCGGCAGGGCTCGATCCAGCCCGTCGGCAGCCGGGTCGGCACCGCCACGGTCGCGGGCAAGTCGTGGGAGGTCTGGCAGGGCAACAACGGCGGCAACGACGTGGTCTCCTACGTCTCCCCGTCGGCGATGAGCAGCTGGAGCTTCGACGTCAAGAACTTCATCACCGACGTCATCTCCCGCGGCAAGGCCACCAGCTCGTGGTACCTGACCAGCATCCAGGCCGGCTTCGAGCCCTGGATCGGCGGCCAGGGCCTCGCCGTCACCGCGTTCTCCGCGTCGATCAACGGCGGCGGCGGAGGCGGCGGCGGCGGCGGAGGCGGCGGTGGGGGCGGTGGCGGCGGTGGTGGGGGCGGCGGCACGGCCGGCTGCGCCGCGACCTACCGCACCATCAACAGCTGGCAGGGCGGCTTCCAGGGCGAGGTGACCGTGCGCAACTCGGGCACGGCCGCGATCTCGGGCTGGAGCACCACCTGGTCGGGCGGCAGCGCCACGATCCAGTCGCTGTGGAACGGGCGGGTCACCTCGACCTCGCCGGTGACCGTGCGCAACGAGACGTACAACGGCTCCCTGGGGGCCGGCGCCTCGACGACCTACGGCTTCACCGCGAACGGCACCGCGCCGTCGTCGGTGAGCTGCACCACCGCGTAACCCACACCCCGGAAACGGTGCCGGTCCCGCTCCCGCCGCGGGGCCGGCACCGCCGTGAATGCCGCGCCGCGACGGGTTCAGCCGGCCGCGGTGCCCACGAGCTGCCCGATGCCGAAGGTGACCGCCATCGCCAGGGCGCCGCCGACCACGAGCCGGGCGACCGCGCGGCCGACCCCGGCCGAGCCCAGGCGCGCGCTCACCGCCCCCGTCGCCGCGAGCGCCAGGATCACGGCCACGACGGTGATCGGGATGCGGGTCTCGGCCGGCGGCAGGAGCATGGCCAGCAGCGGCAGCAGCGCACCGGCGGTGAACGAGACCGCCGACGCCGCGGCCGCCTGCCACGGGCTGGTCAGCGCCTCCGGGTCGATGTGCAGCTCGGCCTCCGCATGGGCGGCGAAGGCGTCGTTCGCGGTGAGCTCCTGCGCCACCAGCCGGGCGGTCGACTCGGTGAGTCCCTTCGCCCGGTAGAGCGCGGTGAGCTCCTCGAACTCCTCCTCGGGGTATTGCTCGAGCTCGCGCCGCTCGGTGGCGAGCAGCGAGCGCTCGCTGTCGCGCTGGGTGCTCACCGACACGTATTCGCCGAGCGCCATCGACACGGCGCCCGCCACGAGCCCGGCCGTCCCCGCGCTCAGGATCGCCACGGTGGAGGTGGTCGCGCTCGCCACGCCCACGACCAGGGCCGCGGTCGACACGATGCCGTCGTTGGCCCCCAGCACCCCGGCCCGCAGCCAGTTCAATCGTCCCGACGCCCCGGCGGTGTGCAGCTCGCCGGGGTGCACGGCCGCGACGATCGCCGCCGGCATGGTCTTCTCGCTCATCGTTGATCACCCACCCGTCAACGACGGTACGACCCCGAATCCGTACGCCGCAACGAAGGCAAGGCTGTGCTTGCCTCCGGGGGAGTCGGGCGATCCTCCACAGTGGACGCCCGGTGGGCCGTCAGCCCTCGGTGACGATGCCGGCGGCGGACCGGCGAGGAGCCGGGGGAGGCTCGGTGGTCGGCGGGACCCCCACGCGCAGCACCAGCTGGGGTTGTTCGCGGGTCGGCAGCAGCGTGCGGACCAGCACCCGCGCGCCGGGAATCTCCACCACCTCGCTCATCGGCGATGCCGCGAGCCCCTCGGTCGTCGCCGTCAGCCAGGCCGCACTGGTGGCCTCGCCCGCGCCGAGCCAGTCCGGCGGCCCGTCCCCGCCCGTCGCGACGACCAGGTACTCGGCGCCGGCGTCGTCGCCGGCACCGGGCAGCAACTCGGCCTCCGTGCCGAGACCGAAGTCACGCACCGGCACCGGCCGCGGCACCTCGGGCACCACCGTGGCGGGCGGCACCCCGTCGGCGGCCTCGTCGCGGTGGGTCCACTGCCGCAGCTCCTCCGCCGCGCGGGTGTCGTGGGCGGTGATCGTGTGGGCACCCTGCGCGGCGTACCGCAGATACTCGACGTCCGGTGAGCCCAGCACGTACAGGTGCGCGCGCTCGGCCTCGGCGGCGGCCCGCATCCGGGTGAGGGCCTCGGCCGGGACCCGGGCGTCGGCCGGGAAGGGGCGCCGGTCGGAGTGGCGCCTGCGCATGCTGTCGTACGCCGCGAGGCTCTCGCTCGTCGGCGGCTGCGCCCGGCCGATGACGATCCGGGCGAGCAGCATCGGCCGCCCGGGATCGGGCAGCCGTTCGACGACCGGCTCGTGACCGGCGGCGCACAGCGCCACACGCGCGTGGTGCAACGCGGCGCCGCAGCTGAGGATCATGAGCCGCCCGTGCGGGTCGATGTGCAGCAGCTGGCGGGCGGGATCGGCATGCAGCTCGAGCGCATTGCCGCCGGTCCGCCAGCGCCACGGCTGAGAGTTCAGGATCGACGGGGCGAGCCGTGCGTCCCGCGCCGCCCGGAGCAGGGCCGTGTGCATCGCGCTCCTCCTTCGGCTCCAGGTGTCCGTGGCGCAACGGCTGCCCGATCCCACCGGATCGATGTGCCGCGCCGGCGAAAATCACCCGGCGCCGACCGGCCCGGGCAGGGCCGGGCCATGACGCTCACCTCCAACGTCTCACCGCAGCGACTTGGGCACCTCGAGCGGATGCTCGATCGCGTCCCGCGCGGCGAGCGCCGCCATGGCGTCGTGGTAGCCGCTGCGGTCGAGCTCGCCGGCGATGCGGCGCCGCACCATGCCGCTCTCCTCGCGTCCACGCCGCCGCTCGCCGTTGGCCGCGAGCCACGTAGCGGGATGCAGCCGCTTCCGGGCCGTGCCGCCGTGACGGATCGCGGCTGCGTGCAAGGCGATCAGCGCGGCGTAGACGCACGCGATCAGCGCACCCACGATCATCGTGGTCGCCATCCGAATCACCCCCTGGCACTTTGACACTATCGGTCGCCGACGGTGACAGTCAGGGCCGAACGTCCCGTCGGCGACGTGCCGGCCCTCTCCGGGAACTCGTCGGTCACCCGGGCCGGTCGGAGGCGCCCGCGGTCTCGATCCGGGCATCCGGCCCGGGAAAGACGAGCGCCTCGTGGCCGGTGTCGAGCCAGCGGACCTTGTACGGAGGCGTGCCGTCGTCGCGTCGCACCTCGGTGATGACGCCGATGCGGCGATGGTCGCCCACCCGCGTGCCTTCTTCGATCAGTTTGTCGCCCATCTTCGCCTTCACGACCGCGCTCCCCGAGGTTGATCGGTGGTTCTGGTGACGGAGACTGGTTCCCCCGATGCCGTGGTTCATGCATGGGCGGGCAGACTCGGCGCAGACTGCGGCGGGCCGGGCGGTGACACCGCGATTTCGCGGGTACCCAGGGGTGGTGACGAGCGCCGCCGAGATCATGACCGCGCCGGCCCGGACGATCGGCTGTGACGCCTCGCTGGACGATGCGCTCGCGCTGCTGGAGCGGCTGTCCATCACGACGATGCCGGTGGTCGACGAGAGCCAGGCCCTGGTCGGGCTGATCAGCGACATGGACCTGCTCCGGGAGCGCACGGGAGGCCTGCGGGCCGTGGCGCGTGGCTGCGCTCCGGCCGTCGCGCGGCCTGGTGCGTGCCGCCGGGTGGCCGAGGTGATGTCGGGCCTGCCCCTGGTGGCCGCGCCCGGCACGACGGTCGCGGAGGTCGCCGCGATCATGCTGCAGCAGGGCCTGCGCACGGTGCCCGTCGTCGCCGGCGATCGGGTGGTGGGCGTTGTGAGCCGCGGCGACGTGCTCGCCACCTTGCTGCCCGGCGCCGCTTGAGGGTGCGGGCCGCATTGCCGCCCGATTCGGGACGTTCGGCCTTGCGCGGCAGGCCACGCCCGGCAACGCTGGAACCGAGACCAGGACTCGGCTCGGATTGGAGATGAGTCCAATGCGCACCGCACGGCAGATTCTGGCGGACGCGCGGACGATCGCGGTCGTCGGAGCATCGCGCGATCCCCTCAAAGCGGCGTACTGGGTGCCGAAGATGCTGCAGGAGCAGGGCTGGCGGATCATTCCGATCAACCCGCACGCCGATCGCATCCTCGGGGAGCACGTCTACGGGCGGCTGGCCGACGTCCCGTGGCGCATCGACGTCGTGAACGTGTTCCGGCCGGCCGCGGAGGCGCCCCAGATCGTGCGCGAGGTGGCGGCGTTCGGGGCCCGGGCGGTGTGGCTGCAGCTCGGCATCGAGAGCCCGGAGGCGCGCCGGATCGCCGAGGCGGCCGGGCTGGAGTACGTCGAGGACACCTGCATCGGCATGGAGCGCACGCTGGCGCAGATGGTCGTCGGCGGCATCACCCCGGCGAGCCGCGTCTACCACGGCATCGACCCCGAGCCCGTGCCCGCGGGGCCGGCCCGGTCCGGGATGCACGACGGGATCGCCCAGACACTGCTGCGGCGCCGCGGCGGGCACCGCAATGCTCACCGCCGGGCCCAGCAGCGGCAGGTGCGCTGGCGCACGCATCCCGCCCACAACGCCGACCGGCGCGGGGCGTCCCACGGCGGGTGAGGCGCCGCGATCAGCCGAAATCACACCCGCCGCACCGTGCGCGGCGGTGTCATCACGGCCGGGCTGGGCAGGCTCGGCCAAATGACAATGAACGAACAGCAATCTGCCGAGGCGCTCGCGAGCGTGCCGCACTATGAGCTCCCGGAGCTCGGCCCGACGGGATTCCTCACCCTGCGGCGGGACCGGCACAGCATCGATCCCTCCGAGTGGGAGTCGCTGACGTACCTGGACTGGAAGTCGGGCGGCGACACCAACTTCGCCGTGCTCGCCTCCGCCCTGGGCGACGACGACCCGCGGGGGTTCTGGGAGCACAACCAGCCGGACAAGGACGGCAAGTGGACCGCCAACGCCCTGCGCACGCCCTCGCTGTGCGACTGGGTGACATCCGTCGGCGCCCGCTTCGGCCGGGTCCGCGTCATCAAGCTCTGGCCGTCCGTGGACGAGGAGACGGTGGTCCAGCGGCACATGCACCTGGACGACAACAACCGGTTGAACCCGCCGGGTGAGGGCCGGGTGGTGCGCGCCTGGCTGAATCTGACGGACGACCCGGACAGCTACATGGTGCTGCGCGAGGACCGCGACGACCCGGCCACGGAGTACCGCATCCCGCTGCCGCGCGGGGCCCAGTTCGTGGTGGACACCGAGCGCCTCTGGCACGCGGTGTTCCACCCAGGCCCGGAGCCGCGGTACGCCATGATCGCCAGTCTCGAGTCGGGGCCGGCCCTGCAGGAGTGGATCGAGGCGCGGCGGCCCACCCGGGTCGCCGCGCAGTCCGCGTCCCCGGACGGCGAAATCCGGACGGAGACTGAGGCCGGGGCGGTCCAGTAGGCACCGACCCGTCGACGGTCCGGCGGCGCTACCGCATCGCGGCGCCGGACCGTCCTCCGCGCCGGGCGGACACCTGCGCGGTGATGTAGATGCCGACGATGGCGAACAGCAGCTGGATGCCGTGGCGGATCCAGTCGACACCGTTGGTCTTGCCGACACCGATCCAGGTCGCGACCAGGCCGCCCAGGAAGGCGGCGAGGATGCCGACCACTACGGTGGCCAGGACCGAAATATTCTGCCGCCCCGGCAGGATCAACCGTGCCAGCACACCGAGCACGATACCGCCGATGATCGCCCACAGGATCGTCCCGATCATCTCGACCTCCTTCAGAGGGCGCGCCTGACGGGCACGCCCGTCGACCCCCAAGCTACCCGCGTCGACGTGTCGCTCTCACACCGCGCGGGCCGATGTGAGATCGGGTGACCGGAAAGGCCATCCGCGAACTCACACCCCAGACGGCCTCGCGTCCGGCCGGCCGCTCGTAGCATCGGCTCGTTCCACAAACCTTCCCGCCGAAGCGCTCCCACGCTGACCGGCGTTGGCCGCGTGCGCCCATGTTCTGCCGCGCGGCCGTTGCGAACCGGAGATTTCATGGCTCTGCTCAAGTTGCTCACCGCCGCCGCCGTCGGCACACTCCTCGTCGCCGGAACCGCATCATCGGCCACCGCCGCACCCGCCCGCCGGGGCCCCGTCAAAGCCGGTCACGACCACACCCTCGTCCTCGGCGACCCGGGCCCCCGCAAGCCCGCGAAGCCCGGTGCGCCGCTGCCCAGCGTGAAGGGATCGGTACCCCTCAAGCGGGACCTCTCGCTGCGCCCGAACCTTCAGTCCCCCTCGAGCGGGGCGACGACCCTGGCCGCGCCGGCCAACGCCAAGGTCGGCCTGCGGGCACTGGTCCTCGGGGTCGACTCCGGCGACTGGGGCGTCGACACCTGGCGCTCGACGCTCGACCGCGTCGGGGCCGCCTACGACGTGCTGCTCACCAAGGACCAGCCGCTGACGGCGGCGTCGCTGCTGCGCTCCGACGGGGCCGGGAAGTACAACGCCATTCTGCTCACCAGCAGTTCGCTGCTGTACAACAGCGGCGGCTCCTACATCAGCGGCCTCGACGGCACCGAATGGAACACCCTGTGGGCGTACGAGCGCGACTACGCCGTGCGCCAGGCCGCCCTCTACACCAGCTACGGCACCTTTCCCGAGGACTACTGCCTGACCTCGTCGAGCGAGACCTCCGTCGGTGACACCGCGCTGCCCGCCTCGCTGACCACGGCCGGCGCCGGGGTGTTCGACACGCTGAAGACGACCGCCAAGGTGCCGATCGTGCAGTCGTACGTGTACAAGACTCGGGTCGCCGCCGGCTGTGCCGCGGATCCGGTCCTCGTCAACGGCTCCGACATCCTCGGCGTGCGCAGCACCTCCACGGACGGCCGGGAGCGCCTCGCGCTCACCTTCACCTCCAACCAGTACCTCACCCAGTCCTTCCTGCTGACCTACGGGATGCTGCGCTGGGCCAGCCGCGGGCTGTTCCTCGGCGAGCAGCGGCACTTCCTCGACGTCGACGTCGACGACTGGTTCAACACCGCCGACCACTACTACCCGGACGGGCACATCGAATCCGACCCGGGCTTCGCGATGTCCGGCCACGAGGCGTACAACGCCAACCAGCGCCAGACGGCACTGCGCACCACCTACCCGCTCGCGTCGGGCCTCACCCTGAACCTCGCGTACAACGGCGGCGACGCGGACCTCAACGCCGGATCGCAGTGCAGCCCGAACGGCGGCGTCAGCACGCTGACCGCCACGAGCCGGTGCCTGGCCACGAAGTTCCGCTGGATCAACCACACGCTCACCCACCCGGAGCTCAACTTCACGGACTACGCCACCAGCAGCAACGAGATCGCCGCCAACCGCACCGTCGCCACCCAGCTCGGCCTGTCGCAGCCGAACGCGATCCTCAAGACCGGGGAGTACTCGGGCCTCGGCGTCTACAACGACAACCCCGACGACGACGTCGACCCGCCGACCGACCACGGGCTCGCCGCCTCCAACCCGCAGTTCCTCGCCGCGGCGAAGGCGCTCGGCGTGCGGTACGTCCACGGCAACATGTCCTTCCCGAGCCACGTGCCGGACTGCTTCAACTGCGGCAAGGTCCACCCGCTGGAGCCCAGCATCACCGTGGTGCCGGACTGGCCGACGAACATCGCCTACCACACGACCACGCCCGCCGAGCAGACCGCCTTCTACAACTCGTTCTACGGACCGTCGGGCCGGTTCCCGTTCTGGCCGACCAACCTGACCTACGCGCAGATGCTCGACGCCGAGGCGAACGTCGCGCTGACGCACCTGGCCACCGGATCGCTCTACACCCACACCTTCCACATCGCCAACCTGCACGACTACGGCTCCGGCCGCACGCTGCTGACCGACTGGCTGGAGCAGGTCCTGGCCAAGTACAGCGCCTACTACACCGTGCCGCTGCTCAGCCCGGACTGGCCGACGCTGGCGGCGTACGCGACCCAGCGCACCGCGCACTTCGCCGAGCTGCGCGGCGGTGTCGACGCCGTCTACGACCCGGCGGCCCACACGATCACGGTCTCCGGCCCGCTCGCCGGATCGGTGACGGTCAGCGGCGCGAGCGGGACCGGCTCGACGACGTACGGCCCGGAGGTGTCCGCCCGGCTGACGCTCGCCTCCGCGACCGCGGTGACCGTCACGGCGAGCCCGCGCTCATGAGGGTGGCGCTGGTGTCGGAAGGCACGTACCCGCAGGCGCTCGGCGGGGTGAGCGTCTGGTGCGACCAGCTCGTGCACGGCCTGCCCGAGCACCGGTGGCAAGCGGTCGCCCTCTGCGTGGACGGCCGGGAGCCGGTGCGGTGGAAGCTGCCGGAGAACCTCGAGCGGGTCGTCACCATTCCGCTGTGGAGTGCCGGTCGCCAACGGCTCCGGCGCCCCGGGCGGGCGACCCGGTCGCTGTTCCACGCGGCGCTGGAGGATTTCATGGTCGCGCTCGTCGCGCCGCCGGACCCCGATCCGCGGCGCGGCGCCGCCCAGCGCCGGCGGTTCCTGCTCGCCCTGCGGGGGCTGCACGAGTACGCGGCGGGCGGCGGGGAGATCGGGTCCGCGCTGCGCTCGAACGCGGCCCTGGGCCGTCTGCAGGACCGGTGGGACGACGTCGCCACGATGCTCGGCCGCGGGCATCCGGCGCTGGCGGGGCGGCCGCGCCGGCTCACGCTGGCCGACGCGGCGCAGGCGGTGGCGATGATCGGCTCCATGCTGCGGCCGCTCGCCGTCCCGCCGGTGCGCGCAGACGTGGTGCACTGCGCCATGAACGGGCTGTCGACGCTGGTGGCGATGGCGGCGAAGTGGACGTACGACACGCCCATGCTCATCTCCGAGCACGGCGTCTATCTGCGGGAGCGGTATCTCGAGCAGGTGGGCGGGGACCTGCCGCACGCCGTCGCGGTGCTGCTGCTGAGCTTCCAGCGCAGCCTCGCCGGCGCCGCCTACCAGGTCGCGGACGCGCTGGCCCCGCACTCCGAGTACAACCGGCGCTGGCAGCTGCGCAACGGCGCCGATCCCGATCGCATGTGGACGATGTACAACGGCATCGCGCCCGAGCTCTTTCCGAGCGCCCGGACCGAGCCGGAGGAGCCGACGATCGTCTACGTCGGACGGATCGACCCGCTCAAGGACCTGCACACGCTGATCCGGGCCTTCGCGCTCGTGCGCCGGCGGGTGCCGGACGCGCGGCTGCGCATCTACGGGGCGGCGATCGACCTGCCGTACCGGGACAGCTGCACCGCCCTCATCGAGCGGCTGGACCTCGTGGGAGCGGCGCGGCTGGAGGGCAGCGCGCCCGACGCGGTGGCGGCCTACCACAGCGGCAACGTCGTCGCGCTCACGAGCATCTCGGAGGGGTTCCCGTACTCGGTCATCGAGGCGATGGCGTGCGGCCGGACGATGGTGTGCACGAACGTCGGCGGCGTCTCGGAAGCCGTCGGCGACACCGGGTTCGTGGTCCCGCCGCGCGACCCGGCCGCCGTCGCCGACGCGTGCACGACCCTGCTGCTCGATCCGGGCCTGCGCCGGGATCTCGCCGTCCGGGCCCGCCAGCGTGTGCTCGACCGGTTCACCCTGGCCCAGTCGCTGGAGGCGTACGGCAGCCTGTACGAGCGGCTGGCCGCGCCCGCGCTGGACGGTCGGACGCCGGCCGGGGCACTGCGATGACGGTGAGCGAGGTGCGGCCGACGTCGATGGCGTCGGCCGCGCGGGGCTGGGCGACGGCCAGCACGATCGCCCTGCCGATCGTGCGCCCCGCGCCCGTTCCCGACCGCCCGGAGCTGGGCACCGATCCGGTCGAGACGCTCACCGCCGAGGTGCGCGCCACCTCCGGCGACAGGCGGTTCGTGGACGGGCTGCACCTGGCCGCGCTGCTGGAGGCGCGGGGCGTCACGGACCGGGCCGCGCGGGTCCGCTACGGCTACCGCGACGTGTTCGAGCTCGCCGAGTCGGTTCGCGTCCGGCTGCACGGTCCCGCGGTCGGTCCGCCGAGCCGGCCGCCGCGGCGGCGGGAGTGGCGCGAGCTGTTCCACGGCGGGCTCTACCTGCTGCCCAGCGTGCTGTTTCCGGCGGTGCTCGCCGCTGTGCCGCGCTCGCCCATCGCGGCCCTCGTCGTCGCCGGCCTGCTCGGCTGGGTGTGGGCCGGCGGCCTGACCTGGCTGGCGTACCAGCACATCAACCAGGGCGACGACGCCGCCGCGGGCCGGCTGCTGGCCCGCGGGGCCGTGTGCGGTGTCGCGGTGGCCGTAGCGCTCGGGGGAGTCGTCGCGGTGATGAGCGGCGTGGCGGCGGCCGCGCTGCTGGTGCCGGCCGTGACGGCGTACCAGCTCGCCTCGACCGTGCTGGTGTTCTACCAGGCCGAGGCCCGCCTGGTGGCCCTGATGTCGCCCGCGGTCGTGGCCGGCGGCGGGTTCGTGCTCGCCGGCTGGTGGCCGCCGACCCCCGTGATCGCGGCGGCGCTCGCCTGCACCGTGGTGACCTTCGGCGTCGCGCTCCGCCGGGCACTGCGGGGGCCCGGCGACGCGACGCCCGGCCGGCTGCGGCCGGTGATGCGGGGCCGGTGGGGCACGTTCGCGCTGGTCGTGCTCTCGACCGCGCTGCTGGCCGCGCTGGTCCTGCTGCCCCAGGCGCCGCTGCTGACCCACCACTTCGAGGTGCTGCTCGCGGCGCTGCCGCTGGTGGCGTCGATGGGCTTCGTCGAGTGGCGGGCCCGCCGCTTCGGTGAGCGGGCGCGGGACCTGCTGCACGAGGCCTGGGGGCCCGGCGCCTTCCGGCGGCGGCTGTGGTGGCGCCTCGCGCTCGACGTCTGCGCCTGCGGTCTCGTCGCCGCGTTCGCCGGGGCGGTCGTGCTCGCCGGGCTGCGCGAGGCGGGACGTCTCACGCCCGCCGCGCAGGCGATGGCCGCGGCGAGCGTCCTGCTGGCGGGCGCCGTCCTGCTCGTCTTCGTCCTGGCGGCGCACGGCGGCTACGGCCGGCTCTGCGTCGCCCTGGCCGCCGCGCTCGGGGCGCAGGCCGCCGCACCCTTCCTCGGCAGCGTCGCCTTGCTGCTCGTGTTGCTCGCCGTGGCCCTCATTCCGTCCGTGGGCCGCGTTCGGCAGTACCGGTGACGCTCTTACCACGAAAGCAGGCAATCAAGCACATGCACGCGGTCATTCTGGCCGGTGGCAAGGGCGTCAGGCTGCGTCCGTACACCACCACCCTGCCCAAGCCCCTGATGCCGATCGGAGAGCGGCACGCGATCCTGGACATCGTCCTGGAGCAGCTGGCGGCCCGGGGCTTCGCCTCCGTCACGCTGTCCATCAACCATCTCGGCCCGCTCATCCGCGCGTTCGTCGGCGACGGCTCCCGCTGGGGCCTCGAGATCGGCTACGTCGAGGAGAGCGTGCCGCTGTCGACGGCCGGTCCGCTGTTCCTGGTCAAGGACGAGCTGCCCGAGCACTTCCTGGTCATGAACGGCGACCTGCTCACCGATCTCGACCACGCCGACCTGCTCGCCCAGCACCGCGGGACGGGGGCGCCGCTGACGATCGCGACGGCGGCGCAGACGACCCGGATGGAGTTCGGCGTCCTCGATGTCGTCGAGGGCCGGGTCGTCGGCTTCACCGAGAAGCCCGCGTATCGCCACCGCGTCTCGATGGGCATCTACGCCATGGCCCGCAAGACCCTGGCGCCCTACCCGCCGGGCCTGGCGCTCGGCTTCGACCGGCTGATCCAGGATCTGCTGCGCCAGGGGGAGTTCCCGCACACGTACGAGTTCGAGGGCGTCTGGCTCGACATCGGCCGTCCCGAGGAGTACGACGAGGCCAACCGCCGCTTCGGCGAGCTCGAGCCGGCCCTGCTGCCCCTGCGTAGCGAGGTGGCGGCATGAGCCGGCTGCGGGTGCTGCTTTTCGGGGCGTCGGGGTTCGTCGGTTCCAGCGTCCGCGAGGCGCTGGCCGCCGATCCGCGGGTCGCGAACCTCAGCTGCCCGCCCCGCGCCCGCCACGACCTCGTCACCGGCAGCGTCGCCGCGCTGACCGCGCTGATCCGCCAGTCGGGCCCCGATGTCGTCGTCAACTGCACCGGCCGGCTCACCGGCACGGCCCTCGACCTGCTGGAGGCCAACACGGTGGCGACCGTCCGGCTCGTCGACGCGGTCACGGCCGCGGCGCCGGGGGCCCGGCTGGTCAGGCTCGGGTCCGCGTCCGAGTACGGCCCGGTCGCCCACGGCACCAGCGTCGCCGAGGACCATCCGTGCGCGCCGGTCGGCGAGTACGGCACGACCCACCTCGCCGCCACCCGCCTGCTGCAGCTGGCGACGGCGGCCGGGCTCGTCGACGGCGTGACGCTGCGCGTGTTCAACCCGATCGGCCCCGGCCTGCACCGCGACAACCTGCTCGGGCGGGCCGCGGTGCTGATCCGCGACGCCCTGGCGGGGGCGGCCGGGCAGGTGCTGCTCGGGCCGCTCAGCGCGTACCGGGACTTCGTGGACGTGCGCGACGTGGCCTCGGCGGTCGTCGCCGCCGCCACCCGGACCGAGCGGGGCGCCGGCGTCGTGAACGTCGGCAGCGGACAGGCCGTGACGGCCCGGGAGGCCGTGCGCCGCCTCGCCGGAGCGGCCGGGTACAGCGGCGCGATCGTCGAGCAGGGCAGCGGCCCGGCCCGCTCGGCCGGCGTCGACTGGATCCGCGCCGACATCGCCCGGGCCGAGGCGGTCCTCGGGTGGGTGCCGACCCACACGATGGCCGAGTCGGTGAAGCAGGTGTGGGCCGCGCTCGACGGCACCGGTCAGTGAACGCCGCGCTCGCGCGCGGTGCCGTGTTCGCCGCCGCGGTCGTCCTCGCCGCGCCCGCGTGCGTCGGATGCGCACCCAGCCATCCCCCGCCGTCGACCGGGGATGGCTGGGTGTACCAGTTGCAGGGCTACGCCGACGGCGGGCTCGCGGCGCTGGCGCGGGCCTCGCAGCGGCTCGCCGTCATCGACCTGGCCCGCGACGCGAACGCGAACTGGTTCCGGCCGGAGGAGATCGCGGGGCTGCGAGCCTCGGGCAAGCGGGTGCTGGCGTACTTCGAGATCGGCAGCCTCGAGCGCTTCCGCCCGGAGTATCCGGGACTGGCTGCCGAGGCCGGCGATCTCCTGCTCAACCGCTGGGAGGACTGGCCGGACGAGTCCTTCGTGCGGTACTGGGACGAGCGGTGGTGGGACCGCGTGGTGAAGCCGCGGGTCGACCGGGCCCTGGCCGCCGGGTTCGACGGGGTGTACCTGGACACACCGCTCGCCTACGAGGAGATCGACCTGCACCTGGTGCCCGGCTGGAACCGCGACCGCCTGGCCGTCGCGATGGTCGGGCTCGTCGACCGGATCGCGCGGTACGCCCGCGGACAGCGGCCCGGCTTCTGGATCGTGCCGCAGAACTCCCCGGAGCTGCGCCGCTATCCCGGCTACACCGACGCGATCGACGGCATCGGCATGGAGGAGCTGTTCTACCGCGCCACCGACCGGCCCTGCACCGAGGACTACTGCGCGGAGAACCTCGCCGACGCCCGGGCTCTGCGCGACGCCGGGAAGGTCGTGCTGGCGGTGGACTACGCCCGGCGCCCGGCCGACGTCCACGCCGCCTGCGAGCACTACCGCACCGAGGGGTTCCTGGGCACCGTCACCACCCGCGACCTCGACCGGATCGCCGCGCCCTGCGGCTGATCCGGCCACCGGCCAAGGCAACACCGATCAGCATCACTGGAAGGAACACGCATGGCACGCACCATCGGCGTGATCGGGATGGGCTACGTCGGCCTGACCCTCACCGCCGCCCTGGCCCGCAAGGGCTTCACCGTCCACGGCGTCGACGTGCAGCCGGCCGTCGTCGAGGCGCTCAACCGTGGCCGCCCGCACATCTTCGAGCCCGGGGTCGCCGAGGTGTTCGCCGAGCACGCCGGCAGCACCATCCTCGTCGACACGGCGCTGCCCGCCGGCGCCGTCGACGCGGCCGTGATCTGCGTATCCACGCCGGTCGACGAGCACACGCGCCGCCCCGACCTGACCAGCCTCGCCGCCGCGGCCCGCCACGTGGCCGCCTCGTGCGGGCCCCGCACGCTCGTCGTCGTGCGCAGCACCGTGCCCGTGGGCGCGAGCCGGCAGGTGGTCCTGCCGCCGCTGCGGGCCGCCTGGGGCGACGTTCGCCTGGTGATGGCGCCCGAACGCACCATCCAGGGCCAGGCCCTGCGCGAGCTCGTGGAGCTGCCACAGGTCGTCGGCGGTCTCGACGAGGCGAGCCTGGCCGCCGGCCTCGACCTGTTCGGCGACCTCGCCCAGCGCCTCGTGCCCGTCTCGGGGCTGGAGGCCGCCGAGCTGGTGAAGCTGTCGAACAACTGCCACACCGACCTGATCTACGCGTTCGGCAACGAGGTCGCCCTCATCGCCGAGCGGCACGGCGTCGACCCGCTCGAGGTGATCGGCGCGGCCAACCTCGGCTATCCGCGCCCCGATCTGGCCCGGCCCGGGTACGTCGGCGGCGGCTGCCTGTCGAAGGATCCGTACATCATGCTCAGCGACTCCCTCAGCGGCTCCGCCGATCGGCCGCCGTTCCTGATCGAGCCGGCCCGCAAGCTCAACGAGTTCCTGCCGGTGCACGTGGCGGGCACCGTCGTGGAGCTCATCCGGCAGGCCCGCGGCACCGCGGAGGGCGCGACGCTGGCGGTGCTCGGCTGGGCCTTCAAGGGCTGGCCGCCCACCGACGACATGCGCGGCACCCCGATCGCCGCGATGATGCCCGTCTTCGCCGCGGCCGGCATCACCGTGCTCGGTCACGACCCGCTCGTGCCCGACACCGTCATCCGGCAGTACGGCGGCGAGCCCACCAGCATCGACAAGGCCTTCAGCGAGGCCGACGGGGTGCTCGTCATCAACGACCATCCGGACTACCGCGCGATCGAGCCCGCGGCGGTGCTCGGGGCCAGGCGCCCGGCCGTCGTCTTCGACTCGTGGCGCATCCTCGACGAAGGCGCGTTGACCGCCGCCGGCATCCGGTACGCCGGCATCGGCTATCTCCCGCAGGGGGTGTCCGCGTGAAGGCGCTGCTGCTCGGCGGGGCCGGATTCATCGGCTTCCACCTCGCCAACCGTCTGCTGGACGACGGCCACGAGGTGTCCATTGTGGACGACTTCTCGCGCGGCCGCAACGACGCCGACTTCGCCGCGCTCGCCCGCCGGCCGCGCCTCGCCGTCGCGCACGGCGACCTCACGGATCCGGCGACCTGGCGGGCGCTGCCCCGCGGCTGGGACCAGATCTACCTGCTGGCGGCGGTGGTCGGGGTCCGCAACGTGGAGGCCGATCCGGCCCGGGTCGTGCGCGTCAACAGCCTCGCCGTGCTGCACCTGCTGGACTGGATCGCCGCCGGCGAGCACGTCTTCTTCGCCTCGACCAGCGAGGTCTACGCGGGCGCCGTGGACGCCGGCATCGCGCCGGTGCCGACCGGCGAGTCGACGCCGGTGACCGTCGGCGACGTGACCGCCCCGCGGTACGCCTACGCCGTCAGCAAGCTGCTCGGCGAGGCCGCCGTCATCCACGGCGCGCGGGCGGCGGACTTCCGGGCCGTGGTCGGCCGCTTCCACAACGTGTACGGCCCGCGGATGGGCACCGACCACGCCATCCCGGAACTGACGCTGCGGGCGCTGCGGGGCGATCGCCCGCTGCGGGTGCCGGGCGCCGAGCAGACCCGGGCGTTCTGCTTCGTCGACGACGCGGTCGAGGCGATGGTCCGCCTCATGGCCTGCCCGGAGGCGGACGGCCGGATCGTCCACATCGGCGACGACACCGCCGAGACGGGCATCGCCGACCTCGCCAAGCTGATCCTGCGGCTGACCGGCGCCGACAGCGAGATCGAGCCGGCCGCGGGCGCGCCCGGCGCGGTCAACCGCCGCTGCCCCGACCTGACCCGGCTGCGCGCGCTGACCGGCTACCAGCCGACCGTGTCGCTGGAAGAGGGCGTCCGGCGCACCGTCGAGTGGTACCGCCGATGAGCGACCGGATCCCGATCGTCTTCTACTACGGCACCGGCCGCCTCGCGGAGCTGGCCGCCTATCGGCGGGCGGTCCTGCAACCGGAGTTCTACCGTCCGCCGGAGCTGCAGTCGCTGCGTGGCGCGGGCACCGAGCCGCTGGCGTACCTCTCGTTGTCGGAGGACCAGGGGCCGCCCGCGCCGTGGCAGCGCCCGCAGCGCAACCCGGACTGGGGCGGCGCGTTCGTCCACGTCGGCCATCCGGGGTGGCAGGAGCACGTGCTGCGGCAGGCTCGCGATGCCATGAACGCGGGCTTCGCGGGCCTGTTCCTCGACACGCTCAACGTCGAGCTGACGTTCCCGGAGGACGTGCCGCCGCTGCTCGGGCTCGTCGCCGCGCTGCGCCGGGTCGCCGGGTCGGGCTACGTGCTGGCCAACCGCGGGTTCGGCATGCTGCCGCACCTCGCCGAGCACGTCGACGGCATCGTCTTCGAGTCCTTCTCGGCGCGGTGGACCGACGACGGCTACGAGCCCTGGCCGGCCGACGTGCTCGAGGACCACGCCCGGGTGGCCGAGGGCCTGCCGCGCGACGGCCTGGATCTGTACGCGCTGGACTACGCGGACACGCCCGGCCTGGCCGACTTCGCGCGCCGCCGGGCCGAGCTGTTCGGCCTGGAGTGCGTCATCAGCGACCGTGCGCTGTCGCTGGTGTGAGACCCGACCGGGGCCGCGTCACAGCGCGGCCCCGGCGGTCGGGGCACGCTCCTCGCGCGCGCGGCGCCGCGTCTTCTCCCGGCGCGGCCGAGTTCGGCCGATCGGGACGGCTACCAGGTCAGCCGGGCCGGTTGCGCCGATACCGCCTCGATGTCGGCCGCGGCCGCCAGCAGCAGCCGGTGGCCCAGGTCGCTGAGCGCCCGGGCGGCCGCCAGCTCGTCGCCGATCTCGGGGATGTCGTCGTCGGCCGGGTTGAGCCGGGCGGCTCCGTTGCCGGCCAGCTGGGCGCCGTCGTCCGTGCGCAGCGTGGCCTCCGCGGCGGTGTTCCCGTCCTGCTCGCCGATGTTGATGTCGACCGTCCAATGCTTGGCTACCGGCATGATGGCCTCCAGCCTCTCTGCGTGCGCGGCGCGCACTTCTGCGACGCGGCGAGGGTCGGCTACCCCCGGACAGGTCACGTCGCGGCTCTGCCTACCCGGGAACCGGCGCCGTATACGGGGCCGGCGGTCCCTCGTCGCCGGCCGGTCCCTCGCCCGGCCCGCCCGCGGCCGTGCGCTGATCGGCCCCGAGCTCCGGGACGATGGCGACCGTGCAGTCGGCGTGCTCGGTGAACGCCTGGTTCGCCGGCCCGAGCCGCGGCGGCTCCGGCGGCCGGGGGCCGTGGCGGCCCAGCACCAGCAGCGCCGCCCCGGTCGCCGCGTGCCGGAGCCCGGAGACCGCGTCGCCGCCGAACACGGCCCGCTTGACCGCCACGCGCGGATGGCCGGCGGCGAACGGCCCGACCTCGCGGGCCAGCAGCTCCAGCGCGGCCGGCTCGACGGCGAAGTGTGTCTCCAGGTGCTCCTCGTCGAACCAGAAGTCGCCGGGCCACCGATCCGCGACGTGGACGGCCGCGACCGGTAGCTGGTGGCGCTGCGCGTGGCCGAAGCCGAACCGGATCGCCGCCGACGAGCCGGGCGATCCGTCGACCCCGATCACGACGTGGCCGGCGAACGGGGCGACCCCGTGCTCCGGGAGCGGCCGGACGATCACGACCGGGCACCTCGCCCCCGCGGCGACCTGGCCGCCGCGGGCCCGGTGGTGGCGTCGGGTGACGTCGTGGCCGCCGAGGACCAGCAGGTCGACGCGTTCGCTGAGCTCCACCAGCGCCGTGGGCACGTCGCCGCGCGGCAGCTCGACGGTCACGTTGCCGCCGCCGAGCAACTGCCGGCACCACTCAACCCGGCGCACGAGGTCCGGCTGGGTGCGGCGCAGCGTCTCGAGATCCGGGGCCGCGGCCGGTGGGTCCCCGTGGTCGCGGGCGTGGCAGAGCGTCATCCGCGCGCCGGAGGTGATGGCCTCCTCGGTCGCCCAGGCCAGCGCCGCCAGTCCGGCCGGGCTGAGGCCGATGCCGACGCCGACCCGGCCGTACGCTTGGCCGCGTGCCGGTTGGGCGGGCTCCGCGATCATCATGGCGATCATCTCCTCGCGCCTGTCTGCGGCATCCGTTCTCCAGCATCCGCCCGGCCGTCACCTCACCCGGCCGCCCGGCCGTCGCCTCGCCCGGCCGCGCGGCGGGCGACGAGCACCGGGCAGTCCGCGTGGTGGAGTACCTGGTGGGCGACCGAGCCGAGCAGCATGCCCTCGAAGCCGCCGCGGCCGCGGGCGCCGATGACGAACATGAGCGCGTCGCGGGCGGCCTCCAGCATCACCGGTACTGACGGGCAGTGCGCGACGCGTGGCACGACGGGCACGTCCGGGTACTTGACCCGCCACGGCCCCAGCTCGGCGGCGAGCTCCCGCCCGGCGGCCGCGGCCCGCCCGGCCGGGTCGGGGGAGCGGCCCCAGCGGTGCCCCGGCTCGTGCCAGGTGCGCAGGGCGTGCAGCGCAACGCCCCGGGCCGCGGCCTCGGCGAATCCGAGGCCCAGCCCGTAGTCGGCGTCGTCCGAGCCGTCCACCGCGACGACGATCGGCTCGCGGTACGGCAGCGGCGACTCCGGACCGGCCCACCGCTCGGCGTGGTGCACGACGAGCACCGGGCAGTGCGCGTGCGCGGCCAGATGCAGCCCGACCGAGCCGACGAGCAGCGAGTGGAAGCCCCCGCTGCCGCGGCTGCCGACGACCACGAGGCTCGCGGTGTGCGACTGCTCGACGAGCACCCGCGCCGGTTCGCCGTGCCAGGTGCCGGTGGCCACCTCCAGGCCGGGCTGCCAGCGGCGGATCTCGGTGGCGGCGTCGAGGGCGAGGTCGCGCTCGTCGCTGACGTCCTCGTACGGGCCGTACACCTCCAGGGCATGCACGACGCGCAGCGACCGGCCGAGCCGCATCGCCTCGTCGGCGGCCCAGCGCACGGCACCGAACGCGGCGGGCGACCCGTCGACGCCCACGATCACTGGGTGGCGCGCGGCGGTCATGGCTGGGTGGCGCGCGGCGGTCATGGCGTCCTCCCGGTCGGTCCAAGGGACGGGTGGTTCCCCCTCCACGCTGGCACGGCCGGCGGCCCGACGGCAGGGCGGCGGCGCGCGGGACCCGGGCGTCAGGCCGGGCTGATGTGCGCGGCGATGACGCGCCAGCCCAGCCCGGCGTCGCGCACCCACGTGCGGGTGTAGCGGAGCCGGGCGTCGAACGGCTCGCCCTCGTAGGTGCCGGTGACGGTGCCGAGGAAGAACGTGACGCCGACGTCGCCGGCGAGCAGCACGTCGAGCTCCTCCTCCACGAGCCCGGTGACGACGGAGGTGCCGCTGCGGTGCGCGGCCAGGTCGTCCTGCTTCGTGACCTTCCCGCCGTCGGGTCCGATGGCGATGAGCCGGTCGTCCAGCAGGTCGTCGAGCGCGGCGGCGTCACCGGCGCGCTGGGCCGCCTGGAGCCGGCGCTCGGCGGCCAGCAGATCCTCCGCAAGGGGCAGAGCCATGAGTCCTCCTCGATCCGGGCACGTTGCCCTGGCAGACGGCGTGGATTCGATGAACCGTAGAGGGGAACGGCCTGCACGTGCCAACCGGGTACGCGAAGGGAGACCGAACCATGACACGGTCCGGACCTGATGCCTACAACCATGCCCTGCACACCGCCAACATCTGGCTCGCCGGCGTCTCCGACGCGCTCGACACCGGCGATCGGCGCTTCGCGCAGCGCGCGTTGCGAGCCTGGCTGCACACCGTGCGCGACCGGCTTCCCGCCGAGGCGGCCGTCAAGTTCGGTGCCCAGCTGCCCGAGCTCCTGCGCGGTGTGTACTACGACGGCTGGGACGTGTGCCACGTTCCGGTGAAGTACGGGGTCGAGCGGTACGTCGAGCGCTTCGCCGCCCAGGCGGGTGTCCCGTCGACCCAGGTTCCGGCGCTCGCCTCCGCGATCACTCGCGCCGTCGCCGAGCACATGACGCCGGAGCAGGTGTCGAAGATCCTGGGCGAGCTCCCGGCCGACCTGCGCGCGACCGTCGCGGGGACGACCGCCGCGGGCCGGACGGCCGCCGGGACACCGCAGTCGCCGGAGTCGCCCGACCGTACGGCCCGCATCGAGGAGCAGGTCGGCAACCTCACCGCGGCGGTGCGGGCCCTGGCCCGGGGGCTGGAGGACGACCAGCGCACCGGAGCCGGCGTGGATCAGCGCCAGGTCAACCGGGCCGCCCGTCTCGCCGACGAGATCCTGCTCGGTGCCACCAGGAGCGGATGAGGAGACGGCGCGCGGCGCGACCCCGGATCGCCGCCGTCACACGTCGATGACGTCGCGCGGCGGGCGGCGCGGGCTCGCCGGTGGCGGCACCGGGTTCACGTCGACCCCGGCCCGCAGCACCAGCTGCGGCCGCGCGGGCGGGTCGATGAGACTGCCGAGCAGGGCCCGCGCCCCGAGCTTCTCGACCACGTCGCTCATCGGGGACATCACCAGCCCCTCGGCGGTCGCGGCCAGCCAGACGGCGCTGGTCGCCTCCCCGGCGGCGACGAGCCAGTCGAGGGGCCGGTCGCCCTCGGTGGCCACCACGAAGTACGAGGCCCAGCGGTCGTCCCCGGGGCCGGGCGGGAGCGTGGCCTCCTCGCCGAGCGCGAAGTCGCGCAGCGGCACGGGCCGGGCGGCTCGTGCGACCACCGTCTCGGCCGGCACGCCGTCGCCGGTGCCCGGGTCGCGATGCGTCCACGCCCGCTGCTCGGCCACGGGGAGCTCGTCCCCGGCATCGATGGCCTGCGCGCGTTCGGCGGTGTGCCGCAGGAGGTCGAGATCGTCGGGCTCGATGCGGTACAGCGACGCGTGCTCGGCATCGGCCGTGGCCTCCAGCGCCGCGATGGTCTCGGCCGGCACCGGGACCGTCGCCCGGAACGGCCGCCGGTCCGTGCGGCGGCAGTGCATGCTCTCGTACCTGACGAGGTCGTCGCGGGTGACCGGGTGCGGCTCACGGGCCCGGACGCGGGCCAGCAGCAACGGCCGGCGCCTGTCCGGCAGCCGCTGGACCGCGGGCTCGTGGCCGGCCGCCGCCAGTGCCACGCGGGCATGGTGCAGCGCCGCGCCGCAGCTGAGCGTCAGCAGCCGCCGGCGCGGGTCGATCGAGCCGACCTGGCGCGACAGGTCGGCGTGCAGCTCGAGCACGTCCCCGCCGAGATGCCATCGCCACGGCTGGGTGTTCAGCAGCGACGGCGCCCGGCCGGCCTCCTCGGCGGCTCGGCGCAGCACGCCCGCCGCCCGCTGCCGTGCGGCATCCCTCGGCTGTCGGTCCATCGGCTGGCGCCCTTCGTCGTCGTGACGGGCTTCCGTTGTGATCTACCCGGCACCGGGGGACCTACGCGCGCAGTTCGCCCCCCTTCGGCCTGGTTGATCGGGCGCCGCGCGGGTAGGCATCCGGATTCGTCAGATGCCGACGATCAGGAGGTGCTGGGTCATGACGACAACAGCGCAGACGCGCGCCCGGGGTGGTGCCGGGACGCGGACGAAGGCCACGACCGGGAAGAAGGCCGCCGAGGCGACCGTGACGCAGCCCCCGACCCAGACCGCGACCCGGACCGCGACCCAGACCGAGACCAAGCGGCCCGGCAAGGCACGAGCGGCCACCAAGACCGGCCGCACGGCGCCGCAGACGCAGCGGCCCGCCAAGGAGACCGCCGAGGCCCCGCACCCGTCCGGGTCGCAGCTGGTGACCTGGGAGGACGTACCGGTGCCGCACCTCAAGATGCCCGTCGTGCACATCGAACACCCCACCGAGTGGTCCGTCGCCGACCGCGCCCGGTGGACGGCCGGCGCGCTCAGGTCGGCCGTCGGTGAGCCCAGGCCGTCACGGCTGCTGTACTACGGCGGCGTCGGCGCCCTGGCGGCGTTCGGCGTCCTGGAATGGCCGGTCGCGCTCGCGGCCGCGGCGGGGGTGTGGGTGGCGACGCATCAGCGCCGCGCCACCGTCGCCGGGTGATGGGTCGATCCCCGAACCGGTCGTCCCGGGGCCGGCGGAAGGCGTGGGCCCGGGACGGCCTGGCACATATCGAGATTCGAGGCGCCCGGCGGGGCGCGATCACGGCGGAGCACGGCCGGCTCATCGAGCGAGCCGTCGGGGCCGTGCACGGCGTGGACTGGGCCGCGTGGAACGCGGCGCTCGGCCGGGTCCTCGTCAGCTACGACGAGAACGGTCCCAGTCTCGAGGAGCTCATCGAGGCCGTGGCGGACGTCGAGTCCGAGACGAGCCCCGACGCCGCGGAGGAGCTGGACGCGGAGACCCGGCAGCGGATCACGCTCGCCGCCGACGTCCTGGGCGTCGCCGGATCGGTCGTGGCGCGTCAGCTCCGGCTGCCCGCCGCCGCGCGCGAGCTGACCGCGATCGTGACGCTGGCCGACCATCTCCCCGCGGTGCGGGCGTGGTTGCGGCGGTCGCTCGGCCGGCACGAGGCCGACCTGCTGATCTCGGCCCTGAACGCGCTCATCAACGCCGCCGGGCAGGCGGAGCTGTCCCTGCTCGCGGACGCGGGGCTGCGTACGGTCCTGCTGCGGGAGATGGCGGCGCAGCGCGACACGTGGCAGCGCCGCTCGCCCGGGCTGGCGGCGAACGCGACCGCCGCGCGGGCCGACCGGCACGAGGACGGCCGCCCGGCGGAGCTGCCGGACGGCCCGGTCGAGCGGTACACCCGGCGCGTCAGCACCCTGACGCTGCTGGTCGCCGCCGCGGCCACCCAGCTGCCGGCGGGACTGCGCCGCGCATCGCGTCTGCTCATGGCCGGGTCGCCGGCTCCCGTGCACGCCGGGCGCGAGGCCTTCGCGGGCGGTCTCGGCCGGCTGCTCGCCCAGCGCGGCGTCCTCGTTCGCGACCGTGCCGCGCTGCGCCGGCTCGACCGGATCGACACGGTGGTCATCGACGCCGCCGTGCTGACCGGCGGCCGGCGGGTCATCACCCACGTGGTACCGGTCCACGGTTCGGTCGAGGCCGCGTGGGAGGCCGCCGCGAGTCTGTTCGCCGACGGTGCCTCGCCGCCCGTGGCCGGAGCCGACGGCTGGGCCCTCACCGAGGCGCGGCACGCCGATGCCGCGATCCCGGAGGCGGTCCTGGCCGACGCCCGATCCCATGACGGGCATCGGGGGTCGCTGTACGCGCTGACCCGTGACGGTGCTCTCGTCGCCGTCGTGCTGGCGGAGCCGGCCCTGGACCCGATGACCGCCGCCGTGATCGCCGCCGGGCGCAAGGTGGGCTCCGTCCTGATCGCCGGGGCGGGCACCGCGACCTGGGCCGGCATCCGCGGGCGGGTGCCGGCCGACGGCCGGGTGGCCGGCGGCTCGCGCCTCGCCGCGTCGATCCGGGCGCTGCAGGCCGACGGGCACGCGGTGGCGCTGGTCGCGGGGAGCAACGACGCCGCGCTCGCGGCGGCGGACTGCGGCTTCGGCGTGCTGCGGGATGACCGGCGGCCGCCGTGGGGCGCCCACCTGATGGGCGGACCCGGGCTGGAGACGGCCTGGCTGATGCTCGAGGCGGCGTCGGTGGCGCGTGCGGTGAGCCGCCGCGGCACGCGCGTCGCCGTGCAGGGAACGGCCGCCGGGGCGCTGCTGGGCCTGATGGAGACCGGGGAGCGGGGCGCGCGCCGCACGTCGATCGCCACCGCGGCCGCCCAGATGGCCAACGTGGTCGCGGGCGCGTGGTCGGCCCGGGGCCTGGCGCGCCGGACGCCGCCCGTCGCGGCCGCGGATGTCGCCTGGCACGCGCTGCCGATCGGCGAGGCGCTGCGGTTGCTCGGTACGGCCCCCCACGGCATCGACGACGAGGAGGCCCTGCGCCGCCGGAGAGCCCGCGACGGGGGAACGGCACCGGACGCACCGGCCGAGCGCGGAGTGCTCGGCACCATCGCCGGGGAGCTGGACACCCCGCTGACGCTGCCGCTGGCGGCCGGGGCCGGGGTGTCGGCCGTCACCGGTGCGAAGAGCGACGCGGCGCTGGTCATCGCGGTGATCCTGGCCAGCGCGGTGCTGTCCGGCGTTCAGGACGTGGCGGCGCGCCGGGCGCTGCGGCGGCTCGTGACCGAGGCCGCACCGGCGGTACGGCTGCGCCGGGGCGGCGTCGAGCGGGTCGGGGTGCTCGACGACCTCGTGCCCGGCGACGTCGTCCTGCTGGAGCCGGGCGACGCCGTGCCGGCGGACTGCCGCCTGCTCGAGTGCGCGGGGCTGGAGATGGACGAGTCACCGCTGACGGGCGAGTCCATGCCGATGCGCAAGGACGTCGCGGCGACGCGGGCGGCCACGATCGCCGAACGCACCAGCATGGTGTACGCGGGCACGACCGTCGCGGCCGGAACGGCGGCCGGGGTCGTGGTGGCGATCGGCCCGGACACCGAGGCGGGCCGCAACGCGCTCCTCGCGCTGCAACAGTCGCCGAGAAGCGGTGTCCAGCAACGGCTGCGCGAGCTGACCAAGGCGTCGCTGCCCGCGGCCGGGGCGGCCGCAGTCGCGCTGCTGGCCACCGGCGTGGTGCGGGGGCGGCTGTCCGAATCGGTCGGCAACGCGGTCGCCCTCGCGGTGTCGGCGCTGCCCGAGGGGCTGCCGTTCATCGCGACCGCCGCCGAGCTCAGCGCCAGCCGCCGGTTGGGCCGGCGCAACATCCTGGTCCGCGATCCCCGCTCGATGGAGGCGCTCGGCCGGGCCGACGTGATCTGCTTCGACAAGACCGGCACGCTCACCGAGGGGCGCATCGCCCTGCGCAGCGTGTCCGACGGCCGGGTCCACGTGCCGCTGGACCGGCTCACCGCACGGCACCGCGAGGTCCTCGCCGCGGCGCTGCGGGCGAGCCCCGCGCCGAGCCCGAACGAGTCCCTGCCGCACCCGACCGACCGGGCGGTGGTGGTCGGGGCGGAGGCGGCCGGCGTCACCACCGGCGAGGCCGCCGACGGCTGGACCCCGGTGCGCGAGCTGCCCTTCGAGCCGGTCCGCGGGTTTCACGCCGTGCTGGGCGCGGCGGGCGGCAGCCAGGTGATCAGCGTCAAGGGCGCGCCGGAGGTCACGGTGCCACGCTGCGTGACCTGGTGGGCCGACGGGGAACTGCGGACCCTGACGCCGCAGGACCGGCGGGAGATCGAGGCCGAGATCGACCGGATGGCCCGGCAGGGGCTGCGTGTGCTGGCGATCGCGGAACGCGCGGCGTCGGCCCAGGGCGGCCTCGACGACGAGCGCGTCGAGCGCATGCGGTTCCTCGGCCTGCTCGGCCTGGCGGACCCGATCCGGCCCAGCGCGGGCGAGGCGGTCGACCGGCTGCGCGGCGCGGGCATCCGGGTGCTGATGCTGACCGGCGACCATCCGAGCACGGCGGCGGCGATCGCCGCCGAGCTCGACCTGCTCGACGGCGGTACCGTCGTCACCGGGCCGGAGCTGGACGACGCCGAAGGCGATGCCGCCGTCGACGCGCTGGTCGCCAAGGCGTCGGTCTTCGCCCGGGTGAGCCCGGCCCACAAGGTCGCCGTGGTCCAGGCGCTGCACCGCGCCGGTCGCAGTGTCGCGGTCACCGGCGACGGCGCCAACGACGCGCCCGCCATCCGGCTCGCCGATGCCGGGATCGCGCTCGGCGAGCAGGCGACCGCCGCGGCTCGGCATGCGGCGGACCTGATCGTCCTCGACGGGCAGATCGAGACCATCGTCGACGGGGTCGTGGAGGGGCGCGCGATGTGGGCGTCGGTCCGCGAGTCCCTGGCGTTGCTGCTCGGCGGCAATCTCGGCGAGATCCTGTTCACCGTCGGCGGGTCGCTCGTCTCGGCGACGCCGCCGCTCAACCCCCGGCAGATCCTCTTCGTCAACCTGATGACCGATCTGCTGCCCGCGATCACGGTCGCCGCGCGCCCGCCGCGGCGGGTCGACCCGGACCAGCTGGTCCGGGAGGGGCCGGATGCCTCGCTGGGCCGGGCGCTCGTCAGCACCGTGTTCCGCCGCGCGGTCGCGACGTCCGCGGCGACCGCGGGCGCCTGGCTGGCGGCCAAGGCGACCGGGTCGGACGTCCGCGCCAGTACGGTGGCGCTCGCCTCCCTCGTCGGCGCACAGCTGGGCCAGACCGCCCTGCTGTCCCGCGGTGACCCCGTCGTCCTCGGCGCCGCCGGTGTGTCCGCGGCCGCGTTGGTCGGCGTGGTCCAGACCCCGGGGCTGAGCCAGTTCTTCGGGTGCCGGCCGCTGGGGCCGGTCGCGTGGGGCATCGTGCTCGCCGCGACCGCCGCCGGCATGACCGTCGGCGCGCTGCCGCTGCCCGTACCGTTGCCGGCGAGCCGGGAGGAGTGAGCACAACACCTACGGGGCCGGGTGGCTGGCGGGCACCGCGTCGATCGTGGCGGGGGCATCGCTCGGCACCCGCGGCGACTCCGCGAGCGGTATTTCGGCCTGCAGCGTCGTGCCCTTTCCCGGTGGGCTCGCCACGTTCAGGTGGCCGCCCAGCGCCTCGACGCGGTCGCGCAGCCCGACGAGGCCCGTGCCGGCCTTCAGATCGGCCGCGCCGACGCCGTCGTCGCGCACGGTCACCCGCGCGCACCTCTGGTTGGCCGCCACCGCGACACAGGCGTGCGAGGCCTGGGCATGCTTGGCGATGTTGGTCAGCGCCTCGGAAACCACGTAGTACACCGCGATCTCCACCGGCTCGGGCAGCCGCTGCTCGACGCGCAGGTCGAGCTCGACCGGCACGGCACTGCGCCGGGCCAGCGTTCGCAGGATCGGCCCGATCCCGCCCTGGACCAGCAGCGCCGGGTGGATGCCCCGGGCCAGGTCGGAGAGGCTCTGGTGGATCTCGGTCAGGGCATGCACGGTCTCGGCCAGCAGTTGCCGGGCCGCGGCCGGGTCCCGCACGGTGCCCTCGGCGAGCCGCAGCTGCAGGGCCAGCGAAATGATGCGCTGCTGGGCGCCGTCGTGCAGGTCCCGCTCGATGCGGCGCCGGGCCTCGTCCGCGGCGGTGACCAGCCGTGAGCGGGACGCGGCGAGCGCGGCACGGCTCTCGGCGTTGGCGATGGCGGTGGCCACCAGCTCGGTGAAGGCCCGCAGGCGCGCCTCCGCGTCGGCCGGTACCGCAACCCGCTGGTGCGACATGACGATCGCGACGCCCCACAGCTTCCGTTCGACCACGATCGGCACCCCCACGCCGCGGTGCACGCCTATCCGCCGCATCTTCTCGGCGGTCGGTCCATGTACGGCGTCGTAGTCGACCTGGACGGGGTTGGCCGTGCGCGCGATGGTGGCGACGACGCTCTCGGCGCCGACCGACTGGTTCGGGCGACTCGGCCGCAGGGAGCCGTTCTCGTCGCGCTCGGAGACGACGAGCACCTCGCCGTGCGGCTGGTAGCGGACCAGCGCGGTGCGGAAGTCCGCGAACAGATGGTGCAGTTCCGCGGTCACCGCCGTGAAGACGTGGGCCGGCGGCGCACCGGTGGCGACCAGCGTCGCCACCCGCCGCAACGCCGTCTGCTCCACCAGCAGGGCCTCGGTCCTCGCTTGACTGCCGCGCAGCGTGCTCAGGAGGTGCTCGCGGTCCAGCGCGGTGCGCAGCACCACCTCCAGCGGTCCGCGGAGACGGTTGCGGAACCGGCGGCACGTGGCCGGCGGGGTGTCGGCGGGCAGCCTCAGCCGGGCGATCGGGTGGGATTCGTCGCCGATGGAGATCACGAACTCACCCTCGTCCGCGCCGGCGGGCTCGGCGTCGGCGAGCGCGAGTGAGGCGGAGGACAGCCGGAGCCGCTCCGTGAGGTAGCGCGACGCCTCCCGGAGGCCGGTGGCGAGGTCGTTGCGGAGAAAGATGTGCGTCAATCCGGCCGTGATCTGCGCCTCGGCCGCCCGTCGCCGGGCATCCTCGGCGCTGGCTCGCGCCACGCTCGCCAGCCCGCTGCCGAAGAGCACCAGCACGGCGAAGATCACAAGCTGGGCGAGGTCCTGGCCGGGGGTCAGGTTCAGGCCGGCCGGCGGGATGTAGAAGTAGTTGTAGACGAGGGTACTGAGCAGCGCCGTGGCGATGCCCAGCGGCGCGCCCCACACGCTCGTGATGGCCAGCACGCCGAGCATGTAGACGACCGCCTTCGGCTGGGCCTCCGGCGACGCGGACTGCAGCAGGCCCACCAGGAGGGTCTCCAGGCCGATGACCACGACCGCGGTGAGCACCCCGATCGGTATCGGCGGCGGCTTCGCGGGCAGCAGCCAGGCCATCAGCCGCTGGGCGATGGCCGCCCTCAGCCCTCGGCGATCCGGCGACCGGGAGGTTCCGCCTGCCGGCACGCTCGATCGGCACAGGTCGCATTCACCCACTAGTCGACGGTTCGTCCTCCGGGGCGAGGAGACCATCACCCGCGACGGGTGAGATGCGCGAGCACCGCCCGTCCGCGCATCGATCACGCCGGGCGGGCGACCTCGTCGGCGACCACCTCGACGACCTCGGCGGCGGGACGGCGCGGCGATCGGGGCAGGGCCGCGGCGGAGGCCGGGATCCCGATCCGGATGCCGATCGCGGGATAGCCGATTCCGCCGAGCATCCGCCGCAGCGTCCCCCGCGCCACCTCGTTCTCGACCAGGTCGCTCATCGCCGACGTGGCCAGGTGCTCGGCGGTCGCGGTCAGCAGGACGGCGGAGAGGGTGACGCCCGCGGTGAGCCAGTCCGGGGGACCGTCGCCGTCGGTGACCACCACGCCGTAGCGCGCCTGCCGGTCGGCCACGTCCATGCGGCTGGAGATGCTCGCCGTGGTGCCGGCGGCGATGAAGTCGCGCACCGGGACCGGCCGCGCGCCCACCGGCGCGAGCGTGTCGATCGGGATGCCGTCACAGCCCTCGCCCGGCGCGCGGATCCAGTCGGCGAGCTCGGCGCGGTACCGCGGATCGGACAGCTGCGCGTCGGCCGCCTCGCCCGCGGCCACCGCCAGGTCGGTGAGGTTCCGGGACCACACCATCTGCAGGCGGGCGTCGGTGCGCTGTGCGGCCCGGCACAGCCGCTCGATCACCTCGTCCGGCACGGGCCGGTCGGCGAACGGGCGCCGGTCGGATCGGCGGGAGCGGATGGCCCGCCGCATCCGCTCGACGCGGGGCGAGGGCTCGGCGGCGCCGCGGTACCGCACGACGGCGAGCAGGTCCGGGTCGTCGTCGTGCGGCTGGGAGTCGACCTCGAACTCCACCCCGTCGGCCGCGAGCGTCACGCAGGCGTGGTGCAGCGCGGCTCCGCAGCTGAGCACGAGCAGCCGTCCGGTGGGGTCGAGGGTGGCCAGGCGGCGCCGCCGGTCGGCGTACAGCAGCGCCGCGTCGTGGACGATGCGCCAGCGCCACGGCTGGGTGTTGAGGACCGACGGCGCGTGCAGGGCGGCCGCCGCGGCTCGGGCGAGCTCCCGGCCGACCGGGCCGACCCGATAGGTGGTGGCGTGGCCGGATGGGTGTGCGGACATGGCGTTCTCCCTCGGAATGGTCGGGCCGATGCACCCTCTGCCCATTCCGCGCCGGGTTCATCGCGGCGCGGGCGACAGGACGAAGGACGCCGCGCGGGGGCATTGTGGAGGTAATGGCCGCAGGTTGACTGGAGGTGCGGTATGTCGACGTTGACAACCCCGACGACCTGGACTTTCGAGGCATTCACCGCCGCGGTGGGCGATGCCGTCTGGGCGCCGTCGATTCACAACAGTCAGCCGTGGCGGTTCCGGTGGACGAACGACGGGGCGTACGTCCTGCTCGACGAGCGCCGCCGGCTCGCCGTCTGCGACGCGGACGGCCGGATGGCGCGCATCTCGTGCGGTGCGGCCGCCTACAACATGCGGCTCGGATTGGCCGTCTCCGGATTGCCGGCCCGGCACCGGTTCGTGTCCGGGGGCGCCTTGCTGTATTTGTGGCCGGCGCAACCGCGGCCGCCGACGCCGATGGAGCGCCGGCTGCACTGGCAGATCACCCGCCGGCACACCAATCGGGGTCCGTTCGCGGACACCCCCGTCAGCCCGGGCCTGCCGCAGCAGCTGGCCGACGCGGCCCGGCGCGAGGGCGGCTGGCTCGACTTCGTGGCCGGTGAGCGGGCGCTCACCGCGCTGGCCGAACTGATCCGCATCGCGGACGCCGAGTTGCGGGCCAACTCGGAGTACGGGGCGGAACTGCGCGCCTGGACCATCTGCGCGAACCACGCCGTCGAGGGGATCGGGCCCTACGCGGCCGGCGCCGCACCCCATCCGGCCGAGATCCTGACCCGGTGCGACTACGGCGGCCCCGGCCGCGAGGTGACCCGCGACCTGTCCCGCCATCCGGTCGTGGCGGTGCTGGGCGTGCTCGGCGACGGCCCCGAAGACGCGATCCGGGTGGGGATGGCGCTGCAGTGCGTGCTGCTCACCGCCGCGGACCTCGGGCTGGCGACCGCGATGTACTCCCAGCCGATCGAGGTGCCGGCCACCCGTGAGCGGATCCGCCGGGCCATCGACCGGATCCACGACCCGCAGCTGGTCCTGCGGTTCGGGTACGCGCCGACGACCTGCTACACGAACCGGCGGCCGGTCACCGACGTCATCGACGCGTGACTCCCGGCCCCGAGCCGGGCATCGAGTTCACCTCCGGCACGCGGGCGCCGCACCGCCTCACCGGTGCGACGCTTGCCGTGGCCGGGCCGACGAGGGCGGGAGGCGGTACGGTGCGACGCTACCGGGTGATCGACCGCATCGACGAGACCGCGGACACCGCGACCCTGGCGCTGGAACCGGTCGACGAGCCGCTGCCGGTGTTCCGGCCGGGGCAGTTCGCGACGCTGTACGCGTCCGGCGTCGGCGAGGTGCCGATCGCCGTCTCCGGGCGGCACGGCACCGGCGGCCTGCTGCACACCGTGCGAGCCGCCGGTGCTACGGGCGCGGTGCTGCGCGCGGCCGGGCCGGGCCGGGTGCTGGGCTTGCGTGGTCCCTTCGGCCGGGGCTGGGCGTTGCCGGCGCCGTGGGATGCCGATCTGGTCATGGTCGCCGGTGGCCTCGGGCTGGCGCCGCTGCGGCCGGTGGTGGGTCACGCCGCCGCCCACCGTGCCCGCTACGGGCGGGTGGCGGTGCTGATCGGCGCGCGAACGCCGGAGGACCTGGTGTTCGCGGACGAGTACGACCAGTGGCGGGCCGAGCGCATCGACGTGCTGACGACCGTCGAGCGGGCCGGAGCCGGGTGGACGGGGCGGGTCGGCGTCGTCACCGATCTCCTCCCGCTGCTGCGCGGCGACCCCGCGCGCACCGTCGGTTTCGTCTGCGGCCCCGGGGCCATGATGCGCCGCGCCGCGCGCGGGCTCGTCGGCCGCGGCGTGCCCGAGGGGTGGGTGTCGCCGCTGCCGCTGCCGATGCCGGCGGCGAGGGAGCGGTGATGAGTGAACGATCGCAACAGCGAGGAGGAGCGATGCACGCCAAGGACATCATGAGCACCCCGGCCCACACGGTCCACGCCGATGCCCCGGTCGCGGAGGTGGTGGGGCTGCTGGAGCGCTACTCGATCACCGCGATCCCGGTCGTCGACGACGGGGACACGCTGGTCGGCATGGTCAGCGAGCGGGACATCCTGCAGCAGGCGGCGTCCGTGGCCGCCCCGGGAGGCGCACCACGGCGTGTCCGTGACGTGATGGCCGGCCTGCCGGTGACGGCGTGGCCGGAGGCCGAGGTGAGCGACCTGGCCGCCTTCATGGTGCAGCGGGACGCGCACACGGTCCCGGTCGTCATGCAGGAACACGTCGTCGGCGTGGTCAGCCGATGCGACGTGCTGCGCACGCTGCTGCCGACCGACGAGGCCGCCCAGAACGAGGCGCAGCGGCGCCTGGACAACTACGCGGGCGGCCGCCGGCGCTGGCCGGTCGCGGTGCACGACGGCGTCGCGACCGTCGACGGGCTGTTCGACGACGACAAGGAGCTGGCGGTGGCGGAGGCGCTGGTCCGCACGACCGCCGGGATCGCCGCGGTCCGGATGCAGTCGCGGACCGGCTGAGCGATGCCCGGCCCCGGGACCGGACGGCGGGTTGCGCCCTCAGGCGGCCGCGGGCGCGACCCGGGGCACGGACGCCTTGCTCGGGCCGTGCGCGACGAGGACCGGGCAGGCGGCGTACTGCAGCAGCCGCTTGGCCACCGACGGATTGCCCGACCGGGCCTTGTCGGCCGGGCAGCGGGTGCCGACGACCATCAGCCCGGCCCACTGCGAGGCCACCGCCAGCGTGCGGACGGCCTCGCCCGGCTCGCTGCGCACCTCGACGTCGACGAGCGGGAACTCGGCCTGCCAGCGCGCGGTTGCCTCGCACAACGCCTCGTGGACCACGCACTCGTGGGCGCTGAGGTCGCCGCCCCGGATCGAGCCCGGCCGCCACAGGTCCGGGTGCGGCCAGGCCTGGACGACGACGAGCCGGACACCGCGCGCGGCCGCCTCCTCGAAGGCGAGCCGCAACGCCCGGCGGCTCGAGTCGGAGCCGTCGAAGCCGGTGACGACCGGCGCCGTGGACGGCAGCTTCGCGTCCGGCGCCGCCCAGCGGTCCGCCGCATGCACCACGAGGACCGGGGCGTCGGCCCGGGCGCCGAGGGCCTGGCTGACCGAGCCCATCGGCCGGTCGTCGCCGACGGTCGTGCCCCGTCCGCCGACCACCACGAGCCGGGCGCCGTGGGCGAGCTCGCGCAGCACGTCGGCCGGGGAGCCGCGGCGGGTCTCGGCGTCCGCTTCGATACCGACGTGCCAGCGCTGCGCCTCCGCTGCCGCGTGTTCGGCGATCTCCTTCGCGGCCGGCTCGGAGACGTCGCCGGTCGGCACCGTCACGACCCGCAGGGCCCGGGTGCACCGGCACGCCTCGTCCGCCGCCCATCGCAGCGCGCCGATGCTGTGCGCGGAACCGTCGACGCCGGCGATCACCGGGCCGTACCTGTACGTCATCGGAGGCCTCCTGTCCGTGCTCCCCACACCTCATGCTGCCTCGGCGCGGGGTGAGAACGACAAGGCCGATACCGGTGCCGAGAGGAGGACCAGCGATGACCACCATGACCGCCATGACCGCCTGGGCGGTACACCGGCCCGGGCCCGTCGCCGAGCATCCGCTGTGCCGGGTGCGGCGGCCGGTGCCCGAACCGTCCGCCGACGAGGTGCTGGTGCGGGTCCGGGCGTGCGCGGTGTGCCGCACCGACCTGCACCTGGCCGAAGGAGACCTGGCCCCGCGGCGCCCGGACACCGTGCCCGGCCACGAGGTCGTCGGCACGGTCGAAGGGCTGGGCGCGGACGTCACCGATCCGCCGGTCGGGACCCGGGTCGGCGTGGCGTGGCTGCGGCGGACCTGCGGCAGGTGCCGGTACTGCCGCCGCGGCGCGGAGAACCTGTGCCCGTTCTCGCAGTACACCGGCTGGGATGCCGACGGCGGGTACGCGGAGTTCTGCGTGGCGCCCGCCGCCTACGTGTACCGGCTCCCGGCCGGGTACGGCGACGACGAGGTGGCGCCGCTGCTGTGCGCCGGCATCATCGGCTACCGCGCCCTGCGCCGCAGTGAGCTGCCACCCGGCGGCCGTCTGGGCCTGTACGGGTTCGGCGGCTCGGCCCACCTGGCGTGCCAGGTCGCGATCGCCGAGGGCGCGACCGTGCACGTGGTGACCCGGTCCCCGGCCGCTCGGGAGCTCGCGCTGTCCCTGGGGGCCGCCTCGGCCTCCGCCACCGCACCGCCCGAGCCGCTCGACTCCGCCATCCTGTTCGCGCCCGTCGGAAGCCTGGTGCCACCGATGCTCGCCGCGCTCGACCGGGGCGGCACGCTCGCGATCGCGGGCATCCACCTGACGGACATCCCGCCGCTGCACTACGGCGAGCACCTGTTCCAGGAACGGAAGATGTGCAGCGTCACGGCCAACACGCGGGAGGACGGCCGCGAGTTCCTCGAGCTCGCGCAGCGCCACCGCCTGCGGGTGGCCGTCACGTCGTATCCGCTCGACGCGGCCATGGACGCCCTGGCCGACCTCGCCGGCGACCGCGTCACGGGGGCGGCCGTGCTGTCGCCGGCCGCCGGGTGACGGCGCCCCCGGCTACCGGGTCACGGCCACCGGGCAGGCGGCGTGATGGATGACGGCCTGGCTGACCGAGCCGAGGAGCAGCCCGGTGAACCCGCCCCGGCCGCGCGAGCCGACGACGAGCAGTTCCGCGCCGGCGGACAGCTCGGCGAGCTTCGCCGCCGGGCGGCCGGGCACGACGGACGAGCGGAAGTCGACGTCCGGGAACTTCTCGATCCACCCGGCCGTCGACTCGGCCAGGGTGCGCCGCTCCTGCTCGCGCAGCGCGTCGGGGTTGTAGGTCAGCGGCATCAGGTCGCCGGGCCCGGTGGACGTGGGCCACAGGTACGCCAGCACCGCCGTCAGCCCGACCCCGCGGGACGCCGCCTCCTCGAACGCGAACCGCAGCGCACGCTCGGTGTCGTGCGAGCCGTCGACCCCGGCGACGACGCGGCCGGCCTCGGGCCCGGCGGGACGGTCGTCGTGCCGGATGATGACCACGGGGCAGGCGGCGTGCGCGGCGAGCTGCACGCCGAGGGAGCCCAGCAGCAGCCCGGCGAAACCGCCGTGACCCCGGTTGCCGACCACCAGGAGGCGCGCGTGCTCGGAGGCCTCCAGCAGGGCCTGGGCCGCCGGCTGCATCGGCAGGCCGGTGGTGAGCCGGACGTCCGGGGCCGCGGCCCGGGCCCGGTCCTCCGCCAGGGCGAGGATCTGTGCGGCGACGTCGTGCATGCCGCGCTCGTACGGCACGATCACCGGCGCCGCGATCGGTGTGTAGAGCGCCGGCCAGACGAACGCGTGCAGGATGTGCAGCGGCAGCCCGCGCCGTGCCGCATCGGCCGCGGCCCAGGCGACCGCGTCCAGGCTGGGCCTGGAACCGTCGACGCCGACGACGACGCTCTGCTCCGGGACCATGACGACCTCCCAGTTCTCGTGGTGACGGGCCTGCCTTCAGCGTTGCGCGGCCGCGGGTGAGTCCCGGGAGGTGACCGAACGACGGCGAGGCCCGGGACCGTGGGGTACCGGGCCTCGGCCGAGCGGCGTTCAGATGAGCCAGCGGTTGCGCTGGACGATGGGGAGCTTGGCCCACCGCTTGCCGAGGCCCCAGGTCTGGCCGGCGTAGGCGGCGGCGAGGACGATCATCGCGATGGCGTAGACGACGTGGTAGTCGGTGAGGGGGTTGGTCGAGCCGGTGGGCGCGCCTTTGGCGGTGTGCTGGGCGAGGGGGAACTCGGCGAGCCACATGAAGGCCATGAGCAGGGTGCCGGAGGCGGCGGCGATGCGCATGCCGATGCCGGCGGTGAGGGCGAGGCCGATGCCGAGCAGGCCGAGCATGAAGCCCCAGTTGGCGTACCAGGTGCCGGCGATGGTGTGGAAGAAGCTCTGCAGGGGGCCGGCGTCGACGTTGGCGAGGAAGCCCTTGGTGGGGCTGCCGCCGTTGATCCAGGCCTTGGCCGACGGGGTCGAGTAGCCGAGGCCGAGGAGCTTGTCGGCGAACGCCCACAGGAAGACGAAGCCGGTCGCGTACCGCAGCACCGCGAGCGCCCTCGCGGCGGTCTTCGTCAGCATGCTCCCCGGTGCCTCGACCTGCTCCAGTGCGCTGGTCCGGTGGATGTTCGCGGTGCTCATCTCGGCCTCCCTGTGCCGTTGTCCTCTCTGATGCATTCATCGTCGTCCGTGGGCCGCGTCCGCCGCCGGTGCCGGAACGCCCGACTGGCCCGGGTCCAAAGTCCCGAGGAAGTCCCGATGCGCCGGGCTAATACTGCAACGACAGGTTGTGATGATGTCCGCGTCGCTTGTAATGGCTGATTCGGGCGCGGGTCTGGCTGGTTCGTCGCCAGGTCGACCAGTGCACAACGTGGGCGATGACGCGCGTCAACGGGGCGGTGATCCGGTTGAACAACCGTCGGATCTCGTTGACAGACAAAGGAATCAGAGGTTCGCTACCGACGTCAGCGGATCCCCTTTTTTGACAGCGTCTCGGGTGATCACGAGGAACGCCGCCGCGAGCATGGACAACGTGATGTGCCGATACCACGGCTCATAGCCACGGACCTGGTAGTGGTCGAGACCCGCCGCCCAGTCATAGACCCGCTCACCGTGCGCGCCAGCACCACAGCTCAACCGCACCCACTCACCAGCCTCAACCGCGGCAACGAGACGATCGACCCGCTCCTTCAACAACCGCTGCGACACCACCATCGCGTTGCACGGCACGGCGAGAACGTGCGCAATGTCGTTGAGTTCCAACCACATCCGCAGCTTGGTGTCCTGGCCATACGCCTCATCGCCCGTCAACCAACCGAACGGCACCTGCGCCTCGAGTGCACGCTCCACCATCTCCTGTGCCAGCAACGGTTTCGTCGCGAACCGCACCACGTCCGGGACGCCGGCATCCCGGCACCGCTGCCGGTCGTCGGTCCATTCCTTCGGCAGGTACAACTCCCGATCGATCAACGCCCGCCCCCGAGGCGAGGCGTAAGCGAGGAACACACCCACCTGAGCGTTCTCAATCCGGCCCGCCGTCCCCGTGTACTGCCGCGCCACACCGGCAGACTTCACACCCTTCTTCAGAAACCCCGTCTCGTCCACCACCAACACCCCACGCTGGGCGTCCCCGATCGCCTCCACCACCGCCGCACGGACCTCGTCACGGACCCCATCGGTGTCCCACGCGTAAAAGTTCAGCAACCGCTGCATCCGCTCCGGACCGACATCCCCAGCGGCCTCCGCGAGGGTCCACCCGTTCTTGCGCTCCACCTCACCGAGCAGTCCCCGCACATAGATCCGCATCTGACGCCGCGACTCCACCCTGGGGAACAGACCAGCAAACCGGCCCAGAAACGCCACGAACCCCGCCGACCACCCAGCAGCCATTTCCTCCAACACGGCAGATCAAATACCACAACCAGCGTCTATGTCACAACCTGTCGTTGCAGTACTAAGCGCCTGCCCCCCAGGACAACCCGGCCGACGCCGGCCCGGCGAGGGCCGGTCCCGGGCGAGAGGTGCCGGAGGTCCCGCCGGTTCGGGCGCTTGTGCTCTGCGCCAGGACCCCCGTAGCCCGCAGGCTGATGGCAGCACCGGGAAAGACCCCACCCGCGGCCCAGGAGGGCACCATGAAGCGCAAGACCCTCGATCTCATCGTCGGTGTCGGCCTGGTCGTCCTGGCCGGTCTGCTGCTCGTCGCCGGCATCGTGCTGACGAGCAACGCGAACTTCGCCAACGACTACGTCAAGAGCCAGCTCGGCCAGCAGCAGATCACGTTCAAGACCGCCGACACGCTCACCGCCGAGGAGCGGCAGTCGGCGTGCCTGGTGCGCTACGCCGGGCAGCAGCTCAACTCCGGCAAGCAGGCCGAGTGCTACGCCAACGAGTTCATCGGGCTGCACCTGAAGTCGATCGCCGGCGGCAAGACCTACGCCCAGCTCGGCGACGTGCAGACCGAGCTGAAGGCGAAGCTCGCCGACGCGCAGAAGGCCGGGGACACCGCGGCCGTCGCCACCGTGCAGCAGCAGATCACCGACACCAACGCCGCGCGGGAGACCGTGTTCAAGGGCGAGACCCTCCGCGGCCTGCTGCTGACCTCGTACGGCTTCAGCGAGTTCGGGGCCAAGGCCGCCCAGGCCGCGCTGGTGGCCTACCTCGCCGCCGGGCTGCTCTTCCTGCTGGGCGCCGCCGGTCTGGTGCACGCCGCCCGCACGCCGCGCAGCCAGGGCTTCGCGGTGCCGGAGACGACCGTCAAGGAGCCGATCGGCGCCTGACCGAAGCGAATCTCGGTCAGACCTCGGGACCCGGGCCGGATCGGCCCGGGTCCGTTCGTGCGTGTCGGCCGTTTGAGCGGGCCGTGGCGATGGGGCGGCGCGGGCGGGCGGAGAGCCGACAAGTGGCGTGGGGCGGCGCGGGCGGGCGGGGCGCCGGCAGGTGGCGCGGTGCGGCGCGGGCGGGGGCTCAGCCGCGGGCGAGCGGGGCGCCGGCAGGTGGCGCGGGGCGGCGCGGGCGGGGGCTGAGCCGCGGGCGGGCGGAGCGCCGGCAGGTGGCGTGGGGCGGCGCGGGCGGGCGGGCCGACGATGGCGGGGGCTCAGCCGCGGCCGAGGGTGGCGAGGCGGGCGGCGAACGCGGTGGCGGCCGCGCGCAGCTCGGGCGGCTCCAGGATCTCGGCCTCGTAGCCCAGCCGGGCCGTGTGGACGGCGATCGCCTCCAGGGTGTCCGCGGCGCAGACGAGCACGCACCAGCCGTCGCGGTCGTCCTCGACGCGGCCGACCTGGGGTGGGATGCGCTCGCGGACCTCGGTCGCGTCGGCGCGCAGGCGGATTCGGGCGGTGTGGCGGTACGGCGACTCGGCCACCGCACGCTGGACGAATGCCGCCGGGTCCGGGTGCTCACGCGGGTGGAACCGCCACGTCGTCGCCGCCACGGCGCGCATGCGGTCGAGGCGGAACGTGCGCCAGGCGGCACGGTCGACGTCCCAGGCCATGAGGTACCACCGCCGCCCGGTCGTCACCAGGCGCACCGGCTCGACCGAGCGCTCCGTGTCCGGGTAGCCGAACCGCACGCGCACGGCGTCGCGGCAGGCCCGGGCCAGCGTCACCAGCACCTCCGCGTCGATCTGCACGCCCGGGCCGACCAGGGTCTCCGTCGCGCCGTGGACGGCCCGCACCTCGGCCCGCAGCCGCGGCGGCATCACCTGGTCCAGCTTGGCCAGGGCGCGCAGGGCCGCCTCGCCGGCGCCCGCCACGGTGCCCGTCGAGGCCAGGCGCAGCGAGACCGCGGTCGCGATCGCCTCGTCGTCGTCGAGCAGGAGGGGCGGCAGGCGGGTGCCGGCGCCGAGCTGGTAGCCGCCGCCGACCCCGCCCGTCGCGTGCACGGGGTAGCCGAGCGCGCGCAGCCGTTCGACGTCGCGGCGGATCGAGCGGTCGGTCACCCGCAGCTCGGCGGCCAGCTCCGACGCCGTCCACGAGGCGCGGCGCTGCAGCAGCTCGAGCAGGCGCAGCACCCGTTCGGCGGTCATGGGCTCGATCATTCCACCGATCGCGGACCGTACCTGTCCGCGATTCGGGTAAGACTGAGGTCATGACGACGACCCGTGCCGTGCAGATCGCGATCGACTGCGCCGATCCCGCCGCGCTCTCCGCATTCTGGATCGAGGCGCTCGGCTACAAGCTGCAGGACCCGCCGCCCGGCTTCGGCTCCTGGGAGGAGGCGCTCGAGGCGATGGGCGTGCCGCCGGCCGAGCGCAACCGGGCCTCGGCGATCCTGGATCCGCAGGGCAACGGGCCTCGAGTGTTCTTTCAGCGCGTACCGGAGGAGAAGCGCGTCAAGAACCGCGTGCACCTCGACGTCCGGGCCGCACCGGGGCTGCAGGGCGAGGAGCGGATGGCGGCCCTCGAGGCGGAGGCCGACCGGCTGGCCGGGCTCGGGGCGAAGCGGCTCGCCCGGCACGAGCCCAGGCCGCCGCTGGCGTTCGGGCACATCGTGATGGCCGACCCGGAGGGCAACGAGTTCTGCCTCGACTGATGAGACGTTCGTCCGCTGGCGTTCGGGCACGTCGCCCTCGGCCTCGGCCTCGGCGTCCGCGGCCTCGGCCTCGGCCTCGGCGTCCGCGGCCGCGCATCGTGATGGCCGATCCCGAGGGCAACGAGTTCTGCCTCGACTGATGAACTCTCGTCCGCTGGCGTTCGGGCACATCGTGATGGCCGACCCGGAGGGCAACGAGTTCTGCCCCGACTGATGAAACTTTCGTCGCGGCTCCGTGCCACGGGGGCACGGAGCCGCGGCTCGTATTGACGGACGTGATGGTGTCGTTCGACTGTGAGCGCTCCCACTCGAAGGGAGTGAGCGGATGCGAGCGCGCATCGCGGCACTGGTCGCCGTCTCGCTGGCGTTGCTGGGGCTCGGAGCCGCCATGCGGCCGGCGAGCGCGGCCGCGGCCGGGTGCGGCGTCGCGTACAAGATGACCAGCCAGTGGCAGGGCGGCTTCGGGGCCGAGGTCACCATCACCAACCTCGGCGATCCGGTCACCGCGTGGACCCTGGGCTGGACCTTCGCGAGCGGGCAGAGTGTCACCCAGGCCTGGAACGCCACCGTCACCCAGTCCGGCACCGCGGTCACGGCGAAGAACGTGAGCTACAACGGCACGATTGCGACCGGGGGCACCGCGAGCTTCGGCTTCAACGGGGCGTACACCACCGCCAACCCGATCCCGGGAGCGTTCACAGTCAATGGCGTGGCCTGCACCGGTTCGCCGACCGCCTCGCCCTGCGCCACGCCGTCGAAGAGCCCGACGCTGAGCCCGACTCCAAGCACGACTCCGAGCACGCAGCCGAAGATCACCATCTGGCTCGCGGGTGACTCGACGGTCGCCAACCCGTCCGGCGGCGTGTGCCCCGTCGGGTGGGGCAGCCAGTTCGCGCCGAACTTCAACGCCAATGTGACGGTCAAGAACAACGCGGTCGCGGGGCGCAGCATCCAGACGTGGCTGTACGACCCCAACGTCACGACGGCCAAGGGCTCCGACGGCGAGTGCACCATCAGCCCGAACACCTACTCGACCCGCTGGCAGGGCATGCTCGACGCGAGCACCGGCATGAAGTCCGGCGACTACCTGTTCATCCAGTTCGGTATCAACGACGGCGACTCGGCCTGCCCGCGCCACGTCGGCTCCGCGCGGTACAAGCAACTGCTCGGCGTCATGGCCGCCGCGGCCAAGCAGCGCGGCGTGAAGGTCGTCATGCTGACCCCGGTCGCCGCGATCACGTGCAGCGGCAGCACGGCGACGGGCAACCGCGGCTTCCTCACCGAGACCACCGACGCCGCGGGCGCGAACGGTGTGCCGGTCATCGACCTGCACAAGCTCTCGTACACCTACTACACCGGCGCCGGGCTGTGCCCGAACAACGGCGACTACACCCAGGGCGCCGTCGGGGCCTTCTTCTGCAACGACCACACGCACTTCGAGACCGCCGGGGCCGTGCAGATTGCCCGGCTCGTGGCGACCGCCGTGCGCAGCCAGAAGCTGGATCTGATGGGGTATCTCAAGTGAGGGCCGGTCTGCGCATCGCCGCCGCCGTGACGGGCACGGTGCTGGCCGGGGCCGGGATCGCTGTCGCGCTGGCCGCCACCGGTGACGGCTCGCCCTCGGACGCGAACATCGCCTTCGTCGGCCGCTGGGACCGCTCCAACGCCAGTGCCTATGTGCCGAACTGGGCCGGGGCCTACTTCCGCACGGGGTTCACCGGGACGACCGTGAAACTCAAACAACGCAACACGATCGACTTGTACTACAGCATCGACAACGGCGCCGTGCAGTACATCCAAAATGTGTCCGGCACCGTGAACCTGGCCCCGTCGAAGCTCGCCGCGGGCAACCACACCCTGATGGTCTCCTACCGCGTCGTCGCGGGCTCCTACACCGGCGACGCCGTGTTCCAGGGCCTGGTGCTGGGCTCGGGCGCGAAGACCCTGCCCGCGAACGTGCCGCCGAAGCTGGTCGAGTTCGTCGGCGACTCGATCACGGTCGGCACCACGTCGTCGAAGAACGCGCTGACCGCGTACGGCTGGCTCACCGGCGAGCAGATCGGGGTGCGCCACACGCAGATCGGCTACGGCGGCGGCTGCCTCGTCGCCACCGCGGACGGCTGCGTGTCGGTGGCCTCCCAGTTCCTCAAGACCGGGTACTCGGCCACGAGCGCCAACTGGGACTTCACCCGCTACACCGCCGACGCCGTCGTCATCAACCTGGGCACCAACGACAAGAGTCACGGCGTCTCGTCGGCCGACTTCCAGAACGGCTACGTCAACTTCCTCAGGACGGTGCGCGGCAAGTACCCCGGCGCCGCCATCTTCGCCCTGGAGACGTTCTCGAAGCGGTACGTCACCGAGACCCAGGCCGCCGTGACGACCCAGAACAACGCCGGCGACCGCAACATCTACTACGTCAACACCGAGGGCTGGCTGCCCAGCGACGGCCTGAGTGACAGCGTCCACCCGAACGACAAGGGCCACCAGGCGATCACGGCCAGGCTTGCCCCCATCGTGGCCGCCAAGCTCACGCCCGTCACCACGTCGCCGTCACCGACTGTGCCATCGCCCACCACGCCCGTGCCGACGCCCACCACGCCCGTGCCGACGCCCACCACGCCCGTGCCGACGCCCACCACGCCCGTGCCGACGACCGCCGCACCGGGAACGTGCACGGTCGCCTACCGCATCACCAACTCGTGGCAGGGCGGCTTCGGGGCCGACGTGACCATCACCAACCTCGGGGCACCCGTCACTGCCTGGACGCTGGGCTGGACGTATGCGAGCGGGCAGAGTGTCACGCAGGCCTGGAACGCCACGGTGACGCAGTCGGGGACCGTGGTCACGGCGAAGAACGTGAGCTACAACGGCACGATTGCGACCGGGGGCACGGCGAACTTCGGGTTCAACGGGGCGTACACCTCCAGCAATCCCGTCCCGGGAGCGTTCACACTCAACGGCACGCGCTGCTCGACCGCCTGAGCATCGCCCCCGGACGCCCGGTGAGGTCCCGCACGGTGGGCCTCACCGGGCCGTTCCGCGAATGGCAACCGGCCACGGCCGAGAGCACGGCCGGGAGCGCGACAGAGAGCACGGCAGAGAGCACGGCAGAGAGCACGGCAGAGAGCACGGCAGAGAGCACGGCAGAGAGCACGGCAGAGAGCACGGCAGAGAGCACGGCCGTTCAAGCTGGCGCAGCCGACCCGGTGACCATGAGCACGGCCCGGGTCGGCCCGCGGGGGCATGCGCACGGCTGACCATGAGCACGGCCGCGGGCCGGCCCTGGGTCATGCGCACGGCCTCGGGCCGCAGCGGCGCGGGCGTGACAGGATGGCGGCCCATGGGGGATGACGAGGTCTTCGCGGAGATCGCACGGCTGGTCGCGGCGGGGGAGTACCGGGACCGGTATCACGGCCGGGCCGGCTTCGACCTCGAGGGCGACCCGGGCGAGATCGGGGAATGGCCGGAGGGCGAGCTCCACCGCATCTACCACCGCCGCAGCGCGCGGTACGCGACCGCCCGCGCGAACGGGTGGCTCGAGCCGCTGCCGCCGCTCGCACCGGCGGCGCCGGAGCTGGTCGAGGAGGTGGAGGCGACTGCCCGCCGGAAGTTTCCGCCGCTGCTGCGCCGCCTCTACCTGGAGGTCGCCAACGGTGGGTTCGGCCCGGAGTACGGCATCAAGGACCTGTGGGCGGGCCATCCCCTGGTGACCCGGGAGCGCTCGGTCGCCGGCCGGGCCCGCCCCCGCATCGCGCGGCCGTTGTGCTCGTGGTTCAACGGCGGCCTGACCGAGATCGACCTCTTCGACGGTCAGGTCTGGGGCACGACGGCGTACGCGGTGCCGACCGGCATCCCGCACTCCTACCCGCAGGGCCTGACCGTCACCGAGTGGCTGGCTCGCTGGCTGGAGGGGCGCGCCTACCCGCCGCTGCTCGTGCGCGACGGCGCCGCCTGGCGGCCCGGCACCGAGGCCGAGGAGCGGGCCGCCTTCGAGGAGCGCGAGGAGAACCGCCGCAACCCGGAACCATTCCAGGACGACGAGGACTGGCCGCACTAGGTCGGGTTTCGGATCGGTCTGAGCCGCTGGCTGATAGACGGTGCTCGTCAGCCTCGGGAGGCCGTTCGCCGTGTGCCGGGGCCGGTGGTGACGGGCTCGCCCGCTGCGAGCAGGCCTCAGTCGTCGTGGGTCAGATGCGGCCAGAGCGCGGGCCAGGCGGCCGTGGGGCCGGTGCAGAGGCTCAGGTCGAGGTGGTTGAAGTCGTTGTCCACTTCGTACGGTGTGACGAACGTGCCGACCGTGTGGCAGTCGGCGAAGTACGGCTGCAGCGTTTTGGCGGAATCGACCGCGAGCACGGTGGTGTCCGAGGCCGCGCCCGGCCCCCACATGCCGTAGGCGTTGTGGCCCGACAGGACCGGTGGCAGTCCGGGCGGGCCGAGCACGTCGAGCGTGGATGCCTCGGCGTAGTTGCCGGTGAAGATCGACGTCGGGGGCGTGCCGGCGCTGGTCAGCGCGGTGTTCTGGGCCGCGACGGCGCTGGCGAGCTGCGGCCAGCCGACGGTGTCGGCCACGTCGTTGCCGGTGCCGTGGGCGTGCAGGTCCCGGACCGGCCAGACCGGCAGTACCGAGGGCAGCGTGACCACGGTCGCGACCAGGATGGCGGCGGCGACGAGCCAGCGCCGCACGAGCGGGCGGCGGCCCCGGGCGAACCAGCGCTCGGTGGAGACCGACCCCGCGGCGAGCACGAGCGGCAGCAGGCCGGAGGTGTAGTAGGGCTTGCCGGGCACCCAGGCCAGGACGTACACCGCGACCGCGGTCACCGTGACGGCGAGGTAGCGCACGTCCGGCGTCCGCCAGAGCCGCACCACGCCGGCGATGAGTATCGGGAAGGTGAGCAGGCCGCCGTAGACGAGCTGCGCCACCGGCCCGCCCAGGTACGCCGCCGTCGACGCGTTCTCCCGGTGCAGCGCCGCGGCCATGGCGAACTGGGGCCAGCCGTGGGTCGCCTGCCAGATGACGTTCGGCGCCCAGATGACCGCGGCGACCGCGGCCCCTAGCCATGGCCACGGCGACCGCAGGACGTCGAACCGGCGGGTGAGCAGCAGCCCGACCGCCAGCGCCAGCAACAGCAGCGCGACCAGGTTGTTCGTCTGCAGGCCGAGACCGGCGGCCAGCCCGGCGCCGAGCCACCATCGGGGCCGTTCGCGCGCGATCGCGGTGCTCACGCACAGCACGACCACCGTCCAGGCCAGCAGCGCCGGCGGGGTGGTGTTGCCGATGTGGACCGCGCCCAGCAGCACCGGCGTGCCGGACATGCACAGCGCGGCCAGAATGCGGCCGATGCGACCGGCGCCGAGCAGCACGGCCTGCCGCGCGGCCAGCACGATGATCGTGCCGCCCTCCAGCGCCGGCAGGACGCGCACGGCGGTCGGATGCGTGCCGCCGATCAGCTCGCCCAGCCGGGCCAGGAGCGGGGCCAAGGGAGGCTGGTCGACGTAACCGAACGCGAGGTGGCGGCCGGCTTGGATGAAGTACAACTCGTCCTGTTGAAATCCATAGCCGGCGCTGAACGCCAGCTCGAGGACGACGAATGCGGCGGCGATGATCCAGACCAGCACCGGGAGGCGTTCGTCGGTGGTCGGCTCGGTCACGGTTCACCACCTTTCCACGGTTCGCGGTTGCTGTGGAACCGTGTACAGGTGGCTGTGCCGGATCTGGCGGAATTGCTCGCGGCGCCCGAGGACGACGTCGTGCGATGCTGTGCGGTCTCGACGCGGCGGCCCGGGCGGATCTGGCCCGGCAGGTCGACGCCGCCTACCTCGCGGCGCGGTCGCTCACGGACCGGGATCGCCGTCGCCTCACGCTGTGTCGTGTCGCCACCGTGCCTCCGGCGTCGACGGTGGAGAGCCTGCCCCGCGACGGCGAGTCGCTGCGCGTGGCGGTCGCTCGCGGCCGGCGCCACGTGCAGGCGGTGGCCGCCGCCGGGGTGCGGTGGATGGCCGAGGTGGCCGAGCTGGGCTGGGTGTTCCTGGGCGTTCGCGAGCTGGAGCGGCACGGCGGGGTGACGCTGGCCGCCGACGACGAGTACGTGCTCGCGGTCATCGGCCCGTTCATCGACGCCGGCTGGTGGGCGGGCGGGCAGGCGGCGCGGCGGTACGAGCCGGCCGCGCGCACGTCCGACCGGCTGCGTGCCGATCCGGAGCTGCTGGAGAAGGTGTTCTGGCGACTGTTCGAGGTGGACCGGGCGCAGTCGCCGAGTCTGGCCGGCGTCGATCGGCTGCTGAGCGGGCCGGGTGCGACCTGGCGGGAGGCGGTCCTGGACCTGATCGCGGCGGGCGCGCGTTGAGGCGAGCGGGATCGCCGGCCGGGCGGTCGCCGGTTGCGTGGGCGCCGTTGGGGCGAGTGGGATCGCCCGCCGAGTGGGGGGAGACCGTCGGGAATGATGACACCGTGATCGAGCACGGCGCCGGGCTGTTCGGCCGTCAGGAGGCCACGCGGGCGCTGGGCGCGCTGGTCGAACGGGTTCGGGCCGAGGGCGGCGCCGTGCTGGTGCGGGGCGAGGCGGGCATCGGCAAGTCGGCCGTGCTGGCCTGGACGGCGGGGCGGGCGGCGGACGCGGGGCTGCGGGTGCTCAGCACGACCGGTGTCGAGTCGGAGGCGCAGGTGGCCTTTGCCGGGCTGCACCAGCTGCTGGCGCCGGTGTTGGGGCAGGTCGATCCGCTGCCTGACGCGTTGCTGGCCGCGTTCGGGCGGGCCGATGTCGCCGCGGTGGACCCGTCCCGGCTGGCGCTGGCCACGCTGGATCTGCTCGGCGAGCTTGCGGCGGAGCAGCCGGTGCTGCTCGTCGTCGAGGACGTGCACTGGCTCGATCGGGCCAGCGCCGACGCGCTGGCGTTCGTTGCCCGGCGGCTTGCGTTTGAGCCGATCGTTCTGGTGGTGGCGGCGCGCGATGGGTTTCACGGGCCGTTCGACGATTTGGGGCTGGCCGAGCTCCGGCTCGGGCCGCTGCGCCGGGCCGACGCGACGGCGCTGCTGCGGGCGCGGGCGCCGCAGCTGGGGGCTACGGTCCGGGAGCGGGTCCTGGACGAGGCCGCCGGCAATCCGCTCGCGCTGGTGGAGCTTCCGGCCGTGGTCGACGCGGGGCCGGTCGGGGTCGTCGCCCTGCTGTCGTTGTCGGCGCGGCTGGAGCGGGCGTTCGCGGCCCGCGTCACGGGGCTGCCGGCGGCCACCCGGTCGCTGCTGCTGGTGGCCGCGCTCAACGACGGGCGGGCGCTGGCCGAGGCGCTGGCCGCCGCGCCGGCGACCGTCGAGGAGGATCTGCGGCCCGCGGTCGATGCCGAGCTCGTCGAGGTCAGCGACGGGTCGATCCGCTTCCGGCATCCGCTCATGCGCTCGGCCATCCATCAGCGCGCGAGCCCCGACGAGCGGCGGGCCGCGCACCTGGCCCTGGCCGGGGTCGTGGCCGGCGATCCGGAGCGGCGGCCGTGGCATCGGGCGTCGGCGGCGCCCGGCCCCGACGAGGACGTCGCGGCCGATCTGGAGGCGGCGGCGGCCCGGGCGTACCAGCGCGGTGGCATCGAGACGGCGGCGGCCGCGCTGGAACGGGCGGCCGGGCTGACCGCGGACCCGGACGAGCGGGCCGAGCGGCTGCTGCGGGCCGCGGACCTGGTCGCCGAGCTGGGCCGGTGGACGGCCGTCAACGATCTGCTGATCCGGGCCGGGCAGGGTGAGCTGTCGGCCGAACAGCGGGTGCGGCTGCGCTCGATCCGCGAGGTGTTCGAGGACGGCGTCGGCCCGGTCGCCACCGGCACCACGACGCTGGCCCGGCTGGCCGAGGGGGTGGCCCGGGCCGGGCGGCGCGAGCTGGCGGTGAAGCTGCTGGCCAATGCCGCCTCGCGGTGCTACTTCACCCAGCCCGGCCCCGAGGTGCGCGAGGACGTCATCGCCGTCGCGGAGCGGATCTTCGACGACGAGTACGACCCGCGGCTGCTGGGGTTGCTGGGCTTCGCCTCGCCGGTCGAGCGTGGTGCGGCCATCCTGGAGCGGCTGCCGGTGGCTCTCGAGCGCATCGGTGGCGATCCCGCCCTGACGCGGCAGCTGGGCAATGCGGCGCTTTCGGTGGGGGCGTACGACGTGGCGGTACAACTGCAGGGGCCTGGGCTTGTCACGGCTCGGGCGCAGGGGCGGCTGGCGACGCTGGCCCGGCTGGTCGGGGCCCGGGCCTGGTGCACCGTCAATCTGGGCGAGTTGTCCGACGCCATCCCGAATGCCGAGGAGGCCGTGTGGCTGGCGACGGAGACCTCGCAGGCGAACCTGCGAACGCTGGCGCGGGCCCATCAGGCGTCGGCGGCGGCCCTGCGGGGTGACCACGACGCGACCGAGCGGATCGCGGCCGAGGTCGAGCGCGAGGGGCTGGCCATCGGGGCGCGGATCATCCTGGCCGGCGCGCAGATGGCCCGCGGGCTTTCCGCGCTGGGTGACGGGCGGTACGCCGACGCCTACGAGCATCTGCGCCGGGTGTACGACCCCGCCGACCCGGCGCACCACCTGTCGCTGTGCTACGGGCTGTCCAGCTACGTCATCGAGGCGGCGGTGCGCAGCGGGGCGGCCGGCGAGGTGCAGGCCCTGATGGCCGACCTGGAGCGGCGGGCCGCTGCGATCCCGTCGCCGGCGCTGCACATCGGCCTGCGCCACGCCCGCGCGCTGCTGGCCGACGAGGAGGAGCCCTACCTGGAGGCGCTCGCGGCCGACCTGACCGCGTGGCCGTTCGCGCGGGCGCGGGTGCTGCTGGCGTACGGCGAATGGCTGCGCCGGCAGCGGCGAGTGGCCGAGTCCCGCACGCGGCTGCGGGCGGCGCGGGAGGAGTTCGACCGGCTGGGCATCGGTCCGTGGAGCGACCGGGCCCGGGCCGAGCTGGCGGCGTCGGGCGAGCGCAGCCAGAGCCGCGCGCCCGGGGTGCAGGACCTGCTCACCCCGCAGGAGCTGCAGATCGCGCAACTCGCCGCGGCCGGCCTGACGAATCGCGACATCGGGCAGCGGCTCTACCTGTCGCACCGGACCGTGAGCACGCACCTGCAGCGGATCTTCCCCAAGGTGGGGGTGGCGACGCGTTCGGCGCTGCGCGGTGTGCTCGGCGGGTCAGGCGAGGTCTAGGCGGCTCAGGTCGGCGCGGGACGTCACGCCCAGCCGGGGGAAGACGCGGTGCAGCACCGTGCTGACCGTGCGGTGGGAGAGGTACAACCGCTGCCCGATCTCGCGGTTGGTCAGGCCCTCGGCGGCCAGCTGGACGATCTGCAGCTCCTGCGGCGTGAGCTGGTCGCGCACGGCGGGGGCCCGGCCGCGGCTGGACTCGCCCGACGCGCGCAGCTCCTGGCGGGCCCGGTCGCTCCAGGCGTTGGTGCCCAGCGCGTCGAACAGTTCGCGGGCGGTGCGCAGCCGCGTGCGGGACTCCGCCACCCGCCGCTGCCGGCGCAGCCACTCGCCGTAGGCCAGCAGCGCCCGGGCGCGTACGAAGGGCCAGCCCGGGATGTCGGCCCGCAGCGCCTCCTCGTAGCGCTGCTCGGCGGTGTCGTCGCCGGCCAGGACGGCGCGGGCGTGGCGCAGGCCGTTGTGCAGCGCGTCCGCGGGGGTCAGCAGCGCCCGCCGCTCCATCGTGGCCATGATGCCGGCGATCGCCTCGGCCCGGCCGCTGCGCGCCGCCGCCTCGGCGAGGTCCCCGATCGCGGCGCAGCCGTGCATCACGTGGTGAGCCGGGTCGGCGGGGTCGTAGAGGCGGGCCAGGGCGTCGTAGGCGTCGGCCGGGCGGCCGCCGGCCAGTGCGGCGAGCCCGCGGGCGTGCACGACGACGGAGAGGGAGGCGGGCATGCTGTGCCGCTCGGCCGCGCCGGCCAGCCGCTCCAGCCGGTCGGCTTCGCCACGCAGGGCCGCGATCTTGGCCTCGGTGGCCTGCGCCAGCGCCGCGAGGTGCGGCTGGGCGGTCTCGTCGGCCCGGCGGCCGGCCTCCTCGGCGGCGGGGATGGCCACGCCGAGGTTGGCCAGCTGTACGGCGGCGTTGGCCTGGGTGATCAGTGCCCGGGCGACGAAGCCGAGCCGGCCCTGGGCCCGCAGCGGGCCGAGGGCGGCCGTGGCGAACTGCAGGCTCAGGTCGAACGCGCCCACCGCCGCGGCGGCGTTGCCGAGCAGCCGGGCGGCCAGCGGATCCCCGCCGGCGTCCGGGGCCCAGAGCCACAGGTTGTCGATGACCGCCGCGCCCCGGTCGATCGGCGCCGTGTAGGCGAGGATGCCGACCAGCCGGGCGTCGGCCGGGTCGATCGGCATCCGCTCGGCGACTTCGACGACGTCGCCGCGGACCTCCGGCCCCGGATCGTTCCAGAACGCCGCCGTGCCGGCCGCGCCGAGCAGCATGAGGGCCAGGTCGGTGTCGCCGTCGGCCAGGACGCTGTGGGCGAAGCCGACCAGGGAGCGCACGCCCTGCCGGCCCTCATGGGCGTGCTCGCGGAAGCCGCCTCGGACTCAGGCCAGCCGGGCCTGCTCGGCGGTGCTCAGGGTGGCCGGCTCGACCGCGTCGAGCAGCCGGTCGACGAGGTCCTGGCGGCCCAGTTCGAAGGCGATCTCGGCGGCCCGGATGCGCCGGGCGATCCCGGCTCGGGGGTCGAGGCTCAGCTCGGCCGCGCGCTGCAGGGCCGCGACCGCCGCCACGACCGCGCCCTGGCGGTAGGCCCGGTCGGCGGCCGCGTCGAGGTCCGCGGCGATGCCCTCGTCCGGGCCGGGCGTCGCCGCGGCCCGGTGCCAGACCTGCCGGTTGGGCTGCCCGGCCAGGACGTCGACGAGCGCCGCGTGCACGGCGGAGCGCTCGGCGGCGCCGGCCCGCTGCCGCAGGGCGGAGCGCATGAGCGGGTGGCGCAGGTGGAGCCGGGCTCCGCCCGGTCCGATGTCGGCGAGGCAGGCGGCGACGGCGGGTCCCAGGTCCTCGGCGCCGCAGCGCCGCCCGGCGACCATGCTGCCGGCCGCGAGGATCTCGGCCAGCAGGTCGGTGTCGTTGAGCGCCGCGACCAGCAGCAGGGTCCGGGTGACGGCGGGCAGGGCGGCCACCCGGGCCCCGAACGCCTGCTCCAGCCGGGCGGTGAGCGGCAGCCAGGCGGCCGGGAACGCGCCCGCGCCGGCCGGGACCGGGGCCAGCGGCAGCTCGACCAGGGCCAGCGGATTGCCGGCCGCCTCGAGCAGCAGCCGGCGGCGCAACTCGGGCCGCAGGCCGGGCGCGCAGGCGTCCAGCAGCTCGCCCGCCGCCGCGGCGTCGAGCCGCTCCAGCCGCAGCTCGGCGAGGCCGGCCGCGTCGAACGGGGTGTCGAAGCCGTCGCGGATCGCGGCCAGCAGCACCACCGGCTCGGCCTCGAGCCGTCGCGCTGCGGGGCGGGCAGATCCGCGATGCCGGCCAGCACCGGCTCCAGCAGCGCCCGCAGGCCGGCAAAGGGCAGCTGCGGCTGCGACTCGACGCCGACCGCGCTCAGCACGTGCAGGCCCCGCCCAGCGGCCGCGCGGGCGCCCGCCGCGAGCAGGACCGACTTGCCGATGCCAGGCTCCCCGCGCACCAGGACGGCCGCACCGCGCTCGGCGATGCCGTCGAGGAGCTCATCGAGGCGGCGCGACTCGTCGCGCCGCCCGAAGAGGATGTCGCCCGGCGTCATGCGGCTCAGTCTAGGAACCGCAGCAGCGCGCGCATGAGCTCCGCCTGATGCTCCTCGTAGATCCAGTGGCCGGAGTCGGCGACGACGAGCGGGGTGACGTTTGTGGCGTAGCCGAGCACCTGGTCGGGAACCTTGTGACCCAGGCTCCCGCTCGCCCCGATGGCCAGCACGGGCACGGTGAGCTTCGTCTCCCCGAGCCGGGCGTTGTCGTCGATGTCCTTCGGGAACGCCCGGAACCACTCGAAGCTGGCCCGCAGGTGGGCCGGGTCGCGCAGGTACGAGGCGAACTCCCGCACGTCGGCGTCGGTGACGGCGCCCTTGCGCACCTCGAGCGAGTCGATGAACCCGCCCACCCACTGCTCCTCGCGGCCGCTGACCATGCGCTCGGGCAGGCCGTTGGACAGGCTGAAGAAGCCGAAGTTCCAGGCGGCGGGGCCGTCGGCGGTCAAGGACGGGAAGTTGTACAGGCTGAGGTCCGGAATCGGCGCCTCGCTGAGCACGAGCCGGGTCACGTCGCGCCGGTACGTGGCCGCGTAGGAGTAGGCGACCATCGTGCCGATGTCGTGGCCGACGATGCGGATGTCGTGCTCGAGGCCCAGCTCGACCAGCAGCCCGTGCACGTCGGCGGCCATCGTCGCCTTGTCGTAGCCGCCGGCCGGGGCGTCGCTGCGCCCGGCGCCGCGCAGATCGGGCGCGATGACCGTGTAGTGCTTCGCGAGCTCGGGCAGCAGGCCGCGCCATTCGTACCAGGTCTGCGGGTAGCCGTGGATGAGTACCAGCGTCGGGCCGTGCCCGCCGCGGACGTAGTTGAGGGAGACGGCGCCGACCTTGGCCCGCTGCTCGGTGAACCCGGCCGGCACCCGCCGCTGCGGTGGGCTGGCGGCGGCGCCGGTACCGAGCGCGAGCACCAGGCTCAGCACGGCCAGCAGGAAGGTCAGGGGGCGTCGGGTCATGAATGCTCCTCGATGGTACGGACGACTCCGATCGAGGTTTGTCGACGCGGCGGCCCGCGCGCTTCAGTCATGTGACTGGCGTCGCGGCCGCTGCCCGGGACCGGTGCGGCCGTCGGCGTACTGATGCCCCGGCGGCCGCGGCCCGCGCAGACTCCGCCGTGACCGCCCGGCCGGACCGGCTGGGCGACGAGAAGATCGGGGACCGCGCCGTGGAGGATCCGTACCACCTGCAGCCGCTCGAGGGCCGCCCGTCGTTCTGGTTCCTGGGCGGCCGGGTGCACGTGAAGGTGCCGGGGGAGCGCACCGACGGGCACCTGAGCCAGCTCGAGTTCGACGATCCGCTGGGCCAGGCGCCGCCGCTGCACGTGCACGACGGCGAGGACGAGGTGTGGTACGTCCTCGACGGGAAGATCACCTTCTTCGTCGGCGACCGCTCCTTCGACCTGGAGGCCGGGGCGATGGCGCTCGGCCCGCGCGGTGTGCCGCACAGCTACCTGGTGCGCTCGGCCCGCTCCCGGATGCTGGTGAGCTACGGCCCGGCCGGCATCGAGCAGTGGTTCGCCGAGAACGGCTCGCCGATCGCCGCCATCGACGACGCCCCGGCCGCGTTCGACGTCGGCAAGATCATCGCCTCGGCGGAGCGCTTCGGCCTGCGAGTGGTCGGGCCGCCGCCGTCGCTCTAGGGCTCACTCGGCCGGCATGGCCTCGAGCGCGTCGCGTAGCTCGGCCCGGCCGGTGATGCCGAGCTTCGGGAAGATGCGATAGAGGTGCGAGCTGACCGTGCGGTGGGACAGGAACAGCTGGTCGGCGACCTGCTTGTTGGTGTGCCCCCGGGCGGCCAGGCGGGCGATCTGCAGCTCCTGGCTGGTCAGCTGGGCCAGCCGGCTCTCGGTGCGCCGCTGCACGACCAGCCCGGAGGCGCGCAGCTCGGTGCGGGCCCGTTCGGCCCACTGCCTGGCGCCGGCGGCGTCGAACGCCCGCATCGCGGCGGTGATCTCGTCCCGGGCCTCGCCGATGCGGCGCTTGCGGCGCAGCCACTCGCCGAACGCGAGCCGGGTCCGGGCCGCCTCCAGCGGGTGCCCGGCGATCCCGGGCTCGGCCAGCGCCCGCTTGAAGTGCTCCTCGGCCTGGTCGGTGAGCAGCCCCCGCGAGCGGTGCGCGAGCATCCACAGCAGCGACGAGTCGAGGGCCCGGGCGGCGGCCTCGACCTCGTCGATCCAGCCGGCCGCCCGCCCCGTCTCCCGGGCCCGGACCGCGGCCTCGACGAGGTCGCCGATGACCAGCAGGCCCGCCTCCGGGTGGACCAGCACCGCCTCCAGCTCCCGCAGCGCGTCCTGGTGATGGCCCTCGGCCAGCGCGGACAGCCCGGCGGCCCAGTGCCGGCCGGCGACGATCATGGCCGGCGGCGCCGGGGCCAGCTCGCGGCACCGATCGAGCTTCGCCGCGGCCAGGGTGTGCTCGCCGCGCCAGGCGTGCACCCGCGCGGCGATCACCGCCGAGTGGGCGGCGATCGCCGGCAGGTCGAGGTCCTCGGCCAGCCGGCCGGACTGGTCGGCGTCGGAGACCGCGTCGGAGAGCCGGCCGGCCGTCAGCCGCACCCGCGAGAGCCGGCCCAGCGTCATGGCGTGGTCCGCGACCGCGCCGTCGCGCCGGAAGGCCTCCGCGGCCGTCGACCAGCCCTGCTCGGCCAGGTCCCAGACCTGCAGCGACTCCGCGGCCTCGCCGATCCCGGCCGCGACGATCGGGGGCAGCGCGGTCAGGTGGGCGGCCATCGCCCGCAGCGCCGGGGTGACCAGGGCCGCGTGCCGCACCGGGTCCAGGGCGGCCAGGGCCAGGACGACCCGCAGGTCGGCGGCCGGCAGGCCGAGCGCCCGGATCTCGTGCTCGACCTGCGCCCGGACGGCCGGCGCGGCGCCGTCGGTCATGCACCGGAACGCGGCCTGCACCAGCGTCGACGCGCCGACGTCGAGGTCGTGGGGCACGGCGGCGCGGCCGACGGCGACCGTCTCGACCAGACCGCGTATCGGCAGGTTGGCGTTGGTCGCCATGATGATGTGGGTGAGCACGAGGTTGGCGTGCAGCACCGGGTCGGCGCTGGCCCGGGCCGCCTCGGCGATCAGCCGGTCCACGGCGGAGGTGAGCCCGGCCTGGCGGGCGGCCTCGGCGGCCAGGCCGAGCCGGCGGCCGCGCTGGTCCGGGTCGGGGGACAGGTCGGCGGCCCGCTCCAGGGATCGCATCGCGTCGCCGACCGCGCCGCGGGCCCGGTCCCGCTCGGCGGCGGCCTCGAGGTCGGCGGCGACCGGCTCGTCGCGGCCGACGGTGGCGGCGGCCCGGTGCCAGGCGGCCCGGATCGGGTCGTCGGCCAGGGCCTCGGCCAGCGCCCGGTGCATGGCCACCCGCCGGGCGAACGGCGCCGCGCCGTAGATGGCCGACCGGACCAGCGGGTGGCGGAACTCCAGCCGGTGGCCGACCGAGCGGACGAGCCCGGCGTCCTCGGCCGGGACGAGCCGCTCCAGGCCCAGGCCGAGCCGCGCCCCGGCCATCGCCAGCTCGGTCAGCGACGACTCGGTGTTGACGGAGGCCAGCAGCAGCAGGTCCCGGGTCGGCTCGGGCAGGGCGTCGACCTGCCCGGCGAACATGTTCTCCAGCCGGACGCCCAGCGGCAGCCGGTCGGGCAGGATCGTGGCGTCGTGCAGGCCGCGGTCCTCGATGCCGCGGGTCAGCTCGACCAGGGCGAGCGGATTGCCCTCCGCCTCGGCCAGCACCCGGGCCCGGGCCTCGCGGCTCATCGCCGGGTTGAGCCCCGTCACCAGCTCGGCCGCGACGGCGTCCGGCAGGCGGTCCAGCCGGATCTGCCGCATGCCGAAGGGGGCCAGCGGGTCGCGCTCGCCGGTCCGGCACGTGGTCAGCAGGACGATCCGGGTCTCGGCCAGCCGCCGGGCGACGAACCCGATCATGTTGACCGTCGGCTGGTCCATCCACTGCACGTCCTCGATGACCAGCAGCAGCGGCCTGGTCTGCGCCACCTCCTCGAGCAGGCCCAGCACCGCCACGGAGATCAGCAGCCGGTCCGGCGCGGTGTCCGGCCCGATGCCGAACGCGCTGCGCAGGGCCGCCCGCTGCCGCTCGGGCAGCGCGTCGACGCGGTCCACGACGACGTGCAGCAGCTGGTGCAGCCCGGCCAGGCCCACCCGGGTCTCGCTCTGCACGCCGACGCAGGTCAGGACGCGGAACCCGGTGGCGGCGGCGAGCCGGCGGACCTCCTCCACCAGGGTCGTCTTGCCGATGCCGGCCTCGCCGTGCACCGCGACGGCCGCGCCGTGCCGGTCCACCTCGGCCAGGACGGAACGCAGCACGTCCAGCTCCGCGTCACGGCCGAGCATCGTCACCTCGCCCATTGCGTCGGAGAGCCGGCCCGGTGCCGGCCCACGCCGAACGCTACGGACGTGGGAGCGCGACCGGCATACGTCACGTGACGGGTGTCCCCTCCCCGTATGCTGGGCCCGTGACGCCGCTGAAGATCGTCGAGACGAGCCCGGGCAACTACTCGCTGCTGCTCAACGCCGGGACGACCGCCGTCGACGAGCTCGTGGAGGAGCTGGGGCACGAGGCCAACGGCTACTTCTGGGAGGGCGTCGCGCAGCTGCTCGTCGCGACGGAGGCGCCGGAGCTGGAGGGGCGGCTCAAGTACGACCCCGAGGGCGGCATGTTCGCCGCCTACGGCACGGACCGCTCCGCCCTGGAGCAGCTCGGCGCGCTCATGGCCGGCGTGGCCAACGACGCCGACCGGATGCGCGCCGTCGTGGCCCTGGCCGCCGAGCGCGGCTTCGAGTTCGACGACTGAACCAGGGCAGGCGGCTGAGCCAGGGCAGGCGACCGCGTCAGGGCAGCAGCGCGTCGACCACCGCCGCCAGCGGGCCGTGCAGCTGCTCGGCGGTCGCGTCGCGCAGCGGCTGCAGGCCAACGGCCGACCGGACGACGGCGATGCCGACGCCGAAAGCCACCACGAGCTCCGCCTCCAGCAGGCGGTCGTCGCCCTCGTGCCCGGCCGCCGCGAGGACCTTCCGGCCGAAGTCGAGCAGGGCCTGGCGGCGCAGGCCGTCGACCTGGGCGTCGCCGGAGACGCGCAGCAGCATCAGCACCGGGTGCTCGTCGAACTCCGGCCACGCCTCGCTCGACAGGTGGCGGGCCAGCGCGTCCGCGAGCGCGGTGCGGTCCCAGGGCCGCTCGCCGTCGCCGCCGAACCGTGGTGACGCGGACATGGCCGCCTTGAGCAGGCCCTCCTTCGACCCGAAGTACCGCTTGATCAGCGCCAGGTTGACCCCGACGTCCCCGGCGATGTCGCGCAGGGTCGTGCGCTCGTAGCCGAGGCGGGTGAAGCGCCGGGCCGCCGCCTCCAGCAGCGCCTGCCGGGTCGCCGCCGCATCCCGGCGCCTCACCCGCCCCGGTGTGGTCTCGGCCACCGCAATCTCCTCTCCGAGCGCCGCGTAGGCTACGGTCGCGCAAGTAATCATATGATGACTTGTCGAAGGAGGCCGGCGTGGCCACCACCGCTCTGCTCGTCATGGACGTCCAATGCGCCGTCGTCGAGCGCTACCCCGACCCCGGCTACCTGCCCCGCCTGCGCACCGCGATCGACGCCGCGCACGCCCGCGGGCTCCCCGTGATCTACGTCGTGGTCGGGTTCCGCCCCGGCCGCCCGGAGATCAGCCCGCGCAACCGCATGTTCGGCCGCCTGGCCGGCGCGCCCGAGTCGCCCGCCGAGGCCGCGAGCATGCGGATCCACCCCGACATCCAGCCCGGCACCGGCCCCGCCGCCGGGGACATCGTCGTGACCAAGCGCCGGGTGAGCGCCTTCGCCGGCAGCGACCTGGACGTGGTCCTGCGGGCCGGCGGGATCGAGCACCTGGTGCTCACCGGCATCGCGACCGGCGGGGTGGTGCTGTCCACCTTGCGGCAGGCCGCCGACCTGGACTTCGGGCTCACGGTGCTCGCCGACGGGTGCCTCGACGACGACCCCGAGGTGCACCGGGTGCTGGTCGAGAAGGTCTTCCCGCGCCAGGCCGAGGTGCTCACCGTCGCCGAGTGGGCGGCCTGAGCGGCGGCTCCCCGCTCGCGCGGCACGTTCTCACCCGCGGAGAGGGGCGGCCGGCGGCCGCGGCCCGGCCAGGCTTGTCCGCATGGCCAGTCGCCGAAGCCGCCCGGTCGTGCCCTCCCGCGCGTCCATCGGCAGTGCCCCGGTACGCCTGCCGGAGCTGGGCCTGGACGCGGAGTCCGCGTACGACGTCGTGCACGACGAGGCGATGCTCGACGGCAACGCGCGGCTGAACCTCGCGACCTTCGTCGGGACGTGGATGGACCGCCCCGCCGATCGGCTCTACGCCGAGACGCGCCAGAAGAACCTGATCGACAAGGACGAGTACCCGGCCACGGCCGAGATCGAGGACCGGTGCGGCCGGATCCTCGCCGGACTGTGGCGGGCCCCCGACCCGGACCGGGCCATCGCGACCTCCACGGTCGGCTCGTCGGAGGCGTGCATGCTGGCCGGGATGGCGTTCAAGCGCCGGTGGCAGGCCCGGCGGCGGGCCGAGGGCCGGCCGGCCGACCGGCCCAACCTGGTGCTCAGCTCGGCGGCGCAGGTGTGCTGGGAGAAGTTCGCGAACTACTGGGAGGTCGAGCCGCGGTTCGTGCCGATCAGCGAGGAGCACCCCACGCTCGACGGTCACGACCTGGAGCGGTACGTCGACGAGCGGACCATCGGCGTGGTGGTGATCCTCGGGGTCACGTACACCGGCATGTACGAGCCCGTCGAGCAGGTCGCCGCCGCGCTGGACCGGATCCAGGCCACGCACGGCCTCGACGTGCCGATCCACGTCGACGCGGCCTCGGGCGGATTCGTCGCGCCGTTCCTGCAACCGGACCTGCCCTGGGACTTCCGGGTCGCGCGGGTGCACTCCATCAACGCCAGCGGGCACAAGTACGGCCTGGTCTACCCGGGCGTCGGATGGGTGGTGTGGCGCGATGCCGGGCTGCTGCCGGAGGAGCTGGTGTTCCGGGTCAGCTATCTCGGCGGCGACATGCCGACGTTCTGCCTGAACTTCTCCCGCCCCGGGGCGCAGGTGCTGCTGCAGTACTACACCTTCCTGCGCCTGGGCCACGAGGGCTTCCGGCAGGTGCACGCCACCGCCCAGGACGTCGCGCGGGGACTGGCCGCGGGCATCGCCGGGCTCGGCCCGTTCGAGCTGTGGAGCGACGCCGAGGACATCCCGGTGTTCGCCTACCGGATGCGGCCCGGCCACACCGGCCACTGGAACCTGTACGACCTGAGCGCCGTGCTGCGCCAGTACGGCTGGCTGGTCCCCACGTACCCGATGCCCGACGACCTCACCGACACCACCGTGCAGCGCATCGTGGTGCGCAACGGCATGTCGCACGACCTCGGCCGCAAGTTCCTGGAGTCGATGGGGGAGGCGGTGGCGCACCTCGAGCGCCTGGACCGGCCGCTGCCGCACGACGGCCCGAAGCGCTCCGCCTTCCACCACTGACGTTCCCGGACGCGGCCGGCGGCTCAGGAGGCGCGGCGCAGGCGGGTGCAGGCGTCCAGGGCCTGCTGCAGGGCGGTCTCCACCGTGGTCAGGTCCTTGCGGTCCAGGGCCAGCCGGACCCGGGTCAGGCACGCGGCGAGGACGCGCTCCTCGCCGCGCGGCTGCGGCGGTCTCGTCGCGCCGCCGCGAATCCGGATCAGGGCGCCGTTCACGGCCAGCCGGGTCAGGTCCCGGTGGATCGTGGCGGTGGAGGCGCCCGTCGCGTCGCGGATCTCCTCGACGGTGACGTACTCCCGCCGCGCCAGCAGGTCCAGGATCCGCTGGCGGCGCAGGGACGGCAGCATCTGGGCGGTGTTCATGAGATCGGGTACAGCTGGCCGTCGGTGGCGACCGCGGGCGCGAAGTCGACCTCGCGGCCGTCCAGCGTGAACCGGTACCGGCTGAGCCGCCGGATCTCGGGGGAGGCCTCGAGGTAGGTGCGCAGCTCCTCCAGCTCGGCCGGGGTCAGCCACGCCGGCGGGTCCGACACGGCCCGGAAGCCGCACACGTCGGCCAGGTCCCGCAACCACTGCAGCTGCTGCGGCGTGAGCAGGTTGAGCTTGCTGCGGAAGTAGATGACGTCCGGGTCGACCTCGACGAGCGGGGACTGCCACAGCCGGTGCACGCTGTTCACGACGGCGTTGCGGGCGGTGGCGTCGGACGGGTCGACGGAGGCGTAGTTGTCCCACATCGGGGCCACGTCCGGGCCGCTGCGCAGGCCGTCGAGCAGGCCCAGCGACGGCAGCAGGATCGCGCCGGAGCCGAGCAGGTAGACGTCCTCGCCCGCGGCCTCGCGGATCACGTGCAGGGCCTCGCGGTAGACGCGCTCGCGGTCCCGGCCCGGCAGATACGCCGCGGCCGCGTTGATGAAGTCGAGCTTGAGGTACTTGAACCCCCACTCGTGCACGACGGTGCGCACGACCCCGGCGACGTGCTCGCGGGCGTCGGCGCGGGCGAGGTCGAGCGCGTAGTACGGGCCGCCCCAGTTGTAGCCGGCGACGACCGGCCGGCCGGACGCGTCGCGCAGCAGCAGCTCGGGCCGCTCGGTGGCCAGGCGGGACGTCGGCAGGGCGATGAACGGGGCCAGCCACAGCCCGGCGGTGAAGCCGGCCTCGGTGATCTGCTTGACGAGGCTGCGCATGCCGCTGGGGAACTTGGCGTTGGGCGTCCAGTCGCCGACCCGCTCCTCCCAGCCGTCGTCGACCTGCACCACGTCGAACGGCAGGCCCGCGAGGTCGGCGATGTCCTTGGTCAGCTGGGCCTCGGTGACGTTCTCGTAGTACGCGTACCAGCTGCACCACACGTTGCCGGCCTTGCGCCGGCCCGTGCCGAAGCGCTCGGCGAGCTGGTCGGTGTAGGCGCGGAACACCTCCTCCTCGGGCCCGTAGGCGAGGAACCACTCGGCGCCGCCGCCCGCGTACCAGCCGGTGAGCGTGTCCTGGTCGGCGGTGAGCCGCGGGGTGTCCAGCCCCAGCGCGCCCAGCAGCAGGGTCCGGCCGTCCGCGCCCTGCAGCGCGGCGACGGCGGAGCCGTGGTGGCGGCCGGGGTCGTCGAACGCGGGGTCGTCCGCGGTCACCAGCCGGGTCGGGTTGGGGATGCGCAGCGGCGGCTCGCTGAGCCGCCGCCAGCCGCACGGGCTCCACGAGTTGTGGCCGTGCCGGTAGAAGGAGGCGTCGCCGAGCCCGTGCAGGATCGCGATCCGGCCGGGCGGCAGCAGGATGCCGCCTGGTACGGGCCGAGGCGTCCCGTCGCCGGTGTGCTGAAGGGCGAAGTGACGACCGCCGAGCTCGACGACCTGTGCCATGGTTCTCCTTAACGAAAGTGCGTCACGAACTACTTGAAGAGCGCGTTGACCTGGTCGTTGGCCTTCTTCAGGGCGTCGGCCGGCTGGGCGGAGCCCAGGACCACGCCCTGCAGCGAGTCCTGCACGATCTGGCTGATCTCGTTGCCGTGGTCGGTGATCGGCAGGAAGAAGGTGCCGCCGGGGGCCGCGGCCTCGTCGGTGAACACGTGCACGTCGCGGCCCGCGGCCTTGTGGGCGGCGAGGGCCTTGTCGGCGCCGGACTTCAGCGCCGGGAAGACGACGGCCTTGTCACCCACGATGTCCTGGCAGGCGGCCGAGCCCAGGAACTTCACCCACGCCCACGCCTGCTCGGGGTGCTTGGTGCCGGCGTAGATGGCGTCGGAGAGGCCGTTGATGGCGGTCTTGCGCCCGGCCGGGCCGGTGGGCAGCGGCGCGAACGCATACTGCTGCTTCGCCCCGGTGCCGAGGTAGGAGCTGATCGTCCAGGAGCCGACGATGGTGAAGGCGGCCTGCCCGGCGTCCATCACGGCGTCGCGGCCGAGGGTGGACTGCTTGTCGAACTTCGGCGCGTAGCCGGCGTCGATGAGGTGCTTGAACCAGGCGATGGTCTCGGCGAGCTTGGGGTCGTCGTACTTGTACTTGGTGCCCCACGGGTTCTTGTCGAGATACGTGAACCCGTTGGAGACCGCGAGGTCGCCCCAGCCGTTCTGGCCCTGGGAGCCGTCGGCCCATTCGGGCAGGAAGCCGTACACCTTCACCTTGGTCTTGTCGAAGGCCGGGTCCAGCCCGTTCTTGCCGTTGGCGTCGACGGTCGCCTTGGCGATCGCCTGCTCGAAGGTGCCGCCGTCGGCCGGGTTCCAGGTGAGCTTGTCCAGGCCGGTCGCGTCGGTGACGAACTTGGTGTTGTAGACCAGGGCCATGGTGTCCCAGTCCTTCGGCAGCCCGTAGCGCTTGCCGTCCTTGACGAACAGATCAGCCAACCCGGCCTGGTACTGGCTGAGGTCGACCTTGTCCTTGTCGACGAACGGCTGGATGTCGAGGATCTGGTTGCTGGACACGAACTGCGGGTAGTACGACGCGTGGTCGGTCCACACGTCGGGCGCGCTGCCGCTGGCGAGCTGGGTGGTCAGGTTCTGCCAGTACTGCGCCCACGCGGTCTGCGAGATCTTGACGGTGATGTTCGGGTTGGCCTTGGTGAACTCGTCGGCGCACGCCTGGTAGGCGGGCTGCTGCTTGTCGTCCCACAGCCAGTACTCGAGGGTGACCTTGCCGCCGGTGTCGTCGCCCGAGGAGTTCGAGCACGCGTGCAGCAGCGGTAAGGCGAGCGCCGCGGCGGTGACGAGCGCCGCCGTGCGGGAGCGTCTGCGCATTGGGGGATTCCCTTCGGTTACTTGATGCCGGTGAAGTTGAGGGACTGCACCAGCCGCTTGCCCAGGAAGATGAGCAGGGCGAGGACCGGCAGGACGGACAGCGTGGAGGCGGCCATGAGCCCCGTCCAGTCCGGCTGGGTGTTGGGGGATTGCTGGAGGAACACCCCGAGGGCCACGGTGAGCACCCGGGTCTGCTCCCCGCGGCCGACGAGCAGCGGCCACAGGAAGTCCTTCCACGCCCACACCGACGTCGTGAGGGCGATGGTGATGAGCGGCCCGCGGCTCATGGGCACGATGACCCGCCAGAAGACGCCCCACCGGCCGGCCCCGTCGATGATCGCCGCCTCCTCCACCTCGCGCGGGATGGACAGGAAGAACTGGCGGAGGAAGAACACCGCGAACGGGGTCATGAGCAGGTTGGGGGCGACCATGCCGAGGAACGTGTCCATGGCGCCGATGGTCTTCACGAGCGTGAAGTTGGGCAGCAGCGTGAAGATGGGCGGGACCATCAGCGCCGCGACGATGATCCCGAAGACCAGGTCGCGGCCGGGGAAGCGCAGGCGGGCGAAGGCGTACCCGGCCATGGCGCAGCAGAACGTCTGCACGCCGGCGATGAGCGCGCAGTAGATGATGGAGTTCAGGGTGTACCGCAGAAAGTTGATCTGCGCCCCCGAGCCCCCGGCCTCGCGCGCGGTCTGCGGGTCGACGAGGCCGAGCACCCGCCAGAAATTGATCATCGTCGGGTGGGACGGCACGATGGCGGTGCTGTCGGTGTAGATGTCGGCGGCGGGGGTGATCGCCGTGCGGATCATCCAGTAGAACGGCGCGATCGTGAGCGCGAGGAACGCGGCCAGCACGAGCCAGGCCAGCACCTTGCCGGGCGAAAAGCGGCGGGTCATGGCAGGCCTCTCAGGTCAGGTCCGAGCGGGATGCGCGCAGCAGCCGCATCTGCACCGCGGTCAGCACGCCGAGGATCACCACGAGCACCATCGCGGCCGCGGCGGCGTAGCCCATGTGGAAGTACGTGAAGGCCTGCTGGTAGATGTAGAAGTAGATGACCCGGGTCGCGCCGACCGGGCCGCCCTTGGTGGTGACCGCGACGGTGTCGAAGATCTGGAACGAGCCGATCAGCGAGACCACGAGCACCAGGGCGAGGATCGGGCGCAGCAGGGGCAGCGTGATCCGCCGGAACATCCGCAGCTCGCCGGCGCCGTCCAGGGCCGCGCTCTCGTAGAGGTGCGGCGGGATCTGCAGCATCCCGGCGTAGAGCAGCAGCGCGGTGTACCCGGTGTAGGCCCACGTGTTGATGAGCGCGACCGACGGCATGGCCCAGTCCGGCGAGTTCAGGTAGGCGCGGTTGTCCACGCCGACCATCCCGAGCAGGTGGTTGACGAAGCCGAGGTTCGAGTCGAGCAGCCACATCCACAGCAGGCCGACGGTCACGTTCGGCACCAGCCACGGCAGCAGCATCGTGGCGCGCACGACGACCGAGCCGGTGAGCCGGTGCATGAGCGCGGCCAGGCCGAGCGCGAGCACGGTCTGTGAGCCGATGTTGAGCACGACGTAGTAGGCGGTGACCTTCAGTGAGTTCCAGAACTGCCCGTCGCTGACGAGCTCGCTGTAGTTGTCGGCGCCGACGAAGTTCGGGGTGTTGAGCAGGCTGTAGTCGGTGACGGAGTACCAGACGCCGCGGACGGTCGGGTACAGGTAGAACACCGCGAAGCCGAGCAGCACCGGCGCGAGGAACAGCCAGGCGACCCAGCGGTCGTCGCGGGCCCGGCGGGGCCCGGGGCTCTTCTCGGCATCCGGCACCGTGGCGGCGGGCACCGCAACGGTGTTGCTCATCGTCACGATCCGACCTCCAATCGATCGAAGATCTTCTAGATTTGGCGTCTTGCGGCGGGGGGTGTGTGGCCGCTAATAATGATGAAGCTCATGGAAAGTTTGTCAACACCTCCTCGTATCGATATGGCGAACGAGGAGACTCCGCACCCCTGATTCCGGAGGTCCATCCATGCGCACAACCCTGCGGCGGCGCCTCGCCCGCGCCGTCGCACTCTGCACGGTCGCCGCCAGTGCCGTGCTCGTGTTCGCGCCGCACAACGCGGCCGCGTTCACCGCGGTGCCCGCCGGTGTCCCCGCGCGCCCGGCCCCGCCGGCCGCGCCGAGCCCCGGCCTGACCGACCACCCGCTCACCGCCGCCCCGAGCCCGCTGGACAACCCGCTCAAGGGCTTCGCCCGCTTCTACTTCCCCGGCGACAACCAGAACTCGGGCTACCCGAGGTCCCTGGCGTGGAGCTACTTCGGCCTGTCCGAGGTGATGACCAGCGCGACCGACTGCTCGACGTACAACTGGTCCATTGTGGACAACGCGCTGAACGAGATCGCTTCCTACGGCAACCAGGCCGCCATCCGCTTCTACATGGAGTACCCGGGCGGCACCGGCAGCCACCCCGGCAACGCGATCCCGCACTGCTTCGACGGGCACGTGACCTACCGCAACAACACGTTCTGGGGCACCGTCAGCCCCGACTACGACAGCGCCTACCTGCTCACCGCCGTCACCAACTTCATCAACGCGTTCGGCGCCCGCTACGACGGCGACCCGCGCATCGGCTTCATCAACCTCGGCCTCGTGGGCCTGTGGGGCGAGTGGCACACGTGGCCGTTCGACACCGACACCGCCGACGGCTACCCCAACCTGATGCCGACCGACGCGCACGCGGCCCAGATCGTCGCCGCGTTCGACAACGCGTTCAACACCACCAAGCTCGAGATCCGCTACCCGGACTCGGCCGGCGGCGCCGCCAACGCCCGCGACATCGGCTACCACGACGACTCGTTCTGCTACATGGAGGGCTCGCCGCTCAAGGGCGTCACCCTGCCCCAGTCGCTCGGCGGCGCCGACTACTCCCAGCTCCAGCGCGCGCTGAACATGGGCGTGGAGAACAAGTGGGTCACCGACTCCATGGGCGGCGAGGTGCGCCCGGAGATCCAGAGCTCCGCGTTCACGTCGTGGCCCGGCGGCTCCGGCCAGGTCGACAACATGAAGGCCTGCATCGAGCTCGAGCACACCACCTGGAAGATCAACCAGACCAGCCAGAGCTACTCGTCCACGGACCCGAACGTGGCCGCGGCCGTGCGGCTCATGGGCTACGACCTGTCCGCGACGCACGCCTACTACGCCAACAGCGTCAGCGGCAGCGCCACCGTCGGCGTCACGCTCGCCAACAACGGCGTGGCCCCGTTCTACTACCCGTGGACCGTCTCGCTCGGCCTCAAGGACGCCTCGGGCGCCGTCGTGAAGACCTGGGACACCCCCTGGGACCTGCGCACGGTCCAGCCCCTGAAGATCCGCGCGTTCCCCGACTGGAACGTGGGCGCCGACCCGACCTACCGCGACTTCGGCTACCCGCAGTACTTCCAGTCCAACGTCAGCCTCGCCGGCGTCGCCAACGGCTCGTACCAGCTCGTCATGCGGGTCAAGAACCCGCTCGAGGCGCTGAGTCCGGCCGCGAAGAAGCTCCGGTTCGGCAACGCCACCCAGAATGCCGACGGGTGGCTCGGGCTGGGCTCGATCGGCGTCGGCGGCTCCACCGGGGGCGACACCACGCCGCCCTCGACCCCGACCGGCCTCACCTCGCCCGCGAAGACGTCGAGCAGCGTGTCGCTGAGCTGGAACGCCTCGACCGACAACGTGGGCGTGGCCGGCTACAAGGTGCTGCGCGGCGGCACCCAGGTCGGCACCGCGACCACGACCTCCTACACGGACAGCGGCCTGAACGCGTCCACGGCCTACACCTACACGGTCCGGGCCTACGACGCCGCGGGCAACACGTCGGCGGACTCCTCGTCGATCACCGTGACGACCTCGGCGACGAGCACGCCGACCGGCCTGGTGCTGGACGACTACAACGGCACCCCGGCCTACCCGTCCGCGGCCCAGAACGACCTCGGCAAGTGGACCGGCGGCAACTGCTTCCTCAACGGGGGCGGCAGCGGCGTCGTCTCCGGCGGGGCGCTGACGCTGCAGTACAACAACTGCGGCTGGTTCGGCTCCGACGTCAACCAGGACGTCTCGCAGTACACCTACCTCGTCGTGCGGATCAAGGGCAGCAGCGGCGGCGAGCAGACGCACTTCAACCTGGGCCTCGGCGGGACCACCAAGGTCTTCGGGGACTACACGCTGGACGGCGGCGGCCACCCGGTCATCACCACCGCCTACCAGGACATCAAGATCCCGATGGTCGCCAACGGGATCAGCCGCACCAGCCCGGCCCAGCTCGCGATGGGCTTCTGGTTCGGCGGCAACAGCTCCATCTCCATCGACAGCTTCTCCTTCAGCAACTGATGTCACGCACCCTTCGAGTCCGGGCGGCCGCCGTGGCGGCGGCCGCCCTGGCCCTCTCCCTGCTCGGCCCGGCCAACACGGCCGCGGCCGCCACCACGACCGCCACGTACACCGGCGACTTCGGCACGGTGTTCACCAACCCGGAACGCGGCTTCCACAACCGCTACGAGATCATCAACGACCCGTCCGTCAACGACTACGCGAGCAACACCATCCCCGGCTTCAACCCGGACATGCTCGACCGCACGTTCGCGCGGGCCAAGGCGGACGGCGACACGCTCATCCACTCCTACGTCCACCTCGACAAGTACCAGACGACCGACCTGCCGCAGCCGCTGCTGGACAACCTGGGGACCGGCCTGGCCGCGATCCGGGCGCAGGGGCTGAAGATCGTCCTGCGGGTCGCCTACGTGTGGGACGGCTACTCCGCGGTCACCGAGCCGCAGATGGAGCGGCACATCGACCAGCTCGCCCCGGTCCTGACCGCCAACGCCGACGTCATCATGCACCTCGAGGCCGGCTTCTTCGGCGCGTGGGGCGAGTGGCACGAGAGCCCCTACACCGCCGCATCGGACCAGAACCAGGCGCCGGTCCGCGCCGCACTGGTGAAGAAGCTCCTCAGCAGTACCCCGGCCTCGATGCCGATCGCCATCCGGTACCCGATCTTCAACTACGAGTTCGCCCACGGCGCGACCATGACGACGCAGGACCTCGACCGGCTCGGCTTCCACGACGACTGCTTCCTCGCCGACTCGGCCGACATGGGCACGTACGACCAGAACTCGTGGCTGGGCTGGTTCGACGTGTCCACGAAGAAGCAGTGGGTGTACGACTACGCCACCTCCACCGGCGGCAACAAGATCGTCGGCGGCGAGACCTGCAACGCCAGCGGCGGCAACGACTCGGCCGGCGTGAACGCGCAGTACGAGCTGAGCCACCAGCACTGGACCGAGATCAACGAGGACTACGCGGCCGTCAACACCGACCTCTGGAAGAACGCGAACATGGCCGCGTCCGGGGTCGACCCGGCCGAGACCCTGTTCACCCGGATCAAGCGCAAGCTGGGCTACCGGCTGCGGCTGGCCGACGCGACCTTCACCAACCAGGCCGCGCCCGGCTCCGGCTTCACGTTCTCGGCGCACCTGTTCAACGACGGTTACGCCGGCATCATCAAACCGCGCCCGGTGTACCTCGTGTTCGACAACGGCACCAACCGGTACAACGTGCAGCTCACCGGCCTCGACCCGCGCACCTGGAAGTCCGGGGCCGTGACCGTTCCCACCCAGACCGTGACCCTGCCGGCGATGGTCTCCGGGACGTACAAGCTGGCCCTGTGGCTGCCCGACCAGGCTGCTGGGTTGCGTGCTCTTGCTTCGTACTCGGTCCGGCTGGCGAACACGGGCACGTGGGACGCGGCCAAGGGTTACAACGTGCTCGCTTCTTCTGTGAGTGTCGGTGCGTGCACGGGCGACTGCACGCCGCCCACCGCACCCACCCTGTCCGCGGGCGCCGTGAGCGGTCAGTCGGTGCCGCTGTCCTGGGCGGGCGCGACGGACAACGTCGGCGTCACGGGCTACCGGCTCTATCGCGACGGTACCTTGCTGGCGTCGCCGGCCGGCACGACGTACACGGACACCAACGTGCCGGCCGGGACGCACAGCTACACCGTGACCGCCCGGGACGCGGCCGGGTACGACTCACCGGCGAGCAACACCGTGAACGTCACCGTGAGCGGTCCCACCAACCCGCCACCCGTGGGGCTGGTGCTCGACGACTTCGACGGCACCCCGGCGTACCCGGCCGCGGCCAAGAACGACCTCGGGCGGTGGACCGGCGGCAACTGCTTCCTCAACGGCGGCGGCAACGGCGTGGTCTCCGGCGGGGCGCTCGCGCTGCAGTACAACAACTGCGGCTGGTTCGGCTCCGACGTCGGGCAGGACGTGTCCGGCTACACCTACCTCGTCGTGCGGATCAAGGGCGCGACCGGTGGCGAGCAGACACACTTCAGCCTGGCGCTCGGCGGTGCGACCAAGGTCTTCGGCGACTTCGTCCTCGACGGCGGCGGACACCCGGCGATCACCACGGCGTACCAGGACATCAAGGTGCCGATGGCCGCCAACGGCATCAACCGCGCGAGCCCGTCTCAGCTCGCGCTCGGGTTCTGGTACGGAGGCAGCGGCACGGTCACCGTCGACAGCATCAGCTTCCAATAGTACTTTGTAAAGTTCATAGCAATATTGGCGAGCGGAGGGCAGACCGTGCCAGATCAGGTCATCACCGGTACCGACCTGTCGCGGCTGCGTGAGCTCAACTCGCTGACGGTGGTCCGGGCGCTGCGGGACCAGCCCCCGGCCACCGTCACCGAGCTCGCCAAGCTGACCGGGCTGTCGCGCCCCGCGGTCGACGTGATCGCGCAGGGCCTCGTCACCGGCGGCTGGGCCACCATCGTCGAGCCGGGCGGCAGCAGCGTCGTGGGCCGCCCGGCCCGCCGCTACCGCTTCCGCGCCACCGCCGGCCACGTCATCGGCGTCGACATCGGCGGCCACAAGGTCCTCGCCCTGCTCGCCGACCTCGACGGCAACGTGGTGCACACCGCCCGCCGCGCGGTCGCGGCCGACGCCGGCCCGGCCGAGCGCCTGGCCGCCCTCGACCACGTGCTCGCCGACGTGCTGCACGAGGGCGGGAAGTCCGCCGACGACATCTGGGCCGTGACCGTCGGCGTCACCGGCCCGGTCGACGCGTCGGGCAAGACCACCCTGTTCACGCCGCTGCCGGGCTGGCAGACGGTCGACCTCGCGGCCCACCTCAAGGACCGCTTCACCTGCCCGATCGTGGTGGAGAACGACTGCAAGCTGGCCGCGCTGGCCGAACGCTGGCAGGGCGCGGCGAGCGACGCCAACGACATCGTCTACGTCCTCGCGGGCATGCGCACCGGCGCCGGCCTCATCATCGACGGCATCCTGCGCCGCGGCTTCGGCGGCGCCGCGGGCGAGATCGGCGCCCTGCGCGCGGTGCGCTGGCTGACCGCCCCCGAGCACCTGCAGCGCTGCCCCGGCGTCCCGGCCACGGTCAACCCCGACGACGCCGCGGCCTGGGTCTTCAACGCGGCCCGGGCCGGCAACCGCGACGCCCGCACGGCGGTGAACCGCTACGTGAAAGACCTGGCGGTGGGCACGGCCGCCCTCGTACTGGCCCTGGACCCGCAGGTCGTCATCTTCGGCGGCGGGTTCTCGCGCTCGGCCGACCTGGTGCTGGAGCCGCTGCGGCGCGAGCTGGCAAAATTGTGCCTGCGCATGCCGGAGGTGCGAGCCTCGACCTTGGGCGCGGACAGCGTGGCGCTGGGGGCGCTGCGGCTGGCGCTGAACGAGGTTGACCGGCGGCTGTTCACGGCGGGTCTGAGCGCGCCGGTCGCGCCCCGCCGCGACTGACGGATCGTGCCCGGCGCCGCGGCTAGAGCGCCAGGTCGCGCTCGTACCAGGTGCCAGGCTTGCCGCCCAGGTCGGCCGGGTCGGCCGGCCCGACCGGCACGAACCCGGCCTTGGCCAGCACCCTCTGGGACGCGGCGTTCTGGCCGGTGGTGGCCGCCCGCAGGGTGCGCAGCCCGTGCCGGGCCGTCGCCAGTCCACACAGCTGCCGGACGGTCGCGGTCGCCACCCCGCGACCGGAAGCATGCTGCGCGACCCGGTAGCCGAGGGTCGCGGTGTTGTCCTGGATGTCGTACAGATTGAACCTGCCGAGCACCGAGCCGTCGTCGCCGACGAGCACGTAGAAGGCGCAGATGCCGGCCTCCTGCTCGGCCAGCAAGGCGTCGTAGCGGTCGGTGAACTGGTCGAAGTAGTCGTCGCCGCGGTCGGAGACCGAGGCGGCGAAGTAGGCGCGGTTCGCCAGCTCGAAGGCCAGGACCGCTTGGGCATGACCGGCATGCAGCCGTTCCAGCTCGGGCATTGCCCGACTGTACTCACGCGACGACGTCGGCCTACGCGAGCAGGTCGTCCATCAGTGTGCCGATGCGGCGGGCGGCGACGGACCCGGTCAGCGCGCCGGCCTCGGCCAGCAGGACCTCGCGGCTCGCCCGGTCGCCCAGGACGTCCGTGAGCCGGTCGCCGCGGCCCAGCGGGAAGAACAGGGTGACGTTCGCGCCGATGCGGGTGGCCAGCGCCCAGAGTTCGCGGGCCGCTCCGGTGTCGCCGCGGAAGGCGGCGAGCTCGGCGCCGCCCATGGCCCAGGCCCCGAGCAGCGGGCGGTCGTGGGCGGCCAGCACGTCGGCGCGGCAGTCCCGCAGGGCTTCCGCGGCGCGGGCCCCGGCCCCGAGCAGCGGGCGGTCGTGGGCGGCCAGCACGTCGGCGCGGCAGTCCCGCAGGGCTTCCGCGGCGCGGGCCCCGGCCCCGGCGGCCGGGCGGGCCTCGGCGACCCAGAGATGCAGCACGGCGCCCGCGATGCGGAACTCGATCCCGACCTCCGTCGCGCCGGCGGCGGTTCGCAGCAGGGCCTCGGCATGGGTCAGCGCCTCTTCGTGCCGCTCGCGGCGCCAGGCCAGCTGGGCGAGGCCGAGGTTCGCCTGGCCGATGTCGACCTCGTCGGCCCGGTCCGAGCCGGCGATCTCCAGCAGGCGGCGCTCGGCCTCGGTGTCGCCGGCCAGGGCCAGGTGGGTGTCGAGCACGGCCCGGGCCGAGCGGGCGTCCTGGGCCGCGCCGATCAGGTCGAGGTGGCGCTCGCTGCGGCGCAGCCACTCGTCGGTGCGCGCGCCGGGGCCGGCGTTGAGCGCGTGCCCGGCGGCGTGGGCGGCCATGCCCATGCCCCAGTGGTCGCCGACGGCCTCGAAGCGGCGGTAGGCCAGCTCCGCGTCCGGCCGCGGCCCGGCGTTCTCCAGCAGTACGGCGCGGATGAAATGGCCCATGCCCTGGACGTACGGGTCCGAGTGGGCGACGAGCAGCGCGGCGTCGGCCAGGCTCCTGTCCGGGTCGGCCTGCTCCAGTCCGGGCAGCGCCGTGGCCAGCGCGACCGTCCGGGGCCGCACCTCGCCGGAGCGCTGCGCGAGCAGGTTGCGCAGGGCGCGGCGGGCGAGCGCGTTGAGCCGAAGCGGCCCGGTGTTGCCGGCGTTGACGCCGATGAGCACCAGCAGCCAGGCGAGCCGATCGGCGTGCGGCCGCGGTCCTCCGGCGGCCGCTGGTTGCTGGATCGCCGAGCGTTTCCGGGCGGCCGGGTCGTCGAGGCGCAGCAGCGTGCGCGCCAAGGCGCTGGCCTCCAGATGCTGCCCTCGTACCGTCCACAGCTGGAACAGGGCGCCGGCGATGTCGACCGCGGCCGGCTCGTCGTCGTGCTCGATCGCCCAGCGCAGGGCGGCGAGGAGGTTCTCCTGGTCAGCCGCGCAGCCCGCGATCGCCTCGAGCTGCCGCGGGCCGATGAAGTCGCCGATCAGCGCGACGGCCCGGCGCGCGGCCCACGCGACCAGCCCGGCCATGGCCGCCCGCCGCCCGCCGGACGCGGTGAGCCGTGCCTCGCCGTACTCGCGGACGGTCTCCAACATGCGGTAGCGGTCGCGTTCCAGGCGCAGCAGGGACTGCTCGACCAGGATCGACAAGCCGCGGCGGACGTCGGCGCCGCCGGCCACGGCCGTTGCGGTGTCGGCGGTGAACGGGGCCGGGATCACCGCCAGCCGTTCGAGCAGGTCGCGCTCGGCGGGGTCGAGCAGCTCGCGGCTCCAGTCGACCATCGCCCACAGGCTGGCGTGGCGCTCGGGCAGGCCGCGCAGGGCGTCGTCGAGCAGGGCGAAACGGTCGGTGAGTCCGGCCAGTACGTCTTCGATCGGCATGTGCCGCAGCCGGGCGGCGGCCAGTTCGAGAGCGAGCGGCAGGTTGTCGAGCCGGTTGACGAGCGCGAGGGCCTGCGCCCGCGGCCAGGCCGGCACCGATCCGCCGGCGCGGACGCGGGCCTCGAGCAGGGCGATCGCCTCGTCGTCGGGCAGCGCGGGCAGCCGGTGGACGACCTCGCCGACCAGGCCCAGCGGCGCCCGGCTGGTGGCCAGCACGCCGGCCTCGGGCGGCGCCACGGCCAGCAGCTCGGCGACGACCTCCGCGGCGGCGCCGAGGACGTGCTCGCAGTTGTCGAGCACGAGCAGGCCGTCGAACTCGGCCCCGGCCGCTCGCAGCCGCTGGTCGGGGCCGGTCATCCGGCGCTCCAGGCCGGACCCGTCGCTGGTCAGGACCGCGAGAACGGCCGGGCGTACCTCGGACGGCGCGCGCAGCCCCGCCAGCTCGACGACGTGGACGGGCCGGGAGTCGCTGACCGAGCGGGCGAGCTCGGCGGCCAGCCTGGTCTTGCCCGCCCCGCCGGTCGCGACGACGGTGACCAGCGGCGCCTCCAGCAGCGCCCGGCCGACGGCGGCGAGGTCCGGCTCGCGGCCCACCAGCGGGGTCACGGCCCGGCGCCAGGCGGCGGGGAGGCCGGTCGCCGGTCGTGGCCGGGCGGTCCGCAGCTGCCCCCGCAGCAGGGCCAGGTGCGCGTCGGCGAGGGCGGGGGAGGGGTCGGCGCCGTACCGATCGGCCAGCTCCGCACGGACCCGTCCGACCAGGTCGAGCGCCTCGGCGTCGCGGCCCTGCGCCGCGAGGACCCGCACGAGCAGGGCGGCGGCGGGCTCGTCGGGCGGCACCCGGGTCGCCAGCCGGCGCAGGTCGGCTTCGTCGAACGGGCCGCCTGCGGCCAGCGCGGCCTCCGCCCGCAGGGTCACGACGTCGCCGAAGAGCCGGGCGCTGCCGGCCTCGCCCAGCTCCGGGATCTCCGGGAACAGCGCCCGCGCCTCGTCGGCGCGGTCCCGCGCGCGGACCGCGTCGCCCGCCGTCAGCGCCTGCCGGCCCCGATCGGTCAGCTCACGGACGGTGACGGCGTCGATCTCCACCTCGCCGGCCGGGATTCGGTAACCCCCGGGCGCCGCGACGACCGGCACGCCGAGGCGGCGCACGCGGCCGACCAGGGCCTGCACCGCGCCGGTGGCGTCGTCGGGCGGCGCGCCCAGCCAGACCGCGTCGATCAGCGCGCCGGTGGAGACGGGGCGGCCCCGGGCGTCGACGAGCTCGCGGATCACCGCGGCCAGGCGGTCTCCCCGCACCGGCCGGCCGTCGACGGCCAGGGGCCCAAGCGTCGTGATCCGCACGCCCTCATCATCGCGCACGGAGCCTGGCTTGATCAGAATCGGACTTAACGCCTGTCGGGCGAAAAATCCGATAATTCGTGGCACGAAGTGCCCGACTTATCGCGCCGCCGGTCGAGTCGCGCCGCCGGTCGAGTCGCGCCGCGGGTCGGGTCGCGCCGCGGGTCGGGTCGCGCCGCGGGTTGGGTCGCGCCGCGGGTTGGGTCGCGCCGCGGGTTGGGTCGCGCCGCGGGTTGGGTCGCGCCGCGGGTTGGGTCGCGCCGCGGGTTGGGTCGCGCCGCGGGTTGGGTCGCGCCGCGGGTTGGGTCGCGCCGCGGGTTGGGTCGCGCCGCGGGTTGCGTCGGACTTATCGCGCCCCAGACAGCAGAGAGACCAGGTTCTGAGCCGCGTCCGCGCCCAGAAGCACGGAGTTGTTGACGGCGCCCTCCGCCCCCGCCGAGGCGCTACGCGGGAACATCGCCCCCTCGTACGACAAGAGCGCGGCTTCGGTGTCGCCGGCATGAGCCGCGATGGCCAAGCCGAGCTCGGCCCCGTCCTGCATGGCCAGGTTCGCGCCCTCGCCGTTCGGCGGCTGCAAGTGCGCGGCATCCCCGAGCAGCGTCACGCCCGGCACGCGGTCCCACCGCAGGTCGGCCGGCAGCGCGAAGTGCGGCCGCAGCACCGGGGCCGTGTCGCTGTCGGTGATCAGCGCGGCCAGCGAAGGGGCCCAGCCCTCGACCTCCCGCGCGAGAAGGGTCGTCGCCGCGGCGGGAGTGCCGAAGTCGATGGCGGTGAACCATTTCAGCGGCCGGGACAGCCAGAGGTACGCGTGCAGGTTCCCGTCGGCCTCCCGATGGGCCAGGAACAGCTTGCCGCTCGCGCGCGTGTCGAACGCGAACAGCGAACCGCCGCCGACGGCTCGGGCGGTCTGCGGGTGGCGGCGGTCGGCGTCGAACAGGAAGGTCTCGATCGCCGCGGTGCCGCCGTACGCGGGGGTGGCGTCCGTGAGCAGGGGGCGGACCCGCGACCGGGCCCCGTCGGCGCCGACGAGCACGTCGGTGACGACGGTCGTGCCGTCCGCGAAGGTCAGCGTGTAGGAGCCGTGGCCGCGTACGGAGGCGAGCTTGTGGCCCCAGCGGACGGTACCGGCGGGAAGTGAGTCGAGCAGCATCCGGCGCAGCGCCGCCCGGGGGACCTCGGGGCTGTCGCCGGTGCCGTCGTCGGGCTTGTCGAACAGCACGGTGCCGTCCCGGTCGACGACCCGGTAGGACTCGCGGCCGGGCAGGACGATCCGGCGGAACTGCGAAGTCAGGCCCGCCGCGGCCAGTGCGGGCTGGCCGTTGTACTCGTGGATGTCGAGCAGCCCGCCCTGGGCCCGGTCCGCCGGCGAGCGCTCGGCCTCGTACACGGTGGACGGGATGCCGTGCACGTGCAGGACGCGGGCCAGGACGAGACCGCCGAGACCGGCTCCGACGATCGTGACTGAAGGGTTCGTCATGCCCCGAAGCGTGCGCGGGCCCGCCGACACGGGAGCGACACGGCGCCGACACGGCATCGTTCGCGGGACTGACACGCGACTTCGATCAGGAATCGAGAAGTACGGGCTGAGCTGCACACCTAGGCTCGAACGCATGACGAACATCGAGAACATGGGCATCAAGACCGTGCTGCACCCCGTCAGCGACCTCGAGAAGGCCAAGGCCGTCTACTCGGCGCTGCTGGGCCTCGAGCCGCAGCACGACTCCGCGTACTACGTCGGCTACGACGTCGCCGGCCAGCACATCGGGCTCGTGCCCAACCGCGGCCCGCAGGGCGAGACCGTGCCGGTGGCCTACTGGCACGTCTCCGACATCGCGGGGAAGATCGCCGAGATCACCTCGGCCGGCGGCACCGTCAAGGAGGCCGCGCACGACGTGGGCAACGGGCGCCTGGTGGCCACCGTCCTCGACGCCGACGGCAACGTCCTCGGTCTGCTGCAGGACCAGTGAGCGCTCCCAGCCCCCGCTCCCGCGCGCGGCGCCAGGCCGACACGCGGGAGCGGCTCGACGGCGACGTGGACCTGTGGGTCGCCAGCGCGTCGCCGGAGGGGGAGCCGTACCTTGTGCCGCTCTCCTTCGACTGGGACGGCCGGGCCGTGCTCATCGCCACCGCGGCCGCGAGCCCGACGGGCCGGAACCTGATCGCGACCCGCAAGGCCCGGCTGGGGCTCGGGCTCACGCGGGACGTGTCGATGATCGACGGGGACGTCGAGGTGCTCGCGATCGACGCGCTCGCCGAGGAGACGGGGGACCGGTTCGCCGCGCGGAGCGGGTTCGATCCGCGGGAGTACGGCTCGTCGTACAACTGGTTCCGCATCACTCCCCGGCGAGTGCAGGCCTGGCGCGAGGAGAATGAGCTGCGTGGCCGCGAGATCATGCGCGACGGCCGCTGGACTACGTAGGGAGACGACATGGGCAGGCACGCTGCTGACAGCCACGACCTGATCCGCGTGACGGGTGCGCGCGAGAACAACCTCAAGGACGTCAGCATCGAGCTGCCCAAGCGCCGGTTGACGGTGTTCACGGGCGTCTCCGGCTCCGGCAAGAGCTCGCTGGTGTTCAGCACCATCGCGGCCGAGTCGCAGCGGCTGATCAACGAGACGTACAGCTCGTTCGTGCAGGGCTTCATGCCCGTGCTGGCCCGGCCCGAGGTCGACCGGCTGGAGGGGCTGACGACCGCGCTCGTCGTGGACCAGCAGCGGCTCGGCACCGACCCGCGCTCGACGGTCGGCACGGCCACCGACGCCAACGCGATGCTGCGGATCCTCTTCAGCCGGCTCGGGCAGCCGCACATCGGCGGCCCGAACGCGTTCTCGTTCAACGTGCCCTCGGTGCGGGCCAGCGGCGCCATCACCGTCGAGCGCGGCAACCGCTCGACGGTCCGGGCCACCTTCGAGCGCCTCGGCGGCATGTGCCCGCGGTGCGAGGGCCGCGGCGCGGTCACCGAGCTCGACCTGACCCAGCTCTACGACGCGAACAAGTCGCTGGCCGAGGGTGCGATCACGGTGCCCGGCTACAGCATGGACGGCTGGTACGGCCGGATCTTCCTCGGCTGCGGCTACTTCGACCCGGACAAGCCCATCAAGAAGTTCACCAAGCGCGAGCTGGCCGACTTCCTGCACAAGGAGCCGACCAGGATCAAGGTCGACGGGGTCAACCTGACGTACGAAGGCCTCATCCCGAAGCTCCAGAAGTCCATGCTGGCCAAGGACGTCGACGCCCTCCAGCCGCACGTGCGCGCCTTCGTCGAGCGGGCGGTCACGTTCCAGACCTGCCCGGAGTGCGACGGCACGCGCCTGGCCGAGCCGGCCCGCACCTCGAAGGTCCGGGGCATCTCCATCGCCGACGCGTGCGCGATGCAGATCAGCGACCTGGCCGAGTGGGTCCGCGGGCTGGACGAGCCGTCGGTGGCGCCGCTGCTGGAGGGGCTGCGCCACGCGCTGGACGGGTTCGTGCGGATCGGCCTCGGGTACCTCTCCCTGGACCGCCCCGCCGGGACCCTCTCGGGCGGCGAGGCCCAGCGGGTCAAGCTGGTCCGGCACCTCGGCTCGCCGCTGACCGACGTGACGTACGTCTTCGACGAGCCCACCGTCGGCCTGCACCCGCACGACATCGCGCGCATGAACGAGCTGCTGCTGCAGCTGCGCGACAACGGCAACACGGTGCTCGTCATCGAGCACAAGCCGGAGACGATCGCGATCGCCGACCACGTCGTCGACCTCGGCCCGGGCGCGGGCAGCGCGGGCGGCCAGGTCACGTTCGCGGGCACCGTGGCGCAGCTGCGCAAGAGCGACACGGCCACCGGGCGGCACCTCGCCGACCGGGTCGCGCTCAAGGACCCGGTCCGCAAACCGACCGGGATGCTGCAGATCCGCGGCGCGAACGCGCACAACCTGCGCGACGTGGACGTCGACGTCCCGCTCGGCGTGCTCACCGTGATCACCGGCGTCGCCGGCTCCGGCAAGAGCTCGCTCATGCACGCCTCGGTCCCGCCGGGGGCCGGGGTCGTGGCCGTGGACCAGGGGACCATCAAGGGCTCGCGGCGCAGCAATCCGGCGACGTACACCGGGCTGCTCGAGCCCATCCGCAAGGCGTTCGCGAAGGCCAACGGCGTCAAGCCGGCCCTGTTCAGCGCGAACTCCGAGGGCGCCTGCCCGACCTGCAACGGGGCCGGGGTCGTCTACACCGACCTCGGCATGATGGCGGGCGTCTCCTCCGTGTGCGACGAGTGCGACGGCAAGCGCTTCGAGGCGTCGGTGCTCAAGTACAAGCTGGGCGGGTACGACATCAGCGAGGTGCTGGCCATGCCGGTCACCGAGGCCGAGGCGTTCTTCGCCGACGGCGAGGCCAGGCTGCCCGCCGCGCACGCGATCCTGTCCCGCCTGGCCGATGTCGGCCTGGGCTACCTCGGCATCGGCCAGCCCCTGACCACCCTCTCCGGCGGCGAGCGCCAGCGGCTGAAGCTGGCCACGCACATGGCCGACAAGGGCGGCGTGTACGTCCTCGACGAGCCGACTAGCGGCCTGCACCTCGCCGACGTGGAGCAGCTGCTCGGCCTGCTGGACCGGCTGGTCGACGCCGGCAAGTCGGTCATCGTGATCGAGCACCACCAGGCGGTCATGGCCCACGCCGACTGGATCATCGACCTCGGTCCCGGTGCCGGCCACGACGGCGGCCGCGTGGTCTTCGAGGGCACCCCGGCGCAGCTGGTCGCGGCCCGCTCGACCGTGACCGGCGAGCACCTGGCGCAGTACGTGGCCCGCTGACGCGCAAACCGCCCCGGCCGCGGCCTACTGCTGCTGCAGGTAGGACGCGGCCGGGGCGAAGAACAGCGAGCCGGTGACCGGGGTCGAGAAGTCCAGGATGCGGTCGGGCGGGTCGCCGAGGAACATGCGCTCTAGCATGTGCTCGGTGATCGACGGGGTGCGGGCGTAGCCGATGAAGTACGTGCCGAACTCGCCGCGGCCGGCGGCGCCGAAGGGCATGTTGTCGCGCAGGATCTTCGGGCCGATGTCGGTGCGCGCGACGTGCGAGTCGGGCGGCTTGTCGGCCAGCTCCACATCGGACAGTTTGCGGCGGCCGATCGCGCGCTCCTGCTCCTCGACCGGCAGCGCGTTCCAGGCCTCGAGGTCGTGGAGGTACTTCTGCACGATCACGTAGCTGCCGCCCGCGAAGACGGGGTCCTCCTCGCCGACGAGCACGGCGTCGCGGGCCGCCGTGCCGGTCGGGTTCTCGGTGCCGTCCACGAAGCCGAGCAGGTCGCGCACGTCGAGGTACTTGAAGCCGTACACCTCGTCCCGCAGCGTGGTCGCCGGGCGCAGGCGGTGCATGATCTCGGCCCCGAGCGCGAAGCACAGGTCCGAGCGCTGGGCGCGGATGTGGAAGAGCAGATCCCCGGGTGTACCGGTGGCCTGGTGCGCGGGTCCGCGCATGTCCCGGAACGGGTGCAGCTCGGCGGGGCGCGGGCCCGCGAAGAGCCGGTCCCACGCCTTCGAGCCGATGCCGGCGACGCAGCTGAGGCGGCCCTGCGGCGAGTGGAACCCGACCGCGCGCTGCAGCCCCGGCAGCTCGGCGAGCAGGTCCCGGGCGGTGGACTCCCCGCCCGGGTCGAGGGTGAGCACGAGAAACAGGGCGGTGCGGGTCAGCGGGCTCAGCACGGCCTGCGGCTCAATGCGCACGGTCGCGGGGACTACCCCGGGCGCCCGCGACTATGCACGGCCGGGACCCGCTCCACCGCCGTCTCCCCCTTGACCTGGAGCGCGCTCCAGGTGCCAGGCTCGGGTGCGTGACGGAAACGAGGGAGTCCCCGCTCGTGCTCGGGGCGATGATGTTCGGCACCACCGTGGACGAGGACACCTCGTTCGCGCTGCTCGACCGGTTCGTCGAGCGCGGCGGCGCCTGGATCGACACGGCCGACTGCTACGCGTTCTGGGCCGCCGGCGACGGGCGGGGCGGCGCCAGCGAGCGCGTGCTCGGGCGGTGGCTCGCGGCCCGGCCGGGCGTGCGGGAACGGGTGCGGATCGCGACCAAGCTCGGGGCCGAGCCCCTCGAACCCGGTTCGTGGCCGGCCCGCCGGGAAGGGTTGGGTGCGGCGGCGGTACGGCACGCCTTCGCCGGAAGCCTCGACCGCCTCGGCCTCGACCGCGTCGACCTGCTCTGGCTGCACCAGGAGGACCGTTCGGTGCCGATCGAGGAGACCGTCGACGCGCTCGCCGGGCTCGCCGCGGACCGGTTCGGCGTGTCCAACCACCCCGCGTGGCTCGTCGAGCGCGGCCGCGCCCACGCGCTGCGAACCGGGGCGAGGCCGTTCGACGCGCTGCAGCTCAACGCCACCTACCTGCGGCCGCGCCCCGGCACGCTCCCGCCCGGCGTCGAGCACCGCTTCGGCGTGCTCAGCGACGAGCAGGCCGACTACGCGGCCGAGCACGGGATGGACGTGTGGGCGTACACCCCGCTGCTCTCCGGCGCCTACGACAACCCGGCGAAGGAGATTCCACCGGTGTACGACCACCCGGGCAACGCGGCCCGCCTGCGGGCGCTCGACGCCGTCGCCGCCGAGACCGGGGCCGCGCGCGGGCAGGTGGTGCTGGCCTGGCTGCTGCGCCGCGGCCTGCGCCCGATGCTCGGCGGCAGCAAGCCGCACCAGCTCGACGCCGCGCTGGACGGCGTCGAGCTGGAGCTGAGCGTCGAGCAGGTGGAGCGGCTCAGCGCGGCGGACCGCTTCGCGTGGGCGAGTCCCTACGCCGAGCGCTGAGCGGCCTCAGCACAGGGCCGCGTCGACGCTGTCCGCCACGTCCTTGACCATCTCGAGCGACGTCGGCAGCCCGGTCACGGCGACGACGGCGCCGCGGCCGTCCGTGGTCACGAGGTTGCGCGTCTCGAAGCCCTGGATGTCGCCGCCGTGGCCCCAGGCGATGCCGCCGCAGGGCAGCTCGTGGCGGGCGATGCCCAGGCCGTACGACCAATGGTCCGTCGGCTCGAAGTCCGGCGCGGGGACGGTCGTCAGCATGGCCTGCTGCTGGGCCGGCGGCAGCAGCCGGCCGGCGACGAGCGCCTCGAAGAACGCCCGCAGGTCCGACGGCGTCGAGACCAGCTGGCCCGCGGACCACCCGAGCGACGGGTCCATCTCGGTGACGTCGACCCACGGGGCGCCCGGCGCGACGGCGACGTAGCCCTGCGGGTGCCGGCCCCGCAGCCGCTGCTCGCCGACGCCCGGCCAGTACGTGTCGCGCAGGCGCAGCGGCTCGATGACGCGCCGCGTGATCTCCTCGCCGATGGGCCGCTGGGTCACCCGTTCGGCGATGAGCCCGGCGAGGACATAGTTGGTGTTGCTGTACTCCCACCTCGCCCCGGGCGCGAAGCTCGGCGGCTTCGTGAGCGCCGCGTCGACGAGCCGCCGCGGCTCGAAGTACGCGTGGCTGAGCGCGACGAGATCGTCGGGCTTGGCGAACAGGACGTCGTCGTAGTCGGGCAGCCCGCTCGTCTGCTGCAGCAGCTGGTGCACCGTGATGCGCGACCCGTCGTTGCCGTTGCCGTGCACGACCCCGGGCAGGTAGTGCTCGACGCTCTGCTCGAGGTCGATCCTCCCCTCCCCGGCGAGCTGCAGCACGACGACGGCCGTGAACGTCTTGGTGTTGCTGCCGATGCGCACCTGCCCGTTGACCGGCACCTTGCTCCCGGCGGCGGAGTCGCGGACGCGGCCGTCGCGGCCGCGGACGGAGGCGAGCGCGCCCGGGAAGCCGTCGTCGCGCACGAGGTGCTCGAGCCGCGGCTGGACGCCGTCGCGCGCCGGGTTCGCGAGCGCGGGCGGCACGGCCACGACCCCGGCCGCGAGGACGGCCGAGACGCCGGCCGCGAGGAGAACACGTGTATTCGTTGGCATGTATCGAACGCTATGAGCGCCGAGGCCCCGGGGCGATGCAGCCCACTGGCCGATCGTGGTGGTGCAGGCTGTACCGCGCCGGGGATCGCGGTGGATCGCCGGGGCTCACCAGGCGAAGCGCTCGCGGTGCAGGCGCGGGGCGGGGACGCCGATGCGGCGCGCCGCGCGCAGGACCGCGTCGGTCCACGGGTCGGGGCCGCACACGTACACGTCGTGCTCGGCGAGGTCGGGGGCCAGGGAGCGCAGGGCGGCCAGGTCGTCGTAGTCCGCGTAGCCCACGGGGAGCCAGGAGCCGGCCGAGGCGCGCGGGCCGACGAGCGGGACCAGCCGGACGCCGCGGTCGCGGGCGAGCCACTCCAGTTCGTGCAGGAAGGCCACGTCGTGGGGGTGGCGGGTGCGGTACACCAGCGTCGCCTTGCCGTGGCCGTAGGGCAGGTCCCACAGCAGGGCCAGCAGCGGCGTGACCCCGATGCCGCAGGCGAACATGGTCACCGGGCCGCCCGAATAGGTGCCGGCGGTCATCCGGCCGTACGGGCCCTCGATGACGACCCGCGTGCCCGGGCGCAGCGTGGCCATCCGGGCCGTGCCCGCGCCGACCGTCTTCACGGTGATGCGCAGCCGGTCGCGGCCCGGCGGCCCGGACAGGGAGAACGGCTTGCCGAGCAGCGCCCCGTGGCCGTCCAGGAACCGCCAGACGAAGTACTGCCCCGCGCGCGCCGGCAACCGGTCCAGCCGCCGGCCGCGCAGGTACACGGAGACCAGCCCCGGCGCCTCCTCGGCGACGCGGTCGACGGTGAGCCGGTGCCGCAGCGTGCGCCAGACCGGCAGGCCGAGGCGGAAGACCACGGTGGAGCCGGCCGCGGCCGCGTACATGGTCCACCAGAACGCCCTCGCCGCCGGGGAGGCGAAGTCGCTGCCCAGCCACAGCTCGTGCGGGACGGCGAGGGCGATGCCGGCGTACGCGTACAGGTGCAGCAGATGCCAGGTCTCGTACCGCATCCGGCGCCGCACCGGCCGCAGCGAGGTCGCCGTCACGAGCACGAGCGCGAGCAGGCCCAGCAGCGCCGGCCACATGCCGCGGTACACGCTCAGCAGCGTCCCCAGCTGGTGCGGCGGATCGGTGCCGGCGCGCCGGGCGGAGGCGACGAGCGCGAGCCCGGGGTGCGCGAGCAGGAGCACGAACGAGGCGGAGCCGGTCCAGCGGTGCCAGGCGCCGAGCGTGTCCCGGCCGAACGCCCGCTCGACCCAGGGGATGCGCGCGATCAGCAGCACCTGGAGCAGCAGCAGGTCCGTCGACCACAGCGCGGCCAGGCGCCCGGCGGCCGCGAGCCCGGGCGCCGACGTCGCCAGGCCGGTGAGCCACAGCCAGGTGACGGCGGCCAGGCTGCCGGCCGCGATCAGCTTCGCCGTGGTGCGCACGGCGATTGACGGTACGAATGCCGGGGTTTTCGCCATAGCGTTTGTGAACTAACCCTCGGATCGCGGAAAAGCGTTATCCACCGTTCCGAAGCAAGCAAGCGCTTGGTAGCCTACGGCATGCGGTTCGGCATCCTCAGCCCCGTCGTCTTCCGGCCGCCCGGGCAGTTCAGCCCCTGGGAGGCCGCGGCGGGCCCGGCCGAGCTGGTCCGGGTCGCGGTGGCGGCCGACCGGCTCGGGTACCACCACCTGACCTGCAGCGAGCACGTCGGCGTGCCGGTCCGCATCGCCGCGCGGGCCGGCGGCACCTACTGGGACCCCCTCGCGACCCTGGGCTTCCTCGCGGCGCACACGACCCGCATCCGGCTGGCCACCCACGTGCTCGTGCTCGGCTACCACCATCCGCTGGCCATCGCGAAGCGGTACGGCACCCTCGACCTGCTCAGCGGCGGGCGGGTCGTCCTCGGCCTCGGCGTCGGCAGCCTCGCGGAGGAGTTCGCGCTGCTGGGCGCCGACTTCGACGGGCGGGGCGCCGCGGCCGACGACGCGATCGCGGCCATCCGGGCCGCGTGGGGCCGGGCGGTGCCCGAGTACGAGGGCACCCACTACGCGTTCCGCGACTTCCTCGTCGACCCGCACGCGCCGCGGACCCGCGTACCGCTGTGGATCGGCGGGTACACCGCGCGCTCGCTGCGCCGGGCCGCCGAGCTCGCCGACGCCTGGGTGCCCTTCGGCCTGCCGCCGGAGCGGATCGGGGCGATGCTGGCCGCCGTCGAGCGGCCGGAGGGCTTCGAGGTGGTCCTCAACCCGCCGCCGCTGGACCCGATCGCCGAGCCCGGCGAGGCGCGGCGGCACGTCGAGCAGTTCCACGCGGCCGGCGCCACGATGCTGAACGTCGTCCTGCGCCACCGGAGCGCGGAGCACTGCGTCGAGCAGCTCGAGGCGCTCCGGCAGCTCTTCCCGGAGGCATTCGATGCCGGAGCGTGACGAGGTGCTCGCCGACCTGCAGCGCCGGGTCCGCGAGCTCGAGGACCGGCTGGCGCTCATGCAGCTGCTGGCCACCTACGGGCCCGCGGTGGACAGCGGCTCCCCGGGGCCGGCCGCGGGGCTGTGGACCGACGACGGCGTCTACGACGTGTACCCGGCGCCGCTGCACGGCCGGGCGGCCATCGCCGGCATGGTCACCGGCGAGCTGCACCAGGGGCTGATCCGGGCCGGGGCCGCCCACCTGCAGGGCGTGCCGCACCTGCGCATCGACGGCGATCGGGCCGTCGCCATCGCCTATTCACAGTTGGTACTGCGCGACGAGGCCACGGACACCTTCCGCACCTGGCGCACCGGCGTCAACCGCTGGGAGTTCGTCCGGACCGCCGAGGGGTGGCGGTGCACCCACCGGGTCAACCGGCAGCTGGACGGCGGCGCCGAGGCCCGGGACCTGCTGCGAGAGGCGCTGTAGCGCCGTTCAGGTCGAACCGCACGCCGGTGGCGTCCTCCGCGATGGCCCACAGGCGCGCGGCGAGGGCCGGGTCGGCCGCGTGCGGGGCGATCGCGCCGGCGTGCACGCGGTCGTCCCACTTGCGCAGGCGCGGGCCGATGAAGTCGCCCGGGCGCGCGTGCGGGTCGGTGGCCGCGTAGAGGATCGGGATCGCCGCGCGTTCGGCGGGCCGGCCGACGGCCGCCTGCAGCACGCGCATGAACGCCCGCCCGGCGCGGCTGGGCAGGTTCGAGTTCATCGGGGTGTTCGCCATGCCCGGGTGGGCCACGAGACTGCGGATCGGGCGGCCCGCTTGTCGCAGGCGCCGGTCGAGCTCGAGGCCGAAGACGAGCTGGGCGAGCTTCGAGCCGACGTAGGCCCGGCCCTTGGAGTATCCGCGCTCGGCGGCCAGATCGTCGAGCGGGAGCGTCTTCATGTGGCGGTACAGCGCCGAGCCCACATGCACGATCCGCGCCCCGCCGTCGCCGCGCATCCGGTCGAGCAGCAGGCCGGTCAGCGCGAAGTGGCCGAGGAAGTTGGTGGCGAACGTGCTCTCGAAGCCCTGCGCGCTCAGCTCCCGCGGCCGGTTGCCGATGCCCGCGTTGTTCACGAGCACGTCGACCCGCTCGCCGACGCCCGCCGCGAACGCGCGCACGGAGTCGAGGTCGTTGAGGTCCAGCGCCCGCGCGTCGAACTCGGCCGCCCGGTCCGGCGTGCGCACGGCCGCGATGACGTGGGCGCCGCGCTGCTTGAGCTCGCGCGCGACGGCCTGCCCGAGCCCGCTGCTGGCCCCGGTGACGATGACGGTGCGCCCGGCCATGTCCATGACGGTCCCCTCCCCTTGAACGGATAATCTATCCGTTAGTGGGTTCGACCGTAGCACAGAACGGATGAGTTATCCTCTAGCTGTGACGCTCCGCGCCGACTCCGCCCGGGTGCGGGCCCAGATGCTCGCGGCCGCCCGGGAACGCGTGCGCGCCGGCGACCTGGACCTGCCCATGAACGCCATCGCCAAGGACGCCGGCGTGGGCGTCGGCACCGCCTACCGCCACTTCGCGAACCGCCAGGCGCTGCTGGAGGCCCTCGCGGCGGAGAGCCTCGGGGCGCTCGTCGCCGACGCGGAGGCGGCCGCGGCCGACCCCGAGCCGGCCGCCGGCTTCGCGACCCTGCTGCGCAACGCGCTGCGCCTGCTGCGCGACGACCCGACGCTGGCGCTCGTGCTGGCCTCGGCCCAGCCCGCCTGCCTGACCGAGACGACGGACCTGACGACGCAGCTCGGCGGCGCGGTGACGACGATCCTGTCCCGCGCCCGCGCGGCCGGCGCCATCCGCCCCGACGTCACCGCCGACGACGTGCGCCGCCTGATCTGCGGCGTGCAGCACGCGGTCGACGCCGGCACCGACGCGGGCGCCGAGGAGCGCTACCTCGACATCCTGCTCGCCGGCCTGCGCGCCGCTCGGTAGGCGGCCGAGAGCCGCTCAGGCGCCCGTCAGCAGGGGCTCGTGGGTGTCCCAGAGCCACCGCAGGTACTCCCGCAGCTCCTCCGGCGTCGCCACCCAGCCCTCGCGCATGTACGTCAGGATGCGCCGCAGCTCGCCGGGCACCAGCTCGTGGGCCGTCGCGCCGGTCTCCGGGATGCGCCGGTGCGGGGGCACGGGCACGGGCGACGGCAGCAGCGGGACGCGCAGGCCACGCCGCAGCAGCTCCTTGAGCACGGTGAGGTAGGCGCGGGGCAGGTGGTACGGCGACACGGCGAGCGCCAGCCCGCCGATGCCGTGCGCCCGCACCTGCTCGGCGATCCAGACCGCCTGCCGGCCGGTGTCGGCCGCCGGCTCCGGCTGGATGTGCACGCCCTCGGTGCGGCGCAGGCCGAGGCCGCGCAGGTGGTCGAGGGTGATCTCGACGTACGTGGCCTCGGCCGGGTTCGCGTTCGCCACCAGGAGCCGGCGCAGCCGCGGGCTCGCCTCCCACGCGCGGATCGCGTGGGTGAAGCGCCACTGCTCGCCCTGGCCGCTGGCGATCGCGATCGCGTCCACGCGCTGCGCCGCCGGCTGCGGCAGCGTCAGGATCATCGTGATCGCCGCCGCCACCGCCGGGAGCCGCTCGTCCGCGAAGTCGTCGGTGACCAGGCGAGGGATCTGCACGGTCCCGAGTATCCCCGAGGCGGCCCCGGCCCGGCGAGCGTCAGCCGGGCACGTGCAGCACGGCGTCGACGCCGGCGACGGTGTCCGCGTCCAGCGGGAAGTAGCCCATCTGCGGCGTGGTGTCGGTGCGGGTGCGCGCGGCCGGCACCTCGGACGCCGGGGTCAGGCCCGGGCGCAGCCGGCCCTCGTACGTGTCCGGGTCCGGCGCGCCGAGCCCCTTGGCCGCGCTGGTGCCGAGGCTGCCGGCGATGACGTGGTAGCGGGCGCCGAGCAGCGGCGCGATGATCGACCCGGCGCCGCTCCAGCTCAGCTCCAGCTCGCCGAGCGTCCAGCGGCTCGGGCCGCGGCGCAGGTGCAGGTTGTGGCCGTAGAGCAGCGCCGGGGTGTCCCGCAGGTCGAGGATGTTCTCGGCGATGAGCACGTCGCGCACGGCCATCAGCCGCGACACCCGCACGCTGTGGTCGAGCCCGGGGATCGAGCAGGCGCGGTGGTACCGCAGCAGCTGCATCCCGCCCGTCAACCGCGTCCGGGCCCGGCGCCACGCGGCGGCGGACGTGGCCGCGATCAGTGACGGCGCCCGCATGTGCAGCTCGGTCCACATGTCCTCGGCGATCGTGCGCAGCTCGGCGGCCTCGGGGCCGGAGCCGGGCGACCGCGCCGGGTCGAGCACGGCCTCGGTCCGCGACCACCGCTCGTCGTCGCCGGCCAGCCGGTCGAGATCCGCGTCCAGACCCAGATACCCGCGGGCGTACTCGAGGTAGCCCCGCGGGCTCGGCGCGCTCATGTTCTCGGTGGGCGCGTCGAAGCCCTGCAGCGAGAGCCGCTCGTGCGGCGGCCGCGCCGCGTTGTACTCCCGCATCCACACGACCAGCTCGCGGTTGGCCGCCAGCCGGCCCCACTCGTGCGAGAAGCCGTCGCGCAGCACCGTGTCGAGGTCCCCGACGCCGTCGCGCACGTAGTCGTCGACGAGCAGCGCGGCGACCCGGTCGATCTCGAGCGCGATGGTGCGGAAGCCCCGGCCGGCGAGCTCGGCGAACAGCTCGTTGCGCCGGCGGGGGACGGCGTCCTCGAGGTGCGTCGGCTCGCCGAACGCCAGCAGCTCGCAGGACTCAGGTACGAAGGTCATACATGTGCATCGTACCGCTGAAACAACGGTTGAGACTTCGGCCGCTCCTTGCCGCGCGGACGCCTGGCAAAGCCTCAAACTCGCGGTGCATGGACGAACAGCAGCGGGCAGGCCGCGTGGTACAGCAGCCGCTGGCCCACCGAGCCGCCCAGCAGCGCCGCCGCCGGGCCGTGCGGGTGGCCCCCGAGGACGAGCAGCCGCGCCTAGCCGGACGCCTCCAGCAGCACTCCGGCCGGGTCGCCGGCGGGCACCCGGGCCATGGCCGGCACCGCCGGGTACTTCTCGTGCCACCGCTGCACCTCATCCGTGAGCTCCCAGAGCAGGTTCGCGCGGGCCTGCACCGGGCCGGGCGACAGCGGCGGGATACCGATACCCACGATCACGTCGTCGTGCCGGCCATTCATGATCATCGCCCTCCCGGTCTCGTCGCCGTGCTCCACCTCGAACCTCGCACGCGCCGCGGGCCGGAGCCAGGGGCGTACGGCTCGCCGGGGACGTGCCGATGGACCCTGGGCGGCCGAGCCGGGCGGCCATACGTTCAGGGCGTGACGATCGGGCGAAGGAGGCCTGTGATGAGCCGCTGGGAAGTGGCCGACGTGATGACCGTCGGCGCGGTGTCGGTGCGGGAGGACACACCGTTCAAGGAGATCGTCGACCTGCTCGAGGCGCACGAGGTCAACGCGCTGCCGGTGGTCGACGCCTTCGACCGGGTGGCCGGGGTGGTGTCGTCGGCCGACCTGATGGCGAAGATCGAGTTCGCCGGGGACGACGACCGGATCCGGCTGTTCGAGAACCGGCACACCCGCCAGGCGCGCGGCAAGGCCCACGCCACCGCCGCCGGCGAGCTGATGAACGCGCCCGCCGTGACCGTCACGGGCGGTGCGTCCCTGGCGGCCGCGGCGCGGATCATGGAGGCGGCCGGGCTGAAGCGGCTGCCCGTCGTGGACGACCTCGGCCGGCTGGTCGGCATGGTGACCCGCCGCGACCTGCTCAAGGTGTTCCTGCGCACGGACGCGGACATCCTGCGCGACATCACGGCCGAGACGCTGCCCGGCCTGCCCGGCGTGGAGCCCGCGCAGCTGCGGGCCGAGGTCGACGACGGCGTCGTGACGCTCCTGGGGCAGGTCGAGCGCGCGTCCGTCATCCCGTCGCTGATCCGCCGGATCGAGCGGATCGACGGCGTGGTCGACGTCGTCAGCCACCTCTCGGCGATCGCCGACGACGAGCCGAAGCCGTACCAGGCCCCGGTGATGTTCTGAGCGCCCGACGGGGCGGCAGACCCAGGCGGCGCCCCGCGTCGAGCGGCGAGTCGTGCACCGCCGGGTGGGCGGCGTGGTCGAGGATCTCCTGCGCCTGCTCGACCGGGTCGCGGCCCCAGATCCGCGCGGTGCCCTGCTCGGTGACGATGTAGCTGTGCCCGACGAACGACGTCTCGTGGACGACGCCGTCACGGTCGGGGATGCCCGGCTGGGCGTTGAGCATGACGAGCCGGAACTCGGCGATGCTCGTGTCGGCGGCGGCCAGCAGCCGGTGCGGGGCGGCGAAGTTGCCGCTCGCGACGATTCGCGGCACACCCGGCAGCGCGCCGAGGACATGGCCGAGCTCGGACTCGGTCACCGTTCGCATCACGGATCTCCTTCAGTGGGTGGGGTGCTGCCGGTCCAGCCGGGCCTGCAGGCGATCCTGCAACCGGTCCAGCGCCTCGTACGGCGAGTCGGCGTGCGCCTCGGCGTGCAGGACCCGGCCGTTGAGGTCGATCTCCGCGCGGGCGGTCACCGGCCGGACCGCGGCCGGGTTGCCGGTGCGGTCGAGCCGGACGCGGGCGAACAGCACCGGGCGGGCGGTGTGCCCGAGGACCGCGGCGACCTTCTCCCGGGCATAGTGCTGGATCCGCGGCTCCATGCCCGGCTGCAGCTGCACGCTGATCTCGACCTCGTCATGACTGCGGGACATCGTCGTCGTCCTCTCCGCCGTAGGCGCCGGGCGGATCTCCGCCCGAGATCATGTGATCGCCGTTGCGGGGGATGTATCCAGGGGCCGACGGCCCGGGGCCGCGGGGACTTCGGCCCTGCCCGCGGGCCGCGGAACGGACGACGCTTGGGCCATGACCACCATGAGCCTTTCCGCGCAGACCGAGCTCGCCCCGTGGCGGGGATTCCGCGGCGGGCGGTGGCGCGACGAGGTCGACGTCGCCGGCTTCATCCGCGCCAACGTCCGGCCCTACACCGGCGACGGGAGCTTCCTCGCCGGCCCGACCGAGCGGACCGCGCACGTCTGGGGCCTGCTCACGGCGATGTTCCCGGCCGAGCGCGAGCGGGGCGTCCACGACGTCGACCCGCGCACGCCCGCCTCGATCACCTCCCACGCGCCCGGCTACATCGACCGGGATCGGGAGCTGATCGTCGGGCTGCAGACGGACGCGCCGCTGCGCCGGGCCATCATGCCCGCCGGTGGGCTGCGCATGGTGAAGAACGGCCTGCGCGCGTATGGCTACGAGCTCGACCCGCTCGTGGAGGAGTGCTTCACCCGGCACCGCAAGACCCACAACGACGCCGTGTTCGACGCCTACACGCCGCAGATCCTCGCGGCCCGCAAGGCCGGCGTGATCACCGGGCTGCCGGACGCCTACGGCCGCGGCCGCATCATCGGCGACTACCGGCGGGTGGCGCTCTACGGCGTCGACTTCCTCGCCGAGGCCAAGCGGCGGGACAAGGCCTCGCTCGACCACCGCGCGGCGACCCCGGACGTGGTGCGCGACCGGGAGGAGCTCGCCGAGCAGCTGCGGGCCCTCGCCGAGCTCAAGGCGATGGCGGCGTCGTACGGCTTCGACATCGCCGGACCCGCGCGGACGGCCCGCGAGGCGATCCAGTGGCTGTACTTCGGCTACCTCGCGGCCGCCAAGGAGCAGAACGGCGCCGCGATGTCGCTCGGGCGCACCTCGACGTTCCTCGACGTGTACCTCGAGCGCGACCTCGCCGACGGCGCGCTGAGCGAGGCGGGCGCCCAGGAGCTCGTCGACGACTTCGTCATCAAACTGCGCATCATCCGCTTCCTGCGCACGCCCGACTACGACCAGCTGTTCTCCGGCGACCCGACGTGGGTGACCGAGTCGATCGGCGGCATGGGCGCCGGCGGTTCGACGCTGGTGACCCGGACCTCGTACCGCTACCTGCAGACCCTGTACAACCTCGGACCGGCGCCGGAGCCGAACTTGACGGTGCTGTGGTCGCCGGCCCTCCCGGAGCCGTTCAAGCGCTTCTGCGCGAAGGTGTCGCTGGACACCAGCGCGATCCAGTACGAGAACGACGACCTGCTGCGGCGGTACAGCGACGACGACACCGCGATCGCGTGCTGCGTCTCGGCCATGCGCGTCGGCAAGGACATGCAGTTCTTCGGCGCCCGGGTCAACGTGGCCAAGGCGCTGCTGTACGCGATCAACGGCGGGCGCGACGAGATGTCCGGCGTCCAGGTGGCCCCCGCGGCCCCGCCGGTCGCCGGGGACGTGCTCGACTACGCCACCGTCCTCGCCGCCTACGACCGCACGCTGGACTGGCTGGCCCGCACCTACGTCGACGCGCTGAACATCATCCACTACATGCACGACAAGTACGCCTACGAGCGCCTCGAGATGGCGCTGCACGACTATCCGGTGCGCCGGTTCCTGGCCTGCGGCATCGCGGGCCTGTCGGTCGCGGCGGACAGCCTCGCGGCCATCAGGTACGCGACCGTGCGGCCGGTGCGCGACGAGACCGGGCTCGTCGTCGACTACACCGTCGAGGGGGAGTACCCGGCCTTCGGCAACGGCGACGAGCGCGCCGACCGGATCGCCGTGTGGCTCGTGGACACCTTCATGGGCAAGGTGCGCGGCAACCCGGCCTACCGCGACGCGATCCACACCCAGTCGGTGCTCACCATCACCTCGAACGTGGTGTACGGCAAGCACACCGGCAACACCCCCGACGGCCGCCGCGCCGGTGAGCCGTTCGCGCCCGGCGCCAACCCGATGAACGGCCGCGACGTGCACGGCATGGCCGCCGCCGCGCTGTCGGTGGCGAAGCTGCCGTACGCCTCCGCGCGCGACGGCATCTCGCTCACCAGCACCGTGACGCCCGATGGCCTCGGCCGGGACGAGCGGGAGCGCACCGCGAACCTCGCCGGGCTGCTCGACGCCTACATGGGCGCGGGCGGGTTCCATCTCAACGTCAACGTGCTCGACCGGGAGACGCTGCTGGACGCGATGGCGCATCCGCAGCGGTACCCGCAGCTGACGATCCGGGTCTCCGGCTACGCCGTGAACTTCGTCCGGCTCACCCCCGAGCAGCAGCGCGACGTGCTCGGGCGCACCTTCCACGGCTCGCGATGACCACGGGCCGGGTGCACTCCTGGGACCTGTCCACCGGCGTGGACGGCCCCGGGACCCGCTTCGTCGCCTTCCTGGCCGGGTGCCCGCTGCGCTGCCTGTACTGCCAGAACCCGGACACGTGGCACCTGCGCGACGGCCAGGAGTCCACCGTGGACGGTCTGCTGTCGACGGTGCGCGGATTCGCCGGGTTCGTGCGGGCGGCCGGCGGCGGGCTCACGGTCAGCGGCGGCGAGCCCCTGCTCCAGCCACGCTTCACCCGGGCGCTGCTCGCCGGCGCCCGGGAGCTCGGCCTGCACACCGCGCTCGACACCTCCGGCGCGCTCGGCGCCCGCGCCGACGACGCGCTGCTGGACGCCACCGACCTCGTGCTGCTGGACATCAAGCGCTGGAACCCGGCCGGATACCGGCGGCTGACCGGCGGCGAGCTGCGGCCCACGCTCGACTTCGCCGACCGGCTGGCCCGGCGGGGGACGTCGATGTGGCTGCGGTACGTCCTGGTGCCCGGCGTCACCGACGACCTCGACGAGATCGGGGGCCTGGCCGCGTTCGCGGCCGGGCTCGGCACCGTGGAACGCGTCGACGTCCTGCCGTTCCACCGGCTCGGTGCCGGCAAGTACGACCGGCTCGGCCTGCCGTTCCCGCTGCGCGACACCGAGCCGCCCTGCGCCGCGCTGCTCGAGCGGGTCCGGGCCCGGTTCCGCGAAGCCGGACTCGAAACCCTGTAGCCGAACGTATCGGGAGCACGTCATGGTGGCGATCCAGTACATCGACCGCGTGCCGGCGAGGAGCGCGAACGAGCCCGGGCGGCTGCTCATGCGGGCCGCCCTGGCGGCCCAGGAGGCGCCCTCGGCGAGCGGCGCCCGGCCGTGGCGCTGGCGGATCGACGGCGACCGCGCGGCCCTGTTCGAGGACACCCGCCGGCGGACACCCGAGGACCGCGACGGCCGCATCGCCACGATCGGCTGCGGTGCCTCGCTGCACCACGCCCTGGTCACGCTGGCGGCCGACGGCGCCGGAGTGTCGGTCCAGCGGTTCGCGGCCGACGGCGATCCCGGCCCGCTGGCCCTGGTGCGCTACACCGGCCCGGCCGCCCGCCGTCGCCGCAGCGACCGGCTCCACCGCGCGATCGCCGTGCGGCACACGGACCGGCGCCCGTTCGCCGGCGTCCCGCTCGGGCCGGAGCGCGTGGCGATGCTGCGGGACGCGGCGGAGCGCGCCGGTGCGGCGCTGCGGCCGCTCGAGGACCCGGCGGCGTGGGCGCTGCCTGGGCATCCGGGCCGGTACTTCGCCGTCACGGCCCCGGGCGACTCCCGCCGCGACCTGCTGATCGCCGGCGAGGCGACCTCGGCGGTGCTGCTCACCGCGGCCGCGGCCGGGCTCGTCACGTCGGTGGAGCGGTTCGCGGCCGCCCCGCACCCCGGCGCCGGCCCGGCCGTGCTGCTCGGCCTCGGCGTCGCCGGCCGGCTCGGCGCCCTCGATGTCAGTCGTGGCCGCGGCCGTTGTCCTGCGAGCTGAAGTTGCCGGTCCAAGCGGCCTTGGCGCCGGAGTCGCCGATGCGGTACATCCCGTAGACCCCGGCCACCCCCGCGACCAGCGCGAGCACCGCCACCACGCTCGTCACCGCGCTCGACAGCGGGGCCAGGTAGGTCCGGCGCCCGGCGACGGCCCGGGCCTCCCGGTCCCGCCACCAGACGATGAGCGCCAGCACCGCGATCGGGACGGCGTAGAAGATCGCGGTGTCGCCCAGCTCGGCGTGCGCGCGCACCAGCTCGCCGCTCGGCACCCGGCGCTCCAGCCACTCGCCCGCGTCGGTGGTCAACGGCACGAGCAGCACGACCAGCACCGCCAGCACGGCGTTCGAGCCGGCCAGGCGGTGCCGGGCGGCCGGCCAAACCGCGGTCAGCACGAGCAGCAGCGCCGACAGCGGCAGGAGCACGACGATGGCGTGGACGAGCAGGATGTGCGCGGGCAGGCCGTTCAAGGTGGTCATGGGGTCCTCGCCGGGAGCCGGATGATCTGACCGGCCAAGGTTAGGAAGCCGATTCTTCGAGTTCTCCCATGTGCGGTCCGCAGACTGGCCGGCGTGAACGAGATCGGCCCGTCGGCGGCCGGCCGGGTGCGCCTGGCCGGGCGGCGCCGCCCCCCGCCGCCGCCCCCGCCGCGGCACGGGTGGCGGGCGGTGGCGTGGGCGGCCGCGGCGGCGAGCGTGCTGGCGGTGCTCGCCCTGTGGGCGTCCGGCGGCGGATACCGGGAGGAGCCGCTCACCGCGCTGGGCCGGGTGACCGGGCTGGTCGGCTCGGATCTGCTGGTGCTGCAGGTGCTGCTGATGGCCCGGATCCCCTGGGTGGAGCGCGGCTTCGGCCAGGACGCGCTGGCCCGCTCGCACCGGCTCGCCGGGTTCGGCTCCGGCTGGCTGATGCTCGCCCACGTCGTGCTGATCACGGCCGGCTACGCGCGCACGGGCGGCGACGGCCTGCTCGGCACCGGGTGGGACCTGGTCGTCACGTACCCCGGGATGCTGCTGGCCGCGGCCGGGACGCTGCTGCTCGTGCTGGTCGTGGTGCTGTCGGTGCGGGCGGCCCGGCGCCGGCTGCGCTACGAGTCCTGGCATTTGCTGCACTTGTACGCGTACCTCGGCATCGGCCTGGCCCTGCCGCACCAGCTGTGGACGGGCGCCGACTTCACCGCCTCGGCGGCGGCCTCCGTCTTCTGGTGGGGCCTCTACGCGGCCGCGCTCCTGGCCGTCGTCGTCTTCCGGCTCGGGCTGCCCCTGTGGCGCTCGGCGTACCACCGGCTCCGGGTCCACCACGTGGTCGCCGAGGCACCGGGGATCGTCTCGGTGTACCTGCGCGGGCACCGGCTCGACCGGCTGCCGGCCCGGGCCGGCCAGTTCTTCCTCTGGCGCTTCCTCGACGGTCCCGGCTGGTCGCGGGCGCACCCCTTCACGCTGTCGGCCGGGCCGGCGCCGGACGCGCTGCGCATCACGGTCAAGGATCTCGGCGACGGCAGCCGGCGGGTCGGCTCGCTGCGGCCCGGCACCCGCGTGCTCGTCGAAGGGCCGTACGGGGCGCTCACCGCCGGCCGGTCGAGCGGCCACCCGGCGCTGCTGATCGCGGCCGGCGTCGGCATCACGACCATGCGCGCGCTGCTCGACGAGCTCGCCGCGCCCGACGCCGTGCTGCTCTACCGGGTCCGGGGCCGGGCCGAGGCGGTCTTCCGGGCCGAGCTCGACGACCTCGGCCGCCGCCACGGGGTCCGGGTCGTCTACCTGGAGGGGCCCCGGTCGCGGTACGGGTCGTGGCTCCCGGCCGGCCTCGACGCCCCCGGGACGCTGCGCCACCTCGTGCCGGACATCGCCGGCCGGGAGGCCTACCTGTGCGGGCCGGCGGCGTGGATGGCCGCCGTCCGCGCCGACCTGCGCGCGGCCGGTGTCCCCGGCGGGCGCATCCACAGCGAGGAGTTCGCATGGTGAGCATCGGGGGCCCGCGATGCGCCGATTGACCCTGTGGTTCGCCGCGACCGTCGCCGCCACCGTCCTGCTGTTCAGCTACCGCACCAGCCTCGGCGCGACCGTCGCCGCCCCGCCCGCCCCGGTGCCGGTGCCGCCCGCCGATCCGGTGCCGTCGGGCTCCGTCCCCGCCTCCGCCGCGGCGACGGTGGCGGTGGCAGGACCGGTGGCCCGGACCCGCTACGGGCCGGTCCAGGTCGAGGTCCGGCTGCGGGGCCGGACGATCGCCGACGTGCGCGCCGTGCGCTGGCCGAACGCCAACGACCGGGACGCCGAGATCAGCATGGCCGCCCTGCCGCGGCTGCGCGCCGAGGCCCTGACCGCGCAGAGTGCCCACATCGACACGGTCAGCGGGGCGACGTACACCAGCGACGGGTATCGCACCTCGCTGCAGGGCGCGCTCGACCGGGCCCACGTCGGATGAGCGAGAGTGGAGGCGTGATCCGTGTACTGCTCGTCGAGGACGACCGCGAGCTCGGCGAGCTGCTCGTGCGCGCCTTCGGCAACGCCGGCTACGCCGTCGACCTGGCCCCCGACGGACAGGCCGGCCTGCACCGCGCCCTCACCCGCGGCTACGACCTGCTGGTGCTGGACCGGGGCCTGCCCGCCATCGAGGGCCTCGACCTGCTGGCCCGGCTCCGCCGCAGCGGTGTGCGGGCCCCGGCGCTGATCCTCACCGCCCTCGGCACCGTCGCCGACCGCATCGCCGGGCTCGACGGCGGTGCCGAGGACTACGTGGTCAAGCCCTTCGACCTCGGCGAGCTGCTGGCCCGGGTCCGGGCGCTGCTGCGGCGGCAACCGCCGGCCGCCGGGCACGTCGTCGCCGTCGGCACCGCCGAGTTCGACCTGATCACCCGGACCGTGACCGCCGGGGACGGCACCGTCACGACCCTGTCCGGCCGGGAGAGCGACCTGCTGCGCCTGCTCGCCGAGCACCCGAGCCGCGTGTTCAGCCGCCGCGAGATCGCCGCCGGCGTCTTTCCGGACTCCGGTACCGACACGCTGGCCGACACCTACGTCCACTACCTGCGCCGCAAGCTCGGCGCGGCCGTGGTGACCACCGTCCGCGGCACCGGCTACCGGCTGGGCCGGCTGTGAACCGGTCCGATCCCGACGGGGACCTGCTGCGGCACGCGCGGCGCACCCTGGCCGTGCGGTACACCGTGGTGATCGCGCTGATCCTGCTCGCCGTCGGCGCGGTCGCCCTGTACGTCGTGTCCCGCGAGGAACGCTCCGCCCTCGCCTCCTCGGTGCGGCAGACGGCGGCGACGGAGGAGGACGTCGTCGACCCGCCCCGCGGCAGCTGGATCTTCCGGCTGGACGAGTCCGGCGCGCTCACCGCCACCGAGGACGCCCCCGCGGGGTTCCCCGACCGCGCGGCGATGGACCGGGTCCGCGCGGGCGGGCCGGCCGAGCAGACCAGCAACGGCGACTACCTCGTGGTCACCCGCCGCCACGGGACCGCCACCGTCCAGGTCGTCGGGAGCCTCGCCGCCCAGCGGTCCGAGACCCGCCGCCTGCTGGCCGCCCTCGGCACCGCCGAGCTGCTCGGCCTCGCCGGCGCCGTCGCCGCCGGCTGGCTGTTCGCCCGCAACGCCACCGCGCCGCTCGGCGAGGCCCTGGCCCGCCAGCGCCGCTTCGTCGCCGACGCCAGCCACGAGCTGCGCACCCCGATCGCCCAGCTGCACACCCGCACCCAGCTCCTCCAGCAGGACCTGCGGGCGGGCGCCTCCGCCGCCGACATGGCGCCGGACATCGGCCGTCTCGTCGCGGGCACCCGCCAGCTCGGCGAGATCGTCGAGGACCTGCTGCTGTCGACGCACCTGGCCGGCCGCGTGGAGACCGGCGCCGAGGTCGACCTCGGCGTGCTGGCCGACGCCGTGCTCGCCGGCTTCCGGGACCGCGCCCGCGCCGGGCAGGTCGAGCTGGAGCTGCGCACCGATCCCGAGCAACCCTCGATCATCCACGGCCGGGAGGCCGCCCTGCGCCGGGTCCTCACCGCCCTGGTCGACAACGCCCTCAGCCACACCCCGCCCGGCGGCCACGTGCGCGTCGAGCTCGGCCGGCTGGACGCCCCGCCGCGCGTCCAGGTGATCGTCCGCGACGACGGTACCGGCTTCGACCCGGCGGACGCGCGGCACATCTTCGACCGCTTCGCCCGCGGCCACGACGACCACCGGCGCTTCGGCCTCGGCCTCGCGCTCGCCCGGGAGGTCGTCACCGGGCACGGCGGCACCATCGAGGCCGACGGCGTGCCCGGCGGCGGGGCGACGTTCACGATGCGCCTGCCGGATTAGCCCCGTCCCGGGCCGCCGGGCACCGCATTCATGCATGTGCACCCTGCCGGTCGATGCGGACCCGAGCCCGGTTAAGCTCCGCGCCGGAGGGTGGCGTACCGGACTGGAGAAGGATGACCGAAGTCCCTGTGCTCTACAGCCCCTGGTACGTCCTCGGCGTCTTCCTCGCCAACGGCACCGGGTGTGTGCTGACCGTCTTCTGCCTGGTGCGCATGACCGACGAGCGCCGCTCGACCGCCAACCGGGCGCTGATGGTCGTCGGCGCCGCCTGGGGGCTGATCGAGACCGCCCGCGACGACGCCCTGTTCGTCCTCGCCACCGCCGTCCACCTGCGCGACGACCAGGTGCAGTTCTTCCTGGCCCCCGGGCTGGCGCTGACCGTCGGCACCATCCTCATCAGCATCGTCGTGCTGGGGGTCGCTGCGGCCTGGCCTCGGCCACTGTGGACGGTCGCCGCCGGGGTGACGGTCGGGCTGCTCACGTCCGCGATGATCGTGCAGTCGATGCTGTCGGGCCGGTCGGGCTACGTCACGTCGATCAACGCGTCCGCCGCGGTGGCCATCGCGGCCGGGCTGACAACGGTCATCGCGACGGCGGTCTACCTGGCGACCGGCGCGACCCGGCGCTGGCGGAGGGCGGGGCCGATCATGGTGGTGGCGCTGGCCATGACCGTCGCGCAGTACCTGATGGCCGGCCAGGTGACCGTCGACTTCACCGCGACCGTCGACGACGCGGCCGGCGCGTCGCCGATCACGCTCATCTTCATCACGGTCGCGGCGTTCGGCGTGCGGATGATCGCCCTCACGCTGCTCAGCATCACCGACGAGGGCCGGGTCGAGCAGCATTCCGAGGCGTACGAGGGCACCCGCCGCGCCCAGTGACCACTGCCCGCTAGTGCGGCCCGCCGGTGGCGCCCGCGATCGCGACCGCCGTGAGCAGGCGCTGCCGGCGGCGGGTCAGCACGGCGAAGCACGCGGTCAGCACGACCAGGTCGAGCTCGGCCCACCCGCCGGTGACCTCGACCCGCAGCGGCCGGCCGGGCCAGCCGGCCCGCACCTCGATGCGGGCGTCGCCAAGGGTCAGCGTGCCCGAGTGCCGGCCCGGGCTCCAGCGGACCGTGTCGCCGCCGGGGCCGGGCACGCGGGCGCCGGCCGGGTGCAGGGTCACCACCGGGCGGCCGCCCGCGCGGGCCACCACGCCGAGGCGGCAGCGGTCGGTGGGCTCGAGCTCGAAGTCGCCCGCGTCCGTGTGCAGGGCGCCGTGCCGCATCGAGCCGCGGGTGCGCAGCGTGGCGGTCCGGAAGGCGTGGACCCCGCCCCGGCTCGCCACGGTGTGGGCGGTCGTCATGGCCCCGACGGTAGAAAGCCGGGCGGGGCGGCGCATCGGCCGGGCGGGATCCGCGGTTACGACTTTGGTCGGTGGTACGGCCGCGGCATCTCCGCCTAGTCTGACCGCCGTGAGCACGACTGGTCCGCTGCGGGTCGCGGCCACCGTGATCGTCGTCGCGATCGGGGGCCTCACCGCGACCGGCCTCGTGCCCGCGCACGGCCCGCTCGACATCGCGGTCGCCGTCGTTGCCGTCACGGGGGCGGTCGCGGCGCTGTTCCGCCCCGTCGGTGCGGGCCTCGCGCTCGGCGCGCTGGCGGCCCTCTCGCCGGTGGCGACGCCGGCCGCGACGTTCGCGGCGCTCAACGCGGCCCGGCGCCGTCCCCTGCGCGGCGCCGTGGCCGTGGCGGTGGCCGGGATCGCCGGGCACGCGGTGCAGGGCCGGTGGCGGCCCTACCCGGGCCTGTTCTACGGGTGGTGGCTGCTGCTCATGGCCGCCGCCTATGCCGCGCTGCTCGGCTGGGGCGTCTGGGCCCAGGCCCGCCACCAGCTGCTGATCTCGCTGCGGGAGCGGGCGGTGCGGGCCGAGGCCGAGCAGGGCCGGCGCGTGCTCGAGGCGCGGCTGGCCGAGCGCACGCTGGTCGCGCGGGAGATGCACGACGTGCTCGCGCACCGGCTGTCGCTGCTGGCGATGTACGCGGGCGCGCTGGAGTACCGCCCCGACGCCCCGCCGCAGCGCCTGGCCGAGGCGGCGGGCGTGATCCGGCTGGGCGTGCACCAGGCCCTCGACGAGCTGCGGGAGGTGATCGCCGTGCTGCGCCACGAGGACACCGGGGTCGTGCGCTCGCTGCCGGACGTGCCGCGCCTCGTGGAGGAGGCGGTCGCGGCCGGGCAGAGCGTCCACTTCCGCGACGAGTCCGGGGCGCCCGGGCTGGCGCCGCTGATCGGGCGCACCGCGTTCCGGGTCGTGCAGGAGGCGCTCACGAACGCCCGCAAGCACGCGGCCGGCCAGCCGGTCACCGTCGAGCTGCGCACCGAGGGCGGGATGCTCGTCGTCGACGTGCGCAACCCGGTCGGCGAGGACCTGCCGGACCTGTCCGGCTCCGGCGTCGGGCTGGTCGGGCTCACCGAGCGGGTCGGGCTCGCCGGCGGCACGCTCGATCACGCCGTGACCGCGACGGGCGAGTTCCGGCTGCGAGCGGAGCTGCCGTGCCGGACGGTCTAGTGCGCGTGCTCGTGGTCGACGACGATCCATTGGTACGGTCGGCGCTCACGATGATGCTCGACGGCGCGCCCGGCATCGAGGTCGTCGCGGCGGTGACCGACGGCGACGAGGTGCCCGCCGCGCTCGACCGGCACGCGGCCGGCGTGGTGCTCATGGACCTGCGCATGCCCCGGGTCGACGGCATCCAGGCGACCCGCCGCGCCCGGGCGCGCCCGCAGCCGCCCGAGGTGGTCGTGCTCACCACGTTCGACACCGACGAGCACGTGGTGCGGGCGCTGCGGGCCGGGGCGAGCGGGTTCCTGCTCAAGGACACCCCGCCCGAGCGGATCGTCGAGGCGATCCGGCGCGTGGCCACCGGCGACCCGATCCTGTCCCCGGCCGTCACCCGGCGGCTCATGGCCCGGGTCGCCGCCGACGCGGCCGCGTTCGAGCGGGCGCGCGGGCAGCTGGCGGCGGTGAGCCCGCGCGAGCGGGACGTGGCCGTGGGCGTCGCGCGGGGGCTGACCAACGCGGAGATCGCGGCGGAGCTGACCATGAGCGTCGCGACGGTCAAGGCGCACCTGACGCACATCATGACCAAGCTCGGCCTGGACAACCGCACCCAGGTGGCGATGCTCGTCCACGACGCCGGGCTGGTCTGAGCGGGGTCTATGCTCGGCCGGTGCTGACGATGGACCGGCTCAAGGTCGGGTACGGGGACCGCGTCGTCATCGAGGAGCTGACCCTCGCGGTCGAGGCGGGCGAGGGCGTGGCCCTGCGCGGCCCGAACGGCATCGGCAAGTCGACGGTGCTGCGGTGCGTCGCCGGGCTGCTCGAGCCGGCCGAGGGCGAGGTCCGGGTCGGCGGCGAGCGCGTCGACGAGCGCGAGGCCGGCTTCCGCCGGGCCGTCGCGGCCCTCCTCGAGCCGCCCGCCTGGTATCCGGGGCTGTCGGCGCGGGAGCACCTGACGCTGGTACGGATGGCCAACGCCCCGATCGCCGAGGACTGGTTCGCCGACGGGGAGCTCGCGGCCCGGCTCGGCGTGGACGGGTTCGCCGACGCCGCGCCCGGCAGCCTGTCGTCGGGCCAGCGGCAGCGGCTCGCGCTCGCGATGGTGTTCGACCGCCCGAGCCGCCTGCTGCTGCTCGACGAGCCCGAGCGCCACCTCGACCAGGAGGGGCGGGCGACGGTCGCGGCGCTCATCGACGAGTACCTGGGCCGGGGCGGGGCCGCGCTGCTCGCCTCGCACGACCCGACGGTCACCGCCGGCTGCGAGATCATCGAGCTCGGCCTCGACTGGGCCGACGAGTGAACGTCCGCCGCTGGATCCGCAAGCGGCAGCGGGCCGCCGGGGACGCCTCCGACCGGTTCGAGACCATCTACACGCTCGTGCTGCTCGCGGCGATGGTCGGGTACATGATCTGGGCCCAGGTCCGGTCCGTCCTCAGCGGGGAGACGACCGCCCCGGCCGGCGTCCGCGAGGGCGTGGTGCTCGCCGCCGGGCTCGCCTGGGCCGCGGCGCTGCTGGCCGTGGCCGCCGCGCTCGGCCCGCTGTCGACCTCGGCGCCCGCCCTGCAGTGGCTGTTCACCGCCCCGCTGGACCGCCGCCCCCTGCTCGTCCCGGCGGCCGCGCAGGTGCTCGGCCTCGGCCTGCTCGCCGGGCTGGCCCAGGGCCTGCTCACCCTGACGCTGTCGACGACCGGCGCCGGCGCCGTGCTCGTCGCCGCGATCGCCGGCGGGGTGCTCGTCGTCGGGGCCGCGGCCGTCGTGCAGTCCGCGAGCCGCCGCCCGGCCCGCCGGCTCACCACCGCCGCCACGGTCCTCGCGATCGTCGCCGCCGCGGTCGGGGTCCTCTCCGCCGTCGGCACCCCGGTCGCCGCCGTCGCCGCGACCGGCCCGTGGGGGTGGCCGCTGCTCGCCGGGCGGCACGCCTGGGTCGCGGCCCTCGTCGCCGCCGCCGCACTCGTGGTTCCCTTCCTGCTCTGGTACCGCCTGAGGTCCTACACCCTCGCCAACCTCGCCGACGCCGCCCAGAGCAGCGGCGCCGCCACCGCCGTGTTCGTGACCATGGACCCGGGCCTGGCCTCGTGCGCCGCCGAGGAGCGTCGCTGGCGCGGCCGCCGGCTCGGCCCCGACCGCCTCCCGCGCCTGACCGGCAGGCTCGCCGCCACCGGCCAGGACGCGCTGCTGCTGGCCCGCTCGCCGGTGCGCGTGGTGCTCGCCCTGGCGCTGGCCACCGTCCCGGTCCTCGCGACCGGCCTGCCCGTGTCCCTCTGGGTGATCGCCGCCGCGTGGCTGCTCGCCGGCGTGGTCGCGGCCGCCTCGGCCACCGCGAACGCCCGCCGCGACCGCGACGACCCGGCCCTGGCCCGGCTGCTCGGCCTCACCGACGGCCAGCTCTTCGCCGGCCGCATCGCCGTGCCCGTCGCCCTGTGCACCGTCTGGTCCACGGTCGCCCTCACCGCCGTGGGGGCCCAGGCCCACGCCGGCGGCCTGGCCGTGTGGGCCCTGCTCGGCGCGTGCGCCGGCCCGGGCCTGGCCGCGGGCGCCCTGCGCTCGGCGCGGCGCCGCCAGGTCCGCCACGACATCGCCCCGCTGGTGTCACCGGCGGGCACGATGCCCACGGGCCTGCTGGTCTGGCTGGCTGGCGGCGTGGACGTGGCGGTGCTGGCGCTGTGGCCGGCCCTGCTCGCGATCGTGACCCGCCACCCGGAGACCGCCCTGGCGAACCAGATCATCTTCTCCGCGGGCGTGCTGGGCGCCATGGTCGTCGCCGCCCGCCGCGCCTGACCCCCGGCGGCGGGCGTTCGGGCTGTCCGATGCGGTACAGCGGCATTGATCACGGCCGCCGCCGGGCCGCACAATGCGCGGCGTGGATGAGGCGGAGGTGTCGCCGCGGCGGCGGTGGTGGCGGGACTGGTCGAACTGCGATCTCAGCGGGTGCGACCTGGACTTCTGCGACGGCTGTGACGGGTGCGACGGCTGCGACTGCAACCCGTTCATGCTCGGCTCGCTGCTCACGCTCATGGCGGTCGCGGCCCCGACCCGGCCGCCGCGCGCCGCCGCCAGCGGTCCCGGGCGTGCGGGCATGGTCGCCATCCGCGGCTATCAGCGCTTCCTGTCCCCGCACCTGCCGTTCCGCTGCCGGCAGACGCCGTCGTGCAGCAACTACGGCCTGGAGGCGGTCCGCCGGTACGGCCTGGTCGAGGGTTCCCGCCTCACCGCCGCGCGCATCAAGCGCTGCAATCCGTCGACCCCGCGGGGCACCGTCGACCCGGTGCCGTGATCGTTCCCGGTCACGCCCCGGGGAGCACACTTGAGGCATGACACAGTTCACGACCGGGTTTCACGGCTATGCCCGCGCCGAGGTCGACGCGTTCGTGGAGAAGGCCAACGCGGCCATCGCCTCGGGTGAGCCGGAGCGGGTGGCCGAGGCCCGTGCGCAGGCGCAGGCGGTGAGCTTCAAGGTGTCCTTCCGGGGGTACGACCAGCCGGAGGTCGACCACTATCTGCGCCGCATCGCCAAGGGCCGCCCGGACGACCGCCCCTGACCGCGAAGCTCGTCACGCGGCGTGACGGAGATTGACAGGCTCCGTCGCCGTCCGCATGATCTGGGCTATGCATCGCTCGACGTACCGTGGCGTCCTGCGCCGTTACGTCGACTTCCGGCGCACCGCGAGCGCGATCTGTCGCTGAGGCGATCCTCCGCGACCCTTTCCGCTCGCACAGAAACGGCCGGCCCATGCCCGATCCGCTCGATCTCATCCATCTGCGCACGCTCGTCGCGATCGCCGACTGCGGCGGCTTCCACCGCGCCGCGGCGGCCCTGCGCGTGAGCCAGTCCACGGTGAGCCAGCACGTCCGGCTGCTCGAGCGGCGGCTCAAGGAGCCGCTCGTGGAGAAGGCGGGCCGCGGCGTGCGGTTCACCGTGCACGGCGAGGCCCTGCTCGTCGAGGCGCGGCGCATCCTGGCCGTGCACGACGAGTCGCTGCGCCGGCTCGAGGTGGTGGCCGAGCGGGTGATCCTGGTCGGCTGCACCGAGCACGCGGCCGACCGGATGCTGCCGCAGCTGCTGGCCGCGATGCGCCACGGCTTTCCGGGCCGCTCGGTGCGCTTCCGCATCGACCGCTCGACGCAGCTGGCCCAGGGCGTCGCGCGCGGCACCCTGGACCTCGCGGTCGTGCTGGCCGGCGCGGAGCCGCTCGGCACGCCGGTCGCGCAGCTGCCCCTGCACTGGTACGGCGCACCCCAGTTCGCCCCGCCCGAGGGCGACGATCCGTGGCCGGTGGTGGCCTTCGAGGAGCCGTGCGGGCTGCGGCAGCGGGCCCTGCAGGCCCTCGACCTCGACGGGCGGGTGTCCACGATCACGGCCGAGGCGACCAGCCTGGACGGCGTGGTCGCCGCGGTGCGGGCCGGGCTCGGCGTCGCGCTGCTGCCCAGCACGGGTCGCACCCCGGCCGGGCTGGTGGCGCTGCCCGAGCTGCCCGACGTCGGCACGGTCGGGCTGCACGTCGCGGCGCGCCGCGGCATCGACCCCGAGCTGGAGCACGCGGCGTGCGAGGTGAGCCGGGAGTTCTTCGCCTCGCCGCGGCTGCGCAGCGTGGCCTGACCGATCGCGGAAGCCGATCGGTGCACTGCGCGAAACCGTGCTGGTTTAATTCCGATCGGGTTAGTAGGCTTTTGAGCCATGCCCGTCGAGTTCATCAGCGCCATCAACGTCAACGGCAGCAACGAGGTCAACGGCGGCGGCGACCCGGCGCTCGACGTCGCGTTCCTGCGCCGCTACGCCCGGGTCCTCGAGGACGGCGGGTTCGACTACACGCTGGTGCCGTACAACTCCACCTTCCACGACCCGTTCACCGTCGCGGCCGCGCTCACCCAGTTCACCGAGCGGCTCCGGCCGATCATCGCGCTGCGGCCCAACACGGTGTATCCGACCGTCGCCGCGAAGGCCCTCGCCACGCTCGACCAGCTCTCCGGCGGCCGGGCCGTCGTGCACCTCATCGCCGGGGGCTCCGACGCCGAGCAGGCGCGCGAGGGCGACCGGCTCACGAAGGCGCAGCGGTACGAGCGCGAGGAGGAGTACATCCGGATCCTGCGGCAGGTCTGGACGTCCACGGCGCCGTTCGACCACGCGGGCGCCTACTACAGCTTCGAGGACTTCGTCTCCGTCGTCCGGCCGGTGCACGGCACGATCCCGGTCTCCGTCGGCGGCTCCTCCGACGAGGCCTACCGCGTCGGCGGCGCCCTCGGCGACATCTTCGGCCTGTGGGGCGAGCCGCTGGCCGACACCCGGGCGCAGATCGACCGCATCGTGGCCGAGGCGCGCGCGGCCGGCCGCGCGGACACCCCGCGCATCTGGGTCACCTTCCGCCCGATCGTCGCCCCGACCGACGCCCTGGCATGGGACAAGGCCCACCGCATCCTGGAGATCCTGCAGCGGCGCCCGAACGCCGGCCGCTGGGCGGCACCGGGCGGCGCCCCGCAGAACGCCGGCTCGCAGCGGCTGCTGGAGATCGCCGCGCGGCAGGACGTGCACGACCGCGCCCTGTGGACGCCGACGGCCACCGCGACCGGCGCGGCCGGGGCCTCCACGGCGCTGGTCGGCAGCTACGAGACGGTGGCCGCGGCGATCCTCGACTACATCGACCTGGGGGCCGAGCTCATCTCGATCCGCGGCTACGACAACCTCAACGACGCGATCGACTACGGCCGGTACATCATCCCGCTCGTCCGCCAGGAACTGGCCGGCCGGTCGGCGGTGCCGGCGTGACCCGGTATGTGGTCATCGGCGGCGGAGCGGTCGGCGGGCTGCTCGCCGCGCAGCTGACCCTGGCCGGCATCCCGTCCGTTCTCGTCGCCCGGGGCGCTCAGCTCGACGCGATCCGCGCCGGGGGCCTGCGCGTCCGCCGCCCGCACGGCGACGACGTGGTGCCGCTCGCGGTCGCCGGCGGCCCGGACGAGGTGCGGCTGACCGCCGGGGACGTGCTCGTGCTGGCGACGAAGGCCCAGGACGCCGAGTCCGCGCTGTCCGCCTGGGCCTGGCGGCCGGTCCACGACGGCGGGCCGGCCGCGGACCTGCCCGTCGTGACGCTGCAGAACGGGCTCGCGACCGAGGACGACGCGCTGCGCCGGTTCGGCCGGGTCTACGGCGCGACCGTCGCCGTCGCGGCGAGCTACCTCGTCCCCGGCGAGGTGGTGAACCCGTCCTTCCCGGTGGTCGGCGTGCTCTGGATCGGCCGGTACCCGCACGGCCGCGACGACGAGCAGGAGCGCATCGCCGCCGACCTGACCGCGGCCGGGTTCGGCGTGCACAGCGTGCCCGACATCACCGCGTGGAAGGCCCGCAAGCTGCTCGGCAACGTGCGCAACGGCCTCGACCTGCTCGACGGCACCGACGAGGAGAAGGCCCGGGCCGGTGCGCTGCTGACGGCGGAGGCCGAGGCCGTCTACGCCGCGGCCGGGATCGTCGCCGCCGAGGCGCTGGGGGCCGCGTCCGTGCTCACCTTCGAGCCGGTGCCGGGCCACGTGCCCGGGCGCCTGTCGACGTGGCAGAGCTTCGCCCGCGGCACGTCCAGCGAGGTCGACCACCTCAACGGCGAGATCGTCCGCCTCGGCCGCCGGCACGGGGTCGCCACGCCGGTCAACGAGCGCCTCCAGCGGCTGCTCGGCGCCCAGGCCGCGGCCGGACGCCCGCCCGGCGCCCATCGCGTCGCCGAGCTGCTGGAGGTCGCGGTCGGTGCCTGAGCTCGCCACCGACCGGTCGGGCTGGCGGCCGGACGGGCCGCCGCGCGCGATCGTGCGCGCCCGGACCGTGGCCGACGTCCAGCGCACCCTCGCCGACGCGAATCGCGACGGCATCCCGGTCGTCACGCGCGGTGCGGGCACCGGGCTCGCGGGCGGCGCGGCCGCCGGGGCCGGGGCGATCGTGCTCGACGTGTCCGGCCTGAACCGCATCCTCGCCGTCGACCCGGTCGACGGCATCGCCCGGGTCGAGCCCGGGGTCGTCACCGCCGAGCTGGACCGCGCCGCGGCCGAGCACGGGCTGTTCTTCGCGCCCGACCCCGGCAGCGTCGCCATCTGCACCGTGGGCGGCAACATCGCCACGAACGCCGGCGGGCTGCGCGGCGCGAAGTACGGGGTGACCCGCGACAGCGTGCTCGCCCTCGACGTCGTGCTGGCCGACGGCACGCTGCTGCACCTCGGCCACGACACCGTCAAGGGCGCCGTCGGGCTCGACCTCGTCGGGCTGGTCGTCGGCTCCGAGGGCACCCTCGGCGTCGTCGTCGGCGCGACGCTGCGGCTCCTGCCCCGCCCGCCCCGCACGGCCACCGCGCTCGCGCACTTCGCCTCCGTGCCCGACGCCGCGGCCGCCTCCGTCGCGCTGGCCGTCGCGGGCCTGCGCCCGGCCGTGCTCGAGCTGGTCGACGGCAAGACCCTCGGCGCCATCGACGGGCTGCGGGGCACCGATCACGCCGGGCGGGGCGCGGCGCTGCTGCTGGTGCAGACCGACGGCTTCGGCGCCGAGGAGGAGATCGCGGCCGTCGCCGGCGTGCTCGGCCGCACCGCCAAGACCGTCGAGACCACCGCCGACCCCGCGACCGCCGCCGAGCTGGCCGCCGCCCGCCGCGACGCGCTGCCGGCGATCGAGGCCGGGGGACCGGTGCTCATCGAGGACATCGCGGTGCCGCGGTCGCGGCTGGCCGAGGCGGTCGACGGCGTGCACGCGATCGCGGCCGCGACCGGCTCCGACGTGTACGTCTTCGCGCACGCCGGCGACGGGAACCTCCATCCGATCCTGCGCGCGGACGCCGGCGAGCCGCAGCGGGCGGCCGACGACATCTTCGCGCTGGCGCTGGCGCTCGGCGGGACGGTCAGCGCCGAGCACGGCGTCGGCGTGCTCAAGCGGGCCTGGCTGGAGCGCGAGCTGGGCCCCGGCCCGCTCGCGCTGCAGCGGCGCATCAAGCGGTTGTTCGATCCCAACGGCATCCTGAACCCCGGAAAGGCCATCTGACATGACCCAGCCAACGGTCCTGGTGAGCGTGGACGAGCTCGCCGAGCTGCTCCCGTCCGGCCGCGTGCGGCTGCTCGACGTGCGCTGGCGGCTCGGCGGGCCGCCCGGGCACCCGCAGTACCTCGACGCGCACATCCCCGGCGCCGTCTACGCCGACCTCGACGAGGACCTGGCCGCCCCGGCCGCGCCCGCGCACGGCCGCCACCCGCTGCCCGAGCTCGCCGACCTGCAGGCCGCCGCCCGCCGGTGGGGCATCAACACCGGCGACACGGTCGTGGCCTACGACGACAACGGCAACCTCGCCGCCGCCCGCGCCTGGTGGCTGCTGCGCTGGGCCGGCCTCGCCGACGTCCGGCTGCTCGACGGCGGCCTGCCCGCCTGGCGCGCGGCCGGGCAGCCGATCGCGACCGGGGAGGAGAAGCCCGAGCCGGGCGACGTCGTCCTCACCGCGGGCGCGCTGCCCACGGCCGGCCCCGACGACGCGGCCCGCCTCGTCGCCGGTGGCGGCCTGCTGCTCGACGCGCGCGCCACCGAGCGCTACCGCGGCGAGCCCAACGCCGTCGACCCGCGCCCGGGCCACATCCCCGGCGCGGTGAGCGCGCCGACGACCGCCAACCTCGACGAGGACGGGACCTTCCGCCCGGCCGGGGAGCTCGCCGAGCGCTTCGCCGCGCTGGGTGTCACCCCCGGGCGGGCCGTCGGTGTCTACTGTGGATCCGGGGTGACGGCGGCGCACGAGATCGCGGCGCTGAGCCTCGCGGGTGTCGAGGACGTGGTGCTGTACCCCGGATCGTGGTCGCAGTGGGCGAAGCTGCCCGACCGCCCGGTCGTCACCGGGGCCGAGCCCCAGGGCGCGCCGCTCGTGCTGCCCGGCGAGGCCCACCGCCGGGTCGAGGGCGGCGCGGTCCTCGTCGACGTGCGCAGCGCGCCGCGGCGGGAGAGTGACGGCACGATCCCGGGCGCGCGGATCCTCGACCGCACGAGGGTCGCCGCCGAGATCGGCGTCGACGGGCCGGACACGCCGATCGTCGTCATCTGCGGCTCGGTCAACGGCTCCCAGCCGGTCGCCGAGGAGCTGATCGCGCTCGGCTACACCGACGTGGTGCACGTCGAGGGCGGGTTCGCGGCCTGGGCCGGGGCCGGCCTGCCAACCGCCCCGGGACAGACCTCCTAGGCCGCGTGGAGGCGGGCGAACGCGCTGCGGTGGAACACGAGCGGCGGGGTGTCCCGGTCGGCGTCCAGGGCGTGCACGCGCAGCAGCGCGATGTCGTGGTCGCCGGCCGGGATTTCGCGCTCGACGCTGCACTCCAGCCACGCGCAGGCGCCGTCGAGCAGGATCTCGCCGCCGCGGGTCGCCCGCCAGGTCACGCCGGCGAACCGGTCGCCGCGGCCGCTGAGCTGCCGGCCCAGGTGGGCCTGGTGGGCGGACAGCACGCTCACCCCGAGGCGGGCCGAGCGGCGCAGCCGCGGCCACGTGCTCGAGGCGCGGCCGATGCAGACCGAGACGAGCGGCGGGTCCAGCGACACCGGTGTGAAGGAGCTGGCGGCCAGCCCCACGGGCACGCCGTCGACCAGCGCGGCCACCGCGGTCACACCGCTGGGAAAGGCGCCGAAGACGCGGCGCAGCTCGGCGGAGTCCATGCCGCAATCCTATCGCGCCGGTGTGATTTGAGATCGCGTCGATCGATCGGGAATCCCGCTCGGTGCCGAGTGCTGATTCGCATTGGACGTGGGAGATATTTCCTATCAAGCTGATAGGTATGATAGGAGATGCCGAGCACGACGCCATTCCGTCGGCCGCCGCACCGGAGGCCGAGTTCATCAGCCTGTCGCACCTGAACCCCTCGACGGAGCTGAACCCGGTGCCGGGCCGCGGTATCGACCTGCCGTTCTTCCGGCGGTACGTCCGCGCGCTCGAGGACGCCGGGTACGACTACACGCTGCTGCCCTACGGAGCGGCCAGCGCCGACTCGTTCGTCGTCGCGAGCGCCGTCGGGCAGCTCACCGAGCGGCTCCGGCCGATCGTCGCGCTGCGGCCCAACACGACCTTCCCGACCGTCGGCGCGCAGAAGCTCGCCACGCTCGACCAGCTCACCGAGGGCCGCGCGGTGGTGCACCTGATCTCCGGCGGCAACGACGCCGAGCAGGCCCGGCAGGGCGACTACCTGCCGAAGGAGCGGCGGTACGCGCGCACGTCGGAGTACATCGACATCCTGCGCCGATCGTGGACCGAGACCGCCCCGTTCAGCCATGAGGGCGAGTTCTACCGCTTCGACGGCTTCGGCCCCGGCTTCGCGCCCTTCGACGGCCCGATCCCGATCTCCATCGGCGGCCAGTCCGACGAGGCCTTCGCCGTCGGGGGCGCCCAGGCCGACATCTTCAGCTTCTGGGGCGAGCCGCTCGCCGACCTGCGCACCGAGATCGACCGCGTGCACGACATCGCGCGCGCGGCCGGGCGCACCACACTGCCGCGCATCTGGGTCACGTTCCGCCCGATCATCGACCGGACCGACGAGCTGGCCTGGCGGAAGGCGCAGCGGTACGTCACCCTGATCGCGAAGAACTTCGCCCGCTCCACCGCCGAGCCCCAGAACGTCGGCTCGCAGCGGGCCCTGGCCTTCGCCGAGCGCTCCGAGCTCTACGACCGGGCCCTGTGGACCCGCACCGCGGCCGTCACCAACGCGGCCGGCGCCTCGACCGCCCTCGTCGGCTCGCCCGAGACGGTCGCGGCCGCGATCCTCGACTACATCGACCACGGCGCCTCGCTGGTGTCGATCCGCGGCTACGACACCCTCGCCGACGCGGTCGACTACGGCAAGCACGTCCTGCCGCTCGTCCGCCAGGAGCTCGCGCACCGGCGCGCGACCGGGCGGCGCGGCACCCTGCAGGCCGAGCACCCCGGCAACTACGCGCCGGAGTACGCCCGGTACGCCACGGCGGGGCAGCCATGAGCCTCGACCTGTCCGACGAGGCGCTGGCCAAGGTCACCGCCGAGATCGCGGCCACCGCATCGGAGTTCGACCGGACCGCCGAGCTGCCCTGGCCCGGCCTGTGGGCGGCGCACAACGCCGGCCTGCTCACCGCCTCGGTCGGGCGGCAGTTCGGCGGCCCCGGCGCCGGCCCGCGCGAGATCGCCCGCATCCTCACCGCGATCGGCGAGGGCGACGCCTCGGTCGGCCTGCTCGCCGCGAACACCCTGCTGACCCACGCCGCCCAGGCCGCCGGCCCGACCTGGCCGGCGGAGACCTACGACGACCTGCTGCGGCGCTCGAAGGACGGCCCGGCCCTGGTCAACGCGATCCGCGCGGAGCCCGAGCTCGGCGCGCCGGCCCGCGGCGGGCTGCCGAAGACCACCGCGACCCGCACCGGCGGCGGCTGGGTGCTCAACGGCCGCAAGGCCTACGCCACCGGCGGCGCCGGGCTGGCCTACCACGTCGTGTGGGCGGTCGCCGACGAGCCGGACGGCGATCCCGAGCGCCCGCGCGTCGGCCACGTCGTGGTCGCCGGCGACCGGCCCGGCATCACCTGGGTCGACACCTGGGACCACCTGGGCCTGCGCGCCTCCAACACGCACGACGTCGTCTACACCGACGTGCACGTGCCCGCGGACGCGTTCGTGGAGATCCCCCGCGGCCCCGACGGCGTGTACCGCGACCCGGCCGCCGCGGCCGGCCCCGGCAGCTTCGGCCACCCGGCGCTCTACATCGGTGTGGCCCGGGCGGCCCGAGCCGCGTTCGCCGCCTTCGCCCGCGAGCGAGTGCCCGCGGCCCTCGGCCGGCCGATCGCGCAGACCGAGCGCATCCAGGCCGTCGCCGGCGAGATCGACCTGCAGATCGTGACGGCCGAGACCCTGCTGCACGGCGCGCTGCTGCGCCTCGAGGCCGGCGACCGCTCGATCCTGCCCGAGCTCTCCGCGGTCAAGGTGGCCATCGCGCGCGCCGTGATCGCCGCCACCCAGACCGCCGTGGCCGCGCTGGGCAACCCCGGCCTGTCCCGGCACCACCCCCTCGAACGGCACCTGCGCGACGCGCTGTGCATCCGCGTCCACCCGCCGCAGGAGGACACCGTCCTGCTGGCGAGCGGCCGGCGAATCCTGAACCCCGAGAAGGACTGATCTCATGCGCAAGCTGACACTGCTCGCCACCACGGCCGCCGCGGCGCTGGCCCTGGCCGCGTGCGGCGGCACGTCGCCGGCCGGCGACGGGGACGGCGGCGGCACCCCGAAGTCCGGCGGGACGCTCAAGGTGTCGTTCTGGCCCGACAACGCGACACTGCCCTGCATCGACCCGTTCCAGGTGTACTGGATCGAATCGCGCTCCATCATCCGCAACTTCGCCGACTCGCTCACCGACCAGGACCCGAAGACCGGCGAGATCGTGCCCTGGCTCGCCACGAGCTGGCAGATCAGCCCGGACGGGCTCACCTACACCTTCAAGCTCCGCGACGGCGTCACCTTCGCCAACGGCAAGAAGCTCGACGCCCAAGCGGTCGCCGACAACGCCGCCGGCTGGATCGCCACCGTGAAGGCGACCAACGGGGCCGCGTACGGCGCCTCCTACGTCCAGGGGCTCACCGGCGCCGACGTCGTCGACCCCGGCACCGTCGCGTTCCACCTCGCCAAGCCGAACTCGTCGTTCCTGCAGGCCACGTCGACCACCAACCTCGCCATCACCGACCCGGCCGAATACCAGCTGACCCCGGCCGAGCGCTGCACCGGCAAGGGAGTCGTCGGCTCCGGGCAGTTCGTGCTGGACCACTACACGGCCAAGGTCGAGACGGTGCTCACCAAGCGGGCCGGCTACGCGTGGGGCTCGGCCCTGGCCAAGAACCAGGGCGAGGCCTACCTCGACAAGGTCGTCTTCACCTACGTCGCCGAGGACAGCGTCCGCACCGGCAACCTCGTCAGCGGCGCGATCGACATCGCCTGGCCGCGCAACCCGTTCACGCCGCAGGACGAGCAGCTCATCCAGCGCTCCGGCGACAAGGTCGAGCAGCGCGCCCTGCCCGGCGTGGCCTACACCCTCTTCGCCAACACCGCCGACGGCAAGGTGCTCAGCGACCCGGCCGTGCGCAAGGCCCTCAACCAGGCCGTCGACCGCAAGACCTACGCGACCACCGTCTTCGGCGCCAGCTACCCGGTGGTGCAGGGCGCGTTCGACTCCACCACGCCCTTCTTCACCGACAAGTCCGCGAAGCTCGGCTACGACCCCGACGCGGCCCAGAAGACCCTGGAGGCGGCCGGCTGGACCGCCGGCCCGGGCGGCATCCGCACCAAGAACGGTGCCCAGCTCACCATCGACTACCCGATCACCAGCGCCACCCCCGGCGCCGAACTGTTGCAGGCCCAGCTCAAGAAGGTCGGCATCAACCTGAGCCTGCGCACCCTCACCACCGCGCAGACGACCACGTACCTGCCCAACGGCGACTACGACCTGACCGGCACCTACTTCACCCGGGCCGACCCCGGCGCGCTGCAGTTCATCCTCAACCCCGACGTCGCCAACTCCAAGGCCCTCGCCCGGCGCTCGGCCTCGCCCGACGGCATCGCGAAGATCCAGGCGCTGTTCGCCCGCGCGATCCAGAGCACCGACGCCGCCCAGACGAGGCAGGCCTACGCCGACCTGCAGGACTTCCTGCTCGACGAGGGCGTCACGTTCCCGCTGTTCGAGCGGGTGCAGAAGGCCGGCGTCAGCGGCAAGGTCCACGGCTTCGCGTTCACCTCGGAGAGCTTCCTCAAGCTCAACGACGTCTGGAAGGACTGACCCGGTGACCCGGTACGTCCTGGGGCGAATCGGCCAGGCGGTCGCCGTGCTGTGGGCCGCGTTCACGCTGACCTTCGCGATCCTGTACCTGCTGCCCAGCGACCCGATGCAGCTGCAGCTGGCCGCGGCCGGCATCCAGCAGGACAGCCTGGACCCGGAGCAGCTGGCCGCGATGCGGCACCGGTTCGGGCTGGACGAGTCGATCTGGGCGCAGTACTGGCACCACCTGGCCGGCGCCCTGCACGGCGACTTCGGCCTCTCGCTCAGCCAGGGCGTGCCGGTCACCGAGCTCATCGGCCAGCGCGTCGGCCAGACCCTGCTGCTGAGCGTGAGCGCGGCCGCGGTGTCCCTGGCGGCCGGCTCCGCGCTGGCCTACCTGGCGACGTTCGCCCGCTGGAACCCGCTGCGGATCGCCCTCACCCGGCTGCCCGCGCTCGGCGCCTCGTTCCCGCAGTTCTTCGTCGCCCTGTTCCTCATCCAGTTCTTCTCCTTCCAGCTGGGCTGGCTGCCGGCGACCGGCACCCAGGGCGCGGCGTCGCTCGTGATGCCGGTCGCCACCATCTCGGTCCTGACCTCCTCGGTGCTGGCGCAGGTGCTCATCAAGACCTTCGACGAGACCCTGCGCCAGCCCTACATCGCCACCGCCCGGGCCAAGGGCCTGTCCCGCTCGGCGGTGCACCTGCGCCACGCCTTCCGCAACGCCGCACTCCCGGCGATGACGATCCTCGGCGTGATCGTCGGCCTCACCGTGACGAGCTCGATCGTGGTAGAGACGGTGTTCACCCGGGAGGGCCTGGGCAACCTGGCTCAGCAGGCCGTCCTCTCCCAGGACGTCCCGGTCGTCCTGGCCGTGGTCACCATCGCCGCGACCATCTTCGTGCTCGTCAACCTCGTCGTGGACCTGGTCTACCCGCTGCTGGACCCGCGCATCTCCTACACCAAGGGGGCCGCGCTGTGACCACGCAACTGCTGCGCAAACCGCTGTTCCTGATCGCGGCCCTCTACGTGCTGTTCGTGGTCGTCTCGGCGTTCCGGCCGCGCTGGTTCACCGGCGCGGACCCCTACGACACGCACCCCGAGTCGGCGATCCTCCCACCGAGCGGGAGCCACCTGTTCGGCACCGACAGCTACGGCCGCGACCTGTGGACCCGCATGCTCTACGGCTCGCCGCTGACCATCGAGGCCACGCTGGTCGCCCTGGGCATCGCCCTCGTCGCCGGGCTCACCCTCGGCATCGTCGCCGGCTTCTTCGGCGGCGCCACCGACGCGCTGCTCATGCGGATCATCGACGTGCTGCTGGCCATCCCGGGCCTTCTGCTCGCCCTGTCCATCGTCACCGCCCTGGGCTACGGCACCATGCCGGTCGCCGTGGCCGTCGGCGTCGGCATCGTGCCCGGCTTCGCCCGCACCACCCGGGCCGAGGTGCTGCGGGTCAAGACGCTGCCCTACGTGGAGGCGGCCCGGGCCGCGGGCGCCTCCTGGTCCCGGGTGCTGCTGCGGCACATCCTGCCCAACTCGTGGGGCCCGGTCGCGGTCCTCGCGGTCCTCGACGGCGGCGTGGCCATCATCGCCATCGCGTCGCTGAGCTTCCTCGGCTTCGGCGCGGCCCCACCGGCCGCCGAGTGGGGCACGCTCATCGCCGACGGCCGCAACTACCTCGTGACGGCGTGGTGGCTGAGCCTGCTGCCCGGCCTGTTCGTCGCGCTGCTCGTGCTCAGCCTGAACCACATCTCCAAGACCATGCAGGAGTTGACGCGGTGACCACGGACGCGCTCGTCGAGGTGCGGGGCCTCGACATCGGCTACACCCGGCACCGGCGGATCACGCCGGCGGTCAGCGGGCTCGACCTCACCGTCGGCGCCGGCGAGATCGTGGCGATCGTCGGCGAGTCCGGCTCGGGCAAGACCACGACCGCCAACGCACTCATCGGACTGCTCCCCGCCAACGGGCGGATCACCGGCGGTTCCGCGCTGGTCGGCGGCGTACAGATCGCCGGGGCGCGGGAGCGCACGCTGCGGCGGCTGCGCGGCTCGGTGGTCGGGCTCATCCCGCAGGACCCGATGGTCGGCCTCAACCCGACCAAGCGGATCGGCGCGCAGGTGGCCGAGGCGTGCGGGGCGGAGCAGGTGCACCACTTCCTCGACAAGGCCGGCGTCCCGGACCCGCAACTGCGGGCGCGGCAGTACCCGCACGAGCTCTCCGGCGGCCTGCGCCAGCGGGTGCTCATCGCCATCGCGCTGGCCGGGCGGCCGAAACTCATCATCGCCGACGAGCCCACCAGCGCCCTCGACGTCACCGTCCAGCGCCGCATCCTCGACCACCTCGGCGGCCTGGTCCGCGAGCAGGGCATCTCGCTGCTCGTCATCACCCACGACCTGGCCGTGGCCGCCGACCGGGCCGACCGGGTGGTGGTCATGCGGGACGGCCGCAAGGTCGACGAGGGCGAGCCGGGCACGATCCTGACCGACCCGCGGGTGCAGTACACCCGCCAGCTCATCGCCGCCGCCCCGCGCCTGGCCCACGGGGGCCGGGTGGAGGCCCGCTTCGACGTGCGCGGCGAGCCGGCGCCCGAGCCGATCCTGACCCTCACCGGGGTGCACAAGACGTTCGCCGTGAACGATCTGCGCCGCGGCCGGCGCGGCTTCAACGCCCTCGAGGACGTGAGCGTCACCGTGCCCCGTGGCCGGACCCACGCCCTGGTCGGCGAGTCCGGGTGCGGCAAGACCACGACCCTGCGCATCGCGCTCGGGCTCGAGGCGCCGACGAGCGGCTCGATCGTGCTCGACGGGACCGAGATCGCCGGGCGCGGCTGGAACCAGCTGCGGCCGCTGCGGCGCAAGGCCCAGCTCGTGCACCAGGACCCGTTCGCCGCCCTCGACCCGAGGTTCACCGTCCGGCAGTCGGTCACCGAGCCGCTGGTCGCGTTCAAGGTCGGCGACCGGCGCGAGCGCACCGCCCGGGCCCGCGAACTGCTCGACCAGGTCGGGCTCCCGGCCGCGTATCTGGACCGGCTGCCGAGCGAGCTCTCCGGCGGCCAGCGCCAACGGGTCGCGATCGCACGCGCGCTGGCCCTGCGGCCGGACCTGCTCATGCTCGACGAGCCCGTCTCCGCGCTCGACGTGCTGGTGCAGGACCAGATCCTGCGGCTGCTGGTCGAGCTGCAGCAGGCGCTCGGGCTGTCGTACCTGTTCGTCTCCCACGACCTCGCCGTCGTCGCCAACATCGCGCACACGGTGTCGGTGATGCGCGGCGGGCGGGTCGTCGAGGAGGGGCCGGCCGCGGAGGTCTTCGCGCATCCGCAGAGCCCGCACACCCGCGAGCTGCTCGACGCGGTGCCCGGCCGCGCGGCGGGCGTGCGTGTCTGAGCCGTGGCGGGCGCTGGCGGCCCAGTTCGCCGGCGCCCGCGCGCATCCCGGGCCGGCCGTGGTCGCCACCGTCACCGGGCTGGTCAACGGGGCCACCATGGTCGTCGGCGCGGCGGCCGTCGGCTGGGCCACCGACCATCTCGTGGTGCCGGCGCTGTCGGGCCGCCCGGTGCCGGCGTCGGCCTGGTGGGTCAGCGCCCTGCTGATCCTGGGCATCTCCCTGGTCCGCTGGGCGACCATCTTCGTGCGCGGCGTCGCCACGGGGCGGGTGCAGTACCGCGCCCAGGCCGACACCCGCCGCGCCGTGACCGGGCGCTACCTGCGCCTCGGCCCCGACTGGCACCGCCGCCACCCGCCGGGCCGGCTCCTGGCCCACGCGGTCTCCGATGTGGACGCCCTCTGGTCGCCGATGCAGTTCGCGTACTTCGCCCTCGGCATGGTCTTCATGCTGCTGCTCGCGCTGGGGGAGCTGTTCGCCCGGTCCGTCGCCCTGGGGCTGGCCGGACTGGCCCTCGTGGTGCTCGTGCTCGGCCTCAACGTGCTCTACCAGCGCCGGCTCGCCCCGCGGGCCCGCGCCGCCCAGGCCGCCCGGGGTGTCGTCGGCACGATCGCCCACGAGTCGATCGAGGCCGGCCCGGTCGTGCGCAGCCTCGGGCTGGTCGCGGCCGAGGACGCCCGTTTCGCGCCCGCCGTCGAGGAGCTGCGGGGCGCGAACCTGCGCATCGCCGCCGTCGGCTCCGTCTTCGACCCGGTGCTGGAGCTGCTGCCGACCGCCGCCGTCCTGCTCGTGCTCGCGGTCGGGGCGCCCAGCGTCGGCGCGCTCGTCGGGGTCGTGTACCTCCTGATCACCATCGCCATCCCGCTCAACGTGATCAGCCGGTTCCTGTCGATGCTGCCCCTGTCCGGCGCCGGCCTGGCCCGCGTGCGCGCGGTGCTGGACGACCCGGGCGTGGACCGCTTCGGCGAGGCGCGGCTCGCGGGCACCGGCCCGCTGCGCGTCGAGCTGCGCGGGGCCGGGGTCACCCGCGACGGGCACCGGCTGCTCTCCGGCGTGGATCTCGTGCTGGAACCCGGGACGGTGACCGTCGTCGTCGGTACCGTCGGCGCCGGAAAATCCACCCTGCTCGGCCTCGCCGGCGGGCAGACCCACCCGACGGCCGGCACGGTGCTCTTCGACGGCGTCGACGTCCGCGAACTCGCCGAGGGGGTCGTGGCCGGGCACGTCGCCGTGGTCGCGCAGACGTCCTTCCTGTTCGCCGAGTCCGTCCGGGCCAACCTCGCGCTCGCCGGCCCGTTCACCGACGAGCAGCTCTGGGCCGCCCTGCGCCGGGTCGCCGCCGACGAGATCGTCCGCGGCCTGCCCGACGGGCTCGACACCGTCGTCGGCGAGCGCGGCGCCACGCTCTCCGGCGGCCAGCGGCAGCGCATCTGCCTCGCCCGCGCGGTGCTGCGCGAGCCGCGGCTGCTCGTGCTCGACGATCCGACCTCGGCGCTGGACGAGCGAGTGGAGCGCGAGGTGCTCAGCGCGCTGACCGGGCTGGGGGGCACGACGGTGCTGATGGCGACCAGCCGCCCGGCGGCGTCGGCGATCGCCGACCGCGTGGTGGTGCTGTCCCGTGCGGGGTGAGGGCTTCGCGCTCCTCGGCGGGCTCGCCCTGCTGGCCGGGGCCGGACGGGTCGTCGCGCCGCTGAGCGTGCAGCACGCGATCGACGCCGGCCTGGGGCCGCACGTCGTCGGTCCCGCGGTCGCCGTCGGCGCCGCGGCGGTCGTGCTGGCCGGGACGGCGTCGGTCCTGCTCAACCGGCGCCTGCACGCGCGGGTCGAGGGGGCGCTGGCCGCGCTGCGCCGCGACGGCCTGCGCCGCGTGCACGAGATGGCCGCGAGCACCGCCGACCGGCTGCCCAGCGGCGACCTGACCACCCGGCTCACCAGCGACGTCGACCAGGTGACCACGTTCCTGCAGGGTGGCGGGGTCCAGTTCCTCACCAACGGCGCCCAGCTGCTCATCGCCACCGCCATCATGGTGGTGTACAGCTGGCGCCTCGCCCTGCCCGTGCTCGTCCTCGCCGCGCTCGTCCTCGGCGGGATGCTCGGCCTGCAGCGGGTGATCGCGCGCCGCTACGGCCGGGCCCGCCGCGACCTGTCGGCGCTGCAGACCGCGGTGACGGAGGCGGTCCTCGGCGCGCCGGTGATCCGGGCCACGGGCACCGCCGCGCGCACCCGGGCCCGCCTCGGCGAGGCCGTCGACCGCGCCCGCGACAGCCTGGTGCACACGCTCGTCCCGCTGCACGCCAACGCATCCCTCGGCGAGCTCGCGATCTCGACGATGACGGTGACCGTGCTGTTCGGCGGGGTCTGGTCGCGGCTGTCCCCGGGCGAGGTGGTGGCGATGGTGTTCCTCGTCGGCTTCTTCGTGCGCCCGCTGCAGTTTCTGGTGCAGAGCCTCGGCGAGGCCCAGAACGCGCTCACCGGCTGGCGGCGCGCGCTGGAGCTGGCGCGCACGCCGAGCGCCGCGGTCCGTGGCGGCGTCGCCCTGCCGCCGGGCGCGGTCGGTGTGTGCGTCGAGCGGGTCAGCGCCCGCTACGGCGACGGCCCGCTGGTGCTGCGCGACGTGACGGTCAGCATCGAACCCGGCGAGCACGTCGCCGTGGTCGGGCGCACCGGCTCGGGCAAGTCGACGTTCGCGAAGCTGCTCACCCGCCGGCTGGAGCCGGCCGCGGGGACGATCCGGCTCGGCGGGGTGCCACTGGACCGCCTCGACGACGCGTCCCTCGCCGGCCGGGTCGTCATCGTGCCGCAGGACCCGTTCCTGTTCGACGGCACCGTGGGCGAGAACATCAGGCTCGGCTGCCCGGCCGCGACCGACGCCGAGGCGGTGCGTGTCCTGCACGAGCTGGGCGTCGGCGACTGGTACGCGACCCTGCCCGACGGCCTCGCCACCGAGGTCGGCCTGCGCGGGGAGCGCCTCTCGGTCGGAGAGCGGCAGCTCGTCGCGCTCGCCCGCACCGCCCTGGCCGACCCGGACCTGGTGGTGCTGGACGAGGCGACCTCGGGCGTGGACCCGGCCACGGACGCGGCGGTCCAGCGCGCCCTGGCCGTGCTGACCCGCGGCCGGACCACGGTCTCGATCGCCCACCGCGGCCTGACCACCACGACCGCGGACCGGGTGCTCGTCTTCGACGCCGGGCGCCTGCTCTAGTTGCTCGCCGCGGTGAAGTTCGTTTTCGCGGCTCGATGGCGGGGCATCACGCGATGCATGGATATGCGCAGCCGGTGGCGGCCGAGTCTCGTACCGCGGGCGTACGCCGCGTTCGTCGTCGGCCTGCGGTGGCTCATCGTGGGCGGCTGGGCCGCGGCCGCGGTGGCGTCGGTGGTCTATCTGCCGGCCGTCGGGCAGGGCGGCAGCGACCTCGAACAGCTCGTCTCCGCCGACAACCCGGCCGTGCGCAGCGAGCTGCGCTCGTTCGACAAGTTCGGGTTTCCGCTGCTCAGTCGCGTCGCCGTGGTCCAGCGCGACGCGAACGGGCTGTCGCAGGCGACGCAGGCCGAGGCGGTCGAGCGGGCCAAGGCGGTCAGCGAGGGGACGTACGGGGACGTGGGCCCGATCCGGGCGGCCGTTCCGGTCATGAACACGCTCGGGCTGTTCCCGGGCTCGGCCGAGGACGGCACCACGATCGTCACGCTGCTGTTCACCGATCCGGACGTGAACTTCGCGGGGCAGGTGCAGGCGGCGGAGCGGTTCGTCGCGGCGCACTACGGCGCCGGCGACTCGGTCGTGGGCATCACGGGTTCGGTACCGGCCCGCGTCGAGCAGGCGCGCATCGTGCAGTCGTCGGTGTCGCGGCTGGAGCTGATCACGGTCGCCGCGGTCTTCCTGATCGTCGCGATCGCGTTCCGCTCGCTCGTCGCCCCGCTGGTCGCGCTCGGGGTGGCCGGCGTCGCCACCCTGCTGACGCTGCACGTGGGCGGGGCGCTGGCGCTGCGGCTCGGCGTACCGGTGCCGCAGGAAACACAGCCGCTGCTCGTCGCGCTGCTGCTCGGCGTGGTCACCGACTACGTGGTGTTCTACCTTTCGGCGGTCCGGCGCGGGCTCGGGGCCGGCGAGACGAGGCTGGACGCGGCCCGGGCCGCCACCGCGCGGTTCACGCCGATCATCGCGGTCGCGGGGCTGACCGCGGCGGCCGGTACCGGTGCGCTGATCGTCGCCGGCTCGCCCGCCTTCCGCGCGTTCGGGCCCGGGATGGCGCTGGCCATCCTCATCGGCGCCGTCGTGGCCGTCACGCTCGTGCCGGCCCTGCTGGCGATTCTCGGCCGCGCGGCGTTCTGGTCGCCGCTGCGGCCCCCGGCCACGCCGCCGCGCCCCGTCGGCGGGCGCTGGTGGGCGCGGCTGCTGACCCGCCGCTGGTTCGCGCTGCCGGTGCTGCTGCTGTGCACCGCCGGGCTGGTCGTGGCCGCGCTGCCGCTGCAGCACATCAAGCTCGGGGTGTCGTTCGTCGAGGCGCTGCCGAAGGACCGTCCGGCCCGGGCGGCCGCGACCGCCGCCGAGACCGGGTTCGCCGACGGGATCCTCTCGCCCACGGAGGTACTGCTGGAAGGCGACGCCATCGCCGGGCGCAAGGCCGAGCTCGCCCAGCTCCAGCAGGCCCTCGCCAAGGAGCCCGGCGTCGCCGCGGTGATCGGCCCGACCACGCCCAACCTGCCCGAGGGCTACAACGTGTTCCGCTCGTCCGACGGCGCCGCGGCCCGCTATCTGCTGATCCTCGCCGACGAGCCGCTCGGGGCCACGGCCGTGGACACCATCGGCCGGGTCCAGCGCGACCTGCCCGGGCTGCTCGCCGCCGCCGGTCTCGACGGCGCCCGGGCGAGCCTCGGCGGTGACACCGCGGTGGCCCGGGTCATCGTCGCGCAGACCACCGACGACCTGGGCCGCATCGCGATCGCCGCGCTGCTGGCCAACCTGCTGTTCCTGATGCTCTTCCTGCGCGCGCTGGTCGCCCCGATCGGGCTGCTCGCGTGCAGCGTCCTCGCGATCGGCGCCACGCTCGGCCTGACCACGTGGCTGTTCCAGGACATCCTGCACGCGGACGGGCTCACCTTCTACGTGCCGTTCGCGGCCGCCGTCCTGCTGGTCGCGCTCGGCTCCGACTACAACATCTTCGGCATCGGGCCGGCCTGGCGCGAGGCCCGCACCCGGCCCCTGCGCGAGGCCCTCGCGCTGACGCTGCCGCACTCGGCCAAGGCCATCCGCACCGCCGCGTTCACCCTGGCGGTGAGCTTCGGGCTGCTGCTCATCGTGCCGCTGCGCCCGTTCCGCGAGCTGGCGTTCGCCCTGTCCGTCGGCGTGCTGATCGACGCGTTCCTGGTGCGGTCGCTGCTCGCCCCGGCCCTGCTGAGCGTGCTGGGCTCCACGGTCGCCCCGGAGCCGGACCCGGAGCCGGAGGCGTTCGAACGGGCGGACGTGCCCGTCGGCTGAGGTCCGCGCGCCGGCGCCTCAGCCGGCGGCGGCCCCCGGGGCCGCGCCCGCGGTGCGGATCCGCCCCGGCCCCGCCCGCAGCGTGGCCCAGACCACCTTGCCGTGCGCGGTCAGGTGACTGCCCCAGGCGGAGGCCGCGGCGGAGACGATCCGCAGCCCGTTGCCGCGCAGGGGCGGCATCGGGTCGGCGTGCTTCGGCCAGAGGCGCAGCTTCGGCAGCCTCGGCAGGTCGTCCTCCACGGCGATGTGCAGCAGCTCGGCACCGCGGCGCGTCAGCGTCACGGTGAACGGGGAGCCCGCGTGCTCGATCGCGTTCGCCGCCAGCTCCGACACGATCAGCCGCGCCGGGTACAGCACCTGGGGCAGGCCCCAGGTGCGGCAGGCGTCATCGACGACGCCGCGCGCCTTCGCCGCCGCCCGCAGGCTCGGCTGCAGCAGCAGGCGGGCCTGGCCGAACGGCGGGGTGCTCTCCACGAGGTGACTCAGCGCCGCGGCCCCGTCGGCGTGGACCGGGATGCGCCGCGCCACACCGCTGTAGTGCAGCCGCAGCGCCTGCGCCTCCCGCGCGACGACCAGCAACGGGACCGGGGGCTGGTGCACGGTGCTCTGCTGCTCGGCCAGCAGCACCGACGCGACCAGCTCGCGCTCGGCGTCCACCAGCCCGGCCAGGTCGAGAATGAGGGCGCGCGGTTGCTGGGCGAGCGACTTGCGGACCGCCGCCATGAAATCGACCCGCAGCTGCCAGGTCCAACGACCTTTGGCGGCGATATCGATCACTGCCAGGTCGACATTCTCGCGCACGGTGATTGCTGTTTCCAGCATCTCGGCTTCCTGATCGGTTGGCCGCCGGATTCCGTGGAATCCGATTGAATCGCTGCGCAGTATTCGCCGATTCGGGGGAGAACGTGCGAATAGCTGATGCAAACACGTTCCGTGGTCGATGTCAATGATGCGGACCGACCGTCTTTTCGGGTGGCGCTCGGGGCCCTAGGTGCTTCTGGTTCGGCCGCTGACAGGGCGCCTGACGTTCGATTTGTACCGGAAATTCGGGAGGCCAGATGTCCGTTCGTTCAATTCATGAATCGTACGTCTGAACGACGGCCGACGAGTGACTGATCCGCTCAGTTCCAGAAGCCCTCGTGGACGGCGGTGGCGCCGTGGAGCGGGACGGGCCCGTCGACGGCGATCGGGCGGCCACCGCGGGCGAAGACCTCGCGGCAGGGCAGGTGCAGGGGTGGTACACCCTCCTCCTCCGCGACCATCGTGGCCAGGTCGGCCTCGGAGAGCGCGAACACCACCCGGCCGATGCCCGACCAGTAGATGGCGCCGGCGCACATCGCGCACGGCTCGGTGCTCGTGAACAGCGTGCTGCCGGCCAGCACGGCCCGCTCCAGCCGCCCGGCGAGCCGGACGAGGTTGGTCTCCGCGTGACCGGTCGGGTCGGCGCCGGTGACGACGCTGTTGCGCGCCTCGAGCACCGTGCCGTCCGGCGTGACGAGCAGCGAGCCGAACGGGTGGTCGCCGCGCTCGCGGGCCTCCCACGCGAGCGCGACCGCCCGCTCGAGGTGGGCCGTGTCAGCCGCCGAGATCCCGCTCATGCGAACTGACTCTACCCACCCCGGCGGGAGGCCGGTGACCCCGCGCCGCCGCGCTTATCCGGCGGCGACCTTCGCGACGAAATCGGTCGTGTACGTCTTGGCGAGGTCGACGGTGTCCTTCTTGCCCTTCACGTTCGGCGAGAACTGGCTGAGCACCTCGAGCACGTTCTTGGCGCCCTCCGCCTTCATCGCGCCGTCGCCGTTGAACATGCCGATGCTGTCGGTCACCGCCTGCACGTACAGCTGCGGATTCCCGGCCGAGTACTCGGCCGGCATCTTCGCCGCGATCTCGTCCGGCTTGTGCGCCTTGATCCAGCGCAGGGTCTTCACGAACGCGTTGGCCAGCTTCTGTACCGCCTCCCGGTGCGACTGGACCCACGCGCAGTCCATGTAGAGGGAGCTGGCCGGGTACAGCCCGCCGAGGGCCGCGCGGGTGCCGGCCTCGGTGCGCATGTCCAGCAGGATCTTGCCCTTGCCGGTGCTGGTCAGCTGGGCGGCGGTCGGGTCGGTGGTCATGCCCGCGTCGATGCCGCCGTTGTCGATGGCCGCGATGAACGTCTGCCCGGCGCCGGCCTTGACCGTCGTGTAGTCGCCGTTGCTCAGCCCGCCCTTGGTCGCCAGGTACTGCGTCAGGAAGTCGGTCGACGAGCCGGAGCTGGTGATGCCGAGCTTGCGGCCCTTGAAGTCGGCCGGGCTCTTGATCTGGTCGGCCTTGTTCGCGGCCACGATCTCGACCTCGCCGGGCACGTCGGCCAGCTGGACCACGCTGACGATGCACTTGCCCTTGGTCTGCAGGTCGATGGTGTGGTCGTAGAAGCCCACGACGCCCTGGACGTCGCCGGAGATGAGCACGTTCTCGGCGGTGGCCCCGGAGGGCTCGGTCAGCAGCTGCACGTCGAGCCCCTCGGCCTTGAAGTAGCCGAGTTGCTCGGTCAGCTTGGCCGGCAGGTAGATCACCTTGTCGATGCCGCCGACCATGATCTTCACCTGGGTCGGCGTCTGCGCCGGGCCCGTCTGGTCGGGTGCGGTGCCCCGGCAGCCGGCGAGGAGCAGGGCGGCACAGCAGACGGCCGCCGACAACTTACGCATGTGCGTCTCCTTGGGTGTGGGTTGGCGGGCGCCACCGCAGCAACCGGCGCTCGAGCAGGGTCAGGAGCCACTCGGCGAGCAGGGCGATGACGGTGATGATGATCATTCCGGCGTAGATGCCGGCCGCGTCGAACGTGCCCTGGGCGTTGGCGATGAGCAGCCCGAGGCCCTTGTCGGCGCCGGCGTACTCGCCCACCACCGCGCCGATGAGCGCGAACCCGAACGCGGCGTGCAGCGAGGCGAAGATCCACGACATGGCGCTGGGCACCACGATCGAGGTGAGCAGCTGGACGCGGGAGGCGCCCAGGATGCGGGCGTTGTTGACGAGATTGCGGTCGACCTCGCGGGCGCCCTGGAAGGCGTTGAAGAAGACCGCGAAGAACACGAGCACGACGGCGGTCGCGACCTTCGACGTCAGGCCGAGGCCGAACCAGATGACGAACAGCGAGGCGAGCACGATCCGCGGTACGGCGTTGGCGGCCTTGATGAAGGGGGCCGCGACGTCGGCGACGAACCGGGCCCGGCCGAGCAGGATGCCCAGCAACACCCCGCCGACGGCGCCGATGACGAACCCGAACACGGTCTCCTCGAGCGTGATCGCGATCTGCGTCCATACCGAGCCGAACGCGGTGCCCTTGGTGAACCAGTCGCCGAGCCGCTCCCAGATGGCCGACGGCTTGGAGTAGAAGAACGGGTCGATCCAGTGGGTCGCGGCCAGCTCCCAGCTGCCGAGCCACACGGCGACGACGGCCAGCCGGACCGCCCACATGACGAGCGTTCGGCGCTCACGCACGGCCGCTCGCCTCCGCCCGGGCTCGCTCGACCTCTTCGCGCAGGCTGTCCCAGATCTCGCGGTAGGTCTCGACGAAGGCGGGCGTCAGGCGGATCTCCTCGACGCGGCGCGGCCGGGGCAGCGGCACGTCGAAGATCCCCTTGACCGTCGCCGGGCTGGACGTCATGACGACCACCCGGTCGGCGAGCGAGATCGCCTCCTCCAGGTCGTGGGTGACGAACACGACCGCGGCGCCGGTGCCCTGCCACAGCCGCAGCAGCTCGTCCTGCATCAGGGCCCGCGTCTGGACGTCGAGCGCGCTGAACGGCTCGTCCATGAGCAGGATGCGCGGCTCGTTGACGAGCGTCTGGGCCAGCGCGACCCGTTTGCGCATCCCGCCCGAGAGCTGGTGCGGGTAGTACCGCTCGAACGCGGCGAGCCCGACCCGCTCGACCCAGACGGCGGCCCGGCCGCGGGCCTCGGCCTTGCCCGCGCCGCGGTAGCGGGGGCCCGCGGCGACGTTGTCGAGGACCGAGCGCCAGGGCAGCACGGCGTCGGACTGGAACATGTAGCCGACACCGTCGGGGATGCCGCGCACGGCGGCCCCGTCGACCTCGACCTCGCCGCTGGACGGCGGCTCCAGGCCGGAGACGAGTGACAGCGTCGTGGACTTGCCGCAGCCGGTCGGGCCGACGACGGCGACGAATTCGCCTGCCTCAACCGTGAAGGTGAGATCCCGGACGGCGGTGTGGGGTGTGCCACCGGCGCCCGGGAAGCGCTTGGTGGCGTGGCGCAACGCGATTACGCTCATGGCAGGGACGGTAGGGATCGGCGTGGCCGCCGCGAATCCTTGCGAGCGTTGTGGAGGCAGGCCGCGTAAGCCGCGTATTGCGCGTTTTGCTCACGGGGCCGATCGGGCCTCTCCGGCGGTACGCTCCCGTCATGTTTCGGCTGCGTTACGCCCCGTTCGCCCGGCAGGCCTTCGCCCTGCAGGCCGGCGTGCTGGTCGTCGTGGTGGGTGTCGGCTTCGCCCTCGTCGGCTGGCTCTTCGACGGGGAGCTGACCCAGCAGTACGGCACCCGCGCCCTCGCCGTCGCGCACACCCTCGCCGCCGACCCCGCGATCGCGGCCGCGGCCGCCGCCGACGACCCCGGGGGCGTGCTGCCCGCGCGGGCGGAGGCCGCGAAGATCGCCAGCGGTGCGCTGTTCGTGGTCATCACCAACCGCCGGGGCATCCGCCTGGCCCACCCGAACCCCGACCGCATCCACGAGCCCGTCAGCACCGACCCGTCGGAGGTCCTGGCCGGGCACGACACCATCAACGTCGAGCAGGGCACGCTCGGGCTGTCCGCCCGCGGCAAGACGCCCCTGCGCGACGCCGCCGGGACGATCGTCGGCGAGGTCAGCGTCGGCTTCCGCATCGAGGACGTCCGCGAGAAGGTCGTCCGCGAGCTGGCGTTCGCCGCGCTCTTCGCCGGCGGCGCGCTGCTGCTCGGGTTCGTCGGCTCGGCGCTGCTGTCGCGGCGGCTCAAGCGGCTCACCCTCGGCCTCGAGCCGCACGAGCTCGCCGAGCTGGTGCAGGAGCGGGAGGCGGTGCTGCACGGCATCGGCGAGGGCGTCGTGGCCGTGGGCACCGACGGCCGTGTGTCGGTCTGCAACGGCGAGGCGGTGCGGCTCCTCGGCGACTCGGAGGGCGGCCTGGACCTGCCGCCCGCGCTGCGGGAAGCGCTCGATCGGCGCCTACCGGTCGACAACGTCATCACCGTCGCCAACGACCGGGTGCTCGTCGCGAACTATCGCGCGGTACGCCGCGACGACCGGGACCTCGGCGGGGTGCTCACCCTGCGGGACCGGACCGACCTGGAGAACATCACGCGGGAGCTGGAGAGCGTGCGCACGCTGAGCACCGCGCTGCGCGCCCAGCGCCACGAGTTCGCGAACCGGCTGCACGTCCTGTCCGGGCTGCTGCAGAACGGGCGCAGCGGGGAGGCGCTGGAGTTCCTGCACGCCGTGTCGGACACCGCCGCCCCCGCGTCCGGGCACACCGTCGACGACCCGTACCTGCAGGCCTTCATCGACGCCAAGAGCGCCGAGGCCGCCGAGAAGGACGTGCGGCTGGCGCTGGCCGACACGAGCTGGGTCGGCACCCGGGTCACCGCGCCGGTCGAGGTCACCACCGTGCTCGGCATCCTCGTCGACAACGCCCTCGAGGCCGCCCGGCGCGGCGCCCGCCGCCCCGCCTGGGTCGACGTGGCCCTGCTGGAGGACGGCACGACGCTGCACATCTCGGTCGTCGACTCCGGCGACGGCGTCCCGCCCGGCCTCGCCGAGCGCATCTTCGACTCCGGCGTGTCCACCAACGGCGAGGACGGCCGCGGCATCGGCCTGGCCCTCGCCCGGCAGGCGGCCCGGCGCCTCGGCGGCGACGTGCGCCTGGCCGGGGCCGTGCACGACGACCACGGCGCCGTGTTCGAGGCGCGGCTGCCCGCGGCCCTGCAGCCGGCGGCGAGGCCCGCGTGACGATCCGGGTCCTCGTGGTCGAGGACGACTTCCGCGTCGCCCGGGTGCACGTCGACTTCGCCCAGCGCGTCGACGGGTTCGCGGTCACGGCGACCGCGCGCACCGCGGCCGAGGCCCGGCGCGTGCTCGCCGCGAAGCCGGTCGACCTCGTGCTGCTCGACGTGTACCTGCCCGACGAGTCCGGCCTCGACCTGCTCGCCGAGCTGACCGCCGACGCCATCATGCTCACCGCCGCGTCGGACGCCGCCACGGTGCGGGCCGCCTACGCCCGGGGCGCGCTGAACTACCTCGTGAAGCCGTTCACCGCCGAGCAGCTGGCCGACCGGCTCACGGCGTACCGGCACTACCGCGCGCTGGTGGCCGCCGAGCGCACGCTGACCCAGGCCGAGATCGACCGCTGCTGGCGCGTGCTGCACGACGGCGACCGCCCGGCCGCGCCCAAGGGCCAGTCCGCGGTCACCGTCCGGCTGGTGAGCGAGGCCCTGCGCGGCGCGGGCCGGCCGCGCACGGCCGCCGAGGTGGCCGACGAGCTCGGCATCTCCCGCGCGACCGCCCAGCGCTACCTGGCCGCCCTGGCCCGCGACGGCATCGCCGAGGTCCAGCTCCGCTACGGCGTCACCGGCCGCCCGGAGCACCAGTACCGCTGGGCCTCGGTCACTTCGAGCACATGAGCGCGAAGGCGTTCGGCAGCCGGCCCCGGAACGCGGCGGCGTCGAGGCCTCCCGCGCGCCAGAACGGCTCGGCGTACTCGGACAGGTGCCGCACGGTCAGCCCCGCGTCGACGACGGCGGTGACGATCTCGCCGAGCGTCCACAGCCACACCGTCGCACCCTCGCCCGGGAAGGTGTCGCTGGCGTAGGTGCGCTCGAAGTAGCCGCGGTTCGCCCGGATCCGGGGCTCGTCGACGTCCCAGGTCCACAGCGGATGCGCCGGATGCTCCTCGTAGACGAACAGATGCCCGGAGGGCCGCAGCAGCCGCGCCGCGTCACGGGCCCACGCCTGGATGTCGGGCTGCCAGATGAGCGCGCCCTTGCCCGTGTAGACGAGGTCGGCGCAGCCGCTGCGCAGCGGTGCTCGCGGCACGGCCGCGACCACGTACGCGCACGGCAGCCCGAGCGCGTCGGCCCGCCGCTGCGCCGCCCCGGCCGTGGTCTCGCTGTAGTCGACGCCGATCACGCGGCGCGCGCCGCCCTGGACGAGGGCGATGTCGTCGAGGCCGTGCCCGCTCTGCAGGTGCACGACGTCGGGGGAGTCCCGCAGCAGCGGCGCGAGGAGCGCGGCCTCGGCCGCGAACAGCGACGAGCCGGCGCGGGCCTCCCGCAGCAGGTCGTCGTGCTCGTCGACGTACTTGCGCGCGGCCTTCTCCCAGATCGCCCGGTTGGCCCGCGTCAGCGGATCCATGTGGTGCACCTCCTCGCCCGCGCCATGGTGAAGCGCTATGGAACGGAGACCAATCGCAGCGACCAACGCGTGGAGAACCATCCGTCATCTCGCAGCGTCGCCGCCAGCCTTGTTCCGTCCGGCGTGAAGGCGCCGCCACGGTAGTCGCCCCTCGCCACGCTCCGGAACAGTCCGTCGTCTTCCAGCGACCACAGGCCCGGCTGCCCGTTGACCTTGCCGGCGACCACGATGCGGTCACCGCTCACGGTCAGGGCCCAGGGATCGCGCACACCCAGCGCGAGGCTCGTGATGCGCCCCGCTCCGTCGTAGCGGCAGACGGCGTACGTGGTCGGCGGGCCGGCCCTTTCCGTCCCGCACCGGTTGGCCAGAAAGAACAGCGTCCCGCTTGCGGTGACCGCCGGGAACCGTACATCGGCGCCGCCGAGGCATTCGGAGCTCGTCTTCCCGACCGCCATCATCCCCTGCGCGGGACAGGACTCAACGCGCGAGTACACCGACTCCGAGGCCACGGACCAGGCCACCCCCCAACCACCGAAGTCGATGGGCGTGACGGTCGTCTGCTCCCCGCCGCGGACGTCCTTGCGGACGAATGCCGACCGATTCGGTTCAAAGGAACTACCACAGGGCATCACCAGCCCGAGCTCGTGATCGCTCATCGCCACAAACGCCTTGATCGAAGGATCCTCCTCGGCCGGACGACGGCAGTCGGGCGATGGAACGGTGACCGCTTCGGCCGGCGCACCCGGGCGCACCTTCATCGCCGACACACCGCCGCTGGAATCGTTCTCGCTGTACTGAAGGAAGTAAATGGCGTCACCGATCCAGACCGGGGATCCATACGCCAGGGTCTTCGACGACACCAGCACTTCCTCCTGCCCCGCACTGGAACATCCGCCAACGACCACAGCGCCGATCACCGTCAGCAGGACGATCATCACTCGACCAACCGCACGCCGAGCACCGCCGCTGATAGCCGATGCACGGGTGTGGGAGTGTTCGACCATGACCAAGGTCCTCCGGTTGCTCGGGTATTGGGACGGCCGGGCGGCGCCGGACGGACTGCCCGACGTCTGCGGCTTCGTGTCCGCCGCTGACCCTGCCACACACCACGCCGTCGCCGCGTACCTGCGATCGGGCACGGTGTTCGCCGTCGCGGCCGGCATGTCCGTGTGCCGGCTCTGCGGCGCGGCGAACGGCAGCGCGGAGCTGACCGATGGTGAGCACTTCGTGTGGCCCGAGGGATTGGCCCACTACGTCGAGGCGCACGACGTCCGTCTGCCGGACGAGGTCGTCGCCGTCGCCGAGCGCGGTTTGGCGTCCGGCGTCGATCTGGAGTGGTTCACGCTTGCGCTCCTGGAGACCGGCGAGGTGGCCGTCGACGCGCAATGGTGGTCCCGCGAGGCCGGGCCGGGCCCCGCCGGTCGCGCGGTCAGACACCTGCTCGGCTGCGCACGCAACCCGATGGTGGCGAGCTGGGACCTGCCCGCCAGGGCCGCCATCTTCGTCGACCGGGTCCCGCGGCCGGCGGTGGCGACGCTGGCCAGGCTCCGGCGGCTGCTCGGCACCGCGTGGCCGTTCGCGGACCTGCACGACCTGCTGGGCGCCCAGCCGTTCCACGCCGCCGACGGCAACCCCGCCGGGCTGCACCGCGCCCTCACCACAGCCGCGGACCTGCGGCCGTACCTGTTCTACGACGCCGGCGACGGCCTCAAGCCGATCTGGTCCGACGGCTGATCGCTGTCACCAGGTGACGGGGAACGCGGCCATTCCCGCGTTGAACCGCTCGTTGCGCCACGCGATGTCCGTGACCGGCACCGCGGGAGCCAGGCCGGGGAACCGGTGCAGCAGCGACCCGATCGCCACCTCGATCTCCACGCGCCCGAGCGCCCCGCCCAGGCAGAAGTGCGCCCCGTACCCCTGCGACAGATGCGGATTGGGCGAGCGCCCGATGTCGAACACGTCGGGCTCGGCGAACTGCCGCGGGTCGCGGTTCGCCGCCGCGGGCAGGGCCATCACGCAGTCGCCGGCGCTGATGCGGACCCCGGCCAGCGAGATGTCCTCCAGCGCCGTCTGCACCCGGAACATGGTGCTGTGCACCGAGTACCGCAGCATCTCCTCGACCGCCCCCGGCAGCCGCGACGGATCCGCCCGCAGCAGCGCCAGCTGGTCCGGGTGCTCGAACAGGGTTCGCAGCCCGGAGGCGATCGTGTTGATCTCGCGGCCGCCGCGCAGGACCGTGGCGGCGAGGTCGGCGATCTCCGGTGTGGTGAGCGGGGTCGTGAGCCACGCCGACACGAGGTCGTCGCCGGGTTCGGTGCGGCGCGCGTTCACCAGGTCGGTGAAGTACGCGTCCAGGGCCGCCTGCGCGGCGCGCCCCGCGGGGGAGTCGAACGCGGTCACGGACAGGATCGCCGAGGCCCACTCGTCGAAGCGGCGCTCGTCCGCCGCCGGCACGCCGAGCAACTCGCAGATCACGAGCACGGGCAGGGGCTTCACCAGCGCCGTCATCAGATCGGCCGGCCGGCCCCGCGCGACCATCGCGTCCAGGAGCCGGTCCGTCAGCGATTGGACCCGCGGCCGGTAGCCCTCCACGGCGCGTGGACCGAAGGCGCGGGCGGCCACCCGGCGCAGCGACGCGTGGTCCGGCCCGTCGCTGCGCAGCGTGCGGCTCCCGGACGGGCGCCCGTGCGGGCAGGCGGCGACGGTCCCGGACGGCCCGTTGCCGAAGCGGGCGAACCGCGGATCGGCCAGCACCGTGCACACCTGCTCGTAGCCGAGCACCAGCCAGCACGGGCGCCCGTCGGGGAGCCGGACCTGACTGACCGGCTCGTCCACGACCATGCGGAGCACCTCGTCGGGCAGCCGGCCCCGGAACGGCTCGAACGGATAGTCCCTCATCGCGTGCGCAGTACCTTTGCGATCATCGCCGGGCTGGTCAGCGCCGCCGGGTCCATGATCAGGTGCTGGACCGAGGTGAAGACCCGCCGGACGTCCGGGTTCCGCATGGACGCGAGCTGGACGCGCCGGGCGTAGGCGTTGAGCAGCCCGGCCCCGAGCGGCCGGGCGCCCTCGGTCTGCGGGTAGGCGAAGTCGCCGCCGGAGGCGAACCGCCACGGCGTCGCGACGATCCGCGCCGCCCGCCGGAAGTAGTCGAGGCTCAGCGCCGCCGTCACCGCGGTGTGGCGCTCCAGCAGTTCGCCGAGCTCGACCGCCTCGAGGGCCGCGCAGGTCATCCCCTGGCCGTAGATCGGGTTGAAGCTGCACACGGCGTCGCCGAGCGCGAGATAGCCGGCCGGGACGCCGCGCAGCCGCTCGAAGTGGCGGCGCCGGCTGACCGGGAGCGTGCACACGGTGAGGTCGCTGAGGGCCTCGCCGTCCGCCACGATGCTCGCGAGGCCGGGGTGCGGCAGGGCGGCGGCGTGCGCGGCGAACGCCGCCTCGTCGCGCGGGAAGGCGTTGTGCCAGCCGCCCAGCGACACCACCCAGCGATCGCCCTCGACGGGCAGGGCCAGCCCGGCCCGCAGCTGCGTGGGCGGGTCGGGCAGGGCGAACGCGGCCCGCGCGTCGCCGAGGTCGTCGGGCCGGCGACGGTACAGCCGGGTCGCATAGCCGACGCCGATCTTCATCTCGGTCACGTGGGGCACCGGGTGGCCCAGATCCCGCAGCCACTGCTGGGACCGGCCGCCGCGGCCACTGCAGTCGGCCACGAGGTCGGCGGCGAGCACCGTGTCGTCGTCGAGCCGTACGCCGGTGATCCGCTCGCCGTCGCCGACGAGGGCGGCCACGGCGACCCCGGTGCGCAGCTCGACGCCGGCGAGCGCCCGCACCCGGCGCCGCACGGCGCGTTCGAGCAGCGGCCGGCTCGCCGTCACGAGCCGCAGCTCGGTGCGCACCCGCGGCCAGATCGCGCCGAAGCGGGAGAAGGCCAGGCCCAGGCCCGGATCGAACTCGGCCGCGCCGGCCGCCACGAGCTCGGCCATGAGGCCGGGGAACAGCGCGTCCAGGGCCCGCTGCCCGGCGACCAGCAGCACGTGCCCGTGCCCGCCCTGGGGCACGCCCCGCCGGGGTTCGGTGTCGTCGGCGAGCTCGTCGCGCTCGATGACGACGACGCGCTCGAAGTGCCCGGCGAGCGCGCGGGCCGCGGCCAGCCCGGCCAGGCTGCCGCCGATGACGACCGCGCATCCCTGTCTCATAGGAGCGAGCCCTCTCGTAGGAGTCCCTCGGCGTGTGCGCGGAGCAGCCGGTCGCGCTGCGTGGGGTACTCGAACCCGGCCGCCGCGGCCACCTCGCGGGCGGCCCGGTCGAAGACCTCGACCGAGGCCCGGAACGCGCGCAGGGCGTCGGCGCCGTCGAACCGGCCGAACACGCCGTGCACGGCCTCCCACAGCTGCGGCGGCAGCCAGCCCGGCATGCCCCGGCCGAGCCCGTGGCCGTCGACCCGATGCCCGCCGACCGTGATCGCGTGCCACTCCAGCAGGCGCAGCAGCCGGGTCTTCGCCGTCCAGTCGCGGGACTTCACCGCCCACAGCTCGCCGCGGGCGACGTACTTCGGCACCCGCAGGACCTCGACCCAGAACCCGTCGGCGAGCCGCCGGAACTCGTCGTGGGTGAGCGGCCCCGGCTCGGGCATCGCCCCGCTGGGCGCGGGCAGCCCGCGGGTGCTGCCGTCGCGGTCCAGCAGCACCCGGTAGCCGCGCTCCCACACGCGGCTGAGCTTCCCGGCGGCCACCATGCCGCCGATCCGGCCCGGGTCGACGATGCTGAGGTCGACGGCGAGCCCGCCCGCGTAGACGAGGCTCCACACCGGCAGGGGGTCGAGCGAGTGCGCGGCCCACACCTCGCCGAAGTCCCGCCACCACGCCCCGGCGAGCAGCTCGGGCGTCACGGCGGCGAAGGTGAGCTCGATGTCCACATCGGACTGCTCGTCCACGCGCGCGTCCGGCTGGGCGAGCGAGCCGAAGAGCACGACCGCGCGCACCTCCTCGCGCGCCCGGCACCAGCCGAGGACGCGCCCGATCAGCTCCTCCCGCGGGCTCACCATGTCAGCGGCAGCGCCTGGACCTGGCGCACCACCAGGCCCTCGACGAGCTTCACCTCCGACTCGGGGATCGCCATCCGGACCTCCGGCATCCAGCGCACGATCCCGGCCAGGGACTCTTGCAGCTCCATTCTTGCCAGGTGTACTCCGATGCAGTGATGAATCCCGATGCCGAACCCGAGGTGCGGGTTGCTCGCCCGGTCCACGTCCATCCGGTGCGGATCGGCGAACACCTCGGGGTCGCGGTTGGCGACCATGAAGGCGAGCAGCACCACGCCGCCCGCCGGGATCGTCACCCCGCTGAGCTCCACGTCCTGCTTGGCGACCCGCGGCAGCATCACCCCCGTGACGCCGATCTGCATGTAGCGCGACAGCTCCTCGACCGTCTTCGGGATGTCCTGCGGGTTCGCGACGACCCGGTCCCAGAGGTCGCGGAAGTGCATCAGCGCCATGAGGAACAGGTTGATCTGGTTCGTCGTGGTCTCGTGGCCGCCGATGAGCAGGCCGATGCAGACCATGAGCATCTCGCGCTCGGTGAGGTGCCCGTGCACCTCCTGCGCGATGATCAGCTCGCTGATCAGGTCGTCGCCGGGCTTCGAGCGCCGCGAGTCGATCAGGCCGGCGAACCCGTCGACCGCGGACTTCGTCCGGGCCGGATCGCGGTTCCAGTCGCCGACCATGATGTCGGACCACTCCTTGCACTTGCCGCGGTCCTCCACGGCGATGCCCAGCAGCTCGCTGATCACCCAGATCGGGATCGGCGTCGAGAAGTTCGCGACCAGGTCCACCGGGCGCGGCATCGTCATCATGCGCGAGAGCAGCTCGTCGACCATCGCCCGGACCGCGGGCCGGATGCGCTCGACCCGCCGCGGCGTGAACGCGTGCGCGACGAGGCGGCGCATCCGGGTGTGCTTCGGCGGGTCCATGCCCATCAGGGACTCGGTCTCCAGGCCGCCCAGCTCCGCGACGGGCGTCCGTGAGGCCTTGTTGATCTCGCGGCTGAACCGCTGGTAGTCGGTGAGCACCGTGTGCACGTCGGCGTAGCGCGACACGAGCCACGCGGGCGTGCCGTCGGCCATCCGCATCTCCACCACCGGCCGGTCGCGCTGCAGCTCGACGAGCTCGGGGAGCGGCTGGTAGAGCGAGGGCGGTTCGGGCAGGGGGAACGGGATCGGTTCAATCATGGGCCCTCTCCAGGTGTCGTACCGGTGCTGTGCGCGCCAGCCGCGTCAGGTGCCCGGCGACCTCGGCCGGCGCGGGACGGGCGTCGTTGCGCCGGCGCAGCCGCGCGGCCGCCGCCCGCCGGAGGGGGTCGCCGATCAGCTCGGCCACCGCGTCCCTGATCGCGTCGGGCCGGGCCCGCTCGGCCGGGAGCGCGGCGCCCACGCCGGCGGCGACGACCCGCTCCGCGTTGAAGTGCTGATCGCCCACGCGCGGCAGGACGAGCTGCGGCACCCCGCACGCGACGGCGGTCATCGTGGTGCCGGCCCCGCCCTGGTGCACGACCGCCGCGCAGGTCGGCAGGAGCAGGTGGTGGGCGAGGCCCGGCGCCGCCCGCACGTTCGGGGGCAGGACCTGGCCCGGTTCCGGCTCTACGGTCAGCACGAACTCGGCGTCCAGGTCGGCGAGCGCGGCGACGGTCGTGCGCAGGTCGAACGCGGCGAACCCGAGCCGCGGCATCAGGGTCCCCTGGGAGAGCGCGATCCGCGGCCGGTCGGCGGGCCCGCGCAGCCACCGGGGGAGCACCGCGACGCCGTTGTAGGGCACGAACCGGACCGGCCGGTGCGGCCCGGCGAGCGGCACCTGCAGCGGCGGCGGGCACGGGTCCAGGGTGAGCGTGCCGGTCAGCGGCACCTCCGGCGGCGCGACGCCGTAGGGCTCGGCGAGCGGGCCGAGGACCGCGTCGCGGTCGATGGGCAGCGCGAAGTCCGGCCCCCACAGCACGCGCACGGACGGCACGCCCAGCGCCGCGGCGGCCACCGCGGCCCCGAGGTTGTTCTGCTCGTGCAGCACGAGGCCGGGCCGGAACCAGCGGCCGAAGGCGACGAGGTCGGGCAGCATGGTCGCGGCGTAGGTGTGGGCGACCCCGCCGACGGTGACCGAGCGCGGCAGCGCGCCGCCGGCCGGGCCGCCCCCGGGGTCGTCGCGAATGCGCGCGATCTGGCCGGTGGCCACGGTCGCGAAGTCGAGCCGCGGGCCGACCGGCACGGCCGCCAGCCCGACGCCGGTGACGGCCTCGGTGAGGTCGGCCGGGCAGGCCACCCGCACGTCGTGCCCCGCCGCCCGCAGCGCCCACGCGTGCGGCACGAGGTGGTTGAGGTGCGAGCGCCAGCCCCAGGTGACGACGAGGACCCTCATCCGGCCCTCGCCACGGCGAGCAGGCGGTCGTTGCCGGCCTCGTCGCCGACGGTGACCCGCACGCCGACCTCCGGGAAGGCCCGGACGAGGATGCCGGCGGCCGCGCAGCGCCGCGCGAAGGCGTCACTGCCGGCACCGAGCGGCAGCCAGAGGAAGTTGGTCTGCGTCGGTGCGACCGGGAGCCCGGCCGCGGCGAGCGCGGCGGCCAGCCGGTCGCGCACGCCGACGAGCTCCGCGCACCGGCGGGCGCACTCGTCGAGCGCGCCGGGCTCGAGGCAGGCGAGCGCCGCGACCTGCGCGAGCCCGCCCGGGTAGAACAGCACGCCCGCCATCCGGGCCGGCCCGGCGATGCGGGGCGGGACCACGGCGTACCCGACCCGCAGCGCGGCCAGGCCGTGGGCCTTGGAGAAGGTGCGCACGACGCAGACGTTGTCGTGCGCGCGGTGCAGGGCCAGGCCGTCGGCGTAGTCCCCGTCGGTCACGTACTCCCGGTAGGCCTCGTCGATGATCACGACGACGTCGTCCGGGATCCGGGCCAGGAAGGCGGTGATCTCGGCGTGGGTGAGCACGGCGCCGGTCGGGTTGTTCGGGTTGCACAGCAGCACGCACCGGGTCCGCTCGGTGACCGCGGCGGCCATCGCGTCGAGGTCGTGGGTGAGCCCGGCCAGCGGCACCGCCACCGACCGGTTGCGGAGGTTGGCGGCCATCAGCGGGTAGCCCTCGAACGACAGCGCTGGGTGGACGATCTCGTCCCGGCCGGGGTCGAGCGCCTGGATCAGCAGCTGGATGAGCCCCGCGGACCCGGGCCCCAGGACCAGCTCGCCGTCCGGCACGTCGAGGTGCTTCGCCAGCGCCGCGGCGAGCTCGGCCGAGCGGAAGTCGGGGTAGCGCTGCAGCCGGGCCGCCGCCTCCCGCACCGCGTCGAGCACGGCCGGAATCGGCGGGAACGGAGACTCGTTCATCGACAGGTCCACAAGTCGCCCCTCTCCTTGCGGCCGGGGCCACCGGCAAGGTATTGATGATGGTCAAACAGTTGGTCAACCTGTCGACGGCCCCGACCGAGGACGGAACCCGCGCCATGAACATCGTCATCGAACCCGGCGCGGGCGCCCTCGGCGCCACGATCGGCGGCGCCGACCTGGAGCAGCTCACCGACGAGGGGTTCGGCGAGATCAAGCGGGCGCTGCTCGAGCACCTCGTCGTCTTCATCCGCGGCCAGGAGCACATCTCCCCGCGGGCGCACATCGCGTTCGGCAACCGCCTCGGCCGCGTCGAGCCGCACTCGCACCTGCAGCGGCTCGACGGGCACCCGGAGATCGTCGTCATCGACTCCGAGCGCGGCGGCAAGGTCGACGTCTGGCACACCGACATCACGTACAACCAGCACCCGCCGCTGGCCTCGGTGCTGCGGCTCGTCCGCGTGCCGGGCCGGGGCGGCGACACCATGTGGAGCAACCAGTACCTGGCCTACGAGCGGCTGTCCGCGCCGATCCGCGACCTGCTCGACGGGCTGACCGCGATCCACAGCCAGCCCGGCAACGAGACCACCCGGCGGGCCGAGCACCCGGTGGTCCGCGTGCATCCGGAGACCGGGCGCAAGGCCTTGTACGTCAACCGGCTCTTCACCTCGCACATCCCGCAGCTGAGCCGCGGCGAGAGCGACGCCCTGCTCGAGTACCTCTTCGCCTTCGCCGAGCGCCCGGAGCTGACGTGCCGGCACCGGTGGCGGCCCGGCGACATCGCGGTCTGGGACAACCGCGTCACCCAGCACTACGCGCTCAACGACTACGACGAGCGCCGGGTCGGCCAGCGGGTCACGGTCTTCGCGGACGAGCCGAAGGGCGGCCCGCCCCGCTGGCCCGTCTACCGCCCGGCGCCCGGCCAGCGGTACTGGCCGTCGCGGGTCAACGCGCGCGAGCAGTACTGAGCTCATGCCGGGCCTCCGGGGCCCCCGGGGCGCCCGGCCACCGCGGCGAGGGCCCGCAGCGCGAGACCACGGGTGATCGCGCCGTTCGGGTAGTACATGTGGTGGCGGATGTAGGCGCAGACCCGGCTCGCGGGCCAGCCGCCGTCCGGGCGCTGGGCGTCCAGCAGCCAGTCGGTGCCCCGCCGGATCGGCTCGGACCCGGGGTCGACGCCGGCCGCGAGCAGGGCCGGCAGCGCCCACGCCGTCTCCTCCACGGTGCCCGGCGAGCCGGCGCCCGCACCCCAGGAGCCGTCCGCGCACTGGGTGGACAGCAGCCACCCGGCGGCGGCCAGCGCCACGGGACCGGCCCCGCGCCCGGCCAGGGCGAGCGCGCCGAGCACCATCGCCGTGCCGGAGGTGTGGTCGCGGTACCACAGATTCTCGAACGTGCCGTCGGGCGCCTGCCGGCTCTCCAGCCAGTCCACGGCCGCCCGCACGGCGGGGTCACCGGCCGGCCGGCCGGACTCGAGCAGCGCCACGACGCCCTGGCCGGTGATGGCCGGGCAGGGGCCGTCGTTGGCCAGCCGGGTGTTGCGCACCCACAGGCTCCACGAGCCGCGGGAGTCCTGGCGGCCGACCAGCCATGCGAGCCCGTCGCGCAGCACCGCGTCGCGGTCGCTGCCGGGGAAGCCGGCCAGCGCGGTCAGGATCTCGGCGGACTCCAGCGTGACCGGCCAGCCGTGCGCGTCGGAGAAGCTCCACCCGCCGGCCGGGCAGTCCAGCACCGTGAACGCGTCGCGCTGCCGGGTGCGGTGGAAGAGGTCGCGGGTGCGGGCCAGCCGCGGGTCGGCGCCGTAGCCCGCGGCGATCAGCCCGGTCGACGCGAACGCCGAACGGGTCAGGTCCAGGTTGGCCACGGCGTCCCAGGAGCCGTCCGCCCGCACCGACCCGCGCAGGAACCCGGCGATCGCGGTGACGATGTCCGGGGCCAGCCCGGCGTGCGCGAGGCCGAGACACACCAGCGCGGCCGGCCATGGGTCCGCGCTGAACGCGCCGGTGCGGCGCTCGTGGTCGTGCACCGCGGCGAGCAGGCGCAGCGCGGCGGGCACGGCCGCCCGGTTGGTCAGCCGGCGCACCGGACCGGGCGGGTCGGCGGCGGCCTGCATCAGGGCCAGCCCGACGAACGGCGCGGTCCGGAACGACACCCGCCGCCGGCGTACCGGGTCGGCCAGCACCACCTCGAGCGGGAGGCGGCGCAGGCTCCCCGCCGGTGCGAACCCGGCGAGCACCTGGAACTGCCCGCAGAGGTGCGCGACCGCCGGGTCGGTCACCGCCTCGACCCCGCCGAGCGCGGCCAGCGCGGCCTGTCCGGCCTCGACCGCGGCGGCGCTCGTGTCCGGCGCGACGATGTGCAGGGCGGCCGCCGCGACGGAGGTCGCGACCGCCTCGCTGCCGGCGCCGACGACGCCGCCCCAGCCGCCGTCGTCGTGCTGCACGCCGCGCAGCCAGGCCGCGCCGGCCGCGACCAGCTCGGCCGAGCCGGACGGATCCGCGGCCCGCAGGGCGGTGATCGCGCCCGCGGTGCCCAGGATCGAGGCGGGCGGGTCGTCGCCGAAGGCCCCGTCGTCGCGCTGCCGGCGGAACAGCTCCTCGGCGCCGGCGGCGATGGCCCGGCGGACGCGTTGCGGGCGCGGGTCAGACATCGGCCGTCCATTCCGCGGGCCGGTCGGCCGGCCCCAGCTCGTACCATGTCCGCATTCGGCGCTGCGTCCACCAGGTGAGCGCGGCCATCGGCACGAGCAGCGCCACGGCCGTCGTCGCGCCGAGCCCGAGCCCGACGACGGCGGCGGCCAGCCCCAGCCGCTCCAGCACCAGCACCTCGTGGGCGCGCAGAGCGACCCGCACCGGCAGCGCCCGGCGCCGGGGCACCAGCGGGGCGAGCGCGACCGCGCCGACGGCCGCGACGGCGGCCAGCGGCACCAGGTGCCCCGGCCCCGCGCCGATCGCGGCCGCGACCATGGCCGCGGCGTAGAACGCGACCGCGGTCCACACCGCGGCCGGGGTCCCGCGGCGCACCGGGAGCGTCCGGTAGCCGCCGGCCGCGTCGCCGGCCACGTCCCGCAGGGTCCCGACCAGGTTCGACGCGCAGTCGTGCAGCCAGAACGCGACCGCGAAGACGAGCACCCGCCGGTCGAACATCGGCACGACGGCGGCGCCGAAGAGCAGCGTGAGCGCCCCGAGCAGGCCGCGGACGAGGTTGCCGCCCAGCCCGGACGCCTTGAGGTGCAGGCCGTAGGCGACGACGGCGGCGACCGCGCACGCGGCCACGACCGCGGTCGGCCAGCCGCCGACGACGGCCAGCGCCGCGACGGCCAGCATCGCCGTGCTGCCCCACACGAGCGCCGTCCGCGCGGCGAGGCGGCCGGACGGGATCGGCCGGTGCGGCTTGCTGACGGCGTCGAGGTCCCGGTCGAACCAGTCGCTGAGGTAGTGCCCGCCGAGCCAGCCCAGCGTGGGGATGGCCCACGCGACGACCAGCCACAGTGGACGGCGCTCCCCGGCCAGGCCGGCGCCGGCCAGCCCGAGCAGGCCGACGTACCACACGGTGTACGGACGCCAGGTCTGCACGTGCGCGAGGACCGCCGTGCGCAGGCGCCTCATCGCCCGGCTCCCGTCGCCCAGGCGGCCGCCGCCGCCAGCAGATCGCGGCTCGCCGACGCCTCGAGCGTGTCCAGCCGGGCGAGCGCCTGCTCCCCGTATTCGGTGGCCCGCGCCCGGGCCCGGTCCACCCCGCCGGTGGCGACGAGCATGGCGCGGAACTCGGCGAGCTCGCCCGGGCCGGCCGAGCGCCGGGCCAGTGCGGCCGCGAGCGCCCGGCGGGTGGCCGGGTCGGCGGCCTCGAAGGCGAGCAGCACCGGCAGGGTCGGCCGGCCGTTGGCCAGATCGCTGGTCGAGGGCTTGCCGGTGGCCTCGGGGCCGAGCGTGCACGCGAGGACGTCGTCGCGGATCTGGAAGGCGATGCCGAGCAGTTCGCCGTACTCCCCGAGCCGGTCGGCCCGCTCGGCGTCCGCGCCGCCGAGCAGCGCCCCGATCCGGCAGGCCGCCCGGAACAGCGCGCCGGTCTTCAGCGCGGCCACGGTCAGGTAGGCCTCGACGCCGGCCGCCGGGTTGCCGGCCAGCCGAGCCTCGAGCACCTGCCCGCGGCAGAGGTCCGACCCCGCGGCGGCGAGTGCCCTGGCGGCGGCCGTCGCCGCACTCGCCGGGCGGCACTCGCCGATGGCCGTGAACGCGGCGAAGATGAGGTGGTCGCCCGCGACGATGGCGTCGGGCACCCCGTGCGCGGCGTGCACCGCCGGGCGCGACCGCCGGACGTCGTCGGCGTCGATGATGTCGTCGTGCACCAGCGTCGCGACGTGCAGGTACTCCACCGCGAGCGCCGCCGGCACCACGTCGTCGGGGGCGCCGCCCACCGCCTCGGCGCAGGCGAGGGCCAGCAGCGGGCGCAGCAGCTTGCCGGGCGGCAGCAGCGCGTAGCGCGCCAGCGCGTCCAGCTCGTCGGCGCCGGCGGGCCACCGCCGCTCCAGCTCGTCGTGGAGCCGGCGCTCGAACGCGGGCTGTTCCGGACGGCCGGAGTCCGCGTGTGCGAGCATCGTCATGGAGCGCACCTCCGCCTCATCGGACGCACTCGAGCAGCACCAGCCCGCCGTCGCCGTGCAGCGTCCGGGCGAGCGTGAGACCCGCGGAGCGGGCGAGCCGGTCGAAGTCGGCGACGCCCCGGGCGCGGCCGCCGACGGTGACGAGCATGTTCAGGTCGTAGTGCGGTCCGCTCCGGAGGACTTCCACGATGAGCACCCGCCCCGCGGCCTCGGCGCAGTGGCCGAGGATGGCGCGGGCGGGCTCGTCGGCCCAGTCGGACAGCACCCGGGAGACCACCGCGACGTCCGCGGCGCACGGCAGGGGCTCGAAGAAGCTCGCGGCCGTGAACCTCGCCCGATCGCCGACCCCCAGCTCGGCGAACGTCGCCGCGGCCGCCGGGGCGGACGCCTGACGATCCAGCAGTACACCCCGCAGATGCCCGTGCTTCGCGAGCACCTCGGCGAGCAGCCCGCCGTTGCCCCCGCCGACGTCCATGACCTCGGCGACCCCGGACCAGTCGTAGAGGCGGGCGACCTCGGGCGCGGTGCGCCGCTGCTCGGCCCGCATCAGCTCGTCGAAGACGCGGCGGTGGGCCGGGTTCGCGTCGGTGTCCTCCCACAGGGTGCGCCCGTGCACGGCGGCGTACCCGGGCTCGCCGGTGCGCACCGCGTGCAGCAGCCCGGCGTAGGCCAGGTCCATGCGGAACCCGAGCCCGTCGAGGTCCAGCCACTCCCGCCGGGCGCTCCCGCACAGCAGCCGCCCGACCTCGGTCAGCTCGAAGCGCTCCGGCGCGGGCTGCGCGAGGACGCCCCGTCCGGTGAGGTACCGCAGCAGCTGCCCGAGCGCGTCGGCGTCGGTGCCCGTGGCCGCCGCGAGCTCGGCGGGCGAATGCTTGCCGCTCGCGATCAGGTCCGGCAGCCGCAGGGTGGCCGCGACGCGGACGGCGAACGGACCGCCCAGGTCCACCAGGTCACGCAGCCGCTCGGCCGGGCCGTCGGCGCTCACCATGCGACCGGGAACGCGGACAGCCCGCAGTTGATCCGCTCGTGCCGCCACGGCAGCTCGTCGATCGGCACCCCCGGCCGCAGCTTCGGGAAGCGCCGCAGCAGCGAGCCGATCGCCGTCTCGATCTCGACCCGCCCCAGCGCGGCGCCCAGGCAGAAGTGCGGGCCCACCCCGAACGTGATGTGCGGATTGGGGGACCGGTCGATGTCCAGCTCGCCCGGGCGCGCGAACTTGCCGGGGTCGCGGTTCGCCGCCCACGGCAACGGCATCACCACGTCACCCGGGCGCAGCGCGATCCCGCCGAGCTCGACGGGGGCCATGACCGTCTGCTCCAGGAACGTCGGACTGAGGGAGGTGTACCGCAGCAGCTCGTCGACCGCCGCGGGCAGCCGGGCGGGCTCGTCGCGCAGCCGCTCCATCACGTCCGGATGCTGGAACAGCGCCCGCATCCCCGCGCTGATCGAGCCGATCTCCCGCCCGCCGACGAGCACGGTGACGGCGAGCCCGACGATCTCCTCGTCGGTCAGCGAGGGGTCCTCGGCCTGCGCCTCGGCCCACGCCGACAACAGGTCCGGCCCGGGCGCGGCCCGCTTCTCGGCGAGCCGCTGCCGCAGGTAGGCGCGCATCGCGATGGTGGGGTCGGCGGTCTCGGTCGCGGCGTGCGTGTTCACGGCCATGAGCGCCCGGTCCCACTCGGCGAACCGTTCGCGGTCGGCGGCCGGCACCCCCAGCAGCTCGCAGATGACGATCGCGGGCAGCGGCACCACGAGATCGGCCACGAGGTCGCCGGGGCTGCCCCGCCGCTCCATCTCGTCCAGCAGCTCGTCGGTGACCGCCTGGATGCGCGGCCGGTACGCGTCGATCCGCCGGGCGGTGAAGGCCCGCCCGGCCAGGCGCCGCAGCTCGGTGTGGGCCGGGCCGTCCATGCTCAGGTCGCGCACCGGGCAGCCGGCCTCGGCCGCGGAGCCGGTGTCGTAGGCCCCGCCGCGGCGGCGGAACCGGATGTCGGTCATCACGGTGCTCACCTCGTCGTAGCCGAGCACCAGCCAGACCAGCCGGCCGTCGGGGAGCCGGACCCGGCTCACCTTCTCGTGCTCGACCATGCGCAGCAGCTCGCCGGGCAGATCGCCGCGAAAGACCTCGAACGGATACTCCCGCACCCCGGGGTGCGCTGTCGCACTGTCGCTCATGGCGTCCTCGCACAGGCTTATTCGAGATGGCCACCGTCGACACATCGACTTACGTCAACGCAAATTGCGTCTTCGGCGTCGCCTGAGATGCTCCAGAGCGTAGATGGGGAGATCGAGGTTCGTAAAGATCTCACACCGCTATCGGGTATTCGGCGGGGAATGTCCAGAGCGGCGAATGGCGATGATTCACGGTCTTCCGGCGCGGGGTGAGGGCGATGCTTACGCGCCGGCGTCGTGGTAGTGCACGCCCGAGTGGGGATGCTGCGAGATCCGCGCGAGGGCATCGTTGACCTCGAAGGCGTACCACTCCGTGTATCCGCACGCGGTGCAGATCCACACCTCGAAGCGGCCGGCCTCGAGGCGCCGGCGCAACTCCGCCCCGACCGCCGCTCCGGAGTGCAGCCGGGAGATGCCCGGCAGCGGCAGGACGACATTGCTGCTGTCGTTGTCGGGAACCATGAAGGGGTTGATCTGCCACAGGCGCGGGCACTGGCACTTCACGCAATGACGGCTCATACGCATGGGCGTCAGGGTAGATGCCGGCTAGGGGACCGGGCCGGTGGAGGCGCGCACGATCAACCGGGTCGGCAGGGGCGTGCGCGCGCCGCCCGCGCGCCCGCGCTCGTTGAGCAGGTCGGTGAGCAGGTCGATGCCGGCCCGGCCGCACCGGTCCTTCGGCTGGCTGACGGTCGACAGGGCGGGGCTGACGAGGGCCGAGGCCGGGATGTCGTCGAAGCCGATGATGCTCACGTCGTCGGGCACCCTGACCCCGCGGGCGCCGAACCGGCTGATGAGGCCCAGCCCGATCATGTCGTTGTAGGCGATGACCGCGGTGACGGACGCGGCCAGCACCAGGTCGGCGCCGGCGACGCCGCCCTCGAAATCGGGGGAGACGTTGCCCGCCTCGACCACCTCGAGGCGCATGGCCGCCGCGACGCTGCGCACGGCGCGCAGCCGCTCCCGGTTGACCCACGAGGTGCGGGGGCCGGCGACGTAGGCGACCCGCCGGTGGCCGAGCGCGGCGAGGTGGGCGAGCGCCTGGCGGATGCCGTCGGCGTTGTCGAAGATGATGGACGGCAGCTGGCCGACCCGCCGGTTGAGCAGCACCACCGGGATGTCGTCGCACACGGCGCGCAGGTCGTCGTCGCCGGCGCGGGGTGCGCACAGCACGAAGCCGTCGACCTGTTTGGTGAGCGTGCGGATGAGGTCCATCTCGGTGGCGGGGTCCTCGTCGGAGTCGGCCAGCAGCACCGAGAGCCCGAACTCGCGGGAGCGGCGCTGGGCGGCCTTGACGATGCCCGGGAAGAACGGGTTGGCGATGTCGGGCACCACGAACCCGATGGTGCCGGTGCGTCCGGTGCTCAGGCCGCGGGCGATGCGGCTCGGGTGGTACCCGAGCCGGGCGACGGCCCGCTCGACCCGCTCCCGGGTCTCGGGCCGCACCCGCTCCGGTGCGGCGAGCGCGCGCGAGACCGACGACTGGGAGACCCCGGCGAGCCGGGCGACGTCTCTGATCGTCGCCGCCATGAGACGCCTCCTGGAAGCGGTTCCAGATCTTGTCAGACCCGACGGTAGCACGATGCATGTCAATGTGAAATCCGTCGATATTCAACTGTTGACAAAGCCGACGCGCCGGGATCAGTGTGGGAACCGTTTCCGGCGCGCTCCGTCCGCCAACCCGCCCGGAGACCACCGTCGCCGCGTGCCGTTGCGCGCCCTTCCCCCAACGCCGGATGCCGTGCTGCGCAACGGGTTCGCCCGCCCTGCCGAGGAGAGTCGATGCGATGAAGAGAAGAAACGTGCTCGGGATGGCCGCTGGGCTGTCCATCGGCGCCGTCGCGGTGCCGGGCCGGGCCGAGGCGGCCACCGGGGAGCAGCTGAGCAACTACGCCTCGCACGTGACGGACGCGCGCAGCATCACCGTCACCAGCGCCACGGGCCAGCGGCTGAAGATCACCGCGTACGGCAACCAGATCGTCCGGGTCCGCGCGATCCGCGGCGGGGAGACGTTCTTCGCCGACACGCGGTACGAGATGGTGGTGCCGGCCAACCACGCGGGCATGGGCGGCACCCTGAGCGTCACCGACTCCGGCACCGCTCTGACGATCGTCACCGGCGCGGCGGACGGCATCCGGGTCGTGCTGCAGAAGAACCCGCTGCGGCTGGAGTTCTACCACCGCGGCACCGGGGCCCTGCTGGCGAAGGAGGACGCGACCCGCAGCATCACCTGGGGCGGCACCAACAACAGCGTCATCACCGAGGCGTTCGTCCCGCCGCCCGCCGACGAGCACTTCGTCAAGGCCGGGCACGGGTTCTTCGGGCGCTCGCCCCGCATCGACCGGACCGGCGACGTCGTGGCGCACAACTACGGCTCCGTGCGCGGCGACCAGGCGCCCGCGATCGTGCCGCTCTACCTGTCCACCAAGGGGTACGGCGTCTTCTTCAACACGACCTTCGACGCCACCTTCTCCTTCGCCAGCGGCACCGCCCGGGACTACGCGTTCTCCGCGGACGACCACGGCACCGGCGGCGTCCGGCCGCAGATGGACTACTTCCTCATCAACGGCCCCGAGTTCGCGAAGCTGCTCGACCGCTACACCCAGCTGACCGGGCGCCCGCGCCTGCCGCAGCTGGCCATCTTCGGCCTGCACATGACCGACAAGAACTTCCCCGACGTCAGCGACGAGAACTGGTGGCGCACGAAGATCACCCAGCACCGCAACGCCGGCTTCCCCTTCGACCACCACGTCAACGACAACCGCTGGCGGTCCGGCACGGGCGCGTGGGGCGGCTCGTGGTTCGAGTTCAGCTCCGTGCGCTGGCCCGACCCGGCCGGCTACCAGGCGTGGGCCGCGGACAACGGCGTGACCGTCACCCTCGACTACAACCGCAACAACTCGAACCTCATGGCCGGCTGGGTCGGCGGGCCGCCGCCCGGCTACAGCTTCAAGGCCGCCGACCTCACCGGGGTCGCGGACAACGGCTCGGTGCCCGACTGGAGCAACCCCGCCACCCGCGCCTGGGTGTGGAACGTCTTCTGGTCCAAGGCCCTGAACCCGGCGCTGCACTATCCCGGCGACGGGCTGTGGCTCGACGAGCCCGACGAGCTCGGCCCCATCCCGTTCAACGCCGACACGGCGAACGGCCGGAAATGGTCGGAGCTGCGCAACGCGTACTTCTTCTACCTGCACAAGGGCGTCGGCGAGGAGGGCTGGGATCCGCAGACCGCCGGTCACATCGGCACCGCCAAGCGCCCGTGGACCTGGAGCCGCGGCGCGTCGGCCGGGCAGCAGCGCTACGGCCACTACTGGACCGGCGACATCGCCTCCACCTACAGCGAGATGCAGCAGCAGATCCGGGGCATGCAGGTCGGCGGGCTGGGCGGCTTCCCGTTCTCCAACATCGACGGCGGCGGCTTCCTCGGCGGGACGGGCGGCCTGATCTCCGAGCCGTTCTACCGCAACTGGACGGCGGCCTGGTCGAGCGTGTCACCGATCTGGCGGCCGCACAGCGGGGCCAGCACCACCTCGCAGGGCGCGATCGCCTCCCGCTGGCCCCTCGACCAGAGCGCGGCCATTCAGGCGGACTTCCGCAAGTACGGCGAGCTGCGCTACACCCTCCTGCCGTACATCTACAGCATCGCCCACGAGGCCGCGGCCACGGGCATGCCGATGGCGCGGGCCATGGTCGTCGACTACCAGAACCGGCCCAACGCGTACTCCCACGACCTGCAGTACATGTGGGGGCCGTCGGTGCTCGTCGCGCCCGTGACGTCGGACGGCGGGGCGACCCAGAACGTCTGGCTGCCCGCCGGGGCCACCTGGTACAACCTCTGGGCCGACATCAAGCACGTCGGCACGGACTCGGCCGACCTGCCCTACGTCACCCACACCGGCGAGGTCATCCTGTTCGTCAAGGCCGGCGCGATCCTGCCCAAGTACCAGTACGCGCAGAGCACCGCCTACCTGAACAAGCGGCACCTGGAGATGGAGGTCTACGCCGGCGCCGACGGCACCTTCAACCTGGTGGAGGACGACGGCGTCACCGAGGCCCACCGCGTCTCCGGCGCCAAGAGCGTCACGACCCTCACCTACACCGACGCCGCGACCAGGATCACCGTCGGCCACCCGCAGGGCACCTACACGGGCGCACCGGCCACGCGCCGCTACGTCGTGCGCCTGCACGGGCTGACGGCCCCCGTCGGCATGCGGGTCAACGGCGGTGCCACGCTGCCGTCCTTCACCACCGAGGCGACCGCCGTCACCAGCGGCGGCGGCACCGTGTGGGACGCCGCCCGCAACGTGCTCTCCGTCGTGACCCCGGCCATTGCCACGGTCGTCGGCGGCGGTGTGGCCGCCACGATCGAGCCGAGCGGATCGGCCTTCCCGGCCGCCACGGGCGGCACCGCCTACCAGGCGGAGCGGGCCACGCTCAGCGGCGCCGCCATCGACACCCGCCACCCGGACTACACCGGAACGGGCTTCGTCGACTTCGCCGACGCCTCGGCCAGCGGCGCCTACGTCCAGTGGACCGTCGACGTCCCGGCGGCGGGCACCAGGACGCTGACGTTCCGCTACGCCAACGGCGGCACCGCCAACCGCCCGCTCGCGATCGCGGTCAACGGAGCCACCGTCAACGGCGCGCTGGCGTTCAACCCGACCGGCTCGTGGAGCGCCTGGAGCACCACGTCGTTCACCGCCTCCCTGCCCGCCGGCAGCCAGGTCACGGTGCGGGCCACCACGACCGGCGCCAACGGGGCGAACATCGACAGCCTGACCGTCGGCTGAGCGGCGCCGGCGACGTGCTCAGCGCCGGACCGGCACCTCCAGCCCGGCCGCGCCGAGCACGTCGTCGGCCTCCACCTCGGCCGTGGTGAGCGCGACCGGACGGGCCCGCGGCAGGGCCCAGCCGACCACGGCGGCGGCGATCGCGGCCAGGACCGCGCCGATCACGAAGACGGTCACGAACTGGGCCTCGCGGGGCAGTGGCACCGGGCCCGGGATCGGGTTGCGGGTCATCATGGTGACCACGAACGCGGTGCCCAGGGACATGCCGACCGAGCGGGCGATCGAGTTCACACTGTTGGCGATGCCGGTCTCGGCCGGCTCGACGTGGGCGATGAGGAGCGCGGGCAGCGCCGCGTAGCCGAACGTGACCCCCGTGTTGACCACCAAGGCCCCGACGATGACCTCCCAGGTCGCCGAGTGCAGCACCGCGAGCATGGCGAAGCCGGCGCCGGCCAGGACCGCCGCGATCACCAGCGTCGGCTTCGCCCCGAACCGGGCGACCAGCCGGCCGCCGAGCGGCGCGGTGATGACGCCGCCCGCCGTGCCGGGCAGCAGGTAGACCAGGCTGGCGGCGAGCACCGAGGCGCCGAAGCCGTAGCCGGCGACCGTGTGCGGCGTCTGCACCAGCGCGGAGACGGCCAGGAAGACGGCGAACATCGCGAAGCCGAGGAACAGGCCGGCCGCGTTGGCCACCACGATCGGGCGGTGGCTGAGCATGCGCGGGCTGACCAGCGGGTGCGTGACGCGCCGCTCGAACATGACGAAGACGACCAGCACGACGACCGCGGCGGCCAGCGAGCCGAGCACCCGGGCCGAGCCCCAGCCCCAGCCGTTGCCCTCCTCCAGCGGCAGGATCAGCAGCACCAGGCCGACCCCGAGCAGGGCGGCGCCGGCCCAGTCGAGCCGGCCGGTCGCCGCGCCCGCACGGCGGGGCAGCCGCCAGACGCCGGCCAGGCCGATCGCGGTGAGCGCGGTCGACAGCCAGAACAGCTCGTGGTAGTTGCCGCCGTGGCGCATCAGCAGCCCGGTGACCACGAGGCCGAACCCGGCGCCGATCGAGAGCATGCCGCTGACCAGGGCCATCGCGCCGGTCAGCCGGTGCGGCGGCAGCTCCTCGCGGAGCACGCCGATGGCCAGCGGGAAGAGCCCGAAGCTGGCGGCCTGGGCGACCCGGCCGACGAGCAGCAGCGGAAGGCTGGAGGTGGTGGCGGCGAGCACCGAGCCGAGCAGCACCACGCTCAGCACGCCGAGCATCACCGGGCGGCGGCCGTACAGGTCGCCGAGCCGGCCGAGCATCGGCGTGAACACCGCGGCCGCGAGCAGGTTGGCGGTCACCACCCAGCTGGCCGCGCTGGTCGAGACGCCGAGGTCGGCGCGGATGTCGGCGACGACCGGGACGACCAGGGTCTGCAGCGCCGAGACGAGCAGCACCACGTAGCAGGCGACGGGCAGTGCGAGGCGCGTTCTGAGGATCACAGCCCGAACGTAGACGCGTCGCCCAGGCTTTTCAACACGGTGTCGAAAATAAAAGATGCGGTGTCGATTACACTCGGCGGACGGTACAGTCGACGCCGTGCCAGCCATCAAGAGCCGCCGCGCCCCCACCAAGGGCGACCAGCGGGAGCAGGCCCTGGTCGACGCCGCCCGGGACGTGTTCCGGGACAAGCCGATCAGTCAGGTCACGATCGACGACCTGGCCGGGGCGGCCGGCATCGCACGGTCGGGCTTCTACTTCTACTTCGAGTCCAAGCAGGCGCTGCTGGCCGCGCTCGTCGACCAGCGGCTCGCCGAGGCCGACCTGGAGATGGCCGAGTGGCTCGCCTCGGACGGGCTGGACCGGGGCGCGCTGCGGCGGGGTCTCGCCGCGGGGCTGGCCCGCTGGAAGATCGACGGGCGCTGGCTGCGCGAGGCCTTCATCACGCCCGACCCCGGCCCCGAGGTGCGGCACGTCCGCGACCGGCTGCTGGACGAGGGCTGCACGCTGTTCAGCAGGCGCATCGAGCGCGACGCGCGAGCGGGCCGGACGGTCGTCGGCCCGCCCGACCTGCTCGCCAAGATGGCCATGCACCTGCGCAGCATGACGTTCGCCGACGCCTACGCCGACCCGGGCGCCTACGACGAGGACGAACTGCTCGACACGCTCACCGACGCGATTTTGCGCCTCGTCTACGGCGCGACCCCGGGCAGCGTCAAGGGCTGAGCCGGTCGTGCGCGGCGGTCCGGTGGGACAGCCAGCCCGACATCGCGCGGACGCCGTGGGCGATGGCGCGCTCGTCCGGGTCGAACGCCCCGAAGTGCGGGTACGCCGTCTCGATCGACGCGCCCGGGCGGCGCACGCCGAGGAACGAGTACGTGCCCGGCACCCGTCGCAGGAACAGGCCGAAGTCCTCGCCGTTGAACGGGACGGCGCCGTGCATGACCTCGACGTGGCCGGCGCCCACGCTCCGGCGCAGGTACCGCTCCACCGCCCGGCCGTCCGCCTCGGGCACGATCATCGCCGGGAACGGGTCGGCCGGGTAGGCGACCGTCGCGGATCCGGCCGCGGCGGCCAGGCGCTCGATGTCGTGGCGGACCGCCGTCCAGCGCGCCTCGGGCCAGCACCGGTACGACACCCGCACCTGCGCCCCGTCCGCCGACGCGTTCATGTACACGAACTCGGCGAGCGGCCCGTGCGGCGTCAGCAGTTCGCTGACGAGCCGCTCCAGCTCGGCCGGGCCCGCCGGCGGGCGAATGGTGCCGAGCCCGTTGATCGCCGCGGCCAGCGAGGCCGCGCGCTCGGCGGCGCCGGTCCCGTCGACGGTCACGGTCGCGTGGTCCTGGCCCGGCATGCCGGTGCCGGGCATGACCACGAAGTCGCCGAGCGGGAACGGGCCGCAGTGCAGGGCGTGGATCTCCTCCGGCCGCGTGTGCTCGAGGACGTGGTCGGCGAGCATCGCGGCCGCGCCCGTGAGTGCCTCCTCGCCGGGCTGGAACACGAAGACGACGGTGCCCGCGAGCCGCCGGCGCCCGCGGGCCAGGGCCTCGGCGACGCCCACGCCGATCGTGGTGTGGATGTCGTGCCCGCACAGGTGCGCGGGGTCGGGTCCGCCGGCGATCTGGTCCTGGGGCGGTACCGCATCCATGTCCGCGCGATAGGCGACGGTCCGGCCCCGTCCGGCCCCGCGGAGCACGCCGACGACGCCGTGGCCGCCGACGCCGGTGGTGACGTCGAGGCCCGCCTTGCGCAGGCGGCGCGCGACCACGGCCGAGGTGTAGCGCTCCTCCCCGGCGGTCTCGGGGTGGCGGTGCAGATCGCGGCGCAGCTCGATGAGATCGTCAGGCTCGTCCACGACGCCGAGCATAGGGACGAAGGCCGATGCTGTGCTGGCCCGCAGGAGGGTGCGACGGCTGATTGGCATGCGTTCAGCCTGTCGAGTTTCGGAGCGCCGCACAGTACCGGTGGCCCCCGTCCATCGAGGAGGGTCAGCCCCACCCCTACAGCCCCGAGGCGGGCAGGCCCTCCAGCGTGAAGCGCTCCTGGAGCCAGGGCAGCAGGTACTGGTACGCCGTGATCGTGTTCGGCTGCCCGTTGTCGTGGGACAGCACGATTGAGCCCGGCCGCGTGTGCCGCTGCACCTCGTTCACCACGCGCGAGATGTGCGCCGAGGCGTTGCTGTCGTGCGTGTGCTCCCAGTCGCGCGGGTCCACGTCCCAGTAGATCGAGTCCATGCCGAGCGAGCGCGCCTTGGCCACGAGCGCGGGCGTGAAGTTGCCGCCGGGCGCGCGGAAGTACCGGATCGGCGCGTCGGCACCCACCGCCGCGTGAATCATGTCGTTGGTGTGCTTGAGGTCCCAGTCGATGTACGCGTCGTCGCGCTGGGCGAGGTTCAGCAGGTGCTGCCACGAGTGGTTGCACAGCGTGTGCCCGTCGGCGTAGATGGCCCGGACGAGGTCGGGCCGGTCGCGGACCCGGAAGCCGACCATGCAGAACGTGGCGTGGATGTGCCGCTCCCGCAGCAGGGCGAGCAGCTTCGGGGTGTTGATCGGGTCCGGCCCGTCGTCGAAGGTCAGCGCGACGGACTGGCTGCGGGTGGTGAGGAACGAGCCGACCGGGCCGTCGCCGTCGTGGAACACCGGCGGGGCCGACGGGCTCGCGGAGGGCGTCGGGGACGGCGGCGCGGCGGCGACCGGGGTCGCGGGAACGGCGGGCGCGGCGGGGCTCGCGGCGGGGTTCACGCGGTCGCTGTCGCGGGCGATCGTGCCCAGCAGGAGCAGTACCGCGGCGATCAGCAGGCCGGAAGTCGCAGGGCGCACACCTACCAGACGGCCGAGGGCCGCGACTGGGTTGCAGCGCGTGCGGGTAGTTGACTGACGTCGATCAAGCCATCGTCTATCGTGGACGTCGGCCAGGTTCGGGGGTTGCGTGGCGCGGCCCGAGAGATATCCTTCCGACCGGACGGTACGCTGTGTCGGCAGGAAGAGGGGAGGCCGCAGATGGCCCGTACGACGTCTGCGCGGCCGGAGTCCGCCCGCCGCCGGCAGCGCTGGCCGGGCGGCTACGACCCGGAGAACACGCGCCGGTCGCTCATCGACAGCGCGTTGCAGCTCTTCGAGCGCCAGGGCTTCGACCGCACCTCGGTGCAGGAGATCGCCGACCGGGCACAGCTGACGAAGGGTGCGTTCTACCACCACTTCGAGAGCAAGGACGACCTGCTGCGCACGATCCAGGAGGAATACCTGGAGGCGCAGCTGACCGCGATCAAGAAGATCGAGTCCGGCAGTGACGATCCGAAGACCCGCGTGTCCGAGCTGATTCGCTTCAGCCTGACCAGCGTGGCCGAATACCGTGGTCACGTCACGATTTTCTACCAGGAGCGGCGGTACCTCACCGGCGACCTCTTCGCCGAGGTGACCCGCAAGCGCGATCTGGTCGAGGCCGCGTTCGCCGGGATGGTGGCCGACGGCGTGACGCGGGGCGCGTTCCGGGCGGACGTCGACCCGAGGATCGCGACGTTCGGGCTCGTGGGCATGTGCGCGTGGGCGTACCAATGGCTGAACGTCAGCGGCCCGCTCAGCGTGGACGAGGTCGCCCGGCAGTTCGCCGCGATGGTGCTGCAGGGCCTGGAGGCCCCGGCCGCCTGACGCTCAGAGGTGGGCGCGCTCGCCCTGGGCGCCGAACAGCGTGAGCAGCTCCGCCGGCTGCTCGCCCGCGCTGCCGATCCAATGCGGCAGCGCGGTGTCGAACTCGGCCGCCTCGCCGGGGCCGAGCTCGTACTCCCGGTCGGCGAGCACGAACCGCACCCGCCCGTCGAGGACGTAGAACCACTCGTAGCCCTCGTGGGTCTGCGGGGCCCGGGTCGGCGACCGCCCGGCCGGTGGATAGATGACCTTGTAGGCCTGGATGCCGCCGGGGCGCCGGGTCAGGGGGATCGCGGTCAGCCCGGCGCGCCGCACCGGCCGCAGGTGGATGCGCGGGTCGCCGGTGGGCGGCGCGGCGACCAGGTCGTCGAGCGGCACGGCGTGCGCGCGGGCCAGCGGCAGGAGCTGCTCCAGCGTCGGGCGCAACCGGCCGTTCTCGAGCCGTGACAGGGTGCTCGCGGTCAGGCCGGTCTCGGCCGCCAGCTCCGCCAGCGTGATGCCCCGCGCCTGGCGCAGCGCCCGAAGGCGCGGCCCGACCCCGGCGAGGACGTCTTCTTCGGTGCGGCCCATCGCTCCATCGTGCGGATCCGCAACTTTCCTTGCAAGGCGGGAACGGCCGCGCCGATGCTGGGGTCATGTCGCCGAAGCCTCGCCGGACGAAGGACCTCGGGCCCGCGTGGACCGGCCCGGGGGAGATGGCCACGCTGCTGGGCGTGCTCGACTACCTGCGCGGCTCGATCGCGGGCAAGGTGGCCGACGTGCCGGAGCCGCAGGTGCGCGCGGCCGGGGTGCCGTCCGGGACCAACCTCCTGGGGCTGGTCAAGCACCTGACGCACGTCGAGCGGTTCTACTTCCTCGGCGAGCCGATCGCGAACCTGCGCCGCACCATGCTCCCCGGCCCCGGCGAGACCGTCGACGGCCTGCTCGCCGCCTACCGGCGCACGAACGCCGAGGTGAACGCGGTCGTCGAGGCGTGCCCGGACCTGGGCGGCCCGGCGCCGCGCCCGCCGGGCCGGGGTCCGGCCCCGACGATGCGCTGGGCCCTGGCGCACATGATCGAGGAGACCGCGCGCCACGCCGGTCACGCCGACATCATTCGCGAGCGGCTCGACGGGTCTACGGGCCGCTGACGGCCGCGACCCCCGCCGCGGTCACGCGCCGGGCGGTGGCCACGAGGCTCGCGATCGCGTCGTCGGGGGCCAGGCCGCACAGGTCCGTGAGGGCGAACACCGACTCCGCGCTGACGACGAGCGCGAGGTCGCGGACCAGCTGTTCGACGTCGGCGCGCCCGGCCAGGCCGTTGGCGTCGATCCACGGGGCGAGCGCGTGCTCGATCAGCGCGAACCGCTGCGCCGGCCGCTCCCTGGCGGTCGACGGCTTCGCGATGGACGCGGCCACGACCGCCCGCACGGCGCCCTGCCGGCGCAGGACGGCCCGGCCCAGCACCTCGGCGGCCTGGCCGATCCGCTCGACCGGGTCGTCGCCGGCGGTCATCGAGCGCAGGGCCGCGACCTGGTCCTCCACCATTACGGCGGCGCGCAGGAGCGAGACGAGGTCGGGAAAGTACCGGTACGCGGTCGCCTCGGACACCCGCGCCTCGGCCGCGACCGCCGACATCGTGATCTCCGCGCCGCTGTCCGCGAGGTCACGGGCGGCCGCGAGGATCGCGGACCGGGTGCGTTCCATCTGGTTCGTGCGCATGGTCACTATTGTGCACCCTCGTAATGAGGGTACAGTCGCTTCATGACAGTGAACTCTCATAAGAAGGTCGCGATCGTCGGCCCGGGCGACGGCGAGCTCTTCGTCAACGGCCCGGCGCGGATCCGCATCCTCGAGGACGGCAGCAACACCGACCACCGCCTCGGCCTCGGCGAGATCACGCTGCCCCCGCGCACCCCCGGCCCGCCGCAGCACCGCCACTCCCAGCACGACGAGGGCTTCTACGTGCTGTCCGGCACCGTGCGGTTCACGGTGGGGCAGGACGACCACGACGCCGGCGCCGGGACCTGGGTCATGGTCCCGCCGGGCGCGCCGCACACGTTCGCCAACGTCAGCGACGATTCCGCGGTCATGCTCAACACCTTCACGCCCGACCTGTACGTGCGGTACTTCCGCGACCTCAAGGACATGGTCGAGTCCGGGCAGCCGCTGACGCCCGGCTCGGTGGCCCAGGTGTGGACGAAGTACGGCACCGAGCCATCCACCGAGTACGCGTCGTGACCGTGCTGCTGATCGCCAACACCGTCGCCGCCCTCGCCGGGATCGCCTTCGCGGTGGTGGGCGGCGTGCGGCCGGCGGCGCTGAGCGAGAGCGATCCGCCGACCGTCGGCGAGCGCTTCTACGGGTGGATGTACGCCGTGCGGGGCGTGCCGCTGGGGGTCGCGGCCGGCGTGGTGCCGCTGTGGTGGGCGGGGCCGGCCGGATCCGTCATCCTCCTCGCGGCCGCCGCGTCCCAGGCCGGCGACGCGGCGATCGGCATCGCCCGCCGCAAGTGGACGATGATCGCGGGCGCCTCGCTGCTGACGGTGCTGCACGCGGCCGCGGCCGTCGCCATCGCGTGAGCGGACGCTGCGGCCCCGGCTGAGCGCCCACGCGGTCAGCGGTCGTCGCGCAGCGCCAGGTAGACGGTGTGCACCAGCATCGGCCGGCGGATGCCGCGCAGCACGAGCCAGCGCTCGGTGCGGTGCAGGGTGGCCGCCGGGGTTGCCTTCACACAGGAGATCGAATCACGACGCCCGGAGCATCTCGAACGCCCGCGCCATCGCCTTGAGCTGCGCCTTGTTGAACAGCTCGGCGAAGGCCGGGACGATGACGTCCTCGGCGAACCTCCGGCCCCGCGGCGCGGCGCCGGCCGGGTCGCTCATCCACGGGAATCGGTCATGGTGCGCGCGGATGGCCACGGCCATCTGCGCGGCCAGCTCGCCGATCGCCGCGTCGTCCGCGTCCTCCGCGATCGTCTCGAACGCGTCCTCGAAGTCGTCCCGCTCCGACACGAGTAGCCGCAGGTCGTCGAGCGCGTCGCCGTCGAACACCCGCGAGAAGACGGCGGCCAGCGCCCGGCCCCGCTCGCCGAGCTGGTCGGCGACCGGCCCGAACGGCGGCGGCGTGTCGATCGGCGCCCGGTGCCGGAGGGTGACGGCGAGCTCGGCCCGGATCCGCTGCAGGCGCGCGATGGTGCCGGCGAGCTCGGCGTCCAGCATTCGGATGGCCTCGTCGGGGTCCTCGTCCGCCCGCCCCATCGCGCCGATCTGCGCCAGGGGCACGCCGAGGTCGCTCATCCGCTTGATCTGGAGCAGCCGGACGAGGTGACCGGGCTTGTACTGCTTGTAGCCGTTCGACATCCGCTCGGGCTCGTCGAGCAAACCGATCCGGTGGTAGTGGCGCACCGCCTTGACGGTGACGCCGCCGAGCTCGGCGAGCTGCCTGGTACTCCACGCCATACGAGCCAGTGAAAACCATGCCCCAGGGGCACGGTCAAGCACTTGACCCGGCCCCAAGGGCACGCTCTGCACTGGAGCCCATGACGGAAACCCCAGATCGCCGGCCCGGCTGGCTCGAGCTCGGCGTCGCCCTCATCGCGGCCGTGGTGGTGTACGCCGGTGGCCTCGTCCTGCTCGTGGCGTTCCCGGCGGGCACCCCGGCCCTCGAGGGCATCGCCCAGCTCGCGTTCTCCGGCCTGGCGCCCCTCGCGGTGTTCGCGATCGTCGTGGCGGTCCGCATCCGCGGCCTGCGGGCGTTCGGCGTGCGCCGTGTCGACCCGAAGTGGCTGCTCGTCGCCGTCGGTCTCGCCGCGGCGTGCCTCGCCGTGATCCGGACCTTCGACGTCGTCGTCGCGCGGCTGTACCCGAACCTCGACGACGCCCAGGGCGACCTGCGCGCCGCGTCCGCCGCCGGCCTCGCCACGCTGATCGCCACCATCGCCCTGGGCGGCCTGTTGACCCCGCTCGGCGAGGAGCTGCTGTTCCGGGGCGTGATCGCCCGCTTCCTGCAGCGCTGGGGCACCTGGGTGACCGTGCTCGTGAGCGCCTTCGTCTTCGCGCTCTGGCACGGCATCAGCCTCGTGTTCCCGTCCGCGTTCCTCGTCGGCCTCGTCAACGGCTGGCTGCTCTGCCGGACCAGGTCGATCTGGCCCGGCGTCGTCCTGCACGCCGTCTACAACACGTCGTTTCTCCTCCTCTACGCGTTCGCGTGAGACCGGCCGCCGGGGCGGTCTCCCTCACTGGTCCCGGGCACGGTCGTAGAGCAGGCACAGCGCGCCGCTCTCGGTCGCGGTGCTGTCCGCGAGCCGCCAGGAGCCCGCCGGACCGTCGTCGAAGAGGCGGGCGCCGCCGCCGACCAGCTCCGGGCACAGCGTCACGCTGAGCCGGTCGACCTCGTCGGCGTCGAGCAGCCGCCGGATGACACTGGTGCTGGCGAGCACGATGATGTCGCCGCCGGGCTCGCCGCGCAGCTGCTGCACGGCGGTGACCGGGTCGGTGCCGGCGAGGCGGGCGTTGTCCCACTCGACCTCGGTCAGCGTCGTGGAGAAGACGACCTTCTCGACCCCGTTCAGCCAGCGGGAGAACGTGCGGTCGTCGGCGTGCGCGTTCTCGTCGTCGGCGACGGCGGGCCAGAAGCCGGCGAAGCCCTGGTAGTTCTTGCGGCCGAGCAGGGCGGTGGTGGCCGCGCCGGTGACGCGTACCATGTGGCTGCGCGCGCCCGGGCTCACGGCGTGCGGGACGATCCAGGCCATGTCGAAGTCCCCGCCGCGGCCGGTCACGCGACCGTCGAGGGAGAGGGAGATGTTGGCGACGACGCGCCGGTGCTGAGTCATGTTCGATAGGTTCTCCCGCGAGGCGGCTCCGGGTCGTCGCCAGACTTGATGACATCGAGCCCGGGATTTCCCGGGACTGCGGGGAGGCGGGGCATGGCGGTCGTCAGTCCGGTGCTGGTCGGCCGCGCGGCCGAGACCGCCGCGCTGCGCTCGGCGTACGCGCGGGCTCCGGTCACCGTGCTCGTCACCGGCGAGGCCGGCATCGGCAAGTCCCGCCTGGTCACCGACGCGCTGCGGGACCTGCCGGGCGACCCGCTGGTGCTCGTCGGCGCCTGCCTGGAGCTCGGCGCGGAGGGTGCACCCTACGTGCCGTTCGTCGCCGTTGTCCGTGACCTCGTGCGGCATCTCGGCCTCGACGCCGTGCGGGCACTGCTGCCCGCCGACGGGTCCGCCCTCGGCGACTGGCTGCCCGGCCTCGGCCCGGCGCCGGCCCGCTACGCCCGGACCCGGCTGCTGGAGGAGGTGCTCGCGCTCGCCGGGCGCGTCGCCGAGGCCCGGCCGCTCGTGCTCGTGGTCGAGGACCTGCACTGGGCCGACGCGTCCACGCGGGAGCTGTTCGCGTACCTGGCCCGCAACGCCGCCGGGTCCGTCCTGCTGGTCGGCACGTCGCGCGCCGGCGGCACCCCGGACCGGCGCCTGCTCGCCGAGCTCGGGCGCCGCGCCGACGTCGTCCGGATGCCGCTCGCGCCGCTCGCCCCGCCGCAGGTCGCCGAGCTGCTCGCGGCCATCGACGGCCGGCCGCCCGAGCCCGAGCGCGTCCGCCGCATCCACGGGCGCAGCGGCGGCAACCCGCTGTTCGTGGAGGCGCTCAGCGAGGCGGGCGAGGCCCCGGCCTCCCTGCGCGAACTGCTGCTCGCCCGGGTCGCGGACCTGCCGGAGCCCCTCGGCGAGCTGCTGTCCGCGTTGGCCGTTTCCGGCGGCGGTACCGTCGAATCGGTCCTCGCATCCGTCACCGCCCTCCCGCCCGTCCAGCTGGGCCGCGCCCTGCACGATCTCGCCGAACGGCGCCTGGTTTCGGCGCGCGGCGAGCGGTACGAAATCCGGCACGATGTTCTTCGCGAGGCGGTCCACGACGCGCTCCTGCCGGGGGAGCGGCGCCGGTTGCATCGCCGGTTCGCGGTCGCGCTCACGGATCACGAGCCCGACGGGGCCGCGCTCGCCGAGCACTGGACCGCGGCCGGGGAGCCCGATGCCGCCCTGCCGGCCGCGTGGCGCGCCGCCGCCCGGGCCGAGCGCCAGCACGCCCACGACGAGCGGCTGCACCTGCTCGGCCTGATCCTGCGGCAGTGGGACCCCTCCGGCCCGACAGCCACCGGGGCCGGCCTCGAGCGCGGCGACGTCCTCGAGCAGGCCGCGCGGGCGGCGTTCGCGGCGGGCCGCTCCGCCCGCGGCGTCGACCTCGCCACGGACGCCCTCGACGAGCTCGACCGGGCCGCCGAGCCGGAGCGGGCGGCGCGGCTGCTGGGGCTGCGCGGGCGGCTGCGGCAGCGCGTCGACGGCACCGGCGCCGACGACCTCGCGGCCGCGGTGGCGCTCCTGCCGCCGGGCGCCCCGCCGGGCCTGCGCGCGGAGCTGCTGTCGGCCCTCGCGTTCGCGGGCGTCGGCGGGCACCGGGCGGCCGAGAGCCGGGCGGCGGCCACCGAGGCCCTGCGCATCGCCGACGAGCTCGACGACGACGCGTTGCGGGCACCGGCCCTGCTCGTGCTAGCCACCCTGCACGGCGACCGAGCCGGCTTCGCCGCCGCCCGCCGCCTCGCCCGGCAGGCCGGCGACGAGCACACCTACCTGACGACGTTCCAGTGGGAGGCGCTCCGGCTGGGCGCCGACGGCCGGTACGCCGACGCGGCCGGCCTCGCGCAGGAGGGCCGGGCGGAGGCCGAACGCCTCGGCCACGCCCGCTCCCGCGGCACCATGCTCGCCAAGGCCCAGGCGGAGAACCTGGCGGCGCTGGGCCGCTGGGACGAGGCCGGGGCGATCGTCGAGGAGGCGCTCGCCGAGGGGCCGCCGCCGCTGTACGCCGCGGCCCTGCGCCTGGTCGCCGCCGGCATCGCCGCCGCCCGGGGCCGGACCGACCGCCTCGAGGTGCTGCTGCGCCAGCTGGTCGAGTTCGCCACGCACGCGGCCGGGGCCGAGGAGCTGAAGGCCGACATCGCCGTCGCTCGCCTCGAGTGGGCGGCGGCCCGGGGCGACTACGAGGCGGCCGACGAGATCCTGGGCGAGCACCTCCCGGCGGCCCGGGAGTCGTGGCTGCCGCCGCAGGCCCTGCGCCTCGCCGTGGCCGGCGCGCGGCTGCAGCGGGCCCGGCGCGCCGCGGCCCCGCGCAACCGCCGGGTCGCCGACGCGGTCGCGGCCCGCCTCGCCGAGCTCACCGCGCTGTCGGCGCACGGCCTGGACGCACACCGCCTCACCGTGGCGGCGACGACGGCCGACGAGCTGGCGGCCTGGGACCGGGCGGCCGCGGCGTGGCGGGCGCTGGGCCAGCGGTACGAGACCGCGCTGGTACTGACCGACGCCGCCGCCCGCGCGCTGGCGTCGAACAACCGGCCCGGCGCCCGCTCCCGGCTGGCCGAGGCGCGCGCGATCGCCGCCGACCTCGGGGCCGCGCCGCTGCTGGCGCGCATCGACGACCTGGCGCACCGCGGCCGGCTCGACGGCACCGCGGCCGAGCCGGCGCCGGGCGGCTTCGGCCTGACCGCCCGCGAGCTGGACGTGCTGCGCGTGCTGGCCCGCGGCCGCTCGAACGCCGAGATCGCCGCGGAGCTGTTCGTGAGCGTGAACACGGTGAACACGCACGTGGCGCGGATCCTGGCGAAGCTCGGGGTCGCGACCCGTACCGAGGCCGCCGCCCGGGCCCTCGAGCACGGCCTGCGGTGACGGTCTCAGCCGCTCACGGCTGCGGGGGATGACCGCCCGCGTCGCCGGGCGGGTCGGGCAGCAGCGGCCCGAGCGGCCCGAGATCGATGTTGAGGTCCGCGGCCGAGAGCCCGAAGTGCTCCCGCAGCTCGGTCATGCGCTCCTCGAGGGCCATGAGCGTGGCCCCGATCTCCTCGATCTGGTCGTCGGTGAGGTCCCCGACGTCGATGCGGCGCAGCGCCTGGCGCTCCATCAGCTGCCGCAGCAGCTCCACGACGGTGAGCACCAGGCTCGCGAAGCCGCGCTCGACGCCTTCGCGGTCGACCTCGATCCGCTGCCGGCGGGCCGGGGGCGCGGGACCTTCGCCTCCGCCTTCGTGTTCGCCGAAGGCGGTCATGGCTGTCGTGGCGCGACGGTGCTTGCCGACGCGACGAGGGCGCGCAGCGAGATGTAGACCAGGTCGACGCCGGCGATCGACAGGGTCACCTCGCCGGTGATGACGACGCCGGTGCCGAGGAGCCGGTCGAGCAGGTCGACGAGCGCCACCGGCTGGGAGCGCATCACGGAGTCCGACGTCATGGCGGTGCCGGTTCCGTGCCGGTGAACGAGTACGGCGGCCAGGGCCCGGTGAGCTCCAGGGACAGCTCGGCGTGGCGGGCGGCCTGGGCGGCGACGAGGTCGGCGAACGGGCCGGAGCGGCCCCGGTCGACCAGGTAGGCGCCGTTGAGCACCATCGTCTCGGCGCGGCCGGTCAGCCGCCGGTCCTGGGGCGGATGCCGGCGCGCCGCCGCGGCGTCGGCGGCGAGGGCCAGGTGCGTCGCCTCGGCGCCCTCGGCGGCGTGCTGCCGCCACACGTCGTCGGCGGCCAGCCGGGCCCGGCGGCGGTCCAGGTAGGCGGTGCCCGGGCGGCCCGCGGCCGGGCCGGAGGGTTCGCCGGCCGGAGACGCGGGCGGTTCGGCGTACATCTTCACGCCCCACTCGGCCCGGCCGCCGACCCGGTCCAGGACGGCCTCGAGCTCCTCGCGGCGCTGCCGGAGCATCTCGAGGACGCCGGCGTCGTCGTGGTACACGGTGGCGAGGCGGGCCGGGACGACGGCGTGCTCGCGCGCGAGCGCGGCCACGACGGCGTGGTGGGCCCGGGCCGCCCGGTCCAGCCAGGCGAGGTCCTCGAGGTTGCGGCGCAGCGCCTCCTCGCCGAACTCGGCGAGGTCGACGGGGCAGACCGCGGCGGCGAGGGGTCCGGCCGCGAGCGTGCGCACGGCGCCGCCGGCGACCCCGACGAGGCCGTCGACGGCGCCGGGCTCGAGGTCACGCGCCACGGCGTGCAGCCAGACTCCGTCACTCATGCTTGTCCTCCGCGTCGCCCTGCTCGAGCTGCGCGGCCGCGGCGCCGGGCGCGAGCGGCTTGCGGGCCTGCGAGGTGAGCCACGGGTCATGCTCCCACCAGTCGATGCCCATCTGCCGGGCCGTGTCGACCGAGGCGACCACCAGCCGCAGCTTGATCGTCAGCAGCTCGATGTCGAGCAGGCTCACCCGGATGTCGCCGACGATGACGATGCCGCGGTCGAGGACACGCTCCAGGATGTCGCCGAGGTTCGCCGGCTGAGGCCCGGCGACGGCCGGCGAGCGGGGGGCGCCGGAGGCGAGCACGGACTCCGAGCGCGGGTTCTGGCGCATGTCAGCCGACCTCCGTGTCACCCTTGCCGCGCGAGAACCGCCGGATGCGCCGCAGCCCGGTCAGCTCACCGTCCGCGGTGACCTGGGCCCGGTAGGTCGCCAGCATGTCGCTGGACGACGGGATGCGACGGTCCTCGATGACCTCGATCTCGACCAGCCAGCCGCCGTCGTCGTCCGGCTCCAGGGCGGTGATGCCCGACGGCGCCTTGCCGGTCAGCTCGGCGACGTCGCGCATGGCCGTCGCGGCGATCATGCCCGGCGCCAGCGCCTCGCCTTCGTCGTCGTAGGTGTACCGGTCGTTGCCGGCGTTGTCGTCACGGGAACCACGCACGGCTCAGCCCTCCTGCTCGGGGTTGCCGACCGGCCCCAGCAGGCGGCTGATCAGCTCCTGCTGGCGCTGCTCGGCCTCCGCCGGGTCGATCCGCCCGGCGGCGCGGGCCTCGTCGATCTGCTGGATCTGGCGCCGGATCACCGCCGGGTCGAACAACTCGTGGTTGACCTGATCACGGATCAGTTCGCCGGCCCAGACCACCACCCGCACCGGCGCGAGCGGGGCGGTCAGGATCGCGGTGATGAGGCCCATGGTGCATCTCCGCCAATCTCCGTCAGTCTCCCGGGCGCAGGTCCGCGACGAAGTCGTACGGCGCGATCGGACCGAGCAGCCGGATGGTGAGCTTCCCTTCCCGGTCCGTGGCCAGCTTCTCGACCGTCCGCACGAGGTCGTGTTCCCGGTCCAGGCCGGTGAGCACGGCCACCGTGGCGGCCTCGTACTCCCCGGTCGCCTCGCGGGTGACGACCCCGGCGGCCACCGGCGCGACGGCCTCGGCCAGCGCCCGGCCGTCCGTCTGCCGGCGGGCCTCGATGGCCTCGTTGACGGCCTGGCCGAGCGCGATCCGCTCGCCGTGGACCGCCTCCTCGGGCTTGCCGCGGACCGCCGCCTGCAGCTGTTGGATCCGCGGGTCCTCCGCGAGCACGTCCTGCAGCACCGTGTCCTGCACGTACTGGGCGGAGACCACGTACTGCGCCTTGCCGTCCAGCTGGCGCAGCGCCGCTTCGAACTCGTCGTGGTGGGCCGCGAGCAGCTCGTCGACGACCGCCTGCCGGTCCGTCACCACAGCGCCGAAGCGCACCGGCAGCACCGGTACCACGGCGGCGGTCGCGTCCAGCAGCGCCTCGTGGCCGAGCAGGTCGTCGGGCGTGCCGAGCTGGCGGTCGAGATCGAGCTCGCTCACCAGGGCCGCGATCCGGCCGTGGCGCACCACCGTCACGGGGGTGGAGTCCCCGCCGACGCCCCGGGCCGCGGGGTCGGCTTCGACGTCGGCCGGGACGATGCCGTAGATGTAGACGCCGGTGACGGCCGCCATGTCAGTCTCCCTCCCGTCGCCGCCGGCGAGGCACCCGCTCGGGCTCCTCGCCGGGTTCGAGGATGTCGCGGACCTTCTCGCCGGCCGCCTCGAGCACGCCCTTCGTCTTGTGTTTGGCGCCGCCCTGCGCCATGTCCCCTACGAGCTCCGGCAGCCCGGCCTTGTCCTGCGAGATGTCCAGCCGGTTGACCGCCTCGGCGAAGCGCAGATAGGTGTCGACGCTGGCCACCACGATGCGGGCGTCGATGGTCAGCAGCTCGATGCCGACGAGCGAGACCCGCACGTACGCGTCGATGACGAGTCCCTTGTCGAGGATCGTGTCGATCACCTCGGCCAGCGACGTCGATGTCGGCCGTTCGATGCCGCCGCCGCCGCTGCGCGGCTGCAAGGACGTGCTCATCGTCCACCCCTCCGATCGCCGCTACTCGGCTCCCGCCGCGCCCGCACGGGCCGCTCCGCGCGCTCGGGCCGCTCGGGGCGCTCGGGCCGCTCGGGGCGCTCGGGCCGCTCGGGGCGCTCGGGGCGCTCGGGGCGTCGCCGCGGCCGTGCTGGCCGCTGCGGGCCGCGATCCTCCGGCTCCTCCGCCTTGCCCTCCTCGGGCTCTTCCTCCTCCTCTTCGTGCTCTTCCTCTTCGGGTTCGTGCTCTTCCTCTTCGGCCTCTTCCTCTTCGGGCTCCTCGGGCTCCTCGGGCTCCTGCTCCTCGGCTTCCTCGGCTTCCTCGGCTTCCTCGGCTTCCTGGGGCTTCTGCTCCTCCTGCTCCTGCTCCTCGCGCAGGGCGGTCTCGTGGTCCTTCACGACCTGGCCGTCACGGATCTCGCCGCGCCAGCCCTCGACGTCCTCCTGGTTCATGACCGTCTGCGTCATGACGTGCCGCCGGAAGTGCTTGAACTCCAGCCGGGCCCGGCGGCCCTGGGCTCGCCACAGGTTTCCGGTGCGTTCGAACAGACCCTGCGGGTGGTACTCCATCGCCAGCATGATTCGCGTCAGATTCGGCGCAAGCTCGTGGAAGGTGACCGAGCCGTCGACGTGGCCCTTGGCCCCCTTCGAACGCCAGACGATGTTGTAGTCCGGGATCTGCTGGACGATCGTGGCCTCCCAGGTGCGATGCGACCAGAAGACCTGGGCCTTCCAGGTGTTCTTCTCGTCCGACTGCTGTTCGACGCTCTCGACCTTCTTCATGAAGCTCGGGAATTGGGCGAACTGTGTCCACTGGTTGTAGGCGACCTTCACCGGCACACCGACGTCCTGTGACTCCTCGATGTTGGTGAGCTTCAGCTTCTTGGGCTTGTTGCCTCGGCCGAACAGGCCCTTGATCTTCTCCTTGATGCCGGCAAACCCCCCGGAGAACGCCGCCCGGGCCGGTGACTTGCCCTCGGCGAGCTTCTGGGCGCCCGCCGCGGCGGCCTTGAGCTTGGGTTCGCCCGATTGGTCGGCGTACTCGGTCAGGCGGTCCGTCACCGAGCCGACCCGCCGGCCGACCGCATTGATCGCGCGGCGCCCGGCGGCCGCCGCCAGTCCCTGCAACTGCTCCAGCAGCAGCTGGCCGAGCTTCTCGCCGAAGCCGCTTGTGGCTCGCCCACTCGCTTGTCCAGCCATGGTCCGTTAACCCTCTCCGCGCCGGCGCACCGACGGACGGCGAACCTGTCGCCGGCCGGCCTTCACCAGCTCCTCGTCCTCGTCCTCGTCTTCGTTCTCGCCCTCCTCCTCGTCCTCGTCGGCGTAGTCCTCCTCGTCCGGCTCTTCGGCCCTTGGCCGCGTGCGGCGCGTGCCCCTGGCCGCGCGGGTCCGGCGGGCCGGGGTCTCCTCGGGCTCCTCTTCTTCCTCCGGCTCCGGCTCCTCGGCCCCCTTGCCGGCTCGTTCGCGCAGCCGGTCGCTGAGCGAGCCGATCCGGCCGGTGACCGCCGTTCGCGCGGCGTCCTTCGCGGCCGAGACCAGCGGTGCGCCCATCTCGCCGAGCTTGCCGAGCTCCGGCGTCGACTTCAGGGCGCGAAGGCCGTGGTCAAGCAGGGCGCCGGGCCGGCTGAGCCGGCCGGACATGGCGGCCGCCGCCAGCAGCAGGCCCCAGCGCAGCTTGCGCTGGCGTCCGAGCAGGTAGCCGGCTCCGGCCGCCAGGGCAACCTGTGTCTTGCAGTTCATGGCCTCTCCCTCGGCGTGTGGCCGACCGGCACCTGGCCTGTACGACGCCGTCACGGTGGACGGCCGGCGTGAAGATGAACTGGCGTGTGAGCCTCACAGAACCGGCCAGCTACCCCCAGCCCCTAGGGTGAAACCGTGAATCGGTTCGCCGGCCCCGACGCCGCCTGGCCTCCGTCCGCATCGCCGCGGGCCGGATCGCGGCCCGGTGCTAGGATGATCGGCGTCAATCGATAGCCGTTCGGCTGGCACCATCGAGCCGATCGGTCGATGCGATCCGGGTATCGCCTCGCCGTCGAATGAATAGTCAGTCGTCGCTGTCTGCCGGCGCGGCCGATCGGACCGGCCGGGAGGGTGCCGTGATCGACGTGCTCAACGCCGCCGCCGTGGTGCGGGACGCGGCCCGGTTGCACGCCGTCGTCGCCACCGGTCTGCACGCGCAGCCGACGCCCTGGTGCGACCGGCTCGCCGAGATGGCGAGCCGGATACTGCAGGTGCCGGTCGTCCTGCTCGTCCTGGTGGAGCGGACCCGGCAGATCATGCCCGGATCGGTCGGGCTGCCCGAGCCGTGGCAGCGGCGGCGGGAGACGCCGCTGACCCACTCCATCTGCCAGTACGTCGTCGGCTCCGGCCGCCTCCTCGCGGTCGCCGACGTGCGGCGTGACCCGGTCCTGCACACCAGCCACGCGATCCGTGACCTCGGCGTCGCCGCCTACGCGGGCGCCCCGCTGCGCGGCCCCGGCAACCAGGTCGTGGGCGCGCTGTGCGCCATCGACGTCGAGCCCCGCGCGTGGACGACGGCGGAGCTGAGCACCCTGCACCGGCTCGCGGCCCGGTGCGCGCGCCGGCTCGGGGCGCCGGGTGAGGCCCAGCCGGCCGGGCCCGACGCCGGCGCCGTGCTGTGGACGCCGGCCTTCCCGCCGGCCCTGACCCTGGACCGAAGGCCTCCGGCGCCCGGCGGCACCGGCGAGTTGGCCCTGACCGGCCGCTGGAACGGCGAGCCCGTCACCGCGATCGTCCGGACCGCGGACAGCCCCGATGCCCTGCGCCGATTCCGCCGCCGCGCCGAGATCGCGACGGCGATGCGCCGCGACCCGCCCCGGGTGCCGGTCGAGGAGCATCGCTGGCACGACGATCGCGTCCTCGTCGTCAGCCGGGCCGTGGGCGAACCGCTGCACCAGCGCCCCGACCGCCGGCCGCGGCTCGGCGGCGGCGAATGGGCGGCGGTCGTGCGCGCCGCCGCACTGCTGTCCACCTGGCAGCCGCAGGCCGAGGACGCCCGGCGGTGGACCGTCGACTACCCCGCGTGGATCAACCGGTACGAACGTGCGGGCCACCTCACGCCCGACGAGGCCGGGCGGCTCACCGCGCTGCTGCGCCGCTGCGAGCAGGACCGGACCTTCGCCCACGGCGATCTCACCCTGCGCAACGTCATCCGGCTCCCGTCACGCCGGCTCACGCTGACCCGCTTCGGCGACGGCGGGATGTACCTCGCCGGGTGCGACCTCGCCGCGCTCGCGCACGCCGCCCCGGACGCGGCGTGCCGCCGGGTGGTACGGCAGCGTGCGGTCGAGGCCGACATCGTCGAGCCGTTCGCGATCAACCTGCTGCTGCGGGCGGCGGGCCAGGCTGCCCTCGCGCGGCCGGCGGTCTCGGCCGACCGGTTCGCCCGCCTGCTCCAAGCCCGGCGCGACGCACTTGGTCTGCTGCGGGACCTCGGCGTGTGAGGCCTCCGCGCCGCGGGCGGGGCGCTCGCGGCCCCGCCCGCCGTCGTGTCGGACATCATCGGAATTTTCCGTTGCCGTGCCGATCGGACTTCGGCGCGGCGATCGGGTGACTACCCGCCCGGCGGCGCCGAACCTCACACCACCGGGCGATGTCAGGACCGGACGGCAGCGCGACGCCGGCGGAAAGCCCGCGCGATCGCGACGACGGCGGTCGCTGCCAGCAGTACCGGGCACCAGCAGGCCCAGCGCGAAGGTCGCGCCCTGTGCGAGCGCCGGCCAGCGGGCCGGAAACGCCGCGGGGGCGGGCACCGGGCCGCCGAACCGCCCCTCGCCGAGCAGGCCCTGGGCGATGTCGATGGAGCTGACCGCGGCCGGCGGGTCCAGCAACCGACCTGCGTGGCGCTGTGATCCTGGCCGTGCGCGCGGCTGAAACAATCCCGGTGTGACCGAGATTGACGAGGTTCTGCACCGGTTAGGCAAGGCGTTTGTGGCGGGTCTCCGGCAGCCCGGCTACCAGCTGACCACCGTGCATTCCTGGGGTCACCGAAGCCAGACGTACACCATGGCGGGTGAGCCGGCATTGCTCGGCCGCTGGAACAACCTGGACCTCAGCAATGCCATGGCGGCGCTGCCCAGGGTTGCCGGTCAGGATTTGACGGTCGAGATGATCGGCGACCCGAACGGGACGTACACGATCCACTGGTCGTGGGCTGTGCCATCCCTGCCTGCCCGGATTGTCCTCGACGAGCAGTACCGCATGCCCGGACATGAATTGCCGCCGGCCCGTTCACCTGGTGTCGCCAATACCAGTGTCACCGATTTCTCGGTGCTGGCCGAGGTCGAGCGACTGGTCGACGAGTTCGTCGCGCAGCATCATCCGCAGGGGTACGCACCGGGCTACTCCGAGGAGGAGATCCTTGCCGCCGAACAACAGCTCGGGGTGCGGCTGCCGGAGGATCTGCGGGCACTCTACCGGCTGGTCCATGACGACAGCGGCGAGTCGGGACTGCTCGACCCGTTCGTTCTCGCACCTCTTGACGTGCTCGTCGAGTGGAACCGCAAGAACCATCCCGGCTACCACGACGGCCCGTTCGACGACGCGGTGATCTTTGACTGCGTGCCGAGCGGGCACGTGCGCCGAGTGTCGTCGAGCAACGGCTGGGTCACATTCGCTCGCGACTACGGCATGAACTTCGCGGCCGTCGACCTCGATCCAGGACCGCTAGGCCGCATCGGGCAGGTTGTCAGGCACGGACGAGACGTGTGGTCGCCGGTCGAATACGTCACCGCCTCGGTCACCGACTTACTCCGCCGCGCGATCGCGACGCTTGACGACGAGCGCCCGTCACCGCCGGACCCCGAGATCACTGTGGAGAGCATCGCGGACCTGCCGGTAACGGCCCAGGGGGTTGTGCTTCGCGCGAAAGGCCCAGTTCGTGTCGCCGACTTCGAGCCCTTCACGAACCTTCGATCCATTGTGATACGTGGGAATGCGCCACTGGTGGACATGACGCTTTCCGCCAGATTGCCGGTCGAACGCCTGCTAGTGGAGGCGGCACGATGGGAATTCGCTGCGCTGCCGCCGACCATCATCGACATCACCCTGAGCGGCAACGACGGGTCGACGCCGGTCGCCGATCTGGCCACCCTGCCGAACCTGGTCCGTCTAGATCTGTCCGGGGCGACGGTGCCGGACATCGAGATGATCGCCGCGTTCCCCGCATTGCGAGTGTTGACCCTCAACTGCCGTCAGTGGACGGAGCTACTGGCCACCGGCTGGAAACCGGCTCAGCTGGCCGCTGCCGGACTGGGCGGCTCCGCCGGAGTGCGTGACGCTGCCCGCTGGTTGCAGGCCTTCGGCCACCAAGGCACCTTCCACACCCTTACCGGCGGTCACTGAACGTCAAAGTCAGGGTGCACAACACCTTGTCACGTCCGCGCACCTCACGGAACAACACCCGGCACCCCCAACATCATGATCACGTGCGCGGACATGCCACCCCGTTGATGCGCGCCGCTGGGCCAGTGCTCGTCACGGACGGCGACTGGCCCGGAGCGGCAAGGGGCTTCCTGTCCTTCCGATGAGAGGGCACCCGATCATGTTCGGCGAAGTCGCGGAATGCACGCGGTGCTACGCGTTCCACAAAGCCGGATCGTCGTAGTGGTTCTTGGCGCCGGTGCGCAAGACCGTCCGCAGTTGGGCGAGGCCTTCGGTGTCGGCCGGAAGCTGCAGGCGCTCCAGCAGCATCAGCGCATCCGCCGGTTGAAGGTCGCCGTAAACCGACTGATAACCGGCCAGCAGACCGCGGTACACCGCCGGGTGCAGTTCGACGACTGTCGCGACGGCTCGGAAGATGTCGTGCTTGTTGGCCCAGCGGACCGTGCCGGAGTCTTCCAGCACGTGGCGTACGCGGCGGTGCAGTGGGCCGTGGGCGAGATCAGGCAGGCGGTCGTTCGCCGCGAGTCGGCGTACATCATCGCCGAGTAACGCGGCGAATGCGGCCTCGGAGGTGCCTCCGATGAACCAGTACGTCCGTAGGGACAACCGCAGATACTCGATCGGATCGGCTGCTTCCAGACGTGTACGGCAGCCAGCCCAGAAGGCGCTGATGACCGCCGGGTCGGCATGGCCGCAGACGTATGCGTTCAAATGGACCAAGACCTCGAACGCGCCGGTCAGGTCCAGCAGGCCCAGCGCGGTTTGAACTCGCTGCACTACGCCCGATTCGCCGTCGTAGATCATGCCGTACGCACAGGCGAAAGCTACGTCGTCGTTCGACATCTCCGTCACGCCGGACAGCCATCGACCGGGGCTGAGCGGTGTTATACCTGCCTCGGCCAGCCAGTGCAGGGCCAGATCCGCATCCGAGGTGCGCATTCCGCGGAGTGTGCGCGCAACTGGGGTAGATGTCCACGGGATATCAGCCGGTCGCACTCGTCTGAATTCCATCTGATCCTGCAGGTGGCTCAACGCGGGTGGGCCGATGCTCCGAGGTATCCTCATCTGCCGCAGACGTCGCGCGCCTGCAGCAGTAGAAGATCGTCACGCTTTGTAGCGCTTTCCGCCGACACGTCTGCCACGGCTTGCGCAGGCTGCGAGTCGCGCGCATGGAACAGGAGGCCTGCACTCGAATCGGGATTGGCGCTAGACCACGTTGGCGGCTCGAGCACCGACGCAGTCTCGTGGCCGCATGCCGGGCGGGTTGCGGGTGTCGAGCCGTCGAAGAAGTCGCGGCCGGGCCGATCACCGACCCTTGACGGGAGCGCTACGGTACGGCGGTGAGTAGCAGGGTCAACTACGTCGTGGTCCGCGGCGGCGAGTACACCGTGTATTCGCTTGGCGGCGGCTCGGGCGAGGCGATCGACTACAACTTCGCGACCGGTCCGGACGTGGTGCTGCGTTGGCTGGCACACCTGGGCGAGTGCGCGGACGGTCATTGGTTCAGCGATGTCATGTGCGACGGCGGTGCGCTGATCGATGTGGACCGGCGGGTGCTGCTGCTGTTCAACCGTCCGTACAACTTGATGCGGTATCGGGTGGCGATGCTGGAGGCGTATGCGGCGACGTGGCCGGGCTGGGAGATTCGGTGGGCCTACGACGGCGTTGCCGACCTGATGGCGTACGTCGGGGTCGACCCGGCCGCGGCACGCGACGACGAGCGGCCTGAGCCCACCGAGCGCAACGAGTTCGGGCCGGACGACCTCGTAGCGGCCGTTGTCACCATCCGCGGCGCTGACGGCCGGGTGCGTCTGTACGGATTGAACGCCGACGGGGCGTGGCGGCGTTGGCGGATGGGCCCTGACCTCGTCGAGTGGGTCGCCGCCGGGCCCGAGCTTCCCGACTCCGCCGACAACCCACCGACCGCCGGCTTGGACCTTGACCCGGCCGCGCGGTGGGCCGGGCTGTGGAGCGTGGAGCCGTTGCACGGGCTGCGGCAGCGCTGGGCCGAGCTGTGGCCCGGGTGGACCCTGGAGTTCTGGGGCGACGACTGGGCCCGTCAAGCGGTCCACGACCCGGACCGGCTCTACGACTCGATCACCCCCCACGTGATCACCCACTGCCGCGGCATGCTCGCAGAGCGGGTGCAGGGCTACTGGCCGGTCCGCTCGACGATGTTGCGGAGAGGGGTCACCGTGGACGAGTTGCAGAGGTTGTACGACCAGGACTTCGGCGGAGTCCGCAGCCGGCTCGATGCCGACGTCACCGCGCAGGAAATCGAGCACATCGCAGCGCTGCTTCGTGGCCCGCAGGCGATTCCGTAGCGTGCGCGGAGGTGCCGCACGTCGCTCACCGTGGCGGCGGCCGTCGCTTACCTCGTGTCGTCCCGATGAGCGACGGGTTACGGAGATCGGATCACCAGGGCCAGTCGTTCATCAAGGCATCGGCGTGCTCGTCTGGCCAGACCACGAATGCCGCAGCCGCTGAATCGTCGAAGACCAACTGCGGCCCGGCTATCGGCGCCAATGCACATACTGCACGCAATACCGCCGCTGCGCTCGGCTTGCGGAACGACACCGTCTCCACCGCGGCATCCGCCGGAATCGGCTGCAGGCTGCTGGTCCCACCGGCGCAGTACACGCTGACCTCACCCAGGTCGTGTCCTCCGAGGCTCGCGCAGGTGCCCGCATCCGGACACTCGGGCAATCGCGAGCCCGCCTCCTCGCCCAGCAACCTGAACCAGTTCGTCCCATGGCAACCTGCCGACCGGAAGGCGTCCAGAACTTCGGCGGCCGAAGGCAGCGGCACAGGCTCGGGCGCGTGATCGGGCGCACCACGCACCGATTGCACCGATGCGAGCCACTCCGACAGCCCGTCCCGCGAGAGACAGTGCAGCGATACCACCAGCAACGACCGACTCACCACCGCAGTGTCGTCGCTTGGCGCTCTCCGGGCCAACAAGGCCGTGCACATCCGGCCTGATCGATCCGGGGCAAGTGGGCTGCGCCGACGCGCTGCGTGCATTCTTATCGGGCCATGCTGTGGCAACGATAGAGAAAGCGGGCCGTGGCCTTCGGATCCAGTTCGACGATGGGGCGCGCTGCGTGAGGCCCAGAGCCGATCAGCTGCTCGGGCCAGAGATGCGCTCCTGAGCGGCTTCACGGACGGGCATTGGATGTGTTGGCGACCAGGCGAAGAGTGCTTCGAGACCTGGCATGGCGCGCGCTCACGCCCGCACGGCCCGGGTATGCCTATGGGTGGCGGCGGTCGGCGGAGATTCGGCTACGGCGTCTCTTCCGCGGCGTTGTCGGTTGCGCTGTCGGTGAGTGGAATCGATAGCATGCCCGGGATCCGCCGGTCATAGCGTTCGATCTCCAGCTCTGCCTTGCGCACCTCCAGTGCGGTCTGCCGGTTCTGCTCCTCAGCCAGCTTCGCCTTCGCCTGCTCCAGCTTGACCTTTTCCTTGGCCATCGCCAATTTGAACTCGTGCCGGCGGGACTGGAGGTGCTGCACGAAGCCCGCGGTACCGCCGCCGAAGAGGAACAGGAATATGACGATGTACCAGAACACGTCGTCGAACTTCACGGCGCCTCCGTAGGCCGGGCGACTTTCCTGGGGCGAGTTGACGGAACCGCGACGCGGTAAGGCCACCATATGGGGATGCGTCAAGTTCGATGGCCCGAATGCACGGCAAGTCATCGCCGCCGAGGGCCGGGGTGCCCGCGAGTACGTCGCCGAAATGTGCCGGATGCGTGAGGGATCAGTCTCCTGAGTGGCCGCAGAAGTGGATGTGGTCGGGCCGGCCGTCGCGGTAGCTGATGACGTACGTACCGATCCACCGGTCTCGTTCGCCGGCGGCGTCGGCACTCATCCATGCCTGTACCTGGCCCGTCGAGGGAGTGACGGTGCCGACGTCGCGACCCGGTGCGTACGTTCCCCAACGCGTTGCTGGGTCGTCTCGTAGGCTTCCGACGGTCGCGGAGGCGGGCCGTAGCCTTCGGATCGAGTTCGGCGAAGGGGCGGTCTGCCGGCATGCCGAGGCCGATGAGGTGTCCGGGGCGCAAAATCGCGGTCCCTGAACGGGCGCCCCGGCGAAGAGGCCTTCGAGGACCTGGCGTGCCTCGCTCCTAGCCCTTGAGCAGCTGCCGTGCCATCACGATGCGCTGGATCTGGTTCGTGCCCTCGTAGATCTGGGTGATCTTCGCGTCGCGCATCATGCGCTCCAAGGGGAAGTCCCTCGTGTAACCGTAGCCGCCCAGCAGCTGCACCGCGTCCGTCGTCACGGCCATGGCCACGTCCGAGGCGAAGCACTTCGCGGCCGCGCCGAAGAATGTCAGGTCCGCCGCCTCGCGCTCCGAGCGGCCCGCCGCCGCGTAGGTCAGCTGGCGCGCCGCCTCCAGCTTCATGCCCATGTCGGCGAGCATGAACTGGACGCCCTGGAAGTCGGCGACGGGGCGGCCGAACTGCCGGCGCTCGCGCACGTAGTCCCGCGCGTGGTCGAGGGCGCCCTGTGCGATCCCCACGGCCTGGGCGGCGATGGTGATCCGGGTGTGGTCGAGGGTGCGCATCGCCGTGGTGAACCCGGTGCCCGGCTCGCCGATGATGCGGTCGGCGGGGATGCGGACGTTGTCGAGGTACACCTCGCGCGTCGGGCTGGCCTTGATGCCCAGCTTCTTCTCGGGGGCGCCGAAGCTCACACCCTCGTCCGACCGCTCGACCACGAAGGCCGAGATGCCGGCTTCGGTCGCGGCGAAGACGGTGTAGTACAGCGCGACGCCCGCGTTGGTGATCCAGCGCTTGACGCCGTTGAGGACCCACGTGTCGCCGTCGAGCACCGCGCGGGTCTTCATGCTCGCCGCGTCGCTGCCCGCGTCGGGTTCGGAGAGGCAGTACGCGAACATCGCCTCGCCGCGGGCGACCGGCGGGAGGTAGCGCTCGCGCAGCGCGGGCGACCCGGCCAGGAGCAGGGGCATGGTGCCCAGCTTCGCGCCGGCGGGGATCAGCGACGACGCGGCGCAGGCCCGGGCGACCTCCTCGACCACGATGACCGTGGCGAGGGCGTCCGCGCCGGGGCCGCCGTAGGCCTCGGGGACGTGCGGGGCGTGGAAGTCGGCGGCGCGCAGGGCATCGAAGGAGGCCTGCGGGAACTCGCCGGTCTCGTCGGCGGCCGCGGCGTTGGGGGCGACCTTGTCGTCGCAGAGCGCGCGCACGGCCGCGCGGATGGCGTGATGCTCCTCGGACAGCTCGAACACGACCGGACAGTACCAGCCGGTCGGTATGCCACGGCAGTCTTGTATCGGCCCAGGTCGCATGGTAGATACCTTCCAGTCGGTATTAATAGGAGGCGCGGTGACCAGGGCGACTCGGGCGGGCATGGAGTTCATCAGCGCGCTCGACCAGGGCAGCCTCGGCGGGCTCGGCCGGCTCTGCGCGCCGGGGGCGACCTGGTGGGTCGACACCGGACCCGACCGGCTCGGCGGCGACCCTCGGCTCGCCCCGGACGGCAGCGGCCGCTTCCCGCTGCACGGGCGCATGGCGATGGACCGCAAGCTCGCCCTCATGCGCGAGCAGGGGCCGGGAGCGTTCCCGGCCGGCTGCCGGCAGATCCCGCGCCGCGTGGTCGTCGGCGACGACTGGTGCGTCATCGAGGTCGACGGCCACGGCGTGCACGCGAACGGCCGTACCTACGCCAACCGCTACGGCTTCGTCTTCGACGTCGACGAGCGGGGCGCGATCACGTCCGTGCGCGAGTACCTGGACACCCTGCACGCCCAGGACGTCATCGGCGACGGCGAGCCAGTGCCCCGCACCAGCCTGGATCACGTGCCCGAGGCGGGCGAGCCGCTGCCGGAGCCCGCGGGGGCGATGTGGCCGGCGCTGGCCCGCGGGGACATCGACGCGTTCGCGGCGCTGTTCGCCGAGGACGCCACCTGGTGGACGGACTCGGGGCGGGACCGGCGGCGCGGGCGCCACCACGGCACGGGCGACATCGACGCGAACGGCCCCTTCCACGGCACGGTCGCGATGGCCGACAAGCTCGCCCAGATGCGCCGGCGACTCGCCGACGGCGCGTACCGCTCGGCCGCCGTCACCGTGACCCCGCACCGCTGGCTCGCCGACGACACGCTGGTCGCCATCGAGGCGAGCGGCGACGCGCTGCTGAGCGACGGCGGACGGTACCAGAACCGCTACCTCTGGATCGTCGACGTCCGCGACCACGGGATCGCCGCGGTCCGGGAGTACTGCGACACCCTGCACCTCGCCGACCTGATGGGCCTGCTGTGAACTCCAACGACCTGCGCCACGTGCTGACCACCACCCGCGCGATCCGGCGCCGGCTCGACTACGACCGGCCCGTGGATCTCGCGGTGCTCGGCGAGTGCCTGCAGCTCGCCCTCCAGGCCCCCACCGGCGGCGGTGCCGAGGACTGGCGCTGGGTCGTCGTCGCCGATCCCGCGCGCAAGGCCGATCTCGCCGCGCTGTACCTCGAGGCCTACCTCGAACACGTCCACAAGCCCCTGCACAGCCACGAGGGCACCGCCCACCGCACGGTCCAGGGCCGCCTCGGCGGCGTCGGCGCCGACGGCCGGGTCAACCCGCGAACCGCGCGGATCCTCGACGGGGCCGAGCACCTGGCGCACAACATCGGCCGGGCGCCGTACCTCGTCATCCCCTGCGCCACCCGCCCGAACCCGGCGCACGGCGGCGCGGGCACGCACTCGGCGGTGTACGGCTCGCTGTACCCGGCGATCTGGCAGTTCAACCTGGCGCTGCGGGCCCGCGGGCTCGGCACCTGCATCACCACGCTCCACCTGCACCACGCCGAGCGGGCCGCGGCGCTGCTCGGCATCCCCGCCGACGCGCTGCAGATCACGCTGCTGCCCGTCGCGTACACCGTCGGCACCGACTTCCGCCCCGCCGCCCGCCGCCCGGTCGGCGAGGTCGCGTACCTCGACCGGTGGGGCACGCCGCTGCCCTACGAGGACCAGCCCTGGGGAGAGACCCACGCATGAGCGATCCCGTCATCCGCGACATCGACGAGGTGCTGAGCACCACCCGCGCCGTGCGCCACCGCATGGACTTCGACCGGCCCGTCGGCCGCGAGGTCGTGGAGGAGTGCCTGCGCCTCGCCCAGCAGGCGCCGATGGGCTCCAATCTCGAGGACTGGCGCATCGTCTGCGTCGACGATCCGGTCCTCAAGAGCAGACTTTCGCAGCTGTACTCCGAAGTCTGGTACGAGACCGTCGAGGCCCCCCTGGCCAGCGGCGAGGCCGCGACCGTCACGCGCCTGTCCCCGTCGGTGCGCCCCGACCCCGTCGCCGCGGCGCGGCAGCAGCGGGTGCTCGCGGCGGTGAAGTACCTCGTCGACCACCTCGCCGAGGTACCGGTGCTCGTGATCCTGTGCAGCACCAAGCCGATCCCCGAGCGGCCGGTCGGCGGGGCCGCGTCCGGGTACTACGGCTCCGTCTTCCCGTTCGCGTGGTCCTTCCAGCTCGCCCTGCGCTCGCGCGGCCTCGGCTCGGTGATGGCCACCGCGATGGCGCACAAGGCCCGCAAGGTCCAGGCGGTGCTGGGCCTGCCCGACGACTGGCGCCCGATCACGCTGCTGCCGGTGGCGTACACGAAGGGCCTCGACTTCCGCCCGGCCGCCCGCGCCGAGCTCAAGGACGTGGCGTTCTGGAACGGTCCGGCATGAGGGCCGCCTATGTGGCCGAGCCGTCGGCCGAGGACCCGGCCGGCGCCGTGCGCGTCGGCGAGGTGGCGGTGTCCGAGGCGCCGCCGGGCTGGGTCGGCGTCGACGTGCGCGCCGGCGCGCTCAACATGCACGACGTGTTCACCCTCCGCGGCGTGATGACGCCCGCGGGCCCCGGGCCGCACGTCATCGGCAGCGACGCCGCGGTTGTCCACAATGGACGGGATTTCGTCGTGTACCCCGTGCTGCCGGCCGAGACCGGAGGCCGGACGGTCGCCCACGCCACCCTGCTGCCCGACGCCGGGCACGGCGTGCTCGCCGAGCGCATCGTGGTGCCCGAGGCCCATCTGGTGCCCAAGCCGGCCGGACTGTCCTGGGAGGAGGCGGCCTGCCTGCCGACCGCGTGGCTGACCGCCTACCGGATGCTGTTCACCAAGGCGCAGGCCGGTCCCGGGCGGGTCGTGCTCGTCCAGGGCGCCGGCGGGGGAGTCGCGACCGCCGCGACCGCCCTCGCCGTCGCGGCCGGTGCCACGGTCGTCGTCACGTCCCGCTCGGCGGCCAAGCGCGAGCGGGCCCTCGCCCTCGGCGCGAGCGCCGCGCTGGACAGCGGGGCCCGGCTGCCGCAGCTCGCCGACATCGTGGTCGAGACCGTCGGGCCGGCCACGTTCGAGCACTCGATGGCCTCGACGCGCGCCGGCGGCACCGTCGTCGTCTGCGGCGGCTCGACCGGCTTCACGGCGCCGCTGCAGCTGGCCCGGCTCTTCGCCCGCGAGGTGACCGTGTGCGGCTCCACGATGGGCACGCTGGAGGAGTTCCGGGCGCTGGTCGAGTTCGTGGACGCGCACGGCATCCGGCCCGCGGTCGACAGCACCGTGGAGCTCGACGGCGTGGGACGGCAGGCCGGGCGCATGCTCGCCGGGGACGCGTTCGGCAAGCTCTGCGTGCGCGTGTCATGAGCGGGCCCGTCGAGATTTCCCGGCGCGGTGCCGCGCTCTGGGCGCGCATCGACCGTACCGATGCCGCCAATGCCTGCGGCTCCACGGTCATGGCGGGGCTGGAGTCGTGGCTGTCCCGGGCCGGCGAGCCCGGCGTGCGGGTGCTCGTGCTGACCGGGACCGGCCGGCACTTCTGCGCCGGCGCCGACATGGTCGAGGGCACGGCGCTGCTCGGCGACCAGCCGGCCCTGCGCGCGTACCTCGACCGGGGCCGCCGCCTGGTCCGCGCGGTGCGCGCCAGCCCGGTGCCGACCATCGCCGCGGTCAACGGCGTCGCGTTCGGGGGCGGGCTGGAGCTGCTGCTGGCGTGCGACCTCGCGATCGCCGCCGACACCGCCCGCATCGGCGACCGGCACATCGCCGCCGCCCAGGTGCCCGGCTGGGGCTCCAGCGTGCTGCTGCCCCGCGCGATCGGCCCGGCCGCGGCCCGGCGGCTGCTGCTCACCGGCGAGACCTGGACCGGCCTGGAGGCCATGGCCAACGGGCTGGTCGGCGAGTGCGTGCCCGCCGACGCCCTCGAGTCCCGCGCGACCGCCCTCGCCGAGCATCTGGCGTCCCTCGACCCCGCGGCCGTGGCGCGCATGCTGCGCGTGGCCCGTCCCGTCATCGACGAGGCGGAGTGGGACCGCGAGTGGCAGACCCTCACCGAGCATCTCGCGTCCCAGGAGTAGCCCATGCGTACCCCGCACAAGACCACCGCCGCGAACCCGGACGCCCTGCTGGAGCTGGTCGGCGCCGAGCTCGGCGCGAGCGGGACCCGGATCGTCACCCAGGAGCAGGTGAACGCCTTCGCCGACGTGACCGGCGACCACCAGTGGATCCACGTGGACGTGGAGCGCGCTCGCTCGGGCCCGTTCGGTACGACCATCGTGCACGGCTTCTTCACCCTGGCCCTCGTCCCGCTGCTGCTGGCCGACATCCTGGAGGTCGAGTCGTACTCCATGGGCGTCAACTACGGCCTGGACCGCGTCCGGTTCGTGAAGCCGCTGCCGCCCGGCACCGAGATCCAGGCGACCGCAACCCTGGTGTCGGCGACCCCGATCGACGGCGGCGTCCAGGCGAAGGCCGCGGTCGTGGTCGAGTTCGCCGCCGACGGCCAGACCTGCTGCGCCGCCGAGTCGGTGTTCCGCTACTACGCCTGACCCTGCGATCCTGCCGGGGCGCCGGCTCGGCGTCGGCGCGCAGGGTGCTGTCGGACCTGCCGGGGTCGAACAGCCCGGTGATCGCCACGATCACCGGGCCGTAGCTCTGTGCCGCCATCGTCTTGTGGGTGTCCGGGCTGAGCGCGGCGCCGAGGGCGCGCTTCTTGCGCATGGCGTCGACGAGGTCGCTCGTCCAGCGCCGCAGGGCCTCCCGGGGCTCGTGCGCGGCGAGCAGGTCGGGCAGATCCTCGGCCGCGCGCTCAAGGACTTCGCCGACCGCGACGAGGTGGTCATCGCCACCAAGCTGCGCCATCCGATGCGGCCGGGGCCCAACGGCCGGGGGCTCTCCCGTAAGGCGATCATGGTGGAGGTCGAGCACAGCCTGCGGCGGCTCGGCACCGAGTACATCGACCTGTACCAGATCCAGCGGATGCCAGCGCGGCGGTGACCCGCAGGACGCCACCTCCGGCTACGCCGAACTCGAGCTCCGCCGCCTCGCCGGCTAGCGGCTACTGCCGCTTTCCCGACATCACAAGTCGTTCAAAAGTGGGCTGCAAGTCGCCATCTCTAGCCTCCTGACAGGCCGTGATCGCCGGGCCCGTCAATTGGAGGACAGACATCATGAAGCACATAGCGGTCGTACTCTCTGCAGCGATCGTGCTCACCGCGCTCGCCGGCTGTGGCGTCGAGATCCCCTCGACGCCCGGCCAGGCCCGACCGGTGTCGGCGGCCCCGTCGCGGCCGCCGAAGGAGGTCCTCGCCGACTCGCTGCAGGTGCTGGACCGCACGGCGTACAACTTCGCGATCAAACAGGGCGACAAGAGCGGCGGTGGCCGCGTCGACCCCGGCGCCCACGCCGCCTTCCTGGAGCAGAGCGGCGACGTGGCCCTGCCCGACGGCAGCACCATCCACGTCTCGGTCGCCTACACGATCGTGGCCCCCGATTTCTACATCCAGGCCGACTTCGGCGAGCGGATCAACCAGCACTACGGCATGGTCCCGGGCACCTGGATGAAGATCGACCAGAAGAAGATCACCGGCACCGCGATCCCGATCGACGAGGCCGGCAACCCGGAGCCCGGCATCGGCGAGCTCCTGGCCACCCTCGGGGACGTGCAACGCCCCGACAAGACCCGTCTGGCCGGCACCGTCGACCTGACCGGCGTCGAAGGCATCATGGCCCCGAGCGAGCAGGCCGTGAAGAACGCCGGCGCCAAGGCGTCGTCCGTCCCCTTCACCGCCACGCTCGACGATCGCAACCGCCTGACCGGCATCCACATCGACGGCTCCAAGCTCGACAAGAACCTGAGCACGGAGCTGACGTTCACGGGCTACGGCTCGGTCGCCCCGATCACCGCCCCGGCCGACGCGGTCGCCGCCCCCGACGCGGTCTACGAGCTCATCGGCTGACCCGCCCCGACGCCACTACCCCGGCTTGGACGCCGGGGTAGTGGTCTTCTCGAGCCGTCCGGCGGGCGCGCTCGTGGTCCTGGTACTCGAACTGGTGGCTGCTCGCGGCCCGCTTGGCGTCCGCCGCGTTCGCCTTCGGGGGAAGGCGTTCTTGGCGTGCTCGAAGTACCAGACGGCATGCAGGAGCGTGTTCTTGCACTGCTGCAGCGAGCGCAGCGCGTTGCCGCGGAGGCTGTCGGCCCGCTGCGCGTTCGTCATCGGCTTCAGGGCGATGGCAGCAACAGTCTTGCGATCACCGGGAGCGTTGAGAACGACGGCGGTGTCCGTCGATGTCCGCGCCTGTCCGGACCCGGCGGACAGTCAGCTCATCAGCTCCCGCTGCGCCGGACAGAACGCGAGGCAGGCGTCACGAAGGTCCTTCGCCTCGCGTACGCCGGTGCCCTCCACACCGGCGAGGACCTCAGCCGCGCGCCACCAGTTCGATGGGACGATCCGTCCCGAGGTGACTGCCGACAGCGCTTCGGCACTGGCCTCGTCCGGCCGGTCGGCGGCCAGCAGCGCGAGGGCCAGGTCGAGGCGGGCGGACGCGACCCGGTGCGGACGCGGGACACCGCCGGGCTCGGACAGCAGCTCGTCGATGGCGGTGCGGGCGAACTCCTCCGCGGCCGGGTCGCCGACCCAGGCCAAGGTCGTAGCGGTGTACGAGATGGCCTTTGCCGGGTCGTAGCGGTAGTGATGCTCCGCGTGCTCCGGCGTGGACAGGTTGCTCACCAGCCGCGCGACCCGTTCCAAACCATCGCGGGTCTCCCCGGCGTTGCCCATCCGTGCCCAGGCGCGGCCCTCCTGGGCGGTCGCCTGGATTCGGCGGCCGGTCGCTGCCGGAGGTCGATGTGCAGCGTGGCGGCCAGGAGCGAGAGCCAGCCGCCGACGACGAGCAGGCGACGGTGAGCGTCGATCGTCATCCGTGCGTCGACCAGACCGGTCACGTAGCCGAGGTACCGCCGGACCTGCGGCACCAGGTCGGCCGGCGGGGTGGCGGCGTAGCTCATCGCCATCCGGTCGGCCGCCTGCTCAAGGCGGGTCAGGGTGCCATCGCTGACGTCGCTCGCCTCGACCCGGCGGGCCAGCTCGATGGCCTCCAGCTCCGCGTCAACGGACGGAGCGGCAGGCGGTACGGCAGGCTGTGGCTGGACCAGGGCGACGAGCGATCCCCCGGCGTCCAATGCCTCATCGAGCCGCTGCGCTACTTCGACGGTTGGCGCGGCTCGGCCGGTAGCGAGGTCGTGGACGTAAGTTTTGCCCTGGTAGACCCGGGCGGCGAGCGCCCGGTACGAGATGCCCCGCGCCTCAAGCAATGCGCGCAGCAGATCACCGAACCGTGGATCGACCTCGTTGCGCGCCATCGACGTTTCCCTCGTCGGACACCGCGAATCTAGCACCCCAGAGGGTCCGCAGCCCGGCCGAAGCCAGGGTTGACGCCCAGCGCCGCCAAAGGCTGCTAGCCGCTAACGCCCAGATCAGCTCACGTTTCAGGTGCTAGCACAGGTGCTAGCGCTAGCAGCCTCAGGTGCTAGAACTAGCATCGCGCCGCCACTGTGCATTCGGTGAAGCTTTGCAACCTGCTGGCCCGCGAGGAGGAGCGCGAGATGATCCCGCTCTGCCTCGACGAGGGCGTCGGCACCCTCATCTGGAGCCCGCTCGCCCGTGGCCGGCTCGCCCGCGCCTGGGACGACGCGAAGTCGACCGCCCGGGCCGCGACCGACGGCGGCTTCGCCGACATGCTGTACACGCCCGCCGAGGAGGCCGCCAACCGCGCGATCGTCGACGCCGTCGGCACGATCGCGGCCGAGCGCGGCGCCACCCGGGCCCAGGTCGCCCTGGCCTGGCTGCGCGGGAACCCGGTGGTCACCGCCCCGCTCGTCGGCGCCAACACGATCGCCCAGATCAACGACGCCGTGGCCTCGCTGGACATCGACCTCACCGTCGAGGAGGCCGAGGCCCTGCGGCGGCCCTACACGCCGCGGTACGACTTCCAGGGTGTCTCCGGCGGGGCCGAGATGCAGCGCATCCGCGACAGCATCCCGGGCTACGCCAACGCCTGAGCGGGCACCGCGCTGCGGGTCACTCCGCGATGTCGGCGTTCGGGGCGACGAACCGTCCCCGGTAGAACGACAGCGCGGGGACCCGGGACGGCTTCAGGTGGACGTGGTCGATGTCGAGCAGGACGATCACGTGGTCGCCGCTCGTGATGACCTCGTCGCGCCGGCCCGCCAGGACGGCCGGGGTGGCGGGCAGGAGGGGCACGCCGTCGGGGCCCGGGACCCAGGCGACGCCGCCCAGCTTCTCGGGGCCGGTCAGGCCCGACGTGGCGAAGCGCCGGGCCACGTCCTCCTGCTCCTGGCTCAGGATGTGGATCGCGATGCGCTGCGACTCCATCAGCACGCGGAAGCTCGACGACGAGGTCGCGACGCAGAACAGGACCTTCGGCGGGGTCAGCGACACCGAGGTGAAGGAGTTCACGGTCAGCGCGGCCACGGCGCCGTCGGTCGCGACGGCGGTCACCGCGGTCACCCCGGTGGGGAAGTGCCCGCACACCTGGCGGAACTCGGCCGAGTCGAACAAGGGCTCAGTCATCATCGTTGCACCGCCGGGTCGGAGGGGTGATCGGGGCGCAGCCCGCCTTCGAGTTCGATCAGGCACAGCGTGTGCCCGCCGGGGTCCTTCACCAGCTGCAGACGGCCGTGGGGGCTGTCGACCGGGCCGACGGTCGGGGTGCCGCCGAGCGCGGTGACGCGGGCGAGGGCCGCGTCGAGGGACGCGACCGTGAAGTACGTGATCCACTTGGACGGCAGCAGGTTCGGCCACTCGTTGTCCAGCTCCAGCACGCCCGCGACCGGGACGTCGCCGAGCATGAGCACGGTGTAGGGCCGGGCCGTGGGGGAGTCGTCGCGCTGCTGGGTGGTGTAGCCGAAGAGGGAGCGGTAGTACTGCACCGAGCGCTCGGGCTCCCCGGTGTCCAGCTCGTTCCAGCACAGGGCGCCGACCGAGTTCAGTGCCTGGACGCCGGCCCGCGACTCGCCCTGGTAGAGGCCGAAGACCGCGCCGAACGGGTCGACGACGACCGCGCCGGTGCCGGCGGCCGGGAGGTAGCGGGGGCGGGTGACCAGCTCGCCGCCGAGGTCGACCGCCTGGCGGGCGGAGCGCTCGATGTCGTCGACGGCGAAGTAGGTGATCCAGCCGCGGGGGCGGCCGCCGTGCAGGGCGGCGGCGTCGGAGATGCCGGCGACGTCGCGGCCGGCGACGCTGCACATCCGGTACGTCCCGCTGCCGAGCGGCTCGTGACGTACCGACCAGCCCAGCAGGGCCGCGTAGAACCGCTCGGCCTTGTCCGGGTCGGGGGTGCACAGCTCGACCCAGACGGCCTCACCGGCGTGGAAGCGGTGGTTCATGCGTGAACCTCCCGGGATGTGATGGTCGCGGCGGAGATCTCGTAGGCGCGCTCGGGGCTGCCGGTGGCCAGGCTGGCCTCGACGACCCCGACGACGCCGCGCAGGGTGTCGCCCGGCACCGCGGCGAGGGCGGCGACCACCTCGTCCACCGCGGCGTCGAGGTCGTCGTCGGGCACCACGCGGGCGACCAGGCCCCAGCCGAGCAGGTCGGCCGCGGCGGCCTCGGTGACGCCGGTCAGCAGCGCGTAGGCCTGCGGGCGCGGCAGCCGCCGGGCGATGGTGAAGCCGACGCCGGCCGGGGCGAAGCCGAAGCGGACCTCGGGCAGCGTCAGGCGGGCGTTCTGCCCGGCGATGGGCAGGTGGAGCGCGGCGAGCAGCCCGGCCCCGAAGCCGATGACCCGGCCGCGGACGGCGGCCACGACCGGGACGGGCAGGTCCCGGATGCGGCCGAGCTGGGCGTCGCTGTCGCGCAGGCCGGCCGCGACCGACTCCGCCGTCGCGCCCGCGAGGCCGGCGAACGAGGAGGTGTCCCAGCCGCCGCAGAAGTGCCGACCGGCCATGTCGAGCCGCACGACCGCGCAGGCCGGATCGGCCGCCGCGGACTGCATGGCCGCGACCAGCTCGCGCAGCGCGTGGTCGTCGAAGGCGTTGCCGCGCCCGGCGTTGTCGAAGCCCACCCGGGCGACGCGGCCGTCGTGTTCGCGGGTCAAGGTGATGGGCACGGCCGGATCATACATACCAGTCGGTATGAAGGCAATGCAGGCCTCTGACCGGCGGTTTGTCACATCGATGTCACGGACGCGATACCGGTTCGACCTGTTGACTTGATACCGGCTGGTCGGTACTTTGTGGCGAGCGTCACGGGCTCGATTCGCAGTGACACATCAGCCTCATCGCTGTGAAGGACATCGATAATGATGAAGCACCCCCGACGGTCGTTGTCGCTGGTCACCACGGTTGCCGTGGCAGCGCTCGGCCTGGCCGCCTGCGGCGGCACCACGGACTCCGGCGCCAGTAGCGGCAACACCCCCAGCACCGCCCCGATCCGGGCGCTGCTGGCCGCCCAGCCGGCCACCCTCGACCCCATCGTCGGCGCGCGCTCCGCCCAGATCGTCTGGGCGACGATGCTCGAGCCGCTGATCAACACCGACTCGTCGCTCAAGCCGGTCGACACCGGCATCGTGACGAGCTGGACCCGCACCGACCCGACGACCTGGACCTTCAAGGTCCGCGACGGGGTCTCGTTCAGCAACGGCGAGAAGGCCGACGCGGCCGCCGTCGCCAACACCCTGACGCTGACCCGCGACGCGCCGTCGTCCCAGCTGAAGTCGTACTTCACCAACGTCGCCAGCATCGAGGCGCCGGACGCGACCACGGTCGTGATGAAGACGAAGACCCCGCAGTACAACTACCCCGACCTGCTCACCACGGTCTACCTGGTGCCGCCGGCCTACTACAAGGAGAAGGGCTCGGAGGGCTTCGCCGCCGAACCGATCGGCACCGGGCCCTACGTGTGGGCGGGCGCCCACGCCGGGCGCGACATGTCCGTGAAGAAGAACGACAACTACTGGGGCCCGAACAAGGCACAGAACAGCGGCATCACGTTCACGTGGGCCAACGAGGCGTCCCAGCGCCTGGCCCTGATCCAGAGCAAGAGCGTCGACGTCTCCTTCGACCTGCCGCCCGCCCAGACGAGCGAGGCCAAGAAGGCCGGCATCAACGTGGTGAGCACCGAGACCGCGATGAAGATCATCGCGTTCCTCGACTCGACCAAGGCGCCGTTCGACGACCCGAAGCTGCGGGAGGCGGCCGCCCTGGCCATCGACCGCGACGCGATCGTCAAGGGCATCTTCGACGGCCAGGCCGTCGCCGACTCCGGGCTGCTCAACATCAACCCGGGCTCGAAGCCGGCGTCGAGCGTGACCGCCGACCCGGCCAAGGCCAAGGAGCTCGTCGGCTCCGCGGCGCCGGCCGTGCAGATCACCTACCCGGCCAACCAGTACACCAACATCGCCGAGGTCAGCCAGGCCGTCGGCGGCGCGCTGGAGAAGGCCGGCTTCAAGGTGAGCTACGTGCCGATCGACTACGGCACGCTGGTCAAGCGGGTCGTCGGCCGTCAGGTCCCCGGCATCGCGATCTTCGCCGGCGTCCCGAACGTCGCCTCGCCCGACTACTTCGTCTCCGGCTTCATGCGGACGAAGTCGATCACCGGCAACTGCGCCGACCCGCAGATCGACGACCTGGCCACCAAGGCGCTGGAGCAGAACGACGCCGCGGCCGCCGCCCCGATCTACGAGCAGCTCAACACGATCGGCGTGGTCGACAAGCACTGCTACGTGCCGCTGTACCGGCAGATCTTCAACTACGCGACCGGCGCCGGGGTCAAGGGCGTGGTGTTCGGCCCCCTGAACACCGTCGACTTCACCAAGACGACCCACTGACGATGCCCGAGGCAGCGAAGACGGAGGTGGCGGGCCGCATCAGCGACGCGGCCCGCCACCCCGGCACCCCCGAGACCGACGCACCCGTCCTGGTGGTCGACCAGCTCGTCGTCGACCACCGCAACCGCACGACCGGCGAGATCTTCCGGGCCGTGGACCACGTGTCGCTGCGCATCGAGGCCGGCGAGAGCGTGGCGGTCGTGGGCGAGTCCGGCTCGGGCAAGACGACACTCGCCCTCGCCGCGACCGGGCTCGGCCCCCGCGGCGGGGGCGACATCCGCCTGCTCGGGCACTCGCTGTCCTCGGTCGGCCGCAAGCAGCTGCGCCGGCTGCGGCCCGAGGTCCAGGTGGTCTTCCAGGACCCGCACGGATCGCTGGACCCGCGCCAGTCCGTGCGCTCCGGCCTGAAGGAGCTGCGGGCACTGCAGCCGGAGCGGACCGCCTGGATCGACGACGCGGACCTGCTCGGCCGGGTCCGGCTCGCCCCCGAGCTGCTGGAGCGCTACCCGCACCAGCTCTCCGGCGGCCAGGCCCAGCGGGTGTGCATCGCCCGCGCCCTGCTCATGCGCCCGCGGCTGATCGTCGCGGACGAGCCGACCTCCGGGCTGGACGTCTCCGTGCAGGCCGACGTGCTGGCCCTGCTGCGCGAGATCCGCACGGCGACCGGCGCGGCCCTGCTCATGATCAGTCACGACCTGGCCGTCGTGCGCTCCGTCTGCGACACGGTGCACGTGATGTACCGCGGCCAGGTGGTCGAGTCCGGCCCGTGCGAGCGGGTCTTCGCCGAACCCGAGAACGACTACACGCGCGAGCTGCTGGCCGCCATGCCCGGCGCGCGCTGGAGGGCCCGCCGATGAAGGCCACCACCGTCCGCCGCATCGGCGGCCGCCTGGCAGCGCTGCTCGCGTCGCTGCTCATCGCGCTGAGCATGGCGTTCCTGCTCGGCCGGCTGTCGGGCGACCCGACCGCCACCATCCTGGGCCCGATGGCCCCGGAGGAGCAGCGCATCGAGCTGCGCCACGAGCTGGGCCTCGACCGGCCGCTGCTCGTGCAGTACCTCGACTACCTCAAGGGCGTCTTCACCGGCGACCTCGGCCAGTCGCTGCAGTTCTACCAGCCCAACACCTCCATGATCATGGACCGGCTGCCGTTCACCCTGCAGCTCGTCGCGGCCGGCATGGCCCTGGCCGTGCTCGTCGGCGTCCCGCTCGGCGTGCTCGCCGCGACCCGCGAGGGCACCTGGTGGGACCGGGCCGCCTCGACCCTGGCCCTGCTCGGCCAGTCGGTGCCGGTGTTCTGGTTCGGGATGATGCTCGTGGTGCTCTTCGCCGTGCGGCTGGGCTGGCTGCCGGCCGGGCAGTCGGGCACCCCCGCCCATCTCGTGCTGCCGGCGCTGACGATGTCCGTGTACCCCATGGCCCAGATCGCGCGGCTCACCCGCGCCTCGATGAGCGACGCGCTCGCCGAGCCCTACATCGACTCCGCCCGCGCCCGCGGCATCCTGCGGCGCCGGGTCGTGTGGCGGCACGCGTTCAAGAACGCGATGATGCCGATCCTCACCATCGTGGTGCTGCAGACCGGCATTCTGCTCTCCGGCGCGGTCGCGGTGGAGTACGTCTACTCCTGGCCCGGCCTCGGCCAGCTCGCGCTGCAGGCCATCCAGTTCCGCGACTTCCCGCTGGTGCAGGCGATCGTGGTCTTCGGGGCCCTCGTCTTCGTCCTGCTCAACCTGCTCGTCGACGTCATCCACTCGATCGTCGACCCGAGGGTGAGGTGACCGCCGTGACCGAGGTCGCGCTCGCGCCCGATGTCCGCCCCGCCGCGCCGAAACGACGCCGGACCTCGGCGTTCTGGCTGGCGGTACCGATCGCCGTCATCGTCGTGGCCGTCTTCGTCCTGCCGCTGACCGGCCTGCTGCCCGACACCGGGCAGGACCTCGCCGCCACCCGGCGCCCGCCCGGCTGGCTCGGCGGCGGATCCTGGTCGCACCCGCTCGGCACCGACAAGCTCGGCCAGGACGTGCTCACCCAGTTCGTCTCCGCCGGCCGGCTCACGATCGTCATCGGCCTGGTCGGTGCGCTCGTCGCGATCGGCCCCGGCACGCTGCTCGGCCTGCTCGCCGGCTATTTCCGCGGCTGGGTCGACCGCCTCATCTCCATCCTCATCGACGCGCAGCTGGCCCTGCCGTTCATCCTCATCGCCCTGGCGATCATCTCCAACCGGGGCAGTTCCCTGCCCGTGCTGTTCCTGGTGCTGTCGCTCACCGGCTGGGCGATCTGCGCCCGGGTCACCCGCTCGGCCACGCTCGCCATCCGCGAGCGGCAGTTCGTGCTCGGCCTGCGCGCCGCCGGGGCCTCCGAGGCGCGGATCGTGTTCCGGCACATCCTGCCCAACCTCGCCGGCACCATCGTCGCGCTCGGCACCCTGCAGATCGGCACCGCGATCCTCGTGGAGAGCGCGCTGAGCTTCCTCGGGCTCGGCGTCGTCCCGCCGATGATCAGCTGGGGGTCGCTGCTCGCGTCCGGCCAGAACGAGCTCAGCCAGGCGTGGTGGATCGCGTTCTTCCCCGGCCTGGCCATCACGGTCCTCGTCGTGCTGGTCAACCTGCTCGGCGACGCCCTGCTCACCCACCACGACCCGCGGAAGAGGCAGCGATGACGAGCCTGCTGGATGTCGCCGGGCTGTCCATCACCGCCCGGGTCGGCGACCGGGACGTGCCGCTGCTCGACGACGTCGACCTGCGCATCGGCCGAGGCGAGATCGTCGGCGTCGTCGGCGAGTCCGGCAGCGGCAAGACGACCCTCGCCCGGTCGGTCGTCGGGCTGCTGGAGCGCAACGTGCGCGTCGAGCGCGGCTCGATCGAGCTGTCCGGCGAGCAGATCGTCGCCCCCGGCGCCGACCGCACCGGCAAGGTCCGCGGCACCGCGGTCGGCATGGTCTTCCAGGACGCCTCGCGCTCCCTGAACCCGCTCATGAAGGTCCGCACCCACCTCGCCGAGGTGCTGCGCCGCCACGTCCCCGGCATCACCAAGGCCGAGGTCGAGCGGCGCTCGGTCGAGGTGCTGGAACAGATGCGCATCACCGACACCGCCCGGGTCCTGGCCGCCTATCCGCACCAGCTCTCCGGCGGCCTGCGCCAGCGCGTCGCCATCGGCCTCGCCGTCGTCACCCGGCCCTCCCTGGTCATCGCCGACGAGTGCACCACCGCGCTCGACGTCACCACCCAGACCAAGGTCGTCGGGCTGTTCCGCACCCTGGTCGACGAGCTCGGCATCGGCCTGCTCTTCGTCACCCACGACCTGATGCTCGCCAGCGACCTGTGCGACCGGATCGCGGTGATGAGCGCCGGCCGGGTCGTGGAGCAGGGCGACGTCACCCATGTGCTCGACCACCCGGAGCAGGAGTACACCCAGCGCCTGCTCGCCGCTATCCCCTCCTGGAGCTGACACCCATGGCAGGCATCGACGCCTACGCGGCCTACCTCCCGGCGTACGCGCTCACCGACAACAGCCTCGACGGCCCGCCCCGGCCGCGCGGCATCGCCCGGTCCGTGGCCGGCTTCGACGAGGACGTCATCACGATGGCCGTCGAGGTCGCACGCCATCTGCCCCTTCCGCAGGACCGCCTGCTGCTGGCCACGACCAGCGCCCCGTACGAGGCCAAGACCTCCGCCGGCGTGGTGCACGAGGCGCTCGGCCTGGACCCGGGGGTGACCGCGCTCGACCTGCGCGGGCACCGCTCCGGCGCCGCGGCGCTCGACCTCGTCGTGCGGGCCGGCGGCAGCGCGGCCCTGGCCGACGTGCGCACCACCCGCCCCGGCGCCCCGGACGAGCTGGCCCAGGGCGACGCCGCGGCCGCGTTCACCGGCGGCAGCGGACGCGCCGCCGAACTCCTCGCCCGCGCCGGGCACACCACCGAGCTCCTGGAGCGCTGGCGGCTGCCCGGCGAGCGCCACGACCGCGTCTGGGACGAGCGGTTCACCGCCGACATCCTCGCCGCGGCCGGGCTGGACGCGGCCCGCCGGGCGCTGACCGAGGCCGGGCTCGACGCGGCCGATCATGTCGTCGTCTCCTCCTCCAACGCCCGCGCGGCCGCGGCCCTGCGCCGCGCGCTCGGCGCCGCGAGCGAGGCCGGCAACCTGGAGCAGGCGACCGGGTTCACCGGCGCCGCGCACCCGGGGCTGCTGCTGGCCGACGCGCTCGACCAGGCCGAGCCGGGGCAGGTCATCCTGCTGGTCTCCGCGACCGAGGGCGCGGACGCGTTCGTGTTCCGGGTCGGCGACGGCGTGCGCGAGGCCCGCTCGGGGCCGTCCGTGCGGGAGCAGCTCGAGGCGCGGCAGACCATCGGCTACGGGCGGTACCTGCGGTGGCGGGGCCTGCTCGACGTGCAGGGCCCGTCCCGCCCGGCGGCGCCCGCGCCCGCGTCGCCGCCGATGCACCGGCGTGCCGGGTGGAAGTACCGCCTCGAGGGCAGCCAGTGCGGCGCCTGCGGGAAGGTCACCACGCCGCCGAGCCGGGTCTGCGCCGCCTGCGGGATCGCCGGCGACGGCACCGCCAAGGTCTCGCTGCGCGACAAGACCGCGACCGTCGTCTCGGTGACCCGCGACCACCTCACCACCATGCCCGAGTCCGACGTGGCGATCGTGGTCGTCGACTTCGAGGGCGGCGGACGGCTGAGCGCCTACGCCACCGCCGACGCCGGCGAGATCACGGTCGGGACGGCGATGACCCCGACGTTCCGCCGCATGTGGACGACCGACGGGATCCACAACTACTTCTGGAAGCTTGCGTGCGGGCCCCGCCCGGGAAAGGACACCGCCACCGATGGCGAGTAGGCGCATGGCCCACGACGTCGCGATCGTCGCGATGGGCTGCACCCCGTTCCGCGACCACTGGAACTCCTCCGCCGACGACCTGCTCGTCGACGCCGTCCACGAGTGCGTGGGCTCACTGCCCGACGTCGCGCTCGACGACATCGACGCGTTCTGGGTCGGCACCCAGGGCTCGGGCATGTCCGGGCAGACCCTGGCCCGGCCGCTGCGGCTCGTCGGCAAGCCCGTCACCCGCGTCGAGAACTACTGCGCCACCGGCTCGGAGGCGTTCCGCAACGCGGCCTTCGCCGTCACGTCGGGCGCCTACGACATGGTGATGGCGACCGGCGTCGAGAAGCTCAAGGACGCCTCGCAGTCGGGGCTCTCGGCGGTGTACCCGCCGGCCGACGGTACCGACGTCGACTGGACCGCCCCGGCGGGCTTCTCGCTGCTGGCCCCGGCGTATCAGGAGGCCTACGGCGTCGACGATCGCGGCCTGCGCGGCGCGCTCACCCGGGTCGCGATGAAGAATCACGCCAACGGCGCGCTCAACCCGCGGGCCCAGTTCCGCAAGGCGGTCACCGCCGAGGCGGTCGAGCGCGGCCCGCGCATCGCCGGACCGCTCGGCGTCATGGACTGCTCCGGCGTCTCCGACGGGGCCGCGGCCGCGATCCTGGTCCGGGCCGAGGACGCCTACCGCTACACCGACAAGCCGGTGTTCCTGCGCGGCATGGGCTTCGTCGCGGGCTCGGGCGCCGGCCTGGCCACCGACGGCTACGACTTCACCACGTTCCCGGAGGTCGTCGCGGCCGCCGGGCAGGCCTACGAGCAGGCCGGCGTGACCGACCCGGCGACGCAGATCTCGCTCGCCGAGGTGCACGACTGCTTCACCCCGACGGAGGTGGTGCTCATGGAGGACCTCGGGTTCTCCGAGCGCGGCAAGGCCTGGCGGGACATCCTCGACGGCCGCTACGACCTCGGCGGCGCGCTGCCGGTCAACACCGACGGCGGCCTGAAGTCGTTCGGCCACCCGATCGGCGCGACCGGGCTGCGGATGATGTTCGAGTGCTTCACCCAGCTGCGGGGCGAGGCGGGGGAGCGGCAGGTGCCCGGCGCCCGGCTCGCCGTCGCCCAGAACCTCGGCGGCCAGCCCGGCTCGTGCGTGGCCTTCGTGGCGGTCCTGGGGAGCGAGCGATGAGCGTTCGACTCGACGGCCGCGTCGCCATCGTCACCGGAGCCGGCAACGGCATCGGCCGCGCCCACGCCATGTCCCTCGCCGAGCACGGCGCGCAGGTCGTGGTCAACGACCTCGGCGGGGCCCTCGACGGAACCGGCAGCGGCGGCGCGGCCGAGCGCGTCGTCGAGGAGATCAGAGCGGCCGGCGGTACCGCCGAAGCCTCGACGGATTCCATCGCCACCCCGGACGGGGGCGCCGCGCTCGTGCGCCGGGCCATGGACGCCTTCGGACGCGTCGACGCCGTCATCCACAACGCCGGCATCCTGCGCGACCGGACCCTCGCCAAGCTCTCCGACGACGACGTCCAGTCCGTCATCGACGTGCACCTCACCGGCGCGTTCAACGTGCTGCGCCCCGCCTGGCCGCTCATGGCCGGGCAGGGCTACGGCCGGATCGTGCTCACCAGCTCGTCCTCCGGCCTGCTCGGCAACTTCGGCCAGGCCAACTACGGCGCGGCCAAGACCGGCCTCATCGGGCTCATGCACGTGCTGTCCCTCGAGGGCGCCCGCCGCGGCATCCTCGTCAACACCATCGCGCCGACCGCGGCCACCCGGATGACCGACGGGCTGCTCGGCGAGCTGGCCGACCGGTTCGACCCGCGCCACGTCGCCGCCGTGGGCACGTTCCTCGCCTCCGAGCAGTGCGAGATCAACCGGCACATCCTCACCGTCGGCGGCGGCCGCGTCGGGCGTATCTTCCTCGGCGTCACGCCCGGCTGGTACTCGGGCCGCGAACCGGCCAAGCCGGACGACATCCTCGCCAACCTCGACGACATCTGCCGCCTGGACGACTTCATCGTCCCCACGTCGGGCGCCGACGAGGTCGAGCTGATCCAGAAGGTTCTCTCCCAGTAACACGGAAAGGCGTACACCCCATGCCGGTCTCCGAAGTGCATCACGTGGCCATGACCGTCTCGGACGTCGAGCGGGCCGCGGACTTCTACGAACAGGCCCTCGGCTACCGCCGCACCCTGCGCAGCGACGTCGGCGGACCCGGGATCGAGGTCTCGCTCGGGCTGCCCGCCGGGACGACCGGCAAGGTGCAGTACATGCAGGGGCCGAGCCGCGTCGGCCAGCTCGAGCTCATCGAGTGGAACGGCACCAAGACCCGCACCGCGACCGGCGGGCACCTCGAGCTGGGCACGTTCCTGCTCAGCTTCGAGGTGCCGCTGGAGGAGATCGAGGACCTGCACCGGCGCATCAGCGACCTCGGCGCCGAGGTGCTGGGCAAGCCCAACCGGGTGCTGCTGGAGAACTACGGGTACATCACCGCCTTCGCCGCCCGCGACCTCGACGGCAACCTGCTGGAGTTCGTGTCGCTGCCCAGCCGCGAGGAGATCCTCGCCTACCGGGCCGAGAACGGCAGCTGATGGCCACCAGCAACTTCGCCGAGGTGCTGCGGGTCCAGGCGCTGCGCCGCGCGGACCGGGAGGCGCTGGTCGACGGCGACGCCCGCTGGACCTACGCCGAGCTCGACGCCGAGACCGACCGGCACGCGGCGGCCCTGCTCGCGGCCGGCATCACCGCCGCCGACCTCGTCGGGATCCTCGCCCGCAACACCGCCACCTATGTCATCGAGCTGCTCGCGCTGAGCCGCATCGGCGCGATCGCGGTACCGCTGAACTGGCGGCTGCACGCGACCGAGCAGTCCTACGTCATCTCGCAGGCGGGCATCGCGGCGCTGCTCTACGACGACGACTTCGCGGACGTCGCCGAGGCCCTGCCCGGCCTTCGGGTGCTGGTCGCCAACGGCTCCTCCATGGTGGACGGCGCCCAGCGCCTCGAGGCGCTCCTCGCGGGGCAGCCGCGGGGGATCCGCGTCGCCGACGCCGAGAAGGCGCCCGGCGACGTGCACCGGCTGCTGTACACCTCCGGCACCACCGCCCACCCGAAGGGCGTCATCCACACGTGCGGCAACGTCGCCGCCAACCACCGAGCCCAGGTCCTCGAGCTCGAGCTCACCCAGCAGGACCGGATCCTCGTCTCAGCGCCGCTGTTCCACGTCTCCGGCCTGGAGGCGCCGGGCCTGGCCGTCTTCGTCGCCGGCGCCACGATGGTGCTCACCCCGACGTTCAAGGCCGCCGACATCGCCGCGATCGCCGAGCGGGAACGCATCACCGGCATGGTGCTCGCCGCGCAGATCCTCTTCGGGATGCTCGACCTCGACCCGGCGCCGGACCTCTCCGCGCTGCGGTACCTGCTCTTCGCCGGCGTCGCCCCGAGCGTCCGGCGCAAGGTCAAGGCGCGGCTGCCGCACGTGCGGCTCATCGACACGTTCGGCATGACCGAGTGCTGCAACGGCGCCACCTACATGGACGCCGCCCACGAGGACTCGAAGCTGGGCGCGCTCGGGGCGCCGTTCCCCGGCGTGCACATCCGCATCGTGGACGAGTCCTTCCGCGAGGTCGCGCCCGGCGTCGAGGGCGAGATCATCGTGCGCGGGGAGAAGATCTCGCCCGGGTACTGGCGCGACGAGGAGACCACCAAGCGCACCCGCCGCGACGGCTGGTTCCTCACCGGCGACGTCGGCCGGATCGACGCGGACGGCTATCTCTGGTTCGTCGACCGCCGCACCGACCTCATCAAGTCCGGCGGGGAGAACATCGCCAGCGCCGAGGTCGAGCGCGTCATCGCCCAGCACCCGGACGTCGCCGAGGTCGCGGTCATCGGCGTCGCCGACCCGCAGTGGGACGAGGTGCCCAAGGCGTTCGTCATCCTGCACCCCGCCTCCCGGGCCACCGGCGAGGACATCCGCGCGCACTGCCTCGCGAACCTGGCCAAGTTCAAGGTGCCGAAGTACGTGCAGATCGTGGAGTCGCTGCCCCGCAACGACTCCGGCAAGGTGCTCAAGAAGAACCTGCGGGAGACCTCATGACGACCGCGAACATCGCCGCGATGCTCGCCGGCAACGCGCGCCGCTTCGCCGCCGAGGACGCCCTGGTGTTCGAGGGCCGGCGCTGGACCCACGCCCAGCTGGACGCGGACGTGAACGCGCTCGCGGCCGGGCTGCTCGGCCTGGACGTCCGCCGGGGGAGCCGGGTCGCGATCATCGCCAACAACGTGCCCGAGTTCCTGATCCTCTCGCTGGCGCTGTCGAAGATCGGTGCGGTGTTCGTACCGCTCAACTACCGCCTGACCGCCGGAGAGCTCGCGCACCTGCTGGGCCACGCGCGGGTCCAGGCCGTCGCCACGGTGCCCGAGTTCGCCGCGCTCACCGCGGCGGCCTGCGCCTCCCTGCCCGGCGTCGGCCGGTTCGCGCTCGAGCCGATCGACGCCGGCTGGACCGACCTGCGCGCGCTCACCGCCCTGCACAGCGGTGCCCGTGTGCCGGACGCCGAGCTGGGCGACGACGCCCTCCAGCGCATCATCTACACGTCCGGGACGACGAGCCTGCCCAAGGGCGTCATGCTCACCCACGGCAACGTGAACATGAACATGCACGCCCAGATCGTCGAGCTGGGCCTGCGCGCGGGCGATCGCATCCTCAACTTCGCGCCGCTGTACCACGTCGGCGGCACGGACCTGCCCGGCTACGGCATCTGGCACGTGGGCGGCTGCATGGTGCTGCAGCGCCGCTTCGACCCGGCCGCCGTGCTGCGCGCCATCGAGTCCGAGCGGATCACCGGCATGGTCATGGCCGCGACCATGCTCGACATGGTCCGCCGCGCGAGCGAGTCCGAGGCGGCCGACCTGTCCTCGGTGCGCTGGATCATCTACTCCCAGGTGACCACGGCCCTGTTCGGCGTGGCCCGCGGGCTCTTCCCGAACGCGCGGCTCATCGAGGGGTACGGGCTGACCGAGACGTGCAGCGGCCTGACCTATCTGGACGCGGCCCACATGGAGTCGAAGCAGGGCTCGGTCGGCATCCCGGTGCCGTGGGTCCAGGTCCGCGTGGTCGACGCCGCCGACAACGACGTCCCCGTCGGGGTCGACGGCGAGGTGGTGGCGCGCGGCCCCAAGGTGAGCCCCGGCTACCTCGACGACCCGGACGCCACCGCCACCGCGTTCCGCGACGGCTGGTTCCACACCGGCGACGTGGGCTGCTTCGACGAGGACGGCTACCTGTACATCCGCGACCGCCTCAAGGACATGATCCGCAGCGGCGGCGAGAACATGTCCAGCGCCGAGATCGAGAACGTTCTCGCCGACCACCCGCTCGTGCTCGCCGCCTCGGTCGTGGGCGCCCCCGACCCGAAGTGGCAGGAGGTCCCGGTCGCGTTCGTGATCGGCCGCCCCGGCCTGACCCCGGAGGCGCTGATCGCCCACGCCCGCGAGCGCCTCGGCCGGTTCAAGGTCCCGAAGGAGATCTACATCGTCGAGGAGTTCCCGACCAACCCGTCGGGCAAGGTCCTCAAGCGCACCCTGCGCGACCTCCGCCCGTCGATGACCCCGGACTGGACGTACACGCCCACCACCTGACCGGAGGGGCGTCAGGCGGTGACGGCGGCGCGCACGCGGGCCGCGTGCTGGAGCAGGGCGATGAGCACGTCCTTGCCGGACTGCCGCTGCCGGGCGTCGCACAGCACGATCGGGACGTCCGACTCGAGGTTCAGGGCGAGCTTCAGCTCGTCGAGCTCGTACTGCCGCGCGCCGTCGAAGCAGTTCACCGCGACGACGAACGGGGTGCCGCGCCGCTCGAAGTAGTCGATGGACGGGAAGCAGTCGGCGAGGCGGCGCGTGTCGGCGAGGACGACCGCGCCGGTCGCGCCCAGGGCGAGCTCGTCCCAGATGAACCAGAAGCGGTCCTGGCCGGGCGTGCCGAACAGGTACAGCACCAGCTGCGGGCTGATCGTGATCCGGCCGAAGTCGAGCGCGACCGTGGTGGTCGACTTGGTCTCCACGCCGGTGAGGCTGTCGACGCCGGCACCGGCCTCGGTGAGGACCTCCTCGGTGCGCAGCGGCCCGGTCTCGCTGACCGCACCGACCATCGTGGTCTTGCCCGCGCCGAACCCGCCCGCGATCAGGATCTTGATCGCGGTGGGGACGTCGTCAGAGTGCCCGTAGGCCATTGATCGCCGCCTCGATGATGTCCGCGCTGGGATGCGTCCCGGCCGGATCGGGTTCACGCACCTGGACCAGGTGCCGGTCGAGCAGATCGCCGAGCATGACCCGGACCGTGCCCAGCGGCAGGTCCAGGTGGGCCGCCAGCTCGGCGACCGACAGCGGGTGCCGGCACATCCGCAGGATGGCGAGGTGCTCGGGCTCCATCCAGACGTCGGGCGTCGTGACCGTCACGGCCGCCGTCACCTGTGCGATGCGGTTGAACGTGCCGCGGCTCGGCCGCGTCCGCCCGCGGGTCATCGCATAGGGGCGGACGACGGGGCCGGCGTGGTCGTCGACCCACTCGTCGTCCTTCGGCTCGTCGCGGTCGGTCATCGGCTCGGGTCACACTCCTTCGGCCGGTTCGTGCAGCCGGGGCGGCGAGCCGAGGTACTTCCCGGCCCGGGTCGCCAGCATCGCCATCTCGTAGGCGAGCAGGCCGAGGTCGGCCTCCTCCCCGGCGAGCACGGCCAGGCACGAGCCGTCGCCGGCCGTGGTCACCAGCAGCGAGGTGCGCTGCATCTCCACGATCGTCTGCTGCAGCGGCCCGCCGTCGAACCGCTTGCCGGCGGCCCGGGCGAGGCTCTGGATGCCCGCCGCGATCGCGCAGAGGTGCTCGGCGTCGTCCCGGCTCAGGGCCTGCGACGACGCCTTGAGCAGGCCGTCGACCGACAGCACGATCGCGTGCTGCGCGTGGTCGACGCGCCCGACGAAGTCGTCCAGCAGCCAGGTCAGGTCCGCGTTGGCCGTGATGTGCGGTGCCACAGATGTCCCCTTACGTCAGGCCTCGGGCGGCGTGGAGTCGTCGGCGGGCCGAGGACGGCCGGCGCGTCCCCGGCGGCTCCCGTCCTGGTACGACGCGATACGGCTGCGGACCTGCTGCGGGTCGGGGCCCGCCGGCGGCCCGGCCGGTCCGGGTTCGGGCGGCTCCTCCCGCAGCGGCGCGGCGATGTTGGCCTGCCGCACCCGGACCGGCAGCCCGGTCGGGGTGAACTCGGCGTCGTGGACCGGCTCCGGGGCCTCGGCCAGGGCGACGGCGGCCGGCCGCGCCGGCGTCGGCGCGGGTGCCCCGGGCTGCGCCCCGCGGTCCGCGGCCACCGGTGCCCCGGCGGTGACGAGCCCGGCTGCGGGCGCGTCACCGGCCGGCGCGGCGTCGTCGAGCAGGCCCTTCGGAATCAGCACGATGGCCGTGGTGCCGCCGTACGGCGACTCCTTGAGCTGGACCCGGATGCCGTGCCGGTCGGCGAGGCGGCTCACCACGAACAGGCCGAGCCGGGCGGCGCTGGTCAGGTTGAACTCGGGGCGGCTGGCGATGCGCCGGTTGAGCTCGTCGAGCTCGCCGGCGCCGATGCCCAGGCCGCGGTCCTCGATCTCCAGGACGTAGCCGTTGCCGACCGGCTGGCCCTTGATGTGGACCTCGGTGTGCGGCGGGGAGAACGACAGCGCGTTCTCGACGAGCTCGGCGATGAGGTGGATGACGTCGCTGACGGCCCGGCCGGCGAGCTCGGCGGGGCCCAGCTGGTGGACGGTGACCCGGGTGTAGTCCTCGACCTCGGCCACGGCGCCGCGGACGATGTCGACGATCGGCACGGTGCGGCGCCAGACCCGGCCCGGGCTCGACCCGGCCAGCACGATGAGGTTCTCCGCGTTGCGCCGCATCCGGGTGGCGAGGTGGTCGACCCGGAACAGGTGGTCGAGCTTCGCCGCGTCGGCCTCCTGCCGCTCCATGCCGTCGAGCAGGGAGAGCTGGCGGTGGATGAGCGACTGGGACCGCCGGGCGATGCTGAGGAAGACGTCGCGGATGCCGCGGCGCAGCTCGGCCTGCTCGACGGCCGCGCGGATGGCGGTCTCCTGCACCGCGTTGAACGCGTGGCCGACCTGGCCGATCTCGTCGTGGCCGAACTCCAGCGGCGGCGCCTCGGCGGCCACGTCGACCGTCTCGCCGCGGCCGAGGCGGGCCACGACGCCGGGCAGCTGGTCGGTGGCGAGGCGGCGGGCCGCGTCGCGCAGCCGCTCCAGCTGGCGCAGCATCGCCCGGGCCGTGGTGATGGAGACGATGATCGAGGCGATGACGGTGATGAGCCCGAGCCCGGCGGCGAGCAGCAGCCGGACGACCACCCCGATCGCGACCGGGGCCGCGCGCTGCACGACGGCGTCGCCGCCCTGCAGCACGATGTCGAGGATGCGCTTCTGGGCCGCCTCGGTCGCCGCGCTCCAGCCGTTGGCGTCGACCGGCAGCCGCAGGCTGGTGCGGGACCCGGAGACGACCTGGTCCTCGATCTGGCGCAGGCGGGTGAGCTCGCCGTCGGTCACCGCCGCGTCGTAGCGGGCCTTGTCGGGCGCGGGGAGCTTCGCCGCGACCTGACCGGCGAGGAACCGCTGGGCGCCGACGAGCTGCGTGAACTGGCCGTATTCGGCGTCGGTGAACCGGCCGGCGGCCAGCGCCCCGGCCAGCAGCGAGTCCTCCTGGGCGACGAGCTCGCGGACCTGGTTGAGCTGGATCAGCGTCACCGTGTCGTCGGCGATGGCCTGGTCGTCGAGCTTGCCGAGGGAGTAGTACACCTGGAAGATCGACTCGACCGCGCTGGTGTAGACGCCCGACACGGCGGCGCGGTCGACGGTGCGGGCGTCGATCGAGGCGCGGGTGGAGCGCAGCTGGTCGAGGCCGTGCACGACGAGGTCGATGCGGCCCTCGAGCTCGGCGTCGGCGGCGACCTCGGCCCAGCGGCTCAGCGCGGAGCCGCGGAACTCGGTGGCCAGGTCGTCGACCTTGCGGCGCTGGGCGTCGAGATCAGCGCGCTGGACGGCCCCGGCGTTGCCCAGGAACACCATCGACATGCGCCGCTCGACCTGCAGCTGCAGCAGGAGCGGCTCGCTCGGCTCGTAGATGCGGCTGTTGTAGGTCTGGACCCACAGGAGGTTGATGCCTTCGCGCAGCGTCACCCAGGCCGCGAACACCCAGAGCGCGGTCAGCGAGAGCAGCAGGGCGGTGATTTTCGTGCGGAGCCGTGAACTGCGGGAAGCCATTACACCGTCCCAGTCGGCATTTCTTGAACCGGCCGGAGCGGTGATGCATTGATATCGGACAACGCCGGCCTCCGGAGCACTGGGGCACGCTAGCAACTTCTGGCCGGGATTCTCAAATCCGGTGCGGTCAATTCCGGCGGTGGTTGAGCAAATGCCGCGCGGCGAGCACCGCGCCGCGCACGATCGCGTGGGGCGCGTACAGGTCCTTGTCGTGCCACATCGGCAGGTCGGGCGGGTGCTCCCCGGCCAGGTAGCGCCCGGCGCGGTCCAGATCGGTGCCGGCACCGGCCGCGAGCAGCACGTGAACCGCGTAGGCGGTCTCCTCGGGGGTGCCCTGCCAGCGGCCCCACGAGCCGTCCGGGCGCTGGGTCGCGGCCACCCAGCGCGCGGCGCGGGCCACCGCGGCGGACACCGCCGGCCCGCGGCCGAAGCGGCTCAGGGCGAGCACGCAGCAGGCGGTCGCATAGTAGGGCGAGGCGTGCCACCGGTCGTGCCAAGAGCCGTCGGGCTCCTGGCGCAGGCACAGCCATTGGGATATCCGCTCGGCGATGTCGCGGCGGTCAAATATGCCGAATGCGTCCAGCACATGGGCATTTGTGGTGACCGAGAATCCGTCCTCGCCGGGCCAGGTACAGAAGAATTCACCGACGTCATATCGCTGTAACACGCCGGGATCGGCGTCGTGACCCAGCTCGGCCAGCGCGAAGAGCACGACCGCGGTGGTGTCGGCGTCGGCCGGCAGCCCGGGCCCGGCGGCGGTGCCGTCCGGTCCCCAGTCGGCGGTCAGGCTCGCGACCAGGCCGGGCGGCGCGGCGAACCCGACGCCGGCCCGGGCCAGGCCCCCGAGCACCCAGGCCCGCTCGAACACGGTGATGGGCGTGGCGCACGGCACCGGGCCGCCGTGGGTGCGGGCGGCCGCGGCCAGGTACGGGTCGGGGGCGGCGGGCCGTTCGCCGAGCCAGGCGGCGGTCGCGGCGGGCGATGCGCCGATGGTCCCGGGCCCGGCCGGGCGGACGCCGGGCGCGCCGCGGGCCGCGTCGCCGAGGACCTCCAGGGCGTGCAGGAGCTTCGGCGGTACCGTCGCGCCGGTCCCGAAGCGCCGGCGCAGTGCGGCCAGCCGGGCACCGTCGATCCCGGCCGGCAGCGGCAGCCGGGTGCCGGTCCGCTCGGCGATCCGCTCGACGAGCGCCGGGACGATGAGGTCGGCGGCGGGCGTGTCGGGGATGGGCCGCGCCCCGTGCATGAGCCGGCCCAGGAACGCGAGCCCGCGCTGCGCCGCCCCGCCGTCGCCCGCGGCCAGCAGCGCGTCGGTCGCGCTGAGCGTCGGCACCACCGCGTAGCCGCCGGGCGGCCCCCAGCCCCCGTCGGCGCGCTGCCCGGCCCGCAGCCACCGCAGCCGCTCCGCGTGGCCGGGCAGCCACGGTGCCAGGGCGGCCAGCCGGGCGGTCTCGTAGACCGAGGCGGTCACCTGCCCCCAGGGTTCGGCGACGAGGCCGGCGAGGAGGGCGTCGACCTGCCGGCCGAGGCCGCCGTCGGCCGCCGGGGAGGTGATCGTGCGCTCGGCGGTCACCGTTCGCCCCAGAAGTCGGTCAGCCGGTAGAAGCCGGTGCTGAACCCGATCTGGCGGCTGAGGTACACCGCCTCCCGCGGGCAGGCGGCGGTGAGCGCCTCCGCCGCGGTGAGGGCATCGCGCGCCAGCGCGCCGATGCGCCCGGTGACCTCGTCGCGGCCGACGCCGAGCAGCAGCGCGTTGAGATCGCCCCACTCCACGTCGCGCTCGTAGGTGGCGAGGTCGTTGGCGAGCCGGAGCACCCGCTGGACCAGCCGACCGGCCTCGGTGAGCCGGGGCAGGGCGGTGAGTGCGCCCGCGGTGGCACCGGACAGCCAGTGCGAGACGTTGACCCAGGACGAGCCGAAGTTGTCGGCGTTGCCGAGGTACTCCTCGAGCCCCGGGCGCGCGCCGGACGTCTTCCAGTGCCACTCGCGGCGCATGGCCGCGAGCATCCGGCGCAGCTCCTCGCGCCAGGCCGCCCGGTGCCCGGCGAACGCCGGCCCGGCCGCGAGCTCGTCGCGCACCGCGGCGAGCATGCGCGCCAGCGCGTCGTCGTCGCCGGGCGCCGCGCCGTCCGCGGTCGCCAGGCAGCGCTCGACCACGCCGTCGACGTCGGCCGCCTCGCGGGCGAGGTAGTCGATGCGCCAGTCCACGGCGAAGACCCACAGCGCGGTCAGGTTCGCGATCCGCAGCTGCTCCCGGGTGCACCAGGGCGCCCCGAACGCGGTCGCCAGCGCGACGGTGCCGAACACCGCCGGATCGAACGGCTTGGCCGGGAACAGCTCCGGGTAGGCCGCGGCGACGGCCTGCAGGTCCCGCTGGCCCCCGGCGGCCAGCGCGCAGATGCGGCCCTGTTCGGCCGCCGCGGTCAGCTCGCCGGTGAGCCCCGCCGGGGCGTCGGTGGCCGGCACGGTCAGCGGGTGCGGGGCAGGAGCGTCAGCTCGACCGCGGTCTTCGGCCGCAGCGACGCCGCCACCTGCGGCTCGGGGATCACCGGATTCGTGAGCTCGAACCGGAACCGGCGCAGCATGGCGGCGACGATGAGCTGCGACTCCAGGTAGAACAGGTACTGCCCGAGGCACTGGTGCGGGCCGCCGCCGAACGGGTAGTGGGCGTAGCGGTGGCGTCGCTCGGCGCGCGGCGAGGCGAACCGCTCCGGGTCGAACTCCGCCGGCCGGTCCCAGAACGCCGACATCCGCTGCGTGATGTACGGGCTGATGAGGATGTCGGCACCGGCGGGAATCCGGGTCCCGCCGATGACGTCCGCCCCGGCCGCGACGCGCGGGATCAGCCAGCCGACCGGGTACAGCCGCAGCAGCTCCTCGAGGACCATCCGCAGGTACGTCAGCTCGGCCAGGTGCTCCCGGCGGACCGGCCCGTCGCCCACGACCCGGTCGACCTCGTCGTAGAGCCGCTCGGCGACCCGCGGGTGGGCCTGCAGGATGGGCCACAGCCAGGTGAGCACGCCGAAGGTCGTCTCGGTCGTGGTGGCGAACATGGCGACGGTGTCGTTGCGGGCCTGCCGCTCGTCGATCGGGCGTCCGGCGGCGTCGACGGCCCGGCTCAGCGTGGCGATGACGTCGTCGCCGTCGTCGCCGTGCTCCCGGGCGGCCCGCACGATCGGCAGCAGCACGTCGTCGATCTGCTGCACCGCGGTCTGGAACGGCCGGTCGCCCGGCATCGGGATCGCGTTCGGCACGAAGGGCACGAGCAGCCGGTACACGATCGCGGTGGCGATGGTGTTCTGCGCGCTGACGATCCGCAGCGCCTCGGCCACGCTGACCTTGTCGGCGAAGAGCACCCGCATGATGGCGGCGCACACGATCTCGGACAGCTCGGCGCCGAGGTCGATCGGCCGGCCTTGGCGGGCGGGCTCGCCGAGGCGCTCGACCGACGCTTCGATCGACGCGGCGAGGCCGTCGACGAGGGCGTCGACGCGCTTGGCGGTGAACAGCGGCTGCAGCGTGTTCCGGCTGGCCGCCCATACCTGCCCCTCGGCGAGGATGCCCTCGCCGAAGAGCCGCTTCACCGGCCGCCACAGCATGCCCTTGCCGTCGCGCAGGTAGTTCGCGGCGTTGTCGCGCAGCACGTGCTGCACGTGGGCCGGGTTCGACACGAGGTAGGGCCGGAACGCGCCGAGATTGACGCGGACCACGTCACCGCCGGCCGCCTCGGCGAAGCCCACCAGGGCGTCGAGGGGATTGCGGGCGAGCCCGCGCACCGCGCGGTGCATCGGGACGACGGCGGCCTTGCGCGAGGCCTCCTGGACTGCGGACACCGAACACCCCCAGCGGCCGGGCATCGCGGCGCCCGGCCCGACTCGCAACATGCATCGTGGAACCTGCAGGATCATGTCACGGTGGGCCGCCATGTCTGCGATCCATGTGAATATTTACCGGTTTTGTAACTTGTGGCAGACGGCCGCGCACAACGGAAACATTCACAGCTGGTTGCCGGGCGGGGGAGGACCGTGGCCGGCCTCCCGCGGAAGCAGGCGCGGGTCGGCCAGCAGCTGCGGAATGCGGCGGTACCAGCCGCGGTGGTTACGGCCCATCCGCACGTCGCCGGCGGCGGCCGTGGCCGCGTCGGCGAGCCGCTGACGGTCGAGGACACCGGCCAGCGCCAGCCGGACCAGCGCGACCCGCCAGGTGTTGGCCGGGTTCCAGTACCGCTCGGCTCCCAGCAGGGCCTTCTGCACCCCGGCCGCGGGCTCGAAGAGGAGCCAGATCGACCGCTCGGCCAGCTGGGGGTCCGCACCGACGGCGTCGACGATGGAGCCGCTGAACAGCAGACCCCTGATCATCAGGACGAGATAGTCCGGCGACGTGTCGTCCGGCTGCAACGCCCCGGCCAGTTCGCGCAGCCTTAGCCACAGGTCCCACCACAGGGGGCCGAACAGCCCGACCCCGGTCTCGCCGGCCTCGGCGCGCAGGGTGGCCTCCGTGAACGCCTGGCGCCACTCGCGCGTTCGTGAGGCGAGCACCCGTTCGACATCGGTCGCCGGGGGATGCAGGTACACGTACGAGCCAACCCGCTTCACGACGTCGACCGGGCCGACGGCCAGGGCCAGGAGCGCCCACGTCCGGACGCGTTCGCTCCAGGCCCGGCCGTTCAGGCCCTGCCGCTGCTCGGAGTCGGGCACTGCGCACAGCCGCACTCGTAGCGCCTGCCAGGTTGCCGCTCGTTCGTCATCGGACAGGCCAGCAGCGGCGGCCAGCACGCCGTTGCCGTCGTCCTGCTCGAAGCAGGCGAGCAGGACGACGCTGCTCGCTACCGGTCGCTCAGCCACGCTTCGGCCGTGTCGTAGACGGGGACGACGTTGACGGCCATCTCCTCGGCGCGCCAGATGCTGCCGTCGGGCTCGCCGCTCAGCACCGGCTCATACATCACCCTCGGCTCCGTCACTCGATCAACCTAGCCGACGAACGACGTGCCGCGCGCACGCTTCCCTGCAGTTCGGCGGACGTGCCCTGGCCCCTCCTGCAGTGGACGGGGCCTGGTCTTGATGATGACTCCTGCGGTGCGGGTCGGGCTACGGTGTTGGCTTCCGGGGTGCCGGGTCGGGGCCGGCCGGGTGACGACAGGTAGGAGCCGGCGGTGGAGATGGTCGAGCAGCTCATTTCCCGGACGGATGCGGCCTACCAGCGATGGTTGGCGTCGGTCACCGACGACGTCGTCGCCGATCGCGTGGTCATGTTCTGCCTGGAATCCTTGCCGGAGCGCAACACGACCTACGACATCGGCGAGTGGCTCCCGGGCTACCTCATGATCGGCCAGGAAGGCGATCGGGGCTTCTTCCTCAGGTGCGACGGCGGCGGCGGCCCGGTGTTCCGGGCCGATCTGGGCGGTCTCGGCGAGGCCGACCTCGATGTTGCTGCCCCCGCGTTCGAGGTGTGGCTGCGTTCCGGTTTCGCTCTGCCGGCCGACCCGGAGCCGGACCTGCCGCCGACCGCCGACGTCTATGTGGGCGGGATTCCGGTCGATGGAGTGCAGCTGCTGGTGCGGGCAAGGAAGCTGCTGGGTGTGCATTGGCGGTTTGGGGATCTTCGGGGCCTGCTCGCCGCCCAGCCGTTCCTGGCGGTGGGGTCAGCTCATCTGCACGCGCTGCGCCGCGACCTGGAATACGCCCCTGAGTTGCGGCCATACCTGCTCTACGCCACCGACCACGGCCTGGAAGCGGTATGGCCGACCGAGAGCCCAGAATGCCGGTGACTTGGCACAAGTTCAGGCATCGCACCAAGGTCGTCTCCGATGACGGCGGATCGTCTGGCGAGCCGGTGTGCGTGCTCTCGCGACTTCGGCGTGTCGGACGCCGTCACACCATCAACTGCCGAACGTCACCATCACCTTGCGCGGAACAGCTCCATGACTGCGGACAAGCCAGCACACGTTTGCGGACACAAGCGAAAACCGGAGAGGAAAAACAATGGGTTGGACGGATTCGAAGGGTTCCTGATCCCGGGGTGTTGGCCCCCGTCGGGGTTGAAGAGCAGGGCCGCGGAGACAACGTCGGCCTGCAGCTCTCGGGCGTCGGCCGGAAGTCCGCGCCGATGTCGGCTGCGAACCGCGCGCTCAACGCTCGCCAATGCCGCTGTTCAGGATGCTTTTCAACGCCGACGGTGGCCGACCACGGCAACACCTCGGGATCGGGAACGCCTCGGCGGCCGCCAGGCCTATTGTTTTTCCCCCTTTGGAAATTCCAGGCTTGTCGCTTTTGCTCTTTGCTTTGACCTGGCGGCTGCCGCGAGCGTGGGAAGAAGCGGCGGTGACGGAGCCGATGCCGGCCGGGACCGTCCTTGCCACCGTGCTGCACATCATGCGCAAACCCGAAGCCTGGTTCACCGCCGCCACGTCCGAGGCCATCGACGCCGACCGGCTCGGCAGCACGTGGCACCGGAGTTGCTCGATGCGGGTTACGATCGTCGTCCTATCAACCTCATCCGCATCGGGGGCGGGCATGAGCGCACGGGGGCGGTGGGTCCTGGCGTCAGCGCTGGGCGTTGTGGCGGCACTGGCCGTTGCGGGCGCGATCACCGCTGGGAACAACCCGAAGCACTACGTCCACCTGATGCCCTATGGGCGCCCCGGGGCCGTGGTGACAGTGCTCGTCGTCGCGCCGCTGCTGCTCGAGGCCGCGGCGTGGCTCGTGTTGCGCAATCGGATCGCGCGAGGCATCTCGGCCGGGATTGCGGTCGTGCTCGCCCTCGCCATGTGTGCGGAGGGGGCGCGGTTTACCGCCGGGGCGGATTCGTTCGGTACTGATCCCAGGAGGGTCACCGTCCTGGGCGTCGGGCCCGGCGGTCGGTTCGAGCTGGTGCGGCTGCAGTTCAGCTCGATCGGGCTGGGCGCCGACATCGTGCGGGTCCGTTCGCGGGAGGGTTTGCGCAGCCGGGAGGCAGGTCAGGACCTAGCCTGCTTTGTCGTGCCGTTCGACCATGACGCCGCACCGGAGCGCACCTTCGCCTCCGCGCGGTTCGTCGGCGGCACCACGGTCGAGGTCACCACCGCCGACGGCACCGCGTGGACCACGGCGTTCGACCAGCAAACCCTGCTCGCCGCGCAGACCCTCTCGTACTGCCGCGACTGACCTACCGGATTCAGCATGCTCCATCGAGGGCGTCCACACCGTGCCGGTCGAGCGCTTCGAGCCAGCACGTGACGTCGCCGACGAATGGTGTGTCCGCGGCGAGGTCGGGCGCTTCCAGGACACCGGAAGCGAGCGAGCGCATCGGGACGCCGTCGGAGTACTCGTAGAAGCTGCGAACCGCGCTCAACGCTCGCCACTGCCGCTACCCAGGATGCTCTTCAACGCCGACGGTGGCCGACCACGGCAACACCTCGGGACCGGGGGCGTCTCGGCGACTGCCCGGCCTATTGTTTTTCCCTTTGGAAATTCAAGGCTGGTTGCCTTTTGCTTTGACCTGCGGCACACGTACTGGCGGACTGGTCGCCGCGTCAGCCTCACCACTACGCGGCAGATACACAAGCCGCAAACCGCCTAAGATGTGCAGAGCCGGTCAAGGGGTGAAGCGTGGCGGGCTGGACGGCGCCGAAGGTCGCCAAGGCGATCGCCGGTCACCTCGGCCCGGGTTACTCCGCGCGGTTCGGTGTGCGCCCGTCTCGACCTGCTACGGCGGCAGATCGAGGTGCGCCGCCGCGCCGACTCCGTCTTCGACAAGGAGCGGCGTACCCGGGTCGGCACCCCGGCGGCGGAGCTGATCTGCGAGGTCACGTATCCGCCGGAGCACCTCAATGGTCCCTACGAATCCCTCGGCGTCACCTTCCAGCTCAGGGCGGTGCACACCGCCGGCGAGGTCGCCTATCCGTGGCCGGCTCGCCCGGCCGACGACCTCTGCGAGCCGCTGTGGCACGACGCCGCGACGGTACCCCCCCCGTGCGTTGACCGCGGTCGCGGACGCGGCGGCGTTGGTCCGATTGCTGCTCAGCCGGGGGCCGCTTCCACCAGGCCGTCGATGAGCTAAACCGCGCGGATACTGCCGAGCTTGTGCTGGGCGACCTGACCCGCGATCAACGCGTCCAGCAGATCCACGTTGGCTGCCCTTTCGCGGAGGCTCTGCAGCCAGGCGTCACTGCCCGGCCAGTCGAGCGGCAGCCGCCACTTCGGCCAGACCGCGACGAGTTCCTCCGCCAGCCGCAGGCCCGCGTCGGCCCGCGCGCGTTCACCGCTCGCGGCGGCGATCAGCACACTGTCCTCGACCGGGTACACCGCCGGCGGGCATCCCCGCTCGCGCTCGGCGCGGGCGAATGCGTGACAGGCGTCGACGATCTGCGGGATCGTCGGCGGCTCCCGCAGTGGCAGCACGGTCAGGCGTTCCAGCTGCGCCGCCACGTCGCGGAACTCCTGCTCATGGCGTGCGTGCCGGATGTCGGTCCCGCACCGCAACAGCATCAGCGTCAGGGTGGGGAACGGCCGGGTCAGCGCGTGTATGTGCGACGTGGGCCGGTACGCATCGGCTGAGCGGGTCCGTTCGAGCAGGATGCCCTGCATCACCGGGCCGATCCGGCGGAGCAGCCACCGCGGGCGGTACACGTCGAAGCTCGGGAAGATGCTCTGCCAGTCCGCGGTCATCCGCCGTGCCGAACCGATCGACGCCATCCCCCCATACTGCAGGCCGTTAGCGGGCTCGTTCGACGTGGCGGAGCAGGGCCAGGGTGTGCATGAGCGCGAAGCGCCGCGTGCCCGGGCCGAGCTGCTCCCACGGCTTCTTCCACGTCAGCCGCGGCGCGATCGTCCAGGCCGTGGCGCCCTCCTCGGCCAGGGCGCGCACCTGGTCGACCTCGGCCGCGTGGAAGGCGCGCAGCCCGGCCGCGCGCGTGGCCACGTGCTCGTAGGGGAACTGGTGCGCCGGGCAGGCGATGCTCGCGCCGAGGTCGCGGATGCGGTCCAGGGTCGCCAGGAGGTCGCCGGCCGGGTCGTCGCCGGGTCTGCTCACGATCGCCAGCTGGGTCGGGCCCTCGGCCATCATGGTGTCGCCGGTGAAGAGGACGCCGCGGGAGTCCAGGAACACCGTGTGGCCGTAGGTGTGGCCGGGGGACGGGACGGCGCGGATCGTCACGTCGCCGAAGTTGAGCTCCTGCTCCTGGGAGAGCAGGACGTCCAGCGACAGGGTCTCGTGGTGCTTGGCGACGTCCAGGGCCTCGGTGTACATCGTGTCCGCCACCGACGCCGGGGCGCCGGTCAGGTCCAGGGAGCGGCGCAGCTGGTCGAGGAAGCCGCCGCGGGCCGCCCGGACCGTGGCGAAGTCGTCGGCCCGGCCCATGGCGACGGTGGCGCCGGATGCGGCCCGCACGCGGTCGGCGAAGCCCACGTGGTCGGGGTGGTTGTGGGTCAGCAGCACGGCGCGGATGGTCTCGATGCGGTGGCCGATGACGGCCAGCGAGGCCTGGAACGCGGCCCAGCACGAGGAGTGGGCGTAGCCGGCGTCGATGAGCACGGGGCCGTCGCGGGTATCGGCGAGGAAGACCGTGATCGAACGCAGCGCATGGCCGTTGAGCGGGATCGGCACGGCCCAGACACCGGGGACGACCTGGGCGGGTTCCGGCACCTCACGGGCGCGGTAGCTCGCCTCGTGCGCCTCGATCGCGGGTATGGACATCGTCGGAGCGCTCCCTTACTGTTGGCGCCAACATACCGGATGGTCGGAATCAAACTCAAGCAACTGCAAGTGCAGGAGGACGGACGATGAGCGACGAGCGGACCGGCTTCCGGCTCTGGGCCGCCGCCGAGCCGGACCTGTGCGCGATCGTGGCCGCCGACGATCGGCGGATCACCTACGGCGAGCTCTTCGCCGAGGTGAACCGCATCTCGCACGGGCTGCGCACGCGCGAGGGGCTCGAGGTGGGCGACACCGTTGCGGCCGTGATGACCAACAGCCCGGGGATGGTCGCGCTGTACCTCGCCGCGATGCAGTCCGGCCTGTACCTGGTGACTCTGAACTACCACCTGACCGAGCCCGAGGTCGAGTACATCGTGCGCGACAGCGGGGCCAAGGTCGTGGTGGCCTCGGAGCGGGTCGAGGCGATCGCCACGGCGGCCGCCGGGCCGGGCGTGCGCGTCTATGTGGACGGCGAGCCGAAGCACGGCGCCGCGCCGATGCGAGACCTCACCGCGGGGATGCCCGAGACCAGTCCGGCCGAGACGCCGGCGGGTTCGCTCATGATGTACACCTCCGGCACCACGGGAAGGCCGAAGGGCGTCAAGCGGCCGCTGAGCGGGATCGACGCCGACACGGGCGCGCTGACCTATGTGTGGCTGTTCAAGGAGTTCGGCATGCAGCGGCCCGCGTTTGCGAGCTGGCTGGTCTCGGCGCCGCTGTACCACTCGGCCAACATCACGCCGGCGATGGGCGCCTTGCACGCCGGCGGCACGATGGTGCTGATGGACGGCTGGACCGCGGAGGGCTTCCTGCGCCGCGTCGAGCAGCAGCGCGTGACCGGCACGAGCATGGTGCCGACGCACTTCTACCGGCTGCTGCAGCTGCCCCCGGAGGTGCGGGAGCGGTACGACGTCTCGTCCCTGCGGTACGTCCTGCACGGGGCCGCGCCGTGCCCGCGGGAGATCAAGCAGCGCATCATGGACTGGTTCGGCCCGGTCGTGTACGAGTACTACGGCTCCACCGAGGTCGGCACCACGATCGCGCGGCCGCACGAGTGGCTCGCCCACCCCGGCACCGTCGGGCGCCCGGCCTCGATCTCCACGCTGCGCATCCTCGACGCCGAGGGGCACGAGGTGCCGGTGGGCGAGACCGGGATCGTCTACATGCGCCAGGGCGAGGACCGGGTCGAGTACCACAACGACCCCGGCAAGACCGACGGCGCCCGCCGCGACGGGCTCATGACCGTCTGGGACGTCGGCCACGTCGACGCCGACGGCTTCCTCTACATCACCGGCCGGGCCGCGGAGCTGATCCTTGTCGGCGGCGTGAACGTATACCCCGCTGAGATCGAGGCCGAGCTGGTCGCGCACGAGTGGGTCGCGGACGCGGCCGTCATCGGCGCGCCCGACCCCGAGTTCGGCGAGGTCCCGCAGGCCCACATCGTGCTGCGCGAGGGCGCGCCGGGGCCGGACGAGGCGGTGGCGGGCCTGCGGGCGCACCTGGAGCAGCGGCTGGCCAAGCCGAAGCGGCCGGTGTCGTACGTCGTGAGCCCCGCCCTGCCCCGGGACCCCAACGGCAAGCTCTACAAGGCACGGCTGGAGGTATCGCATGGACTTCGATGACAGCGACGCCGATCTCGCGTTCCGGCGCGAGGTCGGGGCCTGGCTCGACGGGGCGCTCGCAGACGTGCCCGACCAGGAGGAGCTGAGCCAGGACGAGCGCGAGTCGTGGTCGCGGGTCTGGCAGGACCGGCTGTGCGCGGGCGGCTGGGCCGGGCTGTCGTGGCCGGTCGAGCACGGCGGGCGCGGGATGGACGCGCTGGCGCAGGCCATCTTCAACGAGGAGGCCGCGGTCCGCGGGGCGCCGTACCCGCTCAACGGCGTCGGCATGATGCTCGCCGGCCCCACGATCATCGCGCACGGGACGCCCGAGCAGCAGGCCCGGCACCTGCCGGCGATCCTCTCCGGGGAGACGTACTGGTGCCAGGGCTTCAGCGAGCCGGAGTCCGGCTCGGACCTGGCCAGCCTGCGCACCGCCGCGCGCAAGGTCGACGGCGGGTGGCTCGTCAACGGGTCGAAGATCTGGACCTCCAACGCGCACAACGCGTCCAAGTGCCTGCTGCTGGCCCGCACCGACCCCGACGCGCCGAAGCACCAGGGCATCTCCTACCTCCTGGCGCCGATGGACCGGTTCACCGTCCGGTCCCTGGTGATGATCAACGGCGACACCGAGTTCAACGAGATGTTCCTCGACGACGTGTTCGTGCCCGACGAGGACGTGCTCGGCGGCGTCGGCAACGGCTGGAAGGTCGCGCTCACCACCCTGGCCTTCGAGCGGGGGAGCATGGCGCTGAACCTGTGGGTGTGGGCCCGCCAGGCCGTCGACCGGATCGTCGACCTCGCCATCGAGCGCGGGATGGACGGCGACGCCGCGTTCCTCGACACCGTCGGGCAGCTGCAGTGCGACGCCGAAGCGGTGCGCATCGGCTCCATGCGCATGGTCGGCGAGAGCCGGGCCGGGGGCGTGCCCGGGCCGGAGACCTCGGCGCTCAAGAGCCTCTGGGCCTCGACCGTCCAGCGGGCCAACCGCCTCGCCGTGCAGCTCGACGACGCGGGCGGGGTGCTGCTCGACGGCGACGGCGCCGCCGCCCGGATGCGCCGCTACCTGCGCTCGCGCGCCCACACGATCGAGGGCGGCACCGAGGAAGTCCAGAAGTCCATCCTCGCGGAGCGGGTCCTCGACCTGCCCCGCTCACGCTGAGCGGAGCCGGTGCGATGCGAGCCACCTTCACCCAGGAACAGCTGGAGATCGCCAAGACCGTCCGCGCCATCGTGGAGGACGCGGACTTCACCGCCCGCGACGCGCTGAGCGCCCCGTGGCGGGCGCCCTCCTGCGACGCGCCGCTGCTGAGCGACTTCGGGCTGCTCGGCGTCCCCGAGGCCGCCGGCGGCGTCGGCTCCGGGCTCATCGACCTCATGGTCGCCGTCGAGGTCCTCGGCGAGCTGCTGGTGCCGAGCCGCTTCCCGTTCCACGCGGCGGCCGTCCAGCTGCTGTCCAGCCGGACACTCCCCGCCGACGTGCTGGAGGGCCGCCGGGTCCTCACTCCGGTGCTGGACTCCTTCGCGGCCTACGCCGAGCAGGCCGACGGCTTCGTGGCCGGGGACCGCCTCGTCGATGCCGCCGAGGTCACCCCGCGGCGCTCGTTCGACCCGTCGGTGCCGTTGTCCGGCGTCGCGCTCGACCCGGTGCCGGCGGACACGACACAGCGGGCGGTCCTGGTCCTCGCGGCGCAGCTGTGCGGGGTGGCCCAGGGCGCGATCGAGCTCGCCGCCGCGCAGGCCCGCACCCGCAGGCAGTTCGGGCGGATCATCGGCTCGTTCCAGGGCGTCGCGTTCCAGCTCGCCGAGGCGGCCGTGGCGCGCAAGGCGGCGTGGGACCTGACGCTGTACGCGGCCTGGGCCGTCGAGCACGGGCGCTCCGACGCGGCGATCCAGGTGCACGCGGCCAAGGCAGCGGCCGGGCACGCGGCGGTCTTCGCGGCCGAGCGCTGCATCCAGGTCCACGGCGGCATGGGCATCACGATGGAGGCGGATCCGCATCTGTACCTCCGCCGCGCCTTCGTCCTGGACGCGCTGGGCGGCAGCGGGTCGTGGCACCGGCGCCGCACGGGCGAGCTGCGGGTCCAGTCCCGCCGCGCGTAATCGTCGACATCTTGCAGGTCAGGCACCTTTGGCACTAACATACCGGCTGGTCGGAATAGTTTGGGAGACGTCGTGAAGTTCGGCATCATGAACCTGTTCCCGGTGGGCGACGGCGTGTCCGACCACCAGGTCCTGCGCGAGACGCTCGAGGAGATCGGGCTGGCCGACGAGCTCGGCTTCGACTCCGTGTGGCTCGCGGAGCACCACTTCTCGAAGTACGGCATCCTCGGCAGCCCGGTGCACTTCGGCATGGCGGTCGCCGAGCGCACCAAGCGGATCACCATCGGCACCGCCGTGCTGGTGCTGCCGCTGCACGACCCCCTGCGCCTGGCCGAGGACATCGCCGCGCTCGACGTGCTCAGCGGCGGCCGCGTCTCGATCGGCGTCGGCCGCGGCTACCAGCCCTCGGAGTTCGCCGGCTTCGGCATCCCGCTCGCCGAGTCCAAGGAGCGCTACCAGGAGACCCTGGAGGTCCTGCGGCTCGCGCTGTCGCAGGAGAGCTTCTCGTACCACGGCAAGTTCTTCACCTACGACAACATCACCACCTACCCGCGGCCGTTCACCCCGGGCGGGCCGCCGATCCTGCAGGGTACGGTCTCCCCGGACAGCTTCCGCGACCGCGGCGCCGTCGGCGAGTCGATCATCACCTCGCCGAACTTCACGCCGTTGGGCATCATGCAGAAGAACTACGACCTGTACCGGCAGGCCATGACCGAGAACGGGTTCGACATCGCCGCCTACGACGTGCCGTTCATGCAGCAGGTCTGGGTCGGCGACGGCGACGAGGGCCTGCGGGAGGCCGCCCAGGCCGCGCTGAACTACTACAAGTCGGTCGGCAAGGTCATCCCCGGCTCCGAGGAGGCCATGGAGCAGGAGAAGAAGTACTACGCGGCGGTGGCCAAGAACATCGACCTGCTCACCCTGGAGCAGACGCTGACCCACGGCGGCAACTTCGGCTCCGCCCAGCGGGTCATCGAGACCATCGAGATGCTCGGCGAGCAGCTCGGCGTCAACCACTACATCGGCTGGCTGCGCATCCCGTCGCTGGACCGCAAGGCCGCGCTCAAGTCGATGGAGGAGTTCGCCACCAAGGTCATCCCGTACTTCCGTGCCAAGGACGCCGTCAAGCCGGCCGCCGAGGCGGTCGTCGGGTGAAGATCAGCTGCTTCCTGAGCGCTCAGTTCGACCCGTCCGCCGACCCCTCGGCCGGCATCGACGACGTCATGGCTCAGGCCGCCGCGGCCGAGGCGGCCGGCTTCCACGCCGTCTACCTCGGCCACCACTACCTCGCGAAGTCCGCGTTCGTGCAGCCCGTCCCGCTGGCCGGCTACCTCGCCCACGCCACCAGCCGCGTCCGCATCGGCTTCGCCGTCCTGCTCGCCCCGCTGTACAACCCGATCGGCCTCGCCGAGGACCTCGCCAGCCTCGACGTGCTGAGCAACGGCCGGCTCACGGTCGGCATCGGCGCTGGCTACCGCAAGCGCGAGACGACCGCGTTCGGCGTCGCCTGGGACGACCGCCTGCGCCGCATCCGCGAGTACGTGCCGCTGCTGCGCGCGCTCTGGAACGGCGAGACCGTCGACGCCGCCGGCTCCTGGGGCGAGGTGCCCGGCGCCTCGCTCGCGCTGCGCCCGGTGCAGCCCGGCGGCCCTCCGCTGTGGATCGGTGCGTTCGCGGAGCCCGCCATCCGCCGCGCCGCCCGCCTCGACTGCCCGTGGCTGATCGGCCCGAAGGGCAACGACGAGGAGCTCAAGCGCCTCCTGGGCGTCTACCACGAGGAGCGCGGCGGCAAGCCGGTCGAGCAGCCCATGAGCCGGGAGGCGTACATCGGCGACTCCTACGAGCAGGCCGCCGCCGCGGTCCGCCCGGACCTGCGGCGCCAGTACGCGGGCTACAAGTCGTGGGACGACGCCCAGAACATCGACGTCGACCGGTACATCGCCGAGGACTGCCTGGTCGGCGCCGCCGACGAGATCGTGGCGAAGCTGCGCCGCTGGGAGTCCGAGCTCGGCATCACCGAGGTGTCGCTGCGCCTGCAGTTCGTGGGCGCCGGCCAGGAGGAGACCATGGAGCAGATCGCCCGCTTCGGCGCCGAGGTCATCCCGCAGGTGCGCTCATGAGCGGTCCGGAGCGGAGCGGAGGGGCCGCTCATCATGAAACACAGTTTCCTCGTGCCGGCGCCGGAGCTTGCGGAGGTGTCGGCATGACCAATCTCGCGCACCTTGTCGAAGGGCGCGGCGACCGGCCCGGCCTCTACGGCGAGGACGGCCGCAGCTGGACCTTCGCCCAGATCGACCGCATCGCCGGCGGGGTCGCCGAGGACCTGCGCGAGGCCGGCGTCGGCCCCGGCGACCGGGTCGCCTGCCACCTCACCAACGGCCCGGAGATCGCCTTCTTCCTCTTCGGCGCCTGGAAGCTCGGCGCCGTCCCGGTGACGATCAGCAGCCTCTACAACGCCGACGAGCTCGCCGAGTCCGTCGCGAAGACCAACCCCCGCCTGCTGATCTCCGACGGCACGCTGGGCTGGACCCGCGAGGCCGACGTCCCCGCGGCCGACGTGGAGCCCGACGCCGAGGCCTGCATCCTGTTCACCGGCGGCACCACGACCGGCCGGCCCAAGGCGGTCTCCGTCACCCACGGCGGCACCCGCGCCTCCCTCGCCCGGCTGGCGAAGGTCTCCACCGGCACCGAGGCCGAGCTCACCGCCGCCCCCGACGCCAAGCCGAACCTCATCGCGCTGCCGCTGTTCCACAGCGGAGGGCAGCACTCGCTGCTGTTCGCGTTCCACGTCGGCCGCGCCGCCGTCGTCTGGGAGCGCTTCGGCATCGACCGGCTCGCCACGCTCATGGAGCGGTTCCGGTTCGACAACTTCTTCTTCCTGCCCACGATGGTCTTCGACATCGTGCACGCCGAGCGCGACCTGCCCTTCGAGGGCGTGAAGTCGGTGCTCGTCGCGGGGCAGGCGATCTCCTGGCCGGTGCGCAAGGCGTTCGAGGAGCGCTACCGGGTGCCGATCCTGGTCAACTACGGCTCCACCGAGGCCGGGCACATCGCCGGCTGGACCGGGCGGGACATGAAGGAGGGCCGGTGGAAGCCCGGCTCCGCGGGCCGCGTCTACCCCGGCGTCGAGCTGGAGATCCGGGCCGAGGACGGCACCGCGCTCCCGGTCGGCGAGGAGGGTGAGGTCGTCGTGCGTTCGGAGCTCACGAAGGGGTACGTCGACGACGCCGCCGCCTCGCGGGAGCTGGTCCGCGACGGATGGGTGCACACCGGCGACACCGGGTACGTGGACGCCGACGGCGTGCTGTTCCTCGTCGGGCGCAAGCGCGACATGATCAAGTGCGGCGGGTTCCAGGTGTGGCCGGAGGAGATCGAGGACGAGCTGCGCGAGCACCCGCTCGTGCACGACGTGCGCGTGCTCGGCCGGCCCGACGAGCGCCTCGGCGAGATCCCCGTCGCGCTCGTCGTGCGCGAGGCCGACGACGCCGTCTCCGACGACGATCTCGCCGGGCGGCTGGTCGCCTTCGTCCGGGACCGCCTCGCGCACTTCAAGACCCCGCGGCGCATCGAGTTCGTCCCCGCGCTCGAGCGCAGCGCGGCCGGCAAAGTGAGCCGTACCAAGGAGGTCCCCGCGTGAAATTCGGCATCATGGCCTCGCACCAGTACCCCCACGACGAGGACCTCGGCAGGCACCTCAGCGAGCTGTTCGGCACGGTGGAGCTGGCCGCGGAGCTCGGCTACGACTCGGTCTGGACGATCAACCACTTCCAGTCCAACCTCGCCACCCCGCAGCCGATCTCGATGATGGCCGCGCTCATCCCGCGCACCGGCACGATGCAGATCGGCACCGGCATCCTGCTGCTGCCGCTGTTCCACCCGGTGCACGTGGCCGAGGAGTTCGCCACCCTCGACCACCTCTCCGGCGGGCGGGTCATCCTCGGCGTCGGGGCCGGCTACCGGGAGAACGAGCTCGCCGCCTTCGGGGTCGAGCCCGACACCCGGTTCCGGCGCATGGACGAGAGCCTGCGGGTGATCCGCGCCCTGTGGTCGGGCCAGCCCGTCACCCACGAGGGCGAGTACTTCCCGCTGCGCGACGCCTCCATCGGCATCCGCCCGCTCACCCCCGGCGGGCCGCCCATCTGGGTCGGGGCGGGCGGCAAGCGGGCCGTGCGCCGGGCCGCCCGGCTCGGCGACGCCTGGTACGCGCCCGGCAACGCGCCGAGCAAGAAGTTCCTGCCCGAGCACATCGCCGTCTACGACGCGGCCCTGGCCGAGTACGGCAAGGACACCGTCAACGTCGAGCGCCCGGTCGGCGTCGAGCTGTACTGCGCGCCGAGCACCGAGCAGGCCGTCGCCGAGGGCCTGCCGCACGCCCGCAGCGAGTACGCCACCTACGCCGAGTACCCGGCCCTGCGCTGGCAGCGGGACCGCTTCGACGAGCTGGTCCTCAACACGCTGCTGCTCGGCTCGCCGGAGATGCTCATCGAGCGCATCGGCTACCTGCGCGACCTCGGCTTCAACCACCTCATCTTCCGGCCCGGCTGGATGGGCCTGCCGGCCGAACGGGTGCGCGCGTCGCTGCGCCTGTTCGCCAAGGAAGTCTTCCCCGCCTTCAACCACTAAGGACTACGCCGTGAAGAAGACCGAAGCCGAGCTGCTGGAAAACCAGTGGGACGTCGAGAACATGGAAGTCGACCCCGAGGTGCTCGCGAAGTACGTGCGCTACGACGTCGACGAGGCGCGGGCCGTCGCCACCATCACCTTCGACCGCCCCGAGCGGCTCAACGCGATCCCGGTGGCCGCCTTCGAGCGCGTCGGGGACCTGGTGCGGGAGGCCGAGACCGACGACCGCGTGAAGGTCATTGTGTTCAAGGGGGAGGGCGATCACTTCGGTACCGGCGCCGACGCCTCCGAGCTGGGCCACTACATCGGCTACAAGTCCGGCACCGACAAGGCCTCGCGGCGCCGCCCCGCCCAGCGCCAGCGGATCCTGCCCGACCGCAACGTGCTCAGCTCCGGCTTCACCCGCCCGATCATCGAGTCGCTGAAGGCCACGATCTGCCAGGTGCAGGGGTACTGCTACGGCGGGCACTTCCAGATCGCGCTGTCCGCGGACATCGTCATCGCCACGCCCGACGCGCGCTTCACCCACCCGGCGTTTCGCTACCTCGGCCCCGGCCCGCAGGACATGTACCACTGGATCGAGAAGGTCGGCCTGACGACCATGAAGGACGTCATGCTCACCATGCGCGCGATCGGCGCCGAGGAGGGCGAGCGCAAGGGCCTCGTCACCAAGGTCGTCGAGCGGCACGAGCTGCAGCAGTGGGTCGACGACTACGCCGACGCCATCGCCGTCATGCCGCTGGACTCGCTCATGATGGGCAAGTCGATGATGCAGATCGTGATGGAGGCCCGGGGCAAGGGCCTCGGCGCGATGACGGGGTGGGTCGGGCACGGCTGGGCGACGAACGTCAGCTTCGAGGACGGCGACTGGAACTTCCTCAAGGAGCGGCGCGAGAAGGGCATCGCCCAGGCCCTCGCCGACCGCGACCGGCTCGTGGCCCCGTACTTCCGCCTCAGCCAGTCCCGCTCCAAAGAGGACGACACCAAGTGAAGTTCGGGATCCTGCTGGACCACCAGTACGAGCCCGGCGACGACATCCAGCGGCGCACCGGCGAACTGGTCGAATACGTCCAGCACGTGCGCGACCTCGGCTTCGACTCGGTTTTCGGCATCCACCACTACCTGTCGTCGCTGAGCACCCCGCAGCCGCTGCCGCTGCTGTCCCGGCTCATCGAGCACTCCGGCACCATGCAGCTCGGCACCGGCATCCTCATTCTGCCGCTGGGCCACCCGGTGCACTGGGCCGAGGAGATCGCCACCATCGACCAGATGTCCGGCGGCCGGTTCGTGCTCGGCATCGGCTCCGGCTACCGCGAGGACGAGTTCGCGTCCTTCGGCGTCGAGCGGCGCACGCGGGTGTCGCGGATGAACGAGTCCCTCGAGGTCATGCAGCGGCTGTGGACGGGGGAGCCGGTCAAGTACGACGGCAGGCACTTCCAGCTGGACGGGGTGCGCTGCAGCGTGCTGCCGGCCCAGCGGCCCGGCCCGCCGGTGTGGGTCGGCGCCAACGGCCCGATCGGCATCGCCCGCATCGCCAAGCAGGGGCTGCCCTGGCTCGCCCCGTCCAACGTGCGGCGCAACTGGGCCGTCGGCAACCTCAAGGACTACCGCGAGCAGCGCGCCGCGGCCGGGCACTCCGAGGACGGCGCGGTCTTCCCGATCCACCGGGACCTGTGCATCGCCGACTCCTTCGACGAGGCCTACGCCCTGGCGGGGGAGGCGGTGCGGCGCTCCTACGGCGAGTACGTCCAGTACGGCATGGACTACTTCGAGTCGCAGTGGGAGGGCATCAAGCACAAGGCGCTCTTCTTCGGCTCGCCCGACGACATCGCCGCGAAGATCACCGACTTCGCCGACGGCGGCTACAACCACTTCGTGTTCCGCTCGCAGTGGCTCGGCCTGCCGATCGAGCGCTCGATGGAGATCGTCGAGCGGTTCGCCCGCGAGGTCATGCCGAGGTTCCGCGCATGAAGATCGGCCACCTCATCGTCCCCGCCGGGGACCTCGACGCCCAGGAGGCGTTCTACACCGGCCTCGGCCTCACCACCCGGTTCCGCGACGGCGACCGCTACGCGGCCCTGACCGACGGCATGGTCACCATCGGCCTGGCCGACGCCTCCCAGCAGCCCGTCCCGGGCCGGGTCGTGCTGAGCATCCAGGTGGACGACCTCGACGCGTGCCTGTCGAGCTTTCCCGGTGCCGTCGTCGAAACCGGCCCGCACGAGCGCCGGGCGGTCGTCAGCGATCCAGCGGGGAACCCGGTCGTGCTCTATGAGAGGCTCGCCTCATGAGCGTCGCCGTCGTCCGCCTGGATGGCCCCACGCTGACCCTGACGGCGAAGCTCAAGCTGCTGCAGGCGCTGCGCAAGGCGGCCGCCGACGACAGCGTGCGGGCCGTCGTGCTCACCGGCACCGGGGACGTCTTCAGCCGCGGCCAGGACCTGAAGGAGCTGGCCGCGGCGCTGCGCGACAATCCGGCCACGGCCGGTGACACCGTCGAGGCCCACTACAACCCGATCACGACGCTGCTCGCGACGATGCCCAAGCCGGTCGTCGCGGCCGTCAACGGCACCTGCGTCGGCGCCGGCCTCGGCTTCGCGCTCGCCTGCGACCTGCAGGTGTGGTCCTCCGCCGCCACCCTCTCGACGGCGTTCACCAAGATCGGGCTGACCTGCGACTCGGGCCTGTCGCTCACCCTCGTCCGGGCCGTCGGCCACGCCCGCGCGTCGCAGCTGATCCTGCTGGCCGAGCCGTTCACCCCGCAGCAGGCGATCGGCTGGGGCTTTGCCGGCGACGTCGTGCCGCCCGGGGAGGTCGAGCCGCGCGCCCTGGAGCTCGCGGCCCGCCTGGCCGGCGCCTCCGCCCCGGCCCTCGCGGCCTCGAAGCGGCTCCTGGCCGCGGCCTCGCTCGCGGAGACGCTGCGGGCCGAGGCGCGGGAGCAGGTCGCGCTGGGCCGGACCCCCGAACACGCCGCGCTCGTGGAGGAGTTCTTCCGTGACCGTTCGTGACCGCACGATCGCGGTGCTCGGCGGCACCGGCCCGCAGGGGCGCGGCCTGGCCCGCCGGTTCGCCGCCGCCGGGCTCGCGGTCGTGCTCGGCTCCCGTTCCGCCGAGCGCGCCGAGGCGACCGCGGCCACCCTGCCCGGCAACGTCCGCGGTGCGTCCAACGCCGAGGCCGCCGCGGCCGGGGACGTCGTGGTCGTCGCGGTGCCGTGGGAGGGCCACGCCGAGCTGCTGCGCGAGCTCGCCCCGGCGCTGTCCGGCAAGATCGTCGTGGACTGCGTGAACCCGCTCGGGTTCGACCAGCAGGGGGCGTTCGCGCTGGTGGTGCCCGAGGGCTCGGCCGCCCAGCAGGCCGCCGCGATCCTGCCGTGGTCGACCGTCGTCGGGGCGTTCCACAACGTCTCGGCGGTCGTCCTGGAGGACCCCGAGGCCGAGACCGTCGACACCGACGTGCTCGTGCTCGGCGACGACCGGGCCGCCACCGACCTCGTGCAGGAGCTGGCGTCCACGATTCCCGGGGTCCGGGGGTTGTACGGCGGACGCCTGCGCAATGCTCATCAGGTCGAGGCGCTCACCGCTAACCTGATCTCCGTCAACCGTCGTTACAAGGCCCACGCGGGCCTGCGCATCACCGACGTTTAAGGAATATTGGTCGAAATGGAACTCGCCGGCACCGCCGCCATCGTCACCGGCGCCGCCTCGGGTCTCGGCGCCGCCACCGCGGCCGCCCTGACCGCTCGCGGCGCCAAGGTCTACGGCTTCGACCTGCAGCCGTCCACCGAGGACGGGCTCGTGGTCGACGTCACCGATCCCGAGTCCGTCCGCGCCGCCGTCGCCCAGGTGGCCGGCGGCCCCGAACCGCTGCGCACGGTCGTCAACTGCGCCGGGATCGCCCCCTCGGAGCGCATCCTCGGCCGCCGCGGCCCGCACGACCTCGCCAAGTACGCGAAGGTGATCCAGGTCAACCTCATCGGCAGCTTCAACGTCCTCACCCTCGCCGCCGAGCACATCGCCCAGACCGAGCCCGACGACCAGGGGCAGCGGGGCGTCGTGGTCAACACCGCCTCCGTCGCCGCCTTCGACGGCCAGATCGGGCAGGCCGCCTACTCCTCCTCGAAGGGCGGCATCGCCGGGCTGACCCTGCCGGCGGCCCGGGACCTGTCGCAGTACGGCATCCGCGTGATGGCGATCGCCCCCGGCATCATGGAGACCCCGATGATGCAGACGGTGTCGGAGGAGTACCGCACAGGCCTCGCCGCGGGCGTGCCGTTCCCGCACCGGTTCGGCACCGCGGACGAGTACGCGAAGCTCGTCCTGTCGATCGTGGACAACGACTACCTCAACGGCGAGGTCATCCGCCTCGACGGCGCGCTGCGGATGGCCCCGCGGTAGCTCTGACGTTTTCCTTGACCCGGGCCCGGGGACGCCGATAGCCAGACAGCGTTCAGCGTGACGAAAGCCGGCGCCCGGGGTCGAGGCCTGCTGATCGCGGCGTGCCTGTTGTTCGCCGCGCTCGTCGTGGCCCGTCTCGGTGATCCGAACAACACCGAGGCGGCCGGCATCTCGATCTGCACGCTGGAAACCGTCGCGCTGGTCCTGCACCTGCGCGCCGCCCGCCGCGTCCGCGCGTACCGGTACACCAGCGTGGCCCTCGGCCTGCAGCTGACGCTCGGCGTCGCCGCCCGCCAGATCCTCGCCTCACGGGAGAACTACTCCCTCGTCGTCACCGACAGCCTCACCGGCCTCGCCAACCGCATCCAGCTGCGCGGCGCGCTGCACGCCGCCGCCGAGCGCCGCCGCCGCACCGGCGCCCAGTTCGCCGTCCTGCTGCTCGACCTCAACGGCTTCAAGAAGGTCAACGACACCCACGGCCACGAGGCCGGCGACCGCATGCTCATCGCCTTCGCCGACGTCCTGCGCGACAGCGTCCGCGAGGGTGACGTCGCCGCCCGGCTCGGCGGCGACGAGTTCGCCGTCGTGCTGGCCGACGTCGACGGCCCCGCCGACGCGACCGTCGTCGCCGAGCGCATCCTGGCCGGCTGCCGCCCCCCGCTGGCGGTCAACGGCCACTCGCTGCGGCTGCGGGCCAGCATCGGCATCGCCACCAGCCTCGCCGGCGAGGACGACCTGCTGCACCGGGCCGACATCGCCATGGCCTTCGGGCCGTCCCATCGGCTCACCGCGGACGCCGAGGGTCACCTCCGCGCCTCCTACTGTGAAGCCGGACGCCCGGACGGGGCCATCGCGGTCGGCGAGAGCGCCCTCGCCGTCCTGCTCGACGTGGCCGGTGTTGGCGTCATGGCTCGGCTCTTGCTGGCGGGTCACGGCTGCCAGGTGCTGCAGGACGCGATGTCCGGCCGCGCGGGTCAGGCCCGGATTGCGTGCGACCTCCAAGACCACTTCCAGGTCCGGGTAGGCGGCCAGTTCATCGAGCATGTCGGGTGGGGCGGCGGGATTGCCGGCAACGTATGCGGCTGCCGGTGGATGGCGTAGACACGCAGCCAGCGCGGCGGGGGGTGATGCCTGGTGGATGGCGACATTGAGGATCGCGTCGATGGGGCTGTCAGGGTCGGTGGCGATGGCGAGCAGGAGGTCGGGTGGGCAGGACGGATGCCCCGCCAGGTACGGGACCGCTTGCAGTCCGTGGCGGGCTACCGTCGCGCGAACCTGCTCAGGGGGCACACTCCAATGGCGAACGGCCAGCCGGACCACGTCGATGTCAGGGTCGTCGATCAGCGCCGCCCGCAGGTCCGGCGGGAGCCGGTGGCTGGCCGCCGCGACCAGCCGCACCCGAGGGTCGGTGTCGGTGGCCAGGCCACGCAGCGCTTCGAGGTCGGGGTGGTTTTCCGCCGCTGGCACGCCTCCCTCACGGCTGTGCCGGATCAGCAGATCCAACGGCGTGCGCGGGTTCGCCAGTACGATCTCTCGCCAGCGGCCGGCATCACCGTCGTAGAGGCGGCGCAGCAGACCGGCGGGCACCGCCCAGTTCGTCGCGACGAGAAAGGTGATCTCTGGATCTGCCATCGCCGTCCTCGGGCAGTTCGTACAGTTGAGCGGCGCACGCGGCGACGGAACAGTCAGCGTCATCGGCAACCAGGACTGCGATGTCCGGTCGTTCCATCGCATGCACACCCAACGCTCGGCGCACCACTGGATCCGGCCATGACGCCAACAGCGTCAGCCACTCGTCCGGTGCGTCCGCGCGGCCGATCCCGGCCAGCATCGCCCACGGATCATCCCTGGAGATTCGCTCCACCGGCAGGTTCCCGGCCTGGACTAGCGCCAGCGCGAGGTCACGCTGCCCGTAGCCGGCCACTCGGCCGGTCTGCGCCAAGGTCAGACGCTGCTCCCGCGCGACCTCCAACAGCACGTCCGGGTCTCCGATCGCGATGAGAGCGTCGACATGCTCCGGGAGCAGCGCGGGGTTGCCCGCCATGGCGAGCAGAACCTGCTGGACTGACACGGCACTCAAGACCCTGCTCCAATCACGCACCCGGCCGTCCCGTCATCGTGATCGACCATCCGCCTCCGAACAACCCGAGCCCGGGACCCACAAACCATCGTCGCGTGCTGTCATCGGCGGATAGTGCGCAACTCGGCTGCCCAATGTTGACGTCGCCGTAGCCTTCCTGTTCGGCGTCGCATGGGCCTAGGCGGTCGAGGCGCGGACCCGCAGCTCGCAGGGCACTCGGATGAGCTCGTGGGACTGGGGTTCGCCGTTGACCGCGGACAGCAGCCGCTGCCCGGCCACCCGGCCCATCTCCAGCAGCGGCAGCGCCACCGTGGTGAGCGGCGGGCGCTGGTGGACGGCCAGGGAGCGGTCGTCGAAGCCCACGACGGCCACCGCGCCGGGGATGGGCAGGCCGCGGTCGTGGATGGCGGCCAGGGCGCCGGTGGCCAGGTCGTCGCTGGCGCAGAAGACCGCGTCGGGGGGCTCCGCGAGGTCGAGCAGCGCGGCGGTGAGGGCGTAGCCGTCCTCCGGCGACCAGGACGCCGCATGCCGGATCAGCAGCGGGTCGGGTTCGGCGCCGGCCTCGCGCAGGGTCGCGGTGAAGCCGTCGAGCCGGTCGGCGGTGGCCTCCCAGGAGGCGGGACCGTTGATGAAGCCGATGCGGCGGCGGCCGAGGTCGAGCAGGTGCCGGGCGGCCAGGGCGGCGCCGCCGCGGTCGTCGGGCAGGATGCTCGGGACCGGCTCGGCCATGCCGTATTCGTAGAGGAACACGTAGGGCGTGTCCGGCATGGGCAGCGCGGGGCCGGAGCGGGGCCGCACCCGGTTGCCGGACATGATGATGAGCCCGTCGACCTGCCGGTCGAGCAGCCGTCGCAGGTGCTTGCGCTCCTTCTCCGGGTCGCCGTAGCTGTTGGCGAGCAGCACGGAGACGTCGTACTCCGACGCGGCCTCCTCGACGCCGCGCATGAGCGTCGTGGTGAAGATGCCCTCGAGGTCGTCGGTCAGGATCGCGATGGTGTCGGTGGTCCGCGCGCGCAGGCCGCGGGCGACCGCGTTGACCCGGTAGCCGAGCCGGCCGATGGTGTCCAGCACGCGCTGGCGGACCTCGGGGCCGACGTCGGGCCGGTCGTTGAGCACCTTCGACACGGTCGCGGTCGACACCCCGGCGACGGAGGCCACGTCGCGCATGGTGACGCGGCCCGGTGAGCTGCGTGCGGCGGTCACATCGCTCCTTAACCGATTTCGTTGAGCTTCGGCGAACGTCACTGTAGCAGAAACTCCAGCTGGGATACTTGACATGATCCGGACGCAGGGCTGTAACGTGCCCTCTACGAAAACGATTACGTAACTCGGACCTCGGAACTTCGCGTTCGGAAGGAGCATCGATGACGCAGCGACGGCGGCTCGGCCCCCAGGCCCGCCGGCAGCGGCTCGGACTGCTGCTGGTGGCGCCGGCCGTGCTGCTGGTGCTCGGGCTGTTCGTGCTGCCGGTGATCGTCACCGCGGTCATGTCCTGCTACGACTGGTCGCTGCTCGGCTCGCGCCGGTTCATCGGCCTCGCCAACTACCGGCGCCTCGGCGGCGACGCCACGTTCTGGCACAGCCTCGGCTTCACCACCCTCTACACGGTCATCGTGACCGCGGCGCTGCTCGTCGTAGGCTTCGCGCTCGCCTCCGCGGTGCGCCACCGCCGGCGCGGGGTCGGGCTGCTGCGCACCGCGTTCGTGATGCCGGTCGTCATCGGCTTCGCCACCGCCAGCTACATGACGCTGTGGCTGCTCGACGACCGCATCGGCATCGTGCCCGACCTGCTGCGCGGCAGCGGGCTCGCCGACGGCCCCGTCTCGGTGTTCGGCAGCTTCCCCACCGCCCTGGCGGTCGTCGTCGCGCTCGTCGTCTGGAAGACCGTCGGCCTCACGATGCTGCTGCTCATGAGCGGGATGCAGGCCATCTCCAAGGAGTTCTACGAGGCGGCCGAGGTCGACGGGGCCAGGCGGCTGCGGGTCTTGCGCTCCATCACGCTGCCGCTGCTGCGCCCGACGCTCGCGCTGGTGCTCATCCTCACCGTCATCGGCAGCTACCTCGCCTTCGACCAGTTCTTCATCCTCACCCAGGGCGGCCCCGACAACCGCACGATCCCGGTCGTCTACCTCATCTACCGGGCCGGGTTCATCGACTTCAACCTCGGCTACTCCGCGGCCATGTCGATCGCGCTCATGGCCATCCTGCTCATCCTCACCACCGTGCAGCTGCTGCTGACCCGCTCCCGGGAGGACTCGTGACCCGGCGCCCCGGCTGGTTGCCGGCCGTCCCCTTCTACACCGTCTTCGGGCTCCTCGCCCTGCTCTTCGTCGCCCCGCTCGGCTGGCTCGTGATCGCCTCGTTCAAGACCGGCGCCGAGTTCGCCCAGACACCCCCGACCCTCCTGCCGCACGACCCGAGCCTGGAGAACTACCGCCGCCTGCTCGACGCCGGCCTGTTCCACAACGTCCTCAACAGCGCCCTCGTGACCGCCGGGACCGTGCTCGCCGCGAGCGCCCTGTCGGTCCTGGCCGGCTACGGCTTCGCCCGCTTCCGGTTCCGGGGCCGGGGACTGCTCTTCCTCGTCGTGCTCTCCACGCTGATGATCCCGTTCCAGTCGATCGTGCCGTCTCTCTACGTCATCCTCGACGACCTGCACCTGACCAACTCGCGGCTCGGGCTCGTGCTCGTCTACACCGTGTTCGCCCTGCCCTTCGGCATCTTCACCATGCGCGCCGCCTTCGCCTCGGTGCCCGCCGCGGTCGAGGAGGCCGCGATCTGCGACGGCGCCGGCACGTTCACGGCGCTGCGGCGGGTGCTGGTGCCGATGGTCGCCCCGGGCGTGGCGACCGTCGCGCTCTACGCCTTCTTCACCGCCTGGAACGAGTTCCTCGCCGCGCTCATCTTCACGACCAGGCAGCAGTCGTACACCCTCCCGGTCATTCTGGCGAACCTGCAGACCGGCGCCGGCGGCACGCTCAACTGGGGCGTGCTCGAGACCGGAGCGGTCTTCGCGGCGGTGCCCTGCGTCGTCATCTTCCTGATCCTGCAGCGCTACTACGTCGCCGGGCTGACCGGCGGCGCCGTCAAAGGTTAGTTTTCCTTTAGGAGCCCGCAATGCCCCCTACGCGCCGCCTGGCGCCGGCTCTGGCCGCCCTCGTCGCCCTTGTGTTAGCCGCCTGCAGCAACACCGACGCCCCCGGTGACAGCCCGTCCGCCGCGAGCGACCTCACCGGCGACGGCCCGGCCACCCTCTGGGTCCGCGCCGCCGACGAGCCGATGGACAAGGCCCTCGTCGCCGCCTGGAACGACGCCAACCCCAACCGCAAGATCACGATGCTGACCGTGCCGGACGCGCAGTACGTGCAGAAGTACGTCCAGTCCGTGCGCAGCGGCGACGCCCCCGACCTCGTCGCCGTCGACATCGCCAACGTCAAGTCGCTCACGAGCCAGAACCTGCTGACCGACATCACGAAGCTCGTCGACGCGCTGCCGTACAAGAGCGCCCTGGCCCCGGCCGCCGTGCGGATCAGCACCGCCGACGGCAAGGTCTACGCGCTGCCGCACCAGCTCGACGTCTCGATGCTGTACTACAACAAGGACCTGTTCACCAAGGCCGGCCTCGACCCGCAGAAGCCGCCGGCCACCCTGGACGAGCTCGTCGCCGACGCCCGGAAGATCACCGCGCTGGGCGGGGACACGTACGGGTTCTCCTTCGCCGGCAACTGCGCCGGCTGCAACGCCTACACGCTGCTGCCGTACATCTGGGCCAGCGGCGGCGACATCATGAACGCCGACGGCACCCAGGCCACCCTCGACGACCCCGCCGTCGCGGCCGCCCTCAACGCGCACAAGACGATGTGGGACGAGAAGCTCATGCCCGCCGCGGTCAAGGACGACAACGGCGCCACGTGGCTCAACGGCTTCCAGTCCGGCAAGATCGGCATGATCGCGCTGGGCAGCTTCGCCGTCAGCGTCTACAAGGCGCAGGCCGGCCTGAACTTCGGCGTCACCCCGATCCCGGGCACGTCCGGCACCGCGTCGTTCCTCGGCGGCGACGTCGTCGGCATCGCCCGCGGCGCCAAGAACGCGAAGACCGCGTGGGACTTCATCGCCTGGAGCATGTCCGAGGACGTGCAGAAGACGGTCGTGGCCAAGACCGGCCAGCTCACCGTCCGCTCCGACACCGCCGACAACGAGCTGACCAAGGCCGAGCCGCGCCTGCTGCAGGCCAACCAGCTCGTCGCCACCGCGAAGGTGCCGGTCACCGCGAAGTACAACTCCCTGTTCATCGACCCGACCGGCCCGTATCTGCAGTTCATCCGCGACTGGGTGTTCACCGGCGACCCGGCGAAGGCCGTCTCCACCGGCAAGTCCGGCTTCAGCAGCCGGCTCGCGTCCTGATCGTTCCCGAAGGAGTCAGCACCATGCACGACCTGAGCTTCCGGTGGCCGCACCCCCGCATCGACACCTCGCTCGGCCCGATCAGCGTCCGCATTCACACCGGCGAGAACGTCTACGGGCTCGGTGCGACAACTGCCGACGGCACCGGCACGGTCACGGCGGGCGAACTCACCTGGGCCGGCGGGCAGCAGGTCAGCCCCGGCGGCGCGGTCGTGCGCATCGACGACACGGACGGCGTCGTGCGGATCTCGGTCCGCGCGACGCACCGCGACGGCATCCGCTGCGTCGCCGTCGTCCTGCACGACCAGCCCACCGGGGACGTCACCGGCCTGCGCGAGGGCGACCTGCCGGTGCCGGCCACCGGGCGGGTCGTGCAATACCCCAACGGCTGGTACGACCTGGCGACCCCGCTGCTCGGCCTGAAGCGCCCCGACGGCTCCTGCACGGTCGCGCGCAGCCTGGACACCCAGGTGCGCGCCAAGCGGTTCGTCGTCGTCCCGCACTTCGCCTCACCGTCCACATGCGACTTCGAGCTGATCGCCGACGCGGACGCCACCCGGCCGAGCCCGGACTTCGCCGTGCCGACGTGGGAACTGCGCCGCGTGACGGACCTGGCGCCGGTGGTGGCCTCGCACACCGAGCACATCCGCTCCGCGTACGACCTGCCCTCGTGGTCATCGCGCCCGGACGTACCCGCCTGGCTGCGCCGCACGGCACTCGTGGTCTCGCTCAACGGGATGCACTTCACCGGGCGCGTGTTCCTGGACTACGACGCCATGTTGACCACGGTGCGACGGCTGTCCGAGCAGATCGACCCGTCGCGGATCCTGGCCTATCTGCCCGGTTGGGAGGGGCGATATTACCGGTGGTACGGCCGGTTCGACGTCGATGAGCGCCTGGGCGGAGCGGCCGGATTCCGGCGGCTCATCGAGGGCGCGCACCGTCTCGGCGCCCGCGTGATGCCCATGTTCGGCGCCAACGTCGCCGCCCGTGACCTGCCCGGCTTCGAGACATGGGCCGCGCCCGGGCAGCTGCTCAACGCCAGCGGCCACCTGCCGATCGGCTCCGTCGACTGGGACGCCTCGCGCCACTTCGACCACAGCTGGGGCGCGCTGATCAACCCCGCCTACGAGCCGTGGCGGCGGCACCTGGCCGAGCAGATCGTGCGGCTGCACCACGAGTACGGCTTCGACGCCGCGTTCCTGGACATCTCGGCCATGTACAACAACGACCCCCGCGGCAGCACGGTGCACGGCCTGCGAGCCCTGGTCGACCTGCTGCGGGAGGGCAGCCCCGACCTGCTCATCGCGGGGGAGGCCTGGTTCGACGGGATCGGCGGGCACATCCCGCTCGTGCAGGCCGGGCACCGCGACACCGTGCCGACGCTGCACGACGAGCCCGATGCCGCCCTGTTCACGGGGACCAACCGGGCGTTCGGGCACGTGTGCCTGGGCGATCCGGCGTACGGGTCGACGGGCGTGCACGAGGCCGGCTACAACGCGCACTGGCGCCTGCCCGTTCGTGAGGGCGTCCTGCCCACGCTGACCGTGGTCGACGGCACGCTCGACGACGCGGCCGACCGGGTGGCGCTGGTCATCCAGGACGCCCACGAGTACGCGGCGAAGTACCTGGCCTGAGCGGTCCTTCGTCCCGCCGTCCCCCGGGCGCCTGAGCAACGCCCGGGGGACTCACCGGCTGCGAGCCACTGCGATCAGCCAACAAAGTTAAACATTTCGCTGTTGGACATTGTTCGGTGGCGATTTAGTGGGACACACTGGGCGTTCCTGACCCGTCCGCCAGCGGGAGATGCCCATGTTTCGATTGAAGTTCAGGCCGCGGCCGAAGGTGCTTGCCATTGTGGCGGGGGCTTTGCTGGTCGTCGGTATCGGTACGGCGCCCGCGTGGGCGCAGCAGCAGCGGCAGGGGCCGCCGGACCCGACGATTCCGGCGAATGACGGTGCGCGTGGTCTCGTGTACGACGGGTTCAAGGTCGGTACGGGGCGTTGCAAGGGGCTGTTCGAGCTGAAGAGCGTGGCGGGGGCGTGTTCGCACGGGCCGGACGCGGCGTTCGCGGGCACGGATGTGCGGCGGTCGGTGGCGCCGCTCGCGGAGTCGAAGAGTGCGGTGCAGGCCGGGGCCGCGGCGAGCATCGTGTGTGATGGTGACGGGCAGTCGGGGAACCGGGTGCAGGTGCTCTACGTTCACGGGTCGGGCAACGCGGATCGGTACAGCCAGTATCTGGCCTCGATCCGGACCTGGACCCAGGGCGTGGACGACATCTACAGCGCCAGCGCGGCCCAGACCGGCGGTGTGCGGCACATCCGGTTCGTGACCGACAGCTCGTGCAACATCGCCGTTACCGATGTGGCCATCGACAACGGGTCGCTGGGCGACTTCGGCAACTCGGTGAACGCGATCAAGGCGCAGGGCTACAACCGGACCGACCGCAAGTACCTGATGTACGTCGACGCGACCGCCCTGTGCGGCGTCGCGTACGTGACGCTGGACGACCGCCCGGGGCAGGACAACTACAACAACTCCGGGGCCAGCTTCAGCCGGGTGGACTCCGGGTGCTGGGGTTCGGGGCCGGCGGCGCACGAGCTCACGCACGCGATGGGTGCGGTGATGAGCAGTTCGCCGAACCACACCGCCTACGGGCACTGCACCGACGACTACGACATCATGTGCTACAACGACGGGCCGGGCACGGTCCTGCGGGTCGTGTGCGCGGACCAGGCCCAGGACAACCGGCTGGACTGCAACAAGGACGACTACTTCAACACCAACCCGCCGGCCGGCTCGTATCTGGCCACGCACTGGAACACCGCCAACAACCGCTTCCTGCTCACCGGCGGCGGCAGCGCTCCGGCGGCGTCCGGGACCATCACCGGCCCGGGCGGCAAATGCGTGGACGTGAGCGGAGACGACAACGGCGCCAACGGCACGGCCGTGCAGCTGTGGGACTGCCAGTCCTACGCGGTGGACCAGCACTGGACGCACAACGCGAACGGCTCGCTGTCGACGCTGGGCCGGTGCCTGGACATCAACGGCAACGGTACGGCCAACGGCACCCAGGTCGAGCTGTGGGACTGCAACGGCGTCGGCGGCCAGAAATGGATCCAGCAGGCCGACGGCTCGCTGAAGAACCCGCAGTCCGGCCGCTGCCTCGACTCGCCCAGCGGGGCGACCGCCAACGGCACGCGGCTGCAGATCTGGGACTGCAACGGCAGCGGCGCGCAGAAGTTCTCCGTCAACGGCGGCGGCACGATCAACGGCCCGGGCGGCAAGTGCGTCGACGTGGCCGCCGACGACACGGGCACCAACGGGGCGGCGGTCCAGCTGTGGGACTGCCAGTCCTACGCGGTCGACCAGCACTGGTTCCACCAGTCCAACGGCTCGCTGCGCACCCTGGGCCGGTGCCTGGACATCGTGGGCAACTCGACCGCGAACGGGGCGCTGGTCGAGCTGTGGGACTGCAACGGGGTCGGCGGGCAGAACTGGGTCCAGCAGGCCGACGGGTCGCTGAAGAACCCGCAGTCCGGCCGGTGCCTGGACTCGCCCAACGGGGCGACCGGCAACGGCACGCGGCTGCAGATCTGGGACTGCAACGGCAGCGCGGCGCAGAAGTTCGCGCTGGTCTGAGGTTCAACGCCTGAGGTGGCCGTCCAGCCGGGCGGCCACCTCACGCGTCCGGGACACCGGTTACGGCTGCGGGATGTGGACGACTCCCACCGCGAGCCGTCCGGGTCCTCGACGAAGGCCGCTACGTACCCGTCCAGGTACTCCGGATACTCGCGGGGTTCGTGCACGAGCGCGCCGCCGCTCGGTGGGCCGCCTCGACGGTTGCGCGGTCGTCGACCTGCAGGGCGGGGTGCTGGAGTCCGGGCGTGCCGTGCCGATGGCGGGTGGTGCCGTCGTGTCCGGCGGTGTAGACGAGGATTTCCGGTTCCATCGGCGTCGATTCACCGATATTCTGCGCTGTTCGCTTGCGTCAATGTCTCGGGGGAGCCATGACCAGTCACATGCAGCAGCTGGTGCACGACTCGCGCAATTTCCGCTTTCTCGCCGACCCCGCGCTGGCCACCCTGCCCGAGGCCGTGCTGCTGGCCGGCGACGCGGCCACCGCCGAGGCGTACGTGCACACCGACCCGGACGCCGCCATGGCCCGCGGGCGGCGGTTCACCGAGACGCTCGCCGAGGCCGTGGCCCGCCGCGCCGGCGTCACCGTGCCGCCGCGGACCCCGCAGTTCCGGCGCACGCAGCAGCTGGCCGCCGCCGGCGCCATTCCCGCGCGCGTGCACGACCTGCTCGAGATCGTCCGCCGGCTCGGCAACGAGGCCGTGCACGGCTACTCGGGCGACGCGGTGAAGGCGATGACGGTGCTGGAGTCCTGCCATGAGCTGGCGCTGTGGTGGTACCGCGACCAGACCGGCGCCGCCCCCGCCCCCGCCTTCGTGCGCCCGGACCAGCCGGCCCCGCTGACCCGGGCGATGCTGCGCGACATCGAGGAGCAGCTCGACCGGCTGCGTGCCGCGTTCGAGGCCGCAACGCTCCCCGCCCCGCGGGTCCGGATCGGCCCGGCATCCCCCGACGGGCGGCACTGGCGCGGCGGCTCGGAGGTCGCCGGCGCGATGGGCACCTACCTGGTGCACGACCCGGTGGAGACGGTGCGCGCCGAGGACGGCTCGTGGACGCTCATGCAGGCCGCCGGCCGCGCCCTCGACGGCGCCGGCCGCCCGGTGTGGCTGCGCGGGCTGCGGATCGACGACGACGGCCCGGCCGCCGCCCGGATGCGCGACGGCCTCGACGCCCAGGCCGCGTGCCTCGAGCGCCCCGAGGCCGGGCTGCCCGCGCTCGTGGAGCGCCACCGCGACGGGGACCTGCACCTGCTCGTGCTCGACGCGCCGGCCGGCAAGAGCTGGCTGGAGATGTTCGGCGACGGCCGGCCCGGCCTGGACCCGTTCATGCTGCCCCTCGCCCTGGACGTGCTCGCCGGCGTCGCCGACGGGCTCGCCGCGCTGCACCGCCGCGGCCACGCCCACCGTGCGCTGGACGGCCGCTCGGTCCGAGTCGCCCTGCCCGGGCGGCGCGGCCGGCTGCGCGATCCCGGGCTCGCGGGCTGGCCGCACCGGCCCGGCGAGGGCGGCGAGCACCCGGCGCCGGAGCAGCGGGCCCTGGCTCGCGGACGGCCGGGCCCGCCGACCGACGCGTACCGGCTGGCCGCGCTGCTGCACGCGTGCGCGGGCGCGGGCACCGCCGCCGCGCCGCTGCGTGACCTGCTGCCGGGGTTCCCCGAGCGGCTGGACCGGCTCCTGCTGCGGGCGCTCGATCCCGATCCGGGTCACCGGCCCGGCGCCGCCGAGCTCGCGGCCGGGCTGCGGCAGGGCCGCCGGGAATCCGCCGCCGGGGCGCGCGCATGATTCCGCCGCCGGTGCGCGTGCCCGGCCCCATCGCGCTCGTGTACTCCGACAAGTTCCTCGCCGACCTGGAGTACAACCCCACGCCCTTCTTCCAGGAGCTCGACACGCTGGCGAAGCGTGGCGCGCTCCCGCTCACCCTCGAGAAGACCCAGAAGGGCTGGCGGATGGCGGTGTACGCCGGCCGCCACGTCGGCTGGCTCTACCCCACCCGCGCCGGCGACGCCTACAACCTCGGCCACGCCGCCCGGCGGCGCTTCCGCGACGAGGAGCGCCTGCTCAAGGGTGCGCTGCTGCTGTCCTGCCCCGGCATCTGCGCGGTGCCCGACCTCGCGAGCCTCAACCGGGCGTTCGCGCAGGGCAGCCTGCCCCGCACCACCACCTACGGCGACGCGCTGTGGAGCGCGTGGACCGCCGCGACGGCGGCCGCGGGCCGCCCGGCGCCGGACGGCCCGTCGCTCGCCCCGGCCCACGCCCGCTACCTCGACCTCGTCGACCAGGTCATCGAGGCCGGCCGCCAGATCGAGCTCGCCCAGCTCGCCGGCCGCGCCGCGCAGGCCTACGTCCACCGGGAAGCGGCCAAGGAGCAGCGGCATTCCGCCCGCGGCGTCTACCGGTTCCGGATGGCCCGCCGTCCGGAGCTCACCAAGAACACGATGGTGTAGCTCGGCGACGCACCCCAGCTGCGCGGGCGCGTCATCGACGTCGACGGCCGCGACGTCGTCGTGCGCTTCGAGCCCGGCGCCGACTACGACCAGATCGGGGCCCAGGGCACGCTCGGCGAGCTCGGCGGCGACCGCATCTTCCGCGCCCAGCGCGACGCCGTCGCCGCGCTGCGCAAGGGCTCCGCCCGCAACCCGCACCTGCTCGAGCACCTCGTCGACGCCCGCTTCCGGCCCTACGAGCCGGCCCGCGACGCGGTGCCCGCCGCCGGCCTCGACGACGACCAGCGCGAGGCGTTCCGCCGCGCCGTCGCCGTGCCCGACCTGCTCGCCGTGCTGGGCCCGCCCGGCACCGGCAAGACCCGCACCATCGTCCAGGTCGTGCAGGAGTGCGCCGCCCGCGGCCAGCGGGTCCTCGTCACCTCGCACACCCACCGCGCCGTCGACAACGTGCTCGAGGACCTGCCGCCGGAGCTCAGCGTGGTGCGCATCGGCAACGAGGACCGGATGAGCGCCAAGGTGCGTGCCCTGTCCTCGGAGAGCCGGGCCGAGGCGCTGCGCCAGGAGATCCTCGCCGACCGCGGCCGGCTGGACGCGCTGCGCGAGGTCCGGGGGCAGCGGCCGCTGATCGAGCGGTACCTGGCGCACCTCGAGTCGGTCGCCGGCCGCGGTGCCGCCGCCCGCGCCGAGCTGGCCGCGGCGCCGGCCCGCATCGCCGCCGCCGTCCGGGCCGCCGGCGGCCCCCTGGCCGGGCAGCTGGACGCCGTGGACCGCGATCTGGCCGCGGCGCGGGCGGCGAACACCGGCCGGGCGAGCACGGCCGAGGCGGCCGGGCGGCGGCTGGCCTCCGCGCGGGCCCGCGTCGCTCGCAACGCCCCGCCGGCGTTCCTGCACCGGTGGATCGCCGGCTGGCTCGAGCGCCGCGCCGGGCGGGCCCAGGCGGAACTGATTGCGGCCGGTGCCCGGCTGGCCGCGGCCGAGTCGGCCCGCTCGGCGCTGTGGCAGCGGATCACGGCGCTCGGCGCGCGGGATCCGGAGGTGGTACGCCTGAACGCCGCGCAGGACGCCGCCCGCCGCACGCTCGAGGAGCTGGCCCCGGAGCCGGGCCGGATCGGCAAGCTCCTGCGGCAGTTGCTGCGTCCGGCCGCGACGCTGCCACCGGATCCGCCCGGCCGCGCGGACGGCCCCGACTGGGGCGGCTGGGAGGCGTGGCGGGCCGTCGTCTCCGCGGCCGCGGAGACCGCCGAGCGGCAGGCGAACCTGCTCGGCGAGTGGCGCGAGCGCGTCGCCGACCTCGGCGGCGAGCTGGAGCGCGAGATCGCCCGCTACTGCGACGTCGTCGGCGCCACCTGTATCGGCACCGACACGTCGGCGCTGGTGTCGCAGCTCGACTTCGACCTCGCCATCGTCGACGAGGCCGGCCAGATCTCGACCCCGAACCTGCTCGTGCCGCTGGTGCGGGCGCGGCGCGCCATGCTCGTCGGCGACCACCGCCAGCTGCCGCCGTTCCTCGACGAGGAGGTGCGCCGCTGGGCCGGGAGCCTCGCCGCCGACGTCGAGCCGGCGGTGACCGACCTGCTCGCCCGCAGCGGCTTCGAGCTGCTCTTCCCGCGCGCGCCGCAGTCCAACGCGGTGTGGCTGCGCACCCAGCGGCGGATGCCGGAGCAGATCGCCGGGTTCGTGTCCGAGCGCTTCTACTCCGGCCGCGTGACGACCCGGCACGCGGGCGGCCCGCCCGGCGACCTGTTCGCCTCGCCGTTCGCGATGGTCGACACGTCGGACCGGCCGGCCGCCCAGCGGGCCGAGACCGCCATGCGCAACCTGCGCGAGGCGGTCCGCCACGGGTACCGCAACGAGCTGGAGGCCGACCTGATCGTCACGCTGCTGCGGGCACTGCGGCCGCAGTTTCGCGACTGGGCCGTCATCGTGCCGTTCAACGCCCAGAAGGAGCTGCTCATCGAGCGCCTCGGCGAGCCGGCGACGACCGAGCACGTCGGCAGCGTCGACTCGTTCCAGGGCGGCGAGCGCGACCTTGTCGTCTTCGGCTTCACGCGCAGCAACGCGGGCGGCGACATCGGCTTCCTGCGCGAGCTGCGCCGCTTCAACGTCGCCATCACGCGCGCCCGCCGGCAGCTGGTGCTCGTCGGCGACCTGAGCACCCTGCGCGCGGCCCGGGACGAGCCGTTCCGCGAGCTCATGGTGGCGATGGGCCGGCACCTCGCCGGCCACGGCGACCGCCGCGATTCCCTGGAGATCGCCGCCGCACTGGCCAACACCGCCGGGCGCCGGTCATGAGGCGGGTCATCTACCCGGCCACCCGGGCCGTCGAGCACGCCGTCGCGCTGCCCGGAGTCCGGCCGCTGCGCCTGTTCGCCGTGCTGTGGCCGCTGTGGCAGATCGAGGCGAGCGCGCAGGTGTACGACGGGCAGGACTTCGAGCTCATCGACCACTTCGTGCTGCGGGCCCTGCACGAGGGCGGCATCCACGACCGGTCCGGGCTGGCCGGCTTCCTCGGCCTCCCGCCCGGCATCGTCGAGCGCTGCCTGGCGTTCCTCGTCGCCATCCAGCTCGTCGCCGACGAGGGCGGCCGGCTGCGCGTGCGCGAGCTGGGGCGGCGCTCGCTGCGCGACGGCCTGCGGTACGTCCCGACCACCAGCCGGCTGAAGGTGCTCATCGAGCGGCAGAGCGGCCGGCCGCTGCCGCGCCCCTACTACGACGGCGCGGTCCCGGTGCTCGACGTTCCCGAGGTCGCCGAGGAGCAGCTCGGCGACCGCACGCGGTTCCGGCCGCTGTTCACCGCGGCGCCGTACGACCCGCAGGCCCTGCCCCGGCTGGCCGAGCGGGCCGACCGCGCCGAGTTCAACCTGCCGGCCCAGCTGCGCAACCTGCGTCAGGAGGGCGTCCGCGAGGGCTACCTGCCCTGCTACCTGATCGAGACCACCGAGGGGCGCATCCTGGCGTACACCGGCGTCGCCGAGCACCGCGACCCGTTCTTGGAACGGGTGTGCGCCGACTCCTCGGTCGAGCACCTCATCGAGGCCGAGGACGCCGGCGATCCCGGCCGGATCTGGCGGGCGTGGCTCGGCCGATCGACGGTCTTCAGCGGCGGCCGGCTCGACGAACACGGCGGCCGCTGGCGGGTGATGATGCCGGCCGGCGCCTTCGGCGAGTCGCCCCGGCTGTCGCCGTCGCGCGTCGGGGCGTACCAGTTCTGGGACAACCACTTCATCCAGATCTGGTGCGGCGACGCCGCGGTGCGCCGGACCGCGCTGCTGGATCGCGCGCTCGGCGTGGCCACGCTGCCGGCGGTCACGACGCTGCCGGACTTCCAGACCCGGATCCGGCACCTCGCCGAGGCCCTCGAGGTCCCCGAGGTCTCCGTCGCCGAGCTGCGCCGGCACGCCGGCCGCACGGGCGACGCGCGCCGGCTGCAGAGCCTCGACGCGCTGGAGCGGGGGACCGCATGACCTCGCGCTACGACGAGGAAGAAGAGGAGTACTGGCGTCAGGCAGAGGAGGACGAGGAGGAGGAGCGCCGCCGCCGGGAGGAGGAGGACGAGGAGGAGGCCTACTGGGCCTACCGGGACTTCGTCGACGACGACCCGCCGCCGCACCGCCGCGCCTATCGGGCCCCGCGGCCGCCGCAAGGTGCCCGGCGTGCCGGTCCGGGTGCCGGGAAGCCGACCTTCAACGGCTACCAGGGCCCGCGGCCCGGCCACCAACCCCCGTGCGCGCCGGCCGCCCCGCCGCGGCCGTCTTCGGGCGATCCCGGTCAGGTCCTGGTCGTGATGGGGGTCGTCTTCGGCATCATGCTGGTGGTCATGGTGGTGCTGACGCTGCTGTGCAGCTCGCTGGCGTTCCGGTCGGGCATCGACTCCGGGTACTGAGCCGGGACAGGGTGAGCAGGAACATCACCCGCCGCGCTCACCCGGCTGATGGCTACGCTGCGGCCATGCTCAAGAGCCGAGCGCCCTGGGTCGTCTTGGCTGGCGCCTACGCGCTGTTCATCCAGGAGCTGGTGCGCATCTCGCTCACCGGCCAGATGCACAGCATGGACAACCTGCTCGTGATCGACGCGGTGCGCCGCCTGCTCGACGGCGGCTCGCCGTACGAGTCGGACCGGTTTCTCTACCCGCCGTCGAGCGTGCCGTTCGCGCTGGTCCTCACCCCGCTGTCCGACACTCACCTGGAGCGGCTGTTCCCGTGGGGGCTGGGCGCGCTGCTGCTGGTCGGCTGGTGGGCGTCGCTGCGACTGTTCGGCGTCGGCCTGCGCTCCTGGCTCGGGGTCGCCGGCGTCGCCGCGTTCGCGCTGTTCAACCCGGCCGTCAGCGTCGTCGAGCTGGGCAACTGGACCGCACCGGTGGCGGCCCTGATGTCGATCGCGCTGCTGCTCATGGGGCGCGGGCGATGGCTCGCCGCGGGCGTGGTGATCGGCGTGTCGATCGCGGTCAAGCCGATGCTGGTGCCGATCGGGCTGGTGTTCCTGCTCGCCCGCAAGTGGCGGGGGCTGGGCGCGGCGGCCGGCATCCCGGTCGCCGCCTGCGCGGTGGTGACGCCGCTGCTGCCCGAGCCGGGCCTGTTCTTCACCCGGACGCTGCCGTTCCTGCTCGGGGGCCAGGACGAGTTCGCCCGGCCGTACGACTCGTCCCTGCCGGCCATGCTGCCCCGGATCGGCATCGACGGCGCGCCCCTGGCCATCGTGCGGGTGGCGGTGCTCGCCATCGCCGTGGCCACCGCGGTGCTGCGCTGGCGCAACGGCGGCGATGAGCGCCTGCGCCTCGTCGACACGTCGGCGATCGTGATGATCGGCACGTTCCTGGTGAGCACCCCCGCGTTCGGCTACTACCCGCTGGTGGTGCTCCCGCCGCTCGTCGCGAGCGTGCTGGTCCGCGGCTCCGCGGCCCGCTCGGTGTGGTTCTGGGTCGCGTTGGTACCGCTGGTGCGCCCATTGCAGTTCATCGGCGTGGACTTCCTCGACGGCGGGCACGCCGGCTACCGGCAGGCGGCCAAGCCCCTCGCCTGGATGGTCGTCGCGGGCACCCTGCTGCTGGTGCGCACCCTGCGCGGCGAGCCGGCCTCGCGGCGCCCGGAACTGCCCATCCAGCCGGCCGGCCGCGAACCGGAGCGGCTCGCGGCCACGTCGTCCCCGGGCTGAGCCGGAGCCGCGGTCCCGGCGTTCGACCCGCGGACGGTGAGGTCTTGTCCGGTTCCGGCGCCCGAAGGTGCGTGGTGGCCGTCCTGCGTTCCGCCCTCGTCGCCGCTGTCCTCGTGGCCGCGTACTTCGTCGCACCGCTGCGACAGCCGTGGTCCGCGACCACCGCGCTCGAGTTCGTCGGCGGCCTGCTGCTGGTCGGGCTCGTGGCCGGCTGGCAGGTCCGGGCGGTCGTTCGGTCCCCGCATCCGCGCCTGCGTGCCCTGGAAGCGCTGGTCCTGACGCTGTCGCTGCTGTTCGTGTTCTTCGCCGCCAGCTATTTCGTGCTGGCCCAGGGCCGGCCCGCATCGTTCTCCCAGCCGTTGACACGCGTCGACGCCTTCTACTTCACGACGACGGTGTTCGCCACGGTAGGCTTCGGCGACATCGCCGCGCGGTCACAGCCGGCCCGGATCGTGGTGACGCTCCAGATGTTCGCCGACCTGATCTACGTCACGGTGCTCGTGCGCCTTTTGATCAAGGCCGCGGGGACCGAGACCACCCGATCCGAGGGCGGGACCGAACCCGAGCTTCCCCCACGGTGCTGACCAGCGCCCCCGCGACCCGGCCGGCGTCGGGTCGCCGTCCACGGAGCCGCTGCTACCGGCCGCCGCCGGTCGGCGACGGCCGTGCGTGACGGTTACCGGTTCTCGTTGTGGTGGCCGGGGTCCCCGGGGTAGGCCGCGCCGTTGGTGGTGTTGCCGGGATACAGGATGGGCGCGAGCCGGTCGAGGATGGAGGCCAGTTCCTGCCGGGCCGCGTCGTCGGTCGCGTCGACCTGGGTCCGCAAGCCGGAGAACTGGCGGATCGCCCACTGCGCGAGCGTGGCCAGCCGGGCCAGTTCCTCGCGGTCCGGGCTGTAGCTGGGCCCCGAGGTGGCGCGGTAGTTGCGCGCGGCCTGCTCGGCCGCGGCGTGCGCGGCTCGGATGATCTCGTTCGCCTGCTGCCGGGACTGCGCCACGAGGTGCGCGGCGTTGGTCTGGGCGGCGGCGACGATCTCGTCGACGTACTGCTGGGCCTGGATGCGCTCGGAGATGAGGGCCTCGTCCAGGCCGACGGGGGCGTTGTCGGGCAGCGCGCCGTGGCGGCGTGCGTACACCTCCCGCTGGAGCCGCTCCACGTCGTTCAGCAAGGTGCTGATCTGCGCGTCGCGGGCGGCGATCTCCTCGGCCACCCGCTGCAGCAGCGCGTTGACCTCCGCGGGGTCGTAACCCTTGCGAAAGCCGATCTGACGCAGGCGGACGTTGCGGATCTCATGGGGCGAGAGCGGCCTACGCCGGGGGGTGGATTCTGCGCTCATGGTCGGGTCACCTCCTCGAACACCCGCTCCGGCGTCAGCGAAGCACGCAGCGGCGCATAGGTCTTGTCGTCGAACTGTTCCACGTGGACGTTGGTCGAGGCGTAACCCTCGTCGCGCAGCGTCTGGCAGGTTCCGGCCACCATCGCCGGTGAGCCGCACACGTAGATCTTGCGATCGTGCCAGGAGCCGTGCCGCAGGGCGGCCTCGACCGCGGTCATCGGCTGGCCGCCGATGATGTCGTCGGACAGGGCCGTGATGACCTGGACCCAGCGCAGGTCGTTGGCGAGCTGGTCGAGCTCGGCCTGGTCGTGCAGGTCCCACTGGTTCGGGACGCCGACCACGAGGGTGACCTTGCGGTCTTCCAGGCCCGCGGCCAGCTGCTCGATGATGGCCTTCATGGGTGCGACGCCGGTGCCACCCGCCAGCAGCAACAGGTCCGGGCCGGGCCCGGATGCCACGGTCAGGCGATTGCCGATCGGCGATCCCAGGCGCAGCACGTCGCCCACGCGGGCCTGGTACACCAGCGCGGGGGAGAGCTGCCCGGCGGCCACGGCCCGGACATGGAAGTCGATCGTGCCGTCCCGGCGGGGAGCGTTGGCCGGCGTCAGGTAGCGCCACACCTTCGGGCGCAGGTGCGACTCCACGGCGAGGGACTGCCCGGCCCGGTAGCGAACCTCGCCCTGGGGCCGCACGGTGATCACCGCGATGTCGCCGGTGCGCCGCTCGTGGGAGACGATCTCGGCGTTCCACCAGGCCGGCTCGAACGGGTCGACCGCCGCCGCGGCGTCGATCATCGCCTTCGACACGATGCCGTACGCCTCGGCCCAGTCCGCGGCCAGCTGGTCGTTCCACGCGGGCCCCAGCCCGTGGGCCAGGGTGTGCAGCAGCGCCTGCCCGACCACGGGGTAGTGCTGGGGCTGGACCTCGAACCGGCGGTGGTCGCGACCCAGCTGCTGGACGAACGCGACGAGCGTCTCGGAGTCGTCCACATTGGACACGATGTGCCCGAGCGCGGACAGCAGCCGGTCGCGCTGGCCGCCCATCGAGGCGGGAAACATGGCGCGCAAGCCGGGGTCGATGCTGAACAGGGTGGCGTAGAAGTAGGCGGCGGCCTGATCGCCCAGCGGTACGACCTGCGCCCAGCTCGCTTTGAGGGCGGCAGTGTCCACTACCGCGCGTCCCCCTGCGCCCCGGTGACGATCAGCGAGCTGACCGAGCGAAGGATGTCGTCGGCCGCCTGCAGGATGTCCATCGGCACCTTGAAGTCGTGCATCACGGTCAGCAGGTGCAGACTGACCCGCCGGTAGGCCTCGTCGGTGATGGTCAGGTGGGCGTGGGCCGCCCGCAGGTCGCGGCCGGAGTACCGGTCGGGGCCGCCGAGCACCTTGGTCAGCATCAGCACCTGGTGCCGCTTGAGCGCGCTGAGACCGTCGGACTCGACCAGCGGCGTGAAGAAGTCCGCGAGGGCCGGGTCGAGCAGCAGCCGCGTGTAGAACTCCTCCACCACCGCGGAGACCGCGGCGGCTCCGCCGATCGCGGCGAATGCCGAGGACGGGTTCTCCTGCTGCGCCTCGGCATCCAGTTGCCCGAGCAGGGCCGTGTCCAGCGTCATCGTCGTGCGCCTCTCGTCGAGGGGATCCTGCCCGTGAGGAAAGGGGCTCCTGACGGGCCGGGGGTTTTGACCGCCGCGAGCCTATCGGCGGCTTTTCCGGCCGGGGCCCGGGCCGCTCGCAGGTGCCGGATGGCCGATCGCACCATTGCGGAGCAAGAGGGGGCATTTGGACAGTCTTGCGGCGATGTGGGCCGTGCTGCCCGCATGCCCGGGCGTTCTCGGGGAAGTGCATTTCGGTGAGCGCTGACACATCGACCGGAATCGTCGTCGTCGCCGAGCGGTGCTGGGACGGGCTGGCCGCGGCGCCATCCGCCCACACCGAGGTCGCGGTGGACGCCGGCCGGATCACCGAGGTCGGCGAGCGGGTCGGGCGCGGCGCGAGGCGGGTGCTCGACCTCGGCGATCGCATGCTGTTGCCCGGCTTCATCGACTGCCACATCCACACCACGGTCGAACCGTCGGCCCTGCTCACCGCGTTCGTAACCGACTCGGCCGCGGTGCTGGCCCTGCGGGCGCTACCGGTGCTGCGCGGCCTGCTCGACCGCGGCTTCACCACGGTGCGCGACCTGGCCACGTTCGCGGCCGACCCGGTCACGATCCACCTGCGTGACGCCGTCGCGCGGGGCCTGGTGAGCGGGCCGCGCATGCTCGTGGCCCCGCATCTGATCTCGGCCCGCGGTGCCCACGGCGACATCTCCACGCTGCTCGCGCCCGAGTACGGCCGCGAGATCGGCGTGCTCGCCGACGGGCCGGTCGCCGTCACCAGCGCCGTGCGCGCGGAGATCCGCGCCGGCGCCGACTGGGTCAAGTTCGGGGCCACCGGCGGGTTCGGGACACCCGCCGACGACCCCGGGCAGACCACCTACACGCAGCGGGAGATGGACGCCCTGGTGGCCGCCGCCGCCGAGCTGGGCGTGCCGTGCACCCCGCACGCGTACGGCGACGAAGGCGTCGCCCGCGCCGTGCGGGCCGGGGTGCGCTCGGTCGAGCACGGCAACCTCGCGTCGGCCGAGACCCTGTCGCTGATGCAGCGGCGTGGGGTGTTCCTCGTCCCCACCCAGTTCATGGTCTCCGACGCGCTGGAGCACCTCGACGACGACGAGTACTGGCGGGGCAAGGATCCGGCCGAGCGCGCGAAGTTCGCCCGGTACGGCGATCAGCTGCGCGACAGTGCCCGCAACGTCGCCGCCAGCGAGGTGCGCATCGCGTTCGGTACCGACGCCGGCATGTTCCCGCACGAGCAGAACTGGCGGGAGTTCCCCGCCATGGTGCACAGCGGCATCACCCCGCTGCGGGCACTGCGCGCGGCGACCAGCACCGCCGCCGACCTGCTGGGCCGGCCCGACCTCGGCCGGATCGAACCCGGCGCCGTCGCCGACCTGATCGCCCTGCCCGGCAACCCGTTCGACGACATCGACGCCACCGCTGCCGTCGACTTCGTCATGCGCGGCGGCGTCGTGCATACCGGTCCTTCGGTCAGCTCGGGGTGAGCTTGAGGGTGGTGGCGCGGGCGGCCGGGGCGAGGATCATGTTGACGTAGGTGGCGTCGTACTGGCGGTACTTCGTGCGGTAGGCCGCGTCGATGCGCGTGTTGACGGGGTCGCTGTCGGGCACGTCCGTGAGGGTGACGTCGCGGTCGATGCCGTCGGTGTGGACGTGGCCTTGGTGACGGGCGCGGGTGCTGCGGTACCAGGACGATGCGGTGCCGTAGACGGCGCGGACGTACACGTCATCGCCGTCCGGGACGACCCAGATCGTGGTCGGGGCCCGCAGGGTGCCGTCGGCGCGGGTGGGGGCGATCTGCAGCTCGTCGGCCGCGGCGATGCGGCGCAGCTCGTCGGGCGTCCACGAAGTCATGGCGGATCCTTTCGGGAAGGTTCGGTCGCCCGGTGCACTTCCCGGGGAGGCGGCGTTGAACCGCGGTCAAGCGGCGGAGGTCACCACCAGAAGTTGTCCTGCGGCGCGTAATGCCCCTCGAGGTCGGCGATCTCGCCGTCGGTCAGGGTCAGGTCGAGGGCGGCGACGGCGTCCACGAGGTGGTGCGGCTTCGTCGCGCCGACGATCGGGCAGGAGACCGCGGGTTTGGACAGCACCCACGCGAGGGCGACCTGCGCCATCGGGACCTGCCGGGCCTCGGCGACGGCCTGGACGGCGTCGACGACCGGCCGGTCGGTGTCCCGGTCGAACGCCCTGGCGACGCGGTCCGACGACGACCGCGCGGTCTGCTCGCCCCAGGGCCGGGCGGCGCGCCCCTTCGCCAGCGGCGAGTACGGCGTCAGCCCGACACCCTGGTCGAGGCACATCGGGATCATGTCCCGCTCCTCCTCGCGCTTGAGGACGTTGTACTGATCCTGCATCGCACGGAACGTCGTCCACCCGCCCAGCACCGCGGCGTGCTGCAGCTTCGCGAACTGCCACGCCCACATCGACGACGCCCCGAGGTAGCGGACCTTGCCCGCCAGCACCAGCGAGTGCAGCGCGGCCATGGTCTCCTCGACCGGGGTCTCGGGGTCGAACCGGTGGATGTAGTAGACGTCGATGTAGTCGGTGCCGAGCCGCCGCAGGGAGGCGTCGGCCTGCTCGAGGATCGCCTTGCGGGACAGGCCGCTGCCGCCCGGGCCGTCGTGCATCTTGCCGCTGACCTTCGTGGCGAGCACGATGTCCTCACGCCGGGAGTACCTGGTGATCGCCCGGCCGACGAACTCCTCGGACGTGCCGCCCTGGTACACGTTCGCGGTGTCCCAGAACGTGACGCCGAGCTCGACGGCCTGCCGGAAGAAGGCGGCCGCGGCGTCCTCGTCCAGCGTCCACTGATGCATGCCGGCCTCGGCGGTGCCGTAGCTCATGCAGCCGAGACCGATCCGGCTGACCCGCAGCCCCGTCCGGCCCAGTCGTGTGTACCGCATCCGATCGCCCTTCTTGCAGCGCTGCCCGCGCGAAACCGCGGTTGCTTCCATGATGCTCGGGCCGCCCTCGTCCGAGGAGTGGGTGTGGCAGCCTGACGCGATGGCCACCATCCATGATGTCGTCGTCGAGAGCCGTCACCCCGCGTCCCTGGCCCGGTTCTGGGCCGCGGCGCTGGACGGGTACGCCGTCGCGCCCTACGACGCGGAGGAGCTCGCCCGCCTGGCCGGCAACGGCATCCTCGACCCCGAGGACGACCCGACGGTCCTGGTCGAGGCCGCGCCGGGCGTCCGGCCGCGGTTCTTCTTCGTGCTCCAGCCGGAGCCGAAGACCGCCAAGAACCGCGTGCACCTCGACCTGCGCGCCGAGGACCGGCGGGGCGAGGTCGCCCGGTTCACCGGCCTCGGCGCCGCCGTGCTCGGCGAGCACGACGGCTGGACCGTGCTCGCGGACCCGGAGGGCAACGAGTTCTGCGTGCGGGATTGACCGGGACTGATCGGGACGGCATGTGCAGGATGGCGTTCGGCTGGGTACAGACCCGGGATGCGAGGACACCCCGCTCTGTTCGTCCTGGCCGGCCTCACCGCGCTGGCCGGCTGCGGTAGCACCGCGAACCCCATCGCGGAGAGCCCGCCGCCGCCGTCCGCCCCGGCCGCCGCCCCCTCGGCGTCGGGCTCGCAGCCGGTTCCGGCCGCGCCGCAGCCGTCGGTCACCGGGCCGGACGCGCCGATATTGCTGGGGACCCGCCGGGTCGTGATCCGCCCGGCCGAGGCCGGCGAGTCCATCCTGGCCGTCGACGGCAGCGGGCGGCTCAACGTCACCGACGGCGACACCGGCAAGGGGCTGTTTGTCCTGGTACCGACGGGAGCCCGCCACATGATCAGGTCGGCCACGGGGGACAGGGCCTGCCTCGGGCTGAAGAACAACGGCAGCGCGCCGCTCACCATCGCCGCCACCGCCTGCGACCCGGGCCGCGACGGCCAGCTGTTCACGATCAAGCCACCGGAGAGCGGCGACCCGGCGACGTTCACCATCAGCGTCGGCGACGCCTTCCTGCTGGTGTCGGGGACCAACGGGCTGATCGCGGAGGAGCTCGGCGACGCCACCCCGCTGACCACATTCGTGTTCGTCGACAACGGCCCCGCGTCCTGACCTGTGGCAAGATCGTCTCTTGTCGATGGAGCCCGCCAGCTCGGACAAGGGAGTCCGCCATGGCCGTCAACCGCCGCAGCCTGCTGGCCGCCGGAGCCGGTGCCACCGCCGGCCTGACCCTCCCCGGCGTCGCCGGCGCCGCCCCGCAAGGGGGTCGCCCGGCGGGGAGCGTGCGCTTCTCGCTCAACGCCGAGACGCTCGACGGCGGCGAGCAGGTCGCCGCCCTCACGCTCGGCACCGCGCGCCTCGCGCGACGGCCGCCCGGTGACGATCGACCGCTTCACCGGAGGCGACCTGGTCAACCCGGAGGTGGACGCGTTCGGCCACCACACCTCGGCGTCCGGGATGAAGTACCGCCTCTACACGCCGGAGGGCATGGCCCGGGGCGCCCGCCACCCGCTGATCGTCTGGCTGCACGGCGGCGGCGAGGGTGCATCGCTGCCGGACGGCTACTACGACAACGAGACCACCCTGCGCGCCAACCGCGGCGCCCTGGGCTTCGCGACGCCGGAGGCCCAGCGCATCTTCTCCGGCGCCTACGTCGTCGCGCCGCAGAGCACCTCGTACTGGCTCGAGGACGGCGACCGCTTCGCCCCGCTCGTCAACGAGATCGTGCAGGACCTGGTCCGCCGCCACCCGGTCGACCGCCGCCGCGTCTACGTCGCGGGCTGCAGCAACGGCGGCTACATGAGCCTGAAGATGACGACCGTGTACCCCACCGGGTTCGCCGCCTCCGTCCCGGTCTGTGGCGTCGTGGAGTCCCTGCGGCCCGGCGGCCATACGATGATCACGGATGACGAGCTGCGGCGCATCGGTACCCCCACGTGGCTGGTCGCCTCCCGCGACGACGACACCGTCCCGCCCGAGGCCAACACGGTGCACGCCCACGACCTCATCCCGCGCTCGCTGATCACGCTGTACGACCACGTGATCCGCGACGGCTACCAGTTCCCGGGCCACTGGTCGTGGATCTACGTCGCGCGCAACGACCCGAGCGTCGGCCGGCTCCACATCTGGCAGTGGATGGCGGCACAGCAGCGACGGTGACCGGAGCGGAAAAGCTCTGCGGGGGCAAGGTGCAGTTCGTTCGGAGTTCGGGTGCGACCGGCAAGGTGTGCCCATGCTGACTCGACGGCAAGTCCTCACCGGAGCGGCGGTGACGGCCGGTGGGGTACTGCTGCCGGCCACCGCGGCCGCCGCGCACACCGACCACGCCGGCCACGGCGGGCACCCCGCAGACCCGGCCACGCCGTTCGCGCTCGGCGTGGCGAGCGGCGACCCGTTACCCGACAGCGTCATCCTGTGGACCCGCCTGCTGCGCGCGGGCCTGCCGAACAAGCCGGTCGAGGTCGAGTGGCAGGTCGCCCTCGACGACCGGTTCCGCAAGGTGGTCCGCTCCGGCTCGACGTACGCGAAGCCCGAGCTCGCGCACTCCGTGCACGTCGACGCGCGCGGCCTGCAGCCCGGCCGCGAGTACTCCTACCGCTTCCGCGCCCTCGGCGCCCTCAGCACCACCGGCCGCACGAAGACCGCCCCGTGGCCGTGGCAGGACGGCGGCGCCCTGCGCTTCGCCATCGTCAACTGCCAGGACTTCCAGAACGGCTACTGGCCGGCCTACACCGGCGTGGCCGCTGAGGACCTCGACGTCGTGCTGCACCTCGGCGACTACATCTACGAGTACGACCCGCACAGCCGCTTCGCCGACCGCAACCACACGGCGCCGCAGACGCCGGACCTCGACCAGCTCGTCACGCTGGCCGACTACCGGGCGAGGCACGCGCAGTACAAGGGCGATCCGGCCCTGCAGGCCGCGCACGCCGCGTTCCCGTGGATCGTCACCTGGGACGACCACGAGACCGAGAACAACTACGCGTCGCTGGTCGACGAGGTCGACGACACCGGCGCGCGGCACCAGTCGCCGGCCGACTTCGCCCGCCAGCGAGCCGCCGCGTACCAGGCGTACTACGAGCACATGCCGATCCGCGCGAACCTCAAGCCGGGCAGCCCCGACCTGCGGATCTTCCGCCGCTTCGACTTCGGCCGGCTGGCCCGCTTCAACGTCCTCGACACCCGCCAGTACCGCACCGACCAGCCCGGCGGCTTCCCCGGCGACTTCGGCCTGCCCCAGGCCGGCACCGCCAACGCGACCGGCACCCTGACCGGCGAGGACCAGGAGCGCTGGCTCGCCGACGGCCTGAACCACTCGCCGGCCCGGTGGAACGTCATCGCCCAGCAGGTGATGATGAGCCGCATCAAGTTCCCCAACCCGACCGGCGGCCTGCCCGCGATCCTGGCGAACCTCGACCAGTGGGACGGCTACGCCCCGCAGCGCGCCCGCCTGCTGCGGCACCTGGTCGACGCGAAGGTCCGCAACCCGGTCGTGCTGGCCGGCGACATCCACTCGACGTGGCTGAGCGAGCTGCGCGTCGACTTCGACAAGCCGGAGCAGGCCCCGGTCGCGGTCGAGTTCACCGCCACGTCGATCAGCTCCGACTTCCCGATCGCCTTCGACGCCCCGCTGAAGGCCCTGAACCCGACCCTCAACCCGCACGTGCGGTACTTCGACGGCTCCCGCGCGGCTACCTGCGCTGCGTCGTGGACCGCCACGAGTGGCGCACCGACGCCCGCACGGTCGACACGATCGAGGTGCGCCAGGCGCCGGTCACGACGACCGCGTCCTACGTGGTCGAGGCCGGCGCCTCGGCGCTGCACGCCGCCTGAGCGCACACCGGCCCGCCGGCGGCTCCGTCACCCGGAGCCGCCGGCGGGCGCTTCGCGGTGCCTCCGTGGTGCCTTCGTGGTGCCTTCGTGGTGCCGGAGCTCAGCCGACGTGCCCGGCGGTCCAGCAGGAGGCGTTGGTGTGGCAGTTCTGCAGCGCGTCCAGGTCGGCGTGCAGGGCTGCCTTGCGGGCGGCGGTGAGGCCGGCGTAGGTGTTGCGCAGCTGGTACGGGTCCGTGGTGCGGTCGTAGTACTCGTGTTCGCGGTTGTCGTACTCGACGTAGGTGTACGTGGCGGTGCGCAGGGCCTCGTAGGTCGTCGGCATGCCGTTGCGGGCGTCCTGCGCGTCGGGGTCGTCGGCGCTGGTGCCGGGGCCGTGGTGCTCGATGAGCGAGCCGGTGCGCCAGGCGTCGGTCTGGCCGCCGGTGAGCAGCGTGAGCAGGCCGCGGCCGTCGACGTCGCCGGAGACGGGGGCGCCGCCGATGCGCTGGAACGTGGGCGCCAGGTCGATGTTCTGCACGATCTGCGGGCGGCTCGTGTTCGCGGGCACGTTGGGGCCGGCGACCACCAGCGGTACGACCACGTCATGGTCGAACGCGGTCTGCTTGCCCTCGACGAGGCGGTGGTCGCCCAGGTGGAACCCGTTGTCGGAGCTGAACACGACGAAGGTGTTCCCGGCCACGCCGGAGTCGGTCAGCTGCTGGCGGAGCCCGGCGATCATGCGGTCGACGGCCTGGACGGCCTGGGCCCGCTTGCGATAGTCGGTGTCGATCTTCGTGATCTCGTCGGCGGTGAGCGGACCGTTGCCGGCCAGCCATGTGGGCGCGTTCGCCGGCAGGGTGTCCCAGGCGGGGGTGCGCGGGGCGGTCAGGCCGGGGAACTTGTCGAGGTCCTGGCGGGCCGGGGTGAACGGGCCGTGCGGCGCGAACGTGGAGATCTCGAGCAGGAACGGTTCGTGCGCCGCGGCGGTGCGCTGGATGAACGACCTGCCCTTGGCCCCCACGACGTCGGTGAGGTAGTCGGCGTCGGTGTTGCCGTAGTGGACCAGGGTGCCGTTCTCGTTGAGGTTGTAGTTGTACTCCCCGTAGGCGTTGCCGGCGCCGTACCACTCGGACCAGCCCGGCGGGGTGTAGAGGTCCTTGGGGAGGTACCCGTTGAGGTACTTGCCCATGAAGGCGGTCGTGTATCCCTGGGCCCGCAGGGCGGTGGCGAACGTGTGCGACTCGTTGCCCCGGTCGCGGAACACGTTGAAGCCGCCGTCGGGGCCCTCGTTGGTGAAGACCCCGGTGTCGTGCGGGAACTTCCCGGTGAAGATCGACGATCGGGACGGGCAGCACAGCGAGTCGGTGACGGTGTAGTTGGTGAACGTCGTGCCGTCGGTCTGCAGGCGCTTGACCTGGGGCATGTACTGCACCAGGTTCCACGCGAGGTCGTCGACGAGGACGAACACGATGTTCGGCGGGGCGGCGGCCGCGGCGGAGGCCGGCGCGCGACCGGCGGACGCGACGGAGCCGACGAGCGCGGCCGCGGCGGCGAGGGCGGCGGCGGCCAGGGCGACTGGCAATCTACGCATGAACTCCACTCTGGACGATGATGTCCGTAAATGAATGAATGCAGTGTTCGGGCTCTGTAAAACTTATCGGAGCGGTAGGATTTGGCTCACATGTCGAGGACCACGTCGGTGCCGGGGCGGGCGCAGCAGATCAGCACGGAGCCGGCGTCCGGGGGCTCCAGCGGCTCGGGGGAGTAGGTGACCTCGCCCGCGAGCAGTGGTGTCTCGCACGTGTGGCAGACGCCGGTGCGGCAGCTCCAGCGCGTGGGCACGTCGCAGGCGTCGGCGAGGTCCAGGATGCTGCCTGCCGGCGGTACCGCTGCCGAAACACCGCTGCGAGCGAACGTCACCCGCGGGCCCTCGCCCGGCTCACCCGGGGGCGGGTGGGGTGCCTTCGCGGGGCGGTCGGCGAGGCCCGGGTTGATGCGCGGGCGGGCGGTGAACAGCTCCGAGCGGATGCGGCCGACGCCGGCCCGTCCGAGGGCTTCGCGCATGTCGGCCATGAAGGCTTCCGGGCCGCACACGTAGGCGGTCGCGGTCTTCGGCACCTGGATCGCGGCGAGACGGTCGGCGGTCAGGCGGCCGGTGGTGGTGCTGTAGAAGATGTGCTCGCGGGCGTTGGGCATGGTGGCGAGCCGGGCGGTCGCCTCGGCGGCGAGCGGGTGCTCGGCCGGGCTTCGGGCGGCGTGGATCCACCAGACCTCCCGCGGGCCGGACGCCAGGTGGTGCAGCATGGCCAGCACCGGGGTCAGGCCGATGCCGGCCGAGATCAGCAGGACCGGTTCGTCGCCGTCCTCGAGGACGAAGTCGCCGCGGGGCGCCGCGACGTCCAATGTGGACCCCGGGCGCACCTCCGTCGTCAGGAACCCGCTCGCGGCGCCGTGTGGCTCGCGCTTGACGGTGATGCGGCAGGCGTCGCTGGACAGCGAGTAGCTGCGGACCGGGCCGTTGCCGGGCAGGCGGACGGTGATGTACTGGCCGGGCAGCGCGCGCGGGGCGGGCCCGGCGAACCGGATCGACGTCACCGTGGCGTTCTCGGCCTGCACGGCGGTCACGCGCAGCGGCCGGAAGCCGGGCCACGCCGGGATGGCGGCGGCCTTCGGGGTGAGCATGTCGCGGAACGACTGCCGCCAGCCGGGGCTCAGCGCGGGCACTCCGGCGGCGAGGCGCACGCTTTGCAGGTCGTGGTGGGGGAGGTACAGCAGGGCGTCGGTCTCGGCCACCGAGATCGGGCCCCGGCGCGTGCGGGTGATGACGTCACCGGCGCGGATGAGCCCTTCGCGGAGGACCCGCATGTAGAACCCGGGGCGGTGGTGCGCGACGAGCAGCGCCGCCATCTCGGGCACGCCGAGGCGCAGGCCGACGCGGTAGCAGGTGACCCGCGGCTGGGTGACCTCGAACTCGGCGTCGCCGATGCGGTAGCGGTCGCCGATGCACACCTCGTCGTCGGCGAGCCCGTCGACGGTGAGGTTCTCGCCGAACTGGCCGAATTCGGACGGCAGGGCGAGCGCCTGCTGCCAGTGGCGGTAGGAGTCCAGCTGATAGACGAGCACGGCCCGCTGCTCGCCGCCGTGGCCCTCGGTGTCGCCCTGGCCGTCGCCGTCCAGGTTGAGCCGGCGCGCCATGACCGGGCCGTCGACCGGTCGCTTCCAGACGCCGGTGAACACCGTGCGCCCCTGCCACGCCACGTCCTTCGGCCGCCCGACGTTCACGGACAGCAGCAGACCCCGCACCCCGCCAGCGTCCGCGCGTGCCGGGCCGAGCACGTCACCCGGTCGCGGTGGGACTGACGTACGAGAACACGATCATGTCCAGCATCGGGATTCCGTGCTCGGACAGCGGCGGCTGGATGTAGTCGAAGAAGCCGCGCCGCACCGAGTGCATCCGGAAGCCGCACCGCTGGTAGAAGGCGATGTTGTCCAGCGAGCAGTTGGCCGTGCCGACGAGCAGTGAGCGGCCGTGGGCGGGCAGCTCGGCCTGGATGGCCGCGACGAGCCGTCGGCCGACGCCGGAGCCGCGGCGGGCGGGGTCGACGGCGATGTACAGCAGCTCGGACGGCTCCCGCTCGTCCCACCGCACGACCGCGGCGCCGACCGTCTCGCCGCCGAGCCGGGCGGCGTACGCGCGGCAGGCCGGATCGCGCAGGGCGGCGCGGATGCGCTCGTCGTCCTCCTCGGCGTCGTGCAGGACCGGCACCAGCAGCTCGGCGTCCGTGCCCGGCACCGCGACGATCTCCACGTTCATGCCCTCATGCTGATGCCGGCGAGGAGGCTGGGGCAACCGGGAAAACCGCGTCAGCGGCGCCGGCGGCGAGCGCGCTGGCGGCAGGTCGGCCCGCAGTAGCTCGGCGGCCGTCCGGTGGTGTGGACGCGCAGCCGGGTGCCGCACTCGAGGCAGTGCCGCGTTTCGTGACGCCGGCCGGGGTCCGTGTCACGAAACGCGGCCTCTTTCGTGAGCAGGCCGCCGACCAGCAGCCGCACGAGCCGCGCGGCGCGGGCCCGGCTGCGATGGGCCGAGCGCAGCGCCGCGCCTCCGGCGATGAGCGCGGTCAGATCGTCCACCCGCATGTCGGCCCGCACCGCGCCGGCTTGCTGCGCGGCCAGCAGCAGCCGTTCCAGCGCCCGGCCGAACTCCCGGGCCGCGGGGGCGAGGGCGGCGCGCGGCCAGCTCTTGTCGCCGGTGAGCGCGTCGCAGACGCTGACGCGGCCGGACGACTGCTCGATCGCCTCGAGGATCAGCCCGACCAGGGCCTCGCCCGGCGCGGCGCGGCCGGCCCACCGGTCGGCGGCCCGCGCCAGGCCGCGGACGTGCTCGGCGAGCACCGCCTCGATGAGGATGTCCTTGCTCGGAAAGTGCCGGTAGACGGTGCCGGCGCCGACCCCGGCCCGCTGCGCGATGCGGCTCAGCGGCACCTCCAGCCCGTCGTCGGCGAAGACGCGCATCGCCGTGCGCAGCACGAGCTCGCGATTGTGGCGGCCGTCGGCGCGTTCCGCGGTCATGTCACGAAATCCTTGTCCTCGGCCCGGAGCCGGGTGGATCGTTCCGGTTCATGTCACTGTCACACACATCCGGGCCGATCGTCGTCACCGGCGCCACGGGGAAGCAGGGCGGCGCCACCGCGCGACGGCTCCTGGAGCTGGGCCGGCCGGTCCGAGCCCTGGTCCGCGACATCACCGCACCGGCCGCCGTCGCGCTGGCCGCCGCCGGAGCGCGGCTCGTCCCGGGCGATTTCGACGCCCCGGCCGGCCTGGCGCCCGCGCTCGACGGCGCCGCCGCGGTGTTCGCCGTCCCGCCCGTCACGTTCGACACGGACCGGGAAGTCGCCCGCGGACGGGCACTGATCGACGCCGCGTCCGCCGCCGGGGTCGAGCAGCTGGTGTTCAGCACGGTCGCGTCGTCCTCGACCAGGACGCAGTCCGCCGAGGGCAAGGCGCTCGTCGAACGGTACCTGCACGACCACATCAGGTTCGCGACGGTCCTGAGGCCCGTGCGATTCATGACCAACTACATCGGGACCGGCGCGTCCGGCCTCGACGGGATCGCCGGCGGGGTGCACCGGCACCTGTTCGCGCCGCACGAGCCCATGCAGGTCATCGCGCTGGAGGACATCGCCGACTTCGCGGCCCTCGCGTTCGCCGACCCGGCCCGATTCGCCGGCCGGACGCTGGAGCTGGCAGGCGACGAGCCGACCCCGGTCGAGGCCGCCGCCGCGATCAGCGAGGCCACCGGCATCGAGGTCCGCTACGAGCAGCTCACCGACGGCGAGGCGGCCGCGCTCGGCCCGATGGTCGAGCAGACCCTGCGGCGCTGGCGGGCCGGCGAGCGCTGGCACGCGGACATCGAGGCCCTGCGCGTCATCCACCCGGGGCTGCGCACGTTCGCCGGCTGGCTGGCCGAGTCCGGCGCCGTGGCCCTGCGCGCGTCCCTGGGGTCATCCATCGACAACAATTGACATCCGCGTCGCCAAACTGTAAATAAAGCTGACAGAGAGCGCTCTCAGGGCGCCGAGAGAGGTCAGCCATGCGCAGGAAGCTTCAGGCGGCCCTGCTGGCCGCCGTCGTCGCCGTGCCGGCGTACTACGCCGTCACCGCCACCGTCGCCGCGAACGCCACCATCAACCCCGCCCCGCCCGGCTTCACGCTCACGTGGAGCGACGAGTTCGACGGGCCCAACGGCTCGGGGCTCGACACGAACGTGTGGAAGTACGACACCGGCCCCGGCTCGAACTTCGGCACCGGCGAGATCGAGACCATGACGAGCAGTACCGCCAACGTCCACAAGGACGGCGCCGGGCACCTGCTGCTCACCGCCCTGCACAGCGGCTCCGACCCGCGCGCGGGCTGGACGTCGGGCCGGGTCGAGACGCAGGCGGCCACCTTCGGGGCGGCCCCGGGCGGCGTCATGCGCGTGGAGTCCCGGCTGCAGCAGCCGAACGTGACCACGGCGAACGGCGCCGGCTACTGGCCCGCGTTCTGGATGCTCGGCGCCCCGCTGCGGGCCGGCGTGGCGTGGCCGGGCTCGGGCGAGATCGACATCATGGAGGACATCAACGGCCGCAGCTCGCTGTTCAGCACCCTGCACTGCGGCGTCAACCCGGGCGGCCCCTGCAACGAGAGCACGGGCCTCGGCAGCGGCGAGCGCGGCTGCCCCGGCTGCCAGACCGGGTTCCACGACTACGCGGTCGAGGTCGACCGCTCGGTCTCGCCGGAGCAGATCCGCTTCTACTTCGACGGCGGCAACTTCTTCACCCTGTTCGCCAACCAGGTGGACGCGACCACCTGGTCCAACGCCGTCGACCACCCGTTCTTCATCATCTACGACCTCGCCATCGGCGGCGGCTTCCCCGACGCGTTCGGCGGCGGCCCCTACGCCTCCACGATCTCGGGCGCGTCGATGGTCATCGACTCGGTCGCCGTCTACAACAAGGGCCCGGGCGGCGGATCGAGCGGCACCGGGAACACGGTCATCGGCCCCGGCGGCAAGTGCATGGACGTCTCGGGCGACGACATCGGCGGCAACGGCGCGGCCGTGCAGCTGTGGGACTGCCAGGCCGGGGCCGCCGACCAGCACTGGGTGCTCAAGAACAACGGCACCCTGCAGACGCTCGGCCGCTGCCTGGACGTCACCGGCGCCTCCTCGGCCGCCGGCGCGAAGCTGGAGCTGTGGGACTGCAACGCGGGCGGCTGGCAGCAGTGGCGCACGACGCCCAGCGGCACGCTCGTGAACGTCGGCTCCGGCCGGTGCCTCGACTCCCCGTCGGGCGCCACCGGCAACGGCACCCGCCTGCAGATCTGGGACTGCAACGGTTCCGCAGCGCAGTCCTTCGTCTACAACGGCGGCGCCTCCAACATCGTCGGCCCGGGCGGCAAGTGCGTGGACGTCGCGGGCGACGACACCGGCGGCGACGGCGCGGCCGTCCAGCTCTGGGACTGCCAGGACACGTCCAAGGACCAGAACTGGAAGTGGAACGGCTCGTCCCTCACGACGCTCGGCCGGTGCCTCGACATCGCCGGTGGCGGAACCGGCAACGGTACCGTCCTGCAGCTGCACGACTGCACCGGCAACGCGGCACAGGTCTGGGTCGACGGCGGCAACGGCACGCTGCGCAACCCGCAGTCCGGCCGCTGCCTCGACTCCCCGTCGGGCAACACGGCCAACGGCACGCGGCTGCAGATCTGGGACTGCAACGGTTCTGGCGCGCAGACCTTCCGCAAGTCCTGACCCGTGACCCTCGCGGAGCCCAGGGTACCGCGCCCCGGGCTCCGCGGCGGTCAGTCGTCGATCGCCTGGTAGACCGCCGTCCACAGGTCCTGCCACATCGGCAGGGCCTGGTCGCCCGCGTGCGCCCGCTGGATGGCGAAGTAGGCGGTGAGGTCCTCGGCGGGATCGTTGTACCAGGCGGTGCCGTAGAACCCGTGCCAGCCGTAGGTGCCGACCGACGGGCCGAGGTGCGTGCGGCGGGTGCGCACCGCCAGGCCGAGCCCCCAGCCGATGTCGGCGAGGTAGCCGGGCCCGAACCCCGAGAGCGCCTTCTGCCCGGGCGTCAGGTGATCGGTCGTCATCAGCGTCACCGCGGGGCGCGAGAGCACCGGCCCGCCGCCCGCGAGCATCGCCGAGCCGAACGCGAGATAGTCCGCGGCGGTCGAGACGAGCCCGCCGCCGGCCGACTCGAACGTCGGCGGCCGGCTCCAGCGATCGTAGGGGCCGTCCTCGACCACCGCCGCGCCGTCGACGTCCTCGGCCTCGTACGCCGTCGCCAGCCGGCCGAGGTGCTCGCCCTCCACGCGGAAACCGGTGTCCCGCATGCCGAGGGGCTCGCAGACGCGCTCGCGCAGCGTGTCGCCGAGCGACTTGCCGGTGGCCCGGGCGATGAGCACGCCGGTGATGTCGGCGGCGGTGTCGTACATCCAGCTCTCACCCGGCTGGCGGACCAGCGGCAGCTCGCCGAGCCGCCGCAGCCACTCGTCCGGCGACGTCCTGCCGAGCGCGCCCAGCGCGTCCGCGATCGGGATCGTGCCGGGCGGGGCCGCAAGCATGCCGGTGCCGAGCGTGCCGGTCAGCAGGTCCCGCACCGTGATCGGGCGCCGCGCCGGGACGGTGTCGTGCAGAGGCCCGTCCGGATCGGCCAGGACGGCCATGTCCGCCAGCTCCGGGAGGAGCTCGTCGACGGGGTTGTCCAGGCGGATGGTGCAGTCCTCGACGAGCGTCATCGCGCACGCGGCGACGAGCGGCTTCGACGACGAGCCCAGGCGGCAGATGGTGTCGGTGGCCATGGGCTTCCTCGACCCCGGCCCCTCGAACGCGAGCCTTCCGACGGTCTCCACGTGTACGGCCCCGCGCCGCGCGAGCACCGCCACGGCCCCCGGGACGAAGCCGGCATCGACCTGCCGCTCGAGCAGGTCTCGGACCAGCACCAGCCGCCTCGCCGAGAATCCCCCAGCCGTCACCCGTGTCCTCCTCGCGTGCCGGCGGCGCTCGGGGGCGACCGGCTCGACGATCCCGTGCCGAGTGTAGTAGGGCCAGGTGGCCGCGGGCGGCCCCGGCGCGACGGTTCCCCGGCACGGCCGGCCGCCGCCGCCGTGCGGTAGACCACAGGTTCTGATGCGCTCGGGCAATTGTCCAACATTTGGCTCAATGGCAGGCTGGACCCATGCCGCGCCTGAGTCCCAACGTGTCGCTGTCGGAGCAGGTCGCCGACCAGCTGCGCCGACGCATCGCCGACGGCGAGTTCCCGGTCGGCGCGCTCCTGCCGACCGAGCACGAGCTGACCCGCGAGCTCGGCGTCAGCCGCAACAGCGTCCGCGAGGGCCTGCGCTCGCTCGTGCACGCCGGCCTGCTCGGCGCCCGGGCCGGCTACGGGACCTTCGTGATCGCCACCAGCGACCTCGGGCCCGCGCTCGCCCGGCGGTTGGAGCGCGACCGGGCGGCCGACGTCGCCGAGGTCCGCCTGCTGCTGGAGCGCGAGGGCGCGCGGCTCGCCGCGACCCGGGCCACCCCGCAGCAGCGCGCGGGCCTGGCCGAGGCGCTCGCCGCCCGCGCCGCGGCGACGGACGGCCCCGCCTACGCCGCGGCCGACATCGCGTTCCACCGGCTCCTGCTCGAGGCGTCCGGCAACGCCCTGCTCGCCGAGATCTACCGCGGCACCGGCGGCAACGAGCGCTCGCTGGACCACCTGAACTCGCCCGCCGTCGACCTGGCCGCGGCGAGGCCCCGGCTCGCGGAGATCGACGCGAGCCACGCCGAGATCGTGGACGCGGTCACCGCCGGCGACCCGGACGCGGCCGCGGCCGCCGCCGAGCGCATGGCCCGGCTCGCCCACGAACTGCAAGAGGAAGCCGAGCAGCATGACGCTCACTGACCAAGTCGCCACCCCGAAGGTCCGCACGCTCCGCCCGGCACTGGTCCTGGCCGGCCTGCTGCTGGTCGCGGCCAACCTGCGCGCCGCCATCACGAGCGTCGGACCGGTGCTCGACGACCTGCGAGACGACCTCGGCCTCACCTCGCTGACCGCCTCGGCGCTGATCAGCCTCCCGCTCATCGCCTTCGCCGTGGTCTCCCCGGTCGCGCCCGTGCTCGCCCGCCGCATCGGCATCGAGCGCACCCTCGGCGCCGGCCTCGCGGTCCTGGCCGCCGGGCTCGTCGTGCGCTCGCTGCCCGGGGCACCGCTGTTGTGGCTCGGCACCGCGCTGCTCGGCGTCGCGATCGCCGTGCTCAACGTGGTGCTGCCCGCGCTCGTCAAGCGCGACTTCCCGCACCGGATCGGGCCGGTCACCGGCGCGTACTCGTCGGTGCAGGCGAGCTTCGCGGCGATCGCGGCCGGGCTCGCCGTTCCGGTCGCGGGCTGGACCTCGGCCGGATGGCGCCTCCCGCTCGGCATGTGGGCCGGCCTGGCCCTCGTCGCGCTGGCCGTCCTGGCCCCGCAGCTCGGCCGTCGCAGCGTCCCGTCGCCGAGCCCCGGCGGCGCCCCGGCCGCCGGCGTCCCCGCCGCCCGCAGCCCGTGGCGCACCGCGCTCGGCTGGCAGATCACCGCGTTCATGGCGCTGCAGTCGACCGGGTACTACATCCTCATCACCTGGCTGCCGTCCATCGAAAGCTCGGCCGGCGTCCCCGCGACCGCGGCCGGGGTGCACCAGCTGCTGCTGAACGCCAGCGGGATCGCGGGCAGCGTCGCCTGCTCGGCGCTCATCCCGCGGCTGCGCGACCAGCGGCTGCTCGGGATCGCGGGCCCGGTGCTGTACGCCATCGCCACGTTCGGCATCCTCGCCGCCCCGCACTACGGCGCGATCTGGGCGACCCTTGCCGGAGTCGCGGGCGGTTCGAGCATCGTGCTGGCGCTGTCGTTCTTCGGCCTGCGCACCGCGCACCACACCCAGGCGGCGGCCCTGTCGGGCATGGCCCAGTGCGTCGGCTACCTCATCGCGGCGGCGGGCCCGCCCGCGGTCGGCGCGCTGCACGACGCCACCGGCTCGTGGACCCCGGCGCTGGTCGCGATGATCGCGGTGGACGCCGTGCTCGTCGTGTTCGGCTACCTGGCGGGCCGCGATCGCGTCATCGCCTGACGACGGGGCATGCTGTAACGATGTCGGTACGGCAGCGGGTCCTCGACGGGTTGGCGCACCGAATCCTCGCGCTGCGACTGGATCACCCGGCGCGCGTGGGCATCGACGGTCACTCCGCCGCCGGCAAGACGACCCTGGCCGACGAGCTGGCCAGCATCCTGCGCGGGATGACGGCGCGGCCCGTGCTGCGGGTCATGGTCGACGGCTTCAAGCGGCACGTCGACCTGCGCACGCGGTATCCGCCCGGCTCGCCGGAGAGCTACTACTTCGAGATGTTCGACGTCGACGCGATCCGCGACGAGCTGCTGGTGCCGCTCGGTCCCGGGGGCAACCGCCGGTACCGCAGCCAGATCATGGATTTCAGCGGTCGCACGCCCATCGACTCCGGCGTCCACGAGACCTCGCCGGACGCGATCCTCGTCGCGGACGGCGGCTTCCTGCAGAAGCCGGCCCTGGCTCGGCACTGGGACCTGCGCGTCTACCTCCACATCGAGGTCGCGGACGTGCTGCACCGCGGCGCGGCCCGCGACCAGGCGTGGATGGATTCGGTGGAGGCCGCCGCCGAGCGGTACCGCACGTACTACATTCCCGGCGAGGAGCTGTACCTGGCCGAGATCCGCCCCGCCGAACAAGCGGACATCGTCATCGACAATCGCAACTTCGAGGAGCCCCGCATCCTGCGTGACGCGCGCTAGACCCGGCGGCGGCGCCGACTATGCTGCGCGGATGGCCGAGCCGCCGAAGACGTACTCGATCGCCGTCCGGTTGCAGCGCACCACGACCGAGGAGGCGTACCTGTCCGTCCCCGTCGACGGGGCGATCATGCAGGACGAGCCGGCGGACGACGGCAACTACCGGATCGACCCCGGCAAGCTCTGGGCCGAGGCGATCCGGCTGGCCGGCGAGTCGGCCGCCTGGACCGTCGAGGACCGGCAGGTGGCCCCGCATCCGATCCAGCAGGCGCCGCCATGGATCGCCGAGCAGGTCAAGGAGCAGGGTCCGGGCGAGTGAGCCTCGCCGCTGTGCGCGCGGACGTCGCCGTCATCGACGAGCTGCTGCGGGACATCGCCGGGCGCCCGGTCGACCTGAGCGACCCGGACTGGGCGGCCAAGCTCCGGCGGGCGCCGGCACCGGTGGAGGAGGCCGGCGTGGCGGCCGAGGCGGCCGCCGCCCTGGAGGTGCTGCTGGACGCGTACGAGCACGGCGGTCCGGCGGCCCGCGAGGAGGTCCGGGGCATCTTCCGCGCTCACGGCTCCTTCCGCTGGGCCGTCCATCTGCCGAGGCAGTGGGAGTCGGCAGCGGAGTTCCGCCGCCGGCTCGTCCACGTTTCCGCGATGGACCAGGGCGCCGACCCCCGCGACGAGCTGATGACGATCTGGGGACTGTGCAACCGGGCCCGCGCGCGGGGCATCGACGTCGAGACCGTGCTCCGCGAGGTGGCGGACCTGTCGTCCGACGCGGACCTCTACGGGTTCGGGTCGATGCGGACCCTGATCCTGCGAGGGCTGGAGGAGCACGACCTCGGCTAGCGTCGCATGATCACGTCCGTATGATGGCCCGCGTGTTCGGTGGTCTCTTCAGGCGCGGCCCGGCGCCGGTCGTCCCGCAGCCCGACCGTGACCGGGCGCTCGACGACGACGAGCTCAAGGCGGCTCGGTCGGCAGCGGCGGCCGGCGAGTGGGAGGCCGCCCGCGATGTCGTCGCCGCCGCCGGCACCGACTGGGAGCGCCGCGGGCACCGGGTGCTGGTGCTGGCCGAGGCCGCGGCGAACGACGCGAACACCTGGACCTGGCTCGACGCGTGGCTGTCGGCGGAGCCGGACGACCCGACCGCGGTGACCCTGAGCGCCGCGATGCTGGGGGAGCGGGCAAGTCAGGCCCGCGGTGGTGCGCCCGCCGCCGAGACGTCGCGGGAACAGCTCCGCTCCTTCGCCGAACTGTCCCAGCAGACCCGGGCGGCGGCGCAGCGGGCCGTCGCGCTCGCGCCCGGCGATCCGGTGCCGTACCAGACCCTCCTGCGCTCCATGTTCGCCGACGGCGGTCGCGGCGGCTCGATCCCGCGGCTGCTGGCGGAGGCGAGGCGGCGGGACCCGTACAACTTCTCCGTCAACTCGATCGCCGTGAACCTCCTGTGCCAGAAGTGGTACGGCTCGCACGAGGCGATGTTCGCCGCCGCCCGTGAGCCGGGGTTCGACGCGCCGCCCGGCACCGGCGTGACGATGCTGCCGCTGCTCGCGCACTTCGAGTACGCGATGCGGGAGTACTGCTGGGGCAAGGTGACCAGGGACGGGCTCGTCAACTCCCGCCGGTACTTCCAGCGCCCCGACGTGCAGCGCGAGCTCGACGACTGCGTGACGCGGTGGCGCGCGCCCGGCGCGCCCACGCACGCCCAGGCGCTCACCTGCGAGAACTGGCTGGCCGTCGCGTATGCGCTGTCCGACCGCCGCGACGAGTGCAAGGCGGTCTTCGATCGCATCGGCCCCTACGTCGCCTCGCACGTGTGGGGGTACTTCTTCGGCGCCGTCAGCGGCGGCTTCATCGCGAACTGGCGCTGGGCCAACCGCGTCCGCTGATCGGCCGCCGGTCAAGCCCCGGCCTCGTCGCGGCGGCGCGTCAGGTACGCCGTCGCGGCCGTGTTGCTCTCCAGCGCGATGGCCCGGTCGTAGGCCGCCCGCGCCTCCGCGCTGCGGCCCAACCGGCGCAGCAGGCGGGCGCGGGTGGCGTGGAAGGCCGGGTAGCCCTCCAGCGGCAGGCCCTCCACCTGCGCCAGCGCCACCTGCGGGCCGTCGAGCTCGGCCACGGCGATGGCCCGGTTGAGCCGCACGATGGGCGTGGGTTCGAGCCGCAGCAGCATGTCGTAGAGCGCGACGATCTGCGACCAGTCGGTGTCGCGGACGTCCGGGGCGTCGGTGTGCACGGCGTTGATCGCGGCGAGGATCTGGTACCGCCCCGGCGCCTGTCCGGACGCGAGCCGCGCCCGGACCAGGGCGTGCCCCTCGGCGACCAGCGCGCGGTCCCAGGCGCCGCGGTCCTGGTCGTCCAGCGGCACCAGCTCGCCGCTCGCCGACAACCGCGCGGCCCGGCGGGCCTCCGTCAGCAGCATCAGCGCCAGCAGCCCGGCGACCTCGCCGTCGGCCGGCAGCAGGTCCCGGACCAGGCGGGTCAGCCGGATCGCCTCGGCGGTCAGCTCGCCGCGGATCGCCTCCCGCTGCGGGTCGGAGGCCAGGTAGCCCTCGTTGAAGATCAGGTAGAGCACGGTGAGCACCCCGGTCACGCGCGCCGGAAGGTCCTCGCGGTCCGGCACCCGGTACGGGATCCGGGCCGCCTTGATCTTCGCCTTGGCGCGGGTGATCCGCTGGCCCATGGCGCTCTCCTGGACCAGGAACGCGCGGGCGATCTCGGCCACGGTGAGCCCGCCGACCATGCGCAGCGTCAGCGCGATCCGCGTCTCCATCGCGAGCGCGGGGTGGCAGCAGGTGAAGACGAGCCGGAGCCGGTCGTCGTCGATGGCGCCGAGCGGTTCCGGAGTGTCGGTGAGCATCAGCGCCTCCTTGTGCTTCTCGTCGCGCTTGGCCTCGCGCCGGAGCCGGTCGACGGCCTTGCGCTGGGCGGTGGTGGCGAGCCACGCGCCGGGGTTCGGCGGGACGCCGTCGACCGGCCAGCGCTCCACGGCGGCCGCGAACGCCTCGGCCGCCATCTCCTCGGCGACGTCGAGGTCGCCGATGCGCCGGGCGAGGCCGGCGACCACCCGGGCCCACTCGGCGCGGTAGACGGCGGCGATCCTCTCCTCGATCTCGGTCACAGGAACGGCCGGACCTCGACCCTCCGGTTGCACGCCTTCGACCCGCCGGAGGCGAGCCGCAGCGCCACGTCGAGGTCGGGGGCCTCGACGATCCAGAAGCCGACGGCGAACTCCTTCGTCTCCACGACCGGCCCGTCGGTGAACACCGCCTCACCGGCCCGGCTGTCGACGACCGTCGCCGTGGCCGGCCCCCCGAGGCCACCGGCGAAGACCCAGTAGCCGTCGGCCTGCAGCTGCGCGTTGAAGGCGTCGATCGCGACGTCCTCCTCCTCGGTGGCGTGCTCGGTGTTGTCGTTGAGCACGGAAATCAGGTACTGCGCCATCGGTCTCATCTCCCATCTCGGGCGGGCCCGCCGCGGGCCGCCGCTCGCCCCTGCTACGAACGCCGCCCCCGCGATCCGACAGACCCGGCGAATATTTCTGGAGGAATGTTGTACGGCGAACGCCCGGACCGTGATGCTATCGGCAAGTGACGGACGGTGAGCTGCACGGGCTCCTCGCGGACCTCGCGCCCGACCGGCGCGGGGAGCGGGCGTTCGCCACCCTGGAGCGGGTCTGGCCCACCCGCCCGAGCGCGACGGTCCCGTTCTTCATGCAGCGGTTGTACGAGCTGTCGTCGCTCCCCGCCAACCGCAACCGGTCCCTGCTCGTGCACCTGATCGCCGGCATCGCGCGCAGTCACCGGCACACCTGGCCGGCCGCGCGGCTCCCGGCCCTGACCGAGTGCCTGCGGGCCGGCGTGCCGCTGCTGACCACGTTCATCGCCGACCCCGACCCGCTGGTGCGGCGGGTCGCCCCGTACGCGATCTGCGAGATCCTCACCGGCGAGCCCGGCCCCGCCGGCCCCATCCGCGAGCAGGCGGCGGCCGAGGACGACCCGCTGGCCCTGGCCGGTCAGGTGCGCGCGCTGGACGAGCTCGGCCACGCCGCGCCGCCCGGCTCGACGCCGGTGGCGTGGTTCGCGTCGTGGCTGCCGCACCCGAGCCCGGAGGTTCGCATGGCCGCGGTGGGCGCCCTCGCCCGCCGCGCGGCCGGGCCGGACGGCGGCGCCGCCGGGCTCGGAACGGTCGCCGCCGAGGCCGTGACGGCGGCCGGGCCGGACGGCGCCGGCGCCGGGCTTGGGACGGTCGCCGCCGAGGCCGTGGCGGCGGCCGGAACGCTCGCGTGGACCGGCTCACCGTGGCGCCCGCGCCAGGGCCACGCCTCGGTGCTCTGGCTCGCCAAGCGCCTGGCCGGACACCCGCACGAGGGCGAACGGCTGGCCCTGGCGGCGTTCGACGACGGGACCGAGCAGGTCCGCTGGGGCGCCGCCCCGGCCGCGGCCGCCGTCCTGCACCGCTGGCGCCGCCCGCTGCCCCGGCTCTGGGCCGCCCTCGCCGACGGGCTGCGCGACCCGTCGGAGCTCGTCCGGCGGCACTGCGCCGAGGTCCTCGCGACCGGCGGCGCGGCGGTCCGCCCGCACGCCGAGCGGCTCCTGGCCGTCGCCGAGCGGGACGAGACCCCTACGGGGCTGCACGCCGTCGCCGCGCTCGCCGGGCTCGGGGACCCGCGGGTGCTGCCCGCGCTGACCCGCTGGATCGGCGCCACGACCTCCTGGCCGCGCACGATCGCCCCGGACGACCTGCTCGTCCCGTTCCGCGAGCACGCCGGGGCGCTGCTGTGCACCATCCGCGCCGTGCTGCGCCGCGACCCGTGGGACTGCCGCCCGCACCTCGCCGCGCTGGCCGCCTGGGGCGGGGCCGCCGCGAGCGCCGTGCCCGAGCTCGTCGCGCTCCTCGACACCCGGCACGCCGCGCGGGCCTGCGCCGTGCTCGGCCGCATCGGGCCGGGCGCCGCGACCGCCGCCGAGATCCTGGAGCGGCTGGCGACCGGCCGCCGGCACCCGAAGGCGCACTCGTCCGCGTGGCCCGGGACCCAGGACGCGGCCTGGGCGCACTGGCGGGTCACCGGCGAGCCCGGCGTCGCGCTCGCGGTCATCGGGCGGGCGGTCCGGCGCGGGCCGGGCCACGCGATGCTGCCGTACCTCGCGGACCTCGGCCCGCTCGCCGCGGCGCACGCCGGGGACGTGCGGCGCCTGCTCGACGTCCCCGGCGGCTGGACCCGGACCGAGGCCGCGCACGCGTGGTGGCGCATCACCGGCGACCCGGCGCCGGCGGTCCCCGTGCTGTGCTCCGCCATCGAGCCGCTGCGCCGCCGCGAGTCCAGCGCCGTGATCCGCGCGGCCGTGCGCCACCTCGGCGCGATCGGCGCGGCCGCCGCGGGCGCGCTACCGTTGCTGGACGACGTCCTGGCGGGCGACCGGCGCACCGCCGACTCCCGCGGCCGGCACGCGATCCTCGACGACGACGCGCTCGTCGGCGCTGCCCGCGGTACACGTGATGGTTTGCAAACCGCCTGAAACCGAACGGGCGCATCCCGCCGCGTGGTGTGCTCAGGGGAGAGGGCGCCGATCGGCGGGGCCGTAAGCACGGGGGTGCACCATGGGACGAACGTTCGCACGCAACGCAATCGTGACCCTGGCCCTGACCGGTGCGGTGGCGGCCGCCGCACCCGCAACACCGGCCGCAGCGGCCCCGGGCATGATCCCCATCGGCCTGGCGAGCAAGATCGTGCTGGAGCGCTCCGGCGGGTTCGCCGGCGAGCGGACCGCGTTCGTGGTGGACCGCAGCACCGTCGGCAGGAGGCCCGCGCTGCGGATGGCCGGCAGTGTCAAGTTCCTGCGGCTGCGCCCCGCGTACCAGCCGGAGAACCCGTGCTGCGACCGGTACGCGTACCGCATCACGGTCACCTACCGCACCGGGTTCCACAAGTCCGTGTCGACCGTGCAGGGCACCAAGGCCCCGAGGATCCTCTGGGACACGATCGGGCAGGCCGAGCGGTACGGCGTCCGCCCCTTCGCGCCCCGCTGACGCCGCGGCTCTCGCCGCCGGCCGGCCGTCGCGGTCACATGAACGCGATGAACTACCTGCCCCTGGCCTCGCCGGTGCGCGCGAGCGCCGAGGTGCCGGCGGACAGGCCCGACCGCGTGGGCTTCGCCTACGACGAGGTGGCCATGGACGTCGTGCCGGTCGTGTTCGGCTCCGGCAAGCCCTTCTTCGCCGGCATCGAGGGCCGGCACCTCCTGGAGGCCCCGCGCGCACCACCTAGTTTGGCGGGATGGCCGATTTCACCGCGACACTGCCCCGCAAGCGCATGGGGGCCGGCATCGTGTTCTCCGACGGGGCCGGCCGCGTGCTGCTGGTCGAGCCCGTGTACAAGCCGCACTGGGAGATTCCCGGCGGCGCCGTGGAGGCCGACGAGTCGCCGCACGCGGCCGTCGTGCGCGAAGTCCGCGAGGAGCTCGGGCTGGCGGTCGAGCCGGGCCGGCTCCTGGTGGTCGACTGGGTTCCGCCCCGGCCCGACCGCACCGAGGGCCTGATGCTGCTCTACGACGGTGGCGTCCTGACCCCGGATCGCACCGCGTGCATGCGCCTGCCGCCGGAGGAGCTGCGAGGCTGGGCGTGGTGCACGGGGGCCGAGGCCGGACAACGGCTGTCGGACCTGCTGGCCCGCCGGATGGACGCGGCGATCCGGGCCCGCGGCGACGGCAGCACCGCGTATCTGGAGAACGGTCTCCTCGTCGTCTGACGGTGTTTCCGCAGCTCGACGCGCATATGCGAACACCGTGTTCGCGTTTGCGGGGGCGCGGCCGGGCACGCTAGTCATGACGGATGCGGATACTTGTCACGGGGGGAACCGGAAACGTCGGGCGGCTCGTCGTCGGGCACCTGCTGCGGGCCGGGGCCGACGTCCGGGTCCTCACCCGGCGCGCCGACCCCGCCCTGCCCGACGGCGTCGAGGTCGTCCGCGGCGATCTGGCGGAGCCCGGCAGTCTTCGATCCGCGTTCGCCGAAGTGCAGCGGATGTACCTGTTCCCGCACCCGGCCACCGCCGAGCACGTGGTGCGGCTCGCGGAGCGGGCGGGAGTGCGGCGCGTCGTCACGCTCTCGTCCGGGGCGGTCACGACCGGCCACGACACGAACTTCCATCTCCCCGTCGAGCGGGCCGTCGAGGCCTCCGGCCTGGAGTGGACCCACGTCCGGCCCGGCGAGTTCATGCTCAACGCGCTCTGGCTGTGGGGCCCGTCGATCCGGGCCGAGCGCGTGGTGCGGGACCCGTTCCCCGACTGGGCCGGGCACCCCGTCCACGAGCACGACATCGCCGACGCCGCGGCCGCCGCGCTGCTCGGGGACGGGCATGAGCACAGGGCGTACACCGTGAACGGCCCCGAGCAGATCAGCCGGCGCGAACAGGTCGGGGTGATCGCCGACGCGCTCGGCGAGGACCTCCGGTTCGAGGTGGTCACGCCGGCCCGGGCCCGGGAGATCTACCTGGCGCAGGGCGGGTTCGCGGCCGCCTCCGCCGACTTCCTGAGCGGCTTCGAGTCCTACTCGGGACCCGGCGAGGCGCCGATCGAGGCTCCGCGCACCCCGGTCCGGGACGTCACGTGGAAGGCGGAGCGGACGTTCGCCACCTGGGCGCGCGACCACCTCGCCGACTTCCGGTGAGGGTCAGTCGTCGGAGGCCACGATCTGCGTCACCAGGCCGCTCGCGCGGTGCAGCAGCACGAACTCGTGGAACTCGCGGTGGACCCAGCCCCAGTCGTGCAGGGCGGCGCGGCCGAGGTGGGGCAGGCGGAAGACCTCGTCGGCGATCTGCAGCGGCCGGTAGACCTGTCGTCGCATCTCGGCCCGCAGGCGGTCCGGAACGCGGAACTGTTCGGCCCATTCCCGCACGCGTCGCTCGGCGCCGTTCCGGTGCATCCAGCGATACGACGACGCCGTGATGTGGTCGCGGCGGTAGGGGCCGTGCAGTTCGGGGGCTGTGCCCGGCCGGCCGGCATAGTGGTCGCCGAATCGTTCGTCCGCGATCAGCGCGGACAGGACGGCTCGGTCGTCGCTCGTGGTGCCGAGCAGGCGGAAGCGGTGGATATGGACCCATCGGCGAGTGTCGTCGGCGAAGTTGATGAAGGCATGGTCGAGGTGCCTGAGCCTGATGGCCGCGGTCCGGGTCGCGGGCGGGAGTGCGCCGCGCAGCCGCAGCCGCATCCGGCCGCCCGCGTGCCAGAGCACGTCACCGGTGACCGTCGTGCCGATGGCGGGCAGTTCGGTGCCGCGGGGGAGCGTCGTGAACTCGGCGAGCCCGATCGACGCGGGTTCCCCGGCGACGCGGACGTACACCCCGAGCCGCCGGTGGCCGATGACCGCTCCGGCGAACGGCGAGCCGACTGGCAGCATCGGTGCAGCGTAGCCGGGGACGCGCGTCAGGGGGTGAGCAGCCGGTCGCGGAGGCGGTAGATGTGGTCCTCGCGGTCCCGGCGTCCGGCCGGGCCGGGGCCCTCGCGGGGAATGAACGCCCCGGCGTCCGAGCGCGTCCACTCGCGCGACGCGAAGCGTTCCAGGATTCGCCACTCGCCGCAGCGGCGCTCCATCACGTCGACGAAGCGGAAGCCGCTGGTGAAGTTCAGCTTCGGGTCGTCCGACGGCGTGCCCCAGTGGACCGCCATGCCGTACGTCTCCGACAGCGCCCGATCGCCCACGACCTCCACGAGGTGGTTGGCCACCAGGTGCTGCGTGCCGTCGAAGCCGCGCACCTTCGGCTCCACCCACGCGATGTAGTCCTCGATCGGGCCGTCGAAGCCGGTGTGGTGGTCGATCCCGCCAGGGTGGTAGCAGGACCGGACCAGCTCCATGTCGAGCCGGTCGATGCCCCGGCAGTAGCGGCACACCACCGCGCGGATCGCGTCCTCGTCAGTCATCAAACCTCCTCGGTCAAGAGCCTGGTGTGAGCCAGGCCCGCACGGCTAAGCTACCAAGCACTTGCTTGGTTAGGGAATCTGTTGGCTGGCAACGGAAGCGGGGTCGCGATGGCGCGGTTGGGCTTCAATCTCATGGGCATCGACGAGCTCTACGGCGGGCGGTTCGCCGGGCTGCTCGAGGCGGCCGCGCTGGCCGACGGGATGGGCGTCGACCTGCTCGTGCTGCCCGACCACGTGACGATGAGCGAGCGGGCGCACCGGGAGCGGGTCGCGCTCGGCTTCCCGTACCCGATCGCGACCAACTGGTACGAGCCGCTGACCGCGCTCGCGGCCGTCGCCGGTGTCACCGGGCGGGCCCGGCTCGGCACCAACGTGCTCGTCGCGCCGATCCGGCCCGCCGTCCTGCTGGCCAAGCAGCTCGCCACCCTCGACGTCATCTGCGGCGGGCGGCTCGACGTCGGGCTCGGGGTGGGGTGGCAGGAGGAGGAGTACCGCACGACCGAGCGCGCGTTCGAGGGCCGCTTCGGCTATCTCGAGGAGCAGGTCGCCGTGTGCCGGGCGCTCTGGGGCGGCGGGCCCGCGGCGCACGCCGGCCGGCACCTGGCGTTCACGGACCTGCACAGCATGCCGGTCCCGGTGCAGGGCGCCGATCTGCGGCTGTCGTTCGGCTTCAACCCCACCCCGCGGGCGATCGAGCGCATCGTGCGCCACGGGCTCGGCTGGTGGGCGGCGCCGATGCCGATCGAGGACTTCCGGGCCGCGGTCGCCGGGATTCGTACGGCGTGCGAGCGGGCCGGCCGGGACCCGGGCTCGGTCACCGTCACCGCGGCCACGACCCTCGTGGCGCACGAGATGACGGCCGAGGAGGCCGGCGTGGCGCCGGTGCTCGAGGAGGCCGAGCAGCTCTGGGACGCGGGCGCCGACTGCGTGATCGTGCACCCGATCGCCTTCGTCAAGGGCCCGGAGGAGCTGCCGGCCTTCCTGCAGCCCCTCCTCGACGCGCGCGACGCTCACGCCGTCACCTCCGCAGGCTCCGGTGCCGGCGCGAGGGACCTGTGTTGATGGTGAGCGGCCCCTCCGCTTCGCTCCGGACCGCTCACGCCGTCACCTCCGCAGGCTCCGGTGCCGGCGCGAGGGACCTGTGTTGATGGTGAGCGGCCCCTCCGCTTCGCTTCGGACCGCTCACGCCGTCACCTCCGCAGGCTCCGGTGCCGGCGCGAGGGACCTGTGTTGATGGTGAGCGGCCCCTCCGCTTCGCTCCGGACCGCTCACGCCGTCACCTCCGCAGGCTCCGGTGCCGGCGCGAGGGACCTGTGTTGATGGTGAGCGGCCCCTCCGCTTCGCTCCGGACCGCTCACGCTTCGACGACCACCTTGAGCTGCCCCGGGCGCGGGGCCGCCGCGCGGTCGTAGGCCTCCTGGACGCGGGTCATCGGCAGGCGGTCGGTGACGTAGGCGTCCAGGAGCGCCGGGTGGTCGCGGAGGTACTGCTGCGCCAGCCGCAGCACCCGCGGCCGGTCCTTGGTCGTCCCGGCCCGCAACGTCAGATCCTTGCGGAAGAACGTGTGCATCGGCACCGGGTACACCAGGTCGTCGGGCACCCCGAAGTAGTAGACGAGCCCGCCGCCCGCCACCGCGTCGATCGCGCACGTAAGGGTGCCGACCTGGTGCCCGATGGACTCGACCACGACCTGCGGCCGGTCGCCCGGGCCGAGCGACTCCGCCCACCGGTCGCAGGACGCGTGCACGAACTCGCCGACGCCGAACGCCGGGGCCTCGGCCGAGCGGTCCACGCGGTCGACCCCGGTGACGAAGGCGCCGCGCGACGTGAGCACGTGGCTGAACAGCATGCCGATCGGGCCCTGACCGAGCACGGCGACCCGCTGCCCGGACACGTCGCCCATCCGCTCGACCGCGTAGATGACGCAGGCGAGCGGCTGGGCGACGATCGCCTCGGCCGGGGGCAGCCGGCCGTCGCCGGGGACGAGCGAGTCGCCCTCGGTGACGACCAGCTCGGCGATCGCGTCCTGGCCCAGGGCCCAGCCGACGGCGGTGTCGCCCGTGGCGAAGCCGGGGTGGCGGGACGCGATCACCTCGCCGACGACCTCGTGCATCGGGCAGCCCGGGCCCGGCGGCGCGCCGTCCGGATGGTTGCCCAGGCCGCCCTGGCGCTGGATGGCGCCCTTGAACAGCGGCATGTCGCTGCCGCAGATCGCGCCGGCGCGCACCCGCAGCAGCACCTCGCCGGGGACGAGGGCCGCCGCGAGCGGCGCCGGCACGGTCACGTGGGCGAATGTCGAGGGAGCCACGAGCCGGGCCGCCCACATCTCGCGCATGACTGCACTCCTTAGGTGCGCATCGATTCGACGTACCGCCGGATGACCTCGATGCCGTCGAACAGCTCGGTGAACGTCCACTCGCGGGGCGCGTCCGGGGCCGCCCGCAGCATCGCCCGCAGTGCCTCCTCGCTGGCCGCGTTCGCGACGATCATCCGGCCGCCGCCGGCCATCGAGTACAGGCAGTCGAACGTCCCGTCGGCCAGCCGCGCCGAGATCCAGTCGACGGCCGCGTCGGCGATGCGCAGGCCCAGCTCCGGATCGACCGGCCCGTGGTGCCCGATCGCCAGGTACTTGCCCATCGCTACGCCGACACCGCGGTCTGCCGCGGCCTGTCGTCGAAGATCTGCGCGTCCGAGAGCGGCTTGTCGAAGTTGACGATGCCGCCGATCCCGGCCCAGGCGGTCTCGATCGGCGCGATGTTGCCGACCGGGAACTTGAAGTCCGGGTCGAAGATCAGGCTGGAGGGCCCCGACAGCGACTCCTCCTTCGCCTCCATCGCCTTGACGAGGCCCGCCTTCACCTCCGGGTTGCTGCGGTAGTCGCCCTGCAGGTACGTGCGGCTGGTGCGGACCAGCGCGCGCAGGACGGCCGCGGCGACGTCGGGCTTCTCGGTGCGGATCTTGCCCATCCAGTAGCTCGTGATCGAGGCGGTGAACGGGATGATGAGCTTGTGCCCGTTCTTCTCGGCGGTGGTCCAGACCGGGTCGCTGAGGTTGCCGGCGTCGACGGAGCCGGACTCGAGCCCGGCCAGCAGGTCGGCGCCGCCGAGCGGGACGATCTGCACGTCCTTCACGGTGAGGTTGCAGGTCTTGAGGTACGCGGCCAGCTCGACCACGGCCGGCGAGCCCAGCCCGGTGGCGGAGCCGGTCGACACCTTCTTGCCCTTCAGGTCGCAGGCGCTGAACGTGCCGTCGGACTTGAGCAGGGTCTTGCGCACGTAGTAGCCCTGGTGGTTGGCCGGGCTCCAGCCGACGCCGCCGCCGATGCCCTTGATGTCGGCGCCGCCCGCGATGGCGTTGAACAGGCCCGCCGATGGTGCGGCCGGGGCGAAGTCGATGTCGCCCTTCTGCATGAGCACGACGAGGTTGTTCGTCTGGACGAGCTGGATATTGATCTTGATGTTTTCCTTCTTGAACTCGCCGAAGTACTCGGCGAGCAGCAGTGGTGCGTACGCCTCGATGTTGCGGAAGGGGACCGAGGCGTTGACCGTGACCTCGGTCGGCAGCGGCTTCGGCGCGGGGGTGTTCGGCCCGGTGGGGCCGGCGCTGAGCGCGGTCGTGGGCTGGTTCGCGGCCGGGTCGGCGGCGGGGGTCGTGCCGCCGTCGCCACACGCGGACAGCAGCGTGGCGGTGAGCGCGGCGACGGCGACGAAGGAACGGGCGGCTAATCGGTGCACGGCGGATTCCTTTCGTGGTGCTGGGGTGGTGCCGGGGGTGTGGTGGAACGTCACAGGAGGTTGCGGTCGCCGCCCTCGATCTCGACGCGGGCCCAGGGCAGCACCAGGAGCGACACCCACTTGACGATGTTGCTCAGCAGCAGGCCCATGAGCGCGACGGCGACGATCCCGACGTACATCCGCGGCGCCTGGAAGAGCGTCCAGGAGTACCAGATGAGATAGCCGATGCCCTTGTTCGCCTGGGTGAACTCGACGCCGACCATCATGAGCACGGCGACGCTGACCGACATCCGCAGGCCGATGAACATCTGCGGCAGCGCGGCCGGGAACATCACGTGCCGGAAGGTCTGCCACGGCCCGGCGTCGAAGCTCTGCGCCACCTCGCGGTGCCCGGGGCTCACGGCCAGGAACGCGGTCATCGTACTGACCCACATGAAGAAGAACACCGTCATGCCGATCGCCACGTTCAGGGCGGTGTCGGTGAGCCCGAAGATGAGCAGCAACAGCGGGAAGACGGCCAGCTTCGGCACCGTGTAGAGGGCCGAGAGCAGCGGTTCGAGCGTGGCCCGGACCCAGCGGGAGGCACCGAGCGCGACCCCGGCGGCCACGCCCGTCACCACGCCCATGCCGCAGCCGATGAGCACCCGCGTCAGGCTGACCCACAGGTGCTGGAACAGCTCGCCGCTCTTGATGAGCTCCAGCGCCGCGTCCCAGACCTTCGTCGGGGCGGGGAAGAACAGCGGGTTGATCGCGCCGCTCGTCGCGGCGATCTGCCACACCACGAACAGCACGATCGGCGCGCCGAAGCCGAGCACGATCTCGGCGATGCGGCGGTTGCGCCGCCGGCCCGCGGCCCGCTCCGGCGACGCCGAGGCCTCGCGGCGAACCAGGCGCGCGTCCGGTGGGGCAAGCTCGGTCACCTGGGTCACGACTGCTCCTTCCCGGCCGCGAGCGAGGCCTGGACCTCGTCGCGCAGCACGTCCCAGACGTTCTGGTGCAGGGCCGCGAACTCCGGCGTGCCGCGCAGGTCGCTCGGGCGGGGCCGCTCGAAGGGAACCCTGATGTCGCTGACGACCCGGCCGGGCCGCGCCGACACGACCACCACGCGGTCGCCGAGCACGAGGGCCTCCTCGAGGCTGTGGGTCACGAAGATGACGGTGCGCCGGTCCTCCTCCCAGACCTTGAGCAGCACCTCCTGCAGCACGACCCGCATCTGGGCGTCCACGGCCGCGAACGGCTCGTCCATGAGCAGGATCTGCGGTTGTACGGCCAGTGCCCGCGCGATCGACACGCGTTGGCGCATGCCGCCGGAGAGCGTCGCCGGATACGCCTTCTCGAAGCCCGCGAGCCCGAGCCGGCGAATCCAGTCCATCGCCCGCGCGTTGGCCTCCTTGCGCGGCACCTTCGCCATGTCCAGCCCGAACCGCACGTTCGCCAGCACCGTCTTCCAGGGCAGCACGCCGTAGTCCTGGAAGACCATCGACGTCGCCGCCCGGCCCTCGTCGAGCCAGAGGTCGAGGGTGCCCGCGGTCGGCGGCAGCAGCCCGTTGACGACGCGCAGGAACGTCGACTTGCCGCAGCCGGACGGGCCGACGAGGCAGACGAACTCGCCGTCCGCGACCGTCAGGTCGAGCGGGCCGAGGGCGTGCACCTTCTGCTTGCCGGAGATGAACTGCCGCTCCACGCCCGACGCGCGCAGCTTGGCGCCGGACGGGGTGTCGGGCGGCGATGGCGGGGCCGCCGGCCGTGTCTGTGTGTCCACGGTGCTCCTTCAGGGGTGTGGGTCAGCCGAACCACTGACCGGCGTTCACGTCGAGCGTCTGGCCGGTCACGCCGGCCGAGGCCGGGGAGCCGAAGAAGGCGGCCACCGAGGCCACCTCGCGGGCCGTCACGAACCGGCCCAGGCAGGTCCCGGCCTCGGCGTCGCGCCGGGGCTGGGGGCCGCCGAAGAACGCCTCGAGGTTGTCGGACTCGATGTAGCCGGGCACGACGGCGTTGACCCGGATGCCGTCCGGGCCGAGCTCGCGGGCCAGGACCTGCACCAGCGTGAGCATGGCGGACTTCATCGCCGCGTAGATGCCCGAGCCCGGGTGGGGCATCCGGGCGGAGATCGAGCTGATCAGCACCACCGATGCCGATCGGCCGCGCATCAACGGCAGGAGTTCGTACAGCAGGTTGGTGGCCGACAGGAGGTTGCCGTCGACCGCGGCGTGCCACTCCGCGGCCGTGCGCTCGCCCAGCGATCCGAGCGGCGGGCGGGCGAACGCGTTGTGCACCAGGACGTCGACGGCGCCGAGGCGCTCGCCGATGCGCCGCGCCGCCTCGGCGCACCGGGCCCGGTCGGTGAGGTCGGTGGGCAGGCACAGCGCGCCCGGATCGGTCGCGGCCACCTCGTCCAGGACGGCGGCGCGGCGGGCCAGCAGGGCCAGGTCGGCCCCGGCCGCGGCGAAGGTCAGCGCGAGCTCGCGGCCCAGTCCCGGGCCCACGCCGGCGATGACGGCCTTGCGTCCGTTCAGGTCCACGCGGCCACCACCTCGTCCACAGTGGACAGCCAGGCCAGGTGACGCAGGGTGTACCGCAGGACGTCCGCGGCGTACTCGGGCGGGGAGCCGGCCACCGCGTCGGTGGGGACGACGACGTTGTACCCCAGCCCGATCGCCTCCACCGAGGCGCCCGGGATGCCCATGTTCAGCGACACCCCGACCAGCACGAGGGTGCGCACCCCGAGTCCGCGCAGGGTGGCGTCGAGCTCGGTGCCGGTGAACGGAGTCACGCCGTGGTGCCGCTCGACCGTCATGTCGCCGGGCTCCGGCCCCAGCTCCGCCAGCACCCGCGCGGAGACCGAGCCGACGCGCAGGTTGTCGCCGGGCGCCGCCTCGGCGCGCCGCAGGATCGGGGCGTTGGCGCCCGCCGGGCGCCCGCCGGGCCGGTGGGCCACGGTGGCGTGCACGACCGGGACCCCGGCCGCGCGCGCCCCGGCCAGCAGGCGGCGCACGGCGTCGACGCCACCCGCGGCCCGCAGCTGGTCGCCGAGGTCCGGCACCAGGCTCTCGGGGCCGACGATGCCGCGCTGCAGCTCCATCGTCAGCACGGCGGTGCCGGTCGGCCGGACCAGGCCGGGATCGAGTCGGCGGCTCATGCCGCCACCCCCACGGCCACGGCACGGCCCGCTTCGGCGGCGGCCTGGATCGCCTCGACGACGCGCAGGACGGACAGGCCGTCGGCGAAGGTCGCGGGGCGGGGGAAGTCCGGCGCCGGCGGCTCGCCGGGGTGGTCGAGACGGTGGTACAGCCAGCGCGCGAGACCGGTGTAGGCGGCGATCTCCAGCCCGGTCCACGGCCGCGGGTCGGCCGCGTCCGTGGGCGGCGGCGGGGGCGCCTGCGGGGTGAGCCGGCGGGTCCCGTCCGCGGTGGCAAGGTACGCGTGACCGTCCACGATGGACACGGTGCCCTCGGTGCCGGCGACCCGGGTCACCTCGACCGGCTCGCCCCAGGCCGCCGCGCACTCCTGGAGCACCCCGGTCGCGCCGGACTCGGTGCGCAGCAGCACGCCGTAGCCGTCGTCGGCGCCGCCGGCCGGCCGGGGCACCGCCTGGCCGAGCGTCGCCGACACCTCGGCGATCGGGCCGAGCCAGAGCTGGAGCTGGTCGATGAGGTGGGTGCCGTTCGCGCGCAGCCAGCCGCCGCCGCGCGCCGGATCGAACCACCAGCCCGGGGCGCTCGCGTCCGCGGCGGCGAGGATCGGGTAGGAGCGGATGATCGTGGCCGTGTGCGGGCGGCCGACGAGGCCCGTGGCGATCACGTCCCGGACCGCCTCGACCGCCGGGTCCCAGCGGAACTCGGTGCCGACCAGCGCCACCAGCCCGGCCGCCGCGGCCGCCGCCGTCACCGCCTCGGCCTGCCCGGCGGTGAGCGCCAGCGGCTTCTCGCAGATCACGTGCCGGCCGGCGGCGATCGCCAGCGCGGCCAGCTCGGCGTGGGTGTCGGGCGGGGTGGCGATGGTGACGACGTCGGCGGCGGTGGCCTCCAGCGCCGCCGCGAGCGAGTCGAAGCCGGCCGCGACCCCGATCCGCGCGGCGCGGCGGGCCGTCCGCTCGGCGTCGGAGCCGACGAGCGCGGCCACCTCGAACCCGGCCGCGCGCAGGGCCGGCACGTGCACGCGCAGGCCGAAGCCCGTGCCGGCGACGATCGCCCGGCGGCCCACGTCAGGCCCCGTCCGCGGCGAGCCCGAGGACCCGCAGGGCGTTCGTGCGCAGGAACTTCTCCCACACGTGCTCGTGCAGCGGCAGGTCGTCGAGCTCGGTGAAGATGCGCTCCAGTGACAGGCCCATCGGGAAGTAGCCGGCGTAGAGCACCTTGTCCGCGCCGCGGGTGTTGGCGAAGTCGAGGATCGCCTTCGGGTAGTAGCGGGGGGCGAACGCGCTGGTGGAGTAGTACAGGTTCGGCCACTTCAGCAGCAGCTTGACGGCCAGGTCGACCCACGGCTCGCAGCCGTGGCGGGTGACGAAGCGCAGCTCCGGGAAGAACCAGCAGACCTCGTCGATGAGGGCGACGTCCTGGGCGCCGAACGGCACCCGGGGCCCGGGCACGCCGGCGCAGACGAAGATCGGGATGTTCAGGTCGATACAGGCGGCGTAGAGCGGGTAGAAGCGCTTGTCGTTGATCGGCACCGGCGGGTTGCAGCCGCTGGGCATCGCGCTGGCGGCCACTACCCCCAGCTCCTCGACCGCCCGCCGCAGCGCGCGCACGCCCTCCATCCCGGCGTTGGGGTCGACCGGGAACGCGCCGAGGAACCGGCCGGGGTGCTCGCGCAGGGCCGCGACCGACAGCTCGTCGTCGAAGCTCACGGTGATCATGCCGCGCTCGACGCCCCAGCGGTCCATCTCCAGCAGCACGGCCTTGGCCCCGTCGGAGCTGAACCGCTCGCCGGGCAGGCTCTTGTACATGTACTCGGCGGGGAACCGGTAGGTCTCCCGGCTCTCGGTGTCGCGCAGCTGGCTGCCGAGGAAGCGGCGCCAGCTGTCGTCGCCGGGCCCCTTGGGGATCCCCATCATCAGGTCGACGACGCCGATGTCGGTCGGTCTGGGCATCGCTCACCACCCCCGGAAGACGGGGTCGCGCTTCTCGGCGAAGCTGCGCAGCCCCTCGGCGCTGTCCTCGGTCCACACGTTCATGGCCACGGCCATCTCCTCCCGGTCGAACGCCGCGACCCGGTCCGAGTCCAGCGACTGGTTCAGCAGGCGTTTCGCCAGGCCGATGGCGACGGTCGGCCCGGCGGCGAGCCGGGCCGCGAGGGCATCGGCGGCCGCGTCGAGCTCGTCGGGCTCGGCCACTTGGTGCACGATCCCGAGCCGCTCGGCGTCCGCAACGGACAGGTCGCCGCCGAGCAGCAGCAGCCGCTTCGCCGTGTGCAGCCCGAGGATGCGGGGGAGCAGGTACGCGGCCCCGGCGTCGGGCACGATCCCGCGGGTGATGAACAGCTCGGCGAACCGGGCCCGGCTCGAGGCCACCACGAAGTCGGCGGCGAGGGCGAGCTGGGCGCCCATGCCCGCGGCGACACCGTTGACGGCGGCGACGACCGGCTTGGGGCAGTCGAGCACGGCGGCGATGAGCGCCTGGGCGCTGCGCACGCCGGGCCCGGTGCCGCCGACGACCTTGGCCTTCGCGGCGCCGGTTCCGCTGAGGTCGCCGCCCGCGCAGAAGGCCCGGCCGACGGCCGCGAGCACGATCGCCCGCACCTCCACGGCCGCGCCCGCCTCGGCCAGGAACGCGATGACCCGTTCCCGCTGCGGCGGCCCGAGCGCGTTGCGCTTCTCCGGCCGGTTGAAGACGATCCGGGCCACGCCGTCCTCGACGGTGCGGGTCACCTCGTCCTCGGCGCTCATGCCCGGCTCCGGGGGAGGCCGAGGTGGCGTTCGGCGATGATGCCGCGCTGGATCTCGCTGGTGCCGGCGTAGATCGTGGTCACGACCGAGTGCCGGAACTCGTGCTCGATCCAGCCGTCGGCCGGTGCCCCGCTGCCGTGCCCGGCGAGCAGCCCGTCCGCGCCGAGCACGTCCTCGAAGGACGCCGCGGCCCGCATGAGCGCCTCCGAGCTGAACAGCTTGGCCAGCGAGCCCTCGGTGTGCGGCAGGACGTCGCGGGCGGTGAGCCAGGTCATCCGGTAGCCCATGAGCCGGCTCACCTCGAGGTCGGTGCAGGCCCGGGCCAGCGCGGCGCGGACCTCGGGCCGCTCGATGGGCGGGTGCCCGTCCGCGCCGGGCGTGCGGGCCCAGGCGACGGCCCGCTCGACCAGGTGCAGCAGGTGCCCGGCGGCGGCCGGCTGCCGCTCGAACGCGAGGGCCACCATCATGACGTCCCACCCGCCGTCGACCTCGCCGACGCGGGCGCTGTCGGGGACGCGGACCCGCTCGTAGAAGGTGGCGTTGGTGCGCTCGCCGCCGAGGGTCGGCACCGGCCGGATCTCGACGCCGTCGGCGTCCAGCGGCACCAGGAACATGGTCAGGCCGCGGTGCTTGGGCACGTCCGGGTTGGTCCGGGCGAGCAGGAACACGTGGCTCGCCTCGTGCGCCATGGTGGTGAACATCTTCTGGCCGTCGATGACCCAGCCGTCGCCGTCGCGGGTCGCGCGGGTGCGGGCGGCGGCGACGTCGGAGCCCGAGTCCGGCTCCGAGTAGCCGAGGCTCATGAGGGCCGCGCCGCTCAGGATGGCCGGGATGACCTCGCGCTTCTGCTGCTCGGTGCCGACGATCTGCAGGGTCTTGGCGACCAGCTCGGAGATGAGCCAGCCCTCGATCGGGATGCCGGCCCGGGCGAACTCCTCGTTCAGCGTCGCCATCTCGAAGGGGTCCCGGCCCTGCCCGCCCTGCTCGACCGGCCAGGCCGCGGCGAGCCAGCCGCGCTCGGTCATCGCGCGGTGCACGTCCCAGCTGTGCAGGGTGCCGGAGTCGTGCACGGCGGCCGACGTCGACTCCGGCAGCGCGGCCAGGAACGCGCGCACCTCGGCCCGGAACCGCTGCTGCGCCGGGGAAAGCTCGAAGTCCATCAGCCCCGCCCCTCGTCGGCGTCGTCGATGTCGTGCAAGGCGAGGTCCACGACGGCGTCGACGGCCGCGCGCTCGCCGCCGCCGAGGAGGTCGAGGGCCTTGGCGCGGCGGAAGTACAGCTGGATGTCGTACTCCATCGTGTACCCGTAGCCGCCGTGCGCGTGCAGGCTCCGGTCGGTGGCCCGGCGCGCGGCCCGCCCGGCGAACGCGGCCGCCATCGCGGCCAGCCCGCGGCGGCGCCCGCTGCCGGTGTCGCCCGCCCACGCCGCCTCCAGCACCAGCAGCTCGGCCCCGTCCACGAGGGCCGCCGCGTCGGCGAGCTGGTGGGCGAGGGCCTGGAACGAGCCGATCGGGCGGCCGAACTGGTGGCGGGTCTTGGCGTAGTCGACGCCGAGGCGCAGCCCCGCGGCCCCGATGCCGGCGAGGGTGGCGGCGGTGAGCACCCGCCAGTCGGCGAGGGCGTCCGCGAACGCCTCGGTCGCGTCCGCCCCGGACGCGAGCACCGTCGCGCCGGTGAGGTCGACGTGGCCGAGGGCCAGCCCGGCCAGGGTCTGCTTCGGGGCGTCGACGCCGGCGCCGGGCGCCGAGGCCACCAGCCGCCCGTCGTGCCAGGCGAGCACCCGGTCGGCGACCGCGGCCCAGGGGGCCGTCCGGGCGACGCCGGCCGCGGCCGGGCGGGGCGCGAACGTGACCAGGCCGGTGAGGTCGGCGCGGCCGAGGCGGTCGAGCAGCCGGGTCGCGACCAGGGTCTCCACCAGCGGGGCGGAGGCGAGCGCGGCCCCGGCGGCCCGGGCGGCGACGGCGAGGTCGGCCAGCCCGGCCGGGGTCGCCTCGCGGGCGCTCGCCAGGTGGGGGAAGCCGAATTCGCCGAGCACGGCCCACAGCGCCGGGTCGAAGCCGAGCGGCTCGGCGGCCCGGACCCGCTGCGGGGTGGAGTGGCCGGCGAGCAGCGCGGTGAGGCCCGAGCGCAGGTCGAGCTGGTCCGTGGAGAGGGAGAAGTCCATCATCGCAGCCGCCACCGGGGCCGGTCGCCGGAGCGGAAGGTCTGCTGGCCGGCGGCGAGGGCGGCCGGGTCGGTGCCGGCGGCGACCAGCGCGTGCGCGACGCCGAGGGCCTGGCCGGGGGCCATCTCCGAGCCGATCCAGATGGAGCGCAGGGTCGCCTGCACCGCGAGAGGCGGCAGCGCGGCGATGGTCCCGGCGACCGCCGCGGCGGCGTCCCGCAGCCGATCGCCGGGCACGACCTCGGAGACCAGGCCGACCTCGAGCGCCCGCCGGGCGGACATCCGCTCCGCCGACCCGAGCAGGGCCAGCCGCAGCACCTCGCCCAGCGGCATCCGGCGCAGCAGGTGCAGCGGCTCGAACACGGCCGGCATGCCGAAGGTGGTGTGCGGGTCGAAGAACGTGGCGGTGTCGGCGGCGATGATGATGTCGGCCTCGCCGAGCAGGTAGAAGGCGCCGCCGCAGGCGATGCCGTTGACCGCGGCGACGACCGGCTTCCACAGGCCGCACGACTTGGGCCCGAGGAAGTCGCCGACGTCGGCGCGCAGGAACGGGCTGCTCGCCGTGAGCAGGGCGGCCTCATCGTCGGGGTCGCCGTCGGGAACCCGGCCGTCGGAGGAGTCGAGGCCGTCGGAGGAGTCCAGGCCGGCGCGGTCGTACCCGGTGCAGAAGGCCCGGTCGCCGGCGCCCGTGACGACGACGGCCCGGACCTCGTCGTCGATCCGCAGCCGCGTCCAGAGGCCGGCGAGCTCCCGCAGCATCGTGTCGTTGAAGGCGTTCAGCACCTCGGGGCGGTGCAGCTCGACCCACGCGACCCCGCCGTCGACGTGGACCCGGAGCGTCGAGTGCTCCGCGTCGCCATTCGCCTGGGGTGTGTTGTGCATCACAGCGCGAAGGTTATAAGGTTATACCCTTAGCGTCAAGGGAGGTGGTCGAGGTGCGGGTGTTCACGGATGCGGCGCTGCGGGAGCTGTCCCGGTCGCCGCGGGCCCGTCTGCGGCGCCTGCTCGCCGCGCCGGACGTGTCCGGCCTGCGCGACGAGCTGACGTGGCTCGAGCGGGAGCACCGTGGCCAGCGCGAGCGCTACCTCGACTGGGTCACGACGATCCTCGGCACCGCCGCCGAGCGCCACGGCCGCGCGGGCCTGCGACTTCTGACCGGTCGGACCTTGACCTTCTTCGCCGCCTACCCCGGCGTCGAGCCGGTGCGGGACGACCTGCCGGCCCCGATGGCCGACGAGGTCGCCGCGGCCGCGGCCCGGGGCGACGCCGACGGGGCGCTGGCCGTCTTCGACCGCCGGGAGGCCGAGTGGCGCTCGGTCATCGACGTGCTGCGGGACTGGCTGTCCGCCCTGCTCTCCCAGGTGTACGCCGAGTGGGGCCCCGACGAGCTCGAGGCGTTCCACCGGCGCCGGGGCGAGGACGCCCTGCGCGGCCTCATGGCGGACATCGACCGGCCCCCGGGCGAGCGCCTGGTGAACCTGGTCCGCCTGCTGCAGGGCCACTTCACCGACCTCGACGTCACCGAGGACGACGAGAAGTTCACCATCGTGCAGGACCCGTGCGGCACGTGTGCCCGGCAGGTCCTCGACGGCCGGTTCGGGGCCGGGCTCGGCCTCGCCGTCGTCGGCGACGAGCACCGGGTCGCCTGGGGCGGGCGGCCGACCACCATCTACCGCACCCACGTGCCGATCTGGCACGTGGAGATGGCCCGGGAGCGGCTCGGCGCGCCCTGGCCGGTCAACCGGTGCCCGTCCGGCCTCGACGGCGGCGCCTGCACCATCCTGCTCTACAAGGACCCGCGCGACCCGTCCGCCGCGGCCCGGGTGCCCCGCGCACCCGCCGAGCCCGCGTGACGCGACGTCGACCATCCCCCGCAACGAAGGGCCCGAGACATCCATGACCGAAGTGGTTGAGCCCGACATGGTCGAGCCCGAAGCGGCCGGCACAGCGACGCCGCCCGGCCGGCGCGCCGGCTACCGGCTGGCGGACCGCTACGACGCCGACGACGGCACCGTCGTCCTCACCGGCACCCAGGCGATCACGCGCATCCTGCTGGACCGCCACCGGATGGACCGGGCGGCCGGGCTGCGCACCGGGGGCCTCGCCTCCGGCTACCCGGGCTCGCCGCTGGGCGGCCTGGACCTCACCCTGCACCGGGCGGCCGAGACCCTCGCAGCCGAGGGCATCCGGCACGTGCCCGGCGTGAACGAGGAACTCGCGGCCGCCGTCGTGTTCGGCACCCAGCAGCCCGCGCCGGGCGGGTTCCGGGACGGGCTGCAGGGCGTCTTCGGGCTCTGGTACGGCAAATCCCCGGGCGTCGACCGCTGCGGCGACGCGTTCAAGCACGCCAACCAGTTCGGCGTGCACCCGCTCGGCGGCGTGATCGCGGTCGCCGGCGACGACCCGGCGGCCAAGTCCTCGTCGCTGCCGAACCAGAGCGAGACCGCCTTCTACGACGCGCTCATGCCGGTGCTGGTGCCCGGCTCCACCCAGGAGTTGCTCGACTTCGGCGTGATCGGGCTCGAGCTGTCGCGGTACTCCGGCTGCTGGGTCGGGCTGAAGGTGGTGACCAACGTGGCCGACTCGGTCGGGTCGGTGAACCTGGCCCCCGACCGGCTGTCCCTGCTGCGCCCGGCGCTGGAGATCGACGGCGAGCCGTGGGAGCACCGGCAGCGGCTCGACATGGTCCCCACGATCCTCGTCGACCGGGAGCGGGACCTGCTCGAGCGCCGCCACCTCGCGGCCGTCGCCTTCGCCGCCGCCAACGGCCTCAACCGCATCGAGGGGGCCACGGCCGGCAGCGCCCGGATCGGGATCGTCGCCGCCGGCAAGACGTACTACGACGTCCGGCAGGTGCTCACCGACGCCGGCCTGGACGACGCCGGCCTGCGCGAGCGGGGCATCCGCCTGCTGAAGCTCGGCATGATCTACCCGCTCGACCCGGCCGTCGTGGAGCGCTTCGCCGACGGCCTCGAGCACATCGTGGTCGTGGAGGAGAAGCGCGACTTCATCGAGTCGGCGATCCGCGGCGCGCTGTATCCGACCCCGCACCGCCCGGTCGTGGTGGGCAAGCGCGACCGCGCCGGCCGGCTGCTCGTGCCGGCCCACGGCGAGCTCGGCGTCGACCGGCTCAAGCCGATCCTGCGCCGCGAGCTCGGCCTGCCCGAGCCGGTCCGGGCCGCGGCGCCGTCGCGGGGGCCGATCGCCCTGCCGCTGCTGACCCGCACCTCGGCGTACTGCAGCGGCTGCCCCCACAACCGCTCCACCGTCCTGCCCGCCGGGGCCGTCATCGGCGGCGGCGTCGGCTGCCACGGCATGTTCTACTTCGACCCGCGGCTCGCCTCGAACGAGAAGCTGCCCGTGGTGCCGATGGGCTCGGAGGGCGTGCCCTGGATCGGCATTTCCCCCTTCGCGAGCACGGGGCACGTCTTCCAGAACCTCGGCGACGGGACGTTCTCGCACTCGGGCCTGCTCGCGGTGCGCGCCTGCGTCGCGGCCGGGGTGAACATCACCTTCAAGATCCTGTTCAACGGCTACGTCGCGATGACCGGCGGCCAGCCGATCGCGGGCGGGATGCCGGTCCCCGCGCTCACCCGCGAGCTGGCGGCCGAGGGCGTCAAGCGGATCGTCGTGGTCGCCGACGACCCCTCCCGCTACCGCGGCGTGCGCGATCTGGCCCCGGGCACCGTCGTGCGGCCCCGCGACGAGCTGATGGCCGCGCAGGAGCAGCTCGCCGCGGTCGACGGCGTCACCGTGCTCGTCTACGACCAGGTGTGCGCGGCCGAGGCCCGGCGGATGCGCCGCTCCGGCCGGCTGCCCCGCCCCGAGCGCCGCGTCATCATCGACGAGCGGGTCTGCGAGGGCTGCGGCGACTGCGGCGTCAAGAGCAACTGCCTCTCCGTCCAGCCGGTCGACACCGAGCTCGGCCGCAAGACCCGAATCCATCAGACGTCGTGCAACTCGGACTTCAGCTGCCTCGACGGCGACTGCCCGTCCTTCGTCACCGTCCGCTCGGCCGCGCCCGCGACCAGGCGCCCTCCTCGGCCCCGGCGCGCGGCCCCGGACGAGCCCCTGGCCGAGCCGGCGGGCAAGGCGTCGATCGGCGCCCGGACCTACGGGATCTACCTGGTCGGCATCGGCGGCACCGGTGTCGTCACCGTCAACCAGGTCCTCGCCACCGCGGCGCTGCTCGACGGCCTGCACACGGCCGGGCTCGACCAGACCGGGATGAGCCAGAAGGCCGGCGCCGTCGTGTCCCACCTGCAGCTCGGCGCGGCCCCGGTCGACGCCCGCACCGCCGCGGTCTCCGACGGCCAGGCCGACCTCTACCTGGTGTTCGACGCGCTCAGCGGGGCCGCGCCCCAGCACCTCGCGCGCACCGATCCGCAGCGGACCGTCGCCGTCGTCGCCTCCTCGCTCACGCCCACCTCGGCGGTGGTGACGAACCCGGCGAAGGCCCTCCCGCCGGCCGGGGAGCTGCTGGAGCGCATCCGGGCCGCGGCCGGGCGCACCACCGCGGTCGACGCCGCCGGGCTCAGCCGGACCCTGCTCGGCGACGAGACCACCGCCAACATCCTGCTGCTCGGGGTGGCGTACCAGGAAGGGGCGCTGCCGCTGTCGGCCGCCTCGATCGAGGAGGCGCTGCGGCTCAACGGCGTCGCGGTCGAGGACAACATCGCCGCCTTCCGGGCCGGGCGCCGCCACGTGGTCTCGCCCACCGCGGTCGAGGCTCCCGCGGTCGCGGCCGGGCTCGATCCGTCGGCGCCGGCCCGGGCGGCCGCCGCTCGGCTGCTCGACGCGGCCGGGCTGCCGGCGGCCGTGCGGGCGATCGCCGAACCGCGCGCGGCCGAGCTCGTCGACTACCAGCACGCCGGGCTCGCCGCGCGGTACGTCGACGCCGTGCGGGAGGTCGCGGCGGCCGAGGCCGGCCGGTTCGGGACGGACGGGGTGTCCGAGGAGTTCGCCCGGTACCTGTTCAAACTGCTGGCGTACAAGGACGAGTACGAGGTGGCGCGGCTGCACCTGAAGGCCGATTACGGCGCCGGGGTGCGGTACCACATCCATCCGCCGTTTCTGCGGGCGCTCGGTCTGCGTCACAAGCTCGCGCTCGGCCGGTGGATCCGGCCCGTGTTCGGGGTGCTGCGGTCGATGCGATCGGTGCGCGGCACGGCGTTCGACCCGTTCGGCCGGGCCGAGGTGCGCCGGGTCGAGCAAGCGCTGCCCGGCGAGTACACGGATGCGATGCTGGCCGCGCTCCGCGACGCCGACCGGGACCGCTGCCTCACGGTGGCGCGGGCCCCGGACGCCGTACGCGGGTATGAGACCATCAAGCTCGCCAATGTGGCCGGCTTCCGGGCCGTGTTGGCCGACGTCGAGGTGCGAGCATGAGTGAGGCGGAGATGGTGGGGGACCCGGCCCCGGACCGTGGCGCGAAGGGCCCGCTGCAGCTGCGCCGCCGGGTCGGGGAGCGGCTCGCCGACGAGCTGCGCGACCGGATCCTGCGCGGGGAGCTGACCACGGACAACGGGCTGCTGAAGCAGGACGAGCTGTTCGAGGAGTACCGCGTCAGCATGCCGTCGGTCCGCGAGGCCATGCGCACGCTGGAGACCGAGGGGCTCATCACCATCCGCCGCGGCAACCGGGGCGGCGCCGAGGTGCATCCGCCGCAGCTGGAGCGGGCCGGCTACGTCTTCGGGCTCGTGCTGCAGGGCCGCAGCGTCAGCGTGCACGACCTGGGCCTGGCCGTGCGGCGCCTCGACCCGATGTGCGCGGAGATGTGCGCGACCCGCCCGGACCGCATGGAGACCGTGGTGCCGGCCCTGCGCGAGATCCACCAGCGCACCGAGGCCTCGCTCGGCGACTTCGCCAAGTTCGTGGCCTGCATGAAGGAGTTCCACGAGGCGCTGGTGCGCAACTGCGGGAACCAGACCTTCGAGCTGCTCGTGGGGATGCTCGAGGGGTTGTGGTACGCGCACGAGGAGGAGTGGGCCGCCCGCACGGTCCGCGAGGGCGAGCTGCCGGGGACCGAGGCCACCCGGCGCAGCATCGAGAGCCACGCCGAACTGATCCGGGCCATCGAGCAGGGCGACGGGCCCGGGGCCGCGATCCTGGCCCGGCGGCACCAGGAGGACACGCAGCCCCAGGCGAACCTCGGCGTGGACCCCGCGGTGGTGGTCAACGCGCAGCTGATTCGCCCGCCGGACTGACGCCGTTGCGGTTGATGAGCACGATCGCCACCACCGCGGCGGCCGGGACGAGCCCGCAGACGGCCATCCCGGCGCGGGCCCCGAAGGCGTTGGTGAGCGCCCCGATGACGGGCGCGCCGAACGGCGTACCGCCGGTGAACACCAGCATGTAGAGCCCCATCACGCGGCCGCGCATCGCCGGGTCGACCCAGAGCTGGACGGAGGCGTTCGCCAGCGCCTGGAACGCGAGGTTCACGAATCCGAGCGCGGCCAGCAGCGGCAGGAACACCGGCAGGTTCGGCGCGGCCGCGGCGAGCAGCTGGACGGCGCCGAAGAGCCCGCCGTACAGCAGGATGCGCCGCAGGCCGGTGGAGACGGTGGAACCGGCGACGAGCGCACCCAGCGCGGACCCGACGGCCAGGACGATGTTGAACAGCCCGTAGAGGCCGGCGGCGCCCCCGAACGACTCGGTCGCGATCGCGGTGAGCACGATCGGGAAGTTCAGGCCGAAGGTGCCGACGACGCCGACCAGGACGATGGTCCACAGCACCCGCGGCCGCTCGCGCACGTAGTGTGCCGCGGTGCGGAACGCGCGTGGCTCGCGCCCGGCCGGTGGCGCGGGCGTCAGGTCGGCTGGGCGTAATCGCAGCAGGGCGATCGTCGGCCCGATGTAGCACAGCGCGTTGCCCGCGAACGCCCAGCCGATGCCGGCCGTGCCGATGAGCACGCTCGCGACCGCCGGCCCGACGAGCCGGGTGGCCTGGAACACCGACGCGTTGAGGGCGACCGCCCCGCGTAGGTGGCTGGGCGGCACCGCCTCGTTCGCGAACACCTGCCGGGTCGGCGCGTCGACCGCGTAGACGAGCCCGGTGAGCAGGGCAAACGCGAACACGTGCCCGATGCGTACGGCACCGGCGATGGTGAGCGCGGCCAGCGTGGCGGTGAGGACGGCGTTGACCGACTGGGTGATGAGCAGCGTGCGGCGCTTCGGGTACCGGTCGGCGAGCAGGCCGCCGTGCACCCCCAAGAAGAGGATTGGCAGGAACTGCAGGGCCATCGTGACGCCGACGGCGGCGGGGCTGTCCGTGAGTCGCAGCGCCAGCCAGTCCAGCGCGATGCTGCCCATCCAGGCGCCGGTGTTGGCGAGGGTCTGTCCGGTGAGATAGATGCGGTAGCCGCGGAATCGTAGAGCGGTGAACGGGGTCGGGCTCAAAACGGCGGAGGCCGTGGTCACGACCTCAACCCTTCCCGAGGTCACCAACATAGGGAACCCCGATAACCTGACTCACAGTTATAGTCATTCGCTATGGCCGCCCTGTATGACCCGCAGTTGCTCGCCACGCTCCTCGCGGTCGAGCAGACCGGCAGCTTCACCCAGGCCGCGGATCGGCTGCGGATCCGCCAGCCGACGGTCAGCCAGCACATCCGCCGCCTGGAGGAGCAGGTCGGCCGCACCCTCGTGCACCGCACCACGCACACCGTGGCACTCACCGCCGACGGCGAGGCGATGATCGGCTTCGCGCGCACCATCCTCGCCGCGCACGAGCAGGCGGCCGCGTACTTCACCGGCTCCCGCCCCCGCGGCCGCCTGCGCATCGGGATGTCCGACGACCTCGCCCTGACCCGGCTGCCGCAGATCCTGTGGGAGTTCCGGCGCGACAACCCGATGGTCGACTTCTACCTGACCGTCGAGCAGAGCCGGGTGCTGCACGAGTGGATGGAGAGTGACAAGCTTGACGTGCTCGTCGGCAAGCGGCCGCCGGGCGACGGGCGCGGTCAGCTCGTGAAGCGCGACCGGCTCGTCTGGGTCGGCACGCCCGCCACGAGGCTCGACCTGACGCGGCCGATCCCGCTGGTGGTGTACGCCGCGCCGAGCGTGTCGCGCGACGAGATGCGCAAGGCGTTGCATCGGGCGCAGATGCCGTACCGCAGCGCGTGCGTCTGCCGCGGCGTCAACGGACTCATCGCCGGCGTGGCGGCCGGCATCGGCGTGTCCTGCTTGGCCGCGAGCCTGGTCCCGCCCCAGCTCACCGTGCTCGGCCCGGCGCACCGCCTCCCGGAGCTCGGCACCATCGACCTCGTGCTGCTGGCCAACCCGCGGGCCGAGCAGCGGCCGGCGGTGAAGGCCCTGATCGCCACCATTCTGGCGAGCGGGTCCCGGTCCCTGAGCTCCTCGACCGCCTGAGTCAAGGAGGCTCGTGCATGCAACGGCGGCGGTATTGTTGTGCACGTGGAGTACGTGTCCAGAGTGCCGCGACCGCCGCTGGACGCGCTGATCGACGACCTGTACTACCTGGAGGGTGCGCCGCCGTACGCCCGGCTGATGCTGCCGCCGATGCCGGCGGCGTTGCTCATCGTCAACCTCGGGGCGCCGTTGCGCATCCGCGCCGGCACCGACATCGAGACGGCCGACTACGCCGACGGCTGCGTGGTCACCACGCCCACCCGCGCATTGGAATTCGGCTACCCGGTCCCGACCCGGTCCGTCGGCGTGCACATCAAGCCGTGGGGGCTGGCGCCGTTCCTGCCGATGCCCGCGGCCGAGCTGTGCGACCGGCCGGTGACGCTGGAGCAGGCTTGGGGCCGGCCCGCCACCGCTGAGCTGCGAGACCGGCTGGCCACGGCGGACGGCCCGCACGCGATGCTGACGCTGCTCGAGGAGGAGCTGATGCGCCGGCTGCGCGAGTCCGCGGGCCTGGGGCTGGTCCGCCATGCGAGCAGCGTCATCGCGGCGACCAGCGGGGCGGTGGCGATCGGCGACCTGAGCGTGGCAGCCGGTGTCAGCAGCACGCACCTGACACAGCGGTTCAAGGAGCTCATCGGCGTCACGCCGAAGCGGCTGGCCCGCACCTACCGCTTCGCCGCCACCGTGTTCGCGATCGACCCCGCCGGACCGATCGACTGGGGCGAGCTCGCCGGTGGCGCGGGCTACTTCGACCAGGCCCACTTCGGCCACGAGTTCCGGGCGTTCACCGGGCTCACGCCGACCCGGTACGTCGAGGTCCGGCGGCGGTTCCTGCGCGAACATCCCGGCCACGTGATGGAGGGCTGGCCGCTGCCGGCCGATTGATTTCTTACAAGAGCGACGGCTCACGACACGCTAGTTTGGGGGCACGCCAAGGCAGAGGAGAGGCACGTGGGCAAGGTGGTCATGTACGGCTCGGTGTCGGTGGACGGGTTCATCGCGGACGAGCATGACCAGCCCGGACCGCTGTTCGACTGGTTGTCCAGCGGTGACGTCCCGTTGGACGAGAGCGGCGCGGTGAAGGTGTCGCAGACGTCCTACGACTACACCCGGCCGTACTGGGACCAGATCGGGGTGACAATCTGCGGCCGCCACGTCTTCGACATGACGGACGGCTGGGACGGGAAGCCTCCGAGCGGGATCGACCACGTGGTCGTCGTGACGCACCGGCCGGAGCCCGAGGGCTGGGACCCCGAGGCGCCGTTCCACTTCGTCGACGGCGTCGAGGCAGCCGTGGCCAAGGCGCAGGAGCTCGCGGGTGACCGCACGGTCGAGGTCGCCGCCGGCGACGTCGGTGGCCAGGTGCTTGCCGCGGGCCTGGTCGACGAGGTGCGCATGGACGTCGTGCCCGTCGTGTTCGGGTCCGGCAAGCGCTACTTCGGGTCGGTCGACGCGCAGCACCTGCTGGAGGACCCCGACGTGGTGATGCAGGGCAACCGGGTCCTTCACCTGCGCTATCGGGCGCGCCGTTGACCGATCTGTGACCGCGGCGGGCGTGTGGCTTCAGGATCCGTCAGGCGGACCCGAAACTCGTTGGCTCGGTTGCGCCGGCCCGTGCGACGATCGTCGCCGTTGGGTCGCTAGCTCAATTGGTAGAGCATTCGGCTGGTCAGCACGTCCGCCCACCGCCCCTCGCGGCCATGGAGGTGCTTCCTTCTCCTTGTTGGACCGAAGGGTTCGGGGTTCGAGTCCCCGGCGACCCACGTAGTCAGGAGGTCCGGGCGACCGCGGGACGGAGGAGCGCGTGCTCGAGAAGCTGATTGTCAGCAAGACGCTGCGGGTGCCCGCGAGCACCGGCGCGGCCGGCGACGGCGCGGCCGTGGCGCGGCAGCTCGACGCGGCGCTGCTCGATGCCGGGTTCTCGGCGTCGCGGGCGCTGCTGGAGCACGTCGGCGGCCTCGCGCACGGCCCGGCGATGGACCTTGCCGCCGCGGCCGTGTCCGCGGTCCGCGAGCTCGTCGGCGACCACGTGCGGCACAACGCGTACTTCCTCACCTTCCCCGACGGCGTGCCGGACACCGTGGACTTCTGGATGGAGCGGCTGGCGGCGGCGGTACTCGCGGGCGGCGGGACGGCGCTCGCCGACGGCCGGCTGAACCTGCTCGAGCTGCCCGGCTACGGCACCTACCAGCACACGTACGCCGATCTCCTGGCCGCGCACGACGAGTTCGTCGCGGCGGCCGGCGACCGGCTCACCGTGCTCCACCTCGGCGACACGGCCGAGGTGGAGGCGGCGCGGCTCTACCTGGCCCTGGCCGGCAGCACCGTGCCGCTCGGCGAGGCCGACCTCGCGATCCTCGGCGAGCTCGCGGTGGCCTGCGTGGACGGCGAGCAGCCGGACGCGATCCCGATGCGGGAGAACCGGGCCGTGCTCAACGGGGTCCGCCTCGTGCTCGGCCGGCCGCTCGTCGCCGTCGACACGACCACCGACGTGCTGCGGCTGGCCTGCCACGTCTCCGGCGGGGACGCCTCGCTGGGGACGGCCACCAGGTTCCGGGCGTTCCCGCGCCGGGAGCGGCGGGTCCTGCTGGCGGCGCTGGACGAGGTCGTCGGCGCGAACCCGGCCAAGCTCGGCGACGTCGCGCGGTTCTCGGAGCCGTGGAAGCGGCTCGGCGAGCGGCTGCATCCGCACGAGTACGGCCAGTGGCCGCACGCCCAGTCGGTGTTCACGGTCGCCCGCGGCGAGCGGAAGGTGCCCGGCATCGCGGGTCGCGCGGAGGCGGCGATCCGGGCCGGTGCCGTGGCCCCGGCGGCGTCGGTGCTCTCGGCCGCGCCGGGCCTGCTGCTGCGCTCCGCGGACCGGCTGCTGCGGATCGCCCCGGCGGCGCAGCGCTCGGCCGTGGTCGAGGCGGTCTCGGCCGCGCTCGGCTCGGCGTCGGGCCGCGTGCTGTGCTCGCTGCGGGAGCACGTCGGCAACCGGCTGACGCCGGTGTCGGCCCGGATGTTCGCGAACCGCTCGCGGGGCGCCTGGGTGGCCCGCGACACCCGCCCGACGCTGCCGGCCGGGCTCGTGGCCGAGCTGTCGTCGCGGCTCGACACCGAGATCCTCGCCCGGCTGCCGGAGCTGCCGCACCCGCTGCTGGTCGACCCGGAGGTCCTCGACGTCGCGCTGCCGTTGTCCGGCCGGGCGGCCGAGGGCGGCTTCGCCGTGCTGCCGCGGGGTTCGCGATCGGTGGTCTCGGGCGAGTTGCTGCGGTTCTTCATGTACTGGCGGCAGACCGCGCGCCGCACCGACTACGACCTGTCGGTCCAGATGCTCGACGCCGAGTTCCACCCGGCGGGCCAGGTGTCGTGGACGAACTACCGCGACGGCGGTCTCGTGCACTCCGGCGACATCACCGACGCGACCGACGGCGCGACCGAGTTCATCGACATGCCGTTGTCGAAGACCACGGTGCGGTACGTCGCGCCGCAGGTGTACATCTACGCGGGGGAGTCGTTCGACGACGTCGCCGAGTCGATGTTCGGCTACCAGACCCGCGCGAAGGACCAGCACGGCGCCCCGTTCGACGCCCGCACCGTGCGCGCCCGCTCGGACCTGCGCGGCCCGGGCCGGGTCGCGCTGCCGATGGTCTTCGCCCAGGGCAAGCGGGGCTGGGAGGCCGTGTGGCTGCACCTGTACCTGCCCGGCATGCCGGCGTTCAACCGGGTGGAGGACAACACGCTCACCGTCGCCGACCGGGTGCGGGCACTCGTGGAGCGGCAGTACCTGACCGTGTCGTACCTCGTCGACCTCTACGCCACGCGGACCGCCGTGACGATGTGGGACGGTGCGGTGCCGGACGAGCCGGTGACGTACATCGGCATCCACGCGCCCGACGACCTCCCGGAGGGGTCGCAGGTGTTCACCCTGGATCGGCTCGCCGAGCTGATCCCCGAGTAGACTGGCGGCGGCCGAGGCCATGCGGGAGCTTCCTTCTTTTCCGTTCGATTCGGGAACTCCGCGCGAGCGGAGCTCTGGCGCAATCAGCTCCCGCGCTTTCCTCGGCCCGTCGCCGCACGAGGCGCTCGCGGTGGTCGGCCCCCACGCCGACCACCGCGACGCCGAGGCGGCCCTGCTCGAAGCCGGCTGGACCCCGTGCGGCGCCGGCGACTGGGCGATCGCCCTGCGCGCACCCGACGGCACCGCCGCGGCCCGGATCAGCCCGTTCGACCCCACCGGCCCCTACACGGCGGCGCTGTACCGGGAGGCGGCACCCACCCGCCAGGTCCCGGCCCTGTTCGCGCACCGCCGCCTGGCCGGCGGCGGCGACCTGCAGATCCTCGAGTGGCTGCGACCGGCGCCCGCGGAGGAGGCCGCCGCGTTGCACCGGGCGATCGCCGAGCGGGCCCCGCACGTCGCCGGCCTGGTCGACGTCGTGCGCCGGGTGCACGCCCGGGCGCGGCGGGAGCTGCCCTGGTGCGGTCCGCTGGACACCAACCCCGCCAACGTCATGCGCGCCGCCGACGGTCGCCTGGTCGTGGCCGACCTGTTCTACGCCGACGGCCCGAACCTCTACGCCACGGCCGCCGCCGACCCGGACCGCGTCGTCGCGCTGATCCCGGAGCCCGAGCGCCGGTTCATGACCGAGATCCCCCTGGCCGCCTCCGGCCCGTGGGAGCCCGGTGCCCGGGAGGCGATCCGCGCCGCCCTCGCCGCCGCCGACGCGAAGGCCCGGAAGGGCTGAGAAAAAGCGTGCCGGGCCGGGCAACGCATCCGCGCACTCCGGGCACTTAACTGCCGAGGAGGCGGCATGCGACTGGCTGCTCTTCGCCGCCGCGCTCCGGCAGCTGCCGCCCCGCCGGCGGGCGACCGTGATCCTCCGGTACTACCAGGGCCTCGACGTCGCCGAGACCGCGCAGGCGCTCGGCTGCTCGGAGGGGACCGTGAAGAGTCAGACCCGCCAAGGCCTTGAGCGCCCTGCGCGAGACGATCCGGCTGGAGGAGGAGCCGTGCCAGAGCTGAGGCACCTGCTCGACGATCTCGCGGGGCGCGCCCGCACCCGCGCCGCGGGCCGACGCCGACGCGCTGTTCGACGCCGGGCGGGCGCGTCACCGCCGCCGCACGGCGCTCACCACCACGCTCGCCCTGATGCGCCTGCTGGCGCTGGTGGCCGCGATCGCGTGGTGGCCCGAGCACCGCTCCGGGCCCGCCGCCCGTCGGCGCGTCGCCGTTCCCGTCCGTGGCCGGCGCGAAGGTGGCCTGGGCGGGCGTGGCCGACCGCCAGCACGCCTACGCCGTCGTCGGCGACACGCTCTTCGGGACCGACGACGCCTGCCGGACCTGGACCAGGCGCGGCATCAACGAACCGCTGGACCTGGTGCCTGATCATGCCCTCGGCCTGGAACGTCGTCGACCCGCTCGGCCAGATCCACCAGGGCGGCGACCGGATCGTGGTCGCGGGCGAGGCGCCCGCCACCGGCCGCCCGGCGATCGCGACCTCCGACGACCGCGGCGCATCTGGTGGGCCTGAGCCACACCGTCGAGCAGCGCGGCTCGGAGCTCGGCTACGTGGAGCCGCGCGACGGCCACCACGAGCCCGCGGACCTGGACGGCCTGCCCCCGACCGCGATGCCGGCGCGGCGCATGCGCGCCGGCAACGGATACTTCGCCCTCGACACCGGCGGCCGCGCCCTGTACCAGTCGGCCGACGGCCGCCACTGGACCGGCTTCCCGCTGGTCTCCGGCTGATGCTGAACCGATCTCGTGACCCCCTGAAAGGGTTCTAGCGGCCCGGGGTCAAGCCGCGGCGGGCGGCGTAGCTTGCCGCTTCGGTGCGGTTCCGAGCACCGATCTTGGTGAACGCGTTGTTGATGTGGGTTTTGACGGTGGTCTCGCCGATGAAGAGCGCTGCCGCGATCTCCGCGTTGGTGTGTCCCTGGGCGATGTGGCCGAGTACCTCCGCCTCACGCCGGGTGAGCCCGTCCGGCAGACGTTCGGACTTCGGCGGGGCGGGCGGGCGGCTCATCGCCTCGGCGAGCCGGGCCGCGACCACCGGGTCGAACAGTGCATGGCCGGCAGCGGCCGCGCGCAGCGCCATGCTGATCTCGGCGCGGCCCGCGTCCTTGGTCAGGTAGCCGCGGGCGCCGGCCGCCAGCGCGCCAGCGATCGACTCGTCGTCGGCGTAGGTGGTCAGCACGACCACGGCCACGCCGGGGAAGCGTTCGCGGACCTGGGCGGTGGCGGCGACCCCGTCGAGCACGGGCATGCGGAGGTCCATCAGCACGACATCCGGCCGGTGGTCGGCGATCAGCTCCAGGGCCTGGGCGCCGTCGCCGGCGGAGCCGACGACGGCGACGCCATCGGTGAGCTCCAGCAAGGCGGTCAGTCCTTCCCGGACGAGTTGCTGGTCGTCGACGACAAGCACCCGCAGCGGCTTGTCGCTCATCCCGGCACCTCCGCAGTGACTCGCCACGCACCGTCCACGACGCCCGCCTCCAATGTGCCACCGACCAGCGCGATCCGTTCCCGCGCCCCGGTCAGGCCGAAGCCGCCGCCCGGCGCCGCGGAAGCCCGTGCCGGGTTCTCCACGGTCAGGCGGGCCGACGACTCCGTGTACTCGAGCGTGAGCGTGACCGGCGCGCCCGGCGCGTGCCGGGCCGCGTTCGTCAGTGCCTCCCGGGCTGTTTTCAGCAGTGACACCTCGGCGCCGGAGGGCAGGCCGCGTGGGCTGCCCACGGTGCGCAGCGTGACTGTGGCCGCGTGGCTGGCCCACTGCCCGGCCAGCAGGTCGTTGAGTGCCCGTGGCAGGGGCGGGACGTCGGCCCGCAGGGCCGCGACCGCCGAGCGCGCCTCGACCAGGCCGCTGGCGGCCAGCCGGCGGGCCTGCCGGACGCGTTCGGCGGCGCCCTCGACGTCGCGCCTCTCGGTGAGCTGGGCCTCGGCGACCTCGAGCTGGATGCCGAGCGCGCCAAGCGAGTGCGCCAGCACGTCGTGCAGTTCGCGCGCGATCCGGGCCCGCTCGTCCAGCGCCGCCGCTTGGGCGAGAGCCTCCTGGGCCCGCAGCGTCTCCTCGGTCCGCAGCCGGTGCTCGCGCCGATGGAGGCTGAACAGCACCAGGATGACGATCATCGCGGGCTGGGTGAGCATCGCTGTCGCTCCGTGACCGGCGAGCCACAGCCCGGTCAGCAGCACCGCGGCAACCGCACCGGTCAGCGACAGGATCGCCCACGGCGGCATGCGCGGCAGCAGCACGAAGGTGAACAGTGCGCTGTAGAGGAACAGCAGTACCGATGCACTGTGCGGCAGCGGGGTGACGGCGGCCGGCAGCAGCGCGGCCACCGCGAGCGCGATCCGGGCGGCCCGGGGAAAACGGATGTCCGCGACGACGAAGAACAGCCACCCGATGAAGCTGCCGACGAGCGCCGGCCGCACGAAGGTGCTCACGCCCGAGTCGAACAGCAGCGAGCAGACGAGCAGGGCGGTGAGCACGATTCGCACCAGCCAGCCTGTCTCGGGATCGTCGGCCCGGATCAGCCGCAATCCGTGACCGGCCAGTCGGCGCATCGTCGTGGGCAGCGTCAGTCTCGTTCCCGGAGCACGGTCAGGATCAGGTCCAGCACCAGGAGGCGGTAGGCCACGAAGGCGAGGCCCGCGACGCCGAGGACGACGAGAACCGCGACGACCATCCGGCCGGTCACCTTGCCACCTTCCTGGTCCAGCACCTTACCAAGCACCGCGCCCGCGACCCGGGTGGCACGGCCGCCACGCCGGTCGCCGCTCAGCAGATAGTTGGCGGCCTGGACGACGTTTTTCGTTCGGGAGGTCCGTTCGTTCATGCCTGGAACGCTATGAATTCGCCCGGGTGGACCGGCACCTCCGAAGGATGGAGATGAGGGTGGAGAAGCGCCTCCCCGGTGGTCAGGCCGACCGGCGCACCACGAGCGAGCAATCCGTGAACACTTCGGTCGGCGGCGTGCCACGGCCGGCGACGCGTGCTGCGAGCATGTCCACGGCCTGCTTGGCGACCTGCGCGGTGCCCGGCTCGATCGTGGTGAGCGGCGGCGTGGTGAACTCCGCCATCGCCACGTTGTCGAATCCGATGACGGCCACATCGTCGGGCACGCGCACGCCGCGGGCCGCGAGCGTGTGGAGCGCGCCGAACGCCATCGTGTCGTTGAAGCAGAAGACCGCATCCGGCGGCTGCGGCAGGCCGAGGAGACGCGCCATGCCGGCAGCGCCGTCGCGCAGGTGCCATTCTTCGGCCGTGACGACGTATTCGGCGGGCACCGGCAGGTCGTTCTTGGCGAGCGTGTCGCGGAATGCCTCGAGGCGCAGCGACGCGGCCGACGTGGTGGCGACGCGCGGGTTCGCGCCGATCGCGGCGATCCGCCGGTGGCCGCGGTCGACGAGGTACTGCGTCGCGAGCTGGGCCGCCTCGGTGTTGGCCATGGTGACGTGGTCGACGGGTCCGCGGAAGATCCGCTCGCCCAGGATGACGAGCCGGTCGTTGCCCGTGAGGTACCGCTCGTCGCCGGGCCCGAGCGCGTGGGGCTGGAAGATCAAACCGTCGGAGTGCTGGCGGCGTGCGCCTGAGAGGATGGCGATCTCGTTTTCGCGGCGTGCACCGGTCTGCTGGATGACGACGGTCCAGTCGTGCCGCTCGGCCTCCGCCATGATGCGCCAGGCGAGGTCGGTGAAATAGTCGATCTTCAGGTCGGGGATGGCGAGCGTGATCGTGCCGGTTCGCCCGGTACGCAGGCTGCGCGCCGAGGTGTTCAGGCGGTAGCCGAGTTCGTCGACAGCGCGCAGCACGCGCTCACGCGTCTCGGGCCGGACCGACGTGTGCCCGGAGAGCACGTTGGACACGGTCCGGGCCGTGACGCCGGCGCGGGCGCCGACGTCGGCCATGGTGACGCTCTCGTCCTTGCGTGCCATCTGCTCACCTACTTCCGGTTGCGCAGCCGACGCGGACAGTGGCCCACGATACAGGCGGCAGCCGAAGCGCGAGCGTCCCGTCGTCGAGCCGCGCGTCCAGCGGCCGCGGCGCGACGGCGTCGGGGTCGTCGACCGTGTTGGCCGCCGCTGGGTCCGGTGCCCACAACACCTCCGCGTGCTCGACGGAGCGCGGGGCCAGCTCGCGCAGGTCGAGCGCGATGTCGGTGACCGTGGTCGTCGAACGGTTGGCCAGGTGGACGAGCGCGTGGTCGCCGCCGGGAGCGACGGTCACGACGCACGTCGCGTCGGCGCCGCCCGTCGCGTCCGCCGAGGTGTCGAGCACGGTGTGGCCCGCGCTGCGGGCGACGGCGGCGAACGGGTGGAACGTGGTCTGGCGCCAGGCGGGCCGGCCGGGCTCGGCGCGGATCGGGCCGATCACGTTGACCAGCTGCGCCATCGCGGCGATGGCGACGACGTCCGCGTGGCGCAGGATGCTTTGCAGCAGCGTGCCGACCACGACCGCGTCGGCGAGCGTGTACTGCTCCTCGAGGATGCGCGGCGCCTCCTCGAACACGCGCTGCGGCTCGATCTCGTCGTACGACGTGTAGTTCCACACGTTCCACTCGTCGAGGCTGATCGTGACCTCGCGTTCGCTGCGCGTCGCGGCCCGCACGTGCGCGATGGTCGCGGCGATGTCGTCGAGGAACCTGTCGAGCGCATCCGACGAGCGCAGGAACCGCGCGCGGTCGCCATCGTCGTAGAAGTAGATGTGGCACGACAGGTGGTCGACGAGGCCGATCGTTCGCGTCAGCACTTCGCGCTCCCACGTGCCGAACGTGGGCATCCGCTCGTGCGAGCTGCCGACGACGACGAGCTCGAGCGCGGGGTCGAACCGGCGCATCGCGGCGGCGGTCACGGCCGCACGCTCAGCGTAGGCGGCAGGGGAGCGGTGGCCGAGCTGCCACGGGCCGTCGGCCTCGTTGCCGAGGCACCACAGGCGCACGTCGTGCGGCTTGGGTGAGCCGTTGGCGACGCGAGCGTCGGAGAGCGTCGTGCCGCCCGGGTGGTTGGCGTACTCGAGCAGGTCGAGCGCCGAGCGTGCGTCGCCGAGGCCGAGGTTGAGCGCGAGCATCGGCTCGACGCCGGCGTGCCGGCACCATGCCACGAACTCGTCGGTGCCGAAGGTGTTCGGCTCGATGGTCTTCCAAGCGAGGTCGAGGCGGCGTGGGCGGGCGTCTCGCGGGCCGACGCCGTCGCGCCACTCGTAGCCCGAGACGAAGTTCCCGCCGGGGTAGCGCACCACGGTGACGCCGAGTTCGCGGACGAGCTCGAGCACGTCGCCGCGGAAGCCCTCAGTCGTCGCGGACGGGTCGTCGGGGGCGTACAGCCCGCCGTAGACGCCGCGGCCCAGGTGCTCGACGAACGAGCCGAACAGGCGCGGTTTCGCAGTGCCGATTCGGCGGGCCAGCCGGAGCCTCGTGGGCGCGGCGGCGGTGTGGTCATCCACGTCGACGATCTCCCTCTCTCGTTGGTTCATCGATGAAATTAGGCGACAGAAGTGGCAGCGTCAACGTGAACGCTGGTGGAGGGCCGGTTGGTCGTACGTGCTTGACGAAACCCTTTTCGGCGTGCAAAGTCACTGCCCTAACAGGGTCGTTTCATCGATGAAACAATCCCGGGCTCGGCGGCGCTGCCGCACGGTCAATGGCGACAGGAGGAAGACAGCTCATGAGGAACGCACGCCTCGCCCGCGCGCTCGTCGCGCTGGTCGGGGCCGCAACGCTTAGCCTGGCGGCCTGCTCGTCCGGCAGTCCGAGCGGTGACGGTACGGCCGGCGGCTCGACCACGCTGACGGTCTGGCATTACTACAACACCGACGGACAGGTGCAGGGCCTGCAGCGGCTCGCGACCGCGTTCGAGGCCAAACACCCCGGCGTCCACGTCCAGTTCCAGTACGTGCCGGTCGAGCAGATGACGACGAAGGCGGTCACCGCCGCGGGCGCCAAGACGGGCCCCGACGTGCTGGTCTTCGGCGCCTCGGGCACCTACCCGCTGGCGCAGGCCGGCGCGATCAAGCCGATGGACGACTGGTGGGCCGCGTACTCCGACGCCAAGCAGTTCCCCGACGGCGTGCTGCAGAAGATCGACGGGAAGCTGTACGGCGTCCAAGGTTACGTCAACCTGCTGGGCCTCTGGTACAACAAGGACCTCCTCGACCAGCTCGGCGCCCAGGTTCCCACCTCGATCCCCGAGCTGGAGGACGTGATGGCGAAGGCCGTCAAGGCCGGCAAGCAGGGCATCACGCTCACCGGCAAGCCGGGGCTGGAGAGCCAGTGGCAGGGCTTCCCCTGGTTCACGTCGAACGGGTTCACCTACGGCAACGCTCAGGCCGCGCCCATGGCGCAGACGTACGCGATGCTCCAGGACTGGATCGCCAAGGGGTACCTGTCCAAGGAGGCGGCGGCGTGGGACCAGGTGGTCCCGTTCCAGCAGTTCGCGGCGGGCTCGTCGGTGTTCGCGGTCAACGGCAACTGGCAGATCGCGGCCGCGGCCCAGGCCAAGTTCAAGTACGGCGTCGCGCCTCTGCCGATCACGTCGCAGGGCGGCGTCCTGCTGGGCGGTGAGGTGCAGAACGTCGGGGCGTTCTCGAAGCACCCGGACCTGGCGAAGCAGTTCCTCGAGGACGCGTTCTTCTCGGTTGACGGCGAGCTCACGCTGCTCGACGCGTTCGGCTCGATCCCGGCGCGCGCCGACGCCGCCGGGTCCGCGAAGATCAGCGGCGACCCGATCCTGAGCGTGTTCGGCAAGATCGTGCAGCAGCAGGGCCGCCCGTCGCCGAGCCCGCAGGTGCCGTCCAAGAACGTCGACAAGGTCGAGACGCTCGTCGGCAACTCCTGGTCCAAGGCGATCTCGGGTCAGGGCAGGCCGGACCAACTCGCCAACGAGCTGATCGACCAGCTCAAGCCCCTGCTGAAGGGTTGAGAGCGCATGAGTTCGAGCGTGCCCCCGGTGTCCACGCCGACGAGCACGACCGCCGCCGGCCCCTCCGCACCCGCACGGGCGCGGAGAGGCCGGCGCCACGGCCGCACCGTCGACCGCCGTATTGCCTTGGCGACTCCCGCAGGTGCCCTGCTGCTCGCGCTGGCCGTCTGGCCGCTCGTACAGCTCGGCAGCATGAGCCTGCACGCGGTGAGCGCGGCGACCCTCAACGCCGAGTGGGACTTCGTCGGCCTCGGCAACTACGCGGCGATGCTGCGCGAGCCTGACTTCGGTCAGGTCTTGGCCAACACGTTGGCGTTCGTCCTCATCGTGACCGCGATCGGGATGGTCGGCGGCTTCCTGGTCGCGGTCGCCGTCCTGTCCTCGACCCGCGGTGGCTCCTTCCTGCTCGGTCTGATGGTGTTCGTCTGGGCGTTGCCGCCGGTCGTCAACGGATCGATCTGGAAGTTCCTCCTGGCCGACCAGGGCCTGGTCAACCAGGTCCTTCGAGCCCTGGGCGGCAACGGGGTGGGGTTCCTCTACGACTCCAAGTTCGCCCTGTGGTCGGTCGCGCTGGTCAATGCCTGGGCAGTTGTACCGTTCAACGCACTCGTCCTGCGCGCGGCACTGCTCGGCGTCGACCCGCAGGTGCTCGAGGCCGCGGAGCTCGATGGGGCGCGGCCCTGGAAGCGGGTATGGCATGTCCTGATGCCCGCGGGCCGCACCGCGGCGACCGTCCTCACCATCTTGACGATCGTCTACGCCTTCCGCAGCTTCGACTTCATCTACGTCATGACGTCCGGCGGACCGGGGACGGCATCCACGACGCTGCCGTTCCTCGCGTACTCCGAAGCGTTCCTGACGCTCGACTACGGACGGGGGGCGGCCACGGCGCTCATTGCTCTGGCCGTTGTCGTCGTGCTTGCGCTGGTCTACTCCCGCGACGTCCGCCGAACCGAGGGGGAGGCATGATCCGCCGTCGCCGCGAGCCAATCGCCTTCTCGTTGCGCTTCGTGCTCTATCTGCTCTACGGCCTTCCGTTGCTGTGGATCGTCCTCACGTCGCTCAAGAGCCAGGGCGAGGTGCTGTCGAGTCAGGCTTCGATCGCGTTCCATCCGACGCTCGACGCGTATCGAGCCGCCATCGCTGATCCGGCGCTCGGTGCCGCGCTTCGTCAGTCGGCGATCGTGGCGATCGGCACGACCGCCGTCTGCCTCGCGTTCGCGACGCCCGCCGCGTACGCGCTCGCCCGAACGCGAAGCGCGATCGTCGTGCCGGCGCTCGTCCTGCTCGTCGTCCTGCAGATGGTGCCGCAGACCGCGAATCTCATCCCGCTGTTCTGGCTGCTGTCGAAGTGGGGACTGCTCGACACGACGTTCGGCCTTGTGCTCGCCGACGCGGCCATGTTCCTTCCCTGGGCGATCCTGCTGCTGCGCCCGTTCTTCGGGCAGATCCCGGCCGCCATCGAAGAGGCCGCACGCGTCGACGGTGGCTCCACGATCCGCACGTTCTGGTCGGTGGCGCTGCCGCTCGCGCGAAACGGGATCCTCACCGTGTCCTCGGTGATCTTCCTCGTCTCGTGGGGCGAGTTCCTCTACGGCATGACGTTCATGCTCTCGCCCGAGCGGTACCCGCTGTCGTCACTGATCGCGGTGCAGTCCGGTGCCTACGGCGCCGACTGGCCGGCGATGATGGCATTCGCCGTCGTCTCCGCGGTTCCTGTGCTCGTGGTGTACGTGGCCAGCCTGCGGCTGCTGTCCTCGGGTCTGACCATGGGGGCGGTCAAATAGCCGCGGGCACCGCGCCGGTTGCCGTGGCCTTCGGGACTCGCTTCCAGGTGAACGCGGCCATGCCCATGCATGCGAGCAGGCCGAGCCCGACGGCGGCGGCGCCTGCCACCGGTGTGCCGAGTGCGACGACGAAGCAGAGGGCGAGGTGGAAGCGATGCTCGGCGCCGCCGATGCCGGCTCGGCGGTGCCGGATTGTCGGGGCGTCCCCGCAGTTATGTCAATAGTTGACAGAGAGAATCTGATAGAGGACTGTCGATAAAAACCGGATGGCGGTCCGGGCCACAGCTCCCCGGGAGGGAACCGTGTCCCAACGCCTGATCGCCGTCCCCATCCTCGTCGCCGCCGTCGTGTTCGTGCCCGCGCAGGCCGCCGGGGCCGCCGACGGCACCGCCACGCCCACCAGTACCGCCGCGCCCACCATCACCGCCACGAGCGCCCCGGCGCTGGCCGCGACGACCATCTGCAACCGCTACTGCGACGGGCGCGACGCCTCGCTCGCGCCGGCCAACCGGGCGACCGTGAGCGCCACGCTGTACGGGCGGCGCTTCACCATGCACCTCAACGACACCGACGCCATGGGCTGGGCCACGCTCGAGAGCGGGCAGGCGGGCGACGAGGTGTGGATGGACCGGTCCTTCGACGGCGGCAAGACCTGGGTCGACAGCCGCATCGGCGACATCACCGTCGCCGCCGGCGCGACCAGCCAGCGCACCAAGCAGTACAACGTCGACAACTGGAACGCCAACGGCGTCGGGGCGCTGCGCGCGTGCGGGAAGGCCGGCGACCGGGCCGAGCTCGTGTGCACCGCGTGGACGCGCAGCACCTGGAACGCCTGGGACCGGCGCACCGCGGCGGCCACGGCGCTGATGATGCAGTACAACCTCGGCACCGGGCTTTTCGGCGACGGGGACTGGTGGACCAGCGCGAACGCGCTCACGGCGGTGATCGACAACGCCCGGCGGTCGGGGATGGGCAGCTACCAGTACGCGATCGCCAACACCTACGACAAGCAAATCAACTCGCGGCTCGGGCAGTTCCGCAACGAGTACCTCGACGACACCGGCTGGTGGGCGCTGGCCTGGGTCGACGCGTACGACCTGACCGGGGACAGCCGCTACCTGAACACCGCGCGGGCCGGGGCCGACCACATGTTCAGCTACTGGGACACCACCTGCGGCGGCGGGGTGTGGTGGAAGACCGACCGGACGCACAAGAACGCCATCGAGAACAGCCTCTACATCCAGCTCAACGCCGCGCTGTCGAAGCGGATCGCGGGCGACACGGTGTACCGCGGCCGGGCCCAGGCGGCCTGGACCTGGTTCCAGGGCACGGGCATGCTCAACGGCTCGAACCTCGTCAACGACGGCATCAGCCTCAGCACGTGCCGCAACAACGGCGCCACCACCTGGACCTACAACCAGGGCGTGCTCGTCAACGCCCTCGTGCAGCTCAACAAGCTCACCGGCGACGCGGCCGCGCTCGCGACCGCGCGGCGCATCGGCGACGCGCTCACCGCGAGCACCTACCTGTCGCCGGGCGGCATCCTGCGCGAGCCGAACGAGAGCGCTACGTGCTCCGACGACGGCGCCTCGTTCAAGGGCGCCGCGATCCGGGGGCTCGGCGCGCTCAACTCCGCCGCGGGCGGCGCCTACAACGCCTACCTGCAGCGCAACGCCGACAGTGCCTACGCCAACGACCGGGACACCATCGACGCGTACGGCAACCACTGGGCCGGGCCGCGCACCGCGACCAGCCAGCGGTGCCAGCACAGCGCGGTGGACCTGCTCAACGCCGCACCCTAGGCCCGCTCAGGACGTCAGTGCCGCGGTCGGCAGGGGAGTCAGCAGCTTGATGTAGGTGGTCGTGACGTGGCTGCCGTCGCGGAACCACTCGGTCGGGTCCAGCACGGTGATGCCCGCCGGCTGGGCCGCGGCCTCGATCGCGGTCTTGCGGGTGGCGTAGATCGCGGTCGGGACCTTGAGCGCGCACTGCTGGACCGCCGCCGGGTGCGCGGCGACGCAGTCCGGCACGCTGATCCCGCGCGGGTCCGGGGTATCCCGCATGATGATCGGCTTGGCGCCGAGCTGGGCCAGCCGGGTGGCGGAGGCGACGGTGGCCTCCGCCCACGCGGTGTCGGCGTGCGCCTTGTCGACGGTCGGCGCGCCCTGCTTGACCAACAGTGATGCCAATGGCCTGCGCACTTGCAGCGGTGCTGAAGACTGCGCCGGGGACTTGACCCATGGCAACATGTCGTGGGCCTTTTCGGGAGTCTCCGGTCAGCCCGGCAGGCCCCAGCGCTGGGCGCCGGTGCCGTTGCAGGTGAACAGCTGCTGCTGCGTGCCCCAGTCGGTGGACGAGTTCAGGTCGTCCAGGCACTTGCCCGACTGCGGGTTGCGCAGCGAGCCGTCCGGCCGGGGCGTCCAGACCTGCGCGCCGCTGCCGTTGCAGTCCCACAGCTGGACCTTGGTGGAGTCCGCGGTCCCGCCGTTGCTCACGTCCAGGCACTTGCCGAGCACGCGCAACGACCCGCCGGAGCCGAGCGTCCACTGCTGGGCGTTGCTGCCGTTGCACTGCCACAGCTGGACCGGGGTGCCGTTGCCGGTGGCCGCGTTGCGCACGTCGAGGCCGAGGTTGCCCCAGCCGCGGACCGGGAGCCCGGACAGCCGCACGTCGCCCCACCCGGCCGGCAGCGTCGGGCGGAACCCGAGGCCGGTGCTCGTGAGCTGCAGCCCGAACAGTCCACTGTAGACCATGCGGAGGTAGGCGGTCGCCGACCACGTCTGGTCCGCGAGGGGGCCCCAGTGGCCGCCGGTCTGCCAGCCGCCGTCGGGCACGCCGGACTTGAAGTTGTTGATCTCGTAGTAGCCGCCGGAGGTGTTGGCCAGGCCCGCGAGGGTGAGCGTCTCGGACGCGAAGCGGGCGGTGTCACCGGCGCGGGCGGCCGCCTCGGCCCAGTACCCCTGGATCATCGGCCACACGGACTCGTTGTGCCGGCCCGGTTTCGCGTCGCTGTAGCTGGCGAAGTGCGGGTAGACGTCGACGATGCCGTAGGGCTGGATGTGGCTGTTCTGCATGATCTGGCGGGACTGCTCGGCGCTCGCGATCCCGTACAGCACCGCGAACGACTGGCCCGTGCCCTCCTCGGACTGGTCGAGCTGTCCATTGTGGATCAGGTACCCGTAGGTGCCCTTCGCGGCGATCCAGAAGTACCGATTGATGTTGTTCTTGATCGTGTCGGCCTGGCCGTCGTAGACCGCCGGCGACTAGCCCAGTGCCTCGGCGCGCTCAGCCCGGCGCCCAGGAGGGCGGCCACGGCGGTGAGCGTGAGGAGACGGGTTCATCGCACGGGCATGAGGACTCCAGGCTCCAACGGATCGGACGGGACTGGCGGGAACCAGCCCGATCGAAGGATTTACCGGAATCAACATGAAGCCCTGGCTGTGTTCTGTCAACAGTTTACGAAACACGGCTTTCGGGGATGAGCAGGCTCTCGATCGCGCCCGGCAGGCCGAGGACCGTGCGGGCGCCCGCCGGGTGGTGGCCGGCCCCGATCATCACCCGGCAGGCGAGGCCGCGCCGGCGGCCCAGATAGCTGGTCGTGAGCAGCGCCCGGACCCCGGCGACGGCGAGCACGTCGACCCCTCGCAGGTCGATGATCAGCGTGTGCGGTGCGCCCAGGGAGGCGAGGGTGCGCCGGATGAGATCGGTGAAGCCGGGAACGGTGACGGCGTCGAGCACCCCCCGCACTGTCACCGTCGTGGTGGCCGCGAGGTGATCCGTGATCACGCTGGCCATCGTCGTGCGGGCCGGATCGTCGCGCCCGGGCAGGGCCCCGGCCGCGTTGCTCAGCGCCCGCCCCGCGTGCCGGGCGAAGCCGTCCTGGCTCGGGTGCCGGCCCGCGGCCGCGTAGTGCAGCGAGAGCACGCCGACGACCCGGCCGCCGTCGTCGCGCAGCGGGTAGGCGTGCAGGGAGCACGTGCCGGCCGCCAGCAGGACCAGGCGCGCCGGGCGGCCCGCGAACACCGGGCTGGCCGTGAGATCGTCGACCAGCACGGGACTGCCGGTGCGCACCGCGAGCGCGGCCGCCGCCGCCAGGCCGTCGTCCCCCGCGGCGAACCGGTCGACCAGGTCCGCCGGAAGGCCGTGGTGCCGGACGGTCCGCAACGCGAGCGTGCCCCGCTCCCGCAGCTGCAGATGGCACGCGTCGGCCGCGGGGATCCCGCAGGCGGCGATCATGATGGCCGAGTGCACCGTCTGCGCGTCGGCGAGGACCAGGAAGTCCGGGGCCGCGATCGCCGAGACGTCGGTGCGCAGCCGGTGGCGGAACCGGGACAGGACGGCGCGGCGGGTGGCCCGCAACTCGGCGTTGATCATCGCCTGTTCGGCACGGGCGCTCGCGGCGCGGAGGGACTCGGCCGAAGCGCCGGGACTCGGCGATCGGGCCACGCGGCCGGTTGGGTCTGACACCGGGCACCGCCTTCCGACGGTAGGTCCACGGCGTGCCGGTGTGGTGGACGCGCGATGCGGCACGGTGCCCTGGAGCCTACGCGGCCGTCGCCCGGGCGGCTCAGTGCAGCCGCACAGCCGACAGCTCCTCGAGCTGGCGCAGGGCGTCGTCGAACCCGGCGCCGAGCGGCTGGACGAGGACGTGGTCGGCGCCGGCGTCGCGGTGGGCCCGGACCCGCTCGGCGATGTCGTCGGGCGTGCCCCAGGCGACGATCGCGTCGACGAGCCGATCGCTGCCGGCGTCGGCGAAGTCGTCGTCGGTGAGCCCGAGCCGCCGGAGGTTGTTGACGTAGTTCGGCAGCTCCAGGTAGCGCGCCGTGTGCCGGCGGGCCACCTCGCGGGCCACCCGCGGGCTGGTCTCCACGACGACCGCCTGCTCGGGGATGAGCAGCCGATCGGGGCCGAGCGCGGCGCGGGCCTCGGCGGTGTGCTCGGGCGGCACGAAGTAGGTGTGGGCGCCGTCGGAGCGGTCGGCGGCGAGCTCGAGCATGCGCGGGCCGAGCGCGGCGAGCACCACGGGGACGGACTCGGGCATCTCGCCCATGGCCGTCAGGTACTCGCGCATGTGTTGCAGCGGCCGGCGGTACGACTGCCCGGACTGCTCCACGATGGGCGCGTGGCTGATGCCCAGCCCGAGGATGAACCGCCCCGGCCAGGCGTCGGCGAGCGTGGCCGCCGCGGCGCGGGCCGTGCCGGGGTGGCGGGCCCAGACGTTCGCGATCCCGGCGCCGGCCACGATCCGCGAGGTCGCCGCGAGCCAGACGGCCTCCTGGGCGAAGATGTCGTTGGCCCCGACGACCTCGCCCTGCCACACCGAGCCGAACCCGAGCTCCTCGATGCGCGCGGTGACCTCGCGCTGCACGGCGGCGGACTCACCCTGCACCGTGCTGGTCCACACGCCGACGGGGCCGAGGGTCCTGCGGGTCGCGTCGATGATCTGCGCCGTTGCCATGCGCTTCATCTTCCCCGGTCTTCCCCGATTACGCGGGTGACCCGGGCTGGACCGCCTCGATGAGCTGCTGATCGGCGGCATCGCCCATCCATCGTCACCTCCCGTGCGCGCCGGCCGGCTCCGGGCCCGCGAAGGCGCGCGGCGGGTCGCGGCCGCGGCCGTCACCTCGGCCTCAAGCGCTTATCCCCGCCCGAGCGGGGCAGGTCGCACCTCAACCGGTGAGCGGCCGAGCCCAGCACGGACCCGCCCACAAAGGTGAGTCTCTCATGAAGGTGGGCCTTGGCCGTGCGTGCTTTTTGGGATGCGCTGGCAGCCAGCATCGGTCGTCTGACGCTGGCCGAGTGGATTCAGATCGTCTCGGCCATCGGTGCGGTGGCCGCGGCGATCGCCGCCGCCTCGGCCGCTCGGTCGGGGCGCGCTGCGGCCAGGACCGCGGCCAAGCAGTTGCCGGAGTTGCAGCAGCAGGTCGAGGTCAACGCGGCGCAGGCGAAAGCCGCCGACGAGCAGGTCGTCCTGACGCAGGAGATGCTGAAAGTCGCCGCGGCGGCGGTCGGGGAGGCGGCCCGCGCCAGGACGGACGAGCGGGCTCCCCTCGTCGTCGCGCTGATCGAGGCGCCGAAGTGGCCGCCGATGATCGATGCGACGCGTGACCGGATGCCCTACGAGGGCGAGTTGCGGCTGCTCGACCAGCGTTGCCTGGCGCAGGCCGAGGCGGCGTCGCCGGCGCAGGTCTTCGCGCGCAACGGGGAGCGTAAGGGGCTCCTGTGGTTTCAGACGCGGGGTGTCCTGATCAACGAGGGCGTGACCACCGCACGGGTGCGGCTCGATGAGGACGCGCAGTTCGTGGAGGCGGCCGCCGCGAAGCGGGAGCGCCTCCTGCGGCCGGGCGAGGTAGCCCTGTTCGAGTGGGGCGCGGGCCACACGATCGCGGAGTGGGCGGATGCCCGCGAGAAACCCGACCCGCCGAACCCGCTCGGCGCCTGCTTCTTGACGATCACCGTGTTCGACTCGTTCGAACACGGCATCTTCGACCACATTCACGTGGTCATGAGCGGCCGGCCGATCGTCTCGGTCGACGGCTCGTTCGACGAGGTGCGGCTCGCTTCGCGGGAGTCCGAGGCGGAAATGGGCGTCACGGTCTTCCCCACCCGGCGTACCTACCGCACCGACGGCCCGCGCCGGGACCCGCTCCCCTGGGACGGCACGTACGCCGCATGGTGGAAGGAACGGGGGCGCCGCGCCACCTAGCCCGAGCAGCCCCGCGGCTCGGCTGTCTTCGTCGCCCAGCACCAACCTCACGCCTTCTCTTCGTCCGGTACGACGAATCTCGGCCCCTGTGACGTTGCCTATATTTCACCCACTCGTAGGCGGCGTTGCTAAGGAGCTGGGCTCATGGTGCGCAACACGAACGGCCGCACGGCCGTTGCGACCCTCGCCGCAATGGCACTGGGTGTCTCCGCCGCCGGCTGTGGCGGCTCGGCGGGAGACGACCGGGGCGCCAAGGGCGACGGTACGGTCACGATCGCGGTCAACGGCGATCCGGGCACGCTGAGCCCGATGCAGACGCTGGTCGGCGCCGCGCTGGCGATCAACCGGTTCGCGTACGCCTCGCTGGTGTCGATCGGGGCGGACGGGCAGCTGCAGCCGGCGGTCGCGACGAAGTGGACCGCGACCGCGACCTCGGCGACGTTCACCATCCGGGACGGGGTCACGTGCCAGGACGGCAGCCGGCTCACCGCGGCCGACGTGGCCGCGGAGTTCAACTACATCGGAGACCCGGCCAACAAGGTGCCGCTGATCGGGCTGACGGTCCCGGCCGGCGCGAAGGCCACCGCGGACGACACCGCGAACACCGTCACGGTGACGGCCCTGTCTCCGGCGCCGTTCATCGTGCAGAACACGGCCCTGCTGCCACTGCTGTGTCAGAAGGACCTCAAGGAACCGGCGGCGCTGGCCAAGGCCTCGGCGGCGACCGGACCGTATCAGCTGAGCGAGGCCGTGCCGGGCGATCACTACACCTATGTGAAACGCACCGGCTACACCTGGGGCCCAGGCGGCGCCACGAACGCCGACATGCCCGCCAAGGTTGTCTTCAAGGTCATCACCAACGAGACGACCGCGGCAAACCTGCTGCTCAGCGGACAACTGAATGTCGCCCAGATTCTTGGAGCCGATGGCGACCGGCTCGACGCCGCCCGGATGCAGCACAAAGACGCCGGCCTCCTGTTCGGGCAGCTGATCTTCAACGAGGCCGGCGGCCACGTCGCGGCGGACGAGCCGGTCCGCCGGGCGCTGGTCCAGGCGGTGGACCTCAAGCAGCTCGCATCGGTCGCGACGAGCGGCCGGCCCGCCGACCCCAAGCACGTCGGCGAGCTCGACCCGGCCCCGTGCGGTGACGACGTCGTCTCCGGCAACGTGCCGCCGCACGACACCGCGGCCGCGGCCGCGGCGCTGACCGGCGCCGGCTGGGCCAAGGACGGCGGCGGCATCTGGGCCAAGGGCGGCAAGCAGCTCACGGTCGGCTACCTGTACTCCACGGCGATGGGCCCGGCGGTGGCCTCGGCGAGCGAGCTGGCGGCCAAGCAGTGGACGGAGTTCGGGGCGAAGGTCGTCAGCCGGGCCGTCGACCCGGCGAACCTGATGAGCACGCTGTCGGGCGGCGACTGGGATGTGGCGTGGCAGCCGTTCAACGTGTACTCCCCGGACCAGCTGGTGCCGTTCTTCTCCGGCCCGCGCCCGCCGCAGGGCAACAACCTCGCGGGCATCGCCAACCCGGACTACGAGGCCGGGGTGAAGCAGGCGATGGCGAAGCCGGGGGCCGAAGGATGTCCACTGTGGACGAGCGCCGAGTCGGCGTTGGTCAAGCGGCTCGACGTGGTGCCGTTCGCGATGAACACCACCCGGTACTACGGCAAGGGCGTCACGTTCCAGGTCGACGGCGGGGGCGTCGTTCCCGGCACCCTGCGGGCCGGCGGCTGATGTCCTTGACCGTCGCGGTGCGCGCGTCCGAGGGCGCGCGCACCGCACTCCGGCATCACCCGTGGGCCGCGTTCGTCCTGCGGCGGACCGGCCGGCTCGCGGTGTCCCTGTTCGTGCTCGTCACGGCGTCGTTCGCGATGATCCACCTGATCCCCGGCGACCCGGTCAGGGCGGCGCTCGGGCCGTCCGCGGACCCGGGCCTGGTCGCCGCGCAGCGGCACGCGCTCGGGCTCGACGAGCCGCTGCCGGCCCAGTACGTGCGCTTCCTGGGCCAGCTGTTCACCGGGCGGCTCGGCGACTCGATCAGCAACCAGATGCCGGTGTCCGAGGTGATCGCCGACCGGCTGCCGAACACGCTGCTGATCGCCGTCCCGGCATTCTGCCTCATCATGCTGCTGGCGATCCCGATCGGGATGGGCGCGGCGGTCTTCACCAGGGACGGCCGCCGGCGCCGGGCCGAGCTCGGCTTCGCCGCCGTCACCGGTGTCGTCTCGGCGGTCCCGGAGTTTCTCCTCGCGGTCGGACTGGTCGCGGTGTTCGCGGTGGCGTGGCCGATCCTCCCCGTGGCCTCACAGGACGGCCCGCTGTCGTACGTGCTGCCGGTGCTGTCGCTGACGATCGTCCCGGCCGCGGCACTCGCCCGGATCGTGCGCGTCGAGGCGCTGCGCGTGCTCGGCGAGGACTACATGCGCACCGCGCGGGCCAAGCGGCTCCCGGCGCGGCTGCGGTACCTCCGCCATGCCCTTCCGAACCTGCTCACGGCCTCACTGACGGTCGGCGGGCTGCTGTTCACCTCGCTGATCGCCGGTACCGTCCTCGTCGAGAGCGTCTTCGCCTGGCCGGGCCTGGGCTCGACGATCGTCCAGGCGATCACCGCCCACGACTACCCGCTCGTGCAGGGCGCGGTGCTCGTGTTCGGCCTCGGCGCGCTGCTCATCACGTTCCTGGTCGACGTCGTGGTCGCGGCCGCCGATCCACAGTCCACGATCCGGGGGAACTAGCCGTGCGGCACAGACTCGGGCGCACGCTGCGCACGCCGGTTGGCCTGGCCGCCGCCGTGGCCGTCGTGTTCCTCCTGCTGGTCGCGGTGTTCGGCCCGATGCTGCTCGGCGCGCGGGCGGAGGCGGTCGACACCGACGCGATCAACCAGAACCCGGGGGCGGGCCACCTGCTCGGCACGGACGCGCTCGGCCGCGACATCGCCGCCCGGGTCGTGGTGGCCACCCGGCTCTCGCTGGAGCTGGCCCTCGGCGCCGCGGCGATCGGCGTGACCGGCGGCGTGCTGCTGGGCGTGGCCCCGGCGCTGGCCGGCCGGCGGCTGGGGCGGCTGCTGACCGCTGCGGTCGGCATCCTGGTGGCCTTTCCGAGCCTGTTGTTCGTGCTCTTCCTCGCGACGATCTTCGGCGTCGGGGCCCGGGGCGCGATGCTGGCGATCGGCCTGGCCCTCGTGCCGCCGATGGCGCGCCTGGTGCAGAACCTGACGGCCTCGGTCGCCGGCTCGGACTACGTCGCCGCGGCCCGCGTGCTCGGCGTCGGCCGCTGGCGCATGATGACCCGGCACCTGCTGCCGAACGTCGCCGAGCCCTGCGTCCTGTTCGCGGCCACCGCCACGGCCGGGTCCCTGGTGGCGTTCGCCGGGCTGTCGTTCCTCGGGCTCGGCGTGCAGCAACCGGAGTACGACTGGGGCCGGCTGCTCAACGAACAGCTCAACCGGGTCTACGTCAACCCGCTCGCCGCCCTCGCTCCGGGCGCGGCGGTCGTCGTCACCGGGCTGATGCTGGCGCTGGTCGGGGAGGCGCTGGCGCAGGCCGGCGGCCGGCGGGCGGCCGGGGCGGTGCCGAAGTCCGGTCGCCCGTCCGGCACCGTGACCGCGAGCAGGAACATCGCCACCGACGTCGACACGCTGGTGGAGGTGCGGGACCTCACCGTCGGATTCGGGGTCGGCCGGGCCGCCGTACGCGGGGTCTCCTTCCGCATCGCGCGGGGCGAGGCGGTCGGCCTGGTCGGCGAGTCCGGCTCGGGCAAGAGCCTCACCGCGCTCGCGCTGGCCGACCTGCTGCCGGCGACCGCGACCGCCGCGGCCGAGATGATGGTCGTGCCGAAGGCCGGCACCGAGACGGCGGTCGTGTTCCAGGATCCGATGACCTCGCTCAATCCCGCGCTGCGGGTCGGCCGGCAACTGGCGGAGGTGGCCGAGGTCCATCGCCGGGCCACGCGGCGGCAGGCGTGGCGCTCGGCGGTCGAGCGGCTCGCCGCGGTCGGCATCCCCATGGCCGAGCGGCGAGCGCGGCAGCGCCCGCACGAGTACTCCGGCGGCATGCGGCAGCGCGCCATGATCGGCATGGGCCTGATGGGCACGCCGCGGCTCATCGTCGCCGACGAGCCGACCACCGCGCTCGACGTCACCGTCCAGCGGCAGGTCCTCGACCTGCTCGCCCAGGCGCGCCGGGACAGCGGCGCCGCGCTGCTGATGATCTCCCATGACCTCGGCGTCGTGGCGCAGGTCTGCGACCGGGTGCTGGTCATGTACGCCGGCGTCATCGTCGAGGAGCTGCCGGTCGCGGATCTGTTCACCGGCGCCCGGCATCCCTACACCCGCGCGCTGGCGCAAGCGGTCCCGACGATGTCCACCGACCTCGATGCGGAGCTGGCAACGATTCCCGGCCGCCCGCCGCAGCCGGGGGAGCGGATCGAGGGCTGCCCGTTCGCGCCGCGCTGCGCGTCCGCCGAGGACCGCTGCCGGACCGAGGCGCCGCCGCGCGAGCGCCGCGACGACGGCCAGGGCAGCGTGGCCTGCTGGTTTCCGGTGGCCGCGCGGAAGGAGGCGATCGGATGAGTGCCTTGCAGGTGCATGAGCTCACGGTTCGGTACGGCCGGATGACCGCCGTGGACCGAGTGAGCCTGCGGGTCGCGCCCGGCAGCGTCACCGGGGTCGTGGGCGGCTCGGGCTCCGGCAAGTCCACCCTCGGCCGGGCCGTCGTCGGTCTGGCCCCGGTCTCCGGCGGCCGGATCCTCGTCGACGGCGCCGACGGGAAGTCCCTCCGCCATCGCGGCGCGCACCCGGTCCAGCTGGTGTTCCAGAATCCGTACGCCTCGCTGGACCCGCGGATGACGATCGGCGCGTCGGTCGCCGAGGCCCTGCCGCGGATGCCCGGGCCGCGCCGCCGGGACGAAGCGGCCCGGTACCTCGACCTCGTCGACGTCGACCCGGCGTACCTCACGCGCACCCCGGACACGCTGTCGGGTGGGCAGCGGCAGCGGGTCGCGCTGGCCCGGGCGCTGGCGGCCCGGCCGCGGGTGCTGATCGCCGACGAGATCACCTCGGCGCTCGACGTGTCGGTCCAGGGAGCGGTGCTCAACCTCCTGCGCCGGCTGCAGCGCGAGGCGGGTTTCGCGATGCTGTTCATCTCCCACGACCTCGCCGTGGTCCGCTACCTCTGCGACCGGATCGCGGTGCTGGACGAGGGGCGGCTCGTCGAAAGCGGCCCGGCGGACGAGGTGCTGCGCGATCCTCAGCATGAGACCACCCGCACGTTGCTCGCCAGCATCCCGGCCCGACCGGCGGTGCCCGGAGGCCAGGAGGCCGCCGCATGACCCGTTCGATGTCCCCGGACGACCTCTACGACCTGCGGCTGCCGAGCGATCCGCAGGTGTCACCGGACGGCGAACGGGTCGCGTACGTGCTGACCGGGGCCGAACGGGCCGGGGACCGCACGACCGGCGAGGTGTGGGAGGTGCCGGTGGCCGGCGGGGCGCCGCGGCGGCTGACCGAGGGCCCGGCCGACACCGCGCCGCGCTGGTCGCCCGACGGCGTCACGCTCGCGTTCCTGCGCGACGGAGCGCTGTACACGCTGCCGGCCGGCGGCGGGGAGCCCACGCGGCTCGCCGGCGAGGGCGCGCGATCGCCCGTCTGGAGCCCCGACGGGACGAGGATCGCGTTCGTCGCCCCGGCCGGCGAGTCCGACCGCACCGCGCCGGTCGTCATCGACCGCCTCGGCTACAAGGCCGACGGCGCCGGTCGCATCGGCCCGGTACGGACCCACCTGTTCGTCGCCGACGTCAAGACGGGCGAGGTCGTCCAGGTCACCGCCGGGGACTACCACGTGGCGTTCCCGGTCTGGTCGCCCTACGGCGCACGGCTCGCCTTCGCCGCCGCCATCGGCGAGCGGGCCGACCTCTCCACCGCCAACGGCCTCTACGTGGTCGAGGTCGCCGACGCCGGCGCGGGACGGACCGCCGAGCCCCGGCTCGTCGGCTCCGCGACCGGCATCGCCATGCCCTGCGCCTGGTACGCCGACGGGTCCGCGCTGCTGGTCGTCGGCCGGGCCACGGCCGACATCGGCATCCTGCGCCTGATGCGCCAGCCGCTGGCCGGTGGCCCGGCCGAGGTCCTCACCGCCGGCCTGGACCGCAACGTCATGTACGGCCTGCCGGGCTACCCCGGCGCCGTCCCGCGGTTCGCCGGCGCCGACGTGCTGTTCGCGGCCCGCGACCGCGGCGTCTCCCGCCTGTACCGGCTGTCCGGGGGCACCGCCGAGCAGATGCCGCAGACCGCGGCGTTCGGCGTCAGCGGGCTCTCGGTCTCGCCGGCCTCCGGCCGGGCCGTCACCGTCGTCGCCGACCGGGCGCGGTTCGGCGAGATCGCCGTCGTCGGCCCGGCCGGCGAGGTTACGGTCCTTACCGACCACCAGGCCCGGTCGCTGCCGGATGTGGAGCTGATCGCCTGTGCCGAGCGGGACTTCGTCATCTCCGACGGCACGCACGTGCACGGCCTGATCATCCGCGACCCGTCCGCCCCGCCCGGCGGCCCGCTCCTGCTCGACGTGCATGGTGGCCCGCACAACGCCTGGGCCTCACACGCCGATGCCATTCACGTGTACCACCAGACGCTGGCCGCCCGCGGCTGGACGATCCTGGCGCTGAACGTCCGCGGCAGCGACGGCTACGGTGAGGACTTCTACCGGGCGGTCGTCGGCGGATGGGGCGAGCACGACGAACGGGACTTCCTCGAGCCGGTGGCGGCGCTGGTCGCCGAGGGCCTCGTCGACGGCGAACGGGTGGCCGTGACCGGGTACAGCTACGGCGGCTACATGGCCTGCTGGCTGTCGGCCCGGACCGGCACCTTCACGGCCGTCGCCGCCGGCGGCGTGGTCAGCGACCTGCTGAGCCTGTCCGGCACCTCCGACGAGGGGGAGGCGCTGGGCACCCTGGAGATCGGTGGCGGCCGCGACCGGCTGGTCGAGCTCTCGCCCCTGACCCACGTGGACGGTGTGCGCGCGCCCACCCTCATCCTGCACGGCGACGCCGACGAGACCTGCCCGGTGGGCCAGGCCGAGCAGTGGTTCCACGCGCTGCGCGCGCGTAGCGTCCGGACCCGGCTCGTGCTCTACCCCGGCAGCAGCCACCTGTTCATCCTGAACGGCCGGCCGTCGCACCGGGTCGACTACAACCAGCGGGTCGCCGACTGGGTCACCCGGCACACCAACGAACCCGAGGAGTGAGAACCATGATGTACGCCGAGCGCCTCGCCGCGCTGATCAGCGAGCACCGGGTGGCCGGGGCGAGCCTCGCTGTGCTGCACCACGGCGACGTCGTCGCCGAGGCCGCCGCCGGGTTCGCCCACCGCGGCGCCGGCATCGAGGCCACGACCGACACGGTGTTCCAGATCGGCTCCATCACCAAGGTGTGGACCGCCACCGTCGCCATGCAACTGGTCGAAGAGGGCAAGCTGGAGCTCGACGCGCCGATCCGGCGGGTGATGCCCGAGCTGCGACTGTCCACAGAGGAGCTGACGGAGGGCCTGACCCTGCGGCACCTGCTGTCGCACACGTCCGGTATCGACGGCGACTTCTTCGCCGACACCGGCCGCGGCGACGACAACCTCGAGCGGTACGCCGCGCTGCTGCGGGACGTGGCCGCGAACCACCCGCTCGGCGTGACCCAGTCGTACTGCAACGCCGGCTACAGCCTGCTGGGCCGCGTCCTGGAGGTCGTCACCGGCGTCTCGTGGGACCATCTCATGCGCGAGCGCCTCTTCCAGCCGCTCGGGCTGACCCACACCGGCACCCTGCCGGAGGAGGCGCTGCTGCACCGCGCGGCGATCGGCCACGGCGGCGAGCCGCTGACGCCGGTACCGATGTGGGGCCTGATGCGCTCCGCCGGGCCGGCCGGCCTCATCCACGCCACGGCGCGCGACGTGCTGAAGTTCGCCAAGCTGCACCTGAGCCGCGGCGTCACCGAGGACGGCACCCGCCTGCTCAGCGAGAGCACCGCCGCGCTGATGCGCCAACCCCAGGTGGCCATGCCCGACCCGTACGTGCTCGGCAAGCAGTGGGCCCTGGGCTGGTTCCTCGACGAATGGGACGGCACCGCGGTGTACGGCCACGACGGCGGGACCATCGGCCAGTCGGCCTACCTGCGCGTGCTGCCGGAGCTCGACCTGGCCGTCGTCCTGCTGACCAACGGCGGCAGCTCGGCGGCGCTGTACCACCAGCTCTTCGCCGAGATCGTCCACGAGCTGGCCGGGGTCGCCATGCGCCCGGCCGTCGGGCCCTCGCCCGAGCCGCTGCCGTTCGCCCCGGCGGACTACGTTGGCCGCTACGAGCGGGCCGGTCAGCACCTGGAGGTCGTGGAGCGCGACGGCAAGCTGTACCTCGTCTCGAGCAACGTCGGCCACCTGGCCGCCGTGGCCGGCGAACAGCGCACCGAGCTGGAGATGCACACCTTCGAGCAGGACGCCTTCGTGGTCATGCGCCACGACGTCGGCATCCACTTCCCGGTCGTCTTCTACAACCTGCCCGACGGCTCCCGGTACCTGCACCACGGCGTGCGGGCGACCCCGAAGGTCGCCTGACGTGCCCCACCCCCTCCAGGCGCTGCGGGTCCGGCTGCCGGACCTGCTCGCCGACCTGGAAGAGCTCGTCCGCGCCGAGTCGCCGACGGCGGACCGCCAGGCGTCGGCGCGCTGCGCGGACACGGTGGCGGCCCTCGGCGCCCGCCTGACCGGCGCCGAACCCGAGCGCCTGGCCGAGGGCGGCAGCGTCCAGCTGCGCTGGCGCTTCGGCGCGGGGGACCGGGTCCTGCTGCTCGGGCACTGTGACACGGTCTGGCCGCTCGGCACCCTGGCGACCCACCCGTTCACGGTGGGCGGCGGCCGGTTGACCGGCCCCGGCTGTTTCGACATGAAGGCCGGGCTGGTCCAGATGTTCCACGCGCTCGCGGTGCTGGACTCGCTCGACGGCGTGACCGTGCTCGTCACCACCGACGAGGAGCACGGCTCGCCGGACTCCCGGGACCTGATCGAGGCCGAGGCGCGGCGGGTCCGCGCGGCGCTGGTCCTGGAGGCCAGCGGACCCGGCGGCGCGCTGAAGACCGCCCGCAAGGGCGTGTCCACATACGACCTTCGGGTCGTCGGCCGCGCCGCGCACGCCGGGCTGGACCCGCACCTCGGCATCAACACGACGATGGAGCTGGCCCACCAGGTCCTGGCGCTCGCCGGCCTCGCCGACCCCGCGTCCGGGACCACCGTGACACCGACCGTCATGGCCTCGGGCACCACCCGCAACACGGTTCCCGACGCCGGGGAGCTCCAGCTGGACGTCCGCGTCGCCACGATCGACGAGCAGCACCGGGTCGACGCGGCGATGCGAGCCCGGCAGCCCGTCACGCCGGGAGCCCGGCTCGAACTGGCCGGTGGCCCGAACCGGCCGCCGATGGAGGAACGCTCGTCCGCCGACCTCTTCGCCCGGGCCGCACGGATCCATGAGGAGCTTGGGCTCGGAACGCTGCACGGGCTTGCCGTCGGCGGCGCCTCCGACGGCAACCTCACCGCCGGGGTCGGCACACCGACCCTGGACGGCCTCGGCGCCGTCGGAGGCGGCGCCCACGCCGACGACGAACACGTGTCGGTCGAGCACCTTCCGCAGCGTGCGGCGCTGCTCGCGGCGCTCGTGCGCGACCTCCTGGCGCCCGGTTCGAAGGACTGACATGACAGATCAACACCCCGACGTCGCCACGGCGACCCCGCACACGGCCGGCGCCGAGCACGTCATCGAGGCCACGGCGCTGGCCGAGGCGACCGCGGACGCCGCCGGCATCGCCGTCGCCGAGCTCGCCACGATCGAGGAGCTGACCGAGGCCTGCGCGCTGCTGGACCACATCTGGCGGCCCGACCCCGGCGATCCGCTGATCACCTTGAAGCTGCTGAAGGGACTGTCGCACTCCGGCAGCTACGTGGCGGGGGTCTTCGCCGACGGCAAGCTGGCCGGGGCGTGCGTGGGTTTCCTGGCGTCCGACGGGCTCCACTCGCACATCGCGGGCATCGACTCCGCGCTGCGCGGCCGCCACGCCGGGCTCGCCCTCAAGCTGCACCAGCGGGCCTGGGCGCTGCGCCGCGGCATCGGCCTGATCAGCTGGACGTTCGACCCGCTGGTCAGCCGCAACGCCTACTTCAACCTGACCAAGCTGGGCGCGGTGCCGACGCAGTACCTGGCGAACTTCTACGGCGCCATGCACGACGAGATCAACGCCGGCACCGAGACCGACCGGCTGCTCGTGCACTGGGACCTCATGGGGCCCTCGGGTGTCGCCGCGCCGGCGTTGGACGGGGCGTCGGCCGGGGCGTCGGCCGGCCTCAGCGTCGGGCCGGACGGCGGCCCGGTCCGCGGTCGCGTCGACGGCCGCCGGGTGCTGGTCGCCGTGCCGGCCGACATCGAACGGCTGCGGCGCGCCGACCCGGCCGCCGCGAGCCGGTGGCGGGCCGCCACCCGCGAGGTGCTCGGCGGGCTGATGGCCACCGGGCACACCGTCACCGGCTTCACCCGCGACGGCCGGTACGTGATCGAAGGGCAGGAAGAGCGATGAGACTGACCGGCGTCGAGATCCGGCAGATCGCGGTGCCGCTCGTGGCGCCGTTCCGGACCTCGTTCGGCACGCAGCACGCACGCGAGATCGTCCTGGTCCGCGCGGTGACGGAGGACGGCGAGGGCTGGGGCGAGTGCGGGGCGATGGCCGCGCCGTTGTACTCCTCGGAGTACACCAGCGCCGTCGCCGGCGTGCTGCGCGACTACCTGATCCCGGCGCTGGCCGCGGTGCCGCAGCTCGACCCGTGGCGGGTCGCGCCGGCGCTCGAGCCGATCAAGGGGCACCGGATGGCGAAGGCGGCGCTGGAGACCGCGGTGCTGGACGCCTGGCTCCGCGCGCACCGGGTCTCCTTCGCGACGTGGCTCGGCGCGACCCGGGACCGGGTCGCCGCCGGTGTCTCGGTCGGCATCATGGACTCGATCCCGCGGCTGCTGGACGCGGTCGGCGGCTACCTCGCCGAGGGCTACGTCCGGATCAAGCTCAAGATCGAGCCGGGGTGGGACGTCGAGCCGGTGCGGGCCGTGCGCGAGCGCTTCGGCGACGAGGTGCTGCTGCAGGTGGACGCCAACACGGCGTACCGGGTCGCGGACGCGCACCACCTGGCCCGGCTGGACCCCTTCGACCTGCTGCTGATCGAGCAGCCGCTGGACGAGGAGGACATCCGCGGCCACGCGAAGCTGGCCGAGATCGTGCGCACGCCGATCTGCCTCGACGAGTCGATCGTCTCCGCGCGGTCGGCGGCGGACGCGATCGCGCTGGGCGCCTGCTCCGTGGTGAACATCAAGCCCAGCCGGGTCGGCGGCTACCTGGAGGCGCGGCGCGTCCACGACGTGTGCGTCGCCAACGGCGTGCCGGTGTGGTGCGGCGGGATGCTGGAGACCGGCCTCGGGCGCGCGGCGAACGTGGCCCTGGCGGCGCTGCCCGGCTTCACGCTGCCCGGCGACACGTCGGCGTCGGATCGCTACTACGCGACCGACATCACCGAGCCGTTCGTGCTCGTCGACGGGCACCTCGACGTCCCGCGGGAGCCCGGGCTGGGCCGCGTGCCGATCCCGGACCGGCTGGAGAGCGTCACGGTGACGAAGGAGTGGATTACCGTACGATCATGACATCGCCACGGGCCGTCCTGGGGCGGATCCTCACCGATCTCGGCTCGACGCTGGTCGACCTGGTGGCCGGGCGCGCGGATCCGGATCGGCCGGTCACGGGGGTGCTCATCCACGACCCCGGCGACGAGTCGGCGCGGCTGCCCGGCGCCGTGGTGCTCGGCGTGGGCGTCTACGGCGCCGAGCCCGTCGCCGCCCTGATCGGCCACGCCCGAGCGATCGGCGCGGCCGCGCTGGTGGTCCGCTCGCCCGTCGCCCCGGAGGGCCCGGTCGCCGAGGCGGCGGCCCGCCACGACCTGCCCGTGCTGGGGCTGACCCCGGGCGCCTCCTGGGCCCAGGTCGCGGCCCTGCTGCGCGCCCTGCTCGCCACCGACGAGGTCGGCACGGTCGGGCGCCCGGGCGAGCCCGGCGGCGACGACCCGCTGTCGGGGGACCTGTTCGCGATGGCGAACGCCGCGGCGGGTCTCGTCGGCGGCCCCGTCACGGTCGAGGACCGCGGCGGCCGCGTCCTGGCCTTCTCCAGCCGGCAGGAGGAGGGCGACGAGGCCCGCATCGCCACCATCCTCGACCGCCAGGTCCCCGCCGAGAAGCTGCGCGCGCTCGAGCAACGGGGCGATTTCCAGAATTTGTACCGCACCGACGGCCCCATCTACATCGACGGCATCGCCGGCAAGCCCCGGGCGGCGATCGCGGTCCGCGCTGGCGGCGAGATCCTCGGCTCGATCTGGGTCGTGGTCGACGGCCCGCTCTCCGAGGTCCAGGACCGGGCGCTGCGCGAGTCGGCCAAGCTCGCCGCCCTGCAACTGCTGCGCCAGCGCAGCAGCGCGGACGCCGAGCGCCGGCTGCGGGCGGACCTGCTGGCGACGGTGCTGGAGGGCGGAGCCGGCGCGTCCCGGGCCGCCGCCCGGCTCGGGCTGACGGGCGAGCCGGCGTGCGTGCTGGCCGTGCTGGCCGTCGACGCGAACCCGCCGCCCGGCGATCTCGCCCCGGCCGTCACGCCCGACCGCGTGGCGGCGGGCGACCTGCTCGCCGGGGCGCTGGCGCTGCACCTGAGCGCGATCCACCCCCGCGCCGCCGTCGCGGGCCTCGGCGGCGTCATCTACGCCGTCCTGCCGACCACGTCCGAGGCACGGGCCCAGCGCATCGCCGAGGAGTTCCTCGGCCGCATCGGGACCCGGATGCCGGCCCTGATCGGCATCGGCCGGGTGGCCGGGCGCCCGACGGACCTGCGCCGGTCGCGCGCCGACGGCGACCGCGTCCTGCGGGTGCTCGCCCGCGGGCACTCCCGGCCGCGGGTCGCGCGACTCCCCGAGGTCTACGTCGCCTCCCTGCTGGAGGACCTCTCCGACCGCATCGCCGCCGAGGAGGATGTCCCGGACGTCGCGGTGGTGCGCCTGCGCGCGCACGACGCCCGCCACCAGACCGCGTTCACCGAGACCCTCGCGGCGTGGCTGGACAGCTTCGGCGACGTCCCCGCCGCCGCCGCGGCGGTCCACGTGCACCCCAACACCTTCCGCTACCGTCTCAAGCGGATCGCCGAGGTGTCGGGCATCGACCTGGCCGACCCCGACGACCGCTTCGAGGCGATGCTGCAGCTGCGGCTCGGCCTGGGAGACCATCTGTCGTGACGGCTCCGGCACGGCAGATGTGGCCGCTGTACGCGGCGGGGTTCACGACGGCCTTCGGCGCGCACGGCATCGCCGCGAACCTCGGCGGGTTCTCGGCCGATGCGGTCACGTCGTTGCTGGTCCTGGGCGGCCTGCTGGCCCTGTACGACGGGGCGGAGGTGCTGCTCAAGCCGGCGTTCGGCGGCCTGGCCGATCGGGTCGGGGCCCGTCCGCTGCTGCTGGGCGGCCTGGTCGCCTTCGCCGCCGCCTCCGCGGTGTACGTGGTGGCGGACCGGCCGTCGTGGTTGTGGGTCGCCCGGCTGGGCCAGGGCGCGGCGGCGTCGGCGTTCTCGCCGGCGGCCTCGGCCCTCGTCGCCCGGCTGAATCCCGCGGCGAAGCACGGCCGGGCGTTCGGCTCGTACGGCTTCTACAAGTCGATCGGCTACACCCTGGGCCCGTTGCTCGGCGGGGTCCTGGCGTGGGTGGGCGGCCTGCGCCTGCTGTTCGCCGTGCTGACGGTCCTGGGCGCGGTGGTGGCGGCCTGGGTGCTCCTGGCGGTGCCGGTGGTGGCGCCGCTGCCGAAGACACGGCAGACGGTGCTGGACCTGGTGCGCGCGTTGACGGACCGGGCGTTCCTGGCCCCGACCGGCGCCCTGGCGGCGGCGACGGCGGCGCTGTCGGTCGGCGTCGGGTTCCTGCCGGTCAGCGGGCGGGCGGCCGGGCTCGGGACGGTCGCGACCGGCGCGGCCGTGTCGGTGCTGGCCGCCTGCGCGGCGGTGGTGCAGCCGTGGGCCGGCCGCGCCCTCGACGACGGGCGCCTGACGACCCGCACCGGCCTGGGCCTGGGTCTGGCGATCACGGCCGCGGGCCTGGGGTGCGCGATGGTGCCCGGCCTGGCCGGAGTGCTGTCCGCGGCCGTGCTGATCGGGGCCGGTACCGGACTGATGACGCCGCTGGGGTTCGCGGCGCTGGCCGCGGGAACGCCGGCGGAGCGGCTGGGGCAGACGATGGGCTCCGCGGAGCTGGGCCGGGAGCTCGGTGACGCCGGCGGGCCGCTGCTGGTGGCCGCGGTGGCCTCGGCGACGGCCCTCATGTACGGGTTCGCGGCGCTCGCCGTCCTGCTCGCGGCCGGGGCGGTGCTCGCGTTCGCCGCCCGGACCACGCGCGCCCCGATGCCTTAGCCCGGCTCGTCGCCGGCTTCGGCCGCCGGGAGCAGCACAGTGATCGTGGTGCCCGTGCCGGGGTGGATGCACGGGACCGGAGTCTCGTGCGGGTGGTGGTGGGCGGGGCCGGAACAGCAGCGCAGCCGGCCGTCGTGGGCGGTGACGATCGCCTCGACGAGGGACAGGCCGAGGCCGGTGCCGGGGGTGGTGCGGGCGGTGTCGGCGCGGGCGAAGCGCGCCGCCGCGTGGGGCAGGAACTCGGCCGGCATGCCGGGGCCGCCGTCGTGGACGGTGAGCCGCACCCAGCCGCCGGTCGCGGCGGTCGTGACGGTGATCGGCCTGTTCCCGCTCCTGGCCGCGCTGGTCGCCGGGGACATCTTCGCCAACGAGGACGGCCACGGCACCTGGAAGACGATCCTGACCCGCTCGGCGAGCCGCGGCCAGGTCTTCGCCGCCAAGACCCTGACCGCGGTCGCGTTCAACCTCCTCGCCCTGCTGCTCCTCGCGGCCAGCACGATCGCCTCCAGCCTGCTCATCGTCGGCACCCAGCCCCTGCCCGGCCTGTCCGGCCAGCTCATCCCGGCCGGCACCGCACTGCCGCTCGTCGCCGCCGCCTGGACCGCCGTGTGCGTCGTCATCGGCTACCTGGCGCTGCGCCGCCGGGACATCACGGGAGGCTGACCCACCATGAACCGCACCACGCTGCGCACCCGCGTCCTCGGCCCGGCCGTCGCCGTCCTCGCCGTCGCCGCCGTGTTCGCCGCCACCGCCGGCCGCGGGGGCCAAGACATCACAAGGTGGCCGACGTCGGGCCCTGCGCCAACTGGATCTGCATGATCACGTTCACCGACGACGGCGGCCAGCGGCAGGAGGGCAAGTTCGAGGTCACGGCCAACGCCGACGCCACCTATGTCGCCGGCGGCCCGTCCAAGCTGGTCGGCCTGGCCACCATCACCGACACCCACGGCAACGACGTCACCAACCCGGCCTTCGAGTTCGACGGCGCCTTCGATCCCAACGACTGATGGCGTGCTGGCCGAACTGCGCGCCGCGGATAAGCTCGACTGGTCCAAGGCGGTGATCGACGGCTCGCACGTACGGGCCCTGAAGGGCGGCCCAAAACCGGCCCGAGCCCGGTCGACCGCGCCAAGACCGGCTCGAAACACCACGTCATCACCGACGGCGCGGGCATCCCACTCGCCGTCAGCCTGACCGGCGGCAACCGCCACGACGTCACCCAACTCATGGCGTTGACCGACGCCATCCCGCCGGTACGTGGCAGACGCGGTCGGCCCCGCCGACGCCCTCCGTTAGGACTCGTGAGTCGAGGGGCAATCGGATCGCGGGCGTCAGCGCGGGGCGAGCGCGGCGAACGCCTCGTCGAGCAGGTCGGCGAGGCCGAGGGCGCCGTTGGAGGCGGTCCACAGCTCGACTGCGACGCTGAGGCAGACGAGGGCCGCCGCCGCGCGCACCAGGGGTGCCGCAGCGGGCCGCCCGGTGGCGTGGGACCGCTCTGCGAGGATGCCGGCCAGGATCGGCCGCAGGTTGGCCTGGCGTTCCAGGTTGCGGGCCCGCAGGGCGGGGGTGCCGGCGACGAGCCGGGCCATAGCGAGGGCGGTTTCCCGGTCGCGCCGGTAGTGCTCCAGGACCGGCTCCAACGCGTGCCGCAGGGCCGTCCAGTCGTCCTCGTCGGCCGGGCGGGCACGCAGGGCGTCGACGACGTCGGCCTCGTGGGCGTCGGCGGTGCTGAGCACCGCTTCCTCCTTGGTGCCGAAGTACCGCAGGAAGGTGCTGCGGGACACGCCGGCCGCCGCGGCGACGTCGTTGACGGTGACCTTGTCAAACCCGTCGCGGCGGAACAGGTCGATGGCGACCTCGGTCAGGCGCTGCCGGATCGCGTTCCGCGCGATGTCCCTGGCGTTGCCCTGCACGGCTGCACTCACGCCCTGATCATATGCCACTGCAACTCGGTAGCAAGTCGGTGATCTGCGCCCTATCGACATTGAGTTGCTAACTGAGACTCAGTATCTTTAGGGCGCAGAGTTCCGCTAGGCGAGAGCTGAGGTACACAAGGTGACGAGATCCGAAGCGGGCGTCCGGCCCGGCGGCATCGTGGCGGTGCTGGCGTTCGCCGGCATCGTCGGGGCGATCATGCAAACCGTGGTCACGCCCCTGATCGGCCAGCTGCCGCAGCTGCTGCACACGTCGGCGGGCAACGCGACATGGGTGATCACCGCGACGCTGCTGGCGGCGGCGGTGTCCATGCCGGTGATCGGCCGGCTCGGCGACCTGTACGGCAAGAAGCGGGTGCTGCTGGCCTGCTGCGTGCCGCTGTTCGCCGGGTCGCTGCTGTGCGCCGTGGCCACGACGCTGGTGCCGATGGTGATCGGCCGCGGCCTGCAGGGCGTCGGCATGGGCATGATCCCGCTCGGGATCAGCGTGCTGCGCGACGTCCTGCCGGTGGAGAAGCTCGGCTCGTCGATCGCGCTGCTGAGCGCGTCGCTCGGGATCGGCGGCGGCCTCGGCCTGCCGCTGGCGGCAGCGGTCGCGGAGTACGCGAACTGGCGGGTGCTGTTCTGGGGCGCCGCCGTGGCCACCGTGCTGATCGCGGCGCTGATCTGGCGGCTGGTGCCGACACCGCCGACGTACGCCAGGGGCCAGTCCTTCGACTACGTCGGCGCGGTCGCGCTCGGGGTCGGCCTGGTCGGCGTGCTGCTGGCCGTCACCAAGGGCGGCACCTGGGGCTGGAGCGACCCGATGACCCTCGGCCTGCTCATCGGTGGTGTGGTCGTGTTGGTTGGCTGGGGCTGGTGGGAGCGTCGCCACCCCGACCCGCTCGTCGACCTGCGGGTCAGCGCCCGGCCGCAGGTCCTGCTGACCAACCTCGCGTCCGTATCGGTCGGGTTCGCCATGTACGCGCAGTCCCTGGCCGTGCCGCAGCTCCTGCAGTTGCCGAAGCTCACCGGCTATGGTCTGGGCCAGTCGATGCTGGCCATGGGTCTGTGGATGCTGCCCGCCGGGCTGACGATGATGGCCGTCGCCCCGTTCGGCGGCCGGCTGTCGGCCGCCCGCGGCGCCAAGTTCACCCTCGTCACCGGCACCCTCGTCATCGCCGCCGGCTACGGCATCTCGCTGGTGCTGCTCGGCACGGCGTGGGGTCTCATGGCGGTCGGCATGATCTGCAATGCCGGCGTCGGCCTCGCCTACGGGGCCATGCCGGCGCTGATCATGGGCGCGGTTCCGCGTTCGGAGACCGGCGCCGCCAACAGCTTCAACACGCTCATGCGCTCCATGGGCAGCTCCGTGGCCGCGGCGGTCATCGGCGTGGTGCTCTCCCAGCTCACCGTGAACCTCGGCGGCCACGCGCTGCCCTCAGTGAACGGATTCCGACTGACCATGATCATCGGCTGTGCTGTCGCGCTCCTCGCAGCGGCGATCGCCGCCACTATCCCCACCCGCACCCCGACACTCGACGGCGCCGAACGCCCGGCCGACCGGTCGCTTGCGCACGCCTGATCATGGTTGCTGTGCGGCGGTCCGGAACCGGCTCGGCCAACAGCTCGAACGCGCTCATTCGGTCGATGGGCAGTTCCGTCGCCGCGGACGTCATTGGTGTCGTACTGTCGCTGTTCACCACAAACCTCGGAGGACTCACCATGCCCTCGCAGAACGGGTTCCGCGTCGCGCTGCTGATCGGCTGCGGCGTCGCCCCGGCGGCCGCGATCGCAGTCGGCATCCCCGCGTGTGCGCCGGTCGTCGACGAGCGGCGGCGGATGCGGCGAGGCCGTCGTCCCTCACCCCGCGTGTAGGCGGCGGCCGTGAGCGAGACGCAAGTGCCACCACCGGAGTTCGGCGCGGTGCCAGGACTGGAGTATCAGCGTGCGATTGTGGACGGGGTGATCCCACCACAGCCGTTCCCCGCCCTGCTGGGCCTTCGGCTGCGCAGCATGGACGACGACGGCACGGTCATCTGCGAGGCAGTCGGGCGCCCGGAGTTCGCCAACGCGACCGGGCACCTCCACGGCGGCTATCTCTCGGCGCTGATGGACTGTGCGACCGCCGCCGCCGTGCATTCGCAGCAGCCTGCAGGTGTCGGGGCGCCGCACATGCACGCCGCGTATCGCTTTCTGGCCGCGGCTGACCATCACCAGCGGTTGACCGTGTCGGCGCGGATCACCCACGCCGGCCGGTCGGTGGTGCACGCCGCCGCCGAGATCCGCTCGGGTAACGGCGAACTGCTCGCCTCCGGCGAGACCATCCATAAGATTAGCCGCCGACTGGCCACAGGCCCGAAGCCTGTTGAAGCGGAATACTAGACGGGATTGCCTGACTGGCGCGGGAGCGGCGGCACTCGAGGGCCGGCGAGGCTGCCGCGGCCGGGCTCGAGCTGCTGCTGGGCCGCCTCGACGGCGAGGGCCGCACCTACGACGAGTTCGTCTGGTCGCCGGCCGGCGGGCTCGCACCGAGCGGGCGGTGAGCCGCGTGCGGATCGGACGACGGCAGCCGGAGCCTCCGGCCGCGGATGCTGCCGCCGCGGCGCTGCTGACGCTGGCGCGCGTTGCCGAGCGAGTGGCGGCCGGCGACCTGGAGGCGCGGGTGCCCGACCTCGGCCCGCTGCCGGCGGCGGCCGCGGCGATCGGCGTGCTCGAGTCGGTCACGGGAGCCCTGCGGGAGATGAGCGGCCTGGTCGACGGCGTCGCGGCCGCCACCGAGCGCGAGGACCGCGGCGACGGACCCGGACTCGGCCGGCTCGCCGAGGACCTGCGCGGCGAGGTCCTCGGGCTGGTGGCGACGGTCCGCGGCGCGGTCTGACCTACACCGGGTTGGGGTCGTCGCCGCAGGACTGCGAGATGTACGTCGAGTAGCCGGACTTGATGCCCCAGTCGAGCACGACGCCCTGGCAGTTCGTGGTGTGGCCGCCCTGCTGGTGGGTGCGGGCGGCGTCGGAGTAGTACAGCCAGCCGCACATCGTGCCGGCGGCGCAGGCGCTGTAGGCGGACGCCGGGGTGACCGGGGCGAGCAGGAGCGTTCCAACGCCGACCGCGGACACCAGCGCGAGGCGGCGGAGCATCGAAGTCATACAGCGATGCTCGCCAATACGAGCCCGGCGCGCAAGGGCCTCAGTAGGGCAGCGGCCCCGTCCCGAGACCCTTGATGCTCGCGCGGATCTTGTGGCTCTGCGCGACCGTCGCATAGCAGAGGTGTGAGCGCTCGCCGGCCTGCCACTCCGACTGGTCGTCGAGGTACGTGAACAGGCTGCGCACGTCGCGGCGCTTGCCCAGGGCCTGCGGCGTCAGCCCGAGCAGGCTCGCGACCAGGGCGTCGCACCGGTTGCCCACGAAGGCCTGCTGCGACTCATAGGCCGGGTACACCCCGTCCGGCTGCTCGATGGAGCCGGCGTACTCGGCGTCGTGCAGGGTCGCGCAGTCGGCCCGCTTCTGGCTGGCGATGTCGAAGAAGCCCCGCGGGTCGGGATTGTGGCCGATCAGCGTCGCGCAGCGCTGGGCGACCTTCCCGGGGCCTCCGGCGGCCAGGTCGCCCTTCAGGGTGCCGGCGCGCGCGAGGGCGGGACTGGACCAGTCGGTGCGTTCGAACTCCGCGATCCCGCACACGTAGCCGCGGGCGCCGGCGGCCCAGTCGGAACTGGCGGGGCGGCCGATGTGCAGGAACAGCCAGCCGTTGTGCCAGTCGGCGCCCAGGTACGCGGTGGCGGCCTTGCCGCATTCGGCGTACGCGGCGCGCATTGCGTCGCTGCCCCAGCCGGGGACCTGCCCGCCGTCGGGGAACCGCCCGGTGCCCGCCACCTCGAGCTTGTGCGGCGTGTCGCAGCCGACCTCCTTGGCGACCGGGTCGGCCTTGTCGACGTACGCGATGGTGCCGTCCGACGTCAGACACGCCCCGACCGCGGGCAGCGCCTCAACGGCCGACGGCGAAGGCTTCGTGTTCTTGCCGGGATCCTCGGCGCCGGAGCAGCCGGCCAGCAGCAGGGCCGCGGCGGCCGCGGTGAAGAGCACGATACGAAGCACGGTAACGCACACTAGATCAACTGAACCTGCGCAGCTGCGTCGGGCCGGTCAGTCGGTGCCGGCGCCGAAGCCGGGGCGGCCGGGCTGCCACTGCGGCTGGGTGTGCACGTTGCGGCGGGAGAAGCCGCGCTGCTCGATGAGCACGCGCTGCAGGAGGCGGCAGGTCTCGCTCTCCCCGGCGAGGTACGCCGCGCCCGAGCCGGCGGGCAGGTCCAGATCGGCGACGGCACGCAGCAGCACCCGGGACGCGACCGCGGACGCCCGGCCGCGGTGGACCCAGGGCAGGGCGGGCACGCCGTGGAAGCCCGGCATCTCGTCCGCCTCGCTCACGGACTCGAAGACGCCGAGCGCCGGGCGCCCCGGTGCCGAGCGGTGCAACGCGGCTCGCATGGCCAGGAGGGGTACCGCACCCGTCTCGTCCCCGGCGAAGACGTGGAACGCCGCCGTGTCGTCCAGCGTGATCTTGGTGCGCGGCGGCTCGAGCGTGATCCGGTCGCCGGGTTCCGCCTTGCGGGCCCAGGCGCAGCCCGGGCCGTCGGCGTCGTGCAGGGCGATGCGCAGCGACAGCAGGGAGCTTGCGGGGTCGTGGTGCCAGATGGAGTACACCCGGCGCGCCTCGCCGTCGTCGGCGGGCACCCGCACGACGAGGTGCGCACCGGGGCGGACCCGCAGGCGGGGCACGTCGGGGCCGACGAGGTCGATCTCGCGCATCGAACCGGTGACGTCCCGCACCTCCCGCACCCGCGCCGGCAGATTCGGCCGGGGGTTGCGCCGCGGGTACGTCACCCCGCGAGACTAGCAACCGGACGGCGCCCCGGCCCGCTACACGCAGCGACCAGCCGACGAGCTGCCGGATCGCCAGGATCGTCGCGGCGGGGCCGGTCCACACCTCCCGCGGGCTCAGTGCTGGACGAGGCCGCCGACCGGGACCGGCGCGACGTGCCCGGTGGCGGGCGTCGTCAGCGCCAGGGCGAGGCCGACGTCGACGAGCGACGAGCGGCGCAGGGCGGTGACGCCGGCGATCGGGGTCCAGGACGGTTCGGCGGTGTCGCCGTTGGGCTCGGGCCGCAGGGTGCCGCCGGCGACGCGGACCCGGTAGAAGATCCCGACGTTCTGGTGCTCGATGCCGCGGCGGGCCTCGGCGGGCGGGATCACGCGTGAGTCGACGCCGAGCAGGCGGTCGACCACGCCCGTGTGGCCGGTCTCCTCCAGCAGCTCCCGCAGCACCGTGTCGAAGGGGTCCTCGCCGTGCTCGACGCGGCCGCCGGGCAGCGTCCACACCGGGCCGCAGCGGGCGAGCAGGACACGGTCGGCCTCGATGCACAGCGCGTAGGCCGCCAGCCGGAAACTCATCCAGGGACGATATCTGCTAAGAACAGGCATGGCTTCGTTGCGCGGTGCCGGGCGGGGGATGGCGATCGCGACCGCGGTGTCGCGGGTCGCGGGGTTCGCGCGGATCGGGGTGCTCATCGCGGCGCTCGGGCTCGGGACCCGGCTGCTGGACACGTACAACGTGGCCAACACGCTGCCCAACGCGGTCTTCGAGCTCGTCGTCGGCGGGGCGATGGCCAGTGTCGTCGTGCCGTTGCTCGCGCGGGCGGCGGTCACCGAGGCCGACGACGGCGTCGTGTACGCGCAACGGCTGCTGTCGCTCATGGTGTACGGGCTGAGCCTCGTCACCGTCGTGGCCGTCGTCGCCGCGCCGTGGCTCGTGGACGTGTACGCGCCGGGCTTCACCGGCCCGCAGCGCCACCTCGCCGTGGTGTTCAGCTGGTACTTCCTGCCGCAGATCCTCGCCTACGGCGTCGGGGCCACGGCCGGGGCCGTGCTCAACATGCGCGGGCGGTTCGCCGCGCCCGCGTGGGCGCCGCTCGTCAACAGCCTCATCGTGATCGCGGTCGGCGGCGTGTACCTCGCGATCGGGGGCAGCACGCGGATCGACGGGCTCACGACGGTACACCTGATGCTGTTGGCACTGGGAACGACCGCCGGCGTCGTCGGGCAGACCGCGCTCGTCGTGTTCGCCCTCGCGCGCAGCGGCTTCCCGTTGCGGCTGCACCTGGACCCGCGGGGCATCGCGGTGCGGCGGATCGGCCGGCTCGGCGCGTGGGTGCTGCTGTCGGTCCTCGGGGCGCAGGTCATGCTCGCGGCGGCCACGCGCGCGGCGTCGCTGAGCGGGCCCGGCGGGGTCACGTCGTACCAGACCGCGTATGCGATCTTCCAGGTCCCCGTCGCCGTCATCGCGATGTCGGTGATGACCGCGATGCTGCCCCGCCTCAGCCGCAGCGCCGCCCGCCGCGACCACGAGCGCGTCATCGGCGATTTGTCCCTCGCGGTGCGGGTCGCGGCCGTCGCCCTCGCGCCGGCCGCCGTGGGCATGGTCGTGCTCGGCAGGCCGGTCGCCGCGCTCGTGTTCGGCCACGGCCGCAGTGTCACCATGCTCGGCGTCGTGGTGGCCGCGTTCGGGCTGGCGCTGCTGCCGTTCGCGGCGTACACGATCCTGCAGCGCGGCTTCTACGCGCTGCAGGACACGCGGTCGCCGGCCCTGATCACCGCGGCGGTCAGCACCGTCGGCGTGGCCGGCTGCGCGGCCGCCACGTGGCTGCTGCCGGCCGGGGACATCGTGGTCGGGGTGCCGCTCGCGTACGCCGCGGCGTACACGGTCGGCCTGGTCGCGACCGCGCTCGTGCTGCGCCGCCGCCTCGGCCGCATCGACGGGCACCGGATCGTGCGCACCCACGCGAAGGTCCTCGTCGCGGCGTCGGTGGCCGCCGTGGGCGCGGCGCTCGCGGGCGGCGTCATGACCGCGGTGCTCGCTGGGCTGGTCGGGCTCGTGCTGTACCTGGCCGCCGCGGCCGCGCTGCGCCTCACAGAACTGCTGCAGCTGCGCTTCTGATCCCTTCGCCACCAATCATGCGTGACCAGGCGATATCGTCGGCCGGTGTCGTCACCTCGCCCGGCCACCGCGACCGCCGCCGCATCCTGGGTCTGGCGGGGTCTGCGCGGCGCGAGGCGGCTCAGCGCCGGCCGCCCCGTGGCGCGCCCACGTGGGTCAGCGGCCACATCGGCGGCGAGTCAGCGCGTTTTTCTGGTCCGGGACACCGACACCGGCACGGCCAGCCGGGAAGCACCATCCCGTAGCCCAGGCCGATGCGCCGACGTGTTCTGGATCGGCGGCAGGGCAATACATTGACGAATCAGGATGGATGCAGGGGGTGGTGCCGGCGGGGCGAAGGCCCCGGGCGGTGCGCTCGGTGCCACGGTCGCTGACAGGCTGACGCCCTTCTGAGACGGTGACAGGTTGTCGCGGCCGGCCGGTGGCAGCTGATACCTGAATGAGCGGCTGGCCGCGTCGTAGCGCATCTTCCCGGTCCCGGAGTAGCGCTCGCCCCCGTCGTACCGCAGCGTCACGGCCAGGTCGGCGAGCCGGTGGCTGCCGGCATCCAGCTCGACGAAGACCTCCGGTCGCTGCGGCGGCTGCGGCGGGTCGCACGCATACGGGCCGATGGCGTCCGGCACGGCCCGGATCGACCGGACGGCCGCCAACGTCACCGGCGTGGACGTGGTGGCGGCGGCCGTTGCCGACGTCGTGGGGCGCATAGTGGTCGGCGGGGGTGCCCCCGTTGTGCCTGGCGTCCTCGGCGCTGGAGCCGGCTGCGCTTGCGGAGTGCACGCACCGAGCACGAGCACCAGCGCGAGCAGTCCCGCAGCCGCACCATACCGACCGGTGGGCGTCATCATGTGCCTCGACACGGGACGAGACTAGCGGCGGCGGCAGATCGGCACTGCCCCCGCGAGGGCGCCGGTCACCAGCTGTAGCGCGTGGCGATCGGGCGGTGCCGCTGCAGGCCCGACAACTGCCCGGTCGGCGCATTCCCCTACGCTTGGCGGGATGGTCGGTGCCGAGGAGTCTCTGCCGCGCGCGTCGCCTGCTGCGACCCTACGGCGGCGCCGGTGGCCGACCGTGCTGCTGTGGCTGCTGATCGCGCCGTTGGCGGTATGGGCGGCGGCGCGGGTGTTCGGTCTGGAGAGCGGCTACCCGACCATTCAGCTCGTCGCCTTCACCCCGTACGTCGCGGTGCTCTCGTTGGTGCCGCTGGCACTCGCGGTGCTGACGAAACGGATCTGGCCGGCGATCGCGGCGGTGGGGGTGGCGGTCGCGTTCGCCGCGTGCGTCCTACCGCGCTGGATCGCCGACACCGATGCCGGGGTTCCGGCAGGGCCGACGCTGCGGGTGATGACCGTCAACATGCTGTACGGCCAGGCCGAACCCGACCAGATCGTGCGCCTCGTCCGCGACGGCGCCGTCGACCTGCTCGCCGTCCAGGAATACACCGCGGAAGGGCGTGCCGCGCTGCGTGCGGCCGGGCTGGAGGAGATACTGCCCGACGCGGTCACCTTTCCGCGGGCCGACGCGGGCGGGTCGGCCGTCTACAGCCGGTTCCCGCTCGCGGAACAGGGATACCGGCAGCTCGCCGGCGGCTTTATGCAGGCGCACGCCAGAGTGCGGGTGCCGGGCGCCCCGGAGGTGTACGTCGAGTCGGCGCATCCGTGTGCCCCGATGGGCCGTGCGTCGGACGCCTGTTGGCTGGCCGATCTCGCGGCGCAGCCGGCGGCGACCCCGAGCGGGCCGGTCAACCTGCTCATGGGCGACTTCAACTCGACCCTCGATCACAAGGCGTTCCGCCGGGTGGTGGCGAAGGGGTACCACGACGCCGCCGACCTCGCCGGTGCCGGGCTCTCCCCGTCGTGGCCCTACGACAACCGGTGGTACTTCCCGAGCGTGACGCTCGACCACATCCTCGCCGACAAGCGTGTCGGGGTGCGGAAGGTCGTGATCTATCGCGTCGCGGGGAGCGACCACCGGGCCGTGTTCGCCGAGCTGGTGCTCCCGAAGGCCGGCGGCTGACCATCCGCCGGCGCCCGTGACGGGCGGGTCGGCATGTGCACGTTCACCTGGCCGGGCCCGCCGACGTCGCCCGCCGTGGCGTGGATGTGCGGCCTCGCGTGGGCGGTCGGCGGGGCGCCGTACCGCACAATGGACGGGTGGATCTCCCGGCACTCGTCGCGGCGATGAACGACCCCCGGCCCGAGGAGCGGGCAGGGGCTGCGCTGGCGATCGACGAAGCGGTCCTCGCCCGGCTGATCCGTGCGGCCGAGCACCCGCGCGCCTTCGACCATGCGTGCCGCACACCGCCCGGCCGCTGGCCGCATCCGGGCACGCCGCACGATGCGCTGATCACTGCGGTCTGTGCGCGGGTGAGCGACTTCCGGCGCCTGCTGGAGGCCGCCTTCGCCGCTGCCGAGCTGCGCGACTTCTCGTTCGCGCCGTACCTGCGGGTCGCGTTCCCGGCAGGCCTGGCCTTCGATGAACCCACCCTGCAGCAGGACCGTTTCGCGCAGGCGCTCACGGCCCGTGACGACGTCTGGGCCGAGGGAGCGCGAGTGGTCTTCTCGGCGGCCGGCCTGCCCCACGACCGCCACCGCTGGCAACAGATCCGGATGCCCGAGGATCCGCTCGACGTCTACAGTTCGGCGAGGATCCTGGTCACCGACAACTACACCCGATTGATCCGCCGGTCCCCGCGCTCGTGGATCGGCGTGGAGCGCACCGACCCCCGCCTCCCCGCGGTGGTCCTCGAGGGCCTGCGGCGTGACGGGCTGCGGGCCGAAGTGCAGGGCCCGTTGCGGATCGCGGTGACCGGGGGCCCCGACGTGCCACAGTTCGACGCGGAGGACCTCGTCACCGGCGCCATTCCCGGCCCGGAGCGCCACTTCGGCCTGCGCTGGGCCGCGGCGTTCAGCCTGTGGGTCACCGTCGACCAGTGGGACGACGGCGTCGCGTACCGGCAACGGTTCATCGATGGCGTACCGGTGGCGCCCCGCGAAACACTCGGCCCCACCGATCGCGACAACGGCTTCCACATCGTGTTCGACCTCGACGAGGAATGGCTCCCACCCAACGCCTCACTCACCGGCACGCAAGGGCTCCGTGATGGGCCGTGAAGACGTGCGAGCGCCCCCGGCCGGAATACTCAGGCCGCGCCGCAGTACTTGCGATCGTCCGGGACGGTGATGTCGAGTTCGGCCTGCAATGAGCGGATGTTGAGCGAGAACGCGACCCCGCCGCACTGGTACCGCGCGACCAGCCCGTCCGGGGCCACATGGACATTGTTCGCCAGCCACTGGACCGCGCCGCCGACCGCCGGGTCGTTGCTGGGGAGGGCGGCATTGCCGCACAGCTTCAGGTAGCCGATTTCGACCGGGGTCAGTGGGGTCGTCCCGGTCGAGTTGGCCTCGCACCGGACCGAGTACACGACCTGGTGGGCATGCTCGACGGTGAGCCGTCCGGCGGCGCTGCCGGGCTGGTCGGTGAGCATCGGCATGCTGAGCGTGTGCGTGCCAGAGGTGTTGGCCCACTCGGGGCCCGCGGTGAAACGTTGCGCCTCCATCAGCTGATCGAGCGTGACCGGCAGCCGCCGAGCCGGGTCACACCCGTAGTCGTGCAGGTCCAAACAGGACGACCGGCTCGGGGCCGGCGACCGCGGCGCAGCGTCCTCGGCCGCCCGCTCAGCCTCCGCTCGATGGCCGGAGTACACCTGGATGCTGATGAAGACCGCGGCGATCGCGAGCACCACGAACGCGATGGCACTGGCGACGAGCAGGATGGGAAAGGGCCGCCCGACGCCCGGAAGCGGCTCGTCGTCGTTGTCGCCGTCGTCGATGATCTCGGGTTCCGCCACGGTGCAGTTCATACCACGGCCGCCGCTGCCGTGATGTCCCTCGTGTCGTGAGTCGTCCGTGCGCGTGCTTTGCGATCCGGGCGCGGACTGCAGCGGATGCGACCGCGCCGCTTGTTCGAGGTGTTGGCAGGGCTACCCCTCTGAGCATCTTGCCGTGGCTGGGACGGCGCCTGCGCGATGTGGCGTGGGATCATGCCCGAGTGCCGGCCGATCACGTTCTTGCGGCGTTGCCGAAGGCTCACGTACATGTCCATCTCGACGGGGCGATGCGCCGCTCGACGCTGCTGGAGTTGGCCGACCGGGCGGGAGTCGCCGCCGTCCTGCCCAGCGGCTATGGCTCCTTCGCGGCGTTCACCGACACCATCACCGCCGCGGCCGCGTGCCTGCGCACGCCGGCGGACGCACAGCGGCTGGTCCACGAGATCGTCGAGGACGCCGCGCTCGCCGGGGCGGTCTGGGTGGAGCCGTCGATGTGGCCAGGCCTGTTCGGTGGGCGCCTGGGCACTGACGCCGACGTCCTGGACGTCGTACTCGACGCCGGACGCGCCGCCCAGGATCACTACGGCGTGGGCTTCGGACTCGTCGTGGCGGCCAACCGGAACCGCGCCACAGCGGAGCCTCCGGCGACCTGATCGAATCGGCCCTGGCCGACATCGACACCTGGCTGCGGCACTGAGACCGGGTCGAGGCGCTGGGCGGCCGCCCGGCCGCCGCCGGCCCACGCGGTGGGCCGGCGGCGGCACGGGTCAGGAGTTCTTCAGGGACGACATCCAGCTACGCAGCTGGCGGACCTGGCGGTCGAGCTCGCCGCGGGCCTCGCTGGTGCCCGCGGCGGGCGAACCGGCGATCGCCGTGATCTTGTTGAGCGACGTGCCGGCGGCGTTGTAGTCCTGCCGCAGGTAGGCCGCCTGGGCGTTGTCGAGCAGCGCGGCGGCAGCCGTGGCGGACTCCGGCGTCAGGGCGCCGGAGGCGATGAACGTACGGGTCTGCCGGAAGGTCGAGCAGTTGGCGTCGCTCTGCCCGGCCGTCCAGTTGATGCCGGCCAGCAGGATCTGGGTGAACGGGTCGCGGCTGTACTGCGCCCGGTCGTGGCCGAGGATGAGCGAGAACTCACGGCCGCCGTCGTACTCCTGGCACCACGCGATCGGGTGGTCGCCGCCCATGAGCGGCAGCGGGTTGGTCGCGGCGTTGCCGCTGTTGAGGCTGCGGCGGTACGACTCTTCGTCGAGACTCAGCAGCGTGTGGACCTCGGCCCGCGGGTTATGGTCGAAGTTGTACAGCTCGTCGATGGTCAGCCAGGTCTTCGGCAGGTGTGCGGTGGCCGCGTTCGTGCTGTCCTCGGTGTTGACCCGCACGTTGATGCAGCTGCCACAGGTGCCTTCGCCGTTCTGCCCGCCCGGGTGGTTGGTGAACCACGCGCCGACCAGGTCGCGGTACCAGGGGACGTTGTGGATCGCGTCGGACGCGCCGTGCAGCGCGACGTAGCCGCCGCCGGCCCGGATGTACTCCTGGAACGCGGCCAGCTCGGCGGCGTTGAGCGCGTCCGCGCTCGCCGGGCTGTTCGCGTTGGTCCCGTCGACCGGCGAGGAGAAGACGATGGTCTTGTACTTCGCGAGGTCGGCACCCGAGGTGAACGGCGTGCTCGCCAGCGACGCCGGGGCGAGCCGAGGGTCCCAGATGTCGACGTCGAATCCGTGCTGCTGACCCCACTGCTGCACGAGCAGTGCGGTGTCCGGGATGTGGTCGTGCCGGAAGCCCTTGGTGGCCGAGAAGTACAGGATCCGGAACTTGGCCCCGGGGAAGCTGGTCGACGCCGCGAGCGGAACGACGGGCGCGATCGGGTCAGGCCCCGCGACGGGCGTGACGATCATGCCGGTCTCCGGATCGCCCGGCAGCTCACCGGCGACCTGCTGCTGCAGGTAGCGGGCATCGCCGACGAGCGTGTCCCGGACCTGGCCGGACTGCGACCCGCCCTGGGCGGTGGCGACGAACTGGTTGAGGGCTCGCTTCGCCTGGTTGGCGTTGCCCGCCCCGGCGAGGCTCGCCGCCTCGTTCAGCTTGGCGTGCAGGCCGGCCGCGAGGCCGGCATCGATCGAGCCGTCGCTCGCGAAGCCGTCGATGAGCGCGCCGAGCTCGCCGAACGACGTGGTCACCACGAACGTCTGGTCGAACCGGGCCGCGTTGCCGGCCGCGTCGCTGGCCACCACGCTGATCGTGTGGGCGCCCGTCGACAGGGTCGAGGTTTTCACCGGCAGCGGGGTCGTCTCGGTCTGGTCGATCCACATCTTCTGGATGAAGACGCCGCCGGAGCCGGGAGCGGGATCCGTCCGGGTCGGGATCAGCGTGGCGGTGTGGCCGACCTTCCCGGCGACGATGCCGGGCCAGCTGACGACCGGGGCGACGGTGTCGATCCGGACGGTGATGGTGCGGGTCGTCTCGACCGAGTTGTCACCGCTGACGGCGCGGTACCCGACCGTCGTGGAGCCTTCCTGCGTGATCTTCACCGACCCGGCCAGCGCGCCGGGGTACGGGGCGCCGGCGGCCGCCGCGGTCTGGAAGGGTGCCGTGTTGCCGAGGCGGTATTCCAGGCGCTGTACGCCGCCGACCCCGTCGGTCGCGGACAGGTTCAGCGTGACCGGTCCTCGGTACCAGCTGTTGGTGCCGGTTGCGACAGCCGGGGTGAGCGTGGCCGTCGCGCTGGCCGGCGCGGCCCATGCCGATGAGGCGAGGACGAGCGACCCGGCTGAGATGGACGCGACCGGCAGGGCGACGGCGACCAGGCAGCGGACCAGACGACGACCAGGGTCTCTGGCCTCGAGGGCGGTCGAAGGGTGACTGGACATGCACTTCCTTCCAGTTCCGTGTTGGGACGCGAAGGCAGGCCTCGACGAGCGAGGCGCGCGTGGCGACCGGCGGACCCAACGTCGGACGTGGGTCAGGGTGTTGCCGGCTCGCCGGTCGCGTCGCTGCTTCGAGGCGTCCCGGGGGTGTGGGGGGCTGGAGAACGATGACCTTGAACGCTCGGTCGGCAAAATCGTAGCCCAGAACAAAAGTAATTAGTAATTGTTTCTAACTTTCATTCTTTCGAGCAAAAGTTTTCGCCATGTTTCAAAACGCCAGGTGGCCGTTCCTAGTCGCGCCAGGTCCGAGGCATACCGGCACGGCGAGGCGGGCGAGGCCGGGGATGTCGGGGCCTCGCCCGCCGTTTCCGGCGCAGGATGGCGGCAGGCCGCGGGGGCCGAAGGTCGCGCACGTCATCGGTGCGCGCCGCGAAGTGCGCGTTGGCGTCGCCGCGGGGGAGGGCTACGCCGCCGACGCCCTACCGCGCATGCGGCAGGCCGTACTTGTCGGACCACGCACGTTTCAGGTCGTCCTCGTTCCAGTGCCCGAACGTGTAGGCGGGCGAGTCCACCGGCAGCGCCCGGTCAACCCGGATCAGTACTGCCTCGTGACACGGATAGTCGGGTCCGTGGGTGTCCAGGACCCACTGGCGGGACGATGCGTACACGGGGTCGCCCTCGCCGCGAAGCTCGGCGCTTCCCCTGAAGCGATAGCCACGCCTCAGGAGAAAGTCGACCACGTTCACCTCGAGCCGAGGGTCGCGCCGCAGGTTCGCCACCGTCGTGGGCGAGGCCATGTTCATGAACACCAGATGGTCATCGTCGTAGACGCGCAGGGAGCCTTTCGGAGAGAGGTTCGGGAAGCCGTCCTCGCAGACCGTCGCCACGAACGCGAGCCTCGCGCTGTCGATGATCTTCCGCATGTCCTCCGTGATGATGCCCACCGCTGCCCAGCCCTTCATGCCGCACCTGCGTGTCCGCGCTGCGGTACCCACATTTTCGGGGATCCCGCCACTTCTCACCCTGGGCGCGCGGGAAGGGCCGCCGGCTGAGTGGCACGCTCGGCAGCGTCGCACGGTGCGAACGTCACCGGCTCTGCATCTTTCGGACATTGTCGATGTCTTGGCTCGCCGCGGCCGAGGTGCCCGCGCCGAGCCGCTGGAGGTGTTCGGCCGGCGGTGGCGACGGCCGCCGATGCCTCGCTGTCTGGCCGGGTATGCCGGGCCCGGACGACGCTGGTCGCGCGCACGCTCTCTATTCGGTCCAGTGTGCCCCGAACAGTGCCCAGAGGTGGGGGTACCGGAGGGCCAGTGCGTCGGTGTTCATGCGGGCCCACTGTACGTCGTATGGGTTCGGGTCCATGCGCACGCGGACACCCCGCTCTTCAGCCAGTACGTCCCGGATGTCACCGTCGATGTCGGCTCGCCGCTCCCCAATGTCGCAGGCGATGTACTCGAGCGATTCCCACGTGGGATAGTCATCGTCCGACCATGGTCGCGCCAGGGCGGCCAGCCGCTGGACCTCGGGAACCGCGGCAAGACTGTCCGGGTCGGCGATCGCAGCGTCATACGCGTCCCGGCCGAGCCCGACCAGCCACATCTGGAAGTAGTGGAATCCGTCCGTACTGCAGTGCCCGTGCATGATGATGTCGGCCGCCCGCCAGAGCCGGTAGGTGTTGGCAGCCTCCCGGGTCCCGGCGAGATGCTGCACGAAGTCGAGCAGGTGAGACCGGGAGATCCGCCCCAAACCCCGACTCAGGAAGTCCTCACGCTGAGCCGGCGTCGACCCAGCACGCGCCGATCCTTCTATGAAGCTCCAAAAGTCGTCCGCGTCCACACGACGAGCCTAGATCGGCGACACCAAGCCAAGGTCGCAACCAGCGACCCCGCACCAACGACGGCAGATGCAGGCACGATCCTGACGGGACGGCAAGCCGCGGGGCAGATCGCTTCAGATGATGCGATCGTCCACGATCTCTACCGTCAGATGGGGCCAAGCAGCGAGGGTCAGCCGAACCAACTCGGGCGCTGACACCAGCCGTGCCGTACCGAGCGCTGCGTCGGCGAGGAAACGCACGGTCGTCCCTGTCGCGTCATTGACGGGAACAGGGAGCATATGCCGCCTGGAGCAAACCTCGCTGGATGCCGGCGAACTTCGGCCAGGTGCTCGGCATCCACGTTGCTCCGCCAATCATGCGTTGTGTTGCGCCACGGCATCCTTGAGTCGCCCACTCGGGAATTGTCCCGGCCGAGCCGCCAGCCGGGCCATCACGTTCTGAAGCGCGCGGTCAGCGGCCAGAAGAGCGCATCATGGCCGGAACGCCATACTGGTGTGGTGACGGCATGGTTCGACCAAGCGTCGGCTGAAGCGGCCGAAGCGCGCGGTGACTGGGCCACGGCGATCGCCATCGTCGGTGAGTTCGCCGAGTGCTACAGCCCCGACTGCAACCGACACAACGCGCACCTGTGGCATATGGATCTGCTGGTGAAGGCCGGACTGCTGAGCGAGTTGGTCGATCAAGCCGAAATCGACGTGCACGCACGGCGCCGGCTGGACAGGTTCTTTTTCGAGGCGGGCCGCGACGGCGAACTTCGTGAGCGTGCCCAGCGCGGCGACAAGACCGCCCTGTACCTCCTGGTGCGCCTGCTTCACGGGCGAGGCGAGCACGAGGCCGCCGTGCAAGCAGTCGCCGACATCGACGTGACGGATACCTACGCCGGCGAGTTGGCGAATCGGCCGCCGGTGATCGGGTAGGGCTGGGAGGAGCCCGACCCACGTGGCTGGCAAGCGACCGTACGGCGCACTGTCATCGGCATGTCCGCGAGCTGGCGACTCAACGTGCCGTGTCGTTCCGTAGCGAGCTATCGCAGCAGATCCGCGCAGCTGGTCGTGGCTGGGCTGATCCCCTCGAGTCCGGTGCCGTCCAGTGCGTACATGGAGGCGTCGCGTGCGCGGACCTCGACGCGACCGCCGAGGAGGCGCCCGGCCTGGCCGACGTTGTTGTGGCGGGCTTGGTGGCTGACGGCATCGTGAGCGCCGAGCGCACCGACTGCGGGCCGGGCGCGGACGGAGGCCATCCGCCTGGCTCACGCTATGCGGAGGCGTTCGACGGCCCCGGCTACGGACTGCTCACCCTGGGCTGGAACGGCCTGTTCGCGTGGTGGGGCCGCTCGGTAGTTGACACTGGCCAGGGAGGCGGCGAGGTCGGCTGCCCCACTGCGACGCCATCGAGTCCTACCACGAGCCGCTCGGCGCCGCGTTCATCGAGGCGATCGACGCCTGGTACGCCCAGCGGCCGAGCGACACAGTCTGCCGGCACTGCGGCCGGACCATGGGAATCAACGACTGGCGGTGGACAGACGGCGTCTGGGCCTTCGCCGATCTGGGCCTGACGTTCTGGAACTGGCCACCGCTGCGCAACGACTTCGTCGCCGGCATCGGCCGCCGGCTGGGCCACCGGGTGCGGCTCGTCGCCGGCAAGCTCTGAGCGCGCACTCGATCGAGCGACGACCGGCCAGCATGCGCGACCGGCGGCAGATCCGCGTGGCTCACGAAGTCTTTCAACACGTGCCGTTTCCGTTCCCGGGCGGCAGATTCCCGGCCGAACTCGGTGCCACGGTGCAGCGGACGGTAGCCGACGGTGAGCTGCCCGCGCTCACGGTGGTCCCGATCAACAAGAGCCCCGGCCGTGACTGGCGGCCGGGGACTCGGGGCCGCGCGGCCCTCGGTTCAGGAGTTGGTGAGGTCCGTGGACTCGCCGGTGGCGGGGTCGACGGTCTCCTCGTAGACGCCGTCGCCGTCGGCGTCGATCGCGATGAGGTCGACCTCGCCGTCGCCGTCCGTGTCGGCCTCCAGCACGTTGGCGCCGTCGTCGAGAGTGTAGATCTTGGCCTGGTCGACGACGCCGTCGCCGTTGAGGTCCTTGTCGTCGAGGGTGACGTACTCTTCGCTCATCTTGAAGTGGTCCTCCAGTCGCAGGTGTGGTGAAGCGTAGCGGCCACGAAGGGCCCCGCTCCTTCGGGTCCGGCGGCTGTACGCCGGCCTCCCAGGACACCAGGGTTGCGCCGGCCGGAGGCTTGCCGAGGTCGCCGCCAGACCCCTCGGACCTGAGGGACCCAGCGCCGACATCCGCCTGTCGGCAGAGTCAGCTCGCAACCCGACGTCAGCCAACGTCGATGCCGGCCGCCTTGTCGGGGCGCTGCTGCATCGCATCGGGCATGACACCGTCAGCGGCCAGAAGCGTGCACCCGCTCACCTCGGTCCCCAGGCGGCGATCGCCTCCTGGGGAGACGTTGCGGCCGCGCATCCGGTGACGCGGTCCGCCCACCCGCGCACGATGTCGCGGAGTTGCGCAGGCTCCCGCACGACGAAGGGCAGTCCGAGCCCGGCCAGCACGCCGGGAATCCAGTCGAGTCGCTCCGCCCGCAGCCGGACGAGAACCCACTCCGGGCCGTCGCCGGCGTCGGGTTCGACGCTGGCTATTCCGTGCGGCAGACGCGCCCGTACCTCGTCGGTGGTGCCCCGCACGGCGACGGTGACCTGATGCCGCCACGGCGCGCCGGCCAGGCTCGTCAGGACCACGTCGGCGGGCTGGAAGCCCTCGGGCACCGCGAAGGTGCCGGGCGCGATTCGTACCTCCACGATGCGGTCGAGCCGGAAGGTGCGCAGTTCGCTGGACGCGGAGTCGGTGCCGGTCACGTACCAGCGCCCGGAGTGCGTCACAAGCCCGTAGGGATGCACGGTGCGCTCGCTGCGGCGTCCGGTGCGGTCGATGTAGCCGATGACCGCGGGCCGGTACTGCCGCGTCGCTTCCGCCAGCCGCAGCATGACCGAGGCCTCCGGCGTCGGCACCTCGCGCTCCGGTGCGGTGAAGTCCGTGGTCGCCAACAGCGCGTCGAGCCGGGAGGCCAGCGCCTTCGGCAGCACCCTGCGCACCTTCGCGGCCGCCGTTGCGGCCGCTTCCCGCGAGGTCGGCACCAGGCCGGCTCGGCGGCCCGCCACCAGGCCGAGCAGGACGGCAAGCGCTTCCTCATCGGTCAGCATCAGCGGTGGCATCCGGAATCCGGGCGCCAGCCGGTATCCGCCGTAGCGGCCGCGTACCGATTCGAGCGGCACCTCCAGATCAAGCAGGTGCTCGGCGTAGCGGCGTACGGTGCGCTCGTCGACGCCGAGGCGTTCGGCCAGGTCGGAAACGGTGTGCGTGCCGCCGGCCTGGAGGATCTCGAGGAGGGCGAGCACCCGTGCGGTCGGCCGTGTCATGGTCAGATTCTTCCGCAATACCGGGCGGATCGTGCCCGGTATCGGGCCTAGCGTCACCTCATGAGATTCGCGTCAATCCGCATCATCACGGACCAGGTCGGCCGTCTCACCGAGTTCTACGAGACAGTCACGGGCCAGACCGCCCGCCGGTACACGCCTGACTTCGCTGAGCTCGTCCTGCCGGGGGCGACACTGGCGATCGGCGGCACCGCAACGGTCAAGCTCTTCGGCGAAGGCTCGGCCGAGCCGGCCGCCAACCGCACGGCGATCATCGAGTTCCGCGTGGACGATGTCGACGCCGAGTTCGCCCGGCTGCGCGAGACGATCGGCGAGTTCGTGCAACACCCGACGACAATGCCCTGGGGCAACCGATCACTGCTGTTCCGCGACCCCGACGGAACGCTGGTCAACCTCTTCACACCGGTCAGCGCCGAGGCGATCGCCCGGCAGCAGCACTAGACCGTCGTGCCCGCCGTCCCCGGGCGCTTGAGCGACGCCCGGGGACGGGGCTGCCCATGCGGGTGACTTTGCCGGTCGTCGGCAATCGCGGCGCCGCGAGGTTGCCGACCGCGGCCCGTGCGTTCCGGCGGCCGGGCGCCGATGCTGGAGGTTCATTCTGGTACGGCGCACGGGGGTGGTGACGATGACGACTGGCGTGACCGCATGCCGCCGTGCCGCCGTCGCCCCGCCGCGACAGCCGGGCGGCCACCGCCCGCCGGCCGGCTCCAGGGCCTGACGCCGCCGCCGTCGAGCCGTCGCTGCTCGGTCCCGGCCCCGCCGTCATCCGGAAATCTCCACCGCATTCGCGTGTCCGAAGGGAGCGCTCGTGTTCACCACACTCGAAAGGCCGGCCGAGCCCACGGCCGTGGGTGTCGACCTCGGCAGCGCCGGCACCCGGATCTGGGCATCCGGCTGCGGTACCGTGCACGTCGCCAACCCCGCCGCGCGAGGATCGGGCCCGGTCGTCCGCGGCCGCATCACCGACCCGGAGACGATGCGGGCCCTGCTGTCGGGCCTCGTGGACGATCCGCGCCGGCCGTTCCCGCCCGGTGCCGTCGTCGTGGCCTGCCGGCCCGTGGGCGGCGACGCCGGGGTGGAGCCGGCCCTGCGCGAGGTGATGACGACCGTCTTCGCGCCGCAACGGCTGCTGCTCATCGACACGGTGCGCGCCGCCGCGATCGGCTCCGGCGTCGCCCCCGGCCCGCTGCTGATCGCCGACGTGGGCGCGCACCTGACCGAGGTCGCCGTGCTCGTGGGCGGCGTGACCATCGCGGCCCACCGGCGCGACGTCGGGCTGCACGACCGCACCGGCGCCACGGACCCCGACGCGGCGATCGTCGCCGCCGTCAGCGATCTCATCGGCCAGGTGCGCCGGTCGCGGCACCGGCCCGAGGCCGTCGCGGCGGCGGTGCGCGGCGGCCTGCTGCTGGTCGGCGGCGGCGCGTCCCGCCCGGGCCTGGGCGCGCGCATCGCCGGTGCCGCCGGCATCGCGGTGCGCCGTCCCCCGGCACCGCAGCTGACGGCCGTGCGGGGCGCGGGCCTGGCCGCGCTCAGCGCGATGCGCCGAAGCGCCCCGCGGCCCTGACCGGCCCGTGCGCGACCGTCGCACCGAGGCACCACATCACCGAGCAAAGGACGAGACATGAGCGTTGACATCGATGCGACCGAACGGGACCGGCTCGCCGAGGTGCGCGCGGCGCTGACCGCGGACCTCGCGGCGCAGACGACCCGGCTCGAAGAGCTGACGGAGATCTCCGCCGACACCGGCGACCCCGGCGAGGCGCTCAACCAGGAGGCGCTGGCGGCGGCCGCCCGGGTGCAGATCGAGCGGATCACCAGCGCGCTGCGGCGGATCGCCGAGGGCAGCTACGGCCGGTGCGAGCACTGCGACACCACGATTCCCGCCGAGCGGCTCGCGATCCTGCCCCACGCCCGGTACTGCGTGCCGTGCCAGCAACGCCGCAACGGCTGACCCGCCTGCGGTCTACACTGCCGGTGACCGGCAACCGAGGCAGCTCATGCCGGCGGGGGAGGTGAGCGGGGGCGTGGCCGGCAACAGCCGGCGGCGACAGTCCGCCGTGACCGAGCCCCAGCCGGCCTGGCTGGCGGAGGTGGCCACGGCCGCCTCCGCCGACGCCGGCGGCGTTCCGGTCGAGCTGCTCGGCGACTACCTGCCGATGCTGGCCGACGCGGCGGTCAGCGGACGCCGGCCCAGGCGCGCCGAGCTCGACGCCGTGGGCCGGCTCGGCCGGCAGGCCGCCGAGCAGGGCATCTCCGCCGGGCGGGTGGTGCAGCTGTACCTGTCGGCGGCGCAGCGGCTCTGGCAGGACCTGCCCATGGTGGCGCGCTCCCGAGACAGCGAGTTCGTGCGCGCCGCCGCCGCGGCCGTGCTGCACGTCGTCGACGACGCGGTCGCCACCCTCGCCGACGGCTACGCGGTCGCGCGCCGGGACCTGATCCGCCGGGAGGAGACGCTGCGCCGCGAGCTCGTCGACGACCTGCTGCGCGGCGACTCCGATCTCGGCAGCCTCGTCCAGCGGGCCGAGCCGTTCGGGCTCGATCTCGCCCGGGTGCACCAGGTCGCGCTGGCCGCACCGGTCCGGCGGCTGCCGGACACGGACGCGGCGATCAGCGCCCTCGAGGCGGTCATCTTCGACCGGCTCGGCGACCGCGACGTCCTGGTCGCCACCAAGGAGGGCCTGCTCGTCGTCCTCGCCCCGGCCGAGGCCACAGCCGCCGGCCGCACCGCACCGGCCGGCCAGGAGGACGACCTCGGCCGCCTCGTGCACGGCGAGCTCGACCGCCTGCGGCACGGACGGCCCTGGCGGGTCGCGGTCGGCCGCCCGCACCCCGGCCTGTACGGCATCGCCCGCTCCTACGAGGAGGCCCGCGAGGCGCTGGCCATGGCCGGGCGCCTGCACACCGACAAGAGCGTCATCACCGCCCACGACCTGCTGGTCTACCGGGTCCTGCTGCGCGACCAGCCGGCCATGGTCGACCTCGTCGTCGCCGTGCTCAGCCCGCTCGAACGGGCCCGCGCCGGCGCGGGACCGCTGCTGGACACGCTGGACGCCTACTTCGCCACCGGCGCCGTGGCCACCGAGGCGGCGAGACGGCTGCGGGTGTCCGTGCGCACGGTGACGTACCGCCTGGACCGGATCAGGACCCTGACCGGCTATGACGCGACCGATCCCGCCCATCGGTTCACCCTGCAGGCCGCGGTGCTCGGCGCGAAGGTCCTCAACTGGCCCGCCGAGACGCTGCCGGGCACCGCGTAGCCACCGTGCGGCACCGCGGGCCGCGGGCCGGGCATCAGCCGGAGAAGGCCTTGCGGTAGTCGCGCGGCGGCACACCGCGGCGGCGGACGAACTGCTCGCGCAGCGTCGCGGCGGTGCCGAAGCCGACGCGGCGGGCGACCTCCTCGATCGACAGGTCGGCCGTCTCCAGCAGCTCCTCCGCGCGGTGCAGCCGCAGGCTGAGCACCCACGCGTGCGGCGTCGAGCCGGTGGCGGCCGCGAAGCGCCGGGCGAAGGAGCGCTGGCTCATCAGCGCCCGGCCGGCCAGCGTCTGCACGGTCAGCGGCCGGTCGAGGTTGTCGCGGGCCCACGCGAGCACCCCGGCCAGCCGCTCGTCGTCGCAGTCGACCGGCACCGGCGCCGTCACGTACTGCGCCTGCCCGCCGTCGCGGTGCGGCGGCACGACCATGTCCCGGGCGATCTCGTTGGCCACCGCGGCGCCGTACTCGCGGCGCAGCAGGTACAGGCACATGTCGACCCCGGCCGCGCCGCCCGCGCCGGTGACGATGCGGCCCTCGTCGACATAGAGCACCTCCGGCAGCACCGTGACGGCCGGAAACCGCTCGGCCATGGCCGGGGCCCACCGCCAGTGCGTGGTCGCCCGCCGCCCGTCCAGCAGCCCGGCCGCGGCCAGCACGTAGGAGCCGGTGCAGTAGCCGGCGACGGTCGCGCCCCGCTCGTACGCCGTCCGGATCGCCGCCAGCGCCTCCGGGGACGGCTCGAGCTCGAAGGCGTCCCAGGAGGTCACGAGCACGAGGTCGGCGCGCGCGAGCCGGTCCAGGCCGTGCTCGATGACCACCTGGAGCCCGCTGTCCGTCCGCACCGGGCCCGGCCGGTCGGCGCAGACGGCGAAGTCGAAGCCGGGGCTGCCCCGGTGCCGGCGGTCGAAGCCGAAGATCTCGCTGACGATGCCGATGCCCAGCGCGCCGGTGCCGTCGGCCACATACGAGGCGACGCTCGTGAATGGGGTACCCACGCCACCCATGATGGCAGAAATCCTGCGATCCTCTGCAGGTCTGCCACTGTTGACCGGCGGCGGCCGGGCGCAGGCTGAGGCCATGTTCGTCATCGACTGCCCCGCCCACCGATCCCGCATGCTGCTCTCCGAGCGCCGCATCCGCAGCCTGCGCAACACCGACACCGGCGTCGTGCTCGACCTCGAGTGCTACTGCGGCCACGTCGAACGAATACGGACCGGCCGCGCCGCCGGCATGGCCGGTACCGTGACGCCCGGCGGTGCCGCGTACGAGGCTGCGGGAGCGGTATGACGAAGGTGACGGGCACGGCCCTCGTGAACGCGATGCTGGCGGTGGCCGGCGCATCGGCGAGCTGATGTGCGTGATCGAGGACAGCACGCCCGCCGATCGTGAGCGGCTGGCCGATTTCCTCGAGGGGCGCGGCGATGCGCAGCTCGCGGCCTGGGTCCGGATCGCCTTCGACCAGCGGCCCGGGGGTCACCGGGTACCGTCCACCCGGTGACCCCCGGGCCGCCGGCTCCGTGCGCTGGATGGCGGCCCGCTTCGACGCCGGTGACCGTCCGACGATCGGCAGGGCGGGACGGGCCGGCCCCGGCTCGCCCTGGCCACCGCGCCGGACGTGACGACCGCGCACGTCGTCGCCCCGCCACGCCGCCGCGGCCCTGGCCCGCAACCCTGCTCGCAACGACGACCCGAAGGGAGCCCTCCGGGTCGCCGAGGCGTGCTTCTAGGCGTCTGCGCCGGTCCGGCTCAGACGTTGCAGGTGAAGTGGAACGCGGTGTCGGGGATGACCAGGTTCGTGCGGTCGGAGTCGAACACCTTCGTCGTGCGGTTGCCGCCGTTGAGCGCGGCCAGGAAGTGGTTGTCGTAGGTGCGGATGCCGACGTCGCCGGTGGCGAGGGTGAACGTCGAGAACTGCTCCCAGGTGCCGATCCGGGTCGCGTCGGTGTGCAGCACGTCGGGGACGGTGACGCTGCTCAGGCCGCCGCCGTTGACCGCCGTCACGTAGTTGCCCGACCAGGTACGCAGGGCGAAGTGGCCGAACAGGTCGCCCATCGGGACCTTCGTGAACCGCTCGTAGGCGCCGGGGACGCTCACGTTGGTGTGCATCGTGTCCGTGATCCGGCCGCCGCCGCCGACCGCGGTGACGTAATGTCGGTCCGCGGTCTGGATGTAGCAGGTGAACGGGTCCGTCGCGTGGGCGGCGGACGGGGCCACGAGCGTCGCCGCCACGGCCGCGGCGACGGAGACGGCCACGCCGAGCAGCTTGCCGCGAATCCTCATCGGTCCTCCTCATGGGCGCCGCAGTGGCGCCCTCGACCGATGCGCGTTCCAAGCCGTGCCATCGCGGCGATCTGTCCGATTCCCGGCAGGCCCCGGGATGTCCGGGCCGGCGTCAGCCCCAGAGCTGCAGGCCGGTCATGTCACCAGTGCGCGGCTTCGAGGAGGTCGTCGAGGATCGCCGCGGCGTCGTGGATCAGGGACAGGTGGCCCGCCTCCGGGTCGAGGTGGGCCCGCGCGCCGGGGATGTGCGCGGCGAGCCAGGCGCCGTGGGAGGGCGGCACCATGCGATCCTGGCCGCCCTGCCACACCTGGACCGGCGTGGCGATGGCGAAGAGGTCGAAGCCCCACGGACGCACGAACGCGAGGTCGTCGTCGCGCCAGCCGGCCGTACCGCTGGAAACGGCCGAACGAAAACCGGCGGCGACGGACTCGGCGAACTCGCCGGTGAGCGCGGCCGCGTCGACCGGCGGGGCGAGGCCGCCCAGCGCCGCGGCGACCTCGGACCCGGTCACCCTCGCCAGGGCGGACGCCTCGCGGGCGAGGAACGCCTCGAGCGTTTCGGGCCCGGCGATGGCCGCGCCGAACTCGACGATGTTCTCCGTGCCCATGCCGGCCATCCAGTCGAGGCCGGTCGCGTCGTGCGGCGCGACGCCGGCCAGGGTCGCCGCGGCGGCGCACCGGTCCGGCAGCAGCGCCGCGCAGGCGAGGGCGTGCGGGCCGCCGCCGGACCAGCCGAGGGTGACGAACTCGCCGTGCCCGAGCCGGTCCAGCACCTGCGCCACGTCCCCGGCCACGTCGGCCACCCGCCTTCCCGGCCGCGGCGTGGAGCCCGCGTAGCCGGGCCGCCCGCAGACGATCGTGCGCAGCCCGCGTTCGGTGGCCGGTTCGGTCAGCGACGGTACCGTTCGAGGCCCGGACGGCGTCCCGAGGTGCAGCACGAGCGGGCGCCCGTCCCGCGGCCCGGCTACGGCGACCTCCAGCGATCGCCCGTCCGCCAACTCGATGAGCACCCCGCCATCGTAGAGCGGCTCAGCGGCAGGCCCACCGGAAGGCCGCGCGCTGGTCGCCGTCGATCGCGATGCCGACCAGCGTGCCGTGCTCCGAGGCGCCGGTGATCTGCCAGCGCCCGAAGCCCTCCGGTGCCGGCACGGGCGTGGCGTCCGCATCCGTCCACAGGGTGACGGTCTGGGTGTCGGTGAGGACCACGGTGCCGTCGGCGAGCAGGCCGGCCGTGCCCACGGTCAGCGGGCTCTCCTCGATCGGCACGACCTCGCCGGTGCGCAGGTTCCAGCGTGCCCAGGTCAGCGGCGGTCTCGCGGCGCGCCGGCCGTTCGGCTGCGGCACCGAGCTGGCGACGTAGTTGACGGGGCCGGCCGCCCAGTCCCCGACGATGTCGACCGCCATCCCGCCGGGCTTGCCCGTGGGCGGGGGCAGGGGCCGGGCGGTGCCGTCGGGCGACCACAGGTACGGCTGCGGCGTGGCGCCCACGCTGCCCACGATGCGGCCGTCGGCGGCGATGCCGTACGCGGAGGACTGCTCGCCGTTCGGCGTCGCCAGCAGCTGCGGCCGGCTCCACTGCCCGTGCCGCCACACGACGGCGCGGAAGGTTTTGCCGGGCATGCGGGCGTCGCCCACCACGTCGCCGGTGTCGTTCACCGCCTGGGCCCGGACGTTCAGGGCGCCCTTGGGGCGGCCGAGCGCGACGGTGGTGCCGCCGTCGATGACGTACCCGTCGGCGTCGCTGTCGTTCTCGACGTTGCCGACCACCGTGCCGCTGCCGTTGACCCCGGCGACGTTGATCCTGGGCACGGCGGTGAACGTGCGCGTCCCGCCCGGCCCGGACACGACCACCGGCATGTCGCCGGTGGCCTGGCTGGCGGCGATGTACCGCCCGGAGCCGTCGACCACCACCCATGCCGTCGGGCCGAGCTCGGGCAGCGGCTGCGGCCCGCACGCGGAGACCGACGGCGAGGGCGTCGGGCCCACCGGGGTCGGCCGGGGCTGCGGGCGCTGCTGGGCGAGGGCGACGGCGCCGATGACGACCGCGACGGCCAGGCCGGCCCCGGCCGCGGTCAGGGCCCGGCGGCGGCGCACCCGCGCCCGGCCGCGCGCGATCACGGCGTGCTCGTCGACGCGGCTGTCCGGGACCGGCTCCCGGGTCAGGATCGCGAACGGGTTCTCGCTCATGCCAGGCTCCTCGTCGACGCGGTGTCCAGGCGGCGGCGCAGGGCGTCGAGGCCCCGGGCGGTGTGCGCCTTCACGGTGCCCTCGGCGAGCCCGAGGAGGTCGGCGACCTCGAGTACCGGAAGATCGCACAGAAATCGCAGCACGAGCACGGTCCGCTGCCGGTCGGGCAGCTCCCGCAGCGCGGCCCGCAGGAGCATCCGCTGCTCGATCTCGGGGTCGGCGGCCGCGACCGGCACGTCGGGCGGTGCGGCCCACAGGTGCACGCGCGCGAGCCAGCGCCTCCGGTCCCGCAGGCACTCGCGGACGACCATCGTGTGGACGTACCCGTCGAGGTTGGCGACCTCGTGCATGCGCGACCACCGCTGGTAGAGCACGGTCAGCGTGTGCTGCACCGCGTCGTCGGCCCGGTCCCGGTCGCCCAGCAGGTGATACGCGACGCGGTGGAGCCGTTGTTTGCGGCTCGTGACGTACTGCAGAAACGCTTCTTCCCTGTCCGGGCGCACGTGGTGGGTCCCCTTCCCTGGGCCGATCCACCCCCTTCGAGTCCGGCGGGCCGGAAAAGGTTTACCCGCCGGAGGTGACCGTCGCCATCCGGGCCAGGGTCTCGCGCATGGTCGCGGCGAGGTCGGTCGGCTCGGGCCGGCTGACCCAGGTGCCGAAGGCGACCCGCACGACGACGATCCCCGTCTCCGCGGTCAGCGTCGCGTCGGGCTCGGGCACCCCGCGGCGGCGCAGCCCATCGGCGAGGGCCTCCGACAGGGTCGCCATCTTGATGAGTTCCCGCTCGTACAGCTCCGGGTTCGCCATGATCACGGAGTGCCGCCGCCGCGCGTGGGCGTGATGGCGCCCGAGGAACCCGGCCCCCGCGTCCAGGGCGGCCACGACCGCCTCGAGCGGCGTCGCCGACGCCGGGGCGGACTCCAGCGCCTCGACGAGACCCTGCTGCAGCTGCTCGGAGCCGGCGAAGAGCACCTCGCGCTTGTCGGCGAAGTGGCGGAAGAAGGTGCGCGCGGTGACCCCGGCGCGGGCGGCGATCTCGGCGACGGTCGTCTGCTCGAAACCGCGCTCGACGTACAGCTGCAAAGCCGCCTCCCCAAGGCGGCCCCGCGCATCCGGTTCCCAGCGTCCCACGTCACACATCCTAAGCCATGTCACACGATGACATGACTGTGCTAGCGTCGTGATGTCATCAAGTGACATCGTCTTTGTTAGGGGACTGCCATGCGCATCTTCGTCACCGGCGCCAGCGGCTGGATCGGCTCCGCCGTCACCGCCGAGCTGCTCGGGGCCGGGCACCAGGTCGTCGGCCTGGCCCGCTCCGACGCCGCCGCCGCGACCGTCGCGAACCTGGGCGCCGAGGTGCGCCGGGGCACGCTGGACGACCTCGACGTCCTGCGTGCCGGCGCCGCCGACTCCGACGGGGTCGTGCACCTCGGCTACAACCACGACTTCTCCCGCATGGCGGACGCCGCGCAGACCGACCTCGCCGCGATCACCGCGCTCGGCGAGACCCTGGCCGGCTCCGACCGCCCGCTGCTCATCGCCTCCGGCGTCGCCGGCCTGCCCGGCAACCCCGCGACCGAGCGCGACGCCGCGGACCCGAGCGGCCACCCGCGCATGGCGAACGCGCTCGCCGCCCTGGCCTTCGCCGAGCGCGGCGTGCGCACCGGCGTGATCCGTTTCGCCCCGACCGTGCACGGCGACGGCGACTACGGCTTCGTGTCCGTCCTGGTGGGCGTGGCCCGCGAGCGGGGCGTGTCGGCCTACATCGGCGAGGGCGGCAGCTGGCCGGCCGTCCACCGCCTCGACGCCGCCGCGCTGGTCCGCCTGGCCCTCGACAAGGCGCCTGCCGCATCGGTACTGCACGCCGTCGCCGAGGAGGGCGTGCCCACGAAGGAGATCGCCGAGGCGATCGGCCGCGGCCTGGACCTGCCGGTCAAGTCCATCCCGGCCGAGGAGGCGGCCGCGCACTTCGGCTGGATCGGCCCGTTCTTCGGCCTCGACTCCCACGCGTCCAGCGACTACACGCGGGAACTGCTCGGCTGGACCCCGACCCACCCGGGCCTGCTCGCCGACCTCGACGCCGGCTCCTACTTCAGGCGCTGACCTGCTCGGTTGCAGTTTCCGGAATCGGATCGGCGGCCGTTTGGCGGTTCCTACGCTGGGTAACGCCGAGCGCTCCCACCCCGCTCTTCGTGGATGCGCTCGGCTCACTCCTGCCCTTCGTCAGGGAGGCCGCATGTCCACGAGCCACGCCGTGAAGCATCGTCTCGATCTCGAAGTCCCGGCACCCCAGGTCGTGCAGGCCCTGCCGATCCCGGGTGTCGTCCAGGAACAGTCCATGTGGTGCTGGGCCGCCTGCGCGGTCATGGTCACCGCCTTCCGGGGAAACCCGATGCCGCAGTGCCAGGCGGCGAACCACTTCTTCAACGTCACCGACTGCTGCCAGTACCCGCAGCACTACAACGTCGGCCGTTCCGCGGAGCAGTCGAAGAACTTCTACCTGGGTCAGGGCTACACCAACGCCGGCCTCGTCAACTGGGCCCTCACCTTCTCGGTCGTCCAGCAGCTGATCGGCCGGAACCTTCCGATCGAGGCCACCATCGACTGGCGCGGCTCCGGCTCCGCCCACGCCGTGATCGTCCACGGATGGGCCGTCCTCCAGGGCAACCAGTACGTGTACGTCAACGACCCGGCCAACGGCGCGCAGGTGGTGCTGTATGCACACCTGGTCAACGGCTACGGGTACGGCAGCTGGCAGCAGTCCAACTACGGGATGTGAGGGACCTATGTTCGCAGTAGCCCAGCCCGATGAGGACATCCTGGCCGAGGTGGCCGCGGCCGCCGGCCCCTGGCTCGGCTCACTCGTTGAGGACGAGCGCCGCCGGGCCGTGGCCGTGCTCGACGAGGCCTACCCCTGCTGGGTGCTCGGCACGGATGCCGTCCGCGCCGCGGCCCTCCTGACGTCCGACGGTGATGCGCTGGCCCGCGTCGCGCAGGACCTCGGCCAGTGGCACTACCAGATCCTGCTCGACGGTGAGCCGGCCGCTTTCGCCCGCGCGTACGGGCGGATCGTCCCCGAGACGCCGGTCGAGGTCGGCGTCGTCGGGTACTCCGACGTCGCCAAGGACGTCGCCGACTGTGTCGCCTGGGCGCGCGAGCACGCGCCGGACGGCGCCCAGGTCCGGCTGCTGCTGGCGCCGCCCTGGCACGTGACGGCCCTGTGGCTGTCCTACCCGGACGGCTCGCGGGTCGTGGTGGCCCGCAGCCCGGAGTCGGTGCGCGGCCTGAGCCCGCAGACGCTCCACACCGGTGCCGACTTCCTCCGTGCCCTCGCCAGCGCGGCGCCGAGCCAGCGCTGACCGACATCGCCGCCCCATTCCCGCAGGGAGTTCAGCCATGGCCATCCCCATCCCCGGCGCCGAGGTGCTCGGCTTCGGCTTCAACGTCTTCGGCGAGTACGACCCGTCCTCGCGGACGTCCCCGATGTTCGACGTGCAGTACGACGCCAGCCGCGAGTGGCAGTCCGGCGGCGTCACCTACCTGCTGCCGGCCAACGCCGCATTCGACCCGTCGGGCGCCTCCTACGGCGAGGTGTCCGCCTTCTCCAGCCGGCAGCAGTTCGAGCAGCACTTCACGGCGAAGGTGACCACCGGCGGCCGGTACGGCTTCTTCAGCGGCGAGTTCACCGCGCAGTACAACCACCTGACCACCTCCGACGACGACTACCAGTACGGGCTGCTGGAGTCGTACGCGAAGATCTGGTCGCTGGACCTCAAGGACTCCTCCGCCCGGGCGCTGGCCGACTGGGTCACCGAGGACCCCGACTACCAGGCCGTCCCGGACAGCTTCTCGGACGACAACGCGCACCTGTTCTTCCGGTTCTTCGACAAGTACGGCCTGTACTACATCACCGGCGTCACCGTCGGGTCCCGGATCTACTACAGCTCGTCGGTGAGCAAGTCCTACGGCTACAGCGAGGACGAGATCAAGGCGAAGCTGAAGCTGGAGTACAAGGCGGTGCTCACCGAGGCCCGCGGGGAGGCGCAGAGCGACTGGAAGAGGGTCGGCCGGGACTGGACCAACCGGCGCGAGGTGCGGCTGTACACCCTCGGCGGCGACAGCTCCATCCTCGACGCCCTGGCGCCCGGGTTCGACGACAGCTTCAACGACGAGTACAAGCGCTGGCAGAACAGCGTCGCGGCGAAGCCCGCGGTGGTGGACTTCCGGCTGGCCGCCATCGCCAAGCTGTTCTCCGGCACCAAGGCCATCGCCGTCCAGCAGGCCAGCGACGCGTACATCCGCAGCCGCCTGTACGCCGAGTCCAAGACCGGCACCTGCCTGCTGTCGTTCAACGGCCGGCAGCTCCTGCCGCCCGGAGGCGGCGACCGCGTCTACGGCTTCCAGCTGGCCGCGATCGACCGGGAGAAGCTGACCAAGGCGTGGGCCAAGTCGTACTCGGTCCGCGGCGACACCTCGTTCACCCAGTACCAGGCGCGCTACGACGAGGCGTTGATGGACCTCATCCCGTACCGCAACGACAAGTACATCGTGGCGTTCACGACCTGGTCGATGTTCGGCGTGAACTGCCCGACCGAGTACTTCTACGAGTTCCTCCGCGAGCTGGGCGCCGGTCCGGGCCTGCAGGACTGGGCCGGCGTGCGGGACCTGCGGCTGCAGGACCCGACCTGGGGCTCGGCCGACATCGCGCACTGCAACTACGCCCTGGTCGGCGTGCCCGGGAGCGGGCCTGGCACCGGCATCGAGAGCTTCAGCCGGGCCGGGAGCAACGACACCGGGCAGCATCCGTGGTTCCCGCCGGACGGCTGGTCCAGCCAGCCGGCCGCGCCGGTCTCCGTCGACGCCGACGTGTACCGGGTCGGCACGGCCGAACCGACCCACGCGATCGCGCCGGCCTACGGCCGCAACGCACATCCCCGCCGGTCGGCACCGGTCCTGGCCGGTGCGCACCGGTGAGCTGACGCCGGGCACCGCGGCCGGGGCGCCCCGGCCGCGGATCCTGGTCGTCGGGCACGGCGCCGCAGCGTCCGGCTTCGCCCGGGTCACCGACGCCATCATCGCCCACCTGCCCGACCGGTTCCGGGCCGAGCAGCTGGCGGTCAACCACCGCACCGACACCGTCGCCGCGCCCTGGACCGCGTACGGCAACCCGCGCCTCGGTGACGTGCACGGGCTCGAACGGACGGCCGAGCTGGTGGCGCGGCGGCGGCCGGATGCCGTGCTCATCGTCGGCGACCTGTGGTTCGTCGTCGTCCACCTGATCCGGCTGGCCGCCGGCGGCCACCGCCCGGCCACCGTCGCGTACTGCCCGGTCGACGGCGAGCTGACCGACCACCGGTACGCCGAGGGCCTCGCCGGCTGCGACCGGCTGGTCGCCTACACCGGCTTCGGCCGCGATCAGCTGGGCCGGCTCGGCCTGCGGGTCGACGCCGTGATCCCGCACGGTGTCGACGCCGCCGCGTTCCGGCCGCTCGGCCGGCCGGCCGGGGCCGCCGCCAGGGCCGCGCTGTTCGGTGCCGAGTCCGCCGACGCGTTCGTGGTGCTGAACGCCAACAAGCACCAGCCCCGCAAGCGACTGGACCTGACGATCGAGGGCTTCGCCCGATTCGCCCGGGACAAGCCGGCCGGGGTGCGGCTGTACCTGCACACCACCGCGGCCGCCGCGGCGGACGGCGTGCTCGACCTGGTCCACGCGAGTGGCATCGGGCCCCGGCTGCTGCTGGCCCCGGGCGAGGACCGCCGCCATCCCGCGCTGCCCGACGACCGGCTGAACCTGCTCTACAACGCCTGCGACGTGGGCCTCAACACCACCGCCGGCGAGGGATGGGGCCTGGTCAGCGCCGAGCACGCGGCGGCCGGCGCGGCGCAGGTCGTGCCCCGGCACAGCGCCTGCGCCGAGCTCTGGCGGGGCAGCGCACTGCAGCTCGATCCGGTGCACACCTACGAGGACCGGGCGCTGGGCATGCTCCGCCACGCCGTCGACCCGGACGACGTGGCCGACGCGCTGGAACGGCTCTACCGCCACCCGTCCGAACGCCGCCGTCTCGCCGAGGACGGCCGGCGGTGGGCCACCGACGAGCAGTACCGGTGGCCGGCCATCGGCGCCCGCTGGGGCTCACTCCTGGCCGAGGTCACCGGCCTGCCGCCGCGACAGGATCACGACAACGGCGCGGAGGACCACGGAGCCGTCAGGACCATGCTTCGGCCGTGAGCCAGGCCGTGACGCGCCCGCCGACCAGCGCGACCTCGGCGTAGCGACCGGACGCCGCGGCCTCGGCGACCACCCACGGCTCCCGCCGCTCGGTCAGGCTCGGCGTGCTCATGCCCCGATGCTCCCACGCCTCGCGTGCCATGATCGCCGGCATGGCGCCGGCCCGCCGGGACGGTCCGGCGTCTGCTACCCCGGCTGAGGCGCACCTGCCACGCCGGTGGCAGGCGGCGGGGCCGGGTGAGGCCGCCGGGTGGTCGCGCGCCGGAGGAGGGCTGAGACGCGATGTCGCGGGTAGCGCCCGGCGCATGCTGCCTTCGCATTCGTATGCATCGACGCCGCCCGTGGCCGCGCGGTGGAACGGGGTGGGCGGGTGACCGTTGCCGAGGGACGGGTGCGGCGGCTCGGGCGGGCCGGCTGGTCGGTTGCGGGGGTCATCGTCGGCGTGGCGCTGGCCGTGCTCGCGGTCGGGGTGCTGGTACCGCTGCTGATGCCCCTGCTGCTCATGGTCGTCATCGCCGTCACCGTGCAGCCGTTCGTCGTCCGGGTGCGCCGGCTCGGCCTCGCGCCCACGGCGGCGACGCTGCTCGGCGCGCTCGTCGTCCCGCTGTGCCTCATGCTCGTCGGCGCGCTGCTCGTGTGGGTGCTCACGCTGCAGGCCGCGGAGTGGCAGCCGGCCCTGGCCGAGGCTGGGCGGCGGCTGCGCGGCGCGCTCGGCACGGACCCGGTGCAGACCGTGCTGCGCTCGGCCCCGTGGCGCACGGCCCTGCTCGGCATCGGGTCGGCGGTGGCCAGCGGGGTGGTCGTCATCGGGCAGGTCGCGGTCGGGCTGCTGGCCGGCTCGTACCTGCTGTACTACCTCCTGCGCGACGGCCCCCGCCTCGTCGCGGCGATCGAGCGGCGGCCGGAATGGTCCGACCCCGAGCACCGGCTCGTGCGGCGGGCGGCCGTGCAATTGCGGCGGTACATGGTCGGGACCACCCTCGTCGCGGCCATGGACGCGGCCGTGATCACGCTCGGCGCGGCCGTGCTGCGGGTGCCGTTCCTGCTCACCATCGCCGTCGTCACGTTCGTGGCGGCGTTCGTGCCGTACCTCGGCGCCTGGGTCTCGGCGATCTTCGCCATCCTGCTCGCGCTCGGCTCCGGCGGCGTCACCACGGCCGTGTGGATGGTCGTCATCGTGATCATCACCCAGAACATCCTCGAGGGTGTCCTGCGCCCGCTGGTGTTCGGCCGCGCGCTCAACCTGCACCCGGTCGCGGTGCTGGCGGCGACCGTGGTGGGCGCGGCCCTGGGCGGCCTCTGCGGGGTCTTCCTGGCGCCGCCCCTGGCCGCGATCGCCCGCACATGGTGGATCGCTAGGCGCGACGGCGGGCCTGGACCGCGATCGTGATCTCGGCCGCGCCGAGGGCGACCGCGCTGATCCCGGTCAGCAGCACCAGGACGCGCAGCGACAGGCCGGGCCACGTGACGAACGCGAGCCCGAGCAGGATCGCCACCCCGCCGAGCCCGCACAGCCACGCCCGCGTCCGGCCCGCCGCGGCCACGCCGAGCAGCACCGCGCCGAAGCCGATGATCAGCCACGCCAGCCCGATCAGCGCCGACACCGTCAGCACCCCGGCGCGGGCCGAGGTCAGCGACGCGATCGCGAGCACCACCAGCAGGATGCCGAAGAAGCCGTCGACGATCCGCTGCACCCGGGCCCGCCGCGGTGGGTCCGGGGCCCGCAGCGCCCCGGCGATGCGCAGCAGCCCGATCAGGAGCAGCCACAGGCCGGCCAGGATGCCGAGCAGCCGGAGCGTCGCGTGGGGCCAGGCGAGCACCGCCGCCCCGAACACCACCGTGGCCGCGCCGACCGCGACCAGCCACCAGAACTTCACAGGTCCACGCTCGGCGACCCGGCGCCGCGGCCCCTCGCCCGGCCGGAGTGAACACCCGGGTGAGCGGACAGCGCGTTCGATCGAAGGGTAGAACCCGGGCCGCGCTGGGTATCCCCGCCTGGTGACGACCTTGAGTGTTTCCCCGCCGCCGCCGGTGACGACGGAGCTGCGCCGGTGGGTCATCGCCGATGTGGCCGAGCTGCAAGGGCTGCGCCAGGCGCTGCTCGACACGCTGACGAGCCGGCACCTCGTCGCGGCCCCCGCGCTCGACGACCGGGCCGACCGCGTGCTGCTCGTCGCGTCGGAGCTCGCGACGAACGCCCTCGTGCACGGCCTGCCGCCGAGCGTCGTACGCCTCCTGCTCGCCGACGGCTGCTTCGTGCTCGACATCGCCGACCACGACATGCAGGCGTTCCCGCAGCTGCGTGACGTCGAGCCCCTGGACTCGGGCGGCCGCGGCCTGCACCTGGCCCGTCAGCTCTCGCTGGAGGTCGGCTGGTACGCCACCGAGGACGCCAAGCACATCTGGGCGTCGTTCCCCGCGGTGACGGCCGCCTGACCGGCGCTCAGCCCGTCGGCAGGACCAGGGTGCTGAACGAGTCCGCGGGCAGCCGCACGGTGAACCGCCGAGCCTCGGCCTGCACCGTCACCGTGACGTCCTCGGCGTTGTCGTTCTGGATGACGACGACCGTACGGCCGTCGGCGTCGACGAACGCGAGCTGGTTCTCGAAGCCGTTGAGGCTCAGCGTCTCCACCACCCGGGCACCCGGCGGGACGAACGCGGTCACGTGCTTGAGCAGGTAGTACTCGGGGTTGTAGACGTACCGCCGGGTCGCCGGGTCCACCGTGACGAGCGAGTTCTGCGGCCACCCCCAGGTGCTGCGGCCGCCCGGGGTCAGGGCGATGTTCCAGTACATGTACGCGTTCGCCCCGTTCGACAGGTAGTGCCGCAGCTGCGTCCAGGCGTAGCGGCAGTATCGCCAGTCGTTGCGCCCGTCGCCGCACTCCTGCTCGGTCTGGTAGATGCGCAGCCGCGGGTGCTCGCGATGGATGGCGGCGACGGCGCGCTTGCCGGCCCACTGGAACCCGGCCCCGGCGATCCACCGGCCGGCCTGCGGATCGGCGAGCACCCGCGAGACGAGTGTGTCGTCGGCGCGCTCGACGGTGCCGAGGAAGACGGCCACGTCCCGCGCGTGCATCCGCGGCCCGAGCTGCCGGATGAATCGCGCCAGCCCGTTCGGCGTCCACAGGCAGCTGGGAAATACCTGCGCCGAGTTGAACTCGTTCTGCGGCATGACCATCTCGATCGCGATGCCCTGCCGCCGGTACTCGTCGATGAACCGCCCGAAGTATTCCGCGTAGCTCTCCAGATACGACTCGTCAAACTCGCCGGCCGCGTAGTGCCGGTTCGTCTTCATCCACGTCGGCGGGCTCCACGGCGACGCCCACAGCCGCAGGCCGGGCCGGTGCCGTCGCGCGGCGTGGATGAAGGGCACGAGCGTCTCGAGGTCCCGCGCGATGCTGAAGTGCTCGAGCGCGACATCGCCGGGGACATCGCCGGGGACCTCGTCGTGGGAGTACCAGCCGCGGGCGAAGTCGTTGGCGCCGATCGGCAGGCGGCAGATCGTGAACTGGGCGAACAGCTCCCGCAGCACGTCCTCGCGGTCGGGCTCGGCCAGGGCGCTCAGGGCGTCCCAGCCGAGCTCGTTGAAGCATGCGCCGAACCCCTCGACGACCTGCCGCGGTTCGTCGGTGCGCACCACGATGTCCGGTGGACCGTCGGCGGCCGCGGGGAGGTCACGCTCCTGCCAGAGCGCGTCCCGCGTGCTGACGATCCACGTCATCGGCGAACCTTACCCGGCCGTCAGCGCCCGCGCCGCCCGCCGACCCTGGACCGTGCGGAGAAGGCCGCGGCGCTCGATGGCGCGGCGGTCGCCGTGGTGCGGGAGGCGCCGCCGCGACCGGTCGCCGCCGCCTTCGGGGCGGACTCGCGGGTCGTGGCGCGGGCCTTGGGGACCGTGTCCCGGACCGTGGCGCGGGTCTTGGTGCCGGCCTTGGCGCGGCGCGGGCCGCGGCGCGGACGTGACTCCGCCGCCGTGGGCGTCTCGGCCGGCGGGGGCGGTGGCGGCGCGAAGGTCCGCTCGCCCGGGGCCAGCTTCACCAGGTGCGGATCGCCCGGGCGCAGGCGCACCGTGGCGGCGGAGATGCCGGCCTTGCGGGTCAGCTCCCGCACCTCCTCGACCTGGTTGTCGGTCATGAGGGTCACGACGGTGCCCTGGGCGCCGGCGCGGGCCGTGCGCCCGGAGCGGTGCAGGTAGGCCTTGTGCTCCACCGGCGGGTCGGCGTGGATGACCAGCTTCACGTCGTCGACGTGGATGCCGCGGGCCGCGATGTCGGTCGCGACCAGGGTCGACACGGTGCCGTCGGAGAACGCGGTCAGGTTGCGGTTGCGGGTCGGCTGGCCGAGGTCGCCGTGCAGCTCGACGGCCCGCACCCCGGCGGCGACGAGCCGGCGGGTCAGCACCTTCGCGCCGCGCTTGGTGCGGGTGAACACCACGGTGCGGCCGGGCGCCGCGGCGAGGTCGGCCAGGACCTCGAACCGTTCGTCGGCGCGCACGTGCAGCACGTGATGCTCCATGGCGGTGACCGGGGACAGCGCCGAGTCGGCGGAGTGGGTGACCGGGTCGGTCATGTACCGCCGCACGAGCACGTCGACGCCCGCGTCCAGGGTGGCCGAGAACAGCAGCCGCTGGGCGCGCGGCGGGGTCAGGTCGAGCAGCCGCCGCACCTCGGGCAGGAACCCGAGATCGGCCATGTGGTCGGCCTCGTCGAGCACGGTGATCTCCACCGCGTCGAGGCGCGCGTGGCCGGCGCGCACGTGGTCGGCGAGCCGCCCGGGGCAGGCCACGACGATGTCCACGCCGGCGCGCAGGCCCGCGATCTGCGGGTTCGGCTTCACGCCGCCGAAGATGGTCAGCGTGCGCAGGCCCAGCGCCTCGGCCAGGGGGGCCATCGCCGCCTGGATCTGGGTGACGAGCTCCCGGGTGGGCGCGAGGATGAGGGCGCGGGGCCGGCCGGGCTGCGGCCGGGAGCGCTCGCCGGCCAGCCGGGTCAGCAGCGGCAGGACGAACGCGTAGGTCTTGCCCGAGCCGGTCCGGCCGCGGCCGAGCACGTTGCGCCCGGCCAGGGAGTCCGGCAGCGTGGCCGCCTGGATCGGCGTCGGCCGGGTGATCCCGGCGTCGGCGAGGATGCTGCTGAGGGTGGCCGGCACGCCGAGTTCTGCGAACGTCGTGGCTGCGGGCGCTGCGGGGGCTTGCTTGTGCTTCGGGCGGCGGGCCGCCATACGGTCTCCGAACGTGAAGGGTGGCCGGGACACTACACCGGCGGAAGTGCCTGGGGATCAGATGCCTGCCAGGCAACACCCCGAAGAGTAGCACGTCGCTCCGCCCGGGGTCGCCCGCCCCGCGCGGGCCGGCGCGGGACGCCGACGGTCGCGGCGCGGGGCCCGGTCGGTCGACCGGCCTCGGTCATCGGACCGATGGCCGCGATGACCTCGCTGGATACGATGTGCCGGTGACGCACCCGGGGGGACCGCCCGAACCGCAGCCGCCGTACGGGCAGCAGCCATACCCGCAACAGCCATACCCGCAGCAGCCTTACCAGCCGCCGGTGCCCTGGGCGACGCAGCCGCCGCCCCCGGCGACCCAGCAGCGTGGCGGCAAGGTCGCGCTCATCGGCATCGGCGGCCTCCTCGCGGTCATCGTGCTCGTGGTCGGCGGCTACTTCGTCTTCCAGAGGCTCTTCGTCGACACCCCGACCGAGGTCGTCCAGGCCTACATCGACGAGGCCCGCAAGGACCACCCGGACCGCGACAAGATCGCCGGCATGCTGTGCAAGAGCGAGTCGGACAAGCTGAAGCGGCAGAGCGACACCGGCGCATCGGGCACCGCGCCGGGTCAGAACCGCATCGTCGACTGGCACGTGACCGGCGAAACCGTCAACGGGGACACGGCGGTCGTCTACACCAGCTACACGATCAAGTCGACCGCGAGCAGCGGCCGCACGACGGACGGGCAGCTCGCCCTGGATCTCGTCAAGGAGAACCGGGCCTGGAAGATCTGCGACTTCCAGACGTAGGCGTGACGGCCGCGGGGTGCCGCCCGCCGGCGGCGAGCGGCACCCCGCGGAACCGCTACGGCTGGTACTCGTCCTGGGTGCTGCGCATGACCCAGAGGGAGCCGCCGTTGGGGGACATCCCGTTGCCCTCGGTCGCGCTCTTCGGTTTCGCGTTGTACGCCAGGGTGAAGTAGACGCCGCCGCTGACCTCGACGCTGGACGGGTTGGCCTGGTCCGAGGAGCCGGAGTTGTAGATGGCCACCTTCTTCAGCCCGGTCTCGGGCCACAGCGCGAGCGGGTTCTGGATGAGGATGCCGTAGGTCGGGCGCAGCGCCACGCCCTTGTCACCGAACGTGAACAGCACCCGGTCCTGGTTGTTCGGGCCGGAGACCTTCAGCAGATGGTGGGACGAGGCGAAGACCGGCAGCCACTGCACGTCGTAGTAGGAGCCGGTGCCGGTGAACGTGTACGGGTTCCACTTCATGATCTTGACGGGCTGGCCGTTGGACGTGCTGCCCTTGTTCTGCTCGTGCCGGACGGCCGCGATGACGGTGCCGGCGACCTGCACGAAGCTCGGCTCCGTGAACGTGTCCGTGAAGCCGTCCGCGACCGGGGCGTTCGCGGCGAGCTGGAACGCGTCGGCGAGCAGCAGCCGCGGGTCGCTCACCGGGCGCCAGGTGGCGCGCACGAACCACGCGCCGGTGTCGTTGTAGACCGGGATCAGCACCTGGCTGAGCGAGGCGCCCTGGTCGTCGAGGGCGAGCACGCCGCCGTGCTCGGCGAGCGCACCGCCGGGGATGCCCGGCACGACGAGCTTCACGGGATCGGTGAAGTTGTTCCAGCCCGGTTTCCAGACCGAGTAGTACACGCCGTCGCCCGGGACGAAGAAGGTGAGCACGACCGCGCCGTCGCGCATCTTGCCGAGCTTCGGGTCGCGCATGTCCTTGTGCAGCATCGTGGACGGGTTCGCCAGGGCGGGGTACGGCGTGACCCAGGTCCACGCCGACCCGCTCTGGGTGCCGAAGGAGAGCTGCACGGTGCCCTCGGGGCCGGTGTGGCCCGTCGCGCGGTACCAGACGGCCATGAGCCGGCCGTCGTCGAGCTTGACGATGTCGGGGAACCGGGCCTCGTAGTCGCCGGGCTCCTGGAAGAGCTTCATGAACTGGCTGACCGCGGCGGCCGGCGAGGCGCTGAGCCCCACCAGGACCGCCACGGCCGTCAGGATTGCCGCCAATCGCCGCATCGTGAACATGCTCGATATAGCTATTTGGAATGTCGTTCCATGTCAATGTCCAGGGCGATACATCAGCGAGCGTTCCACTTCTGGTTGTCGCCGCCGTTGCAGGACCAGATCTCCAGCAGCGTGCCGTTGACGGTGCCGTTCGCCGTCGCGTCGAGGCACTTGCCCGAGCCGACCCCGACCACGGTGCCGTCGGCGTTGACGGTCCACTGCTGGTTCGTCTGGCCGTTGCAGTCCCAGATCTGCACCTTGGCCCCGCTGTCGGTGCTCGCGCCGGCGACGTCGAGGCACTTGGTGCCGTACACCTGCAGCTGCTTCGACGCGCTCAGCGTGAAGGCCTGGTTGGACCCGCCGTTGCAGTCCCACAGCGCCAGCTGGGTGCCGCTGGTCTGCACCGCCCCGGGCACATCGGCGCACCGCCCGGACTGCACACCCTTGAGCGAGAACGGAATCGCCCGTGTCGCGCAGGTCGTCAGGCCCGAGGTGTACGGGCACAGCGCCGTCGCGAAGCCACCGCGGGTCGCCTCGGGCACGCTCAGCATGTCGGCGCTCGTGACCACCCGGGTGTCGCGGACCAGCCCGGCCGAGCCGTCGCGGACGGTCTCGGCGAGCCACTGCCCGGCGCCCAGGAACGACAGCGGCGTCGTGTAGGTCTTCGCGTTCAGCGCCGAGATGCCGCCCACGAACCAGCGGTTGCCGGACCGGCGGGCGAAGTACGCCTCCTGGCCCGGGCGCCCGCCCAGCAGCCGGCTCTCGTCCCACGCCGTCGGCAGCTGGTCGAGGATCCGCAGCGCCTCGGGGTGGGACTCGTAGCTCTGCGGGTTGTCGGCGAGGTGCTGCCAGCCGGACTCGAAGACGACCGCCGTGCCCAGCTCGTGCCCGTCGGTGGTGTCCCGGTTCGCCAGGCTGAACACGACCGGGGTGAAGTCCATGCTCGCGATGGCGTTGCGGGTGAACGGCAGGATCGTGTTGAAGTCCGCGCGCAGGTACTGCTCGGCGCCGAACACCGCCTCGGCCGTCATCACGTGCGGCCACGTGCGCTGCAGGCCCCGCGGGGTGGCCGCGCCGTGGAAGTTCACCATCAGCTGCAGCTCGGCGGAGCGGGCCAGGATGGCGTCGTACCACTGCAGCGTCGGCTGGGTGTCCTCGTAGATGAAGTCGACCTTGACCCCGGCCACGCCCCAGCCCTTGATGAGCGGCAGCCAGTTCTCCCGCTGCTGCGCGGTCTTCAGGTCGCCGGAGTTGAACCAGAGCAGCACCTGCACGCCCTTGGACCGGGCGTAGGACACCACGCCGGGCACCCAGCTCGAGGACCAGCCCTCGTCGATGAGCACGTAGCCCCAGCCGTTGCGGGCGGCGAAGTCGACGTACTGCCGCTGCCGGCCCTCGTCGCCCGGGCTGGCGTGCTCGGTCAGCCACGACCAGGAGACGGTCCCCGGCCTGACCCACGACGGGTCCGCGACGCGCGACGGCGCGGCGAGGTCGTCGACGATCGTCGAGCCGGTCACGCTCGCGAGGTCCCCGACGGCCGCGGTCCGCCACGGGGTGCTCAGCGGCAGGGTGGTCGTGATGCCGCTGGCGAGGACGGTGGTGTACGTCCCCGAGCCCGCAGCATGCGTCAGGTACTGCGCGGCGTAGCGCCCGTCGAGGCCCGTCTCGGCCACGAGCGCGAACCGGCCGCCGACCTCGAACAGCGCCGGAATCCGGTAGTTGTTGCCGGTCGGCGCGCCCCCGGCGGTCGTGGCGAACCAGCGCCCCTGGTCCTCGGCCTGCGGCGGGACCAGCCACGCGTTCGACGCCGCCGGGACCGTCCACGACGACACCTCGCGGCTCACCGTCACCGACCCGCTGCCCGGCAGCACGTACCGGTAGGCGGCGCCGGTGTCCGACGCGCGGACCACGACGTCGAGGCGGGCGCCGCCGGTGCCCGTGAACGACAGCGTCGACTCGGTGTAGGTCGTCCGCCGGCTCTTCTGCTTGCCGGTCGTCATCGCGTAGGACTCGGTCACGGTGCGGTCGGCCCGCTGGGTGAACGTGAGGTTCCGGGTCAGGTCGGCGGCGGTGGTGACGATGCCGATCGGCGAGGGCGACAGCACCGTCTGCCCACCGTTGCTCACCGCGAACGTCAGGCTCCCGTTGTCGAGGCTGACCTGTGCGGCCGTCGGCGACCCGGCGGACGGCCCGGCGACCGTCCACACGGTGGCGGCGGACGCGGGCACCGCGTCGGCGAGCACGGCGGCGGGCAGGAGCAGCAGGGCCGCCGCGATTCTCAGGACTCTCATGACCTCGCCCACTTCTGGTTGTCGCCGCCGTTGCAGGTCCAGATCTCCAGCAGGGTGCCGTTGGCGGTGCCGGCCCCGGTGGCGTCGAGGCACTTGCCGGAGCCGACCCCGACGACGGTGCCGTCGCTGTTGACGGTCCACTGCTGGTTGCCGCCGCCGTTGCAGTCCCAGATCTGCACCTTGGCCCCGTCGGCGGCGCTCGCGCCGTCGACGTCGAGGCACTTGGTGCCGTACACCTGCAGCTGCTTCGACGCGGTCGGCGTGAACGTCTGGTTGGCGCCGCCGTTGCAGTCCCACAGCGCGAGCTGGGTGCCGTTGGTCTGCGACAGCGCGGGCACGTCGGCGCAGCGCCCGGAGCCGACCCCGCGCAGGACGCTCAGCGTCGGGCCCGCGTTGGCGGTCACGCTGAGGTTGTCGAACTGGTCGGTCTGGTAGCCGATCACGCCGACGCCGGCCTGGCCGCTGCCGTAGGTGAAGTCGCTCGCCGTGCCGACGGTCGTCCCGTCGATCGCCGCGGTGATCTGCCCGCCGGAGAAGCCGAACTTCAGGTTGTGCCAGGCGTTGAGCCCGAGCGCGGCGCGGGTGCCCGAGGCGAGGGTCGTGTCGGTGTTCGTGTTGCTGTGCTTGACGATCGACCACGCGCCGGTCTCGTTCACGCGCAGCTGGTACGCGGCCTGCCGGTTCTGCGGCCGGTTCTGGATGTTGGCCCGGCCCAGCAGCGTGACGGTGCCGGCCTGCTGCAGGTTCACGTCCAGGCTGACCGTGTAGTTGGTCCAGCCCGCGTCGCCGACGAGGGTGAACGCGTCGCTGTCGTCCTGCCAGTTGATCGGCCGCTGCGGCGCGACCTGCTGCAGGCACGTGCCGGACCGGCCGGCGGCGCAGGCGCGGGTCTCGAACGAGCCCTGCATGTCCTCGGTGTAGCGGGGCTGCTTGCGCACCGCGTAGCCGTCGAAATCGTCCGCGTAGGGCAGCGCCAGGCCGTGCGTGGCCGGGCTCGCCGCGGTGCCCTTGCCCTGCCCGCTGGTGGTGCTCACGGTGTAGATGCGGTTGGGCTGCAGGGTCAGGCTGTACGCGCCGCCGGACGGGGTGACGTCGGCCTGCCGGACGAACCAGTCGCCCGGGTTCGAGGAGCCCATGTCGGTCGCCCACACGTGCACGGCGCCGGTGCTCAGGCCGCCGGAGACGGTGACGTTGACGGTCTGCGCGGCCGTGGTGCCGCTGGTCTCGTACACCGTCGTGTAGTCGGTGTTGTTCGTGGACTTGAGCGACACGTAGCTGCCGTTGGCGCGGTTGCCGCCGAGGTAGCCGCTGGCGGAGCTGTTGAGGTACTTCCAGCCCGGCTGCGTGAACTGGGCGTAGTGCGCGTTGGCCCACAGGTTCCGGCCGACCCGGTAGGCGCCGGACCACGGCGAGCCCGCGTCCATCAGCCCGACGGTCGCGTAGGGCAGGTTCGGGGTGATGGCGGCGATGAGCGGCCAGTTCATGTATCCGGAGATCTCCGCGTCGAGGTAGCCGCGGTTGACGGTGCGGATGTAGGGCACGACGCCGCCCATGTCGTCCTGCGAGCCGAACTCGCTGGCCCACAACGGCTTGCCGCTCGAGCGGGCGTTGGCGGTGGTGCTGCAGGAGTCGGCCTGGGACAGGTAGCCGCAGACGTAGTGGTTGCCCAGCACGCCGACGGCGCTCTTCAGCGCCGGGTCGCCCGCGAACTCGTCGGCCATGCGCCAGCCGCTGTCGTCGCCGACGATCTGCACCGCGCCGAACCCGGCGTTGTTCAGGCCGGTCCGCAGGCTCTTGTACCAGCCGCTGTCGTGGCCGCGCTCGTTCCAGCCGCCGAGGTAGCTGACGGTGATGCCGTGGCCCTTGGCGCAGTTCAGCCAGGCGATGTCGTAGTCGATCATGTCCTGGGACCAGAAGTTCCCGCCGCCGATCCAGCCCGGCGCGGCCCACGGCAGGGCGACGACGCGGATGTTCGGATTGCGGGCCACGGCCTGCTCGCCGAGCCAGAACTCGTAGCCCGCGTTGCAGTTCACGTCACCGCGCACGTGCTCGTGGCTGGGCTCGGAGCCGTCGGTGGAGTTGGCGTCGCCGCCGATCTCCAGCTTGAGCAGCTGCACGGCGGCGCCGTAGCCGGGCTTGAACAGGTAGTCGAGGATCTGGCCGCGCTGCGGCTCGGGGTAGTCGACGAGCAGGCGCGAGTTGCCGCCCCCGCCGCTGATGGCGCCGACGCCGTCGAACGTGCGCCCGACGACGCCGCCGTTGACGTTGATCGTGGTGGTGGCCGCGGCGGCCGGCGCGGCGGTCACCGCGACGAGGCTCACGGTCGGCAGACTCGCCAGCAGACCCGCCGCCGCGAGGGCGATGGGTCCGCGACGCGCTCCGTGCATGGGGATCTCCTGACTGTTTGGCGGAACAGGGGAGGAGTGACCATGATCGAAAATGTGGGATAACGGGCGCCGTTGTCACGGAAGCCTCGTGGGAAGCGGGAGTTCTGTCAAGACATGACAAGACCCCGCGCTTCCCCTGCCAAAACCCACGTCTGGGTCTTCACGAATCAACGAATTTCAACGTTGCAACGTCATCGAAACCGCTTCGTGATCGCGGCGGGGATTGACATTTCTCAGTCCAGGCGCTTTCGTGGCGTTTGGTTTCGTTGGGAGATGTTGGGTTTTCGGAGGTACTGATGTCACAAACGCTCAGCCGCCGCACCGCACTCAAGGGCCTGTTCGGAGCCGCGGCCGCGGGCACCCTCCTCACCGCCTGCGGTGACGACTCCTCCGGCCAGCCGGCGACGGGCGGCGACAACGGCACGGGGCCGGTCACCTTCGGCTCGAACTACTCCGACGCCGCGCCGAAGACCGCGTTCGCCGCGCTCATGTCCCAGGCGACCGGCAGCACGAGCGTCCCGGTCACGGTGAACACCACCGACCACAACACGTTCCAGAACAACATCAGCAACTACCTGCAGGGCACCCCCGACTCCCTGGCGACCTGGTTCGCGGGCTACCGGCTGCAGTTCTTCGCCGCCCAGGGCCTGCTGACGCCCATCGACGACGTCTGGGAGAAGATCGGCGGCACCTTCAACGACGCCGCGAAGAACCTCTCGAAGGGCCTCGACGGCCACTACTACATGGTTCCGCTCTACAACTACCCGTGGGTCGTCTTCTACAACAAGAGCGTCTTCCAGTCCAAGGGCTACGAGGTCCCCGCCACCTGGGACGCCTTCATCACGCTGTCGAAGAAGATGCAGACCGACGGGCTCGTGCCCCTCGCGTTCGCCGACAAGGACGGCTGGCCCGCGCTGGGCACCTTCGACATCCTCAACCTGCGCATCAACGGCTACGAGTACCACATCAAGCTGATGAAGCACGAGGTGCCGTGGACCGACGCCGGCGTCAAGGCCGTCTTCGACCAGTGGCGTGAGCTCGCGCCGTACCAGCAGAAGGGCGCCAACGGCCGCACCTGGCAGGACGCCGCCAAGGCGCTGGAGAACAAGCAGGCCGGGATGATGTTCCAGGGCTCCAACCAGGTCGCGGCCAACTACGACGCCGCCAACCTGGCCGACCTCGACTTCTTCGTCTTCCCGGCGATCAACCCGAGCTACGGCACCGACTACATGGACGCCCCGACCGACGGCTTCATCCTGCCCAAGAAGGGCAAGAACTCCGCGTCGGCGAAGAAGATCCTCGAGTACATCGGCACCTCCGACGCCGAGGCGAAGTTCCTCGAGACCGACCACTGGGACGTCGGCCTCGCCAAGGGCCTCGTCGCGCCGACGTACAACGACATCCAGAAGAAGTCCGTCGCCGAGATCGGCAAGTGCAAGAACGTCTCCCAGTTCATGGACCGCGACACCGTGCCGGACATGGCCACCGCGATGATCAAGCTCATCCAGCAGTTCATCGACAGCCCGACCCCCGACACCATCGCCACGATCCAGAAGAGCGCCGAAGACCAGGCGAAGACCATCTTCAGCTGATGACCCTCACGACACCCCGCAAGACGTCACCGGCGCCGGCATCCGCACCCCGGCGCCGGGGTCGCACCCGCACCCTCACCCGCCGGGACGTCGGCGTCGCGACCGCGATGCTCGGCGTCCCGCTCCTGCTCGCCGCCGCGTTCGTCTGGCTCCCGGCCCTCGGGTCGGTGCTGCTGTCCTTCACCAAGTGGACCGGCGTCGGCCCGGTCAGGATGCAGTCCTGCGACAACTTCCCGTCCGCGCCCGGGATTCCGCAGCCCGGCTGCCTCAACGGGGTCAAGAACTACGAGCAGGCGTTCACGAACTATCCGGACTTCTGGCCGGCCGTACAGCACAACGCGATCTGGCTCGGCGTCTTCATCGTCTTCGCCACCCCGCTGGGCATGCTCTTCGCCGTGGTGCTGGACCGTGGCATCCGCGGCAGCCGGTTCTACCAGAGCGTGCTCTTCCTGCCGGTGATGCTCTCCCTCGCGCTCATCGGCATCATCTGGGAGCTCATCTACTCGCCGAACTTCGGGCTCATCAACACGCTGACGGGGCACAACCACAACGACAACCTCATCGACTGGCTCGGCGACCCGAAGCTCAACCTGTGGGCGCTGCTCGTCGAGGCCAGCTGGCGGCAGGCGCCGTACGTCATGGTGCTGTACCTCGCCGGTCTCAAGGCCGTGGACCCGGCGCTGCGCGAGGCCGCCGTCGTCGACGGGGCCAACGGCTGGCAGACGTTCTGGCGGGTCGTGTTCCCGGCGATGCGCCCGATCAACATCGTCGTGCTCGTCGTCACCGTCATCGAGTCGCTGCGCGCGTTCGACCTCGTCTACATCACCAGCAACGGCAACCCGCTGCGCGGCCTGGAGCTGCTGTCGGTCGCGGTGACCCAGAACATCGTCGGCGAGACCCAGCGCATCGGCTTCGGCTCGACCCTCGGCGTCGTGCTGCTGGTCATCTCCCTCATCCCGATCTCCCTGTTCCTGTGGCAGGCCTTCCGACGAGAGGAACAGCGATGACCCGCCGGGCCGCCTCCACCGCCTTCATGGTCGTCATGTCCGCGCTGTGGGTGACCCCGATCCTGTTCGCGTTGTACGTCGCGCTGCGGCCGATCAGCGAGACCAACAAGTACGGCTACGTCTCCCTGCCGCACACGCTCACGCTGAGCAACTTCGCCGACGCGTGGGCCCAGTCGGACATGTGGAAGTTCTTCCTGAACTCGGTGTGGGTCACGGTGCCGGCCGTGCTGGTCACCCTGTTCCTGGCCTCCACCGCGGCGTACGTGCTGTCCCGGCTCAGCTTCAAGTTCAACGTGGCGCTGCTGATCCTGTTCACCGCCGGCAACCTGCTGCCGCAGCAGGTCATCATCACGCCGCTGTACCGCATCTATCTCGCCCTGGGCATCTACAACTCCTACCTCGGGCTCATCGTCATCAACGTGGCGTTCCAGCTCGGCTTCTGCGTCTTCGTGCTCAGCAACTACATGAAGACGCTGCCCGCCGGCATCGACGAGGCGGCGCTCATCGACGGTGCCTCGCTGTGGACGCGGTACTGGCGGCTCACGATGCCCCTGTGCCGCCCCGCGCTGGCCGCGCTCGCCACCCTGCTGACGACGTGGATCTACAACGACTTCTTCTGGGCCATCACGCTGATCTCCACCGGCGACCGGCGGCCGATCACGTCCGCCCTGGCCAATCTCCAGGGCCAGTTCGTGTCCAACCAGAACCTGATCGCGGCGGCCGCCCTCATCGCGGCGATGCCGACCCTGATCGTCTACGTGTTGCTGCAGAAGCAGTTCATCGCCGGCCTGTCCCTGGGCTCGTCCAAGGGCTGAGGCGCGGCGCGGGCGGTTCCGGGCGCCTCACTGGTCGGTGAAGTCGCCCGACTCGGCCGCGGGGCCGCTCGCGTCGCTCGTGGTGCCCTCGGCGGGGGACCGCATGCCGCCGGTCGTCGCGTCGCCGGTGGTGGTCGGCGCGGCGCCCGGGCGGGCGCGGCGCTGCGGGGCGCGCCCGGACCCGCCCGGCCCCGCGCTGGAGCCGGTCGTGGTGCGCAGACCTCCGCTGCGCGTGGGGCCGCCGTTGCGCCGGGTCTGCTCGCTGGCGGCCTCGTCGGCGCGTTCCTCCGGTGACGTCATATGGCGCCGTTTACCCGGCCCGCAACCCGCCTAACGCGTGAAAAAGCGGGTAGGGGCGCGAGTATGAACGTGTCCTTCCTACGCCCGTTGTACGAGCGTCCCGGACCGTGGGCGTCGGTCTATCTCGACGGGACGCGTAACAACGAGGACCCGGCGGGCACCGTCGAACTGCGCTGGCGGGCCGCCCGGGAGGCGCTGCGGGACGCTCTCTGCGAGCCGGAGACCATCGAGGCGCTCGAGCGGGCGCTGCTCGCGCACACCGAGGAGGGTGGGCCGTACGGGCTCGCCGCCTTCGCCGCCGACGGCGAGGTGGCGATGGTGCGGGTGCTGCCCGCGCCGCCGCGGCGCGCCATCGCGGCGTTCGGGCCGCTGCCGCACGTCATGCCGATGCTCGCGCAGATGGGGGAGTCGATCCCGTACGTCCGCGTGCTGGTCGACCGCACCGGGGGCCGGATCGAGGCCGTGGACGCCGCCCGGCTCGTGCGCGACGAGGCCGTCACCGGCACGGAGCAGTGGCCCCTGCACCGGGTCAAGCCCGGCGGGTGGTCGCAGCCGCGGTACCAGCGCGCCGCCCAGGTCTCGTGGGAGCGCAACGCCGCCACGGTCGCCGCGGCGGTCGCGCAGGCCGCCGAGCAGTGCGGCGCCGAGGTCATCGTGGTGGCCGGCGACCCGCAGGCGCGCCCCCTGCTCGTCGCGCAGCTGCCGGAGCACTGGCGGGAGCGGGTCGTGGAGACCAACTCCAGCACCGGGCCGGCCGCGCTCGAGGACGTGACCGTCCAGGCGATCGCCGAGCGCGCGACCGAGAAGGCCCGGGCAGTCGTCGACCGCTACCGCAGCCGGCGGGGCAACGACGCCGCCGGGGACGGGCTGCCGGCCGTGGTCACCGCCCTGCAGCGCGGGCAGGTCGACACGGTGCTCCTCGTGGACGACCCGAGCTCGACCACCGAGCTGTGGATCGGCCCGGGACCGGAGCAGCTGTCCTTCGACCGCGCCGAGCTGCAGGCGATGGGCGTGCGCGACACCCGGCGGGTGCGGGCCGACGCGGCGCTCGTGCGCGCGGTCGTGTGCACCGAGGCCGACCTGCTCTTCGCCGCGCCGGACGAGGTGCCGGTCGAGGGTGGGGTCGGCGCGCTGCTGCGGTACGCCGACGTCGGCACGCGCCGCCGCTGAGGGCCCCCCGATGTGATGTAAACCGCCGTTGACTTGTTCGCCGATCCCGGTCTACGGTCAAAGTCAACAGACGTTTACATTTCGAGGGGTACTCGTGGCAAACACCGTCACGCACGCGGGGCGGACCGGACGGCACTCGAACAGCACACTCGTGGTGCTGTTCCTGTCGCTGGGCGGCCTGGCGTTCGCGGTCCTGCAGTCACTCGTCGCGCCCGCGCTGCCGATCATCGCCAAGGACCTCGACGCGTCCACCGGGGACATCAGCTGGATCCTGACGGCGTACCTGCTGTCGGCCTCGGTCCTCACGCCCATCCTGGGCCGGCTCGGCGACATGGTCGGCAAGCGCCGGGTGATGCTCGTGGTGCTCGTGATCCTGGCCGCCGGCACCCTGCTGGCCGCGCTCGCGCCCAACCTGACCGTGCTCATCGTCGCCCGGGCTCTGCAGGGCGCGGCCGGCGCGATCATGCCGCTGTCGATCGGCATCGTCCGCGACGAGCTGCCCCGCGAACGGGTCGGCGTCACCGTCGGCCTGCTCTCGGCCATCTTCGGCATCGGCGCCGGCGTCGGGATCGTCGCCGCCGGCCCGATCGTCGACCACCTGTCCTGGCACTGGCTGTTCTGGTTCCCGCTCGTCGTCGTCGCCGTCGCGCTGCTCGGCGTCTTCTTCGGCGTGCCCGAGTCCCCGGTGCGCGCGCCCGGCCGCCTCGACGTGGTCGGCGCCCTGATCCTGTCGGTGTCGCTGGTGTCGCTGCTGCTGGCGATCTCCAAGGGCCGCGAGTGGGGCTGGGGCAGCGGCGAGACCCTCGGGCTGCTCGTGGCCGGGGTCGTGCTGCTGGCCGTGTTCGTCGTCGTGGAGCTCAAGGTGCGCGAGCCGCTGGTCGACATGCGCCTGATGGCCCTGCGCGGCGTGTGGGCGACCAACCTCGTCGCGCTCATCTTCGGCTTCGCGATGTTCGGCACCTTCGTGCTCGTCCCGACGCTGCTCGAACTGCCCGCGGCGACCGGCTACGGCTTCGGCAAGTCGGTCTCGCAGGCCGGCCTGTTCCTGCTGCCGACGGTGCTCATGATGCTCGTGTTCGGCCCGCTCGCCGGCCTGCTCGACCGCCGCTTCGGCCCCAAGGTGCCGATGGCGCTCGGCGCGATCGCGGTCACCGCGGCCTTCGCCCTGCCGGCCGTGGGGCACGGCGCGCTCTGGCAGATCCTCGTCTCCGGCCTGTTCACCGGCGCCGGCATCGGCCTCGCGTTCGCCGCGATGTCCAACGCCATCATCGAGAGCGTCCCCGCGACCCACACCGGCGAGGCCGCATCGGTGAACACGATCGCGCGGACGATCGGCAGCAGCATCGGTACGGCCGTCATCGCCGCCGTCATCGCGTCCAACACCACGTCCCGGGGCCTGCCGACCGACGACGCGTTCACCAAGGGCTTCTGGCTCTGCGCCGGCGTCGCGGTCCTCGGCATCGTGGCCGCGCTGATCCTGCCCTCGGCCCGCCGCCGCCACGAGCAGGCGGTGGAGGCCGGCGTCGAGGACCTGCCGGCCGAACCGGCTCCGGTCAGGTGACCGACGGAGGGCGGGACCGCGGTGTCGACACCGCGGTCCCGCCCTCCAGCATCCGCTGGTCCTCCCGCGCCTCGGCCCGGCTCGCCTCCGCGTGCTCCCGGTGCCGCACGGCCTGCCGCCGGTGCTCCTCGACGTTGCCCATCCCGGACGCGGCCGACCGGTCGTGCAGGTCCGCCGCGGTCTCGTGCGCGTCGGCGGCGGCCAGCGCGGCGGCGGCCGCCCGCTCGGTCGCCCGGGTCGCGAGCCGCTGCGACTCCTCCGCCAGCTCGGCGGCCCGCGCGCACATCGCGGTGGCGGACTCTTCGGACTCGTCGGACTCTTCCGGCTCGATCCACTCGCGCCGCAGCTCCGCCAGCCGCGCCGCGGCCTCCTCGGCCCGCCGCCGCGCCAGCTCGGCCCGCTCACCGGCCTCCACACCGCGCCGCGCCGCGCGGTCACTCGCCCTCGTGTCGCTCATCCGCCCCCACTACCCGGGTACGCTGGGCGAAATCGAACGCGGCAGTCGGAGGTGAACTGGTGCACCCGGTGTAGCGACGGCCCCAGCCCGGGGCGTCACGGAACCGGAAGGTGCCCGTTCATGAGCAGGACCGACAAGACCCGCCCCTGGTGGGTCCAGATGGCCGACGCGCCGATGCGCGCGTGCCGGCCGCGTCACGACCACCGCTTCGGCCCGTGCACCCTGCCCGACGCCGTCACCGCCGCGTCGGCATCGCTGGGGGAGCGCCGCGACGGCTGCCACTGGGGTGGCACGGCGAGCTACTGGTTCCGCCGGGCGGAGAGTCACGGCCACCGCGAGTGGGCGCTGTGGTGCCGCGAGGAGCGCCGCCGCAGCCGCCACGCGGCCCGCCGCGCCCTGCGCGACCTCCGTCGCGACTGGTAGCGCCGTCCACTCAGACTCGCGGCGGCGGCGGCCGCCGCGCCGCGATTGGTAGCGGCGTCCGCTGCCCGTGGCTGTCGCGCCGCCTGCCGCGCCGTGCGCGACCTCCGTCGCGATTGGTAGCGGCGCCCAACGCGGCCGGTCGGCGCCGCGACGGTAGCGGCGTCCGCCGCCGTGGCTGTCGCGCCGCCCGCCGCGCCGTGCGCGACCTCCGCCGCGACCGTAGCGGCGCGGCGCAATCGGTCACGTTCGGTGGCGAGGTCGCCCTACGGAGAGTCGTAGTTGAATGGCGAGTAACAAAGTGGTGAGCGGCCGGATTTGGCCTTGGTGTGGCCGCACCCGGCGCCCATGATGGACGCGTGTCCGACACGGTCGGGTCTCTCGCGCGGCCGGTCGCCGTCGTCGAGGCCACCATGCGCTGCGCCGACCTCGACCTGCGGTTCCGGGCCGATCCATCGTTACCTTGTGTGGTCGTCATGTACCTCGACGGCGGCATCGGGCTCATCAACCGCGAGCGCTTCGGCCAGCTCATGTCCGGGCCGTTCGGCTACGGCCGCGCGCTGTGGGAGAAGACCCCCGTCGGCCGCACCGCCGACCCCGCGCCGATGATCGTCGACGAGCACGCGCTCGTGGTCGACGTGTGCGAGCAGGTCTCGCGGCGCGACCGGGTTCGGCGGTACGACGACGTGCTCGTCCGGCGCCAGGGCGGGCGCCTGGCGCGGGTGTCGGCCGCGCGGCTGTACGAGGCCCTGGCCGACCTCATGGCGCTGCAGGCCGTCGTCGACCCGCTCAGCGGCCTGGCCAACCGGGCGCGCTTCCTCAACCGGCTCGCCATCGCCTGCCGTGATCCCGCGCACCCCGGCGTCGCCGTGGTCTTCATCGACCTCGACCGGATGAAGCAGGTCAACGACACGCTCGGGCACGCGGCCGGGGACCGGCTCATCGTCTCGGCTGCGCGCCGCCTCGCCGCCGCCGCGGGGGAGGGCGACGTCGTGGCCCGGCTCGGCGGCGACGAGTTCGCGGTGCTGACCCGCCTCGCCGGGGGCCACCAGCCCGAGCTCTCCGCGGCCGCGCTCGGCAAGCGGTTCCGGCTCGCGATCGCGACCCCGGACGCGAGCCTCCCGCCCGGTGCGCACAGCTCCGCGAGCGTCGGCGTGGCCATCGGCGCGCCGGCGGCCGATGCCGAGACGCTGCTGCGCGAGGCGGACGCGGCGATGTACCGCGCGAAGCAGGCCGGCGGCGACAAGGTCCGCGTGGTCGTCGACGCCGGTGCCGCGGCCGCGCCGAGACCCGGGGCCGGCGACGGCATCCTGGCCGCCATCGAGCGCGGCGAGCTGCGGCTGTTCTACCAGCCCATCGTCGGCGTCGACGACGGGCGGGTCTGGGCCGTCGAGGCGCTCGTGCGCTGGCTGCACCCGCAGCACGGGCTGCTGACCCCGGCCCGGTTCCTCGCCGACGCGGCCCGGGCCGGGCAGATGCCGGCCGTGGACCGCTGGGTGCTCGGCCGCGCCTGCGCCGACCTGGCCGCCTGGGACCTCGTGCTCGGCGACCGGGCGCCGGCCTGCGTCAACGTGAACCTCACGGTCGAGACGCTGCGCGGCCCGGGGCTGGCCGGCGACGTGCTCGCCGCGGTGCGCCGCCACGGGCTCGCCCCGAGCCGCATCCGGGTCGAGCTGCCCGAGTCGGCGGACCTGGGGCATCTTCAGGATGCCGTACGCCAGCTGACCGAGCTGCGCGAGCACGGCGTCGGGATCGTGCTGGACGACATGGGCGCGGGCTCGGCGACCCTGCGCCACCTGTCCGCGCTGCCGGTCTCCGGCATCAAGATCGATCGCTCGTTCGTCGCCGGGATGCTGGACAACCGCAACGACCACGCCGTCGTGAAGCTCCTCGGCGACCTGGGCCGCAGCACCGGGGTGAGCGTCACCGCGGAGGGCATCGAGGACGACGAGCAGCTGGCGGTGCTGCGCCAGCTCCAGGTCCCCTTCGCGCAGGGGTACCACCTGGGCCTGCCCGCCCCGGCCGACCACCTCAGCGCCATCCTGCGCACGGGCCGGCCGCGGGGCGTAGCGAGCGTTCGCCTGCCGAGCGGGGTCTGACCGCCCTGCTGGCCAGGGCTTTTGCGACTCGCGGCGACCCGTCGTGCCAGATCGCGGCATTTCGACGACGGAAGGGTTTGATGTCGCGACTGATCGGTTACTAGGGGCGCCTGCTTCGCCGTACCGCGCGCCTTCACAAATCTGTACCTTCAGCGTTCCCGATTGTGTTTGGAGGAACGTATGGCCGCCGAGCTCGTGCTCATGCTGGCCGAGCGCGATTACATGTACGGCGTCGGCGACCTGACCCTGCGCATCCGCCATGTCGAGCGCGAGGCTCCGATCTCCTACGACGACGAGCGGTGGTACTACGTCCACGGCATGCAGCTGGGGCACGAGGGCCGCGAACTCGGCGAGCGCGTCGTGGTCGTCCGCGGCCGCCGCCTGGTGCAGGCCGGGCTCCCGCTGGAGTAGCGGGGTCCGGGCGCGTAGGCTCCGACCCGTGGCCGCCCCGACGTTCGCGGTGAGTCGCGACGACGTGCGCGATCCGGTCGTGCTCGCCCCGACCGGCGCGCTCGACGCCTTCACCGCGCCCGATCTCGACGAGGCCGTCAGCGCGGCGCTCATCCCCGGCCACGAGCTGGCGCTCGACCCGCACGAGCCGGAGTTCCTTGCCGCGGGTGGCGTCCGCGCGCTGTTCCGGGCCGCCGAGCCGGCCGGCCGGGCCCGGGTCGCGGCGCGGATCCTCATGGGCGAGGCGCAGGACGCCCGCCTCGTCGATCGTGTCGACATCGACGGCCGCCTCCCGCTCGCGACATGACCGGCCACCACGTCCTGCACTACGACGACGCCGAGGAACTGCGGGCCGCGCTCGCGGACCGGCCCGCCGGCGCCTTCGTCGTGCTCGCCTGCCGCCCCGAGCACAACGCGCTGCTGCCCGACGCCCTGCGGCTGCCCCGCCCGGCCGTGCACCATCGGCCCGTCGCCGTGCTCGCGGCCCTGCGCCGGCTGCTGCGCCACCCGGCTCGCCCGCTCGGCGCCCCGATCTGGGTGCTCGCCGAGCCCGAGGTCGGCACCACGCGCGCGGACCTGGCCCGGGCCGCGGCCTTCGAGGCCGCCCGTCCCGTCACGCTCGCGGGTGAACCGATGACGACGATCGCCGCCTACCCGCGCGCCGAGACCCCCGCCGGGGTCTTCGACCCGCCGCAGCTCGACGCGCCGGTGCCGGAACCGGACGCGGCGCCGGTGCTGTGCCTGCCCGCCTCCCACGATCGCCAGGACATCGTCGGCATCCGCGCCCGGCTCAGCATGTCGCTCGCCGGCCTGCCGACGCTCGTGCGCACCGACTTCGTCGCCGCCGTGAACGAGGTGCTGACCAACGCCTACGTGCACGGCACCCCGCCCGTCGACGTCGCCGTCTGGGTGACCCGCGGCCGGGTCGAGTGCCGCGTCACCGACCGCGGCCCCGGCTTCCGCGACCCGCTGGCCGGCTACCGCCCGGCCCCCGGCGGCACCCGCTCCGGCAACGGCCTGTGGCTGGCCCGGCAGGCCAGCGACGAGCTCACTGCTTGGGCGGGCCCGGACGGCTTCACCGTGCGGCTGACCACCGCGGTCGCCCCCGGGCTGGCCCTGCAGACCCAGGGCGCCCTGGCCCGCGCCGAGGTCGCCGCCGCCCGCGTGCGGTTCCGGCAGTTCGGCAACCGCCGCCCCCGGTGATGCCGCGCGCGCTCGCCGGATCCCGCCTGTGGCTGGCGCTGGTCCTCGGATCGCTCAGCGGATTCGCCCCGCTCACGATCGACATGTACCTCCCCGCGCTGCCCGGCATGGCGCGCGACCTGCACACGAGCGTGCCCATGGTGCAGCTGTCGCTCACCGTGTTCGTGATCGGGCTGGCGCTGGGCCAGGTGCTGGCCGGGCCGCTGTCGGACACGTGGGGCCGGCGGCGCCCGCTGCTGTACATCATCGGCTCGCTCTGCTGCGCCGCGGCCCCGAACGCGGGCCTGCTCGTCGCCGCCCGCGCCCTGGAGTCGCTCGGCGCCGCGGCCGGGATCGTGCTCGCCCGGGCGACCGTCCGCGACCTGTTCGAGGGCCCCGCGATGACCCGGTTCTTCTCCACCATCATGCTCGTCAACGGGCTCGCCCCGATCCTCGCCCCGGTCGCCGGCGGCCAGTTGCTGCGCCTCGCGGGCTGGCGGGTGCTCTTCGTCGTCCTCGCGGCCGTGGGCGTGCTGCTGCTCGTGGCCGTGCTCGCCGGGCTGCCGGAGTCGCTGACACCCGAGCGGCGCCGGCCGGCCCACCTCGGCGGCACGCTGCGCTCGATGGCCGGGCTGGCCACCGACCGCGTCTACCTGCGGTACGTGCTCGCCGCGGCGCTCATGTTCGCGGCGGTCTTCGCGTACATCTCGGGCTCGTCGTTCGTGCTGCAGAACGCGTACGGCCTCAGCGCCCAGCAGTTCAGTCTCGTCTTCGGCGCCAACGGGCTCGGCATCGTGCTGCTCGCTCAGGTCAACGGGTGGCTGGTCGGCCGCGGCCACACCGCGCACGCCCTGCTGCGCGCCGCCCTCGTCGTCGCGGTGGTGGCCGCGGCCGGCGTGCTGCTGGGCACCGCCACGCACGCGCCGCTGCCGGTCGTGCTCCTCTGCCTGTTCGCGGTCGTGTCGATGCTCGGCGTGGTCCTCGCCGACGCCACCTCGCTGGCGCTCGGCCCGCACGCGGCCACCGCCGGGGCGGCGTCCTCGCTGCAGGGCCTGCTGCAGTTCCTCGTCGGCGGCATCGCGGCCTCGGCGATGGGCCTGGCCGGCCCGGGCTCCGCGGTCGCGATGGGTGTCACGATGTTCACGTGCGCCGCCTTGGCCCTCGCCACGCTGCGGCTCCTACGCTGATCGGATGCTGACCGTACGCCCGGCCACCCCGGACGACCTCGCCGCCGTCGCCGCGATCTACGCGCACTACGTCACCGAGACGGTCGCGACCTTCGACGAGACCCCGCCGCCCCTCGACGCCTGGCACACCCGCCTGGCCGACCTCGCCGGGCGCGGGCTGCCGTTCCTCGTCGGCGAGGCCGAGGGGCAGATCGCCGGCTACTCCTACGCCGCCCCCTGGCGCGCGAAGCCCGCCTACCGGCACTCGGTGGAGGACTCGGTGTACCTGGGTCCGGGGTGGGCCGGCCGCGGCTTCGGCACGGTGCTGCTGCGGGCCGTGCTGGACGACTGCGCGAAGGCGGGACTCCGCCAGGTGGTCGCGGTGATCGCCGACACGGGCAGCGACGCGTCCGCGGCCCTGCACCGCAAGGCCGGCTTCACCGAGGCGGGCCGGCTGACCGGGGTCGGCTACAAGCACGGCCGCTGGATCGACACCATTCTGATGCAGCACACACTGCCGCAGCACCCCGCCGCGGACCCGGACCGCCGCTGACCGCGCCCGCCGCCGGTGCCAGGGTACCGGCGCCGCCGCGCCACCTCGCCCGGCAGGTAGAGCCGGCCGGAGAACGCCGTCGGTGGCTCCAGCACCGTTCGTGATCGGCGGCACAAGGCTGCTATGCCTATCGGGTTTGTAGCTATGATCGCCGCCATGCGTCCCGTGAACCTTCTCGTCGCGGCCGGGCTCGCCGGGGCCCTGGCCGTGCTGGCCGGCTGCGCGCCCGCCGACGAAGACACTGCGGCACCCGCCGCCTCCGCCGGGGCGAGCGCCGCCGGCTCCTGCGCCCCGGCCCAGCTCAAGACTGTCGCCGCGGGCAAGCTCACGGTCGGCACCGACGATCCGGTCTACCCGCCGTGGTTCGCCGACAACAAGCCCGAGTCCGGGCAGGGCTTCGAGTCCGCGGTCGCCTACGCCGTGGCGGAGAAGCTCGGCTACGGCAAGGACCAGGTCGCCTGGGCGCGGGTCACGTTCAACAACGCGATCGCGCCCGGGAAGAAGGCGTTCGACTTCGACATCAACGAGTTCTCCATCACCGACGAGCGCAAGCAGGCGGTCGACTTCTCCTCGCCGTACTACGACGTCACGCAGACCGTCATCGCGCTCAAGAGCTCGAAGATCGCGGGGGCCAAGAGCCTCGCGGACCTCAAGGGCGCCAAGCTCGGGGCCCAGGTCGGCACCACCAGCTACCGCTCCATCACCGAGGTCGTCAAGCCGGCGCAACAGCCCTCGGTGTACAACAACAACGACGACGCCAAGAAGGCGCTGCAGAACGGCCAGATCGACGGGCTCGTGGTCGACCTGCCGACCGCGTTCTACATCACCGGCGCCGAGATCGACGACGCGGTCATCGTCGGGCAGCTGCCGCAGGTCTCGGGCACGCCGGAGCAGTTCGGGCTCGTGCTCGACAAGGGCTCGCCGCTCACCGGCTGCGTCAGCGGCGCCGTCGACGCGCTGCGGGCCGACGGCACGCTCAAGAAGCTGGAGCAGCAGTGGCTGTCGGCGACCCAGGGCGCACCGACGCTGGCGTGATGGACCTGTTCGAGAAGTCTCCCGTGCAGCGGGAGCGGGAGGCGTACCGCCGCCGGCAGACGATCCTGTCGGTGGCGGTCGCCGCCGTCTCCACCGGCGTCGTCGGCGTGCTCCTGCTCGCCGGCATCACCGGCGCGCCCGGCTGGAAGCGGGTGCGGGAGAGCTTCTTCGACCCGCACACCGCCCGCGCCGCGCTTCCCGCGGTGCTCGACGGGCTGTGGCTCAACATCGAGCTGCTGGTGTTCTGCGCGGCCGGCGCGGTGGTGCTCGGGCTCGGCATCGCGTCGCTGCGCACGCTGCGGCGGCCCGTGTTCTTCCCGCTGCGGGCCCTGGCCAACGGCTACACGTACACCTTCCGGGGCCTGCCCCTCATCATCACCATCTACGTGTTCGCGTTCGGGGTGCCCGGGCTGCGCCTGAGCGGCACGCCGTCCGTCCTCGTGCTCGGCGGCGCGGCGCTGGTGCTGACCTACGGCGCCTACATCGCCGAGGTGTTCCGGGCCGGCATCGAGTCGGTCCATCCGTCGCAGCGCGCGGCGGCGCGGTCGCTCGGGCTGACGTACCGCCAGACGATGCGCCACGTCGTGCTGCCCCAGGCCGTCCGGCGCGTCGCCCCGCCGCTGCTCAACGACCTCGTCGCGATGCAGAAGGACGTCGGGCTCATCTCCCTGGCCGGGCCGGTCGACGCCATCCGCGCCGCGCAGATCCAGACCTCGGTGTCGTACGACTACACGCCGTACATCGTCGCCGGCGTGCTCTTCGTCCTGCTGGCGATCCCGCTCGTCGCCGTGACCGACTGGGTGACCGTCCGGGCCGCCCGCCGCCAGTCCGGGGAGGTGACCCTGTGACCGCGGTCCTGTCCGTCGCCGGGGTGCACAAGGTGTTCGGCGACCGGCACGTGCTGCGCGGCGTCTCGCTCGACGTCGCCGAGCACGAGGTCGTCGCGCTCATCGGGGCCAGCGGCTCCGGCAAGTCGACGCTCCTGCGCTGCGTCAACCTGCTCGAACCGGTCGACGACGGCGTCATCCGCCTCGACGGCGAGGACGTCACCGACCCGCGGGCCGACCCGGACCGCGTCCGGCGCCGCATCGGCACGGTGTTCCAGGCGTTCAACCTGTTTCCGCACATGACGGTGCTGGCCAACGTGACCCTCGCCCCGCGGCGCGTGCACCGGGTTCCGGCGGCCGAGGCCCGCGACCGGGCGATGGCGCTGCTGGGCCGCATCGGCCTGGCCGACCTCGCGGGCGCCTACCCGGACCGGCTCTCCGGCGGCCAGCAGCAGCGGGTCGCGATCGTCCGTGCCCTCATGAACACCCCGCGGCTGCTGCTGCTCGACGAGGTCACCTCGGCCCTGGACCCCGAGCTCGTCGGCGAGGTGCTGGCGCTCGTGCGGGAGCTGCGCGGCGACGGGATGACGATGCTGCTGGCGACGCACGAGATGGGCTTCGCCCGGCAGGTCGCCGACCGCGTGTGCTTCCTCGACGGCGGCGCGCTGGTCGAGCAGGGGCCGCCGGAGCAGGTCCTCGGCGACCCGCGCGAGCCGCGGACCCGCCAGTTCCTCGCCCGGGTCATCGCGTCGGGGCGGCTCTAGCCGTACACCGGCAGCGTCGGGACGGCGTCGAGCAGCCGGCGCGTGTAGGGGTGGGCGGGCCGCTCGAACACGTCGTCGGCCGGTCCGCGCTCGACCACCACGCCGTCCTTCATGACCAGGACCTCGTCGCTGATCTGCCGGATGACGGCCAGGTCGTGCGAGATGAACAGCATCGCCAGGCCCCGCTCCGCCTGCAGCCGCGCCAGCAGCTCGAGGATCTGCGCCTGGATCGACACGTCCAGCGCCGACACCGGCTCGTCGCAGACCAGCAGCTCGGGGCCGCTCGCCAGGGCCCGGGCGATCGCGACCCGCTGGCGCTGGCCGCCGGACATCTCGGCCGGGCGCCGCGCGGCGAGCTCCGGTGCCAGGCCGACCGTCTCCAGCAGCTCCGCGACCCGCGCCCGCCGCGCGCCCCGGTCCCGGACCGCCGCCAGCCCCTCGCCGATGACGTCGCCGGCGCTGAAGCGCGGGTCGAAGGCGCCGAGCGGGTCCTGCTGGATGAGCTGGATCCGGCCCCGGTGCGGGCGCCGCCGCCGTTCCGGCCCCTCGCTCCAGGGCCCGGCGGCGAAGCGGACCTCGCCCTCGTCGGGGCGCAGCAGCCCCATCGCGATGCGGGCCACGGTGCTCTTGCCGGAGCCGGACTCGCCGACGACGCCGAGGGTCCGGCCGGCGGCGACGGTGAAGGAGACCTCGCGCACGGCGTGCTGGTCGGTGCCGTCCGGGCGGCGGTACCGCTTGCCGATCCCGCGCGCCTCCAGCAGCACGGGCCCGGCGGAGCCGCCCGGGTCGCGGCGCGGTCGGCCGGTGGGGACGGCGGCGAGCAGCTGGCGGGTGTAGGGGTGCCGGGCGGCGCCGAGGACCTCCGCGGGCGGGCCGGACTCGACCACCACGCCGTCGCGCATGACCAGGATGTGCTCGGCCATCCGGGCCACCACGGCGAGATCGTGGCTGATCATCAGCAGCGCGGTGCCGCCGGCCTTGCGCTGCTCGAGCAGCGCCAGCACCTGCGCCTGCACGGTCACGTCCAGGGCGGTGGTCGGCTCGTCCACGATGAGCACCGGCGGGCGGGCCACGGCCGCGGCGGCGATGAGCGCGCGCTGGCGCAGGCCGCCGGAGAGCTGGTGCGGGTACTGCTCCGCCCGCACCCCGGCCTCGGGCACCCCGGCGTCGGCGAGGGCCTCGACGACCCGCCCGGCCCGCAGCGCCCGGGGCAGGAGCCGGTGCCGGCGCAGCGGCTCGCCGACGTCGGCCCGCACCCGGTGCAGCGGGTTGAGCGAGCCGAGCGCGTCCTGCGGGACGAGGCCGACGTCCCGGCCGCGCAGTCCCCGCCACTGGCCCTCGGTCAGCCCGATGAGGTCCCGGCCGGCCAGGCGCAGGGTCGCGGCGGTGACGGTGGCGCCCGGCCCGGCGAGGCCGAGCAGGGCGCGGGCGGTCGCGCTCTTGCCGGACCCGGACTCGCCCACGATCGCCAGGCACTGTCCCTTGTGGAGGGTGAAGCCGATCCCGCGCACCGCCTCGACGACGCCGTGCCGCGTGCGGAACGCGACCCGCAGGTCCTCGGCCTCCAGCACCGGGCTCATGCCGGGATCGCCGTTGCCGGGACTGCCCCGCGCAGCTCGGCGATCCAGCGCTCGTCGCGCCGCGAGCGGCGCCGGTGCCGGCGGTCGGCGAGGATGTCGGCGGCCCGGCCCGGGTCTCCGGCGCGGGCCAGCGCGTCGCACAGTGTGTCCACGACGATGTCCTGCTGCAGCCGGCTCCCGCCGACGAGGCTCACCGCGGCCAGCACGCCGCCGAGGTGCTCGGCGGCCGCGTCGAACCGGCCCTCGGCGTGGGCGGCGATACCGTCGAGGACCGCGAGCACGACGCCGCGGTTGGGCCGGTCGGTCTCGGCGAGCCAGGCGGCGCGCAGCCGCGCCAGCCCGGGCCGGTCGGCCGCCGCGAACGCGAGCGCGGCGTGCACGTCGAACAGCGCGCCGCGCGGGGCCGCCAGCTGGGCCCGGGCCAGCGCGGCGACCGGGTCCCACGGCAGCCCGTCGTGCCCGTCGAGGTGCAGCCGCCACAGCACGGCGGCGGCGTCGACGAGGGTCGTGCGCCGGGCCGACACGCCGGGGTCGATGGCGGCGTGGTAGCGGCGCAGGCCGGTCTCGGCGTCGTCGTGCTCGAGCGCGACGAGGGCGTGGTGCCAGCGCAGGTGCGTCTGCAGCGGCGAGCGCGGGTGCCGGGTGGCGAACCAGCCGCCCAGGAACGACTCCACGGCGTCGAGGCGGCCGGTCTCGTGCAGGACGTGGACGTACCCGTGACACGCCGCGCGGTTGTCCGGCCGGTGCAGCAGCGAGAGCTCGGCGGCCCGCTCGGCCGCGGTGAACTCCCAGGCCTCCTCCAGCTCCAGCGCGCAGATCCCGGCCAGCGCCCAGTCGCCCGGGAACGCGGCCACCGACGGCGCGGCGAGCGCGAGCACGCCGTCGCGCCCGGTCCCGGCGGCGATCCGGCGGCCGCTGAGCAGCCCCGCGGCGAACCCGAGCACGAGCAGGTCGCCGGGGTGCCGCTCCAGGTGCTCGGCGTAGGCGGCGAGGGCGCGCGGCGGCGCGGTGACGAGGTCGATCTGCCGGGCCTCGCGCTCGCTCGTGTGGTGTCCCTCGCGGCGCAGCCGGGCGGCGGCGGTGAACGCCTCGCGGGCCTCCGGGTCGCGGCCCGCCGACGCGAGGCTCAGGCCGAGGCCGAGGTGCGCCGCGGCGAATCCGGGGTCGAGCTCGACGGCCCGGGCGAAGGTGTCGACGGCGGTGTCGTCCAGGGCGAGGTACTGGTCGACGGCCGCGAAGTAGGCGGCGGCCGCGTCCGGGTCGGCGGTGGACACCGTCTGCCCGTATCGATCTGTCTGCCCGTATCGATCCTGTGGCACGGGGGAGTTCTCCTTACACTCGCCGGCGCAGATCGCGCCCGAGGACGGTCACGGCGACCGCGGTCACGGTGATGAGCAGGCCCGGGAAGACCCCGGCCCACCAGGCGACGGCGAGCGTCGAGCGGCCCTCGGCCAGCATCGCGCCCCACTCCGGGGTCGGCGGCTGGGTGCCGAGGCCGAGGAAGCTCAGCCCGGACGCGAAGATGACGGCCACGCCGAGCCCGAGCGTGGCGGTGACGAGCAGCGGCCCGGCCGCGTTGGGCAGGATGTGCCGCCGCAGCGAGGTCCACGGCCCGACGCCGAGCCCGGTGGCCGCCTCGACGTATCCGGCCTCGCGCACCACGAGCAGCCGCGAGCGCAGCAGCCGGGCGTAGCCGGGCATGTCGGCCAGCCCGATCGCGAGCAGCAGGCTGAGCTCGCCCCGCCCCGCGACCGTCACGACGCCGAGGGCGAGCAGCAGCGCCGGGAACGACAGCAGCACGTCGAGCACCCGGGTGACGACGGTGTCGGCGAACCGCCCGCCGAGCGCGGCCAGGATGCCGATCGGCACGGCGACGACGAGCGCGACGAGGGTGGCCCCGGCCGCGATCCGCAGCGAGTGCCGGGCGCCGTGGACGGCCCGGGCGAACAGGTCCCGGCCGAGCTGGTCGGTGCCGAACGGGTGGCCGGCCCCCGGCGGGCGGAACGACGCCAGGGGGTCGGTCGCGTTCGGGTCGAGGCCGGTGAACAGCTGCGGCCACAGCGCCGCGGCGGCGACGGCCAGCACGACCAGCGCGGCGACGATCGTCCTAGCCCTCATCGCGGCGCACCCTCGGGTCGATGACGAGGTAGGCCGCCTCGACGAGGAGGTTCACCACGACGTACACGGCCGCGGCCAGCATGACGACCCCGGTGACCATCGGCAGGTCCTTGTTCGTGACCGCGGTCAGCGCGACCTGCCCGAGCCCGGGCCGGCCGAAGACCTGCTCGATGAGCACCGAGCCGCCGAGCAGACTCCCGACGAACCAGCCGGTGAGCGTGGTGGCCGGGATCAGGCAGTGCCGCAGCGCGTGCCCGGTCCGCACGGCCAGCGCGCCGGCGCCCCGGGCCCGGGCCGCGGCCACGAACGGCTGGGCCAGCGCCGTGTCCATCTCCTCGCGCAGCACCTGCGCGAGGGTGCCGGCGATCGGCAGGGCCACCGCGACGGCGGGCAGCACGAGACTGCGCAGCGTGCCGGCCTCGATGACCGGGAACAGGTGCCAGCGCAGCGAGAGGAACGTGATGAGCAGGATGCCCAGCCAGTACTGCGGCAGCGACACCGCCACCATCTCCAGCCCGGAGAAGAGCGCCCGGGCCGCGCGGCTGCGCTCCGGCACGAGCACCGCCGCGCCCACCGCCAGCGCGACCGCGAGCAGCAGCGCCGCCCCGGCCAGCTGGACGGTGGGCAGCACCTGCTCGGCCAGGGCGCCCCAGACCGGCCGCTGGAGCTGGTAGGAGGTGCCCAGGTCGCCGCGGACCAGGTGGCCGAGCAGCCGCGCGTACTGCACGAGGACCGGGTCGTCGAGGCCGTACTCGGCCCGCACCCGCTCCTTGAGCTCCGGCGAGACCAGCGCCTGGTTGCCCATGACGATGTCGACGGGGTCGCCGGGGATCAGGTGCAGCGTGGCGAAGCACAGCGTCGCGGCCCCCCACAGCTGCACCACGGCGATCAGCGCCCGGCGGGCGAGCCGGCGGCCGTCACGCCGGACGGCCACGGCCGCGCACCGCCCGCTCGCCCGCCTCGACCGCGGTCGACAGGATGTTTTCCCGGGGCGGGAGCGGGCAGTTGTACCAGTCCGAGAACGCGCACGGCGGCAGGTACGCGCGGTTGAAGTCCACAACGTATCCGTCGGCGTATTCGCCCGGCACCGCCAGGGCCTCGACGAACCGCCCCGGCCGGTAGGTGCTCACCCCGGTCGTGGCGTCGGCGAACACGAACCACAGCCCGCCGTGGCCCGCGAACGCCCGGACCCGGTGCTCGGTGCCGTCCAGCGTGAACGACAGCTCGCCCGGCACGACGTGCGCGCGGACCACGTCGTCGCGCTGGTACGGGACCGGGATCGCCGCGGGCTCGGCGAACGGCTCGAACGCGGCCGGGACGCGCCAGCGGGCGTCGTACGGGAAGCGGTCGATGCCGCCGAACCCCAGCCGGCCCGGCGCGGCGTGCTCGTAGGTGCGCACCACCGGCCCGTCGTCGCGCACGAACGTGCGGATGGTGACGCCGGGCGCCTCGAGATCGCCCTCGACCGGGGTGGTGCCCCGCAACGGCGAGCCGTTGCGGGCCAGGTGCTCGCCGTCGCCGACGGAGACGACCAGCCTGCCGTCGCGCACGTCCCAGACGCCGGGGACGCCGTCGATGACCAGCGGCCCGGCGACCGGGTGGGTGCCGGTCAGGGCGGTGTGGCCGGCCGGGCCCGCGACCTCCTCGGCGCGCTCGGCCAGCCACGCGTCGAACTCGGCGCTCACTTCGGCACTCACTTGGTCCGCCACACGGTGTAGAAGGAGTCCGGGTAGCCCGAGACCGTGAACTGCACGCCCTGGACCGCGTTGGACGCGCCGAGCAGGTACTGCGGCACGTAGATCGGCACCGCCGCGGCGTTGTCGATGACCCAGTGCTGCAGCGGCTGGTAGGCGGCCGGCCGGTCCTCCTGCTTGAGCGCCGTCGTGCCCTGCGCCAGCCACGCGTCCACCCGCGGGTCGTCGACGTTGGCGTAGTTCGCCCCGCCCTTGGTCGCCGCGAACTTCGAGGACCACACGTTGTAGAGCATGTCCGGGTCGGCGCGCTGGTTGCTCTGGTCGGTGATGTCGTAGTCGCCGGCCTTGGCGCGGGCGGTGAACGTGCCCGCGTCCAAGCCCTGCACCGTCACCTCGAAGCCGAGCTTCTTCGCGTTGTCCGCGATCGCCTGGGCGGTCACGTCGCGCTGCTCGCGCATGACGGTGCTGTTCTGCACCCACACGGCGCTCAGGCGCTTGCCGTCCTTGACCCGGAAGCCCTGCGCGTCCCGCTGGCTCCAGCCCGCCTCGTCGAGGAGCCGGTTGGCGAGGGTCAGGTCCTGCGGCCAGCTGTTTTCGAGGCTGCTGTCGTACGAGTACGGCGTGCTCGGCGTGAGCGGGCTCCACGCGCGCGGGAACCGGCCCGCGTACACGGACTTCACGATGTTCTCGATGTCGATGCCACGCTGGAACGCCTGGCGCACCTTGACGTCGTCGAACGGGGCCCGCTTGGTGTTGAGGTAGGCGGTGAACGGCGTCCCGGCCGCGGCCGCGCTGAGCACGCGCACCCCGCCGGCGCCCTCGAACGCGGCCGCCGTCACCGGCGGGACGTTCGCGGCGAGCTGGGCCTGGCCGCTGCTGACCGCGCCGACCCGGATCGCGTTCTCGGGCAGGAAACGGATCTCGACCTTGTCGAGATAGGCCGCGCCCTGGTGCGCGGAGCCCTCCGGGGGCCAGTCATAGGTGTCGTACCGCGCGAAGGTGAGGCTCTGCCCCTTGGTGTACGCGGCGGTGGTGAAGGGGCCGGTGCCCACGGCCGCGCCCGGCCCGCCCGCGCAGAGGGCGGCCTGGCCCTTCGCCAGGGCCGCGGGGGACTGGATGCCGAGCACGGAGAACGACACCAGCTGCAGGAACGGGGCGAACGGCGACTTGAGCTGGACGACGAGCGTGCTCGGATCGGTGGCCGTCGCCGAGGCGAAGGGCAGCGAGCCGGCGAGCGGCGCCTTGGTGGCCGGGTCGACGAAGTGGTCGAAGGTGGCCTTGGCCGCGGTCGCGTCGAACTTGGTGCCGTCGTGGAACGTCACGCCGTCGCGCAGGTGGAACGTGTAGCTCTTGCCGTCCGCGGACACGTCCCAGGAGCTGGCCAGCCACGGGTGGAAGGCGCCCTTCGCGTCCTGGAAGATCAGGGAGTCGTACACGTTGCGCTGCAGGATCTGCGTGGCGATCTGGCTCGGCGCGGCGGGGTCGAGGCACGTGGGCTCGACATCGGTGGCGAACACGACGGTGCCGCCGCGCACCGGCGCACCGGCGGCCCCGGCGTCGCCGGGTGACTCGGACGTGCCGCACGCGGCCAGCAGCGTCACCGACGCCGCGGCCACGACCAGCCTACTGCGGACCATGCGAACTCCAGTATTCAGACATGCTTGCTAGGAATTGGGGCGAGCGTATACACGCGTCGACACGGCGGCAAGGGGCTCCGCCCTGTGACGTTTCTTGCTGCTCGGCCCTAGGGGCGGGTGGCCAGCTTGGCCAGGCGGGCCTCGCGCGAGCGGTCGAGATGCGCGATGGTGGCCCGCCGCGCCTCCTCGGCGTCGCCGGCCGCGACCGCCGCCACGATCCGCGCGTGCTCCCGCGCGGCGACGTCCCGGTCGGCGAGGGTCGGCTCGTCCGCGTCGTACACCGCCAGCAGCGAGTCCAGCCGCTCCAGCAGGTCGATGATGGTGGCGTTGCCCGCCGCCGCCCGCAGCGCCCGGTGCCAGCCCGCCTGCAGCTCACGCAGCCGGACCGGATCGGTCGCGGCCGCCGCCTCCCCGGTCAGGTGCCGCAACCGCGCGAGGTCGAGGTCGGAGCGCCGCCCCGCCGCCCCGGCCGCGCACGTGGACTCCAGCGCGATCCGGGCCTCGTAGATCTCCAGCAGCTCCTCGGGGCTGCGGGTCCGCACCCGGTAGCCGCGCCGGTCCCGCTCCAGCAGCCCGTCGCGCTCGAGCATCGCGAGCGCCTCCCGCACCGGCGTGCGCGACACCCCGAGTCGTTCGGCGAGCACCGTCTCGAGCAGCACCGTGCCCGGCGCGAGCCCGCCGGCGACGATCTCACCGCGGAGCCGCTCGTACTGCGTCGTGGCCGAGTCACGGTTCGCTCCAGGCACCGGTTCTCCTCCCGCGGGGTTCGACGGCGCGAGTGTAGGCATCCCGCCGCCCGGCGCCTCCGGTCGGGCGGCGGGACGCAACTCAGCGGATCCCGGGCTGGCGCGTTAGGCTGGCGCCGCAGCGCAGGGCAAGATGGGGGACGACGAGGACGTACATGGCCGAGAACCAGCAGGCCGACTCGCAGGCGACGCTCACCGTGACCGCCGGGGCCGACGCGGCCGGAGGCGTCCTGCTCACCGTGGCCGGCGCCCTCGACTACCACACCGCGGCGCGCTTCGGCGCGGCCGTCCAGCGGGCCTACGACGAGGGCGCGCCGGCCGTCACGGCCGATCTTTCGCGCGTCGGCTTCACGGACTCGTCGGGCCTCGCGTCGCTGATCCGCGCGCACAAGGCGGCGCACCTGGCGGGCCGGCGGTTCAGCCTGCGCGGCCCGGACCACAACCTGCGCCGCATCCTGGCCGTGACCGGCCTCGACACCGTGCTGAACATCACCGAGGCCTGAACCCGGGGATCCTGGACTCGGGCGGTCGGGTTCGAGCGGCGTCAGCGGCTGCGCAGCGCGGCTCGGCCTGCGCGGGGATCCTGGACTTGGGCGGTCGGGTTCGGGCGGGGTCAGCGGCGGCGGCTGCGCAGCGCGAGCACCGCGACGGCGGCCGTGGCGGCCGCGGCCGTCCCAGCGGCGGCCATGGGCACCGGCCGGCGCAGCTTCGCCCGCAGCCCGGGATCGCGGACCGCGGCGTTGACGGTGCCGGCGGTCCTGCCCGCGCGCCCGGCCACCTCGCCCGCGACGTGCGACGCCTGAGCCCGCACTCGACCGGCGACGACACCGGCCCGGGCCTGCGCCTGCCCCGCGAGGGCCTTGAGGTCGTTCGCCTTCGCTTCGACGCGAGCCCTGACACGCGCCTTGACGTCGGCCTTGGCCGCGAGCGCCTCGACCGTCTCGCCGAGCGCGGCCCGGGTGCGAGCGATCTCCGCGCGCAGCGCCTGCGCGTCCGGACGAGGAGCGACCGTGGTCATGCCGCGGTGATGCCCCCATCGAATGATCGATAAACGCCATCAGGAGTTCCGCAGCACCTGCTCGATGAAGGGCGCCTTGCCGGCCCGGTAGCGCGGGCGGTCCCGTTTGTCGGCCGCGGCCAGCGCGGTCTTGATGCGGGCGTACTCGGCCGCCAGCTCCGGGTGGGTGCGCAGGTGATCGCGGAACCGCAGCAGCCGGGCCGGCGCCGGGGAGCGGGCCTCGTACACGTGCAGGTGGTACACGCGGTACGCCACGCTGGGGTAGCAGAAGGACCACTTGCGGCGCTCGGTGTCGTCCGGCTCCGGGGCGTGTACCCAGCCGATCCGGGCCAGGTCCGCGCCCAGGCCAGCCGAGTCGTCGAAGTCCTCGATGCGGGCCAGCATGTCGATGATGGGCTTGGCGGGCAGGCCGGGGACCGCGGTGCTGCCGATGTGCTCGACGCGGCCGACGAGGTGGCCGTGCAAAGCTGCCTCGACGCGGGATCGCTCCCGGGCGAAGGCGGCCGGCCAGCGATCGTCGTACGGGACGATGACGATCGGGTCGCGGCGGGTCACGGGTGGCGGTTGCGGTCGTGGCGGCCGTGGGGCTGCGTGAGGTACACGAGCGGGGGTGCCACGTCGTCCGGCTCGGCGCCGGGGATCGGCACGGCGATGACGACGTACGCGGTGTCGTAACGATGGGCGTCGACTGTGGACTGACGCTTGCGGGCGTGCGGCGCTGGCATGACGGGTTCCTCGCGACGGTGGACGGGCGGCTGGGAGGGTGGCGCGTCAGGCCGGACACGACGTCATGGGAAGAGTGCAGCGCGCTGCTGTGGCCGATGTCAACGGGTGTAGCCAAATTGCTATCTAGCCCATAGGTTTTATAGGTATGACGCTCGCGCTTGCCGTGGAGATCGATGGCGACGGCTCTCATCCCGCCGCTCGGCGCCGGGGTCGCCGAGCGGGCGGGGTTCGGGCTCGTCACGCTCGGCGACCACCCGCTCCCGCCCGCGGCCGGGGAGCCGGCCGGGCGGATCGGGGCGGTCGAGCGGGCCGCGTTCGCCAACACGAGCGTGCTCGGCATCGCCCGGCATTCGTGGGACGACGACGCCGTGATCCGCGACGTCGCCACGGGCCGCTATCTCGACAGATCGACGCCCGCGGCTGGGTCGACTGCGCGAGCGCCGAGGCGGTCCTGCGCATGCCCGATGTCGCCGAGCGGCCCTGGAGGGCCGGCGCCCTCGGCGAGCCGGCCGCGCGTGGCTGGGCCGGCTCGCCGAGGGTCCGTTCCTGGCCGCGGTCGCGTGCTGCACGGCCATCGGCCGCGGCTGAGCGTCAGTCGCACCCGTGGTCGCGTGCTGCGCCGCCGGCCGGCGGCGATGAAGGTCAGTCGCGCTCTTCGTCGCGGGCCGGCAGCTCGCTCAGCAGCGTGAACTCGAACTCGACCTGGGTGGTGTCCGGCGCGTCCTCGGGCGTGACCAGGTAGGACTCGACGCGGAAGCCGAGGTTGAGCACCTCGGCGGCGCGGATGTGCTCGACGAGCTCGTCGATGGCGGAGAAGTACGCGGTATACATGACGGCCGGCCCGGCGCCCGGCTCCTCGGCCGGCTCGGCGGACAGCGTCTCGGGGGTCTCAGCAGCGAATTCAATCGTCACGAGCCGCGAGCCTACGACACCTGCCCAAGATCCGCGACCGTTGTTGTCTATCAAACCAGTGGATAATATGGGGTATGGGCATTCACCTGCATTGGTATCTGCCGACCAACGGCGACAGCCGGGACATCGTCGGATCCGGCGACGGGTCGCAGCACACGCTCGGCGCCGTCGCCGAGGGGTTCCGGCGGCCGGGCATCGACTACCTCGGGCAGATCGCGCGCTCGGCCGAGCAGCTCGGCTTCGAGGCGGTGCTCACCCCGACCGGCACCTGGTGCGAGGACGCCTGGATCACCACCGCGGCGCTCACCCAGGTGACGAAGACGCTCAAGTTCCTCGTCGCCTTCCGCCCCGGCCTGGTCACGCCCACCCTCGCCGCCCACCAGGCCGCCACCTTCCAGCGGATCTCCGGCGGGCGGCTGCTGCTCAACATCGTCACCGGCGGCGACCCGGTCGAGCAGCGGCGCTTCGGCGACCACCTCGACCACGACCAGCGCTACGCCCGCACCGACGACTTCCTCGCCGTGCTGCGCGGGGTCGGCGACGCCCCGGAGCCGTTCGACTTCACCGGGGCGCACTACCGGGTCGAGCAGGCCCGGATCCCGTTCGAGCCGTGGCGGCCGCCGGCCATCTTCTTCGGCGGGGCGAGCCCGGCGGCGGAGCGGGTCGCGGCCCGGCACGTCGACACCTACCTCGCGTGGGGTGAGACGCCGCCGCAGATCGCCGAGCGGCTCGAGCGGATGCGCAAGCTGGCCGCCGAGGCCGGGCGCACCCTGTCCTACGGCATCCGCTTCCACGTGCTGAGCCGCGACACCGCCGAGGCCGCGTGGGCCGAGGCCGGGCGCCTGCTCGACCGCATCGACGACGAGCGGGTGGCGCAGGTGCAGCACGGGTTCGCCGCGGGGGAGTCGGTGGGCCAGCAGCGCATGTCGGCCCTGCACGGCGGCCGGCGCGACCGGCTGGAGGTGTACCCGAACGTCTGGGCCGGCTACGGGCTCGTCCGCGGCGGGGCCGGGACCGCGCTCGTGGGTAGCCACGCCGAGGTCGCCGAGCGCATCCGTGAGTACCATGATCTCGGCATCGACCACTTCATCCTGTCCGGGCAGCCGCACCTGGAAGAGGCGTACCACTTCGGCGAGGGCGTCCTGCCGATCCTGCGCCGGGCCGGGTTGCTCGCGCACTGACGGGGTAGGGAGAACCAATGGCTCTGCGATGGATCGCGCCCGACTACGGCGGGCCCGAGGTGCTCACGCTCGTCGAGACCGACGTCCGGCCCCCGCGGGCGGGCGAGGTGACGATCGACGTGCGGGCCGCGGGGGTGAACCCGGCCGACTACAAGCACATCGCCGCCGACCGTGGGGCCGGCCGCGAGCTGCCGCTGCCGATCGGCTACGAGGTCGCCGGGGTGCTCAGCGCGATCGGGCCGGACACCGAGATCGCGTCCGGCGGCGGTGCGCCCGGCGATGCGGTCGTCGCGTTCCGGATCAACGGGGGGTACGCCTCCCAGGTCACCGTCCCCGCGAAGGACGTCTTCGCCAAGCCCGAGGCGCTGGACTTCCCCGCCGCGGCGAACCTGCTGCTCGCCGGGACCACGGCGGCGGAGGCCCTGCACGTCGTGCGCGCCGCGGCGGGTGAGACGGTGCTCGTGCACGGCGCGTCCGGCGCGGTCGGGATCAGCGTGCTGCAGCAGGCTCGCCTCAAGGGCGTCTCCGTCATCGGTACCGCGAGCGAGCGCAACTTCGACCTGCTCCGCCGGGCCGGGGCGCAGGCGATCGCCTACGGTCCCGGGCTGGTCGGCCGGGTGCGGGCGGCCGCGCCGGACGGGGTCGCGGCGGTCATCGACACCGTCGGCACCGACGAGGCCATCGACTCCGTGGCGCAGCTGCTGCCGGACGCGAGCCGCGCGGTCACGATCGTCCCGTCGGACCGGTCGCGCGACGCCGGCATCCGGGCGATCGCCGGGGCGTTGCCGGACAGCGCCGAGTACCGCGACAGCGTCCGCGCCCGCCTGCTCGGCTGGGCCGCCGAGGGCCGCCTCGTCGTGCCGGTGGCCAAGACGTTCCCGCTGGCCGAGGCCCTCGCGGCGATCGAGCTCGTGCGCAGCGGCCACCCGGGCGGCAAAGTCGCCCTGATCCCCTGACCGCGCCATGGGGCGCGCGCCTGCGAGCGGCCGCCGGGCCCGGCGCGGAACCCCCGGAGCCCGAGGCGGCGCTCGCCCGGCTGCGTGAGCGCCTGCCCTCGACACCCGGCGACCTCGTCGCGCTGCTGCGCGCGGCCGGCCCGGTCACGCTGCCCGGCGTCGGCAACGGGCTGTTCCTGCACCGCGCCGACGAGCTGACCGCGGCCCGCATCGCCGGCGTCGCCGCCGTGATCGTGTTCGGCGGCACCGGCGACGGTGACCGGTTCGCCGTCGCCGTCACGGACGGCCGCGTGTTCCGGCTGCGCGACGCCGACTACCTCGACGGGGTGTACCGCGGCCCCGGCGTCACGGTTGTCGGCGCCGGCCTTGCCGAGTTCGTCGAGCGGGTCGTGGCGGCCGCGCAGGGCTTCGCCGCCGACGGCCGCGCCCGCGACCTGTGAACCGTCAGGCGTCGCGGGGTCAGGGCACGATCGCGTACAGACCGTCGGCCGGGTCGACCACGGCGTTGAGGCGCGCTGCGACCTTCAGGGCCGAGTCGTCCTTGCACTGCGAGGCGGATGCGAACGGTTCGAACCCGGGCCCGCTGATCAGCAGGCTCAGCTCGATCCCGCTCTCCTCGCCCAGCGACGCGGGTCGCACGGCCGTGATCTCGGCGGTCGCGGGGACCCCGGCCGTCTCGAGCCGGCGCTGGTCCCGCCGGGCCTGGTCGTCCAGCCGCGACTCGAACCGGTGCAGCCGCACGCATGACACGGTGACCCCGACCCCGGCGGCGGCCATGATCCACCGGTTGCCGGTGGGCTCGCTGGTGGCGAGGAAGGCGGCGGCGAAGACCAGGAACGGGCCCATCAGGAGCAGCGGCGCCCCCAAGACCCGCATCAGCCGCCCGAACCCGCCGGCCGGCGGGTTCGCCTGGCGCGGTCCGGCGTCTCCACCGGACCGGATGAGCGCGCTCCGGCCGGGCACATAGCCGCGCGGCACCGTTGGCATACCGGCACTCTAGCGGATTTCGGGCGCCTGGACGCGGCGCGGATCGGTGTCCTCGGCATCCAGGCGTATCGTTGCCGAGCAGCCCCCGCCCGGGCGTGAGCGGATCGCGAACGAGCCGCCCGCGCCCGCGACCGCCTGGGCCGTGAGCGCGAGCCCGAAGTGGCCCGGCCCCGCCGGCCGCCGCGGGTCGAAGCCCGCGCCGTCGTCGCGGACGGTCAGCCGCAGCGGGTCGGCGAGGGCGAGCGTGACGGTGACCGTGCTCGGCCGGCCGTGCCGCACGGCGTTGCGGACCAGCTCGCGGGCGGCGCGGGCGAGCAGCAGCGCCCGCTCGTCGGTGAGGGCCGCGGCGCCGGTGATGCGCACGTCGAGCGCGATCGGCTCCGGCACCGCGGCGCGCAGCAGGCCCGGCAGCCGTGTCGCCAGGTCGGCCGCGGTCAGCTCGGGCGGCAGTACGTCGTCGGTGAGCGTGCGCAGCTCCCGGATGCTGTCGCGGACGATGGTGCGGGCCAGCGGCGTCGCCGGGTCCACCGACAGCACCACGTTCGCCGCGGCCAGCTGCTGGATCGGGCCGTCGTGCAGCCGCTGGGCGAGCTCGCGGCGCTCCCGGTCGGCCGCGGTCAGCGCCACGGCGGCCAGGGCGGCCCCGTGCTCGGCGTGGCGGCGGGCCCGGCGGGCCGCGGCCAGGCTCAGCGGGAGGGTCGCCAGGGCGAGGCCGAGCACCCCGCCGAGCAGGAGCGGTAGCTGGGTGGCGACGGCCCGGGCGGCGGCGTCGCCGGAGTCGACCGGCACGTACGCCTCCAGGCTCATCGCGTGGCCCCCGGCGTCGCGGAAGTCCAGGAACGCCTCCTGCAGCGAGCGGCGCCGGCCGCTCTCGTAGCGGTGCTCGCGGTCGTCCGGCACGTCGCGGCTGCGCAGTTCGCCCGAGCCGATCGAGCGCAGCGGCTCGGCGTCGCGGGGCCGCCGTGTGCCCTCCAGGCCGGGTACGTCCGACACGACGATGCGGGCCTGGTCGCCGCAGACGATCCAGAGCTTGACCCGGTAGAGCGTGCCCGAGCGCAGGAACGGCGCCAGGCGGTCCATGACCTCGGCGCGGTCGAAGCCGGTGGGCTTCGCGAAGTCGTACTCGGAGAGGCTGCCGATCACCGCGTCGGCGACGGTCTTCGACACCTGGGTGGCGTCGCGGCCGGACTGCTGGCGGCCGGTGCGCCAGGCGCCGGCCAGGGCCGCGACCGTGACGACGGCGGCGGCGAGGCCCGCGATCGCGGCGTGGCGCAGCAGGTGCACCCTCATCGGAACCGGTCCGCGCGGGCCACGAGGCCGAGCCGGTCGGCGGCCAGCACCGCGTCGAGCTGGGACTGGACGCCGAGCTTGGCGCGGATGGTCTTGAGGTAGTCGCGCACGGTGTGCACGGACAGCTCCAGCTCGCTCGCGATGCGGGAGGCGGGCCGGCCCGCGGCGAGCAGCGCGAGCACCTCCGACTCGCGCGGGCTGAGCCGGGGGACCGGTTGCGGGGCCGCGCCGGTGCCGCGGATCGCGTCGAGGACACTGCGCAGGGCGTCGTCCTTGGGCAGGAACACGTCGGCCCCGGCTCGGCGGGCCCGGTCGGCGAGGCCGGGCCGGTCGTGGCCGGTCAGGACGATGAGCTGGGCGTCCGGCCGCAGCGAGCGCAGGTGCCCGACGACCGTGAGGCCGCCCCCGTCGGGCAGGTTCAGGTCCACGATGGCCACGTCGAACGCGCAGCCCGCGGCGGCCTCGAGGGCACCGCGGACCGAGCCGGCCACGGCCACGCAGCGCAGGTCCGGCTGGGCGTCGAGGGCGAACGCGAGCGCGTCGGCGAACACGCGGTGATCGTCGACGAGCAGCACGGCCCGGGTGGGCATGACCGGCGACTCCCTCAATTTTGGGGGGTTGGAGCTGTATGGAAGCACCGGCAGGGTTGTTTAGGCAAGCCTAACCTGACCGAAGGACGCCTCTGTGCTGATCAACCGTGCCCGCATCCTGTCGCTGCTCGCCGTGCCCGCGGTGCTCACGCTGCTCGCCGCCTGCGGGAGCGACGCGGCGGAGCCGGCCGCCGCGCCGTCGTCGGGCGCACCGCTGGACCGCAATGTGACCCTGACGCTGTACAACGCCCAGCACGACACCGTGGCCAAGGCCTGGGTCGAGGCGTTCACCGCCAAGACCGGCATCAAGGTGCAGATCCGCCAGGGCAGCGACCTGGAGCTGGGCAACCAGCTCGTCGCCGAGGGGGCCGCCTCGCCCGCCGACGTGTTCCTCACCGAGAACTCCCCGGCGATGTCGCTGGTCGAGAACGCGGGCCTGTTCGCGCCCATCGACCCGGCGACCCTCGCCCAGGTGCCGGCCGAGTACGCGCCGTCGACCGGCAAATGGGTCGGCATCGCGGCGCGGTCGACCGTCCTGGCGTACAACCCCACCCTGATCGGCGAGGCGGACCTGCCGAAGTCGATCATGGACATGCAGGACCCGAAGTGGAAGAACCGCTACGGCGCGGCGCCCAAGGGGGCCGACTTCCAGGCCATCGTCAGCGCGATGCTCGAGCTCAAGGGCGCCCAGGCGACCGGCGCCTGGCTCGCCGCGCTCAAGGCCAACGGGCAGGCGTTCACCGGCAACACCGCGGCGATGAAGGCGGTCAACGCCGGCACCGCGGCCACCGCGATCATCTACCACTACTACTGGTACGGCGACCAGGCCAAGACCAAGGAGAACAGCACCAACGTCAAGCTGCACTTCTTCGGCAACGGCGACCCGGGCGCGTTCGTGAGCATCTCCGGCGGCGGCGTGCTCAAGTCCAGCAAGCACCCGGCCGAGGCCCAGGCGCTGGTGAACTTCATCACCGGCAAGGAGGCCCAGACGGCGCTCGCGAGCGGCACCTCCTTCGAGTACTCCGTCGGCAAGGACGTCGCCTCCAACGCCGCGCTCAAGCCCCTCGCCGGGCTCGGCGCGCCGAAGGTCGACCCGTCCAAGCTCAACAGCAAGAGCGTCGTCGACCTGATGACGACGGCCGGGCTCATCTGATCCGGTGGTGAAGCCGTCGCCGCGCCTGCTCGCGCTCTGTGTCCCGGTCGCGGTGTTCGCGGCGATCCCCCTGCTGTACATCGCGTTCTACACGGCCCAGGTCGGCTGGGCGGGCATCCGGCCGCTGGTGTTCCGGCCGCTCATCGCCGAGCTGCTGGGCAACACCCTGGCGCTGTGCGCCACCGCGACCGCGGGCTGCGTGGTGCTCGGGACCGCGCTGGCGTGGCTGGTCGAGCGCACCTCCCTGCCGGGGCGCTCGGCCTGGCTCGCGCTGCTGTCGGCCCCGCTGACGATCCCGGCGTTCATCAACAGCTACGCCTGGATCACCGTGCGGCCCGGCCTGCACGGGCTCGCCGGCTCGACGCTCGTGGCGACGCTGTCGTACTACCCGTTCGTGCTGCTGCCCGTGGCGGCGGCGGTGCGCGGCCTGGACCCCGCGGCCGAGGAGAGCGCCCGCTCCCTCGGCTCGGGGCCCGTGGCCGTGTTCGCCCGGGTCGTGCTGCCGCGCCTGCGCCCGGCCCTGCTCGGCGGGGCGCTGCTCGTCGCGCTGCACCTGCTCGCCGAGTACGGCGCGATCGAGCAGCTGCGCTATCCGACTTTCGCGACCGCGATCATCGCGCAGTACCAGTCCACCTTCGCCTCCACCGCCGCGAACGTGCTCGCGGCCGTCCTCGTCCTGTGCTGCCTCGCGTTCGTGACGCTCGAGGTGCTGGTCCGCGGCCGGGCCCGCACCGCCCGCCTCGGCGCCGGTGCACCCCGCCCCGCGGTCCGGGCGAGCCTCGGCCCGTGGACCGGGCCGGTGCTGCTGGCCCTGCTCGGGCTGCTCGGGCTGGCGATCGGCGTGCCCGCGTACAGCGTCGGGCACTGGCTCACCTTCACCACCGCCGACGCGTGGGCGCCCGGCCTGCTGCTGCCGACCCTCTGGAGCACCGCCCAGCTCGGCGCGCTCGCGGCCGCGGTCGCCGTCGCCGCCGGCTTCCCCCTGGCCTGGCTCGCCGTCCGGCACCGCGGCGGCCTGGCCACCGTCCTGGAGCGCAGCACCTACCTGGCCAGCGCGGTGCCCGGCGTCGTCGTCGGGCTGGCCCTGGTCAGCGCGGCGATCCGGTACACGCGCCCGCTGTACCAGACGACGGCCCTCGCGGTCGCGGCGTACGTCATGCTGTTCCTGCCCCGCGCGATGGTGAGCCTGCGCTCGGCGATCGGCCAGGCCCCGCCCGCCCTCGACGAGGCCTCGCGCGCCCTGGGCCGCACCGCGCTCGGCACGTTCCGGCGCGTGACGCTGCCGCTCACCGCCCCCGGCATCCTGGCGGCCGCCGCGCTCGTGTTCCTCGCCGTGTCCACCGAGCTGACCGCGACGCTCCTGCTCGCCCCGACCGGCACCCGCACCCTCGCGACCGAGTTCTGGTCGGCCACGTCCGAGATCGACTACCCGCGCGCCGCGCCGTACGCGGTCGGCCTGATCCTGCTGTCGGTGCCGGCCGCGTACCTCCTGCTGCGCCAGTCCACCAAGGGAACCTCATGAGCGCCCTGTCGATCCGCGGCCTGCACAAGCGCTACGGCCGGGTCCCGGTCCTGACCGGCGCCGCCCTCGACGTCGCCGCGGGCACCACCACGGCCATCCTCGGCCCGTCCGGGTGCGGCAAGACGACCCTGCTGCGGCTCGTCGCCGGCTTCGACCGCCCCGACGCCGGCACCGTCGCCATCGCCGGCCGCGAGGTCACCGCCGGGCGCCGCGGCCTGCCACCCGAGCGGCGCGACATCGGCTACGTCGCCCAGGAGGGCGCGTTGTTCCCCCATCTGACGGTGTACGCCAACATCGCCTACGGCCTCACCCGCCGCACCGCGAACGCCAAGGCGCGGGTCACCGAGCTGCTGGAGCTGGTGAGCCTCGACCCGGCCCTCGCCCGCCGCCACCCGCACGAGCTCTCCGGCGGCCAGCAGCAGCGCGTGGCCCTCGCCCGGGCCCTGGCCCGCCGGCCCGCCCTGGTCCTGCTCGACGAGCCCTTCTCCTCCCTCGACACCGCCCTGCGCGCCGCGACCCGCACGGCGGTCGCGAACGCGCTGCGCGCCGAGGGGGTGACGACCCTGCTCGTCACCCACGACCAGGCCGAGGCGCTGTCGATGGCCGACCAGGTCGCCGTCATGACCGGCGGCACGTTCACCCAGACCGGCCCGGCCCGCGACGTCTACGCCCGCCCGGCCGACCTCGCCACCGCCCGCCTGCTCGGACCCGGCACCACCCTGCCCGCCAAGATCGCCGCGGGCGCGGCCGCATGCGCGCTCGGCCCGCTGCCGCTGGCCGAACCCCGCCCGGACGGCGAGGGGCACGTGTTCATCCGCCCCGACCAGCTCCGGCTCGGCCCCGAGGGCACCCCGGCGACCGTCCGCGCGGCCGAGTTCCTCGGCGCCGACACGGTGCTCACGCTCGAACTGCCCGACGGCAGCACCATGCAAGCCCGAGCCGACGGTACCGTCACCCACGCGATCGGCACCGCGGTGCACGTCGCCGTCACCGGTGGCGTGCTCGCGTATCCCGCGACGTGACCGGGCGCTCCTACAGCGTGACCTCGCTCCAGGTGTGCGCGGTGCGCCACTGCGGCCCCTCGGACAGGTACGACTGGAACGCCTGCCGCACCTGCCGCAGCGTGACGTGCCCCTCGGCCCGGAACAGCCGGCCGCCCTCGCGGTACTCCAGCACCCACGGGTCGGAACCGTTCGCCTGGATGAAGTCCGCGCACGCCGGCCCGGCCTCCCACACGTTGCCGGCCTGGATGAACTCCTCCTCGGACGCGCCGAGCGCGGCGAAGGCGCCGAACGCGTCGGGCGCGAGCACCTCGTCCAGCGTCGCCGGGCTCATGTCCGGCACATCGCCCAGTTGCTCGGTGGTCAGTGTCATCGGCACCGGGGAACTCCCGTCGTCGGAATCGTGCTTGAGCTCAAGTGTGCTTGAGCTCCTAGTCTCCGCCGCATGACCTACGTGATCGCGCTGCCGTGCGTGGATGTGATGGACAAGGCGTGCCTCGACGTGTGCCCGATCGACTGCATCTACGAGGGGGAGCGGATGCTGTACGTCCAGCCGGACGAGTGCATCGACTGCGGCGCCTGCGAGCCGGCCTGCCCGGTCGAGGCCATCTACTTCGAGGACGACCTTCCCGCCGGGCTCGGCGGGTACGTCGCCGTCAACGCCGAGTTCTTCGCGGCGATCGGCTCGCCCGGCGGGGCCTCGAAGGCAGCCGTCGCGGCCGACCACGCGGTCGTCGCGGCCCTGCCGCCGCAGGTCCACGGGGCCGGCCCCGCCTGAGCTCACGCCGGATCGTCCCGCCCGCTCGGCTCGTGCAGCCGGACCGGTCCCGGGCCGCGCGTGCGGAGCCGGTCGTCGGGATTGAGCAGGTCGCACAGGCGCATCGAGAGGCAGCCGCAGCCGATGCAGGCGGTGAGCTGCCGTTCGAGGTTCATGATGTACCGCCGCCGGTCCTCCAGCTCGCGCTTCCACAGCCGCGACACCCGCACCCACTCCCGGTGGCTCGGCGCCTCGTCGGCGGGCAGGGTCGTGAAGATCTCCGCGACGTCGGCGAGCGAGATGCCGAGCCGCCGGGCCGCCAGGATGATCGCGATGCGACGCAGCATGTGCCGCCGGTACAGCCGCTGGTTGCCGCGGGTGCGCTCGGCCGTGATGAGCCCCTCCGCCTCGTAGAACCGCAGCGCGGAGGGGGCGACGCCGGTACGGGCGGCGACCTCCCCGACGGTGAGCAGGTCATTCGGGTGCGCGATCGGCTCCGTTGACACCCGTGGACCGTAGAACCTCAAGCGGGGTTGAGATCAAGACCGTCGTGGTCGGACGCCGGAATCCTCCGCTCGATCGCGTCGGCGGCGGCCGCGGCCCCGCCGGCGGCCGAGAACGCGTCTCGGATGCGTTGGGCTGCTGCGGTACAACGGCGGGCTTGAACAATCGCGGCGCGCAGACGTTGCGGGCTCAGGCGTGACGGTCGCAGCATCGAGCCGGCACCGGCGCTCACCACGCGCCGGGCGACCTCGTGCTGGTCGCGGCCGAACGGCACCGCGCAGACCGGCACGCCCCGCGCGAGCGCCTTCTGCGTGGCGCCCATGCCGCCGTGCGTGACGGCGACGACGGCCCGCGCCAGCACCGCCGAGTGCGGGACGAACTCCTCGACGTGGTGGCCGCCCCGGGAGGTGTACGTCCCGTCGACGCCGGCCGGCATCGTGGCGACGACGTGGAACGGCTCGTCGGCGAGGGCCTCGAGCGCGACCCTGATCAGCCGCCCGTCGTCCTGCGCCTCCGACGACGTCGTGACCAGCACGATCGGCTCGCGCACCGCGGCCAGCCACCCGGGCTCGGCGGCCGGCGGCTCCCACTCGCACGGCCCGACCAGCACCGCCTGCTCGGGCCAGTCGCTGCGCGGGTACTCGAACGGCTCGGCCGTCGTGACCACCATGAGCGCGGCCCGGGTGAACAGCTCGCGGGCGTCGGCGACCGGGCCGATCCCGACCTCGCGGCGCACGATGTTCAGCGGCGGCAGCACGGTCCGCTCCAGGCTGCCGAAGATCAGCGGCCGCAGCACCGCGTCGCGCAGCCGCCCGAGCGGCCCGGCGGCGGGCGGCAGCCCCGGCCCGAACGGCGGGGCATCCCGCGACGGAATCGCCGGGGTGTACGGGAACACCTCCACGAACAGCCGCCCGGCCCGCCCGGCGGCCCAGCGCTCGGCCTCGGCGAGCGCGCCCCAGGCGTTGACGTCGGCGAGCACGACGTCGGGCCGATGCCGCTCGATCGCGGCCCGCAGATCGGCCGCCTCGAACGGCGCCCGCCGGGCGAACACGGCGATGCCGGCCCGCAGCGCGGCGAGCGTGCCGCGGGGCTGCGGCGACGGCTCCCGGATGGCGGGGATCCGCTCGTCGACCGGGCCGGCGTCGAACCCGAGGGAGCGCAGGGTGGGGACCTCGGAGGCGAGCGTGCGCACGACGATGCGGTGCCCGCGGGCGGCGAGCTCCAGGAGGATCGCGGTCATCGGGAAGACGTGACCCTTGGCGGGCGAGGTGTAGGCGAGGACGGTGGCCATGGCAGGGCTCCTTTCCGGGCTCCTTTATGGCTCCTGGGTGAGCGGGCTCAGCAGTTCGCGCAGGGCGAGCTCGGTCTGCTCCCGGCTCAGGCCCGCGTCGCGGCGCAGCAGCTTCCAGACGTACACGTCGCACACGGCGACCAGCTGGGCCAGCCGCCGCCGATGCTCGTCGCCGTCGAGGCGCGCGAGCGTGGGCGCGAACACGGTCCGGCACCAGTCGCGGTGGACCCGCCGTCCGGTGTCGGCGATCGGCCCGATGGCGGGGGAGGCGGGCTCGTCCGCGAGCAGCTTGAGCGACAGGTCGCCGACCTGCTCGTAGTGCTCGACCAGCACGCGCACGGCGTCGGCGGTGTCGCCGGGCCGCGCCGTGCCGCGCTGCTCGGCGACCTGCCCGGCGACCGACTCGACCGCGGCGGCGACCAGGCCTTCCTTGCTGCCGAAGCGCCGGATCACGGTCTGCACGGTGACCCCGGCCCGCTCGGCGACGTCGCCGAGACGGATGTCGTCGAGCGGCTGCTCCAGGTAGAGCGAGACCAGCGCCTGGATGATGCGCTCACCGGTGAGCCGCGCGGCGTCGGCCCGTGCGCCCATCCGGTACGCGCGCGAATTCATGTCAACGAGGTTAACACGAAATTCGCGGCCCGCGGCGGCCAGAACCTGACCGGATCCGCCGGGAGACTTGCCCGTATGGAGATCCTGCTACCGCCGCAGTCGGTCCCGACCGCCGGCGCCGTGCTCAACCCCTTCGTGATCGTGGACGACGCGGCCGGTTTCGTCGGCTTCGTGTCCGACGTCTTCGGCGTCGAGGAGGCCGCCGAGGCGAGAACCCCCATGCCCGACGGCAAGCTGATCCACGCCCAGCTTCGCCTCGGCACCGTCGATCTGATGGTCGCCGACCGGCTCGAGGGCTGGCCGTCGCGCCCCGGCCTGCTGCAGGTGTGGGTGCGCGACGTCGCCACGGTGCTGCGGCGGGCCGTCGCGCACGACGCCACCGTCGTCACCGAGCCGACCCCGTTCTACGGCGAGTCGACGCTCGGCCGGATGCTCGACCCGTGGGCGAACATCTGGTGGCTGTGGGCGCCGGCCCCGGGCCAGCCCGATCCGGTACCACACTGGGCCGGCGGCTCGGACGTCATCTTCGGCACGCTGGACAAGGCGATGAAGTCCCTGACATAGGCCTTGGAGGTCCGTTGGTACTACGACGCGCGCCGATCTCGGCGGATCGCCCGTCACATGCGATCTATAGTCGTTGGGTGCGGGGCATGGACGTGCTGCGGGAGGGGTCGCTGCACATTGCCGCCCAGGCGGCCACCGGCACGACACCGTGGACGGCCGAGCAGCAGGCCACCGCCTCGCGCGTCCTGCGGCACCCTGAGGGCGTCGCGCTGCTGGAGCAGTCGTGGGCTACTCCCTGACCGCGTGCCGGCGCGACACGGTCCTCGCGCTGTTGCGCCCCGTGCCTGGCGGGTCAGTCTCGCTGGTGGCGGAGGAGTCACTCGGGCACGACTGGGCTCCGGTGACGCGGCTGACGTTCGACCGCGACCTGCCTGGCATCGGCCGGACCGTGGTGGTCAAGACCCGCCGGGTGGACGGGGCCGGTCACGGCGGCCCCGCCCACCTGCGACGCGAGGAGGCAGCGTTGCGGACGGCCGCGCCCACCGGGGTCACCGCGCGGCTGATCGCCGCCGACCAGGTGCCGGGTGTCGTGGTTACCACCGATCTGGGGGACTGGCCGACACTGGAAGCCGTCCTCCTCGGCGCGGATGCGGACGCCGCCACGCGAGCCGTCGTGGAGTTCGGCACGGCCGTCGGGCGGCTGCACGCCGGCACTCGCGCCGCGGGTGAGCGGTACCGGCAGGCGCTGGCCGATCTCGGCGCGCCGGAGGCGGATGCCGGCCCTGGACTGCCCTGGCCCGGTGCGGACAGGTGGCAGGACGTGGAGGTCGCGTGCGCCGAGCTGGGCCTGCCGGACGCGCGCTCCGCGGCCGGCGACGCCGCGTTCGTCCAGGATCGGATCGCCGACGCCGGCCCGTTCGCGGCCCTGACGCACACCGACCTCAATCCCGGCAACGCATTGGTGACGCCGCGCGGCGTGCGGATCGTGGACTTCGAAGGCGCGATCTTCGGGCACCTCGGCTTCGACGCGTCGTTCCTGCACTTCCCGTTCCCCACCTACAGCACCCACTGGGCGACGCTGCCGGACAGCGTGGTGGCCGAGGCCGATCGCGCCTATCGTCGCGAACTGCCCGGTGACGTACTCGGCCGCCTCGACCAGGCGCTCGTGGTCGGCGCCGCGGCGGCCCTCGCTGTTCGAGTACAGCGGCTGCCGCTGCTGGCCGGCGCCGGACAGCCCGCGCACACCCGCCGGCGTCGTCGAGCGCAGCTTGTGCAACAGATCGGGGTGTTCACCCGGCTCGCCGAGCGGGCCGCGACGCTGCCGGCGATGGCGGACTGGTTCGCCCGGCTGGCCTCGGCGATGACCGCCCGCTGGCAGGACGCCACAACCCCGCCGCCGGCGACGTTCCCCGCCTTCCGGTCATCCCAGGACAGATGACCGTCCGGTCACGCCGCCTCGATCTCGCGCAGGTAGTCGGCCAGTTCGGGGACGGTCGCGAGCACCTGGGGCTCGACGCTCGCGCGGATCAGGTCGGCCTCCTCATCGCCCCGCTGACCCTCGAGGATGAGGACGAGGAAGCCGGGCGGGAGCGAGCTGTGGATGCGGCCCTGGCGAGCGGTCGCGGTCATCGCCTTGCAGACTCGCGCCATGGCGGCGTCGTGCGCGTCCAACGCCGCGTCGTTTTCAGCCTCGTTGCCGGCGGGCGGGAAGAATTCCTCGGTGATGCGCTGGTACCACGGCCGCATCGCATCGCTCGCGGCGTCCAGGACGTCCCATCGCCACTCCGGCGGGGCGAACCGCGTCGAGTACCCGTGCAGCTGGTTCACCGCCGCCTCGGTGTTGGCGGCCAGGGCCGGCGGGAGGATTTTGCTGCCGTCGCTGTAGAAGAGATGGAAGGCCGCGGCGTAGATCGGCTCGCCCGGATGCGCCGCGGCCAGGCCGGTCAGGGTGCGGCATCCGATGTCGTGCCATGCCGTCTCGAACGCGTCCCAATCCACCGGCGCACGCTACCGCCTCATCGGTCGGCCGATGTGGGCGGCCACCGCCGCAACCGGGGTTGCCGGCAGCGACCGCATATGGCGTTGCGGGCTTGGGCCCGGCCCGGCGTCCGTTGGTCAAGATCATGGGGAGGCCGGCGGCCCTGGGCGTGGCCGTGCCCGTGCTTGGACTGGCCGCGTGCCGTCCTGGCGCGACGGCCGGACCGACGTCGTCCGCGGCGCCTTCCACGGCGGTGTCCGCCGGGCCGGTCACCGGGCAGTGCCTCACCGGCGTGCCCGGGAGCCCGTTCAGCCCGCTGCCCACCTTGAACTGACACGAGACCATCCCGCCACGGGTCAGTGCGGGGAGGCCGCCGGCCATCGACTCGGTCGGCTGTGGACCGGATCTGCTCTTCCGGTAGTCACGACGCTCGTTCACCGGAAGCTGCAGGGTATTGATGTTGCCTATCGGATCACACTTCGAGCTACAGCGGTGACCGCTGCGCACGACGGTGTAAAGCTGGTTGGTGTGAGGTATCGGGGTCCGGTCGCGACCGTGGTCCACGTCAATACGAGCGGCGTCACGTTCGGATGGCCCCGGCGTGCACCGGAATGGCACTACTCCGGGAGATTCGTGCCCTGGTCGGCCGTGGACAACGCGGAACCGTACGCCAAACCACCAGAGTTGCGGCTCACCGATGGGCGCACGATCTTCATCCACCACGAACACCGAGCGGCGTTGGCGGCCGGCCTCGCAACGGCCGGGGTCACCGTCATGCACAGGCCTGACATCTGGTCCTACCTGCTGGAACCGTTTCTCGACAATGAGTACGACGAGGTAACCCGTACCGGATGCGAAGAACGGCTGCGCTCGTACGGCCTCACCAACCAGGACATTCGCGCTATTCGGCACCGCGTCCGGCTTCGGATGACAGCCATGACCTTCTTGTCCTGGGAATGGGCCGGGTACGGTCATGTGGACGTCTTGGAAGCGACGGCCTGGCTGATGCCCGCATCCCGCTACGTGTCGTTTCGTAAGTGGGCGGATACCATCGCCGCCGCGGTCCCTCCCCAACAACTGGTCGGCTGACCGCACATCGGCACGGCGACGGACCGTGACGATCATCGGTCACTCATTGCGCGCGCTCGGCGGCGACGAGGAGCCCGGCGCCGGGTACCGACTGCGTGCTCTGCCGGAGTTACCCGCCGGTCAGGTCCACGAGCTCGCCGCTCGCTGATTCGGAGACGGGGTCGGTGCTGACACGCATCAGGGCTCGGGGTAGGTCTCCAGCAGCCGTGCGGCCTCGATGCGGAGCTCTTCCTTCGTGAGGCCGCCGCCGAACATCGATGATGCGACGAGGTCGAGAAACGTCGATCAGCCCCCATACGGCTTCGTCGTCGGTGTGGGTGCCGATCGCGTCGGTGATGCGGCTCGCCGCCGCGCGAAGTTCCAGTGCGAAGGCAGGGCGCCGTCGCACTGGGCGCAGGTGAAGTCGTCATCCCGCACGATGTTGCGCTCGCCGCAGGACGGGCACCGTCGAAACGTGACCTTGTCGGTGAAGTCGCCTGGATGTCGCACGCCGATGCGGTCCAGGGCCTCGCCGACGGCCGGCCACGAGTCCGGGTCGGGACAGTATCCGGTCGACTGGTTGGTGACCTCGACGACGTGCCAGCCGGAGCCGGCGGGCGCGAACGCGATCTCGCCGGCCGCGAGGACATCGTGCCCGGCCGCCAGCGCGACGTGTTCGGAGCGTCGGGGTGCCAGCCGGAGTGTGCCGTCGAGTGTCACGACGAAGGTGAAGGGCTCGGCGAGCTCGCCGCGATCGCGACCGGTGAGCCACTGCCCGAGGGCCGCGGCCGTATCGGCGGTGACGGCGTCCGCGGTCGCCGCCTGGGCGCGTAGCTCAGGCGGCCCGACGTAGCTGTATCGCCACATCGGGCTCAGTCGTGCCATGCCGTCTCGAAGGCGTCCCAGTCCACCGGCGCACACTACCGTGTCTCAGGCCTACCGATGCACATGATCGGATCGGGCCACAGCAGTCGGGCGCGGGCGGGGTGCGTTCGGCCAGGGTTGACGGTGAAAGGAGGGCCTCGTGATCTCGGCACTCAACCGGCTCGTCGACCTCGTCGAGGAGCATCTCGCGGAGGAGCTCGACGTCAGCGGACTGGCCAGGGCGTTCGGCACGACCGAGTACCACCTGCGCCGGATGTTCTCGTCGTTGGCCGGCATGCCGTTGTCGGAGTACGTGCGCCGGCGCCGCATGACCGTTGCGGCTGCGGCCGTCGTGCGGGGTGAGGACGATCTGCTGAGCATCGCGGTCCGTCACGGATACGGCTCGACCGAGGCGTTCGGGCGTGCGTTCCGCGCGGTCCACGGCGCCGGTCCTGGTGACGTACGCCGTGACGGAGGCCCTCTTCGCACACAACCACAGATCAGGTTCCGCCTGACCGTCGAAGGGAGCATCCCCATGGACACCCGCATCGTCGACCGGCCCGCGTTCCGGCTCGTCGGACACGCGGCCCGGGTTCCGCTGATCCACCAGGGCGTCAACCCGCACATCCAGCACCTCGTCACCGCACTGCCGCAGGAGGAGCACGTCCGGCTGAAGGCCCTCAGCGACACCGAGCCGGCGGGCCTGCTGCAGGTCAGCGACGACCTCGACCCCGACGCCACGGAGGGCAGTCCACTCACCTACCTGCACGGGGTCGCTGTCTCCCGGGACACGCCGGCCCCTGACGACCTCCACGCCATCGAGGTGCCGGCCGGCCGGTGGGCGGTCTTCCGCACCGCCGGGCCCTACCCGCGGGCTCTGCAGGAGACCTGGGCCGCGACCGCAACCGAGTGGTTCCCCTCCAACCCGTGGCGTCTGCGGCCGGGCCCGTCGATCGTCGCGGTCCTCGAGCGCGCGGCGGACTTCAGCACCGCGACATGCGAACTGTGGCTGCCGGTCGAACCGGCGAGCGGGGCTGGCCCCGTGCGATAGCCGGCGGCCTGTAACACAGTGCTGGCGCGGCGCCCGTGTGCCGGCGGGCGCCGCGCGACACTGGTCCGATGTCGAGTCACACCGCGCTGGGCGTTCTCGAGTTCGCCGGCATCTTCGTGTTCGCGATCTCGGGTGCGCTGGTCGCGATCCAGAAGGGCTTCGACGCCGTCGGCATTCTCATCCTGGCCGAGGTCACCGCGCTCGGCGGCGGGGTGGTGCGCGACCTCGTCATCGGCGACACCCCGCCCGGCGCGTTCCGCAACGCCTGGTACCTCCTCATCCCCCTCGCCGCCGCGACCGTCGCGTTCTTCGCCCACCCGGTCGTCGAGCGGCTCAACTTCGGGGTGCTCCTGTTCGACGCGGCCGGGCTGGGACTGTTCTGCGTCACCGGCACCCTCAAGGCGCTCGCCCACGGCCTCGGCCCGGTGCAGTCCGCGGTCCTGGGCGTCACGACCGGCGTCGGCGGCGGGCTGCTGCGCGACGTCATCGCGCGCGAGACGCCGGCCGTGGTCAAGTACGACACGGACCTGTACTCGATCCCGGCGATGGTCGGCGCGGCCGCGGTCACCGTCGCGTACAAGCTGCACTGGCCGCTGACCGTCGCCGCCCCCGCCGCCGCGGTCTTCGTGTTCGGCTTCCGCGTCGTGGCCATGGTCCGGCACTGGCGCGCCCCGCGCGCATGGACGCGCCGGCGCGCCTAGCGACGGCGTGGCGGTAGCGTTGAAGATCGGGTAGGGGTAATAGGATACTAAGCCGATATGGAAAATGGGCCATGGGTCGAGGGTGGGTAGCACCGTGAGTGATGTCGACGTGGCGATCGTCGGCGGGGGAGCGGCGGGCGCGCTGGTCCTCGCGCACCTCTCGCGGCTCGCGGCCGCCCGGCTCCGGGTCGCGCTGATCGACCGCGGCCCGGGGGACTTCGGCAGCGGCACCGCCTACCGCACGCAGGACCCGGCCCACCTGCTCAACGTCCGGGCCTCGGCGATGAGTGCGTGGCCCGGCGAGCCCGGCCACTTCACCCGCTGGCTCGCCGCCAACGGGTGGGACGGCCTGACCGGCGACGACTTCGCGCCCCGCGCCGCGTTCGGCGCCTACCTCGCCGCGCTCACCGCCGAGGCGGCCGCCGGTGACCACGCGGACGTGCGCCTGATCCGCGGCGGGGCCACCGGCGTGCACCGCCATCCCGACGGGTGGACGATCACCATCGACGGGGCCGCCCCGGTGGTCGCGACCGAGGTCGTGCTCGCCATCGGCATCGAGCCGCCGGCCCAGGCGTGGGTACCGCGCCGCCTGCGCGTGCAGCCCCGCTTCGTCGCCGACCCGTGGCGGCCCGGCGCGCTCGACGGCGTCGGCCCCGACGACCCCGTCCTCATCGTCGGCACCGGGCTGACCGCGGTCGACGTCGCCGTGTCGCTCTCGGCCCTGACCCGGCGCCCGATCACCGCGACGTCCCGCAACGGCCTGCTGCCCTTCGCGCACACGCGCGAGGTCCGCCTGCCGATGCCGCTGGTGGAGACCGAGTTCCCCGCCACCGTCAAGCAGCTGCGGCGGCTGATGCACCGCCGCGTCCGCGAGTCGGTCGCGGCCAGCGGCGACTGGCGCCCCGCGATCGACGGCATGCGCCCCCACACCCAGGCGATCTGGGCCGGGCTGCCCGTGGCCGAGCGGCGCGAGTTCCTGCGCCGGGACCTGCGCCGCTGGGACAACGCCCGGCACCGCATGGCGCCCGACGTCGCCGACGCGATCGCCGCGCTGCGGGCCGAGGGCCGGCTCGCGATCACGACCGAGCACCCGTCGGTCGCCATCGCCAGCGCCGACCCCGGCACCTGGGTCGTCAACACCACCGGCCCCGACCCCGACCTCGCCGGCTCGACGAACCCGCTCATCCAGCAGCTGTTCGCCGAGGGGTACGTCACCAGCGGCACCCTCGGGATGGGCTGGGCGACCACCGACGACGGGCAGCTGCGCGACGCCTACGGCAACCGGGTCCCGGGCCTGTGGACCCTCGGCAGCACGCGCCGGGGTCAGCTGCTGGAGACCACCGCGGTGCCGGAGATCCGGGCCCAGGCGCTCGCCCTCGCCGAGCGGCTGGGCGACACCCCGTCACCGCGCCGCGCCCCCGCCCGCCGGGTCCGCCGCGACCAGTACGGGCTGCCGGTCCTCGCCACCGCGCGGGCCGCCGAGCACTTCGACGACGCCGTGCGGCGGGTGCTGCGCGTCCAGCGGGGCGCGGAGGAGGCCCTGGTCGCGGCGACGGCGGAGGACCCGTCGTTCGCGCTCGCGCACACCGTCCGGGCACTGCTCGCCGTCGAGGGGGTCATCGGCGCCGACGCCGGCGCCGCCCTGGCCGAGGCCGAACGGGCGGCCCGGGCGCGCACCGACGCCCGCACCGGCAGCCTGCTGCGGGCCGTCGCCGCCCGCGTCCGGGCCGGCGACCCGGCCGGGCTACTCGCGCACATCGACGAGTTCCCCCGCGACGCCCTCGTCGTCAACGCGTGCGTCCCGACGATCGCGTTCGGCGGCGCCACCCAGGTGCCGCAGCACGCCTGGGCCATCGTCGAGCGGCTGGCTCCGGTGTACGGCGAGGACTGGTGGTACCTCGGCCTCCTCGCGTTCGTACGGCAGGAGCAGCACCGGTGGGCCCAGAGCGCCGACCTCGCCGACCAGGCGCTCGCCGCCGACCCGGCCGGGGGCCACGCCGCGCACGCCCGCAGCCACGTGTACTACGAGACCGGCGAGCACCGCGCCGGCCTCGAGTGGCTCGACGGCTGGATCGCGGGCCCGGGCCGCGACGCGTTCCAGGGCGCGCACTACTCCTGGCACGCGGCACTGCACGAGGTGGCCCTCGAGCGCTGGAGCGAGGTGGCGGCCCGCCTGCGGGGACCGCTGTCGCCGCGGGCGGTCAGCGGCGTGCGGGCGCTCGTCGACTCCGCGTCGCTGCTGTGGCGGTGCCAGGTGCTCGGCGCCCCGCCTTCGCCGGTGCCGATCGAGGCGGTGCTCGGCGCGGTGCCCGACGGGCTGCTGCGCGAGCCCCGGACCGCGTTCATCGCCTGGCACGCCGCCCTCGCGCTGGCCGCCGCCGGTGACCTCGACGGACTGGCGGACCTGCGCCGGTACGCCACCGCCCGCACCGAGCCGGCCTTCGATCTCGTCGCGGTGCTCGTGCGCGCGCTGATCGCCTACCTGGGCGGGGACTACGCGCTGACCGTCGAGCTGATCTCCCGCCGCACGGGCGAGTGGGTGCGGCTCGGGGGCAGCGACGCCCAGCGCGAGATCATCGACGACACGCTGCTCAGCGCCCTGTCGGCCCGCGACAAGCTCGGGCTGAGGAGGTCGAGGGGCTCCGCAGCACCGTGAACGGCAGCTCCGGTCAGCGGGTCGAGGCGAAGCGGCGGTCCGGGCGCGGGCCGTCCAGGGCGAGGTCGGCCAGGACCCGGCCGATCGCGGGCGTGAACTTGAAGCCGTGCCCGGAGAAGCCGGTCGCGACGACGACCGGGCCGTGGCGGTCCAGGACGAAGTCCGAGTCGGGCGTCGTGGTGTAGGTGCAGCTGATGGGCGCGAACACGTCGGGGTCGACGCCGGGCAGCCACTGGCGGGCGTACTCCCGCAGCGCCGCCAGCTGCCCCGGCTCCGGCGTGAAGTCACGGCGGTCCGGGTCGACCTCGGGCCCGACGCCGTGGAAGCCGACCTTGATCCCCTCGCCCGGCGTGGCCAGTCCGTAGATGCCGCCGTAGAAGCGCCCGGGCACGGCGAAGCGGTGGCCGAAGCTCGGCCAGTCCGCCTCGGGGACGCGGGCGGCGAAGTGGGCGGGCTGCTCCTGCGTCACGCGCAGCGGCGGCAGCGGGACCAGCCCGCCGACGAGCTTGGCGGCCCAGGCGCTCACCGCGGCCACGACCCGGCGGGCGGAGTACGTCTCGCCCTCGGTGTGCACGAGCACCTTGTCCTCGCCGAGGACCTCGATCGCGGTCACCCTCGCCGAGTGCCGCACGACGGCGCCGAGCGCGGCCGCATCGTCCTGGAGCGCCGCGACCGCGCGGTCGGCGTGCAGGCGGCCGCTGTCCGGGAAGTACAGCGCACGTGACTCGAACCGGATGCCGGGCCAGCGCTCGGCGGCCGCCCGGGGCTCCAGCGACTCGTGCGGGACGCGCGCGGCGGCGTACCCGGCGGCCAGCTCCGGCGGTGTGCCCTGGTCGACGCCGCCGGTGATGGTCAGCAGGCGTGCGCCGGTGGCGTCCTCGAGCTCCCGCCACAGCCCCAGCGCCTCATGGGCGAGCGCGACGTACACCGCATCCGGGTACGACAGCCGGAAGATGCGGGATGCGCCGTGCGACGCGCCGTTGGCGTGCCCGGCCGCGTACTGCTCCAGCAGCACCACGCCGGCGCCCCGGCGGGCCAGCTGCCACGCGGCCGCCGAGCCCATCGCCCCGCCGCCCACCACCACGACGTCGTACGAGTTCATCCGGCCACGGTAGAGGCCGGAGGGGTAGAAGTCTACTAAACCTATATGGTAAATCAGATTAGACCGGCTCGCCGTCCTCCAGAAGCATGCCGGTAGGGCCGCCCTCCGGCAGCATGGCCGCCCACGCCACCCAGCGCGCGCTCTCGGCCGTCGGCCGCCCGTCGTTGTCGTCGCCCAGCTCCGGGTGGCTGGCGAACCGCCCCGGATCGACGGCGTTGACCAGGATTCCGGCGTCGCGCAGCTCGACGGCGAGCGACGCGGTCAGGGCGTCCGCGGTGAACTTGGCCATCGAGTAGCCGGGCGCGCCGACGGGGCGGGGCATCGCGGCGCCGGCGCGGACCTGCATCGCGGCGCCGCTGGACACCTGGACGATCCGGGCCGCCGGCGCCGCCAGCAGCAGCGGCAGGCAGGCCTGCGTGAGCGACCACGGGCCGAAGACGCACACCTCGAAGGCGGCCCGCACCCGGCCGGCGTCGGCCTCCAGCAGGCTGGAGGTTTCCCAGTCGGGCATCAGCGAGGCGTTGTGCACCAGTGCGTCGAGGCGGCCGAACTCGGCATCGAGGTGCGCCGCGGCCCCGGCGATGGTGGCGGGATCGCTCAGGTCGATGTGGACCGCGGTGGCCGTCAGGCCCTCGGCCGACAGCTCCTCCGCCCGCAGCCGGGTCTGGCCGAGGTCGCGGCCGGCCAGGACGGCATGGAAGCCGTTCGCGGCGAGCTCGCGGGCGACGGCCATCCCGAGGCCGTGGGGGCGGCTGGCCCCGGTGACGAGGGCGACCCGTCCGGTCGCGTGGTCGCCGGTCCCGGAAGTGGCGGGCATCGGACGTCCTCTCCTGGTGCGGTCAGCAGCAGCGCTCGGCGATGGCGTCGACGACCTTCGGGTCCTCGGTGAAGACCGGGTCGCCCGGGCGCGGGTCGTGGAAGACGATGTCGGTGAAGCCGAGCCGCTCGTAGCGGCCGATGAAGTCCTCGAACGCGTCGACGCTCGCCAGGGGGCGCTCCGCCGTGTTGCCGACGAGGAAGTAGCGCTCGATCGCCCGGGCCGGGCGGCCGTGCGCGGCCAGCCGCTCGTCGAGGATCGCGGCCTGCCGGCGCACCGCCGCCTCGGTCGCGGCCGCGGACTGGTCGGCGGCGTTCGGCTCGCCGTACGTGATCCAGCCCTCGCCGATGCGGGCGGCCAGATCGAGCGCCCGGGGGCCGGCGGCGGCGATGGCGAGCGGCACCCGGGGACGCTGGACGCAGCCGGGGTAGGTGCGGGCCTCGTCGGCGGTGTAGTGCTGGCCGCGGTGGCTGTGGGCGGGCTCGCGCAGCACGGCGTCGAGCACCTCCGTGAACTCGACGAACCGCGCGGTGCGCTCCTTCGGCGCCGGCGCCTCGCCGCCGAGGACGGTCGCGTCGAAGCCGGTGCCGCCCGCGCCGACGCCGAGCGTGAGCCGCCCCTCGCTGATGTGGTCGAGGGTCATCGCGTCCTTGGCGAGCGTCACCGGGTGGCGGAAGTTCGGCGACGTCACCATCGTGCCGAGCCGGACGCGGGAGGTGGCCGCGGCGAGCCCCGTCAGCCAGGGGACCGTCGCGTGCCAGGGCTCGTCACGGTACCGCCGCCAGGAAAGATGATCGTAGGTCCACAGATGCGCGTAGCCCAGCGACTCCAGATGCCGCGCCCGGGCGACGGTCTGCGGCCAGGGATCAGCGGGGAACAGCAGGACTCCGATGCGCATCCGGGCGATTCTAGTCAGCGCGTGATGCCGAGCGTGGCGATGAGGTCCTCGTGCAGCTCGAACCACACCCGGTGGCACGAGTCCACCTCGACGCCGGTGATCCAGGCCGGGTCGGCGGCCGAGCGGCCCAGCGCCGTGGCGAACCGCTCGTGGTAGCCCGCGAACCGGTCCAGGCGTGCGGTCAGGTCACGCTCCAGGCCGCGCAGCTCCCCGGCGAGCGCGTGGAACGTGTCTGTGCTCCGGTCGGTTTCGAGCTGCCACGCGGTGAACGCCGCGTTCGCGCGCGCGTTGAGCGGCACGAAGCGGTCGTGGACGGCGTCGACGGCGGCGCGGGCGCCCGCCCCGTCGAGCTCGTCGCGCAGCTGGGCCTCGTTGTGCCGGCGCCCGCGCTCGGTGAGCGACCAGCCGCTCAGGCCGGCGAACGCGGACCGCGACACGTGGCCGAAGGCCTCGGCGTCGAGCAGGTCTTCCCCGGTGCGGCCGGGGTCGAGGCCGAACCGGGCCGCGACGGCCGCGGTGTCGGCGAATCCCTTGAGCCGCACGGCGTGCAGCACCAGCATCATGCCCGCTCCTCGGTGATGGTGCCCGCGGCGCCGTCGACCGTCACGACGCTGCCGTCGGTGAATCGGCGAATCGACGGGCCCACGCCCACGACGGCGGGAATGCCGAACTCGCGGGCCACGATCGCCGCGTGGCACAGCACCCCGCCGGTCTCGGTGACGACCGCGGCCACGACGCGGAACAGCGGGGTCCAGGCCGGGTCGGTGGTCCGGCACACCAGCACGTCGCCGCGCCGGACGCGGCCGAAGTCGTCCACCGAGCGCACGATGCGCACCGGCCCGCTCGCCCGGCCCGCGCTGGCGCCCAGCGTGGTGATCGGGCGCGACTGCAGGACCCAGGCGCGGCCGTCCGCGATCGCCCACTCGACGTCCTGCGGCCCGCCGAAGAAGTCCGCGCACCGGCGGCCCAGGGCGGCGAGCCGTTCGCGCTCGGCGGGGGAGAGGCAGTCGTCGTCGGGCTGGACGCGCCCGGAGACGAGGGCGTCGCCGAGGCCCCGGGCCGCCTCGATGACCACGGTGTCCCGGCCGTCGCGGGGGTCGCGGGTGAACAGCACCCCGGCGGTGTCGGCGTCGACCATCTCCTGCACCAGCACGGGGACCGGCCGCGCGGCGATCCCGAGGTGGCGCCCGTAGTCGCGGGCCCGCTCGGTGCCGGCGGCGCAGCGCTCGACGACGGCCGCGACGTTGTCCCTCGGGACGTTCAGCATGGTGTCGTACTGCCCGGCGAACGAAGCCCCCGCCGAGTCCTCGGCGAGTCCCGAGGAGCGCACCGCGACGGGCCTGTCGCCGAGGCGCGACGCGATCGCCCCGGCGTCGACCGGCCCGACGATCACGAACCCGTCCGGCACCGGGAACCCGGCCCGCAGCAGCCGGCCGAGCGCGTGGGCCTTGCCGCCGCACTCCGGTCCGGCGTCGGCGAGCGCGACGATGCTCACGGGGCGAGCCGGCCGAGGACGCGCTCGTGCCGCTGCTGCGCCGCCTGCGCGGTGCGCAGCCCGAGCGGGCGCGCGATCTGCGTCCAGGTGAGCCCCTCGGCGCGGGCGACGAAGAGCAGGCCGGCCTCGAGCTGGTCGAGCTCGGCCCGGGCCGCGGCGAGCAGGGTGATGGCGGCGAGCAGGTCCTCGGGCAGCTCCAGCGCGTCGCGGTCGGTGTTCGCCCGCCACAGGGCCTGCCGGATCAGCGTGTGGGCGTCGTGCGGTTGCCGGTCGGCGAGCCACGGCAGCCGCGGCAGGTCCCGCCCGCCGCGCTCGGTCAGCCGCCGCTGCGCCTCCTGCTCCTCGTGCACCCGCCCAGCGTGGCCTTCAACAATCTGTTTGTCAACAGTCTGTTGAAGTAATCCCGTGGCGGAGGGTGGCGAACAGCCGCTCGAAGCGCGCCCGGTGCTCGTCCGCCAGGTCGCCCGCCCGGCCCCGGCGATCAGGCGGCGCGCGGTCTCGACCAGCACGGGTGGCGTACCCCGCGATGAACAACGCCGCCAGCAGCGCCGCGTCCCCGCGGCGCCCGCCCCCGAGCCGGTCCCGGCGTGACCGGGCCGGTGAAGAGTTCATCCGGGCGACCCCTGATGATCACCGGCCGCCGGAAGACTGGACCGCCGTGCCCGACCTGTCCGACCGGCTGCAGGATCTGATCCACGCGCCCGGCATCGCCCCGCTCGCATTCCTGCTCGCCTTCCTCGCCGGCGCCGGGCACGCCGTGGCCCCCGGGCACGGCAAGACGCTCGCCGCCGCCTATCTGGCGGGCTCGCGCGGCCGCATCCGCGACGCGGCCTGGCTCGGCGGCTCGGTCGCGGCCATGCACACCGTCTCGGTCCTCGTGATCGGCGTGGCCTGGACCTTCCTGTCCCTGTCCGGCGTGATCGGCATGGAGCGGCTCACCACCTGGCTGCAGGTCGCCGCGGGCGTGCTCGTCCTGGCCACCGGCCTCTGGATGCTCCGCCGCCACCTGCGCCACGCCCGCGCGCACCACCACGGCCACGGCCACGGCCACGACCACGGCCACAGTCATGACCACGGCCACAGTCATGACCACGGCCACGAGCACGGCAAACGCCCGGGCCTGGTCCTGCTCGGCATCTCCGGCGGCCTGACCCCGTCGCCGTCCGCGTTCCTCGTGCTGGCGACCGGGCTCTTTCTCGGCCGCGCCGGCTTCGCGCTGCTGCTGGTGCTCACGTTCGGCATCGGCATGGCCGTCGTGCTCTTCGCCGTCGGCGCGCTCGCCGTGGCCGGCACCTCGCTCGTCACGCGCAACGCCCGCTCGGTCGCGGCCCTGCGCCGCGCCGGCCGCCTGGCCCCGATCCTCGCCGCGAGCGGCATCGCGCTGTTCGGCGCCGGTCTCGTCACCGTCAGCGCGGCCCAGCTGATGGCCGCGTAGTCACGCACCGGGCTCGTGGCGGCCCGGGAACGCCCGGGCCGCCCTGAGGTCGTCACCGGTGGCGAAGATGCGCCCGGCGTGGCGCCACCACCGGGCCACGTCCGGCACGCCCCGCACCGCGGCTCGGGGGAGCCGGTGGTCGCGGCGTCGAGGCCGGCGCGCCCGGCGCCGAGCTGCCCGCCGAGGGTGTGCGGGCCGTCGTCGTCACGACCGGCGATCCGAAGCGCTACCGGCGTCGCCGCCTGCCCCGGGGCGCGTCGGTACGCCACCGCGACCAGCTCGTCGCGGTGCAGCGGGAGCCGGCCGCCGTCCACGACGTAACCGTCATCGTCCACGACTGGCAGTGCGCGACCGAGCTGCGCCGCAAGCGCAAGCGCAAGCGCGGGCCCGCGCCCGACCTCGCCGCGCGGGCGTTCAGTCTCGACCAGATGGGCATGGCGCAGAAGGGCGGCGCCGTCGTGTCGGACCTGCGCTTCTCGCGCACGCCGCTCGCCGGCGCGAACAAGGTCGCCCCGGGGGAGTGCGACCTCTGCACCGGCCGCGACCTGCTGGTGGCGGCCGACGAGCGCAACCTCGGGGTCGCCGACCACCGGCGGACCATCGCCGTGCTGTCGACCTCCCGGACGCCCTCCGGCGCCATGGTCACCGACGCCTCGGCGAGCTTCCCCGACGTTGACGACCTCGTCGCGTGCACCCTCGCGCCGACCCGGTAGGGCCACCACGTGACGCTGGACGCCCGCGAGGCCTCCACGGCCCTGCTCGGCGACGACCAGTTCGCGAACATCCTGCTCGTCGGGGTCGCGGTGCAGGCCGGGGCGATCCCGCTCGACCCGGCCGCCGTCGAGGCGGCGCTCACGCTCGACGGCGTGCGCGTCGCGGCGAACATCCAGACGTTCCGCGGCGGCCGGCAGGCGGTCGCGGACCCGCGCGCCTGCGCGGCCGCGATGCCGGCCCGCCCGCGCCAGGCTCGCGGCCGCCCGCCCGCGCCGCGCTCGTGCGCGCCGCGGAGTGCTCGGGGCTGCGCGAGGTGGCGGACCGCCTGAGCGCGGAGCTGGTCGCCTACCAGGGATCGCGGCTCGCGGAGCGCTTCGCACGCGACGTCGAGTCCGTCCGCGCGCGCCGCCGTGACCGCGGAGTTCGGCGCCGGCGAGCGGATGTCGTTCCGCCTGCACCCGCCGGTGCCGCGCGCGCTCGGGCGATCCACGCAGCGTCGGCCGGCACCGTGGTCGAGGTCGTGTGGGCGCAAGCTCGAGCTGGGCGCCTGGTTCGTCCCGGTGTTCGCCGTCCTGCGCTGGACGCCGTTCGGCCCGTTCGGCGTTCGGCGCGGTGCGCCGGACGGAGCGGGCGCTGGTCGGCGAGTACCGGTCGGCCGTCGCCCAGGCGCTGGCCGTGCGAGCACGTCGAGCTGCGCCCGCCGCGCCCGGTCAGACGGCCTCGGCCCCGATCATCCGCAGCGCCAGGCCGGCGTATTCGCGGGCGATCTCGGCCGGGCTCGTCGGGCCGGCGGGGTCGAACCACTGCGGCAGCGAGGTGCACATCGTGGCGATGGCCCGCCCGGTCTCCAGCGGCATTGCGGTGCGCGCGTCGCCGCGCTCGACGGCGTGGGTGATCTCCTGGTCGATCCGGTGCTGCACCGCGGCCCGCCGTGCCGCGACGCGACCGCGGTCGGGCTCGTCGATGCTGCGCATCTCGCTGGCCCCGATGAACGCCAGCTCGGGCCGGGACGTGTGGAAGAGCGCGAGCGCCTCGACGAGCCGCGCCAGGCGATCCAGGGGGCCGTCGGCGTCGGCGGTGGCCTCCCGGATGCGCCAGTCGATCTCGTCCATCGTGAGATCCAGGATGCGTACCAGAAGCGCCTGCTTGCTCTCGTAGTGGTGGTAGATGCCGGGGATGCTCATCCCGGCCCTGGCCGCGATCGTGCGCATGGTCGTCCCGTGATAGCCGGCGCGGACGAACTCCTCGATCGCGGCGGCCAGCACCGGGTCGACGTCCGCCGGCCCGAAGACCCGCCAGGCCCTCGGGGCGCCGGAAGGCTGGGCGGCCGGAGCGTTGTGCAGCAGGAACCCGGCGGACACGTCCAGCGCCGCGGCGAGCTGGAGCAGCCGCTGCACCGAGACCCCGGTCCGGTCGTTCTCGATCGCGCTGATCGTCGCCGCGCTGACGCCGAGCCGGTCCGCCAGCGCGCGCACCGACAGCCCGCGGCGTTGTCGTGCCGCCCGCATCCGGGTTCCCAGCGTGACCGCCATGTGTTCAGGATATCTGAACAGCGAGCAATCCCACACCCGCGTTTACCAAGAGAACTAATAGCCAGCACCGAGCGATCGTTCTATAGTGCTGCCGTGGACGTCACCGATCTGATCCGCCCGGGCCGACTGGGGCCGCTCCTCGCGGACGCGACGGGCGACGAGCGGTGGACCCGCCTCGAGGCGCGGCTCATCACCGGCGGCAAGTCCAACCTCACCTTCGAGCTCACCAGCGCGGCCGGCTCGCTGATCCTGCGCCGGCCTCCGACGGGCCGGCTCCTCCCGCGCGCCCACGACATGGGCCGCGAGGCGCGGGTGCAGCGGGCGCTGGCCGCGACCGGCGTGCCGGTGGCGGCGATCGTCCTGGAGCAGCGCGAGCCCGACCTGCTCGAGGTGCCCTTCTACGTGATGGAGAAGGTGCCGGGTGTCGTGATGACCGACGCCGCGCTGGAGGGGTTCGTCCCCACCCCGGCCGGGCGGCTCGCCGCCGCCGACGCGCTCGTCGACACCCTCGCCGTGCTCCACGAGGTCGAGCCCGAGGCGGTCGGGCTCGGCGACTACGGCCGGCCGCAGCAGTTCGTGGCCCGGCAGGTGCGCACCTGGACCAGGCAGTGGGAGTCGGCCAAGACGCACGACGTCGCGGCCGTCGACGCACTCGCCGCGCGGCTGGCCGGGCACGAGTGGCCCGAGCCGGCGCGCGCCGCGATCGTCCACGGCGACTACCGGCTCGACAACTGCATCTTCGACGCGGCTGACCCGTCGCGGGTCAACGCCGTGCTGGACTGGGAGCTCTCGACCCTCGGCGACCCGCTCGCCGACCTGGGCATGACGCTGTTCTACTGGGTGGAGCGCGGCGAGCCCCGGCTCACCCTGACGCCGGGCCTGACCGCGGAGCCGGGCTTCCCCGGCCGCGCCTACGTCGCCGAGCGCTACGGGCGCGCGTCCGGCCGGGATCTGGCCCAGCTGCACTGGTACGTCGCGTTCGCGCACTTCAAGTTCGCCGGAATCGCCCAGGGGATCGCCGCGCGCACCGCCGGCGGCCAGATGGCCGGGCAGGAGTTCGGCGATCTCGACGCCGAGATCGAACGCATCGCGAGCCGCGGACTCGCCATCCTCGACGAAGGGAAGCCGTGATGGACTTCGAGCTGTCGGCCAAGGCCGGCGACGCGTGCGAGCGCATGTGGGACTTCATGAACGAGGAGATCCTGCCGGCCGAGCGGGAGTGGCACGAGCACCTGCGCGAGCACGGCGAGCACTCCAACCCGCCGGTCATGGAGCGGCTCAAGGCCTCGGCCCGCCGGCGTGGGCTGTGGAACCTCTTCCTGCCCAAGCTCAGCGGCATGACGAACCTGGAGTACGCCTCGGTGGCCGAGATCACCGGGTGGTCGCCGGTGATCGCACCGGAGGCGATCAACTGCCAGGCGCCCGACACCGGCAACATGGAGACGCTCGAGCTCTTCGCCACCGAGCAGCAGCGCCGGCAGTGGCTCGAGCCGCTGCTCGCGGGCGAGATCCGCTCGGCGTTCGCGATGACCGAGCCGCAGGTCGCCTCCTCCGACGCCACCAACATCGAGCTGTCGATCGTGCGTGACGGGGACGAGTACGTCATCAACGGCCGCAAGTGGTGGATCACCGGCGTGGCGGACGAGCGCTGCAAGATCTTCATCGTCATGGGCAAGACCGACCCGCAGGCGGCCGCCCACCGGCAGCAGTCGATGGTGCTCGTCCCCCGCGACACACCCGGCCTGGAGATCGTGCGCCACCTGCCGATCTTCGGCTACCAGGACCAGCACGGCCACTCCGAGCTCGCCTTCACCGACGTCCGCGTCCCCGTCGCCAACCGGCTGGCCGAGGAGGGCGACGGCTTCCTGATCTCCCAGGCGCGGCTCGGCCCCGGCCGCATCCACCACGCGATGCGCGCGATCGGCATGGCCGAGCGTGCCCTGGCGCTGATGGTGCGCCGCTCCAAGCAGCGGGTCGCGTTCGGCACCACCCTGGCCGACCAGGGCGTGGTGCAGGAGCTGATCGCGAAGTCCCGCATCGAGATCGACCAGGTCCGCCTGTACGTCCAGCGCACCGCGTGGCTCATCGACAAGCACGGTGCCAGCGGCGCCCGCTCGGAGATCGCCGGCATCAAGGTCGCGGCGCCCGCGGTTGCGACGGCCGTCATCGACCGCGCGATCGAGGTCTTCGGCGCCGCGGGGGTGAGCGACGACTTCCCGCTCGCCTACTTCTACGCCTGGGCGCGGGTCCTGCGCATCGTCGACGGCCCCGACGCCGTGCACCGGCGCACCGTCGCGCGCGCCGAGCTCAAGCGCGAGTCCCCGACGCAGCACTGACGTGACCCACGGGTCAGGAGAGGCAGTCATGAGCGCAACGCACGCGGGCAAGGCAGCGATCGTCACCGGCGCCAGCCGCGGCATCGGCTTGGCGGTCGCCGAGCGGCTCGTCGCGGAGGGGGCGCGGGTCGTCATCACCGCGCGCAAGCCCGACGCGCTCGCCGCGGCCGTGGAGAAGCTCGGCCCGGACAACGCCGCCTTCGTCGCCGGCGGCGCCGACGACCCGGCCTGCCAGCAGGAGGTCGTCGCCACCGCCCTGGAGCGGTACGGCCGCATCGACTACCTGGTCAACAACACCGGCATCAACCCGGCATACGGATCGCTGCTCGACCTCGACCCGGCCGCCAGCGCCAAGATCTTCGGGGTCAACGTGATCGCCGCGCTGGAGTGGGTGAAGAAGGTCCACGCGGCCTGGATGGGGGCCAACGGCGGCGCGGTCGTGAACGTCGCCTCGGTGGCCGGGCTGCGCGCCGCCCCCAACATCGCGATGTACGGGGCGTCGAAGGCCGCCCTGATCCACCTCACCGAGGAGCTCGCCCACGAGCTCGGCCCGGGCATCCGGGTCAACGCCGTCGCGCCGGCGGTCGTCAAGACCCGCTTCGCCACCGCGCTCTTCGAGGGCAAGGAGGAGCAGGTGGTGCGCAACTACCCGCTCAAGCGCCTCGGCGCCCCCGAGGACATCGCCGGGGCCGTGAGCTTCCTGCTCTCCGGCGACGCGGCCTGGATCACGGGCCACACCCTGACCGTCGACGGCGGCCTCACCCTCGGCGGCGGCGTGTAGGAGGGTCGGTCAGTCAGCTCGTGTCCAGCGGACCAGGTCCAGCGCCAGGTCCCCGTACTGCGCGCCGATCTCGTCGGGGCCCCACGCCCCGTCCGGCCGATACCAGCGCGCCACGTCGATGCCCAGCGACAGGATGGCGAGCGCGGCCATGTGCGGGTTCGCCACCCCGAACACGCCGGCGTCGCGCCCGTCGGTCACCAGCCGGCGCATGAGCGACTCGATCTCGCGCCGCAGCCCGGCGATCTCGGCCGCGTGCTGCGGGCCGAGCGCCGCCATCTCGTACTGCACCACGCGCGCGTGGATCTGGGCGCGGGCGTGCCACGCGGTGAACGCCCGGACCACGTCGCGCAACCGCCGGGCCGGGTCCGCCGACCCGGCCTCGGCCGAGCTGCCGGTCAAGGCCTCGTCCATCACCTGCCGGACCTGGCGGTGCCCGGCCAGCGAGAGCTCGAAGAGCAGCTCCTCCTTGGTGCGGTAGTGCACGTAGACCGCGGCCGGGCTCATCCCCGCCGCCTCGGCGATGTCGCGCGTCCCGGTGCCGTGGAAGCCGCGGCGGGCGAAGGCCTGCAGCGCGGCGTCCAGCAGCCGGGCGCGGGCCAGCTCGCCGCGGGCGTTGCCGGTGGTGCCACGGGTCATTGCGAGATCCTCCACAGTCCATTGACGCGCGCCCGGGTCTGCATGTTACCTGTTCACCATAACTTTCTAAGCGATTGCTTAGTTTGGAGCGGAGCATGACCGACGACAAGATCGTGGTGCTGGACGGGGCGAGGACCCCGATCGGCGACTTCGGCGGCGCATTGCGGGACGTCCCGGCGCACGAGCTCGGCGCGATCGCCGCCCGCGCCGCACTGCAACGCAGCGGCGTCGACGGCGCGGACATCGACGAGGTCGTGATGGGCTGCATCGGCCAGGTCGGCGGCGACGCCTTCAACGCCCGGCGCGTCGCCCTCGCCGCCGGGCTGCCGGCCGCCGTCCCGGCGTACACGGTGAACCGGCTCTGCGGGTCGGGACTCCAGGCGATCTGGTCCGCCGCCATGCAGATCCGCTGCGGTTCGGCGGACATCGCGCTCGCCGGCGGCGACGAGAGCATGAGCCGGATGCCGTTCTACGACTTCGGCGTCCGCGGCTCCTGGAAGCTGGGCGACCGGCGGCTGGTCGACGGCACGCTCATGATGCTCACCGACCCCGTGCACGACGTCCACATGGGCGTCACCGCCGAGAACGTCGCCGCCCGCTACGGGGTCGGCCGGGCCGAGCAGGACGAGTTCGCGCTGCGCTCGCAGCGGCGGGCCGGGAGCGCCGCGGCGCGGGCGGCCTTCGCGGAGGAGATCGTCCCCGTCGAGGTGCGCACCCGTCGCGCCGTGACGGTCGTGTCCGAGGACGAGCACCCCCGCCCCGACACGACGCTGACGGCGCTGACGGCGCTGCGACCGGCGTTCCAGGAGGGCGGCACGGTCACCGCCGGGAACTCGTCGGGCATCAACGATGGCGCGGCGGCGGTCGTGCTCACCCGGGCGTCGCTCGCCGCCGCCCGCGGGCTCGAGGCCAGGGTGGCGGTCGAGGCCGTGGTGACCGCCGCGATGGAGCCCGAGCTCATGGGCTACGCGCCGGTGCTCGCGCTGCGCAAGCTCTTCGAGCGCACCGGCACCGCCCCCTCCGACATCGGCACCGTCGAGCTCAACGAGGCCTTCGCGTCCCAGGCCGTCGCCGTCATCCGTGACGCCAAGCTCGATCCGGACACGGTGAACCCGTACGGCGGCGCCATCGCCCTGGGGCACCCGGTCGGCGCGACCGGCGCGATCCTGACCCTGCGCGTCGCCCGGGACCTCGTCCGCCGCGATCTCGAACTGGGGGTCGTCACCATGTGCATCGGCGGCGGCCAGGCGCTCGCGGCGCTGCTGCGGCGGGTCGGCTGATGCTGCGCCGCCCGTACACCGACGACCACGAGGCGTTCCGCGACTCGGTCCGGCAGTTCCTGCGCCGCGAGGTCTGGCCGCACGTCGAGCGCTACGCCCAGGACAAGGCGATCCCGCGCGACCTCTGGCGGGCCGCCGGCGCCCAGGGCTACCTCGGCCTGGAGATCCCGCAGGAGCACGGGGGGTCGGCCGCCGGCGACTACCGGTACAACGCCGTGCTCATCGAGGAGCTGGCCAGGGTCGCCATGGCGCTGGCGTCCTCGCTGAGCATCCACTTCGACGTCGTCACGCCGTATCTGGTCGAGCTCACCTCGCCGGGGCAGCGCGACCGGTGGCTGCCGGCGGTCGCGTCCGGCGAGGTCGTGACCGCGATCGGCATGACGGAGCCGTCGGCCGGCTCCGACCTCGCGGCGCTGCGCACCAGCGCGGAGCCCCGCGGCGAGGACTGGGTGCTCAACGGGTCCAAGACGTTCATCACCAACGGCTACTCGGCCGACCTGGTGGTCGTCGCCGCGCGCACCACGCCCGGCTCGCGGGCCAAGGGCATCACCCTGTTCGGCGTCGAGCGCGGCACGCCCGGCTTCACCGTGGGCAACAAGCTCGACAAGATCGGCCAGCCCGAGGCCGACACCGCCGAGCTGTTCTTCGACGACGTCGTCGTGCCCGGCGCGAACATGATCGGCGAGCTCGACCGGGGCTTCGCCCACATGATGCAGCGGCTGCCGCAGGAGCGGCTCGGCGCGGCGGTGGCCAACATCGCGCACGCCCGGCAGATCCTCGAGGAGACCATCGCCTACGCCGGGCAGCGCCGGGCGTTCGGCAGCCCGATCGGCAGCTTCCAGCACAACAAGTTCCTGCTCGCCGACCTCGTCACGCGGGCGGACGTCACACAGGCCTACGTCGACCAGTGCGTGCTCGCCCACTCCCGCGGCGAGCTGTCCGCCGTCGACGCCGCGAAGGCCAAGTGGTGGTCCGCCCAGGTGCAGAACGAGATCCTCGACCACTGCGTCCAGCTGCACGGCGGCTACGGGTACATGACCGAGCAGCGCGTCGCCCGCGCCTGGCGCGACGCGCGGGTGACGCGGATCTGGGCCGGCTCCAACGAGATCATGAAAGAGCTGATCGGCCGGGACCTCGGCTTCTGAACCAACCAGCCACGAGACCAGCCTCGAGAAAGGACCGACCGATGAGCGTCAGCTTCGACTTCACCGGGCGCACCGCGATCGTGACCGGCGCCGCCCGCGGCATCGGCCTGGAGATCGCCCGTCACCTGCAGGGCGCGGGCGCCCGCGTGTACCTGCTCGACCACGACGCCGAGGAGGTCGCCAAGGCCGCGGCCGAGGTCGGCGCCGCCGGCGTGCCGACCGACGTGAGCAGCACCGAGGCCGTGCAGGCCGCGGTACAGCGCGCGGTCGACGACACCGGCCGGCTCGACATCGTGGTCAACAACGCCGGCATCCTGCGCGACAAGGTGCTGTGGAAGCTCACCGACGAGGACTGGGACGCCGTGCTGGCGGTGCACCTGGGCGGCACGTTCCGGCTCACCCGGGCCGCCGTCGCCCACTTCCGCGCCCAGCAGTACGGGCGGGTCGTCAACGTCACCTCGTACACCGGCCTGCACGGCAACATCGGCCAGGCGAACTACGCCGCGGCCAAGGCGGGCATCATCGGGTTCACGAAGACGGCCGCCAAGGAGCTGGCCGGGTTCGGCGTGACGGTCAACGCCGTGTCGCCCAACGCCGAGACCCGGATGGTCTCCTCGATCCCGCCGGAGAAGAAGCAGCAGCTGACCGCGGCCATCCCGATGGGCCGCTTCGCCGCGCCGAGCGAGATGTGCGCCGCGGTCGCCTTCCTGGCCTCGGCCGAGGCCGGGTACATCACCGGCACGGTGCTGCCCGTCGACGGCGGGATCTCGATGTGAGCGCCGCCGCGATCTAGGCGGGGCGGCCCGAGCGGCGATACGCGAGCACCCCGGCGACGAGTCCGGCCAGGCCCAGCACGAGGGCGATGACGCCGAGCGTGATGGCGGTGCCGTCGCCGGCGCTCTTGCCGCTGGTCATGATCGCGTTCACGTCCTGGGCGGCCCCGCTCGCCGGTGCGGTCGCCGGGGCCCCGGCCTTCGACAGCTTCAGCACCGGAGCGGGGTGCTCGGCCTCGGCGCCCGCGGCGGGCTCGTCGATCCAGCGCACGACGTCGCCGTCGGAGTACGACTGCAGCGCTTTGAACACGATCGCATCGGTCGCCGGCAGGGGCCCGAGGGAGACGTCGAACTCCTGGAACTGGTGCGGCCTGATCTCGGCGCCCGGGCCGGCGGTCCACGTGATCTTCGAGACGGCCTCGGTGATGTCGCCGTCGCCGGACTTGATCGGGGTCGTGAGCTTCGTGGTCTCGGTGGCCGCGGTCCAGCCCGCCACCGGCTTGAGCGACACGGACGCGATCGGCTTGTCGGTGGGGATGGCGACCTCGAGCTTGACGGTGCTCGCGGAGTCCTTCTCGTTCGGCACGCGGAAGGTCACCTTCGTGTAGCCGCCCTGGGTCGCGGTGTTCGGGTTCACGGTCACGTGCGCCGCGGCGGCGGACGGCACCGCGAGCACGGCGGCGGCGACCGCGAGGACGACGGCGGCGGTGCGCAGGCGCATGGGGTGGCCCCTTTCGAGGAGATCGCGGGAACTTCACGGGCGGTCCCGCCGACCAACACAGTGATGCATCAGGCTAGAGCATTTTCCCGATATGACCATTAAGCGCGGTTTAAGCCTTTCCGTCGGGCTCGCCGCGCTGCTCGCGACCCTGGTCGTGGCCCTGCGCTGGGGCGGCGGGATCACCGGCCGCGCCATCGTCGGCCTGCCCGACCCCGGCGCGCTCACCGCGTGGGGTCTGCCGCTGGCCCGGGCCGCGGCCGACGTGTGCGCCGTGGCGACCGTCGGCTTCACGGTGACGGCCGCCTTCCTGCTGCCCGGCGACGGGCGGCTGCTCGGGCCGGCGGCGTACCGGATGCTGCGCCGTGCGGCCTGGTGGGCGGCCGGCTGGGCCGTCGCCTCCCTCGCGCTGCTGCCGCTGACGCTCTCGGACCTGCTCGGGCAGCCGGTGTCGCGGGTGACGTTCGCCGGGGTGCGCAGCCTCGCCTGGTCCGTCTCGCAGGGGCAGTCCGCCCTCGCGCAGGCCGTCCTCGCCGCCGCCGTGGCGGTCGCGGCCCGGCTCGTGCTCACGCGCACCGGCACGGCGGTCGTCGCCCTCGTGGCCGGTGCGGCCCTGGTACCGCCGGCGCTGACCGGCCACTCCGCCGGAGCCGGCAACCATCAGCTCGCGGTCACGAGCCTGGCCGTGCACATCGTCGCCGCCGCGCTCTGGGCCGGCGGCCTCGCCGCGCTCGTCACGCTGCGCGGCGACAAGCTGCTGGCCGGCACCGTCCGCGGCTACAGCCGGCTGGCGCTGGGCTGCTGGGTCGCCGTCGCGGTCAGCGGGGTCGCGAACGCGGCGGTGCGGCTGGGAGCGCTCGGGGAGCTGTGGCACTCGCGCTACGGGCTGCTCGTGCTCGGCAAGGTGGCCGCGCTCGTCGCGGCCGGGGTCTTCGGGGCGGTACACCGGCGGAAAACGCCACCGGGCAACCTCCGCCGCCTCCTGACCGGCGAACTGATCCTGTTCGCCGCCACGCTCGGGCTCGCCGTCGCGCTGTCCCGCACGCCGACCCCGGTGCCGGCGAACCCGGTCGACACCGACCCCGTCACGGACCTGCTGGGCTTCCCGGCCCCCGCCCCGCTGTCGGCCGCGCGGGTGTTCTGGCCGCCGCTGCTGGACGGGTTCTTCCTGGCGGCGGTCGTACTCGCCGTGGCCGCCTACCTGACCGGTGTGTGGCGCCTGCACCGGGCCGGGCACCGCTGGCCCGTCGCGCGCACCGCGAGCTGGCTCGGCGGCGTGGCCCTGCTCGCCGCGTTCACCGTGTCGGGGTTCGCCCGCTACGCCTACGTGCTGTTCTCCGCGCACATGGCCCAGCACCTGGTGCTCGCGATGCTCGTGCCGATCCTGCTCGTCGGCGGCGCCCCGGTGACCCTCGCCCTGCGCACCCTCCGCCCGCCGGCCGACCCGCGGGTCCGGGGCGCGCGCGACTGGCTGCTGCTGGTGCTGCACAGCCGGGTCCTGCGCCTGCTGTCCCATCCCGTCGTGGCCCTGGCTCAGTACGTGATCGGCCTGTATGCGTTGTACTTCAGCGACCTGCTGGGCTTCCTCATGCGGTACCACGTGGGGCACCTGGCGATGCTCGTGCACTTCGTCCTGAGCGGGTACCTGTTCTTCTGGGTCCTCATCGGCGTCGACCCCGGGCGCCGGACGACATCGCCGCCGATCCTGGTGCTCGTGCACTTCGCGGGCATGGCGTTCCACGCGTTCCTCGGCATCGCGCTCATGCAGTCCCGGAGCGTGATCGCGGCGCACTGGTACACCTCCGTGCACCCGGCCTGGGCGAGCGGCCTGCTCGACGACCAGCGGGTCGGCGCCGGGCTCGCGTGGGGCTTCGGCGAGATCCCGGCGGTCGCGATCCTGCTCCTGCTCGTCGTGCGCTGGATCCGCGCCGACGAGCGCGAGCAGCGACGCCTCGACCGGGCCGCCGACCGCGCCGAGGAGACCGGCGAGGAGGACGAGCTGGCCCGGTACAACGCGTTCCTGCGCCGGGCCGCGGAAACCGCCGAGCGCCGCTGAAAGGTCAGACGGAACTTTCCCGTTCCGCCGGTCGACTAGGGGGTTATGTCAGTCGCCACCGATGTCTCGCCGCCCACCGAGGAGCTGCCACCCGGGCCCGCCGCCACGGGCCGCGCGTGGTCGCTCGTCCCGCTGCTGACCCGCCTGCACTTCTACGGCGGCGTCCTCGTCGCACCACTGCTGGCCGTCGCCGCCGTCACCGGCCTGCTGTTCGCGTTCAGCCCGCAGCTGGACCGGCTCGTCTACGACCGCGAGCTGCACGCCGCCCAGGTCGGCCCGGGCCTGCCCCTGCCGCTGTCGGAGCAGGTCGCCGCCGCGATCGCCGCCCACCCCGACGGCACCCTCGCGACCGTCATCCCCGCCGCCGCGCCGGACGCCACCACGCGCGTGGTGTTCAGCCTGCCGGAGCTGGGGGAGCGGCAGCACACCGTGTACGTCGACCCGTACACCGGCGAGATCCGCGGCCGGCTCACCACCTGGTTCGGCGAGACCCCGCTCATGACCTGGCTCGACGACCTGCACCGCAACCTGCACCTCGGCGCGCTCGGCCGCGTCTACTCCGAGACCGCCGCGAGCTGGCTGTGGGTCCTCGTGCTCGGCGGCCTGATCCTCTGGTGGAAGCGCCAGCGGCGACGCCGGGCCGAGCGTTTCCTGTTGTACGACCTCAAGGCGGCCAAGGGCGTCCGCCGCACCCGCGGCTTCCACGCCGCGACCGGCGTCTGGCTCGTCGTCGGCCTGCTCTTCCTCTCCGCCACCGGCCTGACCTGGTCGCGCTGGGCGGGCGGCAACTTCGGCGACGCCCTCGAAGCGATGGACGCCCGCCGCCCGGCCCTCGACACCTCCCTGACCGGCGCGGCCGCCCCCGCCGGGGCCACCCACCACGGCGAGGCCCCGGCCACGGCCGCGGGCGACCCGGCCCGGATCGACGCCGTGCTGCGCATCGCGCTGGCCGGCGGGCTCTCCGGCCCGATCGAGATCTCACCCCCGGCCGAGGCGGGCGCGGCCTGGTCGGTCGTCGAGAACGACAACGTCTGGCCGGTCCACTTCGACAAGGTCGCCATCGACCCGGACAGCGGCACGATCGTGCACCGCACCGACTACGCCGACTGGCCCCTCCTCGCGAAACTGAGCGCCCTGGGCGTGCAGGCGCACATGGGCTACCTGTTCGGCCTGGCCAACCAGCTGCTGCTCGCCGCGCTCGCGATCGGCCTGCTCTGCGTCATCACGTGGGGCTACCGCATGTGGTGGCAGCGCCGCCCGACGCGCGCCGATCGCCGGGCCCCGGCCGGCCCGCCGCCGGCCCGGGGCGCCTGGCGCGGGGTGCGCCCGCCGCTGCTCGTCGCCGGTGTGCTCGTCACCGCGGCGATCGGCTGGGCGCTGCCCACCTTCGGCGTCACGCTGCTGGCGTTCCTGGTCGCCGACGCCGCCGCGAGCCTGCGAACGCGGCGCCGGCCAGCAGTGCGATGACGACGCCGCCGACGACCCACGGCATCGCGCCGGAGCCCCCGGCTGCGTCCTTCGTCGTGTCCGTCGTCGCCGCCGTCGTCGCCGAGGGGGCGGCGGTCGCGGCCCGCACCCCGGAACCGGAGACCGTGAAGGAGAACTGCCCCTCGATCGGATGACCGTCGGCGGAGACCGTGCGCCAGGCGACCCGCACCGCACCGTTCGGCAACGGCCTGATCGGCTGGGTGAGGGTCCGGTCGGCGACGCGCGGCGCTCTGTCTACATAGGACGAACCGTCGGCGCCGGTCACCACGACCGTGCTGAACTGCTGCTGGACGCCGTCGCTGAACGTCAGCGCGACGGCGTCCAACGGTGTGCTCACCGTGGCCCCGTCGGCCGGATCGCTGGCCACGAGCCGGGAGTGCGCGAACGCGGGCGTCGCCGGGGCGAGCAGCACGAGCGCCGCGGCGACGAGAAGAACGCGAATGGTGCAACGCATGCCGGGAACTTTAGGCCATGTCGCGGCGACTATCCCCGTGACTGTCCACACTGTACTAAGGATGTTCGATGTCGTTGCCGCTGCGCACGTTCGGCGCCGCACTGCTGCTCACCCTCGCGGGGTGTGGCGCCTCCAGCACGCCTTCCGCGGTCCCCTCGCAGTCCGCGCTCGTCGTGCGGGACCCGTGGGTGAAGACCGCCGACTCGGGCATGTCGGCCGCGTACGGCACCGTGATGAACACCGGCGGCAAGGACGTCACCATCGTGTCGGTCACGTCCACCGCCTCGCCGATGATGGAGCTGCACGAGACCACGATGGTCGACGGCAAGATGGCGATGAAGCCCAAGGAGGGCGGCTTCACCATCCCGGCCCACGGCAGCCACGAGTTCAAGCCCGGCGGCGACCACTTCATGCTCATGGACGTGAAGACCCCGGTGAAGCCCGGCGACCAGGTCACCTTCACGCTCACCCTGCAGGGCGGCGACACCGTGCGGTTCACCGCGCTGGGCAAGGACTTCGCCGGCGGCAACGAGTCCTACCAGCCCGGGATGGGCTGACGTGCCGCACCGGGTCCCGCGGCGGGCCCTGCTCGCCGGCGGCGCGCTGACGCTGGCCGGGGCCGGCGCGGCGGCGCTCGTGACGACCACCGGGCCGGAGCCGTCCACTGTGGACTTCGGCGGGCAGGTCGTGCCGTTCCACGGCCCGCACCAGGCCGGCATCGAGACGCCCGCGCAGGCGCACGCCGCGTTCGTCGCGCTCGATCTCAAGCCCGGCACCGGCCGCGCCGCGCTCGCACGGCTCATGCGCCTGCTCACGGACGACGCCGCCCGGCTCACCCGGGGCACGCCACCGCTCGCCGACGGGCAGCCGGAGCTCGCCGCCGTGCCCGCCCGGCTCACCGTCACGTTCGGGTTCGGGCCGGGCCTGTTCGACGCCGCCGGGCTGGTCGCGCAGCGGCCCGAGTCGCTGCGGCCGCTGCCCGCGTTCGGGATCGACCGGCTGCGGCCGCAGTGGTGCGGCGGGGACCTGCTGCTGCAGATCTGCGCCGACGACCCGGTCACCGTGGCCCACGCGCAGCGCATGCTCGTCAAGGACGCCCGGGCGTTCGCGTCCGTGCGCTGGGTGCAGCGCGGCTTCCGGCGAGCTCGCGGCATGCAGGACGACGGGGTGACCCAGCGCAACGTGCTCGGCCAGGTCGACGGCACCGCCAATCCCGAGCCCGGCACCGACGTCTTCGCCGGGGCCGTGTGGACCGACGAGGGGCCGGCGTGGCTGCGGGGTGGTGGCACGACCCTCGTGCTGCGCCGCATCCGGGCCGAGCTCGAGACGTGGGACGCGGCGGACACGGTGGGCAAGGAGTTCGCGGTCGGCCGCCGCCTCGCCGACGGCGCCCCGCTCACCGGCCGGCACGAGCACGACCCGCTCGACCTGGGGGCGAAGAACGCCATCGGCTTCCCGGTCATCTCGGAGTTCTCGCACGCGGCCCGGGCGCACGTGCTCAGCGACCGGCAGCGCATCTTCCGCCGCCCGTACAACTACGACGAGCCCCCGGCCGCGGACGGCACCGCGGACGCCGGCCTCGTCTTCGCCTCCTTCCAGCGCGACATCGCCCGGCAGTTCCTGCCCATCCAGCGCAACCTCGCCGAGGCGGACCTGCTCAACGAGTGGATCACCCCGATCGGCTCGGCGGTGTTCGCGATCCCGCCCGGCTGCGAGGAGGGCGACTGGATCGGCCAGACCCTCCTCGGCTGAACGCGCCTGCCGCGCTGCTGCGCCTGCCGCGCTGCTGCGCTGCCGCGCCGCGAGCCGGCGTGCATAGGCCGAGGGCGCCGGGGTAGCGCGCCGTGTGGTCCCGACCCAGCAGGAGCACCACTGGTTCACCGAGCCGACGCGACCGGTCGGACGGCGCTACGTCGTCTGGCTCATCGTCGCCCAGTTCGTGTTCTACGTCGCGCTCCTCGGGCCCGCGATCGTCGGCATCGGCATCAAGGTGCAGCAGATCGTCCCCGGCGAGCAGAAGACCTCCGCGCTGGGGACCGTCGCCGGCTTCGGGGCGCTGTTCGCGGTCGTCGGCAACGTGATCTTCGGCCGGCTCTCCGACCGCACCACGTCTCGGTGGGGGCGGCGGCGGCCGTGGATCGTCGCCGGTACCGTCGTCATGACCCTGGCCCTGCTCGTCATGGCGCTCGGCCAGTCGGTCGCGGTCGTCACGGCCGGCTGGTGCCTGGCCCAGCTGGGCGCCAACGCGACCCTGGCCCCGTTCATCGCGACCATCGCCGACCAGGTGCCGACGTTCCAGCGCGGCAGCGTCTCGGCGCTGCTCGGCATCGCCCAGAACGTCGGCATCCTCGGCGGGACCTACGTGGCGCAGCGCTTCCAGCACCAGGTCGTGATCATGTTCGTGGCGCCGGCCGTGCTCTCGATCGGGGCCATGCTGGTGTTCGCCATCGTCCTGCCCGACCAGCGGCTGCTCATCCGGCCGCCGCCGGCCCCCATCAAGGACTGGTTCTGGGTGAACCCGCGCGAAAACCGCGACTTCGCGCTCGCGTGGGCCTCGCGCTTCCTCATCACCCTGGCGACCTACATGTTCACCACGTTCCGGCTCTACTTCCTGCAGGACCGCGTCGGGCTGTCCGCCGACTCCGCTCCCGCCGCGGTGACCGTCGGCGTGCTCATCTACACGATCGCCCTGATCGCCTGCGGCTGGATCGCCGGACGGATCTCCGACCGCACCGGGCGCCGCAAGTTCCTCGTCGCCGGCTCGACGCTGCTGTTCGGCGCCGGAACCGCGGCGCTGTCCCACGTCACGACCCTCGGCCAGTTCTACGCCGTCGAGGCCGTGCTCGGCGTGGCCTCCGGCATCTACGTGGGGGTGGACCTGGCGCTCGTCGTCGACGTGCTGCCCAACCCGGACGACGCCGGCAAGGACCTCGGCGTGTTCAACATCGCCAACGCCCTGCCGCAGACCGTCGCGCCCGTCATCGGCGCGGCGCTGCTGGCGCTGGGCAGCGCCACGAACCAGAATTACACCCTGCTGTTGTACAGCGCCGGTGTGGCGTCGCTCATCGGCGCACTGGTCGTACTGCCGATCAGAAAGGTGAGGTAGGCCGCGATGACCGACGAGCGGATCGAGGCGCTCCTGGCGGGCATGTCGCCGGCGGAGAAGGCCGGTCAGCTGACCCAGTACTTCTACTTCACGCTCCCCGGCGAGGCCGATCCCGCGCTGGGCGTCGACGCCGACGAGCAGCCGCGGGCGACCGAGGCGGCGCTGCGCCGCGGCGGGGCCGGCTCGCTGCTGTTCGTCACCGACCCGGCCGAGGTCAACCGGCTCCAGCGCCTCGCGATCGACGGCAACCCGCAGGGCATCCCGGCGCTGTTCGGCTTCGACGTCATCCACGGCCTGCGGACCATCTTCCCGGTGCCGATCGCGATGGCCGCCTCCTGGGACCCGGAGACGATCGAGCGCGGCCAGGCGATCGCGGGACGGGAGGCGCGGGCCGTCGGCATCCACTGGACGTTCGCGCCGATGGTCGACATCGCCCGCGACCCGCGCTGGGGCCGCATCATCGAGGGCGCCGGCGAGGACCCGTTCCTGGGCGCCGCCGTGGCCGCCGCGCAGGTCCGCGGCTTCCAGGGCGGCGGGATCATCGCCGGTCCCAAGCACTTCGCGGGATACGGCGCGTCCCTGGGCGGCCGCGACTACGACGAGGCCAACATCTCCGAGTACGAGCTGTGGAACACCTACCTGCCCCCGTTCCAGGCCGCCGTCGAGGCCGGGGCGGGCAACATCATGACCGCGTACATGGACCTCAACGGCGTCCCCGCCTCCGGCAGCCACTGGCTGCTGACCAAGGTGCTGCGGGACACGTGGGGCTTCACCGGGTTCGTGGTCAGCGACGCCAACGCGGTCAAGAACCTGCAGACGCACGGGTTCGCCGCCGACCCGGCGGACGCGGCGGCCCGCGCGGTCACGGCCGGCGTCGACCTCGAGATGGCCGTGTCGGAGCCCGCCTACGACCATCTGCCGGATGTACCGGCGGCGAATGACGCGATCGACGCGAGCGTGCGGCGCATCCTCGAGGCGAAGCTCCGGCTCGGGCTGCTCGACGAGCCGTTCGTGGACGAGGACCGGGCCCGGGAGGTGCTGGCCGACCCGGAGCATCGTGTCGCGGCGCGCGAGGCGGCGCGGCGCAGTGCGGTACTGCTGAAGAACGACGGCGACCTCCTGCCGCTCGACCCCGGGGCGCTCGGCTCGATCGCCGTGCTCGGGCCGCTCGCCGACTCCCAGCGCGAGACGCTCGGCCCGTGGGTGTTCGACTTCGACCTCGCCGAGACGGTCACGGTGCTGGACGGCATCCGGCGCGCGACGGGCGCCGAGGTGTCCTACGCCCAGGGTGTGCCCGTGTCCCAGCGCGAGTTCCCGTCGATGTTCGACCAGTTCGGCGGCAACCGTCCCGAGGACCCCGACGGGTTCGACGCCGACGCCGAGTTCGCCCGGGCCGTCGCGCTCGCCGAGTCCTCGGACGTCGCGATCGTGGTGCTGGGGGAGCACCAGAACATGATCGGCGAGGCCGCGTCCCGCTCCTCGCTGGAGCTGCCGGGCCGGCAGCTGGAGCTGTTGCGGGCGGTCGCGGCCACCGGCACGCCGACGGTCCTGCTGCTCATGAACGGCCGCCCGCTCGACCTGCGCTGGCCGGCCGAGCACGTGCCGGCGATCCTGGACATCTGGTACCCCGGCAGCCAGGGCGGCAACGCCGTCGCCGACCTGCTCTTCGGCGCCGCGTCTCCGGGCGGGAAGCTGCCCTTCACCTGGCCGCGCACGGTCGGCCAGGTGCCGATCTACTATGGACACACGCGCTCGCACGAGCCGCAGAACCAGGGCCGCCGCTACTGGGACGAGGCGAGCACGCCCCTGTTCCCGTTCGGCCACGGCCTGAGCTACGGCCGGTTCGCCTACGAGAACCTGTTCGTCTCCGCCGACACCGTCGCCCCGGACGCCGACGTCACCGTGTCGGTCGACGTCACCAACACCGGAGCGCGGCCCGCGCCCGAGGTCGTTCAGCTGTACCTCCACCAGCGCCACGGCCGCGCCTCCCGCCCCGTCCGGGAGCTGAAGGGCTTCTCGCGGGTCGAGCTGGCGCCGGGCGAGACCCGCCGCGTGACGTTCACGGTCGGGCCGCAGCACCGGCGGTACTGGCACGCGGCCGTCCGCGACTGGGTCCTCGACACCACGACGTTCGACGTGTGGGTCGGCGGCAGCTCGACCGCCGAGCTCGCCACGACCTTCGAGGTCCGCGCGGTGTGACGGCCCCCACGGTCCGGGGATGCCCCGGTTTGCGTTCCGCGCGGATCGGGAATAGACGTCGGCAAGGGAACACCCGGAACAATGGAGGCGTGACATGACTGTCGGCGGCATCATCTCCGCACTGGTCGTCGGCTTGATCATCGGCGCGTTGGGGCGCCTGGTCGTGCCCGGCAAGCAGAACATCCCGATCTGGCTCACCATCGTCATCGGCATCATCGCCGCGCTCATCGGCACGGCGATCGCCCGCGGTCTCGGCTGGGCCGACACTTCCGGCGTCGACTGGCTCGAGATCGTCATCCAGGTCGTGCTGGCCGCGATCGGCGTCTGGGCCGTCGCCGGTCTCTACGGTCGACGCAGCGTTCGCTGACCCGACGACACCCGATGGCGCGGACCGGCACCGGTCCGCGCCATCGCCGTGTTCCGGCGCCGGGCCGGCCTCGGCTCAGGGTGCGGCCCAGCCTCCGGGCGGCGCCGGGGCCGGGGCGTCCGGCGGCACGGGCCGGGCCAGCGCGCGGCGGGTCACCGCGAGGGCCAGGCAGACGGCGGTGGCGAGCATAGATCCGCGCGGACGAGGGTGAGCGTGCCGGTGCGGGCCGGCGTGACTACCTGGTCCAGCCGGTGTCGACGTACTGCCGCTCACTGCGCAACCCGAACGCCCCGAAGTTCGCCAGGCCCGGGCGCACGGCCGAGATCTGCGGCGTCTGGAACAGCGGCACGGAGTGCCCGGCCTTCCACAGCAGGGCGTCGGCCTGGTTGAGCAGCTCGGTGGCCTTGCCCCGGTCCGTCTCGGCCCCGGCGCGGTCGATCAGCGCGTCGATCTCCGGCGTGCCGATCCCGCCGTAGTTCTGGTCGCCGCCGGTGCGGTACACCGGGTAGAGCAGCGACGGGAACACGTTGTCGACCTGCCGGAACGAGGCCAGGTCGAAGGCGCCGACGTTGACGTACTTCGCGAAGTAGTCGTTCCCGGGCACCTTGCGCAGCTCGACGGTGACGCCCGCCTGGCCGAGCATGTTCTGCACGAGCTGCGGCAGGTCCGTGCTGCCGTTGCCGTTCACCACGTAGACGAGCTTCAGCGGCGCGCCGTCCTTCGTGCGGGTCCGGCCGTCCGCGGACGCCTTCCAGCCGGCCTCGTCGAGCAGGCGCCTGGCCCGCTCGAGGTCGAACTTCCCGAACTCGGCGCTGGTGTCGCGGTACCCGTCCTGGCTCGGCATGAAGAAGTGGCTGCCGAGCGTGTTCACCTTGAACGGCAGTCCGGCCGACTGGGCCGACGCGATCGCGCCACGGTCCACGGCGTTCTGGATCGCCTGCCGGACCCGCTCGTCGGCGAGCGCCCCGGCGTGCCCGAGCGTCAGCTGCGTCTCGTCCCAGCGGCCGCCGGTGCGGATGACGGTGTTCGCGGCCCCGGCGAGGCGCTGGTAGGCCTCGGGCTGGCGGCCGGGCGCCTGGTCGATCTCGTTGTTGAGGTAGGCCTCGGTGATCGCGGTGCTGTCCAGCGCCCGGTACACGATGGAGTCGAGCAGCGGCTTCGTGCCCCAGTACGACGGGTTCGGCACCATGGTGATCGTCTGGCTGGTCTTGTCGGCCGAGCCGATCTTCCACGGGCCGCCCCAGACCGGGATCTTCTCGATCCAGCCGGTGTTGAACTCCTCGGGCGTGTCGATCGCGCTGCCGGGCAGCAGCGGGTCGAAGAGCGTCTGCCAGTCGGCGTACGGCGTCTTGAAGGTCACCTTCACGGTGCGGTCGTCGGCTCCGCGCTCGACGTTCGCGATGGCGTCGTAGCCGGTCGTGCCCGAGAGCTGGAACCGCTCGTCGGAGCCGTTGCGGGTCTTCCAGTTGGTGGCGAAGTCCTGCCAGGTGATCGGCGTCGAGTCGCTCCAGGCGGCCTTGGGGTTCAGCTTGTACGTCACGACCTGCGCGCCCCCGGAGGTGCTCACGTCCGCCGCGGCGAGCACGTCCGGGTTGGCGGCCGGCACCCCGTTGTCGTCGGCGAACCACAGCTTCGGCTCGGCCAGCGACAGGATCGAGGAGCCGTCGCCCTGCGTGCCGTCGACCTGCCCGACGTTGTACTGCGTGATCCACTGCTGAATCGAGAGCTTCAGCGTGCCGCCCTGCCGCAGGCTCTCGCGCGGCTGCGGGTTGATGTCGGCGCTGCCGGTCTTCGGCGGCGTGCCCTGCTTGCCGGGTGCGCCGTCGCCGCCGCAGCCCGCGGTCAGCCCGACCCCGGCCAGCAGCGCGACGAGGCCCAGCGCCGTGGAGTTCCGCATCGAACCCGCCTCCCTGATCCATACTTAGCAGACCGTCTATATATACATCTTCTGCTACCTTCATCGATACGATATCCGTCAATGGGAGGTTTGGTGCTCGCCTTCCTCGCCCGCCGTCTCGCGTACTACATGGTCCTGCTGCTCTCGGCCGCGTTTCTGTCCTACATCCTGGCGGCGACCGCGCTGTCGCCCCGCGCGTACTTCCAGGCCCGGCTGCCCCCGCCGCCGGCCGAGCAGGTGGACCGGCAGCTGCACGCCATCGGGCTCGACGACCGCCGGCCGGTCACCGAGCGCTTCGCGGGCTGGGCCGGCCGGGCGGCCCGCGGCGACCTCGGCACGAGCATCACCGGCACCTCCGTCAACGCCGAGTTCGGCCGCCGCGTCGGGGTGAGCCTGCGGCTGCTCGCGATCGGCACCACCCTCGGGATCGCCGCCGGGGTGGCCGCCGGCGCGTGGAGCGCGGTGCGCCAGCACCGGCTCTCCGACCGCTCGTTCACGGTGCTCGCGTTCCTGCTGCTGTCCACGCCGACGTTCCTCGTCGCGCTGCTGCTCAAGATCGGTGCGCTGGCCGCGAACCAGGCCGCCGGGCGGCAGGTCGTCGCCTTCACCGGGGAGCGCTCGCCGGGCCTGACCGGCTCGGCGCTGACCCTGCTCGCCGACCGGGCCGGTCACCTGCTGCTGCCGACGCTGTCGATCGGGCTGGTCACGCTGGCCACCTACAGCCGCTACCAGCGCAGCGCCATGCTCGACGTGCTCGGCGCCGACTACCTGCGCACGGCCGCGGCCAAGGGCCTGCCGCGCCGCACCGTGCTGGTCAAGCACGGCCTGCGCACCGCGCTCATCCCGATGTCGACGTTCTTCTCGTTCGGCTTCCTCGGCGTGCTCACCGGCGCCACCTTCACCGAGAAGATCTTCGGCTGGCACGGCATGGGGGAGTGGTTCATCGACTCGGTCAACAACAACGACGTCAACGCGGTCGTGGCGGTCAACCTCTTCGCCGCCGTCACCGTCCTGTTCGCCGGGCTCCTCGCCGACGTCCTGCACGCCGTCCTCGACCCGCGCGTGCGCCTCGGCGGCCGCCGTGGCTGACACGCTCGCCGCGGAGGTCGCCGACGAGGTCCGCCAGGCGCCGCCGACCCGGCTGCGGGTCGTCGCCCGGCGTCTGCGCCGCGACAAGGCCGCCCGGTTCGGCGCCGCCGTCGTCGCGTTGCTGTTCCTGCTCGCGTTCGCCGGCCCGCTGGTGGCCCGCTGGTCGTACGCCGACATCGACTACGCCGCCCTGCGCGCCGCCCCCTCCGCGGCGCACTGGTGGGGCACCAACGGCATCGGCCAGGACGTGTTCGCCCAGACCGTCCGCGGGCTGCAGAAGTCGCTGCTCATCGGCCTCGCCGTGGCCGTGGTCGCCACGGCCCTGGCCGCCGCCGTCGGCGCGGTCGCCGGGTATGTCGGCGGCTGGACCGAGCGCGCCCTCGTCCTCGTCGTCGACCTGCTCCTGGTGTTCCCGTCGTTCCTGGTCATCGCCGTGGTGTCGCCCCGGCTGCGCGCCGGCGGCTGGGTCGCCTTCGTCGGCCTGCTCGCGATCTTCGGCTGGATGATCTCCGCCCGCGTCGTGCGGTCCCTGACGATCTCGCTCAAGGACCTGCCGTTCGTCCGCGCGGCCCGGTTCATGGGCGTCTCCGCGCCGCGGATCATCGTCCGCCACGTTCTGCCGAGCACCGCGTCCTTCCTCATCATCGACGCCACCCTCGCCGTCGGCGCCGCCGTCATGACCGAGACGTCCCTGTCGTACTTCGGCTTCGGCGTCCAGCCCCCGGACGTGTCGCTGGGCACCCTGATCGCCGCGGGCACCGCCTCGGCGGTCACGTACCCGTGGATGTTCTTCTTCCCGGCCGGCCTGCTGGTCGTCTTCGTGCTGGCGGTCAACCTGGTCGGCGACGCCCTGCGCGACGCCGTCGACCCGCGCTCCGGCCCGGCCCGGCGCCGGCCCCCGCACCCGGTCGCGGCGCCGCCCCCGCCCGACGGTGCCGTGCTGGCCGTGCGGGGCCTGACGGTCCGCTTCGGCGCCGCCCCGCCCGCGGTGGACGGCATCGACCTGACCGTCCACCGTGGACAGGTCCTGGGCCTCGTCGGCGAGTCCGGCTCCGGCAAGTCCGTGACCGTGCTGGCCGCCCTGGGACTGCTCCCGGCCGACGCCGCGGTGGCCGGCAGCATCGTGCTGGGCGGCACCGAGGTCGTCGGCGCCACCGCCGGCACCCTGCGCCGCCTGCGAGGCCGGGTCGCCGCGGTCGTCTTCCAGGACTCCCTCTCCGCCCTGACCCCCGTCTACCGGGTGGGCGACCAGCTGGCGGAGGCCGTGCGCGCCCACCGCGACGTGTCCCGGGCGCAGGCCCGACGGCGAGCCGAGGAGCTCCTGCGCCTGGTCGGCATCCCGTCGCCCGAGCTGCGCGCGCGGTCGTTCCCGGACGAGCTCTCGGGCGGCATGCGCCAGCGCGTGATGATCGCCATGGCCATCGCCAACGACCCCGACCTGATCCTCGCCGACGAGCCGACAACGGCACTGGACGTGACCGTCCAGGCGCAGATCCTGCAGGTCCTGCGGGACGTGCGCGAGGCCACCGGCGCCGCGCTGGTCTTCGTGAGCCACGATCTCGGCGTCGTGGCCGGCCTCGCCGACACGGTGGCCGTCATGCGCGGCGGCCGGATCGTCGAAGAGGCGGAGGTGCGGCAGCTGTACCACCACCCGCACGACCCGTACACCCGCGAGCTGCTGGCCGCCCGGCCGCGCCTCGACCGCCCGCGCGCCGTGCGTGAGCGCCCGCCCGGCCCGCCCGTGCTCCGGGTCACCGGCCTGCGGCGCACCTTTCCTGTGTACCGAGGCCGCGTCCTGCGCCGCCGGGCCGCCGCGATCCACGCCGTCGACGGCGTCGACCTGACCGTCGACCCGGGCCGGACCCACGCGCTGGTGGGGGAGTCGGGCAGCGGCAAGTCCACGACGCTGCTGGAGGTGCTGGCCCTGCGGCCGCCGGAGGCCGGCACCATCGAACTGTTCGGCCGCACGGTCGGCGCCCACCTGAGCGGCGCCGACCGTGCGGGGCTGCGCCGCCGGATGCAGCTGGTGTTCCAGGACCCGTTCGCCAGCCTGGACCCGAGGCTCCCGGTCGGCGACGTCATCGCCGAGCCGATGCTGGCGCAGGGGTGTGCCCCGGCGCCGGCCCGGGCCCGGGCGGCCGAGGTCCTGCGGCTCGTCGGGCTGGACCCGGCCCTGGCCGGACGCTTCCCCCACGAGTTCTCCGGCGGCCAGCGGCAGCGCATCGCGATCGCGCGCGCCATCGCCGTCGAGCCGGACCTGCTCGTGCTCGACGAGCCGGTCTCCTCGCTGGACGTGACCGTGCAGGCCGCGGTGCTGGAGCTGCTGGCCCGGCTGCAGGAGCGCCTCGGCCTCGCCTACCTGGTCGTGACCCACGATCTCGCCGTCGTGGCTCGCATCGCGGACGCGGTCAGCGTGATGTACCGGGGCCGGATCGTGGAGACCGGACCGGCCGCCGGGGTGCTGGCCCGGCCGGCGCACCCGTACACCCGGGCGCTGCTGTCCGCGGTGCCGGTGCCCGACCCGGACGCCGAGCGCGGCCGCGAGCGTATCCTGCTCGCCGGTGACCCGCCGGCGGCCGACGAGCGGCCGGTGGGCTGCGGGTTCCGGAGTCGCTGCCCGTTGTACGCCCGCCTGGAGCCTCTGCCGCGCACCCGTTGCGAGACGGAGGAGCCCGCGATGACCGGCGGCGACCATCGGGCCGCCTGCCACCATGCCGCCCCGGGCTGAGCGTCGGCCGAGTTCAGCCGCGGGTCGTGTGCCAGCGCACCGGGGAGTCTGCCGTCGCCCGGACGGTGCCGAGGACGGACAGGTGCTCCAGGTGGGCCAGGGTCTCGGCCAGTGCCAGGCGGCGCAGCATGCCCTGCAGGGCGTCCCAGCCGCGCGACCACGTGATGGCGGCCGCGATCGCCCAGCCCGTCGGCGAGCCGAGGGTGTCGATGGCGTGCACGATCTCGGCGCCGCGCTCGTCGTGGTGGTGCACGAGGTCGGCGGCGCGGGCGTCGAGGCCGCGGAAGCGGTACTCGTGGGCCGGCAGCGCCTCGTCCGTCCCGAACTTGGCGACGAGCTCCAGCGAGTCCAGGTAGGCGCCGAGCGGGTTGCCGTCCGTGATCGCGTGCACGCCGATGTTGGGGCTGATCCGCGGCAGGAGGTGGTCGCCGGTCAGCAGCACGCCCGCGCTCGCCTCGTGCAGGCACAGGTGGCCGGGCGTGTGGCCGGGCGTCCAGATCGCGCGCAGCTCGTGCCGGGCCAGGGGCAGCAGGTCGCCGTCCTCGATCGCGCGGTCGGGCTCGGCCATGCCCATCAGCTCTTCGACGCGCTCCTCCGGCATGACCAGCTCGTCGACCTCGGACTCGGGCGCCCCGTGGCGCAGGAGCCAGTCGCGGTCGGTCGCCGGGCTGCGGCCGCGGTCGCGCCACGAGCGGGCGGGCAGCGTCGCCGCCTCGGCCGGGTGCATGCCGATCCAGGCGCCGGTCCGCTCGCGCAGCCAGCCGCTCATGCCGTGGTGGTCGGGGTGGACGTGGGTGACGACGACGCCGATGACGTCCTCGAGGCTCGCGCCGGCCGCGCCCAGCCCGGCCGTGATCGCGGCGCGTCCCGCGTCCGAGTCCCAGCCCGGGTCGACCAGCAGCACGCCGGCGTCGTCGAGGAAGAGATAGCTCAGCGTGTACCGCAGCGGGCTGTTCGGAATCGGCACGGGAACCGACCACACGCCGGGGCGCACCCGCTCGACCGGCGGCATGACCCGCCGCTGCCACGCCTCGTGCTGATCCGTCCCGGTGATGATCACGAGTTGCCCCCGGTGTGCAGCAGGAAGTCGACCAGTCGCGCCGCATCCGCCGGGATGGGGCCGCGTTTGTCCGCCGGTGTGCTCAGCGCGTGCATCATCGCGCCGCCGACCAGCGTGTCGAGCAGCAGCGTGACCGACACCGTTGCGGGCAGCTCGCCGCGGTCGATGCCGCGGCGCACGATGGCGCGGGCGGCGACGATCTGGGCCATGCGCAGCGACTCGTACTGCTCCGCCACCCCCGGAATCGTCCCCACCTCGAGCGGCAGGCGCAGCGCCGCGCGGCTGGACGGGCCGGTGTAGCGGTCGAGCACCTGCGTGGCCAGCTCGATCAGGTCGCCGCGCAGCGTGCCCGTGTCCACGTCGCTGACCCGGACCAGCCCGGCCGCCAGCGCGTCGGCGAGCAGCGCCTCCTTGGTGCTCCACCGCAGATACAGCGAGGCCTTGCCGACCCCGGCCCGCCGCGCGACGGTCTCCATCGCGAAGCCGGCCCACCCGCCGTCGCCGAACACGTCGACGGCGGCCTGCAGGATCCGCCGGTCGACCTGCGGATCGCGGGGCCTTCCCGGCGGTGCTGCTGTCGTCGCGCTCATCGGCCCCATAGTATCTGAACGGTCGGCGTTCAGATTGTCCATCTGATCACAGCGTGACGCACGCCTCAGGGGCTGACCCATGCGGGAAGTGCTGATGTTCCAACGTATGTCCCGGCGAGCGGTGTATCAGCCCCAAGGAGCCCAAGCCGGTCCCGCGGAGCATCCCCGATCAAGCGTTCAACGACCTGTTCGCGGCCTTGTCCTGGTCGTGCAGATCCACGGCCACTCGAGCCGATACTCGCAAGAGACGTCGACCGGCAGGACTCGGCAGCGGTAGCATCCTGGTTCGATGTGGAGCGAAGCAACCCCGCCGACGACGACTCAGGTCCGCGACGCCTTCGGCGTCGAGGTGGGCGAGCTGCGGCCCCACCCGGGCGGGTTCGAAGCGGATGCGTTCACGGACGGGCGCTGGTTCGTGAAACTCTGGCGTCAGCAGCCCCACAGCGACGCCGCACTTGCGCTGACCGCTGAGCTGGCGGCTCGGGGCATCCCCGTTCCTGCGGCGCAGCGAGCGCTCGACGGCTCGTACACCTCCGAGCACCATGGCCGGCACTACGCGCTGTTCCCGTTCGTCGACGGCCGCCAGGCAACGTGGAACGACGCCGACGCGATCGCGCGGGCGATGCGCGCCGTGCACGAGATCGCCGACCTCGTCCTACCCCGCACCGATATGGACGAGTGGTGCATCGAGGTGCTGCGCGACCGGCACGACCACCCGTGGATCGTCGACCGCCGCGACGAGGTCATGGCCAACGTCGACCGGCTCGAAGCGGTGATCGAACGGGCCCGCGCGATCGACGTGCCCCACATCGTGTGCCACCACGACCTGTTCCCTCACAACGTCATCGTCGACCGCGACGGTCGCGTCGCGACGCTGCTCGACTGGGGCCAGACGATGCTGGCACCGCGCGAGCACGACCTGTTCGCCGCCTTGTGCGGACCCGACCCTGTGCGCTTCCTGCACGCCTACGGCGCGCAGCGACTCGAGCTCACCCACCTCGAGTACGCCCGGCTCGCCCGCTCGCTGCACGACCTTGCGGCTCGCATCTACAACGAGGTCGACCTGGACGGCGTCAACACGTGGGGTTTCGACTTGTTGCGCCGAGTGGACGCCGACCTCGCGCTCGCCCGGCCATTCTGCGACCGCTGAGGCCGCCCGATGCGCCGATCGACGAGATTACGGCGCGGCCGACGCCGGATCACGTCGATCCGCGCTTCAGCGTCGACGACGGACTCCATCGCCTCGGCCGGCCGACCAAGCTTGCTTGAGTGGGTCACCGTCTTCGTCGCGATCGTCGTGCGGGCGATGCCCTTCGTGGTGCTCGGCACGCTGCTGTCCGCGGCCATCGCCGCGCTCGTGCCCGAGCGCCTCTTCGCCCGCGCCCTGCCCGCCCGGCCGGCCCTCGCGGTGCCGGTCGCGGGCGTCGCCGGGCTCGCGCTGCCCGGCTGCGAGTGCGCCTCGGTGCCCGTCGCCGGCGCGCTGATGCGCCGCGGCGTGACCCCGGCCGCCGCGCCGGCGTTCCTGCTCGCCGTGCCCGCGATCAACCCGGTCATGCTTGCCGCGACCGCCGTCGCCTTCCCCGGCGAGCCGATGATGGTCGTCGCCCGGCTCGTCGCGAGCCTGGCCACCAGCGTGGCGATGGGCTGGCTGTGGCTCCGGCTCGGGCGCGGCGACTGGCTGCGCACCCCGCACCGCGAACCCGTGTCCGGGAGCCGGGCGGCCGCCTATTTCGCGACGGTACGCCAGGACGCCGCCGACGCCGCCGGCTTCCTCGTGCTCGGCGCCGCCGCGGCCGCCTGCCTCAACGTGCTGGTGCCGCAGCAATGGCTGCACGCGCTGGCCGGACGGGCCGTGCTCGCCGTCGTCGCCCTGGCCGGCCTCGCGGTGCTGCTGTCGATCTGCTCCGAGGCCGACGCGTTCGTGGCCGCCTCGCTGCCGCAGTGCTCGCTCACCGCCCGGCTGGCGTTCCTCGTCGCCGGGCCGATGGTCGACCTGAAGCTGTTCGCGATGCAGGTCGGCGCGTCCGGCCGCCGGTTCGCGATCCGGTTCGCCCCGGCCACCTTCGCCGTCGGCGTGACCCTGGCCGTCGCGACCGCGGGAGCGCTGCTGTGAGCGGCCGCGCCGGTCCGGCCGCCTTCGCCGTCGGCGTGACCCTGGCGGTCGCGACCGCGGGAGCGCTGCTGTGAGCGGCCGCGCCGGGGTGCAGTCGGTGGCGCTGCTGCTGATCGGCGGCGCACTCGTGCGCACGGCCTGGACCGGCACCTATGTGCGCTACGTGAAGCCCGGGCGGCACTGGCCGCTCCTCGTCGCCGGCCCCGTCCTGGTCGCCGTCGCGGCCGTGAACCTGGTGCGGGTGTTCCGCGGCCCGGCGCCGAAGCAGCCCTACGAGTCATGAGCGCCATGAGCACCCAGCGTTTGCGGGTGGCCGCGGCCGTCCTCGCGGCGGGCACCCTGCTGATGCTGCCCGCCGCGCCGGAGCCGGAGCCGGCGCCGCCCGTCCCGCCGACGCTCGACGTGTCCGCCACGCTGCCCGACGGCACCACGTTCAGCCCCGCCGCCGTGCTCGACCCGCGGCACCTCGTCGTGCAGATCGCCGACGCCGACCCGGACACCGCCTCGCTCGCGCTGCTCGACCCGTCGGACAGATCGGGCTCTGCCGCCCCGCTCCGGCTCGAGCGCATCCCGATCGCGGGCGGCGGCTCGTTCGACGCGGTCCGGGTCGCCGACGGCCGGGTCTACTGGATGTCGAGCGTCGCCGACGACCAGGGCGGCACCCGCACCACCCTGCACCGCGCCGACGCCTCGGGCGCCGCCGAGGTCCTCACCACCGACACCGGCCGCCCGCTGTTCACCGGCGGCATGCACGACCTCGAGATCGCCGAAGGCCGGGTCTGGTGGACGGCCACGCGGGGACTGACGGTGCCGACGACCGACCTGCGATCCGTGCCGCTGGACGGGGGCGAGGTCACGGTGCGGCCGCTCGACGGGACGTACCACCTGACCGCCTGGCCCTGGGCGACCGACGACGGCATCGGCGGGCAGCCCGTGCTGCAGCTGAACCTCGTGACCGGCGAACGGCGCACCTTCGACGAGCCGCCGGGGCGCGACGTGTACTGCGGCGCGGTGTGGTGCCGCACCGTCGCGAGCACGCGGCAGAGCACCGTCGTCACCCTGCACCGCACCGACGGCAGCGGCGAGACGGGCCGCGTGAACGTCGACCGCGAGGTGACGCTGTTCCTCGACATCGCCGCGCTGGACCGCTTCGAGTTCCTCGCGGCCCCGATCTCCCCGCAGGCGTCGACGTCGATTGAGCGGCTGACGATGTACGACCTGCGAACGCGCCGCCGCACCCCGCTCGCCGTGTCGACGGCCGAGGGGCTGTCCGGCTCCTGGCTGTGGTGGGCGACCGGCGACACCGAGACGATGACGTGGCACCTGCTCGACCTCGCGGCGATCCCGTAGGCGGTGGTCTAAGTTCGAGGCGTGGATCCGTTGTTCGCCGCCGCCGGAGACCTGCGCGAGGCCTACGCGGGGGTCGACTGGGCCGCGACCCCCGCTCGGGCCGGTGGCGTCGTGGGGGACGGCCCTGCGCACGGCCGTCGACCTGGCACTGCGAACGCGGTTCCCGGTGACGCTGTTCTGGGGCCCGCAGTCCGTGATGCTCTACAACGAGGCCTACGTGCCGATGATCGCCGACAAGCACCCGGCCGCCCTCGGCGCCCCGGCCCGGGAGGTCTTCGCCGAGATCTGGGGCGACATCGGCCCCATGATCAAGCAGGTTCTCGGCGGCGGCGGCGCGACGTGGGTCGAGGACCTCCGCCTGGAGATGCGCCGGCACGGCTTCCTCGAGGAGTGCTACTTCACGTTCTCCTACTCCCCGGTCGTGGGCGAGGACGGCCAGGTCGAGGGCGTCTTCGACATCGCCTCCGAGACCACAACCCAGATCCTGGCCACCCGCCGGCTCCGGCTGCTCAACGCGCTGCACGACCGGCTCGCCACCGTCGACCACCGCGGCGAGGTGCTCCAGCGGGCGCTGCCGGTGCTGCGCGCCGACCCGCAGGACCTGCCCGACGCGGAAATCGTGGCCGCGGACGGGAGCGATGCCGCGGTGGGGCAGACGGCGGCCGGGAAGGTGGCGACGGTACGGCTGAGCACGCGCGCGTACGCGGCCGGTGACCTGATGCTGCGCACCACGCTCAACCCGCGCCTGCTCGCCGACGAGACCTACCTGATCTTCGTCCGGCTGGTCGGCGCCACGATCAGCCAGGCGCTGGACCGGGCGCGGCTGCGCGAGGCCGAGCGCAGGGCCACCGCGATCGAGCGGGATATCTCCGAGACGATCCAGCGCAGCCTGCTCACGCCGCCGCCGGTGAGCGAGCACTACCGGGTCGCGGCGCGCTACGAGCCCGCCGTCGAGCACGCCCGGGTGGGCGGCGACTGGTACGACGCGTTCCTGCTGCCCGACGGCACCATGACCGTCGTCGTGGGCGACATCAGCGGCCACGACCGGTTCGCGGCGGCGACCATGGCGCAGGTCCGCAGCATCCTGCGGGGCATCGCACACACCCTGCTCGGGCCGCCCTCACGCATCCTGGCCGCGATGGACGAGGCGATGTCCGGCTTCGGCCTGGACACCTTCGCGACGGTCGTGCTGGCCCAGGTCAGCGCGGATTCCGAGCCGGGCGCCCCAGCCCCCTACACGCTGCGCTGGTCCAACGCCGGCCACCCGCCTCCGATCCTGCTCACCCCCGACGGCGGGGCGACCCTGCTGCGCCACCCGTCGGAACTCCTGCTCGGCACCGGCCTGCCCGCCACGCGCAGCGACCACTCGGTGACGCTGGAGTCGGGCAGCCACGTGGTCCTCTACACCGACGGCCTCATCGAGCGCCCCGGTAAGCCGCTCGACGAGGGCCTGCGCGGCCTCGCCGACCTGCTCACCGGCCGGCACGACCTGACCGCCGAGCAGCTGTGCGACCATCTGCTGGCCGCGTCCCGGGCCGGCGCCGGCGACGACATCGTCGTCACCGTGCTGCAAGCGGGCCGTTGATGCGCCCCCGCTGCACCACCGGCTGATCAAGCCTGGCAGAGCCGCGTTAAAAAAATGTTGTACCGGGGGGCGCCGCCCGTCAGTCGCGTTCGGTTTCCCGGTAACCGGGGCTCATGCCCTTGAGCGCGGCCAGGATCTGCACCGCCAGGTACTTCGAGTTGCCACGGCAGGCCGCGAGGCTGCCGGCGTTGAACCACAGGCCGCGCTGGGCCGTGGGGCGCCACATGTTGCGCATCTCGCCGCCGTCGTCCACGCCCCAGATCAGGCCCACCTTGTCCGCCACGGCGTCGCCGAAGAAGGTCCGGACCTCCTCCTGCTGGTTGCGGTACCCGGTGGCCAGCACGACGAGGTCGTACTCCCGGGTGGTCCCGTCGGCCAGTTCGATCCCGTCCGGGGTGAACGACGCGATCTGGTCCGCCTGCAGCAGGCCGATCTCGCCGTCGGCGATCAGGTCGGAGCAGCCGACGTTGATGTAGTAGCCGCCGCCGCGGCGGTTGTACTTCAGGTGGAAGCCGGTGCCGTCCTCCCCGATGTCCGTGCGGAATCCGACGGCGTGCAGGCGGTCGAGGATGTCCTTGTCGGCCTCGAGCATCCGCTGGGCGAGGATCCGGTTGGCCTTGATCAGGGTCGGGAACGAGTTCGCCGCGGCGATGAGGTCGACGTCCTCGGTCGGGGTGCCCTCGGAGTAGAGGGCGTAGACCATGATCCCGCTCGGTTCCAGGCTCACCACGGTCGTGGGCTGCCGCTGCACGATGTCCACCCGGGAGCCCAGGGCGTGCAGGTCCTGCGCCACATCGTGCCCGCTCGTCCCCGTCCCGATGACCAGGGCCTTGCGGTTTTGGAACCGGGTCCCGGACGTGTACTGGGTGGAGTGCAGGACGTCGCCGCGGAAGTCCTCGAGCCCGGGAAGCCGCGGGCGGTTGGGCACGCCGCTCACGCCGCCGGTCGCGATGACGACGTGCCGGGGCCGCAGGACGCGCTCGGCGCCGTCGCGCCGCACGGTGACCGTCCAGATCTGCTCGTCCTCGTCGTAGGTGCCGCCCACGAACTCGGTCGAGGTCCAGACGTTGAGCTCCATGATGTCGGCGTAGTGCTCGAACCAGTTGCCCAGCTTGTCCTTCGGGATGTACGTGGGCCAGGTGTCGGGGTAGGGCAGGTACGGCAGGCTCGCGACCCAGGACTCGTTGTGCAGGGTGAGCGAGTGGTAGCGCTTGCGCCAGACGTCCCCGACGCGTTCGTGCTTGTCCACGATCAGGGCGTCGACGCCGATGGTGCGCAGCCGGGCCGCGATCGACAGGCCCGCCTGCCCCGCGCCGACGATCAGCACCTCGGGGGAGCGGTCGTCGTAGCGCTGTTCCTCCTGGCGCAGGTCGAGCCAGTTCTTGCCACCGAACGTCCGCGAGTATGCCGTGCCGTGCGGCCGGTTGGCGCCGCGGCGCTCCTCGGAGCCGGTCAGCTCCTGCAGGGTGGTCAACAGGGTGCGGGCCCGCAGCGGTGGCCCGGCGGCCAGGTCGAGGCGGACCACGCCGGCGCCGTGACCGAACGCCGTGTCGAAGCTGAAGAAGCCCTCGACCACGTCGTCGCCGGCGCGGACGGCGACCCGGGGTGCCGTGCGTCCCGGGGCCAGGGCGAAGCCGCAGGCCTTCACGTCGCGATTGCGCGCGATGAGCTCGGCGGCGGCTTCCCGGCCGCCGAGCGTGGTCCGGACGTCCCAGGTGAACGAGACGAGGTCGCGCCAGTCGGCCTCGGTCAGGAAGAGATCGGCCAGCCGGTCCAGATCCTCGGCGTCCAGAGCGGTTTCGAGGTTCTGAAGCCATTCGGTGACGGCGCTGAGGCACGCTGGTGCTGACATGTCGGAGCGGGACATCGGCCCTCCCGGAACCATCATTGGTAGCCTTGGACACAGTAAGTTGAACATGGCGCCAGAGTCAACTTTTTGGTGCTACGCTGCGTTTCGACAAAGTCGATCGATATTGGATGGGGCTGTGCCAGCGACGGAGCAAGCCTTTCCGGTGAGTGCGCGGGGCCGCCGGACGATGAGCAAGCTGGTCGATGCCGCTGCGGTGGTGTTCGGGCGCAAGGGCTTCCTGGACACCAAGATCACTGACATCACGACCGAGGCCGGCGTCGCCAACGGGAGCTTCTACACCTACTTCGAGTCGAAGGAGGCGATCTTCCGCGCGGTCATCGACGAGGTGAACGAGCGGATGTTCACGAAGTCCCGGGTGCCCGCCGACGCCGGATCCAGCGCCTATCAGCGCATCGAGCACGCCACGCGGGCCTACGTGCGGGCCTACCGCGAGGAGGCCAGCCTGCTGATGATCCTGGAGCAGGTCGCGAGCTTCAGCCCGGAGTTCCGGGAGATGCGGCGGGAGACGCGGAAGGTCTTCCGCGCGCGCACCGAGCGCGGCATCCGCCGCTTCCAGGAGTCGGGCCTGGTCTCGCCGAGCCTGCCGGCGGACTACGCCGCGGCCGCGTTGACCTCGATGGTCAGCAACTTCTGTTACATGTGGCTGGTCCTGGACGAGGACTACGACGAGGAGACGGCCATCCTCACGCTGAGCCGGCTCTGGGCCCAGGCGCTGGGCATCGAGGTCGACCTGCGCAACGCCGAGCCCAGCGCCTCCTAGCATTGCGCCCGCCCGGCGCTCAGCCGAGAATCCGGGCGGGGTTGGTCACGAGCATCGTGTGGATCTGTTCGGGCGTCACGCCCCGCTGGAGCAGCGCGGGCAGGACGTCCTCGTGCAGATGGTTGTAGTGCCAGTTCGGCAGCAGGCGGGCCTTGTCGGCGACGTCGAAGTTGTGCGTGAAGCACGAGGCGTCGTGCGACAGCACCATCCGGTCCGCGTAGCCGAGCGCGCAGAGGTCGGCGACGGTCTGCACCCGCGCCTCGAACGGCAGCATGAGGTCCAGTCCGAACCGGTCCATGCCGATGCAGGACCCGGCGTCCATCAGTGAGCGCAGATAGTCGAGGTCGGTCGTGTCGCCGCTGTGGCCGATCACCACGCGTTCGAGGTCCACCCCCTCCTTGCGGAAGACCGCCTGCTGGTCGGTGCCCCTGCGGGTGCCGGCGTGGGTGTGGGTGGAGATGGGCGCCCCGGTCTCGCGGTGCGCCAGCGCCGCGGCTCGCAGCACCCGTTCGACGCCGGGGGTCAGGCCGCTCTCGTCGGTGGCGCACTTGATGATGCCCGCGCGGATGCCGGTGTCCGCGATCCCGGTCGTGAGGTCCCTGATGAAGAACTCGGTCAGCAGCTCCGGGCCGTCGATCAGCTTGCCGGGACCGCGGAACTTGAAGAACATCGGGACGTCGTCGTAGGTGTAGAGGCCGGTGGCGACCACGATGTTCATGCGGACGAGCTTGGCGACCTCGGCCACCCGCGCCACGTCGCGGCCCAGTCCGATCACGGTGAGGTCGACGATGGTCCGGACGCCGAGCTCGTAGGCGCGCTCCAGCTTCTGGACGGCATCGGCCCGGCGGGCCGCCTCGTCCCAGCGGCCCGGGTAGTTGCGCTCGACCTCGGTGTCGAGCACGAAGACGTGTTCGTGCATCAGCGTCTGGCCGAGCTCGGCCGGGTCGACGGGGCCGCGGACGGTGGGAACGGTGCTCATGGACTGCGCTCCTGTCAGGCGAAGGCGGGGAGGGTGCTGGAGCCGAGCTCGGCGATGGATCGTCGCAGCCCGGGCTCGGCCAGGGTCTGCGCGGGCACCAGGACCCGGTCCACGCCGAGATCCCGCAGGAACCGGAGCGTCTCGTGGTCCCCGAGCCGGCCGGGGTCCTTCGTCCAGCGGGCGGTGATCTCCAGGCGGCCGTCGCGTCCGGACGCCTCGAACTCCGTGCGGGCGAAGGCGACCAGCGACGCCACCGCCTCACGGTCGTAGCCGCCCGGGAAGAACCCGTCGCCGATCCGGCCGGCCCGCCGAGCGGCCACCTTGGTCGACCCGCCGATGTGGATCGGCACCGAGCCCCGGGGCGGCGAGGGCTCGCTGTGGACGAGGTCGAAGGAGAAGAACTTTCCCTGGTACGTGCGGGGGCCCGACGCCCACAGCTCGCGCATCACGGCGATCGACTCGTCCATCACCGCGCCTCGCTGCGCGAAGTCGGCGCCCAGGGCCTCGAACTCCTCGCGGAGCCAGCCCACCCCGACGCCGATCTCGACGCGGCCGCGGCTGAGCCGGTCGAGGGTCGCGATCTCCTTCGCCGTGATCAGCGGGTTGCGCTGCGGGACGGTGATGATCCCGGTGCCGAGGCGCAGCCGCGTGGTCGCGGCCGCGACGAACGCCATCCAGATCAGGGGGTCGGTGAGCGGCAGGTCGTGGCCGAACCAGAAGCGCCCGTCGGGGGTTTCGGGGTACCGCGGCTCGTAGACCTCCGGGATGACCACGTGCTCGACGGTCCAGAGGGATTCGAAGCCGGCCTGTTCGGCCCAGCGTGCGAGGTCGAGTGCGCGGTCAGGCTCGGCGAACTCGCCGACGTTGCAGTGGCTGATGCCGAATTTCATGGGCTCCGCTCCCGGCCTCGGATTGTGTCTGGCATCCACTTGACTCTGGCGCCAAGTTCAACTTAGCTGTGACTGCCACCACACTGTCAAGGCTTTCGGCTCTACCAGAAGGAGGGGACATGCGAGATCCGCTCGGGCGACCGCGGGACCTCAACGGGCCGCACGGGGGCCTGGATGCGCTCTTCCACCCGCGAGCGGTCGCCGTCCTCGGCGCCTCCGGCCGGGAGGCGAACCCGTTCGCCCGCCCCCTGCACTACCTGGCGCAGTTCGGGTTCACCGGCGAGATCTACCCGGTCAACCCCGGATACGCGGAGCTCGCCGGCCGGCCGTGCTACCCCTCGCTCGCCGCGCTGCCCGGCCCGGTCGACCTGGTGCTGATGCTGATTCCGGCGGCGCGGGTGCTGCAGGAACTGCCCGCGGTCGCCGCGGCGGGTGCGCGCGCCGCCGTCGTCTTCGCCTCCGGCTTCGGGGAGCTGCGGGAGGGCCAGGCGCTGCAGGCGCAGCTGCGGGAGACCGCGCGCGGCCTGGGCGTGCGGTTGCTCGGGCCCAACTGCCAGGGCGTGGTCCACACGGGCGAGGCCATGTTCGGCACGTTCACCGCCGCCCTCGAGTCCGGCCCCGTCGCGGCCGGCGGGCTGGCCTACGTCGGCCAGAGCGGCGCGGTCGGCGGATCGATTCTCAGCCTGGCCCGCGAGCGCGGCCTCGGGATCGCCGCCTGGGCGAGCACCGGCAACCAGGTCGACCTGACCGCCGTCGAGCTCGGCCGCTACCTGCTGGAGGAGGACGAGGTCCGGGTCCTGTCCATGTACCTCGAGGCCGCGGTCGACGACCACGACTTCCGCGAGCTCGCGCGAAGGGCCGCCGAGCTGGGCAAGAAGGTGATCGTCCTGCGCTCCGCGGTCAGCGCCGCCGGTGCCCGCGCCGCGGCCTCGCACACGGGCGCGATCGTCGGCGACGACGCCGGCTACCGGGTGACGGTCCGCGAGTTCGGCGTGGTCGAGGCCGAGGACGTCGACGACTTCGTGGCGCTCGCGCACGGCCTGACGGTCTCCCCGCCGATCGCCGGCGATCGGGTCGCCGTCGTCACCACCTCGGGCGGAGCCGGCAGCCTCGCCGCGGACCAGCTCTCGGCCGCGGGCCTCGCCGTCGACGACCTCCCCGAGCGGACCCGGGCCGAGCTGCGCGGCCTGGTGCCCAGCTTCGGCGCCGTCGACAATCCCGTCGACGTCACGGCGCAGATCTTCCGGGACAGCGACCCCTCGGACTTCGTGGAGGTCTGTGACCGGGTGTACCGCTCGGACGGCATCGACGCCGTGATGATCACGCTCACGCTCGTCACCGGCACGCTGGCCACCCGCATGGCCGAGTCGTTCGTGAAGACCTGGCGCGACCTGGCCAAGCCCATGGTCCTGGTCTGGATGGCGGCCCGGGAGCAGACCGCCGAGGCGCGCGACATCCTGCGGGACGCGGGCTGGCCGATCTTCGACTCGACCCGCCAGGCGGCACGCGTGCTGACCGCGCTGCGCAGCCCCGCGGCGGCGGAGGACGGCTTCACCTCGGCGGCGTTCCCGGTCGCCGAGATCCAGCGGGCGATGGCGGGCACCGGCGCGGTGGTCACCGAGGCCGAAGGGGACGTCCTGCTCGGGCTCGCCGGGGTCGCCCGGCCCGCCTCGGTCCTGGTGCGCTCGGTGGAGCAGGCGCAGGCGCTCGCCGCCGAGGCCGCCGGGCCGAGCGTCCTGAAGATCCAGGCGAGCGGCGTGCTGCACAAGTCCGAGCGCGGCGGCGTGCGGCTGGCCGTCCCGGCGGACCAGCTCGTGCCGACCTACCGCGACCTGATGACCGAGTTCGCGGCCGATCAGCCCGCGGGCGTGCTGGTCCAGGAGATGGCGCCGGCGGGCGTCGAGCTGATCGTGGGCGTGACCCGGTCCGCGGGCGGCCTGCCGATCGTCACCGTGGGCCTGGGCGGGTACGCCACCGAGATCTACCGGGACGCGGTCTCGGCCTTCGCCCCGGTGTCCCCGCAGCGGGCTGAGCGGATGGTCCGTTCGCTGGCCGCCGCCCCGCTGCTGACCGGCTTCCGTGGCAGTCCTCCGGTGGACCTGTCCGACACCGCGCGGGCCATCTCCCGGATCAGTCTCCTGGCCGTCGCGGCCGGCGAGCGCCTGAGCGACCTGGAGGTGAACCCGCTGCGGGTGACCCCCGACGGCCGGGCGATCGCCCTGGACTTCCTGCTGCTCAACCGGCCGGCCTCGGCGCCGGTCCCATCCAACGGACCCCGTGAAGGAGAAGCCCGATGACCCCCTCGGTCACCTTTGAGCGCCACGGCAACGTCGCGCTCGTGACCATCTCCAACCCGGCGATCAAGAACGCGCTGACCATGGACATGGCCTGGCAGCTGGCGGATTGCTGCGAGCGGATCGACCGGGACGAGACGCTCGGGGCGGCGGTGATCCGGGGCGACGCCGGGACGTTCTGCTCGGGAGCGGACACCAACTCGTGGCGCGACTCCTACGCCGGGGACGCCGTGAGTGACCGCGCGTACGCCGAGACGGACCAGATGTACGGCTCGTTCGTCCGGGTGGGACAGCTTCGGGTGCCCACGGTGGCCGCGGTGCGCGGCGCCGCCGTGGGGGCCGGGCTCAACCTGGCGCTCGCCACCGACCTTCGGATCGTGTCCCGCGATGCGCGGCTGATGGCCGGCTTCCTGCGGGCGGGCATCCACCCCGGGGGCGGCTTCTTCACGATCCTGAGCCGGCTGACCGGCCGGGAGGCCGCGGCCGGGATGGGGGTGTTCAGCGACGAGATCGACGGCGACCGGGCGCGCGAGCTCGGCCTGGCCTGGCGATCGGTGCCGGACGGCGAGGTCGAGTCCACGGCACTGGAGCTCGCCGGGCGGATCGCGGCCGACCCGCTGCTGGCGACGCGGGTCGTGCGCTCGTTCCGGCTCGAGACCTCGGACCAGCGGCTGCCGTGGCCGGTCGCCCTGGAGCTCGAACGCGGCGTGCAGCTCTGGACGCAGAACCGCCGCCTCAAGCGCCTGGCGGCCGCCGAGCACACCGAGGCGGGCACGTCATGATCGACTTTGCGGCCTCCCGGCTGACCGAGGCGGAGATGACGCTCCGCGACGAGGTGCGCGAGTTCATCGCCGCGGCGCGGCGCGAGAACCGCTTCTCGGTCGGCCTGGGCATCAACGCGGAGGCGAACATCGAGTTCAGCCGCGAGGTCGCCCGTCGCGGCTGGGTCGGGATGGTGGTGCCCAAGGAGTACGGCGGCCCGGGCCGCAGCGCCGTCGACCGCTTCGTGGTGGTCGAGGAGATGCTGGCCGCCGGGGCCCCGATCAGCGCCCACTGGGTCGGCGACCGGCAGACCGCCCAGATCATCCTGCGGTTCGGAACCGAGGAGCAGAAACGGCGGTTCCTGCCCGCGATCGTCCAGGGAGAGGTCTGGTTCTGCCTGGGCATGAGCGAGCCCGGCAGCGGCTCGGACCTCGCGTCCGTGCGCACCCGGGCCACCCGGACGGACGGCGGCTGGCTGCTGAACGGGCAGAAGGTCTGGACCTCGGGCGCGCACTACGCGGACTTCGCCGTGACCCTCTGCCGGACGTCGGCCGAGGGCAAGCACGCCGGGCTCAGCCAGCTCATCGTCGACCTGCGCGCCGACGGCATCACGATCCGCCCGATCCGCCTGCTCAACGGCTTCCACCACTTCAACGAGGTCTACTTCGACGACGTCTTCGTCCCCGACGACATGGTGCTGGGCGAGATCGGTGACGGGTGGCTGCAGGTCACGTCCGAGCTGGCGCACGAGCGATCCGGCCCCGACCGGTTCATGTCGGTCGTCCCGGTGCTGGAAATGGTCTACGCGGCGCTGGCCGAGACCAGCCCGCCGGAGGAGACGGAACACCTCATCGGGCTGGTCACCGCGCGCTACTGGACCCTGCGCAACCTGTCGCTGTCCATCGCCCGGGCCCTCGACCGGGGCGAGACCCCGGCCGTGGAGGCGGCCCTCGTGAAGGACATCAGCACGCAGTTCGAGAACGAGGTCGTCGAGATCCTGCGCAAGCTCGTGCCGGACGAGCTGGACCCCTCGGCCGGCGGGCTGCGGTCCCTGCTCGCGGACGCCGTGGTGACGGCCCCGACCTTCACGCTGCGCGGCGGCACCAACGAGGTGCTGCGCACCGTCATCGCCAAGCACCTGGCCCGCTCGTCGAGGAGTGACTGATGTCGGAGACGTCCGAGATGCTCGACCAGGCGCTCGCCGCCATCTTCACCCGATCCGGCCGGGGACCGGCGCAGCGGGGCGCGTCCTGGCCGCAGGACACCTGGTCGACCGTGGAGGCCAACGGATTCGCCTACCTCGACCTCGACGAGCACGGCATCGGGCTGGAGGAGGCCGTCCGGATCGCGATCTGCGTCGGCCGGCACGCCGTCGCGATACCCCTGGTCGAAACCGCCGGCCTGGTGTCCTGGCTGCTCGCCCGGTCCGCCCTCGAGCGCCCGGAGGGCCTGACCCTCGGCGCCGTGTCGCATCCGCTGGACGACCTCCGCGTGACGCCGCTGCCCGGCGGCGACGCCGAGATCTCCGGGACGCTGCATCGAGTCCCATGGGGGCGCCGGGCGGACCACCTGGTGGCGGTCGCGGACATCGGGGGCACCCCCCGCACGGTGCTGCTGCCGCGCCCGGCCGAGGTCCGGGCCGGGGAGAACCTGGCCGGGGAGCCCCGCGACACCGTCCTGTTCGACCGGCTGCGGCTGCCCGCCGCGGCGATCGCGCAGGGCGCGGGCCCGTCGCCCCTGGAGCTGCGCGCCCGCGGCGTCCTGCTGCGTGCCGCCTCCGCCGCCGGCGCGATGCAGCGGGTCCTCGCCGTGGTGCTGGCCTACGCCGACACACGCGAGCAGTTCGGCAAGCCGATCCGGACGTTCCAGGCGGTGCAGCACCACATGGTCGACGTGGCCGAGGCCGCGGCCGCCACGATGCTCGCGGTCAACGCCGCCGTGCTGGCCGATCCGGGGGAGCGGCTGCTGGCCGCCGCCTCCGCGGGCGTGACCGCCAAGGAGGACACCCGCCGGCTGAACCGGTCGGCCCATCAGGTGCTCGGCGCGATCGGCGTGACCGACGAGCACGAGCTGCCGGCCCTCACCACGCGGCTGTGGAGCTGGCAGGGGGAGTTCGGCAGCAGCCGGGACTGGTCGGTCTTCATCGGCCGCGCGGCGCTGAACAAGAGCCTGCCGAGCCTCTGGAGCCTGATCTCCTCGACCGAGCAGGCCCACGCCGGGCGCGCCCTGGGCGAGATGGTCCCGTGGTAGGGCACCGGTCCGATCTCCTGGTCGACGTCAGCGCCGACGGTGTCGCCGTCGTCCGCCTGAACCGCCCCGAACGCCGCAACGCCCTGAGCCGCGGGCTGCTGAGCGACATCACGACCGTCTTCACCGACCTCGACCGGCGTCGCGACGTCCGGGTGGTGGTGCTGCGCGGCACCGGTGGACAGGCGTTCTCCGTCGGTGCCGATCTGAAGGAGATGCACGCCCGGGACACGGCCGAGCATCTGCCGTACGAGCCGATGCGCGAGGCCACCCGCAACCCCTACGAAACCGTGCTGGAGTGCCGCAAGCCGACGATCGCGGTCCTGGAGGGCTGGGTCGTCGGCGGCGGACTCGAGCTGGCGATGGCGTGCGACCTGCGGGTCGCCGCGGACACCGCACGGTTTCTGATGCCCGAGTCCAAGGTGGGCCTCGGTGCCAACTTCGGCAGTCAGATGCTGCCGCGGCTGGTGCCCGCGGGCTTCGCCTTCGAGGTGCTGTACCTCGCCGAGCCGTTCGACGCCGCAACCGGGTTCCGGATGGGGCTGCTCAACCGGATCGCCCCGCCCGAGGAGCTGGACGCGACGGTGGACGCCCTGGTGGCGACCCTCGTGTCCAGGGCGCCGATCACCCTGCAGCGGTACAAGGCGATGGTGCACCTCGGGTCGTCCCTGCCGATCGCCACCGCGCTGCGCCTCGACCCCGGTCCCAGCCCCTACCTGAGCGAGGACCGCGCGGAGGGCACCGCAGCCTTCAGCCAGAAGCGAACTCCACGGTGGTCCGGCCGCTGAACGCACGGATCGCGACACCCCGCAACACCCCGGCTCCACTGCTGCGAAGGGAACAGCCATGAAGACACCCCAACGGTTCCGCACCATACCCCGCACCGCCGCCGTGGCCATGGCCACGGTTGCCAGCCTCGCCCTCGCCGCCTGCGGAGGCGGTTCCGCGGACAGCGGCAAGGGCGGCGGCGACATCAAGGTCGGCGTGATCGCCGCGCTGACCGGCATCGCCGCACCCTACGGCGTCCAGAGCGTGAACTCCTTCCAGATGGGCGTCGCCGACCTCAACGCGGCCGGTGGGATCAACGGGCGCAAGGTCTCGGTGGAGGTGCTCGACAACCGCTCGAAGCCGGAAGAGGTCCCCGCCCTGATGCGCCGGCTCGTGTCCGGCGGCGCGAACGTCATCGTCGGCGCGTCGTCCAGCCCGGTCACCATCACCGCGGCCCAGACCGCCGACCAGCTCAAGGTGCCGCTGATCGTGCCGATGGAGGCCGCCGACAGCATCATCGGCAGCGGGCGCAAGTACGTCTTCAAACTGGCCCCCTCGATCCTGGCCGACAACGGCTGGGCGGCGCAGTCGGTGCGCGCCGTGATGCAGGGGGCGGAGAAGCAGGGCGAGACGCCGAAGACGGCGATGCTGATCTACGCCAGCGCCGGGGCCTACCCGGACGCGCAGAAGGCGTGGTCCGGCACCTTCCAGAAGGAGTACCCGGGCGTGAAGGTGCTCGACTCCATCTCCTACGACGAGGCCACGACGACGGACTTCGCCCCGCTGGTCAGCCAGGCGAAGAGCGCGAACCCCGACATCCTGTTGTTCGGCGGCAACCCGCAGGGCGCGTTCCTCTTCTACCCGGCGCTCGCCCGCTCCGGCTGGAAGCCCAAGGCGACGGTCGGCGTGCTGGGCGGCAACACCAACGCGCAGTTCATCCCGACGGTCGGCGCGATCTCGGACGGCGACGTCGCCGGCAACTACTGGACCTCGCTGCTCAAGTCGGCCGACGGCGCCAAGCACACCCCGCAGAGCTACTCGGACGAGTACAAGGCCAAGTACAACGGGCAGACGCCCGACGGGGTGGGCGCCTACTACTACGCGTCGGTCGGGCTGCTGGCGGACGCCCTGTCCGCGGCGAGCAACCCGGACGACAAGGAATCGATCACGTCGGCCCTGCGGTCCGTGGACATCTCCGGCATCAACGGCGACAAGCACGGGCTGTGGATCATCAGCCACGGCGTGAAGTTCGACGCCAAGGGCACGAACGAGCGGGCGACCGGCCTGGTCACCCAGATCCAGGGCGGCAAGTACGTCCCGGTCTTCCCGGCGGACGCGGCCGCGACCTCGACCGTCTACCCGAGGCCGTAGGCGGATCGGGGACCATGATGAAGACGGCCCTGTCGGTTGAGGGATTCAGCGTCTGGCGTGGACGGTCGGAGATCGTGCGATCCGTCGACCTCGAGGTCGGCCAGGGTGAGCTCGTCTGCCTGCTCGGCTCCAACGGAGCGGGCAAGACGACCCTCACCGAGGGGCTGCTCGGCACCATCCCCGCCCGCGCCGGCAAGCTGGAGTTCGACGGTCGCCCGATCGCCGGCCTGCGGCCCTGGCACCGGGTGCGGGCGGGACTCGTCCTGGTCCCGCAGGAGCGGTCGCTGTTCGTGGGCATGACGGTCGAGGAGAACCTCCGGGTCGGCGCGGGACCGCGGGCGAAAGCGGGCCCCTTCGACCTGGCGGCCATGTACGACCTCTTCCCGCGCCTGAAGGATCGGGCCGGCCAGCTCGCGGGGACCCTGAGCGGTGGCGAGCGCAGCATGCTCGCCATCGCCCGGGGGCTCATGCTCCAGCCGCGCACGCTCGTGCTCGACGAGCCCTCGCTCGGTCTGGCCCCGGTCATCGTCCAGGTGATCATGAAGACGATCGGCGAGATCAACGCCGCCGGTGTCGGGGTCCTGCTGATCGAGCAGAACGTCCACCAGGCGCTCGCGCTGGCCGCCCGCGGCTACGTGCTGGAGGGCGGAACGATCGTCGCGGCCGGCACCGCGGAGTCGCTGCTCGCCTCCAGCCTGCTGGAGAGCGGATATCTCGGAACCACGACCAGCACACGAGAGGAGGCCAGGTGATGGCCGTACTCCAGATCGCCGTTACCGGGGTGCTCCAGGGGCTGATCTACGCCCTGATCGGGCTCGGCCTCTACCTGATTTTCAACGTCATGCGGGTGGTGAACTTCGCCCATGGCTACTTCGTCCTGATCGGCATGTACGGGGTGCTGTCGCTCAAGCCCAGTTCGCTGGCCGACTTCGCCGTGGCCCTGCTCTTCGTCGCCGCGATCGCGGCCGCCTTCGGCTTTCTCGTCGAGCGCTTCCTCATCGAGTCGACCCTCGACAAGACGGGTCACGCGCAGCTGGTGATCACCCTCAGCATCGGCGTGGCCCTGCAGTACCTCTTCCAGGTGCTCTATCCCGAGCCGTACCAGACCATCCGCAACCCCTGGCCGATCGACGCCATCAACACCCTCGGCGTCACGATCAGCTTCGCCCGGCTGGCGGCCGGAACGGTGAGCCTCGTCCTGGCGCTCGCCCTGTCGTGGCTGATCTACCGGACGCGCCTGGGCGTCTACATGCGGGCCTGTGCGGAGAGCCTGAACGGTGCCATGTTCGTCGGCGTCAACGTCCGCCGGGTGTACCGCTCGACGTTCGCGCTCGGCGCGGCCGCGGCGGCGGTGGCCGGCGGGCTGCTGATTCCGTTCCAGCCGGTGTCTCCCCTGTACGGCCTGGAGCTGACGGTCAAGGCATTCATCGTGGTCGTGATCGGCGGCAGCGGGGCGCTGTGGGGGACGGTGACGGCCGGCATCCTGCTCGGGGTGGCCGAGGCGGCCAGCAGCGTCTACGTCAGCGGCTCGCTGGCCTCCTCGGTGATCTACGGCGCGTTCCTGCTGATCATCCTGTTCCGCCCGCAGGGCCTGGCTCGGAAGCGGGTGGCCCGGACATGAGATCCCTGCGCGCGCTCGCCTCCACCCCGCTGAACCGGGCGAACACCCTGGTCGTGGCCGTCGCGCTCGCCGTGGCGGTGACCTTCCCGCAGTTCGCCGCGGAGCCGACGATCGGCGTCGGCTTCGTCGCCCTGATCTACGCGATGCGCAACCTCACCTGGAACATCGCCGGCGGCTTCACCGGACTGCTGTCGATCGCGCACGCCAGCGCCTTGGGCATCGGCGCGTTCTCGGTCGCGGTGCTGACCTGGCAGCACGGCATCAACATCTGGCTGGCGATCGGCGTCGGCATCCTGCTCTCGGCGGCGATCGGCGCGGCGGTCAGCCTGATCATGAGCCGGTTCGGCGTCAACGCGCTGTTCTTCACGCTCGGAACCCTGGCCCTGGCGGTCGCGATCTCCGGCATCGCGGCCACATGGGGCGTCACGGGCGGCGTGAACGGCCTGCAGAACCTCACCACGCAGGAGGGCATCCTGCATCTGCAGTGGTTCACGGACGCCGCTCCGCTGTACTACGTCGCGCTCGCCGTCCTCGTGCTCCTCACCGCCGGGGTGTCGTGGATGACGCGCCGCACCCGGTTCGGCCGTTCGCTGCCGTTCATCCGCGAGGATCCGGTGCTCGCCGCGAGCATGGGCGTCGCGGTGATCCACAACCAGGCGATCGCCATGGGTGTCAGCATGGGGCTCACCGCGATTCCGGGTGCGCTCATCGCGCAGTACACGAACTTCGTCAGCTACGACTCCGTCCTGTCGGTGGAGGTCGGCGTCGCGATGCTCGTGGGCGCGATCATCGGCGGCTCGGCCACGCTCGCCGGGCCGATCGTGGCCGGGATCGGCATCGCGGTGCTCGAGGAGCTGCTGCGCATGTTCGCGGTGTCCAGCTCCAACGTCTCCAGCTACACCCAGATCGCGTACGCGATCTGCGTCATCGCGATCCTGCGGTTCGGCGGCTCGGGCATCGTGCCGCTGTGGAACCGGTTGATCGTCCGCCTGTTCGGCACCGGCCGGCCGCACGACCCGGAGTCCGGGACTCCGTCCGGCCGGTCGGCGCCCGATCGAGCCCCGGCCCCCGAGGTGGTGAGCGAGCATGCTTGAGGTCACGGCGATCGCCAAGAACTTCGGCGGTCTCAAGGTGCTGCAGGACGTCTCCTTCACGGCCGGGTCCGGGATGGTGACCGCCCTGATCGGTCCCAACGGCGCGGGCAAGTCGACGCTGGTGAACCTGATCGCCGGCGTGCTGCGCCCGACGAACGGGACGGTGCTGCTGGACGGCGTCGACATCACCGGGATGTCTCCGGTGAAGGTGTTCGAGGCGGGCGTCGCCCGGACCTTTCAGGTGTCGGGGAACGTGTCGGAGCTCAACGTCTTCGAGTGCGTCGCGCTGGCGGCCTACCGGCGCGCCCGCGGCTACCGGGAGGCGAACCGGCTGGCTCGCGAGCAGCTCGAGCGGTTCGACCTCTGGCAGTACCGGCGCGAGGCGATCGGGGACATCCCGTCGGCGATGGTCCGGATCGTCGACTTCGCCCGGGGCCTGGTGTCGCAGCCGAAGGTGCTGCTGCTCGACGAGGTGATGGCCGGCCTGACCCCGCACGAGGTCGACATCGTGATCGAGCGCGTGCGCGAGTGTCGCGCGGAGGGCATCGCCATCGTGATGATCGAGCACGTGATGCAGGCGGTGAACGCGCTCGCGGACAAGGCCGTGGTGCTCAACCACGGCCGGATCGTCACCGAGGGAGCCCTGGCCGAGGTGACCGCCCACCCCGACGTTCGTGAGGCGTACCTGGGCGCCGCGTGAGGTCCGGGCGTCGCCGGTCGTCATCCACGGGGGGCGGCGGCGTCCGAGTCCCGCTGCGCGATGCGGTCGGGCAGGCCGAAGGCGGGGAACAGGCCGGGCGCCTCGAACACGTCCATGGCGGCCAGCCCGTCGGGCGCGAGGCGGAGCAGGATCAGGGCGAACGGGCGGAACGTGGTGTCGCCGGGGCGGCAGATGTACGCGGCCACCGCCGGCTGGCGGTTCGCGCCCGTCGGCAGCATGCGCCAGCGGCCCTCCGACATCATGTCCTCGCGCAGCGCCGGCGCGACCCGGTCCCGGCCGGTCCACGAGCCGACGCCGGGCTCGATGGTGAGGCGGACGTCCTCGCGGAGCAGGGCGATGAGCGCCTCGGGGTCGGCGCCTTCGTGGGCCGCGATGTACCGCCGCACCAGGTCCCGCTGCGCCTCGTCCGGGACGTTCGCCGGCGCCCACTCCAGCCGGCCGCCGGGCCACCGTTCGCGCAGGGCCGACCGCGCTCGCTGCAGGGCGCTGTTCGCCGCCTGCGTGGTGGTGTCGAGCATGCCGGCCGTCTCGCCGGCCGACATGGACAGGACGTCGCGCAGGATGAGCACGGCCCGCTGGCGCGGCGGCAGGAGCTGGATCGCGGCGAGGAACGCCAGGGAGATGGTCTCGCGGCCGACGGCCACCGCGTCCGGGCCGGGCTGCTCGTCGAGGAGCTGGTCGGGGTACGGCTGCAGCGGTGGACCCGGACGTCGCAGGGTGTCCAGGCAGGCGTTCGTTGCGATGCGGTAGCGGACATCTCGATGTCGGTGGACGGGTTCGTGACCGGGCCCGACCTGGAGGCATTTCCCGGGTACGGCAGGGGCGGCGAGCGGCTGCACGCGTGGCTGGAGCACGAGGAGGGCCTGCGGCTGAGCGAGGCGACGTTCGCCGCGTCCGGGGCCTTCGTGACGAGCCGCCGGGTGTACGAGGACACCGGAGGCTGGGTCGAGCACGCACAGTTCTGGAACGAGCCGGCCTTCGCGGGGTACTACGGCATGCCGGTCTTCGTCGTGACCCACCGCCCGCACGAGCCGGTCCGCCACCGCGACACGACGTTCACGTTCGTCACCGAGGGCGTGCGCGCGGCGCTGGAGGCGGCCGCGGTGGCCGCCGCCGATCGGCGGGTGCACATCATGGGCGGGGCATCGCTCATCCAGCAGGCCCTGCGGACCGGCCTGGTCGACCGGCTGCGCCTGCACATCGCCCCGCTGCTGCTCGGCTCCTGCACCGCCCTGTTCGACGGGGCCGGTCCGCAGCTGCGGCACCTCGAGACCGTGGACACGCCCGGCGCGACGCATGTGACCTACCTGGCGGGGTGACCGGCCGCGATGGCGGCCGTGTGCCGGTCACCGTCACGGGACCACGGTGACCGGCCAGCGGCCGCAGCGCACGAGTTTGACCGCGACCGAGCCGGCGAAGCGGTGCAGGGCGCCGGCCGAGCGGCCCACGACGACCGCGTCCGCGTTGAGCTGCTCGGCGATGGCGACCAGTTCGGTGTACGGCTCCCCGGTCCGCACCACCAGGCGCGCGTCGACGTTCAGGCGCGGGATGTGGTGCTCGACGGCGTCGCGCAGCTGCCGCTCGACCGCGTCGTGCGCGTCGACCACGTTGGCGGCCGCGTTCCCGCCGGTGTCGGCGAGCGAGAGCACGCTCGCGGGGAGCGTGCGCACGTAGACGGCGACGAGCCGCGAGCGCTGCCGCCGGGCGAGGCCCACGGCGTACGCCGCCGCGCGCAGGGAGGACGTCGAGCCGTCGATGCCGACGACGATCGTGCCCGGCCCGTCGCTGCTGACCTCGCGAATGGGCCGGGCGGCCGGCTGCAGTTCCTCGTTCACGGCATCTCCCCGGGGTGTGAGGGCGCGATCACAGGGGAAAGCATAACGCCAGAATATAAGTACGTGATATAAAAGTTGTGTGTCCAAGATCCTTGACGGGGTGGCGCTGGCCAACAGCCTGGAGCGGGTCGTCTCGCTCCTGCGCCGGCTGGCCCCCTCGGACCAGGTCTCGCTGACGAAGGCGGCCACGCTGCGGACGCTCGACGTCCACGGCCCGTGCCGCATCTCCGAGCTCGCGGTCCGCGAGGGCATCACCCAGCCGGCCATGACCCAGCTCGTCTCCCGCCTGGAGCAGGACGGCTACGCCGAGCGTCGCTCCTGGTCCGACGACGCCCGGGTCGTGATGGTGCACCTCACCCCGGACGGCGCCGACGTGCTGCGGCACCGCCGCGACACCCGGGCCCGGCTCCTGGCCGACCTCGCCGATCGCCTCGGCGAGGAGGACCGCGCCGCGCTCGCCGCCGCCCTGCCCGCCTTGGACCGGCTCGTCACCACCTATCAGACCCTCCTCCCCGGGAGTACCTCGGTATGACTCAGCACAGTCCGGCGCCGGCCAGCCCGTTCCGGCAGCCGAAGGCGGTGTGGGCCGTCGCGTTCGCCTGCGTCGTGTCGTTCATGGGCATCGGCCTCGTCGACCCGATCCTGCCCGCGCTGTCGACCAAGCTGCACGCGTCGCCCAGCCAGGTGTCGCTGCTGTTCACCAGCTACCTGCTCGTGACCGCAGTCGCCATGCTCGTCACCAACATGGTGTCCAGCCGCATCGGCCCGAAGCGGACCCTCATCGCCGGCCTCGTGATCATCGTCGTGTTCGCGGGCCTCGCCGGGACCTCGGACTCGATCGGCGGCATAGTCGGCTTCCGCGCCGGCTGGGGCCTGGGCAATGCGCTGTTCATCGCCACCTCGCTCGCCGTCATCGTCGCGTCCGCGAGCGGCGGCTTCGGCGGGGCGATCATCCTGTACGAGACGGCGCTCGGCGTCGGCATCGCGGTCGGCCCCCTGCTCGGCGGCACCCTCGGCGGGATCAGCTGGCGCGGCCCGTTCTACGGCGTGAGCGTGCTGATGTTCATCGCGCTCATCGCGACCATCTTCCTGGTGCCGAAGACGCCCAAGCCGGCCGAGCGCACCTCCATCGCGGCCCCGATCGCCGCGCTGCGCCACCGCGGGCTGCTCATCATGAGCCTCACCGCCGTGCTGTACAACTGGGGCTTCTTCACCATGCTCGGGTACGCCCCCTACCCGATGCACCTCAACGAGCACAAGCTCGGCCTCGTCTTCACCGGCTGGGGCCTGCTCGTCGCGATCTTCAGCGTCGCCGTCGCCCCGCGGCTGCAGCGGCGCTTCGGCACGGCCAAGACGCTCTACGCCAACCTGTTCCTCCTCGGCGTCGTGATGACCGTCATCGCCGCGTTCACCGACTCGCCCGCCACGGTCATCGTCGCGGTCATCGTCTGCGGCGCCTTCATCGGCATCAACAACACCCTGACCACCCAGGCGGTCATGACGGTGGCCCCGGTACCGCGGCCGGTCGCGTCCGCCTCCTACGGCTTCGTGCGCTTCATCGGCGGCGGTCTCGCCCCGTTCGTGGCGGGCAAGCTCGCCGACCACTACAACATCCACGTGCCGTTCTACCTCGGCGCCGCGACCTTCATCCTCGCCATCTTCGTGCTGGCCACCGGCCACCGGATCCTCACCGACGCCGAGAACGCGGCCTCGGCCGCCGAGTCCCAGCCCATCGGCGAGATCGTCGCCGTCGGCCGCATCGGCGCGGCCAACGGCAACCGGCCCGTCGTCGTGGCCGTCGACGCGGGGGAGTCCGCGGCCGCCGTCCTCGCCGCCGCGGCCGAGCGCGCCGCCGAGCTGCACGCGCCGCTGGAGCTGCTGCACGTCCACGAGATCGCGGTCGTCGGCGACGAGGCGGTGGATCGGGAGACGTACGAGCAGGCCCGCACCCGGGTCCAGACGCTGCTGGACGAGCTGGCCGCCCGCGGCGTCACCGCGTCCGGGCACGTGCTGCGCAGCGTCGCCGACCACGGCCACGCCGGCAGCCTGATCGCCCGCCACGCCAAAGCCGTCGACGCCCAGCTGGTCGCGATCGGCGGCCCGTCCCACGGCGGCGTCGCCCACCTGCTCGACGGCAGCGCGAGCGAGCGCATCGTCGCGGAGTCGGGCTGCGAGGTGCTCGTCGTCCCGCCGGTCACGCTTGCGGGGTAATCCCCGCGGACAGCCGGTGATCGTCCGTCCGGGGCACGTGTTCGTGCCCTGGACGGTTTCCGGTTCACTCGATTCGTTTTACGGTTATTCCATGATGACCGTCGAGTCCCGGTACGACCTCGAACGGGAGGTCACCTGGATCACCGTCGCCGGGGAACTCACCGTGGAACGCAAGCACCGCCTCCGCACGATCATCGGCAAGGCGCTCGTCGCCTGCCCCCGCGCCGTCATCGTCAACCTCACCGGCTTCGACGACCCGACCGGCACCGCCGCGCCGCTGTTCCACGCGGCCCAGGGCCGGGCCTTCCGCCACCACGGGGCGTTCCTGCTATGGGTGCTGCCGCGCCAGGGCCAGCTCCGCGACCGGCTCGCCAACCCGTTCTGGCACCGCGTCCTGCGGCTCTACGACACCATCGCCGAGGCCGAGGCGGCCGTCGAGCTCGGCCCGCCGCCGCCGACCCGGTACACCGAGCCGCTCGAGCCCGACGGCTTCGCCCCGAGCCGGGCCCGCCTGATCGTCCACGACGCCTGCATGGCCTGGGACCTGCCGCACATGGCCACCGTCGCGCGCCGGGTCGTCTTCGAGCTCGTCCACAACGCCGCCACCCACGCGGCCACACCGCTCGTCCTGGTCGTCAGCCGGCGCGGCGGCTTCCTGCATCTGTCGGTGCGCGACGGCGACCCCCGGCCTCCGACGGTGCTGCCCAACAGCCGCAAAGCGGGCGTCCCCGGCGACGGCCTGCACATCGTCGACCGCAACGCCACCGCGTGGGGCTGTTTGCGCAGCGCCGAGGGCAAAATCGTCTGGGCCGCGCTGTGGATCGCACCCCCGCCGCGAGAATGACCGTTATGTTCGGTAGGCCGGGCTGATGGGTATCAGAGTGGTCGATTCGCAGCCACTCCGAGGGAGCCCCCCATGCCAACCGAGCTGCAAACGCTGGGCCGTCACGCCCGCCCGCTGCACGGCGTCCTCGGCTGGTGGGCCGTGACGAGCTTCGGCCTGCTGAGCGTGCTGGTGGCGGCCCTGGCGGCCTGCTGGCCGACGTACGTGCGCGCGGTCGGCACCGCCGCGCTGGGCGCCTGGCTGCTGTTCACCGCCGTCGGCCGCGCCGGCGGCGGCCAGCTCCTGCGCGCCCGCTACGGCGGCCCGCTCTATCTGCAGGCCGGCCCCGCCCTGCTGGCGCTGGCCGGCGTCATCCTGATCCGCCTGCCGGAGTCGGACCCGTCCGTCGGCGTCTCGGTGGCCGCCCTCGCGTTCGGCATCGCCGCGGCCGTCGATGGCGCCGCGGCGCAGCCCCTGCCGAGCCTGGCCCGCACCTGCCTGCGCGTGCGCGCGGGGAGCGGTCTGGTCGCCGCCATCGCGGTGGCCGCGGCGCCGGTGGTGGGCCTGATCATCGCCGCGGCCGTGATCGGCATCGGCGAGCTCGCCCTGGCGGCGCGGCTGCTGCCGGAAGCCGATCGCCTGGCCCAGATGCTGGACCGCACCGAGTCTCCCGCGGATGCCGAGCCGCTGCTGGCCCTGGACGACGACTGACAGATGCCGGCTCAGGCGGGGACGGGGGTTTCGGGCTCCATGTCGAACGACGCCTGGAGTTTCTCCGGGCGTGTGCCGAGTCCGGCGCGGATCGCGCGATGCCACGGCGCCTCGATGAGGTGCTTGGTCTCGTCGAGCATCGACGCCGGTTCCAGGTTGCGGTAGGTGTCCACCTCGCCGGCGGCGACGGCGGTCAAGGTCGCGTACACGGGCTCGGGATCGAACTGCGCCCGGGGGAACGCGAGCCTCGAGTAGTCGAAGAGCCGCTCGCCGGGATCGTCCTCCCAGCTCTTCCACGTCTGGAACATGCGGTCGTTGAATCCGGTCAGGAACGGGCCCGGGTTGACGGTGGCCACCTCGATGCCGAACTCGCGCAGCTCGTCCGCCATGGACTCGGCGATGGCCTCGATCGCGTGCTTCGACGCCGAGTAGAGGCCCGTGAAAGGATTGACGTTCAGCCCCTCGCGTGAGGACACCCAGACGATCCGGCCCTCGCCGCGCTTGACCATCTGCCGCGCGATGCCCTGCGTCAGCAGGAGCGGCCCGAAGACGTTCACCTCGAACTGGTGGCGGATGTTCCTCGCGGGAATGTCGACGGTCGATCCCCCTTCCCCGACGCCGGCATTGTTCACCAGAATCTCGACGCCCCACGAGAGGGCCTTCCTCCGGTCGCCTTCGTCGGTGACGTCGAGCTTTTCGACTTGCAGATTCACCCCTCGCTGCGCCGCCTGCCACTTGAGGGTCTGCACCTGGGCCCAGATCTCCACGGCGGCGATGACGTCGAATCCCTTTCCGGCCAGGCGCATGGCCACCTCGTGGCCGAACCCGGTCCCGGCTCCGGTGATGAGCACCTTCTTCATGGCACACCCGTCCCTTCTTGAGCGGTATCGATGCAACGCTTCACCGGCCCGGCGGAAAGTCGGCGGCGCGGGACATGGATTCGGATCTGCCGATGTCGGCCATCGCCTCGCGCAGCGCCGACGTCACCCTGTCGTACGCGTCGCTGCCCAGCACCAGCCGGCGCGGCGGCGGGTCCTCGGCCATCGCGGCGATGACCGCGCGGACGCCGCGCCGCGGGTCGCCGGGCTGCTTGCCGTCCTGGTCGATCATCGCGGACCGCACGTCGTCCAGCATCCGGCGGTAGGCCGGCACGGTCTCGGTGATCGGCTCGTCGGCGAACCCGGCAAAGGCGTTCGTGCGGAAGGGCCCCGGCTCGACCGCCAGGACGCGGATGCCCAGCGGGGCGACCTCCTCGCGCAGGACCGCCGTCGCCGCCTCGACCGCGTGCTTCGCGGCGCTGTAGTAGCCGAACCCGGTCACGGCGCGCAGGCCGGCGAGCGAGGACATGTTGACGATCCAGCCGCGGCGCCGTTCGCGCATGCCGGGCAGCACCGCGCGGGTCACCGAGAGCAGCGCGAAGAAGTTCAGGTCGAACGTCCGCCGTACCGCATCCTCGGGCATGCCCTCGACCGAGCCGTACCATCCCCGCCCGGCATTGTTGACCAGCACGTCGATCCCGTCGAAGCGCTGCTCGGCCGCGGCCACCGCGGTGCGGACCTGGCCCGCGTCGGTGACGTCCAGCGGCAGGAGCAGCACGCGGTCGCCGTTCGGCCGCGCCCACTCCCGCAGCTCCTCGGGGCGCCGCGTGGTCAGCGCCACCCGGTCGCCCGTCTCGAGCGCGGCGTCGGCGTACGCCTGGCCGAAGCCGCCCGGCGTCCCACCGGTGATGAACCACGTCCTCATGGCTCGATCATGAGCCGGACGATGGAGGAGCCGCGCAGGGTGAACCGGTAGTGCAGGTCGACGACCCCGCCCGGAAAGTCGCCCTCCAGACGCTGGGTCACGTCATACCGCTCCTCCCCGAGCCGCGTGGCGGAGACGAGTTCGGTGGTGGACGTGTACTCGGCCGCCGCACCGGCCAGCCACGCGCGGATCTCGGCGGTGCCGTGATGGCCGCGGCCGTCGTCGATCACGACGGCGTCGGGTGCGTAACACGCGATAGCGCGGTCGACGTCCCGGGCGTTGTGCGCGGTCAGATAGGTCGTGATCGCGGGAGGAAGGTCCATGAAGCCAACTGTGGAGTCTCGCGCAGGGGGAGGGTCAAGACTGGAGGCATGCGCCGAGGACTGACCATCGGGGAGTTCGCCACGCTGACGCACCTGAGCGTGCGGACGTTGCGCCGGTACCACGAGGCCGCCCTCCTCGTGCCCGCCACCGTCGACCCGTTCACCGGCTACCGCTACTACGCCGTCGAACAGATCCCGTCCGCGCAGGTCATCCACCGGCTGCGCGAGCTCGACGTCCCGCTTGCCGAGGTGAAGTCCATCCTCGCCGCCAGCCCCGAGCGGCGCGCGGACCTCATCGCCGGGCACCTGCGCCGGCTGGAGGCGGAGCTCGATCGCACCCGGGCCGCCGTCGTGTCGCTGCGGCGGCTGCTGCGCCCCGACCCGGAGAACCTTCAGGTCGAGCTGCGCTCCGTGCCCGCCCGGACCGTCGCGGCCGTCCGCGGGCACGTCGCGCTCGAGGACTCGACGAGGTGGTACGGCGCGGCGATGGCCGAGCTCGATGCCGCCTTCGCCCCGGCCGATCGCACCGGGCCACCCGGCGGCCGCTACGCCAACGAGCTGTTCACCGCCGGCGCCGGGGCGATGACGGTGTACCGCCCGGTGCGTGAACCCCGCGCGAGCGGCCGCATCGAGGTCGTCGAGCTGCCACCGGCCGACCTCGCCGTCGCCGTGCACTCAGGCGGGCACGACGACATCGACGTGACGTACGGCCGCCTGGGATCGTGGGTGGTCGAACACGCCCTGGCCGTCGACGGCCCGATCGACGAGACCTACCTGGCCGGCCCCCGCGACACCCCGGCCCCGGCCGACTGGCGCACCGAGATCGGCTGGCCGGTGTTCCGCCTCACCCCGGGGGACTGGCTTAGGATGCCGTAGGACATCGGCAGGGGAGCTGAGATGGCGTTCGTTTCCGGACGGGCCACGGCGGTCCGGGCCGTCGCGGCGTTGCTCGGCATCGGGGCGCTCGAACTGCGCGCGCTCGCGAGCGACCTGCGCCAGGGGGCGATCGCCGCGCACGAGGTGGCCGACGCCATCGCGCGGATGCAGATGATCGCCGACGTCACCCACGACTTCCCGCTGCTGCTCATCCGGCCCGGGCTGCTCGGTCGCGAGCGCGCCGCCCGGGAGGCGCTCGTGTGGCGGTGGGGCGTCTCGACCGACGCCGCGCGCGAGTGGATCGAGGCCGCGCTGGCCGATGCCGGGCCGCAGTTCCGGCGGTACCCGGCGATGCTCGATCGCGAGCACCAGCGCTGGATGGCCAAGAACCCGCTCCGGCGGGTGCTGCGCTAGGCACGCCCGGCCCGTCCGGCGGTGAGATTCTTCACATTGACGGGACCGGATGCGACGGACCGTTAAGCGGCTTATCCATTTTGAGCAGGGCTCCGTGGTCGCATGATCACATCGAGTAGTCGCGATGAGTAAACCCAATCACCGGAGTCAGTGTCCCGGGCCGTTGACCGGATTCCCAGCGAACTCCTAGCCTTCCCTCCGCACCGTCCGACTGGATCACGGGGGAGTGGCCGGCGTGGATATTCGTCTGCCCATGTTTCGTGCGCACGTGCGGCCGTACAAGGCCTTCGGCGTACTGTTCGCGCTGCTCAGCCTCATGGTGACGCTGCTCGTGGCGCCGCCCTTCGCTGGGCCGGCGCACGCCGCGCCCAAGACCCCCGCCTGCCCGGCGACCGCGCCCGACGCGAAGACCGCGCGGGACCAGGCGGCGGCGTGCAAGGGCCGCGTCGAGGTGCTCGGCGGCCGCACCGAGCGGGCCCAGGTCTTCGCCAACCCGAACGGCACCTTCACGTCGAACGAGGCGGTGGTCGTGCAGCGGGTGCGCACCGCCGGCGGCGGCTGGACGGCCCCGGACTCGACGCTGCGCAAGACCTCCTCCGGCGGCTACGCACCCGCGGCGAGCTGGCTCGGCACCACGTTCTCCGGCGGCGGCACCGGCCCGCTGGTGACGCTGCGCCGCGGCTCCGGCGAGCTCTCCCTGTCGTGGCCGTCCGCGCTGCCGGAGCCGAAGGTCGCCGGGAACACCGCCACCTACCCGGAGGTGCTGCCCGGCGTCGACCTGCAGCTGACCGCCGAGGTCGAGGGCTACTCCGAGGTGCTGGTCGTCAAGACGCCCGAGGCCGCCAAGCAGCCGGCCCTGGAGAACGTGCGGTTCCGCACCGCGACCAAGGGGCTCAAGGTCAAGACCGGCGACTCCGGCTCCGTGTCGTACCTCGACGGCAGCGGCTCGCCGATGTTCGCCTCCGGCACCCCGGCGATGTGGGACTCCTCCGGCGGCATCCCGGCCGACGCGCGGAACGCGACCGCGCAGAGCCGCACCGCGCGGATGCCCGTGACGGTCGAGGGCGGCGACGTCGTCATCCGCCCCGACCTGCAGGTGCTGCACGGCGGCGCGACGAAGTTCCCGGTCTTCATCGACCCGGCCTTCAACGCGAGCGCCTGGACGATGATCAACAGCCGGTTCACGACCCAGTCGTACTGGAGCTACGACCGCAACGGCTGCCCCGCGCCCTTCAAGAGCGTCCCGTGCGCCAAGGTCGGGTACACCGACGAGGGCCAGACGATGATCTACCGCTCGATCTTCCTGCTCCCGACGGCCTCGTACGTCGGCAAGCACGTGCTGGACGCCAAGTTCTCGATGGATCTGCTGCACTCGTGGACCTGCAGCGACACCCGCACGAGCCTGTGGTGGGTCGGCCCGATCGACGCCAACACCACCTGGAGCAACCACGCGGGCAGCTGGAGCTCGCTGCAGACGTTCACCGACAACCACACGTGCAACCTGACCCGGGTGCGCAGCGAGTGGGGCATCACCGGGCTGATCCAGTCGGCGGCCGGGCAGTACTGGAACGGCGTCACCATCGGCCTGCGGGCCGGCGACGAGGCCAACCACAACGCGTGGAAGAAGTTCGACGCGGGCACGGCGCTGCTGACCGTCACCTACAACTCCTACCCGAACGCGCCCGACCAGCTGACCGTCTCCGGCAGCGCGTGCGCGACGGGCACGGCCCGGCCGGTGGTGAAGACGGTGACGCCGGAGTTGCGCGCCCGCACCAGCGACGCCGACGGTACCGCCCAGACCCACCGCGTGTCGTTCTGGTGGTGGCCCGTCGGGGGCACCCGCAACGACAACGACAAGGTCACGCAGACGGCCGTCACGCCCGGCACCACCGCCATCGTCAGCATCCCGCCGGGCAAGCTCGTCAACGACGGGGTGTACCAGTTCCAGGCCCGCTCCTACGACGGCACCGACGACGGCCAGTTCTCGCAGGTGTGCGAGTTCAAAGTGGACACCGCACCACCCGGCCCACCGTCGCAGGTGACCTCCACCGACTACCCCAGCGACGGGCAGCGCCACGGCGGCGCGGGCATCGGCGGCACCTTCAAGTTCTTCCCGCCGGCCAGTGTGCCGTCGGACTTCGCCGGCTACGCCTACACCCTCGACACCGGCACGACGCCGCCGAACGCCAAGCAGGTCGCCGCGGCCACGGACAACACGGCGACGGTGAGCATCACGCCGCCGACCGATGACGCGTTCACGCTGCGCGTGTGGACCAAGGACACGGGCGGCAGCTACTCCACGCCGACCACGTACGCCTTCAGCGTCAAGGCCGGCGCCGGACCCGACGCCCGCTGGCAGCTCGACGAGGGCAGCGGCACCAGCGCCGCGGACTCGACCGGGCACGGCAACCCGATCACCCTGTCCAACCCGTCGTGGATCGCGAGCCGCGGCGGCACCGGCAAGGCGCTCGCGTTCAACGGCACCAACGCCACCGGCGTGACGGGCGGCCCGATCAACACCAAGTCGCCGACCACGAACACGGCGACGACGGTGCACACCAACGCCAACTTCACCGTCACCGCGTGGCTGAAGGTCGACGCGCTCGATCCCGGCGGCAAGAACTACACCGCGGTGGCCCAGGAAGGCACCCGGACTTCGGCGTGGGCGCTGGGCTACAACGGCCCGGTCGACCGCTGGCGGTTCGCGATGAACGGCTCCGATGTGGACGCGCCCGCCGTGTACTCGGTGCTGTCGGACGCCCCTCCGACGCCGGGGAAGTGGACGTACCTCGTCGCCACGTACGACGCCTCGACCCACACCACGCGGCTGTATGTCGATGGCCTCCTGCAGTCGGCCACCGGGACGATCACCGCCGCGTTCGACCCCAGCGGCCCGGTGGTGCTCGGCCGGCGCAAGTGGGCCGGCAACTCCGACAGCTTCTTCAAGGGCGGCGTCGACGACGTGCGCATCTACGCCCGGGTCGTGCCCGCGACCGATCCCGAGCTCACCAACCAGCTCAACCCCGAGAAGCCGACCATCACCATCCCGGCCGGCCAGACGCCGACGGTGAACCAGCCGCTGCAGGTCACCTTCAGCGGCGGGGGAGACCCGGCCGTGACGGCGATCAAGTACAGCCTCGGCGCCGCCGGGCTCGGCTCGACCGCGACCCTGCCCACGCCGGGCGGTCAGGTCACGGTCACCGTCACGCCGCCCGCCATGGGCCAGGTCACGCTGTTCGCCGCGGCCGTCGCGGGCACCCACCAGAGCGACATCGCCACCGCGTTCATCACGGTCGGCACGCCGCCCGCGATCACCGGCACGGTCGTCGACCCGGTCAGCGGCAACGCGATCTCCGGCGCGACGGTGACGCTGCGCCCGAGCGGCACCACCCGGGTGACCGACGCGTTCGGCGTCTACGAGTTCACCGGCCTGACCCCGGGCACCTACACCGTGTCGACCGCGGTCGGCGACGCGTGCGGGCTGTACGCCAGCACCGAGGTCGTGGTCACCGGGCAGACGTACGTGGACCTGCTGCTCTTCCCGCAGTCCGACGTGTTCGGGTACACCTGTCTGACCCAGACCCAGGCGTTCGAGCCCGGCGACACGCTGCTCGGCCTGACCGGCGACGACTCGGTGACCCAGGTGCCCGTACCGTTCGCGATGCCCTTCTACGGGCACAACTCGTCCACCGCCTGGGTGTCGACGAACGGCTTCCTGGCCTTCGCCGACCCGAGCGCGGCCGGTGACGCGGCGGCCGGCGCCGCCATCCCGCAGTCGGCCGCCCCGAACGCGCTCGTCGCGCCGTTCTGGACCGACCTGGTCGTCGACGGCAGCGCGAGCGTCTACACGAAGACGGACGGGGCGTTCCCGAACCGGCGCTTCATCATCGAGTGGCGCAACGTGGCGCTCTTCGCCAGCAGCAAGCGGGTCACGTTCGAGGTGATCCTGTCCGAGAACGGCGACATCGCCTTCAACTACGCCGACATCGACGCCGACGACGCCGAGCGCGGCGGCGAGGCGACGGTCGGCATCGAGAGCACCGGCGGCGAGTACGGCCTGCAGTACGCCTTCCACCAGCCGGTACTCGAGTCCGGCAAGGCGGTGCTCATCGACTACCCGCTCGACGCCCAGCCGATCGGCACCGGCTACGTCACCGGCACCGTGACCCGCAACGGCACCCCCGCCGCCGGGCTCACCGTGTCGCTGCAGCCGCAGGGGCTCACCACGACGACGGCGAACGACGGCACGTACGCCTTCGCCGCCGTCGAGGAGGGCGGGTTCAGCGTGTCCACCGTGGACGGTTGCGCCACGGCCGCCGCGAGCGGTCACGTGTCCGGCCCGACCGTCGCGAACCTGGCCCTGGCCGCGGTGCCGGACGAGTTCGGCTACACCTGCACCACGTCGACGCAGGCGTTCGTGCCGGCCAATACGACGGTGCTGCCGATCGTCGACGACGACGCGCACACCCTGGTGACGCTGCCCTTCCCGGTGACGTTCTACGGCCAGACGTACACCAGCGCCTGGGTCTCGGCCAACGGCTTCGTCAGCTTCACCGACCCGGGCTACGAGAACCCGGACGTGCGGGCCGCCCTGCCCAACGCGACCGGCCCGAATGCCGCGCTGTACCCCTTCTGGGACGACCTGGTGCTGGACGGCAACTCCAGCGTCCGCACCGCGGTCGCCGGCTCGGCACCGAACCGCAAGTTCGTGGTCGAGTGGCGCGACATGTACCTCTTCGGCAACACCTCGCGCCGGGTCACCGTCGAGGCGATCATCGCCGAGAACGGCACCATCACCTTCAACTACGCCGGGCTCGACAACGCCTACGAGCGCGGCCTCGGCACGGTCGTCGGCATCGAGAACGCCGACGGCACCATCGGCCAGACCTACTCCGCGTTCCGTGATGCGCTGGCCGACGGCCGGGCCATCACCTACACCCCGCCGGCCGCGTGATCGTCGTGGAACTTTGGAGGAAGCCGGTGCACACCTCACTGCGCGCCCGCAACGGCCTGCTGTACACCCTCTCGGCGCTGCTCGTCGTGCTCGTCGCCGGGCAGCAGCCGGTGTTCGCCGGCCCGGCCAGGCCGTTCACGCCGGCGGCCGCCGCCAAGGTGCCCAGCGTCAAGACGAAGGCGGTCACGGCCGGGAAGCCGGTCAAGGACACCACGAAGAAGGCCCAGGACAACCCGGCGCCGGTCTGGCCGGGCGCGTCAGCGGTCGACGTCGGCGTCGGCGCCCCCGCGCCGGCCGCCTCCGGCCCGGTCACCATCACGACCCCGGCCACGACGAAGCAGGCCAGGACGATCGGCGCGGCGGGCATCGCGATCCCGGCGAAGGTGCACGTCGAGGTCCTCGACCAGCAGGCGTCGCGCAAGGCGAACGTCCAGGGCCTGCTGCTCAAGGTCGGCCGGGCCGACGGCGGCAGCTCGGCGAGCGCCGTGGGCGTGAAGGTCGACTACAGCCGGTTCGCCACGGCCTACGGCGCCGACTGGTCGAGCCGCCTCAAGCTGGTCGAGCTGCCCGAGTGCGCGCAGACGACCCCGGACCGGCCCGAGTGCGGCGCGATCGACGTCCCCAGCCACAACGACGCCCGGACGAAGACGGTCAGCGGCGACGTCGTGCTCGCCGCCGGCGCGAAGACGCTCGCGCTCACCGCCGGCTCGTCGGGCGCGTCCGGCAGCTACGGCGCGACCAGCCTCTCGTCGTCGAGCACCTGGTCGGCGGGCGGCTCGGCGGGCGACTTCTCGTGGTCGTTCCCGATGCGCACCCCGCCGTCGCTGGGCGGCCCGTCGCCGACGCTGCAGATCACGTACTCCGCCCAGTCCGTCGACGGCCGGATGGTCACCTCGAACAACCAGCCGTCGATCGTCGGCGAGGGCTTCGAGCTGTCCACGAGCGGCTACATCGAGCGCCGGTACAAGACGTGCGCCGAGGACCCGAAGACGGGCGGCGACCCGGCGGCGAAGACCGGCGACATGTGCTGGGCGACCGACAACGCCACGATGAGCCTCAACGGCAGCGGCTCCGAGCTCATCAAGGACGGCTCGGACCCCAACCGCTGGCATCCGCGCAACGACGACGGCTCCCGAGTCGAGCACAAGACCGGCGCGTCCAACGGGGACAACGACGGCGAGTGGTGGGTCGTCACCACCGTGAACGGGACGCAGTACTGGTTCGGCCGCAACCAGCTGCCCGGCGCGCCCGCGGGCACCACGACCCAGTCGACGTGGACCGAGCCGGTGTTCGGCAACGACACCGGCGAGCCGTGCCACGGCGCCACCTTCGCGGCGTCGTCGTGCACGCAGGCGTACCGCTGGAACCTCGACTACGTCGTGGACCCGCACGGCAACACGATGTCGTACTGGTACGGCATCGACCGCAACTTCTACAAGAAGAACAACAGCACCGCGACGCAGTACGACCGCGCGGGCTACCTCGACCACGTCGACTACGGCACCCGCGACGAGAACCTCACCACCGCGGGGGACTGGACCACCGGCACCGACACCGCGTTCAGCGGGCACGCGGCGGCCCGGATCAGCTACGCCTACGCGGACCGTTGTCTTTCCTCATGCGGTACCAAGGACAAGGCCCACTGGCCGGACACGCCCTGGGACCTCAACTGCGACAGCGGGGCCTCCTGCTCGCAGACCTCCCCGTCGTTCTGGACCACCCGCCGCCTGGCTTCCATCACCACCAAGGTGTGGGAGGCGACGACCTCGCAGATGCGCGACGTCGAGCGGTGGACGCTGACCCACACGTTCCCGGACCCGGAGGACGGCACCCGCGCCGGCCTGTGGCTGGACAAGGTCTCGCACAGCGGCCTCGTCGGACCGCCCGGCACCTCGACGGACCTGCCCGACGTGAGCTTCGTGCCGACCCAGATGGCCAACCGCGTCGACGGCGTGGACGCGTCGCCGTCGATGAACTGGAGCCGGCTGACCGCCATCAACACCGAGACCGGCGGCCAGATCCAGATCGTGTACTCCGCGCCGGACTGCTTCGTCGGCACCCGCATGCCCGCCGCGCCCGAGAACAACACGCTGCGCTGCTACCCGGTGCGGTGGACCCCCGACCCGATCACGGGCGAGATCACCGACTACTTCCACAAGTACGTCGTGGACAAGGTCATCGAGAACGACCTGACCGGCGGCTCCAAGCGGGTCCTGCACCAGTACACGTACATCGGCGACCCGGCCTGGCACTACGCCGACGACGACGGCCTCATCTCCAGCGACCAGAAGACCTGGAACGTCTGGCGCGGCTACGCGAAGGTCGGCACCTCGGCCGGCGAGGCCCCCACCGCACCCGGCAACCCGGACGAGCGCACGTACAGCGAGACGCTGTACTTCCGCGGCATGAACGGCGACCACCTGCCGTCGGGCACCCGCACCGTCAACGTGGTCGACTCCGAGGGCGGCAGCGTCCCCGACGACGACGCCTTCTCCGGCATGATCCGCGAGTCCCGCACCTTCAACGGCGTCGGCGGCGCCGAGGTGACGGGCGCCATCAACGACCCGTGGCAGTCGGCCGCGACCGCGACCCGCACCATCAACGGCGTCACGACGACGGCGAAGTTCGTGAACACGGCTGCGGTGCACGGCCGCACGGCGCTGGACAACGGTCGCGGCTTCCGCCGTTCGTCCACGAAGAACACCTTCGACTCGTACGGCCTGATCACCGCCGCTACCGACTACGGCGATGACGCCGTAACCGGTGACGAGCAATGCGTCAAAACCACCTATGAGCCCCGAAACACGACGGTCTGGCTCATCTCGGCACAGCAGCGCACCCAGAGCTTCGCCCTCGACTGTGACCAGGTCACGGCTGGTCCCGTCACTGAGGACGACGTGATCGGCGACAGCCGTCTCTACTACGACGGCTCGACCACGTTTGGCTCCGCGCCAACGAAGGGCGACGTCACCAAGGCCGAAGCGCTGAGCGTCTGGAGCGCCACGAATCCCCAGTACTACCAGCTCAGTCGCGCGACGTATGACGTCCTCGGCCGGGTTCACGAGTCTTGGGATGCGATGGACTATCACTCGCAGACCGACTACACCCCGGCGACGACCGGTCCGGTGACCCAGACCGTCGACACCAACCCGCGGGGCTGGACCACTACGACCACGATCGAGCCGGCGTGGGGCTTGATGACGTCCGTCCTGGACCCGAACAACCGTCGCAGCGACATCACCTACGACGGTCTCGGTCGGCTGACGGCGGCGTGGCAGCCTGGACGCAGCAAGGGTGTCGATCCGGCCGACGCGACCTATGAGTACGTCGTGCGAACCGACGGCGCCAACGCGGTCATTACGCACACGCTCAACCCGTCCGGGGGCTACACAACGGCGTATGCCCTGTATGACGGCCTGGTCCGCCAGCGGCAGACGCAGACGGATTCACCATCCGGCGGTCGCCTGCTCACCGATCTCTTCTATGACACCGCGGGCCGGCCCATACGCTCATTCGCGCCCTACCATGACGCGTCCGCTCCGCCCGGCACGACGGTCGTCGCCCCGATCGATGAGGGCCTCACCGTGCCGAGCCAGCTCCGGTACGAGTTCGACGGCGCTGGCCGCAAGATTGCCGAGGTCTTCCAGCCGTACAACACCGAACGCTGGCGGACAACGACCCGCTACGGCGGCGACTACACGGCGGTCACGCCACCCGCGGGGGGTACGGGCTCGCTCTCGATCTTCGATGAGAGCGGTCGCACCACCGAACTGCGGCAGTTCGCCACGCAGACTCCAGGGGCCCTGAACGCGGCACCCGGCACCTACGACAAGACAACGTATTCCTATAACCGGCGCGGCCTGTTGTCGAAGGTCGTCGACCCGTCCGGGTTCGAGTGGACCTACTCCTACGACCTGCGGGGCCGAGCCACATCGACGAAAGACCCAGATGCCGGAACCGTGACGAAGGTCTTTGACAACGCCGGCCGCGTCACACAGGCGACGGACAGCCGTGGCAAGACCCTCGTGTTCACCTATGACAACCTGAACCGCAAGATCGGGCTTTACCAGAACTCGGTCACCGCGGCCAACCAACTGGCCGGTTGGACGTACGACACCACCAAGCTCACCGATGGCGTCACCAACGCGAAGGGCTCCCCGACATCGTCGACCCGCTACGTCAGCGGCCAGCAGTACAAGTCCACGATCGCGCAGTACGACGATCATTATCGCGCGACGGCGGCGACGATCAGTATCCCGGCGTCCGAGACGGGCCTTGCGGGCGACTACACCTACTACACGTCCTACAACCCGGACGGCACCGTCAGCAGCACCAGTTCACCGGCCGCGGGTGGCCTTGCCGCCGAAACGACGCTCGTCGGCTACAACGCGCTCGGCATGACGGACAACCTCAGCACGTTCTACGGCACTGACACCCGGCGTTGGCTGGTGGAGCGCACGTCGTTCGACGCGTTGGCTCAGCCGACGCAGTACACGCTGTTCAACAGCACGGTTACCACCGACGACAACGACAGCAACGGGCCTCGAACCTACCTCTCGCGCAGCTACGAGCTCGAAACGGGCCGGGTCACCAACCTCAAGACACAGCGAGACCAAGTCTCCCCGAACACGGTCTCGGACCTGAACTACACGTACAACGACGTCGGCACCATCACGAAGATCGCCGACACGCCGGCCGGTGGTACCGCCGATACCCAATGCTTCACCCACGACCGGTACGAGCGGCTCACCGAAGCCTGGACACCAGCGTCGGGCGACTGCTCCACCGGTCCGGCGGCCACCACTGGAGGCCCTGCTCCATATCGGGTGAACTACGAGTACGACACGATCGGGCGCCGTACGAAGCAGACGCAGTACGACACGGCCGCCGGCACCGCCACGAGTACATACACGTATCCGACGGGCACCACTCCGGCGACCACGACGCGTCCGCACACCGTGACGGGTGTCAGCACCAGCGACGACAACGGCACTCACGCGGCGTCGTACACGTACGACAATGCTGGAAACACGCTGACCCGTCCCGGTGCTCACGGCACCCAGACACTGCAGTGGGACACCGAAGGCCATCTCAGCAGTGTGACTGACACGGCCGGGAGCACGAGCTTCCTGTATGACGCCGATGGTGCACGACTCATCCGCAAGGACGCCTCCGGCAAGACGCTCTACCTGCCGGACATGGAACTGCGCTACAACACGCAGACGGCGGCCAAGACGTGCACGCGGTACTACAGCTTCGGCGGAACGATCATCGGGCAGCGTACGACGTCCGGTCTGACGTGGTTGTCGAGTGACGGCCAGGGCACCGCCGACGTGTCGATCGACGCGACGACGCAGGCTCTGACGCGCCGACGTCAGATGCCGTTTGGTGAGATGCGCGGCGCCGCGGTCACGTGGCCCAACGAACGCGGCTTCGTCGGTGGCACCAACGATCCGACCGGTCTGGTCCAGCTAGGTTCCCGATACTACGACCCGATCCTCGGCCGGTTCATCTCGCCAGATCCTGTGGTGGACGTCGGTGATCCGCAACAGTTGCAGGGCTACGCCTACGCCGAGAACAGCCCGGTCTCGCACAGCGACCCGACCGGCCAGCGCACCGACGAGCAGTACTACGGCAAAGCCGGTGCCGCCAAGATGGAAAAGGTCGTCGACGAGGCGCAATACAACCGCGACGTGCAGGCGGAGCTCGACGGGCAGAAGCGTGCCAAGGAGGCGCAACAGAAGGCGTACTGCAAGTCGCACCCGATCAAGTGCGGCTGGCAGAAGGCGAAAACCGCGACGGTCAACTGGGTCGACGAGCACAAGGCCGAGATCATCGCCAACGTCGCCGGGATTGCGGTTGGCGTTGGCTGCGGCTTGGCCATCGGCTGGACCGGAGTCGGGGCGGTTGCTTGTGGCGCGCTGGCTGGAGCCGTCACGAACATGGTGCAGTACGCCATCGAGACCAAGGTCGACGGGAAGGGCAACTTCTCCTGGGGCGGCATGCTCAAGACCGGCGCGGTCGGCGCGCTCGTCGGCGGTGTCATGGGCGGCCTGGGGTCCGTGGGCGGAGCGGCGTTCAAGGCCGGCAAGGCCGCGATCATGGCGGGCGACGGGCTGAAAGCCGCGGCGAAAGCCGGTGGCAAGGCCGCTGCCGCCGAGTCGAAGGCTATCGCCCAGGGCGCAAAGGACATGTTCAAGCCGCGCGGCGGCGGCGGCGGGGGCAGCGGTGGTGGTGGCGGCGGGTGCAGTTTCACCGCTGACACCAACGTCCGGATGGCCGACGGCACCAACAAGCGAATCGCCGAGGTGCATCCTGGTGACGTCGTCCAGGCGACCGATCCGGCCAGCGGCAAGACCAGTGCGCGCGTTGTGGTGGCGGTGTATCTGAACCGCGACAAGGCCCTGACAGACCTCACGGTGCGGACCGCCGGCGGCCGGCTGGAAACCGTCAAGACCTCCCAGAATCACCCGTTCTGGGACTCGGGCCGCCGTGTCTGGGTCAGCGCTGGTGACCTGCGCCCCGGCGCCGAACTCCACGGAGACGGTGCGGTTCCGGACGTTGTCGAGGTTCACAACTACCTCGGCGATCGGTACATGTACGACCTCACGGTCGCCGAGATTCACACGTTCTCCGTGCTGGCCGGGGCAACTCCCGTACTCGTCCACAACTGCCCCGCCGAGGGTTGGTCGCCGGAGAACTACTCACAGCAAGAGATCGCAGACCGCGTCGCCGAGCACGCGGGAACCAAGAGCATTCCGAAGGAGATCCATCAGACGGTAAATGGAATCGAGAACGGCTCCGTCCAGCCGCGCACGCCTGGAAACTTTCTCGACAATATCGACCGTTACGAGATCAAGCCGAATACCGTCCATGGGCCGGGTACCCCGACCCAGTACCACAAGTGGAAGAACGCTACGATTTACACCGGCGTATCAAACCCTGGTGGGACGCGCGTTTTGGTGGATGCTGCGGGTAATATCGGATACGTTCTCGGTCACAACTACAATCAGGTGTTTGAGTATCCATGGGTGAGGCTTCCGAACGCGTACATCCCGCCGCCGTGAGCTGGGTCGGCGAACTTCGGTCGGCGTTGGCGACTGCGGGACTTGACGTAATCGCCATCGCCGACCGAGCCATCCGGCTCCTCCCGCCGAAGGCTGCCGGTCAGGCGATGAGCGTGCCGGAGTCCGAAGGCAGTCGTTGGGCGCAGGTAGATATCGACGATCCGCACGTTCGTGAGCGTTCCAACGCGGATTGGTACCGGCTGTCGATCCAGTCGGGGTTGTTCGACCCGGCCCGGCCACAGTTTTACCTCGCCGTTCGGTTTGACGAGGAGACCGGTGGCTGGGCGCGGGTCGAGTTGCGGCCGGAGTGGGACCTGATGGGGGCCGGTGCCGCCGGGGTGCTGGGTTCCGCTTGGTGCCGGCCCGAATTCGCAATGCTCGCCCTCGACCAGAGCGTTCTCGTGTGCGGCACGACGTGGCAGTGGAAGATTGGCACCTTCGTCGTGCCGACGCCCCGTCGTTCGTCGACCCTTCGGCGTGCGGTTGAGGGCCTGGCGCAATCGCTGTACTCGTCCGACGGCGAGCGTGTCGAGGCGCAGCGCTGGCTTGAGACATCACCGGAACGCGGTCCGGCTGAGCAGTAGGACGGTGTCTAGTCCGCCGCCGGCCGGTGGGGCCGACGGTCGCTCGGCGAGAAACGGGGCGAGCGCGCGACCTAAAGCAGGCCGTCGAGGACGGATTCGATGCCTTGGCGGATTCGGGCCGGGCTGAGGTCCAGGGTCCGGCGCTGGTGGTCCAGCACGTTCGGCTGGAGCAGGGCCAGCAGCGCGCTCGCCACATACGGCGCGTCCAGGCCGCGGTCGAGTTCTTCCAGCAGGCGTACCAGATGCAGGTGGTACGTCGGGTAAGGGCCGCTCCCGTGCCCCTGTGACGCCTTCTGCACCGCCAGCAGGCGCAGGTCCCACTGCTCCTCCTGCAAGTCCAGCAACGCGAACACGAACGCGCGGATTCGCGACGCCGGCGGGGCGCCCGGGCCCAGCGGTGGCGGGCCGGTCAGGAAGGCCTCCTGGAAGCGGACCTCGTGGTCCTCCAGCAGCGCGTACGCGAGTGCCCCTACGTCGCCGAAGCGGCGATAGGCCGTACCGACGCCGACTCCCGCCTCCCGGGCGACCTCGTCGAGCGCCAGCCCCGCCACGCCCCGCGCGGACACGATCCGCGCCGCCGCCTCCACCAGCCGCTGACGGTTGCGCGCGGCGTCCGCCCGCTCGGCCGGGGGCTGGTCGATGAGCGGCAGGGGGGTCGGCTTGCGGCGGGTCACGTGACGATCCTCGCATCTCTTGTAAGTGGAAGAAGTTCCACTTAGGCTCCGAGTGTAAGCGGAAAAAGTTCCACTTCTTGGAGGCGTCATGGGCGCGAAGGTCGCCGTCATCTACTACTCGGCCACGGGGAACGTGCACGCGCTGGCCGAGGCGGTCGCGGAAGGGGCGCTCGAGGCCGGCGCCGAGGTGCGGCTCCGGCGGGTGCCCGAGCTCGCGCCGGACGCCGCGATCGACGCCAATCCGGCCTGGCGGGCGCACATCCAGGCGACCCCGCACGTCGAGGTCGCCACGCACGACGATCTGACCTGGGCCGACGCGTTCGCGTTCGGGTCGCCGACGCGGTTCGGCAATGTCTCGGCGCAGCTCAAGCAGTTCATCGACACGACGGGCGGGCTGTGGGCGGCGGGGCGGCTGGCGAACAAGGCGGCCACCGCGTTCACGAGTGCGGCCAACGCGCAGGGCGGAAATGAGTCCACGCTCCTCGCGATGTACAACACGTTCTATCACTGGGGCGCGTTCATCGTCCCGCCCGGATACACCGATCCGGCCATTCACGCCGCGCGCGGAAACCCGTACGGCGTCGGGCACCCGGGAACGGACGGCGCACCTTCCGGCGCGACCCTTGCGGCCGCCCATTACCAGGGGAAACGGCTCGCGACCGTCGCCGCCAGGCTACAGGAGAGTGTGCTCAGCCTAAGCTAATCGTCCAGTGTCACGTACCAATGGAGAATGCCAGTCTCCTACGCAATGTAAGATCAAGAAGGCTTGATGTTTATCGCGGTGAATGAGTCAATCAGGCGTGAATGCGCCGGCCACCGACGACCGGCGCGCGGTTCTGGAGGGAGCCGGCCTTGCCGCGACTTCGGCATCGACGTCTGCTCATCACCGCGGGACTCTCCGCATTAGCCCTCACCCTCGCCGGAGCGCCGGCCACCGCCGACCCCGGCACCCCGCGCCCGGCCCGGTTCGACGACCTGGCGAGAACCGCCGCTCGGGACCAGATCAAAACCCTGGCCGAGGACGACGAGGAAGGCTCCAGCGACATCATGGAGCAGGCCGACCAGTGGAACGAGGCCCGCAGCGCGCCCGGGGTCGTGGCCCCGGGCGCGTACTCGGCCGCCTGGGCGCAACTGCAAGCCCTGCCCCGCACCGGCGGGAACTGGACCGACGAGACCGGCCTGCCGTACAACTCCGACGACCCTCGGTACCGCGACATCAACTCGAACTCGTCGGGCGGCGCCGGCAACGTCACCGGCCGCGTGGTCGGCATGGCGGCCGACGATCACGGCTACGTGTACGCCGGCTCGGCCAACGGCGGCGTCTGGCGCTCGTCGACGGGCGGCGGTAGATGGCAGCCGATCTCCGACAAGCTCCCGGCCCCGGCCACCGGCGACCTGCGCCTCGACGGGCGCGGCCGGCTGTGGTTCGCGACCGGCGAGGCCAACACGAGCGCGACGAGCTTCGTCGGCGCCGGCGTGTACGTGCTCGCCGACCCGCGCCACGGCGAGTTCCGGGCGAGCGACCGTGTCGGCGGTACCGAACTGGAGAACACGACGATCCGGGCGCTGCGCTTCGGCGGCGACACCGTGTGGGCGGCCACGAGCCGCGGCGTCTGGAGCCACTCCACCACCAACCTCGCGGGCCCCTGGCGCCTCGAGTTCGCGCCGAACCCGTCGTTCCTGCCCGGCGGCGCCGACGCGGCCGACGAGGACGCGCCGTACAAGAACATCGCCAACGACATCGCCATCGACCCGCGTGACCCGTCGAAGGTCGTGCTCGCGATCGGCTGGCGCAGCGGCGACGACTACAACGGCTTCTACGTCAAGAACGGCGGCACCTGGCAGAAGACCACGCTCGCCGGGGACATCGCGAGCGACCCGGACAACCTCGGCGCGGTGACGTTCGGCCGCTCCGCCGACGGCAGCAAGTACTACGCGATCGAGCAGTCGCCCGAGATGCTCGCGACGAACGGCGACAGCAACCTCTTCGGCATCTTCGTCTCGAACAACGGCAACCCGCTCGGCCCGTGGACCCGGGTCGCGGACTACCACAAGCTGGCCGCGTCGGGCTCCGCGAACACCTCGCCGGGCTACATGCCGGGCATCCAGGCCTGGTACAACCAGTTCGTCCAGGTCGACCCGGCCGACCCGCGGCACCTGTACGTCGGGCTGGAGGAGGTCTTCGAGTCCAAGGACGCGGGCGCGACGTGGACCACCCCGGGCCCGTACTGGAACTTCAACTTCCCGTGCTGGAGCATCGACCCGTCGAAGCAGACCGGCGACTGCCACCAGACCGTCCACGCCGACCAGCACGCGGCCGCGATCGGCAGCAACGGCGGCAAGCCGTACGTCGTCGTCGGCGACGACGGCGGCATCTACCGCCGGCCGGCGAACGGCAAGGCGGACGCATCGGGGCACGCGACCGACTGGGTGTCGCTCAACGACGGCAGCATGGACGTCCTGCAGTACTACTCCGTGGGCGTCGGCGCCGACCGGCAGGGGCACAACGCGGGCGTGGCGATCAGCGGCGGCCTGCAGGACAACGGCGAGTCGATCCTGCGCCCGGGCGACAAGGTGATGGGCTCGAACTTCGGCGGCGACGGCGGCGACACGATCGTCGACCCGGGCAACGGCTGCAACGTCGCGGCGGAGTACGTGTACCTCGCCCTGTCCGTGACGAACAACTGCGCGGTCAACGACGGCTCGTGGACGACCGACCCGAGCAAGGTGTCGAGCCGCAACATCGCCCCGCCCGACAACGAACTGGGTCCGGCCGGCGCGCGGTTCATCGCCCCGATCGCCGCCGACGCGCGGGACGTGAACACCTGGGTCGCCGGCGGCACCCACGTGTGGGTCCAGCACAAGGGCTTCGCAATCCAGTCCGGCGCGGACTGGGTGAACGTCTTCGACCTCGGCGCGGGCCACGTCGCGACCGGCGTGTCCATCTCGGGTGGCATGGTCTACGTCGGCTGGTGCGGCCCGTGCAACAACCAGGGCTTCACGCGCGGCATCGCGGTCGGCAAGGCGGACGGGACGGGCTGGCACCAGCTGAGCCTGCCGGTCGACGGGGTGATCCCGAACCGGTACGTCTCCGGCTTCGACGTCGACCCGGCGAACCCGAACCACGTGTACGTCGCGATGAACGGCTACTCCCGCAAGTGGACCGAAGGCCCCGGCGCCGGCGTCGGGCACGTCTTCGAGTCCCGCGACGCGGGCGCGCACTGGACCGACATCTCCGCGAACCTGCCGGACATCCCGGCCAACGCGGTGAAGGTCCTGTGGGGCGGCGGCCTGGTCGTCGGCACGGACCTCGGGGTGCTGTACCGCCCGGCGGGCCAGACCGGCTGGAAGGTCCTCGGCCGCAACCTGCCGACGACGACCACGATGGAGCTGCGGACCGGGCTCTACGGCCTGCGTCTCTACGCCGCGACCCACGGCCGCGGCATCCAGTCCTACGACCTGTGGCAACTACTGCTGTTCGGCTGAGCCTTGCTAGGTGAGGGCGGCCCTGGTTCACCCGGGGCCGCCCCTGCCCCCGACCGGCTTGAGGCGGCTATTCCACGTCCTACGCGCCGTACGACGGCCTGGTCCGCGAGCGAAGACTGCGGAAGGTCAGGCGCCGGAGGTGAAGGTCTCGATGTCGTCGATCGCCTCCTGGGCGCGGCCGCCGAGTGCCGCGTCGTCCAGGAGCCCGCGCAGCACCGGCAGCACCGTCTCCCGATCGATCGCCCGGTGCTGCCGCGCGACGTGACCGAGGCAGGTGACCGCCAGCGCTCGCAGCCGCACGTCGGCGTCGCCGTCGATGAGCCGGAGTAGGAGCCGTTCGATCCAGCCGCGGTCGGTCTCGTGGCGCGTCAGCTCGAGCAGGGCATCGGTCGCGATGTCGAGGTCCGCCTCGTCCCGGTCCAGATCGCGGGCGAGTGACCGGATCTCCAGCGTTCCGATGCTCAGCAGGGCGGCCGTCGCCCGCACCGCCGTCGCCCTGCCGTTGACGATCGGCACCGAACCACCCCTCATCAGCCGTTTCCAACGGTGGCAACGGCGTACCTCGGCGTCGTTGGCGGTCAAGACCCCGAGCAATGGCTGCTGCAGTCGACCCGCTCTCGCTAGCCCAGCAACCCACAGGCTATCGATCCAAAGCTACGTAACGATCCCTGACTGCCGCCGTATTGGAACGTATCGTAAGGACGAATTGGTGAGGGATGTGTAGTGGCGATGACGCCGTTACATGAGGTGTTCAACGAGGCGGTCGACCACGGGGTCGAAGGCTCAGTGCCAGTCGGGACGCCGGTCGGGGTGGGAAAGCTCCCGCACGTTATGCGGGTTCACGACTTGCAGGAGGAATTGTCAATACATGTGGATGGGGGAACTACGGGTTGCTGGGGCGTTGTAGGTAGATCATTGGGTCGGGCGCCTCGGCTGGGTACGGTTCGGCGTCGGTGTAGCCGAGGCGGCGGTAGAAGTCGATGACGTCGGTACGGGTGGGCATGACGTCGAGGACGAGGCGGGCGAAGCCGTGGTCGGCGGCGTGGCGGTGGGCGTGGTGCATGAGCAAGCGGGCGGTGCCGCCGCGACGGTGGGTGGGGCGGACGTAGAGGCGCTTGACCTCGATGGTGCCGGCCGGGGGCATGGGTTTGAGGCCGACGCAGCCGATCGGCTGCTGGTGGTGGTAGGCCAGCAGTAGTGCCCCGGGCGGCTGGTAGGCGGTGGCCAGGTCGGCGCATTCGGTGTGCAGGATGGCGGGCAGCTCGTCGATGCTGCCCGGCACGGCGCGGCCGGCCTCGCGTTGGGTGCTGGCCATGTACTCGAACACGAGCGCCTGGGCGTCGGGCAGCTCGGCGACGGTGGCGGCCAGCACGCGCAGGGCCGTCATGCCGCCGCGCCTTGCGTGGTGTCCGGTTGCGGGCGTTCGACGAGCTTGCCGCGCTCGAAGCGGGCGCCGGCGCGCGCCAGGGCGACGAGGTGGGGCGCGTTGACCGCGCGCCACCGGGCCTGGGCGGCCTCGATGGGCTTGAACGCCATGGCCAGGCCGGCCGCCTTGGACCCGGGCCCCTTGGTGACCTTGGGCCGGTGGCGCACGGTGGCGAAGGTGGACTTGCGGTAGCCTTCGGCCAGGGCGACGAGTTCCTTGGTGCCGTCGACCCGCACCCCGATCATCACGAGCAGGCAGAGTTTCTCCTCGTCCAGCCGAATGTTGAGGTGTACCCCGTCGGCCCACACGTACACGTAGTCCACATCGGACAGACTCCGGCCGGCGAAGCGGCGCGCTTCGTCCTGCCACGCCACGGTCAGCCGGCTGATCGTCGGTGCGGACAGCCCAGACCCGGTGCCCAGGAAGCTCTCCAGCACGGGCACGAAGTCCTGACTGGACAGGCCGTGCAGGTACAGCAGCGCCAGCACCTCGGTGATCTTCGGCGACTTGCGGCACCAGGCCGGCAGGATCGCCGAGGCGAACCGCCGCCGATCACCCGTGGACTCGTCCACCCGCTTGTCATTGACGCAAGGCGCCGTCACCTCCACCGCCCCGGCCGACGTCAACACCCGTCGCGGCCGGGCGCGGCCGTTGCGGACCACCAACCGGCGGCCCTGCTCGTCGACCTCCTCGCGATGCGCGGCGATGTACGCGGCGACCTCGGCCTCCAACGCCGCGGCCAGCATCCGCCGCGCGTCCTCCCGCACGATCTCGTCGATCAGCGACCCACCTACCATCGACACGTCATCGCCGTGCGGCGCAGGCGCCGGCGTCGTGGCCGCGACACTCGGGGCGGCTGGCGTGACCTCATCCTGGTTGGCTGCCGGTGAGCACGGCGTACCTTCCCGACCCGCGTTGGCGCGCGGGCCTTACTCGAACTCCTGACACGGACTCGTTCGGGAGGGTACGCCTCCCGACGTTCATCCACAGGTTTCGAGCATTCCTCACTTGCAGAAGGAGGAACTCCTGATCATATGCTCAATCATGGTGCCCCGGTCGATGGCGCTTTTCGAAGGAAGGTTGCTGCGGCTCCTGCTGACTTCGATGCGGGGCAGGGGTGAGGCTATCTGGCTCAGTGACGTGATCTCAACGAGATTGCGGCATGTAGCGGTATTCGAAGTGGGTGAGGTGCAGTGCTGCGGCGACGATGTCGCCGAGCCTGCGGGGGCTGGCGGTGGTGTGACGAGGTGTCCGCCGGCGTCCGGTGAGGATGGCGAACCCGCGTTCGCCGAGGCAGCGCATCGAGCGCGGCAGCGGGTTGTGGGCGCGGTTGTCGACCGCGAGTGCCCGGCCGTCGGCGGATTGCTTGTATGGGGTGTGGATGCCCGGGCCGGTGTCGTCGTAGCCGGAGTCGGCCAGGGTCGGTAGGTCCAATGTGGACGCGGTCCAGCACGGGGCGCCGGTGATGTCGAGGGCTTAGCGGTACGCGGTGGCCCGGGACGCGCCGAATCCGGGGTTCTCCGACGCGTTCCGCAGGCACGACGTTCCGCGCGGAGCAGGCCGGCGACGTGCCGGAGCCCTCTCGGTGGATCGATTCCGTCGCAAGAACCTGTCTACCGATAGCTCAACCTCCATCTTGGTTTTGCATCTGGCCGCCGACCGAACGTTGCGGCGGAGGGGTGACTTCGGCTGGCGCAACAGCAGGTCGTGCGGGGTGTGCAAGGGTGCTGCCCAGAACCGCAATCGGTCGATGTGTTGCTCCGGCGGCCCGGTCTCCATGCGGCTGACCTGCGTCTGCGACCCACACGCCCGTGGCGCAAGATTTTCTCAAGAGATTGTCGACCCTGAATAGATGGTCGAGTGGCGCGCTGAAGATGAGCCTACCCCGGCCAGCTGACCGGGCGGTCACTTCGACATCGGCTTCAGCACCCCCTTCGCACGCGATAACGCGTGCGTCAGAGGCATGTTCACGGGAGGCACCATGCCTGCTGTCCCATCGATCCTGGCCGTGGTGACGGCGCTGTCCGCCACTCTGATCGCGCCGCTCGCGGCGCCCGAAGTCGCGTCGGCGGCGCCGTCCGCGACCCTGAGCGAGCAGGCGGCCCAAGCCCGGGCGGTCGCCTCCGGCAAGCCGGTCGAGGCGACCGCGCTGCGCGACGAGCACCAGCAGGTGCTCGCCAACCCGGACGGCACGTTCACGCTGACCCAGAGCATCGAGGCGGTGCGGGTGCGCCGCGGTGCAAGCTGGGTTCCGGTGGACACGACGCTGCGGCGCAACTCCGACGGCACCGTCGCGCCGGCCGCGGCCGTGCTTGACATGTCCTTCTCCGGCGGCGGCACCGCTGCGCTGGCCCGGATGCGGCGCAACGGCAGTGAGCTGTCGCTGGCCTGGCCCGGGACGCTGCCGGCGCCGATCCTGTCCGGCGACACCGCCACGTACGCCGAGGTCCTGCCAGGCGTCGACCTGACCGTCCGGGCCGAGGCCGAGGGCTTCTCCGAACTGCTCGTGGTCAAGTCGGCGGCGGCCGCGGCCAACCCGGCCCTCGCCTCCCTGAAGCTGGCCACCGCCACCAAGGGCGTGAAGATGACGACGCGCGCGGACGGCAGCCTCGCCGCCGCCGACGCGGGCGGCAACGCGGTGTTCGAGGCTCCGGCGCCGTACATGTGGGACTCCACCGGGCAGGGCTCGGCCGCGGTGCCGGGCGGCGTGGTGCGCCGGATGGGCGTCGAGGTCACCCCGGGGGCGCTCGCGCTGCAGCCCGACCGGCAGCTGCTGACCGGCACGGCGACCCGCTACCCGGTCTACATCGACCCGTCCTGGTCGGGGTCGAAGCTCGCCTGGACGCAGGTGTGGAGCAACCTGCCCACCACCTCGTTCTGGAACGGCGCGAACGACGCCGAGGACGAGGCCCGGGTCGGCTACGACGCGACCGACGGCAAGATCACCCGGTCGTTCTTCCGCTTCGACACCTCGGGCGTGAAGGGCAAGCACATCATCAAGGCCACCCTGCAGACGCAGGAGGTGTGGTCGCGGTCGTGCACCGCGCGGGAGGTGCAGGTCTGGGAGACCGGCGGCATCACGTCGGCGACGACCTGGAGCAAGCAGCCGAGCTGGATCAGCAAACTGGCCGCGAAGAGCCTGGCGAAGGGGTGGTCGTCCAGCTGCCCGGCCGGCGGCGTGGAGTTCACCGTGACCCCGCACGTGGTCAAGGCCGCCGCGAACGGCTCGACCTCGATCACCGAGGGCATGAGGGCGTCGGCGACCGCGGAGTCCAACAAGGACACGCTGTCCTGGAAACGGTTCAAGAGCACCCCGTCGATCACCATCGTCTACAACACCGTGCCGGCCGCGCCGACCAACCTCAGCACGGACGGCTCGACCACCTGCACCACCGGCACCGGCCGGCTGGTCATCGGCACCACGACCCCGACGCTGCGGGCCTCGGTCAGCGACGCCGACAACGCCGTGATGGCGCACTTCCAGTGGTGGCTCTCGAACGGCACGGCCGCGGTCGGCGAGTACACGTCGGCGTCGGTGGCCGGCAAGAAACCGACAGTGGTGGCGAAGGCGATCCCGGCCGGGGCGTTCAGCAACGGACAGATCGGCAAGTGGCGGGTGCGCTCGGAGGACGGCACGGACGTCAGCGCGTGGAGCTCGTGGTGCGAGTTCCAGATCGACGCCACGCGGCCGCCGATCCCGGCCGTCGCCTCCAGCGCGTTCCCGGACAACGCCGAGGGTGACGCCGTGATGGGCGTGGCCTCCTCGGTGACGGTGAGCGCGAACGGCGGCACGGACGTCGTGAAGTACGAGTACGCGGTCAACGGCGACGCGACCGCGCTGAGCAAGACCGCCACCCCGTCGGCGGCCGGCGGATCGGTGACGTTCGCGGTCACCCCGGACCGGTTCGTGAACTGGCTGCAGGTCCGCGCCGTGGACCGCGCCGGCAACAAGTCAGAGGTGGCCACCATCGTCTTCTACGCCGGCTCCCCACCCGCCCCGACCGGCGACTGGGAGCTCAACGAGACCGGCGACGCCACCGCGGCGGTGGACTCCTCGGCCAATGCCCGGGACGCCTCCCTCGGCGGCGGTGCCACCTGGAACGACGGCTTCGACGGCGGCGGCCTCGCCCTGGACGGCACCAGCGGGTACGCGGCGACGACCGGGCCGGTGCTCGACACCATGAAGTCGTTCTCGGTGAGCGCCTGGGTCTACACGACCGACCTGTCGCACAACAGCGTCGCGGTGACCCAGATCGGCGCGCACGCCAGTACGTTCACGCTCTATTACTCCTCCTCGTACAAGAAGTGGATCTTCAATCGGACGACGGTGGACGCGGACACGACGACGTTCGTGCGGGCCATCTCGACCACCGCGCCGGTGGCCAACACGTGGGTGCACCTGGCCGGCGTCTACGACGCCACGGCGGGACAGATCCGGTTGTACGTGAACGGTGTGCTCGAGGCGACCACGGCGTACACGACCCCGTGGGCGGCCACCGGCGTCTTCCAGATCGGGCGGTCGCAGGTGGCCGGCGCCTTCGGCGAGTACTGGCCCGGCCGCATCGACGCGGTCAAGGCGTACGACCGGGTGCTGCTCCCCGGTGAGCTGCAGCAGGTCCCCCGCCTGGCCGGCCAGTGGAAGATGGACGAGACCTCCGGCACCACCGCCGCCGACGCCACCGGCGCCCACCCGGCCACGTGGTCGTCCGCGGGCGTCAGCCGGGTCGCCGGCGTCAGCGGCAACGCGGTCGCGGTCAACGGCACGACCGGCGTGCTCACCGCGTCCGGCCCGGCCGCGCGCACCGACGGCAGCTTCTCGGTGAGCGCGTGGGTGCAGCCCTCCGCGCTCACCAAGAACGGCATCGCGGTGAGCCAGCTCGGCACCGCAGTCGGCGCGTTCAACCTCGGCTGGGCGTGGAACACCGACTATTCCTCGTACCTCTGGTCGGTGCGCACCTCGGCCACGGACGCGTCCGGGTCGTCCCTGCGCGAGGCGAGCGACCTGTTCGACGTGCCGACGGTCGGAGTGTGGACCAACCTCACCGCGGTCTACGACGCGCAGGACCACAAGCTGCGGCTGTACGTGGACGGGCAGGCGGTCGACGAGACCGACCACGCCAGCGCGTGGAACGCGGCCGGCGCGTTGCTGATGGGCCGAGGCCAGGCGTCGAACGTGACGTTCTCGCAGTATCTCACCGGTGCCATCGACGACGTCCGGGTCTACTCGGGCGCCCTGAGCGACCAGGCGGTATTCGACATCTACAGCGCCATCGCCGACGCGGAATGAACGGGGGACCGATCATGCGCAAACACCGAACCGTGAGCCGGCGCGTGCTGGCCGGAGTGCTGGCGGTGGCCGTGGTGGCCGCCGGCCAGGAGGCGGTGCCCGCCACGCCGGCGCAGGCCGCGCCGGTGCAGTGGAAGACCGCCGCCCAGAACGAACGATCCGTGCCGGGCAAGAACTTCACGCCGAAGGCCGCGAAGCCCGCCGCCGACAAGTCGGTGCTGCGTACCCCGGCGAAGGTGGACTGGCCGGCCGCCGGCGCCGCCGACGTGACCCTGGGCGCCACCCGCGCGCGGGCCGGCCGCCTGCCGGTGTACCTGAGCAGGCCGACCGGCGGGAAGGCGACGGTCGAGGTGCTCGACCGGGCCGCCACCGAGCGGGCCGGCGTCGACGGCCTGCTGTTCCAGGTCAAGGGGGACAGCCCCGGACAGGCGAAGGTGACCGTGGACTACTCGTCGTTCCGCAACGCGTGGGGCGGCGACTGGGCGTCCCGGCTGCGGCTGGTCCAGCTGCCGGCGTGCGCGCTGAGCACCCCGGCCCGCGCCGAGTGCCAGGCCGGCACGCCGGTCGACACCGACAACGCCACGGCGAAGGGCACGCTGACCGCCGACGTCTCGCTCACCGGCGGCACGGTGACCACGCTCGCGGCGACCGCGGCGCCGGCCGGCAGCGCCGGCGACTACAAGGCGACGAAGCTGTCCGCCTCGTCGTCGTGGGAGGCGGGCGGCTCGTCCGGCGACTTCGCGTGGACGTACCCGATGGACGTGCCCCCGTCGCTGGGCGGCCCGGAGCCGGACCTGGACCTGCGCTACTCCTCGGGCAGCGTGGACGGCCGGACCGCGGCGACCAACAACCAGTCCTCCTGGGTCGGCGAGGGCTGGGACCTGAGCGAGGGCTTCATCGAGCGGCGCTACAAGTCGTGCTCCGACGACGTTTCCACCACGACGAAGCCGTACGACCTGTGCTGGGAGACGGACAACGCGTTCCTGGCCGCCGGCGGCGACGCCGTCGAGCTGGTCAAGGACGACAGCACCGGGGTGTGGCGCAAGAAGCAGGACGACGGGTCGCGGATCGAGCACCTGACCGGGGCCACCAACGGCGACAACGACGGCGAGTACTGGCGGGTCACCGCGCCGGACGGGACGCAGTTCTACTACGGGCTCAACCGGCTGCCGGGGTGGGCGAGCGGCAACGAGGTGACCAACTCGGCGTGGACCGCGCCGGTGTTCGGCAACGACGCGGGAGAGCCGTGCCACGCGTCCACCTTCGCGGCCTCGTACTGCACTCAGGCGTACCGCTGGAATCTGGACTATGTCGTGGACCCGGACGGCAACGCGATGTCGTACTTCTACACGACCGAGACGAACTCCTACGGGCGCAACCTGACCGCGTCGGCCGGCACCTCATACGTCCGCGCCGGGTACCTGAGCCGTATCGACTACGGGCAGCGCGCGGACACGATGTACTCGGCGGCGGCCCCGATGCGGGTGAACCTCGCGGTCGAGGAGCGGTGCGCGGCCGGTGCCACCTGCGGCACCGGGGCGATCACCAAGGACACCGCGAAGAACTGGCCGGACACCCCGTACGACCAGGCGTGCGCCTCCGGTGCGAGTTGCACCAACCTGTACGCGCCGACGTTCTGGTCGCGCAAGCGGCTGGCGGGCGTCACCACCCAGGTGCTGGTCTCCGGCACCACCTACAAGGACGTCGACGGCTGGGCGCTGGGTTACGAGTTCCGTGACCCCGGCGACGGCACCTCGCCGGCGCTGTGGCTGGCCTCGATCACCCGGACCGGCAAGGTCGGCGGCACCAGCGCGCTGCCGGCGGTCACGTTCGAGGGCACCCAGCTGGAGAACCGGGTGGATGCCGAGGAGGGCATCCCGCCGATGTACAAGTGGCGGGTCACCGACATCTACGACGAGTCCGGCGGGCACACCCGGGTCAACTACTCGGCCAAGGAGTGCACGCGGGCGGCCGCACCGACCCCGGACTCCAACACCAAGCGCTGCTTCCCGGCGTACTGGGTGCCGGAGGGTGCCCTCTCCCCGCAGCTGGACTGGTTCCACAAGTACGTGCCGATCCAGGTGCTCGAGGACGACCAGTCCGGGCTGGCCGGGATCGAGGAGACCGACTACGAGTACCTCGGCGGGGCCGCCTGGCACCACGACGACAACGAGCTGACGCCGGCGAAGTACCGCAGCTGGAGCGAGTGGCGGGGGTACGGCAGGGTGCGCGTGACGCACGGTGCGGCCGGCCAGGCACCGTCGCAGACCGAGACGCTGTACTTCCGGGGCATGAACGGGGACCAGCTGACAAACGGTACGCGCAGCGTGTCGGTCACCGACTCGGAGGGCACCGCGGTCACCGACAGCCCGGCGCTGGCCGGCTTCACCCGCGAGGAGATCAGCTACAGCGGGGCCGGTGGCAGCGTGCTGGACGGGGCGATCGCAGACCCCTGGATCTCGTCGCCGACCTCGACCCACGGCAGCACCAAGGCGTACCTCGTCGGGGTCGCCCGCAAGCGCACCCGGCTGGCGCTCGCGGCGGGCGGCTGGCGGCGCACCGAGGTGCAGACCACCTTCGACTCGTACGGGATGCCGGTCCAGGCCAACGACCTGGGCGACACGTCGGTGACCGGGGACGAGGAGTGCAATCGCACCACCTATGCCCGCAACACGTCGGCCTGGCTGACCAGCTACGTGGTGCGGCAGGAGCGGGTGTCGGTGGCGTGCACGACCACGCCTTCGTACCCGTCGAATGTGATCTCCGACGTGCGGACCTTCTACGACGGTGCCACGACCTTCGGATCGGCACCGACCCGGGGCGAGGAGACCCTGAAACAGGAGCTGGCGTCCTACTCGGGCAGCACGCCGGTGTACGTGCAGTCGGAGCGGTCCGTCTACGACCGCTACGGCCGGGTGATCGAGAAATACGATGCTCTCGACGCCAAGACGAAGACCGACTTCACGCCGGCGTCGGGCGGCCCGGTCACGGCGAGTACGGTCACCAACGCGATGGGGCACGTGACGACGACGACCTTCGAGCCGGCCTGGGGCAGCGAGACCGTCATCGTCGACCCGAACAACCGGCGTACCGACCTCACCTACGACCCGCTCGGCCGGCTCAGCGCGGTGTGGCTGGCGGACCGGTCCAAGCTGGGCGGCGCCTCGGCGAGCTACAAGTTCACCTACCTCGTGCAGACGGCCGCGCCGAACGTCGTCACGACCCAGACCATCCGCGACGACGGCACCTACCAGTCGCAGTACGCGTTCTTCGACGGGCAGCTGCGCCAGCGGCAGACCCAGAGCCCGGCGGCCGGCGGCGGCCGGATCGTCACCGACGACTTCTACGACTCCCGGGGCCTGCTGGTGAAGCAGAACGGGGCCTACTGGAACGACGGGACCGCGGGCACCACGCTGCTGACCGTCACCGACAACACTGTTCCGGGGCAGATGGTCACCGTCTACGACGGCGACGAGCGGGAAACCACCAAGATCTTCCTCTCGTACGGCACGGAGAAGTGGCGCACCACGACCAGTTACGGCGGGGACCGAACGAGTGTCACGCCGCCGGCCGGCGGGACCGCCACGACCACGATCACGAACGCGGACGGGGAGACCACCGAGCTGCGCCAGTACACGTCGGGCGCGGCCACCGGCAGCTACGACGCGACCACGTACACCTACACGCCCGGCGGTGACCTGGCGAGCGTGACCGACGCGGCCGGGAACGTCTGGAAGTACACCTACGACCTGCGGGGCCGGAAGGTGACCGACGTCGACCCGGACAAGGGCACCTCGACCTACACCTACGACAACGCCGACCAGCTCCTGACCACGACCGACGCCCAGGGCAACACGCTCGCGTACACCTATGACCCGCTGGGCCGCAAGACGGCGGAGTACAGCGGGTCCACGTCCGGCACCAGGCTGGCCGACTGGACGTACGACACCCTCGCGAAGGGGCAGCCGACCGGGTCGACCCGCTACGTCGGCGGCGCCGCGTACAGCACGACGGTCACCAACTACGACACCAGGTACCGCCCGCTGGGGACCTCGGTGACGATCCCGCCGGCCGAGGGCAGCCTGGCGGGCACCTACAAGTTCAACACCGGGTACACCGACACCGGCCAGACGCAGGTCGTGACCTATCCGGCGATGGGCGGGCTGACCGCGGAGACCCTGCGGTACAGCTACGACTCCGACGGACGGCTGACCACCGCCCAGACCGGGCTGTCCACGCTGCTCACCGCGGCGACCTACTCGGTGTACGACGAGCCGCTGCAGTACACGCTGCAGTCGGTGAGTGGCAAGCAGGTGGCGCAGACCTTCTTCTACGAGGACTCGACCCACCGGCTCACCCGGGCGGTCGTGGACCGCAGCGTGGCGCCGATGCACGTTTCGGACGTCAACTACACGTACGACGCGGCCGGCAACGTCACCCGGATCGCCGACACCCCGGCCGGCGGCGCGGCGGACACCCAGTGCTTCAGGTACGACTACCTGCGCCGGCTCACGTCGGCGTGGACAGCGACCAACGGGTGCGCGACCTCGCCGAGCGCGGCGATCCTGGGCGGCCCCGCGCCCTACTGGCAGTCCTGGACGTACGACAAGACCGGCAACCGGTTGACCGAGACCAACTACAACACCACCACGGGCACGGGCACGACCAGTACCTCGACCTACCCGGCGGCCGGGGCGAGCCGGCCGCACGCGCTGTCCACTGTCACCACCTCCGGGACCACGAACAGCTTCACCTACGACGCCGACGGCAACACCACCGGGCGTACCGTGGCCGGCTCGGCGCAGATCCTCACCTGGGACGCCGAGGGCAACCTGAGCAAGGTGGTGGAGGGCGGCAAGACCACCGAGTACCTCTACGACGCCGACGGCAACCGCCTGATCCGGCGGGATCCCGGCGCGGTGACCGTCTACTTGGGACCGGCGGAGCTGAAGCTCACCAGGTCGACCAGCGCCCTGTCCGCCACCCGGTACTACGCGCTGGGCTCGGTCACGGCGGTGCGCACGACGTCCGGAGGGCTGACGTTCGAGGCGGCCGACCGGATGGGTACGGCGCAACTGTCCATCGACGCCGACGACCTGACCGTCACGCAGCGCCGCTACCTGCCGTTCGGCGAGCTGCGCGGGGCAGCCCCGACCTGGACGACGGACCGTGGCTACGTCGGCGGCAACGTGGACTCGTCGATCGGCCTCACCCAGCTGGGCGCCCGCGAGTACGACGCGGACACCGGGCGCTTCCTCTCGGTCGACCCGATCATCGATCCCAGCGATCCGCAGCAGATGAACGCGTACGCGTACGCGAACAACACTCCCGTGACGATGAACGACGCGGACGGTGAGTGGCGGGTGCTGCCTGGCGGGCACTACTGCGACGGCTGCGGTGGCTACGACAACGCCCCGGCGCCGAAGAAGAAGAAGTCGTCCGGATCGAAAAAGAAGAAGAAGGCGTCCAGCCCGGCCAGTCACCACTACTGCGACGGCTGCGACTACCAGAGGTACCAGGCCAAGAAGGCGCAGACGCACTACTGCGACAGCTGCGACTACGCGAGGCGGCAGGCCGCGGCCCGGGCGGCCGCCCGGGAGTACGCGGCGGCGAAGCGGCGGGCCGAGCAGATCGCCAAGGCCAGGGCGGCCGCACTCAAGAAGAAGGTGGATGCGTGGAACCACTGCGCGGGCGCGGACCCGTACATGCGCAAGTGCGGCAAGTACCCGGGTCCCAAAGGCCAGACCATCCAGAGCTATCTGTGGAAACACGTCTTCGTCACGGAGTCGTTCTGCGTCCACAAGGTCTGCTGGAAAGCCAAGTGGCAGAACGGCAAGCTGAGCCTGAGCAACGCCGTCTCCACCAGCGCCGGCCTGGGGTTCAGCTTCCCGACCGTCGGGTACGCGCACAAGTCGAGCGGCCGGCAGGCCGCGTCGGTCTCCGGCTCGGTGGGCCGGTGGGGCGCCGGCGTCGGTCTCAAGCCGAACGGAGCCCCGGACTGGAGCGACTGGGACGTCTCGGTAGGCACCAACCCGGCCGGCGGCTGGCTGGGCACCGAGAACGGACCCGTCAAGGGAGCGGGCGTGAGCTACACCCACTCGCTGTGGAGCACCTGTCTCGTCGGTAGCTGCAAGTGACGTGATCGACGGGCGGCGCCGGCTACGGCCGGTGCCGCCCGCTACCGCTCGTGGTGGCTGCCTCCGGATCGGCGGCCGTACCGCTCTGAAAGGTGAAACTCGGGTTCGGTAGGTCTGGTTAGGGTGGGGCGAGCACGGCGGTGAATGGGATCGGAGTGGGGGTTTTGGCGCCTATCTGTTCAGTGGTCGACCACCCAGAACCGTTGGGAACGCACCAGCCAGCCGTCGGAGGCAACGGTGGTGTGCCAGGCGGGCATACCCGGGGATGACCAACTCGCCGGCCGTGGACACGAGGCACCGATGGCTGCCGCAGCGGTACGCCGCGGCGGTCATCGCCTTGTCGCTGGCCGCCGTCGTTTCGGTGGGGATCGCAGCTTGGCGCGAACTGTTCACGGCTCCGTCGATCTCGGCTGAGGCCGCGCTGTCGTCGGAGCTGCTGGAATCGCCATCGGGCGAGGCCCAGGCAAGGCACTTCGAGAGTCTGAACGGCGCGCGGCTGACCCGCACGACCGGACCGGCCGTCTTCATGACCGGAAGTTGGACCATCCGAGGACGTATCGACCGTGACTGTCAGATCCAGTTCGCGGTGCACACCGGGCGCGACTGGCAATTGTTCGGCTGGGCGAGCGACCACAGCATTGCGAACGGAACGATAAACGCCTGGGGCCGGATCACCGAAAATTCCAGCTTCCTGAGCGACTACCAAACCACCGTGACATTGGAGACATCAGATTCCGGCAAATTCGTGCTGGTTTGGCAGCCCGCCACCCTCGACGTCGAACTGAGGCCGGTGGACGCGCGCATCGCCTACGCGTGCGGAGCAACCGGCCGAGCTGCGGTGTTCGACGTGACGACCACTTCGTAGGACGGCACGGGTGGTGCCGCACCGGTCGGGTGTCGTCGCTGTGGACACGGCGAGGGCGGCATAAGCTCCGCTGGTGGAGCAGGACGATGTGCGGATCAGCCTCACCCAGGACGAGGCCTTGGTGTTGTTCGAATGGCTGGGGCGCATCGATGAGCAGACCGACCGCTTCGGTGACCTCGTCGAAGATCAGGCCGAACAGCGGGCGTTGTGGAACCTGACCTGCCTGCTCGAGCGTGAACTGGTCCAGCTGTTCTCGGCGAACTATGCCGAACTGGTCGAGCAGGCCCGATCACGGCTTCGTGACGAGGAGTAGGAGAACAGGCATAGTCGCGAGAGCCCATGTCGGGCAGCCGTCGGTTCTGCGGAACGGCGGGCGGTCAACGCGCCAACCTCGTCGCCCTCGTCCGCCTTGGTGTCACGTTCGCCGCCGGGAGAACCCGTCGAAGCAGTCGCTGCGTAACAACGCGGCTCCTAAATCCTGACGCTGCGGTCGCCCGAACCGCGATAGGGTTCCGCGCCATGCGAAGGGAATGGGTCGTCGACCGCCAGATGCGGCCTGGGGCCGTGCTGTTCGAGTGGGACCGGCCGTTCTCACTCTGGGGCTATTCCGGATCGCACAGCCAACTGCTGTTCCGCAGCGTGAAGTACGACCCGGACACGGACGCGGATCTCGATGCTTGGCCACGCACGAGAGTTGATCTCCTGTTCAAGCCGGTGGATGCGTTGTACCTGAGGCGGCTGAGCTACCCGACGTTGCGGGTGAGGGTTGCCACCGAGCCGATTGCGGAGGAGATCCTCGGCAGGATGTCTCGATCGCACGGGGACGAGAAGGTGCTCGAACTGGTCGGCCCCGACGGGATCGGCGACCACATCGTCTGCCTCGCCACCGGGTTCTGTGAGGACGACGGCGAGTATTGGGAGCCGAGTCCCTTCGCCGCCGATCTCTCCGACGGCCGTACACCTCCTTGGCGGCTCGGAGTGTTGGGAGGCGGGCCCGATGGGGAGTTGACGGCCAGGTACGCCTCGGTGCAGGAACTGGCGACCGCGGTCGATGCCGGCGACAAGGGGCGCTGGTTGTACGTCGTGCAGCACGGCAGCGAAGAGGAGAACCGTCCCGGCGCGGTGGCCGCGTTCCTCACAAGGCATGAGGCCGAGCGGCGGGTCCAGGAACTTCACGACCGACGCGACGGGAATCGCGCCTATTGGGTTGATGCCGTCCCGATCGATCTGTAAACACGGCCGGCGCTCGTCGACGTGGAACGTGCCGTGGACGCCCCGGCCGTGTGCGGCGTCGAGGCCGGTGCGCAGGACGCCCACGATCGTCACGATCCCGATGACGAGCAGCGCGTGCACGGCGACACCCCGCGGACGCCCTAGTACCATCGGCGCACGATGACCATGCGTGTCACGCACGTCGGCGGTCCCACCGTCCTGATCGAGGTCGGCGGCTGGCGGCTGCTGACCGATCCGACGTTCGACCCGCCCGGCCGCCGGTACACGTTCGGCTGGGGCACCTCGTCCCGCAAGCTCGCCGGCCCGGCGGTCGACCTGCCGGTGCACTACGAGGGCTGGCAGCACTTCCGCGAGGGCCGGGCCGCCGCCGAGCGGGCGTTCGCCGCGAGCTCGGCCCCGGTGCGCTGGCTCGAGCCCGGGACCCCGGCCGAGATCGAGGCCTGAGCCTCAGCCGTTGCTGTAGACGCGGGCCGGTTCGATGAGCACGGCCGTGCGGTGCTGCTCGGCCATCACCCGGTCGTACTCGTCCCAGTCGTCGTGCTCCCCGCCCGCCGCCGTGAAGACCTCGCGCAGCAGCAGGCGCAGCCGGTCCGCGTCGACGCCCGCAGCCGGGTCGTCCGGGCCGATCAGGGTCGCGGTGCCCTCCAGGGTGGCCCACTCCCAGCCGGCCCGGGCCGTCACGGTCACGCGGGGCCGGGCACGCAGGTTGGCGAGCTTCACCTTCCCGTACGTGACGAAGGCGAGCGACGGCGTCCCGGTCAGCGGGTGCGCCATCGCCCCCGCGTTCACCACCGACGCCTGGACGGTGCCGTCGGCCCGCACGGTCGAGACGACCACGAGGCCGTGCTCCCGCGCGGCGAGCGCGGCGAACTCCTCCAGCGTTGTCATGGCCGAAAGCCTACGGGCTGCGCAGCTCGTCGAAGATGAGCACCGTCTCGGTCGAGGTGATCTCCGGCATGCCCTGCAGGTGGGTCAGCACCAGCTCGCGCAGCGACGTCGTGTCGCGCGTGCGCACGAGCAGCACCAGGTCGTGCGAGCCCGACACGAGGGCGGCGTGGTCCACCTCCGGCAGCGCCAGGATTCGCGACCGTACCGCCTTCCAGGAGTGCTGCGAGATGTTCACGTACACGTAGGCGGCCACGCCCAGGCCGTACCGCTGCGGATCGATCGTCGCCGCATAGCCCGTGATCACGCCGTCGGCCTCGAGGCGCTGGACGCGCGCGTAGACGTTCGCGCGGGAGATGTGCAGCGCCTCGGCCAGGGCGCGCATCGACGCCCGGCCGTCGGCCCGCAGCGCCTGGACGATCCGCCGGTCAACGTCGTCGAGCTCGGCCATCCGTCTCCTCACACGCCGTCGCCGGGCCGCCGGATCGAACATTTGGAGCCGGCGGACCGTACCAGAGAGCCATTCGTCTTCGAATGTAGTCATGACCTGGACCGATGGCCAGGCGGGGGCCGAAAATCTGGACGGTGACCACCATCGAGGCGCTGCTGCCGAGCACCACCCCGCTCGGCCTGATCGACGCCGAGGGCCAAGCACGCCCAGGCGAACTCGCCATGCCCGATGCGGCCGTCCTGCTGGAGCTGTACCGCCGGATGACGATCGGGCGCCGCTTCGACGCCCAGGCGACCGCGCTCACCAAGCAGGGCCGCCTCGCGGTGTACCCGTCCTCGCACGGGCAGGAGGCGTGCCAGGTCGGCGCCGTCCTCGCGCTGCGCGAGCAGGACTGGCTCTTCCCGACGTACCGCGACTCCGTGGCGATCGTGTCCCGCGCCGTCCCGCCGGCCGAGGTGCTCTCCCTCCTGCGCGGCGACTGGCACTGCGGCTACGACCCGCACGAGCACCGCGTCGCCCCGCAGTGCACCCCGCTGGCCACGAACACCCTGCACGCGGTCGGCCTCGGGCACGCCGCGCGGCTCAAGGGCGAGGACCAGGTCGCCGTGGTGCTGCTCGGCGACGGCGCGACCAGCGAGGGCGACACGCACGAGGCGCTGAACTTCGCCGCGGTGTGGAAGGCGCCCGTGGTGTTCCTGGTGCAGAACAACGGCTACGCGATCAGCGTGCCGCTGGACAAGCAGACCGCCGCGCCCCGGCTGGCGTACAAGGGCGTCGGGTACGGCATGCGCTCCCGCCTGGTCGACGGCAACGACGCGGCCGCCGTGCACGCGGTGGTCGCCGAGGCGATCGCGCACGCCGCGGCGGGGGAGGGCCCGACGCTGATCGAGGCCCTGACGTACCGCATCGAGGCCCACACCAACGCCGACGACGCGACCCGCTACCGGGAGGCCGAGGAGGTCCAGGCCTGGCTGCGGCGGGACCCGCTGAGCCGCCTCGACGCGTACCTGCGCGCCGCCGGAATCCTCGACGACGCCGTCGCATCCGACTTCGCCGAGCAGGCCGAGCGGTTCGCGGCGACGGCCCGCGAGCAGATGAACGCCGACGCGGTGCTCGACCCCGCCGAGCTGTTCGAGCACGTGTACGCGAAGCCGACCCCGGCGCTGGTCGCGCAGCGGGCCGAGCTCCTGGGCGAACTGGCCGAGATCGCGGAGGGGGCGGCATGAGCGGTCCGGAGCGAAGCGGAGGGGCCGCTCATCATGAACACAGTTTCCTCGTGCCGGCGCCGGAGCTTGCGGAGGTGACGGCATGACCAGCATGGTGGAGCGGCCGACGGAGGTCAGCCTGGCCGGGGCGCTCAACGCCGCCCTGGCCGACGCGCTCGCCGACGATCCCCGGGTGCTCGTGTTCGGCGAGGACGTCGGCACCCTCGGCGGCGTCTTCCGCGTCACCGACGGGCTCGCGGCCAAGTTCGGCGACGGCCGGGTCTTCGACACCCCGCTGGCCGAGTCCGGGATCGTCGGCACCGCGATCGGCATGGCCATGAACGGGATGATCCCCGTCGTGGAGATGCAGTTCGACGCGTTCGCGTACCCGGCCTTCGAGCAGATCACCAGCCACCTCGCGAAGCTGCGCAACCGGACCCGCGGCAAGGTGGAGCTGCCGATCGTCGTGCGGGTGCCGTACGGCGGCGGGATCGGCGGCGTCGAGCACCACTGCGACTCGTCCGAGGCGTACTACACGCACACGCCCGGGCTGCGGGTCGTCACGCCCGGCACGGCGTCGGACGCGTACCGGCTCCTGCGCCAGGCGATCGCCTGCCCCGACCCGGTCATCTTCCTGGAGCCCAAGCGGCGGTACTGGTCCAAGGAGACCGAGCCCCTCACGCCCGACGGCCCCGCGATCGACCGGGCGCTCGTGCGGCGCCCCGGCCGCGACGCCACCGTCATCACCTACGGCGGCACGGTCGCCACCGCGCTCGAGGCGGCCGACGCGGCCGTCGAGGAGGGCTGGGACCTCGAGGTGATCGACCTGCGCAGCCTGTCGCCGTTCGACGACGCCACCGTCACCGCCTCCGTGCGCCGGACCGGCCGCGCCGTCGTGGTGCACGAGGCCGCGCGGTTCGGCGGGTACGGCGCCGAGGTCGTCGCCCGCCTGCAGGAGCAGTGCTTCCACTACCTGCAGGCCCCGATCCTGCGCGTGACCGGCCTCGACATCCCCTATCCTCCGCCGCACCTCGAGCACCATCACCTGCCCAACGCCGACCGCATCCTCGACGCCGTCGCCAAGCTGCAGTGGGACGACCATGCCTGACTTCCGCCTGCCCGACCTGGGCGAGGGCCTGACCGAGGCCGAGGTGCTGTCCTGGATGGTGCGCGTCGGCGACACCGTGCGCGTCGACCAGCCCGTCGTCGAGGTCGAGACGGCCAAGGCGTCGGTCGAGGTGCCGGTTCCCTTCGCCGGTACCGTCACCGCCCTGCACGCCGCCCCCGGCACCATGGTCCGGGTCGGCGCGCCGCTGATCACGGTCACGCCGGTGGAGGGGCTCCAGGAGCCGGGTGTCGTGAGCGGCAACGTGCTCATCGGCTACGGCACCACCACGCAGACCCGCCGCCGGCGCGGGAGCCGCCGCGCCGCTGCCGCCGTGCCGCACCGGGGTCCCGTGCGGGTCATCTCGCCGCTCGTGCGCCGGCTCGCCCGCGACGGCGGACTGGATCTCGAGCAGGTGGTGGGCACCGGGCCGGAGGGTCTGATCCGCCGTGCCGACGTCGAGAAGGCGCTTGCCGGGCCGGTCGCCGTCGGTGAGCGGCGGATCGCACTGCGAAAGGCCGCGGCCGAGAAGCTCAGCCGGTCGCGGCGCGAGATCCCCGAGGCGACCGTGTGGGTCGACGTCGACGCGACCGGGTTCCTCGCGGCCCGGGCCGAGCTCAACGCGCGCGACCCCGAGCATCCCGTGAGCCTGCTCGGGCTGCTCTCGCGCTTCGCGCTGCTCGGTCTCGCACGCCATCCCGAGCTCAACGCCCGCGTCGAGGGGGACGAGATCGTCATACCTCGGCACGTACACCTGGGAATCGCCGCGCAGACCGACCGAGGCCTCGTGGTCCCGGTCGTCCGCGACGCGCACCGGCTGGCGACCCGCGCCCTGTCGGCGGCGATGGCCGGGCGCACCCGGGCCGCGCGCGAGGGCACCCTGGCCCCGGCCGACCTGACCGGTGGAACGTTCACGGTGAACAACTACGGCGTCTTCGGCGTCGACGGCTCGGCCGCCATCATCAACCACCCCGAGGTCGCGATCCTCGGCATCGGCCGGATCATCGACCGCCCGTGGGTCGTCGACGGGCAGCTCACGGTGCGCAAGGTGAGCCAGCTGACCCTCGCCTTCGACCACCGCGTGTGCGACGGCGGGGCGGCGGGCGGCTTCCTGCGCTACGTCGCCGACTGCGTCGAGTCGCCCCTGACCGCCCTCGGAGACCTGTGACGCGCGCGTATTGACACATCGGCACACATCGCTAAGACTGGCCAGCATTCCGCCAACCCGTCTCCCGGCGCTCACCTCACCGCCACGATGTGAGCGCTAACATCGGAGGACTCGTGCTGACCTCTCCCGTGAGCCGCCGCGCCGTCATGCGCGCGGGCGGCGCCTCGCTGATCGCGGCCGGCGCCGCCGCGGGCCTCGCCGAGCCGCCCGCCGCCGCGGCGCTCGCGCCCGCCCGCGCCGACATCGGCGTCGCGGCCTACCCGTTCGACCTGAGCCAGGTGCGGCTGACCGCCGGACGGTTCCTCGACAACCAGAGCCGGACGCTGGCGTACCTGCGGTTCCTCGACGTCGACCGGATGCTCTACAACTTCCGGTCCAACCACCGGCTGTCCACGAACGGCGCGGCGGCGACGGGCGGCTGGGACGCGCCGACGTTCCCGTTCCGCACCCACATGCAGGGCCACCTGCTCAGCGCCTGGGCCCAGGCCTACGCGACGCTGGGCGACACGACCTGCCGGGACAAGGCGAACGCGATGGTCGCGGGGCTGGCCGCCTGCCAGGGCAACAACGCGGCCGCGGGATTCGGTGCCGGATACCTGTCCGGATTCCCCGAGTCGGACTTCACCGCGCTGGAGTCGGGCACGCTGAGCAACGGCAACGTCCCCTGGTACTGCATCCACAAGACCCTCGCGGGGTTGCTCGACGTGTGGCGGTACATCGGCGGCACCCAGGCCAGGGATGTGCTGCTGGCGCTGTGCGGCTGGGTGGACACCCGCACCGGGCGGCTCAGCGCGAGCCAGATGCAGGCGGTGCTCGGCACCGAGTTCGGCGGCATGAACGCCGTGCTCACCGACGTCTACCAGCAGACCGGCGACGCCCGCTGGCTCACCGCCGCGCAGCGCTTCGACCACGCCGCGGTGTTCAACCCGCTCGCGTCCAACACCGACCAGCTCAACGGCCTGCACGCCAACACGCAGGTGCCGAAGTGGATCGGGGCCGCGCGGGAGTACAAGGCGACCGGCACGACCCGCTACCGGGACATCGCCGTCAACGCCTGGGCGATCGCGACGGGCGCGCACTCGTACGTCATCGGCGGCAACAGCCAGGCCGAGCATTTCCGCGCCCCGAACGCCATCGCCGGCTACCTGACGAACGACACCTGCGAGCACTGCAACAGCTACAACATGCTCAAGCTCACCCGCGAGCTGTGGCTGCTGCAGCCGGAGCAGGCCGCCTACTTCGACTTCTTCGAACGCGCCCTGCTCAACCACGTGATCGGCGCGCAGAACCCGGCCGACGCCCACGGCCACGTCACCTACTTCACCCCGCTCAAGCCCGGCGGCCGCCGCGGGGTCGGGCCGGCGTGGGGCGGCGGCACGTGGAGCACCGACTACGACTCTTTCTGGTGCTGCCAGGGCACCGGCGTGGAGGTGAACACGAAGCTCGCCGACTCGATCTACTTCTACAACGGCACCACGCTGACCGTGAACCTGTTCGTCCCCTCGGTGCTGACCTGGACCCAGCGCGGCATCACCGTCACGCAGTCCACGTCCTACCCGGCGAGCGACACCACCACCCTGACGGTCACCGGCACCGCGAGCGGCTCGTGGACCATGCGCGTGCGCATCCCGGCCTGGACCTCACCCCTTCCCGCGGATGGCGCCACGATCAGCGTCAACGGCACCGTCCAGTCCGTCGCGGCCACGCCCGGCACCTACGCCTCGCTGACCCGCACCTGGACCTCCGGCGACACGGTCACCGTGCGGCTGCCCATGGCCGTGGCGGTCCGCGCGGCGAACGACAACGCCAACGTCGTCGCGCTCACCTACGGCCCGGTCGTCCTGGCCGGCAACTACGGCACCACCGCCCTGTCCGCCCTGCCGGCGCTGACCCCGTCGTCGGTCACCCGCACGAGCACGACGGCGCTCACGTTCACCGCCACGGCGAACAACGCCACGGTCGGCCTGGGCCCGTTCCACGACGCCCAGGGCTTCAACTACACCGTCTACTGGAGCACCGGCGCCGCGGCGTCCACGTTCCGGCTCGCCAACGCCGCCAGCGGCCTGGTGCTCGGCGTGCGGGACATGTCCACCGCGGACGGCGGCCTCGCCCTGCAGTGGGGCGACACCGGCACGCCCGACCACAGCTGGGAGCTCGTCCTCGACGGCACCGCGGTCCGGCTGCGCAACCTCAACAGCGGCAAGGTCCTCGGCGTCACCGGCATGTCCACCGCGGACGACGCGAACGTGCTGCAGTGGACGGACAACGGCACCGCCGACCACCGGTGGACCATCGCCGACAACGGCGACGGCACCCACCGGCTGCGCAACGTCAACAGCGGCAAGCTGCTGGCGGTCCTCGGCGGCTCGACGGCCCAGGGCGCGCAGGCGGTCCAGTCGCCGGACGACGGCTCGGCGGACAACCTGTGGCGCTTCCTGCCCGACGGCACGCGCCGCATCCAGAACCTGCGCAGCGGCCTGCTCCTCGGCGTCACGAACATGTCCACGGCGGACGGTGCCCTGCTCGTGCAGTGGGGCGACAACGGCACGAGCGACCACCTGTGGACCGCGGTCGTGGACACCGGCGGCTGGCTGCGCCTGCGCAACGGCAACAGCGGCAAGGTCCTCGGCGTCGAGAACAACGGCACCGCGAACGGGGCCCGGGCCGTGCAGCTGCCGGACACCGGCGCGAACGACCGCCGCTGGCGGCTGCGCTACGGCGCGAACGGCTACTTCCGCATCCAGTCCGCCAACGGCGGCCGGGTCCTGGGCGTGAACGGCGCCTCGACGGCCGAGGGTGCCCAGGTGCTGATCTGGGACGACAACGGCACCGACGACCACCTGTGGAGGTTCGTGTGAGCGCCGAGTGATTGCGAGCCGCCACCGCTCGGCTTAGGCTGCTTGTGGTTGCAAACTGCAAGCAGCGGGAGGGCCGTGCCGAGGGGTGAGATCCAGGAACGGGTGCAGCGGTACATCGACACGCTGGTCGGCACCGGCGCGGAGACCGGTGTGCAGGTCGCCGTCTACCGGGACGGCGCACTCGTCGTCGACGCGGTGGCCGGCTCGGCCGACCCGGCCACCGGGCGCCCACTCACCTCCGGCACGCCGATCTTCAGCTTCTCCACCGGCAAGAACATGGCGGCCACGATCGCGCACCTGCTCGTCGCGCGCGGGTTCCTCGGCTACGACACCCCGGTCACGGACCTCTGGCCCGAGTTCGGCGGGCACGGCAAGGCCACGACGACGCTGCGGCACGTGCTGACCCACACGACCGGCCTTCCGGCCATGCCGCGCGAGATCACCCCGGCCGAGCTGCCCGACTGGCCCAGGGTGTGTGCCGCGCTGGCCGCCGCCGAGCCGCGCTGGCGTCCGGGGACCGCGACGGGCTACCACTCGTACACCTTCGGCTTCCTCGTCGGCGAGCTGGCCCGCCGCGCGACGGGGCGGTCGATGCACGAGCTGCTCCGGGAGTGGGTCACGGCGCCGCTGGGCATCGACGGGCAGCTGTACTTCGGCGCTCCGGCGGAGGCGCTGCCGGGCTTCGCGCGCCTGGAGCAGCCCGCGCGGCAGCGACCGGCTCTCCCGGACGGGATCCTTGTGCCGTGGGAGAGCGGGCCGAGCGCGGATCTGGGCAACGACGAGGGCATCCTGCGGGCCGACATCCCGTCGGTCGGCAGCGCGACCGCGCGGGGCCTGGCCGCCATGTTCGACGCCCTGCTGCGGGGCCGGCTCGTGGACGCCGCGCGCCTGGCGGAGCTGTCCGCGCTCGCGTTCGAGGGGACGGACCGGGTGTTCGGCACGCCGGCGCGGATGGCGCTGGGCTTCCCGCTCGGCCGGATCGGCGCCCCGGCCGAGGAGCGCTCCGCGGCCTTCGGATGGCCGGGCGGCGGCGGCAGTTACGCCTACGCGGACCCCGCGCGGGGCGTAGCCTTCGCGTTGACGAAGACCCGGCTCCTGCCGAACTTCGACACCGCCCTGTCGGTCACCGCGATCCTGGCCGACCATCTCGCCCGAGACGAGGAGCGACCATGACCGGCGACCCGGCCCCGCCGCGGACCAGCCTCGGCCCGTACTCCTCCGCCGGCGCCGCCCCGGTGCCGTGGGAGGCGACGGAGTGGGCACTGCGCCGGATCCAGAAGTTCCAGCTGTGCACGGTGCGCCCCGACGGCCGGCCGCACGTGACACCGCTGCTGGCGATCTGGGCGCACGGCGCGATGTGGTTCACCACCGGCGACGAGGAGCAGAAGGCCCGCAACCTCGGCGCCAACCGGCACTGCGTGCTGACCGCCGGCACCGCAACCCTGACCGGCGTGGACTACGTCATCGAGGGCACGGCGAGCCTGGTCACCGACGAGGACACCCGCGAGGCCGTGGCGACCGCGTTCGAGGAGGCCTACGGCTGGCAGATCACCCGCGAGGACGGAACCTGGCATCACCTCGCCGGCGCCGTGCGGGCCGGGACCGTCCAGCTCTACCGGGTCCGGCCGGACAAGGCGTTCGCCTTCGCGGCCGGCCCGGAGTCGTCAGAGACCCGCTACCGGTGGGCCTGACCCCGCGGCTACTGTTCGTGTCGTGACCGCCGCTGAGCCGGGTGCTGACTGGCTGGCCGCCGTGCCCCGCTGGTCGGCCCGCGGCGGGCCGCCGGTGCACGCCCAGATCGAACAGTGGCTCGCCGGCGTCATCGGGCGCGGGCAGCTCGTGCCCGGGGACCGGCTGCCGCGGGAAGAGGACCTCGCGGCCCGGCTCGGGGTCAGCCGGATGACGCTGCGGCAGGCGCTGGCCTCGCTGGAGGCGCTCGGGACGGTCGTGCGCAAGGCGGGGCGGTCCGGGGGCACGTTCGTCAGCGAGCCGCGCATCGAGTGCGACCTCACCGGGCTCGCCGGCTTCACCGAGCAGATGCGCCGCGCCAACGTGCGCGCCGGGGCGCGGATGGTCTCGGCCGCGACCGTGCCGGCCGGTGCCGCCGTCGCCGCCGCGCTGGGGGTCCGGCCGAACGCGCCGGTGCACGAGATCGTTCGGGTCCGCACGGCCCGGCGGGCGCCGCTCGCGCTCGAGCGCTCCTACTTCCCGGTGCAGCCGTTTCCCGACCTGCTCGAGCAGCGGCTGACCGGCTCGCTGTACGAGCTGCTGCGCCGCCGCTACGGGCAGCACCCGCACACCGCCCGCGAGTCGCTGGAGCCGGTCATCGCCGGCCCGCAGGAGGCGCGGCTGCTCGGGGTGGCCGCGCAGAGCCCGCTCATGCGCATCGAGCGGACCGTCCACACCGCGGCGGGGCTGGCCGTCGAGCACGCCACCGACCTGTTCCGCCCCGACCGGGTCCGCATTTCGCTCAGCGTTAATGTCTAGACCTTTTCAGGCCGGGGGAGCGCTGCTAGCGTCGCGGGCATGAGCAGCGCCCTGCCGTCCCGCGCCCGCGTCGTCGTGATCGGCGGTGGCGTCATCGGGGCCAGCGTCGCCTACCACCTGACCAAGCTCGGCTGGACCGACCTGGTGCTCGTCGAGCAGGGGCGGCTGTCCAGCGGCACGACCTGGCACGCGGCCGGGCTCGTCGGGCAGCTGCGCTCGACGGAGAGCGGGACGCGGCTGGTGCAGTACTCCGCCCGGCTCTACAGCGAGCTGGAGCGGGAGACCGGGCTCGGCACCGGCTTCAAGCGCTGCGGCGGCGTCACCGTCGCCCGCACCCCGGACCGGATGGTCCAGCTGGAGCGCACCGCGGCGTCGGCGGCCGCCTACGACCTGGAGTGCGAGCTGATCAGCCCGCAGCGGGCGAAGGAGCTGTACCCGATCCTCGCCTCCGAGGACCTGGTGGGCGCGATCTGGCTGCCGGGCGACGGTACCGCCAACCCCACCGACGTCACGAACTCCCTCGCGAAGGGCGCCCGCGACCGCGGCGCGACCATCGCGCAGGGCGTGCGCGTGATCGGCGTCGACGTGCGCGACGGCGTCGTCACGGGCGTGCGCACCGACGCGGGCGACATCGAGGCCGAGATCGTCGTCAACTGCGCCGGGCAGTGGGCCAAGGCCGTCGGCGCGCTCGCCGGGGTCAACGTGCCGCTGCACTCGGCCGAGCACTTCTACGTCGTCACCGAGGCGATCGAGGGCGTGCACCGGATGCTGCCGATCCTGCGCGACCCCGACGGGTACACCTACTTCAAGGAGGAGGTGGGCGGGCTCGTCGTCGGCGGGTTCGAGCCCGAGGCCAAGCCCTGGGTCGCGCCCGACCGGCTGCCCTACCCCTTCGAGTTCCAGCTCCTCGACGAGGACTGGGAGCACTTCGGCATCCTCATGGACAACGCCCAGCAACGCATCCCGGCGCTGCACGAGACCGGCATCAAGAAGTTCTACAACGGCCCCGAGTCGTTCACGCCCGACAACCAGTTCATCCTCGGCGAGGCGCCGGAGGTCAGGAACTTCTTCGTCGGGGCCGGCTTCAACTCCGTCGGCATCGCCTCGGCCGGCGGGGCCGGGCGCGCGCTGGCGGAGTGGATCGTGAGCGGCGAGCCGACCAGCGATCTGTCCAGTGTGGACATCCGCCGGTTCGCGCCGTTCCACGGCAACAACCAGTGGCTGCACGACCGGGTGGCGGAGATCCTGGGCCTGCACTACGAGGTGCCGTGGCCCAACCGGGAGCTGACCTCGGCCCGGCCGTTCCGCCGCTCGCCCGCCTATCACCTGCAGGCGGCCGCGGGCGCCGTCTTCGGTTCGAAGATGGGCTGGGAACGGGTGAACGTGTTCGCCCCCGCGAACGCGAACGGGCAGGTGGAGTACACCTGGGGCAAGCCGGGCTGGCTCGAGTGGTCGGCCGCCGAGCAGCGGGCGACCCGGGAGTCGGTGGCCGTGTTCGACCAGACGTCGTTCGGCAAGCTGCTCGTCGCCGGCCGCGACGCCGAGGACCTGCTGCAGTGGCTGTGCACCGCCGACGTCGCCGTGGAGACCGGCCGCGCGGTCTACACCGGGATGCTCAACGCCCGCGGCGGCTACGAGTCCGACGTGACCGTCACGCGGCTGGCCCGCGACGAGTACCTGCTCGTCACCAGCTCCGGTTCGGTGCAGCGCGACCGCGACTGGATTCGCCGGCACATCGCCGACCGGCACGTGACCGTCGCCGACGTCACCTCCGCCTACGCCGTCTACGGGGTGATGGGGCCGGACTCGCGCGCCCTGCTGCAGGCGCTGACCCGGGCCGACCTCTCCGATGCCGCGTTCCCGTTCGCGACCAGCCGGGAGCTCGACCTCGGCCACGCCACCGTGCGCGCGACCCGGATCACCTACGTGGGGGAGCTGGGCTGGGAGCTGTACGTCCCGTCGGAGTTCGCCGCCGGCGTCTACGAGCACCTGGTGGAGGCCGGCGCCACCCAGGCCGGCTACTACACGATCAACTCCCTGCGGCTGGAGAAGGGCTACCGCGCCTGGGGCTCCGACCTGCGCCCGGACACGAACCCCGCCGAGGCCGGCCTGCTGTTCGCCTGCAAGCTCGGCTCCGGCATCCCGTTCCTCGGCCGCGAGGCCGTCGAGCGGGCCAAGGCGGACGGCCCGCGGCAGCGCCTGGTGTCGCTCGTCGCCGGGGACCCGGACGTGATGATGTGGGGCGGCGAGCTGGTCCTGTGCGACGGCGTGCCGGCGGGGCAGGTGACGTCCGCGGCGTGGGGCGAGACCCTCGGCGCGTGCGTCGCCCTCGCCTACGTGCGGCCAAGCGACGGCGGCGCCTGGCAGGTCAACGTCGGAGGCACCCTCGTGCCGGTCGCCGTGCACCGCCGTGCGCCCTTCGACCCCGCGGGCGAGCGCGTCAGGCGGTGAGCAGCCCGCGGTCGGCGAACGGCTCCTACGCGCGGGCGAGGAGTTCCGCGGTCGCGGCCCACAGGCGGCGTTCCCGGTCGCGGTCGTGCGCGATCGGCTGCACCTCGGTCACCTTGCCGCGCACCACGAACGCGCCGTCGCGCAGGTGGGACCAGCGCTCGTCGAGCGCGATCGACGCGAGCTGCGGACCCGAGCGCTGCGGGGTGGCGACGCCGGGCAGGCGGCCGAGGGCGCGGCCGACGGCCTGCAACGCCGCGGGCGCGTCGCGGCTCAGGGCGGTGCCGGGCATCCAGCCGGGCTCGTACACGGACACCGCGATGCCGGGGCCGGCCTGGCGCTGCAGCTCGTGGGCGTAGTACAGCAGGGCAAGCTTGGCGTTGGAGTACGCGGTGCCGCTCGCCTGCATCCCCGGGTGCTCCCCGCCGGTCGCCGGGCGGGCGATGTCGACGGGGTCGCCCCAGCTCGCCGGGGCCACGCCCAGCAGGCGTCGCCAGAAGTTCTGGTGGTACGTGTTCGAGCCGAGCAGCACGATCCGCGCGGGCTCGGTGAGCGAGCCGAGCAGGTCGCCGATGAGCTGGGCGTGCGCCAGGTAGTTCACGGCGAACGTGAGCTCGTAGCCGTCGGCGGACGCGGTGCGGGTATCGGCCGACATGGCTCCGGCGTTGGCGACCAGGGCGCGCAGCGGGCCGGCCGCGCCGGAGTCCAGCAGCTCGCGCACCGTCGCGGCGGCGGCCCGCACGTCGGCGAGGCGGGCCAGGTCGACGCCGACCTCGTGCACGGTGGAGCCGAGTGCGCGCGCCTCGCGGGCGATCTGCGACAGGGCGCCGCCGCTGCGGCCCAGAAGGATGAGATCGGAGCCCTTGGCGGCCAGGGCGAGGGTCGCGGCCCGGCCGAGGCCCCGCGTCGGTCCGGTGATCAGCGTGGTGGTCATGTCCCGACTGTGCGGCCCCGGCCCGGGCGTTAGGCAGCCGTCGCGTTGTCGTAGGACTGCCAGGACCAGGACAGCGGCGGCGCCCGCGCGCAGACTGGACCCATGGAGTCGTGGGAGTTCGGCGCGATGGTGCGCCGCTGCCGGGACCGGGTGACGCCCGAGGCCGTCGGCGTGCCCGTGGGCCGGCGCCGGCGCGCGACCGGGCTGCGCCGCGAGGAGCTGGCCGCGCTCGCCGGGATCTCGGCCGACTACCTGACGCGGCTGGAGCAGGGGCGGGCGACCGCGCCCTCGGCCCAGGTCGTCGAGGCCCTCGCGCGGGCCCTGCGGCTGTCCGACCCCGAGCGCGATCTGCTGTACCGTCTCGCCGGCCACGCCACCCCCGGGCGGGACGTCGTGCCGTCGCGCGTCACGGCGAGCGTGCAGCGGCTGCTCGACCGGCTCTCGTACACGCCGGTCGTCGTCTACGACGCCACCTGGACGCTCGTGCTGGCCAACGCGGCCTACGACGCGCTGATGGGCGAGACGACGACGTGGCGCGGCCTCGAGCGGAACGCCATCTGGCGCAACCTCGCCGGCCCGCGCAACCGGGTCGTGCACACGCCGCGGGAGCAGGCCGAGCACGAGGCCCGGCTCGTCGCGGACCTGCGGCTGACGGCGGCGCGGTACCCGGCCGACCGCTCCCTGCGCCGGCTCATCGGCGAGCTCGCCGACGCCTGCCCGCGCTTCGGCGAGCTCTGGAACGCCGAGGCGCCGCCCCCGCCGCCGGACCCGTCCAAGCGCAAGGTCGTCGACCACCCGGCGGTGGGCCGGATCACGCTGGACTGCGACGCGCTCCTCGTCGCCCAGGACGACCTGCGGATCACCGTCTACACCGCCGAGCCCGGCACCGAGGACGCCGAGCGGCTCGCGCTCGCGATCGTCCTCGGCACCCAGTCCCTCGTGGACTGACGGCGCCGGCGGTGCCGCCGGTGCCGTCGCCGTGCCGATCGGTGGGCCTCGCGCGCGCAAAGCTGCTGCGCGCCGCCGCCGCACAAAACCGCTGACCCGGCGACGTCACGCCCGCGGCGGATCTGCATCGAGCTCTTGCGCTGTGTCCGGTTGCGGTGCAACACTGCGTCGCATGCGATCGATAGTATACGACGATCGCCTGACCTGGGGAGATGGCGTGGAACGGCTCGACGGCTTCCAGACCAAGGCCGATGTCGTGTACGACCGGCTCCGTCGGGCCATCCTCGCCGGCGAGCTGCGTCCGGGCGCCCGCATCAACATCGACGCGCTGTCCCGCTCGCTCGGCATCAGCAAGATCCCGCTGCGCGAGGCCATCCAGAAGCTCACCGGCCAGGGGCTCGTCGTGCAGCCCAACCCGCACGCGGGCGCGCACGTGGCCCCGCTGTCCCTGCGCGAGATGCGCGGCGTCTACCTCGCCCGTGGCGCGATGGAGGGGCTGGCGGCCCGGGTCGCCGCCACCACGATCGGCGACGGCGAGCTGGACGAGCTGGGGGAGCTGCACGAGCAGATGCGCTTCCAGTTCGAGCGCGGGCGGCTCACCCCCATGTCCGAGCTCAACCGGCGGTTCCATACCGGCATCGCCACCGCCACCCGCTACGCGACGCTGCGCGAGATGACCGACCTCGCGCTGCTGCGCGTCCAGCACTACCGCGTCGGCGTGCGCGTGGATCCGGCCTGGGGTCAGGTCATCACCGAGCACGCCGCGATCCTCGACGCCCTGCGCCGCCACGACCCCGACGACGCCGAGCGCGCCGCCCGCGACCACGTCGAGTGGCAGCTGGGCGTGGAGCTGCGCGCGCACCTCGACCCGGAGCTGATCGACCTCGACGACGACCACCCGAGCGTGGCGCAGACCGAGGAGCCCCGATGAAGGACCGTACGTTCGGCTTCCTGCTGACCCTCCCGGCCCTCGCGCTGCTGGGTGCCGTCGTGCTCTACCCGCTCGCCGGCGCGCTCAGCACCAGCCTGTTCCGGCAGAGCCTGGTGCTGCCGGGCCGGTCGTTCGTGGGCCTGGAGAACTTCCGGGCCGTACTGTCGCAGAACTTCTGGCCGGTGCTGCAGAACACCCTCGTGTTCACGGTCGCCTCGACGGTCGTGCCGGTGGTCATCGGCTTCGCGCTCGCCCTCGCCCTCAACGCCCGGATCCGCGGCCGGGCCGTCCTGCGGGGACTGTTCCTGTTCCCGTGGGTCATCCCCGGCGTCGTGGTCTCGTTCGTCTGGCTGTGGATCTTCAACGCGAACTACGGGCTGCTCAACGGGGTGCTGACGACGCTGCACATCACGGACGAGCCGATCTCGTGGTTCAGCCGGCCCGGCACCGCGATGGCGGCGGTCATCGTGGCCAAGAGCTGGGCGAGCTTTCCGTGGATCATGGTGATGCTGCTGGCGGGTCTGCAGACGGTGCCGTCGGCGCTGCATGAGGCCGCGGCGCTGGACGGTGCCGGTGCGGTGGCGCGGTTCTGGCATGTGACGCTGCCGCATCTGCGCGGGATTCTCGGGATTGTCGTGCTGCTCGAGGTGATCTGGAATGTGCAGCACTTCGACATGATCTATGTGCTCACCGGTGGTGGTCCGGCCGGTTCGACGACGACGTTCGCCGTTGCCGTGTACGACACCGCGTTCAAGGCCTTCGACCTCGGCAAGGCGAGCGCGCTCGGCGCCCTCTGGCTCGTGCTGATCCTGGCCCTGGTCGTGGTCTACGTCCGGCTGTCGGAGCGGGGTGAGCGGGCGTGAGGCGGCGGCCCTGGCTCGCCGCGAGCACGATCGCGGTCATCGGCGTGTTCGCGTTCGGCCCCGTCTACTGGGTGCTGGTCACCGCCCTGACCCCGACCCAGGGCGTGTTCCGCTTCCCGCCGCACTTCTTCCCCGACCACATCACGTTCGAGCACTTCGGCAGCATCTTCGAGAACCCCAAGCTGCTGCGGTACCTGCTGAACTCCCTGTTCGTCTCCGCCGTCACCGCCGTGCTGACCGTCGTCGTCTCGGCCTACACGGGCTACTCGTTCGCGAAGTTCCGCTACCGCGGCCGGCGCGCGCTCATGTACCTGGTGCTCGCCTCGCAGATGTTCCCGCAGGCGGTGCTGCTGATCACCCTGTACCTCGTGTTCAGCGCCGTCGGCCTGCGCGACTCGTACCTCGCGCTGATCCTGTCCTTCACGACGTTCACGCTGCCGTTGTGCGTGTGGATGCTGAAGGGCTTCTTCGACACGATCCCGGACGAGCTGATCGAGGCGGCGAAGGTCGACGGGGCCGGGCAGGGCGCGATCATCCATCGGATTCTGTTGCCGGTGTCGCTGCCGGGGTTGGTGGCGACGGGGTTGTTCGCGTTCATCCGGGGCTGGAACGACTTCATCTTCGCGCTCACGCTCGCCGGTCCGGACAAGCAGACGCTGCCGCCGGGTCTGGTGAACACGTTCCTCGGCGAGTTCGAGACCGCCTGGCCGGACCTGATGGCCGCCTCGCTCGTCGTTTCTCTTCCCGTCGTCATCGGCTTCACCGTTCTGCAGCGCTATCTGGTCGCCGGCCTCACCGCCGGCGCCGTGAAGGGCTGAACACCCCCGCATTGGAGTCACAGCATGAGCATCACCCGCCGCACGTTCCTGGGCGCGATCGGCTTATCGACCCTGGCCGCCTGCGCCCCCTCCACCCAGGCCCCCACTCCCGCCGGCACCGAAGGCCTCAAGGACGACGGGGTGAAGGAGTTCCCGTTCACCTCGTGGTCGTTCAACGAGGCGGTCACGAAACAGCCGATGCAGGACCAGATCTCGAAGTACACCTCGGCCAATGCCGGCGTGAAGATCACGACGCCGTCGTATCCCTACAACGACTACCTGAACCAGCTGCTCCTGCAGGTGCAGGGCGGGCAGCTCGCCGGGGCCGTGCAGCTCGACGTCGCGTGGCTGGCCACCCTTGCCGCGACCGGCAAGCTGCTGGACCTCACGAGCGTGGCGAGCGGCCTCGACTATGCCCCGGCCGCGCTCTCGCTGGGGCAGTCGAAGGGCACGCAGTACGGGCTGCCGTGGACGTTCGCGGGTATCGGCCTGATCGCGAACAACGAGTTGCTCACCAGGGCCGGGGTCACGGCTCCGCCGAAGACGGTCGCGGAGTTCGAGGCGGCGCTCATGGCGGTGAAGGGTCTTGGGAACGGGATCGTGCCGTGGGCGGGTATGACGAAGGTGGATCAGCTCAAGGATGTCATTCCGTGGATGTGGGAGTTCGGGTCGCCGATCGTGCGGGACAACAAGGTCGTGATCGGGGACGATGGCAGTGTCGAGGCGTTGACCTGGTACAAGAAGCTGTATGACCAGAAGCTGATCGCGCCGGACGTGAACCGGGTCGATGCGCGGGCGCTCATGTCGCAGGGTAAGACCGCGTTCTACGAGGACGCGATCGGCGGTAAAGCGACGGTCGCCAAGTCATCGCCGGACAAAGACCTCGGGACCAAGATGACCCCCGTTGCGCGGCCGGTGAAGAACGCCGGTGACAAGCCGCGGCACCTTGCCTGGGGGCAGGTCATCGCGGTCATGAACGGCTCCGGCGCGGCCGCCGCGGCGAACTTCGCCAAGACGATCACCACGGACTCGTCGTATGCGGTGGAGTACTTCACCAAGACCGGGCTGCCCCCGACGACCAATGCGGGGCTGGCGGACGCGGCGGTGAAGAACGACAAGTTCGCGACCGAGTTCACCGCGCAGATCGGCGCGAACTCCAGCGCGAGCCCGTTCTGGGGGTATCCGCAGTTCTCCCAGATGGAGAAGGTGCTCGCCGAGGAGGTGCAGTCGATCCTCATCGGCAAGAAGCAGGTCAAGGAGGCGCTCACCTCGGCCCGCGACCGGATGAACGACCTCATCAAGTAAGGGATCCCGTGAAGCTCACCATCGCCTCCGTCGAGGCCATCGCCCTGTCCGCGCCCTTCGAGCGGGTCTACGGCAGCCTCGACGCGGTGCCGGAGTGGCTGCTGACCCCCGCGTCCAGCCATCGGGTGCTGCCGCGGCTCGGGCAGTACACCACCCTCGTTCGTATCCGAACGACCGACGGGCTGGAGGGCATCGGCGAGGCCTACGGGCTGCCGGAGCCGCGCGTCACCGCGACCATCGTCGGCAGCCTGCTCGGGCCGATGCTGCTCGGGCGGGACGCCGGCGCGTCGGAGGCGCTGTGGGAGCTCATGTACGGCGCGCAGGCCGGGGCCGGGCGCACCGGCGGCTTCTACCTCGAGGCGATCAGCGGCGTCGACCTGGCGCTGTGGGACCTGCGGGGCAAGGCCGCCGGGCTGCCCGTGCACCGGCTGCTCGGCGGGCCGGTCCGCGACACCGTGCCGGTCTACGCCAGCCCGATCCCGTTCCTGCCGACGACCGCGGAGTCCGCCGAGCGGGCACTGTCCTTCGTGGACGCCGGGTTCCGGGCGGTGAAGCTCAAGCTGGGCCGGGGAGAGGCGACCGACCTCGCGCACGCCGAGGCGGTGGTCGACGCGCTGGCCGGCCGGGCCGCGCTGCACGTCGACCTCAACTGCGCCTACGACGTGAAGACCGCGGTGCGGCTCGGGCTCGCGCTGGAGCCGCTCGGCGTGCGCTGGCTGGAGGAGCCGCTCGCCACCGACGACGTGGCCGGGCTCGCCGAGGTGCGCGCGGCCGTGCGCATCCCGGTGGTGACGGGGGAGAGCGAGTTCAGCCGCTACGGGTACCGCGACTTCCTGCAGCAGCGCGCCGTGGACGTCGTCATGCCCAACCTCACCCGGGCCGGCGGCATCACCGAGGCCCGCCGGATCGCCGCGCTGTGCTCGGCGTTCCACGTGGACGTCTCGCCGCACGGGGTCGGCTCGGCGGTCGGGCTCGCGGCCGCGCTGCAGTTCGCGGCGGCCACGCCGAACGTGCCGATCTACGAGTACAACCGGCTGCCGAACCCGCTGCGCGACGACCTGCCCGTGCAACGTCCGTCCCTCGTGGACGGTGCCTTGGCCGTGCCCGACGGGCCGGGGCTCGGCGTGACGCTCGACGAGGAGCTGATCGCGCAGTACGAGGTGTTCCGTGCCTGACCGGGCGCTGGTGACGGGGGCGTCCGGCGGGATCGGCGAGGCGGTCGCGGCCCGGCTCGCCGCCGACGGTTTCGACGTCCACGGCGTCGACCGCGGCGACGGCGACCTCACGACCGAGGACGGCGTCGCGGCCGCGCTCGGCGGCATCGGCCCGGTGGCGGCCCTGGTGCACTGCGCCGGGGTCACCACCGGGGCACCGGTGCACGAGACCACCCTCACCGACTGGCACCGCGTCCTGGACACCAACGTCACCTCCGCGTTCCTGTGCGCCCGCGCCGTCCTGCCCGGCATGATCGAGCAGCGCCACGGCGTCATCATCACCATCGGCTCCATCCACGCCACCCGCCACTTCCCGGGCCTGCCGGCCTACAGCGCCTCCAAGGCCGCCCTCGCCGCGTTCACCCGCCAGCTCGCCGTGGACTACCGCCGGTACGACATCCGCGCCGTGACCATCACCCCCGCCTGGGTCCGCACCCCCGACACCGAGACCCGGCTCACCGACCCGGACGACCTCGCCCGCCTCGCAGAAACCCAGCGCCTCGGCACACCCGACGACATCGCCGCCGCGGTGTCCTACGCCCTGTCCGCCCCCTACCTCACCGGGACCGAACTCGTCCTCGACGGCGGCGCCAGCGCGGCCCAGACCGCCGCACTGCTACGCCCCGGCCCGCGAGCCAAGCTCGGCCTGCCCCCACTCCAGGAGGGACCGCCATGACCCTGACCCGACGCACCGCCATCGGCCTCGCCGGCGCCGTGATCGGCGCCTCCGCCCTCGCCCGCCCCGCGAGCGCGGCCGCCACCGACTACGTCATCCGCCACGACCAGCCCCGCCAGACGATCCTCGGCCTCGGCGTCGAGATCCAGTCCGACTCGATCGGATCGGGCAACAACGGCCTGCCCGCCGCGACCACCTCGGTGCCGCACGACCTGGTCGCCACCGAGCGCACGCGGATGTACCGCGACCTGCTGAAGATCCGCGACGACCGCGGCTTCCGCTACCTCCGCCTCGCGCTCGGGCTCTACCTGCGGGGCCTGGACCCGGCCCAGAAGCAGATCGTCGGCCGCTGGTCGACGCAGATGAGCGAGCTGGCCGAGCTCGTCGCGCAGTCCGGGATCGAGGGCGTCTCCGCCGAGTACTGGTCGCCGGCCCCCGGCTGGAAGTCCAACGGCAGCTACGTCGGCGGGACCATCGCCTCCACGGACCCGGGCTGGCTGGACCAGTTCGGCGACGCGATCGTGCGCGACCTGACCTACCTGCGCGACAACGGCCTGCCGGTCAAGATGTTCAGCCTGCAGAACGAGCCGAGCGTCGCCGGGGTCGCCTACTCCTGCTGCGGCTACAGCAACGACCAGTACTACAAGGCGTTCAAGGCCGTCGCGCCCAAGGTGCGCGCGGCGTTCCCCGACGTGTTCATCCACGCCGACGCCGACAACGGCCAGCGGGGCCGCGGCGGCGCGCTCATCCGCGCCGACGCGACCGCGCTGTCCTACGTCAACGGGTGGTCGTTCCACCGCATCGGCTCCGACAGCAATGACCAGCTGCAGAACGACTACACCAGCGACGCGGCCGGCAAGCCGGTGTTCTCCAACGAGTTCGAGTACCAGGTGCCGACGAGCGACTGGAAGATGGTGAACACCGCCCAGTCCATCATGAACTGGATGACGTTCCAGAACGCGCCGACGTGGTTCTGGCTGCACGCCCTGAAGCCGACCTACAACTCCGAGTCGTCGGGGTACTCGCTGGGCTACTGGCGCCCGTACGACGACGACGATTTCACGAAGTTCGCGGGCATCGCCAAGGGACACTGGGACTACAACCCGCAGAACTTCAACGGGATTCACGGGTTCGTGAAGTACCTGCCGTGGAACTCGGTGCGCTACGCGGTCGACGAGGCCACGGTGCGCACCGACCAGCGGATCATGGCCTGGAAGACGCCCCAGGGCAAGCTCGTCTTCGCGTTCACGAACCGGGGGACGTCGACGGTGACGTACACCGTCGACACCGGCTCGACGCGGGCGTTCCAGGGGCAGCAGTACACACCGACGTCCCGTAACGCCAACCTGGTGGACAAGACCGGCCCGGTGCTGACCCTGACCCTCCCGCCGACGTCCGTCCAGTTCTGGATCGAACGACTTTAGTGCTCGATGGTGTACCGCAGGTGCGTCACCAGCGACGTCTGCCGGGCCGACACCTGGGTGAGCCCGATCCGGCCGATGCCCTCGAAGAGCCGTTCGCCCCGGCCGAGCAGCACCGGCGCCACGTGCAGCCGCAGCTCGTCCAGCAGGCCCGCGGCCAGGAACTGGTTGACGGTCGAGGCCCCGCCGGCGACGGAGATGTCCCGCTCGCCGGCGACCTTGCGGGCCTGCTCCAGCGCCGACTCGATCCCGTCGGTGACGAAGTGGAACGTGGTGCCGCCGTCCATCTCCAGCGACTCGCGCGGGTGGTGGGTGAGGACGTAGACGGGGGCGTGGTACGGCGGCTCCTCGCCCCACCAGCCGCGCCAGTCGAGGTCCCACTCACCCCGGATCGGCCCGAACATGTTGCGGCCCATGATGAACGCGCCCGCGTCGGTGATCTCGGCGAGCTCCGCCGCGTTCTCCTCGCGCGCCTCGAACATCCACTTGTGCAGCACGCTCTCCGGGCCCCCGAAAACGTCGTCACCCATCGGGTGCTCGAGGGTCTGGTTGAGCCCGGCGACGTAGCCGTCCAGCGACGCCGCGATGCTCGTGAAGACCTTGCTCATCTGCGTGGTTCCTCTCCCTGTGGGTCTCGGTTCACCATCCGGTCGGAACCGCTAGCCGATCCTCGACATGCTCGCGCGGCTTTTTTCGGGCGGCAACTCGGCGCCGCGGCGCTCGGACCATTCGCTGAGGGCCGAGCGGCAGGCGTGGTCCAGGTGGTGTACCGCCGAAAGGTCGACCTCCACCGCCCGCCCCTCCGGCACCGACTCGAGGGTCTGCAGCAGCTTCGGCAGCCGCAGGAACGTCGCGTTCCCGCTCAGCACCAGCCGCACCGCCTCCGGGTCGCGCGCGCCGCGGCCGACCGTCACCTGCAGGTGTGACGTCTCCCAGGCGGTCTTCGCGATCGCCAGGGCCAGCCCGATCAGGACGCCCTCGAACATGTTCACGGCGAGGATCGCGCCCGCGGTGACGATCAGGACCCAGGCCTCGCCGCGGTGCGTGCGCCACAGCCGCGCCAGCTGGCCCATCGGCAGCAGTCGCCAGCCCGCGTGGATGAGCACGCCGGAGAGGGCCGCGACCGGGATGAGGCCGAGCACCGCCGGCAGCAGCGCCGCGAAGAGCAGCAGCCACACGCCGTGCAGCACCCGCGACGCCCGGGTGCGCGCCCCGGCCTGCACGTTGGCGGCGCTGCGCACCACGACCGCGGTCATCGGCAGCGCGCCGAGCAGCCCGCACACCGTGTTCCCGGCCCCCTGGGCGACGAGCTCGCGGTCGTAGTCGGTCCGCGGGCCGTCGTGCATGCGGTCCACGGCCGCGGCGCAGAACAGGCTCTCCGCGGACGCGATGAGCGTGAGCGCGACCACGGTGCCGGCCAGCGCGAGCCCGTGCTCTCCCACATTGCCGAATTCCGGCAGGTGTACCGCCTGCAGCAGCCCCTCCACCTCCACCATCGGCACCCGCAGCCCCGCGGCGGACACCACGGCCGCGGCGAGCACGACGGCCGCGAGGGGCCCCGGCACCCGCCGGACGGCGGCGGGCATCCGCGGCCAGACGGCGAGCACGGCGATGGTGCCGGCCCCGACCGCCACGGCGGGCAGCAGTGCGTGCCCCGGCACCCCCGGCAGGTGCAGCAGCTTCCCATGGCCGGAGGCGGGGGCGGCGACGGCGCTCATCGTGTACACCTGCCCGACGATCAGCAGCAGCCCGATCCCGGCGAGCATGCCTTCGACGACCGCGACGGAGATCGCCCGGAACCACTGCCCGAGCCGCAGCGCGCCGAGCGCCACCTGCAGCAGCCCGGCCGCGGTGACGAGCACCCCGAGTGCCGCGATTCCGTACGCGTCCACGGCCTCGGCCACGAGCACCGTCAGCCCGGCCGCAGGCCCGGACACCTGCAGCCGGCTGCCGGGCAGCACCCCGGCGACGAGCGCCCCGACGATCCCGGTGACGAGCCCGACCTCGGCGGGCACGCCGGAGGCGATGGCGACCCCGACGCACAACGGCAGCGCGACGAGGAATACCACCACCGAGGCGCGCAGGTCGGCGGGGGAGAGGGCACGCAGGCGCGGCATGACGGGACGGACCTTCCGATCGGCGACGACGAGCGACTGGGCGGGCCCGTGCCTCAGCGCCGCAGCACGCCCAGGGCCGCCAGGCTGACCGCCACGGCGCGCGTTCGAAGCCGACCCTAACGGGGCCGCCGCGGCCGCACGGGGTGATCGGCGGTTTCACACCTGGGCGAGTGGACGATTTGCACAGGTGAACTGCGCAGGTAGACTGCGGATATGGTCGACGATCACCCCTCCCCGTCCGCCGTGGACGCCTCGCGGGCCGTCCGGGCCGTCATCGGCCGGCTGCGGCGCCGCATCCGGGCCGCCGGGGACACCGGCGACATCAGCCTCACCCAGGCCACCGTCCTCGCCCGGCTCCTGGACCGCGACGGCCTCGCGAACAGCGACCTCGCCGCCGCCGAGGGCATGCGGCACCAGTCGATGGCGGCCCAGGTCGCCGCGCTGGCCGACCTCGGCCTGGTCGAGCGGCGGCCCGACCCCGGCGACGGCCGCCGCCAGCTGATCGCGCTCACCCCCGCGGGCCGGCAACGGGCCGAGGCCGGCCGGCAGGCTCGCGGGGAGTGGCTGGCCGCCGAGTTCGAGCACCGCTGTACGGAGGAGGAACGCCTGACGGTCATCGCGGCCATGGCCGTGCTGGAGCGGCTCGCCCATGCGTGAGCCCGCGAGCGGGCTCGACCGCCGGCTCGTCCTGCTGATGATGCTCGGCTCGATCCTCAACCCGATCAACTCGACCATCATCGCCGTGGCGCTCATCCCGATCGGCGCCGCGTTCGGGGCCCCGCCGTCGCGGACCGCCTGGCTCGTCTCGGCCCTCTACCTGGCCACCGCGCTCGGCCAGCCGATCGTGGGCCGGCTCATCGACCTCTACGGCCCCCGCCGCCTGTTCCTCGTCAGCACCGCCCTCGTCGGCGTCGCGGGCATCGCCGGCACCCTGGCCCCGGACTTCGGCGTGCTCATCGCCGCCCGCGTGGTGCTCGGCTTCGGCACCTGCGCCGGCTACCCCGCGGCGATGGCCCTGCTGCGCCGCGAGGCCGAGCGGACCGGCCGGGACAGCCCGGCGGGCGTCCTCGCCGCCCTCGCCGTGGCCAACCAGACCATCGCCGTGATCGGCCCGCTGCTCGGCGGCCTGCTCATCGGCCTCGGCGGCTGGCGCGCCACGTTCGCGGTCAACATCCCGCTGTCGGTCCTCGCGGTGACCCTCGGCGCGCTGCGGCTGCCGAAGGAGCGCGGCACCGGACGCGTAGAGGCCCGGGACCAGGGCAATGCCGACCAGGCCTCGCTGGCCGCCCGGATCGACCTGGCCGGCATGGGCCTGTTCGCGGCCATGCTCGTCGCGCTGCTGCTGTTCCTCATGGACCCGCACCCCGCCGCCTGGTACCTCGCGGTGCTCACCGTCGCCTTCGGCGCCGCGTTCACGGTGCGGGAGCTGCGCACGCGGACACCGTTCATCGACCTGCGGGTGCTCGGCGGCAACCTGCCCCTGGTCGCCACCTACGGCCGGTCGCTCGTGGCTTACGTCGTGTCCTACGCCTTCCTCTACGGCTTCACCCAGTGGACGGAGGAGGGCTACGGGCTCTCCCCGCTGGGCGCCGGCCTGGTGCAGATCCCGATGTTCCTGGTCGGCATCGGCTTCTCGGTCACCATCGGACGGCGCCCGGGCGTGCTGTCGAAGCTGCTGCTCGGCGGGGCCGGCCAGCTCGCCGCCTGCGCGCTGATGCTCGCGCTCACCGCGGCCAGCCCGCTGTGGATGCTCGTCGCGGTCTCCGTCATTTTCGGCATCCCACAGGGCGCCAACAGCCTGGGCCTGCAGAACGCCGTCTACTTCCAGGCCGACCCGGAGCGCATCGGATCGTCGGCCGGGCTGCTGCGCACGTTCGGCTACCTCGGCTCGATGGTCGCCTCGGCCGCCACCGCCGCGTCGTTCGGCCGGCACGCGAGCACCGGCGGCATGCACCACCTGGCCTGGATCATGCTGGGCGCGGCGGTGCTGTTCCTGCTCGTCACGGTGTTCGACCGGAGCCTGCGCCGGGTGACGGCGTCGTAGCGGCGGCGACCGTCACCGCCTCCATGCCCCGCGCGCACGCCTCCAGCGCCCCCGGCGGGATGTGCCCGGTGTCGCCGCAGATGTCCAGGTGCACGGTGCCCGGCTCGGCGGCGATCGTGACGAACATGCGCTCGTTGGGCCGGTCCTGCTTCGCGATCCAGCGGAACGTGGTCGCGGGCAGCACCGCGCGGATCTCGGCCGCGGCCGGCACCGGGCCGTCGGCTGTGGCGGGCGGGCGCCGGTCGTTGAAGTAGCAGGCGATGTCGACCTCCTCGCCGCGCTCGGCGTTGACGCGCCGGACGAGCGCGTCGAGGTCATCGGGGTCGTAGTAGGCGTGTTTGTACGCCGTGAGCGTCCGCCGCCCCGTGAGCGCCACGGCCTCGTCGAAGGGCCGGCCCGCGACGTCGAGCACGCACAGGGCGGGCTGGCTCACCGGGCTCACGGAGCCGGCGAGGGCGCCCCGGAAGCGGTTGCTGACCACGACCCGCACGACCACGGGATGGATGCCGGTCTCGGCCGACAGCGCCACGGCGAACGCGGTCAGCAGCACCGTGGTCCGGTCGGTGCCGGTCCGCCGCGCGACCACCTGGGCGGCCAGGTGCAGCGCCGGCGAGGCGAGGCCGGCCTGCCAGTGCCGCGGCCGCCGCACGTCGACGGGGCCGGGGAAGCGCCGCGGCGCGATGGCCCGCAGCGTCTTCTCCCAGTGCCGCAGCGCCGAGGCGGACTGCCGCCGCCCGGCCTCCGAGCGCTGCCACCGGGCCTGCTCGAGCGGTGACATCGCGTCCTTGAGCGGTGACATCGCGTCCTCGAGCGGTGACATCGCGTCCTCGAGCGGTGACATCGCGTCCTCGAGCGGTGACATCGCGTCCGAGGGCGCGACGAGCCCGCCGCCGCGGTGCCAGCGGGCCACCTCTCCGGCGAGCACGAGCCCGCCGAAGCCGTCGTTGACGAGGTGGCACACGACGGTCACCTGGTGGGTCAGCGCGCCCCGGTGCCGGACCACGGCGGTGCGCACGGGCCAGTCGCGCTCGAAGTCGAACGCGGTCTCGTGCAGGCGCCGGCTCACCTGCGCGGCGACCGCGGCCGGGTCGGCGTCGTCGGCGGCGTCGACCAGCTCCACCGCCACCTCGCCGGCGGCCGCCACCACCTGCCGGGGCGGCCCGTCCGGGCGCAGCCGCAGCCGGGTGCGCATCGACGGGAAGCGCTCGAGGATGAACCGCAGCTCGGCCGCCACGTCCTCGGCGGTCGTCCCGGCGGCCAGCGGCAGCACGAGCCCCATCGGCATCCAGGTGCGCTGCCGGACCATGCCGCCCCACAGCTCGCGCTGGCCCCAGCTGAGCTCCTCGACACCCTCGCCGTCGCCGCGGAAGGCAACGATGAACGTCTCTGGCACGCCGGGGAGTCTACGGCCGTGGGCGCGGATCCCCGGCAATCACCGTGAAAACCGGACACCTGCTTTCACGGGCGCGCTCCGGGCTTTCGCGGGCGCGCTCCGGGCTTTCGCGGGCGCGCTCCGGGCTTTCGCGGGCGCGCTCCGGGCTTTCACGGGCGCGCTCTGGGCTTTCACGGGCGCGCTCCAGGCTTTCACGGGCGCGCTCCAGGCCGAGCTGGCAGCGCGGCAGCCGCCCGTCACTGCCGTCACTGCCGCCCAATGTGACGCGATGGCGCCATCCGGTAACCGGCCGGATTCGCGGCAACCGCATCGCACCGTCGCGCGAACTGCGGTGCGCCGCGCGCGTCCGACGGTTGGTGAGTCCACGCACCGACCGCCCGACAGGAGTCGCTCATGTTCCCCGGAATCCGGCGTACGCTCGCCACCGCCCTCGCGGCGACGTTCGTCTCGCTGGCCGTGGGGGCCGGCGTCGCCGCGGCCGCGCCCGCCGACGGCCCGATGTTCTCGTGCCGCTCGCACAGCGGCGACTGCCGCCAGCCGGGCTCGCCGCCGGTGATCCTGCCGGAGCCGAACGGCACCATGGGCCAGGAGGAGTTCATCGCCGCGTCGGTGCCGGGCGCGCAGCAGAGCCAGCGCGAGCACGGCGTGCCGTCGTCGGTGACCCTGGCCCAGGCCATCCTCGAGTCCGGCTGGGGCAAGAGCGCCCTGTCCACTGTGGACAAGAACTTCTTCGGCATGAAGTGCAACGGCCAGGGTTCGTACGCGATCGGCTGCGCGAGCCACAACACGAGCGAGTGCACCCCGGCCGGGCAGTGCTTCCCGACGACGGCGTCGTTCCGCAAGTACGGCAGCGCCGCCGACTCGTTCCGTGACCACGGCGCCACGCTCGCGTCACTGAGCCGCTACAGCGTCGCCTTCCAGTTCAAGAACGACCCGAACCGCTTCGTGGCCGAGATGCACAAGGCGGGCTATGCGACCGACCCGCAGTACACGGTCAAGCTGACCGGGTTGATGGCGAAGTACAACCTCTACCAGTTCGACCTCGCGGTCTGATCGACCTCGCGGCCTGGTCTGCCTCGCGGCCTGGTCCGCCGAAGCCTGGCTACCGACATGGTGGCCAGGCTTCACCGCGAGCTTCACCGCGGGGTGAGGGGCCTACTGCCGCCGGCCCGCGAGGTCATCGTCGTCGGACCACTCGCCGGAGTCCTCCATCGGCTGGGCGGCGGAGTGTGGCTCGCCGCTCAACTCGTGCTCCAGCGCCACGAAGTCGGTCGGCATGCTGAAGTATTTCAGCTCGCGCGCGATCTTCGTCTGCTTGGCCTTGGCCCGTCCGCGTCCCATGGCTGCCCCCATGTGCACAAGTCTCGAAGTCCATTCGTGCCCGCAACAATAGCGCGCCGCTCGCAACCAGGCGACCCGGTCGCCCGGACGTCCTTCGCGGCGTGCGCGGAGGTCCGCCCGGGGAGCCGAGGCGCCGTCCGGGCGCGGTAGGGTCGCCGATGGTGATCAACCGGGTGAAAGGACGGGCGATGGGCTGGCTGGGACGCCGGCGGGGCGAGAACGGGGCGGTACACGCGCCGGGGGCCTTCGCCGGGCTGCGCGCGATCGAGATGAAGGTGCGGCCCGACTTCCGCAAGACGATCGTGTTCGGGACGCTCGCGCTCGCCTTCCTCATCACCGGGCATGACATCGGGGGCGTGCGCGACCCCGAGCTGCGGATACGGCTGATCGCCTACGGGTGCGCGCTGCTGACGGCGATCTTCGGGGTGGCCGCCAGCCGTACCGCCGCCCGCGAGGTGCAGCGGGTCGCCGTCGCCCGCGCCGGGAACGCCGCCGGCACGCCGCTGCGCCTGTTCGTGCTGCTTGGCGGCTATCTCATCGCCGTCCTCGCGGTGTGCGACCTGCTCGGGGTGCAGCTGCGGCAGGTGCTCGTCGGTGGGGCGATCACCGGCATCGTCGTCGGGCTGGCGGCCCAGCCGATCCTCGGGAACCTGTTCGCGGGGCTGGTCCTGCTCTTCGCCCGCCCGTACGTGCCGGGCCAGCAGGTCCGGGTCATGTCCGGCGCGCTCAACGGGCCGCACAAGGGGATGATCGTCTCGGCGGGGCTGCTCTACACGGTCCTGGAGACCAAGGACGGCCCGCTCAACATCCCGAACTCGGCGCTGCTGGCCTCGGCGGTCGGCCCGGCCCCGGCCGACGAGGACGACGAGGAGGAGCCGCCCGCCGCCGTCTCCGAGCCCGCCCTGGACGGCGCCGCGCTCGCCACCGTCGTCGCCGGAGCGGAAGCCGGCTCCGCCGACGAGCGCAAGCCTCCCGGGATCTGATGATGACCTTGCTGTGGGAGCAGCACTGCTGCCTGCCGCTGACCGTCGGGGCGGACGTCGGCGAGCTCGCCCGCTACGCGCGGCCGGGCGGGAGCTTCGTGTCGGTGAACGTCGGGTACGCGCCGCACAGCGCGGACCTCGTACTCGCGATCCTCGACGACTGGCGGCGGCGGATCGCGGCCGACGACCGGCTGCGCCTCGTGTCCGGGGTCGGCGACATCGGCTCAGAGGGGGTCTCGGTCGCGTTCGACCTGGAGGACTCCGGGCCGCTCGAGGGCGATCTGGACCGGGTGCGGCAGTACTACGACCTCGGCGTCCGCACGCTGCTGCCGACGTACAACGAGCGCAACGCGGCCGGCTGCGGGTGCCTCGACGCGACCGACGAGGGGCTGAGCGCCTACGGCCGGGACCTGGTGCGGGAGATGAACGCCGTCGGCATGGTCCCCGACGGCTCGCACTGCAGCGCCCGGACCGGCCTCGACCTGTGCGAGGTGTCGGCGCTGCCGGTGGTCTACAGCCACTCGTGCATGCGCGCGCTCTGGGACCACCCGCGCAACATCACCGACGAGCAGGCCCGCGCGTGCGCGGCGACCGGCGGCGTCGTCGGCATCGCGGGCGTCGGGATCTTCCTCGGCCCGAACGACCCCTCGATGGAGGCGCTGGTCCGGCACATCGACTACGCCGTGGAGCTCGTCGGCCCCGAGCACGTCGGGCTCGCGACCGACTACTCGTTCGACCACGCGGACCTGAACGCGGAGATGGTCGCGAACCCGTCGCTGTTCCCGGAGTGCTACACCCGCTGGGGCCCGATCAGGTTCATGCCGCCGGAGGGCCTGCTCGGGGTCGAGGCGGCGCTGCTGGAGCGGGGGTATCCGGCGGAGGCGGTCGCCGGGATTCTGGGCGGCAACTTCCGGCGCGTGGCGGAGCTCAGCTGGCGCTAGGGGCTGAATCGAAGTGGATGGCCGGGCTGCGGCGGACTCAGACGCCGCCCGGAACCACGCCGGTCACGCCCCGATACAACCCCGGTATCGGGGCGCGCCCGGCGCGGCCCCAGCCGACGCCTGAGCCTCGCCTCGCTCCGACCCCCAGTCCATTCAGCCCCTAGGCCAGGGGATCTGCGGCGAGCGGTAGAAGTTGATGCCCTGTGCCCGCCAGCGGGGCGCCTGAGCGGCCAGGCGCAGCCGGAACGCGGCCCAGTCGTGGGTCGACGCGGGCGACCAGCCGAGCTCCGCGATCGCCGGCAGGCGCGGGAACGCCATGTACTCGAGGTCGGCCGAGGTCCGCAGCGTCTCGGTCCACAGCGGAGCCTCGACGCCGCGGATCGCGCTCGCCGGCGCGCCGGTCAGGTAGCTGCCGGGGTCCCAGCCGTAGGCGTCGGAGACTTCGATCAGGGCGGCCCAGTCCTGCCCGAGCGGCGTTTCGGCGTTGTACTTCATGTCGAGGTACGCGAGGTTCGCGGGCGACAGGACCACGCCCGTGCCGCGCTGGGCGGCCGCGGCGACCTGGGGGTTGTCGTTGGTCGTGTCCCAGTACTGCGCGACGGTCGCCGGCAGCGGGGTGGCGCTCACGATCTGGTGCCAGGCCATGGCCTGCTTGCCGTGCGCGGCCACGATGCCCTGGACCCGGTTCATGAAGGTGATGTAGTCGGCCTGGCTGGTGGAGTGGGCCTCGTCGCCGCCGATGTGCAGGTACTTGCCGGGGGTGATGGCGGCGAGCTCGCGGATGACGTCGTCGAGGAAGCGGTAGGTGATCTCCTTGCCGACGCACAGCGAGCTGAAGCCGACCTCGGTGCCGGTGTAGAGCGGCGGGGCGACGCCGTCGCAGTTGAGCTCGGCGTAGGAGGCGAGCGCGGCGTTCGTGTGGCCGGGCAGGTCGATCTCGGGGATGACGGTGATGAAGCGGCTCGCGGCGTAGGCGACGATCGCGCGGTACTGGTCCTGGGTGTAGTAGCCGCCCGGGTCGCCGTCGACGGCGGTGCTGCCCCCGTAGGTCGCCAGGCGCGGCCAGCTGGTGATCTGGATTCGCCAGCCCTGGTCGTCGGCCAGGTGCAGATGCAAAGTATTGATCTTGTACTGCGAGAGCTGGTCGATGTACCGCTCGACCTGCGCGACGGTGAAGAAGTGCCGGGCCACGTCGAGCATGGCCCCGCGGTAGGCGAACCGCGGCGCGTCGCTCACGTGCCCGGCCGGAATGGTCCCGCCGGTGATCAGCTGCCGCAGCGTCTGCACGCCCGCGAAGAGCCCGGACGCGCGTCCGGCGGTGATCGTCACGGCGCCGGGGGCGACGTCGAGCCGGTAGCTCTCGTTGCCCTCGTCGCGCCCGGCGAGCACGAGCCGGATCGTGTTGCCACCGCGGCCCGGCCCGCGCACGGGCAGTCGCAGGACGCCGCCGAGGTAGTCGGCGACGCCACGCGCGCCCGTCCCGGCCGTGATCGTGGTGTGCCGGTCGATCGTGAACGCGCCGCGGTCGGCGCGCGCGGACACGGGCGCGGGGACGATGCCGGCGTAGGCGGACCGGTCGGGCGCCGCGGCGACGGGCTCGGCCACGGCGACGGCGGACACGCCGGCGGCGACGACCGCCGCGAGGGCCACTCGGCCCAGCTTCCACCGCATGGCCCGCCTCCGCACTGTTAACAACGCTGTCTAATCGACAAACGTCACCATATTGCCGACGTCCGCCCAGCGCAAGGCGGTGCTGGAAGTCTAAAGCCCCCGCACGTGGGGCCGGGCCGAACGACCCGCCCCGGACGGGTCGCCCGCCTCCTGCGCCCGGCCGCCCGCGCGGCGCATGGTGAAGGCGAGACGGTGGAGGCGAGGAGGTCGAGGACGATGCGGCAGCGGGACGTACGGGTAGTGATCTTCGGCGCGGGCGTCGCGGCGCTCGGCGTGGCGATGAGCGAGCTCCTGGCCCGGCTCACCCGGAGCGCCGATGCCGGGCCCGATGCCCGTCTCGCCGGGCGCGAAGGAGCCGAGCGCCACCTCGACGCCGAAGCACAGCCGCGGCGCGGATAGTGGTCCACGTCGAGCGATGCTGGTCGGGCCGGCCACGGCCGGGGAGCCTGCCCTGGAGTAGCCGGAGGGGCGCAAGCACCCAGGGACCTGAGCCCGCCGCGCGGCGTCAGCGGTAGTACATGCTGTCCGCCTCGGCGGTCTTGTTCTTGGCCGGCCGCTTCGTGGCGAGCGCCTGGCCGTGCCCGGCGAACGTGGTCGTCGCGACGAACGTGGGCTTGTCCTGCAGCTCCATCTCGATGCGGATGGAGGTCACGTTGCCCTGCTCGTCGGTCTCCAGTGTGAACGGCGCGTTCTTGGTGGAGAAGGCGATGACGCTCGGGCGCCCGACCGGCAGGAACTCCTCGCCGCTCTGCATCGGGGCGAAGAGGCCCTTGTACGCGTGCGGGCCGCTCGCCGTCGCCGAGACGACACTCTTCGTGAACGTGGCCAGGCCGGTGGGGTTGTCCATGTCCACGCCGTCCAGCGCCTGGCTCTTGAGCCTCGACAGATCCAGGTGGACCCACGTCTGCGAGTCCTTGTCCCGGCTGTAGAGGTCGTGGCCGAACACGATGCGGTGCCGGTGACCGTCGCTGCTGCCGGTGCCGGTGACCGTGACGTCCTCCTCGAACACCTGGCCCGCGTGGTCGTAGCCGCCGGTCGCGCTCACCTTGCCGGTGGCATCGTCGGGCAGGTTGCTCTCGACGTGGTACGTGTACTGCGCCTCCATCAGCTTCGTCAGCAGCGCGACGACGTCGTCCTTGGCCGGCGGCGGCAGGGGCGAGCGGCTGGCGGAGGGCCCGGCGGCCGGGCGCGCGGGCTCGGATTCGGGCTCCGGCAGGCCCAGGCAGCCCGAGGTGGCGAGGGCGGCGCCGGCCAGGACGAGGACGGCGAGCAGCGGTGAGCGACGTGGCATGTGACATCCCCCGTGGATCGAAACAGCCGTATCAACGGCCGCGACGATAGCCCAGGTTCGCAACGGCCGCCACGAGGCCCGCAGCCGGCGACAGGCCGGCCCGGACCAGTCCGCGGGCACCCGGGCGGCGGGCCACCACGCGGCGAGCCTGTTCACGAGCCCAGCTCGATGTCGGTGGGGCCGGGCACGAAGACGCCGAGCCCGACCTCGTCGGCGAAGCGCAGCCGCAGGCATTCCCGCAGGGTCTCCAGCAGCGGCCGCGCGGGGAGGCCCGGCGGGCCGGTGTCGAGGACGCGTTCCAGCTCGTCCAGCGCCGCCGGCGCGATGGCGCCCATCGGCGTGGACAGCAGCCGGTACACCGGCGCGAGGCCGACCGTGACGTCCGTGTTCTTGTAGCCGTGCTCGCGGGTGATCGTGAAGCGGCCCCGGGCGCCCCGCGGATAGTGGTCCGGCTCCAGCCCCGCGGCACCGGGCGGCTCGACCGGCTCGAGCGTGACGCCGTCGCGGAACACGACCGTCGCGCCGTCGGGGCTCTCCAGCGCGAGCAGCGTCGTGTCGTCGACGACGTCGAGGTTGCGGCCGCCGTCCAGCGCCGCGGACGCCTCCCGCACCAGCTCCCGGCCGGCGACGCGCCACCGGGTCAGCGAGACCGCGGTGCCCTCGGCCGCGCGGGTGCGCTCCAGGACCACGAACGCGTCCGGGGCCACGAACGCGACGCCGGAGAAGCCCTCGTAGCGCTCCTCGTCGCCGTCGGGGCGGCGGTCCGCGTGCGGCTGCGGCAGCAGGGTCGCGACGGGGGCGCCGGACGGGTCCAGCACGGCGAGGGCCTCGGGCACCGACAGGGCGAGGTGGGCGCCGCCGGGGCTCACGGCCAGCCAGTGGCCGTAGGCGTACTCCAACCGCCGCCGGTGCCGCCGCAGCTCGTCGGCCGCGGCGTCGGTGTGCCGGTCGACGCCGGCGGCGGTGCCGAAGTACAGGCGGCCGTCGCCCTGGTCGGCCACGAAGCCGTCGCCGGTCCGCAGCACGTTGGCCCAGACGTCGCCGCGCAGCAGGATGCGCCGCCGGCCGCCCGCGTAGTGGCACAGGCCGGCCTTGTCGATGCCGATGACCGCGTCGCCGAGATGGGCCAGCATCCGGGCGGACGCCTGCCAGTGCGGGACCCGGTACAGGTGGGCGTTGTAGGAGTACTCGACGCGATAGCGGTGCTCCTGCCCGGTCGTCACGTCGATGTCGTACAGCGTGCCGTCGGCGAGCACCGCGACGCGCCCGCCGTCCGGCGCGAGCGCGACGTCCTGCACGTCGGCCGGGAGGCGGCGCTGGAACGGCGCCGGCAACGGGTGGACCGCCGCGGACCGGCCCGCGGTGAGGATGTCGAAGAGCCGCCGGTCGCGGCCCGCGCGGGGTCGCCAGCCGCCGAGCCGGCCCGCCGCGGTCACCGCCTCGGCCGGGGTCAGCCGCCAGATCATGCGCCACAGCTCGGGCTCGGCGCCGGCCACGGTCACGACGTCGATGTCGTCGGCCGCGGCGACGGCGGCGAGCAGCCGTTCGCGCCGCTCGGGGCCCGCGGCGGCGAACGCGGCCGAGAGGTGGTGGCCGCCGGGGTCGATCGCACGGTACCGCCGCAGCTGCCCGGTCACGAGGAACAGCACGGCGGCCGTCGCCGGGTCGTCGGGGACCACGTCGTTGGCGGCGCACCACGCGGCGAGCCCGGGCCGCTGCGGGGCGAGGCCGCCGAGCGCCTCCAGCACGGCCGGGTCCCGCGACTCGAGGATGCGCCGCCGGGCCGCGTCCGCCGCCGGGTGCCCGTCCTCGCGGCCGGCGAGCTCGACCGCGATCCGGCGGTGCTCGTCGGTGTCGAGCCGCTCGGGCCCGTCGGCCCCGGCGAGCCAGGCGCGCACCCCGCCGGTCCGGCGCATGTTGTGCCACAGCCGCGGGTGCGGGTCCGGCCGCGCGAGCACGAGCGCCCACAGCGCCTCGGCCACGGACTCGGTCGGCGCCGGCAGCCGCCCGGCGAGCCGCGCGATCGCGGCGACGGCCGCCCGGTCGCCGCCCTCGGCCGCGGCGAGCAGGCGCCGCCAGTGTGGCCCGAGCCAGTAGCGCGGCACGCGGGACGCGAGCCACCACGCGGCGAGCCGGTTCACCACCCCAGCGTGCCGGACGGGCGCAACCGCACCGGCTCGGCGGCTTTTGTGCGGTTTCTCTCAGCCGGTCCGGCGACGGAGCCGATGGGACGTACGACCTCATTGCCAGGCAACGCGCGAGGAGCGGCGAAGCGATGACGAGCATGTCCACCACGGCCACGGCGCGCCCGCCGCGGGCGACGATCGGGCTCAAGCTGGGCGTCATCTTTGTCGGCATCGCGGTGGTGTTCGGGGCCGTGTGCACGGTGGCGTACCTCTCCGTCGACTCCCTCGTCGAGAACACCGGCAAGGTCCGGCACACCTACGAGGTGCTGAGCCGGCTCGACGCGCTGAACTCCAGCCTCAAGGACGCCGAGACCGGCCAGCGCGGGTTCCTCATCACCGGCGAGGACTCCTACCTGGCGCCGTACACCCAGGCGCTGCAGGATCTCGCGGCCGAGCAGCAGGCCCTGCGCACGCTCACCGCCGACAACGCCCGCCAGCAGCAGCGCCTCGACCAGCTCGCCCCGCTCGTGACCGCCAAGCTCAACGAGCTCAAGCAGACCATCGACCTGCGGCGGGCCTCCGGCTTCGACGCGGCCCAGAAGGTCGTGCTCACCAACGCGGGCAAGACCGTGATGGACCAGATCCGCACCATCACCACGGCGATGGGCGGCGAGGAGTCGAGCCTGCTGTCGGTGCGCGCCGCCGCGGCCAGCTCGGCCGAGAACCGGACGAAGACCTCGATCGTGGTCGGCGTGCTCGTCCTGCTCATCGGCATGACGGTCGCCGGCGTGATGATCACGCGGCAGACCAGCCGGCGCGTGAACCGGGTGCGGGACACGATCGCGGCCCTCGCCGCCGGGAACCTGACCGCGACGTCGAACCTGTCCACCAATGACGAGTTCGGGCGGATGGGCCAGGACCTCGACACCGCGATGGCCTCGGTCCGCGCGACCGTGCAGGATCTGGCCGGTACCGCCGCCACCCTGAGCTCGGCCGCGGCCGAGCTGTCGAAGGTCAGCGGCGATCTGAACCTCGGCGCGACCGAGGCCTCCGGCAAGGCGACATCGGCCGCGCAGGCCGCCGACGAGGTGAACACCAACGTGCAGTCGGTCGCGGCCGGGGCCGAGCAGATGACCGCGTCGATCCAGGAGATCGCCACCACCTCCTCGCGGGCCGCCGAGGTCGCCAACCAGTCGCTGGAGATCGCCCGCGGCACCACCGAGCAGCTGACCACGCTCGGCCAGGCCAGCACGCAGATCGGCGAGGTCGTCCGGCTCATCACCTCGATCGCCGAGCAGACCAACCTGCTCGCGCTCAACGCCACCATCGAGGCGGCCCGGGCCGGCGACGCGGGCAAGGGCTTCGCCGTCGTGGCGAGCGAGGTCAAGGACCTGGCCCAGGAGACCGCCAGGGCCACCGAGGACATCACGAAGCGGATCGGCGCGATCCAGGCCGGCAGCGACGGGGCAAGCGCGGCGATGCAGCGCATCGAGGACGTGATCGGCCAGCTCACCGAGTTCAGCCACACGATCGCGGCCGCCGTCGAGGAACAGTCGGCGACCACGAACGAGATGACCCGCTCGATCAACGACGCGGCCCGCGGCGCCGGCGAGGTGCAGGCGAACTTCTCCGGGGTGGCCGAGGTGACCACGGCGACCTCGGGCTCGGCCAAGCACAGCCAGCGCGCCGCCGACGACCTGGCCGGGCTGGCTGTGCGGCTCAACGGCATGGTCGCCAAGTTCACCTACTGAGAACCGAGGCAGCTGTGACCGATGTGAACACGGGGCCGTACGAGATGTCGCGCCCCGACCTCGCCGAGGCCCGCGAGTCCCTGCACCGCCTCTACGGCGCGGGAACCGAGCAGCTGTGGAGCGACCTGCTGCGCCAGGCCCAGCTCACCGGCCGGGAGACGGATCCGGCGGCGCTGGAGCGGCTGATCGCGGCGATGCTCGCCGCCGACCCCGTCACCGCGCTGTGCGGGCGCAGCCTGGCCATCCGCGCGGCGACGTTCGTGCGGCTCTCGGCCGTGCACGACCTGATCCGCGAGCGCGAGCGCGATCTCGACGCGTCGGCCGCGGTTCCGGGCGGCGGGCCGGGGTAACCGTTTATGAGCAGGCATCGCGGAACGGGGGACACAGATGGACCGGCACAGTGAGCAGATCGCCAACCTGGAGCGGATGCGCGGGCTGGCCACGTACGACCTGTTCCATCCCGGCCTGGGCGAGCGCCTGCAGGCCATCTGCCGGCACAGCGCCGAGCGCCTGGGGATGCCCATCGCGGCCGTCCAGGCCGTGCTCGACACCGCGACCGCCACACTGGCCGCCACGGCGACGATCGGCGCCTCCGACGGCGAGCACCTGCTGGTCGCCACCGGCGGCGGGCCGAACGAGTTCGCGTTCTGCCCGCAGGTGGTCCTCGACGGCGCGCCGTTCATCGCCGAGGACCTCGCGCAGGACCCGGCCCACAGCGCGAACCCGATCGTGCGGGCGGGCCTGATCCGCTCGTACGCGGGGGTCCCGCTGCGGCTGCCGGCGGGCCACGTGCTCGGCTCCCACTGCGTGATGGGCGGGGAGCCGCACGCGTTCACCGACGCCGACCTGGCCGACCTGACCACGGCCGGCGACGAGGTGATGGCCGCGATCCGCGACTACGAGCTGGTGCGAGCCTGACCCGCCCCACCCGGCCGTTGCCGACCTGACCCGCCCGGCCCGCCCGCGTCCCGCCGCTGGCATGATCGCGCCGTGCCATTGTTCAAACGCCGTCCGCTGCCGCCCGTCCAGCGGCTCATGGCCGCCGCCGGGCTGCCCACCGCCGGCGGCGCGATCCCGGTGCCGGACGTCGTCATGGAGGTGCTGCGCCGCGAGGGCGGACGCATCGCTCCGGCGCTCGCCGCGGCCGAGGACCTGCTCGGCGGGGACGAGGTCGCCCAGCGGGAGGCGCTGCGCTTCGTCGAGGGGCTGCAGAACGCCGCCTCGCACGGGTCCGCGGACCTGCTGAGCACCGACGAGCTGCTGCCGCTGCGCGGGCCGCGGACCATCGCGGCCTGGGCGGCGATCGAGCGGTTCTGGGCCGCCGTCGTCGCCTGGTGCGACGAGCAGGGACACGAGCTGGACTCCAGCGAGTCGCTGCGGGTCGTGCAGAACCCCAGGCTGCGCGGGATCGTGTGGCCCGGGTGCCGGAGCCTCCCCGACGGGCGGCTGGTCCTGCTCGCCGAGGTGCTGCGGTACGAGCTGGCGACGGGCGAGTCGATGGCCTGGGTGCGTTAGGCGGGGCCGAGCAGCGCGGCGGCGACGGTGTCGACGTACCAGCGCTCGTACCGCTCGACGCTCCACCCCCGCTGCCGGACCAGCCAGTCGTAGTTGCGGATGTCCATGGCGAGCCACAGCACGTCGGCCGCCGACTCGAGGTCGTGGCCGGGTCGCAGGTCCCCGGAGCCGGCAAGGTCGGTGGCGAACATGCGCATCCCGTGCCGGCGCTCGTCGGCGTTCTTGCGCCAGATCTCGGCCGCGTCCGGGTCGGCGCTGGCCGCCCCCGCCAGGGCGATGAGGACGTCGGCGAGCCGCGCGTTGACGCCGGAGAGGTGCCGGGCGTAGCGGGCGAGCTTGGCCCGCGGGTCGGCCAGCGCCCGGATCTCGGCGACGAAGTCCCGCTCGGGCAGCGCCACCGGCTCGTCGTCGCCGGCGATGGTGACGTCGACCAGCTCGGAGAGCAGCTGGCGCTTGCTGCCGAACACCGCGTAGACGGTCTGGATGGCCACGCCCGCCTCGGCCGCGACGGTGGTGAGCGGGGTCGCGGCGTAGCCGGGGTCCACGAACAGCTTCGCGGCCGCGCCCAGGATCGCCCGCCGCGTCTGCCGCGCCTGCTCCTGTCGCCGAGCCGACTCGTACCGACGCTTGACAGCCACCATTGTAGGGTAGTCCTCTATTGGATAGAGGTTCACTCTATTCAACGGAGGTGGTGGCGATGCCGTTCGGTGTCGTGCAGGACATGCCCGGGGTCAGCGAGGAGATCTTCCGCATGGTCGAGCGCAACCTCGGCCCGGACCGCCCGCCGGGCCTGCTGGCCCACGTGGCCGGGCCGATGGAGGGCGGCTGGCGGATCGTCAACGTGTGGCAGGACGAGGACGCGTTCCGCCGGTTCCAGTCGGAGCGGCTGGTGCGGGCCGCGGGACTCGCCGCGCAGCAGGACGGGTTCGACCCCGCGCTGGCGGCCGGCTTCCGGGTGCTGACCGTCGACGGCGACGAGATGCCCTTCTGATGTCGGGCTTCTGGTCGCAGGCCGCGCCGGGGTGGGTCCGGCACGCCGAGCGCACCGACACCGTCGGACGCCCGCTGGGAGCCGCGGCGATCGAGTGGCTCGGGGCCGGGGCCGGGCGGCGGATCGTCGACGTGGGCTGCGGCTGCGGCGGCTCCACGGCCGAACTGGGCGCGGTCGGCGTCGACGTCTCCGCCGAGATGATCGCCGCCGCCCGCCGCCGCTTCCCGGACGTCGCGTTCGTGTGCGCCGACGTGGAGGCCGTCCGGGAGATCCCGGGCGCGCCGTTCGACGCGGCCTTCTCCCGGACCGCGCTGATGCTGCTCGCCGACTGCTCGGCCATCCGCCGCTCGCTGCGCCCGGGCGCCCCGCTGGCGGCCACCGTCTTCCGGGACGCGGCCGCGAACCCGTGGCTGCCCGCGGCCCTGCTCGGCGCCGCACCGCACCTGGGCGCGCTGCCGCCGCTGCCGGTCGGCGACGAGCCGGGCCCGTTCGCGTGGGCGGACCCGGGCCGCGCGTACCGGATCCTCGCCGCGGCCGGCTTCGGCGTGATCGCGGTCGAGCCGGTCGACGTCGTGCTCGAGCCGCCCGACGAGCCCGAGATCGTCGCCGAGTGGCTCATCGAGCTCGGGCCGGCGGGCCCGCCGTACCGCGCCGCGGGACCGGACGGCCGGGCGGCGGCCCGTGCGGGGGCGGCCCGGCTGCTCGACCGCTTCCGTGTCCCGGGCACCGGCTACCGGCTACCCGCCGGGCTGTGGCTGGTCACCGCGCGCGCCGTGCAAGAGTAGTCCGATGGAGCTTCAGCCGCTGCTCGCCGCCATCCCCAGCCCGGCGCGGGGCGTGTGGCACCTCGGCCCGGTGCCGATCCGCGCCTACGCGCTGTGCATCATCGCCGGGATCATCGTCGCCGTCTGGTTGACGCAGCGGCGGTGGGTGGCCTCCGGCGGCCGCGGTGAGGACGTCGTGGACGTCGCCATCTGGGCGGTTCCGTTCGGCATCGCCGGCGGGCGGATCTACCACGTCGTCACGGACCCGGAGTTGTACTTCGCCGAGGGCCGCAGCCCCATCCGCGCGCTGTTCATCTGGGACGGCGGCCTCGGCATCTGGGGCGCCATCGCGCTCGGCGCGGTCGGTGCCTGGATCGGCTGCCGGCGCCTCGGGATCTCGCTGCCGTCGTTCGCCGACGCCGCCGCGCCCGGGGTGGCCCTCGCGGAGGCGATCGGCCGGCTCGGGAACTACTTCAACCAGGAGCTCTACGGGCGGCCGACCAACCTGCCGTGGGCGCTGCGCATCGATCCCGCGCACCGCCCGGCCGCGACCCGCGACATCGCCCTGTACCACCCGACGTTCCTGTACGAGGCGCTGTGGTGCCTCGGCGTCGCCGCGCTCGTGATCTGGGCCGAGCGCCGCTTCCACCTCACGAACGGGCGGGCCTTCGCCCTGTGCGTGGCCGCCTACACGGTGGGCCGGGGGTGGGTCGAGATGCTCCGCGTCGACACCGTGAACCACATCCTGGGCCTGCGCCTGAACACCTTCACGAGCGCGATCGTCTTCATCGCCGCCGTCCTCGTGCTGTGGCGCACCCGCCCCCGGCCCAAGGCGGAGCCCGACCTCGTCAGCGCCCAGACGTCCGCAGGGGATTCAGGAAGCCCGGACCGAGAATGATCACGAACAGGGCCGGCGCCTCCGCCCACCCGCCGGTGACCGCGGTGCCGGACCTGGTGCCGAGGTAGCCGACGGCGGGGTTCGTCGGGCGCCACAGGGGCGGGGCATGCTCTAAGGTGAGTCATCGTGTTCGATCCCTCGTACCAGCCGCAGCCCTGGGTCGTTCCGGCTCCGGTTCCGCCCGCCGAGGTCGTCACGGAGCCCAAGCGGGCCGGGCTCGGGCGCCGGCTCTTCGGATGGTGGATCGACTACCTGATCGTCATGGTGCCCGGGCTGGCGCTCGTCGCGTTCGCGTTCTGGGACCTGGTGCGCGGGCTGCCCGAATACGTCGGCGGGGTCGCGGCTCAGGCCGGGGTCGCCCGGCTGGTCGGGCTCGTCACGCACCGCGGCGCGGGCGAGGGCGGGCTGCGGGCGGTCGCCTCCGGCCGGTGGTTCGAGCTGGCGTTGCCGCTCATCCTCGCCGTGCTCGCGGTGCCGGTGCTGCAGTTCGCGTACCAGGGGTCGATGCTCGCCTGGCGGGGCGCGACGCTCGGCAAGGTGCTCGCCGACACCAGGGTGGGCACGGCCGGCGCGGGCGGGCGGTTCGCGCTGCGGCGCGCGTTCGCCACGACGCTGGTCGAGACCGGGCTGGTCGGGATCGGGCTGGCGCTGGCGGTGTACGGCGAATTCTCCTTCGGTGTCCTCGTGCTCGCCGTCGCCACGCTGGTGTGGTGGGTGAACCTGCTGCCCGCGTTCGGGCCCCGGCACCGCACGCTCGTCGACCGCGCGGCCGGCACGATCGTGGTCCGGCGCGCCCTCTACGCGCAGGTCGCGGCCCGCGCCGCCGAACTCGCCCGGCGCACCTCCGGCGCCGCGGTGGTCGCCGGCCAGCGGGCCTCCGGCGCGGCGCTGGTCGCCGGTCAGCGCGCTTCGGGCGCGGCCGTGGTCGCCGGTCAGCAGGTTTCGGGCGCGGCGCTGGTCGCCGGGCGCATGGGCGCGGACGCGGCGGTGGTCGCGGCTCAGGTTGCGGCGGAGGCGGCGGCCGCGGCCCGGCGGCGCGGCGCGGAGCACCTGCCGGAGGCGGCGCGGCGGACCACGGACGCGGCGGCGGCCGCGGCGCGCAAAACGGCCGCGGCGGCGGCGGACGCGGCGGCGGTCGCGCGGCAGGGCGCGGAGCGGCTCATCCAGACCGCGCCGGTGCAGCAGGCGCTCAACTCGAAGGTCGGGCAGCAGTCGCAGGCCCTCGGCGCGGCGGGGGCGAAGCGGGCGCGGGAGCTCGGGGACCGCACGGCCGGGGTCGCGCGCAAGGTGGGCGGCCGGACGCAGCAGCTGTGGCAGGAGCGCCAGGCCGCCCGCGCCGCGGCGGCGGCCCCGACACCGCCGCCCGACTCGACCCCGACGCCCGACTCGACCCCGACGCGCGACTCGACCCCGGTCCCGCCGCCCGCCTCGGGCCCGGAGCCGGCTCCGCGACCCGCGTTGCCCGCTCCTGAGCCGAACCCTGCGACGCCGCTGTGGGCTCAGACCGAATCGCGGGACCAGCGGCCGGGGTAGGCGTCGCCCGCCTGCGATCACCGCCGGACTGATCGAAATCGGCCCGGCCGGTGGTCGCGATACGCGCTCAATGGGCTTCCCGATGATCGTGATCGGACTGCCGCGCGGCGGCGGGCGGCGCGCGCGATGGCGAACCTCGCGGGGGAGTCCGTGAACCTTTCACGTCGAAAGGTTTTCGGCGCGCGCGGGCTGACTTTGGTGGCGGTTAAGTCTTGGCACAAGTCGTCACAAGCATTGACTTGCGGCGATCGGTGCCGCCAGGGTTTTCGAAAAGGCTTTCGTCGATGTCTCCCATATGGGGCAATCGACGTTCGTCTCACCCTGGGAAGGGAGATCGCCTCATGCCCAGATCCGGACCCACACGGATCGTCGTCGCCGTGGTCGCCGCCGTCGGCCTCGTCGTCACCGGTATCCTCGCCGGCACCGCCTACGCCGGCGAGCGGACCAGCCGGACCGCCGACCTCACGGCCGTGCCGGCCGACGAGCCCGCGAAGGGGCTCGTGTACAACGGCCTGCAGCGCCGCCCCGCCGGACCGTGCGGCGCCGGCCTGCTCGAGGTCAAGGGGACCAGCCCCGTCATGTGCACGCACGGCCCGGACGCGCCGCCGGCCGGGCTGCAGGTCAAGTCGAGCATCCAGCCGCTGGCCGCGGCCGCGGCGTCCACCCAGGCGCTTGCCGTCTGCGAGGGCGACGGGACCAGCGGCAAGCGCGTCGAGGTCCTCTACGTCCACGGCTCGACCAGCCGGTACGCGCAGTACTTGGAGACGTTCCGCACCCTGGCCGAGGGCGTCGACACGATCTTCAACGAGAGCGCGAAGGAGACCGGCGGGGAGCGGCACGTGCGGTACGTGACCGAGACCGTCAACGGCGCCTGCCGGCCCGTGGTCCGCGACGTGACGATCGCCGACTCCGCCCTGAACGCGAACGACTGGGCGCCGCTGCTCAACGCGGTCAAGGCGGCCGGGTACACCCGCACCGACCGTAAGTACCTGCAGTTCGTCGACGCCAACGTGTACTGCGGCATCGGCGGGCTCGCGGGCGACACCACGAAGAGCGACGCCAACCGGTCGAACACCGGCCCGGAGTACGCCCGCGCCGACAACGGCTGCTGGGTCGCCGGCGTGGCCGCGCACGAGCTCGGCCACACCCTCGGCGCCGTCAACAACAACGCGCCCAACGCGTCCGGCTTCGGCCACTGCGTCGACGAGTGGGACGTCATGTGTTACCAGGACGACCCGAGCGTCGTCATCCGCACGGTGTGCACCAACCGGTCGCACGACGACCGGCTGGACTGCAACCACGACGACTACTACAGCACCAACCCGCCGACCGGCTCGTACCTGTCGAGGTACTACAACGTCGCCGACAACCTGTTCCTGATCAAGGGCGGCCAGTCCCAGCCCGACAGCAACCTCGCGCGCTCGGCGACACCGTCGGCGTCGTACACGTCGCCGTGGGAGTCGGTGAACGCCATCAACGACGGGATCGACCCGCCCTCGTCCAACGACAGCGTGAACCCGCGCTGGGGGACGTGGCCCAACAGCGGGCAGCAGTGGGCCGAACTGCAGTGGACGGGCGCCCAGACGCTCAAGCGGGCGCAGGTGTACCTGTTCGACGACAACCAGGGCATCGACGTGCCCTCGAGCTGGAAGCTGCAGTACTGGACCGGCAGCGCGTACGCCGACGTGCCCGGGGCGAGCGGCTACCCGGTCACCGCGAACGCGTACATCACGGTGACCTTCACCCAGGTCTCCACGACCCGGCTGCGGGTGCTGCTGCAGTCCAACGGCACCAACTCGGTCGGCCTGCTCGAGGTGAAGGCCTACGCGAGCTGAGCCGCCCGGCGGAGCCAGGGGCGGGCGCGGCGCTTTCCGGCCGCGCCCGTCTCAGGCGTCGGGGAGGTAGTCGTCCAGGTTCAGCTCGACGTGGGCGAGGTGGCGGGCGAACCACTGCGCCGCCGCGCCCGCGACCTGGCCGAGCGTGCCGGGCTCGGAGAACAGGTGCGTCGCGCCCGGCACGACCCACAGCGCCGACTCGCCGCCGAGCTCGCGATCCGCGGCGCGGTTGAGCTCGAGGACCGCCTCGTCGCGTTCGCCGACGATCAGCAGTACCGGTGCCGTGACCTCGGGCAGGCGAGAACCGGCGAGATCGGGGCGGCCGCCGCGCGAGACCACCGCGCGCACCTGGCCGGGGCGCTCGGCCGCGGTCAGCAGGGCGGCGGCCGCGCCGGTGCTCGCGCCGAACAGCCCCAGCGGGAGCCGGCCCGGCACCGCCAGGCCGGCGATCCAGTCGGCGACACCGGTCAGCCGCTCGGCGAGCAACCCGATGTCGAAGCGCGCGTCGAGCGGCGACTCGTCCTCGGCCGGCGTGAGCAGGTCGGTCAGCACCGTGGCGAGCCCGACGCCGTTGAGGCGCTCGGCGACCATGCGGTTGCGCGGGCTCAGGCGCGAGCTGCCGCTGCCGTGCGCGAACAGCACCAGCCCGCGCGAGTCCGGCGGCACGGTCACGTCGGCGTCGAGCACGACCCCGGCGGACTGGATTGCAGTGCTCATGGGATCCGCCTACCCGCCGGTCGACCGATCACGCATGGCCGCGCCCGGAGCGGGTAGAGGGTTCGGTACCGCCTGAGGAGGCCGCGATGCTGTTCGCCGACCGTACGGAGGCCGGGCGGGCCCTGGCCGTGGAGCTGCAGCGGCAGGGACTGGCCGGCGATGAGCCGCTGGTGCTGGCGCTGCCCCGCGGTGGGGTACCCGTCGCCGTGCCGGTGGCCGAGCGCCTGGGTGCCGAGCTCGACATCGTCATCGTCCGCAAGATCGGGGCGCCCGGGCACGTGGAGTTCGGCGTCGGCGCGATGGCCGAGGACGGGCCGCCCGTGTTCGACGACACCGCCCTGCGCTACCTCGGCCTGACCGCCGCCGACCTCGCCCCGACCGTCGCCGCCGAGCGGGCCGAGCTGGACCGGCGGGTCGCGCGCTACCGCCGGCGGCGGCCGGCCCCGGCGGTCGCCGGCCGCCACGTGGTGCTCATCGACGACGGCCTGGCCACCGGGGTCACCGCCCACGCCGCCGTGCGCTGGCTCTCGGCGCGGCGCCCCGAGCGGATCGTCCTGGCCGTGCCCGTCTGCTCGGAGCAGGCCCGCGAGCGCCTCGCCGAGGCCGTGACCGTCGTCTGCCTGCACACGCCCGAGAACTTCGCCGCGGTGGGGCAGTGGTACACCGACTTCGCCCAGCTCACCGACGCCGACGTGGACGCGGCGCTGAGCCGGCACGCGCACACCTGAGCCGCACCCGGGCACGGCCCCGCGGCGGTGCGCGGCGGCGGCAGCGGGCACACCGGTCGCATGCGCGTCCGCGCGGCCCCGCGGCGGTGCGCGGCGGCGGGAGCGGGCAGACTGGTTGCATGCGCGTCGAAGACAAGGTCGGCACCGTCGGGCTCGTGCTGCATCCGCGCAAGCCGGTCGCCGAGTCCGTCGCGGCGATCCTCGCGGCCGCGGGTGAGCATCCCGTCCGGGTCGTCGCCCGCGAACGGGACCGGGAGCGGCTGCCCGACGCCGTCGGTACCGTCGCCGACGACGCGTTCGTGGCGGACGTCGACGGGCTCATCGCGCTCGGCGGGGACGGCACGATCCTGGGCGCGATGCGGCTCGTCGTCGACCGGCCGGTGCCGATTCTCGGGGTCAACCACGGCAATCTCGGGTTCCTCGCCGAGGTCTCGCCGCCCGAGCTGCCCGCCGCGCTCGCCCGGCTCGCGGCCGGCGACTTCACGATCGAGCGGCACGCCGGGCTCGAGGCGAGCGCCGACGGGCAGGCGCTGGCGACCGGGTTCGGCTTCAACGACGTGGTCCTCGCGCGGGCGGTGCGCACCGGGGCCGTCTCCGTCGACCTGGCCGTGAACGACGTGCGGTACGGCTACTACAAGGCCGACGCCGTGGTCGTGGCGACGCCGACCGGCTCGACGGCCTACAACTACGCGGCCGGGGGCCCGGTGCTGTCGCCGTCCTCGGACGCCGTCGTCGTCACGCCGGTCGCCCCGATGGCGGGCATCAGCCGCGCGGTGGTCCTCGGCGCCGGCGACCGGGTGAGCCTGACCGTGGCCCCGGACAGCGCGCCGATCGCGGTGGATGTCGACGGTACCGCCGCCGCCACCCTCGGCCCCGGCGACCGCATCACCACGACCCTGCGCCGCGCCGCGGCCGAGATCGTGCGCTTTTCCGCCGCCGAGCACGCCAGCCGCAGCCGGATCAAGCTCAGCCTGCTGGACCTGCCCCTGCGCCCCGACCAGCTCCTGGAACTCATCCCCCCGGCCATGCGCCAGCGGGCCCACGACGCCCTCACCAGCGGTGATACAGAACGCTGACAGCCGGACAGTGTCTCGTTGCTGACGGCCGGTCACGAATCGGTCAACATAATTGGAGGGCATGTCCGACTCTCAGCGCCACGCCATCGTGCTCGGGGGCAGCATCGCGGGGCTCACCGCCGCCCGCGCCCTGCTCGACTCCTTCGAGCGCGTCACTGTATTCGACCGTGACACCCTGCCCGACGGGCCGACGCCGCGCCGCGGCGTCCCCCAGGCCGAGCACGCCCACGGACTCCTCGCGCACGGCCGGCAGGTGATCGAGGAGCTCTTCCCCGGAATCGTCGACGAGCTCGCCGAGCACGGCGCGGTTCCGCTCGACCTGCAGCGCGACGGCGTCTGGGTCTTCGGCGACCGGCCCGCACCCCGCGCCGTCTCCGGTCTCGCCGGGCTCTGCGTCAGCCGGGCGCTGCTCGAGTCCGTGCTGCGCCGGCGGGTCGCGGCGCTGCCCGGCGTCGTCGTGCTCGACGGCCACGAGGCCACCGGCCTGCTCTTCGACGGCGCCCGGGTCACCGGCGCGACCGTCCGGCCCGCGCACGGCGCCGAGCACGAGGTCCACGCCGATCTCGTCGTCGACGCCACCGGGCGCGGCAACCGGGGCGTGACCTGGCTCGCCGCGCTGGGCTTCGAGCGGCCGGTCGAGGAGCGCATCGACGCCGGCACGGTGTACGTCTCCCGCGAGTACCGCCGCGTGCCCGGGCGCGAGGACTTCGCGGCGATCCTGAACGCGCCCGGCGGGCCCGCGCGGCCCTACGGCGGCATCGCCCTCGGCGTCGACGGCGACCGGTGGATGGTCACGCTGCTCGGCGTCGGTGCCGGGCAGGCCCCGCCCACCGACCCCGACGAGTTCCTCGAGTTCGCCGCCAAGCTGCCCGACCCGGGGCTGCACCGGCTCCTGGCCGCGTCGGAGCCGCTGGGCGACCCGGTGCGGCTGCGGCTGCCCGGCAGCGTGCGGCGGTACTACGAGCGGATGACCCGGCTGCCCGAGCGGTTCGTGTCGATCGGGGACGCGGTGTGTGCGTTCAACCCGGCGTACGGCCAGGGGATGACGGTCGCCGTCGCCCAGGCCCGCGCGCTCGGGCTCGCGGCCCGCGACGGCATCGACGGGCTGCCGCGGCGCTTCTACGCGCGGGCGGGGCGGATCGTGGACGTCCCCTGGGACATGTCGGCCGGCGGGGACCTCGCCTACCCGGACGTGGAGGGGGCGCGGACGCGGCGGATGGAGGTGCTGAACGCGTACGTCGCCCGGGTCCAGCGCGCGACCGGCGTCGACGCGGCCGTGGCCCGGCGCTTCCTCGAGGTCTCGAACCTCATGCGCCCGCCGCAGTCGCTGCTGACCCCGGCCATGGTCGCGCGGGTGCTGCTGGCTCAGCGTGCCAGCAAGGCCCAGAGCGCGACGAGCGCGAGCAGCAGGGCGACCGCCGCGATCGGCCAGTAGGTGCGGGAGGCGTCGGCTTCGGGTGCCGGCTCGGGCTCAGGGGCTCGGACCGGCACCGGAGACGTCTCCACGGCCGGCTGGGGTGCCGGTGCCGGTGCCGGGATCGGGATGGGCATCGGCGCCTGGGCGGGGACCGGCCCCGCCTCCTGGGCGCGTCTGATCAGGCGCGCCACGCGCTCGCTGGCGGCGCGCATCCGGGCCGCCTCCTTGCCGGTCAGCTTCCGGCCCGCGATGATGCCGCAGGCCTGGGCGACGGCGACGACCAGCACCGGGTTGCCGACCAGCTCGCGGTGCCCGGTGAACAGCGCGGCGATCATGTTCCGGTCGACCCGCAGGCCCGGCGCGAGGCGGTGCGAGCGGATGACCTCGGCCAGGTAACGGCGGGCGCTCTTGGTGCGCCGCTTCGGCAGGTCCCGGCCCCGCGGGCGCTTGCGGCTGCTGCGGTGCTCGGCCCGGGCGACCAGGGCGCTCAGGGCGGCCACGAGGGACTCGACGGCCTCGTCGGCTTCCTGCCACCGCCGCGTTACAGCATCCGACAACCTCCGTGCCCCCTTTCCCGGATCAACCTTCCAGATTCGGGGGCGTATCGCCAATCGGCAGCCACATCAGGGTGGCGGGGTAGAGGGCCTCGGCGGTGGTGAGGGCGTCCTGCGCGGAGCCGAAGACCGCCACCTCGATGCGCCCGTCGGCCAGGAACCAGCTCGTCACCGCGTGCCCGGCCAGCTCGTGCCCCCACGCGACGACCGATAAGTGGCCGTCGTCCTCGGGATCGGCGACGATGCCGAACAGCCGCGGCGTCTTGTCCAGCACGGTCACGCTCGCAACCCCTGTTCGTCTCGGCAAGATGCACATGCAACTGCAGAGTACGACGGGAAAGGGCGCGTTGCCCGCCCCGCGGGCGGGACGCGGCGCGCTGGAGTAATGCGTGTCCCTCTCGCGTGTCGGCGCATCAGTAATCGCGGCGCCCCGGCTGCGCGGCTATCCCGCGCAGCAGGCTCGGCGCTGCCCGGGACCAGGGAATCTCCACGCTGTCGCGGCGCAGGATCCGCCGCGCCAGCACCTCCAGCAGCCACGGGCCGGCGACTTGCTCACGCTCGTAGCCGAGCAGGCGGCCCCACGGCCGCCGGGTGACGATGACCGCGACGATCGCGCCGTTGCGCACGACGAGATCGGCGACGCGGCCGGCGGTACCGTCGATGCGGCGCCCGAGCAGGTCACTGGCGCGAAGGCCGGCCGGGGCGGGGTCAGTTGCCGGCATCGTGGGCCCCCGGAATCCGGCCGATCAGGTGCTCGCGCAGCCACTCCTCCAGCGCCGGCTCGGTGAGCAGCTCGCGGCGCAGCGAGAGGTGCACGGCGCTGTCGGTGCGCGCGACGACGGACCACGGGATGCGCATCGGGTCCGGATTTTCGGCCGGGTACAGCCGCCCCGCGACGCTGGAGACCCAGCCGCCGAGGCGCCCGCCGAGCCGCCGCCCGAGCGCCTGCGGCCCGACCAGCAGCGCGGCGATGCGGGGCACGCCGTCCGGGCCGAGCGTGAGCTCCAGGTCGTCGACCTTGCCGACCGGCTCCCCGGCCAGGTCGACGATCTGCCGGTCGAGCAGGTCGAAACCGATGAGCAGCGGCATGGTCAGCCTCCCATTCCGGTCATGACCATGAGCGGGATCGCGGCCACGGCGGCGACCAGGATGACGACGAGATAGAGCAGCCCGAGCGTGTTGGCGAGCCGGCCGTTGACGTGCTCGCCCAGGTAGTCGCGGTCGTTGGCGACGACCAGGATCGGCAGGTACGTCAGGGGCAGCACGATCGCGCTGAAGATGAGGGTGTACTCCGTCAGCTGCACCGGATCGACGGTGGTCGCGAGCGCGGCCAGGCCGATGAGGACGCTCACGAGCACGACGGTGTGGAAGCGGGCCGCCTGGGTCGGCTTCAGCCGCTTGCCCCAGGACCAGCCGAAGTACTGCGCGATGGTGTACCCGGCCGAGAGCCCCGTCTCCATCGCCGCCCCGAACGTGGCCGCGAAGAAGCCGAGGATGGCCACGGCGAGCCCGAGCTTGCCCAGGGCCAGCACCACGGGCAGCGCGGACTGGCCGATCGTGTCCAGCCGCATGTCCAGGGGGTGGTACACGACCGCGGCGGTGGCCATGAGCGTCAGGGAGAGCAGGCCCCCGAGCGGGAAGCCGATGAACACGTTCGCCTTGTTGACCGTGAGGTCCTTGACCGTCCAGCGCTCCTCGACGCCGCCGGAGGAGAAGAAGAACACCTCGTACGGTGTCATCGCCGCGCCGAAGAGCGCGATGGCCTGGAAGGAGTACGTGCCCCAGTTCTCCTCGCCGCTCGGGCCGGGGTGCGACGCCTGCCGCCACAGCTCGTGCCAGGGCGCGTCGAGCTTGAGCAGCGCGACGACGAAGACGACCAGCGCGAGCCCGAGCAGGCCGAAGACCCGCTCGATCGTCTCGAACTTCGTGCGCCACAGCACGACCCAGGCGACGAATCCGACGACGGGCACGAACAGCAGGTAGTTGACGCTCGTGGCCAGCTGCAGCGCGAGCGCGACGCCGCCGAGCTCCGCGCCGAGGGTCAGCACCGTGACGAGGTAGGAGCCGGCGAGGTTGACCAGCCCGGCGCGCGGGCCGAGGCGCTCGCGGACCAGGTCGAACACCGGGCGGCCGGAGACCGCGGCGACTCGGCCGGCCATCTCGGCGTACACGCAGATCCCGACGACGCCGACGAGCACGACCCACGCGAGGGACATCCCGAACCGGGCCCCGGCCTGGCTGTTGGCCACGATGTCGCCGATGTCGACGAAGCCGCCGATCGCGGTGAGGATGCCGAGCGTGATGGCGAACGTCTTCTTCACGACCGGGTCAGCCGTTCCGCCAGGGGCCGCAGGCCCTCGGTGCGCGCCGGGTCGGCCGCGGCGTCCTGCAGCCGCGCGACCGCCTCGGCGAGCAGCGGCAGGAGCCGGTCGCGCAGCGCCGTGGAAGCGTCGTCGGGCGGGGGCAGCTCGGCGAAGTCACGCACCGCGGAGGCCAGGCTCTTCGCGCTGTCGTCCAGCAGTACCGTCGCGTACAGCGTCGTCGCACGCCCGTCGCGCACGGCCCCGCCGGTCAGGTCCGCGGTGAGCAGCGCGTCGTGGGCCGCCTGCGCGGTCGTCCCGGCCGCGACCTTGAAGTCGTGATGGTCCGGCGGGCGCACCGAGCAGTAGCCGAGCAGCCCGCACATGACCACGAGCAGCCCGGTCAGCGCGGTGGCGATGATTCGGGGTCGCACGGATGCGGTTTTACCCGGGTTCGAACCGCGTCAAAACAGTTCGGGCGGGTATCGATGGGTGCATGGCAGAGAGCGAGAGCAGCAGCACCCGGACCGTCGTCGTGGCCGCGGGCGCGAACCTGGCGATCGCGGTGGCGAAGGCGGTGGCGGCGCTCCTCACCGGGTCGGCCGCCCTGTGGGCCGAGACCATGCACTCGGCCGCCGACACCGGCAACGAGGTGCTGCTGTGGCTCGGTCTGCGCCGCTCCAGGCGCGAGCCCGACCGCCGGCACCCGTTCGGCTACGGGCAGGAGCGGTACTTCTGGGCGTTCCTGGCCGCCCTCGGGATCTTCCTCGTGGGCGGGATCCTGTCGATCGCCGAGGGCGTGCGCAGCTGGCTCGTGCCGGAGCCGCTGGAGAGTCCGTGGATCGGCATCGGGGTGCTCGTGGTGTCGGCGGGGTTCGAGGGGTACAGCTGGCTGACCGCACGCCGCCAGCTGCGCTCGGACGCGAAGGCCCGCCGCCGCTCGGTCCGCGATCACCTGAGGCGCGCGTCCGACCCGAGCGCCACGACCGTCTACCTCGAGGACTCCGCCGCGCTCATCGGCATCGCCCTCGCCCTGATCGCGCTCGTGCTGCACATGGTGACCGGCTGGGCCTGGTGGGACCCGGCCGCGAGCATGGCCATCGGCGTGCTGCTCGCGGTGGTGGCGTGGCTGCTCGCCCGCCGCTCGAAGGCGCTGCTCATCGACGCCGCCGCGCCCGACGACGTGATGGAGACCCTGCGCGACGAGATCGGGCCGCAGCCGTGGATTCACGAGGTGCGCGAGCTTCGGGCCGTGTACGTGGGCCCGTCCCAGCTGCTCGTCACCGTCAACGTCGAGCCGTGCCCGGACGTGCGCGCCCGCCCCGGCGCCGAGCTCGTCGACCACGTCACCGACCTGCGCTCCCGGCTCCTGCGCAACCCGGCCGTCGCCGATGCCGTGATCACCGTCGTGTGACCGCCGCATGGTATCTCTAGCGGATGCCGCAGACGGTCCTCTATCTCGTGCTGCTCGTGACCGCCGGCGTGGCGGGCGCCGGCCTGGCCGCCGGGCGGCGTCTCCCGCCCGCGACCGCCGTGCTGTTCGGGCTGGTCGCCGTCGTCTCCGGGCTGCAGCTGACGGTGGCGCCGGCCCTGTTCGAGGCGCTGCGCCGCGACCGGTCCGCGATCGCGCACGGCGAGGTGTGGCGGCTCGTGACGTCGTGCTTCGTCCAGGACGGCGGCTGGCCGGGCACGATCTTCAACCTGCTCGCCCTGGCCGTGCTCGGCACGATGGCCGAGCGGCTCTGGGGCACGGCGCGGTGGCTGCTGCTGGCCCTCGTGGTGCAGGTGCTCGGCGGCCTGTGGGGCCTGGTGGTCCAGCCGGTCGGCGGCGGCACCTCGCTGGTCGACTTCGGCCTGGCCGCGTCCCTCGCCGTCGCGTCCCTGACGCTCGGATCGGGCCGCCGGCCGCGCGTGGCCGCCGCCGTGACGCTGCTCGCCGCGCTGGCCCTGCTGGTGCTGGGCGACATCCACGGCGGCGCGGCGACGGCCGGAGCCGCGGGCGGTGCGCTGCTCGCCCTCGAACGCCGCCGGGCTACGCTGCCCCGGTGGCCGAGATCACCGGGGCGTTCGAGATCCATGTGACCGTCGAGGCGCGGCACGGCGCGGATCTCGCCCGGTTCGCCGAGCGGTACGACGTCAAGTTCGTCCACATTGTCCTGGACCGCGGCCAGAACCCGTCCCAGCCGATGCTCAGCCTGCCCGCGCAGGGCACCCTCGCCCAGGCCCGGAAGGTGGCCGCCGAGTGGCAGGAGCGGCTGCGCGAGCGCGGGCTCGTCGCGGCCCGGCTGAAGATCGAGGCGGCGCCGTGGTGCGAGGGGCTGCCGCGGACCGACGACGAGGCCGCCGCGGAGCCCTCGGGGCGCTACTTCGAGCACCACGTGAAGCTCGCCCTGCCGGCCGCCCCGGTCGCGGCCATGCAGACGGCCGCCGAGGTCGGCGCGGCCCACGACGCCCGCCTGTCGCGCAACGCACGCCGCCGCCACGACGGCGGAGGGCAGGAGCGGTTCCTGACCCAGCGCTGCTACCACGCCGGTCTGGACACCGCGACGCAGCGGCTCGAGCGGCTCACCGCCGCGCTGCGCGACGCGGGCCTCGACGTGGTCGAGGTCGAGCAGGAGTACGTCGTCGAAGACTCCAACCTCGGCCACGACCGCGGCTGGATCACGCGCCGGCCCGAGTCGTGGCGCAAGGACGCCCGCGAGGCCACGATGCGCTCCGCGCCGGCCGGCTCCCCGCACTACCCGCCCACGTACCTGCCGGTGCCGCAGGACGAGTCGGTGCGGCAGACCGCGGCGTTCGACCCGGCCGTGCAGCAGTACCCGAACGCCTACCGGGCCGGCGAGCCCGCCTTCGCCGACGAGGACACCGGCCGGCGGTGGCGGCGGGCCCGCCGCGCCGCCCTCGAACACGCCCTCGGCGCGATCGCCCGCAGCCGCTGGGCCGGCCACCTCGTGCTGCGCGGCAGCGTCACGATGGCCGCGTGGGTCGGCGACGCCGCGCGCGACCCCGGCGACCTCGACTTCGTCGTCACGCCGCACACCATCACCAGCGGCAGCGATGCGGCGCGGGAACTGCTCGACGGCATCACCGCCGCGCTCGCCGCCGAACCCGGCGCCGGCCTGCGCCCCGACCGCATCGCGCACTCCGAGATCTGGACCTACGAGCGCGCGGACGGCCGCCGCCTCGCCGTACCGTTCGCCATCGGCGACGGCGGCCCCAGCGGCAGCATCCAGATCGACGTGGTCTTCGGCGAGCCGCTGCCGCTGCCGCCCGAGCCGATCACGCTGCCCGGCATCGACCGCCCGGTGCTGGCCGCGCCGCTCGGGCTCGCCCTGGCGTGGAAGCTGCTGTGGCTGGCCACCGACGCCTACCCCCAGGGCAAGGACCTCTACGACGCGGTGCTGCTGGCCGAGCTCGCCGCACCCGATCTGCCCCTCGTCCGCGACCTGCTGCGCCCCGAGCTGGGCGCCGAGGCCGACACGTTCTGCGCCGAGAGCGTGCTGGCACTGACCGTCGACTGGCCGAACTTCACGGACGAATACCCCTGGGCCGGCGGTACCGCTGAGCCGTGGCGCTGGCGCCTCGCGCTCGCCCTGGAGCGCGCCTGGGGGCTTCAGGCCTGACGGGTCCCGCTGCCTGATCGCGGCCGACGTGCTGGGATGGACGGGTGCCGGGCCACGCCCGCAACGCGCTACACGGACAGGAAGGACGATCCCATGATCGAGCTGAACGCGGAGCACGCCCGGCGAGCGATCGTCGAACACACGCGGCGCCTCGCGGAGTCGGCCGCCGCGGCCGGGCCTGACGCCGCCGTGCCGACGACCCCCGGGTGGACGATCGCCGACCTGGTCGGGCACGTGGGCCAGACCCAGCACTGGGTCGCGGAGATCATCGAGCGGCGCATCACCGACCCCACGCAGCTGCCCACGGAGGTTGCCGTACTGCCGGCCGACCCCGGCGAGTGGCCGGCGTGGCTGTCGGAGTCCGCGCAGCGGGTCGCGAGCGCGTGCTCCGACGACGCGCTCGACGCGCCGGTGTTCAACGCCGCGGGGGACGAGCGGACCGGGGCGCGGTTCTGGATGACCAGCGTCCTCAACGAGTCGGTCGTCCACGGCTTTGACGCCGACCGTGCGGCGGACCGGCCCGCCGACATCGACGCCGGCATCGCGGCCGCGCTCATCAGCAACCACCTCGCGATGCTCACCTCCCCGACATGGGCGATGCAGCGGTCCGAGTCCGCGCACGCCATCCGGGGCAGCGGGCAGACCCTGCAGTGGCTGGCCACCGACGTCGACGGCGACGCGGGGGCGTGGTTCGTCGATCGGCGGCCCGACGGTGCGGCGTGGCACTGCGGGACCCGGCCGGCCGATGTGACGGTGACGGGCCCGGCCCAGTCGCTGCTGCTGATCCTGACCCGCCGGCTCCCGCTCGCCGACCGCGAAGCCACCGGCGTCACCGTCGAGGGCGACGCCGACCTCGCCCGGCAGTGGCTCGACAACACCGCCCACGTCAGCAACTGACCGGCACCGAGGCCGGTCGCCGCTCGTGCGATCATGTGCGGGTGCGTCGGGCCTTCATTGCGGCATTGGTACTGCTCAGCTTGGCCGGATGCGACGGGGCGAAACCCGCGGGCAGTCCTTCCGAGGCCGCTCCTTCGGCATCGCCGTCGAAGCCTGCCCTGCCGGCTGTGGGCATGTGTCACACGGGCCAGTCGCTGGACATGTACGACTACCGCCCGGTCACGCTCAACCCGATAGACTGCGCCAAGGAGCACCAGGCCGAGATCGTCCGCGTCGGCCGCCTCACGACACCGCCGGAGAACAAGACGCGCGAGGTCTACGGCGACTGCGACGCGGCCGCCCGGGAGTACGTCGGCGGCGACTGGCACGAGGGCCGGCTGGGCCTCGCGGTCATCGTCCCGTCGACGGAGGAGTGGAACGCGGGCGCGCGTGAGTACCGCTGCGCGCTGTTCGAGTTCTCCGCCGACGAGTTCACGTCCCGGCAGCGCACCGGCAGCCTGAAGGACGGCCTGCGCGGCACTCGCCCGCTGGCGCTGGCGTGCGTGGACGTGCTCGCGATCCCGGACGGGCAAGGGTGGTACAAGAGCATCGACCGCCTGGTGCCGATCGACTGCACCCAGCCCCACAACGGCGAGTACGTCGGGCTGTACGTCGGCCGCGACATTCCGTACCCGGGCATCACCAAGCTGGTCGACGAGGTGACGCAGGCCTGCGACACGAAGGCCGGGGAGTTCCTGGGCGAGTCGAAGGCGAAGTTCGAGAGCCGCTCCGACCTGCGCGTCGTCCCGACGGGCGGCAATCCGGACCGGTGGGACCTCGGCGATCGCACGGTCCACTGCTACGTCGTGACCCGCCCGGACAACCGCGTGACGAAGTCCCTGAAGGGCAGGCCCTGATCTGTCCACAGGAAACCGTGCGGCGGATCGACCCGAAGGCTGAGGTGTTGGACAGTTCGGTGCGGCCGGGGCGCGGGCCCGTCGCAGTGGTTCTCGGGTAGGTCGCGCTCGCCGCGGCGGTGGTGGAGTCGCTGGCCCTGGCCATCCCGTGGCGCTATGTCGGTCCTGGCCGGCGTCGCCGCCGCCCTGATGACGCGGCGAACGGTCGCGGCGAAGGTCGTCGTCGGCGTGACGGCGGCGGTGGCACTGATCCTCGGCCGAGGCGGGCGAGCCGTTCCGGACGACCTTCGAGCCGGCCTCGCGCCACGCCGCCACGACGTGGTCCCGGGGCTGCGACGCCTGACAGGGATAGCGTCCGACGCATGACGGAGCACAGGTACAGCCGCGCGGACATCACGGTTCTGGAGTTCGACGAGGCCGTCCGCGGGCGACCCGGTATGCACTTCGGGGCGAGCAGGACAGATCCTCGCCTGCCGACCTGGGTGCTTCGCACGGTCGTGGCGCACGCCTTCCATCCGGGAACCAGCGTCGCCGCGAACCACGCGCCCGACGTCGTTGCGGAGATCACCGCCGACCTCGCATTCTCGGTGACGGATGACCAGGCGGAGACGCTGGCCGGCCAGGATGTGCCGAGGCTCGGCTACTACGACTCATTGCTCACACCCGTGCGTTGGTCGAGCTCCGCGGCCGCCGCCGTGAGTTCGCAGTCCACCGTCGAGGTCTGGCGAGACGGCCGCGGCTTCCGGCAGCGGCTCGCCGGTGCACGGCCGGTCGAGCCGCCGGTGCCGTTCGACGCTCCCGTCGGAGCCGGCACCCGCGTGGCCTACGTCCTCGACCCCGCCTACTTCGGTTCGGCCGCGATCACAACCGACCTCGCCGGCCTCGACGTGCACGGCCCGCACTGTCCTGAGCCCGGCGGCCCCGGGGCGGTTGTCGTGCTGGATCGCAGGGTCCGGGCGCCCCTCAGCGAATACCGATACGCCTGATCCGGCGCCTTGGGCGATGTCGTCAGTCGACGTCGCCGGGCGGAACTGCGAAGACGTCATCGTGGCGCAAGCAGTCGCGCCGGGGTTCGGTGGACAGCGGACGTGGTTCGTCGAGCACGACCTGGGCCCGCCATCCCCCGACCGTCAGCCCGTCGGCGGTGTCGCCCGCGAGCCGGCCGTCGACCGCGTCGCCCACCAGTCCGGCGTGTTCGAGCAGGACGAACAGCGCGTCCGCGGCGCACGACACCATCTCGCGGGCTTCCTCGGTGCTCGCGCCCGGATTGAGGTCGCGGTAGGCGCGGCGGGCGGTCGCGAGGAGCCGGTCGGCGTCGGCAACGGTGAAGTCGCGCCGCAGCCTGAGGGACAGGTTCGTGCCATTGACGAGCGGATCGTCACCCACGCCGACACGATACCGGGGCTCTCACGTATTGCGGTGGCGCTGGTAGTGGCGGGCGACGCGGGCGCGGTTGCCGCACGACGGCTTGCACCAGGCCTGGCGTGGATCGTCCTGCAGAAAGTAGCGCACGCACCGCGGGGCCGGGCACGCGCGCAGCCGGGTGACGTCAGGCCCGGCGAGGAACCTCGTGGCGGCCTCGGCCAGTGTCGCGAGCAGGCGGCCCTCCGCCGTGGTCGCGGTGAGCTGAAAGGTCAGGCGCGGCGCGCCGTCGGGCGGCCACTGCAGCGTCGGTGGTCCGAGGCCGGAGGCGGCGGCGTTCAGCCGGGCCAGCGCCGTTTCGACGTCGATCAGATGGTGGGCGTCGGCCCGGCTCGGCTCCAGCGGGCGGACCGCCCGCGCGAACAGCGATCGGACCGCCGCGCGCAGCTCCGTCACCCGTAGGCGGAGGTCCTCGGTCGCGGGCACGACGCCGAGATCCGGTGCCGCGGCCAGCCAGTCGGCCAGGCCCTCGACGGTGTCGAGGTCGTCCGCCGCGCCGCCGTTGCCGTCGTGGCGGATCGTGCTGACCAAAGAGAGCGAGAGATTCCAATATTCCACGCCGACGATGGTACTGTACCTATCGTTAGATCGCCTCGATCCCATTAGGCAACGGGGGTAGATCGTGCTGCTGCTTGCGCACATCAGTGACCTGCACCTCGACGGATCCGAGCGGAGCCTTGCTCGCGCCGGGAACGTCATGGACTACCTGCGCGGGCTGCCGCGACCCGTCGACGCGCTGCTCGTGACCGGCGACATCGCCGACAACGGCGACGAGGCCGAGTACGAGGCCGCCGCCCGGCTCCTGGCCGCGCCGTTTCCGGTGCTGACCTGCCCCGGCAACCACGACATCCGCGCCGCGTACCGCAAGGCGCTGGCCGGTGAGCCCGCCGCCGACGGCCCGATCAACCGGCGTCACCGTATCGGCGGCCTGGAGATCCTGATGTGCGACTCGACCATTCCCGGTCGCGACGAGGGGCTCCTGGACGACGAGACCCTCGCGTGGCTCGCCGGGGCTCTCGACGAGCCGGGCGGCAACCCGGCGGTGATCGCGCTGCACCATCCGCCGGTGCCGCTGCACCACCCGCTGCCCGACTCGATGCTGCTGCAACAGGAATCCGCGCTGGCGGCCCTGCTCGGCAGCCACCCGAACGTCATCGCCGTGCTCGCCGGCCATGCGCACACGGCGGCGGCGGCCACCTTTGCCGGCCGGCCGGTGCTGGTCGCGCCGGGCGTGACCTGGACCCTGCGGCTGCCGTGGGAGAGCGAGCACCTGGCGGATCTCGGCGCGCCGCCCGGACTGGCGTTCCACGTCCTCGACGACGCCTGGAACATCGTCACCCATTACCGCGTCGTGCTCTGATGCGCGCGCACGTCGCCGCCTTCCTGGTGGCGATCCTGCCGCTGATCGCCATGCCCGGCGCGAGCCTGACGCTGCTCACCCAGCGGGTCGCCCGCGCCGGCGCGCGGCACGCGACACCCGTCATCCTCGGCACCGTCACCGGCCTGTACGTCCACGCCACCCTCGCCGCCGTCGGGCTGTCCGCGCTGGTCATGCGCTCCAGCGAGGTGTTCGCGGCGGTACGGCTCGCGGGCGCGGCCTACCTGATCGGGCTCGGCATCTGGACGTGGCGGGCCAAGCCGGCCGCCACCGCCGCCGATGAACCGGGGCGGCGCCCGGCCTATCTGCAGGCGCTGCTCGGCAATGTGCTCAACCCGAAGGCCGCGGCGATCTTCCTGACCCTGGTGCCGCAGTTTCTCGACCCCGCCGCGGCCATCCTCCCGCAGATCCTCGTCCTCGCGACCGCGCAGGCCGCCCTGATCACCGTGTGGCTGCTCGGCTGGACGGTGCTGATCGGCCGGGCCCGCCGGTCGCTGCGCTCCGCCACCGCGAGCACGATCGTCCGGCGGATCGCCGCCGCGGTGCTCGTCGGCCTCGGCATCCGTACCGTGATCGCGTGAGCGCTCCGAACCGCGATCCGCTGCGGCACACGGCGTAGCGGGCGTCAGGCGAGCAGCGCGGCGCAGACGGCGAGCAACCCCAGGGCCTGGTAGAGGGTGTAGTCGTTCACCGAGCCCGTGGCCACGACGGCCAGGCGGCCCCGCAGGCCGTCCGCGCGCGGGCCCACCCACGCCGACAGCACCACGCCCAGCGCCACGCTCGCTGCGGTGCTCAGCAGTTCGAACGGGTCGGTCCAGGGCACGCCGCTCATCCAGTGGAAGGCGACCCCGGTGGCGAAACAGGCGGCCGCGAGGGTCGTCAGCGCCGCGGTCAGGCCCGGGCGCAGGCGCTCGTCGCGGGCGAAGCGGGGATCCTCGGTGCGCGCGAACATGGCCCGCACCACCCGGGTCAGGGCCGCCACCGTCACCACCTGGGCCGCGAGCACCGCGGCCAGCGCGGCCGGCGTCGGGTGCAGGGCGGCGTGCAGCAGGCTCAGGGAGACGTACCCGTTCAGCGGCGGCACCCCGGCGATCGCGGCCGCTCCCACGAGGAACAGCAGCACCAGGGCGGGGCTGCGGCGGAACAGGCCGCCCAGCTCCGACAGCCGCGTGGCGCCGGTGTTGTGCACGACGGCGCCCGCGACCAGGAACAGCAGGGCCTTGAACAGCGCGTGGCCGACCAGGTGGTAGACGGCCGCCCGGGTGCCCGCGGCGCTCGCGGCGCCCAGGCCGGTGGTCACGATGCCGACCTGGGAGATCGTGTCGTACGCCAGGAGGCGCTTGAGATCGTCCTGCACCGCGGCCGCGGCGGCGCCGACGAGGGCCGAGGCGCAGCCGAGCACCATGAGCGCGCCGTGGCCGGGCATGCCGGCGTCGAGCAGGCGGGCGATGCCGACGATGCCGAAGTTCACCAGGATGCCCGAGAAGAGCGCGCTGATCGGGCCCGGCGCGGCGGTGTGGGCGTCGGGCAGCCAGCCGCTGAACGGGATCAGGCCCGCCTTCGTGGCCAGGCCGGCCAGGAGCAGGGCGGCGGCGATGCGGTCCAGCACGCCGGGCGGCCCCGGGAACAGGGCGCTCATGAGGACGGCGCCGTGGGACTGGTACAGCAGCGCCGTCCCGATGAAGATCAGGAACCCGGCCACGGACGTGAGCACGACGATTTTGAAGGTGGCCTCGACCGCGTGCGGGCGCTCGAGGAAGAACCCGGTCAGCGCGTAGCTCGCCAGCCCTGCCACCTCGAACCAGACGAACAGGTGCAGCAGGTCCACGGTCAGCGACCCGGCCACGACGGCCGCGATGAGCAGCAGCGACAGGCACGCGTAGCCGCCCAGCTCGCGCGGGCCCAGCTCGGCCAGGCCCGAGAGCGTCGCCAGCGTCGCCAGCGCGCCGACGACGGCCGCGGTCAGGGCCATGATGAGGCCGAAGGGGTCGGCGACGTACGCGATGCCGATGGGACGCCAGCCGCCCAGGTACACGGTCTCGCCCCGGGCGGTGAGGGCACACACGGCCAGGACGCCGACCGAGGCCACGACGGCCAGCAGGGCGGTCGCGAGCGAGAGACGGGCGGAGAACCGGGCCAGCAGCGGGGCGAGGACCGCGCCCGCGATCGGGGCCAGCACCGCCAGCGGCAGCGCCTCGGCGGTGAGCACGTCAGCCGCGCAGGTCGCGGATGCGGGCGGCGTCCACGGTCCGGTGGTGCTGGGCCAGCCGCACGACGACGGCGAGGAACACGCCGGTGATGGCGACGCCGATGACGATCGCGGTCAGGCAGATGTTCTGCAGCATCGGGTCGGCGACGTTGCCGGCCTGCCCCGGGGCCGGGTCGATGAGCACGGGCGCGGTGGAGCCCGCGCGGTAGGCCATGGACAGCAGCAGGAGATACCCGGACGCCTCCATGAGCGAGAGCCCCATGACGATCTTCACGAGGTTGCGCCGGGTCACGGCCGCGTGCAGCCCGATCCCGAACAGGGCCGCGGCGGTGAGGTAGTTGGCGAGGATCACGACTCGGTGGCCCAGTCGTGGCCCATGGTGAGCAGCGCGAACACGGCCAGGGTGAGCCCGGTGCCGACCTCGAGCAGCTCGCCGAAGGAGAACGCCTGCAGGATGCCGCCGCTGCGGATGGTGCCGGGCGGGCCGAGCGGCAGGAAGTTCGCCGACACCGAACCCGCCAGCGGCAGGCCGAGCGCGCCGATGGCGACGATCGCGAGCGCCCCGGCGAGCTCCGCGGGTTCGAGGCGGTCCGCCCGGATCAGCGGTTCCACGCGGTCGTACCCGTACGCCACATACGCCAGCAGCACCACCCCGAGCGCGACGGCCCCCGCCGGGAACCCGCCGCCGGGGGAGTACCCCCACGCGACCAGGTACAGCCCGGCCACCGCGAGGACTGGCGCGACGACCCGCACCCCGCCCCGCACGACGACGGTCATCGCGGGCGACCCGGGAGCCGTCCCGGTCTCGGCCGCCTCGGCGCCGCGCGCCCGCCGCTCCGCCCCGGTGGTGCCGTGCTCGCCGGTGCGCACGCCCCGCTGCTCCCGCTCCCCGGCCGCCGCCTCGCCGACGAAGCCGCGGCGCGGTTCCCGGCGCCGGGCCAGCAGCCCGATCCCGACGACCGCGGCGAGCAGGATGAACGTCTCGCCGAGGGTGTCGAAGCCGCGGTAGCCGTAGACGATCGCGGCCACCGGCTCGGTGCTGTGCCAGTCGCGCAGGGCCCCGTCGTAGGCCTGCCGGGCGAGCGCCGACAGGGCGGCGTGCTCCCGGGGCAGCACCCACACCGCGGCGGCGAGCACGAGCGTCACCGCGCCGGCGACCGCGAGCCCGAGGCGGGGCCGGTGGGGCGGCGCGGCCTGCTCGTCCTCGACCGCGGTGCGGATCTTGCCCAGCGCGATGAGGTACAGCGTCGGCAGCGCGATCGCCCCCACCACGATCTCGGCGTGGGCGTCGTCGGGCGCGCCGAGCAGCACGAACAGCAGCGACAGCACCAGCCCGAGCGCGGACAGCGCCATCACCGACCCGACCGGGTTGCGCATCCGCACGACCGCGACCCCGGAGACCAGCAGCAGCGCGCACGCGAGGTAGTCGGCGACCCAGAACACGGTCAGTCCCGCTGCGCGCAGGCACGGGCGAGGGCATGGGCGGCGAGCGGGTTCATGACGAGCACGAGCAGCGCGACGATCAGGGCGCGGGAGGCGTACACGCTGTCGACCCCGGTCGCCACGACGACCGCGAGCAGCGTCGGCAGCACGCCGAGGCTGACGGTCTTCGACGAGGCCTGGATGCGCAGCTGCGTGTCCGGCATCCGCAGCACCCCGACCGCGCCGGAGAACGCGGTCAGCAGCCCGATGCCCACCAGCACGCCCGCGATCACGGTGCTCACAGCAGCCCCCGCTCCAGGTACCGCGCCCAGACCAGCGCCCCGAGGTAGCTGAACGAGCACAGCCACAGCGCGGTGTCGGTGTAGATCGCCCGCCCGGCGACGACGGCGAACGCGAACACGGCCAGGGTCAGCTGGGTCGACATCATGTTGAGCGCGACGATCCGGTCGCCGGTCGCCGGACCGGCCAACACCCGGCCGAGCAGCAGACCGCAGATCACCAGCTGACCGATGGCCGCCACCCAGAACACGGTCGTCATCGGCGGGTCACCCCCAGGACCCGGGCCTCGATCGGCCCGTTGATGTCGTCGCGCCCGGCATCGGCCTCGACGGTGTGGTACCGCAGCCGATGCCGGCCCTGATGGACGTCGACGAGCTGCGAGTTGACGATGATCGAGGTGAGCAGCCCGACGGCGGTCACCTCGGCGTCGGAGCGGGCGCTGGTCGCGACCGTCACCATCGCGCTGCCGGGGCGCCGGCGGGACCAGATCAGCCGCGTGAGCCGCAGGTTCGCCACGACCGCGCGGACCGCCACGGACGCCGCGAGCGCGAGCAGCGGCCCGAGGCGCCGCGGCCGCAGCAGCCGCCACGGCCCTGCGACCGGGCCCAGCGGCGCGCAGGCGAGCGCCGCGGTCAGGCTCACGGCCACGCCGACCGCGATCTGCTCGGCGGTCGCCGTGAACGACAGCAGCGTCCAGGTCACCTCGCACCAGCAGAACAGGGCCGTCACCCGGGACACGTTCTGCCCGCTACCCGTCCGGAACCCGGTCAAACCGGAACGTGGCAGGGGGCAGTTTGACCTGATCGTTGCCGGGTAGCGGCCTTCAACATGGGTGCGATTACGGCTGAGGTACTGATCTCCCGGCTCGCCGAGTGGGGCGTCGACACGGTGTTCGGGCTGCCCGGTGACGGCATCAACGGCATCATGGAGGGGCTGCGCCGCAACCAGGACAAGGTGCGGTTCGTCCTGGTTCACCACGAAGAGGCGGCGGCGTTCATGGCCACCGCCCACGCCAAGACCACCGGCCGGATCGGCGTGTGCCTGGCCACGTCCGGGCCGGGCGGCGTGCATCTGGCCAACGGGCTCTACGACGCCAAGCTCGACCACGTCCCGGTGCTCGCGATCACCGGCCTGCAGGAGTCCAGCGTGCTCGGCACGGCCTACCAGCAGGAGGTCAACCTCGACCGGTTCTACGAGGACGTGGCCGAGTACAACCAGATCATCATGAACCCGGCGCAGCTGCCGACCCTCGTCGACGTCGCGATCCGCACCGCCTACGCCCGCCGGGGCGTGGCCCACCTGACCATCCCGAACGACATCCAGGTCGCACCGGCGGGCAAGGACCCGTACCAGACCGTGGCCCCCGTCGTGCCGCCGACGACGGCGCCCGTCTACCTGGCGCCGGCGGTGCGGCCCCGCGACGCCGATCTGCGCGCGGCGGCCGACCTGCTCAACTCGGCGCGGAAGATCGGGATCCTCGCGGGGATCGGCGCGCGCGGGGCCGGGCCGCTGGTCGAGCGGGTCGCGGACACGCTCGGCGCCCCGATCGTCAAGACGCTGTCGGGCAAGATGGTCGTGCCGGACGACTCGCCCTACGTGACCGGCGGCCTCGGCCTGCTCGGCACCAAGCCGAGCGAGGATCTGATGGAGGACATCGACGTCCTGCTGATGCTCGGCACGAACTTCCCCTACACGAAGTTCCTGCCCAAGCCCGGCAGCGCCAAGGTGGTGCAGATCGAGATCGACCCGAGCCGGGCCGGCACCCGGGTCGCCACGGACGTGCCCCTCGTCGGCGACGTCGGGGCCACCCTGGAGGCGCTGCTGCCCCTGCTCGAGCGCAAGGACCAGGAGCATCTGCATCGGTACCAGGAGAAGGTCCGCGACTGGCGGGAGCAGATGGCGTCCCTGGAGTCGCCCGACCGTGACCCGATCGCCCCGCAGTATCTCGCCTCCCAGCTCGACGCGCTCGGCGCCGACGACGCGATCCTCACCTGCGACTCCGGCACGATCGCGACCTGGGCGGCACGGCACTGGCAGATCCGTGGCGGCCGCGAGTTCTACCTCTCGGGCACCCTCGCCACGATGGCGCCGGGGCTGCCGTACGCGATCGCCGCCCAGCACGCCCACCCCGGCCGGCAGGTGATCGCGTTCATCGGCGACGGCGGCTTCGCGATGCTCATGGCCGAGTTCAACACCGCGGTCCGCTACGGGCTGCCGATCAAGGTCGTGGTGAACAACAACAACTCCCTGGGCCAGATCCTGTGGGAGCAGATGGTGCTCGGCTTCCCCGAGCACGGCGTGCGCTTCGGCGAGCCGGCGCCCGACTTCGCCGCGATCGCCCGCGCCTGCGGCGGCTTCGGCGCCCGCGTCGACAAGCCCGGCGACCTGCCCAGCGCGCTGCGGGAGGCGTTCACCCACGCCGGCCCGGCGCTGGTCGACGTGGCCGTGGACCCGAACGAGCCGCCGCTGCCGGCCAGCGTCACCTACGAGCAGGCGAAGAAGTTCGCGGCGGCGTTCCTGCGAGGCCAGCCGCATCCGGCCGCGATCGCCACCACGCTGTTCAAGGACAAGATCCAGAAGCTGAAGGGCTGAACGATGGCGGTCGTCTCACTTCCGACTCCCGCTGCCCGGCGCAGCGCCCCGCCGCGAGACCCGGCCGGCCTCGAGGAGGCGCTGCGCCGGGCGGTCCGGGGCGATGTGCGCTTCGACGCGGGGGCCCGGGCCGCATACTCCACCGACGGCTCCAACTACCGGCAGGTCCCGATCGCCGTGGTCTGCCCGCGGGACGTCGACGACGCGGTGGAGGCCGTGCGGGTCTGCCGCGAGCACGACGTGCCGATCGTGTCCCGGGGCGGCGGCACCAGCCTGGGCGGGCAGTGCTGCAACGTCGCGGTGGTGCTGGACTTCTCGAAGTACGTGCGGGGGGTGGAGTCCGTCGACGTGCGGGCCCGCACCGCGGTGATCCTGCCGGGCACCGCGCTCGACGACGCCAACGCCGTGCTGGCCCGCCACGATCTCGTGATCGGGCCCAAGCCCGCGACCCACTCGCACTGCACGATCGGCGGCATGATCGGCAACAACTCGTGCGGGGCGACCGCGCAGTGGTCGGGCACCACCGCGGCCAACGTCGAGCGGCTCGAGGTGCTCACGTACGACGGCACCCGCATGTGGGTGGGCGCCGGGCACGACCCGGACGAGGGCGCCATCTTCCGGGCGTTGCACGAGCTGCGGGACCGCTACGCCGAGCAGATCGCGACCCGCTTCCCGGACATCCCGCGCCGCGTCTCCGGCTACAACCTGCCCGAGCTGCGCGACGACCACGGCTTCCACGTCGCCCGCGCGCTCGTCGGCACCGAGTCGACCTGCGTGGTCGTGCTGCGGGCCGAGATGCGGGTGCTGCCGCGGCCGAAGCACCAGGTGTCGGTGCTGCTCGGCTTCCCCGGCATCGCCGAGGCCGGGGACGCGGCCCCGCGCGTGGCCCGGCACTCCCCGATCCAGCTGGAGGGGCTGGACGAGAAGCTGCTGCGGTACGAGCGCGAGGAGCACCGGCCGACCGAGATCCTCAAGGTGCTGCCGGACGGGCGCGCCTGGCTGATGGCCGACTTCACCGACCTCGACACGGCGCGGGCCGTCGTCGCCGAGCACGACGGGCCGGGCACCATCCTCGAGGACGACGCCATGCGGCAGCGGCTCGCCAAGGTACGGGAGGCGGGGCTGGCCACCACCGCGCGCACCCCGAACGGCCCCGACGCCTGGCCCGGCTGGGAGGACTCGGCGGTCGACCCGGAGCGGCTCGGCGACTACCTGCGCGCGCTCATCGAGCTGCTGGACGAGTTCGGCTACGGGGCCACCAGCCTGTACGGCCACTTCGGCCAGGGCTGCGTGCACTGCAGCATCCCGTTCGACCTCACCAGCGAGCCCGGGATCGCCCACTACCGCGCGTTCGTCACGCGCGCCGCGAAGCTGTGCGTCGAGCACCGCGGCTCGCTGTCGGGGGAGCACGGCGACGGGCAGGCCCGCGGCGAGCTGCTGTCCATCATGTACGGCGACGAGGTCGTCCGCGCCTTCGAGGAGTTCAAGGCCATCTTCGACCCGACCGGCCGGATGAACCCCGGCAAGGTCGTGCACGCCCGGCCGCTCGACGGCGACCTGCGCCTCGGCGCCGACTACGCCCCGGCCCAGCCCGCGACCCGGTTCGGCTACTTCGAGGACGACGGCAGCTTCGCCCGGGCCGCCCTGCGCTGTGCCGGGGTCGGCGACTGCCGGCGCACCGGCCCCGACGGCGGCGTGATGTGCCCGAGCTACCAGGTCACCCGCGACGAGGAGCACTCGACCCGCGGCCGCGCCCGGGTGCTGTTCGAGATGGTCAACGGCGGGGTCATCGACGACGGGTGGCGCAGCACCGCCGTGCACGACTCGCTCGACCTCTGCCTGGCCTGCAAGGGCTGCCGCAGCGACTGCCCGGTGCAGGTCGACATGGCCACCTACAAGGCCGAGTTCCTGCACCACCACTACAAGGGCCGGCTGCGCCCCCGCGACCACTACTCCCTCGGCTGGCTGCCCCTGATCGGGCGGGCCGCGTCCCTGGCCCCGGACCTGGCCAACGCCCTGGCCAGGGTGCCCGGCGCCAAGCGGCTCGCGGGGATCGACCCGAAGCGTTCGGTACCGCGCTTCGCCCCGGCCCGCATCGACCGCTGGCTGCGCCGGCGCACCCCGCGCGGCACCGGCGAGCGCGGCCGGGTCGTGCTCTTCCCGGACTCGTTCACCACCGCGTTCGCCCCCGCCATCGCCGCCGCGGCCGTCGGCGTGCTGGAGGCGGCCGGCTTCGAGGTCCTCGTCCCGCCCAAGCCGGTCTGCTGCGGCCTGACGTGGATCTCCACCGGCCAGCTCGGGGTGGCCGAACGGGTGCTGCGGCGCACCGTCGGCACCCTCGCCCCGTACATGCGCGCCGGCCTGCCCCTCGTCGGGCTGGAGCCGTCGTGCACGGCGGTGTTCCGCTCCGACCTCGGCGAGCTCTTCGGCCGCGACCAGGACGCCGACCGCCTCGCGCGGCAGACCGTCACGCTCGCCCAGCTGCTCGCCGAGCGGGCCCCGGACTTCGCGCCCCAGGTGCCCGGCGGCGTGCGCGCGATCGTCCAGCGCCACTGCCACCAGCACGCGGTCCTCGGCGCCGACGCGGACGCCACGGTCATGAAGGCGATCGGGCTGCAGGCCGAGGACCTGGACTCGGGCTGCTGCGGGCTGGCCGGGAACTTCGGCATGACCGCCGGGCACCGCGAGGTCTCGATCGCCTGCGCCGAGCAGGCGCTGCTGCCGGCCGTGCGCGCCGCGGACCCGGGCACGCTGGTGCTCGCCGACGGCTTCTCGTGCCGCACCCAGATCGAGGACGCCGACACCGGGCGCCGGGCCGTACACCTCGCCGAGGTCCTCAACGCCGCGGTGCACGGCGAGGTCCTGGGCGCCTATCCCGAGCGGCGCATCGCCCACCGGCCCGGCGACCGTGTCCGCTGAGATCGATGGGTTGCGCTGGGCGGCGTACCGCATCCCGACCGACGGCCCCGAGGCGGACGGCACCCTGGAGTGGGACGCGACCACCATGGTCGTCGTGCACGTCACCGCCGAGGGGGTCGCCGGCCTCGGCTGGACCTACGCGCCCGCGGCCGCCGGGCACCTGATCGGCGAGATGCTGAGCGCGCACGTGGTGGGCCGCCCGGCGTTCGACGTGCCGGGGATCAACGCGGCGATGGTCCGGGCCGTGCGCAACGCGGGCCGGCCGGGGGTCGCGGGCACGGCCGTCTCCGCGGTGGACACGGCCCTGTGGGACCTCAAGGCGCGGCTGCTCGGCGTGCGCCTGGCGACCCTGCTGGGCCCGGCGCGCCCGTCGGTGCCGGTGTACGCCAGCGGCGGCTTCATCACCTGGGACGACCGCCGCCTGCGCTCGTGGCTGGACGACAACGCGGCGATCCCGCGCGCGAAGATCAAGATCGGCGGCCCCCGGGACCGTGAGCGGACCCGGTTGCTGGTGGACTCCGGCCGGGAGCCGTTCGTGGACGCCAACGGCGCCTACACCGCGAAGCGGGCGATCCGGCTGGCGGACGAGTTCCCGCAGCTGCGCTGGTTCGAGGAGCCGGTGTCGTCGGACGACCTGGACGGCCTGCGCCGGGTGCGCGCCGCCGTCGGGGCGGACGTCGCCGCGGGGGAGTACGGCTACGACCTGCCGTACTTCGCCCGCCTCCTCGGCTCCGTCGACTGCCTGCAGGCCGACGTCACCCGCTGCGGCGGCATCACCGAGTGGCAGCGGGTCGCGGGCCTGGCCGCCGCGCACGGGCTCGAGCTGTCCGGCCACTGCGCGCCGGCCCTGCACGCCGACGCCGCCCTGGCCACCCCGAACCTGCGCCACCTGGAGTGGTTCCACGACCACGTCCGCATCGAGTCGATGCTCCTGGACGGCACGACCAGCCCGGGCGAGGGCGGCGAGCTGCGCCCGGACCTGTCGGCCCCGGGGCACGGCCTGACGTTCAAAACCGCCGACGCCGAGCGGTACCTGGTCGCCGCAGCGCCGCGAGCGTGACGGCCCCGAACACGAGGTGCGGCACGATGTCGCTCACCCAGTCCTTGACCGTCCACGTCCTCGGGTCGCTGACCCGCAGCACCGTCAGCGGCACGTCGGCGAGGGCCATCGCCGCCCCGCCGATGAGCGCGACCTCCAGCGCCGCGGGCATCCGGTGGCCGCGGCGCGCGAGCGCGTGGTGCAGCAGCCCGGCGAGCGCCCCGACGGCGACGCCGGACCCGGTGCCGACGAGCGGCCCGAGCCCCTGCAGCCGGTTCTCGCGGACGTTCTCGTCGCCGGGCACGGACACCCCGGCGTCCTCGGCGAACCGCGCGACGAGCTCCTGCGGCGCGCCGCTGGCGGCCCGCCCGCGCACGGCCATGTCGGCGTAGGTGACGGCGTTGAGCGCGGTGGTCCCGGCCGCGCCGGCGAGCGCCCCGCGAAGCAGTCCAATCGTCATGCCCGGCCCCCTACCCGCCGGGGCGCCCCTCACGCCTCGCGGCGCGGTCAGCTGGGCGCGACCAGGTCCAGGTGGCCCGCGACGAAGGCCTGGACCCGCTCGGTGCGGACCGCCTCGAGCAGGTCCAGCGTCGTCTGGTCGAGGGTCTCGGCGTTGGACACGCCCGGCGCGTTGTTGAAGGTGCCGTTGTTCGTCTTGATCGTGAGCAGGTCGTCGGCGCCGATGCCGCGCATCGCGTAGAGCCAGTCGGCCAGGTCGATGCCGCCGCTGTCGATGGTCATCGCCTTGCCCACGACCCGCAGGACGTCGTTGAGCCGGCCCGGGTCGGTGAGCACGTCGGAGCTGAGGATCTTCTTGAACAGCGCCTTGAGGAACTGCTGCTGGTGGCGCTGCCGGTCGTAGTCGCTGTTGGGCAGCAGCTCGCGCTGGCGGACGTAGTCGAGGGCCTGCCAGGGCTCGAGGTGCTGGTAGCCGACGTGGTACACCTGCGGCGTCACGCCCGGCACCGCGGACAGGCCCTGGCCGCCGTCGGAGCGCGTGAACTGCCGGAACGGCACCGCGTACTCCCCGTTGGCGGTGTGGCCGATGTGCACCGAGGTCGTCTCCTCGTCGACGTACATGTCGACGCCCCCGAGCACCTCGACGACCTGCTGGAAGCCGGTGAAGTCGACGATCGCGGCGCCGTCGAAGGTGATGCCCCACAGCGACTTGATGGTCAGCGCGAGCAGCTCGACGGCGTGGGCGCGCTGGCCGGCACCGGTGAGCCCGTCGCCGCCCCAGGCGTAGGCACCGTTGATCTTGTCGTGGCCGCCCTCGTACTGCTTCGCGCCGTTGTCGAACGGCGGGATCTTCACCCAGGTGTCGCGCGGGATCGACACCAGGTAGGCCTGGTCATGGCTGGCCGGGATGTGCAGGATGATGATCGAGTCCGCCCGCACCAGCTCGGCCGGGTCCTGGCCGGGGCGCGCGTCGACGCCGATGAGCAGGATGTTCTTGGCCCCCTTGACGTCGACGTGCCCGCGCTGCTCGGCCTGGCGCCCGCTGTCGCCGAGGAGGTTCTCCTGGGCGACGCTGCGGGTGGCGTACTTGAACAGCGCCTCCTTGCCCGCGAGCGCCCCGCCGGCCAGGAGCGTGAACACGAGCCCGAACGCGATGAGCAGCCGCGCCCATCTGGGATCCCGGCCGGGCAGGCGCTGGGCGCCGCGTCGGCGGGCGGGTGCATCCGGAGTGGTCACGGGCCGGCTCCTGCTGGTCAAGGGGGATTTCACTGTACAAGATCACTCGCCCAGGTTCCTCACGCTATTGACGGAATCGCACGCTCCCGCGTTGCATGGGCGTCGTGGGCACTACGGCACGGCGCATCGCCATCGGCGGCGGGGCCTCGGCGACCGCGCTGCTCGGGCTCGCGTACGCCACGACCACCGCGACGCTCGTGCTGGCGGCGGTCGCGCTCGCCGTCGCCGGGCTCGTCACGCTGGCGCCGGGTAAGGACCACGCCCCGCCGCGCCGGGACCGGCTGCTGTTCCCGCTCGCCGGTGCCGTCGCGCTCTCCTCGCTCGCCGCCATCTCGGTCGTCTGGGCGGCCGTCACGCCCGCGGGGCCGATCCCGTGCGTCGGGCCGTCCAGCACCGCCCGGTTCGCGCTCACCGCCGCGCTCGCCGCGCAGCTCGCGGCCGCGGTCGCGATCGGGCGCGCGGCGAACCGGGACCGCGGGGCGGCGTCGTGGCGGGCGTACCTGCGCCACAACCCGAGGATCCGCGCGTCCCTCGGCGTCGCCCTGCACCTGGCCGCGCCCGCCGCCACGCTCGCCGTGCTCGCCGGGGCGACCGCCTGCCACCTGAGCCACACCCGGCTGCTCGACACGGTTGCCGCCGGTACCGTCGCCGCCGCCATCGCCGCCGTCGACCTCGTCCTCGCGGCGCGCCTGGCCGGCCTGGTCACCCTCGCGCCGGCCCGGGCCGCGGACACCGACGGAATCGAGCTCGCGCTGCTGGCGGCCGACATCCGCTCGATCAGCCAGCTCAGCGTCGTGCACCTCGCGCACGACGAGCTCATGGTCACGGCGAGGGTGGGGGTGCCGGCCGGGGCCGACGTCGCCGCGGCGCTGCACGAGGCCCGCGCGCACATCCGCGACTTCGTGCCGATCGCCCGGCACATCTACCTGCAGCCCGAGAGCCCCGAGAGCGTGGGCTGAACGCATTCGACGGCTTGAATGCCGCGGCCGAACCGCATAACCTGCCCGGGAGTTGACAAATCTGACAAACGGGGAGGATGCATGGCGATGGGCATGAGCCGCCGGGCGGCGCTGGCGGCGAGCGCCGGGGCGACCGCGGCGCTGGTCGCGGGCGGGACGGCCGCCGCGGCGCCGGCGAAGGAGGACGACCTGGCGAAGCTGCCGCCGGCCGAGAAGATCCGGCGGGTCTACGCGCGGCAGAAGGCGAAGGCCGGCGGCACCTGGTACTCGCACGTCACGCGGGTCAACGCCGCGGGCGCGATGGAGAACGTGATCGAGGACGACGCCGATCACGTCGTCAACGGGTACAGCGTGCAGAAGCTGGCCGTCGCGACCGCCGTCATGGACAAGGTCGACCGGGGCCAGCTCACCCTCGGGCAGAAGCTGGACCTGCAGGCCGACATCATCCTCGGCGGCAGCGGGATCTACTTCCTGCACACCGTCTGGGGCGACGACATCACCGTGGCGAACTTCCTCACCGCGATGCTGCTCGTGTCCGACAACACGGCCGTGCGCATGTGCGGCCGGGTGGTCCCGGCGCTGGAGATCAACGACATCCTCGCGGCCAAGGGGTTCGTGCACACCCGGGTCGAGCCGGTGGCCAACCCGAACCGGTTCTTTCTCGGCACCACCACCCCGCACGAGATCACCAACCTGCTGACCCGCCTGGCCAACGGGACGCTGCTGTCGGCGGGCTCGTGCGCGTTCCTGCTCAGCATCCTGCGGTGGATCAACGGCTACCACGACGGCATCCGCCGCGGCATGTCCTCGGAGGAGCGCAGCCGGGTGGCGACCAAGTACGGCGCCGACTTCAACACGCTCGGCGCGGCCCGGCACGAGGCCGGCGTCATGTTCGGCGCGGACGGCTCCCCGGCGCTGGTCTACGGGTTCTTCGCCGAGGGCCTGGGCGACCTCGACAACTACGGCGCGACCCACCCGGCGGTCGAGGCGCACGCGGTGCTCGGCCGCACGATGTTCGACACCATCCAGAGCACCACGAGCGCGGCCGCCCGCACGAAGACCGTGATGCCCAAGTTCCAGCCCAACAATGGCGGCTAATCCTATCGAGTTGATATAGTATCGGCCATGCCGCACCGCGCCGTCCTGCTCGTCTGTCTCGGCGCGGGCTTCACCACACTGCTCGACCAGTCCGTCCTCACGATCGTCGTGCCCGCGCTGCGCGAGTCGCTCGGCGCGGGCCCGGCGGCGCTGCAGTGGATCGTGGCCGGCTACTCGCTCTCCTTCGGCCTGGCCCTGGTCCCGGCCGGCCGGATCGGCGACGTGGCCGGGCGGCGCCGGCTGTTCGTCGGCGGCCTCGCGCTGTTCGCGGCCGGGGCCGTCGTCGCCGGCACCGCCGACGAGGCCTGGCTGGTGGCCGGCGCCCGGCTCGCCCAGGGCGTCGGCGCCGGCACGGTCAACCCGCAGATCATCGGCCTGTTCCAGGACCTGTTCACGGGCCGGGACCGGGCGCGGGCGCTGGCCGCGTACGCCGCGGTCGGCGGGCTCGCCGCCACGCTGGGCCCGCCGGTCGGCGGCCTGGTGCTGGAGCTGACCGGCCCCGACCTCGGCCGGCGGCTGGTCCTGCTGCTGAACCTGCCCTTCGCGCTCGCCATGCTCCCGCTCGCGGCCCGCCACCTGCCCGCCGCGCGCCGCCCGGACCACCGCACCGACCTCGACCCGCTCGGGCTGGCCCTCCTGGCCGCCGCGATCCTGGCCCTGGTCCTCCCGCTGACCGGCACCGCGGGCGGCTGGCGCTGGCTGCTCGCCGCGGCCGTCGCGGGCACCGCGTTCGTCCTGTGGGAGCGCCGCTACGCCGCGAGCGGGCGGACCGCGGTCCTGCTCCCGGAGCTGATGCGCAGCCGGGGGTACGTCCTGGGCACGCTCGTGGCCATGTGCTACTTCGGCGCCACGCTGGCCCTGGGCCTGGCACTGTCGCTCTTCCTGCAGCACGGCCTCGGCTACGACCCGCTGATCACGGCCGCCCTGACGCTGCCCGGCGCGGTGGGCTTCGCCGCGGCCTCCTTCCTCAGCACCGCCGTGGTGACCCGCTACGGCCGCGCGGGCGTGACGGCCGCCCTGGGCGTCGCGGCCGCGAGCGTGGCCGCGGAGGCGGCGGCCGTGCGCCTCCTGCCCGTCGGCGGGGTCGTGCTCGCGCTGGCGCTCGCGCAGCTCGTGACGGGCGCGGCCGGTGGCCTGGTCAACGCGCCGAACCAGGCCCTGACGCTCGGCCACGCCCCGCCGGGCGCGAACGGCCTGAGCGCCGCGGTGCTGCAACTGTCGCAGCGGCTGGCCGCGGGCGTGTCGGTCGCGGCGGTGACGGGCGTGGTGCTGGCCGCGCCCGCGAGCCTGGCGGGCCACCGGACGGCCCTGCTGCACGCCGCCCTGATCTGCCTCGGCCTGATCGTGCTGGCCCTGGCGTTCGCCCTCGCTGACCGGGCCGCGCCCGCGCGCGTGCGGCCGGCGCGGACGTGAGGCTCGGCCGGGGCTCACCAGTCGAGCTCGGGGCCGTCCAGCGAGAGGTACCGCGGCGATCGCGGATCGGGGCTGTCGAGCAGGTCGGCGAGGCGGGCCGCGGCCAGCTCGGGCGGGGTCGTCGCGCCGGCCGCGCCCATGGCCGTGGTCAGGCTCCCCGGGTGCACCGCCCAGCAGCGGACCCGGCCGGCGAGCTCGTTCGCCAGCGCGATCGTGAGCATGTTCTGGGCGGCCTTGGCGATGCGGTACGCATAACTGGTGCTCCGCCCGGCGAACTCGCCCGCGGCCTGCGCGCGCAGCGACCCGAGCCGCGACGAGACGTTCACGACGAGCGGCGCCGGCGCGGCGGTCAGGCGGGGCAGCAGCGCCTGCACGAGCCGGAGCGGCCCGGCGACGTTGACGTCGACCGCGTGCAGGATCGACTCCGGATCGCACTCGGCGAGGGGCCGGCCCGGCGCGCCGACACCGGCGTTGTTGACCAGCGCGTCGACCGGCCGCCCGCCGATCGCGGCCAGCAGCTCGGCCCCGACCGGCTCGCGCACGTCCTGCACGACGCTCGCCCCGCCCGTCCTGGTGCGCGAGCAGCCGACCACGTCCCATCCGCGCTCGGCGAGCACGTCCACGAGCGCCGCCCCGAGCCCCCGCCCGGCGCCCGTGACGACGGCGAGGCGGCTCAGCTGATCGCGGCGGTCGTCGCCGCCGAGGTGGCCGCGGTGATCGCGGCCGTCGACCCGATCACGGCCTGGATGCGCCGGACCGTCTGCTGCACGGCATCGGCGGCCCGGTTGCCCGCGGTGATCGCGTTCAAGCGCGCCTGCAGCTCCTCCTTGGGCCGGCCCGGGAACACCTCCTCCGCGAGCCCGCTCACCTGCACGAGCCCGATCAGCGCGGCGGCGCGGGAGGGCACCTCGCCGTGCCCGTCCCCGTCGATGGCCGCCGTCAGCTCGGCGCGCACCGCGGTCTCGGCGGCCGGTTGCGCACCCGTCGCCGACGCGAACCGGGTGCGCGGGAACACCCACAGCACGCGGTCCTGCTCCTTGCGCAGCACGCCCGCCTCGACCTGGCGGTCGAGCACCTTGGCCCGCAGCCCGTCGGCGAGCGGCTGAATCCAGGCGTCGGCCTTGCGCGGCTTCTCCCCGGCCGCGATGCGGGCCAGCGCCTCGTCCGCCACCGGGTCGCCCGTCGGCGTCGCATCGCGCACCGTGACCCGGTCCTCGGCGATGTCGACGCGGCCGGCGAGGGCCAGGTCGAGCAGGACCGCCCCGGCGAGCCCGTAGTTCAGGCGCAGGTCGCCGATCGGGTTCTTGCCGTGGTCGTCGAGCGCGAGCAGCAGGAAGTCGTCAGCCAGGCCGTTGTTCATGGTCCCACGGTAGCGTTGCCCGGCACTACGCTCGGCGCCATGACTCGGTTCCTGCTGGTGCCCGGCCGCGGCCGGCCATACCCGGAACACTGGTCGCGCCGCTGGGCCGAGGACTACCCGGAGTTCTCCTGGGCGCCGGAACCGCCGGGCCCGCCGTACGTCGCCGAGGACCGCGTCGCCGCGCTGGACGCCGCGATCGGGTCCTGCGATGAGCCGGCCGTGCTGGTCGCGCACAGCGGCGGATGCCTGACGGTCGCGATCTGGGCGAGCCGGCACACCGGGCCCGTGCGCGCCGCGATGCTGGTCACGCCGCCGTGGCTGGACCCGGAGTGGGACGGGCCCAGCCCGGACTTCGTCTGCGGCCCGGTGCCCCGCGACCCGCTGCCGTTCCCGGCGCTCGTGGTCGCGAGCCGCAACGACCCCGCGGCGACCTTCGAGCAGGCCGCGGGGCTCGCCCGCGACTGGGGCGCGGAGCTCTTCGACGCCGGCCCCGTTGGCCATCTGGACTCCAAGACCGGCTTCGGGCCGTGGCCGGAGGGCGAGCGCCTGGCCCGCGCGCTCGCCGCCCGAGCCGGGTCGGCCTGACTACTCCGGCCGGGTCTCGCCCGCGTCGTGGTAGGTCTTGGGGTCGCCGCCCACGACCGTCGCCGCTGAGGCCGGCGCGGCATCGTCCCGGGCCACGATCGGCGCACCCACCACCAGCAGTGCGAACAGGACCGCCATCAAGCGACGCATCTCGTCCTCCTTGGAGCATCGACGCCCGCGACTGTAGCGGCTGCCCGCGCCCGCCGTTGCCCCGTAAGATCCCGGCCGTGCCGATCGACCTTCGCCGCCTGACGGCCGCGGCCCTGCTGACGTGTGCCCTGTCCGCCTGCTCGTCCCCGCCCACGCTGACGGGCTCCGCACGGCCCGCCGCCGACACCACCTCGGCGAGCCCGGCCGTCGAATCGCCGGCCCCGCCGCCCGCCTCGGCATCGGGCAAGCCGGCCCCGGCGAAGTCCGCGAAGCCCACGGCCACCCGGACCACGACGGCGCCCGCGACCTCCGGCGCGCGCGTCGCGCGGGTCAAGCTGGACGTGATCAAAAACCTGATCGTGACCTGTCAGCCGACCGTGCTCATCGTGATCAACTACGAGGTGGCGATCGGCGCGCGGGGAGCGGCGACCGTCAAGGTCCAGATCCACTCGACGGACGGCAACGACCCGGCGCCGTACGTCCACAAGATTGCCGACGGGAAGGGCGAGTTGATCACCAGCACCGTCAGCGTGCCGATCAAGACCGACGCGCAGCACCTCCATCGCAAGGTCGAGTTCTGGGCCGAGACCCTCGAACCGAGCCGGATGACCTCGGCGCGCTCGACGCTCAGCATCGTGTGCAACTACTTCACGCCCTGAGCGGCTGTTTGCGGGCGGACTCGTGCAGTTTCAACCGGCCCAGCCGCGGGAGCACGACGTGCATGCGGTCCGGCTCGACTTCAACCGCGGAAACCCGACCGGCCGCCCCGCCCGTCTCCCGGTTCGGGAGTCGGCCCAGTCCAGCACGGCCTTGACCTTCACGAGCGCCCAGTTGTGCGCAACCCGGGCCGCCCCAGCGTGCGCCAGGACATCCCGCACCTGACCTGAGGTCAGGTCAAGCGCGAACCGGTACGCCTGGACGGTCTTCACACCGGGTCGCTTCCGGTTGCGGCTTCGACGTACTCGGCGCCGAAGCGGGCGAACCGACCACGGTGCTCGACCACGATCGTCGACACGACCGGGTCGCGCAGCAGCGAGGAACGTCTTGCGATGCCCGTTCAATGCGGAGCCGACCTCGGTCACCACGCGGTCCACGCCGAGCTTCCGGCCGGTGGCCCACACCGCGACCCGAGCGACCTGCCGGTCCAGATCGGCCTGCTGATCGGCCGACGAAACCCGGGCATAGACCACGGTCTGCCCGGGCTCGCCGCGCAGACCGGTGACCGGCTCCCCGACCATGATCAGCCGACCGATCCGGCGGGTGGGAACGGGCAATGTCCCGGCCGCGTACCGCCGCCGAGCGTTGATGCCGCGACGCCGGTCGACGTCGCCCATTCCTTCAGATTCGTGCACTCGAAGCTGATGGCCTGGGTCGCGGCCGACCGCGCGGTCAAGGCCACCGAGGAGTTCGACCTCGACGGCCCGGTGGAGCGCTGGACCGAGCCGCGCGAGGCGATCCGGGCCGAGATCCTGCGGAAGCGGTACGACCCCGGGCGGCGTACGTTCACGCAGTACTACGGCTCCGAGGAGCTCGACGCGGCGATGCTCATGGTCCCGCTGGTCGGGTTCCCGCCGGCGACCGACGAGCGCGTGGCCGGCACCGTCGCCGCGATCGAGGCGCACCTCATGGAGGACGGCTTCGTCCAGCGGTACACCCGGCACGAGGACTCTGATGTCGACGGGCTGCCGCCGGGCGAGGGCGCGTTCCTGGCCTGCACCTTCTGGCTCGCCGACAACTACGCGCTCATGGGCCGCCACGACGAGGCCCGGGAGACGTTCGAGCGGCTGCTGGCCCTGCGCAACGACGTCGGACTGCTCTCGGAGGAGTACGACACCCAAGAGAAGCGCCTCGTGGGCAACTTCCCGCAGGCGTTCAGCCACGTGCCGCTCATCGACACCGCCCGGACCCTGTCCAGCGCCCTGGCCGCGAACGAGGCGCGGGCGGCGGAAGGACTCAAATAGGGCTACGCCCGCTCACTCCCGCGGTGCGCACCCTTGGCGGCATGGCGAAGATCCTGTTCGTGCTCACGGGGGCGAGCTACTGGACGCTGCGCGACGGCACCCGGCACCCGACCGGCTACTGGGCGGAGGAGTTCGCGGCGCCGTACCGCGCCGTGACCGGGTCCGGCCACACCGTCGAGGTCGCGACCCCGGGCGGCGTGGTCCCGCACGTCGACGCGATGAGCCTGCGCCCGTCGATGGCGGGCGGGGAGCAGGCGGCCCTGGACCAGGAGGGCGTGCTGCGCGCGGCCGAGGAGCTGCGCCGCCCGCTGCGACTGGCCGACGCCCGCCTGGAGGACTACGACGCCGTGTACTACCCCGGCGGCCACGGCCCGATGCAGGACCTGTGGGACGACGCCGACTCGGGCCGCCTGCTGACCGCGGCCCTGGCGTCCGGCAAGCCGCTCGCGATCGTCTGCCACGCCCCGGCCGCGATGCTGGCGACCCGGCGCCACGGCGAGTCCCCGTTCGCGGGCTACCGCGTGACGGCGTACACCAACGACGAGGAGAACGCGGTCGGCCTGGCCGCGCGCGCCCGCTGGCTCGTGGAGGACGAGCTGGTCACCCTCGGCGTGCACTTCGAGCGCGGCGAGATCTGGAAGCCCTACGTCGTCGTGGACCGCAACCTCTTCACCGGCCAGAACCCGGCCTCGGCCGCGCCGCTGGCCGCCGAGCTGCTCAAGGCCCTCGACGCTGCCACCACCGGCGCTTCCGGGTGAGATCGAGCCCGACGGCGGCCCCGTAGGCGACGACGTCGTCCTCGGGGCCGTCGCGATGATCCCCATGCCCCGAACGCTACGGGCAGGATCACGGCGGGGTCGCCGACTTCACCACACTGCTCACTCCAGCGCGGTGCCGGCGAGGTGGGCGGCCGCGCCGAGACAGCCGGCCGGGTCGCACAGGGTCTCCAGCTCGGCCGGGGTCAGGTGCTCCAGCAGCAGCGGGTGCCCGGTCAGCGGCTCGTCCGACGCGGTCGCCTCGGCGACGAGCCGGCGCGCCGCGGATCGGCCCAGCAGCGGGGTCAGCGCCGCCGACAGGCGCTCCGAGGCGATGTGGCCGCCGGTGCGGGACAGGTTCTCCCGCATGCGGGCCGGGTCCGGGCGCAGCCCCTCGGCGAGCAGGGCCGCGGTGTGGGCCGCGCCGCCGGCCAGGCGCAGGGCCTCGCGCAGCAGGAGCCACTCCGCGTGCCAGCCGCCCGCGGAGCGCTCGTCCTCGGCGAGCAGCGCCTGGGTCAGGCCGGTCGCGAGGGCGGGGACCTGCAGGGCGGCGCTGCGCACGAGGGTGGCCAGCACCGGGTTCTGCTTGTGCGGCATCGCCGACGAGACGCCGCCCGGGGGCTCGCTCACCTCACCGATCTCGGTGCGGGCCAGGGTCAGCACGTCCACCGCGAACTTGCCCAGCGCGCCCGTCGTGAACGCCAGCGCCGCGCCCAGGTCGGCGACCGGCGTGCGCAGGGCGTGCCAGGGCAGGCGCTGGCGGGCCAGGCCGGTCTCGTCGGCGAAGGCGGTCACCAGCGCGTCGGCGAAGGATGCCTCGCGGTCGGTCAGGTAGCCGGCCAGCGTGCCGGCCGCGCCGCCGAGCGACACCGGGAGGCCGCCGTCGAGCAGGCGGGCGAGGCGCGCGTCGGCGTCCAGGACGAGGCCGCGCCAGCCGGCCGCCTTCAGCCCGAACGTCGTCGGCACCGCCTGCAGGGCCAGGGTCCGGCCCGCGATCGGGGTGTCCCGATGCGCGAGCGCCAGCCCGGCCAGCGCCGCCGCGGTCCGGGCCAGGTCCGCGCGGATCAGGTCCAGCACCCGGCTCGCGACCAGCATCGCGCCCGTGTCCAGGATGTCCTGGCTGGTGGAGCCGCGGTGCACGTACTCGGCGGCGGGCGGATCCAGCTCGGCGACCCGTGCGGCGAGCGCCTGGACGAGGCCGACGACCGGGTTCGCGGTCCGCCGGGCGGCCAGGGCCAGGGCCCGCACGTCGAACAGGGCGGCCTGGGCGGTGCGCGTGATGACGGCCGCGGCCTGCGGGGGCACGGTGCCGAGCCGGGCCTGGGCGCGGGCGAGCGCGGCCTCGGCGTCGAGCATCGCCTGCAGCCACGCGCGGTCGGACACGAGCTCCTCCACGGGCGTGCCGGCGCTGACCGGACTCAGCAACCCGCTCATACGACCACCCCCGAGATCGACGGGGCCGGCTTCGGCGCCGGGGCGGGGCCGAGTCCGCGCACGGCGGCCGCGATGGCGTCGGCGTCCCCGACGGTCACCGAGTCGACGCCGGGGCGGATGCCCGCGGCCGTGACCCAGTGCACCGACTCGGTCGGCACGCCGTAGGCGAAGCGGCGCGGGTGCGCCTGGCCGTGGCCGTCGACGATGCGGTAGGGCCGCTCGGTCACCGCCAGGCCGCCGGTGACGTAGTCGCCGCCGTCGGAGCACGGGATGCGGTACGGCCGGCACTGCTCGGTGTCGAGCATGTGGCGCAGCAGCGGGTCGCCGGTGCGGCGCAGGTCGACGTCGTGCAGCCGGGCCTCGATGAGCGCCGCGGCCCGCACGGGCTCGCCGGGCACGGCCGCGGACACGGCCACGAACGCGGGGTCGGCGGTGTCGGCCAGGATCTGCGTGCCCGGGCCGGTGAGCGTCACGATCCCGCTCTCGATCAGCGCGCCGAGCTCCTCGATCCGCGACGCGGGCGGGCCGATCGACAGGAACGCGTTGAACGGGGTGTACCAGGCGGTGAGCTCGTCGCGGTAGGAGGCGCCGTCCAGGCCCCCGTGGTCGACGACGAGCCGCACCTCGTTGCGCAGGTCCCGCAGCACGTCCAGCGCGGCCTTCAGCGGGCCGCCGACGTTGCCCTGCCGGGCCTGCCGCACGTCCTGGGCGAGGTGTTCGAGCACCCAGGCGGTGAACTCGGCGCGGCCCGCGAACCGGCGCCGGCCGGCCGGGCGGGCCAGCTGCTCCCAGTCCCAGCGCTCGGCCGGCTCGACGCCGAGCTCGTCGAGCGCCGCGCGGGGGTCGGCGAGGTACCGGGCGGCGAACGCGGCCGGGTCGGGCAGGCCGAGCAGCGTCGTGTAGTACACCGTCTCCACCTCGGCGGCGATGAGCGGCCACACGTCGCGCCCGAAGCGCAGCGTGCCGCGGCGCAGCCGGAGCTCGTCGACGACGGCGGGCGTGAGCACCCGGGGCGTGTGCCGGCCGGACGCGCCCTTCTGGTTCTCGCCGCGCGCGTGGGACGGCACCCCGCGGCGGGAGGTCGCGAAGATCAGCGGCTCCTCGCCGCTGGGCCGGTAGCGCAGCCGGTCGCCGTGGCGCTCGAAGCGGCCGCCCCGGCCCGCGGTGAGCAGGGCGACGTAGTCGAAGAAGTTCAGGCCGAGGCCCCGCACGAGGACCGGGGCGGCGGGCGCGAGCACGGAGAGGTCGACGTCGGCCGGGTTGGCCTGGGTCAGGTAGACGAGCCGGTGCACGCGCGCCAGGCTCGCCGTGCGGGCCTGGGCCGGCGGCAGCTGGGCGGGCACGTGGCCCTGGGCGAGCACCACCGCGTCGAGCCGGTGCAGCCGCGTGCCGTCCTCGAGGCGCACGCCCTGCGGCCCGCCGGGCAGGCCGCTGGTGTCCGCGATCGCGACCGCGCGGGAGCGGTGCACCCGGACCGTCACGTGCGCGGGCGCGGCGGCGGCGACGCGGGCGAAGCTGTCGGCGAGGTACCGGCCGTAGAGGGCGCGGCTGGGGTAGTCGTCGGGGCCGAGCCGGGAGGCCTCCGCCATGGTGTCGGGGTCCGCGTCGGCGAGCGGGCCGAGCAGGGCGAGCCCGTGGGCCCAGTCGTAGAGGCTCGGACCGGGCTCGACCGGCCCGGCGATGGCGACGCTGTCGTCGGTGTAGACCGTGATCTGCGCCGCCACCGTGTTGGTCAGCAGCAGCCGCGACTGCCCCGTGCGCCACACCGCGCCCGGCCCCGGCTCGCCGGGCTCGACCAGGTGGACGGTGACGGAGGCGAAGGCGGGGTCGTGGCGCTCCTGCGCGCACAGCCGCTCCAGCACGCACAGCCCGCGCGGCCCGCCGCCGACGATGCACAGCTCCAGGTGTCCGCTCATCGGGACGCTCCGATCCGCTCGGCGTGCATCCAGGCCACGGCGTCGTGCAGCTGCGTGGCCGTCATCGCCGCCAGGGCCGCGTTGCGCCGCGCCGCCGCGGCCCCGGCGGCGTGCCAGAGCCGGATGCTGTCGCGCGACGCCCGCTGCACGGCCGCGGTGCGCTCGAGCCGGCGCCGCTGGTACTCCAGCAGCCCGCCCGGCCCGTCGCCGAGCAGCCCGCCGAGCGTCACCGCGTCCTCGAGGGCCTGGCAGGCCCCCTGCGCCGCGTAGTGCAGCATCGGGTGGGCCGCGTCGCCGAGCAGGGTGACCCGCCCGTCGGTCCATCCCGGCACCGGGTCGCGGTCGACGAGCACCCAGGAGCGCCAGTCGCGGCCCAGCTCCAGCAGGTGCCGTGCGGCGGGCAGCGCGGCGAGCTCGGCCCGCACGTGCGCGGCGGTCGCGGGGCGGCCGGCGAACGGACGCGGGGCGCCGTCGTCGCGGCTGGCGGCGAGGTTCAGGTAGCGGCCGCCGGCGATCGGATAGTGCACGAAGTGGCACTTCGGCCCGCACCACCAGGTCACCGCGCGGGACTGCAGGTGCTCGGGGACCTCGTGCATGGGGATGATCGCGCGGTACACCGTGATGCCCGAGTTGCGCGGCGCGCCGTCGCCGACCAGGGCGGCCCGCACGGCGGAGTGGATGCCGTCGGCGCCGACGAGGGCCGCCCCGCCGACCCGCCCGCCGCCGGCCAGCAGCGCGGTGACGCCGGCCGCGTCCTGGTGGAAGCCCGCCACCGGGCTGGCCGCGCGCAGCGTGATGCCCGCGGTGTCGCGGCAGGCCTCCAGCAGCAGCCGGTACAGCTCGCCGCGGTGCACGACGACGTACGGGCTGCCGAAGCGGTCCCGGTAGCCCTCGCCCAGCGGCATGCTCGTCACGTGCTCGCCGGTCACGCCGTCCATGAACCGCAGCTCGTCGATCGGCGTGGCGACGGCCCGGGTCGCGGCGCCGAGGCCGAGCCGGTCGAGCGCGTGCAGGCCGTTCGGGGCGAGCTGGATGCCGGCGCCCAGCTCGGTGAAGGCGGCGCCGCGCTCCAGGACGGTGACCCGGTGCCCGTGCGCGGCCGCGGCGAGGGCGGTGGCGAGGCCGCCGATGCCGCCCCCGGCGACGATGACGTCCGTGCTCACGTCGCGGCCTCCAGCCGGCGGGCCAGCTCCAGTCGCTTGATCTTCGTCGTCGCGGTCTGCGGCAGGTCCGCGAGGCGCCACTGCACCGGCTCGGCCAGCGGCGGCAGCCCGGCGGCCGCGGCCCGCCAGGCGTCGCGGTCCAGCGGCCGGTCGTGCTTCGTGCACACGACCGGCACCGGGCGCCCGTCGCCGCCGGGGACGATGATGACCTCGGCGAGCTCGTCGAGCCGGGCGAAGAGGTGGTCCTCGGCGGCGAGCGTGCTGCCGAAGCCGGGTATCTCGTCGACCTCGCGGTCCAGCAGGTGCAGGCAGCCCCAGCGGGTGCGGTACCCGAGGTCGCCCATCCGCCACCACGAGCCGGTCCGCTGCCGCTCGTAGCGGCTGTCCTCGCCGAGGTAGGTCAGCACCCGCCCGTCGGTGCGCACCTCGATGAAGCCCGGCGAGCGCGCGCTGACCCGCCGCCCGTCGCGGCTCACCACCCGCACGCCGGTCATGCCGGGGAAGGGCACCCCGACGCAGCGGCCGTCGGCGTCCTCGCGGCGGTGCCGGGTGAACGCCCGCGCGACGACGGGGCCGACCTCGCTCTGGCCGTAGAGCTGGCCGAAGACGGGGAAGCGGTGGGCCGAGGCGGCGAGCATCCGGCGCACGGTGCGCGGGTGGATCGCGTCGAAGGTGCTGCTGAAGTACCGCACCGACGCCAGCGGCCGCCGCGGGTCGGCCGCGAGCTCCTCCCAGCGCATGAACGTGTTCGGGTGGGCCTCCAGCACGCCGGGGCGGACGTCGGCGAAGAGCTCGGCGGCGCGGGCCGGGTCGTCGTCGGCGAGCACGACGAGCGGGAAGCCCCGCAGCAGCGTGATCGCCAGCGCGGTGAACAGCCGCGAGTGGACGAACGACACGTGGATCGCGACCGGCCGGCGGCGGCGCACGAGCGCGGCGACGGAGGCCTGCGGGCGGTACCGCGCCTGCAGCGTCCGTCCGGTGTGGACGGCCAGCTTCGGCGTGCCGGTGGTGCCGGAGGTGTGCGTGACGAGGGCCGGGTGCTCGGGCGGGACGGTCACCGCGGCGATGCGCGGCACGTCGTCCAGCTCGGCCAGGGCGGTCGCGCCGGGGTGCTCGCCCTCGGCCAGCAGCACTCGCGCGGCGAGGTCGAAGACGGCCGCGGGCAGGTGGTCGCGCAGCTTCGCGGCGTCGGTGAGCAGGTAGGGGCGGTCGACCCGGCGGACCAGCTCGGCGACGGTGGCGCCGTCGAGCTTCGGCGACAGCAGCACCGGCACGGCCCCGGCGCGGGCGACGGCGAGGGCCAGCAGCGTGATGTCGAAGCCGTCGGACTTGTGCACCACGACGCGGTCGCCGGGGCGCACCCCGGCCGCCCACAGCCGGGAGGCGGTGCCGGCGACGAGGTCGGCGAGGGCCGCGACCGTCGTGCGCCGGCCCAGCCGCGGGGCGATCGCGAGCGGATGGTCGAGCACCACGGGGTTGTCCGGGTGCCGGGCCGCGGCCCGCTCCAGCAGCGTGCCGAGCCGGATGCCGCGGTTGCCGATGCGTTGCAGCAGCATGACGGCCCCCTACGCGTCCTTCTCGATGACGAGCCGGATGCGTTGCAGGGTGTCGGCCAGGTCGCCGGCGACCTTCTCACCCCACTCGGCGAAGAAGCGCGCCCGGGCGGTGTCGTCGAGGCCCGAGACGATCTTGCGGATGCCCTCGGTCGGCCGGCCCATCCGGAAGTGGTGCACGAGGGTCGTGCCCTCGCCGTCCGGGGCCAGCTCGAACGCCCAGATGCTGTCCTGGGCGGCGCCGGTGCTGTCGCGCATCGCCCACCGGAACGCCCGGCCCGGCTCGGCCGCGACGACCTCGGCCTCGGTGCTCCAGTCGCCGCGCACGACGGGCGCCCAGGCGACCACGTCCTCGGCGCGGCGGTTGTCGCCGCGGAAGACCGCGCCGACGGTGCCGGGCGCCCCGGCGACCCACCGGCCGCCGAGGCACTCGGAGCTCCACTCGCCGCTGCGCGGCAGATCACTGACGACGGCGTACACGCGCGCCGGGCTGGCGTTGACCCGCACCTCGGCGCGCGACTCGAACAGGGGATTGTCGGCCATGCATCCATCGTCGCCAGCGTGATCGATGCTGGTCAAAGCCGCGAATCCAGATCTGTCAGGTCAGAATTCGGCGGCGTGCTCGCGGGCCCACCGCGCGAACGTGCGCGCGGGCCGCCCGGTGATCCGCTCGACGAGGTCGTTCACCGCGTACGGCACCCCGTCGGTCGCGGCCCAGTAGCCGAGGGTCGCGTCCAGCACCCACTCCGGCACGATCTCGGCGTACACCCGCCGCGCCTGCTCCGGCGTGAGCTCCTCGATCCGGACGGGCCGGCCGATCGCCTCGGCGATCAGCTCGGCCTGGCGGCGCTGGGTCACCGACTCGGGGCCGGTGATGAGGTACCGCCCGCCCTCGTGCCCGGGCCGGGTGAGCGCCGCGGCGGCGACGGCGGCGATGTCGCGCTCGTGGATCGCGTCGCTGTGCGACTCCGGATAGGGGAAGCGCACCACGCCCTCGGCCCGGATGGAGGCCGCCCAGCCCCACAGCAGCACGTTGCTGGCGAAGTTGTCCGGCCGCAGGTACGTGGTCGCGAGCCCCGACGCGTCGAGCGCCCGCTCCACGGTCCGGTGCATGTCGGCGATCGCCCGGCGGGCCGGAATCCGGTCCAGCACCGTGTCGGACGACAGCAGCACCACGTGCTCGACGCCGGCCTCCCGCGCGGCCCCGGTGAAGTGCTCGACGCCCTGCGGCACCGCGTACAGGAACACCTTGCGCACGCCCTTGAGCGCGGCCGGCAACGAGTCCGGGTCGGTCAGGTCGGCGCGGACGGTCTCCACAGTGGACGGCAGCCGCAGCCGGTCCGGGTCGCGGCCGGTGGCCCGGACCGGCACACCCGCGGCGAGCAGCTCGTCGACGACGGCGCGGCCGACCCGGCCGCCGCCGCCGAACACGAGGACGGGAGTGGTCATCGGGAACCTCCTCAGTGGACCGGCTGCGGGGCCGGGGTCGCCGCGGCGGGGTCGCGCCGCGGGGCGGAGAAGCGGCGGGTGATCGGGCGCTCGAACCAGGTGTACAGCGCGGCCGCGGCGGCGGTCGCCACCAGCAGCTCGGCCAGGATGAGCCCGATCGCCGCCGGGGTCGGGAACGTGCGGCCCAGCAGGGTCCGGCCGCCGGTGATGACGATGAAGTGCAGCAGGTAGAACGCGAAGGAGACCTCACCGAGCCAGCGGGCCGGGCGGGCGGCGAACCAGGTCCCGCGGCCGCTCGCGTCGGCGCTCGCGGCCGCCGCCACGAGCAGGGCGATGGGCACGATGGTCACGGCGCGCTGGCCGTAGAGGTACGGCACGAACGAGGCCAGCGGCACCGAGACCGCCAGCAGCAGCGCCGACCAGCCCAGCCCGATGTCCCGCCACCGGCCGAGGGCGACGGCCCGGGCGACCAGGATGCCGAGCGCGAAGTCGAGCAGCCGGACGGGGGGCAGGAAGTAGGCGAACCAGTACTGCGACTCCGACGCCGCCCAGCCGCCCGGGACCCCGGGCGCGTCGGGCAGCAGCGCGTAGGCGAGCGCCGGGGTGGCCACGACACCGGCGACGGTGGCGGCGATCCAGTACTTCAGCCGCTCCGCCCGGATGCGGTTGACGAGCGGCAGCAGCAGCGGGAAGGCCGCGTAGAAGAACGCCTCGGTCCCCAGCGACCAGCTCGGCGGGTTGACGCTGAGGTTGGTGAAGAAGTCGGGCACCCAGACCTGGAGCATGAACAGGTTGAGCGTCGCCTGGCCGGCCGGGGTGTACGCGGCGGCGAAGACCACCATCGCCAGCACCCACGCGACCACGTAGTTGGGGTAGATCTTCACCAGCCGGCGGCGCCAGAACGCGCCCGGGGTGTCCCGCTCCCGTGCCGACCAGGTCAGCACGAAGCCGCTGAGCACGAAGAAGAAGGTGACGCCGAGCGCGCCGAGCTGGGCCGCGGCCGTCGCGTAGTGTGCGGCGAACGTCTGGTCCGTGAACAGCGTGGTGCTCGGCAGCTGCAGGGAGGCGTGGTACACGAACACGAGGAGCGCGGCCGGGAACCGCAGGCCGGTGAGCGAGGGGAGCCGGGCGGGGTGGGTCATCGGGCACCGTCTTCCACGATGGGGGGCCGGCCCTGGGGGCCGGGAGGCAGGCTGAACAGGCCGGCGATGTCGAAGTACGCGTCGCGGTGGCGGAACGAGCCCACGTCCGGCCGCGCCACGAACGTGCCGCCGGCGATGACGAGGTCGTCGGCGCGCCACGAGTCCAGCAGCGCGTGCACGGCGGTGACGAACGCCGCGGTCCGGGCCGGGTCGCCGGTCGGCCGCCAGCCGGCCCGGCCGCCGCTGAGGTGGTCCAGGCTGGCGAGCTTGCGGGCGATCTCGTAGGGCTCCCGGCCGTCGGTCGCGACCACGGCCACGAGCCGGGTCAGATCGTCGCGGCCGGCCACCGACGCGAGCACGGCGAACGGGTCCGGGCCGCCCGGGTCGTCAGGGTCGTCGTCCACCACGAACACGCTCATCGAACCGCCCCCAGGCCGAGGCGCGAGCGCAGCGTGCCGCCGCCGGGCGGGCGCAGCGCCCCGCGCCGGGCCAGCTCGGCCGGGAGGAGCCCCGCGATGGCGTCCAGGTCGTGCGGCAGCGCGCCGGGGCGCAGCCGGAAGCCGGTCACCCCGGCCTCCTGCCACTCGGCCAGCAGGTCGGCGAGCTCGGCGGGCGAGCCGGCGAAGACCAGCGTGTCGGTGTGGAAGACCTCGCCGGCGAGCTCGTCGAGCCGGTCCTTGCGGGCCTTGGCCGCCCCGGTGCCGGCGTCGAGGAAGACCACGAGGTCGCCGAAGATGTGCAGGGTCTCCCCGGCGCGCCCGGCCGCCCGCTGCGCCGCACGCACCTCCGCGACGATAGCGCGGACCCGGGCCGCGTCGAACGCGGTGATCCACACGACGTCGGCGGCGCGGGCCGCGAGCCGGTACGGGACCGTGGCGTGTGCGAGCACCATCACCGGCGGATGGCCCTGCGGCGGCGGGGCGGCGCTCCAGCGGCGCCGGACCGCCTCGACGTGGTCGCCGGCCTCGTCGAAGAGGGCGGCGAACACCGGCGCGATCTCGGGCCGGTCGATGTCGGCGAGGTCGAAGCGCGGCAGCGTGCGGCGGCCGAAGTGACCGGCCTCGTCGGCCCGGTTGGACGCCTGCGGCCGCCAGCCGGCGCGGCCGTCGCTGAGGCGGTCGAGGGTGGCCACGGCCCGCGCGGTGTCCTGCGGCCGGGTGTGCGTGACGGTCGCGGTCGGCACCAGGCCGATCCGGCTCGTCGCGGGCGCGGCGAGGGCCGCGACCTGCACCGCGTCGAGGCGCCCGCGGACCTGGTCGACGCGGCCGTCGGGGCCGTCGTACCGCGACGTCTGCAGCCCGAGCGAGTCCTCGATCGTGACGTAGTCCAGGCCGCCGTCCTCGGCGCGGCGGATCAGGTCGATCCAGTAGCCGGGGCGCAGCAGCTCACGGGGCCGGGCGTCCGGCCACCGCCAGGCGGCCGGGTGCCAGCCCGCGCCGTCGAGGGCGACGGCGAGATGTGGCGGGGGTGGTGCGGTGCCCACACGGCACCTCCTTCGGATGCGGCGCGCCGGCCCCCGGGCGTGTGGGGGCCGGCGCGGGCGGGACGCTCAGCGGACGCTGATCGCCTGGAGCTTCTCGAAGAGGTACTGCGACGCGGAGATCTCCGGGTACGCCTCCCGGCCGATCGGCGGCTCGAGCGAGGCGATGCGCGCGTCGCGGTCGCTGACGTAGAAGAAGACCAGCGACACCAGGTCCTCGTCCGGGGCGGCGGCCTGCGGCGGCAGCACCCGGTGCCGGGTGGAGCGCCAGCGGTCGCCGGTCCAGCGGGCCATGAGGTCGCCGATGTTCACGGTGAACGCGGCCGGGTCGTACGGCGCGTCCTCCCACTCGCCCTCGGGCGTGAACACCTGCAGCCCGCCGACGCCGGGCTCGCGATCGAGGACCGTGACCGTGCCGAAGTCGGTGTGCGGGCCGATGCGGAACTGCCCGTCGCCGGGCGCGCCGACCTCGCTGAGCGGGGGATAGCGGTTGATGTTCAGCGTGTACTTCGGGAAGCGCGTGTGCCGCGTGAAGTGGTCCGCCGGCAGGTCCAGCGCGGCGGCGAAGATGGTCAGCAGCTCGTCGGAGAGCGCCCGGATGCGGTCCATGTACTCGCGGGCGCTCGCCTCCAGCTCCGGCACCGCGGCCGGCCACACGTTCGCCGGATGCCAGCCGAGGTCCGAGGCCGGGTCGGCCGCCTCGACGGACGAGCCGACCGAGTACGACTCCTTCAGGTCCGGCGGCGACTCCACGCCCTCGAGGTAGCCGTTGGCCTCGGCGCCGGGCGGGATCCAGCCGCGGCCGCCGGGCGCGACGGCGAAGGGCTGCTTCTCGGCCTCCGGCAGCGCGAAGAACCGGCGGGCCGCGGCGCGGGTGCGGTCGCGCAGCTCCTGCGGGACCCCGTGCCCGGTGATCAGCAGGAAACCGGACACCTGCAGGGCCCGGTCGATCTCGGCGGCGACGGCGGCCCGGTCCGCGGGCGATCCGCTGAACCACGGCCGCAGGTCCACCAGGGGGATGCTGCTCATCGTGCTCCCTTCTTAAATTTTCTGTTACTCCTATCGGACAAGTAGTTTTTTGGGCACACGGGTGCCCCCGTGCGGCCCGGTTCGCCGCTCAGCTCGTGAACAGCTCCCGGCCCACGACGCGCAGCAGCTGCAGCTGCTCGGCGCTCTGGGTGCCCGGGCTGGGCGTGAACAGCAGCAGGTGCTGGTCCTCGGCGGGCGAGAGGAGCTGCTCGCAGTTGAGGTCGATCAGCCCGATGGTCGGGTGGACGACCCGGATGTTGCCGCTGCGGCGCACGCCGACCTCGTGGCGCTCCCACAGCTCGGCGAACTCGGGGCTGGCCGCACGCAGCCGCCGCACCAGGTCGAGGGCGGCCTGGTCGCCACTGCGGCGGGCCAGTGCCGCGCGCAGGTCCGCGGTGTGCAGGCGGCTGTAGTGCTCGCGGTCCGGCTCGGGATATGCGGCTCGCACCGACGGGTCGGTGAACCAGCGCCAGACGATGTTGCGGTTCTGCGGCTGGGTCGAGCACACGCCGCCGAAGAGCGACTCGGCCAGCGAGTTCTGGGCCAGCAGGTCGCCGATGTCGTTGAGGATCTGGGCCGGCGCGTCGGTGAGCCGGTCGAGCAGGAACAGCAGGCCCGGGCGCACGTGGTCGCCCGCGTGTCGCCCCGCGGGCGGACGGTGCCCGGCCAGCAGGTAGAGGTGGTCCCGCTCGTCGTCGTTGAGCCGCAGCGCCCGCGCCAGCGGGGCCAGCAGCTGCATCGACGGCTGCGGGCTGCGCGCCTGCTCCAGCCGCATGTAGTAGTCGGCGGACATGCCCGCGAGCTGGGCCACCTCCTCGCGGCGCAGGCCCGGCGTGCGGCGCCGCGCACCGCAGGACAGGCCCACGTCCTGCGGCTGCAGGCGCTCGCGGCAGCGGCGCAGGAAGTCGGCGAGCTCGCGACGGTTCATGTCAGCCATCATGGCCTCCCGCGGGGTGGCGTAGCCAAGGATCAGTTGTCCTAGTCAACACATCGGGTGTCCAGGATTTGTAACACGGAGCGTACTTGAGCGACTACCGGGACTGGTGTTAGCTCGAACCGGCCGACGCAGTGACGTGGGTCCATGGAGGTGTGTGCCGTGCAACCGCGTCCCGCCCCGCCCGCCGACGAGCACCGCGGGCTCGCCGCGCTCGTCGACGCCGCCCACGACCTCGCCGGCGCCGGCGACCTGGAGGCGCTCTTACCCGTCGTGGCCCGCCACGCCCGCCGCCTGCTCGGCTGCGCGCTCGCGTTCGTGGCGGTGCTCGACGACGAGCGCGCCGAGTTCGCCGTGCGCGCGGTGGACGGGCTGGCCTCGGGGCTCGCGCCGGGGCATCGCCTGCCGCGCGACGAAGGCCTCGCCGGGCCGGCCTTACGCGGCTCCGGGCCACACTGGACGTCCGGCGCCGACGGGTCGCCGGCCGAGGGTCTGCCGCCGGCGGAGGGGCTGCGGGCCGTCGTGGTCGTCCGGCTCGGGATCGGCGCCGGGCGCTTCGGGCAGCGGCCGTTCGGGGTGCTCTTCGCCGCGGACCGTCGCCCGCGCGCCTTCACCGCGGGCGAGTGCGCGCTGCTCGCCTCGTTCGCCGAGCTGGCCGGGGCCGCGATCGAGAAGGCGCGGTTGCTGGAGCGCACCGTCGCCCGGCTCTCGGGGCTGGAGAACACCACCGCGCGCACCGCCGCCCGGCTCGGCCGCTCCTGCGAGCTGCGCGCCGCCCACCACGCGCTCGTCGACCTCGCCGTCGCCGCCGGCGATCCGCAGGACCTGGTCGACGAGGCCGCCCGCCGCCTCGACGCCGCCGTCCGGCTCTGCGACGCCGACGGCCGCGCCCTGGCGACCGGCCGCGCGCCGGGCGGGGACGAGGACGGCGCGCCGCCGTGGCCCGACCAGCCGGCCGGTCCCCATCGCGAGCCCCGCGAGCTGGACAGCGGGATCTGGGCGGTGCCCGCCCTCGCCGGCGGCCGGCCGCTCGGCACCGTGCTGGTGCGGGCCGAGCGGGTCCTCGGCGCCGCCGACCGGCAGCTGCTGCCGCTGGTCGCCCAGGCGGCCGCGGTCGTGCTGCGCCAGCACGCCGGCGTCGCCGTCGAGGAGCATGCCCGCGACGACCTGCTCGACGACCTGCTGATGCACCCGCCGCGGTCCCGCCGCCGCCTGCAGCGCGCCGCCCACCGCCTCCGCCTGGACCTCGACCGGCCCCACGTCGTGCTGGCCGCCCGCCCGGAGACCCCGGACGCCGCCGCCGGCTGGGCCGTGTCGTACGTGCGCCGCATCGGCGGCGTCGGCGGGGTGCGCGACGGCCGGCTCGTCGTGGTGGCCCCCGGCGCCGACCCGGGCGCGGCCGCACGCAGCGCCGCCGAGGAGCTCTCGGCGCTGCTCGGCGCCCCGGTCACGGTCGGGGCGGCCGGACCGGTCCGCGGGGCCGCCGCCGTCGCCGCCGGGCACGTCGAGGCGCTGCGCTGCCTCGACGCGCTCACCGCGCTGGAGCTCGCCGGGCGCGGGGCCTCGGGGCGGGACCTGGGCTTCCTGGGGGTGCTGCTGTCCGACCGGCAGGGCGTCGACACGTTCGTGGACGCGGTGCTCGGGCCGGTGCTCGACCACGACCGGAGGCGGTTCACCGAGCTGACCCGGACGCTGGACGCGTACTTCGCCGCGAGCGGCAGCCCGACGAACGCGGCCGAGCGGCTGCACGTGCATCCGAACACCGTCGCGCGCCGCCTCGAGCGGGTGAAGGAGCTGCTCGGCCCGGACTGGCAGCGGCCGATCCAGGCGCTGGACCTGCAGCTCGCCCTGCGCCTGTTCCGCCTGCGCGACACCCTGTCGGGCGGTGCGGAGGCCAAAGCGTGAGCAGAGGTACCGGCGTGAGCAGAGGTACAGGCGTGAGCGGCTTCGGCCGCGCCACGGCGGACGCCGGGATTCCTGACGGGAGCAACGGTCGTGCGCCCGACGGACCGGAGCAGAAAACGGCTCAGGGACGAAGGACCACCCGGCGCCCGCGCAGCTCGCCCCGTTCGATCATGCGGTGCGCCTCCGCGGTGGCCGACAGCGGCAGCTCCACCGTCGCCCGCGGGCGCAGCCGGCCCGCGGCCAGCAGCCGGTTGATCGTCACCGCCGCCTCCGCGAGCTCGGCCGCGGTCGCGTGCGAGATGACGAACCCGGTCACCGTGCGGTCGTGCATGTAGAGCGCGCCGGCGGGCAGCACCGGCCGCGTCCCGGCGCCGGCCAGCAGCACCGCGCGGCCGCGGAACGCCAGCCGCTCCACGATCCTCTCGAGGTCGTTGCGGCCCGCCGTGTCCAGATACACGTCGACACCGCCCGGGCACGCCTCCGCCAGCCGCGCGTCCAGGTCCGCGGCGCGATAGTCGAGGACCTCGGCGGCGCCCAGCGCCGCGCAGTGCTCGGCGTCGCGCGCCGACGCGATCGCCACGACCCGGGCGCCCGCCTCCGCGGCCAGCACGACCAGCGCGGCCCCGACGTTGCCGGCCGCGCCCGCCACGACGACCGTCTCACCCGGTCGCAGCCGCCCGTGGGTGAACAGCCCGAGGTAGGCGGTGCCGGCCGGATGCACCATGGTCACCGCGGTCTGCGGGGCGACGGCGGGCGGCAGGCGGTACAGCCGCTCGACCGGCACGACCGCGAGCTCGGCGTTGGCCCCCTGCCGGCCCGCGTGGCCGAGGCTGTTGCACCACACCGCGTCGCCGGGCGCGAACCCGGGCGCCCCCGCACCGGCCGCCACGACCACCCCGGCCAGGTCGCGGCCGACCACGAACGGCATCGGCAGGAGCGTGCGGAACAGCCCCGAGCGCACGAACGTGTCGACCGGGTTGACCGTCGTCGCCCGCACCTCGACCAGCACGTCGGTCGGGCCCGGGACGGGATCGGCCAGCTCGCCGAAGCGGATGACGTCCGGCGTTCCTAGCTCGTGCAGGTAAGCGGCGCGCATGAGCCCCGATTCTGCGCCGGGCCCGCTCGGCCGCCAACCCGGTCGCGCGTGTTTCGTCAGGTTCACCCGCTCAGCCCAGGGTTGGCGATCCTAGGCAGAACCGTCCGATTCACACCCGGCCCCGCCGGTGCCACGGTCGTCTTGTCCGGATTCGACAAGACTGTTCAAGGAGTGACCATGGCCCGTGTCGTGCGGTTCGACCGCTTCGGCGGCCCCGACGTCCTGCAGGTGACCGACGAGCCGGCGCCGGTGCCGGGCGAGGGAGAGGTGCTCGTCCGCGTCCGCGCCGCCGGGCTGAACCCGGTCGAGTCGGGCATCCGCGGCGGGTTTCTCGACAAGGTGTACCCCACCACGTTCCCGTCCCGCCAGGGCCGCGACGTCGCCGGCGTCGTGGAGGGGACCGGCCGCGAGGTCATCGGCTGGACCGACGAGCGCGGCACCCACGCCGAGCTCGTCGCCGTCCCCGCGAGCCACCTGACCGACCGCCCCGCCGGCGTGCCGTGGGAGGTCGCCGGAGCCCTCTACACCGCGGGCGCCGCCGCCTACGCCGCCGTTCGCGCGATCAGCGCCGGCACCGGCGACACGGTCGTCGTCGCGGGCGCCGCCGGCGGGGTCGGCACGATCGCGGTACAGCTCGCCCGGCTCGCCGGCGCCACCGTCGTCGGCCTGGCCGGCGAGGACCACCACGAGTGGCTGCGCGCCCACGGGGTCGTGCCGGTCGCCTACGGCGACGGCGTCGAGGAGCGCGTCCGCGCCGCGGCCGGCGAGAAGGTGGACGCGTTCATCGACGCGTTCGGCGCCGACTACGTCGACCTCGCGCTGCGCCTCGGCGTCCAGCCGGACCGGATCGACACCCTCATCAACTTCGCCGCCGTCGCCCAGCACGGCGTGAAGGCCCAGGGCAGCAACGACGCGTCCCGGCCCGAGGTCCTGGCCGAGCTGGCCGCCCTCGTCGCCGACGGGCGTCTCGAGGTGCCGGTGCGGGCGTTCCCGCTGGAGCGCATCGCCGAGGCCTATGAGCTGCTCGAGCGCCGGCACACCCTCGGCAAGCTCGTCGTCGTCCCGTAAGGAGCCCGATCGTGTCCGAGACCCTCGACCCGTGGGGGATGGCCTGGGTGCACCAGGTGTACCGCCGCGAACTGCGCCTCCTCGCCGGCCTCGTCGCCGGCGTCGCCGACGGTGACCGCGAGCGCGCCGCGATCGTCGCCGAGCACCTGGCCGACATCACCGGCTCGCTGCACGAGCACCACGTCGGCGAGGACGAGCTGCTGTGGCCGCCGCTGCTGCGCCGGGCCCGCCCGCACGCCGAGCTGGTGCACCGCATGGAGCGCCAGCACGATGAGCTGCACGGGCTGCTGCAGGAGGCCGCGGCGCTGGGGCCGGTCTGGCGGGCCTCCGCCGCCGCGGCCGACCGGGACCGCCTCGCCGACGTCGTGGCCCGGATCTCGAAGGTGACCGACGAGCACCTCGCCGACGAGGAGGAGCACGTCCTGCCGCTGATCCGCGAGCACATCACCCCGTCGGAGTGGCAGGCGTTCGAGCTGCGCGGCCACGCCTCCATCCCGCCGGAGAAGGCGCTGGTCTTCCTCGGCATCGGCCTGCAGGACGCCACCGACCACGAGCGGGCGCAGTTCACCGGCGGTCTCCCGCCGGAGGTGCTGGGGTTCTGGGAGGGCGAGGGGCGCGTGCGGTACGAGTCCTGGCGCGCCGCCCTGCTCGGCACGGCCTGACCGCGCCATGGGCATCCGGCTCGACCACACGTTCATCCCCGCCCGTGACCCGTTGCGCTCCGCGCTCGACCTCGCCGGGATCCTCGGCCTGGGCGAGCCGGAGCGCTCCGGCCCGTTCCCGGCGGTGCGCCTCGCCGACGGGCTGCTGCTCGAGTTCGCCCCGGCCGACGGCGCCGTGCCCGGCCTGCACTACGCGTTCGAGGTCAGCGCCGGCGAGCGGGACGCGATCCTGGCCCGGCTGCGGGCGGCGGGCCGGCCGTTCTGGGCGGGCCCGCTGCACTACGGCCCCGGCGTCGTCAACCACCGCGGCTTCTACTTCGACAGCCTCGACGGGCACAGCCTCGAGGTCGTCGTCCGAGCGCGGCGGGGCGGTGCGGCCGATCCGCGCGAGCTGGCCGCGGCGGTCGCCCGCGCCTACGCCGAGCGGGACGTCGAGGCCGCCCTGCGGCTCTTCGAACCCGCCGCGCTGCTCGCGACCCGGCCCGGCGAGACCGTCACCGGCGGCGCCCTGCGCGACGCGATCGCCGGGTTTCTCGCCGGGATACGCCACATCGACATCCGTGTCCGGCACATCTACGAGGCCGACGGCATCGCCCTGATCCTCACCGACCACGTCACCGAGCTCGACGGCCCCGGCGGGGAGCCGGTCGCGGTCACCGGCACGGCCACCGACGTGGCCCGCCGCGGCCCCGACGGCCGGTGGCGCTACCTGCTCGACAATCCGTCCGGAGGGTCGTCATGACCACTGCACCACGCCGCCGGGGCGGGCTCCTGCTCGCCCTGCTCGGCCTCGCCCAGCTCATCACGTCCATCGACTACAACATCGTCTACGTGGCCCTGCCCCGCATCGGCGCCGACCTCGGGTTCTCGGCGCAGAACCTGCAGTGGGTGGTCAGCGCGTACGCGGTCGCCTTCGGCGGCTTCCTGCTGCTCGGCGGCCGCGCCGCGGACCTGCTCGGCCGGCGCCGGGTCTTCGTCGCCGGGCTGGCGCTCTACGCGGTCGCCTCGCTCGCGGGCGGCCTCGCCGGCCACGCGGGGCTGCTCGTCGCCGCCCGGGCCGTGCAGGGCCTCGGCGGCGCGCTGCTCTTCCCGGCGACGCTCGCGCTGGTCGCGACCTCGTTCGAGGAGGGCCGCGAGCGCAACCGGGCGTTCTCCGTCTGGGCGGCCGCCGGCGCCGGCGGCATGGTGCTCGGCTCGCTGCTCGGCGGCGTGCTCACCGAGGCGTTCGGCTGGGCCGCGGTGTTCTACGTCAACGTTCCGCTCGCCGCCGCCGCGGTCGCCGGGGCCGTGCTGCTGCTGCCCGCCGACGGCCCGCGCGCGGCCGGACGCTTCGACGTCGCCGGCGCGCTCACCGCCACCGCCGGGGTCACGCTCATCGTGTTCACCCTCGTGCAGGGCCCGGTGCTGGGCTGGGCCTCGCCGCCCCTGCTGGCCTCGGCGGCCGGCGGCGTGGTGCTGCTCGCCGCGTTCCTGGCGATCGAGTCCCGCTCGGGGTCGCCGCTGATGCCGCTGCGCCTGTTCGCCAATCGCAACCTCAGCACCGGGGTGGTCCTGACCCTGCTGTTCATGGCGACGTTCGGGACGCTGCTGTACTTCCTGACCGTCCACTTCCAGCGCGTGCTCGGCTACTCGGCGCTGCAGACCGGCCTCGCCTACGTGATCCCGATGGCCGCGGGCGCGGCCGGCTCCCTGGCCGGGGGCCGGCTCGCGCTGCGCTTCGGCAACCGCGCCACGCTGGTGACGAGCCTGCTCGTGGGCTCGGTGGCGACCCTGGCGCTGGGCCTCGGCATCGGCGCGGGCGGCTCCTACCTGGCGCTGCTGCCGTCGATGGTGGTGCTCAACCTGGCCCAGGGCGTCATCTACACCACGATGTTCGCCGCGGCGACGACGGGCACGGCCCTGTTCGACCAGGGCATCGCGTCGGGGATCGTGTCGACGGGCCAGCAGGTCGGCTCGGCGGTGGGCCTGGCCGCGCTGGTCGCGGTCGCGAACGCGGGCGCGGGTGGCCCGGCCGGGCTGCGCGACGCGGTGGTGATCGCCGCGATCGGCATCCTGCTGACCGTGCTGGTGGGCCTGAACTTCCGCCGCTCCACGGCCCCGGCCGAGGATGAGCCGCTCGTGAGCGCCTGACGGCTCAGCCGCGGGAGCGGCGGGCGAGGTGCCGGGCCCGCACGCGGGCCTGGGTGAGGCGTGCCGCCAGGCGGCGCTGCTTGGCCATGCCCCGCTCCGTGCGGTAGTAGCACTGCGGCGGCTGCAGGCGAGCGATCCGCTCCTGGTATCGCAGGCCCGGCCGGGGCGAGGTCATGATCGGCCAGGCCGCCGCTCGCACGGCGAGGTCGTCGGCGGTCCACGGCATCAGCAACTGCGGCCAGCGGTCGGCGAACATGGTGCGCATTCTGCCGCCGCGGCGCCGCCCGCGCGACCCTTTATGCCGAGACGGCGATGTCCGGGGCCAGCGCGGCCAGGAAGTCCGCCGCGTCGAACATGGCGCCCGCCGACGCCGCGCCCGTCGTGCGGGTGCGGCCGGTCAGGATGCGGGTGACGGCCTCCACGGCGAGCGGCGCGGTGACGGCGTAGATGTCCCGGCCGGTCGCCGAGGCGCGGCGCTGTTCCGAGCCGCGGTACACCACCGCGTCGACGACGAAGGACTGGGCGGAGCGGCCGCTCGCGTCGGCCGCGACCGGGGCCGGCGTGTCCGGTGCGGCCAGGTCCCGGGCCGCCTCGACCGCCATGGAGGTGCGCACCTCGAGCACGGCGAGATGGCTGGGCACGGTCACGAGGTCGGCCATCGAGAACTCGGCGACGACGTCCCGCGCGCCGGTCGGGGGCGGGAAGGTCCAGCGCTCGATCCGGGGCTGGTCGTCGTGGTACTCGAGGCGGCCGCCGGTGTAGCGGACCCGGCGGCCGCCGCGGCGCCGGTGGGACACCTCGCCCGCCGCCCGCGTGCCGGCCGTCGGGTGCCAGCTGTCCAGGCCGTAGGCCACGTGCACGCGGTCGGCGTCGGCCCAGTCGCCCATCGCCGCGGTGACCAGCAGGTCGCCCAGGCCGCCGTAGAACGCCATCGCCGGCGCGATCGGCAGGGGCCGGCCGGCGTACCGGCGGAAGGTGTCGGCGTTGGCCTCGATCTCGGCGGCCACGTCCACGTACGGAATCCGGGCACGCAGTGCCGCCTCGATGACCGGGCCGGCCGTCGCGGCGAACGGGCCGGCGCAGTTGATCACAGCGGCGGAGCCGGCCAGGGCGCGGTCCAGCGCCGCGGGGTCGTCGACGGCGGCCGGGCGCACGTCGAGGCCCGGCGCGGCCGTGAGGCGGCTCGGGTCGCGGCCGGCGAGCACGGGGACGAGGCCGCGCGCGAGGAGGTGCGCCGTGACGAACCGGCCCGTGTGCCCGGACGCGCCGTAGACGGTCACGGGAGTGCCTGCGAGATCCATGCGTTCATCGTGCCGACCGGCGGCGGGCAGCGTGAGCGTCGGAAACGACGAGATGCGTACAGTTTCGGACGTGAGCACAGTGGCGGTGGCCGTGGCCGACGGGGTCCTGCACTTCGAGCTGGCGCTGGCCTACGAGCTGTTCGGCTCGGCCGCGCCGGTGCCGGTCGCGGACTGGTACGAGGTCGTCATCTGCGGTGCGGCGCCGGTGCGGGCCGATGGGCGCTTCCTGCTGGAGCCCGACGCCGGGCTCGACCGGCTGGCCCGGGCCGGCACCGTGATCGTGCCCGGCTGGGCGGAGCTGGACGCCGACCCGCCCGCGGACCTCGTCGCGGCCGTCCGGGCGGCGCACGAGGCCGGCGCGCGGGTGGCGTCGCTGTGCACCGGGGCGTTCGTGCTCGCCGCGGCCGGGCTGCTGGACGGGCGGCGGGCCACGACGCACTGGCAGTACGCCGGGGCGCTCGCCGCCCGCTATCCCCGCGTCGAGGTCGACCCGGACGTGCTCTACGTCGACGAGGGCAGCGTGCTCACCTCCGCCGGCAAGGCCGCCGCGCTGGACCTCTGCCTGCACCTGGTCCGCCGCGACCACGGCGCGGCCGTCGCCAACGCCGTGGCCCGGCGGCTCGTGGTGCCCCCGCACCGGCCGGGCGGGCAGGCCCAGTTCGTCGCCACCCCGATGCCGCCGCCGCGGGACCGCCCCCTCGCCGCGCTGCTCGCCTGGGCGTCGCAGCGGCTGCACGAGCCGCTGACCGTGGAGGACCTGGCCCGCCGGGCCAACCTGAGCAGCCGCCACCTCGCCCGGCACTTCCGGGCGGCGACGGGGACCACGCCGCTGCGGTGGCTGCTGACCGAGCGCATCCGGCGGGCGCAGGAGTTGCTGGAGCACACCGACGACGGCCTCGACGCGATCGCCGCCGCCACCGGCCTGGGCACCGCGGCCACGCTGCGCCGGCACTTCCACCGGGTCGTGGGGGTGGCGCCGGGGGAGTACCGCCGCACCTTCCGCGACCGTCGCGACGCGGCCGGGCTCAGCGGATGACGGTCTTGGTGCGCATCAGGAAGTCGGCCAGGTAGCCGTCGTGCGGGACGCCCGGGCGCAGCCAGTGGGTCGGGTGGTCGCCGACGTAGACGTTCGCGATGGTCGGCTCGTCCAGCAGGTCGTCCACCAGGCGGTCGTCGCCGGTGAAGACGGTCAGCACCAGGGAGTCGCGCAGCGGGGCCAGGCCGTCCGCCGGGGACCACGGGGCCACCCACACGCACGGGAACGGCACCTCCACGCGCAGCTGGCGGGCGTCCGCGCGCGGGGCCTGGAAGACCGCCGGGCGCAGCACCGCGCTGCCGTCGCCCAGGTCGTCGGCGATGCCGGTGCCGCCCAGCCAGGGGACGGTACCGGCGGACTGGGCGAGCACGAAGGACGACAGGGCCCGGGCGCCCTCGAGGGACTGGACCGGCAGCACCGCCTTCGGGTCCTGCGGCGGGAGGCTGGGCAGCGCGGCCAGGCGCTCGGCGAGGGCGCGGGCGAGCGGGGCCGGGTCGCCGTCGACGAGCACGGCCGTCGCGTTGATGCACGCCACCCCGCCCTGGCCGGCGACCGAGTCGACGATCGTGTCGAGGTGCCGGCGCCAGTCCGTGCCCGCGGTGAGCAGGATCTTCGCGCGGCCGGGGCCCTGCGGCAGGATCGTGGTGCCCGCGTATTTCGCGACCACGTCGTCGCCGCCGTACACCAGGCCGAGGTCGGCGCCCCGCAGCAGCTCCCCGGCCGCGTCGTGGTCGGTGGGCAGCAGTGCCACGTGCGCGCCGAGGCCCGCCGCGTGCAGGGCGGTGACGAGCCGGTGCGGGGTCAGCGGCTCGCGCCGCGACGGGCGGACCGCCACCCGGTAGCCCAGCGCCACCGCCTCCAGCCACAGCCCGTGCGGGCCAGGATGGTTGCCGGCCGCGTGCACGCCGAAGACGGCGCCGCGGCGGGTCCACACCGCGCTGCCGTCCCGGGTGCGCGGATCGCGCCAGTCGCCGGCGGCCCCGGCCGGTCGGGGCAGGCCGGTGGTCTCCCCGGCCCGTGCGGCGGTCTCGGCGATGGACGCGGTCGCGGCCTGCACGACCGTCAGCGGCACCCCGGACACCCGCGCCACCGCCCGCTCGTACTCGGCGAAGGACAGCCCGGCGATCTCGTCCCCGGTGAAGTGCCGGGCGGCCGCGGCCAGCGCCGCGATCCGCTCCTCGTAGGGCAGCGGGCGCACCGGCCGCAGCGCCGCCAGGGTCCGGCTCACGTACAGCCGCGGCACCAGGCTCAGCGACGCGACGGGAGCGCCGGTCACGTCGGGGACGGTGAGCGTCCGGCGCGCGCGGTACGGCCCGCGCGGGCCCAGCGCGTCCAGCGCGACGGCCATCAGTACACCCCCTCGATGACGACCTCGTCGTCGAACGTGGCCACCGGCGCGACGTCCGCGACCGAGTCGCCCACCTGCCCGTCGACGCCGGCGACGCGGGTCGCGTAGTCGCGCTCGAGGTTGTTGGGCAGCAGGAAGCTCCGGCTCACGTGGTGCATCACGACCTGGCCGCGCTCGCCGAGCGCGACGGGCTCGCCGGTGCCCGGGTCCACGACGCGGAAGCTCATGTGCGGGGAGAACGGGTCGTACACGCACGGGTCGTCGTCGCCGAGCCCGGGCCGCTCGCTGGCGTTGCCCAGGATCATGGTGGAGCCGAAGCCGCTGTACAGCACCACGCCGGGAAACACCTCGGTGCGGTACAGGCGGCGGGTGTCGGGGTCCATCTGCGTGCCGACCCAGTTGATGGCGCGCACCTTCGCGTTGACGAGCTTGACGAGGTCGTCGCGGCGCGCCAGCCGCTCCAGCACCGGCGGCGTGATCATGAGCACGCCGACGTCCTGGCTGTGCAGGACGTGCGCGACCTGCTCGACGAGGTGCTCGCCGTAGGCCGCGGCCGCGGCGGTGTCGCCCGCGGCCACGAGCCGCTTCACCCAGCGCGGGTCGAGGTCGACGGTGAACGTGAGCCCGCCGCGCAGGGCCGCCTGCCGGGCGATGACCGGCCCGACCATGTGCGGGCCGGACGGGACCACGGAGAGCCAGTTGACGCCGTGCGGCACGCCGTGGCGGTCCAGCTGCTCGCTGCTCCAGGCGAGCAGCTCGTCGAGCCACTCGGTCAGCAGCACCACCCGCTTCGGCGCGCCGGTGGTGCCGCCGCTGTCGAAGACGCCGAAGACGTCGGGGCGGGGGCCGAACCCTCGCGGAATCAGGTCCTCGACCCGGGCCGTGCGCAGCTCGCCGGCGACGTTCGGGAAGCGGCCCAGGTCGTCGAAGCCGGCGATGTCGGCGATCGGGTCGAAGCCCAGCGAGCCGGCCCGCTCCAGCCAGAACGGCGAACCGGTCGCGGGGGAGAAGTGCCAGCGCAGCATCGCGCGGAGGTATTCGTCGGGGTGGGTCACGATCGGCTCCCGGGCGTGTCGTCGAGGATGACGCCGGCGGCCGTGGCGAGCGGGTCGCGGGGCAGCCGGTCGAGGTCGATGCCGAAGTGCTTGCGGTAGGCGGCGAACACGGCCGCGTCGTCGGTGAGCTCGGTGGCGGTGCCGTCGACGGTCAGCCGGCGGCCGCGCAGCGTGGCCCGGCCGGTCTCGGTGGGCAGCGAGCAGAACACGTCCTGCAGGAACGGCGAGTCAGGGCTGGTGCGCCACCACCACAGGGTCGGCCGGAAGTCGTCGAGCTCGGCGGGGCGGTCGTCGACGCGGTACAGCGGCCGGTCGTCGCACGTCACCTCGCCGTCGCGGACGCGGTAGACGCCGTGCGGGTCGGCCTGGGGCCCGGGATCGTCGAGCCGCAGCGGACGGCGGCTGTTGCGGCCGAAGCCGGTGTCGACCAGCCACGGCACCCCGCCGACGGTGACCCGCAGCGCGAGGTGGCAGTACGGCGGGCCGAGGCCGCCGGGCCGGAACACCCGCCCGGGCAGGATCGCCACATCGTAGCCGAGCGCGGTGAGCAGGAGCCCGAACGCGGGGTTGGTCTCGTAGCAGCCGCCGCCGCGCCGCCGCCGGACGATCTTGTCGACGACCGGGCCGCCGAGGTGGATCTCCTCGTCCAGGTGGTAGCCGAGGTTCTCGAACGGCACCGTCAGCACGTGGCGCTCCTGCAGGTGCCGCAGGCCGTCGAGGTCGGGCCGGGCCGGGCGAGCCGCGCCGATGCGGTGGAGGTACTCGTCGACTTCCATGCGGTACACCTTCCTCAGAACCGGAGCAGGGCGAGCCCGGCCGACATGCCCCCGCCGAAGCCCGCCAGCAGGGCGAGGTCTCCGGGGTGCAGCCCGGACCGGGCGTGGTGCAGGGCCGTGGGCACCGATGCGGCGCCGGTGTTGCCGTGCTCGGCGCCGGTGACCACGGTCCGCCCGGGGGCGATGCCCACCGCGGCGGCGAGGTCGGCGACGAGGTTCGGATTGGCCTGGTGCGGGACGAAGGCCGCGATCTCCCCGGCGTCGCGGACGAAGTCGCGGATGGCCGGCGCGACGGTCTCCAGCACGAAGTCGCGGACCGCGCGGCCCTCCATCGCGAAGTGATGCAGCCCCGCGTCGATCGAGTCGGCCGTCGCCGGGATGCGGCTGCCGCCCGCGGGCACCCGGATCAGCCCGTGGGCCTCGGGGAACGTGGCCAGCCGCGCGGCCACGAGGCCGGGGCGCCCGCCCGGGCCGAGGACCACGGCCCCGGCGCCGTCGCCGAAGAGCACCGCGGTGCGCCGTTCGGTGGGGTCGAGGATGCGGCTGTACACGTCGGCGCCGATCACCAGCGCGTGCCCGCCGGACGCGCGCAGCAGCCGCTCCGCGGTCACGAGGGCGAAGACGAACCCGCTGCACACCGCGTTGAGGTCGAACGCGACCGTGCCCGGGGCCACGCCGAGCTCGTCGGCGACGAGCGACGCGGTCGGCGGCTGCGGCGAGTCCGGCGTGGAGGTCGCCACCAGCACCAGGGACAGGTCCGCGGCGCGCACCCCGGCGTCCTGCAGCGCCGCCCGGCCCGCCGCGGCCGCGAGGTCGGAGGTGGCCTCGTCGGGCTTGGCCCAGCGGCGCAGCCGGATCCCGGTGCGCTCGGTCACCCACTCGGCGGTGACCCCGGCCGGCCCGGCGACCGTGGCGTTGTCGACGATCTGGCCGGGTAGGCCCACGCCGGTGCCGAGCAGGGCGATCGGCGATCCGGGGTCTGTTTCACGCAGCGTCAGCACGACGGTCCACTCCCTCGAGGACGAGCACGGCGTGCGCGGCGGAGGCGAGGGTCACGTGGCGGTGCCAGCCCGCGAACGAGCGGCCGGTGTAGTCGCGCAGCCCGACCCGGTCGCCGATCGCGGCCAGGTCCTCGTCGACCCGGGCGGGCAGCGCGGCCAGCCGGGCCAGTTCGGCCGGGCCCCGGCCGGTCAGGTCGGTGAGCCACACCGCGTCCTCGAGCCCCAGCAGCGTGAGGTCGTCGGCGCGACCGGTCACGCGGGCGGGGCGGGCCGCGGCGAACCCGCCGCCGAACAGCGGCCGGCGAATGTGCGGGTCCATCCGGATGAGCCGGGACGCGGGCAGCGGACCGTCGCCGTGCCCCGGCGGCCGAGCGTTCGTCCACACCGGCGTGTCCGGGTCGACCCGGGCCAGCACCGCCGCCCCGGCCGCCCGCAGCCGCCCGATCAGCGCGGCGGCGTCGCACCCGCGGGCGTCGAGCACCACCGGCCGGCGGTCGCCGGCGGCGGCCTGCTCGAGGTAGGCCTCGGCGAGACAGTCGGCCGGCGGGGTCGCGGCGAGGTGGAGCCGCCAGCCGACCGGGGCGGCCCACTCGGCCGTGGCCGCCCACACCCCGACGGCGTGCTGGGCGTTGACGGCGGCGCCGCGGGTGTGGCAGAAGCGCCGCGCCACCCCCACCGAGTGCGCGCCCGCCTTCGGGATGAACATCGAGCGCACGACCCAGGCGTCCGGCGGCTCGACGCCGAGCAGGTGCCGCCGCAGCGCCGCCCGCACCGGCCGCCAGTCCCAGGTGGAGTCGCTGACGAAGTGGTGCAGCCGCTGCTCCCCGGCCCCGCCGGCGATGTTGCGGATCGACTTGCGGCCGGGCGTGCGCAGCAGGCCCGCCACGTATTCGGCGCCGCGGCGGCGCTGATCCCGCCGGGGCAGCCCCGCGAAGACCTCGGTGCACAGGTGCGTCAGGGGATCGGTCACGGTCCCACCGTGCCGGGCCGGACGGCGCCGCGCCTAGGTGCGCGGGCCACCGTGCTGGGCGCCGCGGCGGTGGTCACGGGCGCACTTGACATACTTGATTGATAGGAATTGAGCCGGGCTGGGGCCGGCGCCGAGGATGGCCGCATGTCCAACGTCGCAGTCATCTACTACTCCTCGACGGGCAACGTGTTCCGGCTCGCGGAGGCGGCCGCCGACGCCGCGCTCAAGGCCGGCGCCGAGGTCCGGCTGCGCCGCGTGCCGGAGCTGGTCGACGAGCCGGCGGTCACCGACCGCGCCGCGTGGCGCCGGCACGCCGAGGCCACCGCCCACGTGCCCGCCGCGACCCTCGACGACCTCGAATGGGCGGACGCGATCCTGGTCGGCACCCCGGTCCGCTTCGGCCTGCCGGCGCCGCAGCTGCTGCACTTCCTCGACACCACCGCCGAGCCCTCGATCGGCGGCCGGCTGGCCGGCAAGGCGGTCGGCGCCTTCGCGTCCGGCTCGGCCCCGCACGGCGGCCAGGTCAGCGCGATCCTGGCGCTGCACAACACGTTCTGCCACTGGGGCGCGATCATCGTGCCGACCGGCTCGACCGATCCGGTGCTGTTCCGCCCGGGCAACGGCAACCCGTACGGGGCCGGCAACGTCTCGCGCAACGAGCCCGGCAACGTCACCGACGACAACCTCGCCGCGGTGGAGTTCCAGATCCGCCGGACCATCGCGATCGCCAGGGCGCTGACCGATGGCTGAGCGCGGGGCCCTGCCGCGGCAGCGACCGGCGCCCCAGCAGCCGGACTGGGGCGACCCGGCCGGGCTCGAGGCGGCCCGCGACCGGCTGGCGCACCTGCCGCCGCTGGTGCGGGCGGCCGACGTGCTGCGGCTGCGGCAGCGGCTGGCGTCGGTCGCCGCCGGCGAGGCGCTCGTCGTGCAGGCCGGCGACTGCGCCGAGGACCCGGCCGAGTGCACCTACGGCGACGTCGTGCGCAAGGCCGGGCTCATCGACATGCTCGCCGGCGCCCTGCAGCAGCTCACCCGCCGGCCCGTGCTGCGCGTCGGGCGCCTCGCCGGCCAGCTCGCCAAGCCGCGCAGCCGCGCCACGGAGGTCGTCGGCGGCCGGGAGCTTCCGGTGTACCGCGGCCACCTGGTCAACGCCCCCGAGCCCGACGAGCGCGGCCGCCGCCCCGACCCGGCCCGGCTCGTGGCGGGCTACCACACCGCCCGCGAGGTGCTCGCCCACCTGAGCCGGATCCCGACGACCTGGGCCAGCCACGAGGCGCTGCTGCTGGACTACGAGGTGCCGCAGCTGCGCCGCACCGCCTCCGGCCGCCGGCTGCTCGCCTCGACGCACTGGCCGTGGATCGGCGAGCGCACCCGCGACCCCGACGGCGCGCACGTGGCGCTGCTGGCCGGCGTCGTGAATCCGGTCGCCTGCAAGGTCGGCCCGGCCACCACCGCCGAGGAACTGCTGGCCCTGTGCGCGCGGCTCGACCCGGACCGCGAGCCCGGCCGGCTCACGTTCATCGCGCGGCTCGGCGCCGGGCACGTCGCCGAGCGGCTGCCCGGGCTCGTCGCGGCCGTGCACGCGGCCGGGCACCCCGTCATCTGGCTCGTCGACCCGATGCACGGCAACACGGTCACCACCGCGCAGGGGCTCAAGACGCGGTACCTCGACGCCGTCGTCGAGGAGGTCCGTGGCTTCCAGTGCGCGGTCCGCGGCGCGGGCGGTACCGCGGGCGGGCTGCACCTGGAGACCACCCCCGACGACGTCACCGAGTGCGCCGCGGACGCGACCCACGCCGAGCGGGTCGGGGACAAGTACACGACGCTGTGCGACCCGCGGCTCAACCCGGAGCAGGCGATGGCCGTCGTGGCGGCCTGGAACGGCTGAGGAGGCCCCGTGCAGGACAAGATCGCGCTCGTGACCGGCGCCGCGGGCGGCATCGGCGCCGCCGTGGTCGCCGCGCTCGCCCGGCAGGGGGCGCTCGTCGCGGCCCTCGACCGCGACGCCCGGGCGCTGCGTGAGGCCACCGCCGGGCTCGTCGCCGAGGGCCTGCGGGTGCTCGCCGTCCCGGCCGACGTGACCCGCCGGGACGAGGTCGAGGCGGCCGTCGCCGCCGTCGAGGACCGCGGCGGCCCGATCGACTACCTCGTCAACGCGGCCGGGGTCCTGCGCATCGACGACGCGGCCCGGCTCTCCGACGAGGACTGGCGGGACACTTTCGCCGTCAACACGACCGGCGTGTTCGTGGTCAGCCGGGCCGTGGTGAACCGCATGCTCCCGCGCGGCCGCGGCGCCATCGTCACCGTGGCCTCCAACGCCGCGGACACGCCGCGGCAGGGCATGGCGGCGTACGCGGCGTCCAAGGCGGCCGCCACGATGTTCACCAAGTGCCTCGGCCTCGAGGTCGCCGCGCACGGGATCCGCTGCAACCTGGTCGCGCCCGGCTCCACCGACACGCCCATGCTGCGCGGCATGTGGCACGACGACAGCGGCCGCCGCGCGACGATCGACGGGCGGCTCGACGCCTACCGCGTCGGCATTCCGCTGCGCAAGCTCGCCCGCCCGGACGACGTCGCCGACGCCGTCGTGTTCCTGCTGTCCGACCGGGCCGGGCACATCACCATGCACGCGCTGACCGTCGACGGCGGCGCCACCCTGGGCGTCTAGGAGGACCGTTCCATGGCCATGGCCCCGATCCCGCCCTATCCGCTGCCCGCCGAAGGCGACCTGCCCGCGAACACGGCCGGCTGGCGGCCCGACCCGCGCCGCGCGGTCCTGCTGATCCACGACATGCAGCGGTACTTCCTGCGGCCCTTCGCCCCCGAGTTCCGGGAGCGGCTCGTGGGCAACGTGGCCGCCCTGCACCGCGGGGCCGGGCTGCCGGTGGCGTACACCGTGCAGCCCGGCGGCATGACGAGCGAACAGCGCGGGCTCCTCGCCGACTTCTGGGGGCCCGGCATGGCCATGACACCGGCCGACCGCGAGGTGGTGGAGCCGCTGACCCCGGGGCCGGACGACTGGGTGTTCACGAAGTGGCGCTACAGCGCCTTCGTCCGCTCCGACCTGCTCGCACGGATGCGGGCGGCCGGCCGCGACCAGCTCGTCGTGTGCGGCGTCTACGCGCACATCGGCGTGCTCGCCACGCTCGTGGAGGCGTTCAGCCACGACATCCAGCCGTTCCTGGTGGCCGACGCGGTCGGCGACCTCTCCGCCGAGGAGCACCGCCTCGCCCTGACCTACGCGGCCCGCCGGTGCGCGGTGGTCACCACCACGGCGGCGGTGCTGTGATGGAGCCCTTCGCCCTGCTGTACCGCCCGGGCAGCGCCGACGGCGTGGAGGTGCTCACCGGCGCGCTGTCCACCGTGGACACGATCGCCGAGCTGCCCGCCACCGGCACGGTCCTCGCGCTCGTGCCGTTCCGGCAGATCCGCGAGCGCGGCTTCGCGTGCGTCGACGACGACACCGGCCTGCTCGCCCTGCGCGTCGCCGATCGCCAGGTGTTGCCGGTGGGCCTCGCCGCCGCGCTGCTGCCCGACGTCGAGGTGCCCGTCGACGGCGGCTTCGGCGCCGACCACTACGCCGAGACCGTCCGGCGCGTCATCGACGACGAGATCGGCAGCGGCGAGGGCGCCAACTTCGTGATCCGCCGCACGTTCACCGCCGCGATCGCCGACTACCGCCTCGCCCACGCCCTGTCCTGCTTCCGCCGGCTGCTGCTCGGCGAGTCCGGCGCCTACTGGACGTTCCTCGTCCACACCGGCGACCGCACACTCGTCGGCGCCACTCCGGAGCGGCACATCAGCGTGCGCGACGGCGAGGCGGTGATGAACCCGATCAGCGGCACCCTGCGGTACCGCCGCGGCGGCCCGACCCTGCCCGACGTGCTCGGCTTCCTCGCCGACGGCAAGGAGACCGACGAACTGGCCATGGTGCTCGACGAGGAGCTCAAGATGATGGCCCGCGTCTGCCCCGCCGGCGGCCGCGTCGACGGCCCATACCTGCGCCCGATGGCGAGGCTCGCGCACACCGAGTACCTCATCCGCGGCCGTACCGCCCTGGACCCCCGGCACATCCTGCGCGAGACGCTGTTCGCCCCCACGGTCACCGGCAGCCCGCTGGAGAGCGCCTGCCGTGTCATCGCCCGCCACGAGCGCACCGGCCGCGGCTACTACAGCGGCGTAGCGGCCCTCATCGGCCCGGGCGAGCTGGACTCGGCGATCCTCATCCGCACCGCCGACATCTCGGCCGCGGGCCGCGTGACGATCGACGTCGGCGCGACGCTGGTGCGCCACTCCGACCCGGGCGCCGAGACCGCCGAGACCGAGGCCAAGGCGGCGGCCCTGCTGGGTGCCCTGCGCGGTGCGGGGAGCCCGTCGGGTCCCGCGCCCCTGCACCTGGCCCGCCACCCGTCGGTGCTGGCGGCGCTGGCCCGGCGCAACGACACCCTGGCCGGCTTCTGGCTCGGCGACCCGCCCACCTCCAGCGAGTTCGCCGGCCGGCGCGCCCTGGTCGTCGACGCGGAGGACACGTTCACCGCGATGCTGGCCCTGCAACTGCGGTCCCTGGGCCTGGCGGTGGACGTCGTGCGGTACGACGAACCGGCCTCCGCCGACCATGACCTTCTCGTGCTGGGCCCCGGACCCGGCGACCCGAGCGACCGGCGCCACCCGAAGATCGCCCGCCTGCACGACCTCGCCGACGCCGCGCTCACCGCGGGCCGGCCGCTGCTGGCGGTGTGCCTGAGCCACCAGATCCTCGCGGCCCGGCTGGGCCTGTCGCTGACCCGCCGCGCCCGGCCGAACCAGGGCGTCCAGCGCGAGATCGACCTGTTCGGCCGGCCCGAGCTCGTGGGCTTCTACAACACCTTCGCCGCGCAGGCGTCCCCGTCGGCGGCGTTCGAGGTGGCCCAGGACCCGGCGACGGGCGAGGTCCACGCGCTGCGCGGCCCGGCCTTCGCCTCGGTCCAGTTCCACCCGGAGTCCGTCCTGACCCAGCACGGTCCCCGGATCCTCGCCGAGCTCGTCGGCCCGCTGCTTGCCCGGAAACCGGTCGCCGCGATCGGCTCCTAGCGGTTATCGTCGGGCAGATCTCACGTCTCTTGGAGGTGGCTTGATGCCGGCGCCCGTCCTCACCCTGCCGACCCATCCGACCGACGTGAGGACTCTCCGAAGTGGACCTTCCGCGCATCTTCGCCATCCGCGAGGCTGACCACCGCATTCACAACCCGCTCACCGAGCACAAGCTCGCGACCCTCGGCGCCGCCGTCCGGCTGCGCCCCGGCCAGACCCTGCTCGACCTCGCCTGCGGCAGCGGCGAGATGCTGTGCACCTGGAGCCGCGACCACGGCATCCACGGCACCGGCGTCGACATCAGCACCGTGTTCCTCGCCGCCGCCGAGGCCCGCGCGGCCGAGCTGGGCGTCGCCGGCCACGTGGCGTTCGTCCACGACGACGCCGCCGGCTTCGTGCTGCCCGAGCCCGTCGACGTCGCCGCCTGCATCGGCGCGACGTGGATCGGCGACGGCGTCGCGGGCACGCTGACGCTGCTGGAGCGCAGCCTCAAGCCCGGCGGCCTGCTGCTCGTCGGCGAGCCGTTCTGGCGCCTCGACCCGCCCGACCAGGCGACCGTCGAGGGCTGCGGCTTCCAGGACCGCGGCGAGTACGACGACCTTCCGGGGCTCGTCGAGTCGTTCGGGCGGCTCGGCTGGGACGTGGTGGAGATGGTCCTGGCCGACGAGGACAGCTGGGACCGCTACGCCGCGGCCCAGTGGTTCAGCCTGCGCACCTGGCTCGACGCCAACCCGGACGACGAGCTGGCCGGCGTGGTCCGGGCCGAGCTGGACACCGCCGCGCTGCGGTACGTGCGCTATCGCCGCCGGTATCTCGGCTGGGGCGTGTTCGCGCTGCGGCGACGCTGATCGACCGCGGCGTCCACGGTCACGGGGCGGCGACGCCGTCCCGTGACCGTGGGCCGTCAGGCGGTCGGCACCCAGAAGCGGAGCGTGCCGTCGCGCTCGTCCTCCAGCACGCCGCCGTTCGCCTCGATGACGCGCCGGGAGACGATGTTCGTCGTGTCGCAGGTGAGCAGGGCGGTCTCGATGCCCAGGGAGCGCGCGATCGGCAGCGCCGCCCGCAGCATCCGCGTCGCGTAGCCCCGGCGCCGGGCCGTCGGGCGGACGTCGTAGCCGATGTGGCCGCCGCCCTCCAGCAGGTGCGGGGTCAGCCGGTGACGGATCGCGAGGCGCCCGTAGTAGTCGGCGCCCTCGGCCCACCACAGGGAGGTCGACGGGACGAATCCCTCGGGCCGGGGCGTCTCCTCCTGCGCCTGCGCGCGCAGCGCCGACACGTAGCCGGCGAAGCCCGCGGGCGAGGCCCAGGACGGGGAGAACTCCCGCAGCTCGTGCGCGATCATGCTGTGGTCGTCGGGGCCGCCGCGACCCTCGGCGACGAACTCGGCCATGGCGGCCAGGAACGACTCGTGGACGTCTACGGTGGGCGGGCTGAGCGCGGGCACACCAGGACGATATCGGTCAGCGCCAGTCCGGTGGGGGCGCGCGGTGCAGCGCGGGGTCGTCGGCCTTGAAGGTGCGCACCGGGCCCGGGGGCGTCAGCGGGCCCTCGAAGCGCACGGTCACGCGGCCCAGGCCCGCGCCCCACACCCAGCCGGGGCCGTGCTCGTCGTGGCGCACGTCCTGGCCGGTGCGCCATTCGGTGTCGACGGGCTCGGCGGCGACCGGCTCCGGGGCGGGCGAGTCCACGACCGCCGGCGCCCCTCCGATGGGGAAGAGCGTGTCCTGGGCGAACTCCGACAGCGCGGAGACCCCGACGCCGAGCAGGCGCAGGCCGCCCGTCACGTCGATGTCGGCGAGCAGGCGCCGGGCCACCTCCACCACGGCGCGCGGCTCGTCGGTCGGCTGGTCGCGGGTCGCCGAGCGGGTGATGGTGGTGAAGTCGAAGTAGCGGGCCTTCACCGTCACCGTCCGGCCGGACAGGCCCGCGGCCTGCAGGCGCCGGGCCACGCGGTCGGCGAGCAGGTCCAGCTCGCGCTCCAGGCGGGCGCGGTCGGCGACGTCGGTGCCGAAGGTCTCCTCGGCCGAGACGGACTTGGTGTCGCGCTCCGGCACCAGGGCGCGGTCGTCGTCGGCTCGGGCCAGGCGGAACAGGCCGTTGCCGTGGGCCTGGCCGAACCACGCCAGGAGGTCGACCAGGTCGCGGGCGGCCAGCTCGCCGATGGTGCGGATGCCGGCCTGGCGCAGCCGCTCCGCGGTAGCCGGGCCCACGCCCCACAGCTTGGTCACGGGCAGGGGGTGCAGCACCGTCAGCTCCGAGCCCGGGCCGACGACCGTCAGGCCGTCGGGCTTGTCGAGGTCGGAGGCGATCTTCGCGACCAGCTTCGACGTGCCGATGCCGACCGAGCCGGTCACCCCGCCGGTCGCGGCGGCGATGCGCGCCTTGATGCCGCGGGCCAGCTCGGTGACGGCGGGCACCGCGCAGTCGTGGCCGCCCGCGGCCAGGTCGACGAACGCCTCGTCGATCGAGACCTGCTCGACCAGCGGGGAGACCTCGCGGAGCACCTCCATCACGACCTGGCTGGTGCGCCGGTACGCCTCGAAGCGCGGCGACAGATAGGCCGCCCCGCTCGGCAGGCGCCGCCGCGCCTCCGACGTCGGCATCGCGGAGCGGACGCCGAACGCCCGCGCCTCGTACGACGCGGTCGCCACCACCCCGCGCCCGGCGATCCCGCCCACGACGACCGGCCGGCCGCGCAGCGACGGCTTGTCCCGCTGCTCGATGCTCGCGAACGCGGCGTCGAGGTCGAGATGCATGATGCTCGCCTCGCGCCTCACCAGGCCATTCTGTCAGGCGTAGAACCCTTCGACGGCGGCCCGCGCCGACGCGTGCAGGGCCGGGCCGTCCTGCGTGACCGTCGCGAGCCGGCGGCCGAGCTGGGCCGTGGACAGCGCGTAGACGACCCGGCCGAGGCCGGAGCGGTCGATCGCGCCCGTGCACATGCCGCACGGCTGGCACGAGGTGTACATCGTGACCTCCGCCGCGGCCGCGGGCGTCAGATGCCGGGCGGCCCAGCGGGCCAGCTTGAGCTCCGGGTGCGCGGTGATGTCCCCGTCGGAGGCGACGGTGTTGTGCTCCTCGGCCAGCACCGTTCCGGCCGCGTCGACCAGCAGCGACCCGAACGGCGCCTCGCCGGCGGCCCGGGCCCGGGTGGCGAGCTCGATCGCGCGGCGCAGGAACCGCTCGTCATCGGCGCTGACCGAGGGGCGCGGACCGATCGTGAGCGTCCCCGTCGCGGTGACGACGCCGGAGCCGCGGACCAGGACCCGCGGGCCGTCGACGGTGACGAGGATCCGGCTCGGGCGGCCCATCGCGTGGCCCTGCTCGATCACCACGTCCGGGCCGGCGAGCCCGTCGGCGACGAGCAGCGCGGCGAGGGGGCCGGCGGCCGTGCCGGTGGCCGGGTCCTCGGGGATGCCCATGGCGGGGTTGAAGAACCGGGCGTAGACGCCGGACTCCAGGGTGTACACGTAACAGCCCTCGCCACCGACGGCGCGCAGGGCGGCCACGAGCGCGTCGGCGTGCACCGCGGCCCGGTCGACGGCCGAGCGGGAGCGCACCGGCACGAGCAGGTGCCCGGCGCCCGTCGAGACGACCCGCGCGGCCCGGTCGGGCACCAGGTCGTCCTCGTCGAGCCCGAGCGCGGCGGCCAGCCCGGCCCGGTCCGCCACGGAGGCCCCGAAGACCGGCGGCGACTGCTCCATGCTGATGACGATCCGGCCGTCGTCGCGGCGCCGGGCGTACACCGGCAGAATGTCGGCGCCGATCTGCTGGTGGAACGTGGCCGAGTCGCCCTCCAGCAGCGACTCGGCCAGCCACAGCCAGGCACCCAGCGCGTTGTGCCCGGCCCCGAAGACCTCCTCGCCGGTCGGGGTGAACGACCGGAGCCGGCGGGTGGCAACGTCGCTGCGCAGCACGAACGTGGTCTCGGACTGGTTGAACTCCCGCGCGATCGCCCGCAGCTGCGCGTCGCTCAGCCCGTCGGCGTCCGGGACGAGGGTGAGCGGCGCGCCGGTCAGCGGGGCGGCGGCGAAGACGTCGACGTAGGCGAACTCGGTCATGGCTACGACGCTACGGGGCGGCGCGCGGTCGCGGGCAGCCCGATCGTGCGGCGGACCCGGATGGGAGCCGTGGATTCCGCGGTAGATTGCCGCGATGACCGCAGGCCCGCTCGACGACATCGACCGGCGGCTGATCGCCGCGCTGCAGCAGGACGCCCGGGCGTCGCTGACCGCCCTGGCCGCCGCGATCCACCTCGGCGCGTCCGCCACCCGGGTCCGGTTGCTGAGCCTGGAGGAGCGCGGCGTCATCACCGGCTACACGGCGCGGGTCGACCCGGCCGCGTGCGGGCTGCCGCTGCGGGCGGTCGTGCGGATGAAGGTCCACGGCGAGCGCTACGACCAGGTCGCCGCGGTGCTGGCCCGCGAGCCGCAGATCGTGCGGTGCGTGCGGGTTACCGGCGAGGCCTGCTACGTCGCCGAGGTGCTGGCCGCGGACATGCCGGACCTGGCCCGCATCACGGGCGAGCTGGCCCGGGTCGGCTCCATCACCACGGATCTCGTCTACGAGGTCGTGGTCGATCGAGCCGTCCCGGGTCGCTGATCCTCACTGCAGGCCGGTGCGGACCGAGGTGATCCGCTGGGTGTTGAAGCCGAGCCAGTGCATGCGCCCGACGTACCGCGCATGCTCGATCTTCACGCACCGGTCCACGACCACGTCCAGCCCCGCGTCCGCCGCGATCGCCGAGCCCTCGTCGCTGATCACGCCGAACTGGCACCACAGCGCCTTCGCGCCCACGGCCACCGCCTCGCGCGCGATGCCCGGCACGGCGGCCGGGGCGCGGAACACGTTCACGACGTCGATCGGCACCGGCACCTCGGCGAGGCTCGGGTAGCTCGTCTCGCCGAGGATCCGCGGCTCGCGCGGGTTGACTGGGATCACCGTGTAGCCGTGGCGCTTGAGGTAGTAACCGACGAAGTAGCTCGCCCGCAGTTCGTTGGCGGACAGGCCGACGATCGCCACGGTGCGTGCGGTGTGCAGGACGCGCTGGATCGTGGTCGGGTCCTGGAAGCGCTGGGGGTCCATCAGGCCGCCTTGCTGACGTAGGTGAAGCCCTGCTCGAGGTCCCAGAGCAGGTCCGCGACGCTCTCCGTGCCCACCGACAGGCGCACCGTGCCGGGCCCGACCCCGGACGCGGCCAGCTCGGCGTCGCTGAGCTGGCGGTGGGTCGTGCTGGCGGGGTGGATGACGAGGCTCTTGGCGTCGCCGACGTTGGCCAGGTGCGACCAGAGGGTCACGCCGCGGATGAGGTTCTGCCCGCCCTCGCGGCCCCCGGCGCAGTCGAACGAGAAGACCGCCCCGGCGCCGCGCGGCAGGTACTTGTCCACGAGCGCCTTGTACTTGCTGCCGGGCAGGCCCGCGTAGGTCACGTTGCTCGCCAGCTCGTGCGCCTGGAGGAACTCCGCGACCGCCAGCGCGTTGGTGACGTGCCGCTCCATGCGCAGCGAGAGCGTCTCCAGGCCCTGCAGGAACAGGAAGGCGTTGAACGGCGAGAGCGCCCCGCCGAGGTCGCGCAGGGTCTCGGCGCGCAGCTTCATGAGGTACCCGTAGGCGCCGAAGGTCTCGTGGAACTCCAGCCCGTGGTAGGCCGGCGACGGATCGGCGATGACCGGGAACCGCCCGTTGGACCAGTCGAAGGTGCCCGCCTCGACGACCACCCCGCCGATGCTCGTGCCGTGCCCGCCGATGAACTTCGTCGCCGAGTGCACGACGATGTCGGCGCCCCACTCGATCGGCCGGCACAGGTAGGGCGTGGCGAACGTGTTGTCCACGATGAGCGGCAGCCCGTGCTCGTGGGCGATCCCGGCGACGGTGGCGATGTCGAGCACGTTGCCGGCCGGGTTGCCGATGGTCTCGGCGAAGAACGCCTTCGTGTTCGGGCGCACCGCGGCCCGCCACGCGTCCGGGTCGTCGGGGTCGACCCAGGTCAGCTCGACGGTCATCTTGCGCAGGAGGTGCTTGAGCTGGTTCACGGTGCCGCCGTACAGCGCCGAGGACGACACCACGTGGTCCCCGGGCTCCAGCAGCGTGAACAGGGCGGCGGCCTGGGCCGCGATGCCGCTGGCGAACGCGACCGCGCCCGTGCCGCCCTCCAGGTTGGCGACCCGCTCCTCGAAGACGGCGACGGTCGGGTTCATGATGCGGGAGTACGTGTTGCCGTACTCCTGCAGGTTGAAGTACGCGGCCGCGGACTCGGGGTCCTCGAACACGTAGCTCGTCGTCTGGAAGATCGGCACCGCCCGGGCGCCCGTGTTCGGGTCGGGCCGCTGCCCGGCGTGCAGCTGCCGGGTCTCGAAGCCGAACTCGTGCTCCCGTTCGGCCCTGAAAGCGCTGGATTCGTCGCTCACTCGCCTGTGCCTTCCTCGCCGAGGAACCGGCGGATGATGGGCGTCTGCCGGGCCTCTTCCAGCAGGAAGCAGTCGTGGCCGTAGGGCGCCTCGATCAGGTGGAACTCTACCGGCAGCCCGTGCTCGGCCAGGGCGGCCTCGATGTCCCGCGAGGCGCTCGGGGGATACAGCCAGTCGGAGCTGAACGCGATGAGCAGCGTGCGCGCCCGCACCCCGGCCAGCGCCTTGGCCAGCGAGCCGTCGCCGTGCTCGCGGGCCAGGTCGAAGTACGTCAGCGCCCGCGAGAGGTAGAGGTAGGTGTTCGCGTCGAAGCGCCGCACGAAGGAGCCGGCCTGGTGGCGCAGGTAGCTCTCGACCTGGTACTCCGGCTCGGCGATGGTGTGCCGGATGTCGTCGGCGGACTGCAGCCGGCGGCCGAAGCGGTCCTCCAGCGCGGGCGCGGACAGGTAGGTGATGTGCCCCACCATCCGGGCCACGCCCATGCCGGCGTCGGGCGCCCGGCCGGTGCCGTGATAGTGACCGCCCTGCCACGCGGGGTCGCCCATGATGGACTCGCGGGCGATGAAGTTCCAGGCCACGCCCTGCGGGTGCAGCCCGTGGGTGCTGGCGATGACGACGATCGCGTCGACCTCGTCGGGGTGGAGCACCGCCCACTCCAGGGCCTGCATCCCGCCCAGCGACCCGCCGGCGACCGCGGCGAGCCGCTCGATGCCGAGCTCGCGCAGCAGGGCCCGCTCGGTGCGGACCATGTCGGCGACGGTGATGACCGGAAAGTCCGATCCGTACGGCCGGCCGGTCTCCGGGTTCACCGAGCCCGGGCCGGTGGTGCCGCGGCAGCCGCCGAGGAGGTTCGTGCACACGACGAAGTACCGGTCGGTGTCGAACGCCTTCCCGGGGCCGATCATGCCGTCCCACCATCCGAGAGCTTTCCCGGCGGCGCCGTCGCGATCCTCGGCCGCGAAACCGTCCCGCGTGCCGGCCTCGGACGGGCTCGCCGACAGGCCGGCCGCGTGTGCGTCGCCGCTCAGGGCGTGGCACACGAGGATCACGTTGTCCCGTTCGGGAGCAAGGTTGCCGTATGTCTCATACGCGACCCGCACCGCGTGCAGCTCGCGGCCGCAGTCAAGCTGGACCGGGTCCGGCAGGTCGAGGTACTGCGTCTCGACTATCAGTGTATTGTCCATCGCCCTAGTGGGTGTTATAGGTAATCGGACCAGCATAATGGGTAGCTCGGTACCGTAGAGGAGAGCACACGATATGACGACAGCCGACAACGGTGTCAACGTCCAGGCCCTGCTGGACGCTCGCCAGGCGCTCAAGGACGCGCCCGAGGCCGCCCAGTTCACCTGGCGTGCGTCCTCGCGCTGGGACCACGGCGTGCACAGCACCACCACCATCGAGAAGTTCTTCGGCCTCGGCCAGGAGCAGACCCACAAGGCCCAGTCGACCTTCGAGGCCGACCACCCCGCCGTCTTCGCCGCCGAGGACAACGGCATCACGCCGATCGAGTATCTCCTGGTCGGCCTCGCCGGGTGCCTCACCGCGGGTGTGGCGAGCGTCGCGCAGAACCGGGGCATCCAGCTGCGCTCGGTCGAGGCCCACGTCGAGGGCCAGCACGACATCCGCGGCATCCTCGGCGACGGGGACGTGCGCAACGGCTACGAGGGCATCAAGGTCACGTTCAACATCGACGCCGACGCCTCCCGCCAGGAGATCGAGGCCCTCGTCGCGCAGTCGCAGAAGCGCTCCGCCGTCTTCGACGCCCTGACCAACCCGACCGACGTCACGGTCGAAGTTGCCTGAGCGCGTCACCGCGGTCGTCGTCGGGGCCGGTCACGCCGGCCTCGCGGCGAGTCACTTCCTGAGCCGGCGATCCATCGACCACGTCGTGCTGGAGCGCGGCGAGGTCGCGAACTCGTGGCGGCACGAGCGGTGGGACTCGCTGCGCCTGCTGACCCCGAACTGGCTGACCCGGCTGCCGGGCCAGTCCTACGACGGCCCGGACCCCGACGGGTACATGACCAGCGCCGAGGTGGCGTCGTTCATCGACCGGTTCGCCGAGCCAGCGCCGGTGCGCACGGGGTTCGAGGTCACCTCGCTGCGCGCCGGCGACGACGGCTTCTCGATCAACGGCGATCTGCGGGCCCGCGCGGTCGTCATCGCCAGCGGCGCCTGCAACACGCCGGTCGTCCCGGCGTTCGCGGCCGCCCTGCCGTCCTCGATCACGCAGATCACGCCGCACTCGTACCGCGGGCCGGCCGACCTGCCCGAGGGCGGCGTGCTCGTCGTGGGCGCCTCGGCGACCGGCGTGCAGCTGGCGGCCGAGCTGCACCGCTCCGGCCGCAAGGTCACCCTGTCCGTGGGCGAGCACGTGCGCATGCCCCGCCTGTACCGCGGCAAGGACGTCCTGTGGTGGATGGACGCGGCCGGCGTGTGGGACCAGCGCCACGACGAGATCGACGACCTGGAGCGAGCCCGCAAGCTCTCCTCGCCGCAGCTCGTCGGCGACGAGAAGCGCCGCACCCTCGACCTCAACGCGCTGACCGACATGGGCGTCGAGCTCGTCGGGCGGTGGGCCGCGCTGCGCGACGGCCGGGCGCTGTTCTCGGGCGGCCTGCGCAACCTGTTCTCCCTCGCCGACCTCAAGCTCGCGCGGCTGCTGGACACGTTCGACGCGTGGGCCGGCGACCCGTCCGACGAGCGGCCCGAGCCGACCCGGGTGCCGGCCCGGCCGCGGCTGCAGCTCGACCTCGCCGGCGGCGAGATCCGCACGGTGGTCTGGGCGACCGGCTTCCGGCCCGAGTACGGCTGGCTGGACGTGCCCGTGGTCGACGCCAAGGGCCGGCTCCGCCACGACGGCGGGGTGGTCGAGGGGGTCCCCGGGCTGTACGCGCTCGGCCTGCCCGTCCTGCGCCGGCGCAAGTCGACCTTCATCCACGGGATCGAGGACGACGCGCGGGAGGTCACAGATCATCTTGCCGATTCCCTACTGGGCCGATCGGCTTAACCGGCATAGGGTTGTCGCCATGGACCTCTTCGTGTCCGGTGACGTCTACCTCGACATCGTCTTCACCGGGCTGCGGCGGCTGCCGCGGCCGGGGGAGGAGACGTGGGCGCCGGGCATGGGCTCGTCGCCGGGCGGCATCGCCAACCTGGCGGTCGCCGCCGCGCGCCTGGGCCTGCGGACGGGCCTGGGCGCGGCGTTCAGCACCGACGCCTACGGCGAGTTCTGCCGCGACGTGCTGCGCGAGCAGGGCATCGACCTCGGCCCGTCGCGCAGCTTCGAGGACTGGCACTCGCCGGTGACGGTGTCGCTGGCCTACGAGCGCGACCGCAGCATGATCAGCCACGCCCACCCGGCCCCCGCGCGCCCCGGCGGCCTCGTCGGGGAGCTGCCCGCGGCCACGGCGGCCGCGGTGAGCCTGACCGGTGAGCCCCTGCCGTGGGTCCGCCGCGCCGCCCGGGCCGGCACGCTGGTCTTCGCCAACGTCGGCTGGGACGACACCGCCGCCTGGCCGGCCGCGGCCCTGGACCTGCTCGAGGACTGCCACGCCTTCCTGCCCAACGCGGGCGAGGCGATGCACTACACCCGCACCGACACCCCGCGGGCCGCGCTGCGCCGGCTCGCCGACCGGGTGCCGCTGGCCGTGGTCACGTGCGGCGCGGAGGGGGCCCTGGCCATCGACGCGGCGACCGGCGAGATCGTCGCCGCCCCGGCGGTGCCGGTGGAGGCCCTCGACCCGACCGGCGCCGGTGACGTGTTCAACGCCGGCTTCATCGCCGCGACCCTGTGGCAGCGCCCGCTGCGGGAGCGCCTCGCCTTCGCCAACCTCGTCGCCGCGCTGTCGGTGCGCCACTTCGGCGGCTCGCTGTCGGCGCCGGGCTGGGGCGACATCGCCGCGTGGCGGGCGGCGACGCGCGACGAGGCCTACGGCTTCCTCGACGACCTCATCCCGAGCGGCGACCTGAGCCGGACCCGCCGCGCGATGGCCACCATCGCCCGGCTCCCCGATGCCGCATGAGGCTCACGATCCTCGGCGGGGGCGGCTTCCGGGTGCCGCTCATCCACCGCGCGCTGCTGCGGGATCCACTGGTCGACGCCGTGACGCTGTTCGACACCGACGCCGGCCGGCTCGCGGCCATCGAGCGGGTGCTGGCCGCCCAGGCCCTCGGCATCGCCTCCGCGCCCCGGGTGACCGCGACCACCGATCTCACTGTCGCGCTCACCGGCGCCGACGTCGTGTTCTCGGCGATCCGCGTGCACGGGCTCGCCGGCCGGGTCCTGGACGAGCGGATCGCGATCGCCGAGGGCGTGCTCGGCCAGGAGACCGTCGGCGCGGGCGGCGTGTCCTTCGGCCTGCGGACCGTGCCGGTGGCCGCCGGCTTCGCCCGCCGGATCGCCGAGGTCGTCCCCGGGGCATGGGTCGTCAACTTCACCAACCCGGCCGGCCTGGTGACCGAGGCGATGGCCGCCCACCTCGGCGACCGCGTGATCGGCATCTGCGACTCGCCCGCCTCGCTGTGCCGCCGCTTCGACGCGTTCGACTACGCGGGCCTGAACCACCTCGGCTGGCTCCGCGTGGACGGTCGTTCGATCCCGAACGAATACCTTCACTACTACGAGGACCCGATCGCGTCGCCGAGCGGCCCGACCCGCGGCGAGTTCCTCCAGGAGCAACAGCGGCGGTTGTACCGCCAGCTCGCCGACCCGGCCGCCGACGCGCTGTCCATCTGGGACGGCGTGCGGGCCGAGCGGGACGCCACGTACTTCGCCGCCGGCCCGTCGACCGGCGGATACGAGGACATCGCGCTGGCCCTGATGCGCGCCCTCACCGGCGGCGGCCCGGCCCGGCTCATCCTCGACGTGCGCAACCGCGGCTCCCTGCCGCACCTGGACCCCGACGCGATCGTCGAGGTGCCGTGCGCCGTGGACACCGCCGGCGCCCGGCCGCTGCCCGTCACCCCGCTGGACGCCGGCCAGGCCGCGCTGACCGCCGCGGTGAAGGCGAGCGAGCGCGCGGTCCTGGAGGCGGCGGCGACGGGCTCGGCGGCCGCGGCCCGCCGGGCGTTCGCCATCCATCCGCTGGTCGCCTCCGACGCGATCGCCGGTCGCCTCCTGGCGGCGTACCGCCGCGCCTTCCCCGAGCTGGCATACCTGCGCTGAGGTTTCTCTATTTACTCTATCGATCTTATAGGTAATATGCCCGCGTGACGATCGCACCCCTCGCGACCGCCGCCGTGCCCGTCGGGCTGCGCGGCGCCGGTCGGCGCTGGGCCGGGCACGTCGTGCTGCGCGACATCGACCTGGATCTGCCGGCCGGGCGGGTCGTGGCCATCCTCGGCGCGTCCGGCAGCGGCAAGTCGACGCTCCTGCGGCTCGTCGCCGGCCTCGAGCACCCCACCGCCGGGACCGTCACCGTCGACGGGCGCCCGGTGCGCGGCATCGAGACCCGCTGCGCCGTGATGTTCCAGGAGCCGCGCCTGCTGCCGTGGCGCAGCCTCGCCGCCAATGTCGCCTACGGCCTGCCCCGGGGCACCCCGCGGACCCGGTCCCGGGCCGAGGTCGCCGAGCTGCTCGACGTCGTGGGGCTCGCCGGCTTCGCGCGGCACCGGCCGCGGCAGGTCTCCGGCGGCATGGCCCAGCGCACCGCGCTCGCCCGCGCCCTGGCCCGCCGGCCCGGGGTGCTCCTGCTCGACGAGCCGTTCGCGGCGCTGGACGCGCTCACCCGGCTGCGCATGCAGGACCTCGTGGACGGGGTGCAGCGCCGCACCGGCACGACGGTCCTGCTCGTCACCCACGACGTCGACGAGGCCCTGCGCCTGGCCGACCGCGTGGTCCTGCTCGGCTCGGAGCCCGGCCGCCCGGGCGCCGCCATCGTGCACGCCCTTGACGTTCCCGGTGACCGCCCGCGCGACCGGGGCGACGCCGTGCTCGCGACCCTGCGCGCCGACCTGCTCGCCCGGCTGGGCGTGCCCCCGATCACGGAGGATCCCCGATGAAACGCGCCGCCCTCGCCGTCGCCGTGGCCGCCGCCCTGTTCACGTCCGGTTGCGTGGAGGGCGAGCACAGCGCGCCCGCCGCGCCGCCGCCCGCGAGCGGGGGCGACGCCCCGGCGGAGCTGCGCCTCGACTACGCCTACTACAACCCGGCCAGCCTGGTCCTGCGGGAGCAGCGGTGGCTCGAGCAGGAGCTGCAGGCCAAGGGCACCAAGGTGACGTGGGTCCTGTCGGCCGGCAGCAACAAGGCGAACGAGTCGCTGCGCGCCGAGGCCGTCGACTTCGGCTCGACCGCGGGCGCCGCGGCGCTGCTGGCCCGGGCGAACGCCACCCCGATCAAGGTCGTGTCGATCTACAGCCAGCCCGAGTGGGCCGCGATCGTCGTCGGCCGCGACTCCCCGATCACCACCGTCGCGCAGCTCAAGGGCAGGAAGGTCGCGGCGACGAAGGGCACCGACCCGTACTTCTTCCTCCTCCAGGCCCTCCAGCAGGCCGGCCTGACCTCGAAGGACGTCGAGGTGGTGAACCTGCAGCACGCCGACGGCAAGGCGGCCCTGGAACGCGGCGACGTCGACGCCTGGGCCGGCCTCGACCCGATCATGGCCCAGACCCAGGTCGACAGCGGCTCGAAGCTCATCTACCGCAACAAGGCCTTCAACTCCTACGGCACCCTCAACGCCCGCGAGGCCTTCCTGGCGAAGTACCCGGCCGTGGCCCAGCTCGTCGTCGACGCCTACGAGAAGGCCAAGGCCTGGATCGCGGCCAACCCCGGCCCGGCCGTCGACCTGCTCGCCCGCGAGTCCAAGGTCTCCCCGGCGGTGGCCCGGCTCGTGCTCACCGAGCGGACCGCCCTCGACGTCGACCCGGTGCCGGGGGAGGCCCAGCGCAAGGTCCTGGAGACGATCCTGCCGGTGCTCGTCGCGGACGGCAACATCAAGACCGCCGAGGACGGCCGGCAGGCGCTCGAGTCGCTCTTCGAGCCGCGGTTCGCGCAGGCCCGCGCGAAGTGAGACGCTCCTGGGCGCTCCTGGCCGGCGCGGTCGTGCCGGTGCTCCTGCTGGGCGCGTGGCAGGCCGCGAGCGCGAGCGGCGTCTGGTCCGCGAGCCAGCTGCCGCCGCCCGCGGACGTCCTCGCCGCGCTCGGGCAGCTCGCCCGGCGCGGCGAGCTCGGCCACCACATCGCGATCAGCGTCCAGCGGGTGTTCCTCGGCTTCGTGGCGGGCTCGGTGGCCGGCCTCGCCCTCGGCGGCCTGGTCGGCCTGTCCCGCGCGGCCCAGGCGCTGCTGGGCCCGACGATCCAGGCGCTGCGGGCCGTGCCCTCGCTCGCCTGGGTGCCGCTGCTGCTGCTCTGGCTCGGCATCGACGAGACCCCGAAGATCGTGCTGGTCGCGATCGGGGCGTTCTTCCCGGTGTACTCCACGGTCGCCGCCGCCCTCGCCAGGGTCGACCCGCACCTGGTGGAGGTCGGCCGCGCGTACGGCCGGTCGGGCGCGACGCTGCTGGGCACGGTGCTGTTCCCCGCGGCTCTGCCGGCGGTCGTGTCGGGCCTGCGGCTCGGGCTGGCGCAGAGCTGGCTGTTCCTGGTCGCGGCCGAGCTGATCGCGTCCTCGATGGGCCTGGGCTTCCTGCTCATCGACAGCCAGAACACCGGCCGAACCGACGTCATGCTGCTGGCGATCGTGCTGCTCGCCGTCATCGGCAAGGCCACCGACTCGGCGCTCGCCCTCCTCGAACGGGCCCGGTTCGTGCACTACTGACGACGATGGCGGCGCCACCGGACGTACACGAACGGCGCGAGGATCCCGATCAGCACCGCCGCGAGCGCCGCCCAGCCCCGGTAGCGGCCGGGCAGCAGCATCGCCGCCAGCGCGCCGCCCGCGAACCCGGCCACAACGGCGAGGCGCACCCGGAAATACAGATCCGTCATCGATCACACCCTACGGCCGTCGAGCACCTGGGCCAGCATGCCGAGGGTGGACCAGTCGACCAGGTTCGCGTCACGGATCTCGGCGTAGGTCCACAGCTCCACCCAGGTCCGCTCCGTCGTCCCGGGCTCGCCGAACGGGGTGCCCGCCGCCGCGCGCAGCGCCGCGACCTCGGTGCCGGTCAGCTCGGCCGAGAACAGGTGCGCGCGGTGGGTGGAGAGGGTGCCGGTGACCTGGCGGCTGCCGTGGGAGCGCAGCCGGGACGCGGGCAGGGTCAGGCCGGTCTCCTCGCGGACCTCGGCGGCGGCCTGGTCGAGCGCGGGCACGTCGTCGGGGCCCGCGCCGCCCGGCAGCTCGTGGATGAAGCCGTCGCCGGTCGCGGCCGTGGAACGGAACTCGCGGACCAGCACCACGAGGGTCTCGTCCAGCGCCGGCGCGCGCCGGTACAGCACGACGCTGGACAGATCCGGCCGCGACAGCACGATCTGCCCGGTCTTCACCCGGTTCTCGGCGGCCACGCGGATGTCCGTGCGCAGGGCCCAGTACACCACCTGGCGCCGGCCCGGGCCGCGGCGGAACACCCACTCCACCCGGGCGCCGAGCAGCTCGTTGCCGGCCTCGGACTGGGCGCGGTACCAGCGCTGGAAACTGCTCGTCCGCCACACCGCCAGGGGCACCTCGCGCTCGGCACCGCCGCGGTGCGCGCCCGGCGTCAGGCCCTCGAGGGCGAGGTCCAGCGTCTCGGGCAGGGACGTCGCGGTGGGCACGTGCTCGGCCCGGGCGCCGGCGAAGAGGTAGCGGTTGCGCGGGGACTGCGGCGGAGCGCCGAAGACGGCCTTGCCGCTGCGGTGCCAGGTGCCCCACTCGACGTTGGTGGTGAACGCGGGCATCGTGGCCAGGTCGCGGGGCACCCAGAAGACGATCCGGTCCGCGAGGTGCAGTCCGGCCTCCTCCCAGGCGATCTGCCCGGTGTAGTCGCGCACGACCCCGGTCGCGGGCTCGGGGGAGAAGACCACGAGCCGGCCGCCGGTCCAGCGCTCGCGCAGCAGCTCGATGGCCTCGGGCCGCCAGCTCGCCACCTCGGGGGCGCGCGGGGTCGGCCCGGCCAGGAACAGCGCGGCGTCCCAGGAGGAGGGCGGCTCCTCGGGCGGGGTGACGACGACGATCTCAGCGGCCATGGGACGAGAGCCTACAAACGGGCCGCGACCCGTTCGCGTGATCGGGCTCACGCGGCGGACTGTCACGGTTGCGGGCCGTCGGCCCGTCGTGCCGGCATGGGGCAACGTATGGAGTGGGTCAAGGTCGTGCCCGAGGGGTACGCGGTCTTGTCGCAGCTGGAGCGGTACGGGCGCCGGACGGTCGAGCCGCGCCTGCTGCACCTGGTCAAGATGCGCGCCTCGATCGTCGACGGCTGGCGTTCTGCCTCGACATGCACGCGGCGGAGGCGCTCGCCGACGGCGAACACCAGCGGCGCGTGCTCGCCGTCGCCGCGTGGCGGGAGTCGACGCTGTTCGACGCGCGACCCCGCCGCTGTAAGTTTCCCAGCGCTTTGACATCGATCGATGCTCGGCCTAGCCTCCGCGAGGAAAGCGTTTTCCTCAAGGAGGAGACCATGCATCGGTACCTTCACGGGCTCGCGGCCGCCGCCCTGGCGACGGCCGCGGGCATCCTCGCGACCCCGGCCCCCGCCGGCGCCGCCGCGACCACCCTCTACGTGGCCGTCAACGGCTCCGACGCCAACCCCGGCACCCTCGCCGCCCCGCTGGCCACGATCCAGAAGGCGATCGGCCTCGTCTCCGCCGGCGGCACGATCGCGGTGCGCGGCGGCACGTACGCGCTGACCGCCAACATCCAGATCACCAAGAGCGGCACCTCGTCGGCGCCGATCACGCTCACGGCGTACAACGGCGAGAAGGTCACCGTCGACGGCGAGGCCCTGGCCTACACCCCGGGCGCCGTCGGCTCGACCATCCCCGCCGCGCAGCGCGGCGCCATCCACATGGAGGCCTCCTACTGGCGCATCGCCGGGCTCGAGATCGTGCACGGCCCGTACGCGGTCTACTGCGCCAACTGCAACAACAACACGTTCGAGCGGCTGTCGACCCACGACAACTACGAGACCGGCTTCCAGCTGCAGGGCAGCTCGGCGAACAACCAGATCCTGAACCTGGACAGCTACAACAACCGCGACCCGCGCAAGAACGGCGAGAGCGCCGACGGGCTCGGCATCAAGGAGGGCGGCGGCTCCGGCAACGTGGTGCGCGGCGCCCGGCTGTGGAACAACGTGGACGACGGCCTCGACCTGTGGATGTTCACCTCGCCGGTGACGATCCAGAACACCATCGCCTACGGCAACGGCTACAACCGCTGGAACATCCCCGGCTTCTCCGGCGACGGCAACGGCTTCAAGCTCGGCGGCAGCGGTGGCACCGGCCCCGCGGCGAACCACGCGGTCACCAACAGCATGTCGTTCGCCAACGCCGCGCACGGCTTCACCGACAACGGCAACACCGGCACCATTACGGTGAGCCGGGACACCGCCTGGAACAACGCCAAGACCGGCTTCGACTTCGACGGCGGATCCACCTCGAAGCTGACCGCGAACCTGGCCGTGGGCAACAAGACCGCGGTGGCGCTGGGCTCGTCGAGCGCGTCGGGCAACTCGTGGAACATCGGCGGTTCGTGGCCGCTGCAGAGCACCGACCAGTCCGTCATCACCGGCCCGCGCGCCGCCGATGGGAGCATCGCGTCGTCGAGCTTCCTGGTGCCGTCGAACGGCCAGGCGGTCGGCGCGCGGATCTGACGGGGTGGTTCTGACTGGGTGCAGCCCCTCGGCAGTGCCGCACGGTCACGGCATGCGGCACTCCCGAGGGGCTGCGCTCAGACGTGCGCCCTCAGACGGGGCGCACGTTCTCCGCTTGCGGGCCCTTCGGGCCTTGGGCGACCTCGTACTCCACCTTCTGCCCGTCTTCCAGGCCGCGGTAGCCGGTGCCGACGATCGCCGAGAAGTGGACGAAGACGTCGGGGCCACCGCCATCCTGCTGGATGAAGCCGAAGCCCTTCTCGGAGTTGAACCACTTCACGGTACCGCTGGCCACGCTGTCCTCCTGATGCCTGGGATCTTCACGCTACCGGCCGCCGCGGGCCATGGCGTTCCCCACTGCGGGGGAATCGCGGCCCGTTCAGCCGCGGGTGAGCTGGCCGCGCAGGGTGTGCAGGGTCTTGGCCAGCAGGCGCGAGATGTGCATCTGGGACAGGCCGAGCTCGGCGGCGATCTGGGTCTGGGTGCGGTTGCCGAAGAAGCGCATCGCGATGATCCGCTGCTCGCGCTCGGGGAGGCGGGCCAGCAGCGGCCGCAGGGCCTCGCGGGTCTCGAACCGCTCCAGCGCCGAGTCCGGCTCGCCGAGCATGTTGCCCAGGTCGGTCGGGCCGTCGGCCTCCGTCGTGGCGGGGGCGTCGAGGCTCAGCGCGCGGTACGCGCGACCGGCGTCCAGGGCCTCGATCACGTCCTCCTCGCTCACGTCGAGCGCCGCGGCCAGGTCGGCGACCGTGGGGGAGCGGCCCAGGCGCTGCGTCAGCTCGCCGGCCACGCGGTTGATGCGCAGGCGGGTCTCCTGGACGCGGCGGGGCACCCGCACGTCCCAGCAGTGGTCGCGGAAGTGGCGCTTGAGCTCGCCGGTGATGGTGGGGATCGCGTAGCCGATGAAGGCGGCGCCGTGGGTGGGGTCGAAGCGGTCGACGGCCTTGATGAGGCCGACGGTCGCGACCTGGACGAGGTCGTCCTGCTGCTCGCCGCGGTTGCGGAAACGGGCGGCGAGGTGGCCGGCCAGCGGCAGGTAGAGCTCGATGATTCGGGTGCGGACCCGGCTGCGGTCCGGGCCTTCGGGCAGGTCGGCGAGGAGGCTGAGCAGGGCCAGCGCCTCGGCGTCCTCGGCCCGGCGGCGCGCGGCGGCCGACGTCGGGGCGGATCGGGTGTGCATGTCGGTGGTCATGGACGAGGGACCTCACGCGGAGCGGGGGGCTGTAGTTCTGATCTCGACCGTAACGCCGATATTGCAACATTACAACTGTTGCGTCGAATTGTGCGTCGATTCCGAACGGGTGGTAACCTGCGGCTTTCACGCGGGCCCGGGCCCCGCACCAGGAGAATCGCGGGCATGAAGCGGCGCTGGCTGTTCGCGGACCAACTGGGGCCGCACTTTCTCGAGGACGCCGCCCAGCCCGTCCTGCTCGTGATCTCCAAGGGTGTGTTCCGGCGGAGGGTGTACCACCGGCAGAAGGCCCACCTGGTCCTGTCCGCCCTGCGCCACCGGGCCGCCGAGCTCGGCGGCCGGGCCGAGCTCGTGGTCGCCGAGCGCTACCGGGACGCGGTCGGCACCGAGCCCGTCGAGGTCTGCCACCCGACCTCGCGCCCGGCCCGCGACCTGGTCAGGAGCATCGGCAACGCCACCCTGCTGCCCCCGCGCGGGTTCATCACCGAGCCGGGCGACTTCGTGCGCTGGGCCGACGGGCGGCCCCGGCTGCTGCTCGAGGACTACTACCGCGACGCCCGGCAGCGCCACGGCATCCTCATGGACGGCGCCGAACCGGCCGGCGGGCGCTGGAACTTCGACGCCGAGAACCGGCAACCGCCGCCGCGCGGGGCGGCCGGGCTCGGGCTGGCGCCACCGCCGCCGATCGCCGAGGACGACATCGACGAGCGGGTCCGTGCCGAGCTCGACCGCTGGGAGCGCGACGACGGCATCGCGTTCGTCGGGCGGGACGGGCCGCGGCGGTTCCCGGTCACCGCGGCCGAGGCCGAGGCGCGCCTGGCCCACTTCCTCGAGCACCGGCTGCCCGCGTTCGGCCCGCACGAGGACGCGATGCTGCGCGACGACCCGCTCATGGCCCACTCGCTGCTCTCGGCGAGCCTCAACCTCGGGCTGCTCGACCCCCTCGACGTGGTGCGGCGGGCCGAGGCCGAGTTCCGCCGCGGCGCCGCCCCGCTCGCCGGCGTCGAGGGGTTCGTCCGGCAGATCCTCGGCTGGCGGGACTACGTGTGGCACTGCTACTGGTACTTCGGCCCCCGGTACGCCCACCGCGACGCGCTCAAGGCCCGCCGCCGGCTGCCCGCCTGGTTCGCGGACCTCGACCCGGACGCGCTCACCTCGGCGTGCCTGCGCGACGTGCTCACCCGGGTCCGCGACACCGGCTGGGTGCACCACATCCAGCGGCTCATGGTGCTGGGCAACCTGGCGCTGCAGCGGGACTGGCACCCGGGCGCGGTGGCCGACTGGTTCGCGCGGTGCTTCGTCGACGGGTACCCGTGGGTGATGACGCCCAACGTGATCGGGATGAGCCAGTACGCCGACGGCGGCCGGCTCGTCACCAAGCCCTACGCGGCCGGCGGCGCCTACATCAACCGCATGAGCGACTACTGCGGCGGCTGCGCGTTCGACCCCCGCCACCGCGACGGCCCCGACGCGTGCCCGTACACCGCCGGCTACTGGGCCTTCCTGCACCACCACCGGGAGCAGCTGGCGGGCAACCACCGGCTCCGGCAGCCCCTGGCCCAGCTGGACCGCCTCGACGACATCCCGGCGATCGCCGCGGCCGAGCGTCGCCGCAGTGTCTTCTAGCAGACTTCCAGAAGCCGTCTAGAAGCCGTCGAGCAGGTGCTTGAGGCCGAACTCGAACAGCTCCGTGTCCGCGTCCGCCTCGGCCCTGCGCGCCCTGCGCTCCTCCTGCTCGAGGCTCATCGCGCTGCCCCGCACGAAGTTGACGAGCACCGCCGCCAGCGGTTGCGCGTCGGCCCGGCCCTCCAGGGCCCGCTGCGCCCAGGCCAGGTGGGTGGCCGGGCTGAGCTCCGGGTTCGTGAACGAGACGGTGAGCGCGAGCCAGGAGTGCTGGCGGTACAGCCGCCAGTGCAGCCGGGCGAGCCGCTCCAGCTGCGCCCGCCACGGGCCGGCCGGCTTCGGCGGCGGGTGCTTGGCGAAGACCGCGTCGGCCATGAGCAACTCGAGCTCGGCCCGGTCCTGCACCCACTTGTAGAACGTGCCCGTGACCAGGCCGCCGGCGCGCTGGCCGATGAGGCGCAGCGAGAGGTTGCCGAGCCCGTCGGCGTCGGCGAGCTCGATCGCGGCGTTGACGATCCGGGCCCGGGTCACGTCGCCGTGGGCCGGCGGCGGCTGCCACGCGGCGGCGACGGTGGGCGCGTCGGCGGTGACGATGAGCCCCGGCCCGCGGTGCTTGGCCGCGAGCCCCTCCTCGCGCAGCAGGGTCATCGCCTTGTACGCGGTCGCCATCGTGGCGTCCCACCCGGCCATGATGTCCTTGGCGCTGGGGATGTCCTCGCCCGGCCGCAGGTCGCCGTCGAGGATGCGCCGGCGCAGATCCGCGACGATGTCGGCCGCAAACCGCGTCACGCCCGTCCCCCTTTGCCCGCTCTCGCGCCCCGTCGGACTTCGCGGTCGAGAAGTCTAGCCGAGGTCTGCAGCGGGCGACCGCCGCGGCTGCGCGGCGCTCAGGACCGGCGCTCGACCTCGCGGGCCATCTTGCGCAGGGCCTGGCCGAACCCGGCCCGGCCGACGGCCGCGACGAGGGCGCCGGTCACCCGGTCGAGGCGGTGCGGCACGACGGTCACGTCCTCGGACCAGTCGACCCGGCAGCGGCCGGCCTCCAGCGGCAGCACGCGGAACCACGCCCGGCCCCGGATCACCCGCCCGTGCTTGTCGATGTCGCACCGCCCGGGCCGCCCGCCCTCCGGCGGCTCCCAGCCCACCACGGTCATCGGGTCGTCGAAGCCGAGCGGGCCGAGATGGGACCGGGCGACGAACCCGGCGCCGGGCCCGTCCATGCGCGCGGTGGTGAGCCGCACCGTGGTGAGCGGCGCCCAGCGGGCGTGGTTGCGCCAGTCCACGAGCGCGGCCCAGACCTCGGCGGCCGGCGCGCGAACCTCGACGGAGACGGTGAAGCGGGCCATCCGCTCGACCATAGCCGTTACGGTGCTACGGGGCCGGGTAAGCGTACGGGTCATGAAGGCAGTCGTTTATCGAGGTCCGCGCCAGGTCGAGCTCGCCGACGTGCCCGACCCCTCGATCCAGGCGCCGACCGACGCGATCGTGCGCATCACCACGACCAACATCTGCGGCTCCGACCTGCACATGTACGAGGGCCGGACGTCCGTCGAGCGGGGCAAGATCCTGGGGCACGAGAACATGGGCGTCGTCGAGGCCGTCGGGCCCGCGGTGACCCGGGTCAAGACCGGCGACCGGGTCTCGGTGCCGTTCAACATCGCCTGCGGTACGTGCCGCAACTGCGACTCCGGGTGGACCAGCTTCTGCCTGCGCGTCAACCCGGCGGACGGGATGGACGGCGCGGCCTACGGCTACGCGAACATGGGGCCCTACGACGGCGGCCAGGCCGAGTTCCTACGCGTGCCGTACGCCGACTTCAACCTGCTCGAGCTGCCGCCCGGCATCGAGCACGAGAACGACTTCGCGATGCTGTCGGACATCTTCCCGACGGGCTGGCACGGCACCGAGCTGGCCGGGATGCGGCCGGGGGACCGGGTGGCGGTCTTCGGCGCCGGGCCGGTCGGGCTGCTCGCCGCGCACAGCGCGATGATCCGCGGCGCCTCCGAGGTGTTCGTGGTCGACAAGGAGCAGGACCGCCTCGACCTGGCGGTGAAGATCGGGGCGACCCCGGTCGACTTCTCCCGGGGCGACCCGGCCGAGCAGATCCTCGAGGCGACCGGCGGCCGCGGCGCCGACTGCGGGGTCGAGGCCGTCGGCTACCAGGCGCACGACCGGGGCGGCGAGGAGCACCCGGAGCTGGTGCTGGACAACCTCGTCAAGGTGGTGCGCTCGACCGGCGGGATCGGGGTCGTGGGCGTGTACGTCCCCGACGACCCCGGCGCCGCGACCGGCCCGGCCAAGCAGGGCCGGATCGGGTTCGACTACGGCACCTTCTTCGCCAAGGGGCAGCGGATGGGCACGGGGCAGTGCCCGGTCATGCGGTACAACCGGCAGCTGCGCGACCTCATCATCACCGGCCGCGCGCAGCCGTCGTTCCTCGTCTCGCACGAGCTGCCGCTGGAGCAGGCGGCCGACGGCTACGACCACTTCGACCGGCGCGACGGCGGCTGGACGAAGGTGCTCCTGCGCCCGGGCAAGCGGTAGCCGGCGTCAGAGCTTGAAGCGGCCGACCTCGCGCTGGAGGTCGGCCGCCAGGCGCGAGAGCTCCGTGACGGTGGTGTCGGCCTCGGCCAGGGTCGCCGAGGTCGCCTGGGCGGCCTGGGCCACGCCGGAGATGTTCCCGGCGATCCCGGTCGCACCGTGCGCGGCCTCGCCGACGCTGCGGCTCATCTCCGCGGTCGTGGCCGACTGCTCCTCCACCGCGGAGGCGATGGTGAGCTGGTAGTCGTTGATCCGCGCGATGATCCGGCTGATCTCGCCGATCGCGTCGACGGCATTGCCGGTGTCGGCCTGGATCGCCTCCACGCGGCGGGAGATGTCCTCGGTCGCGCGGGCGGTCTCCTGGGCGAGCTCCTTGACCTCGTTGGCGACGACCGCGAAGCCCTTGCCCGCCTCGCCGGCCCGGGCCGCCTCGATGGTGGCGTTGAGCGCGAGGAGGTTCGTCTGCTCGGCGATCGAGGTGATTACCTTGACCACGTTGCCGATCTCGGCCGAGGAGTCGCCGAGCTTGGAGACGGTCTCATTGGTGGTCTGGGCGACCCCGACCGCCTCGGCGGCGACCTGGGCGGCCTCGCCGGAGTTGCGGGCGATCTCGCGGATCGAGGCGCCCATCTCCTCGGCCCCGGCCGCGACCGTCTGCACGTTGTGCGAGACCTCGCCGGCCGCGCCCGCGGCGACGTCGGACTGGCGCGCGGCCTCCTGGGCGTTCGCGGCGATGCGGCCGCTGACGACGGTGAGCTGCCGGGAGCTGTCGCCGAGGGTGTGGGAGCCGCTGGTGATGGCCCGCACGGTGCCGCGCAGCCCGTCGCGGGCGTCGTTGACGGCGGCGGCCATCTCGCCGAGCTCGTCGCGGGCGTACACCTCGGCGGGCTTGGTCAGGTCGGCCGCGGCGAGCGCCCGCAGGGCCTCGGAGACGCTGGCGAGCTGGCGGCGCAGGATCCCGGCGACCCAGGCACCGGCGGCCAGGGCGATCAGGAGCCCGCCCACGAGCAGCGAGACGATGTAGATGCGGGCGTCGGTGTACTGCTTGTCGGCCCTCGCCGCCGTCGCGCTCGCCTCCTGGTCCTCGAGCTTCTGCAGGTCGTCCAGCGTGGCGGCCACGCCCTCCTCCAGCTTCGTGGACACCGCGACGAGCTGGTCCTGGGGCGGCACGGTGTAGCCGGCCGGCGGGGCCTCGTGGAACACGACGACGTTGCGCAGGGTGCGGTACTGGTCGAGGTCCCCGGTGACCTGGTCCAGCACGGCGAGCCGGCCGCTGGAGCCGGCCGCGAGGCTGCGATAGGCGGTGACGGCGGCGTCGAAGCGCTGGTCGGCGGTGGTGGCGGCGGCGCGGTACGGGGCCGCCTGGCTCTGCGCGCCGCCGGCGACGAAGAGGGAGAAGATGAGCATGTTGCGGTACATCTCGGCCATGCCGGCCCGCATCTCGGTCAGCTGCGCGGCGCTGTCCAGGTGGCGGCTCTTGATGTCGTGCAGGTCGGCGTTGAGCTTCGACATCCGGGCCAGCGACACCACGGCCACGGCGGTGGCCACGAGCGTCACGAGCAGGACGGCGAGGAACGCCTTCGTGATGACCCCGCGATCGGCGACCGCGGCCGTCAACCGCCCGCGTGCGACCGTGACCTGCACACCCCGCTGCTGTGCCACCGCAGAACCCCCCGCCGACTCCGATACGGCGCACTGAGCGCCGTTCGGATCATCGGCGGACGCTCGCGGAACCTGAGGCGACCCGGGCGGCAACCGTGCGCACCCCGGCGCCGCGGCGCAGCTGCCGGCGGTCCCAGGCGAGCAGGAGCCATCCGGCCCCGCGCAGGGCGACGGCACCGGCAAGCACCCACAGGACCCACGGCATGGCCTGTCTATGCCCCGCGCGGGTCCGGTTCACACAATCCGCCCCGCGCGGGTCCGGTTCACACCATCCGGCGCGGCGGGCGCAGCAGCACCGCGGCGAGGGCGGCCGCGGCCAGGGTGACGGCGGCGGGACGTCAGGCCGGGACGAGGGCGGGCAGCAGCGTGGCGGCCGTGCCGCGCAGGTTCACGGTGCTCACCGCGTCCAGCGGGGGTCGCGTCCGGGTTCACCTGGATGACCGCGGCGCCCGCGCGGGCCGCGATGCGGGGGATCTCCGCCGCCGGGTACACCACGCCGGACGTGCCCACGGTCAGCAGCACGTCGCAGCCGGCCGCGGCCGCCACCGCGGCGTGCAGCGCGGGCTCCGGCAGCGCCTCGCCGAACCACACGACGCCGGGCCGGACCAGCGCGCCGCACGTGACGCAGCGCGGCGGGGCGATGCGCCGCCCCTCGTCCGGCCCCTCGTCCGGCTCCTCGGCGCCGGCGAGCGCGGCCGGGTGCGCGCCGTCCCCGACGCACCGCGGCGCGAAGAGGCTGCCGTGCAGATGGATCGGTGCCGTGCTCCCCGCGCGCTCGTGCAGATCGTCGACGTTCTGCGTGACGACCGTCGTGGCCGGGATCGCCGCCTCGAGCGCGGCCACCGCGCGGTGCCCGGCGTTCGGCTCGGCCGCGCGGGCCCGGGCGGCGCGCCACGCGTACCAGCCCCACACGAGATCGGGGTCGGCGTGGAAGGCCTCGGGCGTCGCGAGGCTCCCGGCGTCGTAGCGCGCCCACAGCCCGGTCAGGTCATCGCGGAACGTGGGCACGCCGCTCTCGGCCGACATCCCCGCCCCGGTGAACACGACGACGTGCCGCGCCGCGGCCACCAGCGCCGCGGCGCGCTGCAGGCTCACGTCAGGCCCTCGGCGCGCAGGCGGGCGTGGAACTCGCCGGCCACGTCGACGTAGGCGTCCATCTCCGTGACCAGGTTCGACACCGTCAGGAACACGTGGCCGACGCCCGCGTCCGCCAGCGCCGCGATGTCGCGCACGATCTGCTCGACGCTGCCCGTGTACGGCCGGCGCCCCTCCTCCGGCACCGCTTCCAGGGTGCCGGAGACCCCCACCTGGAACGTGCACGCGATCGCCGAGGGGTCGCGGCCGAACTCCCCGGCCATCTCCCGCAGCCGGGCGAGGGTCGCGGCCACGGCGGCGGGCGGCATCCCGGTCGGCAGCCAGCCGTCGCCGCGGCGCGCGACGCGGCGCAGGGCCGCGTCGGAGAACCCGCCCAGGAACACGGGTATGCGGCGGGCCGGCTTCGGGCCCACCTCGGCCGGGGCGATCGTCCAGCGCTCGCCGGAGTACGACACCGGGTCCTGTCCCCAGACGGCCTCGGCGACGTCGAGGAACTCGTCCAGCGCCGCGCCCCGCTCGGCGTGCGGGCGCGGGGCGAGCGCGGCGAACTCGTCGATGCTCCAGCCCGCGCCGACGCCCGCGACCACGCGCCCGCCGCTGACCGCGTCGAGGCTGGACAGCGTGCGGGCCAGGCGCGCGGGCACGTGCAGCGGCGCCACGAGCACGCACGTGCCGAGCTCGACCCGCTCGGTGACGGCGGCGGCGAGGGTGAGCGCGACGAGCGGGTCGAGCACGCCGCCGTACCGGACCGGCCAGGGCGCACCGGGCACGTTGTAGAGCCCGTGGGGGCCGCTCTGGTCCTCGGGGAGCAGGAAGCGCTCGAAGACCCAGACGCTGTCGAAGCCGATCTCCTCGGCGGCCCGTGCGGCCCGCGTGACTGCGGTGCGGGGGTCGAAGTCCTTGAGCTGGGGCAGGCCGATCCCGACTTTGAGCGCCACCGTGGCATCCTTTCCACGTCCGTGATCACGGCGACCCTATGCCATCGACGGTTGAGACCGTCGCGGGCGGGTAACCCGACGCGTAGGACAGTGAAAGGAGGCTCTCATGCAGCCGATCACATTCCTGCCGTGGGCGTGGCGAGAGACGTTCAACGCCGACGCGGCGGATCCTCGGTTCCCCGAGGAGCACCGCAACGACCTGGATCTCTCCGGGTACCGGGTCGAGGCCGTCGACGGCCACATCGGCTCGATCGACCGCGCCACCTACGAGGTCGGCAACTCCTGGGTGGTGGTGGACACCGGGCCGTGGATCTTCGGCCGCAAGGTGCTGCTGCCCGCCGGGACGGTGCGCAACGTCGACCACGCGGAGCGCAAGGTGTACGTCGACCGCACGAAGGACCAGATCAGGCACTCGCCGGAGTACGACGAGCGCACCTTCGGCACCGACGACTACCGCCGGCAGGTCGGGGACTACTACACGACCAGCTACCGCGACGAGCAGGAGCACGTCCTGCGCTGATCCAGCGCTCGTACCATCGGACGGGCCCCCAGGCACCCGCCTGGGGGCCCGTTCCCGTGCTCATACCGCCGTGCCGCGCTCCACGGGGGCCGCGGCGGCGAGCGACCCGAGCAGAGCCAGCGCCCGTGCGCTGTCCGATCCGGGCTCGGCGTGGTACACCACCAGCAGCTGCCCGCCGGAGTCGCCGATCACGAGCTTCTCCCGGCGCAGCTCGAGCAGGCCGACCTCCGGGTGCCGCAGCCGCGTCGGCGCGCCCGCGAGGGGCTTCACGTCGTGGCGCGCCCACAGGCGGCGGAACGGCTCGCTGGCCAGGGACAGCTCGCCGACGAGCCGCTCGACCCGCGGGTCGGCCGCGTCCGCGGCGATCGACGTGCGAAACGCCGCCACCATCCCGCCGAGGGCCTGCTCCCAGTCGGGCAGCAGGTCGCGCTCGTCGGGGTCGAGGAAGATGTCGCGCAGCCGGTTGGCGCCGGGGTGGATCCGCGGCGAGAGCGCGGTCGCGAGGCGGTTCGCGGCGAGCACCTCGAAGAGGCGGCTCTCCACGAACGCGGGCAGCCCGATCACGTCGAGCAGCTGGCGGACGCCGGCCGGGACAGTCTCGCGGCGGGGCCGGCGCGGGGCGCGCGGGCGGGCGGCGGTCAGGCTCAGCAGGTACTGCGTCGCCTCCGCGTCGAGCCCGAACACCCGCGCGATCGCCTCCAGCACCGGCGGCGACGGGTTGCGGTCGCGGCCCTGCTCGAGGCGCAGGTAGTAGTCGGCGCTGATGCCGGCGAGGGTGGCGACCTCCTCGCGGCGCAGCCCCGGCGTGCGCCGGACGCCCACGACGCGCAGGCCGGCGTCGGCGGGGTCGACGAGCTCGCGCCGGGCCCGGAGGTATTCGCCGAGCGCGTTGGTGCTCACGAGCCCAGCCTACGACCGCTCGGCGGCGCCCATCCTGGTCCTGTCACTCCCAGGAAGCGCGCGGCGCTGCCTGAGTCCGAGCACAGTGGGCATGGTGGAGCCATGACAGCGAACAACCTTCCCGGCGGCGTCTACCGCACCGGCGACCTCGACCTGACCCGGTTCGGCTACGGCGCCATGCAGCTGGCCGGCCCGGGCGTCTTCGGCCCGCCGAGGGACCGCGGGGCCGCCGTGGCGGTGCTGCGCGAGGCGGTGGGGCTCGGCATCACGCACATCGACACCGCCGACTTCTACGGCCCGCACGTCACCAACGAGATCATCCGCGAGGCGCTGTACCCGTACCCGGCCGGGCTGCACATCGTCACCAAGGTCGGCGCGCGCCGGGACGAGCAGGGCGGCTGGCCGCACGCGCGCACCCCCGACGAGCTGCGCGCGCAGGTCCACGACAACCTGCGCAACCTCGGCCTGGAGGCGCTCGACGTGGTCAACCTGCGCGTCGGCGGCTTCGACGCGCCCGAGCCCGGCTCCATCGCCGAGCAGTTCGGGGCGCTCGCGGAGCTGCGGGAGCAGGGGCTCATCCGGCACCTGGGGCTGAGCACGGTCAGCGCCGAGCAGCTGGCCGAGGCGCAGGCGATCGCGCCGGTGGTGTGCGTGCAGAACATGTACAACATCGCCCGCCGCGAGGACGACGCGCTCGTGGACATCACCGCGGCCCAGGGCATCGCGTACGTGCCCTACTTCCCGCTCGGCGGGTTCTCGCCGCTGCAGTCGGAGACCCTCGGCGCGGTCGCCGAGCGCCTGGGGAGCACGCCGCTGTCGGTGGCGCTGGCCTGGCTGCTGCGGCGCTCGCCGAACATGCTGCTGATTCCCGGCACGTCCTCCGTCGCCCACCTGCGGGAGAACGTCGCCGGGGCGGCGCTGGAGCTGCCCGCCGACGCGCTCGCCGAGCTCGACGCCATCTAGCCTTCGCCAGGGGGGGCCGCCGGTCGACTGTATATTGTCGCGGTGGGCAGCGACCTGATCGCGGACCGGGAGGTCGGCCGCGACTCCGGCGGCCGGGCGACGGTGATCGTCCGCCTGCGGGGCCTCGTCGACCTCGGCACCCAGCCGATCCTGGAGCGGGCCCTGGACGAGGCGCTCGCCGTGCGCGGAGTCTCCGACATCGTGGTCGACCTCGACGGCCTGACGCTGCTCGACTCGACCGGGATCGCGACGATGCTGCACGCGTACCGTCGCGGCGCCGCGGCCGACGTCGGGCTCCGCGCGATCGGCGCGAGCGGCATGGTGCACCGCGTCCTGGAGATCACCGGCGTGCTGAAGGTGCTCACCGGCGAGGATTGACCGCCGTGGTTCGCGGGCATGCACATGTAATGAGCACCTCCCGTTTCACTGATGACAGCGTTCCCGAGACCGGCATCCGCAAGCTGTTCACGACGGCGGGGCACTGGCAGCGGTGGCTGGACGTGGAGGCCGCGCTCGCGCTGGCGGAGGCGGACGCCGGGGTGGTACCTCCGGATGCGGCCGCGGCCATCGCCGCCGCGGCCCGCCTGGACCGGCTCGACAAGGGCCGCATCCGGGCCGGGATCGCGACCACCGGGCACCCGCTGATGCCGCTCATCACCGAGCTGACCCGGGTCGTCGGCGCCGACTACGGCGGCTGGGTGCACTGGGGCGCGACCACCCAGAACATCACCCAGACGGGCGATGCGCTGCTGCTGCGCGACGCCCACCGGCGGCTGCTGGGCCTGCTCGGCCGGGTGCTCGCGGCCGCCGCCGGGCTCGCCGAGCGCGGGGCGCGGATGCCGATGGCCGGCCGTACGCACGGACAGCACGCGGTGCCGGTCACCTTCGGCTTCAAGGCGGCCGTGTGGATCGACGAGCTCCTGCGCCACCTCGACCGCCTGCGCCGGTGCGAGCCGGCGGTGTTCGTCGCCATGCTCGGCGGCGCGGTCGGCACCCACGCGGCCCTCGGCGCCGACGGCCCGCGCGTGCAGGCCCGCCTCGCCGAGCGCCTCGGGCTGTGGCCGATGGCGGTGCCGGCGCGCAGCACCGCCGACGGACTCGCCGAGTACGTGTGCGTGCTGGCCCTGCTCGCCGGCACCGGGGGCAAGATCGGGCGGGAGCTGTACTCGCTGATGCAGACCGAGTACGGCGAGGTCCTCGAGCCCGCGGCCCCGGGCGACGTCGGCAGCAGCACCATGCCGCACAAGCGCAACCCCAAGCTCTCCCAGGACATGATGACGATCTCGGCGCAGGTCCGGGCGCTGGTGCCCCAGGCGCTCGAGGCGATGCACGCCGACCACGAGGCCGACGGGGCGTACACCGCGATGCTCGACGACGCCGTGACCCGCGCCTGCGTCCTGGCCGGCGACCAGCTCGTCCGGCTCGCCGTGGTACTCGAGGGCCTGGAGCTGGACCCGTCCCGCATGCGCGCGAACCTCGGCCTCACCGGCGGCCTCATCGTCTCCGAGGCGGTCATGCTGGCCCTGGGCAAGGTGATCGGCCGGCAGGAGGCGCACCGGGTCGTGTCGGACGCCGCGCACCGGGCGGCCGCCGGCGAGGGCACGTTCGCGGGGCTGCTGGACACCGACCCGCGCGTGACCACGTACCTGTCCGCGACCGACCTGCGGGCGCTGCTCGACCCGACCCGGCACCTGGGCCTGTCGGCGGAGCTGGCCGCGGCGGGCGCCGCCCGCGCCCGCGCGGCCGTTCAGCCCAGCTGGGACGTCAGCCCGGCGGCGAGCACCTCGGCCTGCACGTCGGTGATCTCCTCGCCGTAGTCGCGCACCAGGTCGGCCTTGGTGTAGACGATGTGCCCGTCGGTCGCCGCGGCCTCGGCCACGAGCCGCACCCCGTCCTGCGCCACGGCGAGCGCGGGGTCGGCGTCGGTCGACTGCGCGAGCGCGCGGATGTCGTCAGCGGTGATGGTCGTCATGGGCACATGGCTGCCCGGCCCGCTCACCCGACAAACATGGGCCGATGCGCATCGCGTTAGAGTCGCAGCAATGACGCCGCCTACCTGGGACGCCTTCGCCGAGGCCCTGCCGCGCGAGCTGGCCGGCCTCGCCGACGGGGTGCTCCTCGTGATCCGCTCGAAGGACCGCAGCTGGGATTTCGCGCAGTTCGCGCAGGACGCGCACGAGCTGCACGCCGAGGTCTCCGGCGAGCGCGTGAACCTGCCGCCGATCGCGCGGCAGGACACGCCCGAGGGCCGCCGCATCCTGGAGTCGCACGGCTGGCAGCCTCCGGACGAGGACGCGGGCTTCCTGTGGCACCGGGTGCTGCCGCGCCCCGCCCGCGAGGCCGATCTGCGCGCGGTGGCCGCGGGGGTGGTCGCCGCCCTGCGGGACGTGAACGGGATCGCGGGGCCGCAGCGGCTGCAGTACGACGCCTGGAACCCGCAGGCCGGCAACCGCCACTGGCCCGTCGACCTCCCGGGCGTCGAGTACCAGCAGACCTGACCCGCGGCTCGGTCCACGCGGGCCCGCCGGCCGTCACGCACCCAGCGGCGCGGCGGGGGCCGGGGCTCCTTCGATGATGAGGCCGTCGATGCCGGCCGGGGTCATCGGGCGGGCGAAGTGGTAGCCCTGCGCGGTGCGGTACCCCATCGCCGCCAGCCGGTCCGCCTGCGACTGCAGCTCCACGCCCTCGGCGACGATGTCGAGCCCGACGACCCGCGCCAGCGCGAGCACCGCGGCGGGCATGATGCCCCGGCGGCCGGACTCGTCGCGCTGGACGAACGAGCGGTCCAGCTTCAGCTCGTCGACCGGCAGGTCCTGCAGCAGCGTCAGCGAGGACTGGTCGGTGCCGAAGTCGTCGAGGGAGACGCGCACGCCGAGCCGGCGCAGCTCCTCGAGCCGGGCCACGGCCGGGCCGAGGGCGACCGCGGCGCTCTCGGTGATCTCGACGGTGAGCCGGTGCGGGGGCACCCCGAAGTCCGACAGCGCCGCGGCCACCGTGTCGGTGAACGCCGCCACGGCCAGCTGCCGGGCCGAGACGTTGACGTGCATGACACCGGGGGCCTCGGGGCCGAACTCGGCGATCCACGCCGCCAGCTGCCGGCACGCCTCGCGCAGCACCCACTCCCCGAGCGGGACGATGAGCCCGGTGCGCTCGGCGACCGGGATGAACTCGGCGGGCGGCACGGGCCCGCGGGCCGGGTGGTTCCAGCGCACCAGCGCCTCCACGCCCCGCAGCCGCCCGTCGCCGAGCGTCACGATCGGCTGGTACTCCAGGAAGAGCTCCTCGCCGAAGATCGCCTGGCGCAGCTGCGCGCCGAGCGCGGCCGAGCCCGCGACCGCCCCCGCCATGTCGGGCTCGTAGCGCCGGTACCCGCTGCCGCCGTCGTGCTTCGCCGCGTACATCGCGATGTCGGCGAGGCGCAGCAGTTCCCCGGGGTCGTCGCCGGTGCTGCCGTCGGCGATGCCGATGCTGGCCCGCACGAGCAGTTCGTGGCCGTCGGCGAGGACCGGCTCGGCCAGGGCCGCGACCATGCGCTGCGCCACGACCCCGGCCTCGGCGGGATCGATCGCGTCCAGCAGGACGACGAACTCGTCGCCGCCCAGGCGGGCCACCAGGTCGCCGGGGCGCACGCTCGCGGCCAGCCGCGCGGAGACGGCCACGAGCAGCGCGTCGCCGGCCCCGTGCCCGAGCGTGTCGTTGACGAGCTTGAAGTCGTCCAGGTCGACCAGCGCCACGCTGACCGGCCGCGGGGCGCCGCTGCGGCCCAGCACGCCGGCGAGCCGCTGGTTGAACAGCGCCCGGTTCGGCAGCCGGGTGAGCGCGTCGTGGGTGGCGTTGAAGTCCAGGCGCTCCATCAGGGTGGTGTTCTCCCGGAACGCGGTCACCTGCCGCCACACCACCAGCCCCGTCAGCACCACGGCGGCGATCGCGGTCACGCCCAGGTCGGAGGAGCCGTCCGCGATCGAGGCGAGCAGCAGGACGTCGATGGCGGCGACGGCGAGGTACGGCAGCACGCTGAACGGCCGCCGCGACGCCGCCCGGGGCGCCTCCGGCTCGACGAGGGTGTGCTGCTGACGCCGCGCGCCCAGGGTCGCGCACACGAGCACGACGGGCACGGACACCTGGGGCAGGCTCAGGTGCGGCTGGTCGAGGATGAACCGCTGCGCCACGCCGCTGAACGCGCCCGCGAACATGCCGAACGCGAACAGCCGCAGCGCGCCCCGCGCCACGAACGCGTGGCCGGACAGCGCGACCTTCACGATGACGAAGACCGCGACCAGCTCGAGCACGAGCGTGAAGCCCGCGACGGCCAGGGAGGCGATCTGGTACCCGTTGGACTCCAGCAACGGCTGAGTCTGGTAGTGCCACATGAACACCGCGGCCGCCACGAGCACCGTCGAGGCGTCCAGGCCGATGCGCAGCCGCTCGTCCGCGCTCGTGGTGCCCATCGGCAGCCGCCACAGGGCCCACAGCAGCGTCAGGACCGCCGAGCCGTACACGGCCACGGTGAACGGCGACAGCTCCTGGCTCGGCACCGTGCCGCCGATCGCGTCGACGGTGTTGAAGACGGTACCGAGGCCGGCGAGCGCGGCGACGACCGCCAGATGCCGCCAGAACCGCCGGGTGGGCGGGGCGAACGCGCCGGAGCGCGCGATCTGCAGCGCCGTCCAGACCGGGATGAGCACCGAGATCGGCGTCGCCAGCCACATCAGCATCAGTGGCGTGCGCTGCTCGCCGAAGTTGGCCGCGAAGACCACGACAGCGTACGCGGCCAGGAGCACCGAGCCGAGCACCGCGCGGTCCAGCCTCTTGCCCACCATCGCGAAGTTCACGTCGTCCCATCGGCGGACACCGGGACGTAATTGAGCGCGCAACGGTTGCGGCGGGGTACCCGTTGCGTTTCGCCCGCCTGTTCCGGGGTTGCGTTTCGGCCGCCTGTTCCGGGTTTTCGTTTCGGCCGCCCGTTCTGGGGCAAGCGGCCGCCATGGCTACGTTGCTCGCCCGCCTGGAGGCCGCTCACCCGCTCGACCGGATCGCCGACGCGCTTCGCCGCGCCGCCCTGGCCACCGCCGGCCGCGGCCGCCTCGGCGCGCTGCTGCACGGCGTCGGCTTCGGCCACCCGCTGCACCCCGCGATCGTGCACCTGCCCGTCGGTGCGTGGATGAGCACCGCGATGCTCGACGCGCTGCCCGGCCGCGACACGCCGGGCACCCGGCGCGCGGCCGCCACGCTGCTGACCGCCGGCACCGCCGGGGCGCTGCCGGCGGCCGTCACCGGGCTCGCCGACTACGCGACGCTCTCCCGGCAGCAGCGCCGCGTCGCGGTGGTCCACGTCGCCGCCAACCTCACCGCGCTGGGCTGCTTCGCCGCGTCGATCGTGGCGCGCGCCCGCGGCGACCACCGCCGCGGCCGAGCCCTGTCCTTCGCGGGGCTCGGTGCCGCCGGTGCGGGGGCGTACCTCGGCGGCCACCTCGCCTTCGCCCAGGACGCCGGGGTCAGCCACGCCGCGGCCGCCCTGCCGCTCGTCCCGCACGGCTGGCACCGGATCGACGCGGTGCCGGCGATCGCGGAGGGGCGCGTGTGCTCGTACACGGTGGGGGACACCCCGGTCGTCGTGTACCGCGACCACCACGACGGCACCGACCGCTTCAGCGCGCTCGTGGCCCGCTGCGCGCACCGCAGCGGCCCCCTGGCCGAGGGCCACATGGTGGACATCGACGGCGAGGCGTGCCTGGAGTGCCCGTGGCACGGCAGCGTGTTCCGCCTGTCGGACGGGCGCGCGATGCACGGCCCGGCCAGCTCGGACCAGACCATGCTGCGCACCCGGGTCCGCGATGGCCAGCTCGAGGTCGCCCGCCCCTGAAACCGCGGTGCGCTCGCCCTCCTGGCGCGGACCGGGTCCGCGATGGCCAGCTCGAGGTCGCCCGCCCCTGAAACCGCGCGGTGCGCACGCCCTGCTGGCGCGGCCTGATGGTGCCCTAGTCGGCGGCGGCTCCCGCGGCGATCGCGATCGGAACCAGCGCGGTGCTGATCAGGACGCAGGTCGCGATGCTCTTGACCGTGGCGAGATCCAGGCCGAAGGGCGCGGCGGCCATCGCGGTCAGCGCTGCCCCGCCGACCACCACGATGACCCCCGCCACGACCAGGGCGAGCCAGAGCCGCCACCGCGAACGGTTGCCGGGCCGCCGAGCCACCGGCCCGGGATGCGTGTGCTCACCGGATCGCTTCGCCCGTGGGGCCTGCCTGGACCGTGGGGTGCGCTCGGGTCGTGGCGCCCGGGCGAGGTCACCATGGGACGGCGGGGGTTGCCGCACGGCCGGTGCGAACACCGCCCGAACCGGGTCGAACGCCAGCTCCGGTGGAGGCGGTGCCACCCGGCGGGTGACCGGGGGCTCGGACGCCAGGTGCCGCAAGTGCCGGCGAACCTGCCGCAAACTCGGCCGACGATGGGGGTCGGTCTGGCACAGCCACCGCAGGACACGCTTGAGGCGTTCCGCCCGGGACACCTCGATCGGCCACGCCAGCGTTCGCATGATCGCACTCGGCGTCCGCCAGTACCCGAACAGATCGAACGGCGGCACGCCCGTCACGGCGAAATGCAGCACGGCTCCGAGCGACCACAGATCCGCCGCCGCGCCGGGCCGTTCCCGGCCGAGACGCTCGGGCGCGGCGTAGTCGGCGGCGGGACGGGACGTGACGTCCGGGTCGATGCCGAAGCCGGTGATGGAGATGCGGTCGTCCGCGTCGAGCACGACGTCGTCCGGTGAGAGGCGGCCGTGCACGACGCCGGCTCGGTGGGCGGCCGCCAGCGCGTCGGCGATGGCCAGCCCGATGCGGCCGGCCCGCGGCTCGCTCATCGGCCCGTCGTGCCGAACGACCTCCGTGAGGGTCCGGCCGGACGGCGCGTCGGTCACGATCCAGGCGTGCACGTCGTTCAGCACGGCGTGGACGGGCAGTATCGACGGATGTGCCAGACGCGCCGCCGCGTGTGCGAGCCGCAACGCTTCGGAGCGGCCGTCAGCGCTCGATGTGATGCGGCGCAGCCGGACGTGACATCGCCGTGCCCGGTCCCAGGCGACCCAGACGTGCCCGGTCCCGTCGGTGAGCGACGAGGCGAGCACGTACCGGGCGCCGATCCACATGCCGGCCCGGGGCTCGGCGGGAATCGGTGCGCCCGGTACCCGGGCCCGGCCGATCGCCGCCATGGCAGTGGTAGCGGCAGTGGTAGCGGCAGCGGTGGTGGCCGGTGCCGTGGGGCCGTCGTGGTGCCGGCTCAGCGCCGCGATCGAGGCGCCGCGCCGTACCCGGGTGACCAGGTTGTTGACGGCCCGACGCCACGGCGTGATGCGCCGATGGCGCCGCACCGCAGCCGGCCGGTGCGTGCGTGACGTAGACGCCCCGACGACGTCCGGTTCGAGCGTCGGGTGGGTGGCCGTGCCGGCGGGCCTGGCCTTCGGTGGCGCCGCCCGGATCGCGGGTCCGGCCGGCACGAACGGCGGCGGTAGCGGTGCCCCGGACTGCGCGGGAGGAACCAGCCAAGGCGGGGGAAAGGCTGTCGCCCCGTCACCGGTGACCGGTGCGGACGTCGGGACGCCGTCGGGTCGATGACGGGGCGTCACCCGGGCGACAGCCGGTCGTGGCGTGGCCGGCGTCGGGACCGCAACACGGCCTTGCGCCATAGGCGCGGCGCGACCGTGTGCGGGGTGCGTGACGTGACCGTGTGGTGTCGCGGGCGTGGCGCGACCGTGTGGTGTCGGGGGCGTGACGTGACCGTGTGGTGTCGGGGGCGTGACGTGACCGTGTGGTGTCGGGGGCGTGACGTGACCGTGTGGTGTCGGGGGCGTGACGTGACCGTGTGGTGTCGGGGGCGTGACGTGACCGTGTGGTGTCGGGGGCGTGACGCGGCCGGTCGGGGGCGTGGCGCGGCCGGTCGGGCGCGCTGTGCGGCCTTGCGTCGCACCGGCATTGGGGGCCTCGACCGGCGCGGTCCCGGAGGGCGTGGTGCGGGGCGATGGAGCGGTGCGGGGCGTCGGAGGCGTCGCAGCGGTGCGGGGCGTTGGAGCTGTCGAAGGCCGCGCGAACCATTGCACCTGGTCGGCCGGCCGCTGACCGGTCGAGTTCCCCTCCGGCGCGCGATTCGCCAATGTCGCCGCCGTCGCAGTGGTCGGTGTGGTCGGTGCCGCCGGTGCGGCCGGTGCGGAAGCGATCGCCCGGCCGATCGGGGGCCGGGTCACCGTCTGCTCCTCGCGAAGGCGTGCGACATCCCGCCGGGCCCGCTCCGCGTCGGCGTGTGCCCGCGCCGCGTCGGCCCGCGCTCGATCGGCGTCGGCGCGGGCATGGTCGGCGTCGGCCCGCGCTCGTTCGGCGTCGGCCCGCGCTCGTTCGGCGTCGGCACGGGCATGGTCGGCGTCGGCATGTGCCTGCTCCGAGTCGGCACGAGCGCGGTCGGCCTCCGTCAGTGCCTGTTCGGCCTCCGTCCGTGCCTGTTCGGCCTCCGTCCGTGCCCGCTCAGCCTCCGAGCGCGCCCGCTTCGCAGCCCCCTGTGCCTTCCCGGCCTCGGCCCGGGCCCAGTGGATCTCGTTGCGCAGCTTGTGCCCCTTGTCGAGGGCGTCGAACTCGACCCGGCTCAGGCGCCGGCGCAGCCGGTCGGCCTCCTCGCCCTCGTCGGCCCGCGCGCTCAGATCCGGGTCGCCGGGCGGCGGTTCGTCGCGGGCCTGCCGGTACAGCTCGGCGAAGCGCTCCCGGGCCTCATCCCGCCGCGCCACGTCCACGGCGATGTCGAGGACCATCGCCACGGTCTTCCAGGGCGGACCGGCCTCGGCCCCGAACTGCCCGGCGAACCGTTGCGCGAGGACCCGCGGCTTCTCGTGCGCGTGAACCCTGTACCGGCGCTTCACGTCGCGGGCCAGGCCGGCCCACGGCCGGTCGCCGTACCTGGTCACGAGCTCACGGCGGACCTCCAGGCAGTACTGCGCGGATTTCGGCCGTCGCCGGTTGACCTCGGTCTCGGCGAGCAGTCGGCTGGTTCCGCGGGACGCGTCGGCGGCGGGCTCGCGCTCGGCGAGGGGCATGGTGACGGGGGTCCTTTCGCGGGAGATCAGCGCCGGAAGATGTCACATTCTGTAGCATCCACGGACGCCCGCGCAGCCCCGTAGCCGTGCTTTGTGTCCGGTTTGCGATGACGGGTCGAGTGACCGGTGCGTGACCGGCCGGTCCACCGTGGACGGTCATCGGTCGGCCATTCGTGGCAGGTCATTCCCGGTCAACCGGGGGTCGGCGGCGATTTCCCAGGTGGCGGCCCTGGTCCGGGTGTTGACGGTTCGGGCGGTCGGAGCGGGTGGGGACGTCTGGTTGAAATCCGACACACTGCGTGATGGCCTCTGGTGGTCCAAGACGGACTCCATGGAGGAAACGATCATCGATGACCGCCCATCCGCAGCGAACCGGCGATGCGCGCCGGCGCACCACGCTCCGCTTCTCCGCCAGGCTCGGCTGGCGGGGCGTGGACGGTGAGGGCAGCGCCGACACCGAGGGCGGCGACCAGGGCGAGGTGGTGACCGCCATCGCGCTGGCCATCGGCGTCGGCGTCAGCGTTGTGCCCGGCGCCGGCCTCGGCGTGCTCTGCCTGCTGCTGCCCGGGGTGCCGAACTGGCTGGCGATCGGGCTGCCGCTCGCCGTGTGGGTGGCCACCACCGCCGGCGTGCTGCTGCGTCTGCACCGGCGCTGACCGCGCAACCGGGACCGCGCACCGATCGGGCGGCGGCGGCGGTGTGCCGTGCCGTCGCCGCCCGAAGCGCGACCGGGCTCGTGACAGGATTCCGCACCGATCGGGCGGCGGCGGTGTGCCGTGCCGTCGCCGCCCGAAGCGCGACCGGGCTCGTGACAAGATTCCGCACCGATCGGGCGGCGGCGATGCGCCATGCCGTCGCCGCCCGAAGCGCGACCGGCCTCTTGACAAGATTCTGAAAAGGTTTGCAAACTCGACGGTGATCGATGGGAGGCATCGATGCCGGTGACGATCAAGGACGTGGCTCGCGCTGCCGGGGTGTCCGCGTCCACCGTCAGCCGGGCGCTCGCCTCGCCCGATCTCGTGCGCGCCGACACCCGGCTGCGGGTGCGGCAGGCCGTCGCCGCGCTCGGGTACCACCCGAACCGGGCCGCCCGCGGGCTGATCACCGGGCGCACCGGCAACCTCGGGCTGCTCGTGCCCGACCTGGCCAATCCCTTCTTCCCCGGCGTCGTCAAGGGCGTGCAGGCCCGCGCCCGCGAGTTCGACTACGCCGTCTTCCTCGCCGACACCGACGAGGACCCGGCCGCCGAGGCGGGCCTGGTGCGCAACCTCAGCAAGCAGGTCGACGGGATCGTCCTGTGCTCGCCGCGGATGAGCGAGGACGAGGTGCGCGCGCTCACCGGCGACACCCCGATCGTGCTGCTCAACCGGCGCGTCGGGCGGGTGCCGTCGGTCACCGTGAACAGCGTCGGCGGGCTGCGGCACGCCGTCGGGCACCTGAGCGCGCTCGGCCACCGGCGGGTCGCGTACGTGCCGGGGCCGAAGGCCTCCTGGTCCAACCGGGAGCGGCTGCGGGCCCTGCGGCAGGTCACCGCGGCCGCGGGGGTCGACCTCGTCGAGACCGGCAACGCGGTGCCGAACTTCGCCGGTGGGGTCGCCGCGGCCGACCAGGTGCTCGCCACCGGTGCGACCGCGGTCTTCGGCTACAACGACCTGGTCGCGATCGGCATGCTCAGCCGGTTCGCGGCGCGCGGTGTCGCGGTGCCCGGGCGGATCAGCGTCATGGGCTTCGACGACATCGTGCTCTCCGAGATGGTCAGCCCGGCGCTGACCACCCTGGCCCAGCCGAAGGAGCAGACCGGCCGGGCCGGTGTGGACCTGCTCCTGCAACTGCTCGAGGACCCGGCCCACCCGATCCGGCGCCGGGAGCTCGAGTCCCACCTCATGGTCCGCGACAGCACCGGACCCGCCGCCGCCTGAAGTGAAGCGACAGCAAGTGAAGGGAACTCCGCCATGTCCCTCACCCGACGCGCCCTCGCCCTGACCGCGGTCCTCGCGCTCGCGGCCTGCGGCGCCCCCGACAAGCCCGCCGGCAGCACCGCCGAGAGCGGCGGCCCGGTGCCGGACACCCCGTCGGCCCCGGTCAGCCTCAACATCCTCGACGTCGCCGGGAACCTGCAGCTCACGCAGGGGATGATCGACGAGTTCACCAAGCAGAACCCGAAGGTCATCTCGAAGGTGACGTACGCCAAGGCGACCGCCCCCGAGCTCGCCGGGAAGATCAAGGCTCAGCAGGACGCCGGGCGGGTCGACATCGACCTCGTGCTCACCGGCGTCGACGGGCTCGCGGCCGGCATCGACCAGAGCCTGTGGCTGCCGATCGCGAGCAAGGTCACCGCCGACTATCTGCCGGGCGCGCAGGCGATGCAGAAGCTGGCCGGCGAGTTCGGCGTCACCGTCACGTACTACCCGTCCGGGCCGCTCATCGAGTACCTGCCGGCGAAGGTGCCCAACCCGCCGAAGACCGCGCAGGAGCTGCTGGACTACGCCAAGGCGAACCCGGGCGCGGTGCAGTACGCCCGCCCCGCCAACTCCGGCCCCGGGCGCACCTTCCTGATGGGCCTGCCGTACCTGCTCGGCGACAAGGACCCCAAAGACCCGGTCAACGGCTGGGAGAAGACGTGGGCCTACCTCGCCGAGCTGAACAAGTCCGTGACGCTGTACCCGTCGACGACGAGCGAGACGATGAAGAGCCTGGCCAACGGCTCCGCGAAGATCATCGCGAGCACGACCGGCTGGGACATCAACCCGCGCGTGCTCGGCCAGGTACCGAAGGAGGCGGCGATCGGCTCGCTGCAGGGCTTCCACTGGGTCACCGACGCGCACTACGTGACCGTGCCCAAGGGCGTCTCGGCCGACAAGCAGTCCGCGATCCTGCTGCTGCTCAAGTCCATGCTCACCAAGGAGCAGCAGGCGAAGGCGTACGACAAGGGGTACTTCTACCCGGGCCCGGCGGTCAAGGACGTGCCGCTGTCCATGGCGCCCGCCGACAGCCAGAAGGCGATCGCCGACTACGGCCGCCCCGAGTACGACGCGCTGATCTCCGGCAACCCCCTGGAGACGCCGCTGGATGCCAAGTCGCTCGTGGCCGCGTTCGACAAGTGGGATCGCGAGATCGGCGGCGCGAAGGTGAACAAATGACCGGGCCGGCCCTGAGGCTGGAGGGCGTGACCCGCAGGTTCGCGGGTCACGCCGCCCTGGCGGACCTCACCCTGGACATCGAGCGGGGCGAGTTCATCGCCCTGCTCGGCCCCTCCGGCTGCGGCAAGACCACGGCGCTGAACTGCCTCGCCGGGCTGTTGCCGCTGTCCGAGGGCCGGATCTGGCTCGACGACCGGCGCCTCGACACGCTGCCGCCGGAGCGGCGCGGCTTCGGCATGGTGTTCCAGAATTACGCGCTGTTCCCGCACCTGAGCGTGCGCGGCAACATCGCCTTCGGGCTGCGGATGCGCCGGCTGCCCCGGGCCGAGATCCGGCAGCGCACCGACGAGGCGCTGCGGCTGGTGCGCCTCGAGGAGCACGCGGCGAAGCTGCCCGGCCAGCTCTCCGGCGGCCAGCAGCAGCGGGTCGCGATCGCCCGCGCGGTCGTCGTCTCGCCCTCGCTGGTGCTCATGGACGAGCCGCTGTCCAATCTGGACGCGAAGCTGCGGCTGGAGATGCGCACCGAGATCCGCCGGCTGCACCAGCGCCTCGGCCTCACCACGGTCTACGTCACCCACGACCAGGAGGAGGCGCTGTCGCTGGCCGACCGGCTCGTCGTGCTGCGGGCCGGGCAGGTGCAGCAGATCGGCTCGCCGGAGGAGCTGCACGACCGGCCGGCCAACCCGCACGTCGCCGACTTCATGGGCTTCCGCAACCTGCTGCGCACCACGGCCGAGACCGTCGACGGCGACCGGGTCAGGTTGCGGATCGAGGGCGTTCCGTGCACCGGCTCGGCCGTCGGCGACGTCCGGCCGGGCGCCGGGGTCGTCGTGGCCGTCCGGCCCGAGAACCTGGTGCCGGCCGAGGACGGGCTGCCGTGCGTCGTGGACGTCGCGGAGTACCAGGGCCGCGACATGGCCGCGGAGGCACTGACCGGCGGCGGGCTGCGGCTGCACCTGCGCACCACCGCGCGGCTGGCCCCGGGGGACCCGCTCACCGTCGCGATGCGCAACGCCCTCGTCTACCCGGCGGAAGGGTGGGACTGATGGTCGCGCTGCGGCACCGGCTCGCCGAGCGCGGCATCGACCGGCAGCTGTGGCTGCTCGCACCGGCCGCCGCGTTCGTCGTGCTGCTGTTCATCTACCCGTTCGCCTACGGGGTCGGGCTGTCGTTCCAGCCCGAACGAGGCGGCCCCTTCGAGGCGTACCGCAGCTTCTTCGCCGACGCCTACGACCGCGACACGATCTGGACGACGCTGCGCATCGCGCTGCCCGCCGCCGTGTTCAACGTCGCCGCCTCGGTGCCGATCGCCTACCGGATGCGGGGGCGGTTCCGCGGCAAGCGGGCCGTGACCACGCTGCTCGTCGTGCCCATCACGCTCGGCACGGTGCTGACCGCGCAGGGCCTGCTGAACTACCTCGGCCCGACCGGCTGGCTGAACCGGCTGCTGCTCGACGCCGGGGTCATCGACAGCCCGATCCGGCTCGTGCACAACTCCTGGGGCGTGTTCCTGTCGCTGGTCATCACCGGGTTCCCGTTCGCGTTCCTGCTGGTGCTGTCGTACCTGTCCGGCATCGACCCGAGCCTGGAGCGCGCCGCGGCGACCCTCGGGGCCGGCTGGTGGCAGCGTTTCCGGCGCATCACGCTGCCGCTGCTGGCGCCGGGGCTGGCGACGACGTTCTGCCTGACGTTCGTGCTCGCCTACAGCGTGTTCCCGTCCGCGGTGCTCGTCGGTGACCCGGCGGGGGAGACGCGCGTGATCGCGTACGCCGCGTGGCAGGCCCGCTACCAGCACTACGACTTCGCGCAGGGCAGCGCCATCGCGATCGTCATGGGCCTCGTCGAGCTGGTCGTGATCGGGATCGTGCTCGGCGGCCGCTCCCTGCTGTACACCGGGCCCACGGGAGGCAAGGGATGAGCCGCCGGATCGTCGCCCGCCCCGCGGCGTGGCTGGTGTGGGGCGCCGTCGTGTTCTTCATGCTCAACCTGGCCGGGGTCGTCGGCTCGGTGCTCGTGAGCTCGTTCGGCCGGCAGTGGTTCGACACCTGGCTCCCGCAGGGGTACACCGCGCAGTGGTACGCCCAGGCCTGGGACGAGTTCGGGCTGCCGCACGTGCTGCTGGTGACCCTGGAGGTGTCCCTCGCCGTCGTCGCGGTGTCCCTGCTCGTCGGGGTCCCCGCCGCCTACGTGCTCGCCCGGCGCGACTTTCCGGGGCAGCGGCTGGTGTACCTCACGTTCCTGCTCCCGATCCTGATGCCCCCGATGACGTACGGCATCCCGCTGGCGACGGTGCTGTACAAGTACGACCTCGCCGGGCATTTGTCGGGTGTCATCCTGGCCAACCTGGTGCCCTCGGTGCCGTTCGTCATCCTCACCATGACCCCGTTCATCGAGCAGATCGATCCCACCATCGAGCGCGCGGCCCGCATGTGCGGCGCGAGCACCCGCCAGGTGTTCCTGCGCATCCTCGCCCCGCTGCTGGTGCCCGGGATCCTCGCGGCGTCGATTCTGGTGCTGGTGCGTACGATCGGCATGTTCGAGCTGACGTTCCTCACAGCCGACGAGGAGTCCTCCACCCTGGTCGTGAAGCTCTACGCGGAGATGGCGTCGCCGGGCATCCGGGCCCAGCAGTCCATCGACGCGATGGCCGTGGTCTACACCGCGACCATGCTCGTGCTGCTCGTGATCGCGCTGCGGATCGTCAACCCGACCCAGCTCGTCGCCCGTGTCAAGGAAGAGGTCGACTGACGTGCGCATCGCCGACGCCAGGGTCATCGTCACCTGCCCCGGCCGCAACTTCGTCACCCTGAAGATCGTCACCGACGACGGTGTCACCGGGGTCGGCGACGCCACCCTCAACGGCCGCGAGCTCGCCGTGGCCGCCTACCTCACCGAGCACGTCATCCCGGCGCTCATCGGGCGCGACCCGCACCGCATCGAGGACATCTGGCAGTACCTGTACAAGGGCGCGTACTGGCGGCGCGGCCCGGTCACCATGTCGGCCATCGCGGCCGTCGACACCGCCCTGTGGGACATCAAGGGCAAGGTCGCCGGGCTGCCCGTCTACCAGCTGCTGGGCGGGCGCAGCCGGGAGGGCGTCACGGTGTACGGCCACGCCAACGCCGAGACCGTCGAGGACGTGCTCGTCGAGGTGGCCCGCTACGCCGACCTCGGCTACCGGGCGGTCCGGGTGCAGACGGGCGTGCCCGGCCTCCAGACCACCTACGGGGTCGGCAAGGACAAGCTGTTCTACGAGCCGGCCGACGCCGCGATCGCCTCGGAGGCGACGTGGTCGACGGAGGCGTACCTCACCCACGTCCCCACCGTCTTCGCGCGGGTCCGCGAGGAGTTCGGGCCGCGGCTCAAGCTCCTGCACGACGTGCACCACCGGCTCACCCCGATCGAGGCGGCCCGCCTCGGCAAGAGCCTCGAGCCGTACTCGCTGACCTGGATGGAGGACCCGGTCCCGGCCGAGCTGCAGGAGGGCTTCCGGCTCATCCGGCAGCACACGACCACCCCGATCGCCGTCGGCGAGGTGTTCAACACCGTGTGGGACTGCGAGACCCTGGTCCGCGAGCAGCTCATCGACTACATCCGGGCCACGGTCGTGCACGCCGGCGGGATCACGCACCTGCGCCGCATCTTCGACCTGGCCGAGCTCTACCACGTGCGCACCGGCAGCCACGGCGCCACCGACCTGTCGCCGGTGTGCATGTCCGCGGCCCTGCACCTGGACCTGGCGGTGCCGAACTTCGGGCTGCAGGAGTACATGCGGCACACGCCGGAGACCGACGCGGTGTTCCCGCACGGGTACCACTTCGAGGGCGGCTACCTGCACCCCTCCGAGGCTCCCGGGCTGGGCGTGGACATCGACGAGTCGCTGGCCGCCGAGTACCCCTACCAGCCGGCCGCCCTGCCCGTGAACCGCCTGATGGACGGGACGATGCACTCCTGGTGACCCGGTTCCCTCCGACCTGCGGCAGATCGTGGCCCGATTCCAGCTGGTTCAGCGGTATTTGGCAGCATTCAGCGGGTTTCGTTTAGTAGGTTTGGTGGTATGGCCGACGAGCCGCTCACGCCCCAGGATCTCGAGGGCATCATCTGGCAGGTGTGGACCGCCTACCTCGGCACCAGCCCGACCGTCGTCCTGGACGAGGAGCCGCCCGGGGCCGACGCGGAGATCACCGCGAGCGTCGGCGTGGCCGGCGCCTGGCTCGGCACGGTCGTGCTGCGCGGCGGCCTGGGCGCGGCGGCGGCCCTGGCCGCGGAGATGCTCGAGCTGTCGTCGGTCAAGCCCGACGACATCCAGGACGCGGCCGGCGAGCTCATGAACATCGTGGCCGGGAACGTGAAGAGCTTCCTGCCCAAGCCCAGTCATCTCGCCCTGCCGCAGGTCGTGGTCGGCCGGGCCGAGATCCTGTGGCCGGGGACGCGGCTGCTGAGCCGGGTCCGGGTGCGCTGGGACGACCACCAGGTGACGGTGGAGGTCCTCGAGGGCGTGCCGCCGCGCCGGGACTGACCGGCCCGGCCGGTCAGGGCAGCAGCAGGAGCGGGGCGGGCGAGCCGGTCGTCCAGGCGCCGTCGAGCACGGCCAGGGCGTCCGCCGCCGCGGCGGCGCGCAGGCTCGCGGAGCGCGCGCCGGGCACGATCCGCGGCCCCTCGGCCGTCATCGCGACCGGGACGATCCGGGCGTGGGCCGGGTGCGTCGCGGCCGGGCCGGTGACCGGCAGCATCGGCAGCGGGCGGCGCGTCCGGCCGGACAGGGCCGACAGCAGCGGCTCCAGCAGGGTCAGGGCGGCGACCAGACCCGCGTACGGGTTGCCCGGCAGCCCCACGACCCACCGGCCCGCCGCGGTGCGCGCGAGGGTCTGCGGGTGGCCGGGGCGGCACGCGACCCCGTCGACGGGCCAGGCGGCCGCGCGCGCGTCGAGCACCGCGCGGAGATGGTCGGCGGCCCCGGCCGAGGACGAGCCGGTGACCACCGCGACGTCCGCCGCGGACGTGTCGAGGCACGACGCCAGCGCCCCGGCGTCGTCGGGGACCGCGGCATAGGTGCGAAGCGTTCCGCCCGCCCGCGCGACGACCGCCGTCAGCAGCGGGCCGAACGCGTCGCGGACCTGGCCGGGGCCGGGCCGCCCGTGCAGGATCACCTCGTCGCCCGTCACGAACACGTCCACGACCGGCCTCGGGTACACCCACACGCGATCGACGCCGATCTGCGCGCACAGCCCGGCGGCGGCCGCCGTCAGCGGGCCTCCGGAGGGCACCAGCACCTCGCCCGCGGCCGCGTCCTCGCCGGCCCGGCGGATGTGCGGACTCATGACGGCACCGGCCACCGTCTCGCCGCTGCGCTCGCTGTCCTCGTACGGCACCACGCCCCGGCACCCCGCGGGCACCCGGGCGCCGGTCGCGATCTCGATCGCCTCGCCCGGCGCCAGGGGCCCGGCGAGCGCCGGCCCGCCGGCCAGGCCGCGGCCCACCACCCGCCACGGCCCGGGCCCGGCGACGGCGTAACCGTCCATCGCCGCGGCGTCGAAGGCCGGCGACGGGGCGGCCGCGACGATGGGCGCGGCGAGGACGCGGCCGGGCGCGTCGCCGAGCGGCGTGAGCGCGGGCGCCGGTGGGCCGGCCGCGGCCCAGGCCGTGGCGTGGGCGTCGGACCAGGAGGCGACAGGTGTCATCGCCGGAGACTGCACCACACGAGCGTGTCGCCGAGGCGTCCAGGGCCTCTCGACCGCCGGAACCGGGCTGTGAGCTACCGCCGGCGCGATCGCCGCGTACAGCGCCGCCGCCTACAGTCCCCACCGCGTTCCCGCGCTGACCAGCCTCGCCGCCGCCGCCGTGCTCGCCGCGGCCGCGCCGGACTCGTCGCTGCCCACCGTGCCGAACGAGTACGTGCCCGCGGTGGATCCTCGTCCCGGTCATCGTCGCCGCCCGCGACCTCCCCGAGCCCGTGCGGCGGGCCGCGTACCGGGTCGTGCAGGAGGCCCTCACCAACGCCGCCAAGCACGCCGCCGGCGCCACGGTCGCCGCCGAGCTGCGGTACGCGGCGGACGGGCTCACCGTCGAGGTGACCGACACCGGCGGCGTGCCCGGGTCGGTCGCCGGCCCCGGCGGCGGGCACGGCCTCACCGGCCTGCGCGCGCGGGTCGAGGCCGCGGGCGGCGCGCTGACCGCCGGGCCCGCGAGCACGGGCGGCTTCCGGGTGACGGCGCACTTCCCGATCGCGCCCTACTAGGACTCCGGGAGCACCCGCTCCGCCCGGTCGCGCCGGGCCAGCAGCTCCCACATGGCCTCGGCGATCTCGGCCGGGTCGAGCAGCGGGATGTTCGAGACGTCGACGCCCTCGCCCAGGGCGCCGGAGGTGATCGCCCGGTGCCCCGCGCTGCCGGTGACCATCGCCCCGACGTGCACGACCCCGGCGTAGACGCCCGTGCCGGCGAGCTCGGCGTGCAGCGCGAGCACCCAGTTGCGCGCGGCCGCCATCGCCGGGCCGAGGCCGCCCAGCCGTGGCATCGGGTTGAGGGCGGAGATGCCCTGGGCGAGCACGAAGCCGCCGTCGCCGCGCTCGCGCCAGCCCGGCAGCAGCGCGCGCACGAGCTCGACCGGCGTGAGCAGGTGCAGGTTCAGGTGGTGCCGCAGCGCGTCCGCGTCCAGGCCGGCCGTCGAGGCGAACAGCTCGGTGGTGATCGGCGCGTACTCCAGCACGTCCACGGGCCCGAGACGGTCCTCGATGCGGCGCAGGAGGTCCGGTACGACGGCGGGATCGGCCAGATCCGCCGGGAACGCGGCGGCCTCGATGCCCCGCGCCGACAGGTCGGCCGCGAGCGCGCCGAGGCGCTCGGGGGTGCGGGCGACGAGCGCTACGCGGTGGCCCTCGCCGCCGAAGCGGTGCGCGACGGCGGTGCCGAGGCCGGTTCCGGCGCCGAGCACGGCGATGGTTCTCACGAATCCTCCCGAAGTTGACGGTGGCCTCACGTTACGCATAACTTGAGGGTAGGGTCAACTTCCTGGCTCGTAGGATTGGGGCGTGACGGAGGGGGTACGGCTGCGGCGTGACGCCCAGCGCAACCTGGAGCGGCTGATGGCGGCCGCGGCCGAGGCGTTCCGCGAGCGGGGGCTGCAGGTGCCGCTCGAGGAGATCGCCCAGCGGGCGGGGCTGAGCCCCGGGACGCTGTACAACCGGTTCCGCAGTCGCGACGCGCTCATCGACGCCGTGATGCCGGCCCTGGTCGAGGCCGCGGTCCGCGACGCCCTCGCCCACGCCGAGGCGATCGAGGACCCGTGGGAGGCGCTGACGGTGTACGTCACGATGGTCTGCGAGCTCCAGGCGGGCAACCCGGCGCTCAACGACGCGGTGAGCCGCCGCTTCCCCGACGCCGAGGCGCTCACCGCGATCTGCGACGCCCAGATGGACCACGCCCGCGGCCTGCTGCAGCGGGCCCAGGCGGCGGGTGCCGTGCGGCCGGACTGCACCGTCGAGGACCTGGCGTACCTCTTCTGGGCGACGTCCACCATCGTGCGCGCCACCGGCGGCGTGGCCCCGCAGACCTGGCGCCGGGCCCTGGCCCTCAACCTCGACGGCCTGCGCGCCCGGGCGGCCGGGCCGGCACTGCCGGAGCCGCCGCTGACCAGGACCCAACTGCACACCGCGATGCTGGAGATGTGATGCGTTTTCGCAAGCTCGGAAGCTCCGACCTGGAAGTGTCGGAGATCTCGATCGGCTCGTGGCTGACCTACGCGGGCGGCATCGAGGCCGACCAGACCCGCGCCTGCACCGAGGCCGCCTTCGACGCCGGGATCAACTTCTTCGACACGGCCAACGTCTACGGCCGCGGCGCCGCCGAGGAGGCGTGGGGCGAGATCCTGTCCAAGCACCCGCGCGACTCGTACATCCTCGCCACCAAGGTGTGGGGCCAGATGTCCGACACTGATCAGGGCCTGTCCGGCGCCCAGATCGCCAAGCAGATCGACGCCTCCCTGCGCCGGCTGCGCACCGACCACGTCGACCTCTACCAGGCCCACCGCTTCGACACCACCGTCCCGATCGAGGAGACCGTCGAGGCGCTGCAGTTGGTGGTGGAGCAGGGCAAGGCGCGGTACCTCGGCTTCAGCGAATGGACGCCCGAGCAGATCCGCGCGGCCCTCGACATCGCGGGGCCGGACCTGTTCGTCTCGTCGCAGCCGCAGTACTCGATGCTGTGGCAGGCCCCGGAGGCCGAGGTCTTCGAGCTGTGCGCGGCCAACGGCATCTCGCAGATCGTGTGGTCGCCGCTCGCGCAGGGCGTGCTCACCGGCAAATACCGGCCCGGGGCGCCGCTGCCGGAGGGGTCGCGGTTCGCCAGCGACGCGATGAGCGCGTCGAAGGACCTCGTGCTCCGCCCGGAGTTCCTGGAGGCGGTGCAGCGGCTCGTGCCGATCGCGGAGGGGCTGGGCGTGAGCCTGCCGACGCTCGCGCTGGCCTGGGTGCTGCGCCGCTTCGAGGTCGCCTCGGCCATCACGGGCGCGTCGCGCCCCGAGCAGGTCCACGCGAACGCGGCCGCGGCGGGCGTGCCCCTGAGCGACGACGTGCTGGCCGCGATCGACGCCGCCCTCGGGGACGTGCCGATCACGGAGCCGACCCTGGCACCGTTCGCGCAGGAGGGCGTGCTGCACCGCTGAGCCGAGGCGCCGTTTGACCCGGGTCGATTCGGGCATCCACAAGGGTGGGAACACCGCATTCACACCTGGGAGACGGCGATGAGCTTCGGTGACAAGGTCGAGCACGAGGCGGAAGAGGTCAAGGGCAAGGCGAAGGAGGGCTGGGGCACGGCCACCGGCGACCCGGACCTGCGCGCCGAGGGCCGCGCGGACCAGGACGAGGCCAACCTCAAGCAGGCCGGCGACCGGGTCAAGGACGCCGCCCACGACGTCAAGGACGCGCTGAGCTAGAGCGCGGAAATCCGAGCCCGGCCCCGTTGAACCTCGGCGGGGCCGGGCTCGTATGCGTGGACGTGAGCCGGCGTACGACATGGTGGGTCCTGGCGATGCTGGCGGGGCTGCTCGGCGTGTTCGTCGCGCCCGCGGCGCCCGCCTCCGCGCACGCGGTGCTGACGAGCGCCAGCCCGGCCGCCGGGTCCGTCATCGCGTCGCGGCCGGCCGAGATCCGGCTCACGTTCAACGAGGCCGTCCGCGTGGTGCCGGGCCGCTCGCAGGTGCTCGCCCCCGACGGCAAGCGCGTCGACGACGGCGACCCGCGGCCGGTCCACGACGGCCTCGCCTTCCGGCTGCGGGCGGGCGACCGGGCCGACGGCACGTACGTCGTCAGCTACCGGGTCATCTCCGGCGACAGCCACCCGGTGTCGGGGTCGTTCACGTTCTCCGTGGGCGCGCCGTCCACGCCCGCGGCCGGGGCGGCGTCCGGGGCGATGCCCGTCGGCACCGACCCGATCGTGCGCGTCGCGATCCCGGTCGCGAAGTACGCCGGCTACCTCGGGCTGGTCCTGCTGATCGGCTCCGCGGTGATGCTGGCGCTGTGGTACCCCCGGCGGCTGCCCCGCCGCCCCCTGCTCCGCCTGGCCCGCGCGGGCGTGGTCGCGGTGGCCGCGAGCACCGTCGGCGCGCTGTGGCTCCAGGCCCCGGCGGCGTCCGGGGCCGCGCTCCTGGACGTGTCGCCCGCCGAGCTGCGCGAGGTGGTGCTGAGCCCGTTCGGCGTCACGCTGCTGGTCCGCCTGCTCGCCCTGGCCGTCGCCGCCGCGCTCGTCGCCCGCCTGCGCCGCCGCCCGGACCGGCGCGTCGCGGCCGGGCTGCTCGCGGCGGCCGTGGCGGGCCTGCTCACGTGGCCGCTGACCGGGCACCCGGTGGCCTCGCCGAACGCGGCCCTGGTGGTGGCCGCGGACGTCGTGCACCTGGGCGCCATGGGCCTGTGGCTGGGCGGTCTCGTCGCCCTCTGGGCGGTGCTCCTGCGCCGCGCCGACCCGCGCGAGCTGCGCACGATCCTGCCGTCGTGGTCGCGCTGGGCGATGGCCTCGGTGTACTGGCTGGTCGCGGCCGGCGTGGTCCAGGCCCTCGTGCAGATGGGCGACTGGGCGGCGCTCACCGGCGGTGCGTACGGCCGGACCCTCGTGGTGAAGGCCGGGCTGGTCGCGGCCGTGCTGGCGGTGGCCGCGGGCTCGCGCCGGATGGTCCAGCGCGACCGCTGGCCCGGCGGACACCCGGGCGGCGGGCCGGGACGGCTGCGACGGGCCGTCGGGCTCGAGGCCGGCATCGCGGCGCTGGTGCTGGCCGCGAGCGCCGTGCTGGTGCAGCTCACGCCGGGGCGCACGATCGACGTCGAGGCCCAGGCGGCCGCCCGGGCCGCGGGCTTCGCCACGACGCTGACGAGCCCGCTCTACGCGCTGCAGCTCGCGGTGTACCCGGCGGCGGTGAGCGAGTACAACAGCTTCCACGCGTTCGCGTACACGCCCGAGGGCCGGCCGCTGCCGGTGGTGGAGTGGACGGTGACCGCGGCCCTGCCCGAGCGCGGCATCGAGCCGATGGACAACCCGGTGTTCACGGTCACGGGCAACCAGGGCCTCGGCAACATCACGTTCCCGGCGCCCGGCGCGTGGAAGCTCACCATCACGCTGCGGGTGTCCGAGTTCGATCAGGCCACCGTCACGGCCCAGATCCCGGTCCGCTGACGTCAGCGGTTGATGGTGAAGTCGGTCGCGGGGCTGACCTTGGAGCCCACGCGCGCGACGACCTGATAGGTGCCGGCCGGGGCCGGGCTCTGGGCCGGCGCGCACGTGTGCGGGGTCGTGCGGTAGCTGCTCCACACGAAGCGGTACCGCACCGCGTCGCCGGCCGCGAAGGCCCGCACGTCGCTGGTCGTCTTGGTGTCGCAGTCGTCCGAGGAGAACAGCAGGGTGCCGTTCTGCATGACGCGGATCTCCTGCGCGCCCGGGCCCAGGTCGCGCGAGCACCAGTCGGCGGCCCTGCTCGCGATGTTGATGCCGAACGTGAACGTGCCGCCGACGGGGCCGGGGGACGGGCTCGCCGTCACCGTGACGGCGATCTGCTCGTCGGTGCAGGGGGCGACGTTCGCCGGGGGCGCGCTGCGCTCGGTCGCGGGCGGCGCGCTGGTGTCCGCCCCGGTGTCCGGACTGGCCGGCACGATCTGGGGCGCCGACGGCTCGGTCGCGGGGCCGCCGCCGGCCGCGCTGGAACCGAGCGGGCCGGGCCGGGCCGAGGCGGCGCCGCTGCTCACCGCCGACGGCTTGGAGTCGCCCCCGCCCCGCACCAAGATCCACACGATGAGCAGCACGCCCACGACGGCGACGACCACCATGGCACGGCGGCGCCAGTACACGGAGGGTGGCAGAGGTCCGACGGTCCAGCCATTCGCCGGTGGTTGCATTCGGGCAGTTTGCCAGAAGGCGGGCGACGCTTCAGCCCCGGATCTCCGTGTGTCGCCGAGTGTTGCGAGCCGCGTGCGTCACACCCAGGCCGCGAGCCGGTCGGCGAACCATGAGGGATCGTCCAGCCACGGAAAGTGACCGGCGCCCGGCGCGATGACGAGCTCCGCGGCCGGGAACAGCGCGGCGTAGCGCTCCGCGTGGCGAGGCGCCAGCTGGATGTCCCGCTCGCCGGCGACGATGAGCACCGGCGCCGCGAGGCGCCCGAGCGCGGCCCGGACACCGGCCGGGTCGAACGCGCCCGCGCCGTAGTACGCGGCGGCGGCCTGCCGGTTGGTGAGCCGCTCGCCGCGCTCGGCGTGCGCGCGGGCCTCGTCGTCCCAATGGCCGTACACGAACGGGGTGATCGCGGCCCAGTCGTCCCCGGCGGCCGTCCCGGCCCAGATCCGCTCCAGCGCCGCGAACGCCCCGGCGAACCAGGGCTCGCCCCGGCGCAGCTCGGCGACGGCCCGCCGGTCCTCGTCGGTGACCTCGATGCCGACCGGCCGCGGGCTCGGGGTGATCAGGGCGAGCCGGCCGACGCGTCCGGGGTGGCGGCCGGCGTACAGCACCGCGACCGTCGCCCCCGCGGAGTGCGCGAGCAGGTCGATCGTGTCGAGCCCGAGGTGCTCGCGCAGCGCCTCGAGGTCGTCGACCTGCCGGTCGCAGCGGTACGTCCCCGGGTCGTCCGGCACCGCCGAGTCCCCGGTGCCGCGCAGGTCGAGGGTGAGCAGCGGCCGCCGGGCGCCCAGCCCGCCGAGGTCACCGAGGTAGGCCGACGCCTGCATGGGCCCGCCGGGCACGCAGATCAGGGGCCGCCCGTCGCCGGTGCGGTGGCAGGCCAGGACGGTGCCGTCGACGGCTGTGAAGGTCTCCACTCGCGAATCCTATGGGCCGCGGCCAGCACCTCGCCGACCGTGACGGCCAGCAGCGCCGGGTGGGGGACCTCGCTCGCGGTGTCGCCCGGCTCGGCGGCGCGGCCCCGCCAGACGGCCACGTGCTGCGGACGGTCCGGCGGCGGGCCCCACAGGTGCGGCGGTACCGGCCCGAAGAGCACGACCGACGGCGTGCCGTAGGCCGTGGCGAGGTGTGCGATCCCGGTGTCGCCGCTGACCAGCAGCCGCGCGTGGCCGACGAGCCCGGCCAGGTCCCGCAGCCGCGTCGCGCCCGCCAGCACGGCGGTCGCGGGCAGCCCCGCCTCCCCGGCGACCCGCCGGGCCAGCGGCTCCTCCGGTGGCGAGCCGGTGACGACGACGTCGTGCCCGGCCCCGGCCAGCGCGCGGGCGAGCGCGGCGAAGCGATCCGGCGGCCAGCGCCGCAGGCCGGACTTGGCGCCCGGGTGCACGATCGTGACGCCCGGTCGCGGGGAGGCGGGCCGGGTCAGGCTCAGGTCGGCCTCGTCGCACGGCACGCCGTACCACCGCAGCATCCGGCACCAGCGCGCGACCTCGTGCTCGTCGGGGCGCCACCGCGGCCCGTTGCCGAAGGCCAGCAGGCGCCCGGGATCGGTGGCCCGCAGCAGGGCGTGCGACTGCGGCCCGCGGCCGTGCAGGTTGACGGCCACGGCCGGGCGCAGCCGCGGCAGCTCGTCGTCGAGCCCGTCGCAGGGCAGCACCTCGTCGACGGCGCCGGTGAGCCCGGCCAGCGGGGCGAGCCACGGCGGGGCCGCGAGCACCAGCCGCTCGCCCGGGAACGCGCGGCGCAGCCCCCGCAGCGCCGGCACCCCGGTGGCGAGGTCGCCGACGCCCAGGGCCCGCAGCACGAGGATCACGGGTACGACGTCTCCGTCTCGGCGCAGACGACGAGCTCGCGCACGGCGCAGCCGCGAGGCTGGCCGAGCGCGAACAGGATCGCGGCGGCCACGTGCGCCGGGTCGTTGAGGACCGCGTCGGGGCCGGGCTTGTACTGCTCCGCGCGGTCGTCGAAGAACCGTGTGCGCATGCCCCCGGGCACGACCAGCGTGACCCCGACCTGCCCGGCGAGCTCGGCGGCCAGGGCCCGGGTGAACCCGACGACCCCGAACTTGGCCGCGCAGTAGGCGGTCGCGTCGCTGACGGCCTTGACGCCGAGCGTGGACGCGACGGTGACGACGTGCCCGTGGGACTCGGTGAGCGCTGGCAGCGCGGCCCGGATGACGGCGGCCGGGGCGAGCAGGTCGACGGCGACGACCCGCTCCCAGGTCTCGGCGGGCACGTCGGCGAGCCGGCCGGGCACGTCGGTCCCGGCGGCGGTGACGACCGCGTCGAGCCCGCCGAGGCCGGCGATCGCCTTGCGGGTGGCGGCCTCGGCGGCCCGGGTGTCGGCGAGGTCGCACTCGATCCAGGGCACCCCGCCGGGGTCCTGGCGATCGATGACGTAGGCGCGGTGCCCGGCCTCCAGGGCGGCCCGCACGACGGCGGCCCCGAGGCCGCTGGCGCCGCCGGTGACGAGAACGGAGCGGCTCATGGTCTTCCCCCGATCAGCTTGGTGGTGGAGTGGCCCTCGAGATACGGCACGATGACCGTCTGCCCGCCCCACCGCTTGACGAGCTCGGCCTCGGGCAGCTCCGGGCCGCCGTCGGCGTAGTCGCCGCCCTTGACCCAGATGTCGGGCCGCAGCCAGGCGAGAGTCGCCTCCGGGGTCGGCTCGTCGAAGACGACGACGGCGTCGACGCAGGCGAGCGCGAGCAGCAGGCGGGCGCGGTCGGCCTGGGCGACGACGGGCCGCTCGGGGCCCTTGAGGCCGGCGACCGACGCGTCGGAGTTGAGGCACACGACGAGGCAGTCGCCCAGGGCCCGGGCCGCCTCCAGGGTCGCGATGTGCCCGGCGTGCAGCAGGTCGAAGCAGCCGCCGGTCGCCACGATCGTCCCGCCCCGGGCCCGGACCCGCGCGACGGTCTCCCGCTCGACGCTCTCCCGCTCGCGCGACCCGGCCGGCACCCGGCCGACGTAGCCCGTCGCGGCGGCCACCGCGGCCTCGACCGCCTCCGAGGGCAGCGCCCCGGACGCGAGCGCGGCCGCGGCCGCCGTGGCGAACCGGTCGCCGGCGCCACAGGTGTCCCCCTCGAACACCCGGGGCGCCGGGACCACGAGCGGGGTCGGCCCGGTGTGGCACAGCACCGCCCCGCTCGACCCGGTGGTGACCGCGACCGCCCCGGTGCGCCAGCGGCGGCGCAGCTCCTGCCCGGCCCGGGTGGCGGCGGCGACCCGGCCCCCGCCGCCCGCGTCCCCGCTGAACGCGCGGGCCTCCGCCTCGTTCGGCGTGGCCAGGCGCGTCCCGGGGACCGGGGCGGTGCCGCGCGGATGCGGGTCCCACACGACCGGCGTGCGGGTCTGCGTCAGGGCCGCCCGCAGCCCCGGCCGCCCGGTCAGGCCCCGGCCGTAGTCGCTGACGAGCACGACGTCGGCGACGTCGAGCAGGTCGCCGGGTTCGGGCTCGGGCGGGATCGCCGGATCGACGCCGCGGTCGAGGCGCAGCAGCACCTGGCCGCGGGCCCGCAGCCGGATCTTCTCGGGGGTCGCGCCGGGCAGCGTGACCGCGTGCAGCCGCACCGCGGCCGCGGTGAGCAGCTCGGCCAGGCGCAGGCCGCCCGCGTCGTGGGCGAGCGCGGTCACCAGCGTGACGTCCAGCCCGTCGCCGGCCGCGAGCAGCGCGGCGAGGCCCGCTCCGCCCGGCCGGTCCACAGTGGACTCCTCGTCGAGGACCAGGGCCGGGGCGTCGGGGGAGACGCGGCGGACGGAGCCGTCGACGTCCCGGTCCAGCAGCGTGTCGCCGACGACGACCAGCCGCGTGCTCACGAGACCACCAGCCGGCGCCGGGCCACGTGGGCGTCGACGTGCTCGCAGAGGACGTGGGCGGCGACGAGGTGCAGCTCCTGCACCACCTGCCCGTCGCCGGCGCAGCAGACGGCCTCGTCGCAGACCAGGGCGAGCGGGTTCGGGCCGGGCCCGGTCAGCGCCCACGTGTGCATCCGGCACTCACGGGCCGCGGCGGCCGCGGCCAGCACGTTCACGCTGCGGCCGCTGGTCGACAGGGCCAGCAGCACGTCGCCCTCGCGGCCGTGGGCGCGGACCTGGCGGGCGAAGACCTCCTCGTACCCGTAGTCGTTGCCGATCGCCGTGACCGCGGACGAGTCGGCGCACAGCGCGATCGCGGACAGCGGGGTGCGCTCGTCGCGCAGGCGGCCGGTCAGCTCGGCCGCGAGGTGCTGCGCCTCGGCCGCGCTGCCGCCGTTGCCGCAGACCAGGAGCCGGCCCCCGTCGCCCAGGATCTCGGCGAGCCGCACGCCCCAGGCCTCCAGCCGTACGGCCGCGTGGCGGAACGGGCCGATCGCGGCGGCCAGGGCGGTCAGGTGCGCGTCGAGCGCCCTCATCGGGCCACCGCCGCGACGCTCCGGCCGGCCACCGCGCGGTACACCGACTCGAGCCGCCCGGCCGCGCGCGGCCACGAGTAGCGCTGCCGGGCCCGGTCGAGGGCGGCCGCGCTGTACGCGTAGCGGCGCATGTCGTCGTCGACCAGCCGGCGCAGGGTGTGGCCGAGGGCGCGCGGGTCGCGGGAGCGCACCAGGTCGCCGGTGATGCCGTCGACGACGGTGTCCAGCAGCCCGCCGACCGCGCTGGCCACGACCGGGCGGCCGCACGCCATCGCCTCGAGCGGGGTGAGGCCGAACGGCTCGTACCAGGGCACCGTGGCGACCACGTCGGCGGAGCGGTACCAGGCCGGCATCCCGGCGACGGGAACCTGCCCGGCGAAGCGGACCCGCGCGGCGACCCCGCACCGCTCGGCGACGTCCCGCAGCCGCTCGGTCTCGGCCGGGTCCGGGCCGCCCGCGATGACGCACTCGGCGCCGGGACAGTAGGGCATGGCCCGGATCAGGTCCGCGAAGCCCTTGCGCTCGACAAGCCGGCCCACCGAGAGGATGCGGGGCCGGGCCGTGCGCGGGGCGACCGGGCCCTCGGGGGCGAACACGTCCAGGTCGACCCCGGACGGCACGAGCGCGATCCGGGACCGGGGCACGCCCATGCGGGTCAGCTCGCGGGCCTCGTTGCGGCACTGGGCCACGACCCGGTCGGCGATCCGCCCGAGGTGCCGCTCGAAGCCGATCCGCTGCGGCGGGCTGGTGTCCGCGGCGCCCTGGTTGCGGCGCTTGACGACGCCGAGGGCGTGGAACGTCTGCACCACCGGGATGTCCCGGGGCCCGGCGGCGGTCACCGCGGCCAGCCCGCTCATCCAGAAGTGCGCGTGGACCACGTCGGGCACCCACGGGCCGCCGTCCCACTGCGCGCCCAGCCAGCGGCCGAACTCGCCCATGTACGGCAGCAGCGCGTCCTTGGGCAGCGCCCGAGCGGGTCCGGCCGGCACGTGCACGACGCCGACCCCATTACCGGCCCCATCGCCCGTCACCACCATCGGCGGCCGGTCGGCGGCGTCGCGGCGGGTGTAGACGCGGATGTCGTGCCCGAGCGCGGCCAGGGCCGCGGCGAGGCCGGCGACGTGGGTGTTCTGCCCGCCAGCGTCCTCGGTGCCGGGCGCGGCGAGCGGGCTGGCGTGCTCGGAGATCATCGCGATACGCACAGTTCGTCCTCCAGCAGACGGTCCCAGTCGGACAGGAAGCGGTCGAGGCCGTACCGGCGCAGGGCCGCGGCCCGCCCGGCGGCCCCGAGGCGACGGGCCTCCCCGGGCGACTCGATGAGCCAGAGCGCCGCGTCGACGAGCGCGTCGACGTTCGTGGACAGCACCCCGGCGCCGGGCGGCACCGCCTCGACGGCCTCCGTGGTGGCCAGGGCCACGACCGGCACGCCGATCGTCATCGCCTCGATGAGGCTGAGCCCGAGCGAGGTCCAGCGGCACAGGTGCAGGTATGCGCGGCGGCGGGCGAGCTCGGTGTGCATGGCGGCCTGGGGCGGGTCGTCGTGGACCGCGATCCGCTCGCCGGCCAGGCCCGTGACGCCCATGCCGAAGACGTCCAGGGGCGCGGCCGCGGCGAAGCGCGAGAACAGGTCGGTGCCGGTCACCCGGCCGCGGCGCACGGGCTCGTTGGTGACCACGGCGAGCCGCTCCAGCTCCCCGGAGTAGCGGGCGGCGGGCTCGACGACGCCGTGCTCGATGACGGTGGTGCGGGTGCCGCCGCAGTCCCAGAACAGCGCGTTGAAGTGGGTGACGTGGACGATGACGAGGTCGGCCCGGTCGGCCAGCGGATGCCGGGTGCGGGGAACGTCACCCTGGGGGGTGTTGTGCTCGAGGTACACCTTGGGCAGCCCCGGCGGGACAAGCCGCAGCTCCTCGGGCCGCTGGAGCACGGCCAGGTCGGCGTCCGCCTCGGACAGCCCGTCGAGCGGGACCTCCTCGACGGTGTCCGGCCAGTCGAACGTGCGGGCCCGGCCACGCCCCCAGGGGCCGCGGTCCTCGGTCACCGGCACGAGGTACCGATGCTTGCCCCGCACGAACGCCGTCGTCCACGACCCGTGCACGTGCCACAGGAGGATGTTCATCCGCGCCTCCCGGCCCACAGCAGCTCGGCGGCGGCGACGACGGCGGCCGGGTCCACGCTCGACAGGCACGGGTGGCCGCCGATCGGGCACACCTTGGCGCGCGTGTCGCGGCAGGCGGCCGCGGCGTCGCCGAGGCGGACGACGGGCACCCGGAACGGCGCCCACTGTCCGAAGGGGACGGTCGGCGCGTAGAGGCTGACGACCGGCGTGCCGACCGCCGCGGCCAGGTGCGCCGGGCCGGTGTTGCCCACGACGAGGCAGCCGGCCCCGGCGAGCAGCCCGGCCAGCCCGGCCAGATCGGTGGCGCCGCCGAGATCGACGCCGAAGTCGCCGGCGACCTCGGCCGTGAGCGCCTTCTCCGCGTGCGAGCCGGTGACGAGCACTTGCCACCCGGCCGCGGCCAGGGCCTTGACGATCCGGCGGTGCACCTCGGCGGGGCAGGCGCGGGCGGGAGCGGACGTGCCCGGGTGCACGACGACGTACGGGACGTCCGGGCTGAGCGGGGTGGTCGTGCCGGCCGCGGGGGGTGCGATGCGCAGGCGGGCGTCGTCGCCGGGCGGCAGCGGGAACCCGGCCGCGGCCGCGAGCGACAGCGCCCGCTCGGCCTCGGGGATGCCGGGCGGCACGCGGTGGCGCACGTCGAGCAGGGAGCCGGGGTAGTCGTCGCTGATCGCGCTGACCCGCCCGACCCCGGCCACCCGAAGCAGCAGCGCGGTCGGCAGCGGCGACTGGTGGTAGGAGGTGAACACCACCGCCTCGTCGGCCCGCGCGGCGGCGAGGCGGTCGACGAGCGCGTCCATGGCGTCGGGGTCCACGGGGTCGGGCTCGGGGTCGATCCAGGGCAGCCGCCACTCGACGAGCTCGTCGACGCCCGGCAGCAGCTCGGCCGCGGCCCGCCCGCGCGGCCCGCACAGCAGTACCACCCGGGCCGCCCCGGCCGCGACCGCGCGGATCGCCGGGCCGGTCAGGAGCACGTCGCCGGCCGAGTCGGGGCGGACCACGACGACGGTCCCGGCGTTGTGCGGGCGGCGCCGGCCGGACGGGAACAGCTCGTCGCGGTCCAGCACGAGCTCGGCCGCGGCGCGCAGGTCTCCGGCGACGAGCGGCGCCGCGGCGATCTCCCGCCGCAGCGTCACCGCCGTGGGCACGAGGACGGCCGCGGACCCGGCGGCGAGCGCGGCCTCCATGTCGCGGCCGATGTCGCCGATGAGCACGCACCGCTCGGGCGTGGTGCGCAGCGCCCGCGCGGCCGCGCGGATGAGGCCCGGCCGCGGCTTGCGGCACGGGCACCGGTCGCCGTCGTCGTGCGGGCAGACCTGCCAGGTGTCGAACGGCCCGAGCAGCTGCTCGATGCGGGCGTTGACCAGGGCCAGCTGCTCGGTGCTGACCAGCCCGCGGGCCACGCCGGACTGGTTGGTGACCACGCCGAGGCGCAGCCCGGTGGCGCGCAGCCGGTCGAGGGCGGCCCGGGCGCCGGGCAGCGGGCGGACCAGGGTGGGGTCGTTGATGTACGGCACGTCCTCGATCAGGGTCCCGTCCCGGTCGAAGAGCACGGCGTCGAAGAGGTTCATGCGGCGGCCCGCCAGCGCCAGCGGCCCGCGAGCCAGTGCCCGATCGCGAGCGGCGGGATGAGGACGCTCGTCAGCGCCATGGTGGCCACCTCGGCCGGGGTGCGCGGGCCGGGCGCGATGCGGGTGGCCGCGAACTCGGCGGTGCCGCCGGCCCAGGCCAGGCCGAGCGCGGCGGACAGCCACCGCCACCGGCCCGGCAGGGCGAGGGCGCCGAGCGCGCCGAGGGCCGCGGCGGTGACGAGCGCGTGGCGGGGCCGGCGGCCGGGCGGGATGCCGAGCCACCGGCGCCAGTGCGGGCCGTACAACCGGCGCAGCAGGGCGTCGTCGGCGTTGCCGCGCTGGCTGCGCAGGCTCACCCAGCGGCTCTCGGGCCGCACGGGATGGGTCACGGTGCGCCGGCCCGGCCGCAGCCGCCAGCCCGCCCGCCGCACGCGGTGGGCCAGTTCGGCGTCCTCGCGGAAGGCGCGCGGGAAGCGCTCGTCGAAGCCGCCGGTCGCCTCGAGCACGGAGCGGCGGTACGCCATGTCGGCCGTCAGCCAGGCGCCGTGCTCGAGCCCGATGGTGACCCGCTCCCAGTCGGTCGGGCGGCGCCCGGCCGGCCGCGGCACCCGGACCTGGCCCTGGACCCCGCCGACGGTGCGGTCGACGTCGAGGTCGGCCTGGAGGTGGCGGTACCACTGCGGCTCCGGCACCACGTCGTCGTCCAGGAACACGACCCAGTCGCCGCTCGCCCGCCGCCAGCCGGCGTTGCGGGCGGTGGCCGGGCCGCGGCGCTCCCGGTCCTCGACGACGATCAGCTCCGCGCCGTCCGGCAGCGGGCCGAGCGCGTCGAGCAGCGTGCGCAGGCTCCCGCGCCCCAGCGTCGGCACGACGATGCTGACGTTCACCGGCCCGCCCCGAACGCCGCCGCCCGGTGCACCGCGAACGGGCCGAGCGCGAGCAGGTCGACGGGCGCGGAGCCGAACAGCTCCATCGCCTCGCGCGGCGTGTCCACCATCGGCCGGCCGGCGGTGTTCAGCGACGTGTTGACCACGACGGGCAGGCCGGTGCGCGCCTCGAACTCCGCCAGCAGGCGGGCCACGAGGGGCTCGTCATCCGGGTGTACCGTCTGCACCCGCGCGGTCCCGTCGACGTGCACGACGGCCGGGATCCGGTCCGTCCACTCGGGACGGACGCGGTGCACGAACAGCATGTACGGGCTCGGGTAGACGCCGTCGAAGACCTCGCCGAACCGCTCGGCCCGCACCATCGGCGCGATCGGCCGGAACTGCTCGCGGCCCTTGACGTCGTTGAGCCGGGCGGTCATCGCGCTCTCGCCCGGGTGGGCCAGCAGCGAGCGGTGCCCGAGCGCCCGCGGCCCGTACTCGCCGCGCCCCTGGTACCAGGCGACGATCCCGCCGCCGGCGAGGACCGCGGCGGCCTCGGCGGCGATGTCGGGCGGCCGGGTGTAGGGCAGCGCGGCCCGCCGCAGCTCGTCCTCCAGCGCGGCCTCGCTCCAGCCGCGGCCGAGGTCGGCGCCGCGCATCGGCGCGATCGGGCACTCGGCCGCTGAGGACAGGTGCAGGGCGGCGCCGAGCGCGGTGCCCGCGTCCCCGGCCGCCGGCTGCACCCAGACGCGCTCGAACGGTCCCTCGGCGGCGATGCGGGCGTTGGCCACGCAGTTGAGCGCCACCCCGCCGGCCATGGTGAGGGTCGCGGGGCGCCCGGCGACGTCGAAGATCCACTGCGCCAGGGCCAGCAGCACCTCCTCAAGCCGCGCCTGCACCGACGCGGCCAGGTCGGCGTGGCCGTCGGTGAGCTCGCCGTCGGCCGCGCGGGCCTTGGCCAGGGCCGCCCAGTCGACGGGCTCGACCGCGAAGCCGCCGTCCCCGGTCGGGTACACCAGCTCCCGCAGCTCCGGCAGGAACCGCGGGCGGCCGTAGGAGGCGAGGGCCATCACCTTGTACTCGTCGCTGGAGTGCTGGAAGCCCAGGTGCCTGGTCAGATCCTCGTAGAGCAGGCCGAGCGAGTGCGGCAGGCGCTGGCCCGCGAGCGTGGTCAGCTCCCGGTCCCGGTAGACGCCGGCGAGGTGGCTGGCGGTCTCGCCGCGCCCGTCGAGCACCAGGACCGCCCCGTCGCCGCCCGCGCACAGGCCCGCGGAGGCGGCGTGGGCGACGTGGTGCGGGACGAACCGCACCTGCTGCGGGTCCAGCCCCGGCAGCGCCTCGGCCAGGAACCAGGGCGCACGGCGGGCGTAGTCGACCCGCATCGCGTCCCACGGGTCGTGGACGCCGAGGCTGCCGAGGTCGCCGCACAGGGCGGGATCGAAGGAGTACGCGACCGCGTCGAGGTCCTCCGGGCGCAGCCCGGCCTCGCGCAGGCACCAGGCGGCGGCGAGCTCCGGGAGTTCCCAGGCCGAGAACGGTACCGGCCGCTTGCCGTGCTTGCGACGGCTGAAGCGCTCCTCCTCGGCGGCGGCGACCGTGCGCCCATCGATGACGAGCGCGGCCGCCGGGTCGTGGAAGATCGCGTTGATGCCGAGGACCCTCATGCCCGGCCCGCCTACCCCCGCCGCCGCGGGATCAACCAAAACACTTCTCCGAAGAGAACCGTTTGAGCGCACCGGGGCGGGGAAGGTCGCTGGCCTATGCACACCGTTGAGCACCTGATCGCCGGGGCGTGGACGGCCGGCTCGGACCGGTCGACCGTGATCGACCCGCACGACGGCACGCCGGTGACCAGCGCGCCGGCCGCCACCGCGCACGAGGTCGCCGCGGCGGTGGCGGCGGCCCGGGCGGCCCAGCCGGACTGGGCGGCGACCGCGCCGGACGCCCGCGCCGAGGCGCTGCGGGCCGCGGCGAGCGCGGTGGAGCACGCGACCGGCGTGCTGGCCCGCACCATGTCGGCCGAGATGGGCAGGCCGGAGGCGGAGGCGGCCGCGTCGATCGCGGCGGGGGCCGGGACGCTGCGGCAGTACGCCGAGCTCGGCCCGCTGAGCGGCGGCCGCACGCTCGGCGGCGACCCGGGCGCGCTGGATCTCATGGTGCCCGAGCCGCGCGGGGTGGTGGCCGCGATCACGCCCTGGAACGACCCGGTGGCGGTCGCCTGCGGGCTGCTGGGCGCGGCCCTCGTCACCGGCAACGCGGTCGTCTACAAGCCCAGCGAGCGGGCCCCGGCGACCGGCTGGCTGCTCACGAAGCTGCTCGCCCCGCACCTGCCGCCGGGCGTGCTGTCGATGCTCGCCGGGGCGGCCCCGACCGGCGCGGCGCTCGCCGAGTCGGCCGTCGACGTGGTCGCGCACGTCGGCTCGACGGCCGCCGGCCGGTGGATCGCCGCCGCGGCCGCCCGCACCGGCGCGAAGGCGCTGCTGGAGAACGGCGGCAGCGACCCGCTCATCGTCGACGAGGACGTGGACCCGGCCTGGGCCGCGGCGCAGGCCGCGCTCGGCGCCTTCGCGAACGCCGGGCAGATCTGCGTCGCCGTCGAGCGGATCTACGTGCACGCGGCCCTGGCCGAGGACTTCCTGCTGGCGCTGGTCAAGGAGGCGGCCGCGTTCGAGATCGGGCCGCTGGTCGATCTGCGCCACCGGGCCGCCGTGCACGGGCAGGTGGTCGACGCGCTCGACCGCGGGGCGACGCTGCTGGCCGGGGGCGTGGCGCCGGACGGGCCGGGCGCGTGGTACCCGCCGACGGTGCTGGCCGACTGCACGGACGAGATGCGGGTGGTGGAGACCGAGACGTTCGGGCCGATCGCGCCCGTCGTGACGGTGGGCTCCTTCGACGAGGCGCTGCGGCGGGCCGCGCGGACGCCCTACGGGCTGGCGGCCACGGTGCTGACCGGCTCGATGAGCAACGCGCACTGGGCCTGGCAGCAGCTCGAGGCCGGTACCGTCAAGATCAACGCGGTCTTCGGGGGAGCACCGGGCGGGGCCGCCCATCCCCGCCGGGGCAGCGGGCAGGGCTTCGGCTACGGCCCCGAGCTGCTGGACGAGATGACCGCGACCAAGGTCGTCCACCTCGAGGCTCCGCCGGGTGGCTGGTAGCCCTAGTCCTCGGCCTGCAGGTGGCGGCGCAGGAAGTCGAGGGAGTGCGCGAGCAGCCGGGACACGTGCATCTGCGACAGGCCGACCTGCTTGGCGATCTCCAGCTGGGAGAGGTTGCCGTAGAAGCGCATGGAGAGGATCCTCTGCTCCCGCCGGGGCAGCCGGGCGATCAGGCGCTTGAGGGCCTCGCGGTACTCCACCAGCCCGAACTCGGGCGCCTCGCCGCCGAGCGTGTCGAGCATGGTGCCGTCCTCGTCCATGCCCGGCGTCGGCACGTCGAGCGACAGCGGGCGGTACGCCTGGGTCGCCCCGACCGCCTCGACCACCTGCTCCTCGTCCAGCCCGGTGTGCGCGGCGAGGTCGGGGATGGTCGGCGAGCGCCCGAGCCGCTGGGTGAGCTCGTCGCGGGCGTGGTTCACCGCCATCCGCAGCTCCTGCAGGCGCCGCGGGATCCGGATGCCGGAGGCCCGGTCGCGGAAGTGGCGCTTGAGCTCGCCGGTGATCGTCGGCGTCGCGTAGGTGCCGAACTCGGTGCCGTGCTGCGGGTCGAACCCGTCGACCGCCTTGATCAGCCCGAGCGCGGCGACCTGGGCGAGATCGGCGGCCGGCTCGCTGCCGCCGTCGTAGCGGCGGGCCAGCCGGTGCGCGGCCGGCAGGCACTGCTCGATCACCTGGTCCCGGATCCGGGAACGGTTCGGGTCGTCCGGGGCGAGCTCGGCCAGGCGCAGGAGGCGCTCGGTCACCCCGGCCGGCCACTGCCCGTGGCCCAGCTCGATCGTCTCGAGGTCGAGGGGCCGGCGCTGGCGGATCTCGACCGGCCAGTCCAGCTCCTCGTAGGCGCGCAGTTGCTTGGCCGCGCCGGCGATCTCCAGGGCCGAGAGCGCGACCCCGTTCGCCCCGCTCACCTGCACGTCCGCCTCGAGCTGCTCGCCGCGGCGGCGCAGGTAGAGCAGGATCTTGATCGCGGCCGCGTCGATCAGCCGCACATGGGCGACATCGACCGCGACGCGGCCGGTGCGCGCGTCGAAGTGCTCGAACACGATCTGGCGGAGATATGGCGCCGACGCGTAGTCGAGCACTCCCGAGCACTCCAGCAGGGTCGCTTCCGGGCGTCGTGACATGGTGATCGTCAAGTCCATGACCGCCCCCTCAGCCCCCACGCTATGCCGATGGCGGCGCCGATGCACCCGTTGCGGCCGGATTCGCGCCCCCGGCCACCTCCATCACGAGGATCGCCCCGATCACCCCGGAGGTCTCGCTGGTGAGCGGCGAGCACACAACGCGCAGGTCAACCGTGCGCCCGCGGCGGTTCACGGCCGACTGTTCCTCCTCCTGGCGCTCCGAGCGGCCGGTCAGCACCTCCCGGATCGCGGGGCGCAGCCGGTCCGTGGACAGCCCGATGTCGATGTTGAGGAAGTGCTGGCCGACGGCCTCGTCGGGGCGCAGCCCCCACAGGTCCTCCGAGCGGCGGTTCCACACCAGGATGTGCATCTCGCGGTCGAGCACCACGACGCCGGCCTGCAGGCTGGTGAGGATCGCCTCCATGAACGAGTTGGCGTCGTTGAGCTCGGCGGTGCGCTCCCGCAGCTCGTCGTTGATCGACTGGAGCTCGTCGTTGGTCGACTGCAGCTCCTCGTTCATGGTCTCCAGCTCTTCGTTCGTGGACTGCAGCTCCTCGTTGGTCGTCTCCAGCTCCTCGACCGTGGACTGCAGCTCCTCGTTGGTGGTCTCCAGCTCCTCGTTGGTGGACTGCAGCTCCTCGTAGGCGGTCTCGAGCTGTCGGTTGGCGTGCTCGAGCTCGTCCTGCAGGCGCCGCGACGCGGTCATGTCCTGGAAGATCACCACGACGCCGAGCAGCCCGGCGTCGGAGTCGACGAGCGGGTGGATCTGGATGTTGAGGTACTGCTTCTCGCTCGCCGCGGTCACCAGCTCGACGTCGTCGATGCGGGCCACCCGGCGCTCGACCTGGGCCTGCTCGATGTACCCCCGAAGCTCCACCGGGCGGTAGGACAGGTCGAGGTCGCGGAAGGGCCGGCCGATGTCGCGCGGGGAGACCCCGAAGAGCGTCTCGGCGTGCCGGTTGGTGAGCGCGACCAGCCCGTCGGCGGTGACCACGACCTGCGCGACGGGGCTGGCCATGAACGCCTCGCTGCGCAGCCGGTCGAGGCCGAACAGCTCGGTGCGGGGCGGGGTGTGCGGCGGCTCGGCCAGGTAGACACCCCCGTTGAGCACCGGCCGCGACACCTTGCGGAACATCCGCCGCTTGAGGTCGAGCGGGGTGAACAGGTTGGCGTGGCTGAGCAGCATCTCGGCCTTGCCCAGGAACAGCACCCCGCCGGGGGACAGCGCGAAGTGGAACCGGGACAGGATGCGGGTCTGGGTCTCGGCGTTGAAGTACATCAGCGCGTTGCGGCAGACCAGCAGGTCGATACGGCTTATCGGGGCGTCCTGCACCAGGTCGTTGCGGCCGAAGATGACCGAGCGGCGCAGGTCCTTGCGGAACGTGAACCGGGTGCCGGTGGGCTCGAAGTACCGCTCGACCAGCTCCGGCTCCAGCTGCGCCATGTCCCGCTCGGCGTAGGTCGCCTGCCGCGCGTGGGCCAGGCTCTCCTCGTCGACGTCGGTCGCGTAGATCTTGACCCGCTCCCGGAACCGCTCGACGCCCATCGCCTCGGCCAGCACGATGGCCAGGGTGTACGCCTCCTCGCCGGACGCGCACCCGGCGCTCCACACCCGCAGCGGCCCCTCGTGCCCGTCGACCAGGCGGGGAAGCACCTCGCGGCTGAGCGCGGCCCAGGCGTCCGGGTCGCGGAAGAACCCGGTCACGTTGATCAGGATGGTGTTGAACAGCGCCGTGAACTCGTCCGGATGCACCTGCAGGTAGTCGAGGTACTCCGAATACTCGTTCGGCGGTACCTGCGCCATGCGCCGCTCGACGCGCCGCATCAGGCTCGAGCGCTTGTAGCCGGTGAAGTCGAAGCCGCGAGCTTCCTTCAGGTAAACCAGCAATGCCTCGAAGTCCGGATCGGGTTGGGTCACCGCGTCACGCTACCGCCTCGGCTGCAGGCGCAGCGTCGCCCACACCACCTTTCCGCCCGTGGTTCGCACGCAGCCCCACGCCGAGGACATGCCCTCCACGATCAACAATCCGCGGCCCGGCTCCTCGTCCTCGCCGCCCGAGCGCTCCAGTGGCAATGGGCTCTCGTCGCGGACGGCCAGGTGGAGATGCCGGTTGCGCAGGGCGACGCTGACCTGGATCGGTGTGCCGGCGTGCTCGACGGCGTTCGCGACGAGCTCCGTGACGATCAGCGCGGCGGTGTCGGCCAGCGGGGCGACCTTCCACTGCTCGCAGGCCCGGTCGACGAGGTCGCGGGCCACCCGGGTGGCGTCCGGCTCCGGGGACAGCTCGACCTCCATGCGCCGCGGGCCGGGCAGGCACGCGTGGGCGGCCAGGGCGGCCTCGGGATCCCGGTGTACCGGCACCTGCCGGGCGATCCCGAGCCGTTCCAGCTGCTCGTGGAGGTGCTGGTCGGGCCCGACGAGCAGCACGTCGGTGCCGGTGTCCACGCCCTGCCGCGCCAGCATCGGGAACGCCGTGAGGGTGATGTCGTCGGCGGTGTGCAGGCGCGACACGTCGATGAGCAGCACTTCCGGATGGTCGGTGAGCGCCTTCTGGGCCGCGTTGCGCAGCATGGGCACGGTGGCGAAGCCGAGCCGGCCGGTCGCGCGCAGGACGGCGACGGGGAAGTCCGGCTCGTGGGTGCAGATCAGCTCGTCGGCTTCGGGGATCATGGCAGGGCGTCCTCGGGTGCTTCGTTCTCCAGGGCGGCGAGCCGCTCGATGAGTTGCCGGATGGTCTTGCCCGCCGCCTCGGCCTCGCCGGCCGCCTCGGCGTACTGCTCCGCGGTGCTCTGGTGGCCCCGCACGCTCGCCGCGCCGGCCATCCGCCGGCTCAGCGCCGCCTTCTCCTCGAGGCTGCGCAGCGCCATCCACAGCGCGCCCTCGAGCGAGCCGCCGAGCTCGTCCAGCAGCCCGGTCGCCGACCAGCCGTGCCCGACCCGGCAGCGGAAGCGCCCGATGGCGCCCGGCAGCTCGAACAGCGCGCCGTGGCAGGACGGGCAGCCGAACCCGGCCGGGATCCCGCCGATCTCGTCGGTGGTGACGTCCTCCATCGCCGCCATCGCATCCTCCGCATCGATCTTGGCCTGCTCCACCGCCGCGCGCGGGGCCGGCCCGGGCAGCTCGCCGAGCAGCTCGGCGAGCGCGGCCCCCATCATCGCGGCCGGCAGCGGCCGGGCCGACGGGGACTGGGCGGCGGCGTGGCGGGGCATGGACGGGTACAGCGCCTCGTGCGGGTCCTGGACCAGCCCCGTCCCGCCCTGCCGGACGATCTCGGACAGCCCGTAGGCGCCGTCGTCGCGGTTGCCGGACAGCACCACGCCGAGCGCGGCCGCGCCCCACCAGCGGGCGGCCGAGCGGAACAGCGGGTCGGCCGCGGGCCGGTGGCCGTTCTCGACCGGCCCGTGGGAGAGCGAGAGGTGGCCGTCGCGGACGAGCAGATGGCGGTTGGGCGGGGCGACGTACACGTGGCCGGCCTCGAGCGCGGCCCCGTCGGTGGCGTGCACGACCGGTAGCAGACCGGAGCGGTTCAGGATCTGCGGCAGCGCGCTGGTGCCGGTGCGGGGCACGTGCAGCACGACGCAGACGGCCCCGGGGAGGTCGGCGGGCAGCCCGCCCACGAAGGTGCGCAGCGCCTCCACCCCGCCGGCGGAGGCGCCGACGACGACGATCCCCCGAGGCTCCGCCATGCTCCCTGACTCTACGCTTTCCACGGCCCCATCACGGACTGCCCGAATACCCCCTCCCCGCCGGGCTAAACCGCGCGTGCGCGCGCGGGACATCGCGCTGCGCGGGCCCGCGCTAGCATGCCTCGTGCAACCATTCGCGTCCGTCGAGGTCTACACGACCGCGCCCGCATCGGTGCAGGTCGACGGGCCAGCGTTCCGGCGTCGGCTCGCCGACGTCACCCGCTGGACGGACGCGGCGGGCGCGACCGGGCTGCTGGTCTACTCCGACAACACGCTCATCGACCCGTGGCTCGTCGCGCAGTTCATCCTCGAGCGCGCCGAGCGGGCGGCCCCGCTGGTGGCGGTGCAGCCGGTCTACGCGTCGCCCTACGCCGCGGCCCGGGCGGCGGCCACGCTCACCTTCCTGCACGGGCGCCGGCTGCACATCAACCTGGTGACGGGCGGCTCCCGGCAGCACCTGGAGGCGCTGGGCGACGCCGGCGTCGGGCACGACGAGCGCTACGACCGGCTGACGGAGTACGCCACCGTCCTGCGGCAGCTGCTGGAGTCCCCGCGCCCGGTCACCTTCGACGGCCGGTACTACCGGCTCCAGGCGGCGTCGATCCCGCAGCGGCCGCCGGCGGCGCTGGCGCCCCGGCTGGTGCTGTCCGGCTCCAGCGAGCGCAGCGTCCGGTGCGCCGAGGAGCTCGGGATCCTCCGGTTCGCCTACCCGCGCCCGGTGAGCGACTACCCGGCCGGCGGCCCGCTGCTGCGCGGCAACGGGGTGCGGCTCGGCATCATCGCGCGCGCCGATCGGGCCGCGGCGTGGAAGGCGGCGCACGAGCGGTTCCCGGGCGACCCGATGGGGGAGCGCCGCCACCGGATCGTGCGCCGGCTGACGGACTCGCACTGGCACGCGGAGCTCTCGTCGCGCGTGCGGGCCGACGGCGATGTCGAGGACGTCTACTGGCTGCATCCGTTCGGCACGTACCGCACGTTCTGCCCGTACCTCGTCGGCGGCTACGACGAGGTCGGCGCCTACCTGGCCGGGTACCTCGCGCGGGGCGTCGAGTCGTTCATCCTCGACATCCCGGCCGAGGAGGACGACCTGCACCACGCGCGGATCGCCTTCGAGCGGGCCACCCGTCCCTGACGGGCACGCTGGCGCGTGCGTTCTACCGTGTGAGCAATGAGCGCGGAGCAGGTGCTGCACGTCTCCACGACGCCGACCGGTCACCGGCGCACCCTCGCGGTTACCGTGGGCCGGACGCTGACGTTCTGGGAGAAGTACACCGGCGACGGCTCTGGCTGGATGGGCCGCTTCACGTCGTTCCGGGCGGAGGCGCGGCTCGACGGCCCGCCCGGCGCGCTGATCGCCGCGATGGCCGACCTCGCCGGCCGGGGCAAGCTCGACCTGCCGCCGATGGGCGCCCGCGATCGGGTCGCGGACCTGCTCGCCGCGGCGGGGCTGCTCGTGCGCCGCGACAGCACCGTGCCGTGGGTGCACCTGCCCGGGCACGCGACGCTCACCATCGCGCCCGACGGCCGCCGGCCGGCCATCACGTTCGCCTCGTCCGGAGCCTCGTCCGGAGCCTCGTCCGGAGCCTCGTCCGGAGCCTCGTCCAGTGGCGAGGACGGGCGGCGGCAGATCGTCACGGAGTACGGCAACATCGACCGCCTGACCGAGCACCTGGCGGCGGCCCGCCCGGAGTCCATCGTGGACATCGCGCCCGGCGACCGGATCGGCCGGTTCGTTGCCGCCTTCACCGCGGCCTCGCACGCGGAGGTGCTCGAGCTCTACCGGGGCCTCGGCCTCGAGTTCGAGGAGCGTTACGAGCGGCGGTACCGGCTGCTGGACACGAACCGCGAGGACACCGGCTGCCTGTTCTCGCTGACCCTGCTGGTGTCCTCGATCGACGACAAGATCACCTTCACCGAGTTCTACGACTACGGCGCCCTCCCCGGCGACCCCGGCCGCGAGTACGGCTACAGCGCCGTCACGCCCTTCGACTCCCTCGCGCCGCTGACCGCGCACATCTCGGCCCGGCTCGGCCTCGTCGCCGTCGGCGAGGGGCCGGACGGCCTGGCGGCGTGCTTCCGGGCGCTGCTGGAGCGCGGCGTGCTCGGCGACGGCCGGGTCATCGAGTCCAACCGCGACGCGGTGGCGGAGCTGCTGGTCGCCGCGGGCCTGCCGTGGCAGCCCGACGTCTGGGTCTGGTTCGACGGCGACTGACCCGGCCGGTCCGACGCCGGCCGGATCGGGACCTAGAACGGGATGTGGCCGCGGCGGATCTGCCAGTGGCGGCCGGCCCGCAGATGGTCGGCGATCGCCCGCTCGAGCACCGTGCGGCGCGGCAGCTCATCCAGCGGCGTGGTCAGGGTGCGGAAGACGAACCGCATGACCTCGACGTCGGCGTCCAGCCCCTCCGGCTCCCGGTAGGGCTCCAGCTCGAAGCGCCGCTGGAACCGCACGATGTTGGAGTCCTCGGGCAGGTATTCCAGCAGCTGCGGGTCGAGCAGCCAGGAGCCGCAGGCGAACGCGGGGTAGGACTCGTCCGGGAAGTGGCGCCGGAAGAACGCACGGCCCGCGTCGAGCGATGCCGTCACCGCCTCCGGGGTCATCGGGCCGGACTCCGGGATGTGCAGGTCGATGACGGCCCCGCCGCGGTGGTGCTGCAGGCGGCCGAGCTCGTAGATGGCCCCGCGGGCGTGCAGGGTCAGCCAGCTCTGCATGACCGGCCAGCCCTCGCCCCGCATCCGCCGGTCGACGGCGAGGTTGCGGCCCAGGTCCGCCAGCGATGCCCAGGAGACGGACTCGGGGACGCCGTGGTCGCGGTGGTAGGCCAGCACGACGTCGACCAGAGCCAGGTAGGCGTACACGTAGAGGTGCCGCCAGGCCGGGCCCCGTTCGCGCGGCAGCTCCGGGCCGGGCGGCAGCCAGCCGTGCCCGCCGAGGTCGGCGCGGACGAGCGCGATCGAGCGGTCGAGCAGCCAGCGCAGCTCCGGCGTCCACAGTGGAGACTCCGCGTCCGGCCAGGCCGCCAGGATCTCGGCGGCGTCGTCCGCGGGCACGGCGAGCCGGGCGAGGATCGCGGGCGCGTCGGCCCGGGCGGGGAGCGGGGCCGACGGCCGATCGCCGGCGAGCCGGTGCACGCGGTCGACGTCCTCGACGGCTACGCCGAGCCGGGCGGCGGTGTCCTGCAGATCCACGCGGCCGACTCTACCGGGCGGCGGTCGCCGCGGCGGGCTCACGGTGCTCGATGCGGCGCAGGCCCCGGACCGCGGGAATGAGCAGCAGGGCCACGCAGCCCAGGACGCTCACGCCCACCGAGAAGCCCAGCACCGCCTCGGCGGTCAGGGCCGCGGCCACCGGGCCCGCGAGGGCCTGGCCGACGGGGAGGCTGCCGTCGGAGCCGAACACCTCGTACGACGTGATCCGGTTCAGCATCGCGGGCGGGACATGCGTCTGGACGCTCGTCTGCCACATCACCGACCAGAACGACCACGCGGCGCCGTTCACCGCCGCGGCCGCCAGCAGCAGCGCGAGCGGGGCGTGCAGGGCGATCGCGAGCGGGAGCAGGCCGTAGCCGAACATGGCGACCGCTCCCGCCGCGAGCGGCCGGCCGGGGTGCAGGCGCAGCGCGACCAGGCCGCCGACGATGGCGCCGGCCGCGAGGCCCGACTCGGTCCAGCCGTACGCGGGGGCGCCGAGGCGGCCGCTGACGAGCACGGAGCCGAGCGGGATGAGGGGGCCGAAGAGCAGCACGCCGTACACCACCCAGACCAGGATCACGCTCCAGATCCACGTGCGCGAGCGGAACGCGTGCCAGCCGGCGACGAGGTCGCGCAGCGGCGAGGTGGACCCGTCGGGCAGCGGCACGGTCCCGAGGCGCAGGCCCGCCAGGCACACCGCGCTCACCGCGAACGTGGCGGCGTCGGTGGCGTAGAGCGGCCCGGCGCCGAGGAAACCGAAGACCACGCCGGCGGTGGCCGGGCCGAGCAGCTGGGCGATCGACTGGGAGACCTTGATGGTCGCGTTGGCCCGGTGCAGGTCGGTCGCGACCAGCGGGACGATGCCGTTGACGCCGGGCTGGAAGGCGGCCGACGAGACGCCGTGCACGGCGGAGCACACGAGCAGCAGCCACAGCGCGGGAGTACCGACGAAGAACGCCGCCGCCACCGTGCCCTGGGCGGCGAACCGCACGATGTCGGCGCCGAGCATGAGCGGGCGGGCGCCGATCCGGTCCGCGAACACGCCCCCGAAGAGAATGCTGGCCACGAACGGGACGGAGAACGCGGCCAGCACGAGGCCGACGCCCGTGGCGCCGTAGAGGTGCCCGACGGCCAGGGCCGAGGCCACGATGAGCATCGCGTCGCCGAACACCGACACGGTCCGGGCGAGGAAGTAGCGCGTGAAGTTCGAGGTCCAGAGGGCGCTCCGGGGCGGCACGATCATGACCGTACCAGCGGGCGCAGGGCCTCGAAGGCCTCGCGGGCGCGGCGGGTGACGGCGGGGATCGCGCGGCGGCTCGAGGCGGCGCCGAGGTCCTCGACGGTCCGGACGAACACCGCCAGCAGCGCGTCGGCGAGGGCGGTCGCGGCCGCTGGCGCGTAGCCGGCCCGGTGCAGCCGCCCGGCGAGCGTGCCCGCCACGCGGTGGGCCAGGTCGAGCAGGCCGCGGCGCAGGGTGTCGCTTCCGGCGACGAGCCGGACCATGCCGCCGGGGGACTCGAGGGCGCGGTGCGCGGCCCGGCCGAGCAGGAAGCCCTCCAGCCAGCGGCGGGACGCGCCGATCGGGTCCTCGCCGTCGCCGACGACGGCCAGCAGGCTCGCCTCGAACGCCTCGGCCTGGTCGAAGACGAGCGACTCCTTCGTCGGGAAGTAGTTGTAGAGCGTCTGCTCGGAGACCCCGGCGGCCCGCGCGACCTGCGTCATCGCCACGCCGTCGTAGCCGTGCTCGCCGAACAGCGCGGCGGCCGCGTCGGCCATGGCGGCCCGGGCCAGCGCCTTCTTTTCCTCACGGAGCATTTTTGGGTTACCCTAAATTTTGTGGAACTCAAGCATTCGTACGAGGCGATCGTAGTCGGCGCCGGTCCGGTCGGGCTGTTTCTCGCCGCCGAGCTGCGCCGATACGGCGTCGACGTCGTCGTCCTGGAGCGGCTCGCCGAGCCCTCGCAGCAGATCAAGGCGGGCTCGGTCGGCCCGGCGTCGGCCGAGGTCTTCGACCAGCGGGGCCTGCTGGAGCGCTTCCCGTCTCCGGACCCGGCGGTCCTCGCGGCTCTGGGCTCCGGCCGGCCGCTCGGGCACTTCGCCGGCCTGTGGCTCCTGCGGGGCGCCCCCGAGCTGCGCACCATGCCCGTCTTCGCGCAGCAGCCCCAGGTCGAGGCGGTGCTGGAGTCCTACGCCCGCGAGCTCGGCGTCCCGGTGCTGCGCGGCCACGAGGTGACCGGGCTGGCCGGCGAGCGCGTCGAGGTGACCCACGCCGGCTCGGCCACGACCGTCACGGGGCGGTTCGTGGTCGGCTGCGACGGCGGCCGCAGCACCGTGCGGCGGCTGGCCGGATTCGGGTTCGAGGGCACGCCCGCCACCATCACCGGCCGGCAGGCGCTCGTCGACATCGCCGAGCCCAACCCGCTCGCCAAGGGCTGGAACCGCACCGGCACGGGCATGATCGTCTACGGCCCCGGCCCGCAGCGCGTGCTGACGGTCGAGTTCGACGGGCCGCCCGCCGACCGCGACCGCCCGCTCGACCGGGCCGAGATCGAGGCGAGCCTCCGCCGCGTGTCGGGCACCGAGGTGGTGGTCGAGTCGCTGGTCACCGGCACCCGCTGGACCGACAACACGCGGCTGGCGACGACGTACCGCCGGGGCGGCGTCCTGCTGGCCGGCGACGCCGCGCACGTGCACCCGCCCTTCGGCGGCCAGGGCCTCAACCTCGGCTTCCAGGACGCGGCCAACCTCGGCTGGAAGCTCGCCGCGACCATCGCCGGCTGGGCGCCCGAGGGCCTGCTCGACACCTACGGCGACGAGCGCGCCCCGGTCGCCGCGGCGGCGCTGGCCAACACCCGCGCGCAGATCGCCCTCATGCGGCCGGACCCCCAGACCTCGGCCCTGCGCGAGCTCTTCGCCGACCTGCTCGCCTACGACGAGCCGAACGCGCACCTCTCCCGGCTCATGACCGGCGTCGACCGGCCGTACCCGATCGCGAGCGACCACCCCGCGGCCGGTCGCGTCGTGGCCGACCGGCCCGTGGGGTCGTCGCGCCTCTACGAGCTGCTGCGCACGCCGGGCGGGCTGCTGCTGGACGCCACGCCGGACGGCGCCGGGGCCCGGGCCGCGTCGGCCTGGGCCGGTCGCGTGAGCGCCGTGCCCGGCCCCGAGAACCTGCTCATCCGCCCCGACGGCGTGGTGGCCTGGGGCGGGGCGACGCTCGACGGCCTCGACAAGGCGCTCGAAACCTGGTTCGGCCGCCCCTGAGGGGGGCATAAACCCGGGCATGAGCGGTCCGGAGCGAAGCGGCAGGGTGATGGTGTTCGCCCCCGTGCCGGTGCTCACGGTGACGATCGAACGCCACGCGGGGCGGCAGGACCTCCACGTGCACGCGGGCGGGCAGGGCGTGTGGCAGGCCCGCATGCTCGCCTCGCTCGGGTGCGAGGTGCGGCTGTGCGTGGGTGTCGGCGGCGAGATCGGCGCCGTGCTGGCCGACGTGCTCGGCCGCCTCGACCCCGCGATCGCCCTGCACGCGGTGACCCTGGGCGCGGGCAGCGGCTGGTACGTCCACGACCGCCGCGAGGGCGAGCGCGCCGAGATCGCGGAGGAGCCCGGCCCGCCGCTGACCCGCCACGACCTCGACGAGCTCTACGACACCGCGCTCGAGCAGGGCCTGCGCGCCGACGTCAGCGTGCTCAGCGGGCCGGCCGACCCGGCGATCGTCGACGCGGACGCGTACCGGCGCCTCGCCGCCGACATCGGGGCCAACGGCGGCACCGTGGTCGCGGACCTCTCCGGCGACCTGCTCGCGGCCGTCGTCGCGGGCGGCCCGGCCTTCGTGAAGGTCAGCCACGAGGAGCTGCTCACCGACGGGCGCGCCGGCGACGACGGTGTGCCCGCGCTCGTCGACGCCGCTCGCAAGCTGCGCGCCGAGGGCGCCGGGGCGGTGCTGGTCAGCCGCGCGGACGAGCCGGCCCTGGCGGTCTACGGCGAGGATCGGGTGGCGGCCGTACACGTGCCGAGGCTGCAGGTCGTCGACCACCGCGGGGCCGGGGACTCGATGAGCGCCGGGGTGGCCGCGGTGCTCGCCGGCGGCGGCGACGTGGAGGAGGCCATCCGCACCGGCGCCGCGGCGGGCGCGCTCAACGTGACCCGGCACGGCCTCGGCTCCGGCCCGGGCTCGGCCGTCCGCGAGCTGCTCACCCGCACGCACCTCGAACCGCTGGAGGCGTCATGAGGGTTCTCGTCACCAACGACGACGGGTTCGCGGCGCCCGGCATCCTGCACCTGGCCCGGGCCGTGCACGAGGCCGGCCACGACGTCCTCGTCGCCGCGCCGGACACCGAGGTCAGCGGGGCCGGGGCCGCACTGAGCGCGACGGTCGCGGACGGCCGCGTGGTCTACGAGCCCGTCGAGCTCGACGGGCTGCCGGGGGTGCGGGCGTACTCCGTGCCGGCCTCGCCCGCCTACATCGCCATGCTCACCGGGCTCGGCGCGTTCGGCGACCCCCCGGACCTGCTGCTGTCGGGGGTGAACCGGGGCGCCAACGCCGGGCACGCGATCCTGCACTCGGGCACCGTCGGCGCGGTGCTCACCGGCGCCGCCGACGGCCTGCGCGGTCTCGCGGTGTCCCTGAACATCCTCGGCGAGGTCGCGCTGAACGCGCTGTCGACGGTGGACGACGAGACCCGCCACTGGCCGACCGCCGCGACGATCGCGACCGGCCTGCTGGACTGGCTGGCCGCGGCCCCGGACGGCACGGTGCTCAACCTCAACGTGCCCGATCGCCCGCTGGACGCCGTTGCCGGCCTGCGCCCGGCCTCGCTCGCCCCCTTCGGCCAGGTCCAGATGACGGTCGCCGAGCACGGCACCGGCTTCGTGCGCACCGCCCTACGGGAGCGCGAGGCGGAGCACGTGCCGGGCTCGGACCTCGCGCTGCTGGCGGAGGGTTACGCGACGGTCACCGCGGTCCTGCCACCGGTGCGGCACCCGACTCTGGAGCCCCCGGACGACTGGCGGAGCTGACCTGGCCGGGCGGCCGGGCCGGTGACCGTGGCGGGCGGGTGACCAGCAGCAGGACGAAGCCGGCCGCGCACAGCACGGCACCGAGGCCGAAGGCGCTGCGGTAGCCGAAGTGCGCCGAGACCCCCAGCAGCGACCCCGCGATCATCGCGCCGATCGGGAACGTGTTGGTGTACAGCGTGGTGGCGGTGCCGGGCCGGGTGGGCATCATGTCCTGGATGTACGTGATGGCGACGCCGGAGATGGCGGAGATGAAGATCGCGTTCACCACCTGTGCCGCGACGAGCACCCACAGGCTCGGCGCCCACCAGGCGATCGCGTAGTACGCGGCCCCCGCCACGGCCCCGACCAGGATCAGGGCGCGGACGGGAAACCGGGTGGTCAGCGCGCCCAGGCCGAGCATGAACGGGATCTCCAGCGCCGCGCACAGGCCCAGCACCAGCCCGGCCGCGGACGCGTCGCGGTGCAGGTCCCGCTCGATGAAGAGGGGCAGCGCCTGCACGCAGAGTGTCATCGGCACCTGCAGCACCACGAACGCGACCACGGTCACCCCGAGGATCATCCGCGACACGCTCAGTGGCGACGCCGACTCGTCGGTGTGCTCGGGCCGGGGCGCCTCGAGGTCCTCGAGGCGGAGCAGGGCGACCGCGGCCGCCACCGCGTACAGGGCCGCGGCGGTGCCGTACAGCAGCCGGAACCCGCCGACGTCCAGCAGCACGGCGGCGAGGGCGGGGCCGCCGACCCAGGCCAGGGAGAACACCGTGCGCATCGCGCTGATGCCCAGCGCCGCGCGGCCCGGGGTGTCGCGCTCGAGGACCTGCCGGGCGTACGCGAACGTCTGCGGGAACAGCGAGCCCGACAGCGCGATCGCGGTCACCGAGAGGCCGAGCAGCACCCAGTAGTCGCGCACGAACGCGGTGAAGCCGCTGCCGGCCAGGCCCGCGAGGGCCGCGACGAGCAGGACCCTGCGCCGGTACGGCCCCCGGTCGGACAGCCGGCCGACGAGCGTCGTGACGAGCACGCCGGCCAGCGGGGACGCGACCAGGAACACGGTCACCCGGACCGGGCCGGCGTGCACGTCGTTGCTGAGGAACAGCGCGAGGAACGGGTAGACGACGGCGGTGGACATCCCGACCGCGAGGAACATCAGGCCGAGCGGGATCAGGGCGGGGCTCAGCCCGCGGAGCCCGGGTCGTTCGAGCGTCGTCATGCCCGGGACTTTACCGGTCAGGAAACGTGACCGAGGACTGCGAGGCCGGGGCGCTTGTTCTTCCGGGCGGTTCGTGATCTCGCTTACGTTTTCCTCGTTCCTCGCCGGGCATCCGATTGGGGAGAGCCGAACCGGCAAGGAGGTTGACATGAGCACGGTCACCGAGAGCATCGACGTGCACGTCCCGGTGCACACGGCCTATGACCAGTGGACCCAGTTCGAGTCCTTCCCGCAGTTCATGAGCGGTGTCGAGTCGATCCGGCAGGTCGACGCCCGGCACACCCACTGGGTGACGAAGATCGGCGGCGTGCGGCGCGAGTTCGACGCCGAGATCACCGAGCAGCACCCGGACGAGCGGATCGCCTGGAAGAGCACCGACGGCGACACCCGGCACGCGGGCGTCGTGACGTTCCACCGGCTCGGTGACACCGACACGCGGGTGACGGTCCAGCTCGACTGGCAGCCGCAGGGCCTGACCGAGAAGGCGGGCAGCGCCATCGGCGCCGACTCGATGCAGGTGAAGGCCGATACCCGGCGCTTCAAGGAGTTCATCGAGAAGCGCGGCACCGCGACCGGCACCTGGCGCGGCGACGTACCCCCTTCAGGCAGCTGACAGCTCTGCGCCGGCCCCGCACCTCCTCCCGCGAGGTGCGGGGCCGGTTTGTTTCCGGGTGACGCGCTCGGGTAGTGGGCGCCGTATGACTCACCTGACGCAGCCGTCGCTCACCGTGCCGGGGTCCGCGGCATGAGGGCTGTGGTCTGGCACGGCAAGCGGGACGTGCGGGTCGACAAGGTGCCGGATCCCCGCATCGAGCAGCCCAACGACATCATCATCAAGGTGACGTCCAGCGGCATCTGCGGGTCGGATCTGCACCTGTACGAGGTGCTCGCGCCGTTCATGACCGAGGGCGACATCCTCGGGCACGAGCCCATGGGCACCGTGGTGGAGGTCGGGTCCGCCATCACCCACCTGCGCCGCGGCGACCGGGTGGTGATCCCGTTCAACATCTCCTGCGGGCACTGCTGGATGTGCGGGCGGGGGCTGATGACGCAGTGCGAGACGACGCAGGTGCGCTCGGAGGAGAAGGGCGCGGCGCTGTTCGGCTACACGCGGCTGTACGGGCGGGTGCCGGGCGGGCAGGCGGAGTACCTTCGCGTCCCGCAGGCCCAGTTCGGCCCGATCAAGGTGCCCGAGGGGACGACCGACGACCGGTTCGTGTACCTCTCCGACGTGCTGCCCACCGCGTGGCAGGCGGTCGAGTACGCCGGCGCGCCGCCGGGCGGGACGATCGTCGTGCTCGGGCTCGGCCCGATCGGCGACATGGCGTGCCGGGTCGCGGTGCACCGCGGCTACCGGGTCATCTGCGTCGACGTGGTGCCGGAGCGGATGGCCCGCGCGCGGGCGAACAGGTTCGAGGTCGTGGACTTCGAGGCGCACGACGACGTGGCCGGATGGCTGCGGGACCTGACCGACGGGCGCGGCCCGGACGCGGTGATCGACGCCGTCGGCATGGAGGCGCACGGCGCGCCCGCGGGGAAGCTCGCGCAGACCGCCGCGGGCCTGCTGCCCGACGCGCTCGCGCAGAAGCTCATCGAGAAGTCGGGCGTCGACCGGCTCGCGGCCCTGCAGCTGGCCATCGACACCGTCCGGCGGGGCGGGACGATCTCGATCTCGGGCGTGTACGGCGGCACGGCCGACCCGCTGCCGATGATGGTGCTGTTCGACAAGCAGATCCAGCTGCGGATGGGCCAGGCCAACGTCAAGCGGTGGGTGGACGACATCATGCCGCTGCTGACGGGCGACGGCGACCCGCTCGGCGTCGAGTCCTTCGCGACGCACCGGGTGCCGCTGGCGAACGCGCCCGCCGCGTACGAGGCGTTCCAGGCCAAGCGGGACGGCACGCTGAAGGTCCTGCTGAAGCCGTGATGAGCGGCCGCCGTCTGGCGTACCGGGGGGTTACGCCAGGCGGCGGCGCAGGAATCCCAGCGCGTGGGTGAGCAGGCGGGAGACGTGCATCTGGGAGATGCCCACGCGCGCGGCGATCTCGGACTGGCTCAGGTTGCCGTAGAAGCGCAGCGCGACGATGCGCCGCTCCCGCTCGGGCAGGCCGGCCATCGCCGTCGGCAGGGACGCGCGCAGGTCGGCCAGCTCGAAGCCGGGGTCGTCGCCGCCCACGAGGTCGGCCACGGTCGTGTTCTCGTGCTCGCCCGACACGGTCGCGGGCGAGTCGAACGAGATCGGGCGCTGCAGGTGACCGGCGGCGACGCACTCGGCGATCTCGTCCACGCCGGCGTCGAGGTGGGCGGCGAGGTCTTCGGCCCGGGGCGGGCGGCCGAGGGTGAGCGTGAGCTCGTCGCGCGCCCGGTTCAGCTGCACCCGCAGCTCCTGCAGGCGGCGGGGGAGGCGGACGGCGCCGATGTGGTCGCGGAAGTGCCGCTTGAGCTCGCCGGTCACCGTGGGGCTCGCGTAGGCGCCGAACTCGACGGCCCGCTGCGGGTCGTAGCCGTCCACGGCCTTGACCAGCCCCATCGCGGCCACCTGCGCGAGGTCGCCGAGCGGCTCGCCGGAGCCGGCGTAGCGCCGGGCCAGGTGTCGCGCGGCCGGCAGGCACAGCTCGATGACCTCGTCCCGGAGGCGGGCGCGGCGGGGGTCGGCGGGGCTCAGGCCGGACAGCCGCTGGAGCATCTCGGTGACGCCGACGGGCCAGTGCCCGTGCCCGAGGTGCACGGTCCCGAGGTCGACCGGGGTGCTCGCGCGGTCCTCGGCCGGCCAGCCGGCGCCGGCGTAGGCGTCGAGCTCCTTGGCGACGCCAGCGATCTCCAGCGCGGTGAGGGCGGTGCCGCGCACGTCGGTCAGCCGGAGGTCGCCGCCCGCGCCGAGCGCGCGTTCGCGCAGGTAGAGCAGCACCTTGATGGAGGCCGCGTCGATCAGTCGCAGCGCGGCCGCGTCGAGCGTGATCGTGTGCCTGCCCGCGTCGAAGCGCCGGTAGACGACCTGGCGCAGGTAGGGTACCGACGCGTAGTCGAGTACGCCGCATAACTCGAGCAGCGTCTCGTCCCCGCGGCACGACATCGTGACCGACAGCTCCATGGCCGGGTACTTGCCCAATGGCAAATATTTCAAACGTCTCGTTTCGCGGCGGACGCCGTGGGTAGCAGGCGCGGCGGCGGCATGGCGTTTGGCCCGTGGGCGGGCCGGGAAACGGATCGGCATGAGTGGGCGGATGGCAAAGCTGGCGTACAAGCCGGTGGGGGTGCTCCTCGGCGCCGCGGCCGGGGCCGCCGCCGGGCTGATCTTCAAGCAGGTGTGGCGCGTCGCCGGGCGTGACGACGACGCGCCCAACGCCACCGACGAGGATCGTGCCTGGGGCGAGATCCTCGTGGCGGCGGCGTTGCAGGGCGCCATCTTCGCCGTGGTGAAGGCGGCGGTGGACCGGGCGGGCGCGATCGGTGTGCGCCGCGCGACGGGGTACTGGCCCGGCTGAAGCCCGGCGCAACCAGACAGAGCGGCGACGACGCACCCGCGTCGTCGCCGCTCTGTTTTTGTGTCCCGGAATCGTTTGCAACGACTTGCGATCATGGGCTCAGAAATTGCGCAAGAAGGCGACGGCAATTGCCGTCGGAATCGACGGGAAAGCGCACTGGCTGAATCGGTTAAGCGGCTGCTACCTGGGCTGTAGTGCGGTTTCAGGTCCGGTAAACCGCGCTGACGGGGCGGCGGGCTTGTCGAGTTTTTGCAACGAACGCTGGACTTCTGGCGGCAATACTCGTACTGTCTGCGACACCGAAACGAAACAAAAGCCTTTCCCGCATCCCGTCCGCCTGAAGGGATAGATCGATGTCGATAAAAGCACTCCGTTTGGCGCTCGTCGTCGCGCTCGGGGCCACCACGCTCGCCGCGTGCGGCGACAGCAAGGACGACACCGCCGCCGACGGCCCGACGACCATCGTGGTCGACTGCCCGCCGCAGAAGACCGACAACGGCGGCAAGTCGCTGCAGCTGTGGAACGACGACGTGGCCGCGTTCCAGAAGGCCCACCCCGGCGTCACCGTGAAGACCGTCTCCGTCGGCAGCCAGTGCGACAACCCGCCGGACTTCACCGCCCGGCTGCAGGGCGGCACGCAGGCCGACCTGTTCTACGGGTACATGACCGACCTGGACCAGGTGCTCGACGCCGACGCGGCCGAGGACATCACCAAGTACATCACCGCCGACACGATCCCGAACTGGGACAAGGTCCTGCCCGCGATCAAGGACCCGTTCATCGAGAACGGCAAGACCTACGGCATCGGCTACGCCGGCTACGGACTCGGCCTCGTCATCAACAAGAAGCTCTTCCAGCAGGCCGGCCTCGACCCCACCAAGCCCCCGGCCACCTGGCAGGAGGTCGCCGCGGCGGCCAAGAAGATCAGCGCGCTCGGCAACGGGATCGCGGGCTACCAGGAGTACAGCGCCGGCAACACCGGCGGCTGGCACTTCTCGGCCGCCCTGTACTCCCGCGGCGGCTCGGTGGTCAGCGACGACGGCAAGAAGGCCGCGTTCAACACCACCGAGGGCAAGGCGGTGCTGCAGCAGCTGCACGACATGCGGTTCACCGACAACAGCGTCGGCGAGAAGCAGCTGCTGCAGTGGGCCGACCTGCTCACCAACGCCGGCGCCGGCAAGGTCGGCATGTACGTCGGCGCGCCCGACACCATCAAGGCGATCGTCACCCAGTTCAAGGGCGCCTACGAGGACTGGGCGATCGGCCCGATGCCCGGCGACAACGGCCCGGCGAAGACCACGCTCGGCGGCGGCAGCGGCTACTTCTTCAAGAAGGGCCTCTCCCCGGCGCAGATCAAGGCCGGCCTGCAGTGGCTCGCCTTCGAGGAGTTCACGCCCGGCCAGGGCCAGTTCAACTACGTGGCCCAGAAGGCGATGGGCGTGCCCGTCGGCCTGCCCGAGCCGCTCATCTGGAAGCCCGGCACCGACGTGCAGCAGCAGGACGACGAGCTCAAGAAGGCCAACAGCAACCTGAACCTGGCCGACTACGCGCCCTACGCCAACAACCCGATCACCATCAAGGCCGAGCCGCCGCGCGCCCAGGCCATCTACGCCGTGCTCGACGCCGCGATGTCCGCGGTGCTCACCCAGCCCGGCGCCGACATCAACGGCCTGCTGAGCACGGCCGAGCAGAAGGTCAACACGATCCTGTCCCAGGAGTCCTGAGTGGACGGCGCGGTCCGGCTCGACAGCGCGGTGCGGCCGGCCCGCGCCATCCCGAAGACGCAGCGTCTGTGGCAACGACGCCTGGTGCACAACCTGACCGGGCACGGCTTCCTCGCCGGGGCGGTGGTCTGCTTCGCGGTGTTCTCGTGGTATCCGATGGTCCGCGAGTTCATCATGAGCTTCCAGCGCACCCGGCGCGGGGTCACCACCTGGGTCGGCTGGGACAACTACGTGCGCCTCTGGCACGATCCCAGCTTCGCCGCGGCGTGGCGCAACACCGCGATGTTCACGCTGCTGGCCCTGGTCATCGGGTACGCGCTGCCGTTCTTCATCGCCGTGCTGCTCAACGAGCTGCGCCACGCCCGGGGCTACCTGCGGGCCGTGGTCTACCTGCCGGTGATGCTCCCGCCCGCCTCGGCGCTGCTGCTCTTCCGCTACGCCTACGACCCGGGCGACGCCGGCATCTTCAACCACCTCCTGCACGCCGTCCACCTGCCGACGTCGCAGTGGGTGCAGTCCACCACGATGACGACTCCCTCGCTCGTCATCGCGGCGACGTGGATGAACGTCGGAAGTTCGATCCTGGTGTACCTCGCCGCGCTGCAGAACATCCCGGGGGAGCTCTACGAGGCGGCCGAGCTCGACGGGGCCGGGCTGCTGCGGCGGCTGTGGCACGTCACCGTGCCGCAGACCCGGCTGATCCTGTCGCTGATGTTCCTGCTGCAGGTCGTGGCGACCATGCAGGTCTTCATCGAGCCGCTGATCCTGGCCGGCGGGGCCGGTGTCGAGGACTCGGCGACCTCGGTGGTCTACCTGATGTACCAGCACGCGTTCAAGCAGAACGACCTCAACGGCGCCGCCGCCCTCGGCGTGATGCTCATGGTCGTGCTGGCCGGCTTCTCCGTCGCCTACGCGCGGCTGAGCCCGAAGCAGGATTGAGGGCAGTCACATGGACACCGCCGCCCGCACGCTGATCTCCCCGGCCCGGCTCCAGCGCCCGGCCGCCCGCCGCGCCTACTGGGCGATCGTCATCGCCGTCGTGGTCCTCTTCACGATCGTGTTCACCGGCCCGCTGTACTGGATGGTGACCGGCGCGCTGAAGTCCGGCCCGGAGGTCGCCCAGATCCCGCCGACCCTGTATCCGCAGGACCCTCAGCCCGCCAACTACGCCGAGGCGTGGACGGCCCTGAGCCTCGGGCGGCTGCTGCTCAACACGGTCTGGTACGCCTTCGGCGCCCTCGCCTTCCAGCTGGTCTTCGACGTCGCCGCCGCCTACGCGTTCTCGAAGCTGCGCCCGGCGTTCGGCAACGGGATCCTGGCGCTGATGCTGGCCACGCTCATGATTCCCTCGACGGTGCTGGTGATCCCGCAGTACGTCACCGCCATCGACCTGCCGCTGGTGCACTGGAACCTGGTCGACACCCCGTGGGCGATCTGGCTGCCCGCGGTCACCAACGCCTTCAACATCTTCCTGCTCAAGCGGTTCTTCGACTCGATCCCGACCGACCTCATGGCCGCGGCGGCGATCGACGGCGCCGGGCCGCTGCGCAGCCTGTGGTCGATCGTCCTGCCGATCTCGCGGCCGATCCTCGGCGTCGTGTCCATCTTCTCGCTCACGGCCATCTGGAAGGACTTCCTCTGGCCGCTGCTGGTGGAGCCCTCGGCCGACAACCGGACCGTCAACGTCGGCATCTACGCCTTCTCGCAGGGCCTCACCCAGAACGTTGTCATCGCCGGCGCCGTCATCGCCGCCGTTCCGACCGTCGTGTTCTTCCTCATCTTCCAGAAGAACATCATGTCCGGCCTCACCACCGGCAGCCTGAAGGGCTGAAACACCCCATGTCACGTCGCATGTTCGCGGCGGCGCTGTTCGCTGCCGTCATCCTGTATCCGGTCCCCGCTTCCGCCGGTGTCACCCCGCCCGGCGCCAACGTTCCCTTCACCACCTACGAGGCCGAGAACGCGGCCACCAACGGCGGTCGGGTCGGCCCGTCCGTGGACTTCACCCAGCTCGCCGCCGAGGCGTCCGGTCGCCGCGCGGTCTCGCTGCGGGCCGGCCAATGGGTCGAGTTCACGCTCAAGGCCAAGGCCGACGCGGTGAACGTCCGCTACTCGCTGCCCGACGGCAGCCCGGACGCCAGGTTGCGCGTCTCCACCGGCACCGACCTGCCCCTCACCACCCGCTACTCGCACGTCTACGGCAACTTTCCGTACACGAACAACCCGGCCGACGGCGGTCAGCACCACTACTTCGACGACGTCCATGCGCTGCTCGGCCGCACCCTGGCCGCCGGCTCCCGAGTCCGGTTCACCGCCACCGCCCCGGTCGTCGTGGACCTCGCTGACTTCGAGCTGGCCGGCCCGCCCGCCGCCCGCCCGTCCGGCTTCCTCAGCGCGACCGACTTCGGCGCCGACCCGAGCGGCGCCGCCGACTCCGGGGCGGCGATCCAGGCCGCCCTCGACGCCGGGAAGGCCCAGGCCAAGGGGGTCTGGCTGCCCGCCGGCACCTACGCGGTCACCCGGCACCTGACCGCGGACGGCGTGACCCTGCGCGGCGCCGGGCCGTGGCACACCGTCCTGCGCGGCGCGAACGTCGGCATCTTCGGCACCGGCGCCGCCGCCGTGCACCTGTCCGGCTTCGCCATCGCCGGCGACACCACGGTCCGCGACGACTCCACCTCGGACAGCGGCCTGGGCGGGACCTACGGCCACGGGTCCACGGTGGACGACGTCTGGATCGAGCACACCAAGGTCGGCATGTGGTTCGACGGGCCCAGCGACGGGCTCACCGTGAGCCACGCCCGCATCCAGAACACCATGGCCGACGGCGTGAACCTCCACAACGGCGTCGCCCACACCGTCATCCGCGACACGTTCGTGCGCAACACCGGCGACGACGGGCTCGCGATGTGGTCGGATGGCAACGCCGACCACGACAACGCGTTCGTGCACGACACGGTGATCGCCCCGCTGCTGGCCAACGGCTTCGCGATCTATGGCGGCCGCGACAACGCCGTCACCGACAGCGTCGCCGCCGACACCGTCACCCAGGGCGGCGGCATCCACGTCGGCAACCGCTTCGGCGCCGTGCCGCTCGCGGGCACCACGACCATCGCCCGCAACGTGCTGCTGCGCGCCGGGAACCTGGTGCCGAACCCGCCCGAGGAGGTCGCGGCGCTGTGGTTCTACGCCGCGGACGCCCCGATGACCGGTGCCGTCGACGTGCACGACGTGTCCATCGTGGACAGCCCGTTCGCGGCCGTGCAGTTCTTCGGCAAGCGCATCGACAACGTGCGCCTGGACCGGGTCGCGATCATCCGGCCCGGGACGTTCGCGCTCCAGCTGCAGGCGCCCGGCTCCGCGCGCTTCTCGTGGGTGGTCGCGACCGCCGGGAAGTACGACTGCGGCAGTGGCTTTGTCATCGACCGCGGCCCCGGGAACCTCGGGTGGACGGGCACCCGCTGCGGCTTCCCGCCCGCCGGCGCGCTGAAGCTGAGCGCGGACAGCCTCGACTTCGGCAACCTGGCCCTGCACACCGCCGGGACCAAGACCTTCACCATCACCAACCCCGGCCCGAAGCCGATCGACGTCCGCGCGCTGCGGGCCCCGGCCGGCTACACGGCCACCGCCCCGTGCTCGACGATCGCCGTCGGGGCGACCTGCACGGTCACCGTCACCTTCGACCCGGACCACGCCGGCGTCTTCGCCGAGCGGATCATGGTCGACACCACCTCGCCCGCCGGGCCGTACGTCGTCTCCGTCCGGGGCATCGGCTTCGACCCGGACGGCAACCTCGCGCTCGGCCAGCAGATCACGTCCAGCTCGCAGGCGCTGTCCTGGACCGGGCCGGCCAACCTGATCGACGGCGACCCCGGCACCTACTTCGAGAGCGCCAACAACGCCTTCCCGCAGACCGTGACCCTCGACCTCGGCGACACCCGCACCGTGGACCGGCTCGTGCTCAAGCTCCCGCCGAACTGGGGCGCCCGCACGGAGACGATCGAGGTCAACGGCCTGGTGCCGGCGACGGACTACACCCTCGACCCGGACACGGGCAACGCGGTCACCATCACGTTCCCGCCGGCCGCGCTGCGCACGATCACCCTGACCTTCACCGCGAACAACGGCTGGCCCGCCGCCCAGCTGTCCGAGTTCGAGGTCTACGCGCATTAGAAGGGAGCACCACATGCAACGACGACTGATCGTCGCGGCGGCCGCCACCGCCGCGGCCATCGCGGCCGCCGCCGTCGCCCTGGCCGCCCGTCCCGCCGACGCGGCCACCGCCACCTACCAGGCCGAGTCGGCCACCCTCTCCGGGGGCGCCGCCGTCGCCACCGACCACAGTGGATACACCGGCAGCGGGTTCGTCGCCGGGTACACCGACGGCAACAAGGGCAGCGCCGCCACCACGTTCAGCGTGCAGGCCGGCAACCAGCTGGCGCTGCGGTACGCCAACGGCACCGGCTCGGCCAAGACGCTCTCGCTCTACGTCAACGGCGCCAGGCTGCGGCAGATCTCGCTGCCGGCGACGGCGAACTGGGACACGTGGTCGACGGCGACCGAGTCCGTCTCGCTGACGGCCGCGAGCAACACGGTGGCCTACCGGTTCGACAGCGCCGACTCCGGCAACGTGAACCTCGACAGCGTCACGGTGTCGACCGCCGCCTCGAGCGGCCTGGAGGCCGAGAACGCCACGCTGTCGGGCGGGGCCGTCGTGGCCACCGACCACAGTGGATACACCGGCACCGGGTTCGTCGGCGGGTTCACCGACGGCAACAAGGGCAGCGCGTCGGTCGGCTTCACCGTGCCGGCCACCTCGTCCCTGACGCTGCGCTACGCCAACGGCACCGGGGCCGCGATGACGCTGTCGCTGTACACCGGCGGCGTGAAGCTGCGGCAGATCTCCCTGCCGGCGACGGCGAACTGGGACACCTGGGCCACGGCGACCGAGGCCGTGAACCTGACGGCCGCGAGCACCACGGTCGCCTACCGGTTCGACAGCACCGACTCCGGCAACGTCAACCTCGACAACCTGACCGTCGGCGTGGCCCCTTCGCCGACCCCGTCCACATCGACCCCGCCTGGATCTCCGTCGACCTACGAGGCCGAGACCGCGTTCTTCTCCGGCGGGCCGAGCGTCTCCGGCGATCACCTGACCGGCTTCTCCGCCGTGGGCGCGCGGGTCATCGTGTCCGTGAACGCGCCCGCCGCCGGCGCGCGGCAGGTCTCGCTGCGCTACACGAACACGTCCGGTGCCGTGCGCACGCTGTCACAGTACGTCAACGGCATCAAGATCGGACGCGTGAACCTGCCGGCCGGGTCGGGGTGGCTCACCGCCAACCAGACCGTCACCCTCCGCGCCGGGCTCAACCTCATCGGCTGGCAGGTCGACAGCGGCGACACCGGCGGCGTCGACATCGACTCGGTCGGCGTCACCGGCGGCCTGGCCCTGGCCGCCCGCGGGGCGACGCTGCCCTACACCGAGTACCGCGCGGCCGACGCGACCACGAACGGCACGAAGCTCGCCGCGAGCCGCACCTTCCTCACGGTGGCCAGCGAGGCGACCGGGCGGCAGGCCGTCCAGCTCACCGGCACCGGGCAGTACGTGCAGTTCACGCTGAGCAAGCCGGCCAACGCGCTCACGATCCGCTACTCGATCCCGGACAGCGCGGACGGGGCCGGGGCGAGCGCGCCGATCTCGCTCTACGCGAACGGGACCCACGTCAAGGACATCACGCTCACGTCCCGCTACTCGTGGGTCTACGGGTCGTACCCGTACACGAACGTGCCCTCGCAGGGCTCGGCGCACCACTTCTTCGACGAGACCCGCGCGACGATCGGTGACTGGCCCGCCGGGACCGTCCTGAAGCTGCAGAAGGACGCGTCCGACACGGCGAGCTCGTACACGATCGACATCGTCGACGCCGAGCAGGCCGCGGCCGCGTACACCATGCCGGCGAACTTCGTGTCCATCACCACCTACGGCGCCACCTCCGGCGACGGCTCGGACGACACCGGCGCGATCAACAACGCCGTGTCGGCCGCGCGCAGTGCCGGACAGGGCGTGTGGATCCCGGCCGGGACGTTCGACATCACCAGCCGGATCAACCTCGCGGGCGTCGCGGTGCGCGGGGCCGGGCAGTGGTACAGCACCGTGAAGGGCCGCAACGGCAAGGGCGGGTTCTTCGCCACCGGCTCCGGGGTCACCATCGCCGACCTGACGATGTCCGGCGACGTCACCTACCGCGACGACGCCAACTTCGACACCGGCATCGAGGGCAACTTCGGCACCGGCTCGCTGCTCTTCGACGTGCGCGTCGAACACACCAAGACCGGCGTGTGGGTCTCCGCGGGCACCGACGGCCTCTACGTCGCCGCGCTGCGCATCGCGAACACGTTCGCCGACGGCGCCAACCTCAACGCCTACCTGGGCAACGTCAGCAACACGCGCTTCGATCAGTCCTCGGTGCGCAACACCGGCGACGACGCCCTGGCGATGTTCTCCCAGACGAACCCGGTGACGAACTCGTCGTACACCTTCAACACGGTCCAGACGCCGCTGCTGGCCAACGGCATCGGCATCTACGGCGGCAGCGGCAACGTGGCCGCGGACAACCTGGTGTCGGACACCGTGACGGGTTCGGCCGGCATCACCGTCAGCAGCCGCTTCGGCATCCCGTTCAGCGGCCCGACGACCGTCACCCGCAACACTCTCACGCGCACCGGCGGCTACGAGCCGAACTGGCAGTCGAACCTCGGCGCGCTGTGGGTCTACGCCAACCAGTCCGACATCACCACTCCGGTGACCCTGTCCTACAACACGATCGCGGACAGCACCTACCAGGCGGTGCTGCTCAGCGACAGCCACCGCATCGGCAACCTGCTGCTGGACCACCTCACCATCACCGGCGCCGGCACCTGGGGCATCGACGTGCTCAACGTCAGCGGCGCCGCCACCGCCAACTACGTGACCGTCACCGGGGCCGCATCCGGCGGCCTCAACAACCCGGGCGGTTACCCGATCACCCGCGGCCCGGGCAACTCGGGCTGGTAAACCCGCAACCTCATTGGGGAGACGCTCCATGCGTTCGAACGGCTGGTGGCGCACCGCCGCCATCTACCAGATCTACCTGCGCAGCTTCGCCGACGGCGACGGAGACGGCGTCGGTGACCTCGCCGGCCTCCGGGCGCGGCTGCCCTACCTGCGGGAACTGGGCGTCGACGCGCTCTGGCTGACGCCGTGGAACGTCTCCCCGATGGCCGACGGCGGCTACGACGTCGCCGACTACCGCGACATCGACCCGCTCTTCGGCACCCTCGCCGACGCCGAGGGCTTCCTCGCCGAGGCGCACGAGCAGGGCCTGCGGGTGCTCGTGGACCTGGTGCCGAACCACTGCTCGGACGCGCATCCGTGGTTCCGGGCGGCGCTCGCCGCGCCGCCCGGCGACCCGGCCCGGGAGCGCTTCTGGTTCCGGCCCGGCCGCGGCGCCGGCGGCGAGCTGCCGCCGAACGACTGGCGCTCGTACTTCGGCGGCCCGGCCTGGACCCGGCTGCCCGACGGCGAGTGGTACCTGCACATGTTCGCGCCCCAGCAGCCCGAGCTGAACTGGGAGCACGAGGGCGTGCGGGCCGAGTTCGAAGACGTGCTGCGGTTCTGGTTCGACCGCGGCGTCGACGGCTTCCGCATCGACGTCGCCCACGGCCTCATGAAGACGCCCGGCCTGCCGGACGTGGGCGCCGACCCGGACCCGGCCGACCTGCCCTACCAGGACCACGAGGGCGTCCACGAGATCTACCGCGCCTGGCGGCGCATCGCCGACGCCTACGCCGACCCGCGGGTCTTCGTGGGCGAGGTCTGGCTGCCGACGACGGCGCAGTTCGTGCGGTACCTGCGCCCGGACGAGCTGCACTCCGCCTTCAACTTCGAGTTCCTGTGCTGCGCCTGGGAGCCCAACGCGATCCGCAAGACGATCGACGACACCCTCGACACGCACCGGCTCGTGGGCGCCCCGCCGACCTGGGTGCTGTCCAACCACGACACCATCCGCCACGTGACCCGCTACGGCCGCGAGGACACCACGTTCGACCTCGGCAACCGCCGCCACGGCGCGTTCACGGACCCGGCCCTGGGCACCCGCCGCGCCCGCGCCGCCGCCCTGCTCACCCTGGCCCTGCCCGGCGGCGTGTACGTCTACCAGGGCGACGAGCTCGGCCTCGCCGAGGTCGAGGACATCCCCCTGGAGCGCATCCAGGACCCGACGTGGGAGCGCTCGGAGCACACCGACCGCGGCCGCGACGGCTGCCGCGTCCCGCTGCCCTGGTCCGGCGGCGAAGCCCCGTTCGGCTTCTCGCCACCGGGCGCGGCCGAGCCGTGGCTCCCGCAGCCCGCGAGCTGGTCGGCCCTGACCGTCGAGGCCCAGGAGCCGGACGCCACCTCCATGCTGCGGTTGTACCGCCAGGCGCTCGCGATCCGCCGCGAGCACCTGACCACGCTGCCGGAGGACATCGCCTGGATCACCAGCGACGACGGCGTCCTGGCCTTCCGCCGCGGCGAGGGCTTCGCGTGCGTCGTGAACTTCACCGCGGCCCCGGCCCGCCTCCCCGCCCACACCGAAATTCTCCTGACCAGCGAGCCCCTGCTCGGCGGCCTCCTGCCGGCCGACGGGTGCGCCTGGCTGGCGCTCTGACGGCACCGCCACCCGCCGGGGTCCGGTCGTTCGCGTCCGGACCCCTGGCGGGAAACTTGCGGTCCGTGGCTTTCCAGACACTTCCCCCGGGGCCGCCGCGGGTGTGACGCTGCTCGGGTGAGAACGATCCACCGAGTCGTGGTGCTCGTGCTCGACGGGGCCAAGCCGCTCGACGTGGGCATTCCGGCGCAGGTCTTCACCAACCGCCCGGGGATGCCCTATGCCGTGCACGTGTGCGGGGCCGCGCCCGGCCTGGTCGCCGGGGGAGACGGGCTGGCCTACCACGTGGCCGAGGGGCTCGACGCGTTCGACGCCGCCGACACGATCTTCATCCCCGGGTACCGGCATCCCGACCGGGAGGAGCCGCCGGCCGAGGTCGTCGCCGCGCTGCGGGCCGCCCACGCGCGCGGGGTGCGGCTCGCCGCGATCTCGACCGGCGCGTTCGCGCTGGCCGCGACCGGGCTCCTGGACGGCAAGCGGGCCACCACGCACTGGCACTACACGCGCGAGCTCGCCCGGCGCCACCCCGCCATCCGCGTCGACGAGGACGTGCTCTTCGTCGACGAGGGGGAGGTGCTCACCTCGGCCGGGGCGGCCAGCGGGATCGACCTCTGCCTGCACCTGGTGCGGCGGGACCACGGCGTCGCGCTGTCCAATGTGGTCGCCCGGCGGCTCGTCGCGGCGCCGTACCGCAGCGGGGGACAGGTGCAGTACATCCCGCGCAGCGTTCCCGAGGCCGTCGGCGAGCACTTCGCCGCCACCCGGCAGTGGGCGCTCGAGCGGCTCGGGGAGCCGTTGGCCCTCGAGGACCTGGCGCGCAACGCGAACGTGTCGGCGCGGACGTTGTCGCGCCGGTTCGTGCAGGAGACCGGCTACACGCCGACCCAGTGGATCCTGCGCGCCCGCGTCGACCAGGCGCGGGAGCTGCTGGAGCGCAGCGGGCTCGGCGTCGAGCAGATCGCGGCGCGGGTCGGGCTCGGCACCGGGGCAAACCTGCGGCTGCACTTCCAGCGGATCCTGGGCACGTCACCCAGCGAGTACCGGCGGACCTTCGCCCGGCCGCATGGCGAGATGCTTGCGGAGACTGGCGAGCCGTCCGCTGTCGCCTGATCGGGCGGACGGGGACGATTGCCGCATGTCTGGACGAATTGCCATCAACGGTTTCGGTCGCATCGGCCGCAGCGTGCTGCGCGCGATCGTCGAGCGCGGCAGCGAGCTGGAGGTCGTCGCCGTCAACGATCTCGCGGCGCCGGCGGCGCTGGCGCAGCTGCTGCGGTACGACACCACCCTCGGAAGATTCGGGCGCCCGGTCGCGGCCGAGGGCGACGAGCTGGTCGTCGACGGCCGGCGCATCCGGGCCCTGGCCGAGCGCGAGCCGCTCAAGCTGCCCTGGGCCGAGCTCGGCGTCGACATCGTGCTCGAGTCCACCGGCCGGTTCACCGCCGCCGACGCCGCCCGCGCGCACCTGGAGGCCGGCGCCGAGCGCGTGCTCGTGGGCGCGCCGTCCGCGGGGGCCGACGTCACGCTCGCGTACGGGGTGAACACCGAGGCCTACGACCCGTACCGCCACACCATCGTGTCGAACGCCTCCTGCACCACCAACGCGCTCGCCCCGCTGGCCGCCGTGCTCGACGGGCTGGCCGGGATCGAGCACGGGTTCATGACCACCGTGCACGCGTACACGCAGGAGCAGAACCTCCAGGACGGCCCGCACCGGGACCCGCGCCGCGCCCGGGCCGCCGGCGTGAACATCGTGCCGACCACCACCGGCGCCGCGAAGGCGATCGGGCTCGTGCTGCCGGGCCTGGCCGGGCGACTGTCCGGCGACTCGATCCGGGTGCCGGTCCCGGTCGGATCGCTGGTCGAGCTCAACGCGACCGTCGAGCTCGACGTGACGCGCGAGGCGGTGCTGGACGCCTACCGCGAGGCGGCCGAGGGCCCGCTGAAGGGCATCCTGTCGTACTGCACCGACCCGATCGTCAGCGCGGACATCGTCGGCGACCCGGCGTCGTGCGTCTTCGACTCGGCGCTGACCAGGGTCGACGGGCGGCATGTCAAGGTCGTCGGCTGGTACGACAACGAGTGGGGCTTCGCCAACCGGGTCGTCGACACCCTCGGCCTGATGAGTGCAAAAACCATCGCGTAGATCGCAACCGCTTACGGAGCGGCGGCCGTCGAGGACCGGACGATGAGCTCGGGCTCGAACAGCTCCTCCTCGAGGGGCACCGGCCGCCGCTCGATCTGCGCGACCAGCGAGTGCACCGCGGCCACCCCGATCGCGCCGATCGGCTGGCGCACGGTGGTCAGCGGCGGGTCCATCATCGGCATGTAGACCGAGTCGTCGAAGCCGACGACGGACAGCTGCTCGGGCACCCGCAGCCCCTGCTTGCGGGCCCCGCGGATGGCGCCGAGGGCGAGCGTGTCGCTGGCGCAGACCACGGCGGTCGCCCCGGCCTCCAGCAGCGGCGCGACCGCCGACTGCCCGCCGGCGATGGAGAACATCGTGTGCGCGACGAGCCGCCTGTCGGTGGCGAGCTTGCGGAACTCGGTCAGCTTGCGCTCCGAGGGCACGTGCCCGCGCGGCCCGACGATCAGCCCGATCCGCTGGTGGCCCAGGTCGCGCAGGTGCGTGACGGCCAGGTCGACCGCGACCGCGTCGTCGACGGCGACCCGCGGCACGCCGAGGTTCTCGTCGGCCTCGTTGATGAGCACGATCGGCAGCCGCCGGGCCCGCAGCGCCTTGGCCTGCTCGGGCCCGGCGTCGACGTAGCTGGCCCCGACGAAGATGATCCCGGCGACCTTGCGGGCCAGCAGCATCTCGATGTAGTGCGCCTCGGACACCCCGTCGGCGGTGCGGGTGCACAGCACCGGGATGAGCTTCTGGCGCACCAGGGCGCCGGCCATCGCCTCCGCGTAGGCGGGGAAGATCGGGTTGTGCAGGTCGGGCAGCACCATGCCGACCAGGCTGCCGAGCTCGCGCCGGTGCCGGGTCGGGCGCTGGTAGCCCAGCACGTCGAGCGCGGTCAGCACCGCGTTGCGGGTGTCCGCGCCGATGCCGGGCACGTCGCGCAGGACGCGGCTGACCGTCGCCTCGCTGTACCCCGCGTACTTCGCCACCTCGGAGAGCCTCGTCGCCACGGGCTCAGCGTACCGTCTCCGGCAAGAACCGTCGCTATGCCCGCAAGAACTTGCGCATCGTGCTGGCGACCAGCTCGGAACTCGCCGTGCGTGAGCTTCCCGGCCCGGCCTGACCTCGGCGTGTTCCAATATGGGCATGGTTGCGCCCCGGACTGGCTTGGATCCCGCCCGCTTGACCGTCGCCGTCGAGCGCGTGTTCAGCCTGTTGCGGCAGGGCAACCCGCCCAACGACATCAGCCTGACCGCCGCGTCGACGATCTGGCGGCTGCAGCAGGAGGGGCCCCGCAAGCTGACCGACCTCGCCGCCGCGGAGGGCGTGACCCAGCCGGCCATGACCCAGCTCGTGCAGCGCCTGGAGCGCGAGGGCCTGGTGGTGCGCTCCGCCGAGCCGACCGACCGCCGCGTCGTGCTGATCGAGGTCACCCAGGCCGGCATCGACCTGCTGGAGCGGCGCCGCGCCGTGCGGGCCGGGCACCTGGCCGGGCTGATGGCCGGCCTGACCGAGCAGGACGAGGAGCTCATCGCCGCCGCGCTGCCGGCCCTGGAGCGCCTGGCCCGCGAGCGCCGCTAGCCGTACGCCGGAACCGGGCTCGCCTTCAGGCTCACCGTCTCGCCGCGCAGGATCGGCAGCACCGTGGCCGGGATGTGGGCGGTGACCGTCGGCTGGAGGAAGTTCGAGAGCGGGTCGCGGAACACGCCGTAGTCGTCGTAGTGGATGGGGATCACGCGGTCCGGCCGGATCAGGTTGGCCAGGGCCACGCCGTCGCGGGCGTCCATGGTCACCAGCGCGCCCAGGATGCGGGTGCCGCCCAGGTGCAGCAGCGCCGTGTCGATGCCGGGGAAGCGCTCGGGGATGTCGCGCAGCAGGCGCCGGTTGAATCTGGTGTCGCCGGAGACGTACAGGCGCAACCGGCGGAACCCGTCGACCTCCCAGTCCAGGATGGTGCCGATGGTCGTCGGCATCGCCAGGTGCAGCCCGGTCGGCCCGTGGCGGGCCGGGACCGCGGTGATGCGCAGGGTCTCGTTGCCGCGGCGCAGCACCATGTCGCTCCAAGGGCGCAGCCCGACGGCATCGTGGAAGCGCCACCGCCGGAGTTGCCGCGCGGCCGGGACGGTGGTGAGCACGGGCACGTCGTGGGGGAGCCGGTGGCGGGCGATCCGGTCGAAGTGGTCGCCGTGCAGGTGCGACAGCACGACGGCGTCGAGCGGGGGCAGGTCGTCGGGGCCGAGTGCGGGCTCGGTGAGGCGGCGGCTCGACACCCCGTGGCCGAGGTAGGCGCGCTGCCCGCGGTGCAGGAAGTTGGGGTCGGTCAGCAGGGTGAACGTGCCGATCCGGAGCAGGACGGTCGCGGTACCGATGAACGTGGCGGACGTCTCCATGTCGCCTCCTTCGTCGTCGACGCGATCCACTACCCCCCCTTCCGCCGGACGACACGGCATCATCGGCTCCCGTGGGCGACGCTCTTGGCCTCGCGTCGCCGTCGGCCTTGCGTCTGGCCTTGCGTCTGGCCTTGCGTCGCCGTCGGCCTTGCGTCTGGCCTTGCGTCGCCGTCGGCCTTGCGTCTGGCCTTGCGTCGCCGTCGGCCTTGCGTCTGGCCTTGCGTCGCCGTCGGCCTTGCGTCTGGCCTTGCGTCGCCGTTGGCCTTGCGTCGCCGTCGGCCTTGCGTCTGGCCTTGCGTCGCCGTTGGCCTTGCGTCGCCGCGACGGCGGCAGTGCGGCCCGAATACATCATCCCGCTTCGGGTAACCGTGCTGTATGGCTGCAAACAGGAAGCGTTCCGGCACCCTCGACGCCGCCGAGCGCAACGCGATGTCCGACAGCACCTTCGCGTTCCCGCGGCTGCGCAAGGAGCCGCTCAACGACGCCACGCACGTGCGCAACGCGATCGCGCGGTTCGATCAGGTGCGCGACGCCAGCGACGACGAGCGGGCCGAGGCGTTCCGGCGCATCAAGCGGGCCGCGAAGCGCCACGGCGTCGAGATGACCGAGACGAGCTGGCAGGAGCTGGGCAAGCCGACGCGCACGATGAAGTCCTCGGACAAGCCGCGCACCCCGAACAAGGCGACCAGCAACCAGCCCCGGTCCGAGCGCTCGCGCGACGACCTGTACGCCGAGGCCAAGCGCCGCAACATCCGCGGCCGGTCGGCGATGACCAAGGCCGAGCTGGTGCAGGCGCTCGGGAACCGCTGACGTGGGGCGCCCCCGCATCGTCATCGTCGGGGCGGGGTTCGCGGGCTACCAGGCGGCGCGGACGCTGCTGCGCCGGTCCCGTGGCGCGGCCGAAGTCGTGCTCGTGAACCCCACCGACTACTTTCTGTACCTGCCGCTGCTGCCCGAGGTGGCGGGCGGCGCCCTTGACGCGCGCGCCATCTCGGTGTCGCTGCCGGACACGCTGCCCGGGGTGCGGCTCGTGCTCGGCGAGGTCGACGCCGTCGACCCGCACGCGCGCACCGTCCGGTACGTGGGCCCGGAGGGGGATGTGGGCTCGTTGGAGTACCACCGGCTGATCCTGGCGGCCGGGAGCGTCACGAAGCTGCTGCCCATCCCGGGCGTGGCCGACCACGCGCACGGCTTCCGCGGCATCCCCGAGGCGTTGTACCTCCGCGACCACCTCATCCGCCAGATCGAGCTCGCCGACGCCGCCGAGGACGCCGCCGAGCGCCGGGCGCGGATGACGTTCGTGGTCGTCGGCGCCGGATACACCGGGACCGAGGTCGCCGCCCAGGGCCAGCTGCTCACCGCCGACATCGCCGCCCGCCACCCGCGCCTGCGCGACGAGCCGCCGCGCTGGCTGCTGCTGGACACGGCCGATCAGGTGCTGCCCGGCATGGACGCGCGCATGGCGGCCGGCGCCGAGCGGGTCCTGCGGCGGCGCGGCATCGAGGTGCGGCTCGGCACCTCGGTGCGGGAGGCGACGGCCGGCGGCGTCACGCTCACCGACGGGCGCGATGTGCCCTCGCGCACTCTGGTCTGGTGCGTCGGCGTACGGCCCGACCCGGTCGTCGAACGCGCCGGGTTGCCCACGGAGGCGGGCCGCGTCCGCGTCGACGCGCACCTGCGAGTGCTCGGCTTTCCCGACGTCTTTGCCTGCGGGGACGGCGCCGCGGTGCCGGACCTGTACAACCCCGGCCGCTACACGCCGACGACCGCGCAGCACGCGGTGCGGCAGGGGCGGCTCGTCGCGAGCAATGTCGCGGCCTCCTACGGGATCGGGCGGCTTCGGCGGTACCGCCACCGCGACCTCGGCTTCGTGGTCGACCTCGGTGGTAGGGAGGCCGTCGCCAACCCGTTGCAGGTGCCGCTGTCGGGCCTGCTCGCGCGCACGATCACGCGCGGCTACCACCTCGCGGCCCTGCCCGCCAACCGCCTGCGGACCGCCACCGGCTGGCTGTTCACCGCGGCCGGCTCGCGCCCGGGCGTGCAGCTGGGGCTGGTCCGGGGGCACGAGGTGCCGCTCGACACTGAGGCGCCCGAGCTCGCCCGGCACCGTTAGCCGTCGCTCGGCACCGTTAGCCGTCGCTCGGCACCGTTAGGCCCTCGCTCGGCACCGTTAGCCGTCCCCGGCACCGTTAGCCGTCGCCCGGCACGCTTCGCTGTCCGGATGTTGCGGTGTGTCGGTGTTTCTGCCGGCGGGCGCGTGCGGGTTGCCGGGCACGCTGTGGTGTTCGGTCGTTGCGGCGTGTAGTTCGGCTTGGTCGGCGCGGCCGGGGTTTCGCTCGACAGCGGCTTGGCCGGGCCAGTGCCGGTCGCCGGCCCGCTGCCGCGACTCGCGCGAGTCTGGGCAGGCACGACCGGCCGTCGGCCGCTCCATCACCGTGGGTGAGGCCGGGTCCCACCCGGCCGAATTAGGGTCGGCCCTATGTCAACGACCGCCACCGCCCTCGCCGTCATCGTGATCGTGCTGATCGTCATCGCCGCGGTCGCGACGGGCATCGGCCAGCGTCGCCGCTCCAAGGATCTGCGCCGGCGGTTCGGCCCCGAGTACGACCGCGCGGTCGCGGAACAACCCTCCCGGCGCGCGGCCGAACGCGACCTGCGCCAGCGCGAGCAGCACCACGACAGCCTCGCGCTGCGGGAGCTGGACCCGAACCAGCGCCGCGTGTACGCGGACCGGTGGCAGCGGACCCAGGCCCACTTCGTCGAGGAGCCTGAGGCGGCGACGCGGGAGGCCGACGAGCTCGTCACGCAGGTCATGGCCGAGCGTGGCTACCCGGTGGACGACTTCGACACGCGGGCCCAGGAACTCAGCGTCGAGCACGCCGAGACCCTGGGTCACTACCGCGAGGCGCACGAGATCAACAAGGTCAACGAGCGCGGCCAGGCCTCGACCGAGCAGCTGCGCCAGGCCTTGATGCACTACCGAGCCCTCTTCGCCGATCTGCTCGGCGACCGCCCGGCTACCGGAAAGGCATGATCGCCATGCGTGACCCGTCAATGGACCCCGAGCAGCCGACCTACCCGACCTCGGAGCCGCCGGCTGCACAGCCGCCTACCGAACCATCACCCGGTGCGCCTTCCCGTGGTGCGCCTCCGCCTGCCGCGCCTGCGCCTGGTGGGCCTTCACCTGCCGCGCCTGCGCCTGGTGCGTCTTCGCCTGCCGCGCCTCCGCCTGGTGCGCCTCCGCCTGGTGGGCCTTCGCCTGCCGCGCCCGCGCCTGGTGCGTCTTCGCCTGCCGCACCTCCGCCTGGTGCGTCTTCGCCTGGTGCGTCTTCGCCCGAGTCGCCTGCTGCGGGGGCGCCTGTGCCGGGTGAGACCGTTTCGCGGACGGCCGGCGATTCGCCCGCCACCACGCCTGCTCAGACGCCCTCCCCGACGGGCGCTCAGACGGCGGCCGAGGCCGCGCCGGGTGCCGGGACGCGGGAGACGCCGATCTGGGACAGCGCGCGGGCCGAGGAGATCCGCCGGCGCTGGCACGATTTGCAGACCAATTTCGTCGAGAACCCCGGCCGCAGTGTCGGGGAGGCCCGGCAGCTCGTGGACGAGGCGGTCGAGGGTCTCACGGCCAGCGTCCGCGGGCGGGAGGAGCAGCTCGAGCGGGCCGGCGCGCGTTCGTCGGACAGTACGGAGGGTATGCGTGACGCTGTGTTGCAGTACCATCACCTGCTCGATCGGCTGCTGTCGGTCTGACGAGGTTTGATCTACTTGGCGGCATGAGTGAGCTGCGTGGGCTGTTCGCGCGCTGGGCACAAGGCTGGACCGCCGCGCGGGAACTGCCCGCGGCCGACGACCTCGGCGACGGGCTGCGGGTGCACTGCCGGCAGCTGGGGCGCGAGATCGAGTACTTCGCGCTGGACGACGACCCCGGCGCGCTGACCCGGCTGGCGGGTCTCGTCGCGGCCGAGGACGCGATCACGTGGCTGACCGTGCCGACGACCGATACGGCCCGTTCGGCCGCGGCGATCGAGCGGGCCGGGCTGGTGCTGCTGCGGTCCTCGGAGCGGCTGATGGCCACCGATCTGGGGGCGCATCCGCGGGTTGCGGTGCGAGAGCCGTACCGGATGGAAATTCAGGCTGACGGGTCCTGCATCCGCGTGTCCGTTTCCGCGCCCGGCGACGCGTGGGCGGCGCGCGGCTTCGCCGGCCTCAGTGCCCGCACGGCCGTGCCCGACCGGATTCTGACCGGCCCCGACCATCGGCGCCGCGGCCTGGCCGCCGCCGTCATGGGCGCCCTCGCGTCCGCCGCCGCCGAGCGGGGCGCGGAGGAGGGCATCCTCGTCGCGAGCGAGGAGGGCCGGCTGCTCTACGGCACGCTCGGGTGGCGCGAGGCCGCCCAGGTGCTGATCGCGTCGACGCCGGGGGTCGAGTACCCGGACTGAAGCGTCTTGGTCACGGCGTGTCGGTGCTGAGCGACGGTGTCCCGCCGGGGTACGTGGCGGTCATCCGGCCTGAAGTGACTTGGTCACGGCGTGTCGGTGCTGAGCGACGGTGTCCCGCCGGGGCACGTGGCGGTCATCCGGCCTGAAGTGACTTGGTCACGGCGTGTCGGTGCTGAGCGACGGCGTCCCGCCGGGGCACGTGACGGTCATGGTGACGCGGGTGTTGCCGTGCCGGAACGTCACGCTCGCGACGGCGGCCGGCCCGGTCTGCTCGTCGTCGACCTTCCACGACTTCGCCGGCGTCCGATCGGTGATCCGCGCCATCCCGTCGGCGCACTCGGCCGTGACCGCGCCGCCCTCCGAGGTGAACGTCCGCGAAGCCGGCGGCCGGTCGGTCGCCGGCGGTGTGACCGGGTCCGTGGTCGTCGCCACGCCGGTCGCGCCGCCGGTCGGGCCGGGGTCCCCGCCGATGGTCGCCACCGCGGTGCCGCCGCCGTTGCCCGCGACGCTCGGCCCCTTGCCGGTGGCGGCGTTGCCCGGGTTCGCGGCGGCGCCGGACGAATTGTCGGACCGGCTCGCAACCGCCGGGGAGACGGCCGGGTCCGCAAACCAGGGCAGGGACTCCGCCGGCACCGCGTGGTCCGGCGCCGAGGCGAGCACCCAGGCGAGGACGACGGCCGCCGTCGCGCCCCCGGCCGCCGCCACCGCCGGCCACGCCGTGTCCCGAATCCTCGACATGCGCGGCTCCGCCGTGGCGCGCAGGACCCCGGCGACCTCCGCGGCGCTCGGCCGCGACCGCGGATGCTTGGCGAGGCAGCGGCGGCACAGGTCGGCGACGGCGGGCGGCACGCCGGGCAGCCGCGGGAGCGGTGCCGGGACCCGGTGCTGGTGCGCGTCGAGCACGTCCGGCCCGCCGGCGACCGGCCAGGGCAAAGTGCCGGCGAGGAGTTTGTACAGCACCACGCCCAGCGAGTACACGTCGGACGCCGCGGTGACCGGGTCGGAGCCGAGGCGCTCCGGCGCCAGGTACTGCGGGGTGCCGAACACCGGCCGCCCGCTCGCGTTCGTGTCCGTGAGCGCTTCCGGCCCGACGAGCGTGGCGATGCCGAAGTCGACGAGCTTGGCGCCGGCTGGGGACAGGATCACGTTCGCCGGCTTCACGTCGCGGTGCACGAGGCCGTGGGCGTGCGCGGCGGCCAGGCCGGCCGCGACCTCGGCGCAGATGCGTAGGGACTCAGCGGGCGGGAGCGGTCCCTCGGCGAGGCGCTGGGCGAGGGTCTGGCCGGGGACGAGCTCCATGACGACGTACGGCATCGGCCCGTCACCCGTCGTCGCGCCGCCTGGTTGCGTCTCGCTCCCGGTTCGCCCTCCGGCGGCTTGTGGTGTCTCGTTTCCGGTCGGCCTTCCGGCTTGTGGTGTCTCGTTTCCCGCTGCCCTTCCGGCTCGGAGCGTCTCGTTTCCGGCCGGCCTTCCGGCTTGTAGCGTCTCGCTTCTGGCTTGTGGTGTCTCGTTTCCGAATGGTCTTCCGGCTTGCCGTGTCTCGCCGGTCCTCGATGGCTTGTCGTCGCCGGGGAAGGCTTCGCCGTAGTCGTACACCTGCGCGATGTTCGGATGCGAGAGCACGGCCGCGGCGCGGGCCTCGTCCCGGATTCGGCGCCGGGAGCGCTCATCTGCCGCGTACCGTCCGGACAGCACCTTCACCGCGACGGAGCGCCCCAGGACCGAGTCGTGGGCGAGCCAGACCACCGACATTCCCCCGACGCCGAGGATGTCGTCCAGCCGGTACCGCCCGCCGAGCACCCGGGGCTCGTCACCGGCACCGCTCCCGTTCATCGGGAGCACGGTACACATCGATTGCTGATCTCCGTGATCCGGCCCGGTTCGTGCGGGATTGTGCCTATATTGCGATCGTGGAGCCACGGTGGGTAATCGCACGCGGACGCGGAAGCGCAACAAGACTGTCGTGGCAGCCGGTGGCGCTAGCCGTCGCTGTGCTGACAGGTCTGTCACCGGCAGCATCGAGCGACCGCGTCGTCACCGTCAGCCCTTCCCTGGCCGCGGCTCCTGGTGTTTCCGCAGGCCCTATCGCGTCGGGCGGCCCGACTGCCCCGGCCGTGCCGCCCATCACCGGACAGCCGTACGTGGCGGCGTTCTTCGCCGTCCCGGCCACCGTCCCGATCGGGGAACCCACCGCGCTCGGCATCGCCGTGTTCAACCCGTCCCGGGCGGCGGTCCCATTCGCGTTCACCGCCACCTTCCCGCCACATCTGAAGATCACCGCGATCGGCGCCCCGCCACAGAACACCTGCGGTGGCCCGGTCACCACGGCGCAAGACGGGACAAAGGTCACCACCTGGGGCCGCGTCGAGCCCATGCCGGGCGGTTGCGGCGTCATCCTGCCGGTGATCGCCGACCAGATCGGCACCTACGCCGCCGCGGACGTCGCTTTCAGTGAGGTCGCCGGTGTGCCGGCGGGGGTCGCCGACATCAGAGGCACGTGCGGCGACCATTGTGGCGCCCTCGCCCCGACGCTGACGGTGACCACGACGCTGGCCCCGCAGACGATCACGTTCGGCCCGCTCGCCGACGCGGCCCTGTCGACCACGACGGTGCGCCTGACCGGCTCCGCGTCGTCCGGGCTGCCGCTGACCTACACGAGCCAGACCCGGCCCGTGTGCACCGTCTCCGATGCGACGGTCACGCTGCTGACGCTCGGCACCTGTACGATCACTGCCGACCAGCCGGGCAACGCCACGTACGCCGCGGCCGAGCCGGTCACCGCATCCTTCACGATCCGGTGAACTGCCGCCGATCACGCTGTGTGATTGACATCGAATTACCGGCATTGCGATTACCGGTAATTCGATAATTCGGTAATCCGCCGCCCGCTCGAGGACCTGCCGACAGCGCGGGGTGTCGCGAAGGCGGGCCCTTCTGAGCTTGTGTGCGGTGCGCTGACAGCGGCCGGATCGTCGTTTGCGCCGCTCGCCGCTCGCCGCTCGCCGCTCGCCGCTCGCCGCCCAGCCGCCCAGTCGCCCAGCCGCCCAGTCGCCCAGCCGCTCGCCGCTCGCCGCTTGCCGCCTGCCCCTTGCTGCTTCCCGCTTGCCCCTTGCTGCTTCCCGCTTGCCCCTTGCTGCTTCCCGCTTGCCCCTTGCTGCTTCCCGCTTGCCCCTTGCCGCTTGCCCCTTGCCGCTTGCCTCGCCGCTTGCCCCTTGCTGCTTGCTGCTTGCCGTTTGCCTCGCTGCTTGCCGCTTGCCGCTCGCCGCTCGCCGCTCGATTGCGGTGGGCGGCGGATGCCTCGTGGGTGCGGATGGGGGCTTGCGCGTGGCGGGGCGCCGGGCGTTGACCGCCCCCGGAATGCCGGTTGAGACGCTGGCCACGGTGCCGGGGGCGAGGGTGTGAAATCCCGTTGGGGATAATCAGACGGTGTCCGCGCCCACTACGCCCGAGCTCGCGCCCCCGGCCCCGCCGCGGCGGCGCCGTCGGCGTTGGGTGCGGCTCGCGGTCATCGGGGTCATCGCGGTCGTCCTCGCGACGATCGGACTGCACGGGCGGCTGCCGTCGCCGCAGGACATTTTGGCGGCGTTGGGCGGCGCGAAGTACAGCTGGATTGCTCTTGCCGCCCTGCTCCAGGTGGCCTCCATCGAGTCGTTCGCGCTGCAACAGCGCCGGTTGCTCAACAGCCTCGGCGCGCATCTGACCCGCGGGCACGTGATGGCGATCACGCTCGCGGGCACGGCGTTGTCGATTTCCATGCCCGCCGGGCCGGCCGTGTCGACGGCGTTCACGATCCGGGAGTACCAGCGCGGCGGCGCGACCCGCGAGGCCTCCGCGGCGTCCGCGATCGTCTCCGGGCTGGCCTCCATCGGCGGGCTCGCGCTGCTCTACGCCGGTGGCGGCCTGGCCCTGGTCGCCCGCAACCCCGACGGCCTGCTCAGCTGGCGTCCGCTCGTGGTCGTCGTCGTGATGGCCGCGCTCACCACCGCGCTGGTCCTGGCCGGCCGCCGGTTCGCGCGCCGTCCCGCCCCGGCGCCGGACGCGCGGCCCACGGCCGGCAATCGGGTCACCCGGGCACTGCAGGGCCTGCTGCGCGCGGCCGGCGACGCATGGCGGGCCGGGGCCGGGTTGCGGGCGTTGGACTGGGTGTTCGCCCTGGTGTACGCGACCGTGAAGTGGCTCGCCGACCTGCTCTGTCTCGTCGCCGTGGCCGAGTCGCTGCATCTGCCGGTGGGCGTGGCCACGATGGCGACGGTGTACCTGACCGTGCAGATCGTTCGCCAGGTCCCGTTGACCCCGGGCGGCGTCGGCGTAGTCGAGACCGCCCTGATCGCGGGCCTGACCGCCGCGGGCGCGACCGGTGTCGGCGCCGCCGCGGCCGTGCTCGTGTACCGGGTGCTGTCCTGCTGGGCGCTGATCCCGATCGGCGGGGTCGCGGCCGTGGTACTGCGGCGGCAGCGTGGGCGGGAGAGCGGTAGCGGCTCGTAGTTCTGCGGTGACCGTGAGGGCGGGGGAGCAAGCGGTGGGCGTGGTCCTGCCGCCCGGCGCGGGCGGTAGCCGTACTCCGGCGGCGGCGCCGGCTGCGGCTTCGTCCTATGACATCGGGGCGCCCTCGTCCTGTGAAGGCGGTGCCGGCGGGAGAGCGGGAAGCGGGTCAGCGGCGAGCACCTCGTCGACGAACCGGCGCCCGTCCGCGATCTCCAGCCGCGTGGTCCAGCCCAGCTCCCGGGCCCGCCGGATCAGCCGCTCGGCCAGCGCCGGCCGGTAGATGTGCGAGACCACCTCGAAGCCGGTTCCGCGCCATGGCAGGCTCATTCGGAACAGTGACCGCTTGTCGCCGAGCGGGTACGCGGTGAGCACGATCGTCTCCGGGTTGCTGCGCACAGCCACGTGGTACTGCGCACCGTCGACGACGATGGTCTTCCCCGATCGTCCGTGTTTGTGCACGCGCCCACGGTAGTCGCTCAGTCGGCGAGCGGGCCCGCATCGCGCGCACGCCTCGGCCGTGGCGTCGCTGGTGGCGGATTGTCTCGGCTGTGGTGCTGCCCGGGCGGTCGTTGGTGTGGTGGTCGTGCTCGGGCGCGCGGGAGCCGGTGCGGCGGCGCAGCTCTTGGTCGGCGACGATGGCGGCGGCCACGAGCAGGACGGCGCCGAGCGTCAGGCCGAGCGCGTAGCCGTCGCTGAGCGAGGCGGGCGTGGTGCGCGAGCCGGAGCGGTCATTGGCCGCGGTGCCGAACGCGGCCAGGCTCAGCGACGCTGTGGTGCCGGGTCAGGCACCGAACCGGCGATGGCGTGCGGCATAGGACCGTAGGGCGCGGAGGAAGTCGATTTTCCGGAAGCCGGGCCAGTAGACGTCGGTGAAGTGCAGCTCGGAGTATGCGGCTTGCCAGAGGAGGAATCCTGACATGCGGCGTTCTCCGCTGGTGCGGATGACCAGGTCGGGGTCGGGTTGTCCGCTGGTGTAGAGGTGAGTGGCGATCTGGTCGGTGGTCAGCCGTTGGGCGATGGCGTCGATGGTGTGACCGGCTCGCCCTTGCTCTTCGAGCAGCGATCGGATGGCGTTGAGGATTTCTTCGCGGCCGTCATAGCCGATGGCGATGGTGAGGTGGAAGGGCGTGTTGCTGTCTCGGGTGGCCTCCTCGGCCAGTTTGAGGGCGTGCCTGGTGGAGACGGGAAGGACGTCGAGCCTTCCGGCTGGGTGGATCTGCCAGATGCTGGAAGGCCGGGTCAGGCGTTCAGCGACGACTTCCTCGATCATGCACAGGAGGTTGTCGACTTCGTCGGAGCCTCGTTTCTGCAGGTTGTCGACGGAGGCGACGAACGCGGTCACGTGCTGGATGCCGATTTCGGCGCACCATTGGAGGACCTCGTCGAGGTGCTCTGCCCCGTAGCGGTGGCCGATTTTGACGTCGGCGAACCCGGCCTGTCGTGCCCATCGGCGGTTGCCGTCCATGACGATCGCGACGTGCCGGGGCAGGCTCGCGCCGGCCAGCTGCGCGTTGAGGCGCCGCGCGTAGAGCGAGTAGGCAGTCTTCTTCACCGTCGTCCACATTCGCGAGATCTCATCATCGCGGAGCTGGCGGTTCAGGTGTTTCGTTCATTCCTTCACGCGACTCTCACAACTGATCGCCAGTCAGGGACGGGATGAGGGTTGGTGCAGCTGCCAATTCCTCAACGGCCCGCCGGAGTCGTGGGGCACCGTCAAGGCCGGGTCGGTGGCGGTGAAGGCCAAAGCGAGGCAGCGCAAGCGGTTGACGAACGCGCCGCGGGGCCGGCGCACCGGCCGCACCCCGCTGGTGTCGCTGTCGATGTCGAGGCGGCAAGGCAACGGCGCCGCAAGTCCAGGATCCCGGAGGGCGAGGGTCAGCACGGGTTGCGGCCGCCACTGGTGGCCGCGGATTCCGGATACGGCGACGGCGGCCCCCTCAGGGCCGCCGTCGATGCACGCGGCATCGCCCACAGCGTCCAGGTCAAAGGCTGAACCCTCGTCCACCCCGCCGGGGCGACACCGGTGCGGCGTACCTGGTCCGGGCGTGGCCGCCCACCAACCGGCACCCGCCCGACCGGCATCTCAAACGCGCTCTCAGCACGGCAAGACCGCTCTTGCGGGCCAGAAATATATCTCATAGCGTGTACCGCATCACGTACTTCTGGAGGCGCCATGACCCTCTCCACGCGCAAGCGATCTCGTGTTCTCATCCCAGTGGCCCTTGCTCTTCTCGCGACCGTGAGCGCCTGCGGAGGCGGCGGTGACGCCAAGAAGCCGGCCTCCGATGTGGCTGCCAACGACAGCCTGCGAACCCTCGTACCCAGCGACGTCGCCGCCCGCGGCGTGATCGAGGTCGCGGGTTCGGCGGACTTCCCGCCCGACAACTTCCTCGACACCAATGAGAAGGACGTGATCGGCTACAACGCCGAAATGCTCGACGCGATCGCGGCCAAGCTCGGATTGAAGATCAATTTCACCCGGACGAAGTTCACGGGCGTGATCACCGGAATCGAGGCCGGCCGCTTCGACGCGGGAATCAGCTTCCTGGACACGAAGGAACGCCAGAAGGCGGTCGACATCCTCGACACCTACCGCGTCTCCCAGTCCTTCATCACGCGCAGCGACTACCAGGGCGACCCGATCCCGTGCGGCAAGCGGGTCGGCGTCGGAGCCGGCAGCGCCGAAGCATTGATCATCGAGGACCTGTCCAAGAAGGAATGCGTGGATGCGGGCAAGCCGGCGATCGAGCCCGCGACCTACCCGAGCAATCCGCAGGCGGTCGTCGCGTTGACCAGTCAGCGTGTCGACGCGGTGTTCGCCTCGACGGCACCGGCCGCCTATGCGGTCAAGCAGGCCGGCAGTGCGCTCAAGCTGTTCGGGGACCCGCGCATGGCCGGTGGCTACACCGGAATCGCGGTCGCCAAGAACAAGCCGGAGCTGCGCGACGCGATGAAGGCCGCGCTGCAGGAGCTGATGGACGACGGTACCTACATGAAGATCCTCGAGAAGTGGAACGTCCAGGGCATCGCTTCTGACAAAGCCGTCATCAACGCCGGCACCAACTAGGAGTCCACGCAATGGACAGCCAACCCGGCACGCAGCCTGACGGGGCTTCCCTTCCGGTGATCGCGGTCGTCGCGGGTCCCACCGCGACAATCCTCAACACGCCGCCCATGGGCGCCGATCCCGCCGCGCTGGTTCCGCAGCGCCTGGGCGAGGACGTCTCCATCGAGGTCGTCGGCCACAGCGGCCACCCGATCGACGAGCATCTCAACAGCGCGTCGGGCGACGGCCTGCGGAAGGTCACGCTGGCTCGGGGGCAGCTCGTGGCGCTGCCACTGCCGGAGGGCGCGGGTCCCGCCGCACAAAGCTTCTTCCCGTCGGCCGAGCGGCTGTACGAAGAGCTGGACGCCCTCTGGACCGACGAGGCGGGCCACACCGGCGCGCTCGGCAGGCTGGCGCGGTACCGGCACTTCCGCGCCGGCCCGCCGGCCGGATACACCAGCGGCGAAGCGCCGGAGGTCCTCGGCGTCGACTACTTTCCTTACGGCGCCTGGGAGAGCCGCGCCGAGCCCGACATCGGCACGCTCATGACCATCACCAACAAGGTCCAGGAGATCGTCGGTGCCGCCGAGGTCGCCGGGGTGCAATGGCTCGAGGGCAGCCCGGTGATCGAGGAGACGTTGTACTGGCTCGGCCTGCTCATCGACACCGCCAAGCCCATCGTCGGTCAGGTCGCTCAGCGGCTGCATCGCTCGATCGGATCGGACGGCGGGCAGAACCTTGTCGACGGCGTGCGGTACATCGTCTCGGAAGCTTGGAACCTGGACGGTCGCGGAGACGCGGTGGGTGCCGTCCTGGTCGCCGACGGCGTTGTCCGCACGGCGCGGGGAGCCTACAAGGTGGCCGGCCGTCCCGGCGGGTACGCCGGCGGCGGCCCGGTGGCCACCTGCACCACCCGTTGGCCGATCCGGCTGGAGTATCGGCCGCTGCGGCGGCACACCCGCAACTCGGCCGTGCGCATCTCCGCGCTGCCCCGCGAGGTCCGCGCGCTGGACGGCGCCGGTGGTAGCCGGCCCGTCCGGGTGACGGACAGCAGCGGCCGCCTCGACCCCGAGGTGCTTCCGGTCGTCGACATCGTCGTGTACGGCAGGTACGGCATCGCGGGCGGCGCGTGCGGCTGTGCGGACCTCGGCGTCAAGGACGCCGTGTCGCACAACGTCGAGCGGCACGGCCTCGCCGGCTTCGTGCTGGAGGGCATCGCCCCCAACGGATGGGCCAGCCGCGCGGTCGAGTCATCCCTGTCGGCCGCCGTGTACTCGGGGTTTCCCGTTGTCTGGTGCGGCCGCGGCCGGCCGGAGGACCCGGTCGGCAGAACGCCCGCGCCGTTCGTCGCGGGCAGCAACCTCAGCGCCACGAAGGCCAGGATGCTGCTGCTCGCCTGCCTGCTCAAGTTCGGCGCGGCGCCCGCGGCGGAGGACCCGAACCGGCCCACCGCCGCCGAGCAGCGGGCCACCGCCGCGTACATCCGATCCCTGCAAGAGGTCTTTGACACTCACTGAACGGAGGCACACATGATGCGGCCGAAGCACTTCGATCCGGTCGAGGCCGAGCTGGCCGACGAGCCGGAACGCTTTGCCGGGGCGGTCTCCCGGAAGGACCTCTACCGTCACGGCGAAGAGGCCGGCACCGACGTCACCGGGGTCTACTTCGCGCCCGGGGCGCGCACCCTGCCCCACATCCACAGCGTCGACCAGGTCCTCTACGCCGTCAGCGGCCGGGGTGCGGTGTCCGTCGAAGGGGAGGTCCACGAGCTCCTGCCCGGCGACTGGATGGTGATCCCGGCGCACGCCCACCATTGGCACGGCTCCATCAGCGAGGAGGAGAGCTTCACCCAGATGGCCCTGAAGGCAGGTGGTACGACCCGGTGGCTCCAGGCCGACGACGAGTGGCACCGGCATGAGTAGTGCTACGACCGATCGGCGGGAACTCGGGTCGGCGGCGCCGGACACGTTGCGCGTAGTCAAGCAGCGCCACCCCTGGCGCTGGGTCTCGGTCGTGATCGCGCTGCTGCTCGTGGTCCGCATGGTGGTCTCGATGATCACCAACGATGCGTACCGCTGGGACGTCTTCGCCCAGTACATGTTCAGCGAGGCGATCCTCAGCGGACTCCTGCTGACCCTGGAAGTGACCGCCATGGCGATGGCGCTGGGCATCGTGCTCGGGGTCGTCATCGCCGTGTGCAGGATGTCGCGGAACCCGATCCTGTCGAGCTTCGCCTGGTTCTACACGTGGATCTTCCGGGGCACACCGACCCTGGTGCAGCTCATCTTCTTCTACAACCTCAGCGCGTTGTACCCGAAGGTGACGCTGGGCATCCCGTTCGGTCCCGACCTGCACAGCTGGCCGACCAACGCACTGATCTCGGCGATGGTCGCGGGCGTGCTGGGGCTCGGCCTCAACGAGGCGGCCTACATGTCCGAGATCGTCCGCGGGGGTCTGCTGTCCATCGACAGGGGGCAGACCGAGGCCGCCATGGGCCTGGGCATGACGCCCTGGCAGACGTTCCGCCGGATCGTGCTGCCGCAGGCCGTCCGGGTCATCATCCCGCCGACCTTCAACAACATCATCGGGATGCTGAAGTACTCGTCACTGGTCAGCGTGTTGTCGCTCGGCGACCTGCTGTACGTCTCGGAGCAGATCTTCTCCCGGAACTTCCAGCCGATCCCGCTGCTGCTCGCCGCCTCGACGTGGTACCTCCTCTGCACCTCGATTCTCATGGTGGGGCAGATCTACATCGAACGGATCTTCGGCAAGGGTGTCGCTCGCCCCGGGGCGACGCGTATCGGCCGTGTGCTCGCCGGCGGTCGCATGGTGCGGAAGGTGGTGCGAGGATGACGCCCCTTGTCGCGATCCGCGGTGTGCGCAAGTCGTACGGCGCCAACGAAGTGCTCAAGTCGGTGGACCTCGACGTCGACAAGGGGGAGGTGGTCTGCCTGATCGGACGGTCGGGCTCCGGCAAGACCACGCTGCTGCGCTGCATCAACCACCTGGAATCCGTCGACTCGGGCATCATCAAGGTCGACGACGAGTACGTCGGCTACCGGGAGTCGCACGGCACGCTCGTCGAGCTCTCCGAGCGCAAGGCGGCGGTGAACCGGCGGCACATCGGCATCGTGTTCCAGCAGTTCAACCTCTTCCCGCACATGACGGTGCTGGAGAATGTCATCGAGGGCCCCCTTCGAGTGCTCAAGCGCAGGCGCGCCGACACCGTCGCGCTCGCGGTCGACCTCCTCGAGCGGGTCGGCATGGCGCACAAGCGCGACGCGTACCCACGGCAGCTCTCGGGCGGCCAGCAGCAGCGGGTGGCGATCGCGAGGGCGCTGGCCATGCGCCCGAAGCTGATCCTCTTCGACGAGCCGACGTCAGCGCTCGACCCCGAACTGGTGGGGGAGGTGCTCGACGTCATGCGGGATCTGGCGGCCGACGGGATGACCATGATCGTGGTCACGCACGAGTTGCGGTTCGCCGAGGAAGTCGCGAACCGGATCGTGTTCATGGAGGACGGCCGCATCGTCGAGTCGGGCGCCCCGAGCCGGCTGCTCCGCGATCCGCAGGCCGACGGCCTCAAGGCGTTCCTGTCCAGGTCGGGCTTCGCGAACTAGCCATCGGTCTTTTCGTGATCAAGTCGGCGTCGCCCGTGTGCGATATATCGAATATGGAGGAGTGATGAAGCCCAGAAGCGCCCACTATGACGCCGTGATCGTCGGCGGGGGCCACAACGGTCTTGTCGCCGGCTTCTACCTGGCCGCCGCCGGTCGCCGGGTCCTGATCGTCGAGCAGCGCGCCCAGGCCGGCGGACTCTGCGCGCCGGTGGAGTTCTTCCCCGGGTACCGCGGCACGATCACCAACACGCCGAGCGCACTGGAGCCCCGGATCTTCGAGGACATGCAGCTCGAGCACTTCGGGGTGACGTTCGACCGGCCCGATCCGACCATGGTGTTCCCGCTCGCGGACGGGCGTTCGTTCAAGGGCTGGCGGGACCGGAAGCGGACCGAGGCCGACCTGCACGCGCTGGCCCCCAAGGACGTCGATGCCTACTTCGGGGTCATCGAGTTCTTCAACGACTTCGCGCGCAAGCTCGGCGTGTCGGTCTTCGACGATCCGCCGAGCCTCGCGGAGCTGGCCGCATCGATGCGCACACCGGACGACGAGGCGGCGTTCGCCGAGGTGTTCTTCGGCAGCATCCAGGACTTCCTGGACCGGCGCCTGTCGAGCCCGCATCTCAAAGCACTGCTGGCGAGCCTGTCCATGAGCGCGGGCAACGTCGCGCCCTCGACCCCCGGGTCACCGATCGGGCTTCTGCGCCGCCCGCTGTCGCTGGTGAGCGGGAACACGACGGCCGACGATCCGCGCCGCCACATGGTCCGCGGCTCGACCGGCCTGCCCCGGGGTGGCATGGGGACGATCGCCGAGGCCATGCGCGCGGCGGCGGAGGCGCGGGGCGTGGAGATCTGCCTCGAGACCCGGGTCGAGCGCATCCTGACGGCCGGGGAGCGGGCGACCGGCGTCGTGCTCTCCTCCGGGGACGAGGTGACGGCCCAGACCGTCCTGTCCAACATCAACCCCAAGACCACGCTGCTGAGCCTGCTGGACAACGCGGCGCTCATCCCGACCGGCCTCGCCGACCGGCTGCGCGACCTGCGCATGGCCGGTGGGGCGTTCAAGCTCGTCCTGGCGCTCGACGGCATTCCCATCCATCGGTCCGCCACCTCCGACGAGGAGGCGCGGCAGCTGGCGGCCTGTCAGTACCGCTACTCGCCGACCGTCGAATACCTCGAAGAGGCGTACGACGACTACAAGTACGGCCACCCGTCGAGGCGCCCCAAACTGCTGGGGCTGACCCCCTCGGTCGTCGACCCCAGCCTCGCTCCACCGGGACGGCACCTGATGAGCGTCAACGTCTGGTACGCGCCCTACCGCCTCGCCTCCGGAACGTGGGACGACGAGACGAAGGACAAGTTCGCGGCCAACTGCATCGACACCATCGAGGAGTTCATCCCGAACATCAAGGACATCATCGTCGACCAGAGAACCTTCAGCCCCGTCGACTTCGAGCGCGAGTACGGGCTTGTGGAGGGCCACCAGCTGCACGGCGACATGACGCCACTCGGGATGTTCGGCAACCGCCCGACCCCCGGCCTCGCCCGCTACCGCACGCCGGTGCAGGGGCTGTATCTGTGCGGCTCGGGGGTCTGGCCCGGCGGAACGGTGACGGGCATCCCGGGCTACAACGCCGCCGCTCGGGTCCTTCGCGACACCTCCGGGACGCAGGACGATGTCTCGACCCCAGACGTTCCGTCGGCCGGGTGATCCGATGAAGACCATCGACCTGGCAACCGGTGTGCCGGACATCGAATCCCCGCGGTCGGCGGCAGCCGCGGCCGTCGACGCGATCGGCCGCGGCGACACCAGGTACGTCGGCGCGTCGGGCATCGCACCGCTGAGGGAAGCCATCAGCCGGTCCATGCACGAGCGCGGCCTCGCCTACGACCCCTCGCAGATCATGGTGGCCGCCGGGGCCAAGCTGAGCGTGTTCTGCGTGCTCAGCGCGCTGGTCAAGCCCGGCTCCAACGTCGTGGTGCCGGTCCCGCACTACGGGGGCTACCGCGGTCAGGTCGAGCAGCTGGGCGGTCGGCTCGTCGGCCTCACGACGACGTCGGACACGGGCTACAAGCTCACCGGGACCCAGCTGCGCGACGCCCTGGACGACGAGACGAGCGTGGTACTGCTCAACTCGCCGGCCAATCCCAGCGGCGCGGTGTACACCGCCGATGAGCTCGCCGCCCTTGCCGACGTGGTGGTCAACCACAGCTCGGCGATGGTGCTGAGCGACGAGATCTACTCCCGCTTCGTGTACGACGGGCGGGCCGCGCACAGTATCGGCTCGCTGGGACCCGAGATCCTTGCCCGGACGGTCACCATCGACGGTGTCTCCAAGGCCTACGGCATGACCGGCTGGCGGGTCGGCTATGCCGCGGGGCCGAAGGCCGTCATCGACGTGGCCCGGCGGGTGCACGCATCGCTGTGCAACTGCGCCTCCTCGATCAGCCAATGGGCGGCCTGGGGCGCGCTCACCGGCACGCCGCAGAACCATCACGACGTCCGGCGGCACCAGGAGCTCCGGGACCTCTCGCACGCCGTGGCCGGCCGGTGGCGCGGTATCCGGACGGTCAGGCCGTCCGGCGCCATCTATCAGCTGATCGAGCTCGTCCCGGAGGAGCTCGGCATCGCCCCCGGCGAGGAGCTGTCCTTCTTCGAGGCATGGGCCTCCCGGGCCCGCGTCTCGATCGCGCACAACGGCCGGTTCGGGGACCGGGTCTTCGGCCGGCTCACCTTCTCGATACCGCGGCACGACCTGGAGGAGGGACTCGGCAGATTGTCGGCCACCCTCGAGGAACTCGCCGATACCAACCAGCTGTCGTTTGGGAAAGGAACAATGCAATGAACCGGTACTTCACCGACGAGGAGTACGGCGCGCGGCTGGCTGCGGTGCGGGCGGACATGGCCGAGCGGGACATGGACGCGCTGCTGGTCACCGGACCGGAGAACATCACGTATCTCACCGGCTACACGACGCCCGGTTACCACATCTTCCAGTGCCTCATCGTGCCGGCCGAGGGCGACATCCGGTTCGTGGTGCGCAACACCGAACGCGTCAACGTCCCCGACCTGCCGTGGATCTCGGACACGGTGCCGATCGAGGTGCAGGCCCTGACCGATCCGATCCCCACCCTGCTGTCGGCGATCAAGCAGGCGGGACTCGCGGGAAAGCGCAACGGCGTGGACCGGCGCAGCCTGTTCCTTCCTCCGCTGTACTACGACCAGCTGCGCGGCGAGCTGCACGACCTCATCGACGCGTCCGGCCTGGTGGAACGCCACCGCGCTCGCAAGTCGGCCGCGGAGATCGCACTGATCCAGCGGGCGACCGGGCTCGCCGAGGGCTCGATCACCGCCGGGCTCGAGAGTCTTCGCGCCGCCGCGACCGACAGCGACGTCGCGGCCGCCGTGCTCGCCAGCCTCGCACGCAGTGGCAGCGAGTACACCGGCTCGCCGGCCTACATCGTTCCGGGCGTCAGCTCGCTCGTGACCCACTCGACGCATGCCCAGCGACCGATCAGCGACCAGGAGCCGCTGCGGATGGAGGTCTGCGCGTCGAAGGGCCGGTATCACGGGGTCCTGACCCGCACCGTGACGCGGGGGGAGCCGACCGCGCAGATCAGGGACATCGTCGCGCTCTCGGCGGCCGCCGGCGAGGCCATGCGCGCCGCCGCCCGGCCGGGGGTGACGATCGGCGAGGTCGACAGGGCCGGGCGATCCCTGGTGGAGGCGGAGTTCCCGGCCGCGTACTGGCCGAATCGCGGCGGTTACAGCATGGGCATCTCCTACCCGCCGGGGCTCGGCGAAGGCGACGTCCTCGACATTCGCGCCGGCGATCCCCGCCCGATCGAGGTCGGCATGGTCTTCCATCTGCTGCCGACGCTCAGGGTCCCGGGCCTGGGCGCAGTCGGCTGCACGGACATCCTGGCCGTCGAGGAAGATGGAACGAGATTCTTGACCACCCTGCCTCGGACAGTCTTGTCGGCGGCGCAATGACGTACCAGATCTCGCTCCAGGGTCACGGAAAGGGACGAACAGTGAAGGTTGACGATTCCTCGCCGGGGATTGTTCCGCTGGCAAGGCACCAGAACCTCACAGTCCGCACGGCAGCGCTGCTCCGAGAGGCGATCGTCGACGGCACCCTCGCCCCGGGCATGGACCTCAAGATCCCGCAAATCGCGAAGCTCTGCGGGGTGAGCGCCACCCCGGTCCGGGAGGCCCTCATCCATCTGACCGAAGCGGGCCTGGTCTCGGTGCACCCCCAGGGCATCCGGATCGCCACCCCGTCGAAGCCGGCGCTGGCGGAGGCGTTCGAGGTACGTGAATGCCTCGAGGGGATGACCGCGAGGCTGGCGGCGCAGCGGCGCTCCGACGAGCAGTCCGGCTCGATCCTCGAGCTGGCGAACCGCAGCCTCGAAGCGGCCGACAACCGAGAGGCAAACGAGTTCCGGGCTCTCGACGCCCAGTTCCACCTCGCGATCGTCAGCGCTGCGCGCTCCAGCCACCTCGAGCGGTACGCCCGGAATGCGCTTGACCTCGCTCAGACGCTGCGCAACATCAGGCCCGTGCAGCGAGGCTTCAAGGCGGCGTCGGCGCACCTGCACGTCACGGTCGCCGAGGCAATCGCCAACCACGACCCGGACGGCGCCGAGACCGCGATGCGCGCGCACGTACGCGAAGTCCTGGGACACATTCTCGAAGAGGACGACCCCGGCCGTGAGTAGCGTCCGGGATCGCACGTCGAACACCTGGGTGATCGCGGGCCGCATCAACGGCAACCGGGTCGGCGGCAGCACCCGCATGCTGCACGGCCCGACCGGGGACCCGGTCGCACACGTATCACTCTGCGGCATCCAGGACGTCGACGCGGCCGTCGAGGCCGCCGCCGACGCGCAGCACGCCTGGCGGCGCACTCCCGCACCGCGTCGCGGCGAAGTCCTCAGCCGCGCCGCGGCGCTGCTCGGGCAGCGCCGCGCCGAGTTCGCGACCGCCATCACGCTCGAGGAAGGCAAGACGCTCCGGGAGGCCGGGGCCGAGGTCGACCGCGCCATCGACTATCTCTCCTTCTTCGGCGCCGAAGGGTGGCGCCTCGCGGGCCAGGAATTCGCCAACCTGGAACCGAACCTGCGAATCACCTCGCGGCGGGAGCCGCTGGGAGTCGTCGGGCTGATCACCCCATGGAACTTCCCCCTCGCGATCCCCGCCTGGAAGATCGGACCGGCGCTGGTCGCCGGCAACGCCGTCATTCTCAAGCCCGCCCTCGAAGCGCCGGGCCCGAGTGTGCTCCTCGCCGAGCTGCTCGAGTCAGCCGGACTGCCTCCGGGTGTGCTCAACGTCCTTGTCGGCGACGGCGGCACGATCGGAGCCGCCGTCGCCGCCCACCCGGGCATTCACGCCATCAGCTTCACCGGTTCCACGGAGGTCGGCCGGCGCATCGCCGCGGTGTGCGGTCAGCGCATGGCTCGCGTCCAACTGGAGCTGGGTGGATCGAACGCCACCGTGGTCCTGGACGACGCGGACCCTGACTCGGCCGCGGACGTGATCGCCCGCAGCGCGTTCGGCCTGACCGGCCAGGCCTGCACCGCCACCAGCCGGGTCTACTGCACCCCGGGCATCGCGTCGTCTCTCGTGGAGGCGCTGGTCGCCCGGGCCCGCTCGCTCCGCATCGGCGACGGCACGGACCCGTCGGCGGATGTCGGCCCGCTCGTGAGCACGGCCGCTCACGCTCGGGTCGCGGGCATCGTCGACAGCGCCGTGCGGGAAGGGGCAGTCCGGCATGGTCCGGGAGCCGCGGCCCCGCCCTTCTTCGAGCCCACGGTCCTCACCAACCTTCCACCCGGCGCGCACATCTTGCAGACGGAAGTGTTCGGCCCGGTGGTCGCGGTCGTGGAGGTCTCCTCCCTCGAGGAGGCGATAACGTGCGTCAACGCCAGCCGGTACGGCCTGGTTGCCAGCATCCTGACGAACTCGCTGTCCGCGGCGCAGACCTTCACCGACGAGGTCCGGGCCGGCACGGTCAAGGTGAACGAGACGACCACCGGAAATCAGCCGAACGTGCCCTTCGGCGGGCTGAAGGACTCATCCAACGCGGCGTTCAAGGAACAGGGATCAGTCGCCCTGGACTTCTACACGGTGTCCAAGTCGGTCTACGTCCGATGGTGAGGTGAAAGGCCCTTCGGGTTGCCTCCCCGGGACCGCGTTCGTTGCCACCGGCCGGCGCGAGCGGTCTCGGGGTCCTCGTCGGGGGCATACCGGGACGACGCCTACATCTCGGCCAGAATCTTCGCCTTCGCCTGTTCGTACTCGGCCGGCGTCAGCGCACCGGAGTCCCGCAGGGACTGCAGCATGGTCAACCTGACGAGCGGGTCCGTCGCCGGAGCCGGCTGCGCGGTGCCGGGCCCGGCCGTGAGCAACTGCCCGTCGTTGATCGTGACCAGCGCGCCGAACGGCCGATCCGCCGGACCAGCGTTGCCAATGGGGTGCGGCGCCGCGTCAGGCGCCGGCTGCCGGAACCACAGGCCCAGGATGAAGCTCGCGAGGCTGCCGATGATGGCCAGGGGCAGGATGAGCGCCCATGTGCCGGTCCCCGGTGGGCACGGCCGGGCAGAGACGTAGTTGCCCCCGGACGCGCAGGATCCGCCCCGGATCAGTTGGAAGAGCGCGAAGAGCGCGACGCCCAGGCAGACGACGCCGAGCAGGACGGCGATCGTGGAACGGACTCGATGCATCACGGTGCGACCGTACAGATCAAGGCGTTCCATCCGAGTCGTTGCGTACGGAATGCGACCCATCACGACCTCCCCGCGTCGGAGTGCCGATAGTGCTTGACGGCTTCCTCCGCAGAGGTCAGGTTTGTCGAGCTCCTCCGCAATGAGCTGATCATGTTGGTGTGACGGGCCGTTCGGGCCGGTTGGTGGCCTGGGCAGGTTGCGCCATGACGGAGATCGATCGCAGGCGGGTACTCAAAGGCGCGGCCGCGACCGCGGTGCGCTCGGCACTGGTGCAGGTGGCCGGAACCGCGGCGCAGGCATCGCCCGCGACGGCGCTCGGCAACGTCCACGCCGTCGACGGCGCCACCGGCGTCACGGTAGGTGTCGCGGATCGTCACCAGTGGGCGGTCGTCTGTGAGCAGTGTGAGGATGTCCAGCGCGCGTTGGACGCTGCGGACGCCCCGCGACTCACCCATTGTGGTCCAAACGTGCCGACGGGCGGATTGGTCCCCCCGGAATTCTCACCGGTCTTGTGGAGGCGCCTCGGGTCGGTCCACGGTTCGTCCATCAAGCGGATCAAGTGAACCATCTGGCGGACCGGATGGGGCGTGGTGTGAAGCGACGAATATGGGTCGCCGACTCGGGTACCAGTCCCACCGCCGCATTCTGCGGCGGCCTGGTCCATCAGTCGTACGCGTTCACGTCCAACGCCTGCAAGATCGGCATCTGCTGACCGACCGACAAGGAGCGACCATGTCCACCACCGACCAGACTCTCCCCGCCCCCCAACCTCCGCGCCGGCAGTGGAGTGCGCCCCACGTCGAATGCCTGGAGACCCGGCCGGAGGTCTCCGCCTACTCCGGTGCAGGGGATCCGTGGCTCCGGCAGTCGCGCTGAGCCGGGAGGCGTTCGCCGAGGCCCTCAGGGGCCTCGGCCCGCTCTACTGGGACCGGCACCGCTTCCATCTCCGCCTCCACGACGGGCGCTGCAGCCCGGACGAGATCCGGTCGTGGGTGGCGAACCGCTGGTACTACCAGCGGTGCCTGGCGCAGAAGAACGCGGCGGTCGTGTCACGCTGCCCGCTGCCGGAGGTTCGGCGCAAGTGGCTGCCGCGGGTGACCTTCCACGACGGCACGCATGAGGGCGAGGGCGGGCTGGCCGAGTGGCTCGTCCTTGCCGAGGCGGTGGGGCTTTCCCGGGAGGAGGTCGTCGATGAACGGCATGTGCTGCGCGGCGTGCGGTTCGCCGTGGACGGGTACGTGCAGTTCTGCATGACCCGGCCCTGGATCGAAGGCGTTGCCGCGGCGTTGACCGAACTGTTCTCACCCGAACTCATGACCGAGCGGGTGCACGCCTGGCAGCGACACTACGACTGGATCAAACCGGACGGCCTCACCTACTTCGAGACGAGGATTCCCGTGGCCCGCTCCGAGAGCGCCGACACCCTCGAACTCGTCCTCACCCACTGCACCGGCGCCGAGCAGCAACACGCGGCGCTCGCCGCGCTGCGCTTCAAGTGTGATGTCCTCGGCGCGATGCTCGACGCCATCGACTACGCGGCGATGACCACATGACCACAACCGCCCCGCGGCCGGTGGAGCGGCCCGGGCTCAACCGCGGCGTCCGTCTTGTTCGGGACCCGGTGCGGTCGCAGCACGCCCTGCTCTATCCGGAGGGCGTGCTGTTGCTCGACACGGTCGCTGCCGATGTCGTCCAGGCGTGTGACGGCCGCCGCGATCTCGCCGGGATCGTGGAGGTGCTGGCGCGCGAGTACACCGGCGTCGACGCCGGTGACGTCGAGCGGCTTCTCGCCGACCTGACGAGCAGAAGACTGCTGGCTTCCGGGCCTACCCGGTGTGAACGTCCCGGCGGCGCCCTGGCGGGCGGCGCCGCCGGGGCAACCCGGTGGAGCAGCGCCCACCCGCGACCGACCGGCCTGCTCGCCGAACTCACCTACCGGTGCCCCCTGCGGTGCCCGTACTGCTCCAACCCGCTCGAGCTCGCCGCCTACCGCGAGGAGCTGACCACCGGGCAGTGGTGCGACGTGCTCGAGCAGGCGCGCGCCGCCGGTGTGCTGCAGGTCCACCTGTCCGGCGGCGAGCCGCTGCTGCGCCGGGACCTGGCGGAGCTGGTGGGCCGCGCGAACCGCCTCGGCATGTACACGAATCTGGTCACCAGCGGCATCCCGCTCACCGATGACCTGCTGTCCGCGCTGCTGGCCGAGGGCCTCGACCACCTGCAGCTGTCGTTGCAGGACGACCGGCCGGCCGCCGCCGACCAGGTCGCCGGCGGCAGCTTCCACGCCCGCAAGCTCGGGGCGGCGGCGCTGATCCGCGAGTCGGGGATCCCGTTCTCGGTCAACGTGGTCCTGCACGCGGGCAACCTTGCCCGGGTGGAGGAGATCGCCGAACTGGCGATCGGGCTCGGTGCCGATCGGCTGGAGCTCGCACACACCCAGTTCTACGGCTGGGGGCTGCGTAACCGCGCCGCGCTCATGCCCACACGCGCCCAGGCCGACGCCGCGGCGGTCGCGGCCGCGGCGGTCCACGACCGTCACGGTGACCGTGTCGAGATCGTCTATGTCGAGCCCGACTACCACACCGGATACCCGAAGCCGTGCATGAACGGCTGGGCCAGCCGCCAGCTCGTCGTCGCACCCAACGGTGACGCCCTGCCCTGTCTCGCCGCGGGGCAGCTGCCGGGCATCGAGATTCCGTCGGTCCGGGCCATGGCTGTGGCCGACATCTGGCAGCACGCGCCACTGTTCAACGCATTCCGCGGTACCGAATGGATGTCCGAGCCGTGCCAGAGCTGTGCGCTGCGCGACATCGACCACGGTGGCTGCCGGTGCCAGGCGTTCCAACTGACCGGCGACCCCGCCGCCACGGATCCGGCCTGCCGCTGGTCCCCGCACCACGATGCCGTGCTCGCCGCCGCCGGCGGCGGTGACGCGGGGCCCCGACCACTGGCCGTTCCCCGGCGGCAACGGTGAAGGTGCGCATCCTGGGCAGCGCGGCCGGCGGCGGCCTTCCGCAATGGAACTGCGCCTGCACCGGCTGCACGGCGGCGCGCCGCAGCGGGTCGCACCGCACGCAGGACGGTGTCGCCGTCACCGGAGACGGCATCGCCTGGTACCTGGTCAACGCCTCACCCGACATCCGCACCCAACTGCTCGCCGCCGGGGACGTCGAACCCGGGCCGGGCCCGCGGGACACCCCGATCCGCGGGGTCCTGCTGACCACGGCCGAGATCGACCATACGGCAGGCCTGCTCAGCCTGCGTGAGGCGAACCGGCTCACCCTGTACGCCACGGGCACCGTTCTCGGCGCGCTGCAAACGTCGCTGCCGGTGATCCCGGTGCTGCGCCGCTACACCGACCTTCGGCTCCATGAGCTCCCGATCGGCGAGCCGCTCAGCCTCGACGGCGGCCTCACGGTCCGAACCGCGATCGTCGGCGCCAAGCGACCCCGCTACGCCGGCCACGACACCGGCGACGACTGGGTCTGCGCCCTGCGTATCACGGACGACCGGACCGGGCGGGTGTTCCTCTACGCCAGTTGCCTACCGCAGTGGACCGATGCCTTCGACGACTTCCTGCAAGGCTGCGATGCCGCGCTGCTGGACGGCACGTTCCTCACGGGGGACGAGATGGCCCGTGAGACCGGGCTGACCAGGACCCCGCGGGAGATGGGGCACCTGCCGATCGTCGAGGCGCTCCCGGCCCTTCGGCGCCACCGCGGCGTGCGGGTGCTGTTCGGCCACCTCAACAACACCAACCCTGCCGCGCGCGCCGGCGCGGACGCCCCTGCCGAGATGGCGGCGGACGGCCAGACGATCGAGTGGTGAGCCCTCACCCGCCGGTGAGCAGATGGGACACGATCATGTCGCCGAGCAGCCGCCGGTAGTGCTCCCGGCGGGCCGGGTCGACCGGATCCCGGCCGAAGATCGCGTTGAGGGTGTACCGGTTGGCGATCCGGAAGAAGGTCGTCGCGGAAGATGCCCTCCGCCCTTCCGCGCTTCAGGATCTGCTCGACCGTACGCAAGGCCGGGAAGGCTGGACGCGGGTCAAACCGTGCGCAGGAAGTCGTCCAGCACGTCCAGGCCGCTGTACAGGGACGCGATCGGCACGCGTTCGTCGACGCCGTGCATGCCGGCCGGCGTACGGCCGTCGGGATCCTCGCCGAGCGGGGCGAAGCCGAAGCCCGCCATCCCCAGCTCGGCGAACGGCTTGGCGTCGGTGCCGCCGCCCATGCAGAACGGGACGATCACGCCGTCCGGGTCGTGGCGCAGGACCGAGGCGGCCATCGCGTCGTACCAGGCGTTGTCCCAGCCGGCGCCGATCGCGGGGCGGTAGGACAGGAATGACCGGGTGACGGACGGTCCCAGCAGCTCGTCGATGATGGCGAGCTGTTCGTCCTCGGTGCCGGGCAGCGAGCGTACATCGATCTCGGCGTGCGCCTCGCCCGGCACCACGTTGAACTTGTAGCCGGCGTCGAGCACGGTGACGTTCGTCGAGCAGCGCAGCGACGGCTCGACGTACTCGCGCAGCGGCCCGATCCGGTCGAGGACGGCCTCGACGCCCTCGTCGGAGGAGAGGTCGGCGTCGAGGCCGAGGGTCCGCACGGCGGTGTCGAGCAGCCGGCGCACCGGTGGCGTCAGCGTCAGCGGCCACCGGTGTGCCGCGATCCGGGCCAGGCCGGTGACCAGGTGGGCGACGGGGTTGTCCGGGTTGGGGCGTGACCCGTGGCCCTCCGTGCCGGTCGCGCGGACCCGCATGTGGAGGGAGCCACGCTCGGCGACGGCGATCGGGTAGAACCGCCGTACAGTCCCGTCGGGCGCCCGCACCGGCACGGCCCGCCCGCCCGACTCGCCGACGGCGGCGGTGACCCCGGCGAAGAGCTCGGGCCGGTTGCGTACCAGCCACTCGGCTCCGAGGGCGCCGTCCTCCTCCTCGTCCGCGACGAAGGCGAACACCACGTCCCGTCGTGGGACGGTCGCGTCGGCCGCCCACCGCAGCAGGGTGGCGAGCATCATCGCGACGGTGTCCTTCATGTCGGTCGCGCCGCGGCCCCAGACGTACCCGTCCGCCACCCGGCCCTCGAACGGCGCCACCGTCCACCGCTCCGGCTCGGCGGGGACGACGTCGAGATGCCCGTGGACGAGCAGGCCGGGCAGCGACCGGTCGGCGCCGGGGACCCGCAGGACGACGTTGGCCCGGGTCGGCTCGGACTCGATGATCTCGGGGTCGTACCCCGCCCCGCGCAGGAGGCCGGCGACGTACTCGGCCGCGGCCAGCTCGCCCTTGCTGCCCGCCCTGCCGTAGTTGGTGGTGTCGATCGCGATGAGATCGGAGCAGATCGTCACGACGTCCGGGTGGTCTGTCATCGTTCTCCTGCCTGGGGTGGGTAGGTGATCAGGTAGCCGTGCCGCCGGTCGAAGGCGGCGATCTCGGCGCCGCGGGCCAGGGCCCCGGCCAGCACGTCGCGGACGTGGGCGCGCCAGGCCCGCGCGAGGCCCGGGTTCTCGACCCGGACCCGCTCGATGTCCTCGGGAACCGGGACGAAGGCGGGCCCGCCGGTCCACGGCGCCGCCCGCAGCGCGTCGCCGCGAACCGTGATCAGCGGCGGATGGTCGCCCCCGGGCGGCTCGACGGCGGCGGGGGAGAGCAGGTCCCACTCGACGAACAGCCGGTCGCTGGCCTCGCCGCGGTTGAGCCCGTCGTGCATCGGGCCGTAGAAGTCGGGCAGGTAAGCCGTCGCCCGGGCGCCGAGTTTGACCAGATTGAAGTACGCGTTGCGGCGGACCAGGGGGTCGAACGTCCAGGTGATCGAGCCGATGTCGTGGCGCAGTGCCCAGTCGCGCTGGTGGCGTTTGAGCAGATAGCCGACCTGCTGGGCGCGGTACTTCACCTCGACCCCCGTGATGTGGCTGTGCAGGGATCCGTTGTGCGGCGCGAGGAACCCGACCGCGGCGCCGGCCAGGTGCTCCCCGACGAACGCGACGGCGACGTAGTTGCCGGTCATGCTGAAGGCGCGCAGCAACGCGACGGTGATCTGGCTGGAGTCGGGCCCGCCGTCCCAGACCCGGTTGAGGAGGGCGGCGATCGCCTCGAAGTCGGCGAGCCCGGCCGCCTCGCGGGCCGACACCCCGTGCTGCGGCGTCATCGCGGGGCCTCGGCGAGCAGGTCGTCGAGCAGCGCCGTCAGCAGGGCGAGGCGGTCGCCGAGCCGGGCCACGTCGACCCACTCGTGGCGGGCGTGCGCCCCGCCGCCCACCGCGCCCAGGCCGTCCAGGGTCGGCACCCCGGCGGCGGCCGTGAGGTTGCCGTCCGATCCGCCGCCGACCGCGACACCGGTGAGCGGGCCGATGCCCAGCCGATCCGCCACGGCGCGGGCCCGCTCGAACAGCCCGGCCGTCATCGTGGCCTCGAGCGGTGGGCGGTCGATGCCACCCGCCACCTCGACGGTGACGCCACCGTTCGCCGGCGTCAGGCCGCGGATCGCGGTGTCGACCCGCCGCAGCTCCTCGGCGGTCCGGGCGCGGACGTCGATCGTCAGCGTGGCCCGGTCCGGCACGGTGTTGACGGCCGTACCGGCGCGAGCCATCGTCGGCGTCACGCTGGTCCCCGCCGCGTCGTCGGCCAGCGCGGCGACGGCGCCGACGGCGGCAGCCAGCCCGACCAGCGCGTTCGCGCCCAGGTGCGGTTCCAGGCCGGCGTGGGCCGCGCGCCCGGCGAAGGTCAGCTCGTAGTGGGCGCGGCCCTTGCGCTCGGTCTTCAGGGCGCCGGAGTCGTCGCCGGCCTCCAGCACCAGGACCGCGGCGCAGCCCCTGGCCTCGTCCTCGATCAGCCCGCGGGAGGTCGGGGAGCCGAGCTCCTCGTCGCCGGTGACCAGCAACGTGATACCGCACGGGTCGTCGAGCGAGGCGATGGCGTGGAAGGCCAGGGCGAGGCCCACCTTCATGTCCAGGCACCCGGGCCCGCGGATCCGGTCGCCGGCCGTGAAGGGGATCGTGTCGATCGTGCCCAGGGGCCAGACGGTGTCGTGGTGCCCCAGCACGAGCACGTGGGGCGGTTCCGTTCCCCACCGCCAGCGCAGGTGGGTGCGGCCGGCGGTGACGATCGGCTCGGCGGGGCGGCCCAGGATCTCCTCGCCGACCCGCGCGACGCGCTCGGCGCTGCGGGCGACCGCGGCGAGGTCGGTGGAGGGTGACTCGCAGCGGATCATCCGGGCCGACGCCGCGACGACGTCGGCGACCCGGGAGCGGGAGCCGGCGGACGGTGCGTTCATGGGGTGTTTTCCTCCGGCGCGTTGGACGGCGCCGCCAAGGTTTCATCCGGCGTGGTGGCGACTCTTGTGGCCCGACATGAAAGGCGGCCCCGAGGTTGGGTGTCCGACACCGACGGCGGCCGTCTGCGCCGGTTTAGCCTGCTCAACGGCACGGGTCGCGACGGGCGGCCCGCGTGTTCAGGAGGACCAGGTGACGGAACGCGTGACGGACGTGGTCGTCGTGCCGGTCGGGACCGGTGGGGCGGTGCCGGCCCCGGTCGCCGGCTTCCTCGCGCAGGCCGGCGTCGATGTCGACGTGCGCGCGATCGGGGCTCGCCTCGGCCCGGCCGAGCCCGGCGACGTCGCCCGGGTCCCCGTCCTCGACGGCCCCGACCTCGTCTGCGTGAGCGTCGGCGATCCCCGGCCGGGTCTGGCGTTCGACCACGTGCGGGCGGCCGCGATGGCGGCGGCCCGGCGCTGCGGATCCGCGCCGGGGGTGCTCGACGCGATCGGGTGCTGGGACGCCGACCCGCACTGCGCGGTCGCTGCGGCGGAGGGCTGGACCCTCGGTACGTACCGGTACCGCCCCGACTGGACCGTCGCCGACCTGCTCGCCCGGCTTGACCCCGGCCCGCATCGGCACGGGGGACCGGAGCAGGCCGTGCGGGAAGGGATCGCGCTCGGCGCGGCCGCCAACCTCGCCCGGGACCTGATCAACACGCCGCCCGGCCAACTCGTCCCGGCGCGGCTGGCGACCGTGTGCCAGGAGCTCGGCGAGGCGCTCGGGTTCGAGGTACGCGTACACGACGCCGCCACGCTGGCGCGCGAGCGATTCGGCGGCATCGCCGGCGTGGGCCGCGGGAGCGTGCATCCGCCGTGCCTGATCGAGCTGCGGCGCGGAGGCGACGGCCCGCACACCGCGCTCGTCGGCAAGGGCATCACCTTCGACGCGGGCGGCCTGTCGCTCAAGTCCAACCGGGGCATGCTCACCATGAAGGCGGACATGGCCGGCGCCGCCGCCGTTCTCGGCGCCCTCGTCGCGCTGGCCCGCCTGGGCTGCGACGCGCCGGTGCGGGCCTACCTGCCGTGCGCCGAGAACATGCCGGGCCCGGACGCGGTCCGGATCGGGGACGTCCTGCGTCATCGCGGTGGCCGGACCGTCGAGGTGACCAACGCCGACTGCGAGGGACGGCTCGTGGTCGCGGACGCGATGGCGTACGCCGCGGAGGCCGGCCCGGCCGCGATCGTCGACCTGGCGACGCTGACCTCGGTCACCGGCCTCGGCCCCGACATGTGGGCCGGCTTCGGCACCGACGACGCCCTGCTGGCGCGGGTGCTGGCGGCCGGCGCCGCGGCCGGGGAGCCCGGCTGGGCGATGCCGATGTGGGAGCCTTACCGGGCCACCCTCGCCTCCGACGTGGCGGACACCCGCAACTTCGACCCGGACGCGCCCCAGCCGTACGGCGCCATCACCGCGGCGCTGTACCTCGAGCCGTTCGCGTCCGGCGTGCCGTGGGCGCACCTCGACCTCGGGCTCACGGTGATGCGCCCGGCCGCCGACGCCCGGTGGGCCGCGGGCGCCAACGGCCGCGGGGTGCGCCTGCTCACCCGGTACCTGACCGCCGGTACGCCGGAACCGCAGGAGGAAGCATGAGCATCGTGGACGGTCCCTGGTTCGACGACCTCGCCGTCGGCGACACCTTCACCGCGCCGGCCGTCACGCTGGATGCCGGGCTCCAGGCCCAGCACCGGGCGATCCTCGGTGACCGGCTCCGGCTCTGCCTCGACGAGACGCTCGCCGAGCGGGTCACCGGGCGTGCCGGCCTCGCGCATCCCGGCGTGGTCTGGGACGTGGCGGTCGGCCAGTCGAGCGTCGTGACCCGCCAGGTGGTGGCGAACCTCTTCTACCGGGGGCTGCGGCCGCGGGCGACGCCGTACCTCGGCGACACCCTCGCCACCTCGACCGAGGTCGTCGCGCTGCGCCGGGTCCGGTCCCGGCCCGACCGGCCCGAGCGCGGCAAGGCGGTGCTGCACATCGTGACCCGGGACCAGACCGGACGCGTCATCCTCGCGTTCGACCGGTGCGCGCTGCTGCCCTGCCGCGACGGGACCGGGCCGGCCCCGGAGGCGGGCCCCGACGTGCACGGCCTCTTCGCCGCACCGTCCGTGCCGGACGTGGCGGCGGCCCCCGACTGGCTCGAGCCGTGGTCGCTCGAGCCGCTGGCGCCCTCGTCCGGCGGTCCGCTCGCGGCCGGCGACACCTTCGAGCTGGCGGCCGGCGACGTCGTCTCGAGCGCGCCGGAGCTGGCGCGGCTCACCGTCAACGTCGCGGCGGTGCACCACGATGCGGAGGCTGCCGGCGGCCGCCGGCTCGTCTACGGCGGCCACACGATCGGGCTCGCGCTCGGCCAGACCTGCCGGATGGTCCCGGGCCTGGTGACCGTGACCGAGTGGTTCGCCTGCGACCACGTCGCGCCCGTCTTCGAAGGCGACACGGTGCGCAGCCGCGTCACGGTGCGGGGCGTCACGCCCTACCGGGACGGCACCGCGATCGCCGTGCTCAACACCCAGGCGTCGGTGGCCGGCCGCGGAGCCGTCCTCGACTGGACCTTCGCGGCGCTGATCGCATGAGTATCGCGCCGGGCCCGGCCTGGCTTTTCGTCCCGGGCGACCGCCCGGAGCGTTTCGCGAGGGCCGCGAGCGCCGCCGACCAGGTCATCTGCGATCTGGAGGACGCCGTGGCGCCGAACGCCAAGCCGGCGGCCCGGGACCACGTCGCGGGCTGGCTCGCCGCCGGCGGATCGGCCTGGGTCCGGGTGAACCCGGCAGGATCACCGTGGCATGCGGACGACCTGCGCGCGCTGGTGGGCCGCGCGGGCCTGCGGGGCGTGGTGGTGCCCAAGGCCGAGTCGGCAGCGGACCTGCGAGGCGTGCGCGACCTGCTCCAGGTGCCGGTGGCGGCCCTCGTGGAGTCCGCCGCCGGCGTCGAGCGAGTCGCCGGGATGCTCGCCGTCGAAGGGGTGGAGCGGCTCATGCTGGGCACTGTCGACCTCGCCCTCGATCTCGGCTGCGAGCAGGAGTCCGACGTCGTCCGGCAGGTCCGCGGCCGGCTGGCGCTGGCGTCCCGCGCGGCCGGGCGGCCCGCGCCGGTGGACGGGGTGAGCATGGCGCTGCGGGACTACGACGCAACCTTCGCCGACGCCGGGCGGGCGCGCCGCGAGGGCTACGCGGGCAAGCTCGCGGTCCACCCGGTTCAGGCCGGCGCGATCCGGGCCGCCTTCGCGCCGTCGCCGCGGGAGGAGTCCTGGGCGCGCGAGGTGATCGCGGCGGCCGGGCAGGGTGCGGTCGCCGTCGGGGGCGTCATGGTCGATGCCCCGGTCGTCGAGCGCGCGCGCCGGATTCTGGCCGGCGCGGCCATCGATGAGAAAAGGGGAACTGGGGACTGAGATGGCGCACTTCGAGAGCGACGTCCTGTGGAACCCGGCGTGGTCGGCCCTCGACGGCTGGGCCGAACGGCCTCCGGACGTGATCGAGCACTTTCACCGATCGATCCCGGGATTCGCCGAGTCCGCCCTGGTGGCGGCGCCGGCGATCGCCGAGCAGGTCGGCGTCGGGCACGTGTTCGTCAAGCACGAGGCCGAGCGCCTCGGCCTACCGTCGTTCAAGGTCATCGGCGCGAGCTGGGCCGTCGGCGTGGCGATCGCCGACCACGTCGGCCGCGCGCCCTTCCCGGCGTTCGACGCGCTCGCCGAGGCGGCCGGCGCCCTGCGCGCCTCGATCGTCCTGTCGACCGCCACGGACGGCAACCACGGCCGCGCCGTCGCGTCCCTGGCGCGCCGGCTGGGCCTGAGCAGCCGGATCTTCGTGCCCGAGGACATGGCCGAGGCGCGCGTCGAGGCGATCCGCGGCGAGGGCGCCGAGGTCGAGGTGGTTGCCGGATCGTACGACGACGCCGTTCGCCGATCGGCCCAGAGCGCGCAGCGGGACCGGCCCGACGGCCGGCGCGAGCTGCTCGTCTCGGACACGTCCTGGCCCGGGTACACCCGGATCCCCGAGGCCGTGGTCGCCGGCTACTCGACGATCTTCGCCGAGACCCGGCGGCAGCTCGCCGCGGCACTCGGCGCTGACGCGTCGATCGACCTGGCGCTCGTCCCGGTGGGCGTGGGCGCGTTCGCCTCGGCCGCGGTCCGCAGCCTTGCGAGCGGGTCGTGCAGCGTCGTCACAGCCGAGCCGGCGGCGGCCGACTGCCTGTGGCAGTCCCTGGCGGCCCGGGAACGGGTGACGGTGCCGGGACCGCACGAGTCGACGATGGCGGGGCTCAACTGCGGCGAGGTCTCGCCGGTGGCCTGGCCGGTCCTGCAGCGGGGCGTCCGCGCCGCCACCCGGCTCTCCGACCTCGAGGTGGCCGTGGCCGTCCGGGACCTCGCCGAGATCGGCGTCGCGACCAGCGAGAGCGGCGCGGCCGGCCTGGCCGGTCTGCGGCGGCTGCGGCTCGACTCGCGGGCGGGCTCGCTGCTGCGGCCCAGTTCCACGCTCGTCCTCTTCGACACCGAGGGGGTCACCGATCCGGCCGGATACGAGGCGCTCCTGTCGTCGACGGCGCGGGGTCGTACCAAGGAAGGGGCTGTTCATGTCGCAGGTCGATGAGCTGATCGCGTACCTCTGCGAAGCCGTTCCCCGCGAGGCGAGGTCGCGTGGGATTCCGGGGGTCGCCGTCGGGTTGTGCGATGCCGACGGCATCCTGTGGGCCGAGGGATTCGGCAGCGGCATCGGCGTGCACACCATGTTCAGCGTCCAGTCGACGTCGAAGCTGGTCACCGCGACCGGCGTGCTGCTGGCCGTGCAGGAGGGCCTGGTCGACCTCGACGAGCCGATCCTGCGCCACCTGCCGGCCTTCACCGTGCACAGCGACTTCGAGGAGCGGCCCGAGCGCCGGATCACCCTGCGCCACCTGCTTACCCACACCGCGGGCTTCACCCACGAGGCGCCGGTCGGGTCCAACTACGAGGTCGGCGACGCCACGTTCGAGGAGCACCTCGCCAGCATCCCCGAGACCTGGCTGCGGTTCCCCGTCGGCCACCACCACGAGTACTCCAACCTCGGGATCGACCTCGCCGGCCAGGTGGTCGCCACCGCCGCCGGGGAGACGTTCGCCGAGTTCATGCGCGGGCGGCTGTTCGAGCCGCTCGGTCTGACCCGGTCGACGTTCGACTTCGGCACCTTCGACGGCGACGAGGACAGGGCGATCGGGCACTCCCGCACGTTCGCCCGCGCGGGCCGCGACGTGCCGCGGCGGGTGCCGATGGTGCCGTCGGGCGGTCTCTACACCAGCGTGGCGGATGTGCTGCGCTACCTGCGATTCCAGTTGCGCGAGGGCGACGGCGTCCTGCGTCCCGAGCTGGCCCGCCAACACGTGGAGTTCCCGAGGCTGACCGAGGAACAGATCCAGGGGTACGGGCTGGGGCTCTACGTCGACCGCTGGGCGCCCGGGGTCCGGGTGCTGCACCACGGCGGGTCCGGCTTCGGCTTCCTCTGCCAGGTGTTCTGGCTGCCGGAGCTCGGCATCGGCGGCGCGGTGCTCACCAACTCCGTCGACCACGACCTGCAGAACGAGCTGGCGGCCGACATCGTCCGGCGGCTCGCGGACGGCCACGGCTCGCAGGCCGCCCCGGCCCCGGTGGCGGCTTGGCCGCACCCGCAGGACGCCGCCGGCCGGTACGTCGGGCGCCTTGGCGACGTGCGGGACATCGTCGCCCGCGACGGCGAGCTTCACGGCGTCGAGCGCGGGTCGGTGTTCCTGCGCGACGCGGCCGGACACGTCCGCTACCTGCTCGACGCCGCCACCGGCGATGTCCGGTACCGGACCGTCGTGCCCGAGCTCGGTCCGTCGAGGCTCGAACCCGGTCTGGCCGGTGACTACGAGTCCCGTGTCGGCGAGGTGCCGATGGCGCCGTACCGCCTGCGGCAGGACGGGGACCGCGCCGTGATCGACCTGCCCCGCCGGGGCTCCCTCGACGACCCGATCACCCTGCAGCTCACCGCCGTCGCCCCGGGCCGCTACCTGTCCGCGACCGGCGAGGTGCTGACGGCCGGCGACGCCGGACCGGCCTACGCCAATATCCCCCTGACCCGGACCGAGGACTGAGGTGACCCCGATGGGTAAGGCGTCCGCGCTGGAAGGCATCGAGATGCGGCGGCTTCGGCTGCCCCTGGTGTCGCCGTTCCGCACCTCCTTCGGCACCCAGACGACCAAGGACGTGCTGATCCTGCGCGCCGTCACCGCCGGCGCCGAGGGCTGGGGCGAGTGTGTCGCCGCGCAGCACCCGCTGTACGCCTCGGAGTACGTCGACGCCGCGATGATCACCCTGCGCGACTTCCTCGTGCCGGCGCTGCGCGACCTGCCCGCCGTCGACGTCAACCTCGTCGGCGCCGCGCTGGACCGCTTCCGCGGGCACCGGATGAGCAAGGCGGCGCTCGAGATGGCGGTCTGGGACGCCGAGCTGCGGAGCCTGGGGATGCCGTTGAGCCGCGCGCTCGGCGCCGTCCACACGTCGGTGCCGGCGGGTGTCTCGGTCGGCATCATGGACACCCTCGACGAGCTGGTCAGCGCGGTCGGCGCCTACCTGGCCGACGGGTACCGGCGGATCAAACTCAAGATCGAGCCAGGCTGGGACGTCGCGGCGGTGCGCGCGATCCGGGAAGCGTTCGGCGACATCGCGCTGCAGGTCGACGCGAACGCCGCGTACACGCTCGCCGACGTCGACCAGCTGCGGAAACTGGACGATTTCGACCTGCTGCTCATCGAGCAGCCGATGGCCGAGGACAACGTGCTGGGCCACGCCGAGCTGGCCCGCCACCTGCGAACCCCCATCTGCCTGGACGAGTCGATCACCTCCGCCCGGGCCGCGGCCGACGCGATCAGACTGGGCGCCTGCCGCATCGTCAACATCAAGGCCGGCCGGGTGGGCGGCTACCTCGAGGCCCGGCGCGTGCACGACGTCTGCCAGGCCCACGACGTCCCCGTCTGGTGCGGCGGCATGGTCGAGACCGGCCTGGGCCGCGCCGCGAACGCCGCCCTGGCGGCCCTGCCCGGCATGCGGCTGCCGGGCGACGTCTCCGCCTCGTCGCGCTTCTACCACCGGGACATCACCCCGCCCCTCGAACTCAGCGACGGCTACATGCCGGTCCCGCAGGGTCCGGGTCTGGGCGTCACCCCCGACCCCGAGGCCCTCGCCGCGGCAACGGTCCACACCGAGTGGCTACCCCTGTAGGTGGTGCCACCGCACCAGATGGGGCCGTCCGATAGTGTTGTCGCACAAGATCGGGTGATCAACCGTGGTTAGAATCATGGCCGTGGGCCGCCCGGAACAGCCGGAAGCGTCCGTCGTGGTGGACGGACCGTCGACCACGCTGGCCCGCATCCTGGAGGACGCGGGCCACACCCTGCTCCGCCCGGCGTTCGACGGCCAGGACCTCGACCGGATCGTCGACGGCCTGGTGATCTTCGACCCGGCCGACCAGGTCGCCTGGTCGCGGCGCCCCCTGGTGCTCGCCGTCGGCGTCCAGGCCGGTGAGCAGCTCACCGCGCTCCGCGAGCGGGTGGCCCGACAGGGCGGCGCGCTCATCGTCCACGAGAGCGCCGTCGCCTCGCTGGCCGGCCCGCGCACCGGCGCGCCGGTGCTCGCACTCGGCAACGAGAACTCCTGGATCCAGCTCGCCGCGACCCTCGCGCCGCTGGTGAGCGGCGCGTCCGGGCCCGCGCTCGCGGCACCGCTCGGCGGCGTCCCGACCGGCGACCTGTTCGCGCTGGCGAACGCCATCGCCGAGATCCTCGACGCGCCGGTCACGGTCGAGGACCGGGACTCCCGGGTGCTCGCCTTCTCGATCCGGCAGGAGGAGGCGGACCCGTCGCGCATCGGCGCGATCCTCAACCGGCAGGTCACACCCTGGGCCACGCAGGATCTCACCGAGCGCGGCATCTTCCGTCAGCTGTACCGCACCCAGGAGCCGCTTTTCGTCGATCCGCCCGTGAGCGGGTACGGCGGTTTCACGATGCCCCGCGTCGTGCTGGGCATCCGGGCCGGCGACGAGATCCTGGGCTCGGTGTGGGCCGCGGTCCCCGCTCCGCTCTCGGACGAGCGGATGCAGGCCTTCCGCGAGCTGCAGGGCACGATCGCCGTGCACCTGCTGAGCCACCGCGCGAACGCCAACGTGGAGCGCCGGATGCGTTCGGACCTCACCGCCCAGGTCCTGGCCGGCGGCCCGGAGGCGGAGGAGGTCGCGGCCCGGCTGGGCCTGCCCCGCCGCCCGATGCTGGTGCTCGCGGTCGCGCTGCCGGACGGCGAGGACGAGCCCGCACGCCTGCGCGGCGACCGCGCGGCCGAGTTGCTGCGCATCGGCGACGCGTTCGACATGCACCTCGGCACCAGCCAGCCGGGCGCCTCCGCCGCACTGGTCGGCGACATCGTGTACGGGATCGTTCCGCTGCCCCCGGCCGCCGACCCGAACTCGGACCGCGGCCAGCGCATGGCGAAGGACTTCCTCGCCCGGGTCGGGCGGCGCTCCGCCGCGGTGGTCGGGGTCAGCGCCGTCGCGCCCGACGCCTACGCCCTCCCGCGGGCTCGGGAGGAGGCCGACCGCGCGCTGCGGCTGGCCCGCGGCGCGCAGCAGGGCGACCGCGTCTGCTCGACGGTCGAGCACGCCTACGAGCTGCTCATGATGGAGATGGCCGACCTGGTGTCGGCGCGGGGGATGGGCCTCAGCGGTCCGCTCGCCCGCCTCGTCGAGCAGGACGAGCGCCACGGGTACCTGGTGCCGACACTGCGCGCGTGGCTGGACCACTTCGGCGACAACATCGCCGCCTCGGCGTCGCTGCACGTCCACCCCAACACGTTCCGCTACCGCCTGAAGCGGGTCGCAGAGGTCTCCGGGATGAACCTGGACGACCGCGACGAGCGGCTGTCGCTGATGCTGCAGTTCCGGCTCTTCATGCGCTCCTGACCGGCAGCCTCGTCGCGCGGCGCTACCCGGTGCCCGCGATTTCGTGCCGCGACACCAGCGCCGCCGCCCCCGAACTTGTGACGATCAGCGGTGTCCGGCACCGCGGCAGGCCCCACGATCAGCGGTGTCCGGCACCGCCGCGAGCCCCACGATCAGCGGCGTCCGGCATCGAGGCAACCGACGAGAGGACCGGTGTGAATCGCTATCTGACTGTCGAGGACATCCGGCGGATCGACGTACCCAGGCAACCGGCGATCAGCCCGGACGGCAGCGCCGTCGCCTACGTCGTGCAGACCGACGACCTCGACGCGGACCGCGTCGAGCAGACCCTGTGGCTGGTGCCCACCGGCGGCGGGAACCCGCGCCGCCTGACCGACGGCGTGGACGACTCCGCCCCCGCCTGGTCGCCGGACGGCCGGCTGCTCGCCTTCCTGCGCACCACCGACGGCCGGCCCCAGATCTGGCTGCTCGACGTCGGGACGTCCGAGGCGCGGCAGCTCACCCGCCGGCCCGGCGGAGCGGGCGCCCCGGCGTTCAGCCCGGACGGATCGCGGCTGCTGTTCACCGCGCCGGCCGACCCCGCGGAGTCCGAGGGCGCGTGGGCGTGGGGCGCCCCGGTCGTGAGCCGTCGCCTCGACTACTACGCCGACGGCGCCGGCGTGCTGAGCGCCCCGCGGCAGCACATCCACGTCGTCGACGCCGGCACGGGCGCATGCGAGCAGGTCACCACCGGCGCGTGGAGCGCATCCGGGGCGGCCTGGTCGGGGGACGGCGCCCGGATCGCCTTCTCCGCCGCCATGGCCGCGGACGCCGACCTCACCCGGCGGTCCGCCGCGTACGTCATCGACCTCGCCGACCCCGGACGGGTCCCGCGCCCGGCGGGCCCCGAATCCGGCAGCGCCGGGCCGCTCGCCTGGACCGCCGACGGCACCCGGCTGCTGGTCTGCGGCCACCCCGAGAGTCCCGCGCGCTTCACCGGCCTGCTCCTCGTCGACCCGTCGGACGGCACGGCCCGCAACCTCACCGAGCGGATGGACCGGCAGGTCATGTACGGCGCGCCCGGTTATCCCGGCTCGACGCCGCGCGTGGTGGCGCAGCTCGGGACGGTCGTGTTCTGCGTGCGCGAGGGCGGCTACGTCGTGCCGTACACCATGCCCGAGACCGGCGGCACCCCCACCGCGCTGCTCGCGGAGCCCGGCCAGAACGTCTCGAGCCTGAGCGTGGCCGGCACGCTGCTTGCGTTCCTCGGCAGCGGGCCGGACACGCTCGGCGAGATCTACGTCCTGGACCTTACGACCGGCAGGCCGACCCGGCTGACCAACCATCGCGAGGGGCTCGGCGACCGCCGTCTCGCCCCGCGCGCCGAGCGCACGTTCACCATCTCCGACGGGACGGCCGTCACCGGATGGCTCATGCGCGACCCGGACGCCACCGGCCCGCAGCCGCTGCTGCTGGACATCCACGGCGGCCCGCACAACGCCTGGAACGGCGCCGCCGAGGCCGTGCACCTGTACCACCACGAGCTCGTCGCGCGCGGCTGGATCGTGCTGCTGCTCAACCCGCGGGGCAGCGACGGCTACGGCGAGGAGTTCGCCCGCGCCGTGAGTGGCCGATGGGGTACCTCGGACGCCGCGGACTTCCTCGAGCCCCTCGACGAGCTCGTCGCCGACGGGCTCGTCGACAACGACCGCATCGCGGTGACCGGCTACAGCTACGGCGGCTACATGACCTGCTACCTCACCAGCCGCAGCGACCGGTTCGCCGCGGCCGTCGGCGGGGGCGTCATCAGCGATCTGCGCAGCGCCGCCGGCACGACCGACAACCGGCGCGCCCTGTCGACGAGCGAGTGGGGCGGCGCGTTCTGGGCCGACGCCGAGAACTACGCGGCGATGTCGCCGATCACCCGCGTGACCGATGTGCGCACCCCCACGCTGCTGCTGCACGGCGGTGCGGACGTCCGCTGCCCGCTCGACCAGGCCAGGCAGTGGCACACGGCCCTGCGCGAGCTGGGCGTGGAGACCGAGATCGTGATCTACCCGGGTGCGTCGCACAACATGCTGTTCAACAGCCCGCCCCGATTCCGGCGCGACTACAACGCCCGGGTCGTGGACTGGGTGACGAGGTACGCCGGCTGATGCGCGTCTCAGGGATCCTGGCGGTGCCCGGCATCGGCACCTACAGCAACGACGACCAGGCGGCGATCAAGGCCGGGGCGGTACGCGACGGCTACTTCTACGACGGCCCGCCGCTCACGCCGGGCTACCGCGCGATCCGCCAGCCCAGCGAGTCGCTGCAGGTTCTGCTCTTCCTCGACGACGACCGCGTGGCCGCCGGGGCCGGGGTGTCGGTGCAGTACGCCGGCGGCTCCGGGCGCGAGCCCGTCCTGCTGGCGGAGGCGGCCCGCGACCGCTGGCTGCCGGTGCTGCGCGACGTCCTGCTCGACGCGACCGTGGACTCGTTCCGGGCGACCTCCGCCCTGATCGCGCCGCTCGGGCTGCCGCGCGCGGTCGCGTACGGGGTCAGCCAGGCCCTGCTCGACGCGGCCGCGCACGCCACCCGGCGCACGATGGCCGAGGTGGTCGCGGCCGAGTACGGCGGCGCCGATCCGATCGGTCCGGTCCCGCTGCTCGCCCAGTCCGGCGAGGACCGGCGGGGCGCGGTCGACCGGATGGTGCTACGCCGGGTCGAGAGCCTGCCGCACGGGCTGATCAACAACGCCGATCTGCTCGTCGGTCCCGGCGGCCACCTGCTGCTGGACTATGCCGGCTGGGTACGCGACCGAGTGCTGGCGCGGCGCGCGGACGACGACTACCAACCGGTGATCCACATCGACTGCTACGGCACGCTCGGCGACGTCTTCCCTTCCACGACCGACGTGGCCGACTTCCTCGCCCGGCTGGCCGAGCAGTGCGCGCCGTTCCCGCTGCGCGTCGAGCAGCCGGTGCGCGCGGCATCGCGGGAGGCCCAGATCGACGTCCTCCTGCGCCTGCGCAAACACGAAACCGGCGTCCAGATCGTCGCCGACGAGTGGTGCAACACCCACGAGGACGTGCTGGCCTTCCTCGACGCCGGGGCGGCCGACATGATCCAGATCAAGTTGCCCGACGTCGGCAGCCTCGACGACGCCGTGCGGTCCGTCCTCGCCTGCAGGGCCGCGGGCGTCGCGGCGTACCTCGGGGGGTCGTGCACCGAGACCGACCTGTCGGCCCGCGTCGCCACCCACGTCGCGATGGGCGCGGGCGCGGACGTGCTGCTGGCCCGGCCCGGCATGGGCGTCGACGAGGCAGTGATGGTGACCAGGAACGAGATGGCACGCACCCAGGCGGTCATCGAGCACAGGAGCAGCCGTGACCGGACTCAGTGACATCAGGATCATCGCCGTCGAGCAGTACGGCGCCGGCCCGTTCGGATCGCTGCACCTCGCCGAGCTCGGCGCCGACGTGATCAAGATCGAGGACGCGCGCACGGGCGGCGACATCGGGCGGCACGTCCCGCCGTTCGCCGAGGACGACGACAGCCTCTTCTTCCAGAGCTTCAACCGCAACAAGCGCAGCATCTGCCTCGACCTCTCGGTTCCGGCCGGGATGGCGGTGCTGCACCGCCTCCTGGAGGGCGCCGACGCGCTCATGTACAACCTGCGCGGGGACGTGCCGGAGAAGCTCGGCCTCCGGTACGCCGACCTGAGCCACCTCAATCCGCGGCTGGTGGTCTGCTCGCTGTCCGGTTACGGGATGACCGGGCCACGGCGGGCGGAGCCGGCGTACGACTACGTCGTCCAGGGTCGCGCCGCGTGGATGGACCTGACCGGCGACCCCGCCGGACCGCCGACCAAGAGCGGCCTTTCGCTGGTCGACTACTGCGGCGGAGTCGTCGCGGCGATGTCGCTGCTGGCCGGGGTCCACGTCGCCCGGCGCGACGGCGTCGGCGGAGAGTGCGACGTCAGCCTCTTCGACACGGCGATGGCGATGCTCTCCTACCCGGCGACCTGGTTCCTCACCCGGGGGCACGAGACCCGCCGCAAGGCCCGCTCGGCGCACCCCTCGGTGGTGCCGTTCGGCGCCTACCCGACCGCGGACGGCTGGTTGATGCTCGCCTGCGTCAAGCCGGTGTTCTTCGCGCGCCTGACCGAGGTGCTGGGCATCCGTGAGGTCGCCGCCGATCCCCGGTTCGCGACGCTCGCCGGCCGCCAGGCGCACCAGGCCGAGCTGGACGCGGTGCTGGACTCAGCCCTGTCCCGGCACGGCACCGACCACTGGGTCGGCCTGCTGTCGGCGGCGGGCGTGCCGTGCGGCCCCGTCAACGGGCTGCGCGAGGCCTTCGAGGAGCCGCAGGCCGCGGAGCGTGGCCTGGTCGTCGACACCGAGCACCCCAGCTTCGGTACGGTGCGCCACGTGCGCACGGCGGGGCGCGCCTGGTGGGAGAACCCGGCGCCGGAGCGCGCGCCGGGCCTCGGCGAGCACCAGGACCAGATCCTCCGGGAGGAGCTCGGCATGAGCGCCGCGGAACTGGCCGACCTTGCGCGCGACGGCGCCTTCGGCGGTCAGCGGTGAGCGGTGCTCCCGCCGCAGTGGGGGCGCTCGCTGCCCGGCTGAACGCCTTCACTCAGCTGGTCGAGGACGGCATCGCGGCCGAGCAGAACGGCCCGCTGGCGGGCTGGACCGTCGCGGTCAAGGACAACATGGACGTCGCCGGGACGGTGCGCACCGACGGGCTTCGCGGACCGCATCCGCCCGTGGCGGTGACCGACGCGGAGGTGGTGCGCCGGCTGCGGGCCGCCGGCGCGCGGATCGTCGCCAAGGCGAATCTCGAGGAGATCAGCTTCGGCGCGACCACGCAGAACGACACGTGGGGCGCCTGCCGCAACCCGTGGGACCCGGACCGGATCCCCGGCGGCTCGAGCGGCGGGTCGGCCGTCGCGGTCGCCGCGGGCCTGGTCCGGCTCGCGATCGGCACGGACACCGGCGGCTCGCTGCGCAACCCGGCCGCGTTCTGCGGAGTGACCACGCTGCGCCCGAGCCACGGGCTGGTGCCGACGCTGGGCGTCACGCCGCTGAGTCCCAGCATGGACGTCGTCGGGCCGCTCGCGCGCAGCGCCGCCGAGGCCCGTGTCGCCCTGGAGGTCATGGCCGGCACGGGGTCGCGGCCGCTTCCGCCGTGTGAGCTGTCCAGCCTGACCGTGGCCGTGCCCGAGCAGTACTTCCTCGACGACCTGCAGCCCGCGGTCGCCGACGGCTTCCGCGACCTGCTCGACCTGCTGGGCGCGCACGGCGCGAAGGTCCGGCGGGTGGCCCTGCGCGACGTCGATCGGGTGCACCAGGCGATGGCCGCGCTGCAGAACTCCGAGGCGATCCGCCACCTCTGGCCGTACTGGCACGACGCCCGCGTCTCCGCCGGGATCAAGGGGCGCATCGACGCGGGCCGCCGGGTCACCACCGAGGAGATCGAGAACGCGCTCGCGGTGGCCTTCGCCTGGCGGGCCCGGGTCAGCGAGGTGCTCGCCGAGGCCGACGTCATCGCCGTGCCGGCCACGCCCTTCGTCGCGCCCGTCGCCGGGGACGGCGACCTCACCCTCGTCAGCCGCCGGATCAACCAGCTCACCGGCTGCTGGTCGCTCACCGGCCTGCCCGTCCTCGGCCTGCCGGTGTCGCCCTCGCCGGTCGGGCTGCCGGTCGGCGCACAGCTGGTCGGCCGGCGGGGCGCCGACCGGGCCCTGCTCGTCGTGGGCGAAGCCGTGCAGGCGGTCAGCGACTGGCACCGCCGCCGCCCGCCCGGCGCGCTACCCGACGACGCCTGGTAGCGCCGCGGCGACGTGCGCCTCCAGCAAGGGCAATGGCAGCTGCCCGGCGCCGAGCACCACGTCGTGGAAGCGGACCAGGTCGAAGCCGGCACCCTGCCGGTGCGCCGCCTCCCGCCGGATCCGCACGATCTCGAGCCGGCCGACCAGGTAGGCCAGGGCCTGGCCCGGCGTCACGATGTACCGGTCGACCTCCGCGTCCACGTGCCCCGGGCTCAGCGGCGAGTGCTCGGCGAGGAAACGCTTGGCCCGCTGCCGGCTCCAGCCCTTGGCGTGCAGGCCGGTGTCGATGACCAGGCGGCAGGCCCGCAGCGAGTCGAACGACAGCATGCCCAGCCGGTCCAGCGGGCCGCTGTAGAGGCCCATCTCGTCGGCGAGCCGTTCGGCGTACAGCCCCCAGCCCTCGAGGAAGCCGGTGACCGTGGTGGTGCGGCGGAACTCCGGCAGCTCGGTGAGCTCGGCGGCGAGGCCCATCTGCAGGTGGTGCCCGGGCACGCCCTCGTGGAAGGCGAGGGCCTCGACCTCGTACCGGGCCCAGGCCCGCGGATCGGAGACGTTGACGACGAACGTCCCGCCCCGCGAGCCGTCCTTCGGCGCGACCATGTACTGGCCGAGCGAGCCGCTCGTCGCCGCCTCGACCGCGCACGCGGCGCGCGGCAGCCGCCCGAACCAGTCCCGGGCACGGTCGCTCGCCCGGGCCACGGCGACCTCCGCGGCGCGCACGAGGCCGGCGGCGTCGTCGAAGTGCAGGGCCGGGTCGTCGCGCATCCGGGCCATGACGGCGGGCACGTCCGAGGTGCCGAAGACCTCCCGGCCGAGGGCGGCGTACTCCTCCTCCAGGGCCGCGACCTGGGCGAGCCCGAGCTGGTGGATGCGGTCGGGGTGCAGGTCGGTGGTGGTGTGCGAGCGGACCAGGGTGGCGTACACCCCCTCGCCGTCGTCGAGCCAGCACAGCCCGCACCGCTCGTCGGGCCGCGCGGACGGCGCGACCTCCCGCGCCAGCGCGTCGGCATAGTCGGCCAGCGCGGGGCGCACCACCTCGCCGACCGCCGCGCGCAGGCGATCCGTGCGTGCGGAGCGGTCGACGGCCAGCAGCGGGTCGTCGTCGAGCGGGGTGCGCAGCCACCTGCGCGCCCCGTCCACGGTGTCGGCCACCGCGAAGGCGACCGGGGAACGGCCGGCCGCGCGGCCGGCGGCGAGACGCTCCAGCCGGTCGCGGAGATTGCGCGCGAAGCCGTGGTACTTCTCCGGCAGGGCGCCGGCCACCTCGGCGGACGGCAGCGCCAGCTTGGCGATCCGGCCCGGGAACTGCGCCACCGGCCCGAAGAGCGGGTCGACGTCGAGCTCGGCGAACCGATGTCCGAGCACGTCGGCGCTGGTCGCGGCGTGCCAGGCGAGGACCGCGCCGTCCAGCGACGCGGGCGTGCCGTCCGGCGTACGGGCCAGCGCGGCAGCGGCCCGCGCCACCTCGCGTAGCTCGCCGAGCTGGGCCGCCTCGGCCGTCGCGCTGACGTCCTCGAAGTGCCCTGCCACCGAGTACTCACCGATCAGGTGCGCCCAGGTGGGCGCCGTGCGGTAGCGCAGCTCCTGGTACCGCTTGCCGAGGCTTTCGATGTCCACCAACCCGGGCCCCTCCGTCAATTGACCAATGTTTCACCTGGTCGCGTACGGTCTGACGAACGACGTTAAAGTGAGGGGCGACCGTGGGGCTTGGGTCTGGCCACGATCGAGCACGGGCACCTTTGTGGGCCTGGACAAGAATCACCGCCGCGCCGTGGCTTCAATCGTGGGTTACATCACCCGGCGCCGAGCTGGCTCGTCCCGCCGGCCGCAGAGGAAGTCACACGCCAATGGTCCATAATCGCCCGTTTCGCGTCTCGGTTTCCGTACTGTGTTCCACGGTCGCGCTGGCTGCCTGCTCCAACGGGGGCAGCACCGGCAGCTCCTCCGGCGACGACTACGCCGACGGCGGCTCGCTCACCATCGCGATCGACAGCGACCCCGGTGCGCTCGACCCGCAGCGCTCGGTCAACGGCATCAACAAGATGATGGCCGTCTTCGCCTACGACACGCCCGTCAAGCTGCTGGACTCCGGCGAGGTGGCGCCCGGCGTCGTCAAGTCGTGGACCGGCGACGGTACCTCCTACACGCTGACCGTCCGCGAGGGCGTCACCTGCTCGGACGGCTCGCCGATGGACGCGCAGACGGTGGCCGACAACATCAACTACGTGGCCACCAAGGCCAACGGCTCGCCCATGCGCGGCGCCGCCGTCCCCGCCGACGCCACGGCAACGGCCGACAAGGCCGCCGGCACCGTCGCGGTCAAGCTCACCGCGGGCGCACCCTTCTTCTTCCAGAACCTGGCCGAGCTGCCGTTGGTCTGCTCGGGCGCCATCAAGAACCGCGATACCCTGAAGGCCGCCTCGGCCGGCTCCGGTCCGTTCGTCCTCTCCGGCGTGCAGGCCGGCAACCAGTACACGTACACCCGCCGCGACGGGTACGCGTGGGGGCCGAACGGCGCCTCGACCGCCGAGAAGGGTCTGCCGGCGAAGGTGACCTTCAAGGTCGTGACGAGCGCGACCACGACGGCCAACCTCCTGCTGAGCAAGGGCGTCAACATCTCGTACCTGTCCGGTGCCGACACCCAGCGGCTCAAGGCCGCCAAGGTGTTCTCGGACGGCGCCAGCATCATCGACGACGAGCTCACCTTCAACCAGGCCGCCGGCCTGCCGACCGCCGACGTCAACGTCCGGCGCGCGCTCGTCGGCGCCCTCGACATGAAGGAACTCGCCCAGGTCTCCACCGGCGGCCTCGGCCAGCAGGCCAACGGCCTGCTGACCGACCCGAAGATCTGCAGCGGTGACACCGTCGCTCCGAACAAGCCGGCGTACGACGCGTCCGCCGCGGCCGCGCTGCTCGACCAGGCCGGCTGGACGGCCGCCGGCGGAGGCACCCGGGCCAAGGACGGCAAGCCGCTCGAGGTCGCGTTCGTCTACGACAACGAGGACACCACGACCGCCGCGACGGCCGAGTACATCGGCCAGAAGTGGACGGCGCTGGGCGTCAAGGTGGACCTCAAGGGCCAGTCGTTCAACGCGCGGTCCGAGGTCGTCTTCGGCGGTAAGGGCCCGTGGACCGCGACCCTCATCAGCCTCGGCGTGTCCAACCCGGCCACGCTCGTGCCGTTCTTCTCCGGCGCGACCCCCGCGCAGGGCGGCGTCAACTACGGCTCGATGCACAACGACGTCTACGACAGCTCGATCAAGGCGGCGCAGGCGAAGTCCGGCACCGGCGGCTGCGCCGACTGGAACGCGGGCGAGGGCGCCCTGATCAAGAACGCGGACATCACGCCGATCGCCGTCACGCCCTACCTCTACTGGGGCAACGGGGCGAAGTTCGACGTCGTCGCCCGCGTGCTGGAGCCCACCTCGCTGCGGGTTCTGCGCTAGGCCCGGCGGGGAGGATGGGAGGTTCTGTGAGGTCGTCGTTGCGCACCAGACACCCGTGGCTGGTCTTCCTGATCCGCAGGCTGGGGAGGTTCGTGGTCTCGCTGGCGGTCGTCGTCACCGCGTCGTTCGCCATGGTCCACGCGCTGCCGGGCGACCCGGTCCGCGCAGCCCTGGGCCTCATGGCGCCGCCGGAGACCGTCGCGGCCACCCGGGAGCGTCTCGGGCTCGACGAGCCGCTGTGGCGGCAGTACCTGGACTACCTCTGGAACCTCCTCCACCTCGACCTCGGCACTTCCCTGGACACCCAGACGCCGGTGCTGGAGAGGATGGCGCAGTTGGTGCCCGCGACCCTCCAGCTCGGCCTGACCGCGTTCGTGGTCTGCCTCGCGGTGGCGATACCGGTGGGCCTGCTCCTCGGTATCGCCACCCGGGACGGCCGGGGCCGCGGCCTGCATTTCGGCTTCGGCGGCGTGACCGGGCTCGCGCTCTCCGTGCCGGACTATCTGGTGGCGGTCGGACTCGTGTTCGTCTTCGCCGTCTCCCTCAAGGCACTGCCGGTCGCGGGCCTGTCCGGTCCCGAGTCCTTCGTGCTGCCGGTGACCGCCCTCGTCGTGGGGCCGGCCGCCTACCTGGCACGGATCGTGCGGGCCGAGACCCAGCGGGTGCTCGGCGAGGACTACATCCGGGCGGCGCGCGCGAAGCGCCTCCCGGCCCGGCTGATCTACCTGCGCCACGCGCTGCCGAACACGCTGACCCCGACCCTGACCGTCTCCGGCATGATCCTCGCGTCGATGGTGGCCGGCACGGTACTTGTGGAGAACGTGTTCGCCTGGCCCGGCGTCGGCGCCGAGCTCGTGCACTCGGTGCTCGCCAAGGACTACCCGGTCGTCCAGGCGGTCGCGCTCTTCTTCGGCGCCGGCATCCTGCTGATCAACCTCGCGGTCGACATCGTGATCGCCGTCATCGACCCGCGCTCGACGATCAAGGAGAGCTGACGTGTCCCGGTCGCGTGCCCGCCATCACCTGTCCTCACCGCTCGGCGTGGTCACGGTCGTCCTGCTGCTGCTCCTGATCGCGACCGCCGTCGTGGCGCCGTCGCTGTTCGGCGACCGGGCCACGCAGATCGCGGGCGGCGCGCTGCAGGCGGGACCGTCGGCGGCGCACCCGTTCGGCACCGACGCCCTCGGCCGCGACGTCCTCGCGCGGACGCTGGTGGCCACCCGGCTGTCCCTCGTGCTCGCCGTGCTCGTCGTCGGCATCGGCGTGGCCTGCGGCCTGATCATCGGCACCGTCCCCGTCGTGCTCGGCCGGCGCGCCGGCCGAGCGGTGGTCGCCGGCCTGAACCTGATGGTCGCCTTCCCCGGGCTGCTGCTCGCCCTGTTCCTCGCCATGATCTTCGGAGTGGGGGCGCGCGGCGCGGTGCTGTCGATGGCGATCGCCTTCGCGCCGTCGTTCGCGCGGCTGACCCACACCACCGCGAGCGGCGTCGCGAACGCCGACTACGTCTCCGCCGCGCGACTGCTGCGGGTCCCGCGGTGGCGGATCCTGACCCGCCACGTCGTGCCGAACATCTCCGAGCCCCTCGTCGTCAACGCGACCAGCCAGGTCGGTGCGGCGCTGCTCAGCATCTCGGCGCTGTCCTACATCGGCTTCGGCGTGCAACCACCGCAGTACGACTGGGGACGCATGCTCGCCGACGGGCTGCCGGCCATCTACACCAACCCGGCGGCCGCGCTCGCGCCGTCGATCATGATCGTCGTCGCGGGTCTCGCGTTCGTCCTCGCCGGCGAGCTGCTGACCCAGGTCCTCGGCGGCAGCCAGCACGGTCACCTCCGGCTGCCGTCCCTCAGGTTCCCGCGCCGGGAGCCGGCCCCGGCCGAGACGCCGCCACCGGGCGACGAGGTGCTCCAGCTCGAGCGCCTGACCGTCACCGTGCCCGGCGAGACCGCGCCGTTCGCCCCGGTCGTCGACGTCAGCATGCGCCTGCGCCGCGGCGAGATCGTCGGGCTGGTCGGCGAGTCGGGATCGGGCAAGAGCCTCACCGCCATGGCGGCCGCGCAGCTCACCTCGTACCCGAATGTCGCCGAGGCCGACGTGCATCGGATCAAGGGCAACGAGCTGCGCCGGATGCGCCCCCGCGACCGCGAGCGGCTGCTCGGAACCTCGCTCGCGATGGTGTTCCAGGACCCGATGTCGTCGCTGAACCCGACCCTCAAGGTCGGCCGCCAGCTCGCCGAGGTCGCGGAGACCCACGAACGCCTCGGCCGCCGGGACGCGTGGCGGCGAGCCGTCGATCGCCTCAGCGCGGTGCTGATCACCGACCCGGAGGCGCGGGCGAAGCAGTACCCGATGGCGTTCTCCGGCGGCATGCGCCAGCGCGCGTCGATCGCGATGGGCCTCATGGCCCAGCCGGCGCTGATCGTCGCGGACGAGCCGACCACCGCGCTCGACGTGACCGTCCAGAAGGAGGTGCTCGGCCTGCTGCGGCGCATCTCCCGGGAGACCGACGCCGCCGTCCTGCTGATCAGCCACGACATCGCGGTGGTGGCTGAGAACGCGTCCCGGGTCCTGGTCATGTACGCCGGCCGGGTGGTCGAGGAGCTGCCGGTCAGCGGGCTCGCCGAGGCCGCGCATCCGTACACCCGCGCGTTGATCGCGAGCATCCCGGACATGTCGACGGACCGGTCGCGGCCGCTCGCGAACATTCCCGGCCGCCCGCCGCACGCCTCTGACCTGCCGCCGGGATGTGCGTTCGCGCCTCGGTGCGGCCGGGCGGACGACCGGTGCCGGCAGGAGCGTCCCGAACTGGCCGACTCGGGCGGTGGCGGCGCCGTCGCCTGCTGGCATCCGCTGCTGCCGGTCCTGGAAAGCGAGGCGTGACATGCTCGAGCTCCGCGACATCGTCATCCGGTACGGCCACGGTCAGGGCGCCGTGACGGCCGTCGACGGGGTCAGCCTGACCGTGGCGGCCGGCTCGATCGTCGGGCTCGTCGGTGAGTCGGGGTCCGGCAAGTCGACCCTCGCCCGGGCGGCGGTCGGCCTCGCGCCGCTCGCCTCGGGCACGATCCTCTGGAAGGGGGCGGCGCTCGACCCGCGCGGCCGCCCGCCGTTGCAGTACGTGTTCCAGGACCCGTACGCGTCCCTCAACCCGCGGATGAGCGTCGGCGCGTCGATCGCCGAGGGCCTGCCCCGGGCGAGCGGGCGGCGGGATCGGCCGGCCAGGGTCACCGACCTGCTCGAGATGGTCCGGCTCGATCCCGGCGACGTTCACAAACGACCCCGGCAGCTCTCCGGCGGGCAGCGGCAGCGCGTCGCCATCGCGCGCGCCCTTGCCGCCGAGCCCGAGGTCCTGATCGCCGACGAGATCACGTCGGCGCTCGACGTCTCGGTCCAGGGTGCCGTGCTCAACCTGCTCAAGGAGATCCAGACCCGGACCGGCGTCGGGATCCTGTTCATCTCCCACAACCTCGCCGTGGTCCGCTACATGGCCGACTCGATCGCGGTCATGAAGTCCGGCCGGCTCGTCGAGCACGGTACGACGGAGGACGTCATCGAGCGTTCCACGCACCCGTACACCAAGCAGCTCCTCGAAGCCGTCCCGACCATGACGACGGGCAGTAGCCGCTCATAGCGAACGTGCGCCGGAGGAGTGACACGTGGCCGGCTACGGAGCCGGCGAGGCGACCTTGCGACCTGAGATGAACCGGGCTGTGGCACGGGCGGCTCGAACTGTGTCCGGTCCTCGGCGCGATTCGCCTGGTCGCAAGCACCCGGCGCGCCGCGGCCGGGCTAGAATTTTGTCAGTGCATGTCGGTTCGCCGTCCCGGCTGGTGCGGCCGACACCCCCGCCCCGTGGGTTGGGGATCTCGGTCGCCGCCCTGCTGATCATGGTCGAGACCCTGCTGGTCTATCCGCTCCGGCAGGTCATGCCACCGTACATCCCGGGCCTGATCTACGTCCTCGGCGTGCTGGTCGCCTCAGTGGTGTGGGGTACGTGGCTCGGGCTGGCCACCGCGGTGGCCAGCACGCTGGCGTTCGTCTTCTTCCACGTTGAGCCCGTCGGGACGTTCGCCGTCTCGGACATGCGGCAGGTCGTCGAGGTGGCGGTCCTGCTCCTCGTCGTGGTGCCTATGAGCGCGGTGGCGGACCTGTACCGGCTGCGCGCCGCCAAAGCCCAGGATACTGAGCTCACCGCTGAGATGGCCCGGTTACTGATGCACGCCGACGACCTGCAACCGGCGCTGCCGGCTGTCGCACGGTGCATTGCGCGATCCCTCGAACTGCCGGACGCCGCGATCCACCTCGCGGCCGTCCCTGCCGATGACCGGCACGCGGCGTTTCCGCTGTGCTCCGGCACTGCCCAGTTCGGGACCCTGGTGGTGCCGGTCGGCGTGCCGAAGCGGACGACGCGGCGGCTGCGGGAGTGCGTCGTGCCGTGTCTGGCGTCGCTGCTGCGCGCCGGCCGGGAACGTGCGGGCGTGCTGGACTCGCTGGAATCAAGCCGGGAGCAGTTGCGCCGGCTCGCCGCCGAACAAGCGGCGTTGGGGCGAGTGGCGAAGCTCGTGGCCCACGGCAGTCCTCCGTCCGAGGTCTTCCGGGCGATCACCACCGAGCTGCACGGACTGCTGCGTGAATACAGCACGTGGCTGTGTCGCTATGAGCCCGACGGCATGGCGAGCGTTGTCGCGACCAACCTTACTGACGAGAACACCGACCAGGAGCGCTGGCCGATCGAAGGCGAGAACGTCCTGGTCAAGGTGCACGACACAGGGCGCGCCGCCAGGGTGGACAACTTCGAGGACGCGGCCGGCGCTTTCGCCGCGTTCGCCCGTGAGCTGGGCATCCGTTCCGTGGTCGGGGTGCCGATCGTGGTTGACGGGCGGCTGTGGGGCGCGGCAGGCGTTGCGTGGGCCCGGCCCGAGCCTCTGCCGGCCGACACCGAGGCACGCGTCGCGGACTTCACCGACCTCGCCGCCACCGCCATCGCCAACGCCGACAGCAAGGCCGAGCTCGCCGCGTCCCGGGCCCGGCTCGTAGCCGCCGCGGACCAGGCCCGGCAGCGCATCGAGCGCGACCTGCACGACGGCGCCATGCAGCACTTCCTCGCCGTCGCGATGCAGCTTGGTGCCACCCAGGCCGACCTGCCGCCGGAGATGCGGCAGGCCAAGGCGCAACTGGCCCGCGCCCTGTGCGGTCTGAACAGTGCCATGGACAGCCTGCGCGAGATCTCACGGGGCATCCATCCGACGCTGCTCGTTTCAGGCGGCCTGCCGACCGCGCTCAAAGCACTCGCTCGTAGATCGCCGGTACCGGTCGACCTCGACCTCCACACCAGCCGGCGCATGCCGCCGGTGGTCGAGATGGCCGCGTATTACGTCGTCTCCGAAGCGCTGACCAACGCGGCCAAACACGCCCGCGCCACAGTCGTGCACGTCCAGGCGACATCCCGGAACGACGTCCTGCACCTGTCGATCCACGACGACGGCATCGGAGGCGCCGACCTGCGCCGAGGGACCGGCCTCACCGGCCTCCGGGATCGCGTCGAGGCACTCGGCGGACACCTCACCATCACCAGCCCCGCCGGCGGCGGCACCCGGCTGCTGGCCGCCATCCCGACCACGTCCATGCCCTGCACTGCTCCTGAGTAAGCGATCTCACCAGGAAGATCGGCTCACGGTGGGGCGCGACGATCCACCTGTGCCGCCCCTGGAAACGGCATGTCACGTCAGCGACACTTTGCTACCGGGACGGGCCGGGCGGGTGCATACTTGGGCGTCAATGCGTCCGCAGGTGTTTGGACGCGCTTCTCACGTCACCTTGTGATGCGCAGGAACGCCTCGTTCGAGCGATGTGGCCGCGTTAGTCGCCTGAGGCCTCGTCGCATGGAGGCGCCATGGACACGCGCACGGCATCCCGCGAATTGCCGAGTCAGCGGGCAACGGTGATGCGCCCCAGCGGCGGTGATCGTGGCCGAGGCGCCGGAGCACGAGCCCGCGCGGGCACATCGGTCCGGGGCCCGCAGTGATGGGACTTGGCTGGAGACGTGTCGCCACGGCCGCGGTGGTTGTCGTGGTCGGCAACATCGCGAGCTTGGAGGTCGCGCACGCCGCCGCCTTGACGGTTGCGGCAGTCGATGCCGCGAACGTGGCCTTGCGCGGCATGCCGGTCAACACCACCGACAGCACCGGCAGCGTTGTCTCCAAGTCGTTCAGTACTCCCAGCGCGGCGGTGGCCGGCGACCTCCTCGTCGCGTCGTTGTCGTACAAGACTCCGGGGTTGACTGACATCGCCAACACGGCGCCGAGTGGCTGGACCAAGATTCCGGGCGAGCTGTTCGATGTCTCGATCACCACCGGCTCGCACCTGGCGCTGGTCGTGAAGGCGGCGGTGGGGGGAGCGGAGTCCGGCACGTGGGGATTCGCGAGCGCCCCGGCCGGCATGGTGATCTCGGTGCTGGCGTACTCCGGCGCCGACACCACGATCAACGCGACGAACGGCGTCTATCCGTTCGAGAGGTACGGCTACAAAGCGGAACCCGGCGGGACCAATACCACCACCCACACTGCCCCGGCCTTCACGCCCACGGTGGCAGGCAGTTGGGGCTTCGCCGCCTTCGCCTCCCGCGCCTCCGAGACCTGGACGCCGGGAGCGGGACTGACCGAACGCTCCGAAACCAGAGCCGCCGCATCGGCCCAGGCCGTACTCGAGACCAACGACTCGAACGGTGTCATCGCCACCGGTAGCCCGATCACCTACTCGAGTACTGAGTCGGGCGGCACGTCGGTGCAGGTGAGTTTCGCCGGGAACATCAAGCCGAGCGGTCAGGCGCCGCAGCCGGGGCGTCCGACGGTGACCACCGGCGGCGCTACGGGCGTCACCAGCACTGCCGCGACCATCGCCGGCACCATCAACCCCAATGGGTTGAGCACCACGTATCACTTCGAGTACGGCACTACCACGTCCTACGGCACCCGGGCGCCCTCACCGGACGGCTCGGCCGGGTCCGGCACGACCGGGACTCAGCTGCAGGCCGGTCTCAGCGGTCTGACTGCCTCCACGATGTACCACTACAGGCTTGTCGCGACCAACTCGGCAGGCACCAGCAACGGCTCCGACGCTACCTTCACCACCAGCACTGCGGGCAGCATCGGTTATGTCGGGCCGTCGACATCGGGAGCGGCCGCGACCGGCGAGAAGCCGGAGAGCAAGCTGTGGTGGAACGACGGCGTCTGGTGGGCAACGCTCTACGACACAATCAGCCAGACCCACCACATCTTCCGGCTGGATCGCTCGACGGAGACCTGGATCGACACCGGAACGCAGACTGACAACCGGGCGGCGACGCACTCCGACACCCTGTGGGACGGTACCCACCTCTATGTCGCCTCCCATGTGAAGGCCAGTTCGTCCAGCGGGGCCACGTCCGGCAACCCAGCGCGGCTGTACCGCTACAGTTACACGCCTGCGACGAGGACGTACACCCTGAACACCGGATTTCCGGTCCAGATCGACAACTACTCCAGCGAGACGCTGACCATCGACAAGGACTCCACCGGCGCGCTGTGGGCGACCTGGACCCAGGGTTCGAAGGTCTACGCGAACTCCACGACGGGCGGCGACACGACGTGGGGCACGCCCTTCGTGCTCCCGGTCACCGGCGCATCGTCGCTGGACCCCGACGACATCTCGTCCATCGTCGCCATGGGCGACAAGGTCGGCGTGATGTGGAGCAACCAGGCCGATTCGGCGATGTACTTCGCCACCCACGCAGACGGTGCGGCGGCGGCAACGTGGTCGGCGACCACCACGGTGCTCGGCGGTTCGGGTTGGGCCGACGACCACATCAACCTCAAGGCCGATCGGTCCGGGCGCGTCTACGCAGCGGTCAAGACCAGCTTGGACGACGTCGGCGGCTCGGGGTCCGATCCGCAGATCATGCTCCTGGTGCGGGACCCCTCGACCGGTGGCTGGGCGAGCTATCCGGTCGGCCGCCTCAGCGACTGCCACACCCGGCCGGTCGTCATGCTCGACTCCGAGCACCAGGTCATCTACGTGTTCATGACCGCGCCGGACAGCGGGTGTCCCTTTTCAGGGTCCGACGGGACGATCTTCATGAAGAGCTCCCCGATGGGCAGCGTCTCCTTCCCGCTGGGCCGGGGCACGCCAGTCATCAGAGACGCGGTGTCGCCGCACCTGAACAACGTGACCTCGAGCAAGCAGCCGGTCACCAGCGCAACCGGCCTGGTCATCATGACCAGCAACGACACGACCCAGCGGTACTGGCACGCGGACATCTCGCTGGGGTGATCAATGAGGGCAGCCCGGTGAGCCGACGCAGGACCTGATTAAGGCACGGTCATCCGTCGCTTTTCCCGGCTGCGCGGGCTTACTCCCGCTCGGCCGCCTTCTCACCCGTCTTCTCGCCCGGGGCGCGTGCGGTGAAACCTGATCACCGTGGCCAGGCCTACGGCGTCGAGAGCATCTCGGTCGGGCAAAAGTCCACATAGGACTGTCCAGTCGCTCGCGATCCCGGGTGATACGGCCAGCGACGTCGCCGATGTCGCGACTACGGGCGTTCACCGGCTGTTAACGTCGCGTTCGAACAAGGGCGCAGCGGCCATCTCGGCCCTGCGTACCGATGCAATCGTTTCGGGCGCCCATCGGGGGAGGGGCTTGATGAAAACTATTCCACGTTTCGGTCCGGGTGAAACGCGAACGACCAATGGCGTGCTGGGAAGCAACCGAGCGGTCCGCGTCATCGGGGGGAATCGATGACGGGTTCCGGCGACATCCACAATGCCCTGGATTCCGCCGTCGGCGCGTCCCCCGAGCCGGACCGGGACGACGAGTCATCGATGCGCCTCCCGCGAATGCGGGACTGGACCGACCACATACCGGCCGAACCCATCAGCGGGGTTCCGGGGCGGCAGACCGTGAGCGTGGTGATCCCCACGCTGAACGAGGAGAGGAACATCGCCTGGGTGCTCAACCGGATGCCATCCATTGTGGACGAAGTGGTCCTCGTCGACGGGCACTCATCCGACCGCACGGTAGAGGTCGCGCGCGCCGTCCGGCCCGACATCGTGATGCTGTCCCAGCACTGCCGGGGCAAGGGAGACGCGGCGCGGGTCGCCTTCGCCGCGGCGAGCGGCGACCTCATCGTGATGATCGACGCGGACGGCAGCATGGACCCCAGCGAGATCCACCGGTACGTCACGCCGCTGATGAACGGGTACGACTTCGTGAAGGGCTCCCGGTTCCTTACCGCCGGCGGCTCGACGGATCTGACCGCGCTCCGGCGGTTCGGCAACCAGATGCTCGTCCGGATGACGAACAGCATGTTCCTGGTCCGCTTTACCGATCTGTGCTACGGGTTCTGCTCGTTCCGTCGTGAGTGCCTGCCGGCGCTCGCCCTCACGGCGCACGGCTTCGAGATCGAAACCGAACTCGTCGTGCACGCCTTGAAGGCGGGCCTGCGCATCGCCGAGGTGCCGAGCACCGAACTGCCGAGACGGTGCGGTACCTCGAACCTCCACACGTTCCGCGACGGCCAGCGGGTGCTCCGCACGCTGATCCGGGAGCGGATCGTGCGGCGGCCGCGGCCGGTCGTGGACCCGATCGACCACCGGGTCCTGCACACCTGGCAGTCGCAGACCGTCGACCTGCCCGACGTCGCGGCGCTCACCGAGGAGGTCCGGCCGTGACCGGCTACGCGGGCTCGTCCGCCGAGGACTCGACGGGTGCGCTGTGCGCGGCGCCGTGAGCGCGGGTCCTGGCCTGCGGCCCCGGCCGGGGCAGGCCGCCGGCACGAGCGCGCCGTCTGTGATGAGCCCCGCACCGGTCGACGTGTGGAAGGAGGTGCTTGCCTCCGCCCCGCGGGCGCTGCCGACACAGTCCCCGGAATGGCTGGAGTGCGTCTGCGCGGTCGACGGGTACACGAACGCCTCGCGGCTCTACCACAGCCCGGACGGCCGGCGGCTGGTGCTGCCGTTGGTGCGCCGCACACTCGTCGCCCCGTTGATCGCGCTGGAATCCTCGCTTCCGGTCGGTTGGGGAGCGGCCGGTCTGCTCGGCGAGGGCGGTACCGTCCGGCCGGAGGACGTACGCATGGTCGTGGCCGACCTTGCCGCGCGACGCACGGTCAGTGTCTCGCTCCGCCCCGACCCTTCGACCGTGGAATCCTGGGAGCAAGGCTGTCCGCCCTGGGTTCAGCGCGAGCCGCGCATGGCGCAGACGCTCTCCCTCGCCGGTGGCTTCGACGAGGTCTGGCGGACTCGGTTCCGCAGTGACACCCGTAACCGGGTCCGGCGAGCGGAACGCGCCAACGTCGTTGTCGAGCGGGACGACACCGGCCGGCTCGTCCCGGTCGTGCAGGAGTTGTACGCCAGATCCGTCGACCGGTGGGCACACCAGGACGGCGTACCGCTCCGGCTGGCGCGCTGGCGGGCGGCACGCCTGGAGCCGCCGCACAAGCTGCCTACGGTCGCCCAGGTCCTCGGTCCGCGCTGCCGGATCTACGCCGCGTTCGTCGACGGGCGGCCGGCCGCCGCGATCGTCGTACTGCTCGGCCACGCGGTGGCGTGCATGTGGCGGGGCGCGATGGACGAGGAGCTCGTCGGCCCCACGTACGCCACCTACCTGCTGCACCGCACCGCCATCGAGGACGCGGCCGAGGCCGGGTGCGTGTCCTACCACCTGGGCGACTCCGCCCCCGGCTCGTCGCTGGCGCTCTTCAAGAGCCGCTTCGGCGCCGCTGAACAGCATTACGCCGGCTACCGGCTCGATCGAATCCCCATGGGCTCGCTGGCGCGTCGTGCGCGTGGCCTGGCCGGCGCGACGCTACGGCGCGTGAGAGGGCGTGGGTAGGCCCGTGTTCCGCAGATCATCGCGGTTGCCGAAACCCCGCGCCGGACGCCGTCGCGTCCTGGTCGTGCTGATCACGATGTCGCTGGTCTCCGCGCTGCTGATCGTCGCCTGGAGCACCGGCCGGAGACACGCGCCGGACCCGCTGCCCGTCCCGTCGGACCCCGCCGACCCCGTCGGCTACGACTGGTCCGCGCCGAAGATCCACCGTCCCGACCCGGGCACCCTGGCCGTGGGCGTCACCCACACCCAGAACTCGATCGACGACTGGGGCAACCCTACGGCCTCCGCGTCGGCGCAGGCCGTCCTGACCGCCACGGCGTCCTACCAGAACCAGCACATCTACGGCTGGGGGGCCGGCAACCCCGAGCCGAGCCCGGGAACGTTCGACTGGTCATCGCTCGACCGCCGGATGAAGCTCATCAGGTCGACCGGCGGCACCCCTGTGATCACACTGTGCTGCGCCCCTGACTGGATGAAGGGCGGTCGCCCCGGGCAGACCGACTGGGACCAGTTGGAGGTGGCGCCCCAGCCGCAGCACTACGCCGACTTCGCCGCGCTCGCTGCGGCAGTCGCCCGCCGGTATCCCGATGTGCGGCATTTTCAGGTATGGAACGAGTTGAAGGGCTTCTGGGACAAAACCCGGAACCGGTGGGACTACGAGGCGTACACGAAGCTCTACAACGCGGTGTACGACGCCTTGAAGGCGGTCGACCGCAATGTCGCCGTCGGTGGGCCGTACGTCGTGCTCGACCTCTGGGCGAGCCGTAACGCCGGCGGTCACCCGTCCGACCTGGCCGGCGCCTGCGGCACGATCGACCAGCGCAGCCTCGACGTGCTCGACTACTGGCTGCAGCACAAGCACGGCGCGGACTTCGTCGCGGTCGACGCCGGTTCAGCGACCCGTGACGGCGGCCGGATCGCCGCGACCAGTACGAGCAGCGCGCTGTTCGGTGCCCTGACCCGATGGCTGCGGCAGCGGACGTCGCTGCCGGTGTGGTGGAGCGAGTTCCACGTCGGCCAGGCCACTGTGGACGGCCAGGCGAAACTGGTCGCCCGGGCCGTCGGTTCCCTGCTGCACATGGTCGATCAGCAGGCCGCCGTGGCACTCATCTGGCAACCGCAACGCGACGGCGACCAACGCGAGGCGGACTCGCCGGCGCTGTGGAGCGCGACCGGCCGCTCGGACGGCGGCCGTCCCCTCGCGTACGCCGAGGCGGTCGCGCGGCTGCAGCAGGTGCTCGCGGACCGGGCCGGGGACAACGCCGTGACGTGGCCGACGCCGGAGCTGGGACTGGTTCGCGGCCGAACGGCGCTGCTGCTCGTCCACCTCGGCGCCGGCCGGGTCGAGGTCACGGTGCAGGGGCGGTCGTTGTGGCTGGATCCGTACCAGGTGCGGTACATCCCCCTGCGGACCGACCGGCCGGCGGACTTCGCCCTGGCCGCCCAGCCCTCGCCGGCAACGGGACCGGCGGATCCGTGCCTCCTCCCCGCAGCCGCAACCACACGACCGTCGGAGAGCACTCGATGACAAGCGACGACACGACCGATCGGACGGTACAGGGAGATCCGCATCGGTGGCCGGAACCCGCTGTAGCCGAACTCGGGCTCGCCCGTACTGTGCTGGCCGGGCTCGACGATGCGGGCGTCCGGTGGTGCCTGCTGCGCGGCGGCCCCGACGGGCTCACCGCCGGGGACGACCTGGACATCCTCGTCGCGGCGGCCGACCGCTCCCGGGCCGCGGCCGTCATCGAGGCGCACGGGCTGATCCGGCTGCGCAGTCACGGCCGGGGAACCCACCGCTTCTACCTCGGTCTCGACGCGTTCACCAGCACCTGGGTCGAGTTCGATCTCGTGACCGAGATCGCCTACGGCCGCCATTTCGAGGTGCGTACGGACGCCACCGACGAGTGCCTGGCCCGGCGCCGGCGGCAGGACGGCGTGTGGGTGCTCGCGCCCGGCGACGAGTTCTGGGCGCTGCTGCTGCACTGCGTCCTCGACAAGGGCGCCTTCGCGGCACGCCACGTGCGCCGGCTGGACGAGCTGGACCACGCGGCGTCGCTCGACGGCCCGCTGGCACGCGCGATGCCGGCCGGCATCGCGCGAGCCCTGCTGCACGATTGGCGGGCGGGACGACGGGACGCCCTCGCCGCCCGGCGCCCCGCCCTGCTTGCCGCCTGGCGGCGGACCCGCCCGGTCAGCGTGGCCCGCCAGCTCGTCGCCTCGGCCGCGCTGCGGCTCGTGGAGCGGCCGCTGCAGGCCTGGAGCAGACGGGGGATCGGCGTCGCGCTGCTCGGCCCCGACGGTTCGGGGAAGTCGACGCTCGCCACGGGCATCCAGTCGGCGTTCTACTTCCCGGTGCGCCGCGTCTACATGGGACTGTGGCCGTCGAACGAGGCGCCGGTCGGCGTGGCCGCGCACGGGCTGCGCATCCTGCAGCGCCCCTTCACCGTATGGCGTCGCTACCTGACCGCACTGCGCCACCGGATGCTCGGGCGGGTCGTGGTATTCGACCGGTACGTCTACGACGCGCTGCTGCCGCCACGCGGGCCGCTGGTGTGGCTCAAACGGCCATACTTCCTGCTGCTGAGCCGGCTCTGCCCGGCGCCGAACCTGGTCCTGCTGCTGGACGTGCCGGGTGGCGTCATGCACCTGCGGTCCGGCGAGTACGACCCCTCACACCTGGAGGCCGAGCGGGAGCATTACCACCGGCTGAGCCGGCGGATTCCGCACCTGCAGCGCCTGGACGCCGACCGACCGCCAGAGCTGGTGCTCGCCGACGCGATCGCGCGCATCTGGCAGTACTACGCGAGGCGGGCGGCCCGGTGAGGGCCACGCTGCAGAAGGCCCGGCCGGTGCTGCGCGACCGCCTCGCCGGCTGGCTGTACCGGGAGGAGCGGCGCTGGACCGCCGCGGTCGCACCGCGGCTGGTCGCCGGCGCGACGGGGACACGGAACACCGGCTGGCGGACCGAGAGCGTCAGCTTCACCAGCACCTCCGTCGCGGTCGCCACGGTCATCCGCTCCGGATCGCCCGACCGGTACGTGGTCAAGGTTCCGTGGACCGCCGCCGGCGCCGACAGCCTGCGGCGTCAGGCGACGGTGCTCGCGACCCTTCAGCAGGACCCGCGGCTGCCCGACTTGCGTCCCGTGCTGCCCCGCTGCCTCGACCAAGCGACGATCGAGGGGCGTTACTACTGCGTGGAGGAGGCGCTGCCGGGGGTTTCCGCGACGGCGCTGATGGTACGGCGGGCCTGCCGAACCATGCTCCTGCGCGCCGCCACCAGGCTGATCGGTGACCTGCACGCCCGAACCGGGGAACAGACCGCACTCGACCGGCCCACCGTGTGGGGGTGGGTGGACGCACCGCTGAGGCGGCTCGAGCAGTTCGCGCTCACGCTGTCCCAGCCCGCCCGGGTCGTCGATGTGGTCGGGCGTCTGCGCGAGGAACTGATCGCCGTTCTTGTCGGACGGACCGTGCGCGTGTCCTGGATCCACGGCGACTTCTGGCCGGGCAACCTGCTGGCCGCGCCGCCGGGCGTGCGGTTGACCGGGGTCGTCGACTGGGACTGCGCCACACCGGGCCAGCTTCCCCTGTACGACCTGCTGCACCTGCACGTCCTCGCCCGGCGGCTCACCGTCGGCGAAGAGCTCGGCGACATCGTCGTTCACGCCCTGCGCCGCGGCATCGACGAGACGCTCAACGTTCCCGCCCCCGAGGTCGGCGCCTGGCTGGACGCGATCCCGCAGCGGGCGGCCCTGCTCCTGTACTGGCTGCGCCACATCCTGCTGTTTATCGACTCGGAAGGTGATCATGGCAACCCACGGTGGCTTCGCGCCAACGTTGAACGCGTCCTTGCCAATATCTGAACCGGTCGGCGACCGCGACCCAGCATCGCCGGTCGACGTTGCCGGGCCGGCGGCGCCCACCGTCACCGTCATCATCTGCGTGTACACCGAACGGCGCTGGCCGCAGATCGTGCGGGCGGTCGAGTCGGTGCGGGCGCAGGAAACCCCGGCAACGCAGATCGTCCTCGTCGTGGATCACAACCTCGCGCTGCTGGAACGCGTCCGGCGCACCTTTCGCGGGGTGACGGTCGTGGCGAACGACGGCCCGCGAGGCCTCTCGGCGGCCCGCAACACCGGCGTGGCCGAGGCGCGCGGGGAAATCGTCGCCTTTCTCGACGACGACGCGGAGGCCGAGCCGGACTGGCTGGCCCGGTTGGTGCCGCACTACCGCGAGGAGCAGGTGCTGGCCGTCGGGGGGCGGGCCCTACCGGCGTGGGAGGAGCGGCGCCCGCGGTGGCTGCCGCCCGAGTTCGACTGGGTCGTCGGGTGCAGCTTCACCGGGCAACCGACGGATGTCTCCCCGGTTCGCAACGTCATCGGGTGCAACATGTCGTTCCGCCGGACCGTTCTGGACCGCATCGCCGGCTTCAATCCCGCGCTCGGACGGATCGGGCGAACGCCGGTCGGCTGTGAGGAAACGGAACTGTGCATCCGCATCCGGCGCGAGCACCCGGACGGCATCGTCCTGTACGACCCGGCGGCGCGAGTCCGGCACCGGGTGACCACGGACCGGACGACTTGGCGCTACTTCCGCCAGCGTTGCTTCTCGGAAGGGCGGTCCAAGGCGGTGGTCGCCCGCCTCGTCGGCAGCGACGCGGGACTTTCCGCGGAGCGCGCGTACACCCGCCAGGCGCTGCCGGACGGGGTGCGCCGCGGGCTGCGGCAGATCCGCGACGGCGACGGCGCCGGGCTGCTGCGGGCCGGGGCGATCGTCGCCGGGCTGCTCGTGACCGCCTCCGGCTACGTCTCCGGTCAGGCGATGCGCGCCTCGGACGCCGCCGGCAAGCCCGCCCGGCAACGGCGCAAGCCGGGGCCGGCACCGATACGCGTGCTCACGGTCGAACTCTCCGACGGGTTGCCCGCCGTGCCCGACGGCGGCCCGGACGGGAGCCGGTACGCGGCGGCACAGATCCTGGTCCGGCTGCACGGGCAGCCGCTGGGGCTGCTCGACGTCCCGCTGCCGCCCGGCGGCCTGACCGCGCCGGCGCTGGCCTCGGTGATCCGGGAACGACTCGGCGGCGAAATCGGCGAGCACCTGCGGGAGGACGGCCTGCCGCCGCTCGATCGGCCGGACTCCAGCATGTCCGGCGAGGCCGGAACGGTCGGCGGTGGCATGTCGTGCCAACTGCGGCGGCCACCGCAGGAGCCCAGCCCGTTCGTCAGCGTGATCGTGCCGACGTGCGGACGGACACCGCTGTTCGAGGCGGCACTCGACTCGCTCGCCGCGCTGGACTACCCCCGGTACGAGATTGTCGTCGTCGACAACGCCACGCAGCGGTCCGACACGGCACGGATCGTCGCGGGGCGGGCCGTTGCCGATCCCCGGTTCCGCTGCACCCGTGAACCGCGACCCGGCGTCACCCACGCACGCAACCGGGGGCTCGCCGAGGCCCGGGGTGAGATCGTGGCCTTCGCGGACGACGACGTGATGGTGGACCGGTGGTGGCTGCGAGCCCTCGTCGACGGCTTCACCGACGCCGACGTCGCCGCAGTGACCGGACAGGTGCTCGCCCGTGAGCTCGAGGCGCCGGCCCAGATCTGGATCGAGCAGTACGGCGGTTACGGCAAGGGCTGCCGGCGCCGGCGGTTCGACCGGACCGGGTTCGAGACGCTCGAGGCGCAGCGTGTGCACCGGGTTTCCGCGTCGCCCCGCTCGCTCTACCCGTACCTCCCGGGCTCGTACGGCTCCGGGGCGAACATGGCGTTCCGTGCCGCGCAGCTGCGCCGGTTGGGCGGCTTCGACCCGCGACTGCCCAGCGGCGAGGACATCGACGTGCTGCTGCGCCTGGTGCTGGCCGGCCACGCGCTGGTGTACGAACCGGGCGCGATCGTGTGGCACACGCATCGGCGTGAGGTCCGGGCGTTGCGGCGCACCGTGTACCAGTACGGCACCGGCCTCAGCGCGGTGCTCGCCAAGTGCGTCGCCACCGATGCCTCGGCCCGCGTGGACCTGCTGAGACGGCTGCCGCGCGGCATGGCGTACGCCCTCCTGCCACAGTCCGGCAAGAACGCGCGGAAGCGGGACGGCTACCCCACCTCGTTCACCGCGCTGGAGCTGTGCGGGCTGGCGCTGGGCCCGGCCTACTACGCCGCCGCCGCGTGGTCGGCCCGCTCGCGGCGGAGCCGTCGATGAGCGCCGCGCGACCGAGGACGGTCGTGCCCGTGCTCGGGTATCACAGCATCAGCGACGAGCGCCGCGACGGGACACTGCGATGGTCGGTTTCCCCCGGCGACTTCGACGAGCAGATGGCGCTGATCAGGCAGCGGGGGTGCACCCCGTTGACGGTCAGCCGGTATGCCGCCGCCCTGCGTGGAGTGGCACCGCTGCCGCCGCGACCGGTGCTGATCACCTTCGACGACGGGTTCCCCGACCTCGCCGAGGCCGCGCTGCCGGTGCTGCGGCGGTACGACCTCACGGCGACCGCGTACGTCATCACGTCCCGGCTGGGCGTGACCCCGCCGACGACCGGCAGCGATCCGGCGCTCGACTGGGACGGGCTGGCAGAGCTGCGGGCGCACGGGGTGGAGATCGGGTCGCACAGCCGCACGCACCATGCGCTCGACTGCCTACGCCGCCGAGAGCTGGATTCGGAGATCGCGCACAGCAGGCGGGAGCTCGAGGACGGGCTCCAGGCGCCCGTGTCGTCGTTCGCCTACCCGTACGGCTACCACAGCCCGGCCGTCTGCCGCGCGGTACAGGCGGCCGGCTACTCCGCGGCCTGTGCCGTGAAGAACGCGCTGAGCCACGAGGAAGACGACGTCTTCGCCATCGCCCGGGTCCTGATCGAGCGCGACACCGGCACCGAGGCACTCGACGCGCTGCTCGACGGGCGTGGCCGGCCGCTGGCCTGGCGCGGCGAGCACCTGCGGACGCGGGGCTGGCGCGCGTACCGGCAGGTCCGCCGGGTCGTCCACGCGGCGCGCCCCGCCGCCGGTCAACCGCGCGTGCCGGACCGGGGTGAGCCGCCTGACCGCGGCCGGGAGGTGGCGTCATGACCGGACGGCACTCCGGCATCGCCGATCCGGCGATCACGGACGGCACGACCGCCCTCGACCTCGTCGCCGAAACCGCTCCGGTCGCGACGCGGCTGCGCCGCCACCTGCGCAATCCGCTGAACAGCAACGTCTACGCGCTGATGGTCAACACGGTCCTCAGCTCGCTGCTGGGCGTCGCGTACTGGGCGATCGCGGCGAGGCTGTACTCCCCGGCACAGCTGGGAATCGGCGCCGCCACGGTGTCGACGATGACGTTCCTGAGCAACCTGTCCCAGCTCAACCTGAACGGGACGCTCGCCCGCTTCCTGCCGGCCGCGGGCCGGCAGGGGACCCGGCTGGTCGGCTACGCCTACGGGACCAGCTGCCTGGTGGCCCTCGGCATCAGCGGCGCCTTCCTGGCGATCGCCCCCCTCGTCGCCGGCCAGTTCAAGTTCCTGCACCGCACCCCGCTGCTCGCCCTCTGCTTTGCGCTGGCGGTCGCCGGCTGGAGCGTCTTCACGCTGCAGGACAGCGTGCTGACCGCGCTGCGGGGAGCCGTCTGGGTCCCGGCCGAGAACGCGGTTTTCGGCATCCTCAAGATCGCTTTGCTGGTACTGCTGGCCGGTGCGGCACCGGGCCTGGGGATCTTCGCCTCCTGGAATCTCGCGGTCGTGGCCGCGCTCGTCCCCATCAACCTGCTGGTGTTCCGCAGGCTGCTGCCCCGGCTGCACGCGCGGGGCGACGCGGCCGCCCTGCCCGGCCGCCGGGCCCTGGCCCGGTTCGTGGCGCTGGACTACGTCGGGTACCTGTTCATGCAGGCCGGCACGAACGCGCTGCCCCTGGTCGTGACCGCCGAACTGGGCGCGGAGGCCAACGGCGTGTTCTACGTGGCGTGGCTGCTCGGAAGCTCGGCGGAGCTCGTGGCGTACCACTTCGGCACCTCGCTCACCGTGGAGGCCGCCGCCGACGAGTCCCGGCTCGCGGCGTACACACGGCAGATGCTGCGCAGGGCGCTGCTCCTCTTCACGCCGGCGGTCGCCCTGCTCTGCGCGACGGCGCCGCTGCTGCTGAAGGTGTTCGGTGAGCAGTACGCCGGAGCCGGCGCGAACACCCTGCGGCTCTTCGCCGTAGCGGTGCTACCCAAGGTGGTGGTGATCGTCTTTGTTGCCGCATCCAGGGTGCAGCGCAGGATCGGGCGCATCATCCTGGTCAATGCCGCGGCGAGCACGCTGGTGCTGTCGCTGACCCTTCTCACCGTGGACGAACTCGGGGTGACCGGGGTCGGCGTCGCCTACCTGATCGCTCAGCTGATCGTGGCGGGAGCCGTCCTGCCGGCGCTGCTGCGACTCGGGTGGGGCAAACCGAGAGCGGCGAGGGAGCCATGCTGACCACGGCGGCCGTGCCGGAGCGCCGGGTGCGCGTCGATCTGCGAGCTGTCCCCATGTGGTGCGCGCCCGTGATCGCGCTCGGGCTCGGACTCCTGTCCCTGCGGGGCTCGGACGTCGCCGACATCGGATCCCTCGGCCTCGTCTCAGCGCTGCAACCCGGACTGTACGTCGCGCTCGCGTTGCTCACCGCCAGTTTCGTCGTCGCCGTGTTCCGTCCCCGGCCCGCTGCGGGCCCGCTGCTCGCCGCGCACGTCGTCGTGCTCGTCGTCCTGCTGCACGGCGCGGCGGCGGTCGTCGAGCCGTTGCCGCGGATGATCCCCAGCTGGCTGCATGTCGGCTTCGCCGACTACATCGCACGGACCGGCGACACGCTGCCGCATCTCGACGCCCGATTCAACTGGCCCGGGTTCTTCGCCCTGGTGGCGATGGCGACCCGGGCGGCGGGGATGCCGAATGCCATGCCGCTGCTCGCCTGGACCGCCGTCTTCCTCAACCTGCTGTTCGGCGCGACCGTTTTCCGGCTGGCCCGGGAGCTGTCGTCGCGGGCGCGCACGGCGTGGCTGGCCGTCTGGCTGTTCGTGCCGGCGAACTGGGTGGGGCAGGACTACTTCGGGCCGCAGGGGATGAACTACCTGTTCTACCTGGTGCTGATGCTGGTGCTGGTGGCGTGGTTCGGCCGGCGTCGGGATGCCCCGCCGCGGCCACCCGGACAGGTCACCGGCTGGCTCCTGCGCGCGTTCCGGCTCCCGCCGAGGGCGCTGCGGCTTGCCCCGGACCCGCATCCGGCGGGCCCGGCGTCGCTGGCGGGCCTGATCGGCGTGGTCCTCGTCATCTTCACCGCCAGCACCGTGAGCCACCAGCTCACCCCGATCGCGATCGTCGTCTCCGCCGGCGTGCTGGTGCTGACCGGACGCTGCACGATGCGTACACTGCCGATCTTGCTGGGCGTCGTGGTCACCGCTTACATCAGCTACGGCACGGTCCCGTACTGGTCGGGGCACCTGCACGACATGTTCGGCTCCGTCGGCCAGGTCGGCGGTACCGTCAGCAGCGGAGCGGTGCAGCGCGTCCGGGGCGACACCGGCCACCAGATCGTGGTGCTGTCGCGGCTCGGTCTCGCCGCGGCCGTCTGGGGTCTGGCGGCCGTGGCTGCGTGGCGCCGGATGCGGCGCGGGCGGGGGGACCTCGCGTTGATGTCGCTCGCCGCCGCTCCGTTCCTGTTGCTGGCCCTGCAAAGCTACGGCGGCGAGATCTTCCTTCGTGTCTACGCCCTCGCCCTGCCGTTCATGGTGATCCTCGTCGCCACGCTGACGACGGCAGGCTGGCCGGGGCGGCGTCGCGCCCTCGCCGCCGCTCTGACCGGGGCGCTCAGCGTCGTGCTCATCGGCGCATTTCTTGTCGCGCGGTACGGCAACGAGGCCTTCGAACAGGTCCGCCCCGGCGATTCGCAGGCGGTGGACTGGCTCTATGCGAATGCGCCGGCGGGCACCTCGTTCGTCTCGCTGACGTCGAACGTGCCCTGGCGTGCGGAGAGCATCGAGCGGTACCGGTACGTGCCCCTCGGCGAGGACCTCGGGCCGGCCTCACTGTCCGAGATCGAGGACGACATGCGGGCCAACCCGCATGGTGCATACCTGGTCATCACGAAGGGACAGTTCGTCTTCGCCGAGTCGTTCCTCGGCAAACCGGCGGGCTGGGGCGAAAGCATGGAACGCGAGGTTGTCGGCTCCGGCCGGTTCCGGCCGGTCTACGCCACCCCTGAAGCGAGGATCTACGTCCTCGCCGCCGCGGGAGGCACAAGCCGATGACGGACACCACCGAGCCGAGAGCGGCGAAGCCGAGCGTGGCAGAGCGGAAGAGCATTCCCAGCCCGCGCCAGGCGACCGGAATGCCCCAGCACCGGGCCGCGACGCGGCGATGGCCGGACGGATCCCGGCCGCCCAACGTCTGGCCACCGCTGCTGACGCTGCTTGCCGGCGCTGGGGTCCTCGCCCTCGTCCTGCTGAGCGGACCCGCCACCGTACGAGCGGTCGCCGTGCTCGCCTACCTCACGGTCGTCCCGGGGCTGGCCTGCGTGCGGCTGATCCGTCTGCCGGGCCGCCTCACGCAGTTCGTCCTCGGCGTCGCGCTCAGCCTGGCGCTCGGCACCCTCGTCGCCCAGGCGATGGTGCAGCTGCGGCGCTGGTCACCGCTGCTCGGGCTATGTGCCCTCGTGACCGTAGGATCGGTCGCGGCGCTGACCGAACTGATCCGGAACAGGCGCGCGACGCGACGCGGGAGCGTGAACTCCTCATGAGCCCCCTGTTCGTCAGATCGCTGTGGATCGGCGCGGGCCCCTGGGCGTGGGTCCACGCCGTCCTGCTCACCCTGCTGTTCGGGACGCTCGTCGCCAGGGTCGTGCTGCAGGGTGCTCTGCGGTCGCCGAACCAGAAGGCCCTTCGCGTGCTCAACATGGCGATCGCGCCGCTGCTCGTCGTCTTTCTCGTCGTGGTGCTGCAACGGTTTCGCGGGCTCAGCTAGCGATCGTGATCCATCAGTGCTCGTCTTGGGCCGGCTTGCTCTCCAGGTGCTCGGGCAGGGCCCGCAACGCCTTCTCCGATGACGGATCCTATCTGCCATTCGGCCCGAGACCGGAAATCCTTCAGTACTCCGGCGTGCCGCCGATGGTGGCCGTGACGGCTACTGATGCGCTGGCGACCGGAGGCAGGGCGATGGGGCGGAGCTCGATGGGTGGTGCGTTCGACAATCGCTCGCTGGGCACGAAGGTCACGGCGGCGATCCTGGTCGCCGCGGCCAGCGGGGTGATCGTCGGAGGGCTGGCCATCGCCAGCGTCCGGTCGACGCAGCGGGGCGCGGCGGAGGCGCAGCGCACGAGTGTCGTCTCGCTCGCCGCGGCCGGGACGTTCGCCAAGAACATCGAGGCGTTCAGCGGCAACATCTCGGCGCTGCGGCTGTACCCGACTCTGACCGATCGGCTCAACCAGAACCTGGACGCCAATCGGCGCGCCGTCGAGGAGTCTTTGGCCAGCTTGGAGACCAGCCTGGCCGGGGCGCCCGGCGGGCCCGGCGGCGTGGCGAAGGCGCGTCAGGATTGGAAGGCCTACACGGACTTCATCGCGGTTGACCGGACCAAGGCCACCCCGGCGGAGTTGGCGGCCGCGGTCCAGCAGTACGACACCATCTATGCCGCGCTCGGTGCGGACCAGACCGCGCTGCAGGACGCCGCGCGGGCCCAGGCCGAGGCGAGCATCAAGGTCGCAAGCGACCGCGCGGCGACCGAAACCCGGATCATCGCCGTCGTACTCGCCGTCGGCATCGCGCTCAGCCTGGCGATCGGATTCGCGGTCGTACGCCGGGCCCGCCGCGCACTCGACCGGGTGCTGCACGTCGCCGACGGGCTGGCCGAGGGCGATCTCACCCGCACCTCCGGCGTGCTCGCGCAGGACGAGGTCGGCCGGATGGCCGTCTCCCTGGACCGGGGCATCTCGCGGCTGCGTGAGGACGTTCTGGAGCTGGCCGGCAACGCCGCCACCCTGCAGCAGTCGGCGCAGCGGCTCACGTCCGTGTCGCAGGCGGTCGACACCACCGCCGGGCAGGCGTCCACGGAGGCTTCGCACGTCGCCGCCGCGGCCGGTGAGGTCTCCGGCGACCTGCAGATCGTGTCGGCCGGCTCGGCGCAGATGGGCGCCTCGATCCGCGAGATCAGCCGCTCCACCTCGGAGGCCACCACCGTCATCGCCGAGGCCGTCCAGGTCGCCGACACCACCAGCACGACCGTCGCCCGGCTCGGCGAGTCCTCGACGGAGATCGCGACCGTGGTCAAGGTCATCACCGCGATCGCCGAGCAGACCAACCTGCTCGCGCTCAACGCGACCATCGAGGCCGCCCGGGCCGGCGAGGCCGGCAAGGGCTTCGCCGTCGTCGCCAGCGAGGTCAAGGACCTCGCGCAGGAGACCGCCAAGGCCACCGAGGACATCGTCGCCCGGGTCGGGACCATCCAGTCCGACACCACCAGCGCGGTGACGGCCATCGGCGAGATCTCCGCGATCATCGAGCGCATCAACGACATCCAGGTCACCATCGCGTCCGCGGTCGAGGAGCAGTCGGCGACCACCGACGAAATGAGCCGCACGCTGTCGCGTGCCGCCGGCGGCGCGAGCGGCATCGCCGCGACCATCGCCAGCGTCTCGGAGGCGACCCTGCGGACCACCGACACCGTCGGCGACACCCGCCAGGCCGCCGATGACCTGGCCGGCATGTCGGCCCGCATGCAGGCGCTGGTGTCCCGCTTCCGATACTGACGCGCGGCGACCGGTACGAACCGGGCTGCCCCGCACCACCAGCCCGCCCGCTGGTCCTCGCGCCGCTCCCGGCGCCCGGCGAAAGGTCGACCTGCGGCCACACGGGTGACCCGCTTCGCGGCGCTCGCCGGCGAACTCGCGGAGTGCCCGTGCTGGCGTGGCCGGCCGAGGTGACCGGCCGGGTAGATCCCCCCCCGAGCCGCCACCGAGCCGTTCTCACACCTCCGGCGGGAGCTGTCCGCGACGCACGGCACAGCGTCGCGCGAGGCCCGGAGCGGAGGGGAGATTACACCGCAATGGGTGGTAAGCGCGAAAACGGTCTCGGAAATCGGGTGGAACAACCCGGTTCCCAGTCCCGGAAACGTCATTTGAATGGCTCGCGAACAACGATTCCGGGCATTTTAGGTCCCATTACCAGCGGTAACCGTGTGCTGGTCACCGCCTATGGACGCTGTCTGGTTGCCGCGGCGGATGGCGTCGGCGACGTGCCCGGACGATCGGCGAAGCGCGGTGTTGTGGGAGCATCGCCGCCACTTCGTCCCGTGTGCGAAATATGGTGAAAGTCTGTTGGTGCACATCGTGGACCGGTGGCTCGCTACTGTGCGTCATGGTCCGTGCTGGCGGGCCGTATTTGAGGTTCGCCGCGGGTGATGCCGCTCTCGTGCGACTGATTGACCGGCGTTGAACTGTCTCCGTACCGTTCCGCCCAACAGGACCGCACGGGGGAAAGAGGCCCTTGGATGAATCGTGCCTATTGGCGGCGCGGCAGCTCGCTGATCGCTTTCGCCGGACACCTCGAACGACGCCCCGGCCGTCTGCTGCGCTGCGCAATGGCGCTGGCGCTGGCAGTCACCCTGCTCGGCGCCGTGACCCCGCCGGCACCGGCCGAGGCCGCCCCGCCCGCCAAGCCGGCGTGCCCGGCCGGCCGGCCCGACCGCCCCTCGGCCGTCTCCGCCGCCCGCTTGTGCGGTGCGAAGGTCGAGGTGACCGGCGAGAAGTCGGAGACATTGCAGTTGTGGGCGAACCCGGACGGGTCGCTGACAGCGGAGCAGAGCACCGGGCCCGTCCGGATGCGCGACGGCAAGGGCGGCTGGAAGACCGTCGACCCGGCGCTGCAGGCGGACGGCGACGGCGGCGTCTCGGCGAAGGCGCACCCACGCGGCCTGAAGCTGGCGGGTGCCGCCGGTGACGGTGAGCACGAGGTCGTCCGGCTCGGCAGCGGCGACGACGCGGTCGGGCTCCTGTGGCAGGGCCGCCTGCCGAGGCCGCGGATCGAGGGCACCAAGGCGACGTACGCCGACGTGACCGACGGCGTCGACCTGGTCATCGAGTCGACCCGTGGCGGCTACGAGCAGTACTACGTCGTCAAGACCCGCGAGGCCCTGGCCCGCTCGGGCAAGCTGCGGCTGCGGTTCCGCTCGCCGGGGCTGACCGCGGTCTCCGACGGTCACGGCGGTCTGGTGTTCAAGGACAAGACGGGCCGGGAGGCCGGCCGCATCCCGCAGCCGACGATGTGGGACGCCGCGATCGGCGAGCACTCCCTCGAGCCGCTGCACGTCGGTGCCGTCGGGCTCGATGCGAGCCAGCGCGGCCCGAACCTGACGCTCGACCTCACGCCGGACCCGGCCCTCATGGCGATGAAGGACCTGACGTTCCCCGTCACCATCGACCCGTCGGTGACGCTGCTGTTCGATACGTTCGTGCAGACCGGCTACACCACCGACCAGTCCGGCAGCACCGAGCTCAAGCTCGGCTACTCCGACGACGGCGGCTCGTGGACGGCCCGGTCGTACCTCAACTGGGACACCTCGTTCCTCACCGGCGCGGTCGTCAACTCGGCGACGCTGAACCTGTGGGAGACCCACTCCTGGTCCTGCACCGCCGCGCAGTGGAACGTCTACACCACGTGGGGGCCGAACAGCTCGACCCGCTGGACGTCCCAGCCGCCGCTGATCAGCCTCCAGGGCTCCTCGACGCAGACCAAGGGGTACAACTCCTCCTGCAACGACGGCTGGGTCTCGGCCAGCATCCCGGGCTTCTTCCAGGAAGCGGCCAACTCCGGCTGGGCGACGACCGGCATGGGTCTGTGGGCCGCGAACGAGTCCAACCACAACGGATGGAAGCGCCTCTCGTCCTCGGAGGGCAGCAACCCGCCGAACGCCGTCGTCAACTTCAACGCCGTACCGCAGGTCACCTCGCAGCAGACCGAGCCTTCGACCCAATGCGCCACCGGCAGTGGCCGCCCCTTCGTCAACAAACTGCAGCCGAAGCTGCGGGCGCAGGTGACCGATCCGGAGGGCTCGCCGGTGTCGGCGACGTTCGACTGGTGGACCACGGGCGGTTCGAAGATCGGCTCAGGCACGGTGGGCCCGCAGGCGTCGGGCTCGACCTTCGAGGTTACCGTCCCGGCGGGGGCGTTCACGAACGGCGGGACGTACAGCTGGCAGGTCAGGGGTACCGACGGCGGGACGAGCGGGCCGTACACCGGATTCTGCGAATTCACTGTCGACACCACCGAGCCCGGCACACAGCCCGGCGTCTCGTCGGCCACGTTTCCGGAGAACACCTGGACCGGGTCGGTCACCGGCTATACGACCAGCACCGCGAGCGCCGCGTTCGTGCCAGGCACCACGGTGCTGGCCCTGACCGGCGACGACAACGTCGAGCAGGTCACCCTGCCGTTCCCGGTCACGTTCTACGGCCAGACCTACACCACGGCCTGGGTCGACACCAACGGCGTCATGTCGTTCGTGAACCCAAGCCGCTCCCACCCGGACGACTTCTCCGCGCTGCCGAACGCGGCCGACCCGAACGGTGCCATCTACGCGTTCGGCCAGGACATCTGGATCGACGGCTCGGGCAGCATGCGCACCGCCACCCTCGGTACCGCGCCCAACCGCACCTTCATCGTGGAGTGGAACAACTTCAAGCACTACGCGAACCAGAACAACCGGGAGAGCGCCGAGATCGTCCTCACCGAGGGCAGCACCACGGTGCGGACCAACTACACGGGCATCGACACCGATGACCCTGAGAAGGGCTCGCTCGCCCTCGTGGGTGTCGAGAACGCCACCGGTACCGCGGCGACGCAGTACTCCTACCTGACGCCGAGCCTGGCCAACAACACCCAGGTCGTCTTCACCTACGACGCCGGCACCCCGCCCGCGTCGGCCGGCACCGCGGCGAGCTTCACGTTCACGCCGGGCGGCGTGGCCGACGTTGCCTCGTACCAGTACGGCGTCGACACGAACCCGCCGGCGACCGTCGTGAACGCGGCCGCGGTCGGCGGTAACGCCACGGTCTCGATCACCCCCGACTCCGACGGGCCGCACACCCTCTACGTGCGCTCCCAGGACCGGGCCGGGAACCAGTCGCCGATCAAGGCGTACCAGTTCAACGTCGGCCACGGCGGTCTCACCTCGCCCAGGGCCGGCGACGTGAGCGCCGGCAAGGTCGCCCTCACCGCGGCCGCGAGCCCGGCCACGACCGGCGTCACCTATCAGTGGCGGCGCGCCGACACGGACACCTGGCAGAGCATCCCGGCCGCCGACGTCACGCTGGCGGCCGGCGGCGGCGCCGTCACCTGGCCGCTGGCGAAGTCCGGCGGGCAGTTCCCGAAGCTCAATTGGAGCCTCGACACGACCGTCAACGACGCCGAGGCCGGGCCCGACCCGCTCGACGGCCCGCTGCAGGTCCGGGCCCTCTTCGCCGGTGGCGCATCCGCTCCGGTCAAGATCAGCTACGACCGCAACCAGGCGACCGCCGCGACCGGCTCGGTCGGCCCGGGCACGGTCAACCTGCTCACGGGAAACTACACGCTGAGCGACACCGACGTCTCCGTCGACTCCTACGGCTCGGACCTGACCGTCACGCGGTCGTTCAACACCCGCCGCCCGGCCGCCGTCGACAAGGCCGGCATGTTCGGGCCCGGCTGGGTCTCGGGCGTCGTCGTCACCGAGGCCGAGGCGCCCTACACCAACCTGACCGTCACCGGCTCGCTCGTCCAGGTCGGCCTGCCCGGCGGCGACACGCTCGGCTTCACCGAGAAGACCACGTCGGCGTCGGCGAAGACATACGACTCCGAGACCGGGCTCGAACAGCTCGCCCTGAGCTACGCGAGCACCGGGGACACGTACACCCTGAGGGACTACGACGGCAACGTCGTGCTCTTCACCCGGATCGCCGGATCGTCGTCGGGGACCTACAACCCGACCTCGGTCACCCTGCCGGGCTCCGGGCAGACGACCAGTATCGGCTGGGAGAAGGTCACCATCGCCGGCGCCGAGGTGATCCGTCCGACGAGGACGCTCGCGCCGGTGCCGACCGGGGTCACGTGCGGCACCCTGGTGAAGGGCTGCCGAGCGCTGGACTTCAGCTACGCGACCAGCACCACCGCCACCGGCACCGGGTCGGCTCAGTGGGGCGACTACGCCGGCCGGGTCACCCAGATCTCCTTCACCGCCTGGGATCCCGATGCCGCACCGGCCGCGATGCGCACCGTCGTCATGGCCCGCTACAGCTACGACAACACCGGCCGGCTGCGCGCCGCCTGGGACCCGCGGCTGGACTGGACCGACACGTCGGTGGTGCCGGCCGTGGTACGCCACCTCGCCGACACCTACACCTACGACACCGACGGCGTCATCACCACCGTCGCGCCCTCCGGCGGCGAGGAGCCCTGGCAGCTCACGTACACCACCGTGCCCGGCGACCCCGGCAAGGGCCGCTTCGCCCAGGCGAGTCGCTCCGCGCTGACGGCCGGCACCGCCCGGCACACCGTCGTGTACAAGGTACCGATCAGCGGTTCCGGCGCGCCGTTCGACCTGTCCGCCGCGCAGACCGCGCGCTGGGGCCAGGCCGAGGCTCCGGTGGACGCGACCGCGGTGTTCACCCCGGCCGAGGTGCCGACCGGCAACCAGGCCACCGGGACGATGCCGGGCTCCTACGACCGCGCCACCATCACCTACCTCGATGCCAACGGGCGCACCGTCGACGAGACCCGGCCGGGCGGGCACACCACCACCACGTGGTACGACGCCTTCGGCAACACGGTGCGCACGCTGAGCGCCGGCAACCGCGCCCGGGCCCTGGACGCATCGGCATCGGACGCCGCGGCCGTCGAGGCGGCGCTCGCCGAGCGGCTTTCGACCGTCAATGTGTACTCCGCCGACGGCCAGGAACTGCGCGAGACCTTCGGCCCCGAGCACGACGTCGTGCTGAACAGCGGTGCCGTGGTCCGCGGCCGCAACCACACCGTCAACGTCTACGACCAGGGCGCACCGAACACCGGCGGCCCGTACCGCCTGCTGACCTCCAGCACCACCACGGCCCGCTACACCAGCTCCGGCGGCACCGGCACCGACGCCGACGCGCGGACCACCACGACCGCCTACGACTGGGCGCTGCGCCAGCCGACAGTCGAGACGCTCGACGCCGGCGGCCTGGCGCTGGCCACCCGCAAGGCCTACGACCCGAACACCGGCCTGCTCACGTCGACGACCGCGCCGGCCGGCGGCACCACGACCAACACCCCGGCGACCCGCAACACGGTGTACTACCGCGCCGGCACCGGCTCCGGGCAGACCGAGTGCGACAACCGGCCGGAGTGGGCCAACCTCGTCTGCCGGGTGCAGCCCGGCGGCCAGGCGGGCTCCGGACCCGAGCTGCCCGTCGCCGCGACGACCTACGACATGTACAACAACCCGCGCACCGTCGTCGAGAAGACCTCGGCCGGCCCGCAGCGCACGACCACGACCACCTACGACACCGCCGGCCGGCAGCTCACCGTCGCCGTCACCGGCGCCACCGGCACCGGGCAGGCCGTGCCGATCCGGCGCAACGTGTACGACCCGGCGACGGGCCGCCACACGCGGACGCAGACGCTCGACGGCTCGAACAACGTCACGGCCGAGAACGTGCGCGCCTACGACACCCTGGGCCGGGCGACCGCCTACACCGATGCCGACGGCAACGCCTCCACCACCACCTACGACCTGCTGAGCCGGCCGGCAACGGTCAACGACGGCAAGGCGACCCGCACGTACACCTACGACGGCGGCAGCGAGCGCCGCGGCCTGGCGACCGGCGTCGCCGACGCCCAGGCGGGGACGTTCGCCGGCACCTACGACGCCGACGGCCGCCTGACCGGGCAGACGTGGCCGAACGGCATCGTCGTCACCACCGGCTACGACGAGGTCGGCGACGAACGCTCGATCACCTACACCAAGCCGGGCTGCGGCCAGTCCGACTGCACCCTCTACAGCGAGACTGTCCGCTCGTCGGCCCACGGCCAGCAGCGCGAGAACAGCTCCAGCCTGTCCAGCCAGCGGTACCTCTACGACAACGCGGGCCGCCTGACCACAGTGAACGACACGGTGAGCAATGCGTGCACGACCCGCGTGTACGGCTACAACACCGCCACCGGCCGCACGTCCACGGCGACCTACAACCCCGGCACGGGCGGCGCCTGCCAGACCACGACCGCGGCGACCACGAAGAGCTGGACCTACGACACCGCGGACCGGCTCACCAGCGCCGGCTACGGCTACGACGTCCTCGGCCGCGCGAGCACCGTGCCGGCCGCCGACACGAGCAACCCGGGCGGCGGAAACCTGACCGCCGGATACCACGTCACCGACCTGGTCCGCACGCTCACCCAGGGCGGCCGGACGACGACCTACACGCTCGACGTCGGCGGCGAGCGCGTGCGCGGCTGGACAGACTCCGACGGCACCACGACCACCACGAAGACCAACCACTACGCGTCCGACGACGACCGTCCCAAGTGGACGGACGAGGCGGGTGGTGAGTGGACGCGGGTCGTGGCCGGAGTCGATGGCATGGCGGCGATCACTACCACGTTCGGCGTCACCGACACGGACTGGCAGCTGTCCAACCTGCACGGCGACGTCGTGGCCACCGTGCACAACACAGACTCCGGGCTGAGCACGGCGGGCGGCTCGACCGAGTTCGGCGGCCAGCGCAACGCCGCCGACACCGGCGCCCGCCGCTACGGCTGGCTCGGTGCGGAGCAGCGGGCCGCGGACACCCCGTCCGGCCTGGTCCTGATGGGCGTTCGCCTCTACCTGCCTACGGTCGGCCGGTTCCTGTCGGTGGACCCGGTCTACGGCGGCAGCTGCGGCGCGTACGACTACACCTGCGCCGACCCGCTCAACGGCTCGGACCTCGACGGCAAGGAGAACAAGCCGCGACGATGGGGATGGCCGGACTGGCGGCGGCCGCTGCAGAATGTCGGCAACAAGGTCGCCAGCCGCCTCGGCAGCATCTGGCGGTCGGCGAACAACGCCGTATTCCGCGGGGCCATCATCGGGGCGGCGAAGGTGTGGAAGGCGGCCAAGTGGGCCTACAGCCGGGTCCGCGGCGCGATCTACTACTCGGGCAAATTCGGCAACGTCGGCACCACGATCGGCATGGGCTTCGGGGCGTCGCTGAGCTGCGGCAGAGGCCATGACTGGCGGTACTGCGGCATCGGTATCCTGGCCGGCGGATCGATCGGCAACGGGATCGGCCGGGGCATCGGGATCGCCTACGGCCTGTGGAAGGGCAGCAGCAAATGGTGGTGACCGGCTGGCCGGCCGTGGCGCTGTCCGTCGTCCTGGCGCTCACGGCGATCGTCGCCCTGATCGGGGCCGCGGTCGCGCTCCGCGCGGGCCGTCGACTGATCGCCGCCGCCGAGGCGTCGTACGTTGCCCTCGCGGGCGTCACGTACGCCGCCATCGTGCGAGGCGTCACCTGGGCACTGCTTGCGGCCCCGGTGCTGATCGGCGCGACGATCGGGCTGCGGTGGCTTGATCGGCGCCGGCACCGCGCCGACGTGCCCGGTCCGAGCTGACCGGGCGGAGCGAGAACGGGCCCGAGGATCCGTCCTCGGGCCCTGTCTGCCGGGTTCAGGCGACGTGGTTGTCGTACGTCGCGCGGTTGGCGAGCACGTCGTCCATGTGCGTTTCGGCCCAGGCCTTCAAGCCGCGCATCATCTGGTGCAGGGAGAGGCCGAGGTCGGTCAGCTCGTAGGTGACCGTGACGGGCACGGTCGGCGTCACAGTGCGGGTGATCAGACCGTCGCGTTCCAGGGAGCGCAGCGTCTGCGTCAGCATCTTCTGACTGACGCCGGCCAGCAGGCGTGACAGCTCCGAGTACCGCATCGGCCGGGGTTCACCGGCGCAGTCGGCGCCGAACTGATGCGAGCCGTCGCTGCGCAGCGCGGCCAGCACCAACGTGACCCACTTGTCCGCGATTTGGTCGAGCAGTTGGCGACTGGGACATTGCGCCAGGAAAGCGTCATATTCCACCTTGGCCTGTGCCCTCTTCTGCGCCGCTGTCGTCGTTGCCATCCAACCGCTCCTTCCACCGCTGGGTGCGTTACGAACCTCTAGGTGCCTACTTCCCGCAGGGAAGTTACCCCCTGATAGTGAAGCAGGCATCCCGCGATGCACCGAACCGCTCAGCGCGACACGAACAGACAGAGGTATGAGCATGGCCTCCACTTCCCTTCCCGGCGGCACCTGGACGCTGGGAGACCTGACCGTCACCCGGTTCGGCTACGGCGCCATGCAGCTCGCCGGCCCCTGGGTCATGGGACCGCCGGCCGACCGCGACGGCGCACTCGCCGTCCTCCGCGAGGCCGTCGAGCTCGGCATCACCCATATCGACACCGCCGACGCCTACGGGCCGCATGTCACCAACCAGCTGATCCGGGAGGCGCTGCACCCGTACCCGGAGTCGCTGCACATCGTGACCAAGGTCGGCGCGATCCGCGACCAGCAGGGCGGCTGGCCTGCGGCCCGTGACCCGGAGAGCCTGCGCCGGGCTGTGCACGAGAACCTCGAGAACCTCGGTCTCGACGTGCTCGACCTGGTCAACCTCCGGCTGGGCAATGCCGAGGGGCCCCAGCCCGGTTCGGTCGCCGAGGCGCTCGAGACGCTCGTCGAACTCCAGCAGCAGGGCCTGATCCGGCACCTCGGCCTGAGCAATGCGACGCCGGAACAGGTCGCTGAGGCGCAGACGATCGCGTCGATCGTGTGCGTGCAGAACATGTACAACCTCGCACACCGCCAGGACGACGAGCTGATCGACACGCTCGCCGAGCAGGGCATCGCCTACGTGCCGTTCTTCCCGCTCGGCGGCTTCAGCCCGCTGCAGTCCTCGGCGCTCTCGACCGTGGCCGCCCGGCTGGAGGCGACACCGATGTCCATCGCCCTGGCGTGGCTGCTGCAGCGCTCGCCGAACATCCTGCTGATCCCCGGCACCTCGTCCACGACACACCTGCGCGAGAACATCGCGGGCGCGGGCCTCTCCCTCTCCGACAACGACCACGCCGAGCTGGACAACATCGGTCGCTAGCGAAACAGGCCCTCGGCCCGGTCAGACGAGGCCGGCAGGGGCATTGTCGCCGTAGCTCATGAGGCCGCAGCGCCGCGCTGATCAAGAGGGTCTGCGGCCCGAGCTGGGGTGGCCGACCAGCTGGCGAGGACTTTGAGCCGGTCTTCGGACGCGGTGCCGGGTTCGGCGGTGTAGATGATCAGGTTGTGCACGGCTCGGCTGGACAGGGGCAGGTCGAGGTGCTGGAAGGTCAGCTCCAGGTGGCCGACCTCGGGGTGCTGGAGTCGTTTGATGCCGTCGTGGCGGATCAGGACGTCGTGCGCGGCCCATTGGTCGCGGAACTCGGGGCTGAGGGTGGACAGCTCGCCGATGAGGTCGCGCAGCGCCCGGTCGCGGGGCTCGCGAGCGGCCTCGGCGCGCAGCAGGGCGGCGGTGGCGTTGCCGGCGGCGTCCCAGTCGACGAAGAAGTCGTGCGCGCCGGGGTCGAGAAAGATGTAGCGGGCGATGTTGGGGCGGCCGCGCTTGTCGATGGTGGCGCTGTCGAACATCGGCGCGTACAGGGCTCGGGCCAGAAGGTTGCTGGCGATGACGTCCGTGCGGCCGTTGCGCACGAACGCTGAGGACATCGTCATGGAGTCGAGCAGCCACTGGACTCGGGGCGGGACCTCGACGTCCCGGCGGCGCGATGGCGTGCGACTCCCGGCCCGCGATGACTGGGCCAGGTCGAACAGGTAGGTGCGTTCGTCGTCGTCCAGGCGCAGGGCGCGGGCGACCGCGTCGAGGACGTCTTCGGACACACCGCCGATATGACCCTTTTCAAGCCGTGTGTACCACTCTGTGCTCACGCCGGCGAGAACGGCGACCTCCTCGCGCCGCAGCCCGGCGACCCGGCGACGGGCGCTGGTCGGCAGCCCGGCCTGCGCCGGGGTGATTTTGGCGCGTCGGCTCGCGAGGAAGTCCCGGATCTCGCCGCGGTGTCCGGGCTGCTGGTCCATGTCCTTCACGGTATCCGCCGGTCGCGGCGCGAGAGGGGTAGAGGTTGTACCCCCATAAACGCGACCTTCTCCGGCAGCGGCGATCGCGGTCTTCTGGGGTCGAACGCGTAACGGAGGTAGGGGACATGACGAGCAAGACGCTGACAATGCCGGCGGTGGCGCTGGGCACATGGGCCTGGGGGGACAGCGGCGAGGCGGGCGACGGCTATTTCGGCAGTCGGCTGACCGCGTCCGGTCTGGGCGAGGTCGTCGAGAAGGCGCAAGCGAACGGGTTCACCTTGTGGGACACCGCGGTGGTGTACGGCATGGGTCACTCGGAAACGGTCCTCGCTCAGGCGCTGAAGGGCTACGCCCGCAGCGAGTACCAGCTGTCGACGAAGTTCACCCCACAGGCCGCGGGCGACGGCGACGATCCGGTCGCGGGGATGCTGGAGCAGAGCCTCGACCGATTGGGTACGGAATATGTGGATTGGTACTGGATCCACAACCCCGCCGACGTGGCCCGCTGGACGCCGCTGCTGATTCCGCTGCTGCGGAGCGGCAAGATCAAGCATGTCGGCGTCTCGAACCACAACATGCGGGAGATCGCTCTTGCCGACCAGATCCTCGGCGAGGCCGGCTTTCGCGTGGAGGCGGTCCAGAACCACTACAGTCTGCTGTTCCGCAGCTCCGAGCGCGCGGGCATTCTCGACTACTGCCGCGAGCACGACGTGCGGTTCTTTTCCTACATGGTCCTCGAGCAGGGAGCGCTGACCGGCCGGTACGGCCCGGCCCGTCCGTTGCCCGCGGGCAGCAACCGGGCGGCCGCGTACGACGGCATCCTGCCCAAACTCCAGGTGCTGACGGACAGGATGCGCGCGATCGGCGGGGACCGAGGCGCGTCCGCCGCCGACGTGGCCACCGCCTGGGCCATCGCCAAGGGGACCACCCCGATCATCGGCGTCACGAAGGCGAGTTACATCGACGGGCTGGTCCGAGCTCGCGGCATCGAGCTCGCCGACGAGGAGATCGCGGAGCTGGAGGCGCTGGCGGACGCCGCGGACGTCGACACGCGCGGCTGGTGGGAGCACGAGATGTAGCAAGCGCTTCGCTGAGCCGGTACAGGGGTCGGGTCATCTTCGGCCCGTCCCCGGTCGGCTGCGACCGCGGGCGAGAATGTTGCTCGGGGCCCGTGTGGTGCGGGACTATGCGCTGGCGGCGTAGAGCAGGTCGCGGACTTGTGGTCGCTCTTCGCGGTCAGTGCGCCAGACGAGGCGCAGCGTCAGCGCGGGCAGCGGGAAGTCGAGGACGGCCAGGGTCCCGCTTTGGACGGCGCCGGTGATGGCGAACCGCGGTAGGAGAGCGACGCCAAGTCCCTGTTCCGCCCAGGAGCGGGCGGTGGCGACCGAGCCGACGAAGGCGCGTTCGGGGCCGGGGCCGAGGAGTTTATCGGCGGCCAGTGCGAACGAGCAGTTCGGCGCGTTGAGGAGCAGCCGTTGGCCGTGCAGGTTCGTGGGGCGGGGTTGTTCACGTTGTAGCTGGTGGTCGGGTTGGGTGACGAGGGTCAGCGGGACTGGGGCGAGGTCGAGGAAGCTCAATGATTCGGCTGGCGGTTGGAAGCCGAGTTCGCCGAGGGTGGTGCCGGTGTCGAGCAGCAGGGCCGCGTCGAGCTTCGCTGGCTCTGATCGCACGGCTGTATCCGGATCCGGCGCGACGTACCAGGGCGGTCGGCACGTGGGCGGCGATCAGCGGGGCCGCCGTAGCCGTCGGCCCGGTCGTCGGCGGTGTGCTGGTCGACCTGGCCGGCTGGCGGCGGTGTTCGTGGTCAACGTGCCGATCACCGTCCTCGTGCTCGCGTTGACCTCGGGTGCGCTGGTGTGTTGCCCGGCCACCGGCCGGCGTATCCATTGGACGGCACAAGCCGCCCTCGGCGTCGCGGTGGCCGCGGGCACTGACGCGGTGATCGCCGTCGGCGCGACATCGTGGCTGCACGCGGGCGGGGCAGCGACGGTGGCGGTGCTTGCGGTGGCGGTGTTCGCCCGGCTGGAGCGGACCGGTCGTACACCGGTGCTTCCCCGGGGGCTGCTGGCCGGCCCCGGTATTCCGGCTGGCCTGTTCGTCGGTGCGGCTGTCAACTTCACCCTGAACGGGACCCTGTTCGTGTTGCCGCTGCTGCTTCAGCAGGACCGTCACCTGGGCGCTGCCGCCAGTGGTCTGGCCCTGCTGCCGTTGACACTGCCGTTCGTCATCAACCCGCCACTGACCAGCCGCCTGGTGAGCCGCTTCGGGCCGCGTCGGCCCGTGCTCAGCGGACTCGGGCTGCTCGCCGCCGGCAGCGCGGGGCTGGCACTGGCAACCTGGTCGGCCGCCGGATACGGCTGGCACGCCGCTGCTCTCCTGGTGGTCGGGATCGGTGTGTCGCTGGTGCTGCCTGCCGTGGTCGCCGCGGTGCTGAGCGTCGCCCCGGCGGCTGTCGCCGGCGCCGGGAGCGGCCTGCTCAACGCCGTACGACAGCTCGGCGCGACCGCGGGCGTGGCCGCGATGGGCGCTCTGCTGCACACCAATGTCCGCACCGGCACCGGCGGTGCTCTCGCGCTGGCTGCCGTCATCTGTGCCACGGCCGCGGCGTGGTTCGGCCTCGGCGGCCGTGGTCGGCACCGGAGCCGCCCGGAGAACGCGAAGGGGTAGCGGTCGGCCGCGGCATGACCAGGACCTGATCGGCTGGGGCCGGTGCCGGCTTGGGTGGGCTGCCCTTGGTCCGTTCAGCCGTGGCCGCCCTGGACGACGGCGGTTGCCCTGTACGGCATCCCGATTCAGGTCTCAGACCTCGTCGTTGCTGATTTCGCGGAGCGAGCCGTCGTGCATGTAGCGGTAGCGCCGCGGCGGTCGCATCATCTGCAGTACCTGTCGCATCCGCGCCTCGCGTTCGGCCTGTTCTCGACCGGATGGGTCGGCGACCCGGAAGGCGTGCAGGTGCACGTCGAACGGGTCGATGTCGTCCGGGCCGGGGCGGCCTTCGAGAATGAAGCCGAACAACGCGCGCAGGGCGTCTTCCCCCAGCTCCAGCGGGTGGAAGGGCAGCGGGTACGGGCCACTGCCGGGAAACGTCGGCTCGACCGGATGCGCGCCCGCCCAGTAAGGCAGCTCGAACGCGAATGGCTCGCCGATGTTCTCCCCGATGCCGCCGTCTGGTGAGACGCTCAGCGAGCGGACGAGGTCGCCGTTGTCCCACACGGCGAAGCACAGCCAGTCGGAGGCCGAGTGCATCCCGTGCATGATGATCCGCCGGCCGGCGCCGGCTTCGAGCAGGCGGTCCGGCAGTTGCGACGGGCGGTCGCGGATGAGTCGCCGGTCGCAGAACAGCTCGGCGCCGGCCAGGACGGTCGCGTAGCTCGCGTCGTCTGGCGGATAGGCATGGTCACCGAGCGAGCCGTCACCGATCGCCGTCACCTCGTAGCCGGGGTGCAGCTCGCGCACGCGGTCGATGACCTGCGCCGGCTCCGAGCGGATCGCGCCTCGCAGGGCGGGGCGAAGGTCACCATCGGTGAAAGCAAGCAGTGCTGTCTTCGCGCCCATCGAACCTTCGCCTCCGGCCGGGATGGTCTCCACAGGCTACGGCCGGCCGCCGACGCCTCGACAAGGGGCAGCCGTCCCAGGAGCGCATCCGGCGCTCGCCGCGCTCCGCGACCACCTCGAGTCCGGGCGGGCGCACGTATCCGGCGCCGACGTGTGGAGCCGGCCTGGGCAGCATCCGACGGCGACCCGGTGGAGATCACGCCCGACGGGTTACCTCGACTGGTGAAGACCGTTGCCGGGCTTCTGCCGCCGACACCGCGAAGGTTCAGTACGCTCGGAATCGTGCGGCGCGGGCGATGGCTTCTGATCGTGGCCCCAGCAGTGCTCGCCGCCACCGCATGTCACAGGCAGGCGCCCCAAGAGGCCCCCGTCGCCGGATGGCGCAGCATCCCCGGAGCGTTCGCGGCGCCGGCCGGAGCCTCCGCCTCCGCGATACTGCTCATGCCGGCGCCGAATGGCTGCTTCTACGCCGTCGGGGCCGTCGACGACGGCAGCCGGCGGCATGTCGGGGTGTGGCTCGGGACCGGCGCATGCGATCAGACCCAGCTGATCAACCCGACCGAACTGCCGTCCGCCGCACCCGGAATCACCGAACGCAACACCGTCGTGGACGCCGTCGAGCGCAACGGCACGTGGATGACGCTCGTAGCGTCCACCGCAGCCGGCTCAGCCTGGGGCGATGTACTGCGCGGCACCCCGGGTCACTGGGAGCAGACCCGGCTGCGGGAACCGCCAGACGACACGGACGACACCCCGACGGCCGTCGGGGTGATCGGCAACGAGTTCGTCGCCGTCGGCCAGCGCGGCAGGCAACCGGCGGCATACTTCTCCTCCGGCGGCTCGTGGAACGAGCGCGACCTGCCGTCGGGAGATCTCGGCACGGCCGAGCCGCTCGGCATCGCCAGCGCACCGACAGGCCCGGCCGTGATCGTGGGGCGGGCCGGCGGAGTCGCCATCGTCTGGTCGAGCCGTGACGGCGGAGCCACCTGGTCGACTCGACGATCACCAGACCTGACCGAACTCACCGAGGTCGTACACGACGGCGAGCTGTTTCTCGCCATCGGCGCTGCGGCCGACGGTACAGCCCAGGTGCTGACATCCGCCGACGGCGCCATCTGGAATACCGACACCGCCGCCCTACCGAAAGGCACCGGACTCCTGCAGACCATCCAGGTACTGGGGCCCGGACAGGTGTACGCGGTCGGCCGGGCTGGGGCAGGTGAGCAGTGCGCCACCGCCTGGCACCGAGAATCGGCAGCGTGGAGGCCAGAGCCGCTCGGCTGTCACGGCACCCCCACCGCGCTCCTCAAGCTCGCCGACGGCCGGTTCGCCGCCGTCGGAGGTACGACGCTCTGGCTTCGCAAGCCCTGACGATCACGCGATCGCGGCCCTCGTGAACGGCAACCGAGACCCCGGTGGCCGTCGGACGTTTGCGCTGGCAACATCGACCGTCCCGGCCGGCTTCCGGTCGTACTCAGCCGTTTGGAGCCGAGCCGCGAGTGCGGTGCTCGTTCAGCAGTTGAGAATGCGCCGCCGCGGCGGCGTTCGTGGCTGGGCTGCTGTCCGACGTGGAGGTCAAGACGTGCTGGCAGTTGGCTGAGCGGGCCGGACACTAGGGCGACAGCGGGCGCCAGTGCAGCGGGGTCGAGAGCACCATCGTGCTCGACGGCTGGCCGTACGGGGCCAGGCGATCGATCGTCGACTCGAAGTCCTGCATCGAGGCCGTCACGACCTTCAGGATCGAGCACGCGTCGCCGGTCACGCGGTGGATCTCCATCACCTCCGGCCAGTCCAGCACGCTGGGATCGCGCAGCACGCAGCGCGCGCCGTAGCACGACATCCTGATCAGGGCGACCACGTGCCGGCCGGCCTTGGTCAGGTCGACGTGTGCGTGGTAGCCGGTGATCACCCCGGCGGTCTCCAGCCGGCGCACCCGCTCGGCGACGGCCGGGGGTGACAGGTGCACCCGGCGGGACAGCTCGGAGTAGGACAGCCGGGCGTCGTCCTGCAACTCGCGCAGCAGCGCCCAGTCCATGTTGTCCACGGGCACCTTCCGTTCCGAAAGTCGAACATACTGGACGGTTTGCGTCCCGTACGTGAGCAGCGTAAACGACCGTTGATCCACTATTTCGCGCAGGTGGGTCACGAGACGACGATAGGGCGGTGAGTGGTCTCATCCTGGAGTTCCCCGATCAGGTCCCATACGACGCGTACGTCCACGCCGGCACGCTGCACTCGCTCCAGCAGCCGCTGACCAAGGACCCCGGCGAGATGTCCTTCCTCATGGTCAGCCAGGTGATGGAGCTGTGGTTCGGGCTGGCGCGGCACGAGCTGCGCGACACCCAGCGGCTCCTGCGCGAGGATGACGTGTGGGGTGCCGTCGCCACGCTGCGGCGCATCAAACTCCACCTCGACGGGCTCATCGCGGCCTGGAACGGGCTGCGCTGGATGACGCCGTCCGACTTCAACCGTTTCCGCGGACAGCTCGGCGAGGCGTCCGGGTTCCAGTCGGCGATGTACCGCCACCTGGAGTTCCTGCTGGGGCTCAAGAGCGAGTCCGTGATTCGCCCGTTCAAGCGGCAGGCCGACCTGTACGACGACCTGAGCGTCGCGCTGGCGGCGCCGAGCGTGTGGGACGACGTCAGCGCGCTGCTCGCCCGGCGCGGCTTCGACATCCCGGCCGACGTGCTCACCCGCGACCACGCGCAGGAGCACGAGCCGTCGCCGGCCGTCGAGCAGGCCTGGGTGGAGATCTACCGCGACGACCGCGGCGACAACCCGCTCTACGTGCTCGGGGAGGCGCTGACCGACGTCGCGGAGGCGTTCGGCGACTGGCGGTACAAGCATCTGACCGCCGTACAGCGGACAATGGGCAACAAGCCCGGCAGCGGCGGCTCCTCCGGCGCGGCCTGGCTGACCCGCAGCATGGCCCGGGTAGTGTTCCCCGAGCTCTGGTCCGCACGGACGGTGATCTGATGGTGCACGCGCAAGACCACACGGAAGCCGGAGAGGACGAGGCGCGCCGGCTCGACGCCGCCGACCCCGGGCGCCGGGAGCTGTTCCTCGTGCCGCCGGCCGAGGGCGGCGACTACCCCGACACGGCGTACCTGGCCGGCAACTCGCTCGGCCTGCAGCCCCGCGCCGTGCGGGGTGAGCTGCTCGAGGACCTCGACGCGTGGGCCCGGCTCGGCGTCGAGGGGCACCTGGAGGCCGAGCGGCCCTGGCTGCCCTACCACGAGCTGCTGCGCGAGCCGGCCGCCCGGCTGGTCGGCGCGCTCCCGGCCGAGACGGTGGTGATGAACTCGCTGACCGTCAACCTGCATCTGCTGATGGTGTCGTTCTACCGGCCGGCCGGCGCGCGCACGCTGATCGTCGTCGAGGACACGGCGTTCCCGTCGGACAGCTACGCGGTCCGCAGCCAGGCCGCCTTCCACGGCCTGGACCCGGATCTCACGGTCGTGCGCACGAACGACCCGCTGGCGACGATCCGCGAGCGCGGGGACCGCATCGCGCTGGTACTGCTCGGCGGGGTCAACTACCTCACCGGCGAGCTGATGGACATCCCGGGGATCACGGCGGCCGGACACACGGCCGGGGCGATCGTCGGGTGGGACCTGGCGCACGCGGCCGGCAACGTGCCGCTGCGGCTGCACGAGTGGGGCGTCGACTTCGCCGCATGGTGCTCGTACAAGTACCTCAACAGCGGGCCGGGGGCGGTGGCGGGCGCGTTCGTGCACGAGCGGCACACCGGCGGCGGCCTGCCCCGGTTCGAGGGCTGGTGGAGCACCGAGCCGGCGACGCGGTTCGAGATGGCGCCGGTGTCCCGCCCGCCGAGGACCGCCGACGCGTGGCAGGTGTCCAACCCGCCGATCCTGGCGATGAGCCCGGTGCGCACGTCCCTGGAGCTGTTCGACACGGTCGGCATGCCGGCGCTGCGGGCGCGCAGCGAGCGGCTCACCGCATACCTGCAGACGCTGCTCGACCCGATCCGCTCGGATCGCGTGGAGCTGGTGACGCCGCGCGACCCGGCGCGGCGCGGCTGCCAGCTGTCGCTGCGCGTCGCCGATGCCGGCGGGCTGAGCAAGACCCTGCGGCACCGGCACGGGGTGATCGCCGACAGCCGCGAGCCCGACATCGTGCGGCTCGCCCCGGTGCCGCTGTACTCGACGTACCACGACTGCTGGCGGGCCGCCGCCGCGATCGCGCACGAGGTGGGGGCATGACGGACGTCGCCGTGGTCGGGGCCGGTCTCACCGGCAGCCTGCTCGCCTGCTTCCTGGCCCGGCGCGGGCACACCGTGACCGTCTACGAGCGCCGCCCCGACCCGCGCACCACCGGCGCGGAGCGCGGCCGGTCGATCAACCTGGCGCTGTCGGAGCGGGGCATCGACGCCCTGCGCCGGATCGGCCTGCACGAGCGGGTGCTCGTGGACGCGCTGCCGATGCGCGGGCGGATGATCCACCCGGTCGCCGGCGACCTGGACTTCCAGCAGTACAGCCTCGACGGCCGGCGGGCGATCAACTCGATCAGCCGGGGCGCGCTGAACAACGCGCTGCTCGACGCGGCCGGCGCCACCCGCGGGGTGAAGATCGTCTTCGAGCACCGGCTGACCGGGCTCGACCCGCTGGTGTTCGCCACGCCGGCCGGGGAGGTGACGGCGAGCGCCGATGTCGTCATCGGCGCCGACGGCGCGGGCAGCGCGGTGCGCGGCGAGCTGCTCGGCATGGGGCTGCTCGACGAGTCCGTCGACTTTCTCGACTACGGCTACAAGGAGCTGACGATCGCGGCGGGCCCGGACGGCGACTTCGCCATGGACCCCGGCGCGCTGCACATCTGGCCGCGCGGCACGTCGATGATGATCGCGCTGCCCAACCCCGACCGGACGTTCACCTGCACGCTCTTCTGGCCCAACGGCGGCACGTCGAGCTTCGCGTCGCTGGGCAGCCCGGCCGCGATCGAGCGGCATTTCCGGGCGGTCTATCCGGACGTGGTACCGCTGATGCCGAACCTGGTCGACGACTACCGGCTCAACCCGGTCGGCCTGCTCGGCACGGTGCGCTGCGGGCCGTGGCAGGCCGCGACGCCGGGCGGCCCGGTCGGCCTGATCGGCGACGCCGCCCACGCGATCGTGCCGTTCTACGGGCAGGGCGCCAACTGCGGGTTCGAGGACTGCGTCGTGCTCGACCGGGTGCTCGACGAGTCCGGCGACGACTTCGCCGCCGCGCTGCCGCTGTTCGATGCGCGGCGCCGTGACGACGTCGAGGCGATCGCGACGATGGCGCTCAACAACTTCGTGGAGATGAGGGACAAGGTGGCCTCGCCGGTGTTCCAGCTCGGGAAGAAGGTCGAGCACGCGCTGGAGCGCGCGCTGCCCGGCCGGTACGTCTCCCGCTACGAGCTGGTCTCGTTCAGCACCACGCCCTACGCGCAGGTGCGGGACCGGGTGCGCCGCCAGCACCAGGCGCTCGGGGCGCTCGGCGCGCTCGCGATCGGCGCGGTCGGCGCCGCCGTGGTCAGGGGGTGGCGGCGGTGACGCTGCGGCACTTCATCGGTGGGCGGTTCGTCGCCACCGGTTCGACGTTCGCGAAGCTGAGCCCGGTCACCGGCAACCGCGTCACCGAGGTGTGCGAGGCGGACCGGTCCACTGTGGACGCCGCGGTGGCCGCGGCGCGGGCGGCCGTGCGGGGCCCGTGGGGGCGCACCGGCGAACTGGAGCGCGCGGCCGTACTGCGCCGGATCGCCGACGAGCTCGAGCGGCGCTTCGACGACCTGGTCGCCGCCGAGGTAGCCGACACCGGCAAGCCGGTGAGCCAGGCCCGCACGCTCGACATCCCGCGCGGAGCGGCCAACTTCCGGGCCTTCGCCGACATCGTCTCCGCGGCGCCGAACGAGTCGTTCACCACCGTCACGCCGGCCGGTGGGCGCGCCCTCAACTACGCGGTGCGCAAGCCGGTCGGCGTGGTCGCGATCGTCGTGCCGTGGAACCTGCCGCTGCTGCTGCTGACCTGGAAGGTGGCCCCGGCGCTGGCCTGCGGCAACGCGGTCGTGGTCAAGCCCTCGGAGGAGACTCCCTCCTCGGCGACGGTACTGGCCGAGGTGATGAGCGCCGCCGGCGTGCCCGACGGCGTGTTCAACCTCGTGCACGGGTTCGGGCCGGACTCGGCGGGGGAGTTCCTCACCCGCCACCCGGACGTCGACGCGATCACGTTCACCGGCGAGTCCGCGACCGGCTCGGCGATCATGCGGGCCGCCGCCGACGGGGTGAAGGCCATCTCGTTCGAGCTCGGCGGCAAGAACGCCGGCCTGGTGTTCGCCGACACCGACCTCGACGCGGCCGTCGCCGGCTCGGTGCGCTCCAGCTTCACCAACGGCGGCCAGGTGTGCCTGTGCACCGAGCGGCTCTACGTGCAGCGGCCGGTCTTCGACGAGTTCGTCACCCGGCTGGGCAAGGCGGCCTCCGCCCTGGCCTGGGGATGGCCGCAGGACGAGGGCACCGCCACGATGCCGCTGATCTCCAGGCAGCACCGCGAGAAGGTGCTCGGCTACTACGACCTCGCCCGCACGGAGGGCGCCACGGTGGTGACCGGCGGCGGGGTGCCGACGTTCGACGACGCCCGCGACAGCGGCGCGTACGTCCAGCCCACCGTGCTCGTCGGCCTCCCGCCCGACGCCCGCACCAATCGCGAGGAGATCTTCGGGCCGGTCTGCCACGTCGCGCCGTTCGACACCGAGGAGGAGGCTTTCGCGCTGGCCAACGACAGCGACTATGGCCTCGCCGCGACGGTGTGGACCCGCGACGTCGGCCGGGCGCACCGGGCCGGCCAGGCGCTGGACGCCGGGCTGGTCTGGGTCAACACCTGGTTCCTGCGCGATCTGCGCTCCCCGTTCGGCGGGGTCAAGGCCTCCGGCATCGGCCGCGAGGGCGGCATCCACTCGCTCAACTTCTATTCCGAGCTCACCAACGTCTGCGTGGATCTCTCATGACCGATGTGCACAAGGCGGCGGAGGCGCTGCTGGCCGCCTACGAGACGGGCACCCCGATCCCGCCGCTGCGCGGGACGGTGCTGCCGGAGGGCGACGTCGCCACGGCGTACGCCGTGCAGCAGGCCCAGGCCGAGCGCTGGGAGGCGGCCGGCCGGCGGCCGGTCGGCGCGAAGATCGGCCTGACCTCGCCGGCCGTGCAGAACGCGTTCGGGGTCTTCCAGCCGGACTTCGGCGTCCTGTACGCCGACATGGCCGTGCCCGACGGCGCCCCGATCCCGGCCGGCAAGCTGCTCCAGCCGCGCGTCGAGGTCGAGGTAGCGTTCGTGCTCGGCCGTGACCTGCCGCACGAGCAGGTCACCGTCGTCGACGTCATCCGCGCCACCGACCACCTGCTGCCGGCGATCGAGGTGGTCGACTCCCGGATCGCCGGCTGGGACATCTCCATCGTGGACACGGTGGCCGACAACGCGTCCAGCGGCATGTTCGTGCTCGGCACCGCGCCGCGCCGGCTGGCCGACGTCGACCTGCGGCTGTGCGGAGCCGTCGTGGAGCACCTCGGCGAGCCGGTGTCGGTCGGTGCGGGTGCGGCCTGCCTGGGCAACCCGGTGCACGCCGTCGCCTGGCTGGCCACCACGCTGGCCGCCGCCGGCCGCCCGCTGCGGGCCGGCGACCTCGTGCTGTCCGGCGCGCTCGGCCCGATGGTTCCGGTGCCCGTGACCGCCGCGGGGCCTGTGTACGAGGCGCGGGTCTCCGGGCTCGGGTCGGTCCGGGCAGTATTCGAAGGGAGCGCGCAATGACCGTGGGCGTGGCCATCATCGGCTCGGGCAACATCGGCACCGACCTGATGATCAAGGTACTGCGGCTCTCCGAGTCGCTGGAGATGGTCGCGATGGCCGGCATCGACCCGGACTCCGACGGGCTCGCCCGGGCGCGGCGGCTCGGCGTCGCCACGACCGCGGCCGGCGTCGACGGCCTGGTCGCCATGCCCGAGTTCGCCGACGTGCGGATCGTCTTCGACGCGACGAGCGCCGGGGCCCACCGGCACAACAACGAGGTGCTGCAGGCGCACGGCCGCCGGGTCGTCGACCTCACGCCGGCCGCGATCGGGCCGTACGTCGTGCCGCCGGTCAACCTCGACGAGCACCTTGCCGCGCCCAACGTCAACCTCGTGACGTGCGGCGGGCAGGCGACCGTGCCGATCGTCGCCGCGGTCGGGGCGGTGACCCCGGTCGCCTACGCCGAGATCGTCGCCTCGATCGCCTCGAAGTCGGCCGGCCCCGGCACCCGGGCCAACATCGACGAGTTCACCGTCACCACCGCCCGCGCGCTGGAGGTCGTCGGCGGCGCCGCCCGGGGCAAGGCCATCATCGTGCTCAACCCGGCCGACCCGCCGCTACTGATGCGCGACACCGTGTACTGCGTCTGCCCCGACCGCGACGCCGACCGCACCGCGATCGCCGCATCGGTCGAGGCGATGGTCAAGACGGTCGGCGGGTACGTGCCCGGCTACCGCCTCAAGCAGGAGGTCCAGTTCTCCGCCGACCCCGAGGGGCTGCTCGTGACCGTGTTCCTGGAGGTCTCCGGCGCGGGGCACTACCTGCCCGCCTACGCCGGCAACCTCGACATCATGACCTCCGCGGCGCTCCAGGTCGCCGAAAGGATGGCCACCGCATGAGCGAGCGTCTGTACATCCAGGACGTCACGCTGCGCGACGGCATGCACGCCATCGCGCACCGGTACACCGTCGAGCAGGTGCGCACGATCGCCGCCGCGCTCGACGCGGCCGGGGTCGACGCCATCGAGGTCGCGCACGGCGACGGCCTGGCCGGGTCGAGCGTCAACTACGGCCGCGGCGCCGCCACCGACGCCGACTGGATCGCGGCGGCCGCCGAGGCGATGACCAACGCGCGGCTGACCACGCTGCTGCTGCCCGGGATCGGCACCATCGCCGACCTCAAGCAAGCCCGGGACCTCGGGGTCACCAGCGTGCGGATCGCCACCCACTGCACGGAGGCCGACATCGCCGCCCAGCACATCGGCTGGGCGCGGGAGAACGGCATGGACGTCTCCGGCTTCCTGATGATGTCGCACATGAACCCGCCGGCCGCGCTCGCCGAGCAGGCCAAGCTGATGGAGTCGTACGGCGCGCACTGCGTGTACGTCACCGACTCCGGCGGCCGGCTGCTCATGCACGACGTCGCGGAGCGGGTCGACGCCTACCGCCAGGTGCTCGACCCGGCCACCCAGATCGGCATCCACGCCCACCACAACCTGTCGTTCGGCGTCGCCAACAGCGTCGTCGCCGTCGAGCACGGCACCGTGCGGGTCGACGCCTCCCTCGCCGGGCAGGGCGCCGGCGCCGGCAACGCGCCGCTGGAGGTGTTCGTGGCCGTCGCCGACCTGATGGGCTGGGCGCACGGCTGCGACACGTTCGCGCTCATGGACGCGGCCGAGGACCTGGTGCGGCCGCTGCAGGACCGTCCCGTGCGGGTCGACCGGGAGACGCTCTCGCTGGGCTACGCCGGGGTCTACTCGAGCTTCCTGCGCCACGCCGAGCGGGCCTCGGAACGCTTCGGCGTGGACGTGCGGGACATCCTGGTGGAGCTGGGCCGCCGGCGGATGGTCGGCGGCCAGGAGGACATGATCGTCGACGTCGCCCTCGATCTGGTGAAGGAGCGGGCATGAGCGGTACGGAGCGGAGCGGAGTGGCCGCGATCGGGCGAGCGCAGGGTGGGCTCAGGCCGGCGCCGGAGCTTGCGGAGGTGGTGGCATGAGCGGTACGGAGCGAAGCGGAGTGGCCGCGATCGGGCAAGCGCAGGGTGGGCTCAGTCCGGCGCCGGAGCTTGCGGAGGTGTCGGCATGAGCCTGGCCGAGCGGCTCGATGAGGCCGAGCGGACCCGCACGGCGATCCCCCAGGTGGTCTCGCAGAGCGGCGCCGACGCCGGCGAGGCGTACCATATCCAGGAGGCGCTCGTGGCGCGGCGGGTGAGCCGCGGCGAGCGGCTCGTGGGCCTCAAGCTGGGCCTCACGAGCCGAGCCAAGATGGCACAGGTCGGCGTCGACCAGGTGATCTGGGGCCGGCTCACCGACGCGATGCGGATCGACGACGGCGGCACGGTCGACGCCGGCCGGTACATCCACCCCCGGGTCGAGCCCGAGGTCGCGTTCCGCCTCGACGCGACCGGCGTGGCCACCGCCGTCGCGCCCGCGCTGGAGCTGATCGACTCCCGCTACGCCGACTTCAAGTTCGCGCTGCCCGACGTGATCGCCGACAACACCTCGGCGGCCGGGTTCGTCATCGGTGCCTGGCAGCCGCTGCCGGCGGGCCTTGCCAATCTGGGCGTGCTGCTGGAGGTCGACGGGCGGGTCGCTCAGATCGGATCCACGGCCGCCATCCTGGGCGATCCCCGCCGGGCCCTCACGGCCGCGGCCGCGCTGGCCTCCTCGGCGGGGGTGGCACTGCAGGACGGGTGGGTGCTGCTCGCCGGCGCGGCGACGGCGGCCGTGCCCCTGGCGCCCGGTGCGCACGTGCGCGCGGTCGTCGAGGGCCTGGGCACCGCCTCCCTGCGGGCGCTGCCGTGATCGTCGACGGCGCGGCGCGGCCGCGCGGCCGGTTCCCGCACGTGAAGGTCGCGGGCGGTTTCGCGTTCGTCTCCGGCACGTCGTCGCGCCGGCCCGACAACAGCATCGCCGGGGCGTCGGTGGACGCGATGGGCACGACAAGCCTCGACATCCGCGAGCAGACCCGGGCCGTGCTGCGCAACATCGACGGCATCCTGGCCGCGGTCGGCGCCTCGCTCGCCGACGTGGTCCAGGTGACCACCTACCTGGTCAACATGAACGACTTCGGCGGCTACAACGAGGTCTACGGCGAGTTCTTCGACGAGACCGGGCCGGCCCGCACCACCGTGGCAGTGCACCAGCTGCCGCACCCGCACCTGCTGATCGAGATCCAGGCCGTTGCGCTGATCCCCCGTGGAGGTGGAGATGACTGACATGTCGCCGGTGAACTTCCCCGACTGGCTCGCCGAGAACCAGCACCTGCTCAAGCCGCCGGTCGGCAACAAGCAGGTCTTCCCGGCCGGGTCGGACTTCATCGTCATGGTCGTCGGCGGGCCCAACCAGCGCACCGACTTCCACGTGGACCCGTACGAGGAGTTCTTCTACCAGATCAAGGGCAACATGCACCTCAACGTCATCACGCCCGACGGCCCCGACACGGTACACATCAATGAGGGCGGGATGTGGCTGCTGCCCGGCAACATGCCCCACTCGCCGCAGCGCGAGGCCGGCTCGATCGGCATCGTGGTGGAGCGGGTGCGCCAGGAGGGGACCCTGGAGAAGTTCCAGTGGTACTGCCCGTCGTGCGGCAACCGGGTGCACGAGGTCGAGCTGCAGGTGCGCGACATCGTGGTCGACCTGCCACCGGTGTTCCAGGCGTTCTACGAGGACGAGCAGGCGCGCACGTGCGGGCAGTGCGGCACCGTGCATCCGGGTAAGGGATGAGGGCCGACGTCCACGCCCACCTGGTGCCCCGTGGCTGGCCGGACCTCGCGGCGGAGTGCGGCGGGACCGGGTGGCCGTGGCTGCGTGTCGACTCCGAACGCGCGGCGATGATCATGGTGGGTGACACCGAGTTCCGCCCGATCGGCCCGTCGGCCTGGGACGCCTCGACGCGCCTGGCGGACATGGACACCGACGGCGTCGATCTGCAGGTGATCTCCCCGACGCCGGTGTTCTTCTCCTACGACCGCCCGGCCGGCCAGGCGGTCAAGGTCGCCCGGATCTTCAACGACCTCACGCTGAAGCTGGCCGCCGAGGGCGGGGGGCGCTTCGTGCCGTTCTGCCAGGTGCCGCTGCAGGACCCGGACGCGGCCTGCGCGGAGCTCGACCGCTGCCTGGCCGCCGGGCACGCCGGGGTCGAGATCGGCAACCACGTCGGCGACCGTGACCTCGACGACCCGGGCGTGGTGTCGTTCCTGCAGCACTGCGCGTCGGTCGGCGCGCCGGTGTTCGTGCACCCGTGGGACATGCCGGGCGGTCCGCGGCTGGACCGGTGGATGGCCCGCTGGCTGACCGGCATGCCCGCGGAGACGCACCTGTCGATCCTGGCGATGATCCTCGGGGGCGTGTTCGACGCGGTACCGCCGTCGCTGCGGATCTGTTTCGCGCACGGCGGCGGCAGCTTCGCCTTCTGGCTCGGCCGGGCCGAGAACGCCTGGCTCCGCCGCGGCGACGTGGTCCGGGGCCGCTCGGCGCACCCGCCGTCGCACTACCTGGACCGCTTCTCGGTCGACTCCGTCGTCTTCGACCCGGCCGCCCTGCGGCTGCTGGTCGAGACGCTGGGGGAGGACCGGGTCATGCTCGGCAGCGACTATCCCTACCCTCTGGGCGAGCGCCCGGTCGGTGCGGTGGTCGACCGGGCCGGCTACCTGAGCGAGGCCCAGCGCGCGAAGCTGCTGGGCGTCAACGCACTGCGGTTCCTCGGACGCTGACCGCCCCTGAACAAGCCGGGCCGTGTGACGACGTCGCACGGCCCGGCTTGTTTTTTCGCGTGCTCAGACAGCGGTTTCGCGCTTGTGAAATCCTGTGAACAAACCTGATCCGAAGCATCCTCCGTACGGTCGGACAGTGCCGCCGTGAGCTGGATCTTTCCTGTTCACTGCAGGACGCATCTTGTTCACTGAACTCATGCCTGATAGAACATCGAGCAGGTCGGGCCAACAGAGGAGTGAACATGGCAGACTCTCCCCTTCTCTCCCGCCGCTCCGTACTCCAGCTCGGCGGCGTGGGCGCGCTCCTGCTCGCCACCGGTGCCTGCGCGAGCGGCAGCAAGAACAACCCTTCGTCGTCGTCCTCCGGCGGCGCCAAGTCGTCGACCCTGAAGATCGCGGTGTCCAGCTACCTCAGCAGCTGGGACCAGGACTTCGTCGGCTTCGACCTGACCGCGCTGATGCTGTACAAGAACGTCTTCCCATACATGATCGACTACGGCGTGAAGACCGCCGGTGGCAGCCGGATCCTCGACACCGAGAACATCATGCCGACGTTCGCCGAGTCCTTCGAGCCGGACGCCGAGAAGAAGGTGTGGACGCTCAAGCTCCGCAAGGGCTTCAAGTTCCCCAGCGGCAACGAGCTCAAGGCCGCCGACGTGAAATGGTCGAAGGACCGGGCGTTCGCCGCCAAGGCCAACGTCGCCGGCATCTACCGCACCATCGGCCTCACCAAGCCCGAGCAGGTCGTCGTGGTCGACGACTACACGGTCGAGTTCCACCAGGAGTTCCCGAGCGCGCTGACCAGGCAGATCCAGGCCATCTCGCTCTACGTCTTCGACTCGGTCGAGGCGAAGAAGCACGCGACCGACGCGGACCCGTGGGCCAAGGAGTGGTTCGCCAAGAACCCGCCCACCGGCGGCTACTTCAACGTCACCAAGGCCACCCAGGGCCAGGAGATCGAGCTCACCGCGAACGACGCCTACCCGGGCCCGGACCGGGCCAAGACCAAGACGATCCGCATCTCCGTCGTGCCGGCCGCGGCCAACCAGCGGCTGCAGCTGCAGGCCGGGGACATCGACATCGCGCTCGGCGCGAGCCCGCGCGACATCAAGGACCTCAAGAGCGCCTCCGGCATCACCGTGCTGTCCGCGGCCAGCAACTCGCAGATCGCCATCCAGATGTCGACGACCACCGCGCCGTTCGACGACGTCAACGTGCGCAAGGCGCTGGCCTACGCCACGCCGTACGAGCAGATCATCAAGAACGTCTACGGCGGCGACGCCCGGCCGACGAAGAGCGTCGTGCCGCTGGACATGCCGGGATACTCCGAGAAGGGGTACCCGTACACGTACGACATCGACAAGGCCAAGGCGGCGCTCGCCGCGTCGGGCAAGAGCTCGATCGCCTCGGAGCTGGTCTTCCAGGCCGACAACGACGAACAGCAGCAGCTCGCCGTGCTCGTGCAGAGCGAGGCCCGCAAGGCCGGCATCGAGCTCAAGCTGACGCCGCTCGACCCGGCGACGCTCGCCGACCGGCGCGGGAAGAAGAACATCCCGCTGCAGATCACCTCGGGCCAGCTGTGGGTCAACGACGTGGAGTACATGCTGGCGACGAGCTTCGTGCAGGGCGCCAACCTCAACTACTCCAACTACACCAACCCGAAGATCGAGCAGATCTACCAGCAGTCGCACACGACCGTCGACACCGGCGCGCGCAACCAGCTCTGGGCGCAGGTGCAGGACGTCATGGCCGAGGACGTGCCGTGGGTGGTGATCTGCCAGCCCAACTTCAACCTGCCGGTGCGCAAGTCGGTGGCCGGCTGGGTGCAGCCGATGGACGGCCTGGCCCGCCTGCGCTACCTGGGGGCGTCGGCGTAGATGCGCGTCCTCCGGTTCGTCGCCCGCCGGCTGCTCCAGCTCATTCCGGTCCTGCTCGGGGTGGTCGTGCTGACATTCCTGCTGGTCCGGGTGCTGCCCGGTGACCCGATCCGGACCATTCTCGGGCCCAACGCGACCGCCGCCGACGAGGCGGCGGCGCGGGCCCGATTCGGCCTCGACCGGCCGCTGTGGCGGCAGTTCACCGACTACCTCGGCGGCCTGGTCACCGGGGACTTCGGCACGTCCATCCAGAGTGGACAGTCGGTCGGCGGTGAGATGGCGCTGCGGATCGGCCCCACGATGGAGCTGGTCGTGCTGGCGGTGGCGGTCGCCGTGGTGATCGCCACCGTCGTGGGCCTGTGGTCGGCCCGGCACGCGAACCGGGCCGGCGACCACGGCATCCGGGTGCTCGCGCTGGTCGGCAACTCGATGCCGGAGTTCTGGCTGGGCCTGGTGCTGATCCTCGTCGGCTATGCGGGGCTGGGCTGGTTCCCGGCGCCCAGCGGCCGCGTCGACCCGGACACCGACCTCACCCCGATCACCGGCGCCGACGCGCTCGACGCCCTGCTGACCGGCAACATGCCGGCGCTGACGTCGGCGCTGTGGCACCTGGCGCTGCCGGTGCTCACGCTCGTCATCGTGATCGTGGCCCCGCTGCTGCGCAGCGTGCGCGCGTCGGCGCTGGAGGTACTGCGCTCCGAGCCCTACGCGGCGGCCGAGGCCCACGGGCTGCCCGGACGGGTGCTGCGCCGCGGTTACCTGGTGCGGGCGGCCCTGGTGCGCCTGCCGTCGCTGGCCGCCCTCGTCTTCGGCTTCGCGATCGGTTCGACGGTGCTCATCGAGTACGTCTACTCCTGGCAGGGCTTCGGCCAGTGGGCGCTGCGCGGCCTGCTCTACCGCGACTACCCGGTGGTGCAGGCGTCGGTGCTGGTGATCGCGCTCTGCTACGTGGTGGTGTTCCTGATCGCCGACGTCGTGCACGCCATGCTCGACCCGAGGGTGAGGATCTGATGTCGTTGCTGCGCACCGGCCGCCGCCGGGAGGGCCGCGAGGGCCGCTTCGGCACCGTCCTGGTGGCCACCGGCGCCGGCATCCTGGCCGTCGTCGCCCTCGCCGTGCTGCTCGGCCCGCTGCTCACGTCGTGGGGGCCGAACGAGATCGACGGGGCCGGCCCCACCCTGGCCGAGCCCGGCGGCGCGCACCTGTTCGGCACCGACGTCAACGGCATGGACGTGTGGAGCCGGCTGCTGTACGCGGGCCGCGTCGACCTCGGCATCGCCATCGCCGCGGTGGCGATCGCCGTCGTGCTGGGCAGCATCCTCGGCGTCGTCGCCGGCTACTTCGGCGGCTGGCTCGACGACGTCCTGATGCGCCTCACCGACATCTTCCAGGCGTTCCCCACGTTCATCCTCGCGCTCGCCGTCGCCGCCCTGCTGGGCAGCGGGCCGCTCAACCTGACCGTCGCGATCGCGCTGGTGAACGCGCCCGCCTACGCCCGCCTCGTGCGCGCCGAGGTCCGCACGATCCGCGACCTGACCTATGTCGACGCCGCGCGTACCTCCGGCGCCTCGACGATCGGGCTGCTGTGGCGGCACGTGCTGCCCAACAGCCTCACACCGGTGCGGGTGATCGCCCCGCTCAACTGCGGCTGGGCGATGCTCACCCTGGCCGGCCTGTCGTTCCTCGGCCTGGGCATCCCGGTGCCCGACGCCGAGTGGGGCGCCATGATCAGCCTCGGCACCGGCGACGTGGTGGCCGGCCGGTGGTGGACCTCGGTGCCGCCCGGCATCGCACTGCTCGTCTGCGTCCTGGGCTTCAGCCTCCTCGGCGAGGGTCTGCAGGAGCGCGCCGACCGGGTCCGACGGTGAGGAGCCGCACGTGAGCCTGCTTTCGATCGACAACCTCTCCGTCGTCATCGGCGGCCGCGTCGCCGCGCTCAGCAACGTCTCGTTCACCGTCGACGCCGGCGAGGTCGTCGGGCTGGTCGGGGAGAGCGGCGGCGGCAAGAGCATGGTCGGCCGGGCGATCGTCGGCATGCTGCCGACCGGCACGGTGGCGACCGGCCGGGTCGGCTTCGACGGCGTCGACGTGCTGACCATGTCCGCCGAGCGGCTGGCCCACCACCGCGGCCACGGCGCGGCGATGTGCTTCCAGAACCCGCGCGGCGCGCTCAGCCCGACCCGCACCGCGGGCCGGCAGCTGGTCGACCGGCTCCGGACCCATCAGGACATGGACGGCGAGCGGGCCAGCGAGTCGGCGCTGGAGCTGTTCGAAGCCGTCGGCATCCGCAGCGCCCGCCGCCGCCTCGGCGCCTACCCGCACGAGCTCTCCGGCGGTATGGCCCAGCGGGTGATGATCTCGCTCGCCACCGGGTGTGCGCCGCGCCTGCTCATCGCCGACGAGCCGACCACGGGCCTCGACGTCACGCTGACCGCCGAGATCCTGCGCCAGTTCCGCCACGCCGCCGACACCGACGGCCGCGGCGTGCTGCTGATCTCCCACGACATCAACGCGATCGCGGCCGTGTGCGACCGCATCGTGGTCCTCTACGCCGGCACCGTCGCCGAGACCGGCCCCGCCCGCCAGGTGCTGACCGCCCCGGCGCACCCGTACACCCGGGCGCTGCTGCGTTCGGTGCCGGACCTCGACGGCCGGCCCGTGGTGGTGACGCCCGGCGCGATGCCGCTGCTGCGCGAGGCGCCGGCCGCGTGCCCCTTCGCGCCGCGCTGCGCGCACGCCGAGGACGACTGCCGGGCCTCCCGTCCGCGGCTGACGGAGCAGGGCCGGCAGTGGACAGCGGCCTGCTTCCACCCGCTGCACGACGCCGTCGAGGCGGGGCAGGCGACCGACGTCACGGTCGGCGCGCCCGCGCGGCGGGCCGCGACGACCGCGGATGCCGAGCCCGTGCTCGTCGTGGACGACGCGCACGTGGTCTACAAGAGCCGGTTCGGCCGTGGCGGCCACCACGCGCTGCGCGGGGTCAGCCTCACCGTCGCCAAGGGCGAGCGGATCGGCGTCGTCGGCGAGAGCGGGTGCGGCAAGTCCACCCTCGCCCGGCTCATCGTGGGGCTCGCCAAGCCGACCGGCGGCCGCGTCACGGCCGCCCGCAGCGCGCTGGTCTTCCAGGACCCGATCGGCTCGCTCAGCCCGCGCCGCAGCGTCGAGGACGCGATCGGCGAACCGCTGCGCGCGCTCGGCATCCCGGCCGCGGAGCGGGCCGCCCGGGCGGCCGCCGTGCTCGACCGGATGGAGCTGGACCGCTCGATCCTCGCCCGCCGGCCGCACGAGCTCAGCGGAGGGCAGGCGCAGCGGGTCGGCATCGCCCGCGCGCTCGTCGCCGAGCCGGACCTGATCGTCTTCGACGAGCCGACGTCGGCGCTGGACGTGACCGTGCAGGCGCAGATCCTCGCGGTGATCGACGAGGTCGCCTCCGACTTCACCGCCGACCGCTCGCACGGCTCGGTGTTCATCTCGCACGACCTCGCCACCGTCCGCGGGTTCGCCGACCGGGTCGTCGTGCTCTACCTCGGCCGGATCGTCGAGGAGGGGCCGGTCGAGGAGGTCTTCACGCGGCCGCGGCACCCCTACACGCGGGCGTTGCTGTCGCGCGGTGTGGCCCTGGTCCGCGACCTGGAGGAGGCCGACGCGGCGACCGGGTGCGCGCTCGCGGCCCGGTGCCCGTTCGTCACCGACCGGTGCCGCGGCGAGGACCAGCAGTTGCAGCAGTACGGGGAGAGCCGGGCCGCCTGCTGGCGGGTGCCGGAGATTGGGGAGTTGCTGTGAGCCTCAGGCTGGCCGTCGACATCGGCGGTACGTTCGTCGACGCGATGGAGCTGGACACCCGGACCAACGAGGTACGGTTCCGCAAGGCGTCGACGACCCCGGCCCGCCCGGCCGACGGCGTGCTCGCCGCGGTGGCCGCGCTCGGCACGGATCTGTCCGATGTGGAGCTGTTCATCCACGGCACCACGCTGGGCCTCAACGCGGTGCTGGAGCGCCGCGGCGCGGCGACCGGCATCATCACCAACGAGGGCTTCCGGGACGTGTTCCTGATCGGGCGTGGCAACGTGCCGTCCGACCACATGTACGACTTCCAGTACGAGCGCCCGGCGAGCCTGGTGAAGCGCCGGCACACGGCCGGGGTGCGGGGGCGGCTGGACTACAAGGGCCGCGTGGTCGAGGAGCTCGACGCCGGCTCGGTGCTGGCCGCCGCCCGCGAGCTGGTCGAGGTGCAGGGCGTGCGGTCGATCGCCATCTGCTTCCTGCACGCGTTCCTCGACCCGTCGCACGAGCGCGCCGCGGCGGCCCTCATCCGCGAGCGGTACCCCGACGTCAGCCTCTCCCTGTCGACCGACATCGCGCGGGAGTACCGCGAGTACGAGCGCACCAGCACCACCGTGCTGGAGGCGTACATCCGCCCGATCTTCGAGCGCTACGTCGACGAGCTGGAGCGGGGGCTGGCCGACGGCGGCTTCGCCGGGCGCTTCCTCATCATGCGCTCCGGCGGCGGCTCGATGACCAGCGAGGCGGCCAAGCGCTCGCCGACCCACACCGTCCTGAGCGGACCTGCCGGCGGCATCGTCGGCGCCGCCTACCTCGCCGGCGCGCTGGGCCGCGACAGCCTCCTCACCTTCGACATCGGGGGCACGTCGCTCGACGCCTGCGTCATCGAGCAGGGCAGTGCGGTGGCCGCCCACGAGGCGCAGCTGGAGCACTTCCCGCTGCTGATCCCGACGTACGACATCCGCACCATCGGCGCGGGCGGCGGCTCGATCGCCTGGCTCGACCGGGGCCTGCTCAAGGTCGGCCCGCAGAGCGCGGGCGCCGACCCCGGCCCGGTCTGCTACGGCCGCGGCGGCACCCGCCCGACGGTCACCGACGCGGCCGTCGCGCTCGGCTACGTCGACCCCGACCGGTTCCTCGGCGGTGAGATGGGACTGCAGGCCGACGCGGCCCGCAAGGCCCTCGACGAGCAGGTGGCCGGGCCGCTCGGGCTGCCGGTCGAGGCGGCGGCCGCGGGCATCTTCGACGTGCTGCTCGCGCGCACCGTCGGCGCGGTCCGCCAGATCACCGTGGAGCGCGGCCGGGACCCGCGGCAGTTCTCGCTGCTCGCCTTCGGCGGCGCCGGGCCGCTGCTGGCGCCGCTGCTCGCCCGGGAGATGGGCATCGCGGAGGTCGTCGTGCCGTTCGCGCCGTCGGGCTTCTCGGCGTGGGGCATGCTCAGCGCCGATATCGAGGACAACTTCAGCCGTACGCTGATGACGCCGCTCGACGAGGTCGAGCCGTCCGCGGTCGAGGCGACCTTCGCCGAGGTCGAGGCCGAGGCGCTGGCGTCGCTGAGCGCGCAAGGCGTGCCCGCGCAGCTGGCGGTCCTGCAGCGGCAGCTGGAGCTGCGCTACCTCGGGCAGGAGCACAGCCTCACGGTCACGATCGGTCGCGACACCCTCGACGCCGAAGCCGTGCGGGCCGCCTTCCAGGAGCTGCACACCGCCCGGTACGGCCACGCGATGGCCAACCGCCTGCAGATCCTGAACCTGCGGCTGCGCGCGGTGGGCCGCACGGCGAGCCCGACGCTGGTCGAGCCGCCGCCGGGCGACGGCAACCCCGCCCGGGCCCTGCTCGGACGCCGGGACGCATTCGACTTCGGCGCCCGCGCGGTCGTGCCGTTCGACGTCTACGACCGGGCCCTGCTCGCGCCGGGCGACGCGTTCGACGGCCCGGCGCTGGTTGACGAGGGCACCTCGACGACGGTGGTCCCCTCGGGCCAGCGGGTGTCGGTCGACGAGCACGGCTACCTCCTGGTGCGTGCGGCATGACCCAGTTGGACGGTGCCACCGCCGAGGTCGTGCGCTCCTACCTGCTCGCCGCGGCCGAGGAGATGCGCGCGACGCTCATCCGCACCTCGTTCAACCCGGTCATCTACGAGGTCCACGACTTCGGGCTCTCGCTGTACGACGCCGACCTGCGCCTGGTGGCCGAGGCGACCGGGCTGACGTTCTTCCTCGGCGCCAACGACTTCTCGCTGCGCAAGGGCGTGGAGTACGTCGGCCGGGAGAACCTGCACCCGGGCGACGTCGTGCTGCTCAACTACCCGTACTGGAACGCCGCGCACGCCTACGACGCGACGCTGTTCGCCCCGGTGTTCGAGCCCGGCGGGCCGCTGCTGGGCTTCCTGTGCGTCCGGGCGCACTGGATGGACCTCGGCGCCAAGGACCCCGGCTACGTGCTCGACTCCACCGACGTACACCAGGAAGGCATTCTGTTCCCGGGCACCAAGGTCGTGTCGCGCGGCGAGCCGGTCCGCGAGATCCACGAGCTGATCCGGTTCAACTCGCGCATGCCCGACGAGGTGATGGGCGACCTGCACGCCCAGATCGCCGCGCTGCGCACCGGCGAGCGCCGCCTGCTGGAGATCGTCGAGAAGTTCGGCCGGCCGACCGTCGAGGCGACGGTCGAGCGGATGATCGCCGACGGCGCCGCCCGCACCCGCTCGGCCCTGGCCGCGCTGCCGCAGGGCTCCTGGACCGCCGAGGACCTGCTCGACAACGACGGCATCACCGACGAGCCGATCCAGATGAAGGTGACCGTCACGATCGCCGATGACACGTTCACGGTCGACTTCGCCGGGTCGTCGCCGGCCGTGGCCGGGCCGGTCAACATGCCCTACGGTGCGACCGAGGCGATCTGCAAGGTCATCCTCAAGTCGCTGACCTCGGCGGACCAGCCCTCCAACGCCGGCACCGTCGCGCCGCTGGTGGTGAAGGCTGAGCCGGGGACGCTGTTTCACGCCGTGTACCCGCAGCCGACGTTCACGCTGTGGACCGGCATCGTCGCGGTCGAGCTGATCCTCAAGGCGCTGGCGCAGGGCATGCCCGACCGGCTGCCGGCCTCCTCGGGCGGCGACGTGCCCGGGTTCATGATGGTTGGCATCCACCCCGACACCGGCGCGCTGTTCGCCGTCTCCAACAACGAGCCCGTCGGCTGGGGCGGCACGCCGCACCACGATGGCATGAACGCCGCCACCCACGTCTCGGGCAGCACCGGGCGGATCACGCCGATCGAGGTGCTGGAGGCGAGGACCGGGATGTTCTTCGAGCGGATGGAGATCCGCACCGACTCTGGCGGGGCCGGCCGGTTCCGGGGCGGGGCGGGCCTGCGCCGGGACATCCGGTTCGTCACGCCGGGGGAGTTCCTGTCGGTCATCAAGAAGACCAAGGCCCGGCCGTGGGCGCTGTCCGGCGGGCGGTCCCCGGAGCCGAACCGGGTGATCATCTTCCCGGGTACCGACCGGGAGCAGGCGGTCAGCACGAAGCGCACCGCCGTCGCCGTCGGTGACCGGGTCACGCTGCTGACCGCCGGGGGCGGCGGGCACGGCGAACCGCGCGAGCGCGACCCGGACCTGGTGCGCGAGGACGTGGCCGAGGGGTACGTGTCGCCGGAGCAGGCCCGCGAGGTCTACGGGGTGGAGGATGCCTGAGGTCGACGGCGCCACCGCCGAGGTGGTGCGCAGCTACCTCGTGGCCGCGGCCGAGGAGATGCGCGCCGCGCTCGTACGCACCGCGTTCAACCCGGTCATCTACGAGGTCCACGACTTCGGTATCTCGATCTACGACGCCGGCCTGCGCCTGGTCGCCGAGTCGACGGGGCTGTCGCGCTTCCTCGGCGCCAACGACTACTCGATCCGCAAGGGTGTGGAGTACGTCGGCCGGGACACGCTGCGGCCGGGCGACATCGTGCTGCTCAACTACCCGTACTGGAACGCCGCGCACGCCTACGACGCGACGCTGTTCGCGCCCGTGTTCGTCGACGACGCGCTCGTGGCCTTTCTCTGCGTCCGGGCCCACTGGATGGACCTCGGCGCCAAGGACCCCGGCTACGTGCTCGACTCCACCGACGTACACCAGGAGGGTCTGCTGTTCCCGGGCACCCGCGTGTTCGCGGGCGGCGAGCCGGTCCGGGAGATCCTCGAGCTGATCCGCTTCAACTCGCGCATGCCCGACGCGGTGCTCGGCGACCTGCACGCCCAGGTGGCGTGCCTGCGCACCGGCGAGCGGCGGGTCGCCGAGCTGTTCGCCACCTATGGCCGGGAAACCGTGGACGCGGTGGTCGACGCCGTCGTCGCCGCCGCCGAGGCGTCCGCCCGGGAGGCCGTCGACGCCCTGCCACAGGGCTCGTGGACGGCCGAGGACTGGCTCGACGACGACGGGATCACCGACGACCCGATCCTGATGCGGGTCACCGTGACGATCGCCGGCGGCACGTTCACCGTCGACTTCGCCGGCTCGTCGCCGGCCGTGCCGGGCCCGGTCAACCTGCCCCTCGGCGCGACGATCGCCACGTGCCGGGTGGCGTTCAAGGCGATCACCACGCCGACCGAGCAGACGAACGCGGGCCACTTCGCGCCGCTGGTCGTCCGGGCCGAGCCGGGCACGCTCTTCCACGCCGTCTACCCGGCCGCGACGTTCACCCAATGGACCGGCACCGTCGCGCTGGAGCTGATCTACAAGGCGCTGGCGCAGGGCATGGGCGGCCGGCTGCCGGCCTCGTCGGGCGGTGACGTGCCCGGGTTCATGATGGTCGGCGTCCACCCCGACACCCGCGCGCTGTTCGCGGTGTCCAACAACGAGCCGGTCGGCTGGGGCGGGACGCCCGGTCACGACGGCATCGGGCCGGCCAACCACCCGTGTCAGACCCAGGCCCGGATCACGCCGGTCGAGGTGCTCGAGGCGAAGACCGGCATGTTCTTCGAGCGGATGGAGATCCGCACCGACTCGGGCGGGGCCGGCCGGTTCCGCGGCGGACCGGGGCTGCGCCGGGACATCCGGTTCGTGACCCCGGGCGAGTTCCTGTCGGTGATCAAGAAGACGAAGTCCCGGCCGTGGGCGATCGACGGCGGCGCGGCCCCCGAGGCCAACCGCGTCGTGATCTTCCCCGGCACCGCGCGGGAGCGCGCCGTGAGCACCAGGCGCACGACCGTCGCGGCCGGCGACCGGGTGACGGTGCTGACCGCCGGCGGCGGGGGACACGGTGACCCCGCCCTGCGCCATCCGGACGCGGTCCGCGAGGACGTGGCCGACGGCTACGTCTCCGCCGACGCCGCCCGCACGATCTACGGAGTAGAACCATGAGCCTGCTGCTGGAGAACTGCACGGTCGTCGACGCGCGGATCGAGCCGGTCGAGGACGCCGCCGTCTGGGTGGTCGGCGAGCGGATCGCCGCCGTCGGCCCCCGCGAGCGGGTGCTGGCCGAGGCCGGCGGCGACGCGACCCGCATCGACCTCGACGGCGCCTGGATCACCCCGGGCCTGGCCAACATGCACACCCACCTGTCGCTCACCCTGCCGGGCGCCGCCGGTGACCGGCTCAAGCAGATGGGCCCGCACGAGCTCGCGCTCTACATGGCCGACGGCGCCCGCCGTACCCTCCACTGTGGAGTGACGACGGTCCGCTGCGTCGCCGAGAAGGACCATGCCGACTTCGCGCTGCGCCGCTCGATCGAGGCCGGCCGCACGCCCGGACCGCGGATCTTCACCGCCGGCCGCGCCCTGGTGTGCACCGGCGGGCACGGCCACGAGAGCAGCGACACCCTCGAGTGCGACGGCGCCGACGGGTTCCGGCGCGGGGTACGCGAGCAGGTCAAGGCCGGCGCGGACCTGATCAAGGTGATGATCTCCGGCGGCATCGCCGGCCAGCACGAGTCGATCGACACCCGCCAGCTGCACCCCGACGAGCTGGCGGCGGTCCTGAAGACCGCGCACGACTGGGGGCGGCGGGTCACGGCCCACGCCGGCCCGGCGCCGGTCATCACGGAGGCGGTCGAACTGGGCCTCGACTGTGTCGAGCACGGCTACGAGCTGACCGCGGAACTGGCCGCACTCATGGCCGAGCGCGGCACCGCCCTCGTGCCGACCCTGCTCGTCACCCGGTGCAAGGCGTTCTTCGACGAGCTGGGCGTCCCGGAGTGGATGCAGCGGCGGTCGCTGGGCGCGGGCGAGCGGCACCTCAAGAGCTACGAGCTCGCCGTCGACGCCGGGGTGGAGGTGCTGCTGGGCAGCGACATGCCGCCGTTCTGGCCGTTCGAGGGCACCAACGCGACCGTCCGCGAGCTGGAGCACATGTCGGCCGTCGTCGGGCCGCAGCGGGCGCTCTACGCCGGCACGCTCGGGCCGGTGCGCTGGCTGCGGGCCGAGCAGGACCTGGGCACGGTCGAGCCGGGCAAGCTGGCCGACCTGATCGCGATGGACCGGGACCCGGCCGCGGACACCTCGGCGTTCCGCGGCGTGCGATGGGTGATGAAGGGGGGCGCCGTGGTGCGCGACGACCGGGCCGGGGTGCGGCCGTGACCGCCGGTGTGGAGATCGCCGCCGCGATCGACGACATGTATGCCGCGTTCCTCGCCGGCGACCGGGCCCGCTTCGACGCCCACCTCGACGCGGATGTCACCACCTGGGAGACGCACCTGCCGGGGCCGCTGCGCACCCGGGCCGAGCTGGACGAGTACCGCGACACCCGCGACGCCGCCGGCCGGCGTCCGGTGCTGGCCGAGATGGTCGCCCGCGCGAAGCGCATCGACGTGTGGGGCGACGTCGGCGTGGCCCGCTACGAGCTGCACTGCCGCGGCGAGGACGACGCGTCCGTCACCCGCGTCACCGACGTGCTGCGCCGCACCGGCGACGGCTGGCTGATCGTCCACCACCACGCCGAGCTGGTGCGGCCGTGAAACGCCTCGTCGCCCACCGCGACGGCGAGCCGCTCGACGTGCTCGCCGTCGCCGACGTGCCGGACGACCCGGAGCCGGGCCAGGGCCTGGTCACCGTCGCGGTCGAGGCGGTCGGCCTCAACTTCCTCGACGTGATGCTGTGCCGCGGGACGTACCCGGTGCGGCCGGACCCTCCGGTCACCCCCGGGGTCGAGTTCAGCGGGCAGGTCCTGACCGGGCCCGACGCCGGCCGCGCGGTGATCGGGTGCCCGGCGCTGCCGCACGGCGCCCTCGGCGAGACCGTCACCATCGACGCCGGCCTGCTCGTGCCGCGGCCCGCCGCGCTCGACCCGGTGATCGCCGCGGGCATCCCGGTGACGTACCAGACCGCGTGGTTCAGCCTGGAGCGCGCCGGAGTGTCCGCAGGGGACACCGTGCTGGTGCACGCCGGGGCCGGCGGGGTCGGGATCGCGGCCACCCAGCTCGCGGTCGCCCGCGGCGCGCGGGTGATCTGCACCGCCGGCGGCCCGGCGAAGACCGAGGCGTGCCGCGCCAACGGCGCCGCCGTCGCGATCGACTACCACACCGAGGACTTCGTCCGGGCCGTCGACGCCGCCACCGGCGGCGCCGGGGCCGACGTCGTGATCGACCCCGTCGGCGGGGACGTGTTCGCCCGCTCGCTGGACTGCCTCGCCTTCGAGGGGCGCCTCGTCGCCGTCGGCGCCGCGGCCGGGCCGCCACCCGCCGTCGACCCGATGCGCCTCGTCGCCCGCAACGCCACCCTCGTCGGCCTGTCGTGGGGCTCGGCCTACCCGTGGCGCCGGCCCGACGAGGTCGCCGCCGCATACGCGGCGCTGTTCGCGCTGTGCGCCTCGGGCGCCGTCCGGCCGCCGGTCAACCGGGTCGAGCCGCTGGAGGGGGCGCCGGCGGCGCTGCAGGACCTGGCGGCCGGGCGTACCACCGGCAAGATCGTCGTCCGCATCGGAGGGTGAGGCATGTCCCAGGACAACGACATGGAGATCTACGACCTCAGAGTCACCGTCGAGCGCATCGAGGGCCGCTCGGTCTGCGGGATGGCGGTCGGTGACTGCTTCGAGCTGGAGCGCAGCGCCCATCTGCGGCTGCCCGACGGCAAGCACTTCTGCGTGTACGCCCTGGCGGCCGTCCTGCCGTTCCTGGCGGCCAAGCAGCGCGCGCTGCCGGCCGGTGACTGGCTGGAGCGCGACACCCTGTTCTGCTGCCCCGATCCGGAGGAGCGCCTGGTGATGCGGGTCGAGCGCACCCGCCTGCGCGGGATGCGGTCGGCGGATCTCACGTGAGTGCCCAGGCGCGGGTCGAGGTCGGGCTGGGCATCCAGAGCGACAAGCGGCCCGGCGACTACGCCCGCCTCGCCCGGGCGGCCGAGGCGCACGGCTTCGACGTGCTGACGGTCTTCGGCGACCTCATGTTCCAGCCGCCGATCTTCCCGCTGCTGGAGATGGCCGGCGCCACCTCCCGGGTCCGGCTCGGCGCCGCCTGCCTCAACCCGTACTCCATGGCGCCCTACGAGATCGCCGGGCAGGTCGCCGCGCTCGACCTCGCATCGGCCGGCCGCGCCTACCTCGGGCTGGCCCGTGGCACCTGGCTCGGCGCGGTCGGGATCGACCAGCGCCGGCCGATCGCCGCGCTCGGCGAGGCGGCCGAGGTCGTCTACCGCCTCCTCGGCGGCCGGACCGACGGCTTCGACGGCCGGGTGTTCCAGCTCGCGCCGGGCGCCGCCCTGCGCTATCCGGTGCAGCGACCCGATCCGCCGCTGCTGATCGGCGCCTGGGGCCCGCAGGGCGCGGCGCTCGCCGGCCGGATCGCGTCCGAGATCAAGGTGGGCGGCAGCGCCAACCCGGCGATGGTCGGCGTCGTGCGCGAGCGGCTGCGGGCGGGCGCCGAACCGGCCGGCCGGTCGGTAGACGAGGTGCGGATCGTGCTCGGCGCGGTGACCGTGGTCGACCGCGACGGGGCCGCCGCCCGGGCCAAGGCCCGCACCGAGGTCGCGATGTACCTCGCGGTCGTCGCCGAGCTCGACCCGACCGCGGGCGTACCGGCGGATCTCGTGCGTCGCGTCGCCGACCTGGTCGACCAGGGTGAGGACGAGGCCGCCGGCCGGCTCGTGCCGGACGACGTGCTCGACCTCTTCGCGTTCTCCGGCACGCCGGAGCAGGTCGCCGCGCAGGCGCAGGCGTTGATCGACGCCGGCGTCGGGCGGGTGGAGTTCGGCACGCCGCACGGGCTGACCGACGAGGGCGGCGTGGACCTGCTCGGCGGCGCGGTGCTGCCCCTGCTGCGCCGGGAGGCGGCATGAACGTCGACGTGATCGTGGGTCCGGGCCTGGTCGCCGACCTCGATCTGGTGCGCGAGCTGGCCGAGGCCGAGTTCGCCGGGCTCGGGGTGGACGGCGCCGTCCGCGAGGCACACGACCTCGCGCCGGCGTTGGGGGAGACGACCGGCGCCGTCGTCGCGCTGCCCGGGCCAACGGCACCGGCCCGGCGGCTGATGACGGCGCCGGGCGCCCACTGCGCTCGGACCGTGTGGCTCGACCTCACCGCGACCGGGCCGCAACCCGTCGCGCCCGGGTCGGAGCATTACCAGGGCCGTGAGATCTGGGGCGTCACCTGGGCCGTGCGGCGGGCGGTGCACCGGCTGCGGCGCCCGGCCCGGCGGATCGCCTACGGGCCCGGCCCGGAGCAGTGGGGCGAGCTGCGGCTGCCCGCCGGCACCGGGCCGGCACCCGTCGCGGTGCTGCTGCACGGCGGCTTCTGGCGGTCGGTCTGGGGCGCCGACCTCATGGACGCGATGGCGATCGATCTGGCCGACCGCGGATTCGCCGCCTGGAACCTCGAGTACCGGCGTCCGGACCGCCACGGCTGGCCGGCGACGACCGCGGACGTCGCCGCGGGCCTCGCGTTCGCGGACGCCGCCGACCCGCGGGTCGATCCGTCGCGGCTGGTGCTGTTCGGTCACTCGGCCGGCGGGCAGCTCGCGGTGCGGGCGGCGGCCGACGCGCCCAGTGCGGTGTCGGTGGTTGTGTCGCAGGCGGGCGTGCTCGACCTGGCCGAGGGCGAGCGGCGCGGGATCGGTACCGGCGCGGTCGCCGCGGCGCTGCGCGGCGACGAGGCCGCGCTGGCGGCGGCGGACCCGCTGCTGCGGCTGCCGCTGGGCGTGCCGGTGGTCGTGGTCCAGGGCCGTGGCGACGGCCTGGATCTCGTCGACATGTCCCGCCGCTATGCCCGGGCCGCGCTGGCGGCCGGCGACCGGGTGGTCCGGCTGGAGCTGCCCGCCGACCACTTCGACGTGATCGACCCGCGCACACCGGCCTGGGCGGCGACGATGGACGCGGTCAACGAAATTTTGATGTGAGAGTGAACAACGATCATCAGAACAGGCGAGGGGTCACCACCGAGACCACGGTGGTGACCTCGTCGGTGTCGTTGTAGAGCCGGTGCGGGGTGCTGGAGCGCAGGTGCAGGCTGTCGCCGGGGAAGAGCCGGTGCTCGATGCCGTCGACCTCGTAGAGCAGCTCGCCCGACACCACGTAGGCGAACTCCTCGCCGGCGTGACCGTAGGCCTCCTCGCGGCGCCCGCCGGGGGCGATGTGCACGACCATCGGCTCGAGCACCAGGTGCGGGCCGCGGTCGGAGAGCATGCGGTAGGTGGTCTGGCCGGACACGTACTCGGTCGCGCCGTTCTGGGCGCGCATCAACGTGAAATGCTCCGGCAGGTCGTCGACCGGCACCTGCGGGGGTGCCGCCTGATCGTCGGCGTGGAAGAACTCGGAGACCGGGCGGTCCAGCGCCGCGGCCACGCCGTTGAGGGCGGTCAGTCCGATCGCCGAGATGCCCCGCTCGACCTGGGAGAGGAACCCGATGGACAGGCCGGACTGGGTGGCGAGGCCCCGCAGCGTCAGGCCGCGCTCCTTGCGGAACTGGCGCATCCGCGCCCCGACCAGCGCCTGCCCGTTGTTCTCGACGCGGTCCTGCCTTGCCGTCGTGCGCACCTTCGAACCTCCTGCCGAAACTTGTTCGATCCTATCGAACTTGGTCCGGCGGTGAGGACCCCCGAAAGTCCCCGATTCGCGGTCGTCCGTGCCACAGTTCGGGGTGTTCTTACGTACATCCGGACTCCGAACGGGCCTGCCGGGGCGCTGGCATCAAGCTTCGCTACCCTCCGCGCCGGATGTCCACTGTGGTATTTCGTCGGGTCTCGTCGGCGGCGAGCACCGGATGCTCGCCGCCGTGCACACTCACGGAAACTTGCTGCGCCAATCGGCGGCGGCACAGCAAACTACCACCACTTCACCGTCGCTCAGGCGGTCTGGGCTTGCGGCGCCACGACCGTCATATCCGACGGATGTCGAGGATGTGTAGTAGCGCGGCGCCGAATCGAATCACGGGGTCGCCGCCTCGCCGGGAGCGGTACGCGCTTCGGTGAGGCCCCACCGCTGATGCAGCCTTCGCAGCGGTGCCGGCGCCCACCAGTTGGCCGTGCCGGCCAGGTGCATGAAGGCCGGTACCAACAGCCCTCGGATGACGGTGGCGTCCATGACGATGGCCAGTGCCAGGCCGATGCCCATGAGCTTCATGAAGCTCATCCCGGCGACCGCGAACCCGGTGAAACTGACGGCCAGCACGGCGGCTGCGGCGGTGACCAGCGGGCCGGTCTTCTCCAGACCGGTGGCCACCGCCCGGGTGTTGTCGCCGATGTGGTCGTACTCCTCCTTGATACGGGAGAGCAGAAACACCTCGTAGTCGATGGACAGACCGAAGGCGATGCAGAACATGAGGATCGGCATGGCCACATCGAGCTGCCCGGTGGCCGTGAAGCCGAGGACGCCCGACAGGTGGCCATCCTGGAAGACCCACACCATCGCGCCGAACGTGGCGGTCAGCGACAGCAGGTTGAGCACGACAGCCTTGACCGGCACCAGAACACTGCCGAATGCGGCGAACAGCAATACCACCGTAGCCAGCCCGATGATGCCGAGGGCGATCGGCAGCCGGTCGTAGATGGCGGCCTTGGTGTCCACCAGCTCGGCGGCGCGGCCCTCGACCCCGAACGCGAAGGGGGCATCAAGATCCCGCAGGTCCCTGACCAGGTCCTCACCCGCGGCGGAGCGTAGCGGCACCGAGGGAGTGACGGTCAGCCACGTGCCGGCCTCGGCCTGTTGCACCGCTACCGCCGCTACGCCGTGGACGTTTCGGACATCGTCCGCGAAACCGGTCGCGTCGTCGGCCGCCACGCCGGGCAGGACGATCGCGAACTGGTCGCTGTGGTTGCCGGTGAACTGGGTGGCCAGCGCGTCGGCCACCTGCCGGGCCTCGCTGGACGGCGGCAGGGCCTGGTAGGACGGCAGGCCGGGGTTGACCCTGAGGAACGGGGCGCCGATCAGCAGGAGCATGAAGACCACACCGGTCGCCACCGGCACGGGCCGGCGCATGACCAGGCTGGACAGGCGGTGCCAGAACCGGCGCCGGTCGCGCCGGCGCCGTAGCGACCAGGTGTTGACTCGAGGACCCAGGACGGCCAGCAGCGCCGGCAGGCTGAGCAGCGAGCCGGCCGCGGCAACGACGACAACAGCGATGCCGGCGTAAGCGAACGACCTGAGGAAGTACAGGGGAAACACCAGCAGCGCCGACAGCGAGGCCGCCACCGTCAGCGCCGAGACGGCCACGGTTCGCCCGGCGGTTTCGACGGTACGGACGACCGCCTCGTCGCTCGACCGGCCGGCGACCAGCTCCTCACGGAACCGGGTCACGATGAACAGCGAGTAGTCGATGGCCAGAGCGAAGCTGAGGCCGGTGGTGAGGTTGATCGAATAGGCCGATACGTCGGTCACTCGGGAGATGGCGAACAGGACCAGGAAAGCGCCGGTCACGGACACCGTCGCAACGGCCAGCGGGAGCGCGGCGGCCACCACGCCCGCGAACACGAGGACCAGCAGCGCCAGCGTGACCGGGACGGCAAGGCTTTCGGCCCGGATCAGGTCGGTGTCCAGTTGATCCCCGATGGCGACGTCGATCGCCGCGGCCCCACCCACGCCGACGGTGATCGGGCCGTGGGTTCCGGCGTACCGGTCGCGGATCGCAACGACCGCGTCCTTGACGTCGCCGGCGGTGCCGGCGAGGTCGAGCACGATCAGAGCCGCGGACCCGTCGGTCGAGCGCAGTGTCGCTCGCCGCGGGTCGCCGTCGCCCAACGACCAGTAGGAGCTGACGGAGGCGACATGCCCATCGGCCCGCACCGAGTCGGTGAGGCGGGTGGCCGCCTCGGTGACGGCCGGATCGTCCACGTCGTCGGTGTCGGCACCACCACCGGCGGCCTGCACGAGCAGGATGGCCTCATGCTTGCGCACGCCGAGGTCGTCTTCGAGGAACTGCCGGGCGCGGTACGACTCTGAGCCGGGGTCGCTGAGGCCGGCGCCGTCGAGGGCACCGAACACGCCGACCCCGCCGGCGCCGGCGGCGACGATGAACAGGACGGTGAATGCCAGCACCAGCCGGCGCCGGCGCACGGCGAGATGTCCGAGTCGGGTGAACATGACGAGCCTCCAGCTGCCGGGGTCGCGGATCGGCCCATCGTGCGCTGCGGGAGCGGCGGCCACATCGATCTGCGGACCGTTTCCGGGTACGGCCCACCGACCGGTCCGACCGGTACCACGGGACGGTGCCAGTGGCAGCGGATTGGTCGTACGCTGCTGCAGTGGATCAGGTGACGTTGCGGTCATGGGGCGGCGCGTTCGCCACCGGGCTCGTGTTCCCGCTGGCGGCGCTCGTGGCGGCGATCCTTGTCCTCGCCACCGCGCCGCTGTCGGCCGGCTTGGCGGTCGGTGTGGTCGCCTCGCTGGTCCCGTGGGCCATCGTGGCCGGCGATGTGCGCATCGGGCCCTGGTCCATGGCGTTCGCCGGCGTCGTCGTCCCCGGCGTCGTCGTCGTTGCCGGCCATGCCCCTGGCGGCGCCTTCCTCGCACTGCTGGGGATGGGGTGGCTGGCCGCGACCGGCGAGTCGGTGGGCGCGGAGATCATGGCGACCGTCATCGCGGTGGTGGTTCTTCCGGTCCTCATCCCGATCGTGGAGGGCGCCGACTGGAGCGAAGAGCGCGAGGTGATCGGTTTCTTCGCCACCGGCGGACTGATCGCATGGTGTTTCGGCCGCGTGCTGCGGCGCGAGCGGCAGCTCACCGCCGCCCTGCGGGAGGCGCAGGGCCGCCTGGACGACGCGGCCGCGGCTCGGGAGCGCCAGCGGATCGCCCGCGATGTCCACGACGTGGTCGGTCACAGTCTGACGGTGATGCTCCTGAATGTCGCCGGGGCCCAGCGGGTGCTCTCCAGGAATCCAGCCGCTGCGGCCGAGGCGCTCGAGCGAGCCGAGCAGGCCGGCCGCAGCAGTCTGCAGAACGTGCGGGCCATCGTCGGGCTCCTGCGGGCACCGGGCGAAAGTGGGACCGAGTCGCCACAGCCGCGTGCCGCCGACATCGCCGCTCTGGTACAGACCGCGGCCACGGCCGGGCTGCCCGTGCGGGCCGCGGTGACCGGCGACCTCGCGGCCATTGGTCCCTATGCCGGCCTCGCTGCCTACCGGTTGGTACAGGAAGCGCTCAGCAACGCCGAACACCATGCCCCTGGCGCCGACGTCGTCGTGCGGGTGGCGGCTGATGACGCAGAGAACCTGGTCGTTTCGGTCCGCAACGGGCCGTCGCCGGTGCCACTGGGCCGCGGCGGCCGGAACGAGCGCGGCGGGACGGGTTTGGACGGCCTGCGCCAGCGCCTCGCGGCCCTCGGCGGCGCGTTCTCGGCGGGACCCGACGACGACGGCTGGCTGGTCGAGGGGGCGATTCCTCTGCAACACCTACGACCGGCCACCACTGAGGACGGCCGATGATCCGGCTCCTGCTCGTCGACGACCAAGAGCTCGTACGGGCCGGCCTGCGCCTGATCTTCTCAGCCGAGGAGCACCTCGAGATCGTCGGCGAGGCGTCCAACGGGCGGGCGGGTGTCGAGGCGGCCGAGTCGTTGAGCCCGGACGTCGTACTGATGGACGTCCGCATGCCGGTGCTCGACGGCATCGAGGCGACCCGCGAACTGGTAGGCGGAGCGGCCGATGATCGCGGTCCAAGGGTACTGGCGCTCACCACGTTCGAGGACGACGAGGCCCTGTGGGGCATCCTCGAGGCCGGGGCGGCCGGATTCGTGCTGAAGGACGCCCCAGCCAACGACCTCGTCAGCGCCGTCGGCATCACCGCCCGCGGCGGCGTGTGGCTCGATCCCCGCGTCGCCAACCGAGTCATGGGCACCCTCCGGCGGCGGCCTGGCGCTCCCGGCCCGACCCGCTCGGTCGAGCCGTTGAGCGACCGCGAACTGGAGGTGCTCCGCCTGGTGGCCTCCGGGGCCAACAACGCCGAAATCGCGGAAGGGCTCTTCCTGGCCGAGCGCACCGTCAAGGGCCACATCTCGGCCATCTTCCTCAAGCTCGGGGTCCGCGACCGCGCCGCGGCCATCATCCGCGCCTACGACGCCGGGATCGTCGTGCCCCGCTGCTGATGGGCTCCGGCCAGAGGCCAGCTGTTGATTGGCCCCTCAAGTCTCGATCATCGGCTGCATAAGCTCGGTCCCATGTCGCTGCACGTGCACGTGACCTGGATCGGTGTGCCGGCGGCGACCGTGGCCGAGGCGAGCGGGAGGGTTCCCGGCGCGGCGATCAGCTGTATCCGTACGGGCTGGGCGAGCCAGGTGTAGCCGTCGTTGGAGAGGTAGTACAGGACGTGCTCGGACCCGACGGTGGAGGTCGACGCGGCGAGCGTGCCGTCGGCCGCCGCGAGGGCAGGCCGCGCAGGAGCGGCGACGGTCGGAGCGGCGACGAGAACGGCCAGCACCAAGGATATGCATTGAAGCTGAGCAATGAAGGCGGGCTCGGACAGATCGCGCATCGGTGGGGACGCCGGGGTCCCGCATGGGCAGGACCCCGGCGGTTACGACCATGACTGGTTCAGCCGCATGTCAAGGCAGGTTCCACTTCTGGGTCGCGCCGCTGTTGCAGTCCCTGATCTGCAGCTGGGTGCCGGAACCGCCGCCCCCGTTGTCGTCCAGGCATCTGCCGGATTGCGGGTTGACCAGCGAACCGTCGGACTGTCCCCGCCATTGCTGGGCACCGGTCTGGTTGCAGGTGTACAGCTGCACCGGGGTGCCGTTGGCTGTGGAGCCTCCGCTGACATCCAGGCACTTGCCCATGGCGTGCAAAGTGCCGTCCGTGATGACCGCCCACTGCTGGGACAGTGTGCCGTTGCAGGTGTAGAGTTGGATCGGGGTGCTGTCGGCGTTGGTGCCGTTGCGGACATCTACGCACAGGCCCTGGTAGCCGGTGATCAGGCCGGTGTGGGCCTTCGGCGACGTGGCCTGGCAGCCCCAGGTGTAGGGCCCGGAGCCCGAACTCGCGCTGAAGGCGGCCGCGTTGTGGGGGTACTGCCGCTGGCACGCGTCGTCCATGTTGATGGAGATGTGCGAACCGGTGTAGGTGACGCAGCGCCAGTCGCTGCTCGTCGTGCCGTCGAGGCTGGCCCCCGCGTGACCGATCGACTGGCAGTATCCCTGCAGGTCGACTCCGCCGAGCTGGGTGTAGGCCGGCGCCGTGTTCAGTGTGACGGTGACGGAGGTGGTGCCGGCGGGCAGGGCGACGACGCCGTTGGCGTTGTCGACGGTGCCGGCGCTGGCGGAGGCGATGTTGCCGATGAACTCCGGCACGCTGAACTGGACACCGCCGGAGGGGGCGTTTCCGGACATGGTCAGGGTGACGCTGGACCCTGAGGCGCTGATCGTCGCGCCGGCGCGGCCGCCGGCGATCGGGTAGTTGCTGACGCTCACCGACCGGCCGCTTCGCAGCCACTCGGTGGGCACGCCGCGGCCGACGATGACCGATCCGTTGGACTTCTCGGCGATCAGCGAGTCCAGGAGCACCTTGGAGTTGTTGGCCTGGCCCCACATGTGCGGGCCGGAGCCGGTGCCGGATGTGGCGTGGGTTCCGGGCGACCAGTTGGTGGTGGCGGCCGACGGGATGCCCTCCCACCACGAGTACGGCGCGCTCTGCGCATTTTGGATCATGAAGAGGTAGTCGTAGATGCCCTCGGCCCGGTAGCGGGTCGAGCTCAGTCCGGCCGAACCGTAGCCGGCGTTGTAGGCGGTGCTGTAGCCGTTGTATCCGCCGTAGGTGTGCGCCGGCAGTCCGGAGTTGTAGGCGAACCCGTAGTCGTAGGTTGCGTCGATCATGCTCGTCATGGGCCCGCTCGGGCTGCCGCCCCACAGCTGGCCGTCCCAGGACCAGCGACCGAACAGGAACGTCGAGGCCCAGTTGGCGTTGCCCGGCTGGCCGCAGGCGTTGGCGGAGTTGGGGACGTCCATCGCGCAGGGCAGGTAGGACAGGTGGTTGGCGGAGATGGTGGCGTTGAGCTTGGCGTTCACGGCGGCCAGCAGCGTCTGGTACTGGCTCGCCGCCCAGTTGGCCTCGGCGGTGTTGCCCAGCCTGGTGGCGATGTACTTGTAGGTCAGCAGGCCCATCAGCGCGGATTCGTTGTCGAGGGTCCAGTAGCCGTCGGAGTCGATGGCGTTGGAGAGCTTCATGATGCCGCCGGGGCCGGTGGCGTTGGCGGCAATGGCGTGCGCGTTCTGCTGGATTTTGGCGAAGCTCTGCTGGACGAAGGCTGTGTTGCCGGTCTTCTCCAGGTAGACGGCCCAGGGCCAGCTGTACTTGTACAGCGCGTCGGGGTACTCGTTGTAGAGCAGGGTCTGCAGGTAGCTCGTGGCGTTGGAAAGGTCGCCCTGGTCGAACAGGTTGGTCATGATCCCGACGAGGTCGTGGTCGTACAGCCGGTCGTAGCCGTTCTCGCCGACGTTGAGGTTGTTCCCGTCCTTGATGATGTTGGTGTAGATGTAGCCGGCCTTGTAGGCGTTGGCGATCTGCGGATCCGGCGCCGATATCTGGGCGATCTGCGCGAGTTTGCCGTCCCAGTAGGACGTCATGTGGGCGTAGTGCGTGTCGTACCCACCGGCCCCGGTCAGCGCGGTGTTTGAGGGCCAGGCGTAGCTGCCGCCGAACTTGTCGATCGCGATCACGTAGTCGAAGTTGACGGTCCGTCCGGCCGCGACGGTCGTCGGCGGGCTGTTCAGGGGCAGCAGCGCCGAGGACGGGGCCGGGTTCTCCGCGTGTGAGACCGAGTCGTGGTTGGCGATCGTCACCCGGGAGTAGGCGGCGACGAAGCGGTTGCCGCCGATGGTCACCTCATCTGCGAAGTTGGTGATGGTGACCGTGCAGTTGTCCCGCTCGAACTGCGTGGTCAGCGCCGGGTAGTAGCCCCCGGCGTTGAACCACTGGAGGCGGGAGGGGTTGTTGTAGATCCCGAAGCCGACGGTGATGTTCTTGCCGGCCCGGATGTCGAAGCTGCCGTCGCGGTGTGCGATGGCGGCATCCAGGTCGCCGTCCCAGCCGATGACTCCGCTGTCGACCTGGGTGGTGCTGGCCACGGCCGGAGCCGAGCGCGCGATCTGCACGCCGAGGCCGACGGCGGCGAGCGCTGCGGACAGCACCACCGCCAGCCAGCCTCGTGATCGATGCTTCCTCATCTTGACGTCCTCTCCGGCAAGGCGCCGCAGTCGGCTGGGAGTTTAGCGTTAAAGCGCTCGATGTTACGGATGGACGTCATCGTGATTGCCGCCGCGTTGCGCTGTCAACCCTCACCTGCTGTGGATTCATGCCATGTGCGGACGGATCACATGTTGGTAACACTGGATTGACAGACGGGCGAGACGCGTACACGGTTTTAGCGTTAAAACCAGCCGTCGAAGGAGTGCAGGATGCATCGATACGCGAGTCGCCGGGCGGTCGCCGTCGTCGCCATAGGAGTGCTGGGCATCGGTGGCTGCAGCGCGGAGGGCGGCAATGAAGCCCCACCGGCGGCGGCCGACCGTGGCCCGATCACCCTGGCCACGGGCAAGGACACCACCGGCACGATGCAGGCGCAGCTGGACCGGTGGAACGCCGAGCACCCGAACGAGAAGGTGACCCTGGTCGAGCTGCCGGAAAGTGCCGACCAGCAGCGCCAGCAGTTCATCCAGAACGCCCGGACGAAGTCGGACGCGTACACGGTGGTCAACCTGGACGTGGTGTGGGTGGCCGAGTTCGCCGCCAACCGGTGGATCGACGAGTTGCCCGCCGACAAGGTGCCCGTCGACAAGATGATTCCCGCGGTCGTGGATACCGCCAAATACTTCAACAAGCTCTACGCCGTGCCCTATACGACCAACGGCGGCCTGCTGTTCTACCGCAAGGACCTCCTCGACGCCGCGGGCGCTGCGGCGCCGACGACGTGGGCGCAGCTGAAGGACGCCTGCGCCAAGGTCAAGGCGCTACCGGAGGGCAAGGACCTGTCCTGCTACGCGGGACAGTTCGACAAATACGAGGGCCTCACCGTCAACTTCGCCGAGGCGGTCGACTCGGCGGGCGGCGCGATCGTCGACGCCAACGGCAAGCCGACGGTCAACACCAGCGAGGCCAAGCAGGGCCTCGGGTTTCTCGCCGACTCGTTCAAGGACGGCACGATCGCCAAGTCGGCGATCTCGTTCAAGGAGGAGGACGGCCGGCGGGAGTTCCAGGCCGGGAAGCTCATCTTCCACCGGCAGTGGCCGTACGAGTGGGACCTGGCCAACAAGACCGACGGCTCCAGCAAGGTCGCCGGCAAGTTCGCCGTGGCCCCGCTGCCGGGCCTGAGCGGCCCGGGCAAGTCGAGCCTCGGCGGCCTTGACCTGGCCATCAGCGCCTTCGGCAAGCACAAGGCGACCGCGCTGGACTTCATCAGCTTCTTCGCCGGCGAAGACAACGCCCGCAAGAACCTGGAGGCGACGTCGAACGCGCCCGCCTACGCCTCCCTCTACCAGGACACCGGGCTGCAGCAGAAATACCCGTACCTGGACACGCTGCGGCAGTCGATCCTCAACGCCGCGCCGCGGCCCAAGGTCGTTTCCTACGGCGATGTCACCGCGGTGATCCAGGAGAACGCCTACGCCGCCATCACCGGCGCCAAGCCCGTCGACACCGCCCTGGCCGACATGCAGGCCGGCCTCGACAAGGCGGTTGCCACCAAGTGACGTCGACCCTGTCACTGTCCCGCCCGGTGCCGCCGACCATCGGCCGGCGGCACCGGGCGCGAACCCGGCGCCTCGCCGCGCTGCTCGTCTCACCGGCTCTGCTGGTGCTGGCGCTCGTCGTCGGCTACCCGATCCTCGCCGCCGTGCGCATGTCGTTCCAGGTGTCCAGCGACCACATCGACCCGCAGACCGGCTTCAAGGTCACCGGCACCACGACCGGCCTGGCCAACTACGCGATCACCAACGGCCGGTTCGTCACCGCGCTGTGGAACACCACGACGTTCACCGTGGTGTCGGTCGCCATCGAGGTCGTCATCGGCGTCGCAATGGCGCTGATCATGAACCGCGGCCTGCGCGGTCGGGGCATGGTCCGCTCGTCGATCCTGGTGCCCTGGGCGATCCCGACCGTCGTGTCCGCCCTGCTGTGGCGGTGGATCTTCGCACCGTCCGGGGTGGCGAACGCGGTCCTGTCCGCCGACGTCGTGTGGACCGGCGACGGCATCTCCTCCTGGACCGCCGTCGTCGTGGCCGACACGTGGAAAACCGCGCCGTTCATCGGCCTGCTCACCCTGGCCGGTCTGCAGGCCATTCCCCGAGAGGTCTACGAGGCGGCACGCGTCGACGGCAGCTCTGCGGTCTCGACCTTCTGGCGGATCACCCTGCCGCTGGTCCGCCCGGTCCTCGTCGTCGCGGTGCTGTTCCGGCTGCTGGACGTGCTGCGAATGTTCGACCTGCCCTATGTGCTGGTCGGGCCGCACAAGGGCTCGGTGGAGACCCTGTCGATGCTTGCCTACGACGAGATGACCAACCTGCGATTCGGGCCCGCCGCCGCCTACGCGACCGTCCTGTTCCTCTACGTCATGACCATCGCGTTCGTCTTCGTCCGGATCTTCGGCGCGGACGTCACCAACCGGGGTGCCTCGTGAAACGGATACCACAGTTCGCCGCGACCGGCGGCCTGATCGCCTACTGCCTGCTGCCATTCGCCTGGATGGTCATCTCCAGCCTGCGCCGCCCGGCCGACCAGTTCTCCAACGATCCGCTGCCCCTGCCGCCGTCGCTGGACAACTACCGCGCGGCCTTCGACCCGGCCAACGGGTTCGCCAAGGCACTGGTCAACAGCCTCGTCGTGGCCGGCGTCACCACCGTCGTCGTGGTGGCCGTCGCGGCGCTGATGGCCTACGCCATCGCCCGGCTGGAGTTCCCGTTCAAAGGCGTCATCCTGGGCTTCATCATCGCCACGGCGATGTTCCCCGGCATCACCATCCTGGTCCCGATGCTCGAGGTCATCATCAAACTCGACTGGATCAACACGTACCAGGCGATGGTCCTGCCCACGATCAGCTTCGCCCTGCCGCTGGCGGTGTGGGCGCTGACCGCATACTTCCGGCAGCTGCCGGTCGAGCTCGAGCAGGCCGCCCAGGTCGACGGCTGCGGACCCCTGGAAGCGTTCTACCGCATCATGCTCCCGCTCGCCGCACCGGGCGTGTTCACCACGGCGATCCTGGCCTTCATCGCCTCCTGGAACGAGTTCATGGTGGCCGCCAGCGTCGTCAACCGCAAGGACACCATGACCGCGAACGTCATCCTGTCGCTGTTCACCGGCCAGTACGGCTTCGATCAGCCGTTCGGCACCCAGATGGCGGCCGGCACCGTCGTCACCGTCCCGCTGGTCGTGCTCGTGCTCGTCTGCCAGCGCCGCATCGTCGACGGCCTCACCGCGGGAGGCGTCAAATGAACCCGTGGTGGCAGTCCGCCGTCATCTACCAGATCTACGTCCGCAGCTTCGCCGACACCAATGGCGACGGCGTGGGCGACCTCGGCGGCGTCCGGAGCCGGCTGCCGTACCTGCGCGAGCTCGGCGTGGACGGCGTGTGGCTCACCCCGTTCTACCGATCGCCGATGCGCGACGGCGGCTACGACATCACCGACCACCGCGACGTCGACCCGATGTTCGGCACGCTCGCCGACTTCGACGCCCTGCTAGCCGAGACCCACGCGCTCGGCCTGCGGCTCATCGTCGACATGGTCCCCAACCACACCTCCGACACGCACCCGTGGTTCTCCTCACCGCACCGCCGCGAGCGGTACATCTTCCGGCCTGGCCGCGGCGACGGGCCGCCCAACGACTGGGAGTCGGTGTTCGGCGGCCCCGCCTGGAGCAAAGACCCGCACAGCGACGACTGGTACCTGCACCTGTTCGACGCGTCCCAGCCCGACCTCGACTGGGACGACCCGGCCGTGCGGCAGGAATACGCCGCGGTCCTGCGGTTCTGGCTCGACCGCGGCGTCGACGGCGTCCGCATCGACGTCGCCCACGGGCTCGTCAAGGCCCCCGGCCTGCCCGACGCCGGTCACGCCGGCCAGGACCACCGCGGCGGCATCCTGCCGTACTTCGACCAGGACGACGTCCACGAGGTGTACCGCGACTGGCGCAAGATCCTCGACTCCTACCCCGGGGACCGCATCGGCATCGCCGAGGCCTGGGCGCCCACCGCCGACCGCCTCGCCAACTACACCCGCCCGGACGAGCTGCACCAGGCGTTCAACTTCCCGTTCCTGCTCAGCCCCTGGCGGGCCGACGCGGTCCGGGCCGTCATCGACCAGACCATGCGCACCAACCCCGCACCCACCTGGGTGCTGTCCAACCACGATGTGCAACGCCACGTCACCAGGCTCGGCTCGCTCGACCGGGCCCGCGGCGCCACATTGCTCATGCTCGCGCTGCCCGGCTCCGCCTACCTCTACCAGGGCGAGGAGCTCGGCCTGCCCGAGGTCCTCGACCTGCCCGACGCCGCCCGGCAGGACCCCACTTGGTGGCGGTCCCAGGGTCGCGAACCCGGCCGGGACGGCTGCCGGGTGCCGCTGCCCTGGACCGGAGAGGCACCCGCGTTCGGGTTCAGCGCATCGGGCGCGACCTGGCTGCCGATCCCCCCGGACTGGCGGCCGCTGAGCGTCCAGGCGCAGCAGACGCCCGACTCGACGCTCACCATGTACCGGCGCGCACTGCACATCCGCCGCCGCATGACCGGTCCGCTGCACTGGCAGGACGCCCCGGACGGCGTGCTGGCCTTCACCCGCTCGGCGCTCACGTGCACGACGAACCTCACGGACCGCGACGTCGACGTCGTCCCGCCCGGCACCCTGCTGCTCGCCAGCACCGCGCTCGCCGCGGCCCGGCCGACCGGCGCGGTGTGCCTGCCGCCCGGCGCCACCGCCTGGTGGCACTAAACTGGCGGGACCACGCCGGTCTCGGAGGAAACGTCACAGTGCCAGTCAACGATCAGCCAGTCACGCTGGCCGACGTCGCGGCGGTGGCGAAGGTCTCCGCCCAGACCGTATCCAACGTGTTGCGCCGCCCGGAGCGCGTGCTGCCCAAGACCCGGCGCAAGGTAGAGGCCGCGATCGAGCAGCTCGGCTACCACCCCAACTACGCGGCCCGCGCCCTGCGCGCCAGCACCTCCCACGTCATCGGGCTGCGGATCGAGCCGACCTCCACCGACGTCGTCGGCTCGATCCACGACCGGTTCTTGCACGCGCTTGCCGAGGCCGGGCGGCCCAGCGGGTACCACATCCAGCTCTTCACCGCCGACGACGCCGCCGCCGAGGCGGAGACCGCCCGCACGCTGATCCGGGCCGGCGCCGCCGACGGTGTCGTCCTCTACGACGTCCGTGCCCAGGACCCGCGGCCCGGTCTCCTGCTCGCCGGCCGGGTGCCGTTCGTGTCCTTCGGCCGGACCGTGTCCGGCACCGGCGAGTACTCCTGGGTCGACGTCGACGACGAGACCGGCGTCTCCGACGCCGTCGACCACCTGGTCGAGCGCGGCCACCGCCGCATCGGCTACATCGGATGGCCGGAGGACTTCTCGGTCGGAGTGCGCCGCGCCCGCGGCTGGCACGACGCCATGACCCGCCACGGCCTGCCGACCGACCTTGACGCCCGCGCCGAGGACACGATGCCCGCCGGCAGCCAGGCGGCCGGCCGGCTCCTCGACGACCCGCACCCCCCAACCGCCATCGTCGCCGCCACCGATACCATCGCCGTCGGCATCCACCATGAGGCCACGACGCGCGGCCTGCGCCCCGGAGCCGACCTGGCGATCGTCGGCTTCGACGACACTCCGACAGCGCTCGCGTTCGGCCTCACCAGCATCGGCCAGCCGGTCACCGAGGCTGCGCGCGCCATCATGGAGCTGCTCGTGGACACTGTTGCCAAACCGGACCGGCACGCGGTCCACGGCCGGCTCCTCGCTCCCCGGCTCGTGGTCCGCGCCTCCTCGCGATCGGCCCGCCCGTAGCCACGGCGCGGTCGTCCGGCGCCGGACGCACGTGTAGCGCGGACTGGGCGACGCGGGCCAGCACGGCGCACGGTACCCACGCCCGTGTCGTCGTCAACGTCCGACGAGGACTACCTGCTGTGGCGGGACGCCGGGCTCCGTGGCCAGTTGGCTGGACGGCGAAAAGCCGTGCGTGAACGGCAGTTGGTCGACCGGCGCGACCGGGTTCGGCTCCGGATGCGACGGACCAGGGAACCGTAGTCGACCACCGGGACCGACGACATCGGAGCCAGGTGGGCGTACGGAACAGCAGCCCGCCGCCCCGGTGACGTCGCAGGTCAAGGCCTCGCGCTTCGAGAAGCGGCAAAAGTTCACGGCCGGCCAGCAGCGCCTCGCGGAACGCGCCCGTCGACCCGGCCAGCTTGGCCAACGACCCCAGCCGCACGCCCTGCGACTGCAGGCCCGCGTCCGACACGAAATGTATCCACAGCCCGCCGCGGAAGTCGGGTCGCTCCCGCGGCCGGAACCCGGGCTCGCGAAACACCCTGCGCGCGGCCCGCTCCCGGTCGGTCGGGGGCTGGCCGAGGGTGCCGAAGATGACTACCGGCAACGCGGAGCACGCCGTTCTCGCCGAAGCCGCCACCGGCCTGGGGAAAGCCCCAAGCGACCTGGTCGACGGGAAGGGCGCCGATAGCAGCCTGCGGCTCGGTCCAGATGTTGCCGAAGACTCGGTCACACCCCCTGGCCCTCTGGTACTGGCGAGCCGATGGCGGCATGGCCGCGCGTGCGAGCAACCTCGAACGGCTCGGCGAGAGCCTGACGTTGGTCAGCCGCGGTCGGCAGACACGCATGCCCCGGGCCAGGTCACGCAGGTCCCGGGTGTTCCGCTCGACCACGCACTCGCGAATCCTGCGGGACATGAGAACTGCGCCAGGATGTGCAGCCGGTTGGTTCAGCGGCCTCGGCGATGAGCGGATGGTTCTGTGCGGATTCATGCGTTGCTCCCGAGCCGCGTAGATGGCGTCGCCCCGCGGGGTGGGACGCTCACTTCAGAATCCGCCTGGTGCAGGTGCGTGACGGTGGCGCCGTTGCGTTCGGATGGCGCCGCCGGTGCGGTGCGCCCAGGTGCGAGCTCGGCGCAGAGGGCGGGAAACCTGCGGCACAGGCTGGTGTTGGGTAGGCCGAGGCGTTGGGCGAGCGCTAGGACGCTGGCGCGACGTCCCGTGGTCGGCCTCGCGGCGCAGTGCATCGAGGGCGGCGCGGACGTCGGCTACGACCGGCTCGTCATCGGCACCGGCGCCGCCCCGGCCATCCCGCCGATCGTTGGGCTTGACCGGCTCGGCCCAGACGACGGTGTCCACGTCCTGCACACCATGGACCGCGGGAGGGCGCTCAGCTCGTGATCGCGGCGGTCGTGGACGACAACAGGGCCGGCACTGCCTGAGCGGTGCGGCGCTGGCCTTGGCGGCGGACTGCGCCATCTGGCGCGACCCTCGGGGTCGACGGCGGTGGCGAGTGGGTTGGGTGCGGGTGCCCAGGCGCGCTGGGCGCCCGAGCACCCGCCATCCTCACTACAGCCGGGCGACGATCGTGTTCATCGTGTCGATCTCGGCCTGTTGCGCGGTGATGATCTTCTGGGCGAGTGCCTTCGCGTCGCGGTTGGCGCCGTTGGCCAGTTCGTCTTTGGCCATGGTGATCGCGCCCTGATGGTGGGCGATCATCATCGTGCAGAACTGCTTGTCGAAGTCCTTGCCCGTGGCCGCCTTGAGCTTGGTCATGTCGGCGTCGGACATCATCCCCGGCATGCCGTGGTCCATGCCGCTCGTGCCCATGCCGTCGCTCATCGCCGGGGCGGGCTTGCCCCAGGCGGTCAGCCAGCCCCGCATGGTCTGGATCTCCGGATCCTGGGCGGCTTTGATCTGTCCGGCGAGGGTCTTGACCTCGGGGTCGGTGGCGCGGGTGTCGACGAGCGCGGCCATCTCCACGGCCTGCTGGTGGTGCGGGATCATCATCTGGGCGAACATCACGTCGGCGTCGTTGGATGCGGCGGCGCCCGATGCGCTGCCGCCGGCCGTAGTGGTGCCGGCCGGGTGCATGCCCGGCATCTGGTCGTGGCCTCCGCTGCCCCCGCAGGCGGCCAGCAGCAGGGCGGTGGTGAGGGCGGCGCCGGCCAGGACGGCACGGCGCACGAGGGTGCGCTTCATTGGTGGTGGCCTTTCGGTGTCGGACGGTACTTGCGCGGGACGCGGCAGCACGGCACCGGCGCGGGGGCCGGCGTCGTGCGGGGCGTCCTATGTGCGCAGGACCGACACCGTGGCGAGGGTGAGGCCGAACGGCCGGGGTGGCGGAGCTCGGGGGCCGGCACGCCGCGTGGCGCGGTGGCGCGACGGGCTGGCGTTCGCGCGCCGGCGGGTGAGCAGCATGGCGACCAGGACGATGACGGCGAAGGCGACCAGGACGGCCAGGCAGATGGCCCAGCCGTCCATGCCGCCGTGATCGTGCCCAGATCCGGTCAGCAGCACGGCGCAGCCGTCGCCGGCGCAGCCCGTGAGGGCGGCCGTATTCACGGCGGACAGCATTGGCATCGTCGCGGCATGCTCGGCGGCCGGCGCGTGCTGGTGACCGTTGGGCAGATGCGGTCCGGCATGCCCGAGCGTGTGCATGGCGGTCAGGCCGAGCAGGGTGGCCAGCAGCAGCGCGATCCGGGCCGTCCGCCCGAGACCTCCGTTGACCGCATGCGCCACGCGGTTCACGGTACCGGCCGCGTGCTGCCTGCGGCGCGCCGGGCGCGAGTGGCGCCGGGGCTGCCTGTCATCCGGGCTGCAGCGCGGCGAGGGCCACGGTGACGAGCCGGCCGCGCGGGCGATGGCCAGGTTCCGGCGCGAAGCCGATGGTCGTCGCCTGGCTCCCGCTGCTTTGCGGCCGGGCTGGGCTGGCTGGCCTTCGGCCGCCCCGCCGGCAGCTTCGCTGGGCATGTCCTGGCGTTCATCCCGTCCTGGGGACCGCGATCGGTGCCGCCGACCCGAGGGAGGGCGGCCTCGCCTCCGGCATCGTGAACTCCAGCTGCTCACTGCCGGGACGGGTCGGCGGTGGGTTGCCCGTCGAGGATTTGGCGCGCATGTGGGCCGCTGTCCGGGGCCGGAGCGTGTAGCGTGGTTCGGCGGCGTGCGCCGGTCGAAACGGCGTACCAGCATCGCCGAAAGTCCCTGTCGCACCACCCTGGTGTGATGCCTGGCGAACCGCCGCCATGCGTCGTGCGGCTCACCGCTGGGCTGCTGCCGTGGTGTAGCGCCACGGATCCGGCATCGAAGTCGGCCGGACAGTGTGCCGAGCAGAAGGCATAGGTCGTGTCATCGATCTCGCGGCCTGCCGCGGTGGCGTCCGCCGTCCACGAATCGCGGCGAGGCCGGTACCGCGCCCGGCGCCTGGCGCGGGGAGGCCACGCGCGAGGCCCAGGTGGTGCCGCGCGGAGCTTCCGGGCGGGGTCCGCCTGCGATTTCGTCACCAACCGTGTCGCCGCTTGCGGGCTACCATTGGATGACCGACGGGATGGCCACGCCAACCCAGCCGCGAACCCGAGGATGGGTTGTCCCGGTCATCGTCTGGATGCATCCGCCGCAGTTGTGCTGTAAGGGGTGGAGGGCGTCGCTGATGCGGGCGCGTCTGACGACATTGGTGCTTCGTCCGAAGCCGCCACCCCTCGCGCTCGGGTTTCTGGTCGCCACGGTGCTCATCGGCGCGGTGACCGCCGTGATGTTCCCCTTCCAGGGTCTGCACGAAGGCGTGCGGAGCATTGTCTATCTGTGCGGCGTCCTGGTCGTGGCAAGCGTGTGGGGCGCCAGACTGGCCGTGGTGGCCTCGGTGGCCAGCGCCGCCGCATTCCTCTATTTCGACGCTCCTGCCTACCGGGAGTTCAGCCACACTGCACAGCGGGACCTGCAGATCGTCGTCGCGTTCATCGCGGCCGGGCTTCTGGCCGCCTTCCTCGCGGACCTGTCCCGATTCCGCGCCTCCGAGGCATCGCAGCGACGTCGGGAGGCCGAACTCGTCGCCGACCTCGCGTGCCAGATGGTGCGTGCCGGCGATCCGCGTTCGGTCGTCGGTTCGGCATCACAGCGGATCGCCGAGGTGTTCGCGCTGCCGTCCGCGGCCATCGAGCTCGGGGCAGTTACCGGGGACGAGCGGCGCGACGCTGTGGCGTTGTGGGATGGTGCGGCTCGCCTGGGCACCCTGCTGGTCCCGGCCGGGCTGCCCGCACGGACGTTGGAACGGCTGCGGCAACGGGTCGTACCGTCGCTGGAGTCGCTGCTGAGTGCGACTTGCGGCCGTACCAATTCACTGCAGGCAAGTCGTGAAGAGGCCAGCAGGCTGACGGCGGAACAGGCCGCGTTGCGCCGGGTGGCGACCCTGGTCGCACACGGATCCGAACCGGCCGAGGTCTTCGACGCCGTCACCGCGGAGCTGTGCAGGATCTGCGGACCCCAGAACACCGGCCTCGTCTGCTACGAGCCGGACGGCACCGGCACGCTTGTCTCGGGCCGGAACGAGCCCGGCATCGCCGAGACGCCGACCGGGACGTGCATCCAGCTCGAGGGAGACTGCCTGTCCGGGATCATCAAGCGCACGGGCCGCTCGGCTCGCGCAACCTACGACCATGCCGGAGGCGCCACCGCCGAGATGTTGCGCGGTCTGGGCATCCGCTCGGGGATCGGCGTACCGGTGATCGTCGAGGGCCGGCTCTGGGGCGCGGCTGTCCTCACGACCACGTCGACCACACCGATACCGCAGGCCACCGAGGCACGCCTGGTCGAGTTCATCGAGTTGCTGGCCACCGCGATCGCCAACGCCCACAGCCATAGGCAGCTCACCGCCTCCCGCGCTCGTATCGTCACCGCCGCGGACAACACCCGTCGCCAGCTCGAACGCGACCTGCACGACGGCACGCAGCAACGCCTCATCTCGCTGGCCCTCCAACTGCGCACCGTGGAGGCGTCGATCCCACCCGGCCAGGACACCGTCAAGGAGGAGCTGTCGTCAGCCGTGAACGGTCTCATCGGCGTCTGCGAGGACCTGCGGGAACTGTCTCGGGGAATCCATCCCGCGATCCTGTCCAAGGGTGGGCTGGGCCCGGCGCTCAAGACCCTTGCCCGCCGCAGCACGGTTCCGGTCAAACTCACGGTGGACATCGACCGGCGGCTGCCCGAACGAGTCGAGGTCACCGCGTACTACATCGTCTCCGAGGCACTCACCAACGCCGCCAAACACGCCCGGGCGACGCTGGTGTGCGTCGAGGCTGAAGCCGGTGACACAACCTTCGGGCTCACCATCCGGGACAACGGCGTCGGTGGTGCAAGCACCAGCAAAGGGTCAGGGCTGATCGGCCTGCAAGACCGCATTGAGGCACTCCGCGGCACGATGGAGGTCATCAGCCCGCCCGGCGGCGGCACGACACTGCTGTTCAGCGTTCCGCTCAACGGCAGCTGAGCGTCTCGCGACCGGAATCTCGATCGGTCCGGGCCGCCTGCGGCGAAACCCTCAGGTTGGCGTTGGGCAGCCGATTGAGGAGCAGAGAGGTTCCGCGAGCTGGGGGAACGCGTATGGTTTGGCGACGGGGACGAGAGGCTTCGGCCGCAGTCCAACCTTCAATGGTGGACGGCACGCGGCAGGTCGCGGCATCTTCCGAACGTGACGCGCTCAGGGCGGAGGTCGAATCGCTACGTGAGCGGCAGGCGGCAGCCCTCGAGCGGTTCGAACTGATGACCGATGCGGCCGGGATCGGCCTGTGGGACATGGACGTTGTCGCTGATGATCCGGTGAACCCGAACAACGTCTTCAACTGGTCTCAGGATTTTCGCCATATGCTCGGCTTTACCGACGACCGGGACTTTCCGAACATCCTGTCGAGCTGGTCGTCCCGCCTGCACCCCGAGGACGTGGACCGTGTGGTCGCAGCGTTCATGAACCACCTCAACGATCGAACCGGACGGATCCCGTACGACATCGAGTACCGGTTGGCTCTGAAGGATGGCAGCTATCGGTGGTTTCGCGCGACCGGGGCGACGAAGCGCGACCGCAACGGTGTGCCGTTGCGTGTCGCCGGTGCGCTCTTCGACATCGACCGCGAAAAGAATCTCATGGCCACGGCCGAGGGTCAGCTTGACCAGTTGACCGCGTCCGCTGCGAAACTCGACCAGGTCAGTCACGACCTCGGGCAGGCTGTGAGCGCGGCCGCCGCCCGGGCCGATGAGGCGGCGGCGACGATCAGCAAGCTGGACGCCAGCAGCATCGAGATCGGAAACGTGGGCAAGCTGATCACGAGCATCGCGGCCCAGACGAATCTGCTGGCCCTCAATGCCACCATTGAGGCGGCGCGGGCCGGAAGCGCGGGTAAGGGGTTCGCCGTCGTCGCCGGTGAGGTCAAGGAACTGTCGACCGAGACCGGTCAGGCTACCGAACAGATCGAGGTGCAGATCAAGGAGATCCGCATCCGGACCGGCGAGGCGGTCAAGAGCATCCAGCAGATCAACGCTACGATGCAGGCACTTCGCTCGACGCGAGAGGCCGTCGACTCGCTGGTCCGCGAACAGAAGCTGTCAGCGCCGAGTCGCCGATGATCAGTCGGCGGTGACGCCGGCGGCATCAGGCCGCAGCATGCCACGCCGCCCGGACCGCCACGCGCCGCGACCGGGAACGAGTTCCACACTAGTCAATACGCGGTGTCGGCGGCCTTGCCGGCGAGGGCGTCGGCCATCCGCCGGCGGAGCAGTTGCCGCTCGTGGCGCGTGGGCGCGAGGTCGGCGGCGTGTTCGAGCTCTTCCGCGGCCTCGGCCGCCCGGCCCAGGCGGATCAGGATGTCGGCGCGGACGGCGCCCAGCAGGTGGTAGCGGGCCAGGCGCTTGTCGTCCCGGATCGCGTCGATCGCCGCGAGGGCCGCCTCCGGCCCGTCCGCGTAGAGCAGCGCGACCGCACGGTTCAGGTCGACGATGGGGGAGGGGGCGACCTGGGCGAGTGCGTCGTACAACGCGACGACCGCGGCCCAGTCGGTCTCGGCGAAGGTCCTCGCGCGGGCGTGACGGGCGGCGATCGCGGCCTGGATGGCGTAGGGCCCGAGCGGCCGGCCGAGCTTGGCCGCGCGGTCGAGCATCGACAGCCCGTGGGCGATGAGGATGCGGTCCCAGCGCGACCGGTCCTGGTGGTCCAGCAGGACCGGTGTTCCGTCCGGCTCGGCGCGGGTGGCGAATCGCGACGCATGCAGCTCCATCAGCGCCAGCAGCCCGAACACCTCCGGCTCCGTCGGCAGCAGGCCCGCCAGCACCCGGCCGAGCCGCATCGCCTCCTGGGCCAGGTCGCGGCGGACCCAGCCGTCGCCGGAGGACGCGGAGTAGCCCTCGTTGAAGATGAGATAGACAACCTCGAGTACGGCACCGACCCGGGCCGGCAGCGTGTCGGCGCCGGGTGGCTCGAACGGAACCTGCGCCTCGCTGAGGGTGCGTTTGGCCCGCGAGATCCGTTGGCCGAGCGTCGCCGAGGGAACGAGGAACGCCCGGGCGATCTCGTCGGTGCTCAGACCGCCGATGAGCCGCAGGGTCAGCGCGACCCGCGCCTCCCGGGGCAGGATCGGATGACACGCTATGAAGATCAGCGTCAGGACGTCGTCGGAGATCGGGTCGGGCAGGTCGTCGGCGACGTCGGGCGTGTACGGCTGCGCTTCCACCGCGATCAGTGCGGCCTTGCGACGGCCCGCTTCCTCGCGGCGCGCCCGGTCGATCGCCTTGTGCCGGGCCGTGGCCATCAGCCAGGCGCCGGGCCTGGGCGGGATGCCCTCGCCCGGCCACTGCTCCAGTGCGGCGACGAACGCCTCGGAGGCGAGGTCCTCGGCGACCCCCACGTCCCCGATCTGGCGGGCGAGGGTGGCGATCAGCCGGGGTGCCTCCATCCGCCAGAGCGCCTCGATCGTACGCCGCACGTCCATCGTCATGCTTCTTCCCGGGGCGCCGGGCCCTCCTCGTCGGCGCTGGCGGCGGCGAGCGTGGCATCGAAGTCGGCCATTTCATAGAACGGCCGGATCTCGAGCACCTGATCCGCGCCGTACCGCGGGTCGTACGGACACCTCTTGGCCCACTCGACGGCCTCCTCCAGTGAGCGGACCTCCCAGATCCAGTAGCCGGCGATGAGCTCCTTCGACTCCGCGAACGGCCCGTCGACGACCGACGTGCCGGTCTCGGTGAAGACCACCTGCGCGCCCTTGGCGCTGGGCTGCAGCCCCTCGCCGCCGAGCATGATGCCGGCGTTGACCAGCTGCTCGTTGTACACCCTCATCTGCTCGAACATCTCCGCCGTCGGCGTGGCCTTCTCCTCGTCGGCGCCGGCGCCCTTCGTCATCACCAGAACTCGCATGTCGTCTCCTCCTGTCTGCGCGCTTCCGCCTGGTCCGCGCAACACTAACCGGCGCTGGTCCTGGCCAGGACGTCGGCGAGACAGATGTAGGTCGCTACGTCCTCGTCCATGTCGATCTCCTCGGTACGACTCGTCGGATCAGCTGACCGGGCGGTAGGCGAGCACGACCACGCCGTTGTCGAAGGTGGTGCAGTCGACGAGCTGCAGTGCGGTGGCGCTCTGCGGCCGGAACAAGGGCTCGCCCTTCCCCTTGATCACCGGGTAGATCCAGACCCGGTACTCGTCGAGCAGCCCTGCCGCGGCGAGGGCGTCGGTCAGGCGGCCGTTCCCCCAGATGAGGATGTCCCCGCCGTCGCGCTCCTTGAGTTGCGTGACCTCGGCGATGAGATCGTCCCCGGCGATGACCGTCGCGGGTCCCCACGCGGCGGTGTCCACCGGCCCGTTGGCGACCACGTACTTCGCGATGGAGTTGACGTGGTCGGCGTAGGGGTTGCCGCCCATGCTCGGCCACGCCTGCGCCATGCCCTCGTAGGTCACCCGGCCGAGCAGCAGGGAGTCCGCCTCGAGCGTCATCGTGAACGCGTGCCGCTGGGAGCGCTCATCCGAGTACTGGAACGTCCACTCGTGGGGGTTGTCGATGTAGCCGTCGAGGGTGGCGTAGGTCGAGGCGATGATCTTGCGCACGGAACTCTCCTGCGGGTATCTGGCTGGGGTCGCGGGCTCGCTTCCGTACAGACTTCGAACGGGACAGGGCGGCTTCGACAACCGGCCGCCAAGTTTTTTCAGGAACCGTGTGAGCTCCGCCGCGCCAGTCGGGGTGAGGGCTTCTGGGGTGACGATGTCGCCGGCCGGGCAGGGAGAGCCACCCGGCGCCCGGTTTCCCGGGCCGGAGTGTGCCGCGGGCCGCAGCGGGTAGTCGCGGACGTTCGGTGCACATCCCGGCGTGGCCGTCCCCGCGGAAGCTGCGATGCGAAGACCTGCGCTCAACCTCGGCGCGCTCCTGCTGCCAGTGGCGCTGATGATGTCCGTCGTCGGCGCCGTGTTGCTCACCGGCTCCGGCGGCTGCCCGCGCCCGTCGCGGCCGTACCTGCCCGGCGCGCGGATCCTCGCGATGTCCGCGGTCGGCCGGCTCGGTGCCGGCGGGGTCCCGGCGTTGTGCGACGTGACGATCGTCTTGACGCACCCGCCGCTTCGTGACCGGGTGCGCATCGAGCTGTGGCTGCCACGATCGGCGTGGAACGGCCGCTTCCAGGCCACCGGTGGCGGAGCACTTGCCGCGGGCGAGTTCGAGCGCGCCCTCGTCCCGGCGGTCCGGCAGGGCTATGCGGCGGCGTCCACCGACGCCGGAGTGCCGGGCACCCCGAAGAGCCCACCCGTCTGGGCGCTGCGGCATGACGGGACGATCAACGACGGGCTGCTCGTCAACTTCGCGTACCGCTCAGTGCACGACATGAGCCAGGTCGGGAAACAGGTGGTTGCCGGGTTCTACGGCCGGCCGGCCGCCTACTCCTACTTCACCGGCTGCTCAACTGGCGGCCGCCAGGGCCTGATCGAGGCGCAGCGGTACCCCGGCGACTTCGACGGCATCCTCGCCGACGCGCCCGCCATCGCCTGGAACCGCCTCACCCTGGCCCAGCTCTGGCCACAGGTGGTCATGAACGAGGCCGGCGTCCACCCGACCGCATGCGAGTTCGCCGCCTTCAACCGCGCCGCGGTTGCCGCGTGCGACAGCGACGACGGGCGCCTCGACGGGATCATCGGGCGGCCCGACACCTGCCGGTTCGACCCCGGCCGACTCGTCGGCACGAGCGTGCGCTGTCACGGCCGGACGATCCGGATAACCTCGGCCGACGCCGACATCGTCCGCAGGATCTGGGACGGCCCGACAACCCGTGCCGGCGAGCGGCAATGGTATGGCCTGCCGCGCGGAGCGTCCTTCAAGTGGCTGGCCGGCACGGCCAAGCCGCTGTTCGGCCCGCGGCACGGCGCGCCGTTCCCCGTCGCCGCGGACTGGATTCGGTACTTTCTGCTACGCCAGCCTCACCTCGACGTCTCCACCATCGGCTACGCCGAGTTCGAGCGCCTGTTCGACGTGTCCAGGGCCCGGTACGGCGCCGTGATCGGCTCCGACGATCCCGACCTGTCCGCCTTCCGCGCGGCCGGCGGCAAAATGATCACCTGGCACGGCCTGGCCGACCCGGTGATCTTCCCGCAGGGTACGGTCGGCTACCGCCGCCGCGTCGAATCCGCCATGGGTGGCGCCGAGGCCACCGACCAGTTCTACCGTGTCTTCCTCGCCCCGGGTGTTGGGCACTGCTCCGGCGGGGCCGGACCCGCACCCGTCGACCCGCTCGCGGCGCTCGTGGACTGGGTCGAACGCGGCCGCGCGCCCGACATGCTGCCGGCCGCCACCACCGGCGCGCATCCGAACATCGGCGGCGTCCTGTGCCGCTACCCGCAGCGGCCAGCCGCCGACCGCACATGTCACTGACGGGTGGACCCGAGCGGCTGACGGCGATGCGTTCAACTGGCCGGCTCAGCGGGCCCTCTTCGTCGCCCGCTTGCGAGGCGGCGTCAACAGCTCGGCTATCGTCGCGATGACCGACGGCACCAGGCGGTAGTACGCCCAGACGCCGCGCTTCTCGCGCTCGAGCAGGCCGGCCTCGGTGAGGATCCGAAGGTGATGACTGACGGTCGGCTGGGAGAGGCCAAGCGGCGCGGTGAGGTCAGTCACGGACGCCTCGCCCTCGGGAGCGGATTGGATCAGGCTGAGCAGTTGCAGCCGGGCCGGGTCGGCGATTGCCTTCAGCACCCCTGCGAGCTGTTCCGCGTCGGCACGTTCGATCGGCTCGCCAGCAAGCGGCGAGATAGCAGGCATAGCAGTTTTCGCGGTTCCCACGCCTTCCATCGTTCCACCAACGCCATCGATAGGCCGGTGGAATAGGAACAGTGGGCGGGTGTCGAGACCAGCCCGGTATTGGTCCCCCGAGTCCTCATCCACGGTGAGCGCTGAACCGACGGTACGGTTGGCACGCGACAGCTCGGCTCGCCGGCTACGGGAAGGCGCAGCCACCCGCGTGCCGTGGTGCCGATGGGAGCGCAGATGTACACGATGAGCGCGGTGCGAGCACACCACCGCGGAGGGCCCGAGCGGCTGGTGTACGAGCAGGCGCCGCGGCCCGTGCCGGCCCCGGGTGAGGTGCTCGTGGCCGTGCGCGCCGCCTCGATCACCGCAGGGGAGCTCACCTGGGACGCCACCTGGACCGACAGTTTCGTACCGGGGGGCCGCGACCGGACACCGATCATCCCCTCGCATGAGGTGTCAGGCGTGGTCGCCGCGCTCGGTCCCGCAGTCACCGGGACCCAGGTCGGCGACGAGGTTTACGGGCTCATCCCGTTCCTGCGCGACGGAGCCGCCGCCGAGTACGTCACGGTACCGGTGGACATCCTGGCTCCGAAGCCCGCCACCGTGGACCACGATGGGGCCGCAGCCGTGCCCATGGCCGCGCTGACGGGCTGGCAGGCGCTGGTGGACCACGCCTCCCTCCGCGACGGGCAGCACGTTCTGATCCACGGCGCGGCCGGGGGTGTCGGCTCCCTCGCCGTGCAGATCGCCGCCGGCCTGGGTGCGCGGGTTACCGCGACCGCCGGGGGACGCGACAGGGACTTCGTGACCGAGCTGGGCGCCCATGAGGTCGTCGACTACGCCGACGAGCGCTTCGAGGACCGCGTCAACGGCGTCGATGTGGTACTCGACCTGGTGGGAGGTGAGACGCAGGCCCGTTCGTGGGACGTCCTGCGGCCGGGCGGTGTGCTGGTGAGTGCCGCGACCCCGCCGGACGCCCGGCAGGCCGCCGCGCACGGATCCCGTGGGGTGTTCTTCGTCGTCGAGCCGAACGGCGACCAGCTCAAGACCGTCGGGCAGCTCATCGAGACGGGCCGGCTCGCCCCGGTGGTGGACCGCGTCGTCGCGCTGCCCGACACGCGCGCCGCCTACGAGGCGCTGCAGACCGAGCACAGGCGCGGCAAGGTCGTCATCCACGTCGCGGAACCGTAAGTCGCCGGACGCCGGGCGGCGCTCCGGCTGAGGACTGTCAGATCGTCCGACGCTCACTCGGGGGAGTCTGTTCTTGGTGCGGCGCGGACGTGTGCGCGTTCGCCTTGCCGGCCGACGAGGCTGAGGAACTCGAGGGGGCCGGATTCGGTGGCGCCGAACCAGTGCGGCGTGCGGGTGTCGAACTCGGCCGCCTCGCCGGCGCGGAGCAGCAGGTCGTGTTCGCCCAGTATGAGGCGCAGTGTGCCGTTGAGGACGTAGACCCAGTCGTGGCCTTCGTGGGTCCGCAGCTGGGGTGGGGTGTCTCCGCTGCTGGCGGGAAGCACGAACTTATATGCCTGAATGCCGCCCGGGCGGCGGGTGAGCGGGATGATGACCGACCCGTCCGTGCAGGCGACCGGGCGCAGGTGGATGCGTGGGTCTCCGGTCGGAGGGGCGTCGACGAGTTCGTCGAGGGTGACGCCGTGTGCTCGGGCGAGAGGTAGCAGTTGTTCGAGCGTGGGGCGACGCAGGCCGGCCTCGAGCCGTGACAGCGTGCTCACGGAGATGCCGGTCCGTGCTGCCAGGGAGCTGAGCGTCATGTCGGTGCGCATGCGCAGGCGTTTGAGCCGCGGCCCCACGGCGTCGAGCGTGCGATCGAAGTCCTCGTCCATACCCCCATTTTGCCATTTGGCAACGTTCCTTGCCGATCCGGCTCGTGCGGCCGACTATTCCGGTACAGCCCGCGACCTGGGAAACACCGGGGATGCGGCGATGCTGTGCGCACCCAGGAGAGTGGCGATGACACACGACCTCGACGAGCGGTACTGCCAAGACCACTGGGACCTGGCCGGGGGCCGGCCGGGCAGCCGGTCGTGCTGAACGACGTCGTGGCGCGGGCCACGCGCCGCTGAACGCTTCCATGCCGTGGCCGGCGCCTGCCTGTGCCACGACCCTACGCATCGACTCGAAGGACAACCGTGAGCAATAACTCCTTGCCGCAGCCGGCCGGCGCCGGTGCGGCTACGATCGACGATCCGCGGCGGCGACGCGCGGTCATGCTCGGCGTGTGCCTGGCACTGATGGCGGTCATCGCCTCGGTGTCGGGGCTGAACGTGGCTCAGCCGGACATCGCCGTCGAGTTCGGCATCTCGCAGAGCACCGTGTTGTGGGTCATCAACATCTACACCATCGCCCTCGCCGCACTGCTGCTGCCGCTGGGTGCGGTTGGCGACCGGTGGGGCCGCAAACCGGTGCTGTTGGCCGGTCTGGTCATCTTCGGGATCGCCAGTGCCGCCGGGGGTTTGGCCGGGTCGTCGGGGATCCTGCTGGCCTCGCGGGTGCTCGCCGGGGTCGGCGCGGCGATGATCATGCCGGTGACCCTGGCGGTCATCACGTCGAGTTTCCCGGCGGAGGCTCGCTCGCAGGCCATCGGGGTGTGGACCGGGGTCGCCGGTGCCGGTGGGCTGCTCGGCATGTTCCTGTCGGCGTTGCTGGTCGATGTCGCGAGCTGGCGGTGGTTGTTCGTCCTGCCGGTGGTCCTCGTCCTCGCGGCGGTCGTGGTGGCGGTGCGGTCGATCCCGGACTCCCGGGAGACGTCCACGCACCCGTTCGACACGTTTGGTGCGTTCACGTCCATCGTCACGGTGGTCGGGCTGATCCTCGTGCTGCACGAGGGTCCCGAACGGGGATGGACCGACCCGGTCACGCTGGTGAGCCTGATCGTCGGGGTCCTCGGTGCCGTGGTGTTCGTGGCCGGGCAGTTGCGGCGGGAAGGCCCGCTGCTGGATGTCAGCCTGTTCCGGCAGCGTGGGCTGGCCAGCGGCTCGGTGACGTTGCTGGCGGTCTTCGGGGTGCAGGCCGGTGTCGCGGTCGTGCTCTATCCGTACCTTCAGGCGGTGCTGGGCTGGTCCGGGTTGCTGGCCACCGTCGCGATCCTGCCGATGGCGATGCTCATGATGCTCACCTCCTGGCTCGCGCCCAAGATCGCCGCTGGTGTCGGCGCTCGCGCGACGATGGCGCTCGGTATCGCGCTGGGCGCGGTGGGGCTGGCGCTGATGGCCGGGTTGGTGTCCGTCGAGGGCGGCTACCTGTCGGTGCTGCCGGGCATCGTCGCGATGGGGCTGGGCATGGGTCTGGCGATGACGCCCTCCACCGAGGCCATCACCTCGTCGCTGCCTCGTTCGCAGCAGGGCGTGGCGTCCGCGCTCAACGACGTCACGCGCGAGTTCGGCACCGCGCTCGGCGTGGCACTGCTGGGCGCGGTCCTGTCGGCGGGGTACCGCACAGCGATCGGCCCTCGCCTCGAGGGGATCCCTGCCGGCACCGCGGAGACCGCCCGCGAAGGTGTGTCCAACGCCCTCGCGGTGGCCGACACGGCCGGCCCCCAGGCTGCGGCGCTGGTGAGCGCCGCAAAGGAGTCCTTCGTCGACGGCTGGCGGCAGGGCATGTGGGTCGGTGTCGGCGTCATGGCCGTCCTGCTGGTCGTCGTCCTGGTCCGCGGACCGCAGAGGCGTACGACCAGCGACTCACCCACCGAGGTGGATGTCGACTCGCCCGCCGAGGTCGGCGTCGAAGCCCGGCACGGTTGACAAGACGCCAATGGCCGGGCCGGGCCGGCCGTTCAGGCGATCCGCCCTTTCGCGAGGGTCAGGATCTGGTCGGACTGCTTGGCGAGGTGGTGGGAGTGGGTAACGACGATCACGCAGGTGCCGCGCTGGTGGGCCAGCTCCCGGAAGATCTCGATGATCTGCTCGGCGGTGTCGGTATCGAGGTTGCCGGTCGGCTCGTCGGCCAGCAGGATGTCGACGTCACATGCCAGCGCGCGGGCTATGGCGACCCGTTGCTGCTGGCCGCCGCTGAGTTGCAGCACGTTGCGACGCGCCTCTTCGGCGGGTATGCCCACCCGCTCCAGCCACTCCAGGGCTCGTGTACGGCCGCCACGGATTCCGGTGATCTCCATCGCCGCCCGGACGTTCTGGATGCCTGTCATGTAGGTCAGCAGGTTGTACGACTGGAAGACCGTGGCGGCATGGCGTCGCCGATAGCGGGAGAGGCCAATGTCGCGCAGGTCCTGACCACGGTAGAGGACCGCTCCTTCGGTAGGCGTGTCCAGGCCGCTGGCGAGGCTGAGCAGCGTCGTTTTCCCGCTGCCGGACGGGCCGAGGATGCTGGTGAACGTTCCGGCCTCGAAGGTGTGGCTCGCCTTCTTCAGGACCCACTTCGGTTTGCGCCGGCCCAGGTAGGCGTGGCTGACCGAGTCGATTTCCAGGACCATCATTCGCCCTTCGTGAGGATGGCGCGGGGTTGCATGCGGACGATCCGGCCGGTCGGGACGGCCACGGCGGCCAGTGCGATGCCGAGTCCGACGAGGCTGATCCTCATGAGGTCGCCGGACTGGAGCTCGATGTTCAGGTGGTCGATGGGGGCGAGGGCCGGTGTCTGATCGGGGCCGGTGCGGCCGGGCGCGAGCGGGGCCGAACTGGGCACCGCGGCGGCCTCTCTGCCCACCAGCGAGTTCGCCACCGCGGGCGAGATCGCCTGGGCGGCCGCGGCGGCGAAGCCGAGCGCCAGCACGGCGACGGCGGTGACCTCGACGATCTGCTGAGCGATCAACTGCCAGCGCCGCTCCCCGATGGCGAGCAGGATGCCGAGTTCGCGGCGGCGCTCCCGGGTCCAGAGTGCGATGAGCAAGCTGAGCACGGCGGCTCCGGCCAGCCCGACCATCCACACCGTGCCGGTGGCGAACGAGGCGACGTTCTGGATCGGACCCACCAGCTGGCGGTACTGCTTGTCGTTGACATCGAGCGCGAAGACGTTCATGTCCAGCCCGGCGGCCCGCGCCTGCCCGCGAAACTCCTCCAGCGTCGACGGATCCTTCAGCAGGTACTTCGCCTCGTTGATCCGCATGCCTCCGTCGAGCCGTTCGTCCGGGCTGAGGCGGCCGATCGCATCGAGCGCAACGATGAGCCTGTTGCCCGGTTCCATCTGCGGCGAGACCCACGACCTGGGCGACTGCGCAGGGTCGCGGTAGATTCCGGCGACCTCGAACTCCCGCGGGTTCTTGCCGTCGGCGGAGGTCAGGGTGATCCTGCCGCCGACGTTCAGGGCGTTGGCGGCGGCGAACCGCTCCTCGACCAGGACCACGTCCCGGTCCCGATCCCGGGCGCTGATGCCACGGCCCGACAGCATCGTGAAGTGACCGTCGCGGAAGTCTCGCAACTGTTCGGAGTCGAGCACCCCGAGCAGCGGCAGCATCCCGTCGTCGCGCATCTGGTCCGGCAGCCCGGCCGGTGGCGGCGCGGCGGCTACCGGTTTGGCACCCACCGGTACCGTTCCGCCCTCCAGCGTGTAGTTGTAGCCGCTGACCAGGCCGGACCGGCCCAGCTTGTCCGCCGCGACGGTGCTCAGCCGCGCGTTGTCCGGCAGCACCGGCCCGCCGCCACCCTGCGCGAACGCCTTCTCCATGTCCCATTGCAGGGTCGCTTCCGTACCGACCTGCTGCTTGGCACCGTCGGCCGCGGCGCCGGCGGCCCGCCGCACAAGGAAACCGCCGAGCACCAGCGTGCAGATCACGGCGAGCAACGCCAGCATGATCAGGGTTCGGCCCTTGCGGGCGACCAGGCTCAGGCCCGCCCTCTTGACAAAGCTCATGACCCCACCCTGGCGAGGCCGGCTTACGGCAGGCGTCTGGTGGATTCCATATGCCCGCCATAAGCCAGTTGTGCTGAACTGGCGGCGTGCGGGTGTTGATCGTGGAGGACGAGCCGATGATGGCGCGGGCGATCCAGACCGGGCTGCGCCACGAGGCGATGGCCGCCGACGTCGCCGCCGACGGTCGTGAGGCGCTCGACCGGCTCGGAGTCAACGACTATGACGTGGTCGTGCTCGACCGGGACCTGCCGGTCATCCACGGTGACGAGGTGTGCCGGCGCATCGCCGCCGACCATCCGCAGTGCCGGGTGCTCATGCTCACCGCCTCCGGGACACTGCGCGAAAAGGTGACCGGCCTGTCCCTCGGCGCCGACGACTACCTGGTGAAACCCTTCGACTTCCCCGAACTGGTCGCCCGGTTGCGTGCGCTCGGGCGCCGGCTCACCCCGGCGCTTCCGCCCATCCTTCAGTACGCTGACGTCACCGTCGATCCGCATCGCAGGCACGCCTACCGGGCCGGGCACTATCTCGACCTGACCCGCAAGGAGTTCGCCGTCCTGCTCCTGCTCGTGCAGGCCGACGGGGGCGTCGTGAGCGCCGAGCAGCTGCTGGAGAAGGCGTGGGACGAGCACGCCGACCCGTTCACCAACGCCGTCCGCATCACCATCTCGACCCTGCGCCGCAAACTGGGTCAGCCGGGCGTCCTGCACACCAGCATCGGGGCCGGCTACTACCTGCGGGCGCCGCAGTGACCGTCCGAGCCCGTCTGACCCTGATCTACGGGGCGTTTCTGTCCCTGGCCGCGGCCCTGCTGCTCGCCATGGTGTACCTGGTGGTACGGATCGTCCCGCCCTACAGGGTGTTTCCCGTCGACCCGCCGGACACCGAAGGCTTCCGGGCCGTCGAGGTCTCCCGGTCCAACTTCCTCGACGTGCTGCTCTGGGCCTGCGTCGGCGGGTTCGTCGTCGTCACCGCCTTCGGCCTGATCGCCGCCTGGATCATCGCGGGCCGGATACTCAGCCCGTTGAGCCGGATCACCGCGGCCGCGAACGCGGCCAGGACCGGCACCCTGCACGAACGCATCGCGCTGTCCGGACCCGATGACGAGCTCAAACGGCTGGCCGACACCCTCGACGGCATGCTGGCCCGGCTGGAGGCCGAGTTCCAAGCCCACCAGCGCTTCGCCGCCAACGCCGCCCACGAACTGCGCACCCCGCTCGCCAGTTCACGCACCCTGCTGCAGGTCGCGCAGGCCAATCCGGCCGCCCACGACGTCTCCACGCTCGTCGAGCAGCTGCTTGCCGCCAACCAGCGCAGCATCGACACCACGGAAGCGCTGCTCACCCTGGCCAACGCCACCCACGCGCCGCTCGCCCCCGAAGTCGTCGACCTCACCGCCATCGTCGCCGACGAGACCCGCTCCGGCATGGCCGTCCAGCTCGAACCGGTCTCAGTGGACGGAGACCCCGTCCTGCTACGCCGCCTGGTCGCCAACCTCATCGACAACGCCGTGCGTCACAACGACAGCCGTGGGCGGATCGAGGTCACCCTGCGCGACGAGACGCTGGCGATCACCAACACCGGCCCTGTGGTGTCCAACGTGGACCAGCTCTTCGAGCCGTTCTACCGCGGGGCCGGCCGCATCCGGGGCGGCCACGGGCTCGGGCTCGCCATCGTCCGCGCCGTCGCCGACGCCCACCGGGCCACCCTTACCGCCACCGCCAACCCTACCGGCGGCCTCGCCATCATCGTCACCTTCCGCGACGGCCCGGTCTGACACGACCGGACGTGCGCCGCCATCGAGGAGGCGGTCTCGTTCCTCGATGGCGGCGGTTTCGTCGACGGGCTGGTCACGCTCGCGTCACCGCGGCGGCGAAGGCGTCCGGGCTGGCCACGTACTGCCGCCCGCGACCGGCAAACCGTAGGTAATTTCGTCAACTCGTCGCGTTATTGCGCGATCCTGAGGCCGAAGCTACGATCATCGCACCAGATTTACCACGGACGATCCCTGTCGATCACAGGGTCGACCCACCCGGGCCCGGTCATGCTCGTTCCGAGTTCCGAGCGCACGAATGGTTGACCCATGAAGCTTCGCGCCATCGCCGCGACCGCCATCGCCACCGCCGCCCTCGTGCCCGCGGTGTCGCCCGCCCAGCCGGCCGCCGCCGGCCCGGCCGACTCCTGCTACGGCTTCAACTACTCGTACTCGATCGACAGCACCGCGATCCGGGTGACCACGACCAACGCCTGCCCCGGTGCGTCGGCCAGCGCCTACCTGGTCCTGGAGCGCTACAACGGCGCGTCCGGCTACCCGTGGGGCTTCGTCGCGTCGAGCACCGGCTCCCTGACCTACTTCTGCAACGGCACCACGCCCACGACGTACCACGTCGGCCCGATCTTCACCCCGGGCACGAGCGGCTACACCTGGTATCAGTTCACCGCCAACTGCGGCTGACCCCACCGCGCCGAGCCGCCCCGCGCGTTCAGCGGGGCGGCTCCCGGGTGCTCGCCGAGCGCGTGCCGCAGAGACGTCTTTGCATGCGCCACCTCTCACACAATGTGAGGCAAGAGTTGCGGATTGTGTGGTTCGGCCCTCGTGAGCGGTTCCTGCGTCTACGTTGCGCCGTAGAGCATCGGCGCACTGCGCGCTGATGCCGGTGTCACGGGGGATGCGACATGCTGCGCTTCGGAAGTGCCACTGCCTTCGGTAGGCACCGCTTCGACCGGTGCGAACCGCGGTACCGGGCCAGGCACGCGCACCCCGGCCTGTCACCGGCGCGGCGGTAAGGCGGCCGATGGCACCGGCACGCACGGCAAGCGGAAGCCGTCGCCGCGTCCCAGCGCGAGCGGCCGTGCGGCCGCGGCATCGCCCAGCGCGAGCGGTCGTGCGGCCACGGCATCGCCCAGCGCGAGCGGCCGTACCGCGACGGCGTCGCCCAAGACCACCACGGCGGCCAGCGCCGCGCCCTCCGGACGGCCGGCGACCGACGGGCGCGCGAGGAGCGCGGCCAACGCGGCCGGCCGCGCCGGCCTCGAGGCGCGCAAGCCGTTCGTCATCGAGGGCACCAGCCAGACGATCACGTTCACGCCGACGCCGGACACCCCGCTGTCAGCCAATACGGTCACCCTGGTCGCGACCGCGTCGTCCGGGCTGACGGTGACGTTCGGCAGCAGCAGCACCGGGGTCTGCACGGTCTCCGGCGCCACGGTCACCCTGATCTCGCTGGGCACCTGCACGGTCACCGCGGACCAGGCCGGCGACGGCACCTACGACCCGGCGCAGACGGAGACCGACGCGTTCGAGGTCACCAAGGACGCCCAGACGATCACCTTCGGCCAGCCGTCGGCCAAAGCGCTGTCCGCCAGCACGGTGACGGTGGCCCCGACCGCGACGTCCGGCCTGACCGTCACCGTCGCCAGCACCACGTTGGGCGTGTGCACGGTCAGCGGCGGTACGGTCGCGCTCGTGCACGTCGGCACCTGCACGCTGACCGCCGACCAGGCCGGCGACGCCGACTGGGCCGCCGCACCGCAGGTGACGGTGAGCTTCCAGGTCACCCAGGGCAGCCAGACGATCGCGTTCACCGCACCGAACGCCACCGCCGTCAACGAGGGCCCGGTCACGCTGGCCGCGACCGCCTCGTCCGGGCTGCCGATCACCTACGCCAGCACCACCCCGGCGGTCCGCACCGTGTCCGGCGCCCAGGCCACCCTGCTGACGGTCGGCACCTGCACCATCACGGCCGACCAGCCCGGCAACGCGAACTACGCCGCCGCGCCGCAGGCCACCGCCGGCTTCGCCGTGCTGCAGGCCCCGGCCCCCCGTCACGCTGCCGGCCACCGCGCCGCCAGCGCCCGACGGTGCCCTGACCGGCGCCACCGACACCACCCCGCAGCCCGGCCAGACGATCACGATCACCGGATCCGGGTACAAGCCCAACACCGCGATCACCGTCGCCATCTACTCCACGCCGGTGACGGTCGGCACCGTCACGACCGACGGCACCGGCGCGTTCAGCGCCACCGTCACCGTCCCCGCCGGCCTCGACCCCGGCAGCCACACCCTCGTCGCGGCCGGGCTCGCGCCCGACAACACGGTGCGGTACCTCACCGCCGCCGTCACGGTCGTGCCCGCCGCCGTCACCACCGGCCCCCTGCCGGTCACCGGCGCCGCCGTCACCGGCCTCGCCCAGCTCGGCAGCATCGCCGTCATCATCGGCGTCCTGCTCGCCGGGCTGGGTCACCGCTGGACGCCGCGGCGGTACCGCAGCCGGCCCAGCGTCTGACGATCGCGGCGTCCCACCGGCCGTGGCCGGACACCCCTGCTCAAGCAGGCGGTCGGCGGGCCCGGCAGAGCACGATCGCCGAGTAGCCGTGGGCGGTGTCCTGGCCCGTCTGGCGGACCTCGATCGTGCCGTCGAACGGGGCGAACTCGGGCTGGAGCACCGCGTGGATGTCGTGTTCGTCGATGTCGGCGCCGGGGAAGGTCTTGCCCGCCACGGTGTAGCCGCGGCATCGTCGCAGGGCGGCCGTGACGAACAGGCCCCCGGGCTCGACCAGGCCGGTGATGTGGCGCATGAACAACTGCCAGGTGGCCCGGTCGCCCGTGGCGGAGTCCGCGCAGTAGGGGCTGATCACGGTGGCGTACGCGCGGTCGAGCGGGCGGGGATGGCGGGCATCTACGAGTACCAAATCCGTGATTTTGCTTCTGGTCAGCTCTTCTCGTGCGGCGAGCTCCTCGTCGGACGGGTGCGCGATGCCCTCGCACTGCAGGGTGTAGCGGACGAACGGGCGCCAGTCGTGGGCGCCGGGGTCGCGATCGATCCAGCGCCGGATCTCGGTCAGGTTGGCCGGGAGGTAGTCGCCCAGGTGGATCTCCGAGGCGATCTCGGCCGCGGCGAACACGTGGTGGAGGGTGGGGCCGATGCCGAAGAACAGCACCGGGCGGTCGCGTTCGGCGTGGCGGATCGCGGCGACGAAGAAGGCGATGGTGGCGACCTCGTCCGGCTCCACGGTCCGGTAATAGCCGGTCAGGTACTGCGCCGGCACCCAGTCGGCCTCGAAGGACGCGTACCGGCGGCGGCCGAGGAAGGCGCGTGTGAGGCGGGCGAGGCCGTATTCGTACAGCCCGGCGGCGAGGTTCGCGCCCGCGAGGAAGACCACGGCGTCGTCGGTGCCGACCGTGTCGCTGAGCGCGGCGGTGCCGAACGCGCCCGCGTAGTAGGGCACCTCCGCCGCGACCTGTGTGCCGGCGTAGCCGATCGCCGCCGCCAGCCGCGGTGCGCGGGCGTTGGTCGTGATGCGCCGGGTGAGGTCGTGGGCGGCCTTGGAGATGACATTGGTACTCGTCCTGGTGCTCGCCAGCAGGGACCAGTTCGCCCGCAGGTTGGTGCGCAGTCCGAGCCCCCAGGCCACATAGGTGCCCACGAGCAGGGTCACCGCCCAGGGCTGAGCGACGTCGGCGAGCAGACCCGACGCGACCAGGGCGACGCCGGCCGCCGCCGCCCAGGCGTCCAGCGCGTAGCTCGACACCGCGGTCGCGGCGATGCTGGCCGTCCATCCGCTCATCGGGACACCGCGGTGCCGGCCTCGCGGTCGGTGAGCCGTCCCGTGCGGTGCAGCCAGCGGATCGTGTCGCCGTACGTCTCGACCAGCGGGTGCGGCTCGATGCCGAGCTCGTCGCGGGTGCGGGAGTCGTCGCAGCGGGTCGCGGTACCGATGAAGACGACCCCTTCATGGTCGGCCGGAAGATGGAACGGGGTCACGCGCTGGAGGGCGGACATGGTCCAGCTCAGCGGCAGCATGGCGGCGGCCGGGACGACGAGGGACGGCAGACGGCGGCCGGTCAGCGCGCGCAAGGTGGCGAACATGGTGTCGCCGTCGACGAAGTGGCCGGGGACCAGGTAGCGGCGCGGCTTGGATCGGCTCGTGAGGACGGCGGCGTGCACGGCGGCGACATCGCGGACATCGACGACGTGGAGGCCGCCGCCGGGCCACACCGGGTACCGCCCGCGCAGGATGTCCCGCAGCCGGCGGGCCTGGTCGCCGCAGTGCGGGTCGTCCGGGCCGAGGGCGGCGCCGGGTTGCACGATCACCACCGGCGCGCCGGCGTCCTGCAGCCCGCGGGCGACGGCCTCGGACGCGGCCTTCGATTGGATGTACGTCCCCGGTGTGCCCGACAGCGCGGAGTCCGGGGTGACGGTGGCCCGCCGCCGCAGCAGCGCGGCGGTGCTGGAGACGTGCACGACCGGGTCGCAGCCGGCCTCGACGGCGGCCCGCAGCACCGTTTCCGCGCCGGCGACGTTCGTCCGCGCGATCGCCGGCCGGGCGCGGGCGTCCAGGTCGTACACGGCGGCGGCGTGCAGGACCGCGTCGCAGCCGCGCAGCGCGCGTGCGACCGAGCCGGGGTCGGTGACATCGCCGACCAGGTGATCCACCGTCGCGCGCACACCGAGCGGTTCCAGGGCCGGGCCGACGCGGCCGGGCGAGCGGACGAGGAGCCGGACGTCGTGGCCCGCGGCGACGAGCGCCGCCACGCTGTGCGAGCCGACGAAACCGGTACCCCCGGTGACAAGGATCCTCATGCCGTGAGGATCGGGCGGGGTGGTGCTCAGTTGCCAGGTCGGACAGTTGTCAATCGCTGTCCAAACCGCACCGCGGCGGTGGAGAGTGCAGGTGGAGGTGACGACGTGTCGACGTCTCTCGGCGACGTGCTCGAGACCGCCCGGCGGCAACGGTTCGTGGGACGCCGGGCCGAGCTCGCGGGGTTCGACGCCGCCGTCGGCGGGCGTTCGCCGCGGCGCGTGCTGTTCGTCCACGGCCAGGGCGGCATCGGCAAGACCACGCTGCTGGCGGAGCTGGGCGCCCGGGCGCGCGCGGCCGGCCGGACCGTGATCCAGGTCGACGGGCGCGATGTCGATCCCTCCCCGGACGGGCTGCGAGCGGCCGTCGGGTGGCCCCTTCCCGCCGGCGCGGTCCTGCTCGTGGACGGCTACGAGCAGCTCACCCCGATCGACGGGTGGCTGCGCGAGCAGTGCGTGCCGAGCCTGAGCGCCGACACCGTGGTCGTCCTGGCCGGCCGTGAGCCGCCGGCCGCGCCGTGGCGCTGCGACGCCGGATGGCGCGAGGTGATGACGGTGTACCGTCTCGACCTCTTCGGCCCCGACGAGACCGCGCGGCTGCTGGCCCACGCCGGCGTCGAGGCGTCCGTGCGGCCCCACCTGGCCGCGCTCGGCGCCGGGCACCCGCTGACCATGGCGCTGCTGGCCGACCTCGCGGCCCGCGGGCAGGTGCCCGACACCCTCGCCGACGCGCCGGACCTGATCTCGACCCTGCTGCAGTCGTTCGTCGGCGACGTCCCGACCCAGCCCCAGCTGACCGGCCTGGCCACCTGCGCGATCGCGTGGTCGACCACCGAGGACCTGCTCGCCCGGACGGTCGGCGCCGACGCCCCCGCGGTGTGGCAGTGGCTCGCCCGGCTCCCGTTCGTCACCAGCGGCCCCGGCGGACTGGCCGTCCACGACCTGGCCCGCGACGTGCTCAACGCCGAGTTCCGGCGCCGCGTCCCCGAGCAGTACCGCACCCATGAGCGCCTCGTCTTCGACCACGCGGTCGCCGCCCTGCGCGCCGCCGGCGGCCAGCACCGGCAGCCCGAGGCGCACCAGCTCCTCTTCATCCACCGCCACGGCCCGTTCGGCGGCGTGATCGCGGCGCTGCGGGCACAGGGTTCGGCGGCAGTGGTACCGGCCCGAGCCGACGAGCACGACCAGGTATGCGCCACCATCGAACGGTTCGAGGGGCCGGCCAGCGCCGAGCTCGCCCGCGCCTGGCTGTCCGAGCAGCCCGAGCGGCTGTCCGTGGTGCGCACCGGCGATCGCGTCGCCGGCTTCGCCCACCACGTCCTGTGCCCGAACGGCTCCCCGCTGGAGGACCGCGACCCTGTCGTCCGCGCCGTGCTCGACCACGTCGCGCGGGAGGGCCCGATCCGCCCCGGTGAGCACGTGCTGATCAGCCGCTTCGCCGCCGGGGTCCGCGAACACCAGCGCGACCCGTACATGGTGGTGGCCGGCCCGGTGTCCAGCATCATCGAATGGCTCACCCGCCCACTGGCCTGGTCATTCGTGGTCGTGGTCGACGACGCGTTCTGGGCGCCGAAGTTCGACTACATCGCCTTCGCGCCCCTGGTCCGCGTCGAGGTCGGCGGCCTGCCCCACGTCGCGTTCGGCATCGACTGGCGCCGCCTGCCGGTTGGCGCCTGGCTGGACCTGATGTACGAACGCGGCCACACGGGCGGCACCGGCCCGGCCCCGGCCGCGCTGCTGCGCCCACCGCCACTGAACCGCGGCCGCTTCGACGCTTCCGTCCGTGCCGCCTTGCAATCCCTGCACCGTCCCGAGCAGCTCGCGGCCAACCCGCTGATCGGCTCCACCCTCGCCGCGGACGCCACCCAATTGCGCGCAACGATCGAGGACGCCGTCGCCCAGCTCGGCAACCTTCCGAAGGGTCAGCAACTCCAGGCGGTCCTCCACCGCACCTATGTGCGGCCGGCTCCTACGCAGGAGGCGGCGGCGGAGGTGCTCGACCTGCCGTTGAGCACGTATCGTCGACATCTGGCCAAGGCCGTCGAACACCTGACCGACATCCTGTGGGCGATCGAGGTCGGCGGGGGGCGCACCGGTTAGGCGTGCCGGCACGACCTCCGCCTCCGGACGTGAGATCGCAACCTCTGCTCATCGGCAGCATCGGGGCGGCCCGGTTGCTCGCCCAGCGCACGGAGCGGGCGCTGAGCGCGGCCGACATCCGCCACGCTGTCGACACAACGCGCGAGCACGCAAGGCATACGCCGGCGCGGCACCAGTGACCAGAGCCTCCGGCCGCAGCATTGCCGCTCGATCAGGCCGTCGGGTTTCGATAGTTTCCAGCAATTCGGTGATCCGAGCAAAAGGCATGCCGGCGGTGATGTGTGAGGGGTTAAACATCTAAATCATATTACTCGAATGATGAAAACTCGGGTAGCATCGCGAGCGTCGGAGGCCGGACGATGCTGAGGAGTTCCTGGATACGATGGCGGACTGGTCTCTTCTGGCCCCGGACGAGGATGCGCGTGCTCTCGCTGAGACGGCCTGCGCTCAGTTCCGATCACTCAACGGTCCGGCGGACATGCGCGCCGCCATCGACGGCGCCGCGCTTGCGCCCGACGGCTGGGCAACCCTCTCGAAGGGCGGCTACCTGGACATCGGCGTTCCCGAGGCCGTCGGCGGGCTTGGCCGGATCATCGACCTGGTCGTCATGCTCGAGGAGGCCGGGCGCAGCTTGTTGGCGGTGCCGCTCCTGCCGGCGGTGCTGGCGTCCCAGACGCAGATCGCGGCCGGGGTGCACCGTGAGGACTACCGGCGGTCGCCCGCGGGCTTCTCCACCGCTGAGGGTTTCGTCGAGGACGGCCGGTGCTTCGTCGAGCGGGCGCACGTGCTCGGCGGTCTCGACGCGGCCACCTTCACCTTGGTTGTGCAAGGGCCGGACCGCGCCTGGATCGCGGTGGTCGACCGGGACGCGGACGGGGTCGAGGTGCTCGAGCGCGCGACGGTGATCGATCCTTCCCGGCCCGTCCCCGCATTGCGGTTCCAGGGTGCGGCCGCCGTCGAATCCCGCGCGATCGCACTCGACGATCTGGAGCGGATCATGGCGAGCGCTCGCGTCTGCCTTGCCGCCGACCTTGTCGGTACCGCTGCGGGTGCCCTGGACGCGGCGATCGAGCATGTGCTGCAGCGCCGGCAGTTCGGTCAGGCGATCGGAGCGTTCCAGGCGGTCAAGCACCAGCTCGCGGACGCCTACGTGTCAGTCGAGAAGGCTCGTAGCCTAACGCTCGGCGCGGCCCTGCGCCTCGTTGCGGGAGTCCTCGATGGCGTACCGACCCGCGACTGCCTGCTGGCCAACGCGGTGGCGGCCGAGGCGGCCGTCCAGGTCGCGGCACGGTTCACGCAGCTGATGGGCGCCATGGGCGTGACGTTCGAGGCGGACTGCCACCTGTTCCTGCGCCGCGCCCATCAGAGCGCCGGCCTGCTCGGCGCCCCCGACGACCTCTTCATGGCGGCGGCACGGATCGAAAGGGGGGAAGCGCGATGACGGACCTGGGGGCTGTGTTCGACGCGTTCCTGGATGACTTCCTGCCGGCCGACTACGTCGAGAACTATCAGCGGTACCGCGGCGATGCCGAGCTTCGCAAGGCCTATCAGGCGGCCGCATTCGACGAGGGCTGGCTGATCCCCGAGTGGGGCCGGGATGAGGGCGGGCGCGACCTGAACGGTGCCGATGCCCTGGCCGTCAAGCTTGTCGGCGCGCGTCGCCGGGTTCCCCGGTTGATGAACATCCAGGGCGTCGGGGTCGCGGCACCGGCCATCCGGGCCTTCGGGACCGCCGCCCAGCGGGACCGGCTTTTGCGCCCGGCCGCCCGCGGCGACGAATGGTGGGCCCTCGGCATGTCCGAGCCCGGCGCCGGCTCGGACCTGGCGTCTCTGCGCACGACCGCGACCCTTGCCGACGGGGTGTTCACGGTCAACGGTCAGAAGATCTGGACGACACAGGGGGACGAGGCGCGGTGGTGCACGCTCTACGTCCGCACCGCCACCGGCGGCAAGCCGCACCACGGCATCTCGTGCCTGATCCTCGACATGCGAAGCCCTGGGGTGGTGGTCCGCCCGATCCGCACCGCTGGCCCCGCGGTCGAGTCCTTCTGCGAGGTCTTCCTCGACGACGTGAAGGTGCCGCAGGACGCGCTGCTCGGCGAGCTCAATGGCGGCTGGACGGTGGCCATGGCCAGCCTCGAGCACGAGCGGGACATGATCTGGATCAACACGTGGCTGGAGACCAACCGGGCCATGGGCCCCGCGCTGCGCGCCCCCGACCTGGCGCAGCACCAGCTCGTCAAGCTCGGCCGCGCGCTGGCGGACGCGGAGAGTGTTCGCCTGACCGGCCTGCGCACGGCCGCCCAGCGGTTCGCGGACCTGCCATCCCCCGCGGCGTCGATCCTCAAGCTGCTCGGCTCCGAGTCGGTGCAGCGCGCCGCCCTGCTGTCGCTGGAAGTGGCTGGCGAGAAGGCATTCGACGACCCGGCGCTCTTCGACGAGCGGCTCGACTCGCTGGGCGCCACGATCTATGGCGGCACGTCCGAAGTGCAACGGAACATCATTGCGGAGCGAACGCTCGGACTTCCGAAAGGCAGACTATGACAGCCACCCACGTCGCGGGCTCACTCGCCGGACGGTCTGCCCTCGTGTCCGGGGCTGGCCGCGGGCTGGGGCGCGCGATCGCGACATCCCTGGCGGAGGCGGGCGCCGTCGTGTGCGTCGTGTCCCGTAAGGCCGAAGAGCTCGACAGCCTCGTGGAGCAGATCGATGCCGCGGGAGGCCGGGCGCTTGCCTTTCCGGCGGACATTCGGCAACCTGGTGATCTGGATCGCCTACGGGACGCCGTGCTCAATGAGGTCAAGGCCATCGATATCCTCGTGAACAACGCCGGTAATCTGGTCAAGAAGCCTGTCGTTGCGCTGCCGGTGGACGAGTCGTCCGGCCAGAAGGTCGGGCAGCCGGGATCCGGGCCTGCCGATGTCGCCATGTCCGATGAGGACTGGGACTCGGTGCTGGACACGCACGTGCGCGGATCGCTGCATCTGATCAGGTCGTTCGTGCCGGGGATGCTGGAGCAGCAGCGAGGCCGGGTGATCAACATTGCGTCGAGCAGCGTCGCCAGGTCGGCCAACCTGACCGTGAGCTACCAGGTCGCCAAGGGCGCCCTGGGCCAGCTCACGCGAGCGCTCGCCAAAGAGTGGGCGGCGTTCGGCGTCACGGTGAACACCATCGCGCCGGGGCACTTCCGCACCAGCATGACCCAGGCCCTGCACGACAGTCCCGAAGGTCAGGCCTGGCTGAAGGAGCGCATTCCGATGCGACGCACGGGCGACGCCGCAGAGCTGGGGGCGTTGGCCGTCCATCTGGCGGGCGATCTCGCTTCGTTCATCACGGGCCAGACGATCTTTGTCGACGGCGGTGAAACTCTCTGATGCCCGAACCCGAGAATTCCGCGCGCCCTCGCCGGGTGCCGTTGCGGACACCAAGGGTGGCCGAGGCGATGGCGGCTCAGCTGCGGCTTCGCATCATGGAAGGCGATCTCGTCGACGGATCGGAGCTGCCGACGGAACCGGTGATGCTCCAGAACTATCCGGTCAGCCGTCCGAGCCTTCGCGAGGCGTTCCGCATCCTGGAGACGGAGGGGCTGGTGAGCGTCCGCCGCGGCAAGCGGGGCGGCACCGTCATCAAGAGCCCCACACTGGACTCCGCCGCGTATCACATGGGACTGCTGATGCACTCGCGTGCACTGCCCATGCCGGACCTGGCGGCCGCCCGCAACCTGCTGGAGCCGTTGTGCGCCGAGCATGCGGCGCTTCGCGAGGACCACGCCGCCATCGGTGCCCGGCTCCGGCAGTTCGGCGACGAGGCCTTGCAGGTCGTGGAGGACGGGCCCGCCTTCACGGGCGCGGCCGGCAAGTTCCACGAAGAGCTGGTCGACGCGGCCGGTAACCAGACGCTGCGGATCCTCGTCGGCATGCTGGAGAGCGTCTGGAGCATCCAGGAGCGGGGCTGGGCCCGCCAGGCGGCCGAGGAGGAGAGCTACCCCACGGTGGACCTGCGTCGCGCGGTCCTGCGGGCGCACGACTCCATCGTGGATGCCATCGAGGCGGGCGACGCCGATCAGGCCGGACGGTTGATGCGGGCCCATCTGCAGGCGTCGCAGCTGTATGTCGCCTCGGAGAACGCTCCGCCCGTGCGGGTGCTGGACGAGTACGGCAACCCCCGCATGAACGCCCAGGAATGACCGTCGCCTGACCGCGGTCAGTTCGATGCGCAACGCCCGGCCGGGTCGAAACCCGGCCGGGCGTTTGTTCGCTGTCGCGCCGGCGTCTAGCGCCGGGCCGCAACCGGGTAGATGCCGTCGAAGCCCTCCCTGGCGACCGCCTGCGCCAGGAGATCCGTCGAGGCGATCAGCCCGGCCGGGCGGTGCAGGACGCTCTGGAGGTGACGGTCGATCACGGTGAGATCGTGCTCTTCGCACAGGCCCATCGCGCCAAGCACCTGGTGCGCATTGGACAGCACGACGTTCGCCGACTCCAGCATTTGCACCCGGAGGGCGAGCAGGTCCGCAGGCCTTGCCGCGGCCTGCCGAACCAGCCACCACCCGTGCAATGTCAGTTCCTCGAGCCCGTCGAGGGCAAGCGCGATGTCCGCGATGCGCCACCGGATCTCACCGAAGCTCCCGATCGGCTTGCCGAACTGCTGCCGCTCCCGCGCGTGGACGACCGCGAGCTCGACGGCCGTGCCGAGCGCGCCGAGCACCCAGAATGCGTCGAGCAGCAGGTGCATCGAGACGGCCCGCGGCACGTCGATGTCCAGCTCGGTGGCGCCGAGGACGACGCCCGCGGCGAACGGGTCCAGCGGCGCCGGCCGCAGCGGGCTCGCCGTGACCGAGGAGGCGCCGCCCCGGACCAGGTCGACGGCGACGGCGCGCTCGAACAGGTCGGCATGGTCGAGTCGCCCGGGTGCGCCGGCGGACAGGTAGACGCCGTTGATCTCCCGGCGCAGGTGCGGGGCCACGGCCAGCTCGTGGACCAGCGGCCACGGAAGCACGACGGCGCCGGCCGCCTTGATCCCGAGTACGGCGGCCGCCGACTCGTCCTGCTCGCCCCAGGGATCCAGGGTCCGGAGGTCGAGCTGGTCCAGGGCCGGCGCCACGACTGCCCGCCGCCGGCCCGGGTCCGTCTCCGCGTCGCGCGCAATGTTGACGCCGCCCAGCGCCCCGAGCGCCTTGGCGACGCTCTGCTGGTAGGCGATCGCCGCCTGCGGCCACTCACGACGCATGCCGAGCTCCTTCGATCGACGATCGGGCGACCAGCATCCGCTGGACCTCGATGGTCCCGGACGCGATGGTCGCCGACCGTGCGTAGCGGAACACGTCCTCGACGCGTCCGAGCAGGCCGGCCGACAGGTCGGGGGCGAGGGCGTCGGCGCCGGCGAGGTCCAGCGCCAGCTGCGCCACCTCCTGGTCGAGCTGGATCGAGGCCAGCCGCGCGATGGAGGCCTCGCGGTCCGTCAGCCGCCCGGCGTCGTTCAACGCGACGGCGCGGTAGTTGAGCAGACGGGCCACGCGGGCGTGGACCAGCGCGCGGGCGTAGGAATGCAGTGCCGTCGGCTCGTCGAGTGACCCGTGCCCCGCCAGCGCGGCGAGCACCCGCTCGTCCCGGGCGTAACGCGGAATGCCGATGCGTTCGTGCTTCAGCACCAGCTTGATGACGTCCCACCCGTTGCCGACGCCACCCAGGATCGCGTCGCCGCCGATCCGCACGTCATCGAAGAACACCTCGTTGAGGTGCTGCTCGCCCATGATCGACTCGATGGGGACGACGGTGATGCCCGGCAGGTCCATGGGGACCAGGAAGATGGTGATGCCCTCGCGCTTCCCGGCCGCCTTGTCGGTCTTCGCCGCCAGGAAGCACCACTGCGCCAGACCCGCGTAGGAGGTCCAGATCTTCTGGCCGTTCAGCACCCACTCGCCGTTGTCGAGGCGGGCACTGAGCTGCAGCGCGCCGAGGTCCGATCCGGCCCCGGGCTCGCTGAAGCCCTGGCACCACACGGCCTGCCCGGCCGAGATGGCGGGCAGGTGGGTAGCCCGCTGTTCCGCCGTGCCGACCTCCATGATCACCGGCCCGACCCAGTTCAAGCCCATGTACTGCGGGCCGCGCGGCTCGAAGTGCGCCCACAGCTCCTCCCGTAGCACGGTCTGCTGCCAGACGTCGGCCTCCGCGCCGCCGTACTCCCTGGGCCAGCTGAGCGTGAGGAGCTTTTCGCTCGCGAGGCGTTCGGTGACCCCGGCCACGACCGACTGCACCGCCGGGTCGCGTGCGAAGGATGTCGTCCAGTCCTCGGGGAGGAGCTCGGCGAGCAGGGCCCGCAGGCGGACGCGCAAATCGTCCGCCTGCGATCCCATCCGGAGATCGACTGTGGTCTCCTCAGGCATTCAGCGCCCCGCGCCGACGGAGGCTTCGACGCACTTGCCGTTCGGGCACGGCTTGGCGGGCACGAACACGCCCAGCTGATCGGCGTCCAGCCCGATGCGCTTGTCGGCACCGAACTTGTACGTGCCGTTGGCGCCCTGCAGCGCCTCGCCGGAGACCAGCTGCTGCTTGATCTTGTCGGCGTTGGTCGACTTGACCTTCTGGGACGCCTGGGTCACCAGCAGCACCCAGTCGAAGGAGATGGCGCCCACCGTGTCCAGCGCGTTGAAGGAGTCCTTTCCCTTGGCCTTCAGGTAGAGCTTCACGAAGTCCGCGGTGATGCCGGTGGGGGACTCGCCCTGCGTGGCCGACAGGAACGTCTTGGCCATGGGGCCGGCGGCGAGGGTGCTCTTCATGCCGTTCGGGATGAGCTCCGACGTCGCGGGATCGCCGATGCCCAGCACGCCGGACATCTGCGGGTTCCAGCCGATCTTGTCCAGGCTCGACATGGCCGCGACCAGCGGGGCGCCGTACGACCAGACGATGAGCGATTGCGCGCCCGAGTCCCGCAGCTTGGACAGCTGCGCGGTGACGTCCGAGGCGGTGGAGGGGAAGCTTTCCTGCACGATCTTCACGTTGGGGAACTGGCTCTTGGCGACGGCCAGGGTTTCCTTCGACTGCGATGTGCCGTACGCCGAGGAGTCGTCCAGCATCGCCACCGTGTTGCCGGCCGAGGCCGCGTACGAGAGCAGGGGCACGATCGAGGTGTCGCCCGAGGTGCCCGCGCCGGTGCTGAACGCGTACTTGTACCGCTTCGAGTCGCCGACGTCCGCCAGGATCGAGCCGATGCCGCCCGCCGTGTCGCCGGGCACCTTCACCTGGTTCAGGATGTCCTGAACCGGGGGAAACGCCTCGGTGGTGAAGTAGAAGGCGGAGACACCCTCCTGCGCGAGCGACCGCGTCGCGGCGACCGCCGCGGTCGGCTCGCCCTTGGTGTCCTTCTGCATGATCTCGATCTTTGTGCCGGGGTTGTGCTGCTCCACGTACTCGGCGCCGGCCTTGAGCCCCGCGAGTGACACCTGGCCGCTCGGCGCGAGGGAGCCGGTCAGCGCCCCGACGAACCCGATCTTGATGGTGGAGCCGGAACTCTCGCCCTTGTCGCCGGAGGACTCGCCGCCGCCACATGCGGCGAGGGCGACGAGCGCCGTACACAGCGTTGCGGCGGCAACGCCTCTCTTGATGAAGGTGGCCATGTGTTCCTCGTGCTTTCTGTGAGTTATCAGGAGAGATAGGCGGCGTGGAGCAGGTCCGGGAGGCTGGGGTCGGTCCCGTGCAGGCGGTGCTCCACGCGCCCGTGCCGCAGCACCACGACGTCGGCTTCGAGCTTCTGGGCGACTTCGAGCCGTTGCTCCACCAGCAGCACCGAGAAGCCGGCGTCCCGCAGATCGGCAAGGATCTCGATCGTCCGTCCGACCAGCTTCGGCGAGAGCCCGTTCGTCGGCTCGTCGAGCATGATGGCGCGGGGAGCGCCCGCGACCGCTCGCGCGATGGCCAGCATCTGCTGCTGGCCCCCGCTCAGGCCGCCGGCCAGGCGGGGCATCAGCTCACGCAGCTCGGGCAGCAGGTCGAGCGGGTCGACCTCGGAGGGCCGGGATGCCCGGCCCGCCGCCACGCGGAGGTTCTCCGCCACGGACAGGCTTTTGAAGACGTGCCTGCCCTCGAGCACGTGGCCCAGGCCCGCACGGGCCCGTTTGCTCGCCGAGAGCGTGTCGAGGCGACGGTCGTCCAGCCAGATGCCGCCGCCGGCCGCGGCGAGACCGCCGATGCCACGCAATGTGGAGGTCTTCCCGGCGCCGTTCGCGCCCAGCAGGGCCAGGCACGTCCCGGGTTCCACCGTGAGCGAGAGGTCCTCGACGGCGGTGACGCCGCCGTACCGTACGCGAAGGCCGTCCACCTTCAGGCGCCCGCCGTTCATGCGACACCCATGTAGGCGGCGCGGACGGCATCGACGGTGTGGAGATCCTCGGGCCGGCCCTCCCAGAGGAGGGTACCGAGGTCCAGGACGACGACCCGGTCGACCAGGCGGCTGATCATCTCCAGGTGGTGCTCGACGATGATGACGGCGATCCCAGCCGCCGCGACGTCGCTCACGACGCGCTCGAATCCCTCGATCTCCGAGGCCGAGAGTCCCGCCGCCGGTTCGTCCAGGAGGAGGACCTGCGGACAGGCGCTGATGGCGGTGGCGGCTTCCAGGAAACGTAACTGACCGTGGCTCATGACCCTGCTTTCCCGGGTGACGGCGGCCGCGTCGTGCGGGTCGAAGCCGCCCAGCTCGAGCAGCGCGAGGGCGCCGCGGCGGCAGGCCTGGAGCAGTTCCGGTTCGCGGTCGCCGCGAGCGGCCGCGAGTGCGAGATGCTCCTCGATGCTCATGCCGGGGAACGTCTTCGGGGTCTGGAACGTGCGGGCGACGCCGCGCCGGGCGATGGCGGCCGGGCTCTGCCCGCCGATCTCCGCCCCGTCCAGCTCGATCTGACCGGCCGTCGGGGGGTAGTGCCCGCACACGACGTTGAGCAGTGTCGTCTTGCCGGAACCGTTCGGGCCGATGAGGCCCACGATCTCCCCGCGCGCCAGGTCGAACGACACGCCGCGTAGGGCGTTGACGCCCCCGAAGGTGCGCCGCAGGTCCGTCAGCCGCAGGATCGGCGCGCCGGGCGCGCGCTCGGGCACCTCGATGGGCGGCGTGCCGGCGATCTCCCGCAGCGCTTGTTTGGCCGGCGCGGCGGTACGGCTGAAGAGGCCGCGGGGGCGCAGCCGCATGAGGACGATGAGCAGCAGGCCGTAGAGGAGGTTGTTGACGTGCGGGTACGCGTCGAGGCGGAGCGGGATCAGGATCAGCAGCGCCGCGCCGACCACCGGTCCGAGCCGGGAGCCGCTGCCGCCGAGGACGACCATCACCAGGAACAGGATGGAGAGGTTCGGCGAGAAGGCATCCGGGGAGATGTAGGCGGAGAGGATCGCGAAGAGCCCTCCGCTGAGCGCGCCCAGCGCGGACCCGACCGCGAAGCCCGCAACCTTCGTGATGTAGCCCGAGATGCCGAGGGCCGACGCGCCGATGGGCTCGTCGCGAACCGCGACGGTGGATCGGCCGAGCCGTGACACCCGGTACCGGGCGTGCAGCCAGTAGCAGAGGGCGGCGACGACGACGATGACGGTAGGGACGACCCACGGCGTTACCACCGGGTCGTGGTCGAACCAGAGGCGGGGGTCGATGCCGGACAGTCCGGAGTTGCCTCCGGTGACGTTCTGGAACTGGATGAGCATGTCGTTGACGACGAGCATCAGGCCGAGCGACAACATGGCCAGGCCGATCGCGCCGAAGCGCCCGGCCGGGAAGCCGATCGCCGCGCCGGCGACGAGCCCGCCCAGGACGGCGAGGGGGATGGCGATCCAGAACGGCCATCCGTGCGATGCCACCAGGATGGCGGTGATGTACGCACCGATGGCGAACGAAGCGCCCTGGCCCAGCGAGAGCGCGCCCGCGTAGCCGGTGGTGATGTTGAGGCCCAGGGTGGCGACGGCGTACAGGCAGATCAGCTGCAGGACGTAGCCGTTGTACGACTGCGGGCCCCACGCGACGAGCAGGACCAGCGCCACGGCCGTCATCAGCAGGCTGTGCAGGCCCGGCGCCGCGAGCACGCCGCGGACGGGGGGCGGCACGGCCTCGCGAGTTCGCTCCAGGCCGCCGCGCAGCGCTCGCGACACGGGAGCCATCGCCCGTGCCGGCTTCTCGAGCAGCTTGTGCACCATCAGACCGCCCGCACGGGCGCGGCGCCGAAGAGGCCGTGTGGGCGGATCACGTAGACGACCAGCAGCAGGGCGAACACCGCGAGGTTCACGACGAGGCTGCCGACGTACACGCCGATCGCCTGGCTCAGGACGCCGACGATGAGGCCGCCGACCAGGGCTCCGCCGATGCTGCCCATGCCGCCGATCGCCGTGGCCACGAAGCCGTAGAACGTGTACGACAGTCCGAGCGACGGCGTGACGAGCTGGGTCGAGGCGACCAGCACCCCGGTGACCGCGGCGACCAGCGCGGCAAGCGTCATGGCGATCTGCGAGGCGCGGGCGCGGGAGATCCCGACCGCCTCCGCACCGTCGAGATCGTCGGCGATGGCGCGCAGCTCGAGCCCGATTCGGGTGTACCGGTAGAAGGCGACGAGCAGCCCGGTCACGACGAACAGCGCGGCGATCGACGCGAGCTCGGCCGGCGATATGCCGATGCCCGCCAGGTCGAACCGGCGTGCGCTGACGCCGTGTTTGAAATTGCGCGACTCCCCGTTGTACGGGATGGCCAGCAGCTCGGCCAAGATCACGCTCACTGCCAGTGTCGAGAGCAGCCACGTGACGGACTGGCCCGACTGCACGAACGGTCGTACCGCCGACCACTCGACCGTGAGGGCGACCCCGACCACCACCACCAGCGCAACGACGTATGCGAGCCATGTGGGCAGGCCGGCCTGCATCGCCACGAGCACAGACATGGGCATCAACATGACCATCTGGCCGTGTGCGAAGTTGATCACCCCGGTCGTCGAGAACAGCGTGGCGAAACCCACCGCAACTAATCCATAGATCGCGCCGTCGGACAGGCCCGGCACGAGGACCGACTGGAGAAAGTCATGCATACGGGGCGTCCCTCCAGGCGCTTGACGTGACATCCCTCTTCCGCATGGCGCAGAAACGTATATATGATTTGGACGATAGTCAAGGGAGGGCGCGGGAAGCGCCGTGAGGAGGCGCCGGTGTCGAGCCAGCGCGACAGAGCAGACTTGGAACGCGCGGAGGGAGTGCTGCTCAGCACGGTTATCGATGGCACCTTGCTGGTGACCCTCAACCGCCCGCAGGCGGCCAACGCTCTCAATGACGAACTGATGGATGCGCTGGCGAGCCTGTGGCGCGCCGCGGCCGGTGCGCCGGGGCTGCGTTCAATCGTGCTCACGGGCGTCGGCAAGGCCTTCTGCGGCGGCGCCGACGCGGGCATGCTCGCCGCGCCACGTACCCGGGTGGGTGACACCGCGGCGGCCGAGCTCGACTTCCTGCCGGGGGCGCACGTGGAGATCCCGGTGATCACGGCCGTGAACGGGGCCTGCGCCGGTGGCGGCCTGCACTTCGTCGCCGACGCCGACATCTGCGTCGCCTCGTCCGCGGCCCGCTTCCTGGACCCGCACGTGAGCGTCGGGCAGGTCTCGGCGCTCGAGCCGCTGCAGCTGCGCCTGAGGATGCGCCCGGACATCCTGACGCGCATGGTGCTGCTGGGGCGGTACGAGTCGCTCTCCGCCGAGCAGGCCGAGCGGGCCGGCCTCGTGTCCGAGGTGGTCGACCCCGCGACGCTGCGGGACCGGGGCCTGGAGCTCGCCGGGATGATCGCGAAGAACTCGCCGGAGGCCGTGCGGCTCAGCCGGCGCGTCCTGCGCACGTTCGAGGAGCGCCGCATCGCCACCGAGCTCGACCTCGGCTGGGAGCTGATCCGGCGGCACCGTTCCCATCCGGACGCGATCGAAGGGCCGGCGGCGTTCCTGGAGAAGCGCCCGGCGGAGTGGACGCAGTAATGAGGGTGGCTGACTGGAGCGGCCGGCGGCGCATCGTCGCACCCGACGTCGCGGAGGCGTGGTGCCGGCAGGGCTTCCTCACCGACGAGCGGATCGGGCACCTCCTGGAGCAGGGGGCGGCGCGTTGGCCGGGCCGGCCGGCGGTCATCACGGCCGCGGGGGAGACGAGCTTCGCCGAGCTGGCCGCCAGATCCGCCGCGATCGCCCGAACCCTCCTCGACGGCGGCGTGCGGCCGGGCGACGCGGTTTCCTGGATGCTGCCGACCGGCGTCGAGGCCGTCGCCGCCGCGGCCGCGATCTGGCGCATCGGCGCGATCAGCAGCCCGATCGTGCCGCTCTACGGCCCGCGCGAGATCCTCAGCGCCCTCGACCAGGTGCGACCGGCGGCCGTCATCGCCCACGCCGCCGATGCCCGCCGCGACTATCCCGACGAGTTCGACGAGGCGCTCAGCACGATCGGCCACGAGCCCGCCGCGCGGCTGATCGTCGGTGGCCGCGCGGCCGGCTGGCGGTCCGCGGACTCGGCCGGCACCGGCTCCCTGCCCTCGGGCGTCGAGCCCGCCGGCCCGGCGGATCCGTGCCTCGTGCTGTTCACCTCCGGCACCGAGTCCGAGCCCAAGGGCGTGGTCCACTCCGTGGCGGGCCTGCAGCACGAGCTGCGCACGACCATCGCGGAGTGGGGGCTGACGTTCCGGGACCGCATGGTGATGGCCTCGCCGATGACGCACATCACGGGCCTGCTGCAAGGGTTCATGATCCCCGCCCGGGTGGGAGGCGCCGCGGTACTGATGGAGCGCTGGGACCCCGGCGCCTGCGTCGAGCTGGTCGACCGTACGCGCGCGACCTACATGGCCGGCGCCACGCCGTTCCTGCGGGAGCTGCTCGACGCCTACGCCGCGGCGGGGCACGATCGGTCGTCGCTGCGCCAGTACTGCTGCGGAGGAGCTTCCGTCCCGCCCGCGCTCATCGCGCGGGCGGGGGAGCTCGGCATCGCGGCGTACCGGGCCTGGGGCATGACCGAACTGCCGACGGCGACGCTGGCCAACGAGCTGGATCCGCTCGAGTACCGGGCGGAGACCGACGGCCACCTCGCCCCGGGCGTGCAGCTGCGGGTCGTGGACCCCGCGGGAGAGGCCGTCGAGCCGGGCGAGGTCGGGGAGCTGCTGCTGCGCGGGCCCGAGATGATGCTCGGCTACGTGCGGGAAGAGCTGAACGCGCACGCGTTCGCGCCCGGGGGATGGTTCCGGACCGGGGACCTCGGTTCGCTGGCGCGTGACGGGCAGGTTCGGATCTCGGGGCGCATCAAGGACATCATCAACCGCGGCGGGGAGAAGTTCAGCACCCGCGAGATCGAGGAAGCCATCGGCAAGCATCCCGAGATCGACGCCGTCGCGATCGTCGCGGTGCCCGGCGGCCGGCTCGGTGAGCGCATCGGCGCCGCCATCGTCTCGCGGCGCGACGACTGGACCATCGAGGAGATCGGCCGTGCCGTGACCGGTCAGGGCCTGGCCCGCCAGAAGCAGCCGGAGCTGTTGCGGGTCGTGCGGGCACTGCCGACGAACCCGACCGGAAAGATCAACAAGGCGGCGCTCGTCGACCTGTTCGGCACGGACGCCGGCTGATGGCCCGTCTCCTGGACGGGCGCTGCGTCGTCGTCACCGGCGCCGGAAGGGGCCTGGGCCGCGCGTACGCCCACGCCTGCGCGGCCCATGGGGCGAGCGTCGTCGTCAACGACGTGGACGAGCAAGCCGCGCTCGCCGTGGTCGAGGAGGTCGCCGCCGCCGGTGGCCACGCGGTCGCGGAGCCCGGCTCGGTCGGCTCGTGGTCGACGGCCGCCAGGCTGGTCGACACGGCGCAGCGGCGGTTCGGTCGCCTCGACGGGCTGGTGGCCAACGCCGGGGTCACCCATCACGCCGCGCCCTGGGAGGAGGACGAGGCGTGGCTCCGGCGCATCGTGGAGATCAACGTGCTCGGCGTGCAGTTCTGCGCGACCCACGCCATGCGCGCCATGCTCCAGCAGGGCACGGGCGGCTCCATCGTCACCGTCGTCTCGGGTTCCCGGTTCGGCATCCCCGGCATGAGCGCCTACGGCGCCACCAAGGGGGCGGTGGCCGCCATGACCGCTGGCTGGGCGCTCGAGTGCGCGCCCGCCGGCATCCGGGTCAACGCCATCTCGCCGCTGGCGGAGACCGGGATGGCGGCGATCGACGCCCGGCCCGACCGCCCCGCGCTGGGAGCGCCCGAAGACGTGGCGCCGGCCGTCGTGGCCCTGCTGAGCGAGGCCACGCGCGGCGTGACCGGCAGGATCTTCCGCTTCGACGGGACACGGCTCGGCCTGTACGCGCCGGAGACCCTGTCCACGGCCGCCGACGAGGAGCTGCGTGCTGCCGCGGGCCGGGCGGCGTCGATCGCGAGGACGCTGACACTCCTCGCCGGCGCCGTCGTTGATACTGAAACGAGTACTGTAGTACCGTCTCTGGTATCACAGCCCTCAGAGCGAAAGCCGTCCTCAACATGATCAGAACTGGCTTCACGGAGACCTTCGGCGTGCGGCATCCGCTGCTGTGCGGGGGCATGACCGGACTCGGTACGGCCGGCCTGATCTCGGCCGTCGCCGAGGCCGGCGCCCTGGGGTTCCTGACCGCGCTGACCCAGCCGACCCCCGAAGCGCTCGCGCTGGAGATCGAGCGCACGCGCAAGCTGACGGACCAGCCGTTCGGCGTCAACCTCACCATCCTGCCGACGATCCGCCCGGTTCCCTACGAGGACTACCGGGCGGTGATCATCGAGTCGGGCGTCGGCGTGGTCGAAACGGCCGGCAGCAACCCGAAGCCGCACGTAGAGCACTTCAAGGCGGCGGGCGTGAAGGTCATTCACAAGGCGGTCTCGGTGCGTCACGCCGTGAAGGCGCAGGCGCTCGGGGTCGACGCGGTGAGCATCGACGGATTTGAGTGCGCTGGTCACCCGGGCGAGGACGACATCGGGGGTCTCGTGCTGATCGCGGCCGCGAGCCGCGCGCTCAGCATCCCGGTCATCGCCAGCGGCGGCATCGCCACCGGCGCCGGCCTCGTGGCCGCGCTGTCGCTCGGGGCGTGCGCGGCGAACATGGGGACGCGCTTCATGGCGACGACGGAGGCGCCCATCCACGACAACGTCAAGCGGCAGATTGTCGCGAACTCCGAGCGTGACACCACCGTCGTCTTCCGCGAGTTCGGCAACTCCGCCCGCGTGGCGCGCAACGTCGTGTCGGAGGAGATCGCCCAGATTTCACGCCAGCCCGGCGCCGCCTTCGCCGACGTGGCCCATCTCGCCTCGGGGGCGCGGGGCCGCGAGCGCGTCCTGACGGCGGGTGCCATGCAGGACGGGATGTGGTGGGCCAGCCAGGCGCAGGGCCTCATCGAGGACGTCGACAGCTGTGAGAACGTGGTGAACAGCATCATCGCCGACGCCGAGAAGATCATCCGCGATCGCCTGCCGCGCCTCCTGGCGCCGGCGGCCGGCGCGGTCTGACCCCCGGACGCCGGTAGTGCTGAACCTACTTCCCGCTCTTGCCGGCGAAGGCGGCGAGCCGGGCGTCGGCGGCGGGGGACATGCTGGCCTCGGCGATCGACGCCGCCTCGACGTCCAGCTGCTCGGCCAGCGAACGCCCCGACGCGTCACGCAGCAGGCGCCGGGTCCGGCCGAGCGCGGGGACCGGTCCCAACGCCATGCGCAGCGCGATCCGGCGGGCCGACTCCGTAACCTGATCGTCGGGGCAGACGCCGGTGACCAGCCCCCAGTCGGCGGCCTCCTGCGCGGTCAGGCGGCGGTCGGTCAGCGTGAGGGCGAGCGCCCGGCGCAGGCCCACAACCTGTGGCAGGAGCCAAGATGTTCCGCAGTCCGGTGTCAGCCCCGCCTGCGCGTACGCCGTCAGGAACCTCGCCGACTCGCCGGCGAGGACCACGTCGGCGACCAGGCTGAGCGCCAGCCCGGCGCCGGCGGCGGCGCCCTGGACAGCGGCGACCACGGGAACGTCCAGCTCGGTGAGGGCCAGCACGCTGCGGTGTGCCGTCGTGGCCAGCTTCAGCACGTAGGCGTGCCGATCCGCGGCGCCGCTCATCGCCGCGACGTCACCGCCGGCGCAGAAGTTCCGGCCCCGGCCGAGCAGCAGCACGCAGCGGACGCCGGGGTCGCGCGATACCGCTTGCACGGCGTCGTGGAGCGCCGCCGCCATGGGAAGATCCAGCGCATTGGCGGACTCCGGCCGGTTGAGCTCGATCGTCGCCACCCCCTCCGCGATGTCACTTCGCACCGCGGCCGCCGATGTATCGATGGCCTCGCGCATCAGACCGTCCTCTCCGTTCGCTCCGTCAGGCCGCTGATGACCAGGTCGGCAAGATGACGGTAGGCCTCCGCCGCGTCGAGCCCGGTCGCCGCCTGTATCGCGCCGCGCTGAATGGAGCTCATCACCTCGGCCACCGCGGCGCCCACGAACGAGGCGTGGACCGGCCGCAGCGCCCCGAGCTTGACGCCGTCGGTCACGAGATCCTGGACCCGCCGTGCCGCGTACTGCGTGTTCTCCTGGTACACCTCATTGGCCGGGCCGAACTCCGCCACGTCCGCGAAGAACGCGGGCGAGGCCGGCTGGAGCTCCGACGCCACGGCCTCCATATAGATCGCCAGTTGCCGTGCGGGATCGTCCGAGGCGCCGACCCTGGCCTCGATGCGCTCCGCCGCCGTCTTGAAGAACGAGCGAACAGCCGCAACCACGATCTGCTCCTTGCTGGGCGCCACGGCGTACAACGTGGTCCTCGAGCAGTGCAGCCGCTCCGCCAGGTCGCCGACGCTGAACGACGCGAAGCCTTCGGCCAGGAACAACTCGCGGATCTGGACCAACATCTCCTCGCGACGGGCGCGAGGTTTCGCAGACGACGGCATGGCACAGACCCTACGGCAGGGCATCATGTCGAGTACCATATCCGATACTCTAGTACTTGTTTTCGTACTCCAGGGGATATTCGATGCCCGCATCACGTGTCATGCCCAGCAGCGAGAGTGCTGACCTGATCAAGGTCGTCCGTGACCTGGCCGACAAGGAACTGGCGCCGAGGGTCGCGAGGGCCGAGGCAGACGAGGAGTTCCCGCGCGACGTGTTCCGGACGCTCGGCACGATCGGCGTTCTCGGCCTGCCGTACCCGGAGCAGTACGGCGGCGGGGGCCAGCCCTACGAGGTCTACCTGCAGGTGCTCGAGGAGGTCGCCAGAGTCTGGTCCAGCGTCGGCGTGGGCACGAGCGTGCACGCACTGTCCTGCTTCGGGCTCGTCAACTTCGGCACCCCGGAGCAACGGCAGCAATGGCTGCCGGACATGCTCGGCGGGGGCCTCCTCGGAGCCTATTGCCTCAGCGAGCCGAACGCGGGCTCCGACCCGGCCGCCCTGACGACGCGCGCCGTCCGTGACGGCGACGACTACGTGCTCAACGGCGCGAAGGCCTGGACCACCCACGGCGGGCACGCCGACTTCTACCAGGTAATGGCGCGGACTTCGGACGAGCGCAGAGGCATCTCGTGCTTCCTGGTCCCGGCCGACGCCGGGGGGCTGAGCGCCGACCAGCCCGAACGCAAGATGGGCCTCACCGGCTCCCCGACCGCCACGCTGCGCCTGGACCACGTGCGGGTTCCCGCCAGTCGCAGGATCGGCGCTGAGGGGGATGGCCTCAGGATCGCGTTCGCCGCCCTCGACTCCGGCCGGCTCGGCATCGCGGCCGTCGCCACGGGCCTCGCCCAAGGCGCCCTGGACCTGGCCGTGGCGTATGCGAAGGAGCGCAACACGTTCGGCAAGCCGATCATCGAGCATCAGGGCCTCGCCTTCCTGCTTGCCGACATGGAGGCGGCGGTCCAGACCGCCCGCGCGATGACCCTGCATGCGGCACGCCTGAAGGACCAGGGTCTGCCGTTCAGCCGCGAGGCATCGATTGCCAAACTGGTCGCCACCGACAACGCCATGAAGGTCACCACCGACGCTGTGCAGGTCTTCGGCGGCTACGGCTACACCCGGGACTTCCCGGTCGAGCGCTACATGCGCGAAGCGAAGGTCATGCAGATCTTCGAGGGAACCAACCAGATCCAACGGATGGTCGTCGGCCGCGCACTCGCGAAGAACGGCACCGCGACAATCACCATTGCCCCGAAGGAGAAGGACTGATGCAGGTCGCTGACACGGCAGCCATCGTCACCGGCGGAGCCTCCGGCTTGGGCGCCGCGACCGCCGCCGCGCTGGCGGGCGAGGGCGCCCGAGTCTTCGCGCTCGACCTCCAGCAGAGCATCGACAAGGCGGCTCGACTGCCCGGAGTCGAGTACCTCGCCACCGACGTCACCAACCACGAGGAGGTCCGCGCCGCCGTCGCAACCGCCGGCGCCGGCCTGCCGCTGCGCACGGTCGTCAACTGCGCCGGTATCGGCCCATCCATGCGGATCCTCGGCCGCGGCGGCGTGCACGACCTCGACCTCTACGCACGCGTCGTGCAGATCAACCTCATCGGGTCCTTCAACGTCCTCGCCCTGGCCGCCGAGACGATCGCCGGGACCGAGCCGGACGAGCACGGGCAGCGCGGCGTCATCGTCAACACCGCCTCCGTCGCCGCCTACGAGGGGCAGGTCGGCCAGGCCGCGTACTCGTCGTCCAAGGGCGGCATCGTCGGGCTGACCTTGCCCGCGGCGCGCGACCTCGCCCAGTACGGCATCCGGGTCAACACCATCGCGCCGGGCATCGTCGAGACCCCGATGCTGGCCACCGTCTCCGAAGAGTTCCGCCAGGGCCTCGCCGCCGGCGTGCCGTTCCCGCGGCGCCTCGCCCGGCCCGACGAGTACGCCCAGCTCGCGCTGGCCATCGTCCACCACGACTACCTCAACGGCGAGGTCATCCGCATGGACGGTGCCCTGCGGATGGCGCCGCGCTGATCCGCCGACCCCAGGAGAAGGACGTACCGTCATGAGAGACGCAGTCATCGTCGAAGCAGTCCGCACGCCGATCGGTAAGCGCGGCGGCGGCCTTTCCAGCGTCCACCCCGCCGACCTCTCCGCCCTGGTACTGCGGGCACTGAGCGATCGGGCCGGTATCGACCCGGCCGTCGTCGACGACGTGATCTGGGGATGCGTCGGCCAGGTCGGGGAGCAGTCCTTCGACATCGCGCGCACCTCGGTGCTGTCCGCGGGATGGCCGGAGCACATCCCCGGCGTCACCATCGACCGGCAGTGCGGATCGTCCCAGCAGGCCGTCTCGTTCGCCGCCGCCGGCGTGATCGCGGGCCACTACGATGTGGCCGTGGCCGGCGGCGTGGAGGTCATGTCGCGGGTCCCGATGGGCTCCTCCCAGGCCGGAGGCTCCCCGCTCGGGCGCCGCTACGTCGAACGGTACGGCGCCGAGTTCCCCAACCAGGGCGTCGGCGCGGAGACAATCGCCCAGGAGTGGGGGCTGTCCCGCACCCGGCTGGACGAGTTCAGCCTCGAGTCGCACGCCAGGGCCGCGGCCGCCACCGACAAGGGCCGGTTCTCCGCCCAGATCGTGCCGGTGACGCTCGAGGACGGCACCGTGCTCGGCCGGGACGAGGGCATCCGGCGCGGCGGGAGCATCGAGGTGATGGGCCAGCTGCGCCCAGCCTTCCGGGAGGACGGCGTCGTCACCGCCGGCAACGCGTCGCAGATCAGCGACGGGGCGGCCGCCCTGCTCATCACCACGTCGGACAGGGCCGCCGAGCTGGGCCTGCGGCCGGTAGCCCGGATCCGCACCTCCGTCGTGGTCGGGTCGGCACCCATGCCCATGCTGACCGGGCCCATCCCGGCGACGCAGCGGCTGCTGAAGCGCTCAGGCCTGTCACTGGAGGACATCGGTGTCGTCGAGATCAACGAGGCGTTCGCGTCGGTTGTCCTGGCCTGGATGGCCGAGTTCGGCGCCCGGCCAGAGCGGGTGAACCCGCTCGGGGGCGCGATCGCGCTGGGGCATCCGCTCGGTGGCAGCGGCGCCCGCCTGATGACGACCATGCTCCACCACATGCGCGACAACGACATCAGGTACGGGCTGCAAACGATGTGCGAGGGCGGAGGACAGGCCAACGCGACCCTGCTGGAGCTGCTCTGAGACTGAGCAGTTCCATCCTTGTGATCGACGGCCTGCGCGGCTTCGCCGTACTGGACGCCTCGTGTGCCGGCCGGCGAACGGCCGGTCCCGGTGCGTATCAGCGCGCCTCCGCCGGGGTGGCTTCGTGGATCGCGGCGGAGGCGAGCAGGGCGTCGGCGTCCTCGACGCCCCAGTCGACAAGGATCTGGCGGCTGTGCTCGCCCGGCAGCGGCGGCGGGGTGGTCAGCTCGGCTGGGGTGGCAGAGAATCGCGGCGCCGGCGCCGGTTGGACCGTGCCGTGCCGCTCGATGAACGTGCCCCGGGCGCTGAGGTGCGGGTCGCGGGTGGCCTCGCCGGGGGCGAGGACCGGCGTGACGCAGGCGTCGCCACCGGCGAAGTGCGCCGTCCACTCGTCGCGGGTGCGGGTGGCGAACCGCTCGGCGAATCGACGGCGCAGCTCCGGCCAGCGGTCGCGATCGAACTGGCCGGGCAGGTCCGGGTCGCCGTCCAGGCCGAGGCGGCGCACCAGCTCGGCGAAGAACTGCGGCTCGAGCGCGCCGACGGCCATGTGCAGGGCGTCCGCGGTCTCGTACACGGCGTAGAACGGGGCGCCCCCGTCGAGCAGGTTCGCGCCCCGCCGGTCCTGCCACAGCCCGCTCGCACGCATGGCGTGCATCATCGTGGTGAGGTGCGCGGTGCCGTCGACGATCGCGGCGTCCACGATCTGTCCGCGGCCGGTCCGCTCGGCCTCGCGCAGCGCGGCCAGGAGCCCGACGACCAGGTAGAGCGAGCCGCCGCCGAAGTCGCCGACAAGGTTGATGGGAATCTGCGGCGGGCCACCAGCCGTGCCGATCGGGTCGAGCGCCCCGGCGAGGGCGATGTAGTCGACATCGTGACCGGCGGTGGTGGCCAGCGGGCCATCCTGACCCCAACCGGTCATCCGGCCGTAGACGAGTGCGGGGTTGCGGGCCAGGACCGCGTCCGGGCCGACGCCGAGCCGCTCGGCGACGCCGGGCCGCCAGCCCTCGATGAGCGCGTGGGCGCAGGCGGCGAGGCCGAGCACGGTCCGGACGCCGGCGGGCTGCTTGAGGTCGACTGCGATCGAGCGCTTGCCCCGGTTGAGCAGGTCACCGGCGGGGTCGGCGCCGATCGGCGAGACGGCGCCGACCCGGTCGACCCGGACCACGTCCGCGCCGAGGTCGGCGAGTAGCATCGCGGCGAACGGACCTGGCCCGATGCCGGCCAGTTCAACGACGCGCAACCCCTGCAGCGGGCCAGCCATGGCGAACTCCTCTCGCGCGGGACGCCCGCACCTGGTGTGAGCTGATTGTCGGCCATGCTGCGGTGCGGGTGTCAGTCACGCAGGGGGATGCGGCTGTTGTCCCAGCTGAGGATCCGGTCGCCGGGCGTGAAGCGCAGCGTGACCCGGTCGCTGTAGGCGCGTTGCGCGGCCTGGGGCATGCGCTCGGACGCCACCCGCGAGGGAGCGTACTTGGCCTCGAACAGCTGCCGCACGGCCGACTCGGTCGGCTCGTCGGCGACGACGGCGATGGATCCGGTCAGGTGTACGGCGGCCAGCTCGGTCCAGGCGTGGCCGGACTCGACCAGGAAGGCGGCGCGGGGATCGCGGCGGACGCGGGCGACCTTCTTCGCGTCGGCCGGCGTGGTGCAACAGATCGTCCGGTCCAGTACCACGAACCAGACCGGGAGCGTGACCGGCCACCCGTCCGCGCGCAGCGTGGTCAGGATGCCGGTGTGCGCGCGTTCGACGAAGGCCCAGGCCTCGTCCGGCGTGAAGCGGATACTCACGACCGGCGCGCCACATCGCGCCCGGCGGCGGCGAACGCCTCGGCGTCGAAAGGACGGTCCAGCATGGCGACCCACTCCATCTCCAGTGGCGCCGCGACGGCGGCCGCCTCGGCCCGGTCGTAGAGGCGCAGGACGTCATGCACGGCGGTCGTCGCCGGCACCTGACAGGCCAGCGCCTGTGTGAAGGCGAGCAACTGCTCATGCGGTACCACATCATTGGCCAGGCCGATCGCCACCGCCTCGGCGGCGTGGACGGTGCGCCCGGTCACCGACAGCTCCCGGGCCCGGCGCACGCCGACAGCCCGTGGCAGCAGGGCGGTCAGGCCCCAGGTGGGCACCACGCCGAGGCGGGCGTGCGTGTCGGCGAACGAGGCCCGGTCGGAGGCGACGATGAACGACGCGCTGAGCGCGACCTCCAGCCCGCCGGAGACGCACGCCCCGTTGACGGCGCAGATGGTCGGCTTGCGCATGGCCCGCAGGGCGCGGGCCGGGTGGTGCCGGAACTGGTTGCCGTACCGGTCGGCGAACTGGTCCCGGTCGGTGAAGTCGAGCCCGGCGCAGAACGCCGGATCGGTGCCGGTGAGCACCACCGCGCGGACCGCGGCGTCCTGGTCGGCCGCGGCGAGGACGTCACAGAGGTCGACCTGCATGGCGCGGGACAACGCGTTGCGCTTCCCGGGACGATCGAGTGTCACCGTGCGTACTCCGTCGTCGTCTGACGTCCGGACGAGGCCGCTGGGCATGCGCCGATGCTAACCAAGTTCAGTCAAATCAGCTATATGATTAAGACAATAGGGTCTGCTCCGGCGGCGCGGCATCGCCGGTCTGCTCACGGCGGCGCGTCGGCGACGCAATGCTGTCACGCTCCGCGCCGCGGCGGTGACGATCCAGCGCTCTGGATCGCGTCCGCGGTCGTCTGCCCCTATCATCGTCCTCCGAACCTGGCGAAGGAATCCGCAGCGAAGGGAACAGGGTGCCTCGGCCATCGCGACGCGCTGAAGTCCGAACCACCGCAGCCCGCCTCATTCGCGAGCACGGTTACGACGCGGCCACCATGGATCTGCTGGCCGACACGGTCGGGCTCAACAAGGGGACGCTGTATCACTACTACCCCTCCAAGAGCGCCATCCTCTACGAGCTGATGTCCGACCAGGTCGACGCGACCCTCGAGCTCGTCGGCCGGGTGCCGCGCACCGGCGACGCCGCCGACCGGATGCGGGCGCTGATCCGGCTGCAGGTCGAGCACGTCGCGACCAAGCAGGACGAGCTGGTGGTCTTCTTCCAGGAGCTGCCCTGGGTGGAGCAGCACCTCGACGAGGAGCAGGCGGTCGACCTGCGCCGGCGCATCGAGCGCTATGAGCGGTTCACCCGGCAGCTGCTGTCCGCCGGCGTGCGGGCGGGAGAGTTCCGCGAGCTGAACCTGAACATGGTCATGTACTCGATCATCGGCATCCTCGCCTACGTGCCGAACTGGTTCCGGGCCGGCGGACGCAAGGCACAGGAGACGCTGGTCGACGAGCTCACCGACTTCGTGATGAACGGGATCCTGCGGCGCTGACACACCCGACCGACCGGCCGGTCGGCGCGCCGATCAGTGGATCGTCTCCGGGATGACGGCCGGCCGGCGCCCGAGCACGTCGGGGATGGTGCGCAGGTCGGCCGCGGGATAGGCGAAGCCGGGCGCGAGCAGGATGCCGGGCGGCGCGGCCACGACCGCCGGGATCGTCTGCACCAGCTGCACGGCGGTCGCCAGGTTGGCCGCGGACTGCCGGTCGTCGATGCCGAAGACGTCGCGGGCGTCCGAGGTGCGCAGGTCGGCGCGGGTGCGCACGTCGACGGGCAGGCCCCGCACGTCGACCTCGTACATGTCGCCGGAGACCAGCTCGACGCCGTCGTCGACGAGCGCGGGGTCCAGGTACCACAGCTCGCGGATGGTGATGACGGGTTCGCCGCCGACGAGCCCGCTCCACGCGCCGTCGAGCGCGCCGACGGTACCCCGCTCGACCGTCACCCCGGCGCACTGCAGCGTCCGCGTGCTCGGCAGGTACCGGACCTCGGCCGTCAGCTCCTCGACCGGCAGGCCGAGATGGTGGGCGAGCCCGGCGACGCACTCGAAGTAGTACCGGCTCAGCAACGTCTTGCGGGTCTTCGCGCCCAGCTGTTCCGGCGGCCGGCCGAAGCCGATGGCGGCGATCGTGTCGCCGGCGTGGTGGCTCAGGTCGCAGATCTCGCGCAGGTGCACCGCGTGCACGGTGGTGCACAGGCTGGTCGCGGTGAGCGCGAACCGCTCGGCGAACCAGCCGGGGTGGATGCCGGTACCGTGCAGGGTCGTGCCACCCTCCGCGCAGGCGGCCTCGAGTGGCGCGACGTACTCCTCGCCGCGCTGCCACGGGAAGAAGTACGCGGTCGACGTGACGACGTTCTTGCCGCCGCGCAGCAGCGCGGTGATCTCCGCGTGCCGCGACGTCTCGTCGGGCAGCGCGATGCCCGCGTAGAGGACGATGTCGGCGTCCAGGTCGTGGATCGCCTGCGGGTCGGCGACGACCTCGACGCCGATCGGCGCCTCGCCGATGAGCTCCATCGCGTCGCGGCCGACCTTCGCCGGGCTGTAGGCGAGGCAGCCGACGAGCTGGAGCTCGGGGCGCCGGGCGATCTCGCGCAGGGCCTGGGCGCCGGTGTATCCGGGGCCCCAGACCACGACGCGGTACGGCGTTTCGCGGATCGTCATCGGACTACCTTTCCGTGTGCCACCAACGCGCCGCCGTCGACCGCGACCACCTGACCGGTCATCCAGCCGGCTCGGTCGGACAGCAGGAACGAGGTGATCACGGCGATGTCCTCGGGTGCGCCGAAGCGGCCCATCGGGATGCCGCTGAGCAGCTGGGCCCGTTCCGGTCCGGGGATGCCCGCGGCCATGTCGGTGTCGATCAGCCCGGGTGCGACCGCGTTGACCCGTACGGCCGGTGCCAGCTCGGCGGCCAGTTGCCGGGTGAGGTGGTCCAGCGCCGCCTTCGTCGCGTTGTAGAAGCCCGTCCTGGGCGTCGGCATGCGGGCGCCGATCGAGCTGATGTTGACCACCGCGCCGCCGTGCTCGCGCATACCGGCCCGCCAGACCAGCTGCGTCCAGTACAGCGGCGCCCACTGGTTCACCTCGGTGAGCTTGGCGACCAGCGACGGCTCCACGTCGATGGTCGGGCCCCACTGCGGGTTCACCGCCGCGTTGTTCACGAGGTAGTCGACGCGGCCGAACGTGCGCACCGCGAACGCCACGCAGTCGGCGGCGGCCGCGGGGTCGGCGGCGTGCGCGACGCGCCAGTGGCAGGCCGGTCCGAGCTCGGCCGCGGCCGCCTCGAGCGCGGGCTGCTTGCGGCCGGTCACCAGCACTCGGGCGCCGCAGCGCACGAGCTCGCCGGCGATCGCCCGGCCGATGCCGCGGGATCCGCCGGTGACGATCGCGGTCCTGCCGTCGTGATCGCGTGGCACGGTCACCTCATCGGGGGTCGGGGTCCGTCGACCGGCAACATAACAAACCAACCGGTGGGTTGGCTACGGTATGCGGCCGGCCATATGCTGCACCCATGGGAGGCCCTGCCGAGCCGGAAATTTCCGTTGCCGTACGCAACTTCGCCGCCGCGCCGCCGGGCGACTGGCGGCACATCCTCGACCAGGCGCGCGCCGCCGACGCGGCCGGCATCGACCGGATCTTCGTCGTCGACCACCTCGTCTTCGGCCGCGACCTGTCCGGGTACGGCCAGCCGGCCACCGGCGGCGTCACCGGCGGCGTGCAGCCCACCGGCCCCGACGGGGACTGGCTGGAGCCGCTGACCGCGCTGGCGGCGATGGCCGCCGTCACGACGCGGGTCAAGCTCGCCACCAACGTCCTCGTCGCGCCGCTGCGCCCGGCCGTCTTCCTGGCGAAGATCGCCGCCACCATCGACGTGCTGTCCCACGGGCGGCTCGAACTCGGCGTCGGCGTCGGCTGGCAGCAGGCCGAGTACCGCGCGGTCGGCGTGCCCTTCGCCGAGCGGGGCCGGGTGCTCGACGAGACTCTCGCGGTGTGCCGGGCGCTGTGGACCACCGACGAGGTTTCGATGTCGGGGCGCGGGTTCGAGCTCGACGCCGTCCACATGCGACCCAAGCCCACCGATCCCGCCGGGGTGCCGGTATGGCTGGGCGGCCGGGCGATCCCGGCCGTGGCGCGGCGCCTGGCGACCTACGGCGCCGGCTGGATCCCGTGGGGCGTCAAGACCGAGGACCTCGCCGCGGCGCTGGACGCGATGCGCCCGCTCGTCGAGCGGCACGGCCGCGACTTCGCCACCGTGCGGATCTCGGCCGCGCTGCCGACCGTCGTTGCCGGCGGTACCCTCGACCTCTCGCGCGTGCTGGCCGACGTGCCACGGCTGCGGGCACTCGGCGTCTGCGACTTCCGCACCCTGGCGCGGCTGCCGCGCGCCGAGGCCGCCGCCCGCGACCTGCTCGACGAGCTCAACGGGCGGTTCCGGGAAGCCGTGGCGGCGTGAAGGCCGGCCTGGCGCTCGGGGCCGCCGGGTCCGTGCCCGCCGACGCCCGGCGCGCCGAGGCGCTCGGCTTCGACTACCTGGCCTGCGGCGAGCACCTGTTCTTCCAGGTCGCGCCGAACCCGTTCGTCGAACTCGCCGCGGCGGCCGCGGTGACCACGCGGATCCGGCTGGTCAGCACGGTGAGCCTGCTGCCGCTCTACCCGGCCGCCCTCGCCGCCAAGCTGGCCGCGACGCTCGACCAGGTCGCGCAGGGGCGCTTCGAGCTCGGCGTCGGTGCCGGCGGGGAGGCGCCGGCCGAGTTCGCGGCCGTCGGCGTCGACCCGGCGGAGCGGTTCCGGCGGCTCGACGAGGGGCTCGAGGTGCTGCGCCTGCTGTTCCGCGGAGGACCCGTGTCGTACGAGGGAACGTACACGCGGCTTCTGGACGTCGCGCTCGACCCGCCGCCGGTGCAGCCCGGCGGGCCGCCGATCTGGCTCGGCGGCCGCAAGGACGGCGCGGTCCGCCGCGCCGGCCGGTTCGCCAGCACCTGGCTGCCCTACATGGTGACGCCGGAGCAGCTGCGGGCCGGGCTGGACCGGGTCCGGGCCGCGGCCGCCGGGCACGGGCGCGATCCGTCCCGGGTCGGAGCGGCCGTGTTCGCTTTCGCCTGCGCCGATCCGGACGCCGGCTGGGCGCGGCGGGCCGGCGTCGAATACGTCAGCGCCGCTTACCGGCAGGACTTCGCGCCGCTCGCTGACCGCTATCTCCTGCTCGGCTCGCCGGGCGCGGTCGCCCGCCGGATCCGCGAGTTCGCCGCCGCCGGCGCGGACACGGTGATCCTGCAGGTCGCCGCGGCCCCGCAGGACCGCGACCGGGTCCTGGACACGATCGCCCACGACGTGCTGCCGGAGCTGCGGTGAGCGACCGGGTCCGGTTCGACGTGCACGACCGGGTCGGTGAGCTCGTGCTGAGCCGGCCGGAGAAGCTCAACGCGATCGACCGCGAGATGCTGCGCGAGATCGAGCGGGCGGTGCGGATCGCGGAGGGCGACCGGGCCGTGCGGGTGCTCATCGTGCGCGGCGAGGGCCGGGGGTTCTGCGCCGGCGCGGACCTCGGCGCGGTCGAGGACAAGGTCGCAGACTCCGGGCTGCTGGCCGAGTTCATGGCGTACTGGCACCAGGTCTTCGGGCGCCTCGCCGCCTCGCCGCTGCCGTCGATCGCGGCCGTGCACGGCGTCGCCTACGCGGGCGGGTTCGAGCTGATGCAGGCGTGCGACCTCGCCGTCGTCGCCGAGGACGCCCGCCTCGCCGACCAGCACGCCGTCTACGGGCTGATTCCCGGCGGTGGCGGCACCCAGCGGCTGCCGCGGCTGATCGGCGAGCGCCGGGCGAAGTGGCTGATGTTCAGCGGCCTGCCGGTCGAACCGCGCGAAGCCCTCGCCGCCGGGCTCGTCAACGCGGTGCGGCCGGCGGCGGAGGTGCTCGGCCACGCCCGGGCGATGGCCGCCGTGCTCGCCCGGCGCAGTCCGGTCGCGACCGCGCGGATGAAGGAGGCGATCCGCCTGGGCCTGGCCGCGCCGGACCTCGGCGCCGCGCTGGAGATCGAGCGGCGGCTGACCGTGGAGCACATGCGCGCCGCGGACCCGCGCCTCGGGCTGGCCGCGTTCGCCGAGCGCGCCGAGCCCGACTTCATCGGGGAGTGAGGCTCAGCGCCCGAGCACCGGTGCGTTGGCGAGCCGGATCCAGGCGTCGCACGCGGCGACGAACTTCGACGTGTCGACGGCGTCGTTCATCACCCCGGACCGGTACCGGTGCAGGGCCCGCAGCGCCGTGCCGGCCACCCGCCAGCACGCCATGCGGTAGTGGTACTCGAAGTCGTCGAGGCCGGCGCCGGTGATGGCGGCGTAGTGGGCCAGCGCCTCGCCGAGGCCGGCGGCGCCGGGTGCCGACGTCGCCAGCCGGACGCCGAGCATCGCCTCGGCCGGCGGGTCCCAGAACGCGGCCAGCAGCCCAAGGTCGGCCAGCGGCTCGCCGAGGGTGACGAGCTCCCAGTCCAGCACGGCCCGGATGGCGCCGTCGTCGCCGACGATCGCGTTGCCGAGCCGATAGTCGCCGTGCACGACGCGGCACCGGTCCTCGGGGGGCATCCGGCGCTCCAAGTCCTGCGCGATCCGTTCGAGCTCGGCGGCCTGGGTCGCGGCCCCATCGGCGGCGCCGGCGATGACCGAGCGCCAGCGGTGCAGCTGGCGGCTCAGGTACGAGCGGCGCGGGCCGAGGTCGCCCAGCCCGATCTCGTCCGGCTCCACGGTGTGCAGGGCCGCGAGCGTGGCCACGACGTCGAGCGACGCCCGGCGCAGCGCCGGCGGGTCGAGGAGCTCGGCCGCCGCCTCCGCGTTGCCCAGCACGTGGCCGTCGACGAAGTCGGTGACGTGGCACGGCAGGCCGAGCGGGTCGTCGGCGGTCCCGGTGAGGCGGACCCGCGGCACCGGCACCGGCGTGGCGCTCAGCGCGGCCATCGCCCGAGCCTCGCGGCCCACGTCGTGCGCGCCGCCCTCGTGGCGTCCGGCCGGGGCGTGGCGCAGCACCCACCCGCGCCCCGAGCGGTCGGCCACGCGGTAGGTCAGCATGCTGTACCCGCCGGAGATGCGCTCGGCGGTGAACGGCGGGTCGGCCTCGGGCAGCCCGCGGGCCAGCCACTCGTGGACGGCCGGCGGCAACCCCTCGGCGAGCGGCGCGGTCACGACTGAGGCGGCGCCGTCGCGCCGGTCATGCCGACGGGCCGGCCGTCGACGAGCTGGTCGAGCATCTCGACGATGCCCAGCCCGCGCCGGCCGTCGCTGGACACGAACTCGTAGGCGGAGTAACCGATCCGCGTGACCAGCTCGGTGCCGTCCGCGGCGGTGCGCCGGTGCCGCAGCGGCACGAAGCGTTCCGGTGTCCGGGCGGTGCCGGTCAGGGTGACGGGACCGGCGGGGGTCGCGACCTCGGACACGGCCTTGCGGCAGAAGCCGTCGGCGGTCCACTCCACCGTCTGGCCGGTCAGCTCGGCCGGCGACGTGACGCCGCCGTCGACCACGGCCGCGCGGCAGGTGCGCCCGCCGTCGCGCCGGGCGACGTCGAGGGTCATGACGGCCGAGCCGTCCTCGAAGGCGGCGACGATCCAGCGGTACGACAACGGGCCGGCCCAGTCGCGCGGCCCCCACGAGTGGTCCCGCAGGCCACCGCCGCGGACCGCGAGGCGCCGCCCGTCGAGCTCGAGGTCGCCCTCGACGTGGACGAACTGCTCGTAGTGGCCGATGGCCATGGTGTCCTCGAGGATGTTGGCCGGGTCGTCGCCGTTGGTGCCGAACGAGGCGCCGTGGCCGGTGACCGACAGCTGAATCCGCGCCGAGCGCTTCGGGGCGGCGCGGAACGCCTCGCCGGGCGATGCGAGCACCTTGGGTTCGCTGAAGGACGACAGCGGGCCGTCGTACCGCAGCCGCTGCCGCCGGTGCGGCTCGACGATCTCGAAGTCCAGGCCGCCGACGGCGAGCCGGTCGGCGGTCAGGTCCGTGGTGCGCTGGTGGGTGAACAGCGTCTCGCCGTCGGGAAGGAAGACCAGCACGCTGGCCTGACCCGCCGGCTGGTTGGCCTGCATCGCCACCCGAACCCAGCCGACGACGCCGGCTTCGGGGCACAGGAAGTTGTAGTAGGTGCTCTCGTTGTAGGCCGGCCGGTCGTCGGGAACGTGCCGATACTCGTGCGCGGGCGCGATCGTTTCGGCGAACATCGACATGGCGCCTCCTCGTGGCGGTTTAACCAACCACCTGGTTGAGAACCTAGTTGTGTGCCCGGCCGCGCGTCAAGCACCGGCCGGTTGCGCCCCCGGGCGCGGTATGGCGACGGCCAGCGCGGTGGCGAGCGCCATCGCGACGGCGAGGAGCACGAACCCCGCCGTGTAGCCGGACCCGACCGGCGCGCCCGAGGCGTCCAGCCGCGCCGTGACGACGGAGGCCATGACGGCGGTCCCCACGGAGCCGCCGATGTTGCGGGCGTTGAGGTTGACCGCGCCGGCCACCGCGGACTGCGACGGCGGCGCCGAGACCACCACGAGCGTGGCGAGCGAGGCCAGCGCCACGCCGAGCGCGACGCCGTAGACCCCGAGCGTGGTCACCAACTGCCACGTGGCCGCGTACCCCCACGCGACGACCGCGAGGCAGCCGGCGATGACCACGCTCGAGGAGACCACGACCCGCCGCGAGCCGTTGCGCCGCACGAGCCGCGCGGTGACCAGGCCGCCGGCGAAGACCGCGCTGGCCAGCGGCAGCATCAGCAGGCCGGACTCGGTGACGGTGGCGCCGACGCCGTATCCGGTCGACGCCGGCGCCTGCAGCAGCTGCGGCACGAACGCGTAGACGGCGAACATCGCGAAGCCGAGCAGGAACGAGACCGCGTTGCCCGACCGAATGGCCGGGATTCGCATCATCCTCAGGTCGATGAGCGGATGCCGGGCACGGGACTCGAGCCGCAGCCAGCCGGCGGCGAGCACCGCCGCGACGGCGTAGAGCCCGAGCGTGCGCCCGCTGGCCCAGCCCCAGCGGGAGGCCTCGGTGGTGGCCAGCACGAAGGTGGCCAGGGCGCCGGCCAGGAACGGCGCCGGCACCCAGGAGATCGGCTCGGCCCGCCCGGCCGAGGGGCGCACGACGAAGGCGGCCGCGACGGCGGTGACCGCGATCAACAGCATCGGCAGGAGGAACAGCCACCGGTAGCCCAGCGCGTCGACGATCGGCCCGGCCAGCACGAGCCCGGCGCTCGCGCCGATCCCGGAGATCGCCGCCAGGACGCCGATCGCCGGGGGTACCCGCGCGGAGGGGAACTCGTCGCGCACGATGCCGAAGGCCAGCGGCATCACCGCGCCGCCGGCGCCCTGCAGCACCCGCGCCGCCGTCATGAGACCGATGCCGGGCGCGACCGCCGCGCCGAGCGATCCGGCGGCCAGCATGGCGAGCGCGGTCAACAGCATCGGCTTCTTGCCGACCGCGTCGCCGAGCCGGCCGAGGACCGGGGTGGCGATCGCGGCCGACAGGAGGTATCCGCTGACCACCCACGTGACGCTGCGCGCGTCGGTGTGCAGCGCGCGCCGGATCTCCGGCAGCACCGGGATCACCATCGCCTGCAGCAGCGCGAACGCGGTGGTGGCGACGACGAGCACGCCGAACGTCGCGGCCTGGCGCGAGCGGAGGTACCACATGGGCGTCTCCTGTCGAGGCGGTGGAGCGGTCCGGGCACCCCAGGGGCGGGGCACCCGGACCGGGACACGGTCCGATCGCGGCGCGATCAGCCGGCGGACGGGACGCTGAGCCCCTTCTCGACCGGGCCGTACTTGGTGAAGACGAAGTCGGCCGGGGCGAACGTCGGGAAGTGGTTGTCGGCGGAGAACGTCACCGGGCTGACGTAGAGCGGCATGTCCGCCGGCTTGGCGCCCTCCAGGGCCTTCGCCATCTTCTTGGCGTCGAGGCTGCCGGCGAGGTTGGCGGCCGCGGCGGCCAGGATGACGTCGTGGTAGGCGACGAGGTACGTGTTGATCGGGAACGGCAGCTTGCCGCCGGACTTGGCCAGCACCGCGTCGTAGAACTTCTTGAACGCCGCGCTCTCGGTCTGCGGGGTGCCCTTGACGCTCGTCGCCAGCTGCTGGAACAGGATGCCGTCGTAGGCGCTCACCGGGGCGAGGTCGGCGAGGTTGTTGGCGGAGTACGTCTGCGCGGCGATCGTCGGCAGGGTGACGGCGAGCTTGGCGCGGGCCTTGGCCATGGCGCCGGCGGCGGGGCTGTAGCCGGCGAAGATCAGCGCGTTCGGGTTCGGGGCGAGGACCTGCTGGAGCTGGGGTGTGGCGTCGATCGAGTCCGGCGGGACACGGGCGAAGGTGACGGCGATGCCGGCGGCCTTGAAGGCGGGGCCGGCAACCGCCTCGAACGCCTGGCCCGAGGCGTCGTCGATGTCGAGGATGCCGACGCTCTGGTACCCGCTCTCCTTCGCCTTGCTCGCCAGGCTGCCGACGTAGTCGGGGATGGTGTGGGCGTTGCCGAACTCCAGCGGGTACTTCTTCGGGTCGTTGAAGGTCGCCCCCGTGAAGTGCTGCGAGGTGAAGACGCCGGCCTGGGCGAGGATCGGGATGCCGGCCGGGATCTCGGAGGCGACGCCGGGGATGACGGCGTGCGGCTTGCCGCCGCTCAGCAGCTCCTGCAGCTTCGCCGCCGACTGGTCGGCGCTGCCCGCGTTGTCGATGTAGTTGATGTTGAGCGGCTGGCCGAGCACGCCGCCGCTGTCGTTGACGACCTGGACGGCGGCGTCCATACCCTGCTGCATGGCCCCGCCGATGACGGCGAGCGGGCCGCTGAGCGCGACCAGCGCGTCGATCTTCATCGGGCCGCCGCCGGACCCGTTGCCCGGTCCGGAGCCGTCCCCGGTGTCGTCGCCACACGCGGCGACCAGCAGTAACGACACTGCAAGCGCTGCCGCGATCGCGGCTCGCCGAGTTCTCATGGCGATCACTCCACTCCTTGTTGTCGATTCCATGGCGATGACTTGCGCTACTGGAAGGTGAAAGATGGGGTGCGGCGCTCCCGGAACGCCGTACGTGCCTCGGCGCTGTCGGTCGTCCGGGCGCTGAGCACCTGTTGGCGGTTCTCGAGCTCGATCGCCGCGTCCAGGGACGGCAGCTCCAGGCCCAGCCACATGCCCTGCTTGGTCAGCTCCAGCGCCATCGGTGCCGCGCCGAGCAGGGCGTCGATCGTCGCGTCCACCGTGGAGCCGAGCGCGCCGGGCTCGACGACGCCGGCGAGCAGCCCGATCCGCAGCGCCTCGGCGGCGTCGAACCGCCGCCCGGTGAGCATCAGCTCGTGAGCCCGGCCGGCGCCGACCAGCCTCGGCAGCAGCCAGCTGATGCCGAGGTCGCAGCCGCTGGCGCCGATGCGGATGAACGCGGTCGTGAAGACCGCCGTCGACGCGGCGAAGCGGATGTCCGCCGCGCACACCAGCGCCAGGCCGAAGCCGGCGGCGGGCCCGTTGACGGCGGCGACGACCGGCTTCGGCAGCCGGTGCACCCGCTGGATCAGCGTCGCGACGAGGCGCTGGAACGCCAGGTCGCGGTAGACCTGGCCCATGTCCGCCGTGCCGGGGGCGTCGCCGTAGCCGTCGAGGTCCAGGCCGGCGCTGAAGCCCCGCCCGGCGCCGGTGACCACGACGACCCGGCAGTGCGGGTCGCGCTCCGCCGCGTCGAGCGCGTCGTGCAGGCCCTGCGCGAGCTCGGCGTTGACGGCGTTGAGCTTCTCCGGCCGGTGCAGCTCGATGCGGTACACGCCGGGCCGGGGCCATGACACTTCGACGGCGCTCACGGGCGCACCGCCGCGAACGGGAAGTTGCCGGCCTGGGTACCCCACTCGTGCACGACGTCGCCGGTCAGCCGGGTGGCCCGCCCCCAGTGGTACAGCTCGGCGTCGATCCGCCCCATCTGCCGGCAGTAGTAGGCACCCTCGTTGCCGTCGAGCTCGAACTGGTCGCTGACCCGGCCGTCGGTGAGCCGGGCGAAGAACTCCAGCTCGCCCTGCGCGGCCTTGAGCGTGACCACCTCCGGGCGGGGCAGCCCGGTGCCGGGCTCGATGCGGAAGCGCTCCACGGACGAGGCGAAGGCGAACGTGCTCAGGATCGGCTCGCCCTCCCGATACAGCACGAACGGCGTGAAGTGCCGGTAGCCGAGCTGTTCGGACGCCGCGGAGTCGGTCCACAGTCCCGTGTAGTCGCCGCACGTGAAGTGTCCCCAGGTCCAGACCGACTGGGCGGACCGCGCCTTCTCCCGGCCGGCCAGCGGCAGCGACGACAGCTGCTTCTCGGCGTGGACCCGGCCGCGCACCGGCACGCGGTCCCCGTCGAGGGCGATCCAGCCGGAGACGTCGGCCCGCGGCGCGACCGGCCACCAGCCGATCGCGGTGGCCGAAGCGGGGCGGTGGTGGGTGAAGCCGGGGGAGGCGGTGGTGAACTTGACCCCGGCGCAGACGACCGTTGCCGCCAGTTCCAGTCGCAACCGGCCGACGTCCAGGGTGAGGTCGAACGCGGCCGGGTCGCCGCGTTCGGATAGTCCACCGACCAGTTGGTTGCCTTCACCCCACCGGCCGCCGAACGGGTACGGCTCGAACTCGTCCGGCGCGAAGCCGTGGTGCAGCTCCAGGAACGGCTCTCCGGGGCGCAGCAGGTTGACGGTGATGGCCGGGCGGCCGCCGTCGAACGGGCGTGAGCGGTACAGGCCGATGCCGACCTGCCACCCGTTGTCCAGGGCGGCGTCGAGCCACCACAGCTCGACGTACTCGGGGTCGTCGGCGCCCAGCTCGGTGCGCCAGGCCAACTCGGCCGCCGTGATCGGTCGGAACGCTCGGACGGCACTCATCGGATCGCCTCGATTCGCATCGGCTTCGCCCGGGATCGTCCGGCTTCGGTTCGTTCAAGCCGGTCGACGTCGGTGTGCGGTTGCTGTTGTCGTTGGAGCGTCACTCTGTTGTACTGGTCCCCATGTAGTCAACCCACCGGTCGGTTAAGAGAGGGTCGAGTGAACTTCAGCGAGTCGAGTGAGCACCTTGCCCTTCGCGGTGCGGTGAGCGAGATCGGGGCCAAGTTCGGCCACGAGTACTTCGCCCGGTGTGCGGCGGAGGGGCGGTTCACCCACGAGCTCTGGTCGACGATCTTCGACAACGGGTTCGGCGGCGTGAACCTGCCGGAGGAGTACGGCGGCGGCGGTGGCGGCATCCAGGAGATGGCGATCGTCATCGAGGAGCTCGCCGCGCAGGGCTGCCCGCTGCTGTTCCTGATCGTCGCCGGCATGTGCGGACCGATCATCGACGAGTTCGGCTCCGCGGCGCAGAAGGAGCGGTGGTTGCCGGGGCTGGCCGCCGGCCGGACGAAGATGGCCTTCGCGATCACCGAGTCCGGCGCCGGGTCCAACGCCCCGAACCTCGCCACCACCGCCACCCGCGCCGGTGACGGCTGGGTCATCAAGGGCGCCAAGCAGTACATCACCGGCATGGACGTGGCCGACGCCGTGCTCGTCGTGACGCGCACCGGAACCGATCGGCGGGGCCGGGGCCTGCTGACCCTGTTCGTCGTGGACACCGGCACCCCCGGGCTGGAGTTCCGGCCGATCCCGATGGAGATCAAGGCGCCGGACCGCCAGTTCGCGGTGTTCTTCGACGACGTCGTGGTCCCGGCCGACCGGTTGGTGGGTAGCACGGCGGACCAGGGGTTGCGGCAGATCTTCTCCGGCCTCAACCCGGAGCGGATCAACGTCGCGGCCCAGGCGACCGGTCTCGGGCGGTACTTCCTGAACAAATCCGTCGCCTACGCCAAGGACCGGGCGGTGTGGGGCGTGCCGATCGGCTCCCACCAGGGCGTCGCCCATCCGCTGGCCGAGGTGAAGATCGAGCTGGAACTGGCCCGGCTGATGACCGCCCGGGCGGCGTGGCAGTTCGACAACGGCGACGCCGGCGTGGGTGAGGCGGCGGCGGTGGCGAAACTGGCCGCGGCCGACGCGGTGCTGCACGCCTTCGACCAGACCGTTCAGGTGCACGGCGGCAACGCGTTCGCCACCGAGTACGGCATCGGCGACCTGTGGGGGCTGACGCGGCTCATGCGGTCGGCGCCGGTGAGCCGGGAAATGGTGCTCAACTACGTCGCGCAGCACTCGCTCGGCCTGCCGCGCTCGTACTGAACCGCCCCCGCTGCCGGCGGGAGTCGCTGTGGCGGTGCTGTCTCTTCTGCCATGTACGTCATTTGGTTCATAGGTTCGTAGAACATCACGGCCCGGGGCCGTGCAGGACTGCGTAGGGGCTGTCGTGACGATTGTCTGGGCTGGGCTGTCGGTCGGTGCTGTCTATGCGCTCACCGCCATCGGTTACAACATCACGATGACGTTCGGCGGCGTGTTCAACTTCGCCCACGGCGCGTTCGTCATCCTCAGTGCGTTCTTCTCCTGGTACGTCATGGTCGACCTCGGCTGGCCGTGGTGGTCGGCGGCGCTGCTCGGCGCGGTCCTCGGTGCGCTGCTCGGCGGCCTCGAGGAGCTCGTCGCAGTACGCCCGGTGTTACGCCGCAGCGACACCCGCGCGCTGCTGGTGACCACCGTCGGCGCGTTCGTCGTCATCGAGGGCGTGCTCGCCGCGACGTGGGGCGCCACGCCCAAGTCGGTCGGCTTCTTCGGCGGGGAGGACGCCTTCACCTTCCTCGGCGGGCGGATGGCGCCGGTCGACGTGTGGCTGGTCGTGCTCGCCGTCCTGGCCGGCGCCGGCATGCACGTGTTCTCCCGGCGCAGCCTGTGGGGCCTCGCCGCCCGCGGCGCCACCAGCGACCCGGACGCCGCCAAGGCCAGGGGCATCAACGTCGGCGCGCTGCGGGCCGGCGGGTTCGCGCTCGCCGGCGCGCTCGCCGGGCTGCTCGGCCCGTTCGTCACCCCGAAGACCGGCGCCAGCGTCGGCATCGCGGTCAGCATGACCATCTTCGGCTTCGTCGCCCTCGCCGTCGGCGGCTTCGGCAGCTTCGCCGGGTGCGTCGTCGGCGGCCTGCTCATCGGGCTGATCCAGGCCTACGGCAGCCGCTACCTCGGCGTCGAGTACCCGCCGCTGCTGCTGTTCGTCGTGCTGCTCGTGGTGCTGCTGCTGAAACCCACCGGCCTGTTCGGCAAGCACGGCATGCGGGCGGTGTGACGATGACCGCCCGGCTGCGTACCCTCCTGACCGACACCCCGCTGCTCGTCATCGCCGGCTTCGTCATCGTGGCGGCCCTGCCGTCGCTCGGGCTGGGCTTCTACTGGCAGCGACAGGTCATGCTCATCGCCGTCTACACGCTGCTGTGCAGCGGGCTCAACCTCAGCTTCGGCTACGCCGGCGAGCTGGCGCTGGGCCAGGTGGCGGTGTTCGCCTCCGGCGCCTACGTCGCCGCGATCCTGTTCAACCACGGGCATACCGACATCCTCCTGGCGTTGCTCGTCGCGACCGCGCTCGCCGGCGTCGCCGGGCTGATCTCGGGGATACCCGGGCTGCGGCTGAGCCACTGGTCACTGGCCCTGGTGTCGTTCTTCTTCGTGCTGCTCATCCCGAGCCTGGTGTCCATTCTGGACGAGTACACCGGTGGCAGCGCGGGCCTGCCCGGCGTGCTCGGCCCGACGCTGTTCGGCCGGCCCCTGTTCGGCCGGGACTTCTACTACGTCGCGATCGCCGCCACCCTGCTGTGGATGCTGGTCCTGCGCAACATGGTGGTCTCCCGCTTCGGCACCTTCCTGCGGGTGCTGGCACAGAGCCCGACGCTCGCGGAGTCGCTGGGCGGCTCGGTGCACCTGCTGCAGATCCAGGCGTACGTCATCGGGGCGCTGCCCGCCGGTATCGCGGGCGTGCTGTTCACCTACATGACGGGATTCATCAGCCCGACGACGTTCACCCTGAGCCTGCTCATCGCGGTGCTCGCCGCCACCGTGCTCGGCGGCGCGGACAGCGTCTGGGGCGCGCCGGTCGGTGCGGCGATCCTGGTGCTGGGACCGCTGCAGGCGGCGTCCTTCCAGAAGTACTCCAGCGCGGTGTACGGCATCTTCCTCGTCTTCGTCGGTGTCGTCTTCTCGATGGGGCTGGCCGGCCTGGCCCGCGTCGTCCGGCGCCGGCTGCTCCTGCGCCGCCTGGCGCGCGCCGGGGCCGCCGGTGGCACCAGGGCGGCCGACGGGCTCGGCGAGCTCTCGATCCCGGGCGAGCGGCTGGAGGTCGCCGGGGTCGCGAAGGCCTTCGCCGGCCTCAAGGCGCTCAACGGCGTCGACCTGACGGTGGAACCGGGCACCATCACGGCCATCATCGGGGCCAACGGGGCGGGCAAGACCACACTGCTGAACCTCATCTCGGGCGTGCTGCGCGCCGACGCCGGGACGGTGACCCTCGCCGGCCGGCCGATCACCGGGCTGCGCGCGCATCAGGTCAGCCGCCTCGGCGTCGGGCGGACGTTCCAGACGCCGCTGATCCCGCCGCGGATGACCGTGCTCGAAGTGGTCGAGTCGGGCCGCCTGCGCTGCGGCGCCGTCGGTCTGCTGCCGGCCATTCTCCGGTTGCCACGGTACTACCGGGTGCGCCGGGAGGACCGCGCGGCGGCGCTCGTCGCGCTGTCGTTCGCGGGGCTGGAACACCTGGCCCACCAGCCGGCGGGATCGTTGCCGCTGGGCACCCGGCGGCTGCTGGAGGTCGTGCGCGCGGTCGCGGGCAAGCCGCACGTGCTGCTGCTGGACGAGCCGGCCGCCGGGCTGGACGACGAAGGACTGCGGGAGCTGGAGATGCTGATGCGCCGTACCAGGCAGGCCGGCGGCACCGTGGTGCTGGTCGAGCACAACGTGCCGTTCGTCATGAGCGTCGCCGACCGGGTGCACGCGATGGAGCTCGGCCGGGTCATCGCCTCCGGGCCGCCGGACGTGGTCCGCCGGGACCAGCGGGTCATCGACAGCTACCTCGGCCGGCGTGGCCGAACGGAAGCCGGCGCCGGACCACGCGCTGACGTCCCTTCCGAGTCGGGGGTGGCCTGATGGCGGACCTCACGGAAACCGGCCCGCTGCTGGACGCCACCGGCGTCCGCGTGGCCTACGGCGACCTCGTCGCCGTCTGGGAGGTCTCGCTGCGGCTGCACGCCGGCAGCATCACCGCCCTGGTCGGGCGCAACGGCGCCGGCAAGACGACGCTCATCAACGGCCTGTGCGGACTGCTGCCGGTGAAGGCCGGCACGGTCATGCTGGACGGGCGGGACGTCACCGCGCTGCCGGCCTGGTCGCGGGTGACGCGCGGGCTGACGGTCGTGCAGGAGGGCAAGCGGGTCTTCCGCGAACTCACCGTCCGGGAGAACCTGGTGCTCGGCCTGCGTGGCGGCGGGGTGAAGCGCGCCGAGCGCGAGGACGAGCTGGCGAGGCTCTACCAGCGCTTCCCGATTCTCGGCGAGTGCCGCCGGCAGCGGGCCGCGGACCTGTCCGGGGGCCAGCAGCAGATGCTGGCCATCGCCACCGCGCTCGCCACGAAGCCGCGGGTGCTGCTGGTCGACGAGCCGTCGTCCGGCCTCGCGCCGGTCTTCGTGGACCTGGTGTTCGAGGTGCTGAGCGCGCTGCGCGACGAGGGACTGGCGATCCTGCTCGTCGAGCAGCTGGTCGACGAGGTGCTCGGCGGCATCGCCGACGAGGTGATCGTGCTGGAGCGCGGGCGGGTCGCGCTGCGGGACCGGGCCGCCAACCTGGCGGTCGAGGACGTCGCGGCGAGCATCTACTCGTCGCTGTAGGCCTTCGCGGCAGGTTGGGGGAGGCAATGCTGCAGGAGCGTGGGGGACCGCCGGCGCCGCCCCGGCTCACCCCGCCGAGTGTGGCGGAGGCCGTCGCCGCACGGCTGCGGACCCGGATCCTCGACGGCGACCTGTTCGACGGCTCCGAGCTGCCGCCGGAGACGGCGCTGCTGGCCCAGTTCCCGGCCGGCCGGTCGAGCCTGCGGGAGGCGTTCCGCATCCTGGAGACCGAGGGCCTGCTCACCGTCCGGCGCGGCAAGCGCGGCGGGACGATCATCCGGCACCCGACGCCGGACTCGGCCGCGTACCACGTCGGACTGCTGCTGCACGCCCGGCACATCTCGATCGAGGACCTGGCGGTCGCCCGCAACCTCGTCGAGCCGCTCGCCGCGGGGCAGGCCGCCCGCCGCGGCGACCACCGCGCGATCGGCCGGCGGCTCGCCGCGCTCACCGCCGAGGCGGAGTCGCGTGCGGACGACGCGCTGGCCTTCACCCGGCTGGCCGGCCGGTTCCATCACGAGCTGGTGCAGGCGGCCGGGATACAGACGCTGCAGCTGCTCGCCGGGGTCATCGAGAGCATCTGGGACACCCAGGAGCTCACGTGGGCCCGGTCGGCGGTGGCGGAGGGCCAGTACCCGGACGAGAGCCGGCGGCGCGAGGTCCTGCGCGCGCACCTGCGCATCGGCGCGGCGATCGGTGCGGGCGACGACGGCGAGGCGACCCGGCTGACCCGCGAGCACCTGCGGGTCACGTCGCGCTACGTCTCGGACGCCGGCGGCTCGGTCCGGGTGCTCGACGAGTACGGCAGCCGCCGTCCGCCGCCGGTTGCTTCGGAACCAACGAACTAGGTGCGGGGCGACGCGAGTCGCCTCTGCGCCCCTGGGAGATGAGGCTATGGAGGACGATCTCGCCGGACCGGAGTGGGAGCGCACGACCGAGCGGGCCGGCTACGTCGGCGGCCGGCGCGGCGACACGGACCAGTCGTACGAATTCTTCGCATAGGCGCGAGAGGTACATCATGAGTGCAACAGCAGAGTTCGACTGGAACCTGGCGACCGTCTGGGAGACCATCGCGGAGGAGCTGCCGGATGCCCCGGCACAGATCCAGGGCGAGCGCACCTTCACGTGGGCCGACTTCGAGCGGCGGGCCAACGGCGTCGCGCGCACGCTGCTGGACGGCCCGGCGAGCCGCGACGACCGGGTCGCGCAGTACCTGCGCAACAGCCCGGAGTACCTCGAGGTCTCGCACGCCGCGTTCAAGATCGGCATTCCGGCGATCAACTCGAACTACCGGTACCGCGACGAGGAGCTGCGCTACCTGTGGGAGGACGCCGACGTCACCACGGTCGTCTTCCACGGCTCCTTCACCGCGACCGTGGGCGCCCTGCGCGACCGGGTGCCCCGGGTGCGGCAGTGGATCCACGTCGACGACGGTACTGAGCCGTGCCCCGAGTGGGCGATCCCCTACGAGCAGGCCGCCGCGGCGTCGCCCGAGCGGGTCCGTGCGCCGTGGGGCCGCGGCGGTGACGACCTGTTCCTGCTCTACACCGGCGGCACGACCGGCATGCCCAAGGGCGTGATGTGGCGCGCCGTCGACATGCTGCGGCAGGTCAACGACGTGTCCACCGTCCACTACACGCTCGAGGACGGTGCCGAGGGCATCCGTCGCGACCTGCGGGGACCCGGGCAGGCGCACATCTCCGGCAGCCCGTACATGCACGGCACCGGGTACTTCGGCGCGACGATGGCGATGCACGGCGGCGGCTGCGTCGTGTCGCTGACCGCGCCCGGGTTCGACGCGGCCGAGTTGCTCGACAGCATCGACCGCTACCGCGTCGCCAGCCTCGCGATCAGCGGCGAGGTCTTCGCCAAGCGCGTCGTCGACGCCCTCGCCGCGGAACCGGGGCGCTGGGACAGCTCCACGATCCGCAACGTCCTGACGTCCGGCGGCATGCTGGGCGAGCAGAGCAAGCGGGCCCTGCTGGAGCACTGGCCGGCCGCGGCGATTCTCGACGGCTTCTCGTCGTCGGAGGGCTTCGGCATGGGCTGGTCGCTGGCGACGAAGGACAACGTCCCCGAGACCGGCCGCTTCGCTCCCGGCCCGAACGTCTGGGTGCTCGACGAGCACGGGCAACCGGTCGAGCCCGGCTCCGGCGTGATCGGCAAGCTCGTCGTGCGCAACCGCCTGCCGATGGGCTACTACAAGGACCCCGGCAAGACGGCGCAAACCTTCCGCGAGATCAACGGCGTGCGGACGTCGGTGCCCGGCGACCACGGCATCATCCACCCCGACGGCACGATCCAGCTCATGGGCCGCGACTCGCTGTGCATCACCTCCGGCGGCGAGAAGATCTTCACCGAGGAGGTCGAGGGCGTCATGCTCGACCACGAGGCGGTGACGGACGTCCTCGTCGTCGGCGTGCCCGACCCGCAGTGGGGCCAGTCGGTGGCCGCCGTCGTCAGTGTCGAGGCGGGCTCCGCGCCCACGGCGGCCGAGCTGATCGGCCACGTCAAGGCGCGGCTCGCCGGCTACAAGGCGCCCAAGCACGTCGTGTTCGTGGACAGCGTGCCGCGTTCCCCGAACGGCAAGGCCGACTACCCGGCCGCCCGCGCATTGGCGGAGGCGCAGCGGCAGCCGGTTGCCTGAGCCGGGGGTCATGGCCGGTCGTGCGGTGCGCGACCGGCCATGGGAGCGTCCGGATGCGTGCGATGGGTCAGGGCAGCAGCACGATCCGGCCGCGGGCGGTCCGGTGCTCCAGCATGGTGAGCGCCTCGGCGGCGCTGTGCAGCGGCAGCAGGCGGCCGATCGGCGGCCGGGCCAGGCCGCGCTCGACCAGCGGCAGCAGCCGGCGCCACTCGGCTTGCAGCCGCTCGGGCCGGGCGGCCAGAAACGCGCCCCAGCCGACCCCGACGATGTCGGCGTTGCGTGCAGCCAACCGGCCGGTCGCCAGCACCGGGATCGTGCCGCCGGCGAAGCCGAGGACGAGTGCCCGTCCGAGCGGCGCGAGGCAGTCCAGCGACTGCTCCAGCCGGTCGTTGCCCACCGGGTCGACGACGAGGTCGACGCCCCGCCCGCCGGTCAGGTCCAGGACCGCGGCGGCGAAGCCGTCGACGGGCACGACGTGGTCCGGCGCGTACCCGACCGGGGCCAGCAGTTCGGCCAGCGGTGTCGACGTGACCGCGATGACGGTCGCGCCGAACGCGGAGGCCAGCTGCATCGCGGCCACGCCCAGCCCACCCGACGCGCCGTGCACCAGCACCGTCTCGCCGGGGCGCAGCCGGCCCCGGTGCAGCAGGCCGAACGTCATGGTGAGGTAGTTGGCCGGCAGGCACGCCGCCACCGGGAAGCCGATGCGGCCGGGCAGCGGCAGCACATGGCCCACCGGCACCGCGGCGAGCTCGGCGAAGCCCCGCTGGGCGCTGGCACACGCCACCCGGTCGCCCGGCGCGAACGGCGATCCCACCGGCGCCTGACGCACCACACCCGCGAACTCCCCGCCCAGCACGAAGGGCAGCGATGGGCGCTCCTGATAGCGGCCATAGGACAGCAGCAGTTCGGGGAACGTCACGCCCGCCGCCCGGACCTCCACGAGGACCTCGCCGTCCGCGGCGGTCGGCGCCGGGATCCGCTGTACCTCGATGCCGGACGGACCGGTGTGTCGGACTACCCGCGCGGCGCGCATCATCGACTGGTCTCGAATCGGGTCAGACACGCTCGATGATGGTGGCGGTGGCCATGCCGCCGCCGGTGCACATCGTCACCAGACCGGTGCTGAGGTCGCGGCGCTCCAGCTCGTCGAGCAGCGTTGCGAGCAGGATCGGGCCGCTCGCCCCGATCGGGTGGCCCAGCGCGATGGCCCCGCCGTTGACGTTGACCCGATCGAGGCTCACGCCGGTGTCCTGGGCGAAGCGCAGCACGACGGCCGCGAACGCCTCGTTGACCTCGAACAGGTCGATGTCGCCCATCGTCATGCCGGCCCGGCGGACGCACTGCTCGGCGGCCGGCCCCGGCGCGGTGAGCATGATGACCGGGTCGGCGCCGGCCGTCGCCGTGGCGACCACCCTGGCCCGCGCTCGCCAGCCGCGCTCGCGGGCCACGCCGGCCCGGGCGACGAGGACGGCCGCGGCGCCGTCGGCCAGGCCGGAGGAGTTGCCGGCGTGGTGGACGTGCGCGACGGCGTCGATCTGGGGGTACACCTGACGCGCCATCGCGTCGAAGCTGCGCTCGTAGCCGTCGAGCACCAGGGTGCCCAGCGCCTCGAACGAAGGCTTCAGCGCCGACAGCGCCTCGACGGTCGTGGCCCGCGGCAGCTCCTCACGGTCGAGCAGCGTGGCACCGCCGGGGCCGGTGACCGGGACCATCGAGCCGGCGAACCGGCCCTCGCCGATGGCCTCGGCCGCGCGGCGCTGCGACTCGGCGGCGTAGGCGTCCACGTCGGCCCGGCTGAACCCGCCGAGCGTGGCGATGAGGTCGGCCGAGATACCCTGCGGGATCAGCGGATAGCGCTCCCGCAGCCGCTCGTTGCCGGCGTCGAGCGTCGGGCGGGTGGCGGCCGGGTAGCGCGACATCAGCTCCACCCCGGAGGCGACGACGACGTCGGCCTGGCCCGAGGCGACCATCATCGCGGCCGAGTTGACCGCCTGCTGGCCCGAGCCGCAGGCGCGGTTCATCGTCAGGCCGGGCACCGTCAGCGGCCATCCGGCGGCCAGCGCCGACAGGCGGGCCACGTTGTCGCCGTGGTCGCCGATCGCGTTGGCGCAACCGGTCAGCACGTCGGCGACCTCGCCGGGTGAGAACCCGACCCGTTTCTGGAGCTCGACCAGCACTCCGGCGAGCAGTTCCTGCGGATGGACCCCGGACAGCGCGCCACCGGGCTTGCCCTTGCCGCGCGGGGTCCGGACGATGTCGACGATCGTTGCGTCTCGCACGCGCCGACGGTATCAAGCCAACCAGATGGTTGGCTATAGCGCCGGTTGCGCACCCCGGGTATTGCGCCGGCCCGCCCGCTGGGTGACGATGCCCAATACCCAACCATGCGGTTGGTGAATGGAGGCGGAGCAATGGCGGGTGTGCCGGGGCGCCGGATCGGTCCCCTGTCGGAGTGGACGGCCGAACCGGCGGGCGAGGTCATCGAGGAGTCGGTGCCGCAGGTGCTGGCGCGGCAGGTCGCCACGCACGGCGATCGCCCGGCGGTGTACTGGCCGGACGGCGACGGCCTGGCCGGCCTGACCTACGCCGAGCTGGGCGCGGCGGCCGAGCGGCTGGCGCGGGCGCTGGCCGGCGCGGCGAAGCCCGGCGACCGGGTCGCGGTGTGGTCGTGCAACGTGCTGCCGTTCGTGATCCTGGAGCACGCCACGGCCATGGCGGGCCTGGTGCTGGTGCCGTTCAACACCGCCTGGACCGACGCGGAGGCCCGGCACGCGGTGGAGCTGACCCGGCCGGTGATGCTGTTCGCGGGCGCGACGCACGCCGGCGCGCCGCTGTCGGCGCGGGCGTCCGCACTCGGCGCCGACGCGGCGGCGGTGACGGTCGCCGACCTCGGGGACCTCGACGGATGGGCGGCCACCAGGGCGCCCGGCGCGCTGCCGGACGTGTCCGGCGATGACCCGTTCCTCATCCAGTTCACCTCGGGCACGACCGGCCGGTCGAAGGGCTCGGTGCTCACCCACCGCGCCGCGCTCAACGGCGCGCTCCAGCGCAACCGGCACGACGTGCGCCCCGAGCCCGACCTCTACCTCAACCCCGTGCCGTACCACCACATCGGCGGATCCTGTTTCGTGATCCTCGGCGGCCTCATCGATGCCGGCGCCTTCGTCGTGATGGAGCGCTGGGACCCGGCGGTCGTGCTGCGCCTGCTCGGCCTCGGCGTCATCAAGCGGATCGGCGGCGTGCCGACCATGCTCGTGGACATCCTGGCCAAGCTCGGCGACGCCGCGCGTGACGTGGGGCTGGAGTCCGTCTCGCTCGGCGGTGCCACCGTCACCCAGCACCTGGTGAACCTCGTGCGGGACGTCCTCGGCGTTGCGGTGCTCATCGGCTACGGACAGTCCGAGTGCCCGCTGATCACCTCGACGCACATCGCCGACGACCCCGCCACCATCGGCGGCACCCTCGGCCGTCCGCTCCCGGCCGCCGACGTGCGCATCGCCGACCCGGAGACCGGCGCGGTGGTGCCGATCGGCACGCCCGGCGAGATTCTCGTGCGCGCGCCGTACATGATGGCCGGCTACTGGGGCATGCCGGAGCAGACCGCCGCCGCGATGACCGCGGACGGCTTCCTGCGCACCGGCGACCTCGGCGAGATGGACGAGTCCGGCTACCTGACGTTCCGCGGCCGCTCCCGGGACGTGATCATCCGCGGCGGCGAGAACGTGTACCCGGCCGAGGTCGAGGAGATCCTCCTGGAACACCCCGGCGTCGCCGCGGCGGTCCTGGTCGGCCTCGACGACGAGCGGCTGGGCGAGCGGGTCGCCGGGGTGGTCGTGCGCGCGCCGGGCAGCACGGTCGGCGGGGAGGAGCTGACCGCGTTCCTCACCGGCCGGTTGGCCCGGTTCAAGATCCCGGTCGCGTGGCGGTTCGTGCCGTCCCTGCCGATGACGGCCTCGGGGAAGGTCCGCCGGTTCGTCGTACGGGACGAGACCAACGCCGAGATCGCCGCCGCGGCGCCGGCGTGAGGGCCCTCGTCGTCGCATCGCTCGACGGGCCGGGCGCGGTGGCACTGCGCGACGTGCCGCGGCCGGTGCCCGTCCCCGGCGAGGTGAGCATCCTGGTGCACGCCGCGGGGGTGGGGCGGGTGGCCTGCGGGCAGGTGCCGCCCGCACCCCCGTTCGTGCTCGGGGCGGCGGTGGCCGGGACCGTGCTCGCCGTGCCGCCCGGGAGCGGCCGCGCGCCCGGGGACCGGGTGCTGGCGTTCTGCTCGACCGGGGGTGCCGCGGAGGTCGCGGTCGCACGCGCCGGCCATACCGTGGCGCTGCCGGCGCGATGGACCTTCGAGCAGGGGGCGGCCTCGCTGGTGCCGTACCTGTCGGCGTACTTCGCCGTGGTGGAGCGCGGCCGACTCGCGGCCGGCGAGTCCCTCCTCGTCCGGGGCGTCGGCGGCTTCTGTTCCGCCGCGCTGCGGGTCGCGCGGGCGGTGGGCGCCGACCGGCTCGTGGGTGCCGGTGAGCCTTCCGGGGACGCCGGCGTCGAATGGGTGCCGGTCGACGGATTCCGCGACGCGGTGCGCTCGGCCGGTGCCGTGGACCTGGTCGTGGACGCCGCCGGTGGCGAGGGGTTCGTCGACGCGCTGCGCTGCCTGGCCGCCGAGGGCCGGGCCGTGCTCGCCGGCGGCTCGCCCGGCGAGGTCCGGGTGAACCGGCTGCTGCTGAACAACATCGAGGTCGTCGGCGCCGCCTGGGAGGACTGGGTGCGCGGCGACGACGGGCGCCTGGCCGGCGCGTGGTCGGCCATCGCCGGGGAACTGGCCCGCGGGGCCCTCGCGCCGATCGCCGGCCGCGTGCTGCCGTTCGGCGACGAGACCCCGGCCGCCCTGGACCGGGGGCGGCCCGAGCCGGATGCCGTGATCCGGATCCGCGCTTAAACCAACCCACCAGTTGGTTGATATCCCGTTTCGGCGGCGTTACGGTGGGAGACCTTCCAGGCCGACGATGTGAGGTGGGCGACACATGGGCATCGCTGCAGAAGACGAATCGGTGTGCGTCGGCGTGGACGTCGGCGGCACCTTCACGGACGTGGTGCTCAGCGCCGGGTCCCAGGTCTGGAGCGCCAAGGCGCCGACGACCCCGGGCGCGCTCGGCCGCGGCGTGCTCGACGCCTGCCGCCTCGTCGCCGGGCGGGCCGGCACGACGCTGGAGGAGCTACTGCCGAAGGTCACGCGCTTCGGGCTGGGCACGACCGCGGTCACGAACACGATCGCCGCCCGCACCGGGCTGGACGTCGGGCTCATCACGACCCGCGGCTTCGAGGACCTCGTCCCGATCGCCCGCGGCAAGCGGGTGCCGAGCGACGGCTGGTTGCTGCCGCCGGTGGCGCTGGTCGACCGGGAGCGCATCCTCGGCGTTGCCGAGCGGGTGGACCGGAACGGCACGATGCTGATCGAGCTCGACCGCGAGCGCGTGCGCGAGGCCGGCCGGGAGCTCGTGGAGCACCGGGGCGCCCGGTCGCTGGCGGTGTCGTTCCTGTGGTCCTTCCTCAACGACGCGAACGAGCGCGCGGCCGTGGCGCAGCTCGCGGAGCTCTTTCCCGGCGTGCCCGTCATGTCGGGAGCGGACCTGCTGCCCGTCATCCGCGAGTACGAGCGCACGCAGTTCGCGTTGCTCAACGCCTACACAGCGGGCTCGCTCGACGGCGTGGTCGAACTCGCCGACGAGCTCGAGAAGCTCGGCCTGCGCCGGCCTCCGCTACTCGTGCACTCGGGCGCGGGATCGATCTCGGTCGGCGAGGGACGCCGGATGCCGGCGCTGCTGGCGGAGTCGGGGCCGGCGGCCGGGGTGGTCGCCGCCCTGGAGGTCTGCCGCTCGGCCGGCATCACCGACGCCGTCACCGGTGACGTCGGCGGCACGTCGTTCGACCTCTCCTTCATCTCCGGCGGCGAGGCCGGTCGCCGCAGCAACGGCGAGCTGATGGGCATCTGGACGGCCATGCCGATGGTCGACATCGACTCGGTCGGGGCCGGCGGCGGCTCGATCGCCTGGGTCGACAGCCTCGGGATCCTCCGGGTCGGCCCGCGCTCGGCCGGTGCGCAGCCGGGGCCGGCGTGCTACGGCCGCGGCGGCACCGAGGCGACGGTGACCGACGCGCTGGTCGTGCTCGGCTACATCGACCCGGACAACTTCCTCGGCGGCACGATGGTGCTCGACGCCGAGGCCGCCCGGGCCGCCTGCACCCGCGTCGGCGAACAGCTCGGGCTGGATCGCACCGACGCGGCCTGGGGCATCTGGGAGGTGGCACTGGCCAGCATGGCGCGCGCCCTGCGCGCCCGCTTCGCCGAGCGCGGCGTCGACCCCCGGACGTTCGCGATGCTCAGCATGGGCGGGTGCGGTGCGCTGTTCGGCGCCGCGCTGGCGCGGGATCTGGGCATCCGCCGGGTCCTGGTCCCCGATCTCGCGTCGGTGCTGTCCGCCTTCGGTGCCGCGGCCTCGCAGGTGCGCCGCGAGCGCAGCCGTTCGGTCGGCGCGCTGTTCCCGGTCGACCCGGGGTTGCTCGGCGGCATCGTCGAGGAGCTGACCCGCGCCGTCCGCGACGACCTCGCGGCCGACGGCGTGGCGCCCGGCGACATCACCGTCGAGCTCGCCGCCGACCTGCGGTTCCACCGCCAGACCTTCGAGCTGCCGATCATCTGGGACGACGGGCTCGACGAGGCGGCCCAGCTCCGTCAGCGTGACCGGTTCCTCGGCGACTACACCGCGCGGTACGGCAAGGGCGCGATCGTCGCCGGCGCTCCGGTGGAGCTCGTGACCGTGCGGGCGGTCGGACTCGGCCGGACGGCCCGGGCCGGGCTGACCCGGGTGACGACGGCACCCGCCACCGGCGAGCCGCGCATCCTGGGCAGCCGGCCGGTGTATCTCGGCCGGTCGTCCGAGCCGGTGAAGGTGCCGGTGTACGACCGCGCGGACCTTCGGCCCGGCCAGCAGATCACCGGCCCCGCACTGATCGACGCCGCGGACACGACGAGCTGGGTCCCGCCGGGCGCCGGTGCGCGCCTGGACGAGTTCCTCACCCTGGAGATGGAGCTGTCATGACGAACACCGGCCTCGACCCGATCGAACTGCAGGTCCTGCGCTCCCGCCTGCAGGCCGTCGCCGAAGAGGGCGCCATCACCATCGAGCGCACCGCCATCAGCCCGATCATCTCCGAGTCGCGCGACTACTCCTGCACGCTGCTGGAGGCGAACGGGGACCTGATCGTCGCCGGCGGCGCGATCAGCCACCACTTCGGCATCTGCGGCCACGCGGTGCGGGCGACGCTGGCGACGCACGGCGACTCGGTGGCGCCCGGCGACGTCTTCTTCTGCAACGACCCGCACAACGGCGGTGGCCTGCACGCCCAGGACGTCGTCGTCCAGCTTCCGGTGTTCGTCGACGGCGAGCTGGTGGCGTGGGTGGCCAACTCCGGGCACATGCTCGACATGGGCGGCATGGTCTTCGGGTCGTGGTCGCCCGACGCCACCGACTGCTACCAGGAGGCGCTGCGCCTGCCGCCCGTGCGGCTGTTCCGGCAGGGCGAGGAGCAGACCGACGTCTGGCAGATCATCCGCACCAACGTCCGCACGCCGGACGTGGTCGAGATGGACCTGCGCGGCCTGGTGGCGGGGTGCGAGGTCGCGCGGGACAAGCTGGTCGGGATCGCGCGGCTCACGGGCCGGGAGCACCTGCTCGACGGCATCGGTGAACTGCGCCGCCGTGCCGAGCACGAGATGCGCCGGCGCATCACGCAGCTCGCCGACGGCGTATACCGCTACACCGGCTGGACCGAGTGGTACGACGAGCGCTACGAGATCCCGTGCACGATGACGGTTGCCGGCGACACGCTGCACTTCGACTTCTCCGGCGCGCCCGGGCAGACCAACCACTTCTTCAACACCAAGCCGCACATCATCACCGCGCAGATCGTCGGCGACGGCTCGGACGTGCTGACCCACGACATCCCGCTCAGCCAGGGCATGTTCAACCCGGTCACGGTGCACTGCCCGGCCAACTCGATCGTCAACAGCAATCCGCCGGCACCGGTCGCATCCGCGCACATCGACGTCTCGCTGACCGCGAGCATGGCGGCCCACCAGTGCATCATGCTGGCGGTCGCCGCCGGGTCCAGCGACGTGGCGCGGCTACTGACCGGTCCGGTGGCGCCCAGCGCGATGGCGATCCAGACCTGGGCCTACACCACGCCGCAGGGGTACCCCGACGGGTGGATGATGCTCGACGGGGCGATGGCCGACACCGCGGCCGCCTACGACCGCGACGGCACGGACCTGTGCAACTTCATCGTGGCCCGCAAGCCGATCCTCGAGGCCATCGACGTCGAGATGCTCGAGGCGTGGTACCCGGTCCTGGTCGACTTCAAGCGGATCCGTCCGGGGGCGTTCGGCGCCGGCCGTTTCCGCGGGGGATCGGGCTGCAACATGCGGTTCGGCCCGTACGGCGTCGACGCCGTGGTCGGTCAGCTCCTCGCCGTCCGTGAGAACCTGCCGCCGAACGGCTCCGGTGGGGGCCGGCCCGGCTCGGTGAGCGAGTTCGTGCTGCGGTCGGGCGCCGGTGAGGAGCGCGCCCTGCCGGGCAAGAGCGGTGCGGTGGTGGTGTCGGCGGGGGAGTCCATCGAGTTCCGGATCGGCTCGGCCGGTGGGCACGGCGACCCGTTCGATCGCGACCCGGACGCGGTGGCCCGCGACGTCCGGCTGACCCGGCTGACCGAGGCCGAAGCGCTGTCGGTGTACGGCGTTGCGATCGTCGACGGCGCGATCGACGCCGAGCGCACCGCCCGGACCCGCGCGACCCTGCTGCGGCAGCGCCTGGACGCGGCGCGTCCGCCGTCCCGGCCCCGGTCGGCGCCGGCGAACGAGGGCGACCGGGAACGGCCGGCGCAGACCATCTACCCGGGCGTCGACCAGCGTGGCGGCACGGCGTTCGCGCGGGCGAGCGGGGCGGTGCTCGCCCACGCGCCCGACGTGTGGACCGACGGCTGCCCGGTGCTGGAGCAGCCGCTGGGCGGCGCGGTCGTCGAGCGCAGCTACCTGGACCCCGTCACCGGGCGCCTGCTGCTCGTGGAGGCGGTGCCGGCCGGCGCGGCGTGCTCGGTGGTGAGCAGCCCGCGCCGGTGGACCGAGGCGGCGCCGGCCTGACCGCCACCGTGGGGCTTGCCCGGCGCACGGATGCCCCGGACGAATGTTCGGCCTGTCGTTACCAACCAATCGATGAACAAGGAGGTGCAACATGTCCACAGGCGACCCGGCAACGGTCTTCGGGCACCTGACGGCTCGGCTCGAGGACGACCCGGACCGCCACCTCGCCGCGTGCGGCGGGGACTGGCGCACCGTCGGTGCGGTGCACGAGCGGGCGCTGCGCCTCGCCGCGGGCCTGCACCGGCTCGGCGTGCGCCGGGGCGACCGGGTCGCGTCGATGATGCCGAACCGCGACGAGGCGGTCGAGCTGTTCTTCGCCTGCGCCGCACTCGGTGCGATCCAGGTGCCGCTCAACGTCTACCTCAAGGGCGAGTTCCTGCGGTACCAGCTCGGCGACGCCGACCCGAAGGTGGTCGTCGCCGACGGGGCGGCCCTGCCGCTGCTCGCCGACCTGCTCGGCGCGCCGGAGCGGGCGGGCGCGACGCTGGTCGCGATCGACGAGCCCGCCGCGGGTGCGCTGGCGTTCCAGGACCTTTTCGCCGATCCGGTCCGCGCGTGGCCGGACCCGGCGCCCGACGACCTGGTCTGTGTGCTGTACACCTCGGGGACCACCGGCATGCCCAAAGGCTGCATGATCAACAATGGCTACCTGTTGCACATGCCGAAGGCGCACATGATGCACGGCTGGTTCACCGCCGGCGACACGTCGCTGTGCCCGCTGCCGCTGTACCACGGGTTCGCGATCAGCGCCCTCATGGACGCGGTCGTAGCCGGCTGCCGGGTCGCCTTCGACCCGGTCTACAGTGCCTCGACGCTCATCAGCCGGGCCCGTGACATCGGCGCCACCCAGTTCTTCGGCGTCGGCGCGATGGCCGCCGCGCTGCTGGCCACCCCGGAGCAGCCCGGCGACACCGACCACCGCATCGAGCGGGCCATCTTCATCCCGCTCGCCCCACCGGTCCGTCGCCGGCTGCGGGAGCGTTTCGGCATCCAGGCGATCGGCGAGGGGTACGGCCAGACCGAGGTGCTGCCCGCGACGATGGGCGACGGCCGGTCGGCCGGCGACGGCGACCGCACCAGCGCCGGGCGCGCGCTGCCGTGGCTCGACGTGCGGGTGGTCGACGACGCCGACCGGGTGCTGCCGCAGGGGGCGACCGGCGAGGTCGTGGTGCGGCCGATGGAGCCGTACTCCATGTACGCCGGGTACTGGCGCAAGGAGCAGGCCACCCTGGAGGCGTGGAAGAACCTGTGGCACCACACCGGCGACCTCGGGTTCTTCGACACCGACGGCGCGCTGTACTTCGTCGATCGCAAGAAGGACGCACTGCGGCGCCGGGGCGAGAACGTCTCGTCGGTCGAGCTCGAGCTGGCCATCCTCAAGCACCCGGCGATCGCCGAGGTCGCCGTGCACGCGGTGCCCGCGGGGGTACGCGAGGACGAGATCAAGGCGTGCGTCGTGCTCAACGCCGGCGCGGAGCTCGGCCCGGCGGAGCTGTTCGAGTACTTCCGCCAGCACCTGCCCTACTACGCGGTGCCGCGGTACGTGGAGTTCCTCGGCGAGCTGCCGAAGAACGCGGTCGCCCGGGTGCTCAAGCACCGGCTGCGCGACGATTGGAACTCCCCGCAGACCGTGGACTTCCAGGCGCTCGGCCTCGTCATCGAGCGGAGTGCCCGCCGATGACCGGACCTCTGGCTGGGATCAAGGTCGTCGAGCTGCAGGGCATGGGGCCGGGGCCGTTCTGCGCCATGCTGCTCAGCGACTACGGCGCCGACGTCGTCCGGGTGGAGCGCACCGCGTCCGTCCGGGCCGCGGCCGGCCCTCCGCCGCCCGACGTACTCGCCCGCGGCCGCCGTTCCGTGGGCGTCGACCTGAAGACGCCCGGGGGCATCGACGCGCTGCTGCGCCTCGTCGAGCGCGCCGACGTGCTCATCGAGGGCTTCCGTCCCGGCGTCACCGAACGGCTCGGGATCGGCCCGGACGTGTGCCTGGCCCGCAACCCGCGCCTGGTCTACGGCCGGATCACCGGCTGGGGACAGGCCGGCCCCTACGCGCCGTACGCCGGGCACGACATCAACTACCTCGCGTTGTCGGGGGCCCTGTGGTCGATCGGCCGGGACGGCGAGGCGCCGGTGGCCCCGCTGACCTACGTCGGCGACTTCGGCGGCGGCGGCATGCTGCTGACGGTCGGCATCTGCGCGGCGCTGGCCGAGCGGGCGTCGTCCGGCCGCGGGCAGGTCGTGGACGCCGCGATGGTCGACGGCGCGGCCCTGCTCAACAGCTTCCTGTACGGCATGCGGGCGATGGGCCTGTGGGGCGAGGAACGCGGCCGGAACATGCTCGACACCGGCGCGCCGTACTACGACACCTACGAGACGGCCGACGGCAAGTGGATCGCGGTCGGCGCGCTCGAACCGCACTTCTACCGCAACCTGCTCGATGCCCTCGGCCTCGACGACCTGCCCCGCACGCAACCCGGGCCGGACGGTTGGCCGGCGCTGCGGGCCCGGTTCGCCGCGGTGTTCCGCACGCGGACCCGCGACGAGTGGTCGGCCGCGCTGGAGGCGGCGGAGGCGTGCTTCGCGCCGGTGCTGTCGCCGTGGGAGGCGCCGGAGCACCCGCACAACGCGGTCCGCGAGACCTTCGTGGCCCACAACGGGCTGGTCCAGCCGGCCCCGGCGCCGCGGTTCGGCCGGACCCCGGCCCGGATCGCCGGCCCTGTGCCCACGCCCGGCCAGCACACCGGCGAGGTTCTGGCCGAATGGGGCTTCGCCGCCGAGGACATCGAGAAGCTGCGCGCCGCGGGCGACATCGCATGACGGCGGCGCCGAGGAAGGAAGCACCGTGACGAGCCCGAGCACGACCGCGACCACTGTTGACGGTGTCTTCCGCGAGCGGCTGGCCGCCGAACCCGACCGGCCGTTCGTCGCCTGCGGCGGCGGCTGGCTCACCTTCGCCGAGCTTGACGAACGCACCGACCGGTTGGCCACCGGTCTGGCCCGGCTCGGCGTGCGGTGCGGCGACCACATCGCCACGCTGTTGCCCAACCGCATCGAGACCGTGGAACTGCTGCTGGCCGTGGCCAAGCTGGGCGCCGTGCAGGTTCCGCTGAACTACTTCCTCAAAGGCGACTTCCTGGAGTACCAGCTGATCGACTGCGGCGCGAAGGTCTTCGTCGCCGACGGCCCCGGCTATGCGGCGGCCGGCCCGCTGCTCGACCGCACGGACGTCGTCGAGCGCGTGTACGTCGACGCCGTCGAACCGGGCGGTGTTGCCTATTCGGACCTGCTGACCGAGCGCTCGACGTTCGAGCCGTCGGCGCGCCCGGCGGACCTGTTCACCATCATGTACACCTCGGGCACGACGGCGGCGGCGAAGGGCTGCATGCTCAGCACCGGCTACTTCGTCGCGGTCGGCCGGGCGTACGGGCTGCGCAACTGGGTCGTGCCCGGCGACCGGATGTACACCGGCTTCCCGATGTTCCACACCAGCGGCCAGATGGTGGCGTTCATGAGCGCGCTGGTCAACGGCGCGTCGATCGGCATCGCGCCGGAGTTTCACGCGTCGAGCTTCATGCGGGAGGCCGCGGAGATGGACGCCACGATGCTCGTCGGTGTCGGTGTCATGGCCAGCATGATCCTGGAGCAGCCGCCCGCGGCGGACGACGGCGCTCACCCGTTCCGGCTGGCCTCCTGGGTACCGCTGCCCGAGGAGCGCCAGCGGGAGTTCGAGACGCGGTTCGCCACCCCGGTCATGTCCGAGGGTTACGGGCAGACCGAGTGCGTGCCGGTGACCAACAGCGACCCCTACGGCGTCCGCAAGCGCTCGTCGTCCGGCCAGGTCTCGCCGCTGCTGGAGGCCAGCATCGTCGACGACGACGGCAACGAGGTGCCGACGGGCGAGTCCGGCGAGATCGTCGTGCGCCCGACGGTGCCCAACGCGATGTACAGCGGGTACTGGAACAAGCCGGAGAGCACCGTCGAGGCGTGGAAGGACCTGTGGCACCACACCGGCGACTTCGGCCGGATGGACGCCGACGGCATCATCACGTTCGTCGACCGCAAGAAGGACGTGCTGCGCCGGCGCGGCGAGAACATCTCGTCGCTGGCGCTGGAGAACGTGATCCGCCAGCATCCGGCGGTCGCCGACGTCGCGGTGTGCGGCCTGCCGTCGAAGCTCGGCGACGAGGACATCAAGGCGTGCGTCGTACTGAGTGCCGGCGCGTCGCTGACCGCGGCGGAGTTCTTCGCGTTCGTCGAGGAGCGGGTGCCGTACTTCGCCGTCCCGCGCTACGTCGACCTCCGCGCCGGGTTGCCCACCAACGCGCTGGGCCGGGTGATGAAGCACGTGCTGCGGGACGAAGGGGTGCCGCCGGGCGCGTGGGACCTGCCGAGCCAGGGCCTCGTCGCCCGCCGCACCGGCCGCCCGACCACGGCGGCCGCTCAGTGACCGGCGGCGATGTGCTGGCCGAACGGCACGACGGGGTCCTGCTCGTGCGGCTGAACCGGCCGCAGCGGCACAACGCCATCGGCGGCACCATGCTGCGCGACCTTGCCGCCGCGTTCGAGGAGGCCGGCCGCGACGACACCGTCCGGGTCGTCGTCACGATCGGCGTCGGCGCCGCCTTCTGCGTCGGCGCCGACGTGGCGGACTTCGACCGGGTCCGGCATCTACCGGCCCGGGAGCTGCTGGTCAGCGACCTCATCGGCGGCGAGAAGGGCCTGCCGGCGCGGTCACCGGCCGACGTGCCGGCCGAGGAACTGGGCAATGCCGGCCGCTGGGCGCTGCGGATGTGGGCGCTGGAGAAGCCGACGATCGCCGCGGTGAACGGCGCGGCGGTCGGCGGCGGGTTCGGCATCGCGTTGCTGCACGACATCCGGCTGGCCGCGTCGACCGCGCGGCTGGGCACCGGCTTCGCGGCCGCCGGCCTCGCGCCGGAGCTCGGCATCAGCCACCTGCTGCCGCGCGTGGCCGGCTTCGCCGCCGCGGCCGAGCTGATGCTGACCGGCCGGCTGGTCGACGCCGCTGAGGCGCGCGAGCTCCAGCTCGTGTCCGGCGTGGTCCCGGACGAGGAACTGCTGGAGCGGGCAATGGAGCTGGCCGGGCGGATCGCGTCCGGTCCGCCGCTCGGCGCCCGGCTGACCAAGCGCCTGCTGCGCCGGTCCGCCGCGGCCGAACTCGAGGCGCAGCTGCGTGCGGAGTACACCGCCCAGGTCACGCTCTTCGACCACCCGGAGACCCGCGCCGCGATGGACCGCCTGGCGCAGCGCGTCCAGCGTCGCCGTGGCTGACGCGGGCTTCCGGGTTTCCCCACCAACCGGTTGACTACGACTCGCGGCCCGCATACTGTCGGTTCGTGAAGACCGTTTTGGGCGATGAGCAGTTGACGTTCCTGACCGAGCTGCGGACGTATCTCGACGGTCTGGATCCGCAGCTCGTAGAGGCGACCCGGATCGAGAACATCGAGGACCCGATGCAGCCGCGCGAGCACGGGCGGCGGTTCCTGCGCCGGCTCGGCGCCGACGGCTGGCTCGGCGTGTCGTGGCCCCGGGAGTACGGCGGGCAGGGCCGTACCGCGATCGAGAGCTGGCTGCTGGCCGAGGAGCTCTACAGCCGCCGCCTGCCCAACGGGCTGCTGACGCTCAACGCCATCGGGCCGACGCTCATGATCGTGGGCACCGACGAGCAGAAGGCCGAGTTCCTGCCGCGGATCCGGGCCGGCGAGCTGGAGTTCGCCATCGGCTACAGCGAACCGGACGCCGGCAGCGACCTCGCGTCGCTGCGCACCCGGGCCGTGCGCGACGGCGACGAGTACGTCGTCAACGGGCAGAAGATCTGGACCACCGGCGCCTCGGTGGCGACTCATTTCTGGCTCGCCGTCCGCACGGGCGCGCCGGAGGACCGCCATCGGGGGGTGAGCATCTTCATCACCCCGATGGACACGCCCGGCATCACGATCACGCCGATCATCACCCAGGGCGGCGAGCGGACCAACGCGGTCTTCCTCGACAACGTCCGGATCCCGGTCAGCTCGCGCATCGGCGCCGAGAACGACGGCTGGTCGGCGCTCGTGACCGCGCTGAACTTCGAGCGGATGTTCTACCACAACGAGCCGCGCTGGGAGCTGCGTCAGCTGACCGACTGGGCCGCCGCGGCGGGCCTGCTGGAGGGCGACAGCGCCGAGGCGCACGAGCTGCAGGCGGTCGTCGGCGAGCACGCGGTGGACGTGGAGATCTGCCGGCTGTTCGCCCAGCGGGGGGCCCGGATGCTCGCCGAGGGCCGGGTCCCGCACGCCGAGGCTTCGGTGAACAAGATCTGGTGGGGCGAGCTGCGGCAACGCATCTGCGACACCGGGCTGGACCTGATCGGCGAGGACGGCACGATCGCCACCGGCTCGCCGCACGCCCCGGCGCACGGACACCTGGAGCACGGCCTGCGCTCGTCGCCGGTGTGGCGGTTCGGCGGCGGCACCAACGAGATCCAGCTGGACATTATCGCGACGCGCGGTCTGGGGATGCCACGATGATCGACACAGATCTGACCGACGACGAGGCGATGCTGGCCAAGACGGCTCGCGCCTACTTCGCCGACTTCGTCGACAACGCCTACCTCAACGCCCAGCAGGCGTCGCCCGACGGCTACGAGACCCGGCGCTGGCAACAGATGTGCGAGCTCGGCTGGACCGGCATCAACCTGCCCGAACGGGTCGGCGGGGCCGGCGGCACGCTGGCGGAGGCCGGCGTCGTCGCGCGCGAAGCCGGGCGGGCGGCCATCGCTTCGCCGTTGCTGTCGACGATGCGCGCGGGCACCGTGCTCGGCACCCTCGGCCGCGGCGTCTTCGACGACCTCCTCGCCCGGATCGCCGCCGGATCGTCCGCCGCCCTCGTGGCGCCCGCCGACAGTCCGCTGCGCGCCGAGGCGACCGGCGACGGTGCGTACCGGCTCGCCGGCCCCGCCGTCACGGTCGAGTGGCTGGAGCACAGCGACGACGTCGTGCTCCTGCTGCCGGTGGCGGGCGGCGACGATCGGCCGCCGGCCGGCGGCGACACTTGGCTGTGCGCACTGCTGCCCGGCGCCGACCTGCGCGCGCGGGCCGAGGCGGTGCCCAGCATCGACAACGAGCGCGTCGCCCGGGTCGACCTCGACGGCCTTACCCTCGCGGCGGCCGACGTGGCCCTCGATGGCATCGACGCCGGCACGGCTCGCTATGCACTCGCCCGGGCGAACCTGCTGCGGGCCAGTGCGATGGTCGGCGGGTGCGAGGCGGTGCTGGAGCGCACGGTGCGGTACGCCACCGAGCGGGTGCAGTTCGGCCAGCCGATCGGCGGCTTCCAGGCGGTACGCCATCATCTGGGGAGAATGCTGATCGCGCTGGACGCGGCCCGGCTGGCCTGCAACGAGGCCCTGACGCGGGCCCAGCCCGGCGCCGAGGAGTCCGCGATCGCCGCGGTGGCGCTGTTCGCCGCCGGCCGGTCCTACGTCGAGATCGTCCTCACCGCGGCCCAGATCCACGGCGGCGTCGGCACCACCACCGAGCACGTCCTACACCACCACTTCCTGCGAGCCAAGGCGATGCAGCTGCGCGGCGGCAAGCGCGCCAACCGGCTCCGCGAGATCCACCACGCGCTGGTCGTGCGGCGGGAGGGCAGCCTGTGGTGACCGGCCGGACGGTCGGCCCGCGCCTCGATGCGGCACCGCGGTGATCGCGCGCGGACGCGTCGCGGTCGTCACCGGGGGAGGCCGCGGCCTGGGTCGCGCCGCCGCACTGCGCCTGGCCGCCGAGGGCGCCGACGTCGCGGTCCTGGCCCGTTCGGCCGGTGAGATCGACGCGGTCGCCGGCGAGCTGCGGGCCGCCGGCGTTCAGGCGCTGAGCCTGCCCGTGGACGTCACGTCCACGGCGGACGTCGACCGGGCCCGGGAGGCAGTCCTGGACCGCTTCGGCCGGGTCGACATCGTCGTCAACAACGCCGGGACGCTGCTGTACCGGCCGTTCGTCCCACTGCCGGGCAAGGAACACGCCTATCCGGGGTTCGATCGGCCGGTGAGCGACGACGAGTGGGACGCCGTCATGGCGGTCCACGTCGGGGGCGCCGTGCGGATGCTGCGCGCGTTCGGCCCCGACCTCCTGGCCCGCGGCTACGGCCGGGTCGTCAACGTGGTGTCCAACGTGGTCCGGCGCAGCATGGCGTACTGCAGCGTGTATGACACAGCGAAGGGCGCCCTGGTCCAGCTGACCCGGTCACTGGCGCGTGAATGGGCACCGTACGGGATCACCGTCAACGCCGTGGCCGCCGGACATTTCCGGACCGCGATGACCCGGGCGCAGTTCGAGAACGAGGCGGCCCGGCAACACCTGCTGCGCCGGGTGCCGGCCCGCCGCGCCGGCGAGGCCGGCGAGTTCGCGGCGCTGGTGGCCCACCTGTGCGGTGAGGACTCCGGGTTCGTCACGGGTGAGACCGTTGGAATTGACGGGGGTGAGTCATTGTGACCGGCAGTGAGCTGGTGTTCATGTGCGCCGACACCGGCGCCGTGGTCTGCGTGAGCGGTGGGGGAGCGGCGGCGCGGGTGCTGGTGTTCCTGCCGACTGGCGAGACGTTCTGGGCCAGTGGTGCCCAGATGCGCCCGGACGCGGTGCGGGTGTCGGCGATGGCCGCGCTGTTCACCGCGCCGGCCCGCATCGTGGCGGGCGAGCCGGTCGCCGCGCGGCAGGTACCGCTGAGCATCGCCGTGGCGCTGGAGCCGGCCGCCGTCGACCTGGCGCTGGCCGGCGACCGGCCGGAGCGGGTCGCCGTCGTGCACGCCACCGGATCGATCGCCGTCGGCAGCGTGATCTCCCGCGTCGAGGGGACCGGCTGGCTGAGTTCGGCGCCGGCGGATCCCGTGGTGCAGCGGGCGCGGGCCGTCTTCCAGGACCGCTCGGCGATGTTCGCCGTGCGGCACAACGCCGGCACCGCCGGCGCCGCCATGGTCAATGCCGAGGTCCGCCGGGTGCCCGTGGAGCAGTTCGCGGTGCGGGGTCGGGACGGGGTTGCGGTGCACCGCCTGAGCTGTGTCCTGGGTGGCCGCACGCCCCGGCTGGTGACCGGCGAGATCCGCGACACGCCGCACCACCTTACGTTCGTCGAGCCGGCCCCGGACGGCACCGGCTGGGTGTGGTGGAGCGCCGCCCCGTTCGTCTTCGTCCGGTCCGGCATGACGGGCCTGGGGCTCGTCGAGCACACGACCCGCAAGGACGCACCCAGCGAGCCGTCGGCGCCCGTCGACGACCTGCCCGATCCGTACTGACCCAGAACATCGCCTGGCCCCAGATCGAGACACAAGAACGGCCAGGCCCATCCGGGCCTGGCCGTTCTTCGTGGGCGCCGCTCAGCTCGCGGCGGCGACCTCGGTGCTCGCGTTGTAGGGCTTGTCGGAGTAGAACTGGCGCGACCACCGGCGGAACCGCGCGTAGTGCTCCTCCTCGCCGCCGGCGAACGGAGGGTGCTCCACGTAGCGCTGGTTCTCCCAGATCGCGAAGTCGCGCCGGATCTGGCCCTTCTGGAACTCGATCATCCGCGCCGCGCGGCCGGTAGGCTCGGCCCCGCCGTCCGGCTGACGGTTGACGGTGATGGTCTCGAACAGCTGGGAGTGCTCCGTGTCGACCGGGGTGGCGGCCGTGAGCTGGTTGGTGATGAAGCTGTCGAGCACGAAGCGCGCGTTGGACAGGCCCAGCCCCCACGCCTCGGTTTCGATCTCGCCGAAGACCGGTCCGTTCGGCGTCATCCAGGTCGCCTTCTTGCCGTGGCCGTACCAGAAGCCGACCCGGGTGTGCAGGTAGTGCTGGTCTTCCTTCCACAGCAACGGTTTGCCCGGCTGGCCGGCGCCGTGCACCCACATGAAGTGGTAGTAGTCGGGGGTGTTCTCCACCGGAGACTGCGGGATGATCTTCCGGATGCCGACGTGGTCGTGGACGATCGGGTAGTTGTGCTCGACGTCGGCGAACTCGGGGATCCCCGGCCACTCCCAGAACGGCTCGCGGCCGAAAGCGTCGTACCAGACCAGGATCAGGCCGTTGACCTCGCGGGTGACCCACCGTGCGATCTTCACCCGCCGGCGCTCACCGGGCGCGTACGGGATCTCGGCGAGCTCGCCGTCGGCCTGCCACAGCCAGCCGTGGAACGGGCATTCGATGCACTCGCCCTTGACCGTGCCGCCGTAGCCGAGGTGCGCGCCGAGGTGCTGGCAGTACGCGTCGAGCAGGGACACCTCGCCGTTCTCGGTGCGGAACATCACGAGATGCTGGTCGAAGTACTTCGCGGGCCGAACATCCCCGGGCTGCAACTCGGAGGAGTACCCGACCTGGTACCAGCCCGTCGGGAACACCGTGTAGGGCCAGTCCTTCATGTCGTTCTCCCATTCACTGAAGGATAACCAACCATCTGGTTGGTATAAAACCACCCGCGCTGTGGTTCGTCAACCGGCGCGGGGCTCAGCGCTGGCCCGGCCGGAGGGCCAGGAACAGGCCGTCGGCCTCGGCGCACAGCCGATCGCCGTCGTGCAGAAGCCCGGTCAGCCGCCGCTTGCGGCCGTCCTGTCCGAGCAGCCGTGCGCGGACCGTCAGCGGCCGCCCGATCGGCGTCAGGCTGCGGAACTCCACCCGCAGCGAGACGGTCCGCGACGGTGGCCGGTCGTCGAGGTCGGACAGCCGGCCGAGCGCCTCGTCGAAGACCAGGGCAACCGCGCCGCCGTGGACGGCGTCGTTGCTGCCGGAGTGGAACCGCCCGAAGACGACCTCACCGACAATCTCGGTGGCCGTCCAGGAGACCAGCCGCAGCGGCGGGCTGAGCGTCTGCCCGCGGCCCGGCAGGCGCAGGAGCTTGCCGTAGAGCTGCTCGTCGTCGGCGACAGTGTGCGCGGCAAGCAGTCGGCGGGCATCGGCCAGCAGCGCGCTGACCCGCGCCACCGCCTCCGCCGGCGGCGCGCTCGCGGCGGCCGCGTCCTGCAGATCGCGCAGCTCGTCGATCAGTCCCGTCCAGCCGGTCGGGGCGCGAGCCGCCGCGCGGTCGCTCCACTGCTGCCAGAACGGCGCGAGCGGTACCCGGTCGTGCGCCGACTCGGGCGAGGGCGTCACAGCAGCTCGAGGATGGTGGCGTTGGCCTGCCCGCCGCCCTCGCACATCGTCTGCAGCCCGTACCGGATGCCGTGCTCGCGCATGTGGTGCACCAGCGTCGTCATCAGGCGCGCGCCGGAGCCGCCGAGCGGGTGCCCGAGCGCGATCGCGCCGCCATTGGGGTTGAGGGCGTTGGCGTCGGCCCCGATGTCGGCCAGCCACGCCAGGGGCACCGGCGCGAACGCCTCGTTGACCTCGAACGCGCCGATGTCCTGCGGCCGCAGCCCGGAGCGCTCCAGCGCCTTTCGGGTGGCCGGGATCGGCGCGGTCAGCATGATGACCGGATCGCTGCCGGCCAGCACCGCCGTGTGTACCCGGGCGATCGGCGTCAGTCCGAGCTCGCGCGCTCGCTCGCTGGTGGTCAGCAGCAGCGCGGCCGAGCCGTCGGAGATCTGCGACGAGTTGCCGGCGGTGATGACACCGTCGGGCCGGAACGCGGTGCGCAGCTGAGCCAGCCCCTCGACGGTGCCGCCGCGGCGGATGCCCTCGTCGCGGGCGACGACAGTGCCGTCGGGAAGTGCGACCGGCGCGATCTGCGCGTCGAAGCGCCCCTCGTCCTGTGCCGCGGCCGCGCGCTCGTGACTGGCGAGCGCGAACTCGTCGCAGCGGGTGCGGGAGAACCCCCACCGCTCGGCGATCATCTCGGCGCCGACGCCCTGGTTCGGGGCGACCCCGCCGTAGCGCGCGGCGAAGCGCGAGCCGTTCGGGTCGGCGTCGCCGGAGGCGCTGCCCATCGGTACCCGTGACATCGACTCCACACCGCCGGCGACCACGACGTCGTAGTGCCCGGCGATCAGCCCGGCCGCCGCGAAGTGCACCGACTGCTGGCTGGAGCCGCATTGGCGGTCGATCGTCACACCGGTCACCGTGTCCGGCCAGCCGGCCGCCAGCACGGCGGTGCGGGCGATGTCGAACGCCTGCTCGCTGACCTGGTCGACGCAGCCCCAGACGACGTCGTCCACGAGCGCGGGGTCGATCCCGCTGCGCTCGATCAACGCCTGGAGCACATGGGCCGAGAGATCGACCGGATGTACTCCGGAAAGGCCACCGTTGCGCCGGCCCACCGGTGTCCGCACTGCCTCGACGATCACGGCATCCCGCACGTCCTGCCCCCTTGCCTCGACGACGCTGGCCGGCGACCATATAATCAACCAACCATATGGTTGGTTAAACTATGGGCGCCGTCCGGCGTGCGTCAAGCGGCGTCAGGGGCGGCTCAGCCCTTGACGCGCTGGCGGCGCGGGGCTTTCGGGGTGGCCGCGGCGGTGGTAGCGGTGACTTTGCCGGAACCGGCCGGCGCCGCGCTCGTGGCGGCGGGCGGCTCGACGGCGCGGATGCCGCTGATGACGAACTCGGTCACCTCGTCGATGAGCCGGGCGTCGGTGCTGGCGTTCGCCGGGCGGCGGTACCAGTTCGGCAGGTAGGCCAGCAGCCCGATGATGGAGTAGAGGATCGTCGAAGGGGAGAGGGGCCGGAACTCCCCGGTGCGGGTGCCCTCCGCCAGCAGCGACTTCACGAACTCCTCGTAGCGGTAGATCCGCTGGCGGATCGACCGGGCCTGCTCCTCGGGCAGCCGCTGGTCGATCCACGGCACCTCCTGGAAGAAGACGACGAGCTCGTCGTGTTTGGTCGCCACCAGGGCGACCTGCTCCCGGACGAAGAACCGCATCCGGTCCAGCCCGCTGCCGGTCAGCGGCACCCGGGCGAGCAGCTCCAGCGTCGCGTCGACCTGTTCGGAGAGCAGCTCGTTGAGGATCGCGCTCTTGGCCGGGTAGTAGTGGTACAGGGTGCCCTTGTTGAGCCCGACCTCGTCGGCGATCAGGTCCATCGTCGCGGCGAGGTAGCCCTGCTCGCGGAATATCCGGGCCGCTGTCGCGCGGACCTCATCCCGGCGGGACGGCCTAGGCATGCCGCACTCGTGTCCGCACTCGTGACCTCCGACTGTGTTGTGTCAACCCTTTGCACTCCGGGCTGATCCGAGTTTAACCGGCCGGTGGGTCGGTTTCGTTCCGGGACGGTAAACAGCTGCGCTGGCTTGCCAACCAACCGGCTAGTTGGTTATAACGGAGTCCCCGAAGGAGGACCGATGGACCTGGAGCTGACGCCCGACGAGCGTGACGTCGCCGAGGCATTCGCGCGCGTCTTCGCCCGGGACTCGTCGAGCGAGCGCGTCCGCGCCGCGCAAGCCGCGGGGTTCGATCCCGCGCTGTGGAAGACGCTTGCCGGCATGGACGCGATCGGCATCGCCGTCCCGGCCACCGCGGGTGGCAGCGGCGGCGGCTTCGTGGAGCTGGCGCTGATCGCCGAGGCGGCCGGACGCCGGCTCGCCTGCGTTCCCCTGATCGAGGCCGCGGTCGCCGCCCGGCTGCTCGCCGACGCCGGCGCCCCGGCCGACCTCGTCGCCGAGGCCGTCAGCGGCGAACGGATCACCGTCTTCGCGCCGCGCCCGGCCGAGCAGGGCGTCGCCCGCCGGGTCCCGGCCGGTTCGGTGGCCGAAGGCGTCATCGCCCTCGAGGGCGACGAACTCGTCCTCGTGTACGGCCCGAGCGCCCCCGGCGACCACGGCGGCGGCCCGGGCGGGCGCACGGGCCTAGGCCCGGAGAACGACTCCGTCGGCCCCAGCGGTCCCGGCGTCGCGGCCGGTCGCGATCTCGGGTTCCAGGCCGTCGCCGACCGCCCACTGCGGGGGACCGGCCTCGACCGGCACGTCCTCGCCGCCGGGGTGCAGGCCCACGACCTGTGGCGCCGGGCCCGCGACCGCTGGCGGCTCGGCACCGCCGCCGCATGCACCGGGCTGGCCGCCGAGGCGCTCGACATCGCCGTGCGGTACGCGACCGAGCGCCACCAGTTCGGCGCCCCCATCGGCTCGTTCCAGGCGCTCCAGCAACCCCTCGCCGACGTCGCGATGGCCGCCGACGGCGCCCGGCTCGTCGCGCGGGAAGCCGCCTGGCGTCACGACCACGGGCTGGAGTCGTGGGTCGGCGCGGCGGCGGTCGCGTTCGCGCACGCCGCCGAGACCGCCGTCCGCGCCGCCGAACTGTGCCTGCACGTGCACGGCGGATACGGGTTCACGCTGGAGTACGACGCGCAGCTGTACCTGCGCCGGGCCAAGGCGACCCGCCTGAGCGCCGGCGACCCGGATCTGCTCTGGGAAGAGATCGGGGCAGCGACGATGGCCGGGGGAGCACACTGATGGACTTCGCGCTGGACGAGCGGGCCGAGACATTCCGCGCCGAGGTGCAGGCGTTCCTGCGCGAGCACCTGACCGACGCGGTCCGCGCCCGGGTGGCCGCATCCGGCACCTACCACGACTGGGAGTTCCACCGCGCGGTCGCCCGGCAGGGCTGGATCGGCGCGGGGTGGCCGGTCGCGGACGGCGGGCAGGGCCGCGACCGGGCGGACCTCGACATCCTCTACGAGGAGCTGGCCGCGGCCGGCGCACCCGTCGAGGGCATGGCGGTGACGCTCATCATCGCCGAGACCGTCCGCCGGGTCGGCACGCCCGAGCAGAGGGAACGGATCCTCGGTCCGGTGCGGGAAGGCCGGCTGCTGTTGAGCCTCGGCTACACCGAGCCCGACGCCGGATCCGACCTCGCCTCGGCGCGCACCCGCGCCGTGCGCGACGGCGACGGCTGGCGCATCGACGGGCAGAAGAACTTCACCACCCATGCCCACGAGGCCGACTACGTCTTCCTGCTGGCGCGCACCGATCCGCAGGCGCCCAAGCACGCCGGTTTGACCATGTTCCTGGTGCCGACGTCGGCGGAAGGCTTCTCCCTGACGCCCGTGCACACGCTGAGCGGCGAACGCACGAACCTCACCTTCTACTCCGGCGTGCAGGTCGGCGACGACGCCCGCATCGGCGATGTCGGTCAGGGCTGGCCGATCGTCAGCCTGGCCCTCGCGTTCGAACGCGGCGGCGAGTTCGCCGCCCAACTGCGCCGCCTGGTGCATGCGACGGTCACGTGGGCGCACGCGGCGCGGCGCACCGGCGACGCCCGGCTGCTGCGGAGGCTGGGGCGGGTCGCCGCCGCCACCGAGGTCGCCCGCCTGCTCGGCTCGCAGGCCACCTGGCTGCGCTCCTCGGCCCAGGCCGGCGCCGTGGAGGGCGCGATGGCCAAGGTGTACGGCACCGAGGCACTGCTGGCCGGGGCGGGCGCGCTGCTGGACGCGGCCGGACCCGACGGGCTCGCGGCCGGGCCGGGCGAACCCGCGGCCGAACTGCAGCACCTGTACCGCGAAGCCCAGATCTCGACGCTCTACGGCGGTACCAGCGAGGTCCTGCGCGGCGTCATCGCCGAACGCCGGCTGGGGCTGCCCCGCAGCCGCCGAGGCTGAACCGATTCCACACACGATTGCGCGAGGGAGAGCGTCTTGACCAATCAGTCGTTGCATCAGCTGCGCTTCGACGACCGGGTGGCGATCGTCACCGGCGCGGGAGGCGGACTCGGGCGGGCCTACGCGCTGCTGCTGGCGTCCCGCGGCGCGCACGTGGTCGTCAACGACATCGACCGCAAGGACGACACCGGCAGTACCCCGGCCGCCTCCGTCGCCGCGGAGATCGCCGAGCTGGGCGGTTCGGCGGTCGCCCACGACGGGTCCATCGCCGAACCGTCGGCCGGGCCGGCGGTCGTGGACACCGCGATGCAGGCCTTCGGCCGGGTCGACATCGTCGTCAACAACGCCGGGATCGTCCGGGACCGCTCGTTCGGCAAGATGTCGGACCAGGAGATCAAGGACGTTCTGGACGTCCACCTGCACGGCACCATCGGCCTGACCCGCGCGGCGTGGCAGGTGCTGCGGGAACGCCGGTACGGCCGGGTCGTCATGACCACGTCGGTCGCCGGGCTGTGGGGCAACCTGGGCCAGGCCAACTACTCCGCGGCCAAGGCCGGGCTGGTCGGGCTCGGGCGCACCCTCGCCGTCGAGGGCGCCCGGCACGGCATCCGGGTCAACCTCATCTCCCCGGGCGCCGCGACGGCCATGACGTCCGCGATGCTGCCCGAGCACCTGCACGAGCGGATGTCGCCGGACCGCGTCGCGCCGATGGTCGCCTACCTCTGCCACGAGTCGTGCAGCCTGACCGGCGAGATCCTGTTCGCCGCCGCGGGACGATACGCCCGGAACCTGATCATCGAGACGGCCGGGTACGAAAACCCCGATGCGACCGTGGAGGACATCGCCGCGCATCTGCCGGACATTCTGGACACCACGTCGTGGACCGTGCCGGCGCAGGCGGTGCAGCTCCCGCCGGGCTGACCGCCGGACGAGCACGCGAAGGCGTTGCGCAACCGGGACCGGTTGGGCGACGATGCAGGAATTATCAACCAGCCGGTTGGTAACGGCGCTCACCGTGGAGCAGGCCATGTCGACAGGAACCACGATCGGGTCAGGGCGGCGGATCGGGCCGCGGTCGGAGTGGACCGCCCAGGGCGGTGACGAGCTGCTGACCGACTCGGTGCCGGGGCTGCTGGCCCGGCAGGCCGACCGGTACGGCGACCGTCCGGCACTCTGGTGGCCCGAGCACGGCGGCCTGGCCAAACTCACCTACGCCGAGCTCGCCGCCGCGGCCGGCCCGGTCGCCCGGGCGCTGGCCGGCCGGGCCGCGCCGGGCGAGCGGGTGGCCGTCTGGTCGCGCAACAGCGTCGAGTGGGTCGTGCTCGAGTACGGCTGCGCGATGGCCGGGCTGATCCTCACCCCGTTCAACACGGCCTGGACCGACGCCGAGGTCGACCACGCCAACCGGCTGACCACACCGGTGCTGGTGTTCGCCGGGACCGGCCCGACCGGCGACAGCCTGGTGCCCCGGGCGGCCGGCGTGTGCGGCGACGGCATCGTCCTCGACCTCGCCGGCGTGCGCGACTGGGCGGCCGGCGCCGAGCCCGGCGAACTGCCCGACGTCGCCACCGGCGACCCGTTCCTCATCCAGTTCACCTCCGGCACCACCGGCCGCTCCAAGGGCGCCGTCCTCACCCACCAGGCCGTGCTCAACGCCGCCCGCGAACGCAACCGCCGCGACGTCATCGGCCCGGCCGACACCTGGCTCAATCCCGTGCCGTACCACCACATCGGTGGCTCCTGCTTCGTCGTCCTCGGTGGCCTCGTCGACGCCGGCGCGTTCGTCGTCGTCGAGAAGTACGTGCCGGCCGAGACGATGCGACTGCTCGACCACGGCGTGGTCAACCGGATCGGCGGCGTCCCGACGATGGTGATCGACGCCCTCGACCACCTCGGCGCCCGGGCTGCTACGGCCGGCCTGCGCTCGGTCGCGGTCGGCGGGGCCACGGTGACCCAGCACCTGGTCGAGCGGATCCGCCGGACGCTCGGCGCGCCGGTCATCAACACCTACGCGCAGTCCGAGTGCCCGGCCATCACCTCGACCGAGATCGACGACGACGCGGCGACGATCGCGGGCACCGTCGGGCGGCCCGTCGCCGACGTCGAGGTCCGCATCGTCGATCCGGCCACCGGCGAGGCCGTGCCGATCGGGTCCGTCGGCGAGATCCGGACCCGCTCGCCGTACGTGATGCGCGGGTACTGGGGCATGCCCGAGCAGACTGCCGAGGTCCTGCCGGCCGACGGCTACCTGCGCACCGGCGACCTGGCGTCGATGGACGAGTTCGGCAACGTCACGTTCCAGGGCCGGGTCCGCGACGTCATCATCCGCGGCGGCGAGAACGTGTACCCCGCCGAGGTGGAGGAGTGCCTCGCCGCGCACCCGGGGATCGCCTCGGCGGTCCTGGTCGGCATCGACGACGAGCGGCTCGGCGAACGCGTCGCCGGCGTCGTGGTCCGCGCCCCCGGCAGCGCCGTGACCGGGCCGGAACTCACCGAATACCTGCGGGACAAGGTGGCCCGCTTCAAGCTCCCGGAGGTCTGGCGGTTCGTCGACGCGCTGCCGATGACGGCGTCGGGCAAGGTCCGCCGCTTCGTGGTCCGCGACGACACCAACGCCGAGCTGGCCGCCGCGCGCCCGGCCGAACAGTAAGCCAACGAGAAGGAGAACCGGATGCCGATCGATCCCGGCGTAGCCCTGGCGGCGCCCCCGACGGTCGAGGAGATCGGGTGGGACGCGTCCGACGTGCTGCTCTACCACCTGGCGCTCGGCGCCGGCGCCGACCCGGTCGACCCGGCCGAGCTGCGCTACGCGACCGAGTCCGGCTCCGTCGTCGTGCCGACGTTCGCCGTCGTCGCGCCGATGCTGCGGGCGACCCGGCCGCCGCGGGTGGCGTACCCCGGCGTCGAGGTCGACCTGCGCAAGATCCTGCACGGCAGCCAGCGGGTCGAGCTGCACAACCCGATCCCGCGCGACGGCAAGGCCGCGGTCCGCACCAGGGTCGCGGACCTCTATGACAAGGGATCGGCGGCGGTGATCGTCGTCGACACCGAGGCGACCGGCATCGACGGTGTCGCACTGTGGACCTCCAGCATGCGGATGTTCGCCCGCGGCGAGGGCGGCTTCGGCGGCCACCGCGGCCCGGCCGGCCCGCCGGATCCGCCGCAGCGCGCGCCCGACCACACGATCGTCACCCCGACGTTGCCGCAGCAGGCGCTGTGGTACCGCCTGCTGGGCGACCGAAACCCGCTGCACGCCGATCCCGCGGTCGCCGAGGCCGCCGGATTCCCGCGGCCGATCCTGCACGGGCTCTGCACGTACGGCATCGCCTGCCGGGCGATCGTCGACGCTGTGCTCGACGGCCGCGCCGAGCGGGTCCGGGCGATCGAGGCGCGCTTCGCGGGCGTCGTGTACCCCGGTGAGACGCTGCGCACGTCGGTCTGGCGCGAGGACGGCCGGCTGCTCTTCGTCTCCACCGTCGACGAGCGCGACAACGCCCCCGCCCTGGCCGGCGGCGAGCTGACCGTCGAGGAAGGACTGCCCGCGTGAGCATCGCCGTGGAACGCGACAGCGGCGTGGTCCGGCTGACCCTCGACCGTCCCGAGCGGCGCAACGCCCTCACCGTCGACGGGTTCGCCGAACTCGGCCGGGTACTCGGCGAGATCGCCCGGACGCCGGCCGACCGGGCCGTGCTCATCACCGGCGCCGGCGGTGCGTTCTGCGCCGGCGCGGACCTCTCGGCCGGCGTGCCCGAGGAGTCCGTGGTGCGCCTCATGGACCGGATCAACGACGCGGCCCGCGCCCTGCACCGGCTGCCGCAACCGACCGTCGCCGCCGTCGGCGGACCGGCGGTCGGCGCCGGGATGAGCCTCGCCCTCGGCTGCGATCTCGTCGTCGCCTCGCCGGCCGCGACCTTCTGCCAGGTCTTCGTCAAGCGCGGCCTGTCGCCCGACTTCGGCAGCAGCTGGCTGCTGCCCCGCCTGGTCGGCCTGCAGACCGCCAAGCGGCTCGCGCTGCTCGGCGACACGATCACCGCCGAGCAGGCCCGCGACCTCGGTCTGGTGTCGGAGGTGACGGCCCCCGACGACCTGCTCGACACGGCCAGCACGCTCGCCCGTCGCCTCGCCGACGGACCGCCGATCGCACTCGCCCTCACCAAGCGGCTCCTCGACGCCTCCTTCACCTCGACGTTCGACGACGCCCTCGACGCCGAGGCGGCCGCGTCCGCGGTCAACACCGCGACCGACGACGTCGCCGAGGCGTTCGCGGCGTTCGCCGCCAAGCGACCGGCTGTGTTCCGTGGCCGCTGACCGCGACGGGGCACCGCTGCCGGTCCGCCCCGACGATCCCGGGCGTGACTGGACCGAGCCCGGCGTGTACGAGCTCGGCGCCGGGCTGTACCGCATCCCGTTGCCGATGCCGCAGGACGGCCTGCGTGCGGTCAACGTCTACGCGGTCCGCGACGGCGACGCGATCGTCCTCGTCGACTCCGGCTGGGCGCTGCCGGAGGCGCAGGCCCGGCTGCGGCAGGCCCTGCGCGCCCTCGACGCCGACGAGGACCGGATCAGCCGGATCCTCGTCACCCACGCCCACCGCGACCACTACAACCTCGCCGTCCGGCTGCGGGAGCGCCACCCGCGGCTGCGGATCGGCCTCGGCCTGGCCGAGGAGGGCACGCTGTGCGCCGCGCAGGCACTGGTCACCGAACCCTGGGCCGCCCTGTGCGGGCAGCTGCGCCTCGGCGGCGCCCCCGCGCTGGCCAAGGAGCTCGTCGCCGACGTGCCCGTCGAGCACGACCCGGCCGACTGGGCGTTCCCCGACGAGTGGATCGACCCGCCGTCGGCCATCGCGCTGGACACCGCCACGTGGCAGGCGTACCCCACCCCGGGGCACACCCGCGGCCACGTCGTGTTCGTCGACGCCGCCCGCGACGTGATGTTCTGCGGCGACCACGTCCTGCCGCACATCACCCCGTCGATCGGCTTCGAGCCGAGCCCGGCCGCGTCGCCGCTGCGCGACTACCTCGACTCGCTACGGCTGGTCCGCGACCTGCCCGACCGCACCATGCTGCCGGCCCACGGCCACCCGGGGCCCAGCGTGCACGCGCGCGTCGACGAGCTCGTCGCCCACCACGACACCCGGCTGGAGCAGACCGCCGCCGTGGTCGCCGCGGGTGCGGCCACCGCGCTGGAGGTCGCGCAGCGACTGCGGTGGACCCGCCGCGGCCGCGCCTTCGACGACCTCGACGTGCTCGGCCGCTGCCTGGCCGTCACCGAGACCGCCGCGCACCTCGACGTCCTGGTCGGCACCGGCCGGCTGCGGCGCACCGAGGACGACGGGGTCCGGCAGTACTGGGCCGGATAGGTGCGCGACAAGGTCGTCTCGGCCGAGCAGGCGGTCGAGCTCATCTCGGACGGCGACGTCGTCGGCCTGCAGGCCGGCCCGACCCAGTGCGCCCCGATGACGCTCGTGCGCGAGATCATCCGCGCCGGGCGTCGCGACCTGTCGCTGGTCTGCCTCAGCGGCGGGCTGCCCGTCGACTGGCTCGCCGCCGCCGGATCGCTGGCCCGGTGCACGTTCGCCGCCGTCACGATGGAGCACTTCGGGCTGTGCCAGCGGTTCCGGCGCGGTGTCGAGTCGGGCGCCATCGCCGTCGAGGAGCTGTCGGAGACCGCGCTGTACGCCCGGCTCGGCGCCGCCAGCCGCGGGCTGCCGTTCCTGCCGACGCGTGGGCTGATCGGCACCGACCTGCTCGATGTCGGCAACGACGCGCTGAAGGTCATCCCGGACCCGTTCGGCGGGCCGCCCGTCGTCGCCTGCCGCGCGCTGCGGCCGGACGTCGCCGTGCTGCATGCCCATCGCGCCGATCGCTCCGGCAACGTCGGGATCGATCCGGGGGTACGCCTGCCCACGCTGACGACGCTGCCCCGGGCGTCGCGACGGGTCATCGTGTCGGTCGAGCGGGTCGTCGGCTCGGCCGAGCTGCGGCGGGCGCCGGACCGCACGATCCTGCCCGGCTTCGCCGTCGATGCCGTGGTGGAGGCGCCGTTCGGCGCGCATCCGACGTCGCTGTTCCCGGCGTACGACTACGACGCCGGGTTCTTCACCGCGTGGGTCGAGGCCGCGGCCGACGACGACGCGTGCCGGGCGTTCCTGGATCGGTACGTGCGCGGCCCCGCGACCCAGCGGGAGTACCTGGGACTGGTCGGCCAGCGGTGACCGACTATTCGGTCGACGAGCTGATGATCGCGACGCTGGCCGCGTGCTTCGACAACGACGACCAGGTCTGCAACGGCCTGTCCTCCGTCCTGCCGGTGTGCGCGATCCAGCTGGCCCGTTTGACCCACGCACCCGACCTCGTCTGGATCGCTGGATCGTCCGGTGTGGACCCGCTCGACCCGCAGCTCACCGCCTCCAGCTTCGAGGCCCCACTGTGGCGCGACGCCGTCATGTACCTCGAGCACTACGCCGAGTTCTGGGACTACGTGGCCAGCGACCGATTCCTGCGCAAGTTCTGCGTCGGCGCGGCCCAGCTCGACGCGTACGGCAACGCAAACAACTCCGTCATCGGCACGTTCGACCACCCGCGGGTGCGGCTGCCGGGCACCGCCGGACTGGGCGACATGGGCGCGCTCGACAAGCAGCTCATCTACTGGGTTACCGACCACAGCCCGCGGACGCTGGTGGAACGGGTCGACTTCCGCTCCGGCGCCGGCTACCTCGGCGGGCACGGCGAGCGGGCCCGGCTCGGTCTGCGCGGCGGGCCGGCCCTCGTGGTGACGAACCTGGCGGTCTTCGACTTCGCGCCCGACTCGCAGCGCATGCGCCTGAAGTCGGTACATCCGGGCATCAGCGTCGACGAGGTGCTGTCGGCCACCGGGTTCGCGCCGGTCCTCCCGCCCCGGGTCGCGAGCACCACACCGCCGACGGCCGAGCAGGTCGGCCTGATCCGCGAGAGGATCGACCCGCACGGCTACCGCAAGCGCGGCTTCCGCCCATCGACCGGCCGGTCGATGCCGGTTTGATCGGCGCGTGTCATTGCCATGTGGCGGCAGGGGCAAGCTCCCCGGTGCCGAGTGTCGTCTGCGACGTAGGCGCGCACCACCGCGTAGGACACGTCGAGCATGTCGTGCTCGGCGATCAGCCGATCGTAGATCCGTTTCATGGTGTGCCACTGCTTGCGGGGCGCCTCCAGGTCCGCGAGCAGGATGCCGTCGATGACCGGCTTGAACTCGTCCAGCTTCGCGGGCCGCGGCGGGAGCGGCTTGCGCGGCTGCGGCCATGCCGACAGCAGCGCCGAACGCGCCGTGCGGCGGTCAGCGAGCACACGGCGATATGAGGGCGCGGCGCGGCTAATCGCTGGTTGTCGGCGGTCGGTTCCGCCCGCCGGGAACCTCGGCGCCGATTTCGTCGGAGACTGTGGCGAAGCATGAGGTGGCCCACACCGTCAGCCGACCGGGCTCGTGGAGCGTCTCGAACGGATGGCCGCTCCAGGTTCCGTAGGAGGTGACCGTGACGGTCTCGCCGGGCAGCAGCCAGTAGTCCTGACCGATAGGCTCAAGCCACAGCTCCAGAATCGTCTCCCCACGATTGGTCACGAGAAGCGGCACGGCATTGCCCATTGCCTTGATCGCCTCGAAGCTGAAGTCTCCGGCGTTGGCCATGTTGGACCTCAGTGTTGCGGTGATCTGCGCGATGGAGAAGCCCGGAGGCGGAGTCGGCGACCCATCGGACACCGCGGCCGGCTTTGAACTGGCCCGCTTCCGTCTGCCCAGCATGACCAGAATTCTGCCCGGAGGCACAGTCAAGCACCATCCGCCCATCGGCATCTTCCGCGCGCCGAGCCGCCAGCTGGACCGTCACGGCATGGGCGCGCACCTGACCATGCCGTTGGCGTTGGAGAGCGGTGCTACCGAGCCGTAGTCGGATTGCATCACCGGCCAGGTCCGGTGCCACCCTGTCGGGGAGTCGCCTGGGACACTCGAGCCGTGCTGCCTGAGTGCCCGTCTTGTGGTCGGACCGTCGACCTGCACAACCGTCATGTCCGTTTCACCCTGCCGGACCCTGTGCTGGAACTGGCTGAACAGGAGCGGACTGCGGGCACGTGGATGACAAGCTCGAATGCCCGCAAGTCGGTCCCGCGTATCAGGACCTCGTGGTGGCGGGTTGGCTCGCGAACGCCATAGCGCCGTGGAGTCTGCTCGCCGTCCCCGTCCAAGCGGTCGTTCGCAACCCGGACGAGACGCCTTACTGTGACAGCTCCTCCGACCCCGAACTCGACCGGGTCCTGCACGACGAGTGGCCGCACGACCTCGTGCTCACCGCCGTCGAACCGTAGGACGTCCGTACCTGCACGTCCGCACCGTCGCTCACCTTCCGGCCGAGGCTGGACCCAGCGCCCATCGCGGCTATGACCGGATGTGTGATCTTGAGAGTTCAGTCGCTAGATCTAGATGGCCGGAGATGGCCGAGAGTGGCAGCGGCCCGAAGTTGTGATGCGTCATCTCGTGCCCAGGGGCGCTTCGGTCGGCGATGTCGTGTTGGTGCGAACCGATACCGATCGGCCACCTGTCGAAATCAGCCTCGATGAGGGCGACCCGCTGTCCAGCGGTTCAGGATTGGCGCGGCGAGGGTCCGAGCTCCCCAGCACATGGTCTGGCCGTGTGTGGCGAATAGTTGATCTCGGGAGTCGAAATGGCCCAGGTCGGCAAGGACTGCCGCGGACAGATCGCAAGCCACGCAGGCGCCCGGCGTGCTGCTTACGCCGTCCCAGTCCACGGCAGTGCGTGCCACCGCGTCAAAAAGCGTCTCTCCGCCGCTGTTGGTGAAGCCGCCACCGCTGGCACTGAGTTGCTCGACCGAGCCGAACAGCTCGGTCGTGGAGATCCACCGGCAGCCGAGACGGAACTCGGGCCAGGCCAGCAGCACCTCAGTGGGGACGAGATAGCGCAACCGGGGGAAACGCGGGTACCAGAAACGCCCGTCCACCAACAGTGCCCGGCAGCGGGTGGCGATCCCCATCGCCCGGGCAACCGCTTCCAGCACCGCGAGTCGCTGGCTGCACGATCCACGACGACGAGCCAGCGTGTCTGAAACCGGCTGTTGATCGTCGACGGCGTAGACGGGCCGAACCCGGGCCGCGATCAGGCTGTGCGCCGAACGCAGCCGAGTCAACGGATCGACGCCGGGTTCAAGATCGGACATCAGCTTGAGCACCGGGACGCTGGCCCAGTCGAGGATCCGCGTCGCCGCGGTACTGCCGGCACTGGTGTTAACGGACGCAGTCCGAGCCTGCCACCAGGGAGTGAGTATCCGGCTAGTCACAAGATCGCGCCAGTGGTACCGCTCGCGGTCGACACGGCGAGGAAAGCCAGCTGAAGTGGTGAGCACAGGGCCAGCAGGAGAACAGTGGCGGTCATGACACCGGCGGGCCGAACCGGCTCCCGTTGCTGCCATGTCGCATGGTTCGGATCCGGTTCAACCATGACGAGCCTCCGATTTGAACGTGTTCAAGTTTGGGATAGCGTATCACTCCTGCGCCTGGGTTGGAGGGTTCGATCCCGGTCGTGCTTGCGGTGGCGCGGCCAGTGGTTGCTCTTGTTCTTGGCGTGTCTCGGCCCTGGTTGTTCGTTGCGCCGGCAGTGGCGTGGGCGGCGATCGTGGCGCGGGTCGGGTCGGGACCCGCCGGCGGCCAGCGTTGCGGGCCATTCAACGACGCCTTGAGTAGGGCGCACGTCGACGCCATCGTCAGGATCGGAGTTGGATCATCCGGCTTCCATTGATCGGGTGCGCTGTCCGGCGAACATATCTCCTTGAACAGGAAGTGCGCGTTGGTGGGCGTTCTCGTCGAACCTGACACGGGCGACGCCTGCCGCACCGCCGGGCCCATCGTCCGGCCGCCAGGCGGCCGAACGATGGGCCCGGCGGTCATGCCTCTCAGACCCCGATCTCCTTGCCGTCGACGTCTCCGACGAACTCGAGGATCGCCGACGCAAGAGCCTCCGGCGCCTCGAGCGCCACGTAGTGCCCAACGCCCTCGAGCAGAACGCTTTTGGCCGGCTTGGTGGAGACCTGGTTGAGGGTGATTTCGGTGAACGGTCCACCGAAGCCACCGACCGCGAGGGCCGGCACGCTCAGCGGTGCCGATGCCGCGAGGGCCTGCAGCTGTTCTCCCTCGGCGAGCATCGAGGTGTACAGCCCGATCGCTCCACGCCATCCGTTGGGGCGGGCGTAGACGCGGACGAACTCGGCCACGTCCTCGTTGGTGATGGAGTCCGGCACGGCCGTCATCGCGGGGAACGCCCACCCGCCCAAGAACTCCTGCTCCCGACCGACCAGCAACATCTCGGGGATGCCCGGTGCGGCCAGGACGCCAATGTGCCATGAACCGCCGTGTGTGACGTCCGCGAAGCCCTCCAGACCGAACCCGGCCAGACCCATCTCGATCGCGGTGAGGCTCGCGATGTCCTCGGGGTGCGTCGCGGCGACCCGGAACACCGTTCCGCCGCTGATGTCCTGTCCGGTCAGGTGCACCGGTCCCACGCCGAGGTGGCCGATCAACTGGTGCAGGTCCTCCGCCGCGGTGGCGCTGCTGTAGTCGCCCTCGGCGGGCAGGGAGTCGCCGAAGCCGCGCAGGTCCACCGCGAACACGCGGTGGGTCTTGGCGAGCAGGGGGATGACCTTGCGAAATGCCCACCAGCTCTCTGGGAATCCGTGCACCAGCAGGATCGGGGATCCGGCGTTGCCGGCGGACACATAGTGCAGTTCGGTGCCGTTGACGGCGGCCGCGTGATGCTTGACCCCGGCGATCGTGGGAGTCGGATATGTCGTAGTCACGGTGGAGCCCTCCTCAGGCATTAGACAACCGTGTTGTCCAATGACCATAGACAACATGGTTGTCGTTGTCTACACCTCCGCCTATGCTGATCCCGTGATCAGACCCGGCCCGAACCTCGCTTTGCTGTTGTTGGGCAGCTACCGGAAGCTCGTCGACGCCGCCGTGCTCGAACTCGAAGCGCGCGGATACGAGGACGTCCGCCCCTCGCTGCACTATGCGATGAGCGCGATTGATCTCGGGGCTGAGACTGCGTCCGAGCTGGGGCGGGCGCTCTCGGTCACCAAGCAGGCGGCGGCGAAGACGATCGCGCTTCTCGTGGAGCGCGGCTGGGTCGCCGTCGAGGAGGACTCCGTCGATAGGCGACGCAAGCGGATACGGGTGACAGACCTGGGACATCAGGTCATGCACGCAGGCGAATCAGTCTTCGACGACCTGCGACGGGCGTGGGCCGACCAGCTCGGCCACGATGATCTCGCTCGCCTCGAAGAACAGCTCACGACGTTCGTCGGCCATGACACCATCCGGTTGGAGTCCCCAGGCTGGATCGCATAGAACTCCAGCTGCTCTCCCAGCAGATCGGGTCTTCGCTGATGGCTGCCGTCGGTGAGCGCCGGGGCTACCTCAACCTGCTGCACGGCCGGACGGCGCGCCGGTCTACGTCGTCCTGGACAACCTGTCTACGCACAAAGGCAAGGCCATCCGAGCCCTGGGCCGCCCGCGACCGAGTCAAGCTGTGTTTCACCCCGACCTACTCGTCCTGGGCCAACCCGATCGAGGCGCACTTCGGACCACTGCGCATGTTCGTCGTCGCCGGGTCAAACCGCCCGAGCCGCACCGTCGCCACCCGCACGCTGCACCAGTACCTGCGTTGGCGCAACGCCGCCACCCCCACGTGCTGCCCGCCCAGCGCCGCGGGCGCGCCCGCGTCCGCTGCGAACGCCAACGCCGATGGGGCCAGCCCGCTACCCGGCGAACGTTTTCGGTCACAGCACGACGCGCCGGGCGGCGGCGACCGCGACGGCGCGGGTCGCCCGAGCCGCGGCTCAAGCGGGGGAGCTCACCTCGGCGACGCCCCGCTTGCCCGCGCCCGCACCATGGCGTCGCGCGTGCGCCCGTGCGGGCCGGGCGGGCGCCGCCATCGCATGGGTGAGCAGGTGCTGCGGGTTGGCCAGGAGCGGGGCGAAGCCGAGCTCGGCGGCGCCGACGAGTGTCGCGTCGTCACCCAGCGCCGAGGTGCGCAGTTGTACCCGCTCACGGGCCACCGGCAGGACGTTGCTCGCGATGCGGTGACGCACCTGCGCCATCGCGGCCGGATAGACGTCGCGCAGCATCCCGCCGAAGATCACCATGGCCGGGTTGAACAGGTTGATGAGATTGGCGACGCCGATGCCGAGCCAGTCCCCGATGCGCCGCACCGAGTCCAACGCGGCCGGATCGCCCCGGTCGGCGTCGTCGACGACGGCCCGCACGGCGTCACGGCCGAACTGCGTCGCCGGCCTCCCCGCCTTGTCGAGCAGGGCTCGCTCGCCCACCTCGGCCTCGAAGCACCCCCGGGATCCGCAACCACAGGCCCGCCCGTCGTAGGGGTTGATCACCATGTGGCCGACCTCGCAGCCGTAGCCGCCGTCGCCGTCGAGCAGCTTGCCGCCGACGATGATCCCGCCGCCGACTCCCGCATCGCCGTGCAGGTAGACGAGGTTCTGCAGTCCGATGCCGGCGCCGCGCTGCTGTTCGGCCATGGCGCCCAGGTGCGCCTCGTTGCCCACCGTCACCGGCAGGCCCAGGCCGAGCCGCCGGGAGAGCTCGGCGCCGAACGCCTGGTCCACCCAGCCGAGGTCAGGGCCGAAGCGCACCATGCCGTCAGCGGGCCGGATCATGCCGCAGTAGGACGCGCCGATCCCGACGCAGGCCGAACCGGGCGGCGCCGAGTCGTGCAGCCGACGGCCGAAGCGGGCCAGCACCTCGACGACCCGGTCGAGATCGGCTCCGGCCCTGGGCCGCACCGCTTCGAGCCGGTCGGTCACGGACCCTCCCAGACCCACCCTGGCCGCGGTCACCCGGTCCACGGCCACATCGAAGGCCAGCACGTGGACCCGGTCACGCTCGGGGCGCACCACCAGCGACGGGCGCCCCGGCCGGCCGGTCTCGGCCGGCGTCTCCTGGCGGACCAGTCCGGCAGTGAGCAGCTCGGCGGTCAGGGACATGATCGTGCTGCGGTTCAGGCCCATCCGCTCGGCCAGCACCGTGCGGGAGACCGCCCCGTCGAGATGGACGTATCGCAACAGGATGCCGAGGTTGGGCATTGGATCCTGTAGAGCCACGCGAACCTCCGACATCTGCTCGGACGGTCACCGGCGGAGCCCGCGTCAGGACCGGCGGGCGCCGCACGCCAAGGCTCCAGCGTACCGAGAACCCCGCCGACGCGGGCGCGCGCGGCTGCCCGTCCGCATCCGCGCCGGCGTCGGACCGAGCCCCGGGCGGCGGTCCTGGTCAGTCGACCTCTGTGGTCGCCGGGTCGTCGGCGATCTCGGTCCCGTCCAGGCCGGATATCGCGTCGATCTCCGCGGGCGTGAGGCTGAAGTCGAAGACGTCGATGTTGGCGGCCAGCCGGTCAGGGCGCACCGATTTGGGCAGTGGGCTCAGGCCGTGTTCCAGGTGCCATCGCAGCACGATCTGGGCCGGCGTCTTGCGGTGGCGCTCGGCACTGTCCTGGACCACCCGCTCGGCGAGCAGGTCGCCCTGGCCCAGCGGTCGCCACGTCTGCAGTGCGATCCCGTGCTCCGCGGCGTACGCGCGGGACGCCCGCTGCGTCACCCGCGGGTTCAGCTGGATCTGGTTCACCGCCGGCCCGACGCCCGTCTCGGCGACGATGCGGTCGATGTACGTCGGCGTGAAGTTCGAGACGCCGATCGCCTTCGTACGCCCGTCGCGGAGGATCCTGACGAGAGCTTTCCACGTTTCCACGTAGAGGCCCCGCCCGGGCATCGGCCAGTGGATCAGGTACAGGTCGAGGTAGTCCATGTCGAGGCGGTCCAGTGTCTCGTCGAAGGCCTTCAACGTACGGTCGTATCCGTGATCACGGCCGCGCACCTTGGAGACGATGAAGAACTCCTCCCGCGGTGTGCCCGCGCCGCGGACCCCCTGGCCCACCCCTCGCTCGTTCTGGTACAGAGCCGCCGTGTCGATCATCCGGTAGCCGAGGCCGGCGGCCACCGGCATGGTGTCCGCGGCATCGGCGTCAGTCATCGTCCACGTGCCGAGGCCCAGGTACGGCATCGTGAGGCCGGAGCCCAGCGTCGTAGTCGGGACGTTGGTGGCGCCCATCGTCAGAGGTCCTCCTTGTCGAGGCTGAGGCCTCCCGGCTCGAGTCGGCCAGGTCGGCATCGACCATCGTCTCGATGAGGGAGCGGAAGTCGCCGCGCGGCTTCCAGCCGAGGCGTTCCCGGGCCCGCGTGGCGTCGCCGATGAGCAGGTCCACCTCGGCGGGGCGGAAGAGGTTCGGGTCCTGCCGGACATGGCGCTCCCAGTCCGCGATGCCCACCCGGTTGAAGGCGATGTCGAGCAGATCCCGGATCGAGTGCGTCTCGCCGGTGGCGATCACATAGTCGTCCGGCTCGTCCTGCTGGAGCATCAACCACATCGCCTCGACATAGTCGCCGGCGAAGCCCCAGTCCCGGCGCGAGTCGAGGTTGCCCAGGACGAGCTCGCTCTGCAGCCCGAGCGCGATGCGGGCCGCCCCGCGCGTGACCTTGCGGGTGACGAACTCCTGGCCCCGGCGTGGGCTCTCGTGGTTGAACAGGATCCCCGAACACGCGTGAGCACCGTAGGATTCGCGGTAGTTGACGGTGATGTAGTGGCCGAACGTCTTCGCAACGCCGTACGGCGAGCGCGGATGGAACGTCGTGGTCTCGGTCTGCGGCACCTCGTGGACCTTGCCGAACATCTCCGAGCTCGACGCCTGGTAGAAGCGGACCTTCGACATGTCGTTCTGGGTGTGGATGCGGACCGCCTCGAGGATCCGCAGCACTCCCATCCCGGTGATCTCGCTGGTGAGTTCGGCCTGGTTCCAGGACATCCCCACGAAGCTGATTGCTGCGAGGTTGTAGACCTCGTCGGGTCGGGCGATCTCCAGGGCCGCGATCAGGCTCGGCAGGTCGCGGAGGTCGCCGTCCACGAGGCGGATCGGCGGTACGGCTCGTCGCACGGCGGGGGCTTTGGGGTTCTGCTGGCCCCGGACCAGGCCGAAGACCTCGTATCCCTTCGCCGTCAGGAACTCGGCGAGGTACATGCCGTCCTGTCCGGTGATTCCCGTGATGAGTGCACGTGGCACTGGAACTCCTCAAGGGAGCCGGCTGGTCGACTCCCGCTTCGACGGTCGCCCGCGGACCCGATGCCGGGCCCGGTCAGGCGCTCACGACTTCCAGATCCGGCAGCGGGAAGATCAGCCGACCGCCGGCCCGCAGGTAGTCGCGCTCCCGGTCGATGAAGACGTCCCGGAAGAACCACGGCGCCACGAGCATGTACTCCGGATGGTCGGCGCGGGCCTGCTCCTCGGAGATGATCGGCACGCCGATGGAGGCGATCTTCCGTCCGATCTTGGCGGCCTGCCGCTCCACCGCGAACGGCAGGTCGTCCACGGTCAGGCCGGCGGCCTGCCAGATCGTTCCGCCCCGCGTGCTGGCGCCGTAGATGTAGCAGCGCTGACCGGCGGCGTTGATCGTGTCAATGAGCCGGCGCAGGTCGTCGAACGCCGTGCGCACCCGCACGGCGAACTTCGCCCACGCGTCGGGCCGATCGAGGTGGGCCCGCGCCTCGTGCTGCCGTTGGGCCGCCACCGCCGGGCTGACCGGCCGGCTGCCGCGGCGGGACACCACCGTACGGAAGGAGCCACCGTTCACGCCCGACAGCAGCACATCGTTGACCTCCAGGTCGTGCCGGTGGAGCAGGTGCTCCAGGGCGGCCAGCGTCCAGTAGGTGATGTGCTCGTGGCAGACGTTGTCGACCGCCCCGAGTTCGAACATGGTCAGTGCGTAGTTCTGCTGGATCACCCAGATCCCGTCCGGCGCCAGGACGCTTGCCACGTCGGCCACGAACCCGTTCGGGTCGTCGAGGTCGTAGAACATCGAGATGCTGGTGATGACGTCGAACGCTTCGTACGTCGTGCTGGTCCCGCCCGACACGAACCGCCGCGGGTCGAAGAAGTCCACGACAATGCGGTCGGCGTGCCGCCGTGACTCCGGTTCGAACGTCGCCACCGGGTCGACCCCGACCCGGTGGATGCGCTCGGGCACGAATGACAGCAGGGTGCCGTCGTTGCAAGCGATGTCGAGCCACCACCGCGCGCCGCGATGTCGCCGCAGGGCGTCGTCCACGACGCTGCGCAGGTCTTCGCGGATCGCCTCGTTGACCCCGGACCGGAAGCCGTACCGGTCGTGGTACATCAACGCTCGTGGGGTCGTGTCGCGGAGCTGGACCAGCCCGCACCGCCGGCACAACATCAGCACCAGTGGCCACTGCGGCGGTCGGCGGTCGTCGTCTCGGAAATCGCTGAGGTACTGGTTGCCGAGGTCCAGGATTTCGGTCAGGCCGGAGGTTTGACAGGAACGGCAGTTCACACGATGCCTCCAGGAATCAGCGAATGTGTCGAGCGCCTCCGACGGTCGTTCGCAGGGCGCGGCCGGGTCGTCGGCGGCTGTCTTCGAAGAGCCGGAATCGCGCCCTCGAGCTATGCCGCCGGCAACAGGCCCGCGTTCTTCAAGACGATGGGAAGGAACGGGTGGAGCTGTTCAGAGCCCGATACGCAGAAATCGCGCAGCTCGACCGGGGAATACCATCGAATCCAGGCATGGGTGTTGTCCGCGGCGCTGAGGGATGAAGCCTCGCTGTCGCTGCATTCGTATTTCATCAAGGTGAGGAGGGTCTGGAATCCGTGCTCCTCGGGTGGCGCGGTTCTGGTTCCCCACATGACGTTGTAAACGTTGTCCAACACCAGCCGGTCCCGGTCGACATCGAGACCGACCTCGCGGGAGAGGCCCCGCACAGCAGTGTCGATGAGGGTCTCGCCCAGTTTCATGCGGCCGCCGAAGACCCAGAACATGTCGCGCAATGGCATGTCTTTGCGGTATCCCAGCAGGACGTCGCCCCGGCTCGTATGGACGATCACATCGACGTTGGCCTGCACCATATTGTCCAGTGCGCGCCCATAATCGGTTTCCGATAGACCGAAGTCCGGGACGTCGCGGGTCGTAAAATTGTCCTCGACAAGCTCGTGGACGACAGCTTCCAATGCTCTACTCCCTGCCTGGGTCGTTAGGCGAGCTGAACCTGACCAGCGTCAAAAGGAGGATGAGGCAGCGCTGCCACCGTGCCCATTCACATGACGGACGCCATGGGCTCCCATCACGATCAGCGCTTGCGCACCAGTCTTGCAGGTGTGTCGGTGGCGTGCAATCCCGGCCGCTTCCAGATTTGTTGCGGACAATGACAAATAGAGTTGACCAAGTCCGAAGCGGCGGGTCCTCATCGGGCATGATTCGCACTCTATCCAGCGATAACGTGTGCGTTCTCAAGTGATGTTGCCGGGGCCGGATGCGGGGTCGAGGATTTTTTCACCATATGGAGCGGGGCGCGGGCAAGGTTCGACGCCGGCGGCACTCAGCGCATCGATGCTGCCGGGGACGCTGGTCGTCGCCTCATCCCGGTCGCGGTCGCGGACAGCACAGCGCCGAACGCGGCGAAGCCGACCAGGTGCGCGGCGATGTCCGCGGGTCGCTCGGGCACCAGGGCGTTGCCGGCGAGCAGGCCGAACAACGGCCAGCCGAGCATGGAGCCGGCCAGGGCGGCCAGCGGCCTGCGACGGGGAGCCAGACAGGGGATGGCGGCTGTCCAACGGCGGCATAGCGCTGCGGATGCGGTTCGAGCGCACCGGCCGGAGCACTGACCCGGACGAGGCGGTCGATGTCCACGAGCGCGTGGCGCCCTACTGGCGGCCGGACGGGGCGACTGCACTGGGACGACACAGCCCGGTGTTCGTCGAACACCGGGCTGGGCGAGTCGTTCCGGCCGCCGAAGCGCGCCGTGGTGAACGTGGCGGCGAAGCTGTTCGCCGCGCCGGTCGAGCCGGTCATCGCGCGGCCGGCTGCCTCAGCGCCGTCCGCGACCGGATCGCGGCCCACGACGCCTGGCCCCGGCCGGCCGGGCGCGACCTTGCGGTCGCGAACCGATCGGCCGGGGCCGGGCCGCCGGGCCGGACGCTCGTCAGATTTCCGGGCCGATGGCCGACGGCGCCGGGGCGTCGTGGGTGGCAACCCCGGTCACCGTCGGACCGGGCGGGTAGGCGTCGTTGGTGGTGACGCCGGTCGCCGTCGGGCCGGGCGGGAAGGTGGCGTCTTGGACGATGATGCCGGCCTGGGCGGGGCCGGCCAGGCCGACGACCGCGAGCAGAAGGCCGGCGAGGACTGCGCCGGCGCGGCTGAGCGTCATGTGTACCTCCGTGATGGATGTCGTTGCGTTGGAACCATGCTGGCCGCCATCCCGGCCCGCGCGCCTGAGCAAGCGGTGCTCATCATGACGGCGGTATTGCTCAGGGACACGATGTCGCGCATCGGTATGTGACGGGGAGGTGCCGGTCGGCGGCCACCGGCGAGACCCGGCGGCGAGCGTCGCCACTAGTCATGGACACCTTCCGCCTCCTGCACGGCGTCCTCGGCCTCGGCCGTGAACCCGGGCATGCGGTAGGCGATGGCCTCCAGGCGCCGCCGGGATGCCTCGGAGCGCTCCACAGCCGCCGTGGTCAGGGCCATGCCGCGACGGTAGCCCCGGCCGGACGCGCGCCGGCAACTGTCGAGGGTGCGACAGCCGTGCGGTGAACCGGCCCTGGCCACCGCCTCGGCGCCCTGCTCAGGGGCCCGGTGTCGGGCGCGTCACAGGTACCCGGGGCGGCCCGGGTGAGTATCCCTTGCTCAGGCCGTCCCGGCCGGGCGCGGGTTGGCTGGTTGCGGCAAGAGACCAGCGGACCTGAGGAGACGCGATGGAGGAGCAACAGCGGCGGGCGCGGCGCGGACTGACCCGCCGCCGGGTCGTCGGCTACGGGCTGCAGGCGGGCGCCCTGGCCGCGCTGGCCGGCGCCGGCCTGGACGGCGACGGCACAGCACCGCTCGTGAAGACCTCCGCCGACCCCGGCGCGCCGAGCTTCTCGCGCGTGCTGCGCCGCCGTGAGGACCAGCTCAACCTGCGCTTCGACGCCTACAACCTGACCCTGTCCCGGCCGGCGAGCGGGCCCGTGCTGCTGCGCATCGACCCGGCCGCGCCGGCCTACGTCGTGGTCGTCTTCCCGCCGCAGCACCTGCAGGAGCAGGCGTTCCGGGAGCCCGACCCGACCGGCGCGGGCGCCGCCGACGCCCCGGCGTGGCCGGTCGCGACGCGGCTGTCCGCGGCGAGCCGGCTCGCCTTCGAGGTGCCGCCGACGATGGCGGCGATCCCGTTCGACGACACGACGATGCTCACCTGGGGCCAGTTTGCGCTGAAGGTGGCGCCGGCCGCGCTGCCGCGCGACACGCCCGCCGGTGGGCCGCTGCCGATCACCGCGCCGGGATTGCAGGAGACGGCCATCGAGGTACCGTGGCGCCTGCTGCTGTCACCGCACGCGCAGGCCGGATGGGCGCACGCCACGCAGCCGGCGGAGCACGGCGGCCGCACCGAGCTGTGGCACACCCGCCTCGGCGTGGCCAAGCCCGACGGGACCGTCGACGAGCAGGGCGGCGAACGCACCGTCCGGGCGCTGTGGGCGACCGACCCCGACTTCCCGGCCTGGCTGCTGCCGGCCGGCAGCCCGGGCGCGAAGAGCGCGCCCGACGGCGCGACGATCCCGGCCCCGGGCCAGCCGTTCCGGGCGACGCTCACGCCCCGGGACCGGCTGCAGATCGTGCGGGCCACCGCCGACTACGCGATCGCCGGGTACACGCCGCAGCCGATCGACGTGCGGCGGCTCGTGCTCACCCCGCAGGGCGCCTCGGCCGATCTGCAGGGCTCCTGGAACCCGCCGGCGAACGTACTGTCCATCCTGGACTGGAAGCACCGCACCACGCTGGGCCGTGACATGAACGTCCGGGTGGTAAGCCGCGGGTACCTGCTGCCCTTCGGCCACCAGGCGGCGCTGGTCACGGTGACCGAGCGGCGCATCGCCGGCACGCCGGGCGGCAAGCGCGCCGCCTACCTGCGGCAGCGCTCGTTCCTCGTCGTCCGCCGGCGCAGCCAGGCCTTCGCCGGCTTCGCCCAGGCCGACGGGGGCCGCGGCCTGCCGTTCCAGCGCATCGACCTGCTGACCTCGATCACGCCCGACCTCGACCCGGCGACCGCGTTCGTGCCGGCCCTCGGTGGCGCGGCGTTGCTGCCCAAGGTGGGCGGGGCGCCGTACCAGTTCAGTTTCACCGGCATCGACCACGTGGGCCGGGCGGTGGACTTCACCGCGCCGGCCGTGTTCGTCGACTCCACCATCGCGTTCGCCGAGGCCTCGGCCGGCCAGGTCCGCGCCGCCTACAACGCGCTCGCGGCGAGCGACCCGATCCGCCGCCGGCCGCTGAACGGCCAGACGGTGGGGCTCGCCCCCAGCGCCGAGCCGGGCGACACCGACGTGCAGGCCGTCGCGCTGACCTTCGCCGCCCAGGCGCCGGTCGCCGGCCCGGCCGACGCGCAGTTCCTCGCCCACGACCAGCCGCGCTGCCACCCGGTGCTCTCCGGCGCGACGATCCGGCTGGCCGCGGCCGAGCACCTCGGCGGCGCCGACCTCGGGCCGGTCGACCTCGAGGTGGACCAGCGGTACCTGAAGTACGGCTTCGGCGCCCAAAACGCCGGCCAGGTGTTCGCCGCACTGGTCAAGCCGGTCGGCTTCGGCATCGGCTCGGACCGCGGCGGGCCGCTGACCCCGGGCCTGAGCATCACCATGCTTTCCCGGCTCTTCGGCCCGGCCGGCGGCGACCCGGCCACGCTCGCCGGCGGCACCGTCGACACGCCCGCCATCCTGGCCGCGGCCCCCAACGACCCGCAGATTCTGGGCGGGATCAAGCTCAGCGACGTCGTGCAGCCGGTCTCGGTTACCGACGGCGCCACCGGGACCGGCGCGATGGCCCTGCGCAGCAGCGACGGCTTCGGCCCGGTGCCGATCGACGGCCCGCACAACAGCGAGGCGCAGACGTTCTCGCTGCGCCCCAAGCTGCGCGAGGGCGACCCCCTGGGCATCCTGAAGTTCACCGACACGACGTACTGCGAGATCGACATCACCGTCGCGTCGGACCCGGCGAATCCCGCCGAGAAGCACTTCACGTTCAAGGCGCTGCTGCTCAACCGCGAGCCGTGGAACCTCGTCAAGGACCTGCCGGACGGCGACCAGACCCAGCCGCAGCCGGCGCTGGACAACAAGCCGGCGTTCACGCTGCGGCTGCTCGGCGACATCGAGAACTTCCTGGAGATCGACTTCCAGCGGTTCGTGTTCCAGGCCGAGACCGGCAAGGACACCGTCGTCGACCCGTCGATCGGGGACGTGCGGTTCAAGGGCGTGCTGCAGTACATCCAGAAGCTCGCCGACAAGATGAAGTCGGTGACGCCGGCGGGCCAGCCGAAGCCGGGCGTGCTCGTGCACAAGCTCGACGACCGGATCGAGGTCGGGCTCAAGGCGACCCTGCCGCCGCTGACGGTCGGCGTGTTCACGCTGAAGAACATCATGTTCGGCATGGGCGTGGTCCTGCCGCTCATGGCGGTGGGCAACCAGAACGGCCCGCGCCCGGTCCGGTTCCTGTTCCACTTCGCCGAGCGGGAGAACCCGTTCCTGCTGTCGGTGTACTGCTTCGGCGGCGGTGGCTACCTCACGATGGGCGTGGGCACCGACGGCATGGAATTCTTCGAGGTGGCGCTCGAGTTCGGCGCGCACCTGGAGGCCGACTTCGGCGTGGCCAGCGGCAACATCGAGGCGATGGCCGGCATCTACCTGCGCCTGGACATCGACCCGCACGGCAAGCAGGCCCTGCAGCTGACCGGCTACGTGCGGATGCACGGCGGCCTGACCGCCTTCGCCGGCATCGTCTCGCTCTCCATCGAGATGTACCTCGGCCTGACCTACCAGTCGCAGGGCAACAAGATGATCGGCCAGGCGACGCTCACCGTCGAGGTGCAGGTCGGCTTCTTCAACGCCAGCGTCAGCCTGCACGCGGAGAAGAAGTTCCGCGGCGACGAGGCCGACCCCACCTTCCTGGACCAGATGCCCGCCCAGAGCTACTGGGACGACTACGCCAGCGCGTTCGCGCCGATCGGAGCCTGAGACCATGCGCAGCCAAGCCGTCGTCTTCACCGCCGTGCCCACGGTGCCGGGCACCCCGGCCGCCCGCACGACCGTCGTCTCGGTCCACGTCGCGCCGCGGCTGCGGACCGACGAGAACCTGCCCCGCCCGTCGCTGTCGATGTTCCCGGACTGGCTCGACTGGCCGGCCCGCCTGGGCAGGATCGACTGGGCGCTGCGGCTGGAGGCCCCGCAGCCGCAGCTCATCCCGGCCACCATGGTGTCCAAGCCGCGCAGCGACCTGTGGAAGGCGCTGCTGCCGGGCAAGACCTACGTGCGGCCGCAGGCGTTCAACGATCTGGCGAACCGCAAGATCCGCTCGTACCCGGTCCGCAACGTGACGCAGTTCCTGCTGACCCGCTACCAGCGCCTCGCGGTGACGAACCCGTCCGCCTTCCCGTCGTACACCGAGCTCACCGGGCCGGACCTGCTCGGCCCGATCAGCTACGACCGCGAGACCGGCACCCGCAACGCCGAGCAGATCATCGAGCAGATCCTCAACCAGAACAAGGCGGTCCCGCCCGGCGCGCCCGCCCCCGCGCTGGATTTCTGGCAGCTGCGCCGGTTCCACCGGCCGCGCGGCGAGCAGCTCGTCGAGATCAAGCCGCCGGACCTGGACTTCCACGACATCCTGGCGCTCACCTCGGACTACCCGGAGCTGCAGCGCCTGCTCGGCATCGTCGTGGACCTGCAGATCCCCAGCACCGCGCTGCCGGCCGGGCCCCTGGACGGGCAGCTGTCGGCCGTGCCGTCCTGGTCGCCGTCGATCGCCGCCAGCACCGACCAGCTGCCCAGGGTCCGGGTCCGCATCGCCGCCGGCGCGCTCACCGCCGCGCCGCGCGCCGCCGCCCCGGAGCTGGTCGGCGGGCTGCTGCCGCTGGGCGACCCGACCCGGTACGCGGTGATCGGCGTCGACCCGGACGGCGCCGCGGTCAAGGCCCTCGATCTGGCCGTGAACCTCCAGCGCTCGCGCGAGCACGTCTACGCCGGCCAGCCGGACTCGTACTCGCTGCCGAGCCTGCGCACCGGCGGCTTCTCCGTGGCCCGCGTCGGGCGGGCCGCCACCCTCGCCGCCGACCTGCAGCGGGCCAAGCAGATCTACGACGCGGCCGAGGCGAACCAGCCGGTGCTCCTCGACGCCGAGGACCTCGTGCGCGGCTACCGCGTGGACGTGTACGACACCGTGACCAACGCGTGGCATCAGCTCAACGCCCGGCAGGGGAAGTACACCTTCACCGGCACCGGCACCGATCTCGACATCACCGACGAGGGCACGCTCACCCTCGGCACGACCAGCGCCGCCGACGGGTCGTCGCCCGACCTGTACCTGCAGGAGACCATGTTCCGCTGGAACGGCTGGAGCCTCTCCGCGCCCAAGCCCGGCACGGCGATCGACCCGGCCGACAACGTCGACAAGACGCCGGAGAAGAAGCCCAACCCGACGGTGTACCCGCTGCAGGTCAGCTTCCGCGCGGCGCCGGGCACCCTGCCGGCGCTGCGCTTCGGACGCACCTACCGGTTCCGGATGCGGGCGGTGGACATCGCCGGCCGCTCCGTGCGCTTCACCGCGAGCCCGGCCGGTGCCGACCCGGCCACGCTCACCCCGCCGGTACGCTTCGGCCGCTACGAGCCGGTGCAGTCGCCGGTCGTCGCGCTGCGCCGGGCGCGCACCACCGGCGAGGACGTCGGCCGGCTCGTCATCCGCTCCAACTACGACACCCCGGCCAAGAGCGACACCCAGGCCCATCTGGTACCGCCACAGAGCGCACAGATCGTCGCCGAGCAGCACGGCCGCTTCGACAGCGGCGGCGCGCTCGACCCGGCCGCCTGGGCGCAGATCACCTCCCGCGAGGGCGGGTCGCTGGAGGCATCGAAGCAGGCCAGCCCCGACCCGGGCCGCATCGACCAGGTGCACTTCGACGTCGACCAGCTGGAGCTGCCGTACCTGCCCGACCCGATCGCCCGCGGCGTCGCCGTCCAGGGCCTGCCCGGACAGGCAGGCGTGTTCAAGGCGAGCTTCGCGCCGAACGCCGGCGACCCCTGGTTCCAGCAGCGGCCGGTCCGCATGAAGGTGCAGGAGGGCGCGCCCGGGGCCGCGTACGACCCGGCCGCCCAGGAGCTGAAGGTGTCGCTGCCCAAGGCGGCCCGGACCGAGCTGCGGGTGAGCTGCTACGTCTACGACGACGACCTGCCGCAGCTGGCGGTCTGGCAGCTCATCGAGGACTCGAAGCCCTCCGCGGGCACCCTGGCCGCCCTGCACCAGGCGGCGGTCGAGGGGCGGCACTGGATGATGACGCCGTACCGCACCCTGACCCTCGTCCACGCGGTGCGCCAGCCGCTGGCCACCCCGGAGTTCGGCGCGTTCCAGCCGCAGCGGGCGGCCGGCAGCACCTTCGCCGCCTACACCGACGTGCTCGACCTGCACCGGGCCAGCACCGCCCGGGTCGACGTCTACGGCGAGTGGACCGAGCAGGTCGACCGCGGGCCGGGCACCCCGGCGCCGGTCAGCCGGACCGTCACCGCGGCCGCGTTCGGCTTCACCGTGACCGACGACCCCGACATGGAGCAATCGCTGCCGATCAGCGCCCGCCACGAGTTCGGCGACACCCGGCATCGCACCGTCACCTACAAAGCGGTCGCCACCTCGGCGTTCACGCACTTCTTCGCGGAGCGCAAGGAAGTGACGCTCGGCGCGGCGAAGGTCGTCCTGGACGTCGACGGCCTCGCCCCCGGCTCGGTGCGGGTCTGCGACGAGCACGGCGAATACGCCGAGGGCCGCGACTACACCGTGGACCTCGACTCCGGCACGCTGGCCCGGACCGACCCGTCCGGCATCCCGCTCGGGCACACCGTGACCGTCGACTACGCGGTGCCGCCGTTCACGCGGGAGACCACGGCGCCGGTGACCCGCAACATCCTGGCCACGGCGAAGCCGGCGGCGCCCGTGGTGGCGTACACGATCCCGCAGTACCGCTGGAACCGCACCGTGGCCGGGGACACGACGACGAGCATCCGCAAGGGCGGGGGCCTGCGCGTGTACCTCGAGCGGCCGTGGTTCACCTCCGGCGACGGGGAGCTGCTCGGCGTCGTCATCGACCGCACGCCCGCCGCGGCCGGCGCCCGCGATCGCATGAAGGCGCTCACCACGCTCGTCGGGGAGGACCCGGTGTACCTCACCGCCGGCAACCTCCCGGCCGGGCCGACCGTCAACTCGTTCCCCAACGCGGTCGTCCAGGGCACCGCGCTGGACCTGGAGGGCGCGCCGGAGCCGGTCGACGTCGCCGGACACGCGGTGGCCTACGACCCCGCCCGCGGGCTGTGGTACTGCGACATCGACGTCAGCCTCGGCCCCGGGTACACGCCGTTCGTGCGCCTGGCGCTGGTGCGGTACCAGCCGGATGCCATCCAGGGCTGCAAGCTGTCCGCGCCCGTCGTGCTGGACTTCGCCAACCTGGCCCCCGACCGGACCGTCACGGTGCAGCGGGACGCGGCCGGCCCCGGCCAGGCCAAGGTGACGATGACCGGCCCGGCGTTCCAGGCCACCGGCGCGGGCCCCGGCCCCGGCACGGTCGTCGTCACCGCCCAGGTCCGCGACCCCGGCGTGGGCGGCGAGCTCGGCTGGGTCGACGCGGGCGCGGCGGCACCGCCGGTGACCCTGGCCGCTGCCCTGCAGCCGGGTGGCGCGGTCGCCGTGTGGCAGGGCACGATGCCGACCCCGTCGAGCGTCGGCCGGCTGGTGGTCGAGGAGTTCGAGACGCTCACCGCCTCGGTCAACGGCGACGGGTCGGGGCCGGCCAAGCGCCTGGCGTTCACCGACGTCGTGCCGCTGAGCTGACCCGCGGCAGTACAGTTCGTACCGCTGGGACGCGGAAAGGACGGCCGCCGGTGTTGTACGAACAGCTGGGCGGATCCACGGTGATCCGGGCCACGGTCACGGTGCTCTACCAGCGCATCGTGGCCGACCCGGACCTGGCACCGTGGTTCGCCGGCATCGACCTCGGCCGGTTGCGGGCCCACCAGCACGCCTTCCTGGCGGCAGCGCTGGACGGGCCCGCCCTCTACACGGGGCGGGAGCTGGCCGAGGCCCACGCCGGCCGGGCGATCACCGGCGAGGCGTTCGACCGGCTCTGCGAGCACCTGGCCGCCTCGCTGCGCGATCTGGGGGTCGAGCCGGCCGCGGTGAGCGCCGTCGTCGAGCGGATCGAGGCCCTGCGCCCCGCCGTCGTGGACTGACCGCCGACCGGCGCGTCCGGGTGGCTCGTCTTGCGCGGCCGTCTGGCGTGGCTTGGCTGTTGTTATGCGGTGCGGCCGAGGGCCCGGTGCAGTTCGTCGCGGCCGGTGATGCCGAGCTTGCCGTAGCCGGCCTGCAGGTGGTTGTTGACCGTGCGCACGGACAGCCGCAGCCGCTGCGCGATGTCCCGGCTCGTCAGCCCGCCCGCGGCCAGGGTGGCGATCTCCCGCTCCCGCTGGGTCAGCGCCTGCGCCGGCTCGGTGAGGGCCAGCGCCGGGGTGGCGGCGCCCTCGCACCGGGCGGCGAGCGCGGCCGCCCGGGCCAGCAGTGCCGCCGCCCGGCGGGCCGAGCCGGCGGCGCGGGCGGCCTGTGCCCCGGCCGCGGCCGCCTCGGCGGCGAACAGCAGGGCGCCCTGCCGCTCGAACCACTCGGCGGCCAGCGTGAGCCCGGCGTCGTCCCGCCGCGCCGCCGCCGTCGCGCAGGCGGCCCGGGCGGCGATGAGCGGGCTGTCGGCCGCCTCGGCCAGCCGGGCCAGGCCGGCCGCGGCCACGCCGGGTTGTCCCAGCCGGGCCGCGTCGTGCAGCAGCGCCGCGGCCGCCGCGACGTGACCCCGCTCGACGGCCGCGTCGGCCGCCCGGACCAGCGTCCCGACCGCCGCGCGGGCGTCGCCGTTGACCGCTTGGCACCACGCCTCCGCCGCGGCCAGCCACGGGTCCCGGGGCTCGGCCGCGCTATCCGGCCCGGCGGCGAGCTGTGCCCAGGCGGCCGCGGCCCCGGCGGCGTCACCGAGCCACGCCGAGGCGACCGTGAGCCCGGCCAGCCCGAGCGGCAGCAGCGTCGGCAGCTCGTGCACCCGCGCGCCGCTGACCACGTCGCGGCACCAGCGCGCGGCGCTACGCGGCCGCCCGGCGAGCAGGAGGTTGCGGGCCAGCCACCACTCGGCCGAGCACACCACCCGCTCGACGCCGTCGTCCACGGCCCGCACGAGCGCGACCCGCGCCACGGCGATGCCCTCGTCGATCCGCCCGGCGTCGGCCAGCACCTCGGCCCGAACCATGAGCGGCCCGGCCCGGTGCGGCTGCCCCGCGAGACCCGCCTCGCCGCCCCCAGGCGCGACGGTGGTGTCGGCCGCGGCGAGGGCGTCGGCGCTGTGGCCGGCGGTCGTGTGGGTTGTGGGGGTCGCGTCGCCGTTGGTGAGGGCGACGGCGGTGTCCGCCGCGGCGAGGGCGTCGGTACCGCGGCCGGCCGCCGTGTAGGCCCGGGCCGCCGCCACCGCCCACCGGGCCCGGTCGTCGACGCCGAGCCGGTGGGGTGGCCCGGCCGCGGCCAGCTCGGCCAGGGCTTCGGCGGTCCGGTGCGCGCTGCCCAGCAGGGTCGCGGCGACCGTCACCAGCGCCGGTTCGTGGCCGGGGGCCGCGCGGCGCGCCTCGCGCAGCACCGCGAGCGCGGCGTCGGTGCGCTGGTGCTGGTACGCCAGCACGGCGGCGCGGACCGTGGCGATGCGCACCCGAAGCCGGGCGGAGGCCGGCAGCTCAGCCGCCCGCTGCAGCGTGGCCAGGGCCTCCGCGGGGCGCCCGAGCTCGCGCTGGGCCTCGCCGAGCAGCAGCAGGGCCTCCGGCGCGTCATCGTCGGTGACGCCGTCCCGGGCGGCGACGAGCCGCTCGACCGTCGCGAAGTCGTGCCCGGCGCGGGCGACCCGCGCGGCGCGCAGCAGCAGCCCCGGGTCTGCGGAGCCGGTCGCGCTCAGCCGCCAGATGGCCACCCGCAGCTGGTCGGCGGGTTCGCCGGCCACCGGTTCGAGCCGGGCGACCTGTTCGAGCAGGAGGTCGGCGGCCCGCAGCCGGGAGAGCCCGGCCGTGATCACCGGCGCGTACTGCGGATGCGCGAGCCGTACGAACAGCCGCTCACCCATCTCCTCGACGCCGACCAGCCCGGCCTCGTCGAGCCGGGACAGGATCCGCCGGTCGTCGGGGCCGGGCAGCTCGTCGACGGCGAGGCCCTGGCACAGCGCGAGGCGCTGGAGCACGGTCAGCTCCGCCGGGTCCAGCCCGCGCAGCCGGGCGGCGATCAGGTCCCGCAGCGCAGGCGTCCCGCCGGGTGCCGCGCTGAGCCGCCAGACCCCGGCCACCTGGACGAGGGTCCCCGCGGCGCGGGCGCCGAGCACCAGCTCCCGCAGGAACAGTACGTTGCCACCGCTGGCCCGGTGCAGCTCGGCCGCGCTGCGGGCGGCGACGGGCGCGCCGAGGGCGGCGGCGAGCACCCGGTCGCAGTCGGCCCGGCTGAGCAGCGGTACGTCCACCCGTACGGCCCGATCGCCGCTCCACAGCGCGAGAAAGGCGTCCGGCAGCGGCTCCCCGGCCCGCAGGGTGGCCAGGAGATCGGCGAGCCCGGCGTGCAGCAGCTGAGCCACCAGCGCGACCGACGCCGCATCGAGCAGCGGCAGGTTGTCCACGAACAGCAAGAGCCGTCCGCCGGTACCGCGGGCAAGCACGACATCCCGGGCGAGCGCGAAGAGCCGCAGCGGGTCCCGCCCGACCTCACCCAGCGCGGCGCTGCCCCCGGGGCCGCTGCCGAGCAGCGCGACCAGCGCACCGAGCGGGATCTGGGCCAGGCTGGCGCTGGCGGTGACCCGGGCGGTGGGCCGCCCGTTGGCGACCAGCCGCTCGACGCTCTCCTCGGCGAGCCGGCTCTTACCCGCCCCGGCCTCCCCGCACAGCAGGACGGCCGTCGGTGGGCCCCCGAGCGCCGCCGCACCCAGCGCGCTCAAGACCTGATCGAGCAGCCCTTCCCGCGCCGCGAACGGCCATCGCCGCCCCGCTGGCTCTCTGGCCACGGCCTCCGCCACCGCAACAGGATGCCGCCAAGGACGCACTCGCCACAATGCACTTCGAGACATAGCGAGTTCGATCACTACGGCCAGGTTGCGGTGCCCGAGTCGAGGTCCTGGATGAGCACGCACTTGAATGCCGCGGAACGGCTCAGTGGTCAGTCACGTCGCCCTCGGTGGCTACCTGCCGCTGCGCTGGACGGACGAGGACCTGGAGATGGGCGACGAGACCGGTGTCGTCGTGCTCGTCGGGGCCGGGACGGCGACCGTGCCCGACGCCGATCTCATGGTCTGACCCATCTGCAGGACCACGGCCGAGGCCAGCACAAGGCCGCCGCCGGCGAGCTGGGCAGGCGTCAGCGACTCGCCGAGCACGACGGCCGCCAGGGCCGCGGTCACCACCGGCTCGAACGTCGAGAGGATCGCCGCCGTCGACGGGCCGGTCCGGCGCAGGCCCGCGAAGAACGCGAGCACCGCCATGACGGTGGACACGACCGCGATGCAGCCCAGCCACCACCATCCCACCGGCCGGAAGCCGAGGCCCAGGTCCCCGGTGAGCAGCGCCCGCACGCCGAAGGTGCCGGCCGCGCCGGTCATCACGAGCGTGGTGAGCAGCACGGGCGGCAGCTCGTCCACGACGGTGTCGGCGACGAGGATGTACACCGTGTAGGTGATCGCCGAGCCCAGGCCCAGCAGTGCGCCGAGGGGCCGGAAACCGCCGCCGGCGGCGCCGAGCAGCACGAGCAGCGTGCCGCCGGACGCCGCCACGAGCGCGGCCGTGCGCCTGGACGTCAGGCGGTCCCTTCCCAGCAGTACCGCGCCGACCGTGACGAGCACCGGGTACGTGTACAGGATCAGGGACAGCGGCGCCGCATCCATCACCTCCAGTGCGGCGAAGTAGAACCCGGCCTGCGCCGCGTAGCCGACGGCGCCGAGGCCGAGGGCGATGAGCACGGCGCGGCGGCGCAGCGCCCGGCCTGTGCGGCGGAGGGTGGGGCGCAGCACCAGGAGTACCGCCAGAATCCCCGCGGCCATGGTGAAGCGGACCAGCAGTGCCGTGGCCGGGGTGACCCCGGCGGCGTAGGCGAACTTGCCGAAGATGGCCATCGCGCCGAAGCACGCGGCGGAGAGCAGACACAGTGCGGGTCCCACGGCGTCGAGCATGGGCCACCATACTCATCGGGTCCAGTGACGATTCGTGGAGCTGATTCGTTAGATTTTCTGCATGGACCTTCGCCGTCTCCGGTTGCTCCGCGAGTTCGAGGAGCGCGGCACGCTGGGCGCGGTCGCCGCGGCGCTCGGCTACAGCCCTTCCGCGGTCTCCCAGCAGCTGACCCTGCTCGAGAAGGAGACCGGCACGCGGCTGTTCGAGAAGGCCGGCCGCGGCGTGCGCCTCACCGACGCCGGCCGCCTGCTCGCCGGCCACGCCCGCCTGCTGCTGGCCGCGGCCGAGGCGGCGACGGCCGACCTGGCGGCGCTGAGCGGCGAGGTCCGCGGCACGGTCCGCGCGGGCGGCCTGCAGTCCGCGGCCCGCCGGCTGCTCATCCCGGCCGTGGCCCGGATGCAGGCCGAGCACCCGCGGCTGCGCGTGGAGATCTTCGAGCTGGAACTGGAGCAGTCGCTGCCCGGCCTCCGCCTGGGCACGGTCGATCTGGTGATCGGCGACGAGTACGACGGCCACCCCCGCCCCCGAGCCGAGGGCCTGCGCTTCGAGGTGCTGTACGAGGAGCCGCTCCGACTGGTCCTGCCCGCCGCCCACCCCCTGGCCGTTGCCTCAACCTCGGTCCCGGTGGCCGCCCTGCGCGCCGACGTCTGGACCGCGTCCGCCGAAGGCACGGGCCACCATGCGATGGTGGTCGGCACGTGCCGCGCGCTCGGCGGGTACGAGCCGGACCTCCGCCACCGCTCCAGCGACGCGGACGTCCAACTGGAACTCGTCCGCGCCACCGGCGCCGTCGCATTGCTGCCGCCGCTGACCATCCCGCGCGACGACGCGGCGATCGCCGTGCGCCCTATCGCCGAGACGGACCTCCGCCGCCGCCTGTTCACCGTCACCCGCGACGGCCCCCGGACGCCCGCCCTGACCGCCTTCCTGGAAGCCGTTCAGACGCAGGCGTACGGCCTCAGCTGAACCGCGTGATCGATCGACCGCGAGGCGCCGTGTGCGGACCCGCAAAGGGAGAGGTCACCGGCGACTTCTTGACGCGCCGCTCATGACCGCGACGGGGGGCCGCCCTCGTCCGCGGCAGTCCGCGGCAGGGCCGACAGTCCTGGCGCCGGTCCAGAGGTAGCGGCGGCGCTCAGTGCCGCCCCGTATGACGCCGTCATGGTCAGCGCCGCGGGGCCGGGCGGACCTCGACCGGCAGCGGCGGGGTGACGAGCGGCTCGATCAGGCCGGCGAGGTCGTCGCGCCGGCCGCGGTCGAGCCGCTCGATGGCGGGGGCCAGGGCGCGGCGGAGCTGCTCCTCGACGCGCTCGGCCAGCTCGTGGCCGGCCGGGGTCATGAAGACGTCGACCACGCGGCCGTCGCCGGGGTTGCGGCCGCGCGCCAGCAGGCCGCGGCGCTCGGCCCGGTCGACGAGGCCGGACAGCGTCGACTTGTCCAGGCCGAGGTGCGCGGCCAGCTCCGTCATCCGGGCCCGGCGGTCGCGCAGGATGCCCAGCACTCGCAGCTGGGTCAGCGACAGGTCGTGCTCGGCCCCGATGCGGGTCAGCGCGCCCATCACCTGGAAGGCGCTGCGGACCAGGCCGTCGATGAGCGCGTCGTCGTCGGATGTCATGCGGCCATCCTAGTTGACATGATTGGCAGTACCAACCATCATGAGAGAATATTGGTAATGCAAACCATCTGCCTTGGAGGGTTCCATGCGCGCCGCCGTCCTCACGTCCCCCGACGCCGTCCCGGTCTACCGCGAGCACCCCGACCCGGGCGCCGGCCGCGACGGCGAGCTGCCGGTCGAGGTCCTCGCGGCCGGCCTGCACCACCTGACCCGATCCCGGGCGACCGGCGCGCACTACTCCAGCGCCGGGCGCTTCCCGCTGGTCCCCGGCGTCGACGGCGTCGTGCGTGACGGCGAGGGCAACCTGCGCTACGCGGTGCTCGACGACACCGTCCTGGGCACGTTCGCCGAGCGCACGCTCATCGACCCGCGCCGCAGCGTCGTCCTGCCCGACGGCGTCGACCCGGTGCGCATCGCCGCCGCGATGAACCCGGCCATGTCCTCCTGGATCGCCCTGCGCCGCCGCATCGGCTTCACCGCCGGGCAACGGGTCCTGGTGCTCGGGGCCACCGGCAACGCCGGGCGGATGGCGGTGCAGATCGCCAAGCTGTCCGGCGCGGCCGAGGTCGTCGCGGCCGGGCGCGACCCGGTCCGCCTGGCCGCGCTGAGCGCCCTCGGCGCGGACGCGACCGTCACCTTCGACGAGCTCGAGCGCGCCGCCGACGTCGACGTCGTCCTGGACTACGTGTGGGGCGAGCCGACAGCCGCCGCCCTGATCCCGATGCTCACCGCCCGGGGCGACCGGAGCGCGCCGCTGACGTGGGTGCAGATCGGCTCGGTCGCCGGCCAGAGCGCGGCCATCCCGTCCGCGGCGCTGCGCTCGGCCCGGCTGCAGATCGTCGGCAGCGGCATCGGCTCGGTCCCGGCTCGCGACATCGTCGCCGAGCTGCCGGCCCTGGCCACCGCGGTGACCGAGGGCGCGATCGAGGTCCGGGCCCGGGCCGTGCCGCTGGCCGAGATCGGGCCGGCGTGGACCGCCGCCGGAACGCCGGACCGGGTCGTGTTCGTGCCCTGACGCTCGCGGGAGGCGTGGGTGTGCACGATCCGCCAGCCGGCGGGCAGGCGCACCCACGTCTGGGACCGGCGGCCCGGGCGCAGGCACGTCTTCGTCGGTGCACACCCGCCGGCCGGCGTCATGCGCGCACTGCTGCGGCGGCCGGCTTGACGCCCGCTGCGCCCGGACGGGCCTTGCGCGCCGTCCCCGCCCCGGCGAGCCGCTGGGTGATGTCCGTTGGCAGCAGGATGCCCCGCGGCGAGGCGGAACTCGGTCAGTGGCGGGGTCGCGAACGCGATGCGGTCGCCGGGGCGGAGGGACCTCCAGGCCCGGACGGAGACGTCAAGGGGCTACGCGCGGCCAGGGCGGCGAGATCTGTGCGTACGTTGTTCGCTTCGGGCATGTCGAGATCGGTGTAGAGGGCGAGAGCCGCTGCGAAGTGTTCCTGTGCACGGGTGGTGTCGCTGAGTGTGTGGTGGGCGCGGGCGAGACCGCGGTGGGCTCGGGCCTGCTGGTCCCGCGCGCCGGTCTCGGTCGAGATGGACAGGGCGTTGCGGTGGTGAACGAGGGCCTCGGACGGTCGGCCGGCGTTGTGGACGGCCTCCCCGAGGCCGTTGAGCGCCCACACCTCGCCGTCCCGTTCACCGATCTCACGGAAGAGGGCCAGGGCCTGCCGGTGATGCTCGGCGGCCTCATCGGCCCGGCCCAGGCGGGTATGGAGATCGCCGAGGCTGTGCTTTGCCCAGGCCTGGCCGCGGGGATTGTTCAGTCCGCGGTACAGCGCAAGTGTGTGACTGAACTGTTCCTCGGCGGCTTCGTAGCGGCCTAGGAGCTGCTGCGCGGTGCCGAGGTTGTCCCGTGAGGCGGCTTCGCCGATCACGTCGCCGGCCTCGCGAAACAGCGCCAAGGCACGGCCGTGGTACGCGCTGGCTTCCTCGTAGCGGCCCAGCAGTCGTTCGGTGAAGCCCAGGTTGTCGAGCGCGCGAGCTTCGCCGATCACGTCGCCGGCTTTTCGGAACAGCGCCAGAGCCTGTTCGTTGTGCTCGACGGTCGCCTGGTAGCGACCAAGCCGTTGCTCGACACTGCCGAGATTGCTCAACGCCCGGCCCTCTCCGATCAGATCGCCGGCCTGACGGTGCAGCAGGATCGATCGTCTGAGGTGGTCGGCCGCCGCTGCATAGCGAGCCAGCCGTGCCTCCGTCACGCCGAGATTGAGCAGCGCCTGGGCCTGCGCGACGTGATCGCCGTTACGCTCCGCCACGCCGTTGGCGTGCCGGTGGATGACTAGCGCATCGGTGTAGTAGCCGTTGTCGAGATAGCGGAACAGGGTGTTGGACAGCCGTACGGTATGGTCCGGCCACCCGTGGGCAGCAGTGTAGGCCGTGACCGAGGCGAGGGTGAACCGCTCGCCGTCCAGCCACTTGCGGGCCATGTCCGAATCGGCGAACTCGGGGGTGGGCGTAGCGGGCGGTGGAATTCGGGGGCGGCGATGCGTTTCGGCGGGGTTGAGCACGTCCATCGCGGACGCCGCCGCGGCGAGGTAATAGTCGAACAGTCGGCCGAGCGAACTCTGCGGTTCCTCGGCGGCGGCGTCCGCGGTGGCCAGGCTGGTGGCGTAGGCGCGCAACAGATCGTGCATGCCGTACCGGCCGGCGTTGGTGGTACGCACGAGGTTGGCACGGGCCAGCACGCCGAGGATACGGCGTGCCTGCGCCAGGGTCGTGCCGGCGAGGGCGGCCGCTGCGTAGACATCGAGGTCGGGGCCGGGATGCAGGCCCAGCAGCGGGAAGGCGCGGGCCGCTGCCGGCGGCAGATGCTGGAACGACCAGGAGAAGACCGCAGCCACCGCGGCGCGCGGGTCGCCACCGGCGTCCAACAGGTCCAGGCGCTGCTGCCGGTCCGCCAGCTCGGCGACAAGGTCGGCCAGTGGTGTGGCAGAGTGCAGGACGGCGAGCTCGGCGGCGATGCGCAGGGCGAGCGGCAGCCGGACGCACTGGTCCGCGAGAACGGCGGCCGCCGCCGGGGCCGCGTCGACACGAGCCCCGATCAGGCGCCGGAGTAGGGCGATCGCGTCGGAGTGCGGCAGCAGCTCCAGGTCGAGCCGGCGGGCGCCATGCACGGCGACCAGGCCGGCGAGGCTGTCACGGCTGGTGACCAGCACCGCGCAGGAGCCGGTGCCGGGCAGCAGCGGCCGCACCTGCTCGACGGACGAGGCGTTGTCCAGCACGATCAGCATACGGCGGCCGGCGATCTCGGTGCGGTACCGCGACGCGCAGTCCTCCAGGTCCACCGGGATCTCGGCGTTGGGTATCCCGAGCGCGGCCAGGCACCGGACCAGCGCGTCGGCTGCGGTCATCGGCTGATCGGGGTCGTATCCGCGCAGGTTCAGATACAGCTGACCGTCGGGGAACCGGTCACCGACCCGGTGCGCCCACCGGATGGCCAGGGCGGTCTTGCCTACCCCCGCCGTGCCGGAGATCACCAGGATGGGCACGGCCGTCGGATACCTGTCCCAGTCCGGCGCGCCGGCGTGGGCCAGAACGGCATCGATCTGGCCGAGCTCTTCGATGCGGCCGGAGAACCCTGCCACATCGGCGGGCAACTGCGCCGGCACTACCCGCCGCGGTGCTGCCGTTTGGGACGCGGGCGTCCGGGTTGACCGGACCTCCAGATCGCCGCGGAGGATCGCCCGGTAGGTCCCCTCCAGATCGGGCCCCGGGTCGACGCCGAGCTCGTCGGCGAGGCGCTGCCGGGTCGCCAGGTAACGGTCCAGCGCATCGGCAGTGCGGCCGACGGCGAACAGCGCCCGCATCAGAACCTCGGCCAAGGACTCGACGAGCGGATAGGCGGCTGTCAGCTCCACGAGCGGGCTGATGACGGCGGCCGGGTTGGCGGCCGCCACCTCGGCCCGGGCCCAGGCCGTTACGGCGGCCACATGGTGCTGCAACCAGGTGTCGCGGATACCGAACGCCCATCTTCCGGACAGATCCGCAAGCGGATCTCCACGCCATAACTGCCGGGCCTCGCGCAACAACTGGACTTCGTCGCGGGGTGAGCAGTCCGGCTCGTTGGCGCGCTCCACGAGGTTGCGGAAGCGGAGTATGTCGACTAGACGCGGATCGATGTCAAGGACATATCCACCGGAACGGTGCACGATTGGCGCGACCACCGTGTCGCCGTGCTGGAGGATGCGGCGCAGGCGAGCGATGAGCACGTGCAGCGTCCGGCGCGCTCCGTTGGGGACCTCGTCCCAGACCCGGTCGATCAGGCTCTCCACCTGTACCGTGCGGCCGGCGTCCAGCGCCAGCGCGGCCAGCACCAGTCTCTGCTGAGGAGGGCCGATGGGCAGGACCCGTGCCTGGACGTGGATCTCCACCGGCCCCAGCAAACGAATCTCCGTCGGCGTATCGATCATGCTGCTACCGGGCCGCCCATCGACAATTAGGAATTCGTTAAGCATTAACTCTATACCGGCATTCCATCCTCTTGATGTCGACACGTTGACAGCCGTCTCAGCCATCGGGAGCGCTACGCGATTGCGGCCATCGAGCCGGCGCGACGTGTCTGGACGCGGATGCCCGCGTCGAGAATCGGGAGGAACAATGCCTGGAAAACTGGTCAAGTCCCTGGCCGTCGCGGCCGCCGTGGCTGGCATCTCGGTCGCGGTGCCGGCCACTGCGGCCCACGCGGCCAGCGGCTGCACGACACTGTACGCCGGCGGCGGCGGTACGGCCTCTGTGTGCAAGAGCTGGAACGACCCCGACGGCGACGGCCTGTACTACGGCACGCTCTCGGTGAACAGCGCATCGTCCCGTGTGTACGTCCAGGCCAGCCAGGACGGCCTGGTCTACAACCTGACGGGTCGGGGCGGCACCGGCAGCGGCAGCTACACCGACGTGCGCAAGCTTCTGCTGCGTGCATGCAACACCAGCTGCAGCGGCTGGTGGTAACAGCACCGAGTGGCTACTCCGCAACGCCTACCTCGGACCACTGGCGCCGCGCGTCGGACATCGACGGCGGCCCGCTCCACCCAGCCCAGGGTGAGGCGACCTTGACCCGGCGGTAGGTGTCGCCGATCCGGCTGGTGGCGGACGTGTGGAAGTCCGCCACCAGCCGGCGTGTAACCGCGGCGCGGTGGCCATTGGTCCAACGCCTCGGCGGCCCACCTACCACGTCGTGATCGACGAACTGGCCATCCGTCGCCCGGCCGTGCCCGATCCAGTGGCCGTCGCCCAGCTGGATTCCTCGCCGAGGCCGGCCACACCCGCGACAACCTCACGTGGACCACGCCGCCGGGGTACCGGCTCCGGGGAACAGGACCTTGTAGTGCCCGGTCGACCCGATCGACACCACGGTGGCGGCCGGGGTGGTGCCGCTGGCGTCAGTCTGCGGACACCTGACCGACGCATAGTGTGAACTGGATCGGGAAGGCGCTCGGATCCGGCGGGTCGACGAACCCGAGCGACACCGCGGCGCCGCACCGCTGGAACAAGTCGCCGTTGCGGAAGCGGGTCCAGATGCGTTCGGTGGCGATGGACACCGGGAGGGCTGCGGCGAACCGGCCGCCCGGCTTCAGGCGGGTGCACACCGCCTCGACCAGAAGAGGCACGCACACGTCGAACCGTTCGTGCCGGAGAAGGTCGGCGTACCGGGGCTGGGCCGCCAGGCGGTGCAGGGCCTGCGGCGACAGCTCCGCACGCAGTACCCATGGCGGGTTGGCCACCAGGGTGTCGGCGCGGGGTCCCTCAGACGGGTCGAACGCGTCGCCCTCGTCGAGCCGGAACGGGGCGTCGTCGGGGCACAGGCGTTGCGCCAAACGGCCGCAGCGCACCAGGTCGGGGCTCTTCTCCAGCCCGGATCCGCCGCGCGTGGCGGCCAGGAGGGCGCCCATGCCGGCGGCCGGATCCACCACCGCGCCGCCCGACGGCACGTGCGCTGCGATGGCCGTGGCGAGGGAGTACGGGGACATGTACCGGCCCCAGGCGAGCCGTTCCGGTTCCGGCATCAGCGCGGCCTGCAGCATCGCCAGGCCGTCGTAGACACCGGCCGGGCCGGACAGTTTCGCCGCCTGCCGCAGGTCCGCGACGGCCGACGGTTCGTCGGTGCCGGACAGGGCACGCAGCAGGCGGTCCGCGTACCCGCCCAGGGAGCCGGCGAAGTACGTCCGGTGCAGTTCCGATCCGGGTCGCAGGCAGGAGAAGACAGGGTTGGTGGACATGTCCGTCCTTCAGGGCTTCAGGCTGCGCACCGTCGCGGCCGCGGATCGCAGCGCCAGGGCGACGCTGGTCAGGGTGGGGTTGCCGGCGGTCGAGGCGGACAGCACCCCGTTGCCGGCCACGAATAGATTCGGCACGCCCCATACCCGGCCGTGCGGGTCACAGACGCTGGTCCCGTCCGGGCGGCCACCCATCCGTACCGTCCCGGTCAGGTGCAGCGACGATCCGCGGGGCAACAGCCGGGGTTCGCCACCGGGCAGGACCCGATCGCCGAGGGCCACCATGGCACGGCGGATGTCGTCGGTGGCCCCGCGAACCCGGCGGTGATCCTCGTCGCTCAGCGGGTAGGTGACGTGCGGGGGGTCGAACGTGAGGTGGTTGCCCGCGTCGATCACCGGCGGGACGAGCCAGCTCAGGCCTACCACCATCGCGTCGTCCTCGGCTCTCTGGTCGAACAGCATGACCTGGCCGTGGTACGGGTGGCGGTCGCTGTACGGCACCCAGAGCATTGCCGCGGTGCGGTCCCGGCCCCAGCGCGCGGGCACCCGGCTGCCCGGCCAGGCGACGGCGGCGAGCAACTGCAGGTGGTCGGCGGCGTATCGGCCCAGCGCGGCGGGGCGGATCCCGGAGTCCCAGAGCAACTGGGGTGTGCGCACCGCGTCCGCCGCTACCGCCACCGCACCCACCCGGATCTCGGTGTCGTTGAGGTGCACGGCCACCACACGTCCGGCTCGCAGGATCAGGCGCCGGCATGTGGTCGACGACCAGATCTCGAACGACTTCACGTCGCCGAGGATGTCCGCCGGTCCGGTCCAGTGTGGACGGTCACCGGTGCGGGTCATCGCGGTGGGCATCATCGCAACACCCCGGTCGGGCGGCAGATCCGGGTACCCGGCCCGCAGTGCGTCCAGCAGCCCGTCGACCCGCGGCCACGAGTCGGGCCGAACCCGCAGCAGCCGCCGCGCCTCCGCCAGTGCGGCCGCCCACTCCGGTGCCGGGATGGCCGGTTCGCGTTCGGTCCCGTCGGGTGTCGGGGTGGCGCAGGTCCACGTGGTTCCCAGCCCGCCCGATCGGGTGGCCTGCGCGTATCCGGGCAGGTCGCTGTCCGGGCCGAATACCGGGCTGGTGGCCGGTCTCGGCTCGGCACCCGTCGCGTGTTGGCCGGTGTCGAAGACGGGCGGCTCCGGCGGCCCGGGCGGTTCCACGTTGTCCCGGTGCTGGCCGGTCCCCGCCGTACCGGCGTCCACCAGCAGGATCCGTACGCCGGGCGCCAGGGTGCGCACGGTACGCGCGATCGCGCACCCGACCGGTCCAGTTCCCACGACCAGCAGGTCTACTTCGTCGATTCGAGCCACAGCCATTCCTCGGTGTCCTCGGTCAGTGCGGCGGCCTCGGCGAGCAGTTCGGCCCAGGCCGGGCTGAACACCTTCTGGTCGAACACCGGGTTGAGCAGCGCGAAACCGGGGAACGCCCGGACCAGCCGGCCGATCTCCGACCTGGTCCGGGACAGCATCCGGACCAGGTCGGGCAGGTCGCGGATGGTCTTCTGGTACACGTACGCACCCGGTGCCAGGCCGATCGCGTCGAGTCCGGCGAACCAGGTCAGGTAGAAGGAGAAGAACACGTCCTCGGCGCGTAGCCGCGCGGCGAAGCCGTCCACGTCCTTCCACTGAAACGGGTTGCCGCGGTAGAGGCTGGCCTTGCCGTTGAAGTAGCGCCGTGGGCTGGCGCTCTCCGCGCGGTGGTCGGGTTCGCTGAACCGGCTGAACGAGTCGGCCGGCAGAGGCTCGGCGTGGGTCACCCACAGCCGGTCGTCGGCGACCAGGTGCGATTCGAGCGCGTCGAGCAGGCGCGGGTGCACGATGACGTCCGCGTCCAGCTTGCCGACGAAGCCGTCCATTGTGGACTGCGAAATGCCGGTCCGGAAGGCCGCGACGATCCCTGGCGGCGACGTCACGACCCGTACGTCCAGAGTGGACTCGGCGGCCAGGTCCCGGGCCACCTCCTCGGAGCCGTCGGTGCACCCGTTGACCACGACCACGAACTCCCGGGTGGAGTCCAGCTCGTTGGTGGCGTTCTCCAGGAACGCGAAGAACGTCGGCAGGTTGCGCCGCTCGTTGCGTACCGGAATGACCATCGTGGTGCGTTGCGCCGGCGCGTTGGACGTGACGGAACGCGCAACGGCAGGAGGCGCGGGAAGGCGTGGACCGGCGTGCGTGATCAGCACCTGCCGCTCGGACGTGAGCGCGGCCGGCGCCGGGGCGACGTACCGGTCGCAGAAACCGGCATCGGAAAGCGCTGCCGGGTCCACTGTGGACCCGAAGAACGCCACACCCCGGTCGTCCAGCACCCGCCGGCACTCCCGCAGCAGCACCGGATCGAACGGCCCGTCGAGACAACACAGCACGGTGACCGAAGCGGATCCGGCCGGCAGCACGGCGTCGTCGAACCGCAGCCCGGTCAACCACGGCACGCGCGGCGAACCGGATCGCAGCACCTGCACTGCGGTCATGCGGCACTCATCAGTTGATCCCGAGCCGCCTGCGCGTCCCGGACGGTGACCGGCGTCCGCGCACCCATCACCGCGTCGCCGACGCCGCCGATCAGCACATTCGGTCCGGTGGCCTGCACGCGCGGGGAGCTGAGCACGAGCGTCGCACCGGTCACGTCGAGGGGCACCACCGGCGCGTGGAACACCCCGGCCCGGATGGTGTGTATCTCCCCGCCGCCGACCACCCGGTGCTCGACCGCCCGCGCGAGAACCTGACTGCCGTCGGTGACCAACGACTGGTAGCTGCCGGGCCGGTAGGCGACCGAGAACCGCCGGAACAGCTCCTCATCGGACGCGACGCCCGTCGCCGCGCCGACGGAGTAGATGTTGTCGTGGTATTCGGTGAGCACCAGCGAGGTGATGTTCCACGCGTGGTCGTGGATGTCACCGTCGTGGATCGGCCCGAGATCGCCGCGCCCCTGGATGACCCGCCGCCGTGTCCCGGCCGGCCAGATGTGCAGCCGCAACGTGCCGAAGACCGGATGCGCACCCAACGGGTACACCATGAAGCCGGTCGGATGCCACCGCCCGTTCCGCCCGCACAACGATGGAATCACGACGTCCCGCACATGGTCTCCGACGCGGCGCAGCAAACGGGCCGATCCGTCGAAGAAGGCGTCCGGGTCGAGCGGTGCGCCGCTCTCGTGCAGCAGGGGGTCGCCCGCGTCGACGATGCCGTGGTCGGTCAGCACGCTCATCCGAGCCACCCTTGTACCTCGGCGAGGTCGTCGAAGGAGTAGGCGACGCGGGGAAATCCGGCGTTCAACTCGGCGACCCGGCAGCGTACGTCGTCGCCGCGCAGCGCCCGGCTCAGCAGTGCGCCGACCTGACGCATCTCGTCCGGGCCCATGCCGGCGCGGGTGATCCGCTGGGTGCCGAGCCGCGCGTACACGCCGGCACCGAGGGTGCTGTCGAAGTTGAGCGATATCAGGTTGTCCACCAGGCCCGCGTACAGCGTGCGGTAGCGTTCGCCCTGATCGCCCATCAGCAGGTGCACCTGGTGGTTCTCCGACACCCGTCCGGTGTTGGCCCGGCGCAGCGTCCAGCCCTCATCCTCCAGGGCCGCGCCGAGAGCGTTGGAGTTGGCGACGATCTGCCTGGCGTAGGCCCGGCCGTACGCCTCCATCTCCAGGATGGTGATCGCGAGGGCGACCATGCTCCCGGTGTGCACACTGGACACCAGCCCGTTGTTGATGATGGTGGTGGCCCGCTGCGCCATTTCCGGGTCGCGGAACGCAATCAGGCCCTTCTGCGGTCCGGGCAGGGTCTTGTGGGTGTTGCCGACCAGCACGTCGGCGCCCTCCGTCAGCGGCGCCTGGAACAGGCCCCCCATGATCAGGCCGAGTGTGTGGCTGGCGTCGTAGATGATGACCGCCTCGTCGCCGAGCGCGGCGCGGATCTGCCGCAGGTTGTGCGGGTTCAGGTAGTAGGACACGTCCAGATACAGCGCCTTCGCCCCGGCCCGGTGGAAGTCTTCGGCGATCCGTTCGGCGTCGAAGCGCAGATCGTCCAATCGGTACCTCGTGCTCAAGTGCCGCCGTCCGGTCCGCTGCACGATGACGGGGGTGGCGAAGTGGCCGCCGTGTCCGATGTCGACAGTCATCACGCCGTCGCCGGGCTCGGTCAGCGACAGGATCGCGCACATCATCGTGTGTACCCCGGAAAGGCATTTGAGGTTCACGTCGGCGGCGTGCAGGAGCGTGCGCAGCGCGTCGGACGCGGCGTCCACCAGGTCACCGACGGCGGGCAGGCCGCGGAACGTGAACGGGCGGAAGTCCACGATGCCGAGGTCGTCGCCGCCGCCCATGAAGTAGTGGTCGGCCAGTGGCAGGGTGAGGCCGCGGCGGGCGGTCCGGGACAGCAGGCTCTCGTTGGCGGTCAGGTGCAGGAACTTGGCGGCTTCCCGGTCCATGGCCGCGATGCCGTTCAGATGGCGCGCGATGGCGGTGGTACGGTCCCGGATCCGGTCTTCGGTCATTGACATTGCGCGCACTCCTGATCGGGAGAACAGTCGAAGGAGAAGTGGACCCGCTGGTGTCCCAACGCGATCCGGGCCACCTCGGCGGAGACGTCCCGCCCGGTTCCGGCCGCGAACAGCAGGTCCGCGATAGCGTCCAGGTGCTGCCCGGTCATGCCGCGCCGGGTCACCTCCTGGGTGCCGAGGCGGATGAACGTCCGCCGGCCCAGGCAGTTGTCGAAGCCGAGCGCGATGTTCGAGGCGGAGAACCGTCCGTAGAGCAGGCGGTGTTCGCCGAGGCTCTCGGACAGCACGTGTACCTGGTGGGTGTCGGTGTGCGTGCCGGGTCCGGTCTGCCGCACCGGCCAGCCGCGGTCGGCTAGCGCGGCCGCGAGATGCCGGGCGTTCGCGACGGTCTGCCGTGCCAGGGCCTTTCCCCAGCGGTCGATCTCCAGGATTGTGACGCACAGGGCCGCCAGGGTCACCGGATGGTTGCTGGAGTAGAGACCACCACCGATGATCCCGTCGGCGTGGACCGCCAGATCTTTTTCCCGGTACGCGATGAGGCCGCGATGCGGTCCGGGCAGTGTCTTGTGCGTGTTGCCGCAGACCGCGTCGGCGCCGAGGGAGAGCGGGCTGGGCAGCGCGCCACCCATCACCAGTCCCAGGCTGTGGCTGATGTCGTAGACGAGCCGCACGTCGGGGCCCAGCGCGCGCCGGATCGCCCGTACGTCCTGCGGGCGCAGCTCATACGACCCGTCGAGGTAGAGCAGGCGCACCCCGTCGGCGCGCAGCCGTCCGGTGTCCACCAGCCAGGTCCCGGGATCGACGGGGGCGGGGACCCAGCGCCGCCCGCACCGGCGGACGATGTGCTGGGTGGCGTAGTGGCCGCCGTCGCCGACCTCCAGCGACATCACCGTGTCGCCGGGATCGGTGAGCGCGAGGATGGCACAGGTCATGGCGTGGATACCGGACAGGCAGTCGAGGTTGACGGCGGCGGCGTCCAGCATTCGGGCCGCGCGCCATCCAGCGGTGGCGACCAGCCGGGCTAGGCCGGGACGGCCCCGCGACATGAACGGCGTGTACGGGTTGGTGACCACGGCGTCCTCGTCGCCGCCGCCGCTGAAGTACCGGTTGGCGAAGTCGGAGTCCAGGTAGCGGGCGGCGCTGCGGGACATCAGGCCCTCGTTCGCGGTCAACCACAGGGTGTGCCGGTCGCGTGCGGCGTCCCGGTCGACGGCGGCGAGGAGGTCGTCGAGTTCGTTCATGCGTCGTCCGACCGGTACACGGACACGTGGGAACGGCTGTCCCGGGTGAAGGGGCGCCGGTCGTAGCCGCCGACACGCCCGGCAAGCCGCAGCCCGCATAGCCGGGCCATCAGGTCCAGCTCGGACGGCGTGGCGTAGCGCAACCGGTACGGGAAGAGCCGGATGCCGCTGTCACCGATGTGCACCCGAGTCGCCCGGATCACCTGCTCGACCGGATCGTGCTCGGCAAGCTCGAACCGGACCGAGCCGGCGGTCATGTTCTCCAGGGACACGTTCTGGTCCTGCCGGTAACGGGTGGCGTCCGGTACGAACGCCTCGACGACCACCCGGCCGCCCGGCGAGAGCAGCCGCGCCATCCGGGCGAAGCACGCGACCTGCGCATCCTGGGAGTCGAGCAGGAACAGCGAGGAGAACGCCACGTAGATCAGGTCGAAGCCGCCGGGCAGGTCGACGCACGCCATGTCGGCCTGTACGCCGGTGACGGTGCCGCCCTTATCCGTCAAGCGTTTCAGCATCAGCGGCGAGGTGTCGACGCCGGTCACGTCCAGGCCTTCGGCGGCGAGCGGGACGGCGATCCGGCCGGTGCCGACGCCGAGTTCCAGTGCCCGGCCGGACGGTGCGAGATCCTTCAGGAACGCGACCGCCGCTGCGGTGTCCAGCTGGCTGTCGTACCAGTCGTCGTACACGTCAGCGTAGGTGTCGCCGTCGTACCTGCATTCGTCGGCATCGATTCTGCGGGGCGGCATCGCCCTAGATTAGTCAGGGCCGCCGATGCCGCAGATCGCCCATAAAGGTGGCCGGTGATGCCGTTCATCCCCCTGTGACCGTGACCATGGGGGAGGAGATCGGTACGTACGGTCAGGTGATTCCCCGTCATGGCGCGGCATGGCACGCCTGCCGGGTAGGCGCCACCCCCGGCGCCGAGATCGCACTCGGTAGGAGATCACCAGATGAGAGCAGGAGCACTCGGCTCGGCGGTGGCGCTCGGCGTCGTCGCCGCCGTCGCGCTGGTCACGCCGGCGTTCGCCACCACCACATATCGAGCTATGCCGATCGCCGACCGTGATTGCGGTGCCTGTTTGTTCGTCTGCACGGTTCGTGGCCGGGAGGTTGAACCAGAGAACCTGTACAGGTCATCGCCCGCCAGACACGGTGATGTCGGTGCCGGTGACGTACGACGCCGCCGGCGAGACGAGCCACGACACGGCATCGGCGATCTCGTCGGGCCGGCCTACGCGGCCGAGCGGGCTGCTCGCGCCGGCCTCCGTCATTCCTGAGGCCCCCGCCATGTCCGTCTCGATGACGCCTGGCGAGACACTGTTGACGCGAATCCCTTCAGGGGCAACCTCGTTCGACAGGCCACGGCTGAACGTCACCATTGCGCCCTTCGTGGCCTGGTACGGCGCAAGTCCTTGTGCGCCGGGGAGGGCCCGGGCGGCGACCGAGGCGATGTTGACGATGGATCCGCCGTTGCCGCCGTGCGCGGTCGACATCGCTCGCACCGCGTACTTGGCGCACACCATCGGGCCCACGATATTGATCTGCATCAGCCGGGTCAGCTCGTCCGCCTTCTGCTCGTCGATGCGGGCCTGCTCGCCGATTGTTCCGGCGTTGTTGACCAGTGCGGCCAGCGGCCCCAGCTCGCGCTGGGCGCGTTCGAACAGGTCCGCGACCGCATCCGGTGCCGCCACGTCCGCGCGTACGGCGATGGCCCGGCCGCCGCGGCCACGGATGGTGGAGACGACCGATTCGGCGCCGGCCGCGTCCGCCGAGTAGTTGACCGCCACGCCGTACCCGTCCTCGGCCAGCTTCTCGGCGATCGCGGCGCCGATGCCCCGGCTCGCGCCGGTGACGATCACCGCACCTTTCTCCTGCTTAGCCGCAGTCATCTCGTCGACCTCCCGTCGCAGGAACTCGTGTCAGGTCGGACCGCACCTTGCGGTCCGCAACGTCACCAACCCGAACGCTCAACACTCGGCACGACAGGCTGACCGAATATGTCGAGACCTACCCACAGGGCCACGGCGAAACCCAAGCCGACGATCGTCTAGCCAGTGTTTCGTAACGGGTCGATGTTGCGGTGTGGCGGTGATCGATAGCTGAAGAGGTCTCCGGTAGGTGGTTTAGCGACCAACCTCTGCAAGGGGCTGGTCCAATGGGGTGGCCCGGCGCACGCCACCGAGCAGTTCGCCATCGCGATGGGTTTCCGCGGCGTGCGGGGCATGCAGGACGACTGTTCGGCGATGCGCCGCAGCCTTCAGGCGGCTACGGCCCGGTGGGTCGGTAGCCCACTGGCCGGCGATCGCGCAAGCTCCCGGCGTGCCGGTCTCACTGCTCCAGCTCGCCGGCGGCCGGGTCGCCGCCGTCAGCGGCACGACACCGGGGCTGCGCCGGCCCTGACCCCGGTCACGCCGACAGCGCCGGCGGTGCCGGCGCTGTCGGTTCGGATCAGATGTCGCTCCGGAGCGTCAGGCAGCCGCGCCGGCGAGCGCGGGCGCGAACGCGCGGGCGCACAGGGCCCGCGCCCACTGGATCCGGCCGAGAGCGACGTCGGAGCGGTCGCCGAACACTTCGGCGGCCCGGGCGTAGCACTCGTCCGGCCCGAGCTGCTCGAGCGTGCGATCAACAGTTTCGCGGACCATGGCGTCGTCCAGGTCGCTGGTCTTCGAGGCGTCGGAGACGAACAGAGCCATGCTCAGCACCGGGTCGACCTGGCGAGTAGTCATGGTAATCACCTGCTCAAAGGGGGTGTGGAAGGTCTAGGTCCACACTCGCTCGGACGGTGTTACGGGACGTCGACGCCAGCGGGACTCTCCGGCTGCGGGTTTCCGCACCCGGGCATACCGGCTGTCCCCCATCGCCTCACCCCCTCACCGGGTGGTGCGGTTGCGCGCATCGTCGAGCGCGTGGTCAGGCGGTTGCGTCGAGGTCCGACATGTCCAGCACGAAGCGGTAATGCACATCGCCTGCGGCAAGGCGGTCCAGGGCCGTCTCGACGGCGCTCGAGGGAAGGATCTCGACATCGGCGGTGATGGCATGCTCGGCGCAGAAACCGAGCACCTCGATGGTCTGCCGCAGGCCGCCGGTGCCCGAGGAGGTGATCTTCTTGCGGCCGGCGCCGAGCTCCCAGAGTTTCGGCCCGGCGAGCAGGGGGTTGCCGAGCACGCACAGGGTGCCGTCGAGGTCGAGCATGCCGATCAGCGGCGAGAGGTCGTGGTCGGCGGAGATGGTGTCGAGGATGAAGTCGAAGCGGCCCCGCGCGGCGGCGACCTGGGCGTCGTCCGTCGTGACGAGCAGCCCTGTCGCTCCGAGGTCCTTGGCGTCCTGCTCCTTGTACGCGCTGCGGCTCAGGACCGTGACCTCCGCACCCAGCGCGGCGGCGAGCTTGACGGCCAGGTGGCCCAGCCCGCCAAGACCGGCAATGGCGACGCGGGTGCCCCGGCCGACGCCCGCTGCGCGCAGCGGCTCCCAGACGCTGACACCGGCACACATCAGCGGCGCCGCGGCGGCCGGGTCGAGGCCGGCGGGCAGGTGGAAGGCGAACTTCTCGCGCAGGACGTACTCGCGGCTGTAGGCGCCCCTGGTCGGGGTGCCGTCGATGCGGTCAATCCCGCCGTACGTGGTGGTCGGGCGGTTGTGGCAGTAGTTCTCCTGCCCGGCCGTACACATGGCGCATTCACCGCAAGCGTCGATGATCGTGCCGATCGCGACCCGCTCGCCGACGGCGAACCCGGTGACCGCGGGGCCGATCGCGGCCACGACGCCGGTCGCCTCGTGGCCGGGCACGAGGTTCTGCTCGCCGAGCATGCCGTGGATGCGGTGCAGGTCGCTGTGGCAGACGCCGCAGTAGTCGATGCGCACGGCGATGTCGTCCGGGCGCAGGTCGCGCCGTTCGATGGTGACGCGGGTCAGGGCGTTGGTGGCCGGGTCGAGACTCTGCCAGCCGGTGGTCGTCCGCATGAGCAGCCCCTGGGGTCGAAACGGAATATGGATTCACCATAGCACTAAGGTGAAGGAGTATTCCGTTTTGATAGGCTGACCACATGGCCTCGAGCTCGAACCCGTCCCGTGCGCCCCGCCGGGACGCTCTGCGCAACGACGAGATCCTGATCAACGCCGCCCGTGCGGTCTTCGCCGAGCAGGGGCCCCAGGCGAGCATGGAGTCGATCGCGTTGCGCGCGGGCCTGGGCGTCGGCACGATCTACCGGCGGTTCGCGAGCAAAGACGCACTGCTCGACGCCATCGCGCAACTGTTCATCGAGGAAATGGACCAAGCCGCCGCGGCCGCCCTCGCGGATCCCGACCCCGGCGCCGGGCTCGAGCGGTTCCTCGATTTCGCCGGAGCCTTCACCGCCGAGAACCGGCGCTATGCCGCCGCCCTGACCGACCGGGTCACCGGCGACGACGTCAGGGCGCAGACGGCGGACAAGGTCCGGCAGCTCACGCGGAAGGCGGTCGACGCGGGAAGCCTCGCGCCCGGCGTGACCGGAGACGACATCAAGGCACTCATCGTCGCGCTCCGAGGAGTCGTCGCCGCCTCGCCCGACGGAGACGACACCGCCTGGCGCCGCTTCGTCCGCATCCACCTCACCGGACTCCGTACAGGAAGACCGGGACGCCGCGGCTGGGAGCTCACCGGCAGGTGATGCCGTTGACGCTGAAGTTGCTGGGTGGCGTGTACGGCGTGACGGTGTAGAGGCCGACGCTCACCACCGCGACGCCGCCGGCCGGGGCGATCGTGGTGAGTCCGGGCCCCGGGGTGAGGGTGGCGGCCGTCCCCACCCGGGTCGCGGTGGCGTTGTAGGCGCCGGTGATGCTGATCGTCAGTGGCAGGGTGAACCGGACCGACCAGGAGGTCACCGGGTCCGGCGTCGTGTTCTGCACCAGGACGGTCACCGCGATCGTGGGAAGCGAGGTGCTGATCGCGACCTGGCAGGTGAGGGCGCCCGGCGTCGTCACGGTGGCGGCGGGGGAGCGCGCGGACTGGTTGTTGCGGGCGTCGACGGCGATCACGGCGAAGGTATAGGCCGTTGCCGGGGTCTGTCCGGTGAAGGCGTAGGTGCGCGACCCGGGCGCGACCGTGGCGACCGTGGCCCAGGTCGTGCCGAACAGCCGCTGGAGCTGGTAGCCGGTGACCTGGACGTTGTCGGTAGCGGCCGCCCACGAGACCGTGAAGGAGGTGGGCGTGACCGCGCTGAACGTGGGCGCCGTCGGGGTGCTGGGCGGCTGGGTGTCCGGCCCGGGCAGGGTTGTGAAGGTGACCGGTGCCGACGGCTCGCTGTTGGCGAGATCCAGGCCCGGCTTCGGGACGGAGTAGACCCGGAACGTGTAGGTGGCGCCCGGGGTCAGTCCGGTCAGCGCGAGCGCACCGGTCAGGTTCCGGCGGTATTCGGACCACTGGCCGCCGGCGAGCACCTCGGCGACGTCGTAGGCGGCCGCGCCGTTGCGGTTCCACCACAGGTCGGCGCCGGTGTCGGAGACGTGGACGGCTTCCAGTTGCGAGGGCGCTGTCACCGGTGTGTCCGCGTGGGCCGGTGCGGGGGCGAGCGTCAGGGCGATGACGACGGCGACGGAGACGGTCAGGAAACGTTTCACGGCGGCACCCTTCGGAGTACCCGGCGGAAATTCCATCGTCAGACACCTATAGGCTCATGTCTATCCAGCGGTAGGTGACCGTGTGGTCCGCGGCGTGAGCCGAACCGTCCGCCGCGTAAATTTCACATGGCTGGCTTCGGGGTAGCGACTCAGGAGACGAACAGGGCGGTCTCGTCGACGGCGAACGACGTCTGCAGCGAGCTGTCCTCGGTGCCGGTGAACCGGACGGTGACCGTCTGCCCGGCGAACGCGGCCAGGTCGAAGGTCTTCAGGGCGTAGCCGGCGGCCTTGTTCAGGTTGCTGTAGGTCGCCAGCGTGGTCGTGTTGACCTGTACGGTCAGCTTGTCGTAGGCGTTGACGGTGGTCAACTCGTACGTGTCGATGTGCAGCCAGAAGCGCAGCGTGGCGACGGAGCACCCGGCCGGCAGGGTCACGGTCTGGCTGAGGGTGTCGGTGTGCACGGTGCCCCAGCCGTCCAGGAACGCGTTGTAGTTGCCCGAGAAGGCCGGCTCCTGGGCCCACTGCCCGATCACGCCGGCGCCGCCGGTCCAGGCAACAGTGCCGAGCTCGAAGCCGGGGTTGGCCAGCTTCTGCCCGGGGCTGGCGCAGCTGCCGGCGCGCGACGCCGGGCTGAACGCCGACGCGGCCGGGCCGCCACCGAACACGGCCGCCAGGCACACCGCCGCGGCCGCCGCGGCGACGCCGGACCATCGGCGGCCTCGCTGAGGCATGGACATTCCCCCGCTCCTCCCTGTGAAGCTCTATTGGATAGCATCGATATCTGAGCCCAAGGGTACGGCCGGGCGGGGAAGTCCGACAGATGCCGGATGTTGCGCGGGGCGAACCTTGACGCTGGGTGGCGCCCCGGCAACGGCGCCGTCGAACCTCACCACGGATCAGCGCTGCACGATTTCGTACGCGTACAGCCGCTGATCGTCGACCCGCACACTCCGTGGCGACGGCCGCGTGTCCCGCACGCCCGGCGACGATGACGGGCCGTAGCCGCCCCGCGTCAGGTGGGCCCAGCCGGTGACGTGCGCCGTGCGCGGGTCGAACAGCACCATCGCCAGGCTCTGGCCGGTCGGCAGGCCGGCGCCGATCATGCGCTGCCCACCGACCGTCACCTCCTGCAGCACGAGCGTGTCGATCCGGTCGAGCAGCCGCAGCAGCGCGACGCGCACGCCGCTCGGGAGCAGGGGATCGACCCGCAGGAGCAGGGACGTGCAGGTGCTCCACAGGGCGTCCGCGGACTCGCCGGAACCGAGCTGCTCCAGCAGCGCCGACGGATCCGGCGACAGCCCGGCCAGCCATTCGGGCGTGGGGTGGACCACGCCCGGCCCGGCCTCGGCGAAGTTCCGCCGTTCGAGCCCGGTCTCGTCCTCGCCGTTCGGCCCCGGCCCGGCCGGTCGCCCGTCGAACAGGTCGCGGACCGGGATCATGCCCCGCACCTCGTACCAGGTGTCGCGCACCTGCGGGACGAGTTCGGGGCTGCCGCCGCCGGAGGGCACCAGCATGGTCATGCGCACGTGCAGCTGGTCCTGGCCGCCGGCCGCGAGCGGCTCGGTCTCGCCGGCCGCGCGCACCAGGTCGTCCCAGCCGGCCCGCGGGTCGATCGTGGCGCCCAGCTCCAGGGTGCCCGACGGCGCCGGGGCGAGGCCGGGTCCCTGGGGCTCGCCGCGGTTCAGGGCCACGCCGACGCCCGCGAGCACCGCGAGCGCGACGACGGCCGCGGCGACCGGCGCGAGCCAGGCCCGGCGGCGGGTGCGTGGGGCGACGGCGGCCGCGGAGAGTGGCGCGAGCCAGGCCCGGCGGCGGGTGCGTGGGGCGTCGCCGTGCAGGACCCGGTACCGCAGCCGGGTCAGCTCCTCGAACGTTGTGGCCGTGCGCGGCGAGGCGAGCGCGCGCACCGCGTTCAGGTCGGACCGGTCGTCGGTGCTCACAGCTCCCCCTCGGAGTTCGCGGCGGCCAGGGCGGCGCGCAGCTTCGTCCGCGCGCGGAACAGTGCCGACTGCACGGACCCGAGCGGGATGCCGAGCGTGCGCGCGATGGTGTCGTAGTCGAGGTCGGCCAGGGCGTACAGGAGCAGGACGTCGCGCTGGCGGGCCGGGAGCCGGGCGAGCACCGCGGCCATCTCCCGGCTCACCGCCGAGGCGTGCGCGCGGTCGACGGCGCGGTCGGCAACGTCCGGTACCAATGGATCGTGACCGGTCCGGGCGAGCATCCGCAGCGCGCGGGTCTCGGTGCGGCGGTGCCGGCGCAGCAGGTTCGACGCGATGCCGTAGAGCCACGCCCGCACCGGGCCGTCGAGCAGCTTGTCGCGGCGCTGGAACGCGATGAGGAACGTCTCGGCGACGATGTCCTCGGCCAGCGTGCCCCCGACCCGGCCCGCGCAGTAGTGCCGCAGCTCGGCGCCGTACCGGTCGAAGAGGTCCGCCACGTCGGGCGGCCCCTCCCGCGGGTCGGCCATGTAGTGCAACATACCGATGACTGCCCGCACCCCGGGCCCGTGTTCCCGGCCGGCCCCGCCGATCTACACCGGCCGGGCCTCGCGGCGCCTTCTGGCGTAGGGCAGCACGAACATGTAGAGCCCCGTGAGCATGAGCAATGCCAGCGGCGGCAACGGCAGATAGAAGATCCAGGCGGCGGGATCCTGCTGCGCGATGGCCACGAAACACACGACGACGGTCACCGTGAAGGCGACGGACAGCCAGCGATGCACCTGGCGAACCCACTTGTTCATGCCGCCGACGCTAGGGGTCACGATGCCGCCGCCGCTTCTCGATTCCTGACCACTCCGCCCGGCCGTCGGCTGTGCGGCGCGGAGTACCCCTTGCCCGCCCTCGCCGCCGTGGATCCGCACCTGGTTGTGTGCCGTGCTCCGTGCACCGTCACTTGTGTGCCGTGCTGGGCGTGCGTTGTGGGTGGGGGAGTCGAACCCCCGCGCCTGCCCTTGGCGCACCAGCGTGGGTCGGAAACCGCCGGCCCTCGGTGGTACGCGCCTCCACGTCGGCTACCTGCTCCGCGCCTCAGTCCAGCAGGTCGGCCTCCCAGTTCGTGCGCTGGATGAGCGTGTCGACCTCGCGCAGCTGGCGGGCCAGGTCGTCGGCCTCGCGCCGCAGGTCGGCGACCGGGAGCGCCACGATCATCTTGAGTTCGGAGCGGAGCTGGCGATGGCCGCGCTGGGCGTCGCCGGCGGCCGCCTGGGCCGCGCCGGTCACGACGGCGTGACGCATCCGCAGCACGTCCCGGCGCGCGAGCGCGTCGGTGAGCGTGCCGCCCTCGACCTCGACGGTGGCGTTCGTACGGTTGATGCGCCGGATGAGCCCCTCGAGCTCCCCGAGCGTCTCGCCGGCGTCGGCCAGCAGCGCCGCGGCGTCCTCGACGGGCGGCTCGCCCTCCTGGTAGCGGGCGCTGGCGGCGATCCGGGCCCGCAACTGTTCGACCCGGCGCACCGCGGCGGCGCGCAGCGCGAGAGCCTCGGCCAGCTTCATGACCGACAGTATCGCCGAGCGCTCCCGCGTCCGCGCGCGATTTGCGCGTGGCCGCCGAGTGTCCACAATGCACCTCCGGCGGCGCCGAGGTGGAATCATGGGGCGCATGACGGCATGGCAGGACGTCGAGCGCGCCGAGCCCGAGTTCGCCCGGCGGGTCCGCGCCCTGTTCGACGCGCACCGGCACAAGACGATCGCGACGATCCGCTCCGGCGGGGGCCCGCGCATCAGCGGCATCGAGGCGCAGTTCGAGGCGGGCGAGCTCGTGTTCGGCTCCATGACCGGCGCGCGCAAGGGCGTCGACCTGCGCCGCGAGCCGCGCTTCGCCCTGCACAGCGCGACCGTCGACCCGGTCGAGGGCGCCGAGGCCGAGTGGCCGGGCGAGGCCAAGATCGCCGGCCGCGCGGTGCTCACGAGCACCGGCGAGCAGCCCGACGGCGACCGCTTCCACGCCGACATCACCGAGGTCGTGCACACCCACCTGAACCCGGAGGCCACGCTGCTGGTCGTCGAGTGGTGGACCCCGCCCGGGGGCCTGCGCCGCGCCGAGCGCGAGTAGCCGTCAGGCCACTTCCCGGCCGCGGAAGGCCAGCAGGCGCTCATGCGCGGGGGCGTCCTCGGGGCAGGGCAGCTCGGCGCCGAACATGCCCGGCCGGCGGAACGCCTCCATGCCCATCTCGCGCATCGTGGCCAGCAGATACGCGCACTGCTCGGCGTCGAGGCGGTCGGTGCGGCCCGTGGACACGGCCAGGTCGGCGCCGTGCACCACGAGCTCGGTGAGGTGGATGAGGGTGGCCATCCGTGCCGGCATCGCACCGAAGCCCAGCCGCACCGTCCCGCTCAGCGCGTCCGGGCGCCGCCACGCCTCGCCGTCCAGGGTGGCCGCCGCGGCGTAGGCGGCCGCCGGGTCGTCGCCGAGCCAGTCGGACTCGTGCTCGCCGCCGGCGTCCGTGCCGGACAGCTCCGCGGCGAAGATGCGCATGCCGCCGACCAGGTGGTTGAGCTCGTCGCGCAGGGTCCAGCCGGGGCAGAGCGACGGGGCGTCCAGGGCGGGGCCCAGGCCCGGCACGACGGTGCCGGTCGTGGCGATGGCGGCTTCGATGCGGTCGACGATCGTGGTCATCGGGCTCTTCTCCTCGGTTAACGCAGTCGTGCACTGCGTTAAGAACATAGAAGCGCCGGCGGTACTAACGCAACTGTGAGCTGCGTTAAGCTCGCCGCGTGGGCGAAGACGAGAAGGTCCGGCGTACCGGGGGGCGCAGCGCGCGGGTCCGGGCCGCGGTGCACCAGGCCGTCGCCGAGCTGGTCGCGGAGCGCGGGCACGGCGCGTTCACGGTCGGCGACGTGGCGGCGCGGGCGGGCGTGGCCGACACCAGCATCTACCGGCGCTGGGGCGACCTGGACGCGCTCGTCGCCGACGTCGCCATCACCCGGTTGACCGCGGACTCGCCGATGCCGGACACCGGCACCCTGCGCGGTGACCTGCGCGCCTACGCCGAAGGGGTGGCCCGCGACGTGAGCGGGCCCGCCGGGCTCGCGATGCTGCGGCTGGTCGTGGCGCTGTCCACCACCAACGTCCAGGCACGGGACGCGTTCGTGGCCGGGCGCGGGCGGCAGTTCGAGGCGATGCTCCAGCGGGCCCGCGACCGCGGCGAGGCGGCCCCCGAGGCCATCGACGTCGTCGACCACATCCTGGCCCCGCTGTACGTCCGCGCGCTCCTCGGCATCGGCGAGCTCACGCCCGAGGCCGCCGCCGAACTGGCCGACCGTCTTGTGGACCAGTCACAAATCTGACCCCGCCCAAGACCCCTACACCCCGCCCTACCATCGGGTTCGGCCTCGTCGATCTGCCTTAGGGTTTACACGCCGTTCAGCCTTCGTCTGCCGACCGTCGCATCAGGACATTTAACGTCCCGAGGTCGGCCTTCGGGCCGGCGGAAACAAGAAACCGACCACTGGAGGTCCGGGTCTATGTCCCGTGTGCTCGTCCGGCGGGTCTCCGTCGCATTATCCCTGTCCATGGCCGGGTTGGCGTTACCTGCGCTCGCCGAGCCCGCGTCCGCCAACCCGGCGGGCACGGGCCTGGTGATCAGTGAGGCCTACGTCAACGGCGGCTCGTCGGGTGCGAGCTATCTGAACAAGTTCATCGAGTTGTTCAACCCGACCGCGAGCCCGATCGCGCTGAGTGGGAGCACGCTGCAGTACCGGGCGCCCACCAGCACCGTCGTGCCCAGCGGTTCCCAGGTGTTCGCGCTGTCCGGGACGGTGGCCGCGCACGGTCACTTCCTGATTCAGCTGCCCAGCAACGGGGCGAGCACCAACCCGGGGGCGCCGCTGCCAGCGGCGGACCTCAACACCGGCACCAGCGTCAACCCGGGCGCCGGGGGCGGCACGCTCTACCTCGCCGCCAGTGCCTCGGGTGTCCTGCCGACCGACAGCTCGGTCATCGACAAGATCGGCTGGGGTACCAGCAACTCCCCCGAGGGGTCCGTGACGTCCGGAAACTCGCTGGTGCTGAGCTACCAGCGGGACACGGCCGGCGCCGACACCGACAACAACGCCGCCGACTTCCACACGGCGACGCCGGAGCCGCAGAACGCGGCCTCGGACGGGGGCACGAGCCCGCTCGCGGTGACGAACCCCGGCGCGCAGAGCGCCATCACCGGCACCGCGATCACGCCGCTGAACCTGGCGGCGACGGGGGGCACGACGCCGTACAGCTGGACGGCGACGGGCCTGCCCGCAGGGCTCTCGATCTCGTCGGCAGGGGTCGTCACCGGCACGCCCAGCGCGGCCGGCTCGTCGTCGGTTTCGGTCACCGCGACCGACGCCGCCGGCGCGAGCGCCTCGGCGACGTTCACCTTCACGGTGAACGCCGCGACCGAGGTGCTGGCGATCGCCGCGATCCAGGGCACGAACACGGACACGTCACCGTACGCGGGCCGGTTCGTGACCACCGAAGGCGTTGTGACGGCGGTCTACACGACCGGCGGCTTCAACGGCTTCTTCCTGCAGACCGGGGGCAGCGGCGGCACCGAGGCGGCGGACACGACGCCCGGGGCCTCCGACGCGGTCTTCGTGTTCGGGTCGATCTCGGCCGGGCAGGTGAGCATCGGCGACAGCGTGCGGGTCAGCGGTACCGTCCAGGAGTTCCAGGGCGAGACCGAGATCTCCTCGCCGTCGGTGACCAAGCTCGCCACGCCGCTGCCGGCGGTCGTGCCCGCAACGCTGCCGTGGTCGAGCCTGACCACGGACGCGCAGAAGGAGGCGCACGAGGGTGAGCTGATCGCGCCGCAGGGCACGTTCACCGTGTCGGACAACTACGACGCGAACTGGTACGGCTCCTTCACCCTCGTCGCCGGGGACGCCCCGCTGCGGCAGCCCACCGACGTGGGCAAGCCGGGCAGCCCCGAGGCGCAGGCCGTGGTGGCGGACAACGCCGCCCGGAAGATCACCCTCGATGACGGTGCCAGCGTCAACTACAGCACCGGCTCGAACACCGGCACTGCGCTGCCGTGGCTGACGCCGACCAACCCGGTCAGCGTCGGCTCGAAGGTCGCGTTCCACCAGCCGGTGATCCTGGAGTACCGCTTCTCGCTCTGGAACTTCCAGCCGACGAGCCAGGTCACCGACGACGGCCACGCGGTCGCGACCTTCAGCGACACCCGCACGGCCAACGCGCAGCCCGCCAACGTCGGCGGCAACCTGCGCCTGGCCACGTTCAACGTGCAGAACTACTTCCCGTTGACGGGGGAGCAGTACGTTGCGGCGGGGATGGGCACCTGCACGTGGTACGTCGACCGGGCCGAGACGCGCGTCAGCGTGAAGTCGTGCACCGGTCCGGGCAACAGCGCCGGCCCGCGCGGGGCCGCGAACGACGCCAGCTTCCAGCGGCAGCAGGCGAAGATCGTGACCGGTATCAACCGGCTCGGCGCGAGCATCGTGTCGCTCGAAGAGGTCGAGAACTCGGCGAAGTTCGGCAAGAGCCGCGACGCGGCCCTCGCCCAGCTCGTCGACGCGCTCAACGCGGCGGCCGGCGCGAACGTGTGGGCCTACGTGCCCTCGCCGAGCGCCGACAAGCTGCCGGCCCTCGCCGAGGAGGACGTGATCCGTTCGGCGTTCATCTACAAGCCGGCGGACGTGGCGCTGGTCGGCGACTCGGCGATCCTGCTGACGTCGTCGGCTCCGGGCCAGCCGTTCTCGATCGCGCGGGAGCCGCTCGCGCAGGGCTTCAAGAAGGCGGGCGCCCAGGACGCGGACGCGTTCCTGGTCGTCACGAACCACTGGAAGTCCAAGGGCTCCGGCACCCCGATGTACGACGGCGACGCCCAGGACACGTCGTCTCCCGCGAAGGACCAGGGTTCGTTCAACGCGACCCGCGTCCGGGAGGCGCAGGACACCGTGGCGTTCGCCTCGCAGCAGGCGTCGGTGATCGGCACGAACCGGGTGTTCCTGGTGGGCGACCTCAACTCGTACACCCAGGAAGACCCGATGCAGGTGCTCTACCAGGCCGGGTACACCGACCTGGGCTCCACCCTGGACCCGTCGGAGGCCACCTACGCCTTCGACGGACTGCAGGGGTCGCTGGACCACGTGCTGGCCAACGCGGGCGCTCGCGCGCTCGTGACCGGCGCCGACGTCTGGCAGATCAACGCGCAGGAGGCGATCGCGTTCGCCTACAGCCGGTACAACTACAACGTCACGCTGCTGTTCAACGGCGCCGACCCGTTCACGGCTTCGGACCACGACCCGGTCGTCGTCGGGCTCAACGCCCCGGTGACGCCGCCCGTGCCGGCCTGGGACGCGTCGAAGGTCTACAACAACGGCGACACGGTGTCGTACAACGGCTCCGTGTGGACGGCGCTGTGGTGGACGCAGAACCAGAAGCCGGGCGACCCCTACGGCCCGTGGCAGCAGATGGCCACGACGCCGGACGGGACCGCCCTGTGGACGCCTTCGCGCGTCTTCAACACTGGGGATGTCGTCGTGTACCAGGGCAAGAAGTACGTCGCCAAGTGGTGGACGCGCAACCAGACCCCGGGTGACCCCTGGGGCCCCTGGAAGCTCGTGTAGTGGATAGTCGGGGCCGTCCGCGAGGGCGGCCCCGACGCCCTACCGCCCCAGGCCGCTCACACCACGATCTTGCGGGCGTGCACGCGCTCGACGGTCCCGGCCTTGCGCCGCTCCACCTCGACGACCTCGAACCCGGCGCCCCGCACGAGCGGCAGCTGCCGGCGGGTGAAGTGCTCGCCCCAGGCCCGGATGGTGAACCGCTCCACCAGCCACTGCGCGGCGCGGATCGGCGGCCAGGTGCTGCCGACGTGGTCGACCAGCAGCAGCCGCCCGCCGCCCACGAGCACGCGGAGCATCTCGGCGATCGCGGCGCCCGGCCGCGGGATGCCGCACAGCGACAGCCCGCACACGACGGTGTCGAAGGTGCCGGTCGCGAACGGCAGCGCCTCGGCGTTGCCCCGCAGCAGGTGTACCGTCCGGTCGAGGCCGGCCGCCCGCTCCCGCGCGATCGCGAGCATCGCCGGGCTCAGCTCGACCCCGGTCACGGTCGTGTCCGCCCGGTAGAGCGGCAGGTTCAGCCCGGTGCCGACCGCCACCTCGAGGACGCGTCCCCGCGCGCGGGAGGTGAGCCACTCCCGCCCGCCGCCGAACCAGACACGCTCGAAGAACGCCATCTGCCGGTCGTACGCCGCCGCCTGATGCTCCCAGGCGCGCAGGACTTTCGCGGTCTGCCCATCATCGGCCATCACTGCCAGTGTAGCCGCCGGCGGCCTGCGCTCAGCGCACCACGATCTGGAGCAGCACCAGGTGCGAGGCGCGCGTCTCGACCTGGAACAGCCCGGTCTTGGTCGCCTCCAGGGTGAGCGAGCCGGCCTTGCCGGGCTTGAGGTCGACGCCGCGGTCGTAGCCCGTGACCGTCACCCGGTCGGCCGCGTCGCTGGTGACGGTGATGCGCACGACCTGGCCCTGGGACACGTCGACGCGGCCGGTCGCCGGGCTGGCCGTGCCCTTCGAGATGGTGAAGGTGACCTCCTTCGCGGCCTTGGTCCGGGACGCGGGGGAGGTGTAGGTCTCGACGGGGGCGGGCGGGAGATTGGCGGAGGCGGCCGGCAGCGGCCCCTGGGCGCCCGGGTCGAGCTGCGGCGACACCCACTTGGCGGTGCCACCGGTGCAGCCGGCGAGGAGCGCGAGCAGCGCGGCGAGCACCGGGACGGCGCGGATGGTCGGCATCGGGTGCTCCCGGGAGGGCGAGGGGTCGGCCCGCACCATACCAAGGACCCCGGCGGCCCGGCATGGCACGATCGCGCGCATGGAGCTCAGCACGCCGTACGTGGTGGTCGACGTCGACACCCTCGACCGCAACTCCCGGGCGATGGCGGACGCCGCGGCCGCGCGCGGGATCGCCCTGCGGCCGCACGCCAAGGCGCACAAGTCGCCGCAGATCGCGCGCCGGCAGCTGGAGCACGGGGCGGCCGGGCTCACCGTGGCGACCGTCGCCGAGGCCGAGGTGTTCGCCGAGGTGTGTCAGGACCTGTTCATCGCGTACCCGATCTGGGCCTCGCCCGCCCGGGCGCACCGGCTGCGGGCCCTGGCCGAGCGCGTCGCGCTGCGGGTCGGCGTCGACTCCGCCGAGGCCGCCGAGCTCCTGGCCGCCGCCGTGCCCGGGCTCGCGGTGCTGGTCGAGGTCGACAGCGGGCACCACCGCAGCGGCGTGCGGCCCGCCGAGGCCGGTGCGCTCGCCGCGGCCGCCGCCCGGGCCGGGCTGGACGTGCGCGGGGTGTTCACGTTCCCGGGCCACGGCTACCTCCCCGGCCACCGGGCGCGGGCCGCCGCCGACGAGGCCGCGGCGCTGGTCGAGGCCGCCGGGGCGCTGCGGGCGGCCGGCCTCGAGGCGGAAGTCCGCAGCGGCGGCTCGACCCCCACGGCCGCGCTCAGCGATCCTTCGGTCGTGAACGAGCTGCGGCCCGGCGTCTACCTGCTCAACGACGCGCAGCAGGTCGAGCTCGGCACCTGCGACTGGTCCGCCGTCGCGCTCACCGTGGCCGCGACCGTGGTCAGCGTCACCGGCCCCCGGGCCATCCTGGACGCCGGCAGCAAGGCGCTCGGCGCCGACCAGCCGCCGTGGGTGACGGGCGGCGGGCGGCTCCCGGACCGGCCGGAGGCGAGGATCACGGCGCTGTCGGAGCACCACGCCACCGTCACCTTTCCCGGCGACGCCGCGGTACCGGCCCGAGGCGACGTCCTCCGCGTCGCGCCCAACCACGTCTGCGCCGCGGTCAACCTGGCCGACGAGCTGATCGCGGTCTCGGGCGGCCGCGTGGCCGATCGCTGGCCCGTGGCCGCGCGCAACGCCAACACCTGACGTACGCCTTCCGGGTGAACGGCCGCGGAACGCTGACGCGCTCGATCGCGGTGGCGCACTTCGCGTCACCCGGGGGCTACCATCGGCGGACGGTCCGACCGGGCCGGTGACGCGGATGTGGGGACCTCGTGGAGTTGTCGGTGCGGCCCGGAGCGGGCGCCACGGTGGTGACCGCCGCGGGTGACCTCGACATCGCGACCTCGCCGGAGCTGCGCCGCTACCTGCACGCGATCCTCGACGAGCACGAGGCCGCCCTCTGCGTCGACGTGGCCGCGGTGCAGTTCATCGACTCCAGCGCCCTGGGCGTGCTCGTGAGCGTCTACCAGCGCCTGGCCGGCCGCGGCCAGGGCCTGACGCTGGTGAGCCCGCACGAGCGCCTGCTGCGCACGTTCCGGATGACCGCTTTGGATCAGGTGTTCACCATCGTCCCGGCCCTGCCCGCCGGCCCGGCCGCGGCCTGAGCCCGGGTCAGCCGGCGTCGGCCGGGACGTAGGTCGGCCGCAGCACGCCGTTGTCGTAGTCGCGCCGGTCCCGCAGCCGCGGCCGCGCGGCCGCGTCGAACAGTGGCCGGCCGGCGCCGAGCGCGACCGGGTGGACGATCAGCTGGTACTCGTCGACGAGACCCTGCCGCGCCGCCGCCCGGGCGAGCGCCGAGCCTCCGGTCACGGCGATGTCGCCGCCGGGCCGCCGGCGCAGGCCGGCGACGGTGGCGGCCAGGTCCGAGCCGGCGAGACGGGAGTGCTCCAAGCCCAGCGGCCCGCGCAGCGTGGCCGAGAAGACGATCTTCTCCATCGCGTTGATCAGCGGCGCGATCGGCTCCTCGGAGCGCCGCCAGTGCGGACCGCCCGGAGCCGCAACGCCGCGTCGCCGGGCGCGCGCAGGTGTTGCTGGATCTTGTGTACGCGAGTTTCGACACCACGGCATTACAGCGGTCCCACCACTGCTGAGATGGCGCTTTCGCGGCCGGCAGGTCCGGTAGCGACCGGCGTCGGAGCGCGCCGGTACCGTGGATCCGTGCCAAAGATGACCGTGCAGGACGTGACCGAGATTGTTGGCGGCCTCGCCGCTGACGGGATCACCGTGTGGGTCGATGGCGGCTGGTGCGTTGACGCGCTCGTAGGACTCGAGCTGCGCGAGCACGCTGACCTCGACGTGGCCGTCAGTCGTGCGGATGAGAAAGCTCTGCGCGGCTGGTTCAACGCGAAAGGTTACACACCGAGGCCAAGGGCGGACGAGTCGGCATGGAATTTCGTGCTCGGTGATGCTCAGGGGCGGGAAATCGACGTGCACGTATTCGAGTTCGACGAGCGAGGGAGGAACGTCTACGGGATCGAGTACCCTGCGGAGTCATTGACCGGACGAGCCACTCTCGGCGGACTGCATGTGCACTGCATCGCACCAGCGTGGATGTTTCGATTCAAGACCGCTTACGAACCAGCCCCGAAAGATCTTCTTGACGTTCATGCCCTGGCTGCCACGTTCGGCTACGAGCTACCCCCGACCCACAGCAGCCCGTCCGGGATGTCTGGCTCGTGAACGGCTCTGACGTGGGATTTGTCCGTCAGTTCTGTCTCCTGCACGAGGTCCTCGGCGAGCGCGCCGACGAGCCGGTAGCAGTGCACGCGAAGGTCGCGGCGGTGGGCCTCGGCGAGGGCGGCGAAGGCGGCATGGTCCTGCACCACGGTTGAGACGATGCCGCACGGCGAAAGGAATCGCTGTCTTTATTGTACGGAATCGTCAACCCGTTCTCATCGGCCCTGATGCCGATTTTCGCCGCTCGGAACGGACCTACGCTGCACTGTGCCCGAAGTCAGAACGCAGGAGATCGCCGCCGAGCAGCACATCGTCGACCGGGTCTACGAGCGCCTCGAGCAGATGCGCGCGCAGGCGGGCGCGCTGGAGCGGGAGGGGTACAACCGCTCCTCCGGCAGCACGCTGACCGGCCTGGTCGAGCGCGACGCGATGGTGCTGCGCGCCGCCGCGCGGATGCGGGACCTGGACGCCGAGGACGAGGGGCTCGTCTTCGGGCGCCTGGACTTCGACGACGGGGAGACCTACCGCATCGGCCGCCTCGGCGTCCGCGACGGCGTCGAGCCGCTGCTCATCGACTGGCGCGCGCCCGCTGCCGCGCCGTTCTACCGGGCCACCTCCGGGGAGCCGCTCGGCGTGGTGCGCCGCCGCGTCATCATCTGCCGGGGCCGGCACGTGCTCGACCTCGACGACGACGTGCTGACCCCGGACCGGGCCGGCGACCTGCGCGTGCTCGGCGAGGGCGCCCTGCTAGCGGCGCTGCGCCGGTCCCGCGGGCCGCACATGCGCGACATCGTCACCACCATCCAGGCCGAGCAGGACCGGGCGATCCGGGCGCCCGCCCGCGGGGTCACGCTCATCACCGGCGGCCCGGGCACCGGCAAGACGCAGGTCGCCCTGCACCGGGCCGCGTTCCTGCTCTACACCGACCGGGGCCGGCTCACCGGCGGGCGGATCCTCGTGGTGGGCCCGTCGACGGTGTTCACCACCTACATCGCCCGCGTCCTGCCGTCGCTCGGCGAGGACAGCGTGCACCTGCGGGCCGTGGGCGAGCTCGTCGACGGGGTCACCGCCACCCGCCGCGACCCCGCCGCCCTCGCCGCGATCAAGGGCCACGAGCGCATGCGGGCGGTGCTGACCGAGCTCGTGTGGCAGACGCCGCCGGAGGCTCCGGAGCAACTGCGGATGGTGTACGCCGGGCAGGTCCTGACGCTCGGACGCGACGACCTGCGGGCGGTACGACGCCGGGTGCGCGACGACGGCAAGCCCAACGAGGCCCGCTCCCGGGCCGCCGGGGCCCTGATCGACGCGCTGTGGGCCCGGCTCGACCAGGGGCATCTCGACCGGAGCCTCTTCACCGAGGAGGCCCGCGACCGCGGCGAGTTCGCGCGGTTCCTGCGCGCGTGGTGGCCGCCGCTCACCCCGGCGGCCGTGCTGCGCTGGCTCGCCGAGCCCGGGCGGGTCATCGGCCTCGAACCGGCCGACGCCGAGCGGCTGTCGCGGTCGTACCGCGACGAGCCCGGCTGGTCCGTCGACGACGTCCCGCTCCTCGACGAGCTCGCCGTCCTGCTGGGCGAGCCCCCGGCCCCGCCCCGGGCCCCCGAGCCCGAGTGGCGGCTGCGGGAGCTCGGCGCCGGCCCCCGCCTCGTGTCCACGTTCGTGCTGAGCTGCGGCCTGCGCGACGGCTGGGAGCTGTACGCCCCCGGCCTGCTCACGCCGATGGCCCAGGCCGGCCCCGGGATCGACAACGACCAGATCGGCGCCGCCCAGCGCTGGGCCGAGGCCGTCATCCGGCGCGAGGGGCACCGGGTCGTCGGCTGGGGCGACGGCTTCGACCCGCACGGCGAGGAGGGCTACGTGCCCCGGCTCGCCGAGCCGCTCCTGCCGGACCCGCCGCCGGACGACACGCCCGAGCCGGAGCCGTACCTGCACGTGATCCTCGACGAGGCGCAGGACCTCTCGCCGATGGAGTGCCGGATGATCGCGCGGCGCGCGGAGTTCGCCTCGATGACCGTCGTTGGCGACCTCGGGCAGGCGACCCACCCGCTCGCCGTCACCGGCTGGCCGCAGCTGATCGAGCGGCTGCGCAAGCGGGAGGTGCGCCACCTCGACCTGCCGACCGGCTACCGGGTCCCCCAGGTGATCGCCGACTACGCGGCGCGGGCGCTCGCCGCGGGGATCGAGCCGACGCGCTCGTACCGCCCGGGCGGCACCCTCGACGTCCGGCGCGTCGAGGATCTGCACGCCGCGGTGCACTCGGCGCTGCGGGAGGCCCCGGCGGGGGCGACGGTCGCGGTGATCGCCCCGGACGCGCTCGCCCCGGCGCTGCCCGGGCCCGTGGTGCCGGTGAGTCTCGTGAAGGGGCTCGAGTACGACCACGTCATCCTGGTGGAGCCGGGCGTCATCGCGAAGGCCGAGCCGCGGGGGATGAGCCGGCTCTATGTCGCCCTGACCCGGGCGGTCGCGGGCCTGGTGATCCTCCACCGCGACCCGCTCCCGCCCGGGCTCGAGCGTTAGGAGCAGGCGGCGCCGTTGAGCGTGAAGCCGGTCGGGGCCGCGCTGTTGCCGGTGTGGTTGGCCTGGAACCCGATCGTCGTCGAGCCGCCCGGCGGGATGCTGCCGTTGTAGCTCACGTTGGTCGCGGTGACCTGGCCGCTCGACGGCGAGTAGGTCGCGTTCCAGCCCGACGTGATGGTCTGCCCGGCCGCGAGGCTGAACTTCAGCGCCCAGCCGTTGATCGCGGACGAGCCGGTGTTGGTGATCGTGATGTTGTCGGTGAGGCCGGTGTTCCACGGGCTCACCGAGTTCGTCACCTTGCACGCGCCGCCGCCGCCGTTGTTCGGGGGCGGGGTCGTCACGCCCGGCGTGGTCGGGGTCGGGTTGCCGCCGCCGCCCGATCCCTCGCTCACCGTGATGCTGGAGCTGCCGCTGCTCTGGTAGCCCTCGGTCGCGAGGATCTGGTAGTCGTGCGAGCCGAGGTTCAGGCCGAGGGCGGCCCACGCGTTGAAGTGGTTGGCGGTGGTGATGGTGCCGCCGGTGCGCTTCTGCTGCCGGACGCTCCAGTACTGGTAGAACGTCGCGGTGCCGATGATCGACGGCTGGTTCACGCGCTGGGTGCGGTAGATGTCGTACGTGCTGCCGTCGGTCGTCACCGAGCCGAGCCGCTGGGCGCCCGTGCTCGGGTTGTAGCTGCCGTAGTTCTCCACGACGTAGTACTCGATCAGCGGGTTGGTCGTCCAGCCGTACAGCGCGAGGTACCCGTTGCCGTTGACGTTGAACGTGCCCGAGTAGTTCACGGTGTGGCTCGAGCCGGGCTTCCAACCCTTCCCGACGACCGTGTTGTTGATGTTGCTCCACTGGACGCTGTACGAGCCGGCGGCGCCCAGGTTCATCGTGACGTTGCCGTTGTCCTTCCAGTACGAGAAGAAGTAGCCGTTGTGGGTGCCGGTCGTGTTCGCGGTGACCGTGCGATCGGCCTCGGCGTGGGCGGTGCCGGCCAGCACGAGCGAGGTCGCGGCCAGCGCCGCGGCGCACGCGCCGGCGAAGAGCAGCCTTGCCTTCATGCGGGGTCCTTTCGGGTCGACGCTCGTCGATGGCGGCAGTGTGGGATCGGGCCGCGGAGCTTGTCAATCCGTTCCGGAACGGCGGTATCGGCCGTGAACTGGCCGTTTGTGGCGTGCCGTGCGGTTTCGGAGTCGAAAGTTGCGGAACCAGGATGAAACTTTCGAGCGGGTGTGACCTGCGCGGAAAGCCTTCAAGGGGCGCGGCCGGCGGCCGATGGGTCGATCCGTGACCGCCGAACGCGCCCCGATGCGCTATGTCGTGGCCACGCTCGTGATCGCGGCCGCCAGCGCACTGTGGTTCGTCGTCTGGGTGCTCACCGGCGTGGGCCCCGCCGCCGTGTCCTTCGTGGCGCTGCCCGCCGGCGCCGTGATCGCCGCCGCGGCCGCGTTCGACCTGCTCCGGCGGGCCCCGCTCAGCCGCCCGGCCCGCCGGTTCTGGCGGCTCATGACGTTCGCGTTCGGCGCCGTCGGCGTCGGCTACACCATCCTCGCCGTCGCCGGCTTCCGGGACACGTCCATCCTGCCCGTCATGCCCCCGGCCGCGGCCGGCTTCGCCGGGGCCGGGTTCCTCGCGGCGATGTGGGGCATGGGACGCGTCCCGCTCGGCATCACGAGCGCGGGGGAGCGCTGGCGGCAGTGGCTCGACCGCTCCATCGCGTTCCTCGGCTGCGGCACGGTGCTGTTCCACTTCGGCCTGGCCCCGATGATCTCCGGCGACCAGGTGTGGAGCACCCAGGCGATCATCCTGCTCGGGATGTCCTTCGCGCTCGCGATCGGCGGCATCACCAAGGTCTCGTACATCCGCGGCGGCCCCATCGACCGGGTCTCGCTGCGCCTCATCGGCCTGTGCGGGCTGGTCGGCGCCGGTGTGGCGGTGCTCATGGTGCTCGGCGGCGACCCGGGCACGATCCCGGCCCAGGCCGTGGTCATGCCCCTCGCGCCGGCGTTCGGCACCCTCGCGGTGCGCCGGCAGTGGGGCTTCACCGAGGCGCGCGTGCGGCGGTCGAACACCTGGCTGCCGTACCTCGCCGTCGCCGCCGTCGACGTGCCCCTCATCGCCGTGATCCCGGGCGCCCTGACCTGGACCGACAGGCTCGTGATCGTGGCCTCGGTGTGCGTGACCGGGCTCGTCACGATCCGGCAGTACGTCGTCTTCCGCGAGAACGCCCGCCTGCTGCGCGAGAAGCGCGCCTCCGAGGAGCGCCTGCAGCACGAGGCCACCCACGACGGCCTCACCGGCCTGGCCAACCGGGCCCTGTTCCGCCGCCGGCTCGGCGAGCAGCTCGAGACGGGCGGCGCCACGGTCCTGCTGGTCGACCTCGACGACTTCAAGACCATCAACGACTCTCTCGGCCACGACGTCGGGGACCATCTGCTCATGGCCGTGGCATCGGTACTGCGCGCCGGCGCCGGCCCCGACGGGCTGCCCGTCCGCCTGGGCGGCGACGAGTTCGCCGTGCTGATCACCGAGCCCACGGTCCTCGGCGAGACCGTCGCCCAGCGCATCCTCGACGCGTTCACCGGCCCGCTCAGCGAGCACCGGCTCCTCGTGCACGCCAGCCTCGGCATCGCCACGGCCCCGGCCGGCGCCCCGCTGGACCGCCTGCTGCGCGACGCCGACGTGGCCATGTACGCCGCCAAGGAGCGCGGCAAGAACAACTGGGTCCGCTACCGCGACGGCATGGAGCAGGCGGTCGTGGGCCACGCCCAGCTCGGCGGCGAGCTGCGCCGGGCCCTCGACGCCGGCGAGTTCACCGTGTACTACCAGCCGATCATGTCCCTGCACACCGGCCGCATCGTCGGCGTGGAGGGCCTCGCCCGCTGGCGCCACCCGGCCCGCGGCATGATCTCGCCCGCCGAGTTCATCCCGGCCGCGGAGAGCACCGGGCTGATCGTCCCCCTCGGCCGGTACGTCCTGCGCGAGGTGTGCCGCCAGGCCGCGGTGTGGCTGGCCGAGTTCGGCCCGGACACCCTGCAGAAGGCCGGCCCCAACGTCTCCGCGCGCCAGCTGCACGACCCGGACTTCGTGGCCGACGTCCAGGCCGCGCTCACGGAGGGCGGCCTGCCCGCCGACCGCCTGGTGCTGGAGCTGACCGAGTCCGCGGCCCTGCGCGGCCAGCAGGTCTCGCGCACCCTGCGCGAGCTGCACGGCCTCGGCGTCCGCATGGCCCTGGACGACTTCGGCACCGGCGAGTCCTCGCTGAGCCTGCTGCGCGCCTTCCCCGCCGCGATCATCAAGCTCGACAAGTCCTTCGTCGACGGCATCGAGCTGGACGAGCCGGGCTCACCCGAGGCCGACGCGCGCCAGGCCGTGGCCCGCGCGGTCATGCAGCTGGCCCTGGCGCTGGGCCTGGACACGGTCGCGGAGGGCATCGAGAACCGGGAGCAGGCCGACCGCCTCATCGAGCTGGGGTACTCCCTGGGCCAGGGCTACCACCTGGCCCGCCCGATGCCGGCGGGGGAGCTGACCGCCCTCCTGGCCGCGCAGCACCTCACGACCGCGGCCTGAGGGCCGCCCACCGTGCCGCTGGCGGGTCGCCGGTGGCATCGGCCTCAGCACCTATTTCGGAGAAACCGCAGGCCGGGCGCGCTCGATCCAACAGCGGGCGGCCTGGACCCGGCGGTTGCCGCCCGACTCCGGGGAGAGGTCGAGCTTGGCGAAGATGGCCCGCAGGTGTGCGTCGACGGTCCGTTCGGAGACGACCAGCTGTGCCGCGATGCCCGCGTTGCTGGCGCCTTCGGCGAGCGCGGCGAGCACTTCGGCCTCCCGCGCGGTGAGCCGGCCGACCGCGCCGCCGCCGGCCGGGGCGGCGGTGTCGGCGGGTGACGCCGGGTCTTCGGGTGCGGCCGGGGCGGCGGTGCCGGCCGGGACGGCGTTGTCGGCGGGCGCCGAGGGGACCAGGGTCCGGGCGAGCCGGCCGGTGCCCGCCCACGCGGCGGCTCCGGCGGCCGCCGTGATCGCCGCGACGACGAGGGCGACCGGCGTGGCGCCGAGCGCGAGTCCCGGCGCGGCGACGACCGTTCCGGTGCCGGCGACGACCAGCGCGGCGGCGGTGAGGCCGGCACCACGGACGGCGAGCGTCAGGTGCGCGGGCGGCACAGCGCCGCGGGCGGCGACGAGCGCGCACGCGCCACTGCACACCGCGGCCCCGCCGAGCGCGACGAGGAACGCGACCGAGCCCGGCTCCGGCTTCCACCCCGCCGGGCGCGCGGGCGACGGCGAGCAGCACGCAGAACGCGGCGGTGAGGGCGCCGCGGTGGTCCCGGCGGCCGCGACCCCGAGCCGGCCCCGGACCGTCCCGTGCGACCCGAGCGCGGCGCGCCAGAGCACGACGGGCAGCACGAGCAACGCGACGCCACCGAGGAGCGTCGCGGCGGCATCCACCGGCGCGAGCACGGTCCGCCACGATTCGGGCGCGATCGTCGGCAGCCCGGCGAACGGCTCCCCGGCCGAGGTCAGCAGCGCGTTGGCCAGCGCGACCACACCCATCGCCACGCCGACGGCCCGGTGCGTCCACGGCGCCGCCCGGCGGACCGCGGCCGAGGCGGTGAGCTGCATGAGCACGAGGGGCGGGATCCAGGCGGAGTTCCACAGGGCCACGGCCGCGCCGGTCAGCGGGTGACCGGCGGCGTGCGCGGCCATGGCGAGGGCGGTCAGCACGAGATAGGCCAGCAGCGCCGCGGCGAGCCCGGCCGCGTACCGCCCGGCGGCGCGGCTGCCGGCCCGGCTCAGGCGGGCCCCGGCGACGGCGGTGCCGACGGCACCCAGCGCGAGCGCCAGCACACCCACCGGATCGGTGGCGAACCCGCCATGCCCGGCCAGGCCCAGACCGCCGAGGGTGACGCCGGCGGCGCCGGCCGTGGCCGCGGCGACCACGGGCAGCCGTTGCCGGGCCGGCGCGACGGCGGAACTGCTGGTCATGCGCGCACACCTACTGGAGGCCGCGCCGGTCAGCCGTAACGGAGATCTCGGGCCAGGCGACGGTACTCGGTTGCGAGGTCGGCGTCGACGCCCGCGTCGGCCGGGTCCGGCAGTGAAGGCTCCAGCGCAGGCCGCGATCGCACCAGCCGGACGCGCAGGGCCAGCGGCGGGTGGCCCGCGAACGGCGACGTGGACAGCGGCGGCTCGGCGGGGGCGTGCGCACGCACGCCGTCACCGAGTGCACGCCAGGCGGTGAGATCGGGCCGGTCGTCGCCGGCCTGACGGATGTGGCGGCGCAGGACCGTCACCACCGGCTCGCGCAGGCCCAGCGTGCCGAGCATCGCGAGCGTCGCGGTCGAGCCCGCGACCCGGGCGGCCTCGGCGTCGGCGTGGTACTCGGCGCGGTGCACGTCGGCGCGGGCCATGCTCGCGAACAGGCGCCGGACGCCCGCCGTGATCCAGCGCAGGACGGCGTTCACGGGGCTGAGGATGAGCTCGGCGTACCAGACCGAGCCGACGCTGCCGCGCATCGGGCCGCCGCCCGCGCCCGCCATCGCGCCCAGGATCGCCGGGTCCTGCAACGCCCGGATCGCGGTGTCGCGCCTCGGCTCGAACAGGGACACGAGGGCGGTCAGGCTGCGGTCGACGGACCCGGCCGGGCCGCTGCGCAGCGGGTCGCCGTTGGTGAAGTGGGCGAGTTGATGGGCCACGAGCGCGGTGCGCTGCAGCGGGGTCAGCACGGCGAACAGCGGGACGCCTATCCGCAGGTACCGCCGCCGCAGCAGCCCGGTCGTCCCGCCGTCGGCCTCGAAGGAGTCGTCCACGACGATGATCCGCGGGCACGGGGTGCCGACGGCGGCCGCGACCCCGGCGACGAACGCGTGCAGGTGTGGCGCGCCGGCGCGATCGAGCCGCGTCGAGTAGCGGGGGAGCCCGGCCGGCCGGGGCAGCAGCACCGCCCCGAACGCCAGCAGCACCACGCCCGGCAGCATCGTGAAGCTCGGGAAGTCCCGCACGACGAGCCAGGCGCCGCAGCCGAGCGAGGCGATCGCGGCGAGCTGGATGAGCACGGCCACCAGCGTGACGACCACCCGGGCGGGACCCCAGCCGGGCGGCCCCGGAACGTGCCCGGCGAGCTCGGCCGCGAGCCGCTCGTCCCGGGCGAGGTCGCGGTTCATCGCATCGATGGTAGTCGCCGGCGCCAAGCCGTTCGGCGCGGACAGGGACGGGGATACGGTACGGGCCATGCTGGGTGGGTACCAGGCCCGCATGCGTATCGGATATTTCCTGTCGTGCGAGGAGTACACCCCGGCCCAGCTGATCGAGCAGGCGCGCCTGGCTCAGGACGCCGGGTTCCAGGGGCTGTGGATCTCCGACCATTACCATCCGTGGAACGACGAGCAGGGGCAGAGCCCGTTCGTCTGGTCGATCATCGGGGCGCTCAGCCGGGTCGTGACGATCCCGATCACCACGGCGGTCACGTGCCCCATCCAGCGCATCCACCCCGCGATCGTGGCCCAGGCGGCCGCCACGAGCGCGGTGCTGCACGACGGCCGGTTCATCCTCGGCGTCGGCTCCGGCGAGGCCCTCAACGAGCACATCACCGGCGAGCGCTGGCCCTCGGCGGCCGAGCGGCTGGAGATGCTCGAGGAGTCCATCGAGGTGATGCGCAAGCTGTGGGACGGCGGGTTCGTCAACCACCGCGGGCAGTACTACACGGTCGAGCAGGCGCAGGTGTACACGCGGCCGGAGACGCCGCCCTCCGTCTACGTCTCCGCCTTCGGTCCCAAGGCCGTGGAGCTGGCCGGCCGGATCGCCGACGGCTACATCCTGACCATGCCCGACGGCGACCTCGTGCGGGACTTCCGCGAGGCGGGCGGCGGCGACAAGCCGGTCCAGGGCGGCTTCAAGGCCTCGTGGGCGCCGACCGAGGAGGAGGGGGTCGCGACCGCGCACCGGCTGTGGGCGAACGCCGGCGTGCCCGGCGAGCTGTCCCAGGTGCTGCCGTCGCCGAAGCACTTCGAGCAGGCCTCGGAGCTGGTCACGCCCGAGCGGACGGCGAAGGCGATCGCCTGCGGCCCGGACCCCGCGGCGCAGGCCTCGTTCCTGCGGCAGTACGAGGATGCCGGCTTCGACGAGGTGTACGTCGCGAACGTCGGCCCGCACTACGCGGAGCTCATCGACCTGTACCGCAAGGAATTCCTGTAGGGGAACCCGATACGGACGAGTAAGGCACGGAATCCTTATTGCAACTTACCGATGGGTGCGGGATGGTGGGTCCATGCATCCGACCGCACTGTCCGCCCTGGACGCCGCCGCGCTGCAGGAGAGCTGGGATCGGCAGCAGGAGGCGTACCTGCCGGACCGGGAGCACCGCTTCGCCGCGATGCTCGACACCGTCGCCGCCGTCACGGCGAACGCCCCGCTGCGCCTGCTCGACCTGGCCGGCGGCACCGGCTCGATCACCCTGCGGGCTCTGCGCCGCTTTCCCGGCGCCGCCGCGACCGTCCTCGATCTCGACCCGGCGCTGCTGGCCATCGCGCGCAGCAGCCTCGCCGGGCGCGCGACCGTCGTCGAGGCCGACCTCGCCGGGCCGGACTGGACCGCCGGGCTGCCCGCGGGCGGCTTCGACGCGGTGCTCACCGCGACCGCGCTGCACTGGCTGCCCGCCGAGCGCCTCGCCGCCCTCTACGGCGAGATCCGCGGACTGCTGCGCCCGGGCGGCGTGTTCGTCAACGCCGACCACATGCCCGACGACGGCCTGCCGGCGCTCACCAAGGATCTCCTCGCGGCGGGGGAGGCGCGGCGTGACGCCCGGGTCGCCGCCGGGGCCGCGCTGTCGTGGACGCAGTGGTGGCAGCACGTGGCCACGATGCCCGCCCTGACCGACCTGGTCGCCCGGCGGCACGAGATCTACCCGTCCGGGCACGCCGCCGAGTTCACGCCCACGGTGGCGTGGCACCTCGAGGCGCTGCGCGCGGCCGGATACGCGGAGGCCGGCGTGGTGTGGCGCGGCGGCCCCGACGCGGCCGTGGCCGGCGTGCGCTGACTTGATCGGCCGTGGCCCGCCGCGGAGTGCGGGCCACGGCCGTGTCGGCTAGACCGCCGCCTTCTCCTGGGCCGGGGTCACGCGGACCGGGCGGTTGCCCAGCAGCCGCTCGGCCAGCGGCGCGAAGACCAGCCCGATCACGCCCCACAGCAGCGCCTGGGCCGCGACCGCGTACAGGCGGAACTCGTAGAGCAGGTCGGCGTCGAAGCCGGGGAAGACGATGTCGCCGGCCTCGTTGCGCAGCGGCAGCGGCGTCTCCGTCGCGTGCTTGCCGTAGTCGGCGACGTTCGTCGGGAGCCGGCCGAAGTCCGGCAGCAGCGCGATGAGCAGGCCGGTCGCCACGACGAAGGCGGCGCCGGCGAGCAGGGTCGCGGTCCAGGTGCCGAAGCGCGGCTTCAGGCGCTGGCCCAGGATCACGGCCAGGATCAGCAGCAGCACCGAGGCCAGGACCATGATCAGGTAGTACGCGCTGCGCTGCCCGATCGTCTCCTCGTGCCCGACCGCGGGCGGGTTCGCCGGGTACTTGAGGAACGGCACGAGGTACATGGTCAGGAAGCCGGAGCCGGCCAGCAGCAGCGCCAGGTTGCGCGGGCGGACGTTGCCGACCCGGCCCAGGCAGATCGCGTAGGCGACCGCGAACAGCGCGCCCATCGCGAGCCCGAACAGCACCATGCCGACGCCGATGCCGAGGTTGCCCTGCACGGTGCGGCTGAACAGCTCCCCGCCCTCGTGCGCGTGGTCGGCCGCGCCCGCGGCGTGCTCCAGGGCCTCCTGGGCCTCGTCGCGGCCGCTCTCGTAGTCGATCGCGTCCTGAATCAGCGGCTCGGCGAAGATCCGCGCGAACACGAACGCGACCAGGCCCGCGACGAGCCCGGCCAGGGCGCCACGGGCGATGATCCGCTTTTCCACGATGCCTCCCGCGCTCAGTGGCAGGGGAAGCCGAGGAAGTGCCGGCCGTCGTGCACGAACTCGTGCACGTGGGCGTCGTTGCCGAAGATCGACACCGCGCCCTGGTCGACGCCGATGAAGTAGTACACGAGCAGGGCGAGCGCCGCGGTGCCGGCGAGCCACACCAGCGACCGGGACAGCGGGATGACGACCGGCGTCGCGACGGCGCCGGGGGTGGGCGAGGACACGCTCACGAGGAGCCTCCTTCAGGGATTCTGCGTCCCTCTTGTAGTGGCGGTGCGACGGCGGAGGGTCTGACTCACCGGGCGGACCCGGTTCACAGTGGCGCGACCGTGCCGGACTCACACCGGCTTCCTGTCACCGTCGATTGCGCCGACGCTACGGCCCGTGCGGGCACACCGTCAATCGCAGGCCACCGGCAGTGCCGCGATTCACGATCTTGAGGGCCCGTGCGCGAGTGTTTCGCGCCATCGGTGACGGGTAGCGGCAGGACAGCCCGCAATTGTCGCGAAGGGGATTGAACGGATGAACGCCCGCAAACCGACCGAGGTCGTCAAGGACGTCGTGGAGGCCGCCGCCGCGAAGGTCACCGACGCGGCCACCCCGGACGTGCCCGGCAAGCCCGGGAGCGTCACCCCGTCGCCGACCGAGCCGACCACGCCGACCGGCCCGCCTCCGCCCTCGCCGGAGCAGGGCACGCCGGCGCCGCAGACCCCGACGGGTGCGGCGGCCGGAGGCCCGGCGACCGCCAACGCGCAGCAGGGCGACTACCTCACCACGTCCTACGGCGCGCGGTTGCCCGACACGGACCACTCGCTCAAGGCCGGTCCGCGCGGGCCGATCCTGCTGCAGGACCAGCATTTCCGCGAGAAGGTCACGCACTTCGACCACGAGCGCATCCCGGAGCGCGTCGTGCACGCCCGGGGCGCCGGCGCGCACGGCTACTTCGTGGGCTACGGCACCGCCGACCGGCTGTGCCAGGCGAAGTTCCTGAACAAGGACGTGCGCACCGACGTGTTCGTCCGGTTCTCCACCGTCGTGGGCTCCCGCGGCTCCGCCGACACGGTTCGCGACACCCGCGGCTTCGCCACGAAGTTCTACACCGACGAGGGCACGTTCGACCTGGTCGGCAACAACATACCGGTCTTCTTCATCCAGGACGCGATCAAGTTCCCGGACGTGATCCACGCCGCCAAGCCGCACCCGGACCGGGAGATCCCGCAGGCGCAGTCCGCGCACGACACGTTCTGGGACTTCGTCTCGCTGCACACCGAGGCCCAGCACCACACGATGTGGGCCATGTCGGACCGGGGGATTCCCCGGTCGTTCCGCATGATGGAGGGCTTCGGCGTCCACACCTTCCGGCTGATCAACCGGGCCGGGGAGACGACCCTGATCAAGTTCCACTGGAAGCCCAAGCTCGGCGTGCACTCCCTGACCTGGGAGGAGGCCCAGCTCATCGGCGGGATCGACCCCGACTTCCACCGCCGCGACCTCTACGACGCCATCGAGTCCGGCGCGTTCCCGGAGTGGGAGCTCGGCGTGCAGGTCCTCCCCGACACGCCCGAGGAGACCTTCGCCGGCGTCGACCTGCTGGACCCGACCAAGATCGTCCCCGAGGAGCTGGCCCCGGTGCAGCCCATCGGCCGCATGGTGCTGGACCGGACCCCGACGAACTTCTTCGCCGAGGTCGAGCAGGTCGCCTTCCACCTCGCCCAGCTGCCGCCCGGCATCGACGTCACCAACGACCCGCTGCTGCAGGGCCGCCTCTTCTCCTACCTCGACACCCAGCTGACCCGGCTGGCCGGCCCGAACTTCAACCAGATCCCGATCAACCGCCCCCACGCGCCGGTCAACGACATGCTGCGCGACGGCTTCCACCAGGACGCGGTGCACGGCGGGGTGGCGCCGTACCGCCCCAACTCCCTCGACGCCGGCAACCCGTTCACGGCGACCGCCGAGGAGGGCGCGTTCGTCGAGGCCCCGGTGGTGGTCACGGAGGCGCCCAAGGTGCGGGCGAACCCGGCCTCGTTCGACGACCACTACAGCCAGGTCCGCCTGTTCTGGCTGAGCATGTCGCCGGTGGAGCGCGAGCACATCGTCAACGCGTACACGTTCGAGCTCTCCCGCTGCTACCAGCAGGAAATCCGCGAGCGCCAGCTGCTCAGCCTGGCCAACATCGACCCGGTCCTGTGCGAGCTGGTCGCCGCCGGCCTGGGCCTGCCGGTGCCCGAGGCGACGCTGCCCCTGGCCGACGTGACGCCCAGCCCGGCGCTGTCCCAGCTGGGCGGCGAGTGGCCCGCCGACGGCCGGGTCATCGGCATCGTGATCGGCCCGGAGCCCGCCGACGCCGACGGGGTCGAGGGACTGCGCCGCGCGGTCCTCGGCGCGGGCATGGTGCCCCTGGTGATCGGCCCGCGCGGCGGCGTGATCGGCGACCTCACCGTGCAGCGGACCTTCGCCGGGACACGCTCGGTCGAGTTCGACGCGCTGCTGCTCGCCGCCGCGCCCGCGCCCGGCCCGGACGCGCTCGCGTCCCGGGACGCGAAGGCCGGCGCGTCGGACTCGCCGACCGTCGACCCGCGGGTGCTGCTCATGGTGGAGGAGTGCTGGCGGCACGCGAAGCCGATCGGCGCGTGGAGCCGCGGCGTGGAGGTGCTGCGCCAGGCCGGCGTGTCGGAGACGGCCGGCGTCGTCACGGCCGAGAGCGGGACGGCGGCCCTGGAGTCGCTCCAGCCCCTGCTGGCGACCCACCGGGTGTGGGAGCGCTTCGCCGGCTGAGCGCGGACCAGCGCGTCGATCGCGGCCCGGCGGGCCGTGGCGACTCGCCTGTGCGGTCCCAGATGTCGCGCTCCGCGTCGGGCGGGATCCAAGGGCTCGGCTCAGCGGCCCAGCCGGCGTCGTAGCGCCGCACCGCTTCGACGAACGCCGCCGGCGGCCGGTAGTCGTGCGCGGTGACGTAATGCCAGATCAGCGACGGCGCCGCGAACATCACGCCCGGCTCGGCCGGCACCCTGATCTCGTAGTACGCCAGCCAGTTCCGGCTCGGTCGCGGATGGGCGACGCCGCCCGTGCCCGGCGGGCAGAACTCGCAGTCGTGCAGGCCGCGGCATTCGTTGACGGCGGGGCCGTCGATGATGTCGAGCAGCGCGTCGGCGAACCAGGCCGGGACCGGGCCCCTGTCGAACGGGTGCGGCGCGGCCAGCCAGCCGACGTTGCGCCGCTCGTACCGCGGGCGGTAGCTCAGCTCGCCCCATTCGCGCCAGACGATCTCTTCGCCGGCGTGCGAGTAGGCGTAGGGCGTCAGGTCCGCGAAGTAGGCCACGAGTGAAGGTACGGCGTCAGGCGCGCAAGCAGGGCTCAGACACGCTCTACGGTGCTGTGCGACGCCGGGCAGCAGGGCGGCCGCGTCGCGGGCGAGGCTCGCCAGCACGTGCAGGTCGGTGTCGGTGAAGGTGCCGACCTCCACGCTGAGCACGCGGATCGTGCCGACGGACGGGGCGGCCGAGGGACGCGAGGAGCGGCGCGCCCGCGTAGGACCGCAGCGCGCCGCCGCGCAGCAGCGGGCGGTCGCCGGCCGGGTGCTCGCGCAGGTCGGCGATGCGGGTCGGGGCGTTGCCGGTGATGGTGGGTTGGCCCAGGGACGACCGATGTGGATCGGGTGGGCAACCGGGTGCGCCCCGGGTGCCCACCCGGCCGGTCACTTCGCGAGGGCCCGCAGCCGCTCCAGCAGCGGCCCGGCGGCCTCGTCGAGGAAGCGCTGCTGCAGTGCGTCGCCGACCTGCACGAGGGCGATGTCGGTGAAGCCCGCCTCCCAGTACGGCTTGACGCTCTCGGCGAGCTCGTCGAGGTCCGGGCCGCACGCGATGGAGCCGGCCACGTCGTCCTTGCGCACGAACTGCGACGCGGCCGTGAAGCCCGCCGGGGTCGGCAGGTCCGCGTTGACGAACCAGCCGCCGCCGAACCAGCGGAACTGCTCGTGGGCGAGATCGATCGCCTGCTGCCGGTCGGGGGCCCAGCAGATCGGGATCTGCCCGATGGCCCGCGATTTCGGCGAGCCGGGGCCCCGGGCGTCGTGCCAGCCCGACACCAGCTCGGCCTTCGGCTCGACGGCGATGAGGTGGTCGCCGATGGGCGCGAAGCGCTCCACCGAGTGCTCGCCGGAGACGGCCAGCCCGATCGGCACGCCGTCGTCCGGGCAGTCCCACACCCGGGCCGAGTCGACCCGGAAGTAGTCGCCGTCCCAGGTGACGAGCTCGCCGGTGTGCAGCTCCCGGATGATCGCCACGGCCTCCTCGAGCATGTCCTGGCGCTGGGCGACCGGCGGCCAGCCCTCCCCGGTGACGTGCTCGTTGAGGTTCTCCCCGGCGCCGAGGCCGAGGATGAACCGCCCCTCGGACAGCAGCTGGATCGTCGCCGCCTTCTGGGCCACGACCGCCGGGTGGTACCGCTGGATCGGGCACGTCACGTAGGTGGCGAGCTCGACCCGGGAGGTCGCGTGGGCCACGGCGCCGAGGACCGACCAGGCGTAGGGCGCGTGCCCCTGCTCGGTCAGCCACGGCGAGTAGTGGTCGCTGCAGACCTCGAAGTCGAAGCCGATCCGCTCGGCCTGCACCGCGTAGCGGACGAGTTCCCGGGGTCCGCTCTGCTCGGTCATGAGGGTGTACCCGAAGCCGACCATCACGCGCGGACGGCGTCCAGCGCCTTCTTGAGCGCCGCCGGCTGGGTCGGCTTCGTCGGCGCCTTCGGCTTGAGCTCCAGCATCTTCGCGCCGAGCTCCTGGAGCTGGTTGCGCCCGAGGCCCTCGCGGACCTTCGGGAACCACTCCTGCTCCTCTTCCTCGATGTGGTGGGTCACGTTCTCGATGAGCACGGTGACCTTCGCGTCGAAGTGGTCGTCGCCGGCGTCCATGGTGGCGAGCTCGAAGCAGAGCACGTCGGCCACGTGGTGCTCCTCGTAGGACTCCAGAATGTCCTCCTCGAGGTCGGGCAGCAGCCGGCGGACCTCGGGGTACATGACCTCGTTCTCGATGTAGGTGTGCACCGTGAGCTCGTGCAGGATCCGCTCGACGATCTTCGCCTTGGCCTCGGCGGGGCCGTCCTGCGCGGCCTGGAACTCCTTGAACAGCCGCTTGACGTGCTTGTGGTCTTCCTTCAGCAGCACAATGGCGTCGGTCGACATCGACTCTCCTTGCCGGGTACGGGGCCTGTCTCAGGTCCGCGTACCCACCTCGGAGCTGCGCAAACGGTTGAATCCGCTGCGGTGGAAGACCAGCGGCGCGGCCGAGTGGTCCGCGTCGAGGTCGTGGATGCGCAGCAGCACGATGTCGTGGTCGCCGGCCGCGTACTCCTCGTGGATGCTGCACTCCAGCCACGCGCACGCGCCGTCGAGCAGGATCTCGCCGTCGCGGCTCGCCCGCCAGGTCGCGCCGGCGAAGCGGTCGCCGCCGCGCTGGGACAGCTGCCGGCCCAGGCGCTCCTGGTCGGCCGCGAGCACGCTCACGCCGAGCCGGCTCGCGCGGCGCAGCGCCGGCCACGTGGTCGAGGTGCGGGCGATGCACACCGAGGCCAGTGGCGGGTCGAGGGAGACCGACGTGAACGAGCTGGCGGCGAGCCCGACGGGGATGCCGTCGACGACGGCGGCGATGGCGGTGACGCCGGTCGGGAACGCGCCGAAGACCCGGCGCAGGTCGGTCGGGGAGAGCAATGCGGGAGCGGTCATCGGATCGGCCCTGCTTTCCGCTGGTGTACCGGTCATGAGAAGTCTAGCCGAAGTCCTACTAAAGCGATAGGGATAGGTGGGACCGGAGCGTGGTGCCGGCGTACTCGGTGCGGTACAACCCCCTGGTCTGCAGCTCGGGCACCAGCCGGTCGACGATCTCCTCGACGGTGCCCGGCAGCCGATCGGGCAGCAGGTTGAACCCGTCCACCACGCCGTCGCGCAGGTAGCGGCCCCACTCCTCGGCGACCTCGCCGGGCGTGCCGACGAAGCTGCCGTGGCCGGGGCTGACCTCGATGACGAGGTCCCGGATGGACAGGTGCCGCGCGGCCGCCAGCTCCCGCCAGGCCGCGATCCGGGCCAGCTTGCCGGTGCGGTGCTCGATCGGGATCGTGCCGCGCGACGGGTCCAGCTCGTCGTCGGTGGGGTCGACGTCCGGCAGCGGGCCGTCGGGGTCGTAGGCGGAGAGGTCCCTGCCCCAGTACTGCTCCAGGAACGCGATCGCCCGCGGACCGGTGGTCTGCTCGCGCCTGATCCAGCGGGCCCGGTCCCGGGCCTCGGCCGCGGTGTCGCCGAGCACGACGGAGGCGCCCGGCAGGATGCGCACCGCGTCCGGGGCCCGCCCGTGCGCGGCGAGGCGGCGGCGCAGGTCCGCGGCGTACGCGGCCGCCTTGTCGTAGGACGTGTTCGCCGAGAACACCACGTCGGCGTGGCGCGCGGCCAGCTCCCGGCCGCCGGGGGAGTCGCCGGCCTGGAACAGCACCGGCCGCCCCTGCGGGCTCGGCGGCACCGCGCCCGCGGCGTCGAGGGTGAGGATGTCCGTGGCGGCCGTGACCCGCTCGCCGCGCCAGAGCGCCTTCGCCGTCTCCACGAACGCGCCGGCCCGCTCGTAGCGCCGCTCGTGCGCCAGCCAGCCGCCGTGCCGGAAGTTCTCCCCGGTCCAGGCGTTGTCGGTGGTGACGATGTTCCAGCCGGCCCGGCCGCCGGAGACGGCGTCGAGGCTGGCGAGGCGGCGGGCCAGGTCGGCCGGGTAGTTGTAGGTGGTGTTCTGGGTCGCCACGAGCCCGATGTGGGTCGTCTCGGCCGCGAGCGCGGCGAGCTGGGTTATGGCGTCGGGACGGCCGGCCACGTCGAGCGCGTGGACCTGCCCGCGGTGCTCCCGCACCCGCAGGCCCTCGCCCAGGAAGAACGCGTCGAAGAGGCCGCGCTCGAGGGTCTTGGCGACGTGGACGAACGTGTCGATGTGGGTGTGGTCGGCGAAGTCCGGCTCGGTCCACAGCAGGTTGGGCCCGACGCCGGTGAAGAAGACGCCGAGGTGCAACTGGCGGGTCATGCGACCTCCGCTTCGCTCCGGTCGCACGACCTGGGAGCTGAGTTGATGATGACCGGCCCCTCCGCTTCGCTCCGGACCAGTCATGCGTGCCTCCGGGCGAGCGCGTGGCGGTTCTCGGGACGCGGCAGGCCGAGCGCCTCCCGCAGCGTGCCGGCGGTCGAGGGAGCGGGCACCCGCGGCAGGGCTCCGCCGGTATCCTGGAACAGCACCCCGTCGGCGACGCCCCGGAGCTGTTCGATGTCGTACGACACCGGCACCGACGCGAACACGAGCGGGCCGCCGCGTGCGGGCAGCCGGTCCGGTTCCGCGACGACGACGTCGAGCCGGTCGGTGATGCCGAGCGCGGCCGAGCCGATCACGACCACCTGGCCCTGCGGCGGGCGCGGGGTGATGAGCGGGCCGACGACGGAGAACCGCTCGCCCTCGAAGCGCACGTGGTGCACGCGCGCCGGGTCCAGGAACCGGCCCGTCGCCACGTCCCGGATGACCGCGTCGTCCTCCCAGGAGTCCCACAGCCCGCGGGCGACGTCGACGACGTCGCGGACCTCGCCCGGGTCGACCCCGGTGCGCCCGACGGTGGCCAGCGCGGCCGGGTCGCTCGTGGCCCCGACCACCCAGCCGGCCCGGCCCAGCGACGCGTGGTCGAGGCTGGCGAGCTGGGTCGCGAGGTGGAACGGCTCGGTGGTGCTGGTGTGCAGCGCCGGGGCGAGCCCGATCCGGGTGGTGCGCCGGGCCAGGAACGCGGCCCGCACCCCCGCCTCGACCCCGCCGCGCAGCGGGTCGTCGGGGAGGGTGACGAAGGCGTACCCGGCCGCCTCGGCCTCCAGCACCCGCCGTTGCAGGGACTCGAGGTCGGAAGCGTCAACCTCCGCCGCGAACAACAGGCTCATGCCGTCACCTCCGCAAGCTCCGGCGCCGGCATGAGGAAACTGTGTTCATGATGAGCGGCCCCTCCGCTTCGCTCCGGACCGCTCATGCCGTCGCCTCCGCAAGCTCCGGCGCCGGCATGAGGAAACTGCGTTCATGATGAGCGGCCCCTCCGCTTCGCTCCGGACCGCTCATGCGGTCCCACCCACGAGCGCGGGCACCCGCACGACCCGGAACGCGGTGCGGCGCCGCAGTTCGAAGCCGATGGACTCGTACAGCCTGATCGCGTTCGTGTTCGTCGCCGCCGCGTGCAGCAGGGGCCGCTCGCCCCGGGCGCGGATGCCGTGCGCGACCGCCCGCACGAGCCGGGTGGCGAGGCCCTGGCCCCGGAACGCGGGATCGGTGCACACGGCCGAGATCTCCGTCCACCCGTCCAGGTGCAGCCGCTCGCCGGCCAGCGCGATCAGCCGCCCCTCGCGCCGGATGCCGAGGTAGGTGCCGAGCTCGATGGTGCGCTGCCGGTAGGGGCCCGGCTTCGTCCGCGCGACCAGGTCCAGGATCTCGGGCACGTCGACCGCGCTGAGCACGACCGCCTCCGGGTCGGGGCGCGCCTCGACGGCGACGTCGAGCAGCTGCACGGCGCCCGCGTCCTCCACGACCTCCCACGAGGGCGGCGGGGCGGGCCCGTCCCCGGTGACCGGGATGACCGCGCCCGGCCCGGCGAGGGCGGCCACGTCCGGCCACACCTCCGGCCCGGCGTCGGGGTGGACGGTCAGGAACGGGGCCACGTCGGGGTGGTAGCGCACCGCGTCGCCGACGGACTCGGCGAAACGCGCGTGCGGCCCGTGCAGGGCGTACCAGGCGGGGTTGTCCAGAACGTGCTTGGTCATCGGGCGGCCTCTGGTTCGAGAGTGGGTACGGCGGCCAACAGGGTCTTGGTGTAGTCGTGCACCGGATGGTCGAAGACCGAGCCGACGGGGCCCTGCTCGACGACCCGCCCGTCGTGCATGACGAGCACCCGGTCGGCGAGGTGGTGCACGACCCCGAGGTCGTGGGAGATGAACAGCAGGGCGGTGCCGTCGGCGGCCTGCAGCTCGGCGAGCAGATCGAGGACCTGGGCCTGGATGGACACGTCGAGGGCGGAGACCGGCTCGTCGCAGACCAGCACGTCCGGCCGGGGCCCGACGGCGCGGGCGATCGCGACCCGCTGCCGCTGCCCGCCGGAGAGCTCGCGCGGGTGGCGGCGCAGGTGGGCGGGGCCGAGCCCGACGCGTTCGAGCAGCTCCACGACCCGGTCGCGGCGGGCCGGACCCCGCAGCCCCAGGGGCTCCGCGACGAGCTGTTCCACGGTGTACCGCGGATCGAACGACGACCGCGGATCCTGGGCGATCACCTGCACCCGCCGGCGCAGCGGCCGCCGCCGGCGCTCCGGTACCCCGCTCCACCGCGCGTCCCCGAGGTGCACGGTGCCCGCCTCCGGCTCCAGCAGCCCGAGCGCGATGCGCGCCAGGGTGGTCTTGCCCGAGCCGGACTCGCCGACGACGCCGAGGGTCTCGCCGCGGGCGAGGGTGAAGCCGACGTCGTCGACGACGTGCCGGTCCCCGTAATGGTGGTGCAGGCCCTCGGCCCGCAGCACGATCCGCTCCGCGTCGACCGCCCGCGGTGGCAGAGGCTCCCGCGCGGTGCTGCTGAGCCGCAGCCCCTTCGACGCGGCCGTGGGCACGGCGGCCAGCAGCAGCCGGGTGTACTCGTGCCGGGGCGCGTTGAGCACCTCCGCGGTCGGCCCCTGCTCGACGATCACCCCGTCGCGCATGACCAGCACCCGGTCGGCGATGCCGGCCACCACGGCCAGGTCGTGACTCACGAGCAGCAGCGCCGACCCGGCGGCCCGGCGCTCGGCCAGCAGCCGCAGCAGCTGCGCCTGCACGGTGACGTCGAGCGCGGTCGTCGGCTCGTCGGCGATGAGCAGCGGCGGGTCGGCGGCGATGGCGGAGGCGATGAGCGCGCGCTGGCGCAGGCCGCCGGAGAGCTGGTGCGGGTACTGCCGCGCCCGCTCGGCCGGATCGGGCACGTGCACCGCCTCCAGCAGCGCGGCGACCCGGGCCTCGCGCTCGCCCGGCGTGCCGATGCCGTGCGCGCGCAGCACCTCGCCGATCTCCCGGCCGACCGGGTTGAGCGGGTCGAGGGAGACGAGCGCGTCCTGCAGCACGAGCCCGGCGACGCGGCCCCGCAGCCGCCGCCACTGCCGGTCGGTGAACCCGGCGGTGTCGCGGCCGTCGAGCCGCAGCGCGTCGGCCCGCACGTCCGCGCCCGGCCCGGCCAGCCCGACGAGGGAGCGGGCGGTGACGCTCTTGCCCGAGCCGCTCTCGCCGACGATGGCCACGCACTCGCCGCGCTCGACGGTGAAGCTGATGCCCCGCACCGCGGGCACCGGCCCCGGGAACGTGACCCGGAGGTTGTCCACCTCGACCAGGGGTGCCATCAGTGCCGCCCCTCGAAGCGCCGCTGGAGCCGCCGGCCGAGGGCGGTCAGCGAGATGACGGTGACGGTCAGGGCGGCGCCCGGCAGGATCGCCGACCACCACGCGACGCGCAGGTAGTTGCGGCTCTCCGAGAGCATCGCGCCCCACTCCGGCGACGGCGGCTGCGGCCCCATGCCGAGGAACGACAGCGCCGAGGCGTTCACGATCGCGGTGCCGAGGCCGATGGTGGCCAGGATCGGCAGCGGGCCGAGCACGTTGGGCAGGATGTGCCGCCAGGCGAGCCGGGCGCGGGACAGGCCGAAGGTGACCGCCTGCTCGACGTAGCCGGAGCGGCGCACCAGCAGCGTCTGCGCCCGCACGATCCGGCCGTAGCGGGGCGCGAACGCCAGCGCGATGGCCAGCACCAGGCTGGGCGTGCCCGGCTCGGTGAAGGCGATGAACAGCAGCGCCAGCAGCACCTCGGGAAACGCCGAGAGCACGTCGAGGGCCCGGCTGAGCACCTCGTCGGCCCAGCGCGGCGCGAGCCCGGCCAGCAGGCCCGCGAGCCCGCCCGCGACCAGCGAGAGCAGGGTCGACGCGGCGCCGATGGCGAGGGAGTAGCGGGCGCCGTAGACCGTGCGGGTGAAGACGTCCCGGCCGAGCTGGTCGGTGCCGAACCAGTGCTCGGCGCTCGGCGGCTGCAGCGCGGCGAGCGGGTCCGCGGCCAGCGGGTCGGCGCCGGAGAGCAGCCGGGGCGCGAGCGCGGCGAGCACGATGACGGCCAGCGCGAGCGCCGGGGCCCACCACCAGCGCGCCAGGCGCGGCGCGGCGGCGGGGACGGGCAGGGCGATGGACATGGTCAGCCTTTCCGCAGCCGGGGGTCGACGGCGAGGTACGTCAGGTCCGCGAGGGTGCTCAGCCCGACGTAGATGGCGGCCGAGAGCATCACGACCGCGAGGACCACCGGGATGTCCTTGGTGCCGACCGCGTCGGTGGCGACCTGGCCGAGCCCGGGCCGGCCGAAGACCCGCTCCACCACGACGGCCGCGCTGAGCAGGAAGCCGATCAGCGTGCCGGCCAGGGTGACGGCGGGCAGCAGGGCGTGGCGCAGCGCGTGCCGCCACAGCAGCGCCCGCCGGGTCAGGCCCCGGGCCCGGGCGGTCACCGCGAACGGCTCGTCCAGCGCCCGCTCCAGGCCCTCGCGCAGCACCTGGCTGAGCAGCCCGCCGATGGGCAGGGCGAGCGACAGCGCGGGCAGCACGAGCGCGGAGACGTCCCGGTCGCCGGAGACCGGGAACCAGCCGAGCCGGAACGAGAACACGCTCAGCAGCAGGATGCCGATGAGGAACCCGGGCGCGGAGACGACCGAGAGCTCCAGGGCGGACACCAGCCCGCGGACCCAGCGGGACCGGCCGGTGCTCACCAGCGCGACCACGACCGCGATGACCGCGCTGAACGCGCACGCGACCAGCGTCAGCTTCACCGTCGGCCAGACCTGGCTGCCGATGATGTCGAGGACCGGGCGCTGCAGCACGTAGGAGCGGCCGAAGTCGCCGTGCAGCAGCCGCCACAGGTAGGTGACGTACTGCACCGCGGCCGGGCGGTCCAGGCCGAGGTCGGCCGCGATCTGCGCGCGGATCTGCGGGGTGTCGGGCCCGTCGCCGACGAGGGTGTCGACGGTGTCGCCCGGGGCCAGGTGCAGCGCCAGGTAGGCGGCGGTGGCGGCGGCCCAGAGGACCACCACCCCGCTGCCGAGGCGCCGCAGGACGGGACGCCACATGGGTTGCCTACTTTCCGATCCACACGTTGTACGCGCTCGCCGGCACGCCCGCGGTGGGCTCGAAGCCGACGCCCCCGACGGTCTTCTGCGCCGCGATCTGGTCGGCCGGGGCGTAGAGCGGCAGCAGGGTGGCGTTGTCCGTGAGGGTCTTCTGGATGCCGGTGTAGATCTCCTTGCGTTTGGCCGTGTCGCTCGTCGCCGAGCCGGCCGCGACCTGCGCGTCCAGCTCCGGGCTGGTGAAGCCGTGCCGGTTGATCGGCGCGCCCTTCGGCACGATCAGGGTGAGCGCGGCGCCGGCGTCGGTGTCGGCCCGGGAGTTGTCGAAGACCTCGAACTCGCCCTTGTTCAGCGCGTCCGTGGCGGTGCCCTGGTCGACGACCTTCACCTGCAGGTCGATGCCGGCGGACTGCTTGACCGCGGCCTGCACGGCCTGGGCCAGGATGTCGCGCTTGTCCCGCACGAACGGCGCCGAGAGCACGATGCGCACGGTGAGCCGCTTGCCGTCCTTGGTGCGGAAGCCGTCGGCGTCCTTCGCCGCCCAGCCGGCCTGGTCGAGCAGGCGGTTGGCCTCGGCCGGGTCGTTGCCGTAGGTCTTCTCCAGCGACGGGTCGTAGAACGGGCCCGACGGGCTCAGGACGCTCCACGCCCGGGTCGCGGTGCCGCGGTACACGCCCTGCAGCACCCCGTCGACGTCGACCGCGTCGCGGAACGCCTTGCGCACGTTGATGTCGTCGAAGGGCGCCTTGGCCTGGTTGAAGTAGTAGTTGTACGCCGTGCCGCTGTTGAGGTGCTGGGCGAACTGGAGGCTCGGGTCGGCCTTGACCAGCCCCTGCTCGGTGGCGGGGACGCCCTCGATCACGTCGACCTGCCCGGACGTCAGGGCGCCGACGCGCACCGAGGACTCCTTGAGGAAGCGGTACGTCACCTCGTCGAGGTAGGCGGGACCCTGATGGCCGGCATTGGCCGGAGCCCACTTGTAGGCGGGGTTCTTCTTGTAGTGCACCTCCTGGCCCTTGCTGTAGCGGTCGAGGATGAACGGGCCGGTGCCGACCACGTCCGGGCCGCCCGCCTTGAGGTCCGGGCTCTTGAGCGACTTCGGCGAGATCTGCGCGCCCTGCGGGGAGGCGAAGAAGTCGAGGATGAGCACGTCGGGCTGCTTGAGGTCGACCTCGATGGTGGAGGCGTCGACGATCTTCGCGCCCGCGTAGTGCTTCAGCTGCGTCGAGGTGACGCCCGGGGCGTAGCCGGGCACGAGGAGCTGGTCGAGGTTCGCCTTGACCGCGGCGGCGTCGAACTTCTCGCCGTCGTGGAAGGTCACGTCGTCGCGGAGCTTGAAGGTGTACGCCTTGCCGTCGGCCGACACCTCGTAGGACTTGGCCAGCCAGGGCACGTAGCCGCCATGCTCGTCGTGCGTGAGCAGCGCCTCGAAGCTGTTCCAGACCAGCAGGCGGGCCTTGGCCTGGGCGTAGAGGTGCGGGTTGAACGTGACCGGCTCGGTCTCCACGGCCCAGGTGAGGCTGCCGCCGGTGACCGGGGCGCCGGCGCCGGCCCCGGGCTCGCCGGACGCGGTGCCACCGCAGCCGGCGGCCAGGAGGGCGACCGCGGCAAGCATCGATAGGGATTTACGCATGGGGATGCCTCGATTTCAGACGGCGAAGACCCGGCGCGCCAAGGCGTTCGGCTCGGGTGGTGTCGGCCAGTGCAGCAGCGACCCTGCGTGACTGTCAACGTTCGATGGGGGTCGGTGAGGGGCATGTCACGCGGGTCTCGCCATAATCCTACTCTACATGTAGGATTAGTCGGCTATTGCTTCCGGCTCCACGGAGGTCCCCATGTCCAGCCTGCCCCGCTCCAGCCGTCTGGCCAGCCCGGTCGACACCGTGGCCCACGGCGAGTACCGCATACCCCAGCGCCCCGACGACCCCCGCCCGCTGTACCGGTTCACCGGCCACGTGGTCGACGACCCCCAGCCCGGCCGGTACCACATCTACGCGGGCTGGTTCTGCCCGTGGTCACAGCGCGTCACCATCGCCCGGGCGCTGGCCGGGCTCGAGGACGCCGTGACCGTGTCCTACGTGGACAACCAGCGCGACGGGCGCGGCTGGGCGTTCCGCGAGCGCTACGGCCCCGACCCGGTCAACGGCTTCACCCTGCTGCGCCACGCGTACGAGGCCACCGAGGAGGGCTTCGACGGGCACGTGAGCGTGCCGACGCTCTGGGACCGCCACCTCGCCCGGGTGGTCAGCAACGACTTCGCGGGCATCGGCATCGACCTGGCCACCCGCTTCGGCCGGCTCGCGAACCCGGTGGCCGAGACCTACCCGGAGGCGCTGCGCGAGGAGATCGAGAGCCTCGACCTGTCCATCGGCTCGCCCGCGAGGCTCGCCGCGCTCGACGAGCGGCTGGCCGGGCGCGAGTACCTGGTCGGCGGCGTGCTCACCGAGGCCGACATCCGCCTGTGGGTGCACCTGGCCCGGCTCGGCCCGAGCCTCGCCGACCACCCGAACCTGCTGCGCTACGCCCGCGCCCTGTACGCGATCCCGGCGTTCCGCGACACCACCGACTTCACCACCTTCGCCCACCCCGACTGGACCCTCGCATGAGCGATCACCTGCACCTCGCCGTCGCGCTGGACGGGGCCGGCTGGCACCCGGCGGCCTGGCGCGACCCGTCCGCCGAGACCGGGGACCTGTTCACGCCGGAGTACTGGCTGCGCCTGGTCCGCCTCGCCGAGCGGGGCACCCTGGACTTCGTCACCATCGAGGACTCCCTGGGCCTCCCCGGCCCCGGCACGGTCCGCGGCCGCCTCGACGCGCTGCTCGTCGCCGCCCGGGTCGCCCCGCTGACCAGCCACATCGGCCTGGTCCCGACGGTCACCACCACCCACACCGAGCCGTTCCACGTCTCCACCCAGCTGGCCACCCTCGACTACCTCAGCACCGGCCGGGCCGGCTGGCGGGCCCAGGTCTCGGCCCGCCCCGGTGAGGCCGAGCACTTCGGCCGGCGCGCGATCCCGGCGATCGACCCGGCCACCGCCGACCTCGACTCCCCGCCCGTGCGGGCCCTCGTCGCCGAGCTCTTCGCCGAGGCGGCCGACCACGTCGAGGTCGTGCGCCGGCTCTGGGACAGCTGGGAGGACGACGCCGTCATCCGCGACGCCGCCACCGGCCGGTTCATCGACCGGGACAAGCTGCACTACATCGACTTCGCGGGCGGGCACTTCAGCGTGAAGGGCCCCTCGATCACGCCCCGGCCGCCGCAGGGCCAGCCGGTCGTCACCGCGCTCGCGCACGCGAGGGTGCCGTACGAGTTCGCCGCCGCCGCGGCCGACGTCGTCTACGTCACCCCGGCGAGCGCGGAGCACGCCCGGGCCATCGCCGGCGAGGTCCGCTCGCTCACCGACCGGCCCCTGCTCGTCTTCGCCGACCTCAACGTGTTCCTCGACCCCGAGCGCAAGGCCCGGCTCGACGCGCTCGCCGGCGCCCCCTACGCCAGCGACGCCCACACCTACGCCGGCGACGCGGCCGGCCTCGCCGACCTGCTCCTCGAATGGCGCTCGGCCGGCCTCGACGGCTTCCGGCTGCGCCCCGGCGTCCTGCCCGCCGACCTCGACGCGATCGTCACCGGCCTCGTGCCGCTGCTGCGCGAGCGCGGGGCACTGCGCACCGAGTACACGTCCACCACGCTGCGCGGCCACCTCGGGCTACCCGCGGCCGCCAACCGCTACGCGCCCCAGGAGGTCTCGGCGTGACCAAGCAGGTGATCCTCGCCGCGCACTTCCCCGGCGTCAACAACACCACGGTGTGGAGCGACCCCGAGGCCGGCAGCCAGATCGCGTTCGAGTCGTTCCGCCGCCTCGCGCAGACCGCCGAGCGCGGCAAGTTCGACTTCTTCTTCCTCGCCGAGGGCCTGCGCCTGCGCGAGCAGCGGGGCCGCATCCACGACCTCGACGTCGTCGGGCGGCCCGACAACGTCACCGTGCTGGGCGGGCTGGCCGCGGTCACCACCCACCTCGGGCTGACCGCGACCGTCAACTCCACCTTCAACGAGCCCTACGAGCTGGCCCGCAAGCTCGCCTCGCTCGACCACCTCTCCGGCGGGCGGGCCGGCTGGAACGTCGTCACCTCCTGGGACGCCTTCACCGGCGAGAACTTCCGCCGCGGCGGCTACCTCGAGCGCGACGACCGCTACAGCCGCGCCGCCGAGGTCCTGCAGACCGTGAAGGAGTTGCTGGACACCTGGGCCGCGGACGAGATCGTCGCCGACCGCGCCGCCGGCACCTGGTCCCGCCACGCCGACCCGGGCGCGTTCGCGCACACCGGCCGGCACGTGGACATCCACGGGCACTTCAACGTGCCGCGCAGCCCGCAGGGGCGCCCGCTCATCATCCAGGCCGGCGACTCCGACGCCGGGCGCGAGTTCGCGGCCCGCGACGCCGACGCCATCTTCTCCCGGCACGGCACCCTCGAGGAGGGCAAGGCCTTCTACGCCGACGTGAAGGGCCGCATGGCCAGGCACGGCCGGCGCCCCGACCAGCTGAAGATCCTGCCCGCCAGCACCTTCGTGCTCGGCTCGTCCGAGGCCGACGCGCAGGAGCGGGCCCGCCACGTGCGCCGGCAGCAGGTCAGCCCGCAGACGGCGATCCTGCTGCTGGAGCAGCTGTGGAACAAGGACCTCAGCGACCACGACCCCGAGGGGCCGCTGCCGTCGTTCGACCCGGTGCCGGAGCAGGACTCGATCATCAAGGGCCGGGCCCGGATCTTCGACGACCCGCTGGTGACCGCGGCGAAGTGGCGCGCCATCGCCGAGGAGAAGGGGCTCGGGATCCGCGATCTCGTCATCGAGCTCACGGGACGACAGACCTTCATCGGTACCGCCGCCAAGATCGCGGAGACGATCGACGACTTCGTGCAGCAGGACGCCGCGGACGGCTTCATCCTCGTCCCGCACATCGTGCCCGGCGGCCTCGACGAGTTCGTCGACACCGTCGTGCCCCTGCTGCAGGAGCGCGGCGTCTTCCGCCGCGACTACACCACCACGACCCTTGGCGAGCACCTCGGGCTGACCGCATGAAATTCCTGGCCATCACCCTCATCGTCCACGACCGCGGGAAGTCCCCGCGCGAACGGCTGCGCGAGGTCGTCGACAACGCGGTCTTCGCCGAGGAGCTGGGCTTCGACGGCTTCGGCGTCGGCGAGCGCCACGAGCGGCCGTTCATCTCCTCCTCGCCGCCGGTCGTGCTCAGCCACATCGCGGCCCGCACCCGCACCATCCGGCTGTTCACCGCCGTCACCACGCTGAGCCTGCTCGACCCGGTCCGGGCCTACGAGGACTACGCGACGCTGGACAACCTCTCCGGCGGGCGGCTCGAGCTCATCGTCGGCAAGGGCAACGGCGCGGCCCAGGCCGAGCTGTTCCACGTGACCGCCGACGACCAGTGGGACCGCAACCGCGAGGGCTACGAGCTGTTCACGAAGCTGTGGCGGGAGGAGAAGGTCACCTGGTCCGGCCGGTTCCGCCCGTCGCTGACCGACGCCGAGGTGCTGCCCCGCCCGCTGCAGCAGCCGATCCGCATCTGGCACGGCAGCGCCACGAGCAAGGCGTCGGTGGAGCTGGCCGCGCAGCACGGCGACCCGCTGTTCTCGGCCAACGTCACCAACCCGGTCGAGCCGTACGAGGAGCTCGTCAACCACTACCGGGAGCGGCTGGCCTTCCACGGCCACGACCCCGCGACCGCGCTCGTCGGCGCCGGGTCGGCCGGGTTCTACGTGCACGAGCGCTCGCAGGAGGCGATCGACGCCTACCGCCCGATCTTCGAGGCGCGGCTGGAGACGTTCAAGCGCTACGGCGTCCCGCCGGTGTTCACGAGCATCGAGGACGCCGTCGAGCGCAGCTCCATCCTCGTGGGCAGCCCGCAGCAGATCATCGACAAGGTCCACCGATACCACGCCCGCCTCGGCCACGAGGTGATGCACGTGCAGGCCGACGCCGACGGCCTCACCGAGCGGCAGCACCGCGCCTCGCTGGAGCTGTTCCAGTCCGAGGTCGCCCCGGTGCTGCGCCGCGAGATCCCCAGCCGCCCGTTCCCCGCCCTGGAGGTGAGCGCATGAGCGTCCCCCTGTCCATCCTGGACCTCGCCCCGATCAGCTCCGGCTCCGACGCCGGAGCCGCGCTGCGCACGACGATCGACGTGGCCCGGCGCGCCGACGCGCTGGGCTACCACCGGTACTGGGTCGCCGAGCACCACTTCGCCGCCGGCGTGGCCAGCGCCGCCCCCGCCGTGCTCATCGGCCTGATCGCCGCCGCGACCGACCGCATCCGGGTCGGCTCCGGCGCGGTCCAGGTCGGCTACTCCACCGCCGTGTCGATCGTGGAGCAGTTCGGCCTCGTCGACGCGATCCACCCGGGCCGGCTGGACCTGGGCCTGGGGCGCTCGGGCGGCAAGCCGGGCGCGGTCACCCCGGCCGCCGACCGCGTCGTGGACGGCCTGCTGATCCCGGCGCCGTTCGACTTCGCGACGCTGGCCGGGTCGCCGAGGTTCGCGCTGTACGGGGGCCTGCTGCGCCAGCCGGGGGCCACCCCGCCGCCGTTCGCCGCGACCGTTGCGGACATCCAGCACCTGATCGCGGGCACCTTCGAGCGCGACGGGCTCGACGTGCACGCGACGCCCGGCGAGGGGGCCAAGGCCGAGCTGTGGATCCTGGGCTCCAGCGGCGGCGAGAGCGCCCGGGTGGCGGGGGAGCGGGGCCTGCCCTTCGCGGCCAACTACCACGTGGCGCCGTCGAACGTGCTCGAGGCGGTGGAGGCCTACCGGGCCGCGTTCCGGCCGTCGGCGGTGCTCGACCGGCCCTACGTGCTCGTCTCCGCCGACGTCCTCGTGGCCGAGTCCGAGGCGCTCGCCCGGCACCTCGGCTCGCCGTACCGCCACTGGGTCCGCAGCATCCGCACGGGCACCGGCGCGATCCCCTTCCCGACCCCGGCCGAGGCCGCCGCGCTGCCGTGGAGCGACGAGGACCAGGCTCTCGTGCGGGACCGGCTGGACACCCGGTTCGTCGGGGACGCGGGCCAGGTCACCGAGCGGCTGGAGACCCTGCGGCGGGTCACCGGCGCGGACGAGCTGCTCGTCACGACCATCACGCACGACCCCGCGGACCGGGTGCGCTCGTTCGAGCTGCTGGCGGACGCCTGGATCTAGGGCCTGTTTCACAACTGAGGCGGGGCTGCGGCGGGCCCAGATTCCGCCTGCGCGCACCCCGCGAAGGCCGGGTTACAACACCGGTAGCCAGGCCTCCGCGGGGCACACGCAGCGCCTTGGCTGGGCCGGCCTGGCGCAGCGCGCCGGGCCAGCCTTGGCGTCGCGAAATCTGGACTCCGCCTCGCTCCCACCCCAGTTGTGAAACAGGCCCTAGAGCCAGCCCTCCCGCACGGCCAGCAGGCCGGCCTCGAAGCGGCTGCGGGCGCCGAGGCGCTCCATGAGGTCGGCCATCATCCGGCGGCAGGTGCGCTCGGACAGCCCGAGCCGCTTGGCCGCCGACTCGTCCGTGTGGCCCTGCCCGAGCAGGTGCAGCAGCTCACGCTCCTGCGCCGTGACGCCCTGCCGGTCGCGGGTCTTGGCGGCGCCCAGCGGTACGGCCGTCGACCACACCTGCTCGAAGAGCGCCACGAGCGCGGCCACCACGCCGCGCCCGGTCAGCACGAGCACCCCGGCCGAGGTCTCGCCCGGGTCCATCGGCACGATCGCCGTGGCGCGGTCGGCGATGAGCATCCGCGGCGGCAGCACCGGCGCGGTGCGCACCTCGGCGCCGGCGTCGGTGAGGCTCTGCGCGTAGGCGAGGGTCGGCCGGTCGTTGCGGGCGGTGTCCTGCATGGCCGTGCGCAGGCTCACGCCCCGGGCCACGAGCGCCGCGTTGTTGCGCAGCCCCGCCTCGATCGAGGCCGCCGACTGCACGCCGGGCGTGATGCTCAGCGCCTCGACCCGGGCCGTGTCGGCGAGCTCCTCGAGCCGCCGCAGGATCTGGTCCATGCCGAGCACGCGCTCGGCCTCCTCGGCCACCGTGGCCGGGCGCGCGGAGTATTCGGCGACCATCGCCGCCACCGCGGCCTGCCCCTCGGCGATGCGTTGCTTGCGATGCTCCAGCTCGGCCTGCTGGCGGGCCAGCAGCATCTGCAGCCCGACCGCCGGGCTGACCGGCCGCAGTCCCCCGTCGCGCTCCACCGACTGGCGCAGCAGTGCCAGCTCGAAGAGCTCGTCCAGGGCGGACCGGACTTCGCCGGGCTCGGCGCCGAGCCGCTCGGCGAGCTCGGCCACGCCCCATGACGGGTGGTCGAGCATGAGGCGGTAAACGCCCTCCGAAGTGGCGTTCAGTCCCAAATATTCAAGCACGTTGATCCCCCGTGTAGCAGCGCCCGGCGATGCGGGCGCGAAGAGATCTTCCCAGCGCCGAGCGGTCCATAGCAAGAGGTCGATATCGGCGAAACGGGGCAGCAAAGCCTCGAATCCGGGCAATACCGCGACCGGAAGCGGCCTCTCTGGACGGTTCCGGCCAGGCCGGAACCGTCCAGCCGCAAAGCCTTTCCGGCGGTCCCGGCGTCCGGCAATGTATTGCTCACCGGCGGGACGAAAAGCCACCGGGAAACGGACCGAAATCACACCACAGCTTTCGAACAGGGGCGAAGCCATGTCGTTTTCCAGCCGTCGCAAGAACATTGTCGCGCTCATCCTGCTGGCCACCGCGGCATTCCTCGCACTCGGTCCGGCGCACTCCACCGGCGCCGAGACGCGCGCCGACGGCCCGGGCGACGCGGTGGTGTTCACGACCGACGGCTGGACCTGGGGGTAGCCGGTGCGGCCGGTGATCCCGCACCTGTCGCCCGCCAGCGCCGCGGCGCACCGGTACATCGGGCTGCAGGACGCCGCCGGCGCGCTGCGGGCGCGGACCGGGCCCACCGAGGCCTCTTCTACCGCACCGATTCCAAGGAAACGGCCCACGGCCGCGCCGCTCGATTCGCGCGCCGGGCCATTGCCGAAACACCCATCTTCGCCGGCTGGCGAGTGGACGAGGAATTGTCACCGGGAGTTTCTCATGAATCGATCGGACACCACGGCGCGGATCGTCATGGCCGCATCCGCCCGAACCAGGCGCAGGCCGGTTGCGCCCACGGCGAGGACCGGATCCGGCCACCGGCAGCGCCAGGACCAACGGCCGCCGGCCCCCTCGCACCGGCGTCACCCCGCCGGGCCGGCGGCGGCCGTCCGCGGAGCCGGACCGGCGCCGCCCGCGCGCCGGGCGAAGCGAACAGGGGCTTGGCGATGCACCTCGTGATCCTGCACCTGTCGCCCACCGCAGGCGCGGCGTACCAGAGCATCGACCCCGCCGACGCCCGGCACGCACTGCAGGCCCGGGCCGAGCCCACCGAGGCACTGGAACACCTCAGCGCCCGCCGGGCCGCGCGCGGACTGGACGTGGGCCTGTTCTACCGCACCGAGACCGAGGAGTCGGCCCGCGACCGCGCCGAGCGGCTCGCGCGGCGGGCCGTCGCCGACACGCCCATCTTCGCCGGCTGGCGAATCGACGACATCACACGGGGAGCACTCCGATGAACAGCGCACGCGCCCTGGCCGGCGTCATGCTGGCCGCCACCGCGACCCTGGCCCTCGCCGGCTGCGGCACATCGTCGCCCGCACCGGCCGCGCGGCCCGCGGCCGCCACCCCCACGTCCCCCGCCGCGGCGAGGCCGACCGCCAACCCGAGCAGCGATCCGACCAGCAATCCGACCGTCAACCCGACCGGCAATCCGACGGCCAACCCGACCGGCAATCCGGCCGCCAACCCGGCCACCGGTTCGACCGTCATCCCGGCCCGGCCGGTCGGCGGCGCGCCGAAGGCTGGCGCGGTCGACCCGGCCGTGTGCCCGGTCACCGCCGACACGCTCTTCACCGCTCTGCACGCCAACGCCGACATGCACGAACGCGCCGGCAGCCCGGCGGCGCTGGAGAAGCCGGCCTGCGCCCAGGGCTTCGCCACCGCGCACACGAGGCCGGACGGCCGCATGCAGCCCTCGACCGTCGTCTTCGCCTACCTGTCCGCCACCCACCGGTGGGTGGCCCTGAACCTCGGCACCGCCGACTACTGCACCGGATTCGTGCCGGACGCGGTCGCCGAGCAGCTCGGCACCTGCTGATCCACCCGCACCGTTTCCGCCCCATCCCTCGATCCCCGAAAGGCGCCCACGCCATGAAGACCCTCGCTCGCCGCCTGCTGGGCAGCGCCCTCGCCGCGACCGTCGCCCTCACCGGTCTCGCCGCCCTCCAGACGCCCGCCCACGCCGCGTTCACCTCCTCGGTCGGCGGCTCGATCACCCGCTCGGAAGTCATCGAACGCGCGCAGTACTGGGTGGACCATCAGCCCGGAACCTACAGCCAGACCGGGTTCTCGCCCGATCCAACCGGCTCGCGCAGCTACCGCCGAGACTGCTCCGGCTTCGTGGACATGTCCTGGCACACGTCGACCGACAACTGGACCGGCAACCTGTCCGACATCTCCGCCCAGATCAACCGGTCGGACCTGCGCCCCGGCGACATCCTCAACTCGGCCCAGGACCACGTGATCCTGTTCGACCAGTGGGAGCCGGACCACGTCTACTTCTCGTACTACTCCTTCGGCTCCACTCCGGTGAAGCACAAGACCCACGTCTCGATCAACGCCGCGACCTTCGACTCGCACCCGAACGGCGACTACGTGGCCCGGCGGTACAACAAGATCGTCGAGGACGGCAGCGGCGGCAGCGGCACCGGCACGGGCGGCCTGCACGAGGTCTACGCCGACACCGACGGCTGGAACGACGGCTCGACCGGCTCCAACGTCCAGGCGATGACCTCCGCGCTCGTCCCCGGCGACGCGCATCCGCAGACGATGGCCCTCGAGGGCGGCGTGCTGCACCAGATCTACGGTGACGCGTCCGGCTGGCACGACGCCTCGACCGGGATCACGCTCTCGGCCGGCGCCTCGATCTCCGCGGCCTACATGACCGGCGCCTGGGTGCACACCATGGCGGTCGACAACGGCACGCTCTACATGATCTACGGCGACGCGAGCGGCTGGCACAAGGCGAGCACCGGCATCTCCCTGCCCAACGGCTCCAGCATCTCCGCGGTGAACATGGGCGGGCAGTGGCCGCAGGTCATGGCCGTGGACAGCGGCACGCTCTACCAGATCTACGGCGACGCGAGCGGCTGGCACAAGGGCAGCACCGGCAAGTCGGCGACCAAGGTGTCCGCGGTGAACATGGGTGGCCAGTGGCCGACCAGCATGACGGTCTCCGGCGGCGTGCTGCACGAGGTCTACGCGGACGGCACCGGCTGGCACGACGCCAACACCGGCGTCGCGGTGTCGAGCACGGCCTCGATCTCGGCGGTGTACCTCAGCGGCACGTGGCCGCAGACGATGGCGGCCGACAGCGGCACGCTGTACCAGATCTACGGCGACGCGAGCGGCTGGCACAAGGGCAGCACCGGCGTGCACGCCACCACGGTGAGCGCGGTCAACAACGGCGGCCAGTGGCCCGTGTCGATGATCATGGTCTGACCCGGAACCCGGAAGGGGCGGCTCCGCTACGGCGGGGCCGCCCCTTTCCGGCCGTACCGGCCGGCGGCATCGGGCGTGAGAACCTCCAGCACTAGAAGGCCCGCGTCACCATCGCCACGAGCGCGTCGACGTCGGCGTCCACCATCGGCTCGCCGGTCATGCCCATCCGGTGCAGCAGGGTGCCGACGACCACGTCGATGAAGAACAGGACCCGCTGCTCGGGCTCGCCGAGGGCCTCCTGCAACGCGATCCGGTACGGGTCCTGCAGCCGCGTGCGCAGGATGCCGCGCAGCTGCGGGTCGCTGACGGCGTCGGTGAACACGCCCGCGAAGGCCGCCCCGACGCCGGGCTCGCCGATCTTCCCGGCGATCCAGCGGATCGCCGTGGCGAGCATCGCCGGGGGATCGTCGCCGTCGAGGGGCGCCGGGCCGAACGCGTCCACCAGCGCGGCCGTGATCAGGGCGCCCTTCGCCGGCCAGCGCCGGTAGATCGTCGTCTTCGCCACGCCCGCCGCGGCCGCGATGCGCTCCACGGTCGCGCGCTCGTAGCCGAGCTCGTGGACCGTGCGCAGGGCGGCCGCGAACACCGCGTCGTCGACGCCGGAGCGGGGCCGGCCGTCTCGCCCCTGCTCGCCGAGGACCTGTCCGGGCTCGCCCCGGCGCTCGTCGTCGTGCCGGCCGACGACCCCCTCGCCGACCAGGGCCGCGCGTACGCGGACCGGCTCCGCGCGGCCGGCACGCCCGTCACGCTGGCCGAGCACCCGGGCGCCGTCCACGCGTTCCTGAGCATGCCGGGCGTGCAGCGACGGGCCAAGGCGGCGCGGACCGAGATCGCCGCGTTCCTCCGGGAGCACCTGGCCTAGACTCCCGCGGTGACCATCACCCCCACCCCGTTCGATGCCGCCGTGGCGCTGCTGCAGGACGGCCGCCTGGTCGAGGCCGAGGCCGTCATGGTGCGCGAACTCGACGCCGTCGCCGCCCGCCACGGCGCCGGCAGCCCGCAGTGGGCCTCGGCCCAGTGCGACCTCGGCAACGTGCTGCTCAACGCCGACCAGCTCGGCCGGGCCGTCGACTGCTTCCGCGCGGCGGTGTCGGTGTCGCCGCGGGACTTCCCCGGCCTGCACAAGGACCACCTGACGTACCGCAGCAACCTCGGCCTGGCCCTGCGCCTCGCCGGCCGGCTGGACGAGGCCGAGGCGGAGCTGCGCGCCGGGCTCGCCGCCCGCGAGGCGTTCTACGGCCGCGAGCACCCCGGCTACGCGTTCGGCCTCGAGCCCGTGGCCGAGCTGCTGCTGAGCCGGGGCGCCCTCGCCGCGGCGCACGAGGCCGCCGAGGAGATGGTCGCGAACCTGTGGCGCAACGGGCACGAGCGGGTCGCGGTCGCGCTGGCGCTGCGGGCCGAGATCGTGCGCGCCGCGGACCCGCGGGCGGAGGCGTTCGCCGACGCCGACCGGCTGCCCGGGCCCGTGCTCGAACAGCTGGCGCTGGCCGTGCAGCGGCGGATCGAGGCCGGGGACCCGCGGCTGTACGCCGGCATCGTCCGCGACCTGGTGCGGCTGCTGGAGGCGCGGCTCGGCCCGGACCACCGCGCCACGCTCAACGCCCTGTCGAGCCTGGCCAACCTCGGCCGCGACGCCGGTGACCAGGCCGGGCGGGTCGAGGCGATCCGGCGGGTGCTCGCCGCCTACGACCGGCAGGGCAACGCCGAGGCCGCGCTCATGGCCGCGATGGGCCTGGCCCTCGCGCACGGCGAGGCCGGCGAGACGGAGGCGGGCCTGCGCGCGTACTCGGCCGCCCACGACCGGGCCGTGCGCATCGGCCGGCCCGAGCCGGTCAGCCAGGTGCTGCGCAACTGGGGCCTGGCCCTGCAGGAGGCCGAGCGGTTCACCGAGGCCGAGCCGTGCCTGCGCGACGCCGTGCGGATCGCGCAGACCGGCGCCGACCCGGAGCTGCTGGGCCGCGGCCGGATCGCGCTGGGACTGTTCCTGCAGCACCGCAACCGCCTCGGCGAGGCCCGCACCGTCATCGAGGAGGGCCTGGCCGTGCTCGACCCGGTGCACCCGGACGCGATGGTCGGGCGCAGCCACCTCGGCGCGGTGCTGGAGGGCCGCACGTGCGGCTGCGGCGACATGCCCGGCACCCTCGCCGAGGCGTTCCGCGCGTTCGTGCTGAGCAAGCTGCCACCGGACCTGCTCGAGGACCTGCGCGTGCGGATCGAGGACGGCGACTTCAAGATCGAGGTGCACCTGCGCCGCGAGCCGTCACCGGCCGAGCTGGAGCGCCTCAACGGGGTCGGCCAGTCCGCCCATGCCGAGTTCCGCCGGCGCCTCGCGGCGCAGCATTGACGTCAGACTAGCTCGGTGCGCAGCTCGTGTGCGCCGTCCTCGCGGGTCATCTCGTAGTACACGCGGTGGCGGCCGTCCGGCAGGGTGACCAGGCTCAGGTAGCGCAGCCCGCCGGGCGCGTGCGGCGAGGTCAGGGGCTCGGCGTCCGTCGCGGTCAGGGCGTCGAAGGTGCCCGTGGCGACGCCGGTGCGCTCCTCCCAGTTCTCCTCGGCGCTCGCGCGGCCGTCGTAGGTGGCGAGCACGCCGGTCGCCGTGGGCACGATCGCGGAGACCCGGACCCCGCGGGCGTCCCAGGCGCCGGGGCGGCCGGCCAGGGCCACGCCCTGCCACTGCCACTGCAGGCCGTCGCGGCTGGTCGCGTACCAGGTCGACATGCGGTCCGCGTGCTCGTCGGACTCCAGGGGGTGGCAGGACGCCCACAGGTGCCACTGGACGCCGTCGAAGTACACCACCGGGTCCTTGACGCCGATCGTGTGGTCGCCGGGCAGGACCGTGCGCGCCGGGGCGTCGCCGAGCCCGTCCGGCGAGTCGGCCTCCAGGACGTCGACGCGCCAGTGCTTGGTGCCGGGCGTCGCCACGCTCACGTACAGCCGCCACCGGCCGTCGGGGGTGCGCACGAGGGCCGGGCGCTCGAGGGAGGCGCCGCCGAAGCGGTCCTTGTGCACCTCGGCGACGGGCGTGAACGTCACCCCGTCGGCCGAGCGGGCCACGACGTTCGCGTAGCCGCGGCCCTCGCCGACGGGGCGGCGCAGCCGGTACGCGAGGTAGATCTCCTCGCCCTCGCGCCAGGCGCTCGGCGCGCCCGCCCAGGTGCCGGTGCCGCCGTCGGGCGGGGCGACCGCCACGGCGGAGTCGTGCAGGCGGGGCAGCGGCGGCACGGACACGGTACGTCCCCTCACGGCTGGTAGCGGCTGGCGTGTTCGAGGCTGAGCCAGTCGGCGTACGACTCCCCGCTCACGTCCTCCAGCTTGCGGATCTCATCGGCGAAACGAGGCAGCAGGGCCGCGCGTTGCGCGGCGGTCACCCGCGGCCGCGACCCGTGCCGGCGGTGCAGCAGGCCGAGCAGCGGTGTGCGGAAGACCTTGCGCACCGGCAGGGGAAAATGGTGCCCGATCCGCCCGCCGGTGCGCAACGCGAGGCGGATGACGGCGTTGGCCCGCGTGTCGTCGACGAACGCGCGCACGTTCTCCGGCGGGGCCTCGGCGAGCAGGCCGGTCTCGACGCCGAGGAACGCGCACACGCGGTCGAGGGTCTCGGCCGGGCGGTCGCGCAGGTCGCGGTACCGCAGCAGCAGCACCCGCTCCCGCTCCACGTGGGCCAGCAGGTGCTCGAGCTGGCTGCCGTAGCGCCCGAGCCCCGTGTAGTGCCAGAACTGCGCCCAGCCGGCGGCGACGCGCCGCGGCTCGAGCTCCACCGCGCGCAGGAAGTCGGCCTCGGACTCCAGGCCGGCGCCGAACAGGTGCGCCCAGTTGGAGTGGGCGCGGTCGACCGGATCGCGCAGCACCAGGATGATCCGCACGCCCGGCAGCAGCTCGGCGATGCGGGCGTGCGAGTCCAGGTCGTGCAGGTAGAACGGGGTCGCCTCGCCGCGCAGGGCACCGGGCGGGGCCGGGTCGAACAGGGCCTCGTAGTCGGCCCGCCGCCACACGTGCTCCTGGTAGGTCTGCACGTCGCCGGGGCCGCCGCGGCGCGGGGGCGGGCCGTCGCTCAGGAAGAACTTGGGCTCCTTCACGGCGGACAGGTGCAGCCGCGGGTGCGGGGCGAGCGCGGCGTGCAGCGCCGAGGTACCGGCCTTGGGCACCCCGGCGATGAGGAAGTCGGGGAGGCTCATGCGACCCCGCTCGGGATGTCGCCGCGCAGCGTGATGCGGTGCATGACCCGGTGCGCGGTGCCGTAGTCGCGGTTGGCGTAGTGCGCGGTGCTGCGGTTGTCCCACATCGCCACGTCGCCGACCCGCCAGCGGTGCCGCACGATGTGCTCGGGCTTGGTGAGGTGCGCGTAGAGCAGGTCGAGGATGCCGCGGCTCTCCGCCTCCGACACGCCGGCGATGTGCGAGGTGAAGCCCGGGTTCACGAAGAGCCCGCGGCGGCCCGTCTCCGGGTGGACCCGCACCACCGGGTGCTCGACCGGGTCGAGGCGGGTCACCACCTCGCCGTCCCACTCGCTGCCCCGGCCGCCGCGGCGCTGGGCCAGGTAATAGCCGAACTCCCGGTTGCCGTCGTGCACCGCGGTCAGCTCGTCGGCGAGGCGGCGCACCGGCGCCGACAGGGACTCGTAGGCGAGCTGGCTGTCGGCCCAGCTGGTGTCGCCGCCGGTCGGCGGGAGCGTGACCGCGCGCAGGATCGAGCCCAGCGGCGGGCGGCGCATGAACGTCACGTCGGTGTGCCACACGTCGGCGAACCCGCCGTCGGAACTGTCCAGCGCGTAGATCTCCGGGTGGGCCTCGTCCACGCCGCCGACGACCGGGTGCGACGCGGTCAGCTCGCCGAGCCGGCGGCCGAGGCGCACCTGCCCGTCGTCGTCGAGCTGCTGGTCGCGGAAGAACAGCACCTTGTGCTCGACGAGCGCCGCCCGGATGTCCACAATGGACTCGTCGGTCGCGCGGTCCAGGTCGACGCCGAACACCTCGGCCCCGAAGGCCGGGCCGAGCGGATCGAGTTTCATACGGTACTCCTCTGCTGTTCCGGGGCCCGGACGGCGTGCCCGAGCTCGGCGCGGTAGGCGGCGTACTGGGGCAACCGCCGCAGCTCCTCCGGGTCGACGCCGCTGCGCGGCAGGTCGATCGGCTGGTCCAGCGCGACGCGGCCGGGCCGGTCGCCGAGCACCACGACCCGGCTGCCGAGGAACACGGCCTCGTCCACGCTGTGGGTGACGAACACGCACGTGCGGCCGCTCGCCTCGCTCACGCGCCGGAGGTCCTCCTGCAGCCGCTCACGGGTCAGGGCGTCGAGGGCGGCGAACGGCTCGTCGAGCAGCAGCAGCGGATTCGGTACGGCCAACGCCCGCGCGATCGCCACGCGCTGCTGCTGGCCGCCCGAGACCTCCCAGGTCCGGCGCCCGGCCACGTCGTGCAGCCCGACGCGTTCGAGCAGCTCCGCGACCCGCCCGGCCCGCTCCTCGCGCGGGACCCCGGCGTAGCGCAGCGCCAGGGCCACGTTGCCGCCGACGGTCTTCCACGGCAGCAGCCGCGGGGCCTGGAACACCAGCCCCGCGCCGCGCCCCGGCACCGGCTCGGCGCCGGCGACCCGGACCCGGCCGGCGCTCGGGCGCTCGAAGCCGGCGATCAGCCGCAGCAGGGTGCTCTTGCCGCAGCCCGAGGCCCCGACGAGGACGAGGAACGCGCCCGCGGCGACGGTGAGGCTCAGCGGGCCGAGCGCGGTCACCGGCCCGTAGCGGTGCTCGACGTCCTCGACGAGGACGGCCGGCTCAGGCGGCGAGGACACCGGGCAGGCCCTTGGTGTAGATGGCCTTCTCGATGACCGCCGCGTCGGGCACCGCGTCGATCTTGTTCTGGGCCTTGAGGAACTGGGCCGCGGCGAGCAGGTTCCGGGCGAGGTCCCCGACCTTGCCGTCGGTGCCGAGCCACTCCGGCGACGACAGGTCGGCCGGCTTGAGGAACACGCCCTGGCTCAGCTGGTGCGCGGCGTCGGCGGCCGTGATGTTGAGCTCCTTGGCGACCGCCGCGGCGGCCGCGTCCGGCTGCCCGGCGATGATGCCGAGCGCCTTCGCCTCGGCCTTGCGCCAGGCGTCGACCGCGTCCGGGTGCGCGGTCGCGAACGCGGTGGACACGACGCCGAGGTCGAGCGTCGGCTTGCCCGCGGTGGCCAGCTCGCGGCTGGAGACGAGCACCTTGCCGGTCTTCTTGATCTCGTCCAGCGACGGCAGCCAGGTGTAGGCGGCGTCGAGGTCGCCGCGGGTCCACGCGGCCTGGATGTCCTGCGGCTCCAGGTCCACGATGGTCAGCTCGGACTCCTTGACGCCGGCCCGGTCCAGCGCGGCGAGCAGGCTGTAGTGCGCGGTGGAGGCGAACGGCGTGGCGACCTTGTGCCCGCGCAGGTCGGCCACGGTGGCGATGTTCGTGCCGTTGCGGGCCACGAGGGCCTCGTTGTCGCCGGCCACGTCGAGGACGAAGGCGACCTGGTACGGGATGTTCAGCGGGGCCGACAGCCCGCGCGCGACCGGGCTGGAGCCGATGGCCGCGATGTCGACGCTGCCGGCGACGAACGCGGTGTTGATGCTGGCGCCGGAGTCGAACTTGGTCCACGTGATCTTGTAGTCGGGCAGGGCCTTTTCGAGCAGGCCCTGGTTCTTCACGATCAGGTCGCCGCTGGGGAAGGCCTGGTACGCGATCCGGATGGTCTTCTCGCTCTTGTCCGGGCTTCCGCCGGCGGCACCGTTGCCGCACGCGGCGAGGAGTGCGGTGGTGACGGCGAGGATCGCGAGACGCTTGATTCGCAAGGGGTTTCCTTCGGTCAGCTTCTGCCGCGCCAAGGAATGAGGCGCTGTTCGATGAGCCGGAGCACGCCGTCGATGGCGAGCCCGGAGAGTCCGATAGCGAAGAGGCCGAGCACCACGACGTCGGTCTGCGAGTAGCGCTGGGCGTCGCGGACCATGCCGCCGATGCCCGGGACGCCGTTGATGGTCTCGGCCGCCACGACGGAGGAGTACGCGATGCCGACGGCGAGCCGGATGCCGGTGAAGATCTCCGGCAGGGCGCTGGGCAGCACCACGTCGCGCACGGCCGCCCACCGGCCGGCGCCGAGCGCGCGGACCGCCTCGACGAGCGCGGTGGGGGCCGAGCCGACGGCCGAGGCGGTGGCCACGGCCACGGGCGGGAGCGCGGCGATGGACAGCAGCCACAGCTTCGGCGTCTCGTCGATGCCGAACCAGATGATGAAGAGGCTGAAGTACGCCAGCGGCGGCAGCGCCCGCACGAACGTGACAACGGGCTCGGTGACGACCCGGACCCAGGCGACGGTGCCCATCACGACCCCCGCGAGCAGGCCGCCCGCGACGCCGATCGCGGAGCCGATGAGGATGCGGCGCAGGCTCACGCCCAGGTGCTCGGCGAGCGTGTGGCCGCTGTAGCCGTCGGTCGAGGTCTGGACGAGCCGGTGCCACACGGCGGCCGGGGCGGGGATGAACGCCGGGTTGTGCATGACGGTGGCGGTGATCTGCCACAGCACGCCCAGCGTCACGATCGAGACGAGCCGCAGGCCCCAGGCCCGCTGGGCCGGCGGCGCGGTCCGGACGGCGGTGCTCATCCGAGATCGAAGACGGCGGTCGCGCCGAGCACGAGCAGCAGCGAGGTGACGGCGACGACGGCGAGCGAGAGCGCGCCCACGATGAACGGCCGCCAGCCGCTGCGCGCGAACGCACGGAAGTCGGTGTTGAGCCCGACGCCGGCGAACGTCAGCAGGAACGCCCACTTCGAGACGTTGCCGAGGCTGGTGATGTCCGCCTTGGTGAACACGCCCCAGGTGGCCAGGGCCGAGACGGCGATGAAGCCGAGCACGAACTTGGGGAACTTCTCCCACAGGAACCTCGCCCGGCTGCCCTTCTCGATGGTGGCGGCCTGGCCGCGGGAGGCCCAGTACAGCGCGAACCCGAGCACCACGAAGCCGATGAGCGCGTTGCGGGTGCTCTTCACGAGCACGGCGACGTTCTGGGCCTCGGCGCCGTAGATGGCGCCGGTGGCCGTGGTCTCCGCGGTGTTGTCGACGGCCAGGCCCGCCCAGAGCCCGAACTCGTGCTGGCTCAACCCGAGGCCGTGGCCGATCGCCGGGAACGAGAACAGGGCGACGGCGCCGAGCGCGAGGATCGCGGCGATCGAGTAGCCGGACTCCTCGTCGTCGGCCTCGATGGCGCCCTTGCCGGCGATGATCGCGGACACGCCGCAGATGGCGGTACCGATGGCCAGCAGCGAACCCAGCTTGCCCTTGAGCCCGAAGAGCCTGCTCAGCAGCAGCACGGTGGTGACCGCGATGGTGCCGTCGATGAGGATGAGCCCCAGGCTGACCCCGCCGACCTTGGCGAGGTCGCCGAGGATGAACCGGGCCCCGAGCAGCACGATGCCGATCTTGAGCCAGAACTCGTACGTGCCCACGCCGGGCCGGAAGATCGGGTGCAGCCCGACGGTGTTGGCGACGACGAGCCCGATGACGATGGCCCACAGCACGTACTCGACGTCGGGCAGGTGCGTGTGCGTGCTCGCGGCGACGACCTTGAGCTCGGCCTGGGCCCACTTGCCGGCCAGGCCGATCGCGATGAGCAGCAGCACGCCCGGCACATAGCGCAGGACCGGGATGGCGGTGAAGCGTTCGGCCCGGCTCGGCGGGTCGGCGGTCACGGCGGTCATGGCGGCGTCCTACTTGATGAGGGGGACGGTGACGCTGTCCCACGGAATGTCGGGCAGCAGGCGGGCGGCGGCGAGCGCGGCGACGGCCGCGGCGACAGCGACGGCGATCCAGTCGAGCGGGACGCGGCGCCGCGTCCCGGTCTCCGGGTTCTCGGACATGGGGGCTCCCGGGGTTCTGGGCACGGGGAATCGCCCGGCGGCGGCCGGGTCGCGGGTGCTTCGGCTTGCTGGGGCGCGGCGGTCAGACGGCTCGGGCCGGACACAGGCACGCGCAGGTCCGGCAGCAGTCGACGTACCGCCGACTGGTCAACCGGAGCGAATTCATGCCGATACGGTAGACAATAGCAACGCCGTCGGTCAATCCCCTATCTATCCGATAGAGAATTAGGCCGCGGCGCCAGGCCCGGCCGAGGCGGATCTTGCGGGAGCAATCCGGGTGCGGTCCCCGGGCCCCCTTCAAGGCGCGCGGGCGCGGTCCGATGGAGGGGCCGTGAGGTCGACTGCCCGAACGCAACCCCGGGAAGAGCCCGACGGCGAGTTCCGCCGGGTCGCCGGCCGGGCCATCAGCGCCATGTTCGTCGCCGGCGGGTTGCTCACCCTCGGGCTCCCGCTGACGCTGTCCGGCATGGCCGCGCTCGTGGTCTGCGTCGTCGGCGTCGTCGCCATGGTCGCCGGGTTCGTGATGTGGCGCCTGCCCTGGCATCGCTGGCCCCGCCGCGCGTCGCTGTGGACGGTCGTGCCCGCGCTGCTGCTGCTCGGGGTGGGCAACTGGGCGGAGCCGGACCCGTACCTCGCCGCCATCCTCTACTTCCTGCTCGCGGTCTGGGTCGGCACCGCCCAGCGGCGCGGCACCACCCTCGCGCTCAGCCCCGTCCTGGCGATCGCGTACTGGATTCCGCTGGCGATCGCGTCGCACGCTCCCGGGCTGGGGCGCTCGGTGTACTACGTCACGGCCACGTGCGTGCTGGCCGGCGAGTCCGTCGGCTGGATCACCGCGCGGCTGCACGACGTCCAGCGGCGGCTGCGCGAGCAGGCCCTGACCGAGCAGGCGTTCACCGACCAGCTGACCGGGCTGCCGAGCCGGGCGCTGCTGCTGGAGCGGGCCGAGCAGGTGCTGCTCGCGGCCGACCGCCGCGGCGGGTCCAGCGCGCTGCTGCTCATCGACCTCGACCGGTTCAAGGAGGTCAACGACACGCTCGGGCACCACAACGGGGACCTGCTGCTGCGGCAGGTCGCGCGGCGGCTCACCGGGGTGCTGGGCGAGCGTGCCACGGTGGCCCGGCTGGGCGGGGACGAGTTCGCGGTACTGCTGCCGGACATCGGCGGCACCGGGGACGCGACGGCGGCCGCGGCCGAGATCACCGCCGCGCTCGACGAGCCGTTCGCGCTCGGGGGCCTGTCGCTCGAGGTGGACAGCAGCATCGGGGTGGCCGTCTACCCGGAGCACGCCACCGACTCGGCCCAGCTGCTGCAGCGGGCGGACGTGGCGATGTACGCGGCCAAGAGCGGCCACGAGCACCACGTCGTCTACGACCCCCGGTTCGACCGCCACAACCCCTACCGCCTCGGGCTGCTCGGCCAGCTCCGCCGCGCGGTCACCGCCGGCGAGCTCGTCATCTTCTACCAGCCCAAGGCCGACGCCGGCAGCGGCCGGGTGCTCGGCGCCGAGGCCCTGGTCCGCTGGCAGCACCCCGAGCACGGCCTGCTCGGCCCGAACGAGTTCATCCCCCTCGCGGAGACCACGGGCCTGATCCGCCAGCTCACCTCGTACGTCCTCGAGACCGCCCTGCGCGACTGCCACGCCTGGCGCGCGGCCGGCCACGACATCTCCGTGTCGGTGAACGTGTCCGCCCGCTGCCTGCTCGACCTGGAGCTGCCCGAGGAGATCTGGCGCCTCACCGAGCAGTACGGCGTCCCGGCCGACCGGCTCGTCGTCGAGATCACCGAGAGCGTCATCATGACCGACCCGGACCGCGCCCTGGAGGTGCTCAACCGCCTGCACGAGCTCGGCGTGCGCCTGTCGATCGACGACTTCGGCACCGGCTACTCGTCGCTGGCCTACCTCAAGAACCTCCCGGTGCAGGAGCTCAAGGTCGACCGCTCCTTCGTCACCCACATGCGCGAGCGCACCAGCGAGCTCGCGATCGTGCGCTCCACCGTGGACCTCGGCCACAACCTCGGCATGCACGTCGTCGCCGAGGGCGTCGAGGACGCGGCCACCTGGGAGCAGCTGCACGCCCTCGGCTGCGACGAGATCCAGGGCTACTACCTGGGCCGCCCGATGCCCTCCGGCGAGGTCGTCACCTGGCTCGGCACCCGGGCGATGGCCACGCACGGGGCGGCGAGGCTCGGCGCGCGCTGACGCCGGGGCACGGCGAGGGGCGAGCGGTGACCCGCCCGCCCCCCGGGGTGCTCAGACCGCCGCCTCGGTCCTCGGGGCCGGTGGCGGTGCCGGCTCCTCGTCGTCCGCGGGGCGCGGGGTGTGGTCGTCGACCATGGTGCGCTCGTCGAACGGCAGGCGGCCGGCCAGGACCTCGTCGCAGCGGGCGCGGTCGAAGTCGTGCGTCCACCTGCCGACCAGGATGGTGGCCACCGCGTTGCCCGCGAAGTTGGTCAGGGCCCGGGCCTCGGACATGAAGCGGTCGATGCCCACGATCAGGCCGACGCCGTCGACGAGCTCGGGGCGGTGCGCCTGCAGGCCGCCCGCGAGGGTCGACAGGCCGGCGCCCGTCACGCCCGCGGCGCCCTTCGACGCGATGATCATGAAGAGCAGGAGCGAGATCTGCTGGGGGATGCTCAGCGGCTGGCCGAGCGCGTCGGCGATGAACAGCGACGCCATGGTCAGGTAGATCGCGGTGCCGTCGAGGTTGAAGGAGTAGCCGGTCGGCACGGTCAGGCCGACGACCGTGCGCGAGACGCCGGCGTGCTCCATCTTGGCGATGAGCCGCGGCAGCGCGGACTCCGACGACGAGGTGCCCAGGATGAGCAGGAACTCCCGCGCGAGGTACCTCAGCAGCAGCAGGATGTTCACCCCGGCCACCGCGCGCAGGATGACGCCGAGCACCACGAACACGAAGATCGCGCAGGTGAGGTAGAAGCCGGCCATGATCTGCAGCAGGCTCTCGATGGCGCTCCAGCCGCCGGCGCCGACGACGGCCGCGATGGCGCCGAACGCGCCGATCGGGGCCAGCCACATGATCATGGCGAGCACGCGGAAGACGAGCTTCTGCAGGTGGCCGATGCCGGCCAGGATCTTCTGTCCCGACTCGCCGATCGCGTGCAGCGCGAAGCCGGTCAGCAGCGCCACGAGCAGGGCCTGCAGCACCTGGCCCGAGGTGAGCGACGAGAAGAAGCTGGTCGGGATGATGCCGAGCAGGAAGTCGGTCGTCGAGCCGGAGCCGCTCTGCGCCTGCTTCTCCGCGGCCGCCTTCGCCGCCTCGGTCAGGTGCAGGTTCGCCCCGGGCTGCAGGATGTTGCCCACGACGAGGCCGATCGCGAGCGCCACGGTCGACATGACCAGGAAGTAGCCCAGGGCCAGGCCGCCGACCCGGCCGACCCGGGCGAGCCGGCGCACCGAGCCGATGCCGAGCACGATCGTGCAGAAGATGATCGGGCTGATCATCATGCGGATGAGGCTGACGAAGCCGGTGCCGAGCGGCTTCATCTCCAGCGCCGCCTTGGGCGCCAGGAGGCCGAACGCGGCGCCGGCGACGACCGCGACGATCACGGCCAGATACAGCAGATGGGTTCGGTCGCGCCGCCGGGCGGGGGCGGCCGCGGTGGTGTCTGGGGGCGTCATACCGTGAGCATGCGAGCCGCAGTGACCCCGGTCACTATTAAGTACATTGCGTACATGTCCCCGCGCCGTTGGAGCCTCGCCCGTCAGCTGCTCGGCCTCCAGCTGACCGTCATCACCGTGCTCGTCGCCGGCACCCTCGGCGGCGCGTACGTGCAGGCCGACCGGGCCAGCCTCGACGCCGCCCGGCAGAAGGTCCTCGGCATCGCGTGGAGCGTCGCCGACTCGCCCGCCGTGCGCGACGGGCTCGCGGCCCCCGACCCGACCGCCGTCCTGCTGCCGCTGGCCGACCAGCTCAACCGCGACGCCGAGACCGACTTCGTGGTCATCATGACGACGGGCGGCATCCGGTACACCCATCCGGATCGTCGCCAGATCGGCGGGCACTTCCTCGGCACCATCGGCCCCGCCGCCGAGGGCCGCCCGCTCACCGAGACCTACACCGGCACCCTCGGCCCGTCGATGCGGGCCGTCGTCCCGGTGCGCGACGGCGACCGGATCGCCGGGCTGGTCTCGGTCGGCATCCGGCTCACCTCGGTCGCCCGCCAGGTCCGCGGCCGCATCCCGTCGCTGCTCGTGACCGCCGCGCTGGCGATGCTGCTCGCCGGGGCCGGCTCCTGGCTGGTGAGCCGGTGGCTGCGCCGGCAGACCCACGACCTCGGGCCGGCGGAACTGGCGCGGATGTACGAGTTCTACGACGCTGTCCTGCACGCCGTCCGCGAGGGCCTGCTCCTGCTCGACCGCAACGGCCGCCTGCTGCTGGCCAACGACGAGGCCCGGCGCCTGCTCGCGCTCGGCGAGGACGCGCTGGGCCGGCCGATCGGCGAGGCCGGGCTGCCCGCCGCGCTCGGCGGCGCGCTGGCCGAGGGCCGGGCCCGCACCGACGAGATCCACCTGGCCGGCGACCGGGTGCTCGTCATCAACCAGGCGCCCGCGAGCACCGCCGGCGCCGGCGCGCCGCTCGGCACCGTGGTGACCCTGCGCGACCACACCGACCTGCAGGCGCTCACCGGCGAGCTCGACTCGGTGCGCGGCTTCGCCGAGTCGCTGCGCGCCCAGGCCCACGAGGCCGCGAACCGCCTGCACACCATGCTCTCCCTGATCGAGCTGGGCCGCACCGAGGAGGCGATCGCGTTCGCCGCCAACGAGCTCGCGGTCGCGCAGCGGCTCACCGACCGGGTGGTGGGGGCCGTGCGCGAGCCGGTGCTGGCGGCGCTGCTGCTCGCCAAGGCCGCGCAGGCCGCCGAGCGCGGCGTGGACCTCGAGGTCGCGGCCGACGCGGAGGTACCGGAGGCAGCCCTCCCACCCGGGGACCTCGTGACGATCGTGGGCAACCTGCTCGACAACGCCATCGACGCCGCCGTCGCCGCCCCGCCCCCGCGCCGGGTCGAGTTCGCCGCGCTGCTGCGCGACGGGGCGCTGGTGCTGCGCGTGGCCGACAGCGGCCCCGGCCTCGACCCCGCCGACGTCACCCACGCCTTCGAGCGCGGCTGGTCGACGAAGCCAGCGGCCGGGGCGCTCATGGGCCGCGGGCTCGGCCTGGCCCTCGCCGGGCAGGCGGTGCACCGCCACGGCGGCGGCATCGACGTGGACGGGGCCGCGTTCACCGTCCGGCTGCCGATGCGCGCCGCGGCGGTCGCGCCGTGATCCGGGTGCTCGTGGTCGAGGACGAGCCCATCGCGGCCGACGCCCACGTGATGTACGTCGAGCGCGTCCCCGGCTTCGCGGTGGCGGCCCGGGCCGCGACGGCCGCCGAGGCGCTGCGCGTGCTCGTGAAGGAGCGGGTGGACCTCGTCCTGCTGGACATGAACCTCCCGGACATGCACGGGATGGACCTGGTGCGCGCGATGCGGGCGGCCGGCCATCCCGCCGACGTGATGGCCGTGACCTCGGCCCGGGACCTGGACGTGGTGCGCGCCGCGGTGTCGCAGGGCATCGTGCACTACCTGCTCAAGCCGTTCGCCTTCGCCGCGCTGCGGGAGAAGCTGGAGCGGTACCGGCAGTACCGGACCCAGATCGCGCGCACCGAGTCCGTCGCGGACCAGGGCGAGGTCGACGGTTTGCTGGAGACCCTGCGCGGGCAGTCCCCGAACCACCTGCCGAAGGGGATGAGCCCCGAGTCCCTGGCGGCCGTCGCGGACCTGATCCGCACGGCGTCCGGCGGCCTCTCCTCGGCCGAGGTGGCCCAGTCGTTGCAGGCCTCCCGGGTGACCGCGCGGCGGTATCTTGAATATCTGGCCGAGCGCGGCGCCGCGGCCCGCCACCTGCGCTACGGCACCGGCGCGGGCCGCCCGGAGGTGGAGTACCGGTGGATACCGTGATGCGGGCGGAGCTGCGGCACCGCCGGGACGCGGCCGCGGCCGAGGCCGCCGCGCTGGAGGCCGACCTGCGCGCCGTGTTCGAGGCGTCCCGCGAGTCCAACGCCGACGACGAGCACGACCCCGAGGGCAGCACCATCGCCTACGAGCGCGCCCAGCTCACCGCGGTCCTGGCCGCCACCCGCCGGCGCCTCGCCGACCTCGACGACGCCCTGGCCCGCCTGGACGCGGGCACGTACGGCATCTGCGAGCGCTGCGGCCGCCCGATCCCGCCCGAGCGCCTGCTGGCCCGCCCGGCCGCCCGCACCTGCGTCGTCTGCGCCTGAAAACGCAGCACGGCCGGTCACCCCTCCACAGGAGACCGGCCGTGCTGCTGCCCTGGGCTTGTCACGCCAGGGTGCTCAGTTCGCGGCCTCGAGCTCGGCGTTGGTGCCGCTGAACATGGTGCCGCTTTCGAAGCCGGAGGCGAAGCGCTCCTTGAGCATGTCGAGCTCGGAGAACTGGGCCTGGTGCGAGGACTCGGAGCCCTCGGCGGCGAAGACGTGGTCGTCGACGGAGGCGTCGTGGGAGTAGTTGGTGTAGTCGTCCGACTCGTAGTGCACGGCGCCGGGGGCGTCGTACTCGACGTGGTGGCCCTGCGAGAAGTCGGTGGACTCGGCGGCGGAGTGGTCCTGCTCGTACACGCCGAACTGGCTGTTGTAGTCGGCCTCGGAACCCTCGGCCTGGTGCAGCTGGTCCAGCTCGGCGCTCTCCTGGCCGGCCTCGTACTGCCCGTAGTCGACGTCGCTCATGTCGCTATCTCCCCTGCATCAAACTTCGTGTTGGTGTTGAGAAGAACGTTAAGGCGCCCCGCGGCGCGTCAAATCCCGGAAACGTGCCACCCGCCGGCGGCCCTAGACTGCTTCGCATGCTGTTCGCCGGAGTTGCCTGGACCGCCGACGGGTACGAGATCGAGGTGGCCGGCGAGGACGGCCGGACGGTCGCACGGCGGCGGGCGCGGACCCCGGGCGAGGTCGTCGCGGCGCTGCCGGCCGCCGGGCGGGACGTCGCCGTGGTCTTCGACAGCACCAACGGCACCGTCGAGGGCGGACTGCTCAGCGCCGGTTTCCAGGTGTACCGCGCGGACCCGGCCCAGCTGCCCGGGCGTCCCGCGTTCGGGTCGGTCACCGCGGCCGCGCTCGCCGACGCCGGTCGCCGGTCCGCGGCCGGCCTCGCGCGCATCGCGCCCGGCGGCGGGGCGCTCGACGGGCGCGGCGAGGAGTACAGCCTCGGCATCGCGGCCAGCGCCGGTGCCGAGGCGGACCTGGCCGGCTCCGGACGGTTCCTCGCGCACGGGGCCCGGGACCGGGCGGAGATCGCGCTGACGTTCGACGACGGGCCCTGCCCGCCGTACACCCGCGGGATCCTCGACGTCCTCGCGCGCTACGACGTGCGGGCCACGTTTTTCTGCGTCGGGCTGCACGCCGCCGCGCACCCGGACGAGGTGGCCCGCATCGTCGACAGTGGACACCTCGTGGCCAACCACTCGTGGTCGCACCCGTTCCTGCCCGACCTCTCGCGGCCCGAGCTCGCCGGGCAGGTCGAGCGGACGAGCGAGGCGCTGGCGCGGGCGGGCGCGTCGGCGTCGGCGTACTTCCGGCCGCCGTACGGCTCCCGCACGCCCGAGGTGCTCGGCTGGCTCGCCGCGCAGGGGTCGGTGGTCACCCTGTGGGACGTGGAGTCCAGCGACTGGGCGTGCCCGGGTGCGGACGCGATCGCCCGCCGTACCCTTGACAAGGCCACGGCGGGCTCGATCGTCCTGCTGCACGACGGGGGCGGCGACCGCTCCCAGACCGTGGAAGCGCTGCCGACCATCATCGAGTCACTGCTGAGCGACGGCTACGGCCTGGTCACCGTCGACCGGCTCGGTCAGGCTGTCTCCTAGGAGTTGGACTTCGGCAGGCCCGGCGGGTTCACCAGCGAGGTGGGCACGGCCTCGGTGTCGAGGTTGTACGCGGCGAGCCACTGCTGGTACTGGCCGTTCTGGATCAGGTAGTTGATGGCGTCGGCCACGGCCTTGATGAGCCCGTTGTCCTTCTTGGTGGTCGCGGCGATCAGCCCCTGCAGCGACTCGCCCGCGCCCGAGTAGACCCCGGCGTTGCGCACGGCGTCGGCGGTGCCCTGGGTCTGGGTGATCTGGAAGGCGATGCCGGGGTTCGGGCCGAAGTACGCGTCGATCTGCCCCGACACGAGGGCCTTGAACGTGCTCGGCGTGTCCGCGAAGTACTTGATGTCGAGCGTCTTGCCCTCGGCCTTGAGCTTGTCCTGCCAGGCGACCAGGATCTTCTCCTGGTTGGTGCCCGCGCCGACGGCGACCTTGAGCCCGGCGAGCTTCGTGTAGTCCTTGCCGAAGGTCCAGGGGTTGCTCGCCTTCACCGCGAAGCCGAGGTTGTCCTGGCGGTAGGAGGCGAAGTCGTACTTCTCCTTGCGCTGCTCGGTGTCGGTGATGTTCGAGAACCCGACCTCGTTGCGCCCCGAGTCGATGCCGACGAACAGGTTGTCCCACGTGTCGTTGTTGAACTCGGGCTTCAGGCCGAGCACGGCGGCGACGAGGCGGCCGAGGTCGGGCTCGGCGCCGGTGACGGTCTTGTCGTCGTCGCCGACGAGGGCCAGCGGCGGGAAGCCGGTGGGCAGGGCGCCCAGGCCGATCGTGAGCTTGCCGTCGGCCTTGATCGCATCCGGTACCTCGTCGGCGATGCTCTGCTGCTTGCCGACCTTGAGCTCGGCGGGCTTCGCGATGCCCTTCGCCTGCGCCCCGATGCGCACCGTGTCCGGGTTCTGCGCATCGGGCTCCGCCTGGGCCCCGGTGCCGCAGCCGGCCAGCAGGACCAGGGACAACAACGCTGCCGCTCGCTTCATGGCTCTCCTTGGGATATTTACAGCACTTTGGCGAGGAACTCGCGAGTGCGGGACTGTCGGGGGTTGGCGAGCACCTCGGCCGGCGGCCCCTGCTCGACGATCACGCCCTCGTCGAGGAACACGACGGTGTCGGCGACCTCGCGGGCGAAGCCGATCTCGTGGGTGACGATCACGAGCGTGGTGCCGGCCTCGGCCAGCCGCCGGATCACCGACAGCACCTCGCCGACGAGCTCGGGGTCGAGCGCGGACGTGGGCTCGTCGAACAGCAGCAGGCTCGGCTCCAGCGCCAGGGCCCGGGCGATCGCCACCCGCTGCTGCTGCCCGCCGGACAACTGCCTCGGGTAGGCGTCGCCGCGGTCGCCGAGCCCGACCCGGGCCAGCAGCTCGATCGCCCGCTCCCGCGCCCCGGGCTTCTTGTGGGCCACGAGCGGCTCGGCGACGTTGTCGCGGGCGGTCAGGTTCGGGAACAGGTTGAAGCTCTGGGCCACGAAGCCGATCCGGGTGCGCTGGCGCCGTACCGCCCGCTCCGGGAGCTCGTGCAGGTGCGTGCCGCGGACCTCGACCCCGATCAGCTCCCCGTGCACGGCGACGTAGCCGAGGTCGGGCCGCTCGAGGTGGTTGATGGTGCGCAGCAGCGTCGACTTGCCCGAGCCGGACGGCCCGAGGATCGCGACCGTCTCGCCGGGGCGGACGGTCAGGTCGACGCCCTTGAGCACCTCCCGCGGCCCGAACGACTTGTGCACGTTGCGGATCTCCAGCGCCGGCTCCGGCATCAGAACCCCCTCCGCGCGGTGCCCCGGGCGAAGTACCGCTCGACGTAGTGCTGCACGACCGACAGGGCGGCGGTCATGACGAGGTACCAGGCCGCGCCGACGATGAGGATCGGCACCAGGGACTCGGGGTGGCGCGACTCCAGCACGAAGACGGCGCCGAACAGGTCCAGCAGCGACACGTAGTACACGAGCGAGCTGGCCTTGATCAGGCCGATCAGCTGGTTGCCGTACGCCGGGACGATCGAGCGCAGCGCCTGGGGCAGCACGATCCGGCGCAGCTGCCGCGCCTTGGACAGCCCGAGCGCGGTGGCCGCCTCGATCTGCCCGTGCTCGACGGACAGGATGCCGCCGCGGATGACCTCGGCCGCGTAGGCCGCCTCGTTCAGGCTCAGCGCGATGACGCCGATGGCCAGCGGGGTCAGGCTGCTCGTCTGCACCTCGGCGAAGACGGGGCCCCAGGGGATGCCGACGCCGAGGCGGGGGTAGAAGTACGAGAAGTTGAACGTGATGATCAGCAGCAGGGGCAGCGGCAGGGCGCGGAAGAACCACACGTACGCCCAGGCCAGCCCGCCGATGAGCGGGTTGCCCGACAGCCGCCCGAGCGCGACGACCACGCCGAGCAGCAGCCCGAAGACCGCGCTGAGCCCGACGACCTGCAGCGTGACCACGACGCCGTCGAGGATCGACTCGCGGGTGAAGAACGACCAGAACTTGGGCCACTCGTAGTGCTCGTTGGTGAACACGCCCACGACGAACTGGGCGAGCACGACCAGCACGGCGGCGCTCACGACCCACCGCCACGGCCGCAGGCGCGGGGTGACCCGGCGCTGGGCCAGGAGCGGGTCGAATCGGTCTTTCGGGGGCGACGGCAGGGTTGCGGTCTCGCTCATGCGAGTTGCTCCATCCGGGTACGGCCGGGTTGCTGGAGAGCACGACGGGGCGACGGCGCGGGCCGGTCGCGGGGGGCGTCAGGCCGAACGGCGAGCGCGACACTGCGCGGCGTTCATGGCATCGCCCCTTCGTCGACACGGACACCGTGGTCGCATCCGCTTACAGGGCAACATAAGGAGCGCGGGACTAACTTGTCAATCCCTATCGGAAAACTAGTATTTAGCCCTCTCGCTCTGCTCTTTACCGCGCTCCACGACGGCTGGCTTCGGCAGGCGGGCGTGGTGCCGCCGGTCGCGCTCGAGACGTAGGAGCGGCTGATGCACCACCCGCCACCGGCCACGAGGACGCGGTGCCGCGCGCGCGACCACCAGATGTCCGTTGACGCACCGCACGTCCGGCCACTCCGCACGCAGCGTGCACTCGGCCAGCCCGCGCGCGTCGTGTGCACGGCCGTTCTCGTGTGCATCGTGCGCTCCGCCGTTTCAGGCTCGGCGGTGCCGCGTGTATGCCGATTGTGCTGCCAGAGGGCGTGGTGACGGTGGAATTTGCCGTGCATGGGTGGCGCGATCCGGTCTGGGTCGGCGGTCGAGCGGGGCGAGGGGTAGGCGTGGCTGGGCTGGTGGTTAACGCTGCGTTTGTAGGTCCTTATTTCTCGCTGCAGCGGTTGACATGTGGGGATCGCGCATCTTCGATGGTGTATGTCCGGATGTGTGGGGCGGTCCGCCAGCCGCTCCCACGCCCGGGTTCTACTCGCAGCGCGCGCGCCTGGGTGCGTAGAGTGCCGCGGCCCGAGTCGTGGCCGGGCTGGCTGGAGGGCTGATGCGACCTGCTCCGCGTTCGTGGCATGACCGTGACGTGGTGGCGCCCGCTCGGCGGTCCACCGCAGGCTCGGCGGGAGCCGGCGACTCGGCCGGGGGCGCCTCGGCGGGGAGGGCCGCGAGGACGGGCAGTTGGCGCGCTGTGGCGTCTCGGGTTTCGGGGCGGCATGTCCGCGGCATGGCTGGGCGGCGGGGGAGGTTGGCCGTCGGGGGTGCGGCGCTCGTCGTTGCGGTCGGCGGGGTCACCTCCGCTGTGCTCGTGCCCGCGCAAGCCGCGGCCGGTAGCACCATTGTCGGTGTCGCCTCCGGGCGCTGTCTCGACGTCGTCGGGCAGAACCACGCCGACAAGACCGGCGTCAACATCTACGACTGCAACGGGCAGGACAACCAGGCGTGGACGTTCACGGCGGCGGGGGAGCTGCGCGTGTACGACTCGACGAAGTGCCTCGACGTCGAGGGGCAGGACACCACCTCGCCGGCGCGGGCGCAGATCTACACGTGCAACGGTGGCAGCAACCAGCGGTGGCGCATCAACGCCGACGGGAGCATCGTCGGCGTGCAGTCGGGGCTGTGCCTCGACGTCGACGGGGGCGGGACCGGTAACAGCACGCCGGTGAACCTCTGGACCTGCCACGGGCAGAGCAACCAGCAGTGGCGGACCAGCCTCGGCAACGGGGACACGCAGGCGCCCACCGTCCCGGGGAATCCGCGGGTCAGCGAGCTGGTGTGCGACGCCGTCACGTTCTCGTGGGACGCGGCGAGCGACAACGTCGGGGTCGCGTTCTACGACGTGTACCACGACGGGCAGCTCATGAAGTCGGTCCCGGGGACGACGCTCTCGACCGGCCTGACCGTCGTCGCCGGGGTGACCTGGGGCCTCTACGTGAACGCGCGGGACGCCGCCGGGAACGTCTCGCAGGCGAGCAAGACGGTGCCCATCACGCCGCCGCAGTGCCAGCCCGACACGCAGGCGCCGACGGCTCCCGGGAACCTCACCGCGACCGCGAGCGGCACGTCGGTCAGCCTGGCGTGGGCGGCGGCCTCGGACAACGTGGGCGTGCGGGCCTACGACATCTATCGCGACAACGCCAAGGTCGGCACTGTCACGGGCGCCACCGCGACGACGTTCATCGACAGTGCGCTGGCGCCGAGCACGACCTACCAGTACTACGTCGTGGCCCGCGACGCCCAGGCCAACGTGTCGCCGCACAGCAACACCGCGACCGTCACCACTGGCGCGGACTGCGGCAGTCCGGTGTGCGCGGTGACGCAGGTCGGCACCGACACCGACATCCCGTGGGGGCTGGTCACGCTGCCCGACGGCAGCATCCTCTACACGCGGCGCGACGCCCACGACATCGTCAAGCTCAACCCGGCGACGGGCGCGAAGACCACCGTGGGCACGGTCCCGAACGTCGAGAACACCGACGGCGAGGGCGGGCTGCTCGGCCTCGCGATCGCGAGCACCTTCGCGGCCGACCACTGGCTCTACATCATGCACACCTCGCCGACCGACAACCGGATCGTGCGCATCCAGCTCGACGGCGACCGGCTGGGCAGCGAGCAGGTGCTGCTCAGCGGCATCCTGCGCAACAAGTTCCACGACGGCGGGCGGCTGCGCTTCGGGCCCGACGGCAAGCTCTACGCGGCCACCGGCGACGCACAGAACGGCGACAACGCGCAGAACACCAATGGCCTTAACGGCAAGGTGCTGCGGCTCAACCCGGACGGCTCGGTGCCGTCGGACAACCCGTTCGGCAACTACGTGTGGAGCTACGGCCACCGCAACCCGCAGGGCCTCGCGTTCGACTCGCAGGGCCGGCTCTGGGAGCAGGAGTTCGGCAACTCGATCATGGACGAGACAAACCTGATCACCCGGGGCGGCAACTACGGCTGGCCCGCCTGCGAGGGGACCTCGGGGACCTGCGGCACCGCCGGGTACATCGCGCCGAAGCGGACGTACCCGACGGCCGAGGGCTCCTGTTCCGGGCTCACCGTCGTGCGGAACGTCGTCTACATCGCGTGCGAGCGCGGGACCAGGTTGTACCGCGCCCAGATCAACGGCACCGAGCTGCAGACGCCGCAGGTGTACTTCAACGGCACCTACGGCCGCCTGCGCACCGTCGAACCCGCCCCGGACGGCGGCCTCTGGCTGACCACGTCCAACCTCGGCGACAAGGACAGCATTCCGAACAACAGCGACGAGAAGCTCTTCCACGTGCAGCTCAGCTGACCCGGCGGCGAATCCACCAGAACCCGAACGCGCTCAGCGCCGCCGCGAGCACCGAATACGCCGCCAGCTCCAGCCACTGGAACGGCCAGTAGCGGCTGCCGGGCTGGTACGTGTACTGGAAATGCAGGTTCTTCGTGCCCAGGCAGTCGAAGTCCTTGGCCATCTCGCCGGTCATGCACGACCTGTTCTGCTCGGCCGTGAACGGCGTGCCGTCCGCGTTGAACACCTGGTTCACAGCACCCCGCACGAGCTGACCGTGGTGGCGACGATCCGGCCGGCCCGCGTCGTCGGCGACCCGACGTTGCTGGCTCGGCTCGTGGCGAACCTGCTCGACAACGCGATCCACTACAACGCGCCCGGGGGCACGGTGGAGGTGGGCGTGCGGCGGCTGGACGGGTACGCTCGTCTGATCATCGCCAACACCGGCCCCGTGGTGCCGCCCGACCAGGTCGAGCGGCTATTCGAGCCGTTCCAGCGCCTGCGCCGCGTCGCCGACGACGGCCACCACGGCTTGGGGCTGTCCATCGTCCGCGCGATCGCGACCGCGCACGGGGCGACCATCCAGGCTCGGTCCTGCCCCGGTGGCGGGCTGAGCGTCGAGGTGCTCTTCCCGGCGGGTCGCGTTGGCTGAGCGGACGCCTCGCGGGATCGTGGACACGCTCGCGGACGCGCAGCGGTGGCGGCTGCCCGCCGCGGCGTGGATTCTGCTCGACGGGCTAACCGCTCGCGTCGACCGGGCGCTGCGCGACGACGATCCGGCCGCGCTGCGGGACGCGCACCAGCGCCTCGAGCTGCTGCGGCCCGGGCCGACGCCGTCGATCGGCGGCCACGGCATTTCGGCGTGCCCGCCGGCGCTCGCGGAGAAGATCGACACGCTCATCCGCCGCGTGCGCGCCGGCATTTCCTGACCCCTCGGCAACGCATCCGTCGATCGACGGGCGCGCACAGCCCTCGTGCAGCTCTTCGCGTGGGCGTGGAGATCACCCAGAACCTCGTCGTCAACGCCGTCCACGCGCTCCGGGCCGCCCCGCGACGTGACGATCGTCGGGCGTGTGGTGCCGGCGGGCGCCGAGCTGGTGGTGATGACCGCCGCGGCGAACCGCGACCAGTGCTGCTGAAGGTCACGTATTCGAAACCTGCGGTATTCCGGTGGGTGGCGCGGCTGCGTGTGGCGGTGTGAGAGAGAGGTGGCCGGTCGGTGCCGTCGGGTCGGGCGGCGCGGACGGTGAGCCGGAGACCGGAGGGGAGCAGGATGACGGCGGCGACAAGGCGGAAGACACACAGGCCGGGATGGCGAAGACGCGAATGCAGGCGCCTTACGGGGTGCGTTGCGAACCTACGACCTGATGCGGCGTCGGGCTCAACCCCAATCCTGCGATGATTCCGAACGTGATCGATCCGCTGCGCGTCGAACGGACGTTGGGAGAGCGCCCCTTCACCGAGGTCGGCGAGCCCGCTCTGGCGGTCATGGCGAAGGCCGTCTGGCGGTCGCGGGCGACTTTGTCCGCGAGTCCCACGGGGCGCCGGTGGCCGTCTACAACACCGGTGACCTGAGCTGCCGGGCGGTTCTCCGGTCGCGGTACCCCGTGCACGCGCTCGCGTTCCACCCGACGTTGCCGCTGTTGGCGGTCGGTACCGGCAAGTACGACGGCGGTTACTTCTTCGAGGGCGAGCTGCTCGTGCTGGACCTGGAGATGAGCGCGACTGTGTCGATGTTCGAGGACGAGTTGGGCCGCGAGGTGCTCGGCCTGGAATGGCTGGATGACCAGGCGTTGCGCCTGCTTATGGCGCCGCCGGACGACTGGCAGGACAGAGCCGCGTGGATCGAGGGACACGTGGCGGTGGTGCGCCGAGACAACTGGCGCACTCTTGGCCCCGCGTCGATCGGATCAGGTGAGCTGGCCGGACCCAGAGTTCCCGCGCCCCGCCCCGACGGTCGTGCGGAAGCGCGCGCGGCTGTGAGGCGCTTCAGCGATGACGGCGAGCCGCGGCGAAACGTGCGCGCGGTCGAGGAGTTGCCCGACGGGCGGGTCCTGGCGGCGCTCTCCGACGTCGCGGTGGAGTGCTGGCTGCCCTCGGGCGAGGCGCAGTGGCGCGTCCCGGATGACAACGGCCCGGATAGCGGTGGTCTGGACCTCGTGGTGGCACCGGACGAACAATCAGTCTGGGTAGGCCTGGTGCGGCCCCATTGGCAGGAGCCTCCGCAGTTGCTGGTCCGGTGCTCGCTGGCGGACGGAAGCCGGCTCGACGAGTTCAGTCCGCGCCACCCGTACGCCCTCGTCCAGTGCTCCGACGGGCTGCCAGCCGTCGCGTCCGCCGGTGACGTGCCGCAGCTCCACCGACTGCGGGTCCGCCGAGGCCGGCGGATCTACGTCCGGGAGGTCGAGCGTACGTCCGCGTCGGTGCTCGCCCCGCGCGTCGCCTGGCTGTCGGCCGCGGATCCGGAGCCTCCCGCAATCGACGGCCGTCCACGCGAGACCGGCGGACTGCGTCGCCTGTTCCCGTATTCATGGGTGCCGAACGAGTCGCACTTCGCCGGGCCGGGGGTTGAGATTTCGGAGGGGAGCCTGGTCTGTGCCGGGACTGTTTACGACGGCCGTGGGTTGCAGCCTGGCGGCTCCTTCGTGGTTCGGCGGGACTTGACCACCGGAAGTCCGCATTGGACCTTCCGCACCGACTCTCTCGCCACCGATCTCGACGCCAGCACCGACACTGCCTACGTCGCCTACCGGGACGGCGAGATCGTGGCGCTCGACCTGGATGATGGCCATCTGCGCTGGCGATGGCGCCTTCGGGGGATCTTTCCGACGGCGCTGACCGTGGCCGGCGCGGATCGGCTGCTCGTCGGAACCAGCGACGGACGGATTCTCGTCTGCCGTATTTCCCGATCCGAGTCAACCGTTGTCGAGGGAATGGACGTCCAGCAGTAGCTACTGGACCGTCGTGCTGCCCGCCACGATCCATCGTGGATGATCAATTATAGCTTCCACGACGGGACCCGGAACGCGCGAACAAGGCCAACTGCTGAGCACTGGTGGTGCTGGGCCTTGCCCGGCCGAGAACCTAGCTGTTGAGCGCGTGATCGTCGGTCGCTTGTTCGGCGTCAGGCCGCGTGGTGATAGAGCTGGCTGCAGTGCGGTTGGGGCTCAGGGATTTGCTGCGAGGTAGTCAGACCAGCTGTTGCTGGCGATTCGGGTCCATCGGGCGGCCGTGTTCGGGTGGATGCCGATCACCGGGCTTGCCACAGCTTGCGCACTTATGTGCGGGCTGGTCGGTGCCGCAGCACGTTGCGCACAAGTCGGCGCCGGCGGGAGTCCGTCCGACGATGATGCGCCGCCGCAGGCGCGACCACGACCCAACCACAGTGTCTCAGCCGGTGTCGCTGACCTGCCCGCCGCCGGACATTCCCACGCCCCCGCCGAGCGGGACGGTGACGGTCACCAACCCGGGCACCCAGAGCATGCTCAAGCTGGACACCGTGGCGCTGCAGATGCAGGCCACCGGCGGGAGCGGGTCGTACGCCTGGTCGGCGACCGGCCTGCCTCCCGGGCTGGCCATCGACCCCTCGACCGGCCTGATCAGCGGCACGGTCAGCACCATCGGAAGCTACACCGTCACGGTCACGGCCGTTGGAGGCGGACAGGGAAGCACCACCTTCAGCTGGAGCGTCAGAAAAGAAGCCCCCTGCCCGCGCTGCTGATCGGCTGCGGCAACTCCATCCCTCGTCGACCCCCTCGCAAGACATCAGTACATGCAGATGTGTTCTAGGGTCGCGTCATGATGCGACGACGCATGAATCGATGGCTGGCGGCAACGGCCTCCGGCGCGCTCCTGGTCACCGCCGCGGGTACCGCCGCGCACGCGGCGCCGCCGCCGGTGCCGGACGGGCTGCGGCAGGTGCAGGTGCGCCAGTCGCTGCTCGGCACGCACACGTGGTACCAGCAGCTGTACCACGGCCTGCCCGTCCTCGGCGGCTTCTACGCCACGCACACCGACTCGGCGACCGGCGAGGTCACGGTGCAGGACGGCCGGCTCGAGGTCCGGGGCCTGGCGACCGAGACGCCCGGCGTCGCCGCCGACCACGCCCGCGCCTCGGTGGCCGGGCGCACCGGCGGGCAGGCGGCGCGGTCCGAGCTGGTCGTGGTGCCGGGCGCCACCGCGAAGCTCGCGTGGGTCGTGGTGACCCGCACGGGGCACGGCACCGTGCGCACGGTGCTCGACGCCGGCAACGGGGCCCAGCTGGAGGAGAAGAACCTGGTCAAGGAGGCCAGCGGCACCGGCACGGTGTTCGCCCCGAATCCGGTCGCGGCGCTGCAGAACGAGAACCTGACCGACCGGGACGACGCCGACTACCCGGCCCTGCGGGCGGCGTACAGGACCGTGACCCTGAACCATCTCGACGGCCGGGGTACCACGCTGCAGGGCTCGTACGCGAACAACATCAGCGACGGCGCGGTCCGCTCGGCCCAGCGCAAGTTCGCGTACAACCGCTCGCAGCCCGGCTTCGAGCAGGTGATGGGGTACTACAGCATCACCTCCGCGCAGGAGTACATCCACACGCTCGGCTTCGGTGACGTGAACAACGAGCCGCAGGACTACTCGACGACCGGGCTGACCGACGACAACTCCTTCTACGACCCGGACACCGACGGCATCACCTTCGGCACCGGCGGCGTCGACGACGCCGAGGACGAGGAGGTGATCTGGCACGAGTACGGCCACGCCATCCAGGACGACCAGGTCCCCGGCTTCGGCGAGGCGATCGAGGCCGGCTCCATCGGCGAGGGCTTCGGCGACTACTGGGCGTTCACGATGTCGCAGGCGACCAGCCCCGACACCCGCCGCACGCCGCTGGCCTGCATCGCGGACTGGGACTCGACCGCGTACACCGACGACGTCCCGCACTGCCTGCGCCGGGTCGACGGCACCAAGATGTACCCGGCCGACCTCGAGGGCGAGGTCCACGCCGACGGCGAGATCTGGTCGCGGGCGCTGTTCGACGTCAACAACGCGCTCGGCCGCACCCGCGCGAACCGGGTGATCATCGAGGCCCAGTTCGGCTTCGACCCGAACACCACGATGCCGGCCGCGGCGCGGCAGACGGTCAAGACCGCGAAGGCGCTCTACGGTCAGGCGGCCGCGGACAAGGTGCGGGCCGCCTTCCACGCCCGCGGCATCCTCTGACCGCTCGGGTCAGGACCTGGCGACGGGGGCTTGCCGCCGCCGTCGCCGGGTCGCGCCGGGTCAGCGGCCCTTGAGCGGGTACGGCACGAACGTGCTCCGGTTCTCGTCGAGGTCCAGGTGCCGGCTGATCGGCGGCGCGGCCCGCTGCGGGCACGTCGCGCGCTCGCAGGTCCGGCAGCCGGGGCCGATCGGCATCGCGGCCGCGCCGTCGGTCAGGTCCATGCCGGTGGAGTAGACCAGGCGCGAGGCGTGCCGGATCTCGCAGCCCAGGCCGATCGCGTAGACCTTGCCGGGCTGGCCGTAGCCGCCGTGGTGGCGCGTGATGGTGCGGGCGATCCACAGGTACCGCTGGCCGTCCGGCATCGCCGCGATCTGCACCACCGCACGGCTGGGGGAGCTGAACGCCTCGTACACGTTCCACAGTGGACACGTCCCGCCCGTGCGCGAGAACGGGAAGCCCGTCGCGGACTGGCGCTTGGACATGTTGCCGGCGCGGTCGACGCGCACGAACGAGAACGGCACGCCGCGGGCGCGGGGGCGCTGCAGGGTGCTCAGCCGGTGGCAGACGGTCTCCCAGCCCATCGCGAAGTGCTCGGTCAGCAGGTCGATGTCGTAGCGGCGGGACTCGGCGGCGGTCAGGAACTGCTCGTACGGCAGGATCAGCGCCGCCGCGAAGTAGTTGGCGAGCCCGACGCGCGTGAGGATCTGCGTCTGCACGTCCTCGAAGTGCTCCTCCTCGACGATCTCGTCGATGACGTCCGCGTACTCCATGAGCGCCAGCTGGGCCGCCATCCGCATCGCCTCCTGCCCGGCCCGCAGCGCGCTGGTGAGATGCAGGGTCTGGGTCTGCGGCCGGTACCGGTGCAGGTCCCCCTCGAGGGCGTCGTCGCGCACGATGCGCACCCCGTGCCGCTCGGCCAGCCGGTCCCGCAGCGCCGGGCGCACCTCGCCGCGGCGCAGCCCCATCCGCGCGGCGAGCGCCTCGGCGGCCTCGTCCAGCTGCGGCACGTAGTTCTGGCGGCGGTAGAAGAACTCGGTCACCTGGTCGTGCGGGCTGCGCCCGAGCGGTCCCCGGTCGCCGACGAGCTCCGTGAGCTGGTCGGAGACCTGGCGGTACCGCCGATGCAGGTCGATGATCGACTCGGCCAGCTCCGGCAGGCGAGTGGCCAGCTCGCTGAGGTCGGCGATGCTCCCGGTGCCGGCGAGCGCCTCGCGCAGGCCCGCCACGAGCTGCGGGGTGTCGTGCGGCGCGAACACGGCCGGGTCGACGCCGAAGAGCTCGGTGGCGCGGATGAGCACCGGGGCGGTCAGCGGCCGCACGTCGTGCTCGATCTGGTTGAGGTAGCTCGGCGAGATGGCCAGGTGCCGGGCGAGGTCGGTCTGGCTCAGCCCGTGCTCCTCGCGCAGCCGCCGCAGTCGCGCGCCCGCGAACACCTTTGCCATCCTCAACAAATAGCACCAATGTCAAATTGTGTTTTCGCAACTTGGCAAAGTCGCCCGGAAACTTGGCAAGACTTGGCTTTTTCCGCCCCTCGACCGGCCCGTTCACCCCGTGTGACCGTGGGCGGAGAGGCACGACACAGCGGTCATCCAAGGGAGCGAATCATGAGTGACGCCGTTGATCGGTTGCGACAGGAATGGGACACCGACCCCCGCTGGCAGGGCGTGCGGCGCGACTACGACGCGGCGGACGTGGTGCGGCTGCGGGGCGCGATCCAGGAGGAGCACACCCTCGCCAGACGCGGCTCCGAGCGGCTCTGGCGGCTGCTGCACGACGAGGACTACATCCACGCCCTCGGCGCGCTCACCGGCAACCAGGCCGTGCAGATGGTCCGGGCCGGTCTCAAGGCCATCTACCTGTCGGGCTGGCAGGTCGCGGCCGATGCCAACCTCTCCGGGCACACCTACCCGGACCAGAGCCTCTACCCGGCCAACTCGGTCCCGGCGGTCGTGCGGCGGATCAACAACGCGCTGCTGCGCGCCGCCCAGATCACCACCGCCGAGGGTGATGCGGACACCGAGTGGCTCGCCCCGATCGTCGCGGACGCGGAGGCCGGGTTCGGCGGGGTGCTCAACGCGTACGAGCTGATGACCGGCATGATCGTCGCGGGCGCGGCCGGCGTGCACTGGGAGGACCAGCTCGCGTCCGAGAAGAAGTGCGGCCACCTCGGCGGCAAGGTGCTCATCCCGACCGGGCAGCACATCCGCACCCTGCAGGCCGCGCGGCTGGCCGCCGACGTCGCCGGGGTGCCGACGCTGATCGTGGCGCGCACCGACGCGCAGGCCGCGACGCTGCTCACCACCGACATCGACGAGCGCGACCAGCCGTTCGTCACCGGCGAGCGGACCGCCGAGGGCTTCTACCGGTGCCGCAACGGCGTGGACGCGTGCATCGCGCGAGGGATCGCCTACGCGCCGTACAGCGACCTGCTCTGGATGGAGACCAGCACCCCGGACCTCGAGGTCGCGCGGCGCTTCGCCGAGGCCGTCAAGCGCGAGCACCCGGAGCAGATGCTGGCCTACAACTGCTCGCCGTCGTTCAACTGGCGCAAGCACCTCGACGACGCCACGATCGCGAAGTTCCAGCGCGAGCTCGGCCACATGGGGTACAAGTTCCAGTTCATCACCCTCGCGGGCTTCCACGCCCTGAACTACTCGATGTTCGACCTGGCGCGGGGGTACGCCAACGAGGGCATGACGGCCTACGTGGCGCTGCAGGAGCGCGAGTTCGCCGCCGAGGCGCACGGCTACACGGCGGTCAAGCACCAGCGCGAGGTGGGCACGGGCTACTTCGACCTGATCAGCACCGTGCTCAACCCCAACGGCGAGACCACCGCGCTGCACGGGTCGACGGAACAGGAGCAGTTCGCATGAGGTACAAGATCAATGGCGTCCTCGCCGATCGCTATGACGAGGTCCTCACGCCGGGTGCGCTGGAGTTCCTCGTCGCCCTCGACGACCGCTTCGCCGCCCGCCGGGTCGCGCTGCTGGACACCCGCCGCGCCCGTCGCGCCCGCTGGGCCGCCGGTCAGCTGCCGGACTTCCGGCCCGACACCGCGCGCATCCGGCAGGACGACACGTGGCGGGTCGCGCCGCCGGCCCCCGGGCTCGAGGACCGCCGGGTCGAGATCACCGGGCCGCCCGAGCGCAAGATGACGGTCAACGCGCTCAACTCCGGCGCCAAGGTGTGGCTGGCCGACTTCGAGGACGCGACCGCGCCGACCTGGGACAACGTCATCGGCGGGCAGCTCAACCTCATGGACGCGCTGGACCGCAACCTCGACTTCACCGACGAGCGCGGCAAGCGTTACGCGCTCGGCGACGAGATCGCCACCATCGTGGTGCGGCCCCGCGGCTGGCACCTGGTCGAGAAGTGGATCGTCGTCGACGGCCGCCCGATCTCCGCCAGCCTCGTGGATTTCGGGTTGTACCTGTACCACTGCGCCTGGCGCCAGCTGGACGCCGGTTCGGGGCCGTACTTCTACCTGCCCAAGCTCGAGGACCATCGCGAGGCGCGGCTCTGGAACGACGTGTTCGTGTTCGCGCAGGAGTACCTCGGCCTGCCCCGCGGCACCATCCGCGCGACGACGCTCATCGAGACCATCACCGCCGCGTTCGAGATGGACGAGATCCTGTACGAGCTGCGTGAGCACTCGGCCGGCCTGAACGCGGGCCGGTGGGACTACATCTTCAGCATCATCAAGAACTTCGGCCAGTGGTCGGACTTCGTCCTGCCCGACCGCGCCGAGGTCACGATGACGGTGCCGTTCATGCGGGCGTACACCGAGCTGCTCGTGCGCACCTGCCACCGGCGCGGCGCCCACGCCATCGGCGGCATGGCCGCGTTCATCCCGAGCCGCGACGCCGCGGTCAACGAGACCGCGACCGCGAAGGTGCGGGCCGACAAGCAGCGCGAGGCGGGCGACGGGTTCGACGGCTCCTGGGTGGCGCACCCGGGCCTCGTGGACGTCTGCCGCGCGGCCTTCGACCAGCCCAACCAGCTCTCGGTGCTCCGCGAGGACGTCGACGTCACCGCCACCGACCTGCTCGCCGTCGACAAGACGCCGGGCCAGGTCACCGCGGCCGGGCTGCGCGCGAACATCTCGGTGGCGCTGCGGTACATCGACGCCTGGCTCGGCGGCACGGGCGCGGTGGCGCTGTCGAACCTCATGGAGGACGCGGCCACCGCGGAGATCGCCCGCTGCCAGGTGTGGCAGTGGCTGCATCACCACACCCCGCTGGCCGGCGGCGGCACGGTGACCGAGGAGACGGTGCGGGCGCTGCTCGCCGAGGAGCTGGCCGCGCTCAGCGAGGGACGCTCCGGGGCGCAGCTCGAACGCGCCCTGGCCGCGGCCGGGATCGTGGAGCGCACGGCGCTCGAGGAGCACCTGCCGTCGTTCTTCACCACGGACGCGTACGCCCACCTGGCCCCGTCGGCATAACACCATGGAACGGGATGTCACGCCGGGGCTCTGACAGCCAGTCAGAACCCCGGCTCCGACGAGCCCAAGGCCGCCTCGAGCCCCCCGCGCCGGGTGGCGCATCGGCGATGATGAACGGATGTGGACACGGGGGCCGGGACGGTATCTGGGATGGCTGGCATGGCGGCAGAAACCGCGGATCGCGCTGGGCGCGCTGTGGAGCTCGCTGTGGATGCTCAGCCTGGCGATCACGCCGTACCTGATCTCCCAGGCGGTTGACCGCGGCCTGCGCCCGCGGCAGGCCGGCCCGCTGCTCGTCTGGGCCGGCGCCATCTTCGCGGTGGGGGTGGCGAACGCGGTGCTCGGCATCCTGCGCCACCGGACCATGACCAACATCCGGCTGGACGGTGCGCTGCGCACGGCGGACGCGGTCATGGCGCACGGGGTGGAGCTCGGGGCCGCGCTGCCCCGCCGGATCACCGCGGGCGAGGTGGTCACCATCGGCATCGGGGACGTGTGGCTGGTCGCGCGGGCGCTGACCGTGACCGGGCCGGGCGTGGGCGCGGTCGTCGCCTACGCGGTCGTGATGACGCTGCTCGTGCGGGTGTCCGGGATGATCGCCCTGGTGGTGGCGGCCGGGGTGGCGGTGCTCGCGCTGGTGCTCGGGCCGCTGCTGCGGCGGCTCAACACCGCCGGCGGCGAGTACCGCGAGCGGCAGGGCCGGCTGGCCACGCGGCTGGTCGACGTGCTCGGCGGCCTGCGCATCCTCAACGGGCTCGGCGGCAAGGACGCCCACCTGCGCCGGTACGCCGCGCAGTCGGAGGCCGTGCGGGCCGAGGGGTACCGGATGGGCGGCGCGCTGAGCTGGATCTCCGCGCTGGGCGACGGCCTTCCGACGATCTTTCTGGCCGCGGTGACCTGGCTGGCGGCCCGGCTGACGGTCCGCGGCGAGCTCACCGTCGGCGAGCTGGTCGCGGTCTACGGGTACGTGGCGATCCTCGTCGTGCCCACCTGGATGCTGATCTTCAGCGCGGGCGACGTCAGCCGCGGGGTGATCGCCGCCCGGCGGATCATCGCGTTCCTCCGGCTGCCCGTCGAGGAGCCGGGCGGCGGCACCGCCCCGAGCGGACCGGCGCTCCTGCACGACCCCGAGTCCGGCGTGGTCGCCGAGCCGGGCCGGCTGACCATGCTGGCCTCGGCCCGTCCGCACGACGCGGCCGCGATCATCGACCGGCTCGGCCGGTACGCGCCGACCGCCGCCTCCTGGGGCTCCTACCGCATCGCCGAGGTCGCGAAGCCCGCGGTTCGCGAGCGGATCCTGGTCGCCGACCACGACGCCGACCTCTTCGCCGGGACGCTGCGCGACGTGGTCGCGGGCTGCACCGGGGCCGGCGACGACGCGATCCGCCGGGCGATCGGCGCGGCGGTGGCGACCGACATCGCCGGGCTGGACCACCGCGTCGAGCGCGACGGCCGCAACCTCTCCGGTGGCCAGCGGCAGCGGGTCCGGCTGGCCCGCGCGCTCGCCGCCGACCCGGAGATGCTGCTCGCGACCGACCCCACCTCGGCGGTGGACGCGCACACCGAGGCGGCGGTCGCCGAGCGGCTCGCCGCGGCCCGCGCCGGGCGGGGCACCCTGCTGTCCACCACGTCGCCGGTGCTGCTGGACCGGGCCGACGTCGTGCTCTACCTCGTCGACGGCCGCGTCGCCGCCTCCGGAACGCACCGCGAGCTGCTGGAGCGCGAACCCGGCTACCGCGACCTGGTGAACCGGACCTTCGCCGCGGCACCGGAGGCCTCGTGAGCACCCCGGCGCTGCCGATCGCGGACGGCCGCCAGGTCGCCCGGGCCGCCGCGCGGCTGATCGCCGCCGACCGGTGGGCCGCCGCCGGCATCCTCCTGCTGAACGTGCTGGCGGCGGTGGCCGCCCTCGGCGCGCCGTACCTGCTGGGCCGGATCGTCGACGCGGTCACCGGGCCGGGCGCCGCGGCCCGGATCGACCTGCTGGCCGGCGCCGTCGTGCTGTGCGCGCTGGCCCAGACGGTGCTCGCGCGGACGGCGCTGCTGCTCGGGTACCGCTTCGGCGAGCGCACCGCGGCCCGCATCCGGGTCGGCTTCCTGAGCCGCGCGCTGCACCTGCCCGCCTCGGTGATCGAGCGGGTGCCGCCCGGCGACCTGGCCGCCCGCGGCACGACCGACGTGGACGCGGTCGCCGGCACGCTGCGCGACGTGCTGCCGGGCGTGTTCGTGGCCGGCGTGCAGGCGCTGTTCCTGGTCGCGGCGGTGCTCGTGCTCGACCCGCTGCTCGGCGTGGCCGGCCTGCTCGGGCTGTCCGGCATCGTGGTCACCGGCCGGTGGTACCTGCGCCGGGCCCGCGGGGCGTACCTGGAGGAGGGGGCCGCGAACTCGGAGCTGGCGGAGGAGCTGGCCGCGACCACCGCCGGGGCCCGCACCATCGAGGCCTTCCGCCTGCACCGGTCCCGGCTGGCGGTGGGCCGGGCCGCGATCGCCCGGACCAGGCGTAGCCGGTTGTCCACCCTGCGACTGCGCTCGGTGTACTTCCCGGCCGCCGAGGGCTCCTACAACATCCCGGTCGTCCTGGTGCTGCTGATCGGCGGCCTGCTGCAGCGCGATGGCCGCGTCACGCTCGGCACGGTCGTCGCGGCCACCCTGTACCTGCGCCAGCTGATCGGGCCGATGGACACCATCCTGATCTGGCTGGAGCAGCTGCAGAGCAGCGGCGCGTCGTTCGCCCGGGTCGAGGGGCTGGCCGCCGTGCCCGCCGAGCCGGCGACGGCCGCGGCGGTCCCGGACGGCGACCGGATCGAGGTGCGCGGCGTCAGCTACGCGTACCCCGGCGGCCCGGACGTGCTGCACGACGTGGATCTCACGGTCCAGCCCGGCGAGCGGCTGGCGATCGTCGGCCTCTCCGGGGCCGGCAAGTCCACCCTGGGCCGGCTGCTGGCCGGCGTGGACCGTCCCCGCACCGGCACCCTCACCGTCGGCGGGGTCGCGGTGGCCGACCTGCCGCCGGATCTGCTGCGCCGGCAGGTGGTCCTGGTGACGCAGGAGCACCACGTCTTCCGCGAGACGGTCCGGGACAACCTGATCGTGCCGGCGCCGGACGAGCGCCTCGCCGCGGCGCTGCGCACGGTCGGCGCGGACTGGGCCGACGACCTGGACGCCGACCTCGGCGAGCACCCGCCGACCGGTGCCCAGGCGCAGCAGCTGGCGCTCGCGCGGGTGCTGCTCGCCGACCCGCACACGGTGATCCTGGACGAGGCGACCGCGCTGCTCGACCCGCGGGCGGCCCGGGCGGCGGAGCGGGCGCTGGCCGCGGTGCTGCACAATCGCACGGTGATCGCCATCGCCCACCGCCTGCAGACGGCCCACGACGCCGATCGGATCGCGGTCATGGACGCCGGGCGGATCATCGAGGTGGGCACCCACGACGAGCTGATCGCGCACGACGGGCCGTACGCCCGGCTCTGGCGGCAGTGGCACGGCGGGTGACGGGCGGTCCGGTGCGCCGGGTGCCGGTGTGGCTGCTCGACGTCGACGGGGTGATCAACACGCGCCGTCCGGCCTGGGGTGCGCGGCTGTCCCGCGGGACCGCGCGTTCCGAGGGCGCCGACTGGCCGATGCGCTGGGCGCCCGGGCTGATCGACCGGGTTCGCCGGCTGCACGGCGAGGGCCTGGTCGAGGTGCGGTGGTGCACGACGTGGTGCGCGGACGCCGACGCGCTGGAGCGGTTGTTCGGGCTGCCGGCGTTCGGGCGGGCGCTCGGCGCCGGCGCGCTGGACGGCGTGGACGACACCGATGCCGTGAAGCTGGCCGCCGCCCGGCGGGTCGTCGCCGGCGGCCGCCGGCTCGTCTGGACGGACGACACCGCGGTGCCTCGCGCGGGGGCGGTGTTCGACGAGCTGACCGGGGGCGGCGGCCTGCTGATCCGGCCGCACCCTCGCCGCGGTCTGCGGCCCCGGGACCTCGACCGCATCGAGGCGTTCGCGCGTGCGAGGAGGGCGCGGCGCCGCCGGGACGCGGCATCCGCGGCTCCCGACTCTTACATTTAATAATGTTAACTGCTAGCGTTCCTCACCATCGATCCATCGATGGTGAGGAGCTCCATTGAGAACTCGACGTCGTAGATTGGCCCTGGCAGGGGGCGCGGCACTGACCATCGCGGCGACCCTCTTCCTCGTGCCCATGCTCCAGGCGGAGGCCGCCAGCACCGTGGCCCTCGCCGCGTGTACCGCCCCGAACTGGGCCGAGGGCAACACGTACACCGTCGGCACCCAGGTCACGTACCAGGGTCACACGTACCAGGCCCTGCAGACGCACACCGCCTACCCGGGCACCGGCTGGAACCCGGCGGCCACGCCGTCGCTGTGGAAGGACCTCGGCACCTGCGGCGGCGGCCCGACCACACCCCCGCCCACCACGCCGTCGGGCGTGCCGTCCGCCCCGGGTAACCTGCGGATCACCGCCACGACCAACACCAGCCTCGCGCTCGCGTGGAACGCCTCCACCGGCACCGTGACCGGGTACCGCGTCTACGAGGGCACCACGGTGAAGGCCACGGTCACCGGGACCAGCACCACGGTCTCGGGCCTGACCGCGGGCTCCACGCACACGTACACGGTCAAGGCGTACAACGCCCAGGGTGAGTCCGGGGCGTCGAACAGCGTCACCGGCACCACGACCGGCGGCACCACGACCGGCGGCGGCACCGCGGCGCCGTACCTGTACATGGGCTGGGGCGACCCGCCGAACCCGCAGACCGTGCAGTCGGCGACCGGCATCAAGTGGTTCACGATGGCGTTCGTCCTGTCCAGCGGCGGCTGCAACCCGGCGTGGGACGGCAGCCGGCCGCTCACCGGCGGCGTGGACCAGACCGCGATCAACCAGATCCGCGCCGGCGGCGGCGACGTCGTCCCCTCGTTCGGCGGCTGGTCCGGCAACAAGCTCGGCCCGAACTGCTCCACCCCGCAGGCCCTGGCCGGCGCCTACCAGACGGTGATCAACGCCTACGGCCTCAAGGCGATCGACATCGACATCGAGAACACCGACGAGTTCGAGAACGACACGGTCCGCAACCGGATCGTCGACGCGCTCAAGATCGTCAAGCAGAACAACCCGTCGATCAAGACGATCGTCACCTTCGGCACGGCGACCACCGGCCCCGGCTACTACGCGCAGCAGCTCATCAGCCGCGCCGCGTCGACGGGCGCCAACATCGACGTGTTCACCATCATGCCGTTCGACTTCGGCGGCGGCGCGAACATGTACCAGAGCACGGTGAGTGCTTCCGAGGGCCTCAAGACCATGCTCAAGTCCGCCTTCGGGTGGGACGACGCCACGGCCTACAAGCACATGGGCATCTCCGGCATGAACGGCCTGTCCGACCAGCAGGAGAACACCTCGCCGGCGCAGTGGCAGCAGATCCGCGACTACGCCCAGAACAACCACCTCGCCCGCCTGGCGTTCTGGTCGGTCAACCGTGACCGGCCCTGCCCGGGTGGCGGCGTGGTGTCCAACTGCAGCGGCATCTCGCAGAACAACTGGCAGTTCACCCAGATCACGGCCACCTTCACCGGCTGAGATCGCACCGGGGGCCGGCGCTGCGGCGCCGGTCCCCGGCCCGGTGCGCCCGGGCGGCTCAGCCGTCGCCGGCGCTCAGGGTCCAGGGCCTGGCCCGCACGCCGCCCCGGGACCGGATGTCCTCGGCCAGGCGGTGTTGCGTCGCGCCGTGCACGCCCGGGGCGTCGGCCGCCTCGAGCTCGTGGCCCTCGGCGCGATACCAGCGGGCGCCGCCCAGGTCCGCGTAGTCGATGCGCAGCGCCACCAGGCCCTGGTCCGTGGTGAGTAGGACGCTCACGCTGCCGTCCCGGTCGCCCCACGCGTCGGCGCCGTGGTCGAGCACCTCGCACCGGCTGATCCGGCCGTAGGGGGAGAGCGGGCCGACCAGGGTCCTGCCCGGCTCGGCGCCGCAGATGCCGTCGCTCGCCTCGTGGACGGCGCTCAGGTGCATCACGTAGCGCACGCCGGTGAGCACCAGGCCCAGCGCCACGACCGGGGTGAGCAGCACCAGCAGGATCAGCGCGGCCGAGCCGGCCGGCGTGGTCTGACGTTCGCGGACGAACATGGCCGCAGACTAGCGCCGCGCCGCAACGGCGCGGGGGTCAAGCGCGGAACAACCTGGGCCGAGGCCGCCGACAACGTGCCGGCGGCCTTGACCAGGGTCTGCTGAGCGGTGCTCGATCAGGACACGACGATCCGGTCGATGTCGGGCGCCCAGCCGGTGGTGTTGCCGAGCTGGATCGTGTTGGCCCCGGCGTTCAGGGTCACCGTGGCGGTGACGGAGCCGACCGTGTCCCAGCCGCCGGTGGACGGCGTGCTCACCGTCGGGCCCGTCGTGCCGTTGACGGTCAGCGTCACCGAGCGCGCCGAGCCGGCGGCGTAGTAGACGCGCACCGTCCGGCTGCCGGCGGCGGCCGCGGTGACGTTGTTGAACCGCAGCGCGTTCGCCGAGCCGTTGCCGACGTAGCCGACGAGCGCGCCGCCCGAGGCCCCGGCCGAGGAGCGCACCGAGGCCTGGCCGGTGAGGGTGTTCGCGGGCGACTCGGCCTCGTACGAGCCGCCGGAGGGCTGGGTGCCGCCGATCTGCGCGAGCCAGTGGTCGTTGGCGCTGACCATCGAGAACGACAGGGCCGGGCAGTCGTACGCGCTGCCGGGCGGGATGGTGCGGTGGGTGGTCGAGGTGTTCGACGCGGTGGCCGCGACCCAGGCGCCGTTCACCGAGACCTGCACGCCGCTGCTCTCGGAGCCGCGGCCGGCGAACGTCGGGCAGTAGTAGCCGGCGCCGGTTGAACTGCGGCAGATCGAAGGCCCCGGAGCTGGTGAAGTACGTGTCCCAGGCGTGGGTGACGTAGTTGTAGAGGTACACCGTCCAGGTATTGCTCGTCGTCGACGTCTTGTGCTCGTCCATGCCGTAGGCGCGCCGGCCGTTGACCGTGGTCGTGTACGTGTTCAGGAAGGTCGCGTCCATCGGGGTGAGCTTGCCGACCCCGTCGCGGCCGCCGCACCAGTCCCACGCCCACAGGTCGGGGCCGCTGGGCGTGTACGCGGTGGTCAGCTCGATGCAGGCGCTGCCGCCGGGCAGTGCGGTCGGGGCGTAGACGTAGTCGCCGCCCGAGGTGGTCGTCGGCGCGGAGTCCAGCACGCTCTGCGTCGCGTGGATGCCCTGCGTCGTCCATGGCGGGGCCCGGACGCACGCAGCGGGATCGCCGTCTGTCGATGCGATGGAGTGCACTGTGAGCGCCGAAAACGTTTTCGGCACGAGGTTCGCTACGGCTGGGCGTCGAGCAGCCCGCGGCGGCGGGCGACGGTCGCGGCGTCGGTGCGCGAGTTCACGCCGAGCTTCGACAGGATGTTCGTGACGTGCACGCCCGCCGTCTTGACGGCGATGGACAGCGCCTCGGCGATCTGCCGGTTGGTGCGGCCCCCGGCCATGAGCCGCAGCACCTCCAGCTCGCGGTCGGTGAGCCGGGCGGCGCCGGGCTCCAGCCGGCCGCTCTTCTGCAGCGCCGCGGCCTGCTCGGCGAGGGGCCGGGCGCCGAGCCGGTGCGCGATCGCGCCGGCCTCGCGGGCCCAGGCGACCGCGGTGGACTTGTCGCGCGCGGCGCGCCCGGCCCGCACCAGGGTCTGCGCGACCCGATACGGCTGGCCGGCGGCCCGCCAGGCGGCGATCGCCTCGTCCCACCGGCGGGCGACGGTCAGGCTCGCGGCCCGCTGGGCCGGCCCGTTGACCGGCAGCCGCTGGGCGTAGCGGCGGTCCGGCTCGGGCTGGGCGAGCAGCAGGGACCAGGCCAGCGCGGGGTGGGCGGGGATCTGCCGGTCGTCCAGCGGTGCGTCCTGGCCGAGCAGGGTGCGCAGCTCCCACAGCGGGATCAGGAACTGCCGGCCCGTGTAGCGCTCGCCCAGCAGCTCCTCGGCGGTGCGCGCGGCGTCCTCGGCGCGCTCGCGGTCGCCCTCGAGCGCGTCGAGGCGGCCGGCGGCGACGGTGAGCACCGCGCGGTACAACGGCGGCGGCGACGAGGCGAGGGCCGCCTCGGCGACCGCGCGGGCCCGCGGCCACTCGCCGAGCGAGGTGAGCGACGCCGTGAGCGCGGCGGCGAGCATGGCCTCGCGCAGCGGCCGGGACCCGGTGCGCCGGGCGGTCGCCAGCCCGGCCTCGGCCGCCTCGGCGGCGGCCCGGGACTCGCCGGCGGCCTCGAGCGCGCTCGCCTCCACGACCCGGCCGAGCAGCTCGGTGTCGTCGTCGCCGGCCTCGCGGGCGAGCCCGATCGCCTCCCGGGCCCGGCTCACCGCGATGCGGGAGCCGCTGGTCCCCGGGTCGGCGCCCGGGCCGGGGTCGCTCGCCTCGGCCGCGAGGGTGACGAGGGCGAGGGCGCGCACGGCCGGGTCCCGGTCGCGCGCGGCGTCCTCGGCGAGGGCGTGGGCCTCGGGGGAGCGGCCCAGCGCCTCCAGCCGGCTCGCGAGTGTGGCCCGGATGCGGTGGTTGCGGGGCTGCTGGGCCAGGGCGGCGCGAAGGTCCTCGATGCCGTCGGCACCGCCGCGCTCCAGCAGGTGGCTGCGCGTCTCGAGCAGCGGCGCGATGCGGGCCGGGTCGCGGGTGTCGGCGAGCGCCTCGGCGATCAGCGCGAGCCCTCGGTCGAGGGCGCCGGCGTGCAGGGCGGCGGCGTGCAGGGCGGCGACGGCGGCGGCCATGAGCACGGCCACCCGGTCGGTGCGGGTGCGGAACTCGGGGTCGAAGACCTGGCCCCAGGTGGCCGCGACCCGTTCGAGCATGCGCAGCCGGCCCGCGTGCGCGGTGCGGGCGACGGCCGCGGCGCGCCAGGCGGCGTCGAAGGCCCGGTCCACGTCGCCGGCCGCGTGCCAGTGCTCGGCGAGCTCGACGAGCGCGGCGTCGGCCGGGCGGAAGCCGAGCGAGGCGGTGATCGCGTCGGCGGCGAGGCGGTGCAGCCGGGCGCGCTCGGCCGGGCGCAGGTCCTCGTACACGGCCTCGCGGATGAGCTCGTGCCGGAACCGGTACTCGCCCTCGAGCAGCCCGGCCTCGACGGCGGGGCGCAGGCGCTCGCCGGGCGCGCCGACGATCCGCTGCAACAGGGCCGGGTCGGCGGCGCGGCCGAGGACGGCGGCGACCCGGACGGCGGCGCGGCTCTCCGGCGGCAGCGCGCGGAACGGGTCCAGCAGCGGCTCGGCCAGCAGCCGCAGCGGGTTGCCGGCGGCCCGCCCGACGCGGTCCGCGTCGGGGTGGCCCAGCAGCTCCTGAGCGTCCTCGTCGCCGAGCGGGCCGAGCGGGATGCGCTCGGCGCCGGGCACGTCGTCGGCGGGGCCGCCGTACGTGGCGATCACCAGCACCCCGGGCCGGCTCAGCGCCGCCGCGAGGTAGGCCAGCAGCTCCCGGCTGGCCTGGTCGGCGCGGTCGAGGTCCTCGAGCACGAGCACCACCGGCGCGGCCGCCTCGATCCGCGCCAGGGCGGCCGCCCTCGACGGCTCGAAGTCGCCGAGCGCGGCCAGCAACGGCGCGTAGGGCTGGGCATCGCCGCCGAGCGTGGGGGCCTCGCCGACCAGGACGGTCGCGCCGGCGGTCGCGGTGAACGCGGTCACGAGCGCGGACTTGCCGATGCCCGCGGCGCCCTCGACGAGGACCACCCCGGGCCGGGCCCCGGCGGCCTGCCAGGCCTGGTTCAGGAGGGCCAGTTCGCGATCGCGACCGATGAGATGCACCCCATCAATCTAAAGACCCCGTCAGGGCCCGCCGCAGCTCGGGCTCCAGGGCGGTCTCGTAGGCCGGGTCCGGGCGCGCCCCGACCGCCGCGATCACGGTGCTGAAGAAGCAGCGCGCGGCCGCGGTCAGGGCCACGTCGAGGATCTCCGGGTCGCTGAGGCCGTGTCCGCGCAGCACCTCGACCTCCTCGGCGGTGATGCCGTTCGGGTCGGCCGCGACCCGCTCGGCGAAGTCCATCACCGCGGCGTCGGCCGCCGACAGGCCCGCGGCGGCGCGGTCGCCGGCGATCCGGGTCACCGTCTCGGTGTCGTAGAAGTGCTCGCGCAGGAAGGCGCCGTGGGCGAGGCTGCAGTACCGCGAGCCGAGCCGCCGGGCCGCGGCGAGGGTGGCCAGCTCGTAGCGGCGCAGGTCCATCGTGGACTTGATCGCCCCGTTGAGCGCGGCCCACGCGGCGACGGCGGCCGGGCGCCACGCGAGGGCGCGGGTGTAGTTGGCCACGTAGCCGAGGCGGTGCCGGTCGGCGGCGAAGAGCAGCTCGACGTCCGGGTCGGACTCGGGCGGTTCGGCGAGGTAGGACATGCCGGGAACGCTAGGGCGCGCCGCGGGGCCCCGCATGGGTGAAGCTACCCATGTTGGGGATCCCCGCGTCGTACCGGCGCCGGCCCGTCGCGCACCGGCGGGCGGCGCGCACCGCGGCGTCGCCGCATCGCCCCGGGCGCTGACGTGCGTTAGGGTCGGCGCGTGCGGGTGTTGATGGTGGCGCCGCCGGGCGCGGGCAAGGGCACGCAGGGCGCCGTGATCGCGGAGCACTTCCACATCCAACGTGTCGCCATCGGCGACCTGCTGCGCCGCAACGTGGCCGAGGGCACCGACCTCGGCCGGCGGGTCGAGCCGCTGCTCGGCCGGGGCGAGCTGGTCCCCGACGAGGTCGTCCTCGACCTGCTGCGCCAGGGCCTCGAGGAGGCCCGGGCGGCGGGCGGCGGCTACGTCCTCGACGGCATCCCGCGCACGATGGCGCAGGCGCTGGCGGCGTACCGCGTGGCCCGCTCCCTCGGCATGACCGCGGACGTCGCCCTGCACCTGCGCGCGGACGACGACGAGCTGATGCGCCGCCTGCTGAAGCGGGCCGTCGTCGAGCATCGCGCCGACGACACCGAGCCCGTGATCCGCCAGCGCCTCAAGCTCTACCGCGAGGTCACGGCGCCGGTCCTGACCTTCTACGCGCGGCGCGGCATCCTGCTCGACGTCGACGCGACCCGCTCGGTCGAGGCCGTGAGCGCCGACGTGCTCGCGGCCCTGGAGGCCCGCGCCGGAGCCTGACGCCGCCATCGCGCCGGGTTTCGCTGGGTTTCGCCGGGGGCCGTCCGGCATGCGGCCGTGTGATACTGCGCGCATGAGGCTGGTGCAGATCGCACAGCGGGCCGAGGACCTCGGGCGGGCCACCCGGTGGTACGCCGAACTGCTCGGCGCCGGGCCGGTCGCCGCGTTCGACCCGCCCGGGCTGGTCTTCTTCGACCTGGGCGGCACGCGGCTGCTGCTCGATCGCGACGCCCCCGCGGCCCTGCTCTACCTCGCCGTCGACGACATCGAGGGCACCGTGGCGCGGCTGCGCGCCGCCGGCGCCGTCGTGCGCTCCGAGCCGCACGTCATCTTCACCCACGCCGACGACACCCTCGGCCCGGCCGGCACCGCGGAGTGGCAGGCGTTCGTGGAGGACAGCGAGGGCAACCTCGTGGGCCTGGTCGAGCAGCGGCCGTGAGCCGCCTGCTGCGCATCGGGATCCTCGGCGCGGCGACGAACGGGTCCCCGGCGACGCGACCTAGACACATCAGGAGGACTCGGTGCGCACGATGACGGTGATCGACGCGGTGTACCGCGCCGCGGGGCTGAGCCCGCGCGGCACCGGCTGACTACCGGCGGCGGGCGCCGCGCAGGAGCAGCACCAGGCCCACCACCGCGACGATCGGGCCGATCACCGCCCACCGCGCCGAGCCGCTCATGGAGCTGCCGCCCAGCACGTCGAGCCCCTGCAGCGTCCACACGATCCCGGCCAGCAGAGCGAGCACGCCCACGACGACGAAGACCCAGCGCATGCGCTCAGCCTGCTCCACCGCCGCCGCGGGCACAATGGGCGTTCTCGTCCTGTAAGGAATCCTGTGCGGAATACAGGGCCGCGACGGCCAGGGCCGCCTCGCGCAGCGCCGCGCGGACCGGTGCGGGCGAGCGCACCTCCACCCGGGTGCCCAGCCCGAGCAGGCTGCCGACCGCGTGCTCGACCCCGTGGAACGACAGCTCCAGGCGCGTGCCGGAGCCGCCGGTCAGGTGCCGGGCCAGCACCCGGCGCGCGAGGGCGGCCGCGGCCGGGTGCGCCTCGGCGACGACGTGCAGCTCCCGCGGACGGGACTCGACGCCGGAGCGCAGCGCGGCCCACGTCGCGGGCAGGTCGAAGCCGTCGGGGCGGGCGGCCGGCTCGGGCCGGACGGTGCAGGACTCGACGCGGGCGACGCGCAGCAGGGCGGGCTCGGCGGTCACCAGGTACCACACGCCGGCCTTGGCCACCAGGCCCGCCGGGTCGACCGTGCGGCGGGTGCGGTCGCCCTCGCTGTCGCGGTACACCACCTCGATCCGGCGTCCCCGAAGCAGTGCCTCGTGGATGGCCGGCAGGTGCGGGACCGGCTCGCTGGAGCGCATCCACGGGTCGACGTCGACGAGCACGTGGCTGCGGCCGTCGGCCAGGCCGCCGCGCAGCGCCCCGCCGCCGGCCCCGGTCAGCTTCTCCAGCGCGGTGTCGAGGGCGTCGCCCAGGCCCAGGTCACCGGCGAGGCGCGCCTGCCCGACGGCCAGGCCCGCGCCCTCGGCCCGGCTCAGGTGCGCGAGGCCCGCCCGGTAGGTGTCCAGGAGCCGGATCCCGCCGTTGCGCCCGCGCTCGGTGTAGACCGGGATGCCCGCGCCGCTGAGCGCCTCGACGTCGCGCAGCACCGTGCGGACCGAGACGCCCAGGCGCTCGGCCAGGTCCGGGGCGGCCGCGCCGGGCCGCGCCTGCAGGAGCAGGACGAGCGAGAGGAGACGGTCGCCGCGCATGATCACACGGTACCGCCGAAAACATGACAACACGTGTCGTGTTTCGGGCCGCAGGATCGGCGGCATGCACACACGCATCACGGGGCCCTACGACATGGCCCGGCAACAGGAGTTCTTCGGCGGCTGGGTGCGGCCCGCGGACGACCCGCGCTCGATCCTCATGGCGTTCCCGGTCGAGGGCTGGGCGGACTCGGCCGCGGTGCTGCTGCGCCAGGACGGCGACGCGGTCACCGGCGAGGTGGCCGGCCCGGCCGGGGCCTGGGAGCAGGCGCTCGCCACGCTCTCGCTCGACGAGGACGGCGGGGGCTGGGCCGCGGTCGGCGAGCGCGACCCGGTCATCGGCGCGCTGCAGCGCGAGCACGCGTACCTGCGGCCGGTGCTGTTCCACTCGCCGTACGAGGCGGCCTGCGCGTTCGTCATCGGCCACCGGATGCGCGTCACCCAGCAGCGGGCCATCCGCGCCCGCATCGCCCGCGAGCACGGGACGGCGATCGAGGCCGGCGGCCGGGTCGTGCACGCGTTCCCGGCGCCGCAGGTGCTGCGCGGCCTGGCCGAGCTGCCGGGCGTGGACGCGGAGAAGGTCGCGCGGCTGCACGGGATCGCCGACGCCGCGCTCGACGGGCGCCTCGACCGCGCCCGGCTGCGGGCGCTGCCGCTCGCCGAGGCCTACGCGGACGTGAAGCGGCTGCGGGGGATCGGCGACTTCTTCGCCACCGGGATCGTGCTGCGCGGGGCCGGCCGCGCCGACGCCGTCCCCGCCGAGGGGTTCACCAGGTCCGGGATCCGGCGGTTGTACGGCCTGAGCCACGACCCCACCGACGCCGAGATGCTCCGGATCGCCGAACCGTGGCGGCCCTACCGCATGTGGTGCTCGGTGCTCGTGCACGCGAACGAGCGCCGCGCACAGTCGCGCGGCGCATGAAAGTTGGACGATGCTCAGCAGCAGCCAAGGGCTTCGTACTTGAACGACCGCGGCGGGGAGCGGACGCCGCTGTCCGCTCCCCGCCGCCCACCCGCGCAGGATCAGCGCAGCAGGGACAGCACGTTCTGGGGTGCCTGGTTGGCCTGGGCCAGCATGCTGGTGCCGGCCTGGGTCAGGATCTGCGAGCGGGTGTACGACACCATCTCCTGGGCCATGTCGGTGTCGCGGATGCGCGACTCCGAGGCGGACAGGTTCTCGACGGCGACGTTGAGGTTGTTGATGGTGTGCTCGAAGCGGTTCTGGTAGGCACCGAGGGTGGCGCGGGCGGTGGAGACGCCCTTGATCGCGGTGTCGATGGCGTCGATCGCGGCGGTGCCGGACGTGGTGAGGTCGAGCGAGGCCAGGCCGAGGCCGGCCGAGTCGAACCCGGTCACGCCGGTGACGCTGCCGAACGCGGCGGTGCCGAGGTTGACGGCGATCTGGTCGGACGATGAGCCGTTCGCGCCGACCTGGAAGGTGCCGTTGTAGGCGCTGCTGCTGTCCAGCAGCTTCTGGCCGCCGAACGCCGTGGTCGAGGCGATGCGGTCCAGCTCCTGGCCCAGCTGCGAGAACTCGGTCTGCGCGGCGGCCCGGGCGTCGGAGTCCTGCGAACCGGTGGAGGAGGCCTGCACCGACAGGTCACGCATGCGCTGCAGGATCGAGTGCGTCTCGGTGAGCGCGCCTTCAGCGGTCTGCACGACGGAGATGCCGTCCTGGGCGTTGCGCACGGCGACCTTGAGGCCGCCGATCTGGGAGCGCAGGCCCTCGCTGATGGAGAGGCCGGCCGCGTCGTCCGCGGCCCGGTTGATCCGGTAGCCGGACGACAGCTTCTCCAGCGACTTGCTCATCTGGCTGTCGGTGACCGACAGGTTCCGGTACGCGTTCTGCGCGGCGATGTTGTTGTTGATGCGAAGACCCATGATGTCCTCCTTGGATCGGGTCAGGCCGGTGGCCGTCCTTGGCCGCCGTTGCCAGTGCCATCGCCCGCCCGGCCCCGGGGCTGAGGACTCGGCGGCGGAACTGCCCGATCGGATGACAGGATCGCGGGTCAGCCGAGCGCCGCGGGCGCGTCCAGGACGTCCTCGACGAGCCGCAGCGCCCGCGCGTCCATGGCCGCCCGGAGCCCGGGGTCGGCCGGGGTCGTGGTGCGGTACAGCACGACGCAGCGCGACCCGTCGTCGTTCACGCCGTTGCAGGAGGCGGTTCCCGGCGCGGCACCCGGGTGCGCCCAGAACCCGCCCGAGCGCGACGGCACCCGGAACACACCCAGCCCGAACCCGAGGCCGGGGCGCACCTGCTGGTACGTCTCCGCCGGCACGACCCGGTCCAGCTCGGCGAGCCCGTCCGGGCCGAGCAGCTCCCCGCGGCGCAGCGCGCACCAGAACCGGGTCAGGTCGGCGGTGGTGCTCACCAGGCCCCCGGCCGCGTCCAGGGCGGTCGGGTTCAGCTCGGTGACGTCGACCAGCGGGCCGCCCGGCCACTGCTGCTGGTAGGCGCGGGCGGAGGAGCGCGGCAGCGACGGGTGGTCGTACGGGTAGTAGGTGTCGCGCAGCCCGAGCGGCCGGGCGACGCGGTTGCGCACCTGCTCGGCCCAGGAGCGCCCGGTGACCGCCCGCACCACGAGGCCGGCGAGGACGTAGTTCGTGTTGGAGTACGACCACCCCTCGGTCCGCGGCCCCCGGCTCAGCGCGACGAGCTCCTCGGGCTCGCGGTGCGCGAGCCGGGGGCCGGCCGCGATCGCGCCGAGGTAGTCGGGCCGGCCGCTGGTGTGCCGCAGCAGGTCCCGCACGGTGATGGTCGCGTCCAGGCTAAGGCCCGGCAGGTGCGAGGCGACGGTGTCGTCGAGCGACAGGCGGCCCTCGGCGGCCAGCTGCAGGACGACCACGGCCGTGAACGCCGCCGTCGTGCAGCCGATCCGGAACCGTCCCGCGGCCGGCATGCCCGCCCCGGACTGTGCGGACACGTCCCGCCCGCGGTCGTGCACCTGCCCCTGCGCCCCCGTGGCGCCGAGCCGGCACAGGTCCTCGAGCGCGTCCCGCAGCATCGTGTGCAGCTCGTGCCGTTCGGCGACGGCGATCGTCTCCCGCATGCCACCAGCCTGAACCGCGGCGGCACCCGAATCGATCCCGCCACCATGTTTCACGAAGGTAGGGCTAGCCGTACCTCCAGCGCCTCCACCCGCGTGAGCGTGGCGGAGTCGGGCCGCCAGACCTCGACCGCGGACTCGTACTCGGAGTGGAAGAACGGCACCGGCTCGCCGGAGGGGTGCCCGGTCCAGCAGGCCACCGCGGGGCAGTCGATCCAGGTCGCGCCCGACGGGACCTGGGCCCGGATGCGCGTGCGCCACTCGAGGTCGGGCTCGGCCGCGACGACCTCGGCCCAGCGCGCGGCCGTGATCGGGGCCTCGGCGGCGACGAACGTGCGCGGGAAGGGCAGGTCCGCGTGGGTGGCCTCGCGCTCGACGACCCGGTCGCCGGCGACCCCGAAGATCGTGTCGCCGTCGCCCAGCAGCCAGGCGTCGAGCTCGGCGGCGATGGCGAGCATCCGGCGCACCCGGGCTTCCCCGGGGTCCTTGGCGCAGAGGCGGCCGTCGTCGTACCGCAGCCAGTCCTCGGCGTCGAGCAGCGCCCGCACCTCGTGGCGGCCGATCGGGAACCGATGGCAGTAGATCCAGGGGATGACTCGGGCGATGTGCAGCTCGTACCCCACCGGGTCACGGTACCGGGCGGCGGACCATGATGGGGTGTGACCTTTCGCGTAGCCGACTCCGCCGACGTGTCCGCAATCGTCGAGCTCGTGCAGTCCGCCTATCGCGGCGACGCCAGCCGCGCCGGCTGGACCACCGAGGCCGACCTGCTCGACGGGCAGCGCACGGACCCGGCCATGGTCGCGGCCGCGATCGCCGGGCCCGACAGCATCGTGCTGCTCAACCTGGACGGCGATGCCGTCGTGGCCTGCGGGCAGCTGGAGCGGCGGGACGGGTACGCCTACTTCGGCATGTTCGCCGTGGACCCGGCCCGCCAGCGCGGCGGCTTCGGCGCGGCCCTGCTGGCCGAGGCCGAGCGCCACGCCCGCGACGCCTGGGACGCGGCGGAGGTGCGCATGACGGTGATCGTGCAGCGTGACGAGCTGATCGCCTGGTACGAGCGGCGCGGGTACAGCCGGACGGGGGAGATCAGCCCGTTCCCGTACGGCGACGAGCGCTTCGGCGTGCCCCGGCGCCCCGACCTCGCCTTCGAGACGCTCGTCAAGAAGGTGGCGTGAGCCTGTTCGCCGGCGCGGCCGAGCACTACCCGGTTGGACGCCGGCCGTATCCGGCCGAGTTCGCGACGGCCCTGCGCGACGAGCTCGGCCTCGACGGCACCGGCCGCCTGCTCGACGTCGGCTGCGGCCCGGGCTCGCTGACGACCCTGCTGGCCCCGCTGTTCGCCGCCGCCGTCGGGGTCGACGCCGACCCGGACATGATCGCCGTGGCGGCCCGCCGCGCCCCGCACATCGAGTGGCACGTCCTGCGCGGCGAGGACCTGCCCGCCGGCCTGGGCACCTTCCGGCTGGTGACCTTCGCGCAGTCCTTCCACTGGATGGACCAGCCGCTGGTGGCCGCCCGCGTCCGCGCGATGCTGGACCCGCACGGCGCCTGGGTGCACGTCGGCGGCCAGACCCACCGCGGCGTGGACGGCCCCGAGGAGCTGCACCTGCCCCGGCCGCCCTGGGACGCGATCGACGCGCTCGTGCGCTCCTACGCCGGCCCGCGCCGCCCGACCCGCTCGGGCGAGGAGGACGTGATGCGCGCCGCGGGCTATCGCGGCCCGGTCCGCCTCGCCCCGTGGCCGGGCGAGGTCGTGGAGCGCTGCGCGGACGAGCTGGTCTCGGCGGTGTTCTCGCTGTCGAGCTCGGCCCCGCCGCTGTTCGGCGACCGGCTCGGCGCCTTCGAGGCGGACCTGCGCCGGCTGCTGGCCGAGACCTCCCCGGAGGGCCGGTTCGCCGAGCGCATGGGCCCGCCGGACCTCATCGTCTGGCGGCCCTGAGCACCTCGGCGATGCCGGCCGGCGCGCGGCCGAGCAGCGACTCGAGGTCGCCGGTCTGCCGCTCCAGCCGGCCCGCCTTCGCCAGGCCGTGCAGGTACGCCATCGGGCCGGGCGGGGGATCCTCGCGGTACGCCACGCCGAGCAGGCCCGCGAGCCCGGGGTAGGTCCACAGTGGACCGGTGAGGTCGTAGGCCCGGCGCTCGTGGCCGCCGGTGCTCAGCACGGCCGCGGCGGCCGCGGCCAGGTCGGCGCGGGTCGCGGTGTTCAGGCCGCGGCCGCCGGTGCCGCTGGTCAGCTCGTCCAGGGACAGCAGGCCCGGGTGGACGAAGGCCTCGGTGTAGAAGGGGTTGCGCAGCATCGTGTACGGCAGCCCGCTCTCGCGGATCGCCGCCTCCGTCGCGTGGTGCGCCTCGGTCACGCCCGGGCCGGGCTCGTCGGCGCCGACGAAGCTCGTGTACGCGAGCAGCCCGACGCCGGAGGCGGCCTCGATCGCGTTGCGGTGCTGGGCCACCCGGCGTGCCGAGTCGAGCTCGGGGGAGGAGATGAGCAGCAGCCGGTCCACGCCCTCGAAGGCGCGCCGCAGCGACTCCGGCTCGTCGTAGTCGCCGTGGCGGGCCTCGACCCCGTCGACCCGGCCGGGGTCGCGCACCACGGCGACGACCCGCGAGGGCGGGACGCGCTCCAGCAGTTCCGCCAGCACCAGCCGGCCCAGTGCGCCCGTCGCGCCGGTCACCGCGATCAAGTCCGTAGCCACCCGCCAAGATTCACATGGCTGTCAACGCGTTTTCGCACCTGCCGCCCGGGTGCTGCCGCTTCTGCCGGTGCCGGCGCGATCGTGCTGGTCGGCGGCTTCAGTCGCGCTTCAGCGAACCTTCCGATGCCCCCGCCTAGCTTGATGCCCAGCGGGCGTCCGGCTCGCCGGAAGCGGGGTGATCGTGCGGTACGTGGCCATCGGTTGCGGCGTGCTCCTCGTCGTGATCTTCGCGGTGTCGGCCGCCGGCAAGGCCCGTAGCCGCGCCGCGTTCGACGAGTTCGCCGGCTCGCTCACCGAGCTGCGGCTCGTGCCCCGCCGCCGGCGCCGCCCGGTCGCGGCCGCCGTGATCGCGGTCGAGGCCGGCCTCGTCGCGCTCTTCGCCGTGCCCGGCGCCGCGCGCCTCGCGTTCCCGGCGGCCGCCGCGCTGCTGACGGTCTTCGCGGTCGCCATCGAGATCACCGTGCGCCGCGGGGTCCGCGCGTCCTGCCTGTGCTTCGGCGCCCGCTCGGCCCGGCCGCTGGACCGCGTGCACGTGGCCCGCAACCTCGTCCTGGCCGGCGTCGGCGCGCTCGGACTCGCCGCCGTGACCGCGCCCTCGCCCGGCGAGGTGCACCCTGCCGGGGCCGCGCTCGCGGTGGCCGCCGCCGCCGTCGCCGCGGCCGTGGTGCTGCGCCTCGACGACATCGCCGAGCTGTTCCGCCCGTACCCGACCCTTCGACAGGAGCGTTGAGCGATGGCGTACCTCACCGCCGCGGTGGTCCTCCTCGGGGCCGTCACGGTCCTGAACCTCGTGCTGCTGCTCGGCGTCGTGCAGCGCATGCGCCGCCCGGTGACGCCCGGCGGCGACGGCCCTCTCGTCGACGCCGAGCGCCGCCCGGTGCTGCCGCCGGGGGAGCGCCCCGCGCCGTTCGCCGCCGCCGCCCGCGACGGCGAGCCGTTCGAGCCCGGCGCGCCGGCGGCCCGCCTGGTCGGGTTCTTCTCCCCGCACTGCAACCTGTGCCACGACCGCATGCCCGGATTCCTGCAGTACGCCCGCCGCGCCGGACTCGACCGGAGCCAGGTCTTCGCCGTGGTCGTCGGCGCGCCCGAGGACACGGCGGCGCTCACGGCCGGGCTGGCCCCGGCCGCCTCCGTCGTCGACGAGCCGGACGGCGGCGGCTCGGTGTACGAGGCGTTCGGGGTGCGCGGGCTGCCCGCCATGTACCTGCTCGACCCGGACGGCGTGATCCTGGCCTCCGGCACCGACCTGGGCTCGTTCCCGGACGCCGGGCGGCTCGCCGCCGCCGTCCGCTCGGGCGGGGCACGGGCGAGCGCGGGCCCGCGCCGATGACGTCCGGCCCGCCGCCCGCCCGGCCGCGGATGGTGCTGCGGCACGCCCGGGCCGCCCTCGGGCTCGCCGCCGAGGCCGCGCCCGGCCTGCTCGTCGCGCAGGTGGCGCTCACCGTCGCCGGCGGCGTGCTCCCGGTCGTCACGGCGGTGCTCGGCAAGCAGCTCTTCGACCGGCTGGCCGGCGGCGGGGCGGCCCTTCCCGCGCTGCTCGGGCTCGCGGCGGCGATCGGTGCGACCGGGCTCGCCGCCGCGGTCACACCCCAGGCGATGCGGTACATCACGACGGAGACCGAGCGGCGGGTCGGCGTCCGGGCCCAGGAACGCCTCTACCGCGCGGTGAACGGCCAGCCGGGCCTGACCCGGCTCGAGGACCCGGCGTTCCAGGACCGGTTGCAGATGGCCGAGCAGGCCAGCCGCAGCGGCCCGGGCCAGCTCGTCTCCAGCGCGCTCGGGCTGGTCCAGGCGCTCATCGGCGTCGCCGGCTTCACCGCCGCCCTGGTCGCGGTCAGCCCGGTCGTCGCCGCCACGGTGCTCGCCGCCGCGCTGCCGATGCTGCGGGTGCACCTGTCGCTCAACCGGGCACAGGCGGCGATGCTCTGGCGCACCGGGCACGCGCAGCGCCGCCACATGTTCTTCGCCCGGCTGCTCACCACGCCCGGAGTCGGCCAGGAGGTGCGGCTGTTCGGGCTCGGCGACTTCTTCCGCGAGCGGATGCGGACCGAGCTGACCGCCGTCAACGACGAGTACCGCGTGATCGGCCGGCGGCAGCTGCGCAGCCACGCGCTGCTCGCGGTGGTCTCGGCGGCGGTGGCCGGCGGCGGGCTCATGTGGATGATCGCCGAGACGGCCGCGGGCCGGGCCACCGTCGGCGACGTCTCGATGTTCATCGCGGCCATGGCCGGCGTGCAGGCCGGGCTCGCCGGCGGGGTCCAGCACGCGGCGACGGCCCACCAGGCCCTGCTGCTGTTCGAGCACTTCCAGGAGGTCGTCTCCGGCGGCCCCGACCTGCCGGTCCCGGCGCACCCGGCCCCGGCCCCGCAGCTGCGCCGCGGCATCGAGCTGCGCGACGTGTGGTTCCGCTACAGCCCCGAGCACCCCTGGATTCTGCGCGGCGTCAGCCTGTTCATCCCGCACGGCCAGACCGTCGCGCTCGTCGGGCTGAACGGGGCCGGCAAGAGCACCCTGGTGAAGCTCCTGTGCCGGTTCTACGACCCGACCCGCGGCTCGATCCACTGGGACGGCGCCGACCTGCGCGAGCTGGACCCGGCGCTGCTGCGCGAGCGGATCGGCGCCATCTTCCAGGACTTCACCGCCTACGACCTGTCGGCGGCCGAGAACGTCGCGGTCGGCGACCTGAGCGCGCTGGACGACCGGCCCCGGGTCGAGCAGGCGGCGCGGCGAGCCGGCGTGGACGGCATCCTGCGCGGGCTGCCCCGCGGCTACGACACCCTGCTGTCGCGCATCTTCCACCAGGGCTCGCCGGAGGAGGACCCGCAGATCGGCGTGGTGCTCTCCGGCGGGCAGTGGCAGCGGGTCGCCCTGGCCCGGGCGCTCCTGCGCGCCCGGCGCGACCTGGTGATCCTCGACGAGCCGAGCGCGGGGCTGGACGCCCAGGCCGAGCACGAGGTCCACGCGGCCCTGCGCCGGCACCGCGAGGGCCTGACGACGCTGCTCATCTCGCACCGGCTCAGCGCCGTGCGCGAGGCCGACCGGATCGTGGTGCTCGGCGACGGCGTCACCGTCGAGGACGGCAGCCACGCCGAGCTCATGGCGCTCGGGCAGCGCTACGCCGAGCTCTTCGACGTGCAGGCCCGCGGGTACACCGACGCCGGGGTGGCGTCGTGACCGCGCTCCTGCCGGCGCTGGCGCTGGCGCTGGCGCTGGCTCTGGTCGCGGCGGCCTCGGCCGCCGGGCTGGTGCTGCTGCGCCGCCGGTTCGTGGCGATCACGGTGTCGGGGCTGAGCATGCGCCCGACCCTCGACCCGGGCGACCGGGTGCTGGTCCGCCGGGCCGGGCTCGGCACCGTCCGGCGGGGCCAGGTCGTCGTGCTCGGCGGCCCCGACGGCGTCGAGTACCTGATCAAGCGGGTCGCCGCGCTGCCCGGCGACCCGGTCCCGGACGCCGGCATCACGGGGGTGGCCGTCGCCGACGGTCCCACGGTGCCGCCCGGCAAGTTGGTGGTCCTCGGCGACAACCCCGACTTCAGCCTCGACTCGCGCCGCCTGGGCTACCTGCCCGGCGAGCGGCTGCTCGGGGTGGTCGTGCGGCGGTTGTCGCCCGGGCCGTACCAGGACTTCGGCTTCGGCCGGGGGAACGATCGCGCCGGCACGGGGCCGGCCGTCTGATGTGAAGGGATGTCACGGAATGCTCAAGCTCGTCGAGCGGGCCGGTGAGCGCATGCTCGCCCGCCTGCTGCCGAAGGCCACCGCGACCGCCAGCTGCCCGTACGAGAGCTGGTGCGAGTCCTGCTCCGGGAACATCTACAAGAAGGTGTGGGTCAAGCCGGACTGCACCCTGGGCACGACGGCGTGCAACGACCCGTGGGACGGCTGCTGACGCGATCAGCGCCCCGACGCCCGTGTGGCCGGTTCGCCGGCCGCACGGGCCTCGCGCAGCAGCTCGGCGGTCTGGGTCAGCCCCGCCCGGAACCCGGTCTTCTCGTGCACGGCGCTCGCCCGCTCGCCGACGTGCACGGCCCACTGCGGCTCGCCGCGGGCCAGGTGGACGGCGGCCAGCCCGGTCAGCGCCGCCCCCTCGAGCTGGTGGAACCCGGCCCGCTGGGTGAGCGCCAGCGCCCGCATGACGTCGGCCAGGGCCCGGTCGAGCTCGCCCAGGTTGCGGCGGGCCGCCGCGACCCCGATGAGCGCCTCCGCCTCGGGCAGCCGCTCCCCGGTCTCGCGCGCCATCACCAGCGCCCGCTCATGGCTGTCGACGGCCGCTTCGTGGCGGCCCATCGCGTCGAACACCGACCCGATCGCGTTGTGCGCGTCGATCTCGAGCCGGAGCATGTCGGTGCCGCGCGCCCGCTCCAGCGCCGCCTGGGCGAGCTCGAGGGCCTGGTCGAGCCGCCCCGCGTCGCGGTGCGTGGCCGCCAGGGTGCGCAGGTTCGCGGCCTCGTTGCCCTGCCCGCCGAGCTCGCGGTGCAGGACCAGGGCCAGGCTCAGGTGCTCGATCGCCTCGTCGAGCCTCCCCAGCAGCTGACAGGCCTCGCCGAGGTTGCCCAGGACGTTGGCCTCGCTGCTGCGCGAGCCGAGCTGCCGGCTGAGGTCGAGCGCCTCCCGGAAGTGCCCGGCGGCCGCCGCGAGCTGCCCGGCCTGCATGCGCACCAGCCCGAGGTTGCCGAGGCCGACCGCCTGCCCGGCGAGCCAGCCGACCCGCCGGTTGAGCTCCAGGGCCTCGGCGATCTGCTCGCCGGCCGCCTTGAGGTGCCCCGACTGCCAGTGCACCGCGCCGAGGTTGCCGAGAATGGTCGCCTGGCACTGCGCCCAGCCGGTGCGCCGCGCCGCCGCGAGTCCCCGCCGGAAGTGCTCGACCGCGAGATCGTGCCGGCTGCGGCGCCAGTGGGCGTCGGCGATGCTCAGGTGGCTGACCGCCTCGGCCGCGGGGTCCCCGGCCTCGAGCGCGGCGGCGAGGCTGGCGTGGGCGGCGGTGAGCCAGTCGATGGTGTGGACGCGCAGGTGGTAGTACCCGCGCAGGGCGTCGGCGAGCAGCCACGTCGACGCACCGGGCTCCGGCTGCTGCACGGCCGCGACCAGGTTCGGGTGCTCGGCGTCGATCCAGGCCAGGGCCTGCGCGTGGTCGGCGAACCCGATCCGGGACGCCTGCGGGGGCAACGGCATCCGCAGCTTCTCCGGATACAGCAGGCGGGCCGCCGCATCGAGTCCCGACAGGTAGTGGTCGAGGAGCCGCTGCCTTGCGGCACGGCGGTCGGCCTCGTCGTCCTCGGCCTCGCCGCGGGCCTGGGCGTAGAGGCGCAGCAGGTCGTGGAACGCGTACCGGCCGGGCGCCGACTCCTCGATCAGGTGCGCGCGGGCCAGCCGCTCCAGCTTCGACGCCGCCGTTTCGCGGCCAGTTGTTTCGCGGCCGGTTGTTTCGCGGCCGTTCAGGGCGTTCACGGCGCTTGTTGTTTCGCGGCCGGTTGTTTCGTGGCTGTCCAGCGCGGTCACGGCGCTTGTTGTTTCGCGGCCGGTTGTTTCGTGGCTGTCCAGCGCGGTCACGGCGGCGGCCGTGAAGTCGGGGCCGGGCACCAGGCCGAGCCGCCGGAACACCCGCCGGGCGTCGTCCGGCAGCGCGGCGTACGACAGGTCGAGCGCGGCGCCGACGGCCGTCTGACGGTCGCCGTCGATGCGCAGCGCGGTGAGCCGGTCGCCGTCGCGCAGCCTGCGCACGTAGCCGCCGATCGTCTGGTGCGGCTCGCACAGCAGGTTGGCGGCGGCGATGCGCAGGGCCAGCGGCAGCGCACCACAGAGCCCGACCAGCTCGTCGGCGGCCGCCGGCTCGCCCATCCGCTCGGCCCCGAGGAGCCGCCCGAGCAGCGCGCGGGCCTCCTGCGTGCCGAGCACGTCGAGCGCGAGCGGCTGCGCCCCCTCCCGCGCGACCAGCCCGGCGAGCCGATCCCGGCTGGTCACGATGGCGAGGCAGCCCACGCCGCCGGGCAGCAACGGCCGCACCTGCTCGGCGTCGCGCGCGTTGTCGAGCACGACCAGGATGCGCCGCTGCGCGAGCAGCGTCCGGTAGACGGCCGCGGCCTCGTCGACGTCGAGCGGCACCTCGTCCGGCGGCGTGCCGAGCGCGTGCACGAACCGGGCGAGCGCCTCGATCGGCCGCAGCGGCGACCCCTGGGCGTAGCCGCGCAGGTTGACGTAAAGCTGGCCGTCGGGGAACCGGTCCTTGACCCGGTGCGCCCAGTGCATCGCCAGGGCGGTCTTGCCGACGCCCGCGGTACCGGCGATCGCCACCACGGTCGCGCCCGGCGGCCGGCGCGCCTCGCGCCCGTCGACGAGCGCGTCCAGGCGCCGCAGCGCGTCGGCGCGCCCGGTGAAGGTGGCCACGTCGGCGAGCAGCTGCCCCGGCACGACGACATTCGCGGCCGTCGTACCGCGCGGTGCAGGCTCCCCGCCCGCCTGGCGCAGTACGTGGAGGTGGGCGGCCTGCAGCTCCTCGCCGGGCTGGACGCCGAGCTCCTCGGTCAGGCGCGCGCGGACGTCGGCCAGCAGGCGCAATGCCCCGGCGCGCTCGGTGCGGGCCAGCAGCCGCGCGAGCCGCGCGTGCAGGCCCTCGTGCAGCGGCTCGTCGGGCACGACCGCCAGCAGCCGGCGCACCGCGACCATGCTCGCCGTCGCCGGCTCGTCAGCGGCGAGGGCGAGATCGGCGTACGCCATCGCCGCGTCCACCCGCTGCCGGCTCAGGGCGGCGGCGCTGCGGTGCTCGCGCAGCCGCGGGTCGGCCCCGGCCAGCACCGGCCCGCGCCAGCAGTCCAGCGCCTGCCCGAGGTGCTCCCGGGCCGCCACCGCGTCGCCCGTGTCCCGGCGCGCCCGCGCCAGCAGCTCGTCGAAGCGCACGACGTCGAGCCCGCTCGCGTCGAGGTCGAGCCGGTAGCCGCCCGCCGCCAGCCGAATCGTCCCCGAGGGCCGGCGCTGCCGCCGGTCGGGCTCGAGCAGGCGACGCAGCTGCCCGACGTACACGTGCACCAGGTTGAGGCATGTCCGCGGCGGCCTGTCCCACAGCAAGTCGACGATCTCGTCGCGGGAGACCGCCTGCCGCGGGTGCAGGGCCAGCAGTCCCAGGAGTCCCCGGAGCATGGGCGAGCGGACCTCGACGGCCGTGTCGCCGAGGCGCATGGAGAGCGTGCCGAGCACCCCGATGTGTACCGCCGTCTTCGCGTGATCGGCTTCCCGGCCGGTGCCCGCACTGGCGCCTTGAGCGAATTGTTCCCGGGCCGGTTGTTCCCGGGCCGGTTGTTCGCCGGCCGGTCGTTCACGGGCCAGTTGTTCACGGGCCGTGAACCCCAATGCCTGCCGTTCGGTGGCGGAAAGTTCCAGGGCGTCGGCGAGCCGCTCGACCGATTCGGCGCGCGGCCGCCTGACCCGCCCCTGCTCGATGTCGCGCAGGCCGCGGACACTGATCCCGGCTCGGCGGGCGAGTTCCCGCTGGTCGACGCCGGCTCGCAGCCGGTGCCGGCGCAGGCGCCCGCCCGGTCCTAACGCGTCGCTCGGGTCCATGACACCGAACCGTCCCCCGTCCGGCATTCGTCCCCCGGAATGCCTGGCCCAAAATTGTGCCGGAGATGACGGTCAATGTCGACCCGCTTGCGACTTGGCTGCTTTGAGCGATGCACGCCAATGCGGTCCGCGTTGCCCTTTGCGTCGGCGGCGAGGATCGGGGTGGAGGCCGGGATCGGGGTGGAGGCGAGGTTCGGGGTGGAGGCGAGGTTCGGGGCGGATCAGCGGGCGGGCGGGAGCTGGCGCGGCGGGAGCTGGCGCGGCGGGTGATGGGCCATGTGCGGATGCGTGAGCATGGGGTGCGGATGGGTGAGCATGGGCGGCCGGCGGTACATGGTGATCGCCCGGCCACCGAGCGCACGCGTCGCGTTGCCGTTGGTGACGCCGCCGAGGATGATCCCGAGCCCCGGAATGACCTTGGCCGCCATCTTCTTCACCGCCCGCACGCCCGCCATCTGCGCGAGCTTGAGCCCGAGCCGCATGAGCACCTTGCGCATCTCGGGGCGGTCGGCGGGCAGCAGGGCGTCGACGCTCTCCCGCCCCCGCGCGACGGCGAGCGCGGTGCGGGCCGTCTGTGTGTACTTGTGAATCCCCTGCAGCACCAGGAGATCCACGGCCCGGTCGGGGTGCGCGGGATCGACGCCGTAGTTGGCCGCGAGCATCAGCACCATCCGCGCCTGCGTCCAGGCCAGCACCCCGACGTCGAGCAGGGTGCCCGCGACCGGCACGGCCCCGCCGACCGCTCCGGAGAGCCGCGACTGGTTCACGTACCGGTAGATGATCATGTCCGCGAGCGCGTCCGCGTGGGCGCCCGGATTCTGGCCTTTGAGCTTCACCAGTTCGACGGTCATTCTGGGGCCGAGCCGCGTGACGGCTTCGAGGGCGAGGTGCTCGGGGGCGTACTCCGGGTCCGCCTTCATCTTCGCCCACAGCCCTGGCGGCGGCCCCTCGACCTTCGGCGCGCCGGCGTCGCTGAGCCCTTCGCCCACGGCCACGCTCTCGGCCACGTTCTCGGTTGTGTTCTCGGCCACGCTCTCGGCCTTGCCCTCGGCCACGCTCTCGGCCTTGCCCTCGGCCACGTTCTCGGCCTTGGCCTCGGCCCTGCTCTGGGCCTTGCCCTCGGCCTCGGCGTCGGCTCGGGCGGCGGCCTGCGGGGCGGGCGCAACCGGCACCGCGGACACTGGCGGCGCCATCGGGCTCGGCGGCATCGGCCCATCGGCCGTGGGCGCTGACACCGGCGGCGCTGCCGAGTCGGGCCACATCGGCGAGCCGGACACGGGTGTGCCGGGCGGCGCCGGGGGAGTCGGGGATGCGGCGGGCGCGGTGAAGGACGGCTCGGTCACCCGCCCAACGGTAATTACAACGTGCCACGTCATGGAGTCCGGATCCCGATCGCCACAAGACCGTGACATTTACAACGACGGGTACGCTGATCGCGTGAGTCTGCCGGAATGGGCGCCCGACGGCGTCGATGTCACGGTCCCCAACGCCGCCCGGGTTTACGACTACGGACTGGGCGGCTACCACAACTTCGCCGTCGACCGGGAGTTCGCCGAGCAGCTCATCTCGGCCTGGCCCGGCATCCTGCAGGTCGCGCACACGAACCGGGCCTACCTGGGCCGCGTGGTGCGCTGGCTCGCGGCGCAGGGCGTGCGGCAGTTCCTCGACATCGGCTCCGGCATCCCCACGCGGGGCAACGTCCACGAGGTCGTGCAGGCGATCGACCCCGACGCCACAGTGGTGTACGTCGACGTCGACGACGTCGCCGTCTCCCACGGCCAGGCGATCCTCGCGGGCAACCGGCAGGCCGCGGCCATCGGCGGCGACCTGCGCCACCCGGCGGGCATCCTCGGCCACGAGCGGGTCCGTGCCCTGATCGACTTCGACCGCCCGGTCGCGGTGCTCCTGGTCGCGGTCCTGCACTTCCTCAGCGACGAGGACGACCCGCCGAAGCTGGTGCGCGAGCTCACCGAGGCGCTCGTCCCCGGCAGCTACGTCGCCGTCTCCCACTTCACCGCCGTCGACGATCTCGGGCACGAGCACGAGCAGGTGACGAAGTTGTACGACCGCACGCCCACCTCGGTGCGGACCCGCAACCCGAAGCAGGTGGCCGGCATTCTGGCCGGCCTGGAGCTGGTCGAGCCCGGCGTCGTGCCGATCACCAGCTGGCACCCGGACCCGGAGGAGCCCACGGAGCACGAGCAGCGTTCGGTCCTGGGCGCGGTCGGCCGCAAGCCCGAGTGAGCCTGGCGGTGGACGAGGCGATCGAGCTGGCGCGGAACTCGGAGCGCGGCTAGCTCGACCTGTCGGGTAATGGCTTCGCGGTCTTGCCCGGGCACCTTGCGCCCAATTTCTGGTAGTCCCCGGACGTCGAACTGGAACTGAGCGAACCGCTGCGACCTTGAGTGGACGGCCGCGACCTTGAGTGGACCGCCACGACCCTTGGCGGACGGCCGCGGCCTTGAGTGGACGGCCGCGACCCTGAGCGGACGGCCGCGACGCTGACTGGACCGCCGCGACCCTGAGCGACCGTCGGGCCGCGAATGGACAGTGACACCCAGCGGTCCTGTATGCGCTGGTCCACGGGACCTCGCCTGCTGGCGCCCCCGACCCGAGTGCGGGCGGTTGTCCGATGGTCCTGGGTGCGCTCGTCGTCGCGGCCGCCCTCATCCGCTGCGTTACGTCGTGTTGCGCTGCGTTGCTGTGCCGCGCCGTGCCGCGCGCGAGGTTCCGGCGTCAGCGAGCGGTGATCGGGTGGACACCTTCAGTGAGCGCTTGAAACTTTCGCAGATCCCGCTCCCGGTGTTTTCGGATTGCCGTCCCCACCTCGCCGAAAAGGTTTTCGGCCAACACAGTGACTTATCCGCATACACGAATGAAGGGAGATGAGCGTTGCGCCGTCATCAGATCCGTAGCCTCGTGGCGATCGCCGCCACCGTCGGACTCGCCGCAGCCGGGACGGCCGTCGCCACGACGATGGCCAGTGCCGCCACCGCCGGCTGCCGCGTGTCGTACACGATCAGCTCGCAGTGGCAGGGCGGCTTCGGCGCCAGCGTGGCGATCACCAACCTCGGCGACCAGATCAACGGCTGGACGCTGACCTGGAGCTTCGCCAACGGCCAGACGGTCACCCAGGCCTGGAACGCCACGGTGACCCAGAGTGGCGCGTCCGTGTCGGCCACGAACGTGTCGTACAACGGCGCCCTGGCCACGGGCGCGAGCACATCGTTCGGCTTCAACGGCGCTTGGAACGGCACCAATGCGGTGCCGACCGCCTTCCGGCTCAACAACGTCGCGTGCACCGGCACCGTCGAGCCCACCACGAGCGCGTCCCCGAGCCGATCCGCTTCACCGTCGCCGAGCAGCACCCGATCCGCCTCGCCGACGCCGAGCAGCACCCGATCCGCCTCGCCGACGCCGACCGGCACCGGCTCCACCGGCCCGGCGCTGAAGACCGTGCGGGTCTTCTGGCTGAAGCCGACCGACGTGGCCTTCGACCAGCGCTACCCCGACGGCATCGCAAGCGTGATGCGGGAGGCCCAGCGGTACTACAAGCAGGAGCTGGGCAAGACCTTCACGCTCAACACCACCGTCGTCGAGGTGGTCAACGGCGAGCACAACGCGCAGTGGTACATCACCACGAACTGCAACACCAGCGACCACTACTGGTGCGTGGTCGAGAACATGCAGGCCGAATTGACGCGCCGCTTCGGCATCTCGAACCAGGACAGTCGCTGGCTGTGCGTAGGCGAGATCAGCGCCGAGGAGGCGGGCAAGTCCGGCGGCGGAGGCGGCCCAGGCTGGGTCATCCTGAGCGGCCACGACGCCGACGGCGCGGCGGGCATCAACGGCCCGATGAACCGCTGGTACGGCGGCATGGTCCACGAGCTCGGCCACGGCTTCGGCCTGCCCGACGCATCGTCGACGGACGGCACCCCGATGTCGGCGTCGTTCTACAACTACCCGAACACCCACTTCAGTCAGGCGCAGAAGAACGCGATCCTGGCCGGCCCGTACGGCAGCTTCCTCACTTGACCCGCCCGTTCCTCTCCTGACGCGCCGGTCCTGACGCGCCTGCTTTGACCCGTCCGCGCGGCCGCGGCCACCAGATCCCCCGGTGCCCGCGGTCGCGCCCGCGACCGGCCCGGCACGTGGCCTGCAGCCGCGCCCGCGACCGGCCTCGCACGTGGCCGACCGCGCTCGTGACCGGCCTGACACGTGGCCGCCAGCCGCGCATGTGACCGGCCTCGCACCTGGCCCGTGGCCGCGCCCGCGACCGGCCTGGCACGTGGCCACCGGCTGCGCTTGTGACCGGCCTCGCACGTGGCCTGTGGTCGTTGACCCTCGCGGGTGGCCTCACGCTCTTGCGGGCTCGTTCACTATCGGCTGTGAGGCCCGATGCTCACTCGCGTGGCCCATCGGTGCTGTTCAGCAGCGTAACCCGGCCGCCTTGCAACTCGGCGAGGTGATTGCTCGTCGACGTGCGCCATCGCTGGGTGGTCGCCGCGAGGTTGGCCAAGTCGCGGCGTACCGAGGCTCGTTTCCTCCACGATGGGGTGATGAGGCGCGGACCAGGCGGTTGGAGCCTGCGGACAAAGCTGCTTGCCGCGGTGCTGGCCATGGTCGCCCTCGCCCTGGCCGGCATCTGCGTCGCCACGACCCTCGCCCTGCGCCAGTACCTCATGAAGCGCATCGACGGCCAGGTCACCGACACGGCCAGGCTCACCGCCATGCGTATCGCGGGCAACGGTTTCCTGGACGCGGCCCCGCGCGGCCCGAACCGGGGGCCGGAGCTGGCGAACGCGTTCTACGTGCGGTACACGCCGAACAACAGCAAGCCGCAGATCCTCTTCGAACGCAACGGCGCGCCCGCCGGCCAGGCCCGGCCCCGGCTCGCGAGCGCCGGAACAACCCCGGTAGGCCGCCTCTTCGACGCCGACCCCGACGGCGGCGGGAGTGGATGGCGAGCCATGACGGTCCGCAGTACCGACGGTGAGATCACGGTCGCGGTCAGCCTCAACGAGGTCGACGCCACCGTCGACCGCCTGGTCAAGCTGGAGTCCGTGATCGCGGCCGCACTCCTCGTAGTGCTCGTTGTCGTCGCGCTGGTCCTGATCCGCTCGAGCCTGCGCGGCCTCGTCCAGGTGGAGCAGACCGCCTCCGGCATCGCGGCCGGCACCCTGTCCACACGCATCCCGGTCGCGCACCCGGACACCGAGGTCGGCCGCCTGTCCACGGCCCTGAACACGATGCTCGGCCGCCTCGAGGACGCGTTCGCCGCCCAGCGCGCCTCCGAGGCCGAGGCGCGCGACTCCGAGCTGCGCATGCGCCGCTTCGTCGGCGACGCCTCCCACGAACTGCGCACACCGCTGACGGCAATCCGGGGCTTCGCCGAGCTGTACCGCCAGCGAGGCGGCTCGGACGAGGCGGCGACCGCGGTCCTGGGACGCATCGAGCAGCACGCCGCACGGATGGGTCTGCTCGTCGAGGAATTGCTGTTGCTGGCCCGCCTGGACCAGGAACGCCCCCTCGAACTGCAGTCCGTGGACCTGCTGGGCCTGGCCACCGACGCGGTCCTCGACGCCCGGGTCACGGCCCCGTCCCACACGGTGCGCCTGCGCGTCTCGGATGTCTCGGAGACGTCGGACGTCGAGGCGCCGATCGTACTCGGCGAGACGGCAAGCTCCGCCAGGTCCTGACCAACCTCCTTGCCAACGCGTACACGCACACCCCGCCCGGAACTGGAGTCACGGTGTCAGTCGCCGTGCGTAACGAGGAGGCGGTGCTGGCGGTCAGCGACGACGGCCCCGGCATGACGCAGGAGGACGCCGAACGCGTCTTCGAGCGGTTCTACCGCACGGACCCGTCGCGCACACGGGCTGCCGGCGGTTCGGGTCTGGGCCTGGCGATCGTGGCGTCGATCGTCCAGGCGCACGGCGGCCGTGTCACGCTGGAGACCGCGCTGGGGGAGGGCGCCCGGTTCGAGGTGCATCTGCCATTGCACCGCACGGACCTTCCGTCCCCGTCCAGCCTCGCGACTCCCTGAGCCCGGGTCCCGCGGCCCAACGCCCCGGGGCGGTGAGGGCGGGCCAGTATCACTCCCAGTGACCGCCGCCGAATTATCGCATTTACGATTACCGGTAATCCAATAATCCGTAATCCCGCAATCCGACGCGGGCCGCTTCTCCGTCGTGGTCCCCACTACGATGGTCCCAGCAGGGTCCGCGACTGCCAGGACCATCCATGCTGCCACCGGCCATAGCCCGACCGCGGGCGGCCCGACGGACCATCGGATCCGACCCGCAGGCGGCCCGACGAGATCACCGGGCCCGACCGCGGGCAGGGCCGGTGGGACCGTCGGATCCGACGCGCAGGCCGCCCGACGAGATCGCCGGGCTTGAGCGCGGGCAGGGCCAGCGGGGCCATCGGACCCGACCACAGGCGGCCCGACGACATCACCGGCCCGACCGCGCGCAGGGCCGACGGCACCATCGGGCCGGGCCGCCCGAGCGGTGCGCGTCAGGTGGTCTTGGTGGGGCGAGGGCTCGCCGGACGCTGACCGTTACCGCCATTGCCCTGGCGCAGCAGGCTCACGTCCGTGACCTCTGTGGCCGTGGCGGTATTCCCGGAGACGGTGCCGATCACGGTGACGGTGGAACCGGCCTTCACGTCCGCGATCGTGGACGCGCCGTTGTTGACCTTCGTGGCGTCGCCGACCACGAACGTTGAGGAGTAGCCGTCCTCGCTCTTGGCCGTGATCGAGGTGGCGCTCACCGCCGTGACGGTGCCCGTCTGGAGGCGCTCCGTGACGTACTGTCCGTTGCTCCCCCTCACCACGAAGTCCCCATGCAGCGCCCCACCGAGCGTGGTCATCCCGCCACGGCCGAACCCGCCGCCCTGTGCGCCGAAGCCGCCGCCCTGGTTGCCCCGGGCGTTCTGGCCGTTCTGGCCGTTCTGATTGCCCTGGCCACCCGGGAAGCCCTGGCCGCCGCCGGGGAAGCCCTGGCCGCCGGGTCCGCGACCGCCGCCCGGGCCCTGGCTCTGCGTGGCGTTGCTGTCACTCGCGGCCTGCGCCACGGCCACCCCGCCGCCGATGACGATGACGGCGGAGACGGCGGCCACGATGCCCAGCTTGAGCCGCGACGAACGCTGCGGGGCGGCCGGGGAACCCGCGGCGGCGGCCGCCGGGCCGGACGGCGCACCCGAGGCCCAGATCGGCGCCGCCCCGTAGCCGGGCGGGCCGGAAACGGGCTGCGCGGGCGTCCCTTCGGCCCAGGTGGCAGTCGTTGCGGGGGCGCCCGGTTGCGCGGCCGTGCTGGGGGTGGTCGGCTCGGCCTGCGCCGCCCCTTCGGCCCAGGTGGCAGTCGTTGCGGGGGCGCCCGGTTGCGCGGCCGTGCTGGGGGTGGTCGGCTCGGCCTGCGCCGCCCCTTCGGCCCAGGTGGGAGTCGTTGTGGCGGCGCCCGGTTGCGCGACCCCACTGAGGGCGGTCGGCTCAGCCTGCGCGGGAGCCGCCGGGCGGGCCGGTGAGGCGGACGGCTGTGCGGGGTCCATCCCGGCCCAGGCCGGGGTCGTCGCGGGTGGGAGTGGCACCTGCGGTCCGGTCGGGGTCTCGCCCGGTGCCGGAGCGGCACCGGAAGCGATCGCGGGGTCGGTGGCGGGTGGGAGTGGCACCTGCGGTCCGGCCGGAGCGGCACCGGAAGCGGACGCCGGGCCGGCGGCGGGCGGGAGCGGCGACTGCGGTCCGGCCGGGGTCGCATCCGGTGCCGGAGCGGCAGCGGAAGCGGGTGCCGGGTCGGCGGCGGGCGAAGAAGCCTGGTCGTCGTGGGCTGAGCTCATCGCGCGTAACTCCTGCGGAGAAGTCGGACCTGTCCTGACGACCGTGCACGGCGGAGCTGGCACCGCAATCCCACACACCTGGCAGGTCACTGTGAATTCATATTTCGCCACTACCGTGGTGATCATGAGTGAGGTCGTGGAGCTGGCGCGGGCATTGGTGCGGTACGACACCACGAACACCAGCGACGACGGCGCCAGCGGGAACGAGCGCGCCGCGGCGGAGTTCGTGGCCGAGCGCCTCGCCGACGCCGGTTTCCAGCCGGTGTACCTGGAGCCGGCGCCCCAGCGCGGCAACGTCGTCGTGCGCCTGCCCGGCGCCGACCCGGAGCGTGGCGCGCTCCTCGTGCACGGTCACCTCGATGTGGTGCCGGCCGACGCGTCCGAGTGGTCCGTGCCGCCCTTCGCCGGCGAGATCCGCGACGGCTACCTGTGGGGACGCGGCGCGATCGACATGAAGCACATGGTGGCCATGGCGCTGTCGGTCGCGCGGAAGTTCAAGCGTGACAATGTGGTACCGCCCCGCGACATCGTGTTCGCGTTCGTCGCCGACGAGGAGGCGGGCGGGCGGCAGGGCGCGGGCTTTCTCGTCGATCAGCACCGCGAGCTCTTCGACGGTGTCACCGAGGCGATCAGCGAGGTCGGCGGCTTCTCGTACACCGTCCGCGACGACGTGCGCGCCTACCTCGTCGAGACCGCGGAGAAGGGCGTCATGTGGCTGCGGCTCAAGGTCCGCGGCACGCCCGGGCACGGCTCGATGCTGCACGCGGACAACCCCGTGGCGAAGCTGACCACCGCCCTGGCCCGCCTCGAGGCGCACGAGTTCCCGACGGTCCTGCACCCGGCCGTGCGGGAGTTCCTCTCCGGGGTGAGCGACCTGACCGGCGTACCCTTCGACGCCGACGACCCACAGTCCGCGATCGGCCGCCTCGGCTCGCTGTCCCGCATGATCGGGGCCACGCTGCGTGACACCGCGAACACGACGATGCTGAAGGCCGGGTACAAGGCCAATGTGGTGCCGTCGATCGCCGAGGCCACGGTGGACGGCCGGATGCTGCCCGGCCGCGAGCGCGCGTTCGAGCGGGAGCTGGCCGAGGTCCTCGGCCCCGACGTCGAGATGGACTGGGACCTGCTGCCCCCCGGTCGAGACGACGTTCGACGGCCGGCTCGTCGACGCCATGGCGGCCGCGATCGAGGCCGAGGACCCGGGCGCGCGTCTGCTGCCGTACATGCTCTCGGCCGGCACCGACGCCAAGTCCTTCCAGCGCCTGGGCATCCGCCACTTCGGCTTCGCCCCGCTGCGCCTGCCGCCCGGCCTGGACTTCACCGCGCTGTTCCACGGCATCGACGAACGCGTGCCGGTGGACGGCCTCGAGTTCGGCGAACGCGTCCTCGAGCGCCTCCTGCGCACCTGCTGACCGGGCTCGGCGGGTTGCTGCCCGCAGGTGTGCGTCAAGGTGACTTCGAGTCGGCGTTGTCGACTGCGGCCGGGGCCGGAGCAGCTTCGAATCCACGAACGGACGCGGCTGGTGGGCAGCGTCAGACCCGGAACGACAGCCGGGTGGTCCCGATGACGATCTCGTCGCCCGGGTGCAGGATGACGGTCGTGTCCACGCGGCGGCCGTTGACGATCGAGCCGTTGGCCGAGCCGAGGTCGGTGAACACCGCGCGGTTGCCGTCGTACTCGACGCGCGCGTGCTGCCGCGAAGCGCCCACGTCGGCGAGGCGCAACGACGCCTGCTCGCCGCGGCCGATGATCGTCGCGCCCTGCGCGAGCGGGTAGTTCTGGCCGTCCTCGGTCACGAGGCGTACGCCGTGGCCCTCACCCGCAGCGACCTCCCCGCCGGTGTAGACCTGCGCGCTCACCCGGAACAGGCCGGTGTCGAGGTCGTCACCGCGGGTGATCTCGACCACGATGTCGCCGTAGACGGCCCAGCCCTGCTCCCCGACGTACTCGGCCTGCGACTGCGCGAGCTCCTGCGCCAGGGCGGCCGCGAACGGTGCGAGCCGCGTGTGGTCGGCGGGCGCGAGGGCGATCAGGTACCGGTTGGGCACGAGGATCCGCCCGCCCGTCATCTGGGTCTGGTTGGCGTTGGCCTCGCCCTGCATCGCGTTGAGGATCTCGACCGGGTGGACGACGCCCTTGAAGACCTTGGCGAAGGTGCCCTCCACCATGCCTTCCAGCCGCTTCTCGAACCGCTGCAGCGCGCCCAACTCGTCCCCCTTCAACGTGACCGGCAGAAACTGTGTATCACGCCGGTGGTACCGACGCAGTCGCGAGCACGACGAGCCTCGCGTCCGTGACGGAGATCATTCGGTGGACCGATGCCGTCGCAGAGCGGCAACGACACCGGCGACTCCCGGAAAACGCGCCGCAGCACAAGATTGCGCTGTTCACGTCGGCACCGAACGTCAATACGACGGACGTCGTACTGCATCAGGTCATTACGGCAACGGCGGCGAAGCCGAGGGGGGCAACCGACCGGGGCGGCCCGCGTACTACCTGTGAACCGACCTCGGCCCGGCGCTACCAGGGGCGGAAGAGTGGGCGGCGGAGGAGATCGGCGCTGAGCAGCGAAGACAAGGCGCACGACCGAGGGTGGCGACGAGCGAAACGGCCAGAATTCTGAGAAACGGCTGAAACTGCAACCAACCGCTGTCCTGAATCCGTCTTCAGGGACGAAACACGGTCGCACACTTCGGGGGGATATTGTGGCCCGCCGAGGGACACCTGGTGCCGGGGAGTGGTATGGCGAAGAAGCGTGGGAAGAAAGACCCGTTGTGGGCGCGGTTGTCCCTGGTCGGAGGGGCATTCCTGCTGCTGCTCAGCGGAGGCTCCCTCGTCGGTGGCAATCTGTTGCTGAATCACTACAGCGACCAGATCACCCATGAGGGCGGCCTCGGTGAGGCAGCGTCGGGCGCGACCATCGACGGGCCGATCAACCTGCTCCTCGTCGGCATCGACGAGCGGGTGAACCAGGAGGACATGGGGGCGCGGGCCGACTCGATCATCGTCGCCCACGTGCCGGCGTCGCACGACGCGGTCTACCTGATGTCGATTCCCCGGGACACCAAGGCGGCGATCCCGGCGAACAAGAAGACCAAGTACAACGGCGGCACCGACAAGATCAATGCCGCGTTCCAGTTCGGCTACCAGAACGGCGGCGGGCGCGACGGCGGGCTGGCGCTGCTGGCCGAGACGGTGAGCGCGATGGCCGGCGGGGGACTGAAGTTCAACGGCGCCGCGATCGTGAACTTCGACGGGTTTTCGGGGCTGGTGAAGGCCCTCGACGGCGTCTACATGTGCGTGGACGAGAAGGTCACGTCGATCCACACCGGGTGGAACACCAAGACCGGGGCGGAGGGCGTGCCGTACAACTTCAACGCCGACGGCATCCCGACGAGCCTGAAGCCCAACATGCGCCCGATGATCTACGAGGTCGGCTGCCGGGACTTCGCCGCGTGGGAGGCGCTGGACTACGTGCGCCAGCGCGACAAGCTCGCCAACGGCGACGGCGACTACGGCCGCCAGCGCCACCAGCAGCAGTTCATCAAGGCCATGGCCAAGAAGGCGATGAGCGCCGGCGTGCTGGCCAACCCCATCAAGGTCAACGAGGTGCTGAACTCGGTCGGCAAGGCGGTGTCGTTCTACAACAACGACGTCTCGCTCGCCGACTGGATGTTCACGCTCAAGGGCATCAACCCCGACGGCATGATGACCCTGCGCACGAACAACGGGCAGTTCAAGACCGAGATCATCAACGGGCAGTCCTTCGAGGTCCTCGACCAGACGGCGGTGGACCTGCTCAAGGCCTACGGCAGCGACAGCGTCGGCCCGTTCGTCGCGGCCCATCCGGAGATGGTCGCCAACGACGCGGCCACCCCGGCGACGGCGCCCTCGAACAAGTAGCGACACCACGGCGGCCCCGCTCCCGACCAGGGGGAGCGGGGCCGCCGCCGTGTTTGCGGAGCGGGCTCAAATCCTGTAATACCTATCTCATTAGCAGAGAACGATTCTGTCGGACTGTTGACGGAAAAATTGGCCGGTGCCTACCGTGTCTGCGTGTCCGTTCTGGGAGTCCATGCGCTGGTCAGGCGCACGCACGAGGCCCGCGTCCTGCGCGTGCTGCGTGAGCACGGTGCCCTGAGCCGCGGCCAGATCGCCACCAAGGTCGGCCTGTCCCGCACCACGCTGTCGGAGATCACCGGCGACCTGCTCTCCCGGGGCGCCGTGGTCGTCGTCGACACCGACGCGGCCAAGCGGGCCGGCTCCGGCCGCCCGGCGGAGCTGCTGACGCTCGACCCGAGCTCGGGGCAGTTCCTCGGCGTCGACCTCGGCCACACCCGGGTCCGCATCGCCGTCGCCGACGCCGCCCACGACATCATCGCGGCCGGGCACGCCGCCTACCCGGCCGAGTCGAGCTGGGAGGAGCGCCTCGCCGCGGCGTTCGCGCTCATCGACCGGGTCGCGGCCCGCACCGGGGTGAGCTTCCGGGCGCTGCAGGGCGTCGGCGTCGGCGTGGCCGGCCCCCGGGCCGCGGCACCCGGGCTCGCGCAGCCGTTCGGGGAGCGGTTCGCCGCGCCCGTCGTCGTCGACAACAACACGCGCTTCGCCGGGCTGGCCGAGGCCATGACCGACGGGCCCGACGTGCACGACGTGCTGTACGTGCGCCTCTCCGACGGCATCGGCGGCGGCCTCGTCGTCGGCGGGCGGCTCGTCGCCGGCGCGGACGGGGTGGCCGGCGAGTTCGGGCACGTCACCGCGCAACCCGGCGGCGACCCGTGCCGGTGCGGCAAGCGGGGCTGCCTGGAGACGGTCGCGTCCATCCCGGCGGTCCTGCGCAGCTGCACCCGCCGCGGCGTCCCGGTGGCCACCATCGAGGAGTTCGAGGCCGCCCTGGGCCGCGGCGATACCGTCGCCGCCGCCGTGCTCGACGAGGCCGCCGCCGCGGTCGGGCGGGTCGTGGCCACCGCCGCGCTCGTGCTCGACCCCGCCCAGGTCGTCATCGGCGGCCGCCTGCCGCAGAGCGCGCCCGCGTTCGTCCGCCGCGTCGAGGAGATCCTCGCCGGCGAGCTGTGTCCCGTCGGCGGCGCCCGGCCCGCGGTCCGGGCCGCCCGCCTCGGCGACGACGACGGCGCGCTCGGCGCCATCGCCGCCCTGTTCCGCCAGTCGCCGTTATTGGACGGCTACCCCGAGCCCGTCCGCTGAGGCGGCAAACGCCCCCCGCCGGCAAGGAGTCAGATGATCGCGCCCAAAAAGCGAAAACCCGCGCTGCTCGCGCTGAACATAGCCTCTGCCCTCGCCGGCCTCGGCGTCTGGTGGATCTGGTCGGTGACGGCGGAGAACGTGCCGACCCCGGTGGAGGTCGCCCGGCGCATGGGCGAGCTCTTCGCCGACGGCACCCTCGAGGCCGACATCCTCGCCAGCCTGCAGCGGGTGCTGATCGGCTTCGCGCTCGGCTGTGCCGTGGCGATCCCGGTCGGCTTCCTCATGGGCTGGTACGCCGTGGCCCGAGCCGTGTTCGAGCCCTGGGTGCAGTTCTTCCGCACGGTACCGCCGCTGGCGCTGATCCCGCTCGTCGTGGTGCTGCTGGGCATCGGCGAGGAGCCGAAGATCTTCGTCATCTACGTGGCCGCGTTCCTGTCCTGTGTCATCGCGACCTTCCAGGGCGTCGTCGACGTGGACCGGACCCTGCTCAACGCGGCCCGGGTGCTGGGTGCGCCGACCCGGACCATCTTCGCCCGGGTGGTCGTGCCGGCCTCCATGCCGTACATCCTCGTCGGCATGCGCGTCGGGCTCGGCTCGGCGTGGGGCACCCTCGTCGCCGCGGAGCTGGTCGCCGCGCAGGAGGGCCTCGGGTACCGGATGCAGAACGCCCAGATCTACGTCGACCGGCCCACCATCTTCGCCGCGCTCATCTGCATCGGCATCCTCGGCCTGCTCATGGACCGGGTGCTGCTGCTGGTGGAGCGGCGGGCCACGTCCTGGCAGGAGCGCCGATGAGCAAGGACATCGCGATCCGCGGGGTCGCCAAGATCTTCCCGCTCAAGGACGGCCGGTTCACCGCGCTCGACGACGTCTCGCTGGACATCAGCGCCAGCGAGTTCGTCGCGATCGTCGGGCCGTCCGGCTGCGGCAAGAGCACGCTGCTCAACATCGTCGCCGGGCTGGAGCACCCGACCAGCGGCGAGGCGCGGGTCGGCGGGGACGTGGTCACCGGACCCGGTCCCGACCGCGGCGTCATCTTCCAGCAGTTCGCGCTCTTCCCCTGGCTCACCGTGCGCAAGAACGTCGAGTTCGGGCTGCGCACCGCGGGCGTGCCGAAGGCGCAGCGGCGGGCCCGGGCCGAGCACTTCATCGAGCTCGTCGGGCTCAGCCGGTTCGCCGACGCGCTGCCCAAGACGCTCTCGGGCGGCATGAAGCAGCGCTGCGCCATCGCCCGCGCCTACGCCGTCGACCCGCAGATCCTGCTCATGGACGAGCCGTTCGGCGCGCTGGACTCCCTCACCCGGGTCCGGCTGCAGGAGCAGCTGCTGCAGACGTGGAGCCAGGACCAGCGCACCGTCATGTTCATCACCCACGACGTCGACGAGGCCGTGTTCCTCGCCAACCGCGTCGTGGTCATGGCCGCCAACCCGGGCCGGATCGTCGAGATCATCGACGTGGACCTGCCCTATCCGCGCACCGAGGACGTCCGCCTCGGGGCGGAGTTCACCGCATTGCGCAACCGCGTGTGGAGCGCGGTACACCATCAGGAAGGAACCCCAGCATGACGTCCCGCCGCGCACTCCTGGGCCTGCTCGCCGGCAGCGCCGTCGCCACCTTGGCCGGGTGTGGAAAAGACGATCAGAGCACGGCCGGCAGCGCCAAGATCACCTTCGGGTACATCGGCGACTACAACGGCAGCAGCCTGCCCGCCATCGCCAACAAGCTCAAGCTCTGGGAGAAGCACGGCCTCGACGCCACGCTGAAGGTCTTCACCACCGGCCCGGTGCAGATCCAGGCGATGCAGACCGGCGACCTCGACTTCGGGTACATCGGCCCCGGAGCCTTCTGGCTCCCGGCGTCCGGCCAGGCGAAGATCATCGCGATCAACACCCTCGGCGGCGCCGACCGGGTCATCGCCCAGCCCGGCATCACGTCCATGGAGCAGCTGCGCGGCAAGAAGGTCGGCGTGCCCGAGGGCACCTCCGGCGACATGATCCTCACCCTCGCCCTGCAGGCCGCGGGCATGACGAACAAGGACATCCAGCGCACCCCGATGGACGCGGCCACCCTCACCTCCGCGTTCGCCTCCAAGCAGATCGACGGGGCCGGCTTCTGGTACCCGGCGATCTCCGCCATCAAGAAGACCGTGCCGAACCTGGTCGAGCTGGCCGACGACGACACGTTCAAGGACAAGGTGCAGTTCCCCAACGCGTACATCGCCGGGAACAAGGCCGTCACCGACAAGCCCGACGTGCTCAAGAAGGTGATCCAGGTGCTGCGCGAGGCCACCGACTACCGGGTGCAGCACCCGGACGAGGCCGTGGCGGCCGTCGCCGAGCTCACCAAGCAGCCCGCCGACGCGGTGAAGGCCGACGCGGCCCTGAGCAAGGCGATGAGCACGCAGGAGCTGGACCAGCAGACCGCGGACGGCACCGTCGCGAAGTGGCTCACCGGGATGGGCGACTTCTTCGTCGGCGCCGGCAAGCTCAAGGAGAAGGCCGACCCGAAGACGTACTACCTGGGCGAGCAGTGGACGGCCGCGAAGTGAGTTCCCCCCGCAACATCCTGTTCCTCATGACCGACCAGCACCGGGTGGACACGCTCGGCGCCTACGGCAACCCGCTCGCGCGGACCCCGGTGCTGGACGAGCTCGCCCGGACCGGGACCCGGTTCGACCGGTGGTACACCCCGACCGCCATCTGCACCCCGGCGCGGGCGAGCCTGCTCACCGGGCAGGCCCCGTTCCGTCACAAGCTGCTGGCCAACCAGGAGCGCAACGTCGGCTACTCCGAGGACCTGCCCGACGGCACGTGGACGTTCCCGCAGGCGCTGCGCTCGCGCGGGTACAACTGCGGGCTCGTCGGCAAATGGCACGCCGGCACCGAGAAGACGCCCGCGGACTACGGCCTGGACGGCGTACACCTGCCGGGCTGGCACAACCCCGTCGATCACCCGGACTACCTCGCCTACCTCGCCGAGCGGGGACTGCCGCCCTACGAGATCAGCAACCGCATCCGCGGCACCCTGCCCAACGGCCAGCCGGGGAACCTGCTCGCCGCGCGGCTGCACCAGCCGGTCGAGGCCACCTTCGAGCACTACCTGGCCACGAGAACGATCGACATGCTGCGGTCGTACGCCGAGCAGGGCGCCCCGTTCTTCCTCGCGCTGCACTTCTTCGGCCCGCACCTGCCCTACATCGTTCCCGACGCCTACTTCGACATGGTCGACCCGTCCACAGTGGAGCTGCCGCGCTCGGTCGCCGAGACGTTCCACGGCAAGCCGCCGGTGCAGCGCAACTACAGCGCCCACTGGACGTTCGACACCATGCCGATCGAGGTGACCCGCAAGCTCATCGCCGTCTACTGGGGCTACGTCACGCTCATCGACGAGCAGCTCGGCCGGGTCCTCGCGGCCCTGGCCGAGCTCGGGCTCACCGACGACACCTCGGTGTTCTTCACCTGCGACCACGGCGAGTTCACCGGCGCCCATCGCCTGCACGACAAGGGCCCGGCGATGTACGAGGACATCTACCGCACCCCGGGCATCATCCGGGTCCCGGGCGCCCCGGCCGGCCAGGTGCGCCGCGAGTTCGTCAGCCTCACCGACTGCACCGCGACCATCATGCAGCTGGCCGGGATCCCCGCCGACGAGCCGGTCGACTCCCGCTCCCTGCTGCCGCTGGTGCGCGGCGAGGAGCCGCAGTGGCAGCCCGACGTGGTCGCCGAGTTCCACGGGCACCACTTCCCGTATCCGCAGCGGATGCTGCGCACCGACCGCTACAAGCTGGTGGTGAACCCGGACTCGACCAACGAGCTCTACGACCTGCAGCTGGACCCGGACGAGCTGCTCAACGTCTACGAGCTGTCCGAGCACGCGGCGCTGCGCTCGGCCCTGCTGCGGCGGCTGTACTCGCTGCTGCGCGACCGCGGCGACAACTTCCACCACTGGATGGCCTCGATGTACGACGTCGGCGACCTGAACTACGACCCGACGCTGAGCGGGCTGGACGAGTCCACCTACGCCGGGAACTGACGTGCGGCCCGACATCGTCATGATCCTCACCGACGACCACGCCGCGCACGCGATCGGCGCGTACGGCTCGGTCGTCAACACCACCCCGCGCATCGACGAGATCGCCCGGCTCGGCTGGCGCTTCGAGCACTGCTTCGCCACCAACGCGCTGTGCTCGCCGAGCCGGGCGTCGATCCTCACCGGCACCTACAGCCACGTCAACGGGGTCACCACGCTCGTGACCCCGATCGACGCGAGCCAGCCGACGTTCGTGCGGCTGCTCAAGGAGGCGGGCTACCGCACCGCGATGGTCGGCAAGTGGCACATGGGCGACGGGCCGGGCCACGACCCCGAGCACTTCGACTACTGGGACGTGTTCATCGAGCAGGGGGAGTACCACAACCCGCGGCTGCTGTCCCGCGACGGGCTGCGCACCGTCGAGGGCTACGCCACCGACATCGTCACCGACCTGGCGCTGGACTGGATGTCCACGGTGGACGGACCCGTGTGCGTGCTCATCTACCACAAGGCCCCGCACCGCCCCTGGGAGCCGCCGGGCGAGGTCGCCGCGGACCCGGTGGCGGTGCCGGCGACCTTCTTCGACGACTACGCCACGCGCTCGTCGTCGGCGCGGCGGGCCGCGATGCGCATCGCCGAGCACCTCAGCCGCGAGGACCTCAAGACCGACCCGCCGCCCGGGCTGTCCTACGAGGACGAGGCGCTGTGGAAGTACCAACGCTTCATGGCGGACTATCTCGCCTGCGTCGCGTCGGTGGACGCCAACGTCGGCCGGGTCGTCGACTGGCTGCGCGAGCGCGGGCGGTTCGCCGACACGCTGCTCATGTACGCCTCCGACCAGGGCTTCTTCCTGGGCGAGCACGGCTGGTTCGACAAGCGGTTCATGTACGAGGAGTCCCTGCGGATGCCGCTGGTGCTGTCCTACCCGCGCCGCCTGGCCGCCGGCGGGGTCTTCGGCGACATCGTGACCAACGTGGACTGGGCGCAGACGATCCTTGACGCGGCCGGCGTCGGGCACCACCCGCGGATGCAGGGCCGCAGCTTCTGGCCGGACCTGCTCGGCACCCCGGCGGCGCCCCCGGCGAGCGGGATGTACTACCGCTACTGGGAGCACGACGACGTGTTCCACAAGGCCCCCGCGCACTACGGCTACCGCACCGCCACGCACAAGCTCATCTACTTCTACAACGACGGGCTCGGGCTGCCCGGCACCGGGGCGTTCACCTATCCGCCGGAGTGGGAGCTGTACGACCTCGTCGCCGACCCTTCGGAGACGAACAACGTCTACCACGACCCCGCCTACCGGGCGGTGCGCGAGGAGCTGACCGCGGCGATGTGGCGCGAGCAGGCCCGCCTCGGCGACGCCCCGCACCCGAGCCAGCCGCGGCCCGCGGGGGTGTGACGATGTCGTCGTCGTGCTGCCCGCCGACCGAGCCCGGCCGCGAGTCGGTGCCGGCCGCGGTGCCCGGCGGCGGGGCGCACGGGATCGAGCAGGTGCTCGTCCCGGCGCAGACGTTCGCGATGGGCGACGCGCACGGCGACGGCGTGCGGCCCGACGGCGAGACCCCGGTGCACCCGGTGGAGCTGGACGCGTTCAGCATCGACGCGACCGCGGTGACCGTGGCCGACTTCGCGCGGTTCGCGGCCGCGACCGGCTACCGCACGGAGGCCGAGACGTTCGGCTATTCGGCCGTGTTCCACCTGTTCCTCGCGGCCGGCGAGGACGACGTGCTGGGCCGGCCGCCGCAGACGCCGTGGTGGCTGGGCGTGCGCGGGGCCGACTGGGCGCACCCGTTCGGCCCGTTGTCCACGGTGGAGGGGGCCGAGGACCACCCAGTCGTGCACGTGTCCTGGAACGACGCCCGGGCCTACTGCGCGTGGACCGGGCGCCGGCTGCCGAGCGAGGCCGAGTGGGAGTGCGCGGCCCGCGGCGGCCTGGCCGGGCTGCGCTATCCGTGGGGCGACACCGCCGACGCGGGCCGGTGCAACATCTGGCAGGGCACGTTTCCGTCGGTGAACACCGCCGAGGACGGCTTCGCGGCCACGGCCCCGGTGCGCACCTACGCCCCGAACGCCTACGGGCTGTGGCAGCCGGTCGGCAACGTGTGGGAGTGGTGCGCCGACTGGTTCGACCCCGGCTACTACGCCCGCTGCCCGCGCCACGACCCGCGGGGACCCGAGCAGGGCACGGCCCGGGTGCTGCGCGGCGGCTCCTACCTGTGCCACGACTCCTACTGCAACCGGTACCGCAACGCCGCCCGCTCCTCGAACACGCCCGACTCGTCCATGGGCAACGCGGGGTTCCGCACGGTGGCATGATCTCGGGCATGGCCGATCGATTTCTCGCGCACCTGCCCGTCGGTGAGCCGCCCGTGCCGTTCGACGGCGGCATGCCCGGCTGGGAGATCTTCCCGTTCGAGGGGGATTTGCGGGTCAAGACCCTCGACCCGCCGGTCGTGCCCGAGCCGCCGCGCAACGGCGAGGACGGCCCCGGGGACTGCTTCATCTGCCGGGAGCCCGACGCCCAGACGATCTGGTCGGACGAGCGCTGGCTGCTGCGCCGCACCGCCGAGCCCAGCGCCGTCCCGGTCGTGGTCCTGCTCTGCCCGCGCGAGCACTACGACTTCACCGAACTGCCCGCCGCTCTCGCCGCCGAGCTGGTCCCGCTGCAGCAGCGCATCGAGCGGGCCATCCACGCCCTCGGCGGCGTCGCCCGGGTGCACATCATGAAGGTCGGCGACGGGGCGCGGCACCTGCACTGGTGGTTCGTCGCCCGGCCCGAGGGCCTGACCCAGCTGCGCGGCTCCTGCCTGGTGATGTGGGACGACATCCTGCCCCGCCAGCCGCTCGACCAGTGGCACGCGGTCCTGCGGGAGCTGGCGTCGCACCTCGCCGCGGACGGGGGCACGGTCCACTAGGGAACGTGCCCCCGGGCGGATCAGTACCCCCAGCGGTTCTTCAAGTGGCGCCACCAGTCGCGCAGCATCCACGCGTCGAAGTCGGTGATCTGCGTGGCCGACCCCGCCTTCATGAGGAAGCAGCACTGGCCCGTCGGCGTCCAGTCGTAGAAGTCGTCCAGGCCGAAGCTGTGGCCCATCTCGTGCTGCAGGATGTGGACGTTGTCGGCGTCGAGGGCGCCGACGTAGTACTCGCTGCCGATGCGCTGGCCCCAGTCGCCGCCCGCGCCGCCGCCGAAGCCCGACGTGAGCCACAGCGACATGTCGTAGTGGTGCGACGCGCCGCCCGGGCAGTTCGGGTAGTTGCCGCTCTGGTTGAAGAAGCGGCCGCACGGCTCGCCGCACTGGGGCGCGTTCTCCCGGATGTTGTTGACGTAGATGTCGACCGAGCTGTCCGTCCACTGCAGCTGGGCCCGGTCGCGCACGGCCCAGCCGACGACCTTGACGGGCACCTGCTGGTACGGCCAGCCGTTGTGGCCCGCCATCACGTCGATCCACTTCTTGAACTGCCGCTGCAGGGTCGCCTGGATGCGGTCGCGCAGCGCGGCGCTCACGGTTGCGCTCGAGTCCCAGCGCACGCAGTAGTTGATGCCCGTGCCGCCGGTGGCGAAGATCTGGTCCCACGCGTAGTTCCGGAAGCCGTACAGGTTGTTGTAGGTCTGCTCCTGATGCGTCCACACCTCGCTCAGGGGCTGCACGAGGTTCGCCGGCGGGTTCCAGCCCGACGGGTTGCCGGGGTTGCCCGTGCCGATCGCCGAGGCGTAGGCGCGCACCTCGAGCAGGCCCACGGACGCGGCCCCGCTCTGCAGCACCACGCGCAGGCGGCTGGTGCTGATCTGGGCGAAGTTCACGGCGTTGTACTGGTTCGCCGCGGCCGGGTAGCCGCTGGCGCCGGGCACGTCGGCGTAGGCGGAGCCGGTCCAGTACTGCAGGCGCCACGAGGCCGGGACGCGGACGCCGCCGTTGTCGTCGAAGAAGTAGACGTCGGCCGAGCGCAGGGTCTGCGTGCCGGACCAGGTCAGCAGCACCCACTGCTCGCCCGTGTTGGGCCAGGTGCCCCAGCGGCGGTTCACGGTGTCGTTGGACGTGCTCGGGTCGATGCCGTCGTTGACCGCGGCGACGCTCTCCCAGGGGGAGGTGTACGACGCCGTCGCCGTCGCCGACCGGGCGAGGTTGTCGCTCTGCCCCGGCGCCGCGTGCGCGACGACGGGCGTGCCGACGAGCAGTGCCATCGCCCCGGCGACGACCGCGAGTCTGCGCAGTCGCATGGGTAGCCCCTTCCTGTCGAAAACCTTTTCGGGACCCTGGCAGCGCGTTACGCGATTGTCAAGGATCGATGTACGCAGCTCAGCGTCGATGCCTGAGGCATCGATGAACCTTACACGCGCGAAAAGTTTTCGGAGCTGGGAGCGTTACCGGTCGCGTGTTGGTTTTCGTGGCGTTCCGGCGGGTGGTGTGTGCCGCGGCGGGGTCGCATCAACCGAACGGGCAGACCCGTGACCGGCACCACGCCGACCGTGTCGCACGGGCATATCGTGGCAGCGCTAACATCAACATCGGGGGAGGGACATGCGCGCAACCAGCCACAACCGGGCCGCCGTGATGAACGACGTAGCGCGGCTCGCGGGCGTCTCACATCAGACGGTGTCGCGCGTCCTCAACGACCATCCGAGCGTCAGTCCGGCCACCCGGGAACGGGTGCTCGAGGCCGTGCGGCAGCTCAACTACCGCCCGAACGCGATGGCCCGCGGCCTGGCCGGGCGCCGCTCCCGGGTCGTCGGTGTCGTCTCGTTCGACACCATCCTCTACGGGCCCGCCTCGACCCTGCTCGGCATCGAGCACGCCGCGCGGGCCGCCGGCTACGGCGTCAGCATCGTGACCCTCGAGCGCGTCGACCACACCGGCATGGTGTCCGCGCTCAACGCGCTCGCCGACCAGTCGGTGGCCGGGGTCGTGGTCATCGCGCCGCAGACCGCCGCGGCCGCCGCCCTGCACAACATGCCGCTGGGCATGGCCGCCGTCGCCGTGGAGTCCGCGGTCGGCGGCGAGGTGCCGGCGATCTCCGTGGACCAGGTGACCGGGGCCCGGATGGCCGTGCGGCACCTGCTCGAACTCGGCCACGAGAAGGTCTGGCACCTGTCCGGCCCGCGGGACTGGCTCGAGACCCACGGCCGCATCGAGGGCTGGCGCACGACCCTCGAGGAGGCGGGCCTGCCCGCGCCGCCGCTGATGACGGGCGACTGGAGCGCGCGGTCCGGGTATGCCGCGGGCCTGGAGCTCGCCTCCCGCGACGACGTGACCGCGGTCTTCGCCGGCAACGACCAGATGGCGCTGGGCCTGATGCGGGCGTTCCACGAGCGCGGGATCCGCGTCCCCGACGACGTGAGCATCGTGGGCTTCGACGACATTCCGGAGGCCGAGTTCCTCTCCCCGCCGCTGACCACGATCCGCCAGGACTTCGACGAGGTGGGCCGGCGCTGCATCGCCGAGCTGCTGCGCGTGATCGAGGCCGACCTGCCGGAGGGCCCGGACCGCCCGTCCCCGGACCCGCGCGTGGCCCCGACCCTGATCGTCCGAGCCAGCACGGCGCCCCCGCGGCCCGGACGGTAACCGGGCGCTCGCGCACCGTGTTGCCGGCCGAGATCGGTTAGGTCGCATGGTGTACGGTGAATCAAGCGGAACGCCACCGGAGCCGGGATTGCGCCATCGTCTCACTCACGGCGCCGCGTTGGCCGAGGCCCGCACGACGAGATGTGGTGAAAGGTGCACGGCCCCGGGGTCCGCGACCGCCGCCCCGGCCAGCTGGGCCACGAGCAGCTCGACGCTGCGCCGCCCCAGCTCCGCGAAGTCCTGGTGGATCGTGGTCAACGGCGGCAGGAAGAACCCGGACTCGGGCGTGTCGTCGAACCCGACGACGCTGACCCGGGCCGGCACGGGCCGCCCGGCCTCGTGGAACGCGCGCAGCACCCCCAGCGCGATGTGATCGTTCCCGCAGAACACCGCGGTCACCCGGGCGTCCGCGGCCAGGTGCTGCCCCCGGAGGTAGCCGGACCGCGCGCTCCAGTCGCCCGCCTCGATCGGCGGCACCGGCGCCCCCGCCGCGTGCAGGGTCTGGCGCCACCCGTCGATGCGATCCCGCGCCTCGGGCCAGTCCGCCGGCCCCGGCACGTGATGCACGGTCGCGTGCCCGAGATCGAGCAGATGGCTCGTGGCCATGCACGCCCCGCGCACGTTGTCCACGCGCAGCATCGGCACGAACCCGTCGTCCGCGCCGCCCACCCCCACCGCCGGCGTCCCCACCGGCACCTGCGTCAACGCGTCGGCGACGGAGTTCTTCGGCGCGATCGCGATGATCCCCTCGACCGCCTGCGCGCACAGCTGCTCGACCGCGTCGAGCACCGCATGGCGCTCCAGCGAGCGGACCGTCGCGATGCTCACGTAGTACCCGGCCTCGCGCGCGGCCTTCTCGATGCCGTAGATCATCGATGCCGGGCCAGCCAGGGTCGTCTCGAAGCCGATCAGGCCGATGGTGCGTGAGCGGGACGTGACCAGCGTGCGCGCGGCCAGGTTGCGGCGGTAGTTGAGCACCCGCACGGCGTCCAGCACCCGCTCCCGCGTCGACGCGCTCACATTCGGCAGGTCGTTCAGGACCCGCGACACGGTCTGATGCGACACGCCCGCCAGCCGGGCCACGTCACGCATGCCGACCTTGCGCAACGGCGCCTCCACCGCATCCACCTCCGGCCCCAGGTGAGAGTGCGCGACGGGGCCGGGCCGACCACGGTCCGGCCCGATGACAGCTGCAGCCACGGAGTGTCTCCTTCCGGCAACATCTCGGCCGCCGCTACTTGACGCCCGGGATGAGAACGCTAACACTCTCGAAATACAACCGCGACGGCCAATGCAATCGGGCCGCACGCGGGCTCAGGTCACCGCCGAACACCCCAGGCGTGTGGCCATCTGCCTGTAGATGTGAACGTTAACGCTATCTCCGAAGGGACAGACGCAGTGCTGAAGAGATGGTCCGCTGCCGTGGTCGGCGGCGTGCTCCTGCTCGGCGCGCTCGGTGCGTGCGGCGGGGAGAAGAGCGACGATGCCGGCAGCGGCACCGCGCCCAAGGGCGACAAGAAGATCGTGATGGGCTTCGCGCAGGTCGGCGCCGAGAGTGGGTGGCGCACGGCGAACACCAAGTCGATCCAGGAAGCCGCCGCGGCCGCGGGCATCGATCTGAAGTTCTCCGACGCGCAGCAGAAGCAGGAGAACCAGATCAAGGCCATCCGCAGCTACATCGCGCAGAAGGTCGACGTCATCGCGTTCTCGCCGGTCGTGGAGTCCGGCTGGGACACGGTGCTCAAGGAGGCCAAGGACGCGAAGATTCCGGTCATCCTGACCGACCGCGCGGTGGACTCGAAGGACACCTCGCTGTACAAGACGTTCCTGGGCTCGGACTTCGTCGTCGAGGGCAAGAAGGCCGGCGACTGGCTGGTCAAGGAGTATCAGGGCAAGACCGATCCGGTGAACATCGTCGAGCTGCAGGGCACGACGGGTTCGGCCCCGGCCAACGACCGCAAGGCGGGCTTCGCCGACGCGATCAAGGCGGCCCCGAATTTGAAGATCATCGCGTCGCAGACCGGTGACTTCACGCGGGCCAAGGGCAAGGAGGTCATGGAGGCCTTCCTGAAGGCCAACCCGAAGATCGACGTGCTGTACGCCCACAACGACGACATGGCCCTGGGTGCCATCGAGGCGATCGAGGCGGCCGGCAAGAAGCCCGGCACCGACATCAAGATCATCTCGGTCGACGCGGTGAAGGACGGCATGACCGCCCTGGCCGCCGGGAAGATCAACCACATCGTCGAGTGCTCCCCGCTGCTCGGCCCTCAGCTCATGGACCTCGCCAAGAAGGTCGTCAACGGCGAGACCGTCGAGCCGCGCATCCTCACGGTGGAGACCGAGTTCACGCCCGAGCAGGCCAAGGCCGCCCTCCCCGACCGCAAGTACTGAGCAAAAGAGCGCTGACTGAACCATGCTGACCATGACCGGCATCACCAAGCAGTTCCCGGGTGTCATGGCCCTGCAGGACGTGGACTTCCGCCTGTTGCCAGGCGAGGTCCACGCCCTCATGGGCGAGAACGGCGCCGGGAAGTCCACCCTGATCAAGGTGCTCACGGGCGTCTACAGCAACGACGCGGGCGAGATCGTCCTCGACGGCACCCCGGTGAGCTTCACCGGGCCGCTGCAGGCCACCCAGGCCGGCATCAGCACGGTCTACCAGGAGGTCAACCTCTGCCCCAACCTCTCGGTCGCCGAGAACATCTTCATCGGCCGGGAACCCCGCACCTTCGGCCACATCCGCTGGGGCACCATGCGCAGGCGGGCGACCGACCTGCTGCACCGCCTCGAGCTCGACATCGACGTCTCGGCGCCGCTGTCCGAGTACTCGATCGCGGTGCAGCAGATGGTCGCCATCGCCCGCGCCATCGACGTCGAGGCCAAGGTCCTCGTGCTGGACGAGCCCACCTCCAGCCTCGACGCCGGCGAGGTCAACCAGCTGTTCCGCGTCATGCGCCAGCTCAAGGGCCAGGGCATGGCGATCGTGTTCGTGTCGCACTTCCTCGACCAGGTCTACGAGATCTGCGACCGGATGACGATCCTGCGCAACGGGCGGCTGGTCGGCGAGCACGTCGTGGCCGACCTGCCCCAGCTCGAGCTCGTCAGCCTCATGATCGGCAAGGATCTGGCCATCCTCGAGCGCCTCGAGGACCAGCCCAAGCGCCGGCTGGACAACGCGGAGCCGGTCGTCGAGGCCGAGAACCTGGGCCGGGCCGGGGCCATCGCGCCCTTCAGCCTGACCGTCCACAAGGGAGAGGTCGTCGGGCTCGCCGGGCTGCTCGGCTCCGGGCGCACCGAGGCCGCCCGGCTGTTCTTCGGCGCCGACAAGGCCGACAGCGGCACGCTCACCATCGACGGCAAGCCGGTCGCCATGCACGGGCCGCGCACCGCCATGCAGCACGACATCGCGTTCTGCTCGGAGAACCGGCGCACCGAGGGCCTGGTCGAGGAGCTGTCCGTCCGCGAGAACATCGTCCTGGCCCTGCAGGCCGCGCGCGGCTGGTCCCGCCCGCTGTCCAGGCAGCGCAAGGACGAGCTCGTGGACAAGTACGTCAAGGCCCTCGACATCCGCCCGGCCAACCCCGACCTGCCCGTGCGGAACCTCAGCGGCGGCAACCAGCAGAAGGTGCTGCTGGCCCGCTGGCTCATCACCGAGCCGCGGCTGCTCATCCTCGACGAGCCCACCCGCGGTATCGACGTCGGCGCCAAGACCGAGATCCAGCGCCTGGTCACCGAGCTCTCCGACGGGGGCATGGCGGTGCTGTTCATCTCGGCCGAGCTCGAGGAGGTGCTCCGCCTGAGCCACAAGATCGCGGTCCTGCGCGACCGGAAGGTGGTGGCGGAGCTGCCCAACACCGACGACGTCGACACCGACCGCCTGATGGCCGCCATCGCCGAAGGAGGAGGTGGTACCGCATGAAGCGCTTCGTCTGGCCGCTCGCCGTGCTCGTCGTGCTGCTCGTCACGAACGTCATCCACACGCACACGTTCTTCAACGTCGAGCTGCGGGGCGGGCACCTGTACGGCAGCCTCATCGACATCCTGCGCTCCTCCGGCCCGCTGGCCCTGGTCGCGCTCGGCATGACCCTCGTCATCGCCACCGGCGGCATCGACCTGTCCGTCGGCGCCGTCGTGGCCATCGCCGGCGCCATCGCGTGCCTGCGCATCAGCGACCTCGGCGACCAGGGCAGCGTCGCGGGGGTGCTCGGCGCGGTCGGCGTCGCCATCGCGCTCGCCCTGGTGCTCGGGGTGTGGAACGGGTTCCTGGTCGCGACCATCGGCATCCAGCCGATCATCGCCACCCTGATCCTCATGGTCGCCGGGCGCGGCCTCGCCCAGCTCATCACCGACGGGCAGATCATCACCGTCAACAGCGGGCCGTACAAGATGATCGGCGCCGGCTACTGGCTCGCCCTGCCGCTGTGCGTGCTCATCGCCGCCGCGGTCATCGCCCTGGCCGCCGTGCTCGTGCGCCGATCCGCGCTGGGCATGCTGCTGGAGGCGGTCGGCGGCAACGCCGAGGCGTCCCGGCTGGCGGGCATCAAGTCGCGCTGGCTGATCCTCGGCGTGTACGTCTTCGCCGCGGTCTGCGCCGCCGTCGCCGGGCTGATGATCAGCTCCAACGTGTCCAGCGCCGACGGCAACAACGCCGGCCTGCTCATCGAGCTCGACGCCATCCTCGCCGTGGTCATCGGCGGCACGTCGCTGTCCGGCGGCCGGTTCTCCATCGCCGGCACGGTCCTCGGCGCCGTCATCATCAAGACCCTCGACATCACCATCTACACCATCGGCGTGCCGCCCGAGGTGACGCTGCTTTTCAAGGCGATCGTCGTCATCGTGCTGTGCCTGGCGCAGTCGGCGAAGTTCCGCACAGTGTTCAAGGCCGGGTACCGGCGCCGCCGTTCGGTCCCGGTCGCGGCGCGGGCCGACGAGAAGGTGCAGGTCCGCGCATGACCACTGTGGACACCCCCGGACGCTCGATCACCCGGATCGCGGGCAACTGGCTGCGCAAGCCGGTGATGGCGACGGCGATCCTGCTGTGCGTCATGTACGGCGCGGGCGTAGTGCGCTACGACGGCTTCGACGACACCCAGATCGTGCTGAACGTCTTCATCGACAACGCGTTCCTGCTCGTGGTCGCGGTCGGCATGACCTTCGTGATCCTCACCGGCGGCATCGACCTGTCCGTCGGCGCGGTGGTCGCCCTCACCACGATGATCGCCGCGTCGCTGCTGGAGAAGGGCGTCAACCCCGGCCTCGTGATCCTGGTCGTGCTCGCCGTCGGCGCCACCATCGGCCTCGGCATGGGCGCGATCATCCACTTCTTCGACATCCAGCCGTTCATCGCGACCCTGGCCGGCATGTTCCTGGCCCGCGGCACCTGCTACGTCATCAGCACCGACTCGATCCCCATCACGAACGAGTGGTGGAACACCATCGCCTCGGACAAGCTGCGCTTCGGCGGCTTCCACATCGGCTGGAGCGTCGTCGTCTCCGCGCTGGTGGTCGCGGTCGCCGCCTACGTGCTGGCCTACACCCGCTTCGGGCGCAACGTCTACGCCCTCGGCGGCAACCAGCAGTCGGCGCTGCTCATGGGCCTGCCCGTCGGGCGCACCCGGATCGGCGTCTACACCATCAGCGGGCTGTGCTCCGCCCTCGGCGGCGTGCTGCTCACCTTCTACACCCCGTCCGGCTACGGCCTCAACGCGCTGGGCATGGAGCTCGACGCGATCGCGGCCGTCGTCATCGGCGGCACGGTGCTCACCGGCGGCTCCGGCTTCGTGCTCGGCACGGTGCTCGGCGTCGGCGTCCTCGGCCTCATCCAGACCATCATCACGTTCCAGGGCACCCTCAGCTCCTGGTGGACCAAGATCGTCATCGGCGCGCTGCTCTTCGTCTTCATCGTGCTGCAGCGGACGGTGACCAGGAAACAGAGCGCGCGGAGAACCAGATGACCCAATACGTAGTCGGCGTCGACTTCGGCACCCTGTCCGGACGCGCCCTCGTGGTCCGGGCGGACGACGGAGCCGAGATCGCCACGGCCGTCCACGAGTACCGCCACGGCGCCATGGAGCGCACGCTGCCGGCGACCGGGGACCACCTCCCTCCACATTGGGCACTGCAGATGCCGTCGGACTGGGTCGACGTGCTGCGCACCGCCGTGCCGCAGGCGGTCGCCGCGGCCGGCATCGACCCCGGCGACGTCGTCGGCATCGCGACCGACTTCACCGCGTGCACCTTCCTGCCCGTGCTCGCCGACGGCACGCCGCTGTGCGAGGTGCTGCCCGACGAGCGGCACGCCTATCCGAAGCTGTGGAAGCACCACGCGGCGCAGGGCCAGGCCGATCGCATCAACGCGCTCGCGCACGAGCGCGGCGAGCCCTGGATCGGCCGCTACGGCGGCAAGCTCTCCTCGGAGTGGCAGCTGGCCAAGGCGCTGCAGACGCTGGAGGAGGCGCCGGAGATCTACGCGCGCGCCGAGCGGTTCATCGAGGCCACGGACTGGATCGTCTGGCAGCTCGCCGGGGTCGAGACGCGCAACGCGGGCCTGGCCGGGTACAAGGGCGTCCACCAGGACGGCGCCTACCCGTCGAAGGCGTTCCTCGAGGCGCTGCACCCCGGGTTCGGCGACTGGGTGTCCAAGGTGGACGGTCCGCTCGCCCCGATCGGCGGCCGGGCCGGCTCGCTCACCGAGCAGGCCGCGGCCTGGACCGGGCTGCCGGCCGGGATCGCCGTCGCCGTGGGCAACGTCGACGCGCACGTGACCGCGCCGGCCGCCAAGGCCGTCGAGCCCGGCCAGCTGGTCGCCATCATGGGCACCTCGACCTGCCACGTGATGAGCGGCGCCGGGCTCGCCGACGTGCCAGGCATGTGCGGCGTCGTGCAGGACGGCATCATCCCCGGCCTGTGGGGCTACGAGGCCGGCCAGTCCGGGGTCGGCGACATTTTCGGCTGGTACGTCGAGACGCTCCTCGGCGGCTCGCTCACCCACGAGCAACTCACCGACCGCGCCGCCGCCCAGCGCCCCGGCGAGCACGGGCTCGTGGCCCTCGACTGGCACAACGGCAACCGCTCGGTCCTCGTCGACCACGGCCTGTCCGGGGTCATCGTCGGCCAGACGCTGCACACCCGCCCCGAGGACGTCTACCGGGCGCTGGTCGAGGCCACCGCCTTCGGCACGCGCACGATCGTCATGGCGCTGGACGCGGGCGGGGTCCCGGTGACCGAGTTCATCGCCGCCGGCGGGCTGCTCAAGAACCGTTTTCTCATGCAGGTGTACTCCGACGTGCTGCGCCGGCCGATCTCCGTCATCGCCTCGGAGCAGGGCCCGGCGCTCGGCTCCGCCATGCACGCCGCCGTCGCCGCGGGCGTGTACCCGGACATCCGGGCCGCGGCCGAGGCGATGGGCAAGGTCGAGCGGGACGCGTACGTGCCCGACGAGGCCGCCGCCGACGTCTACGACCGGCTCTACGCCGAGTACCTGGCTCTGCACGACTACTTCGGAAGGGGAACCAACGACGTGCTGCACCGGCTGCGGACGCTGCGGGAAGAGGTCGCCCGGTGAGCACGGTCGACGCGCTGCGGGCGCAGGTGTGCGCCCTGCACGCCGAGCTCACCCGCTGGGGCCTGGTGACCTGGACCGCGGGCAACGTCTCGGCCCGCGTGCCGGGGGAGGACCTGCTCGTCATCAAGCCCTCCGGCGTCTCCTACGACGAGCTGACCCCGGCCACCATGGTCGTGTGCGACCTCAAGGGCAAGCTGGTCGAGGGCGAGCACGCGCCGTCGTCGGACACCGAGGCGCACGCGTACGTCTACCGCAACATGCCCGAGGTCGGGGGAGTGGTCCACACCCACAGCCCCTACGCGACCGCCTGGGCCGCCCGCGGTGAGCCGATCCCGTGCTCCATCACCGCGATGGGCGACGAGTTCGGCGGCGACATCCCCGTCGGGCCCTTCGCGCTCATCGGCTCCGACGCCATCGGCCGCGGCATCGTCGAGACCCTGCAGGGACACCGCTCGCCGGCGGTCCTGATGCGCCAGCACGGGCCGTTCACCATCGGCAAGACCGCCAAGGCCGCCGTCAAGGCGGCCGTCATGTGCGAGGACGTGGCCCGCACCATGCACTTCGCCCGGCAGCTCGGGGAGGTCGAGCGGCTGCCCGCGCAGGCCGTGGACTCCCTGTACGACCGCTACCAGAACGTATACGGCCAGAAAGGCGCACGATGACGCACGAGATTTGGTTCCTCACCGGCAGCCAGGGCCTCTACGGACCGGAGACCCTGGAGCAGGTGGCGTCGCAGTCGCGCCAGATCGCCGCGGCCCTAGACGAGTCGCCGGCCATCGGCCCGCGGGTGGTGTGGAAGCCGGTGCTCACCTCGGCCGGCGACATCCTGCGGGTGTGCCTGGAGGCCGGCTCCGACCCGAACGTGGTCGGCGTCGTCGCGTGGATGCACACGTTCTCCCCGGCGAAGATGTGGATCGCCGGCCTCGACGCGCTGCGCACCCCGCTGCTGCACCTGCACACCCAGGCCAACGTCGCGCTGCCCTGGGCCGACATCGACATGGACTTCATGAACCTCAACCAGGCCGCGCACGGCGACCGCGAGTTCGGGTACATCCAGTCCCGCCTCGGCGTCGCCCGCAAGACCGTGGCCGGGCACGTGTCCGACCCGCGCGTGGCCCAGCGCATCGGGGCCTGGGCCCGGGCCGCGGCCGGCTACGCCGAGATGCGCTCGCTCAAGCTCGTCCGCTTCGGCGACAACATGCGCGACGTGGCCGTGACCGAGGGCGACAAGGTCGAGGCCCAGCTGCGCTTCGGTGTCTCCGTGAACACCTACGGCGTCAACGACCTCGTCGCGGCGGTCGAGGCCACCCTGGACGCCGACGTCGACCGGCTCGTGAAGGAGTACGCCGACACCTACCGCGTCGCCGCCGCCCTGCTCGGCGACCGCGCGGACGCGCTGCGCTACGCCGCCCGCATCGAGCTCGGCCTGCGCGCGTTCCTGGAGGCCGGCGGGTACAAGGCCTTTACGACGAACTTCGAGGACCTCGGCGGCCTGCGGCAGCTGCCGGGCCTGGCCGTGCAGCGCCTGATGGCCGACGGCTACGGCTTCGGCGGCGAGGGCGACTGGAAGACCTCCGTGCTCGTGCGCACGCTGAAGGCGATGGCCCCCGGCGGCGGGACCTCGTTCATGGAGGACTACACGTACGACCTCACGCCCGGCAACGAGGTCATCCTCGGCGCGCACATGCTCGAGGTGTGCCCGTCGATCGCCGCCGACACCCCGTCGTGCGAGATCCACCCGCTCGGCATCGGCGGCCGTGAGGACCCGGTCCGTCTCGTCTTCGACGCGGCCGCCGGCCCCGCGGTCGTGCTGGGCCTGGCCGACCTGGGCGAACGGTTCCGCCTCGTGGCCAACGAGATCGAGGTCGTCCCGCCTTCGGCGCCGCTGCCGAAGCTGCCCGTGGCCCGTGCGGTGTGGAAGCCGGCCCCGGACCTGGCGACGTCGGCGGAGTCGTGGCTGACGGCGGGCGGCCCGCACCACACGGTGCTGTCGCAGGCCGTGGGGGTGGAGGAGCTGCACGACCTCGCGGAGATGGTCGGCACCGAGCTGCTGGTGATCGACGGCGACACTACGCCGCGGCAGTTCGCCAAGGAGGTCCGGTGGAACGCGGCGTACTACCGGCTGGCTCGGGGCTTCTGAGCGAGGCGTACTCACCTGGTACGGCGTCCGTCGCCGGCCGTGACCTAGCGGCGTACTTGGCCGCTGGGTCACGGGCGGTCGTTCTGACGCGGCCCGGCAGCGTACTTGGCGGCAGGGCCCAGGTGGCCGGACGTTCTTAGGTGGCCCGGCGGCGCACTCAGCCGCCGGGTCCCGTCCGGCGGGTGGTTCTTCGGCGTCCGCGCCCGGCGGGCTCCCTCCCGTCGGGCGGGTTCCCTCGGGCCTCCGGGCACCCTTCGGCCGGGCGGTCTCCTCGGGCCTCTGCGGCCTCCGGTTCCCGTCCGGCCGCGTATCCCATGCCCGAGCGCTTGATGCAGTCGCCGACTCACTGCATTGCCGGCCTCGCCTGCACTGTCCGCGCTCGACACCTAACCGTCAGTGCTGCGCTTCGCCTGCCGGGCCGCGTTGACGTGCCGTGCCTTCGCGGAAACCACATGCTGACGGCGGGACCTACCCTTGATCCGCACCCCGTCATACGTCACGAAGAACGACCACGCGACGATGAGCACGAGCGGGGCACCGATCGTGCCCAGGAACAGCAGCCAGCCCGGCGGCCCCTCCAAACTCGAGGGGACGGACTCGTCACGGACAGGCGCATTGACGAAATACACCACCGTGGCGATGAACGCGGCAAGCGCCGCGACCGCGATGCCCGCCGCAGCCGCCCGGACCAGCATGCGCCGCCCAACGCTGGCGACGGCGAGCGGCAACTTCTCGCCGCACGCCCCGCACTTCTGTTCTCCCACGATGCTGCCACGGGGCGGCCGGCGCACCTTGATCGGGAACGCGTGGAAGCGGGTCAGCTTGTAGCGGCCCTGCACGAGATTGCCGCCGTACTCCCGGTCGACAACGTGCATGAGCGCCGAGCGCTGCGGAAAACCGGGCTTCTGCCCTGACATGGTGCCGAAGCGTACCCGCTTGTGGCGATCGTGCGATACAGGACGGCAGGCGCAAGACCTCCGGATTCCCTGAGAGCAGCCGTGCCCTCCGCGCGCGCCGGGCATCTCTGTGGAGCTGATGTCACCGAAGGCCGGACCCCGCAACAGCTGCGATTCCCACGAACCGGCCGCGGCCGCGTCTCCGACGGTTACCGACAGTGCACGGGACCCCTCGATGTCGGCTGCCGGGAAGCGACCGCCTTCGCCGTGGCTACCCTTCGCCGTGGCTGTCGTTCCGCTACGACTGCCGTTTTGTTACGGCGCCGTCTGCCATGGCCGTCGCGCCGCTTGTGGCCGCTATCTGCCGCAGCCGGCCATGCCCGTTGCCGCCAGTGCTCACGGCCGCACGGGCGCCGAGGGCGGGCTGTGGCTGTTCGCGGTGAGTATCACGCTGCCGTCCGCGCTGGTTGGGCGAGATTGCGGTCCGGTGGCCGACGTGGCGCCATGGGCGCCGACGGGGCTGCTCGCGACGGATGCTGAGGGTTCGCGCACCGGCGCGAACGCTGCGGAGCTGCTCGCCAAGAACGCCGACGGGGCTGCTCGCGACGGATGCTGAGTATTCGCGCACCGCCGCGAACGCTGCGGAGCCGCTCGCCGCGCTGTGCAACGTCGTTCCGGCGGCACCGCCCGATCCCGCCGATCCGTAGACCGCGAGCCGCAGCCGTCACTGAGCGGAGTCGAGGCCCGAATTGGCGTCGGGTGATTGCAAGTAATCAGTAATTCAGTAATTCGCCAATCCAGCCGCCGGCGTGCGAGAGCGAGAGTGCCGGCCCGCGGCTACTCCTCGCCCATCTCGGCGACCTCGGTGATCCAGGTGCGAGCCGCGGTCGGCAGCTGCGACGCCCCCTTCGCGTACGTGGCAATACCCGTCATCAGCCCCGGCCACAGCGACCCCCGCCACCGCCCGCCGAACGGCTGCAGCAGCACGAGCCGGCGACCGTTCCACCAGCCGTGCGTCTCGGTGCCGGCAGCGCCACGGACCGTCACGTGCGTGTCGGGGAAGTCGCGCAGGAGGTCGAGCACGAGCAGCGCGGTACGCCGCGGGTCCTTCGACGTGTCCACGAGCACGCCGCCCGCGTCGGAGCGCTGGACGGTACCGACCGACTCCGGAATCGCATCGACCGCGTCATCGAACGCGGAGCGCACGAGCAGCTCCCCGGCGTCGGCGGCGATCCCCTCCGCGCTGAACTCGGTGCCGAGCACGTCGCCCGCGAGGCCGACGGCGTAGCGCGCGACGAGCTCGGCCGGCGGGTCGGAGTCGAGCCGCACCTGCGCGCGCAGCTCCTCGAATCCGCCGAGCGGTGACAGTAGGTGACCGTGATGTACCGCTGCGATGCCCACCGTCGCGAGCGCCGCCTGCTCGCCCGCGAACGCCTCGTCGTCGGCGGCGATGAGCGAGTCCAGGCCGGCCGCCACGAGCGGCGTCCAGTCCTGCGGCGCGGGCCACAGCCCGGCCGCAGCGAGCACGAGCACGATCCGGAACGCGGCCAGCCGCGGCGGCAACGGCCAGCCGGCGGCGGCCCCGCCGAGCCGCAGCACCTGCTGGCGCAGGCGCTCGATCTGCCCGGAGTCCATGCCCATGACCGCGATCGCGAGTTCGTCGGCGGCGTCGACGGCCGCCCGCCCGAACGCGAAGTCGAGCAGCGCGGGGCCGACGATGGCGCGCAGTCGCTCCTCCTCGGCGGCTCGGCGCTCGGCCGCGGGCACGCCGTGACGCGGCGTGCGGCCGGAGGCGAGCTGCGCGACCGCCGCGAAGAGCGCCTCGAGGTCCGCGGCGTCGCCGAACACGTTCGCCAGGTCCCGCATCTCCAGCGGCGACGGGTGCGTGTAGCGGGTCACGGCCACGGCGACATCGCTGACCACGGCGGTCCCGAGCTGCGTGCCGTCCGCGGCCCGGACCTGCGCCGACCGGCCGGCGAGCCGCGCGCCCTCCGCCACGTACGTGTGCAGCCGCCCCTCCGCCCCCGTCCACGGCAGCTTCACCGACGTCTCACCCACGGTGACCACCAGCCCGTCGGGCGCCGTCGAGCCGGCCGCGACCAGGCTCGCCTCGACCCGATCGGCGTGCACACGCAGCGCGAGCACGCGGGTCGCGGCAGGCGGGACCGGTTCGGGTGGGCGAACGGCAAGCGAAGCGTCACTGAGGGTGACATCGCGCGTCTCCTGCCCGTCCAGCAGGGACTCGGTCACCTCCAGCAGCAGCGCGAGCTCGCAGTTGCCACCCGGTTCGGCCGCCGTCACCAGCAGGGACTCCGGCGTGCACTCCAGGCCACCGGTGACGAGCACGCCGCTGTCGCCGGTCCACCACTCGACAACCCCGGCGCCGCGGTACCGCCGATCCGCCGACGTCTGCACCAGCACCTCGCCGGTCTCGTCGAAACCGCCGACCTCGTCCAGCGCGCCGGTCAGCCCCGCCGTGTCGCAGCGCACCCCGGACGGCACCAGCAGGCGCACCTGCAACGCGCGCACCGCGCGGGCGATCTCGCCGAACGCGCGCCCGGCCGGGTCGAACGCGTTCGCCGCGATGCCGAGCCGGTCCGCGCCCGCCGCGAACGGCAGCTGCTCCACGATCGGCACCTGGTCGTTGGTGAGCAGCAGCGGCTCGTCGGCCTCGGCGGCGTGCGGCCGGGCCGTGAGCAGCGCCGCGACCGCCTCGAGGCGCTCCACCCCGACGGGCTCGATCCACAGCAGGCCGGGCAGGCGCCGCAGCCAGTCCGCGAGATCCGTGATCAGCGTCGGTACCGTCGCGCCGTCCGCCACCAGATGCGTCCACACCTCCGCATCGCGCCCCCAGCCACCGGCCGTGGCGTCGCCGGAGCCGATCGACACGGTGGCCGCGCTCGGTGACACCGCGATGATGATCCGCGCACGGAAGGTGCCCCCGGAGCGGCACACCACGGGGACGGGCAGCACCTCGCGTACCGCCGCCACTCCGTCACCCACCGTGGCCCCTGCGCGCGCGTCGAACAGCACGGTGGTCCGGGCGCCGGCCGCTCGCGCGTGCCGCAGGCAGGCTTCGGCGAAGTCGAGATCCGCCGAGCCGGTCAGGACGAGTACCTCTTCGGCGCCGCTCAGCAGCGGTGCGGGCGTCTGCGGGCTGTCGGCCGAGGCCGTCCACGCCGGGCCAGCTGTCAGCAACCTTCGGCTCCCTTCGGCGGCAACACCGTTGTCACATATACCTTGACGCAATGACCGTCCGCATTAGGCACATCACGATCGACTGCGCCGATCCGTACCGCTTGTCCCTCTTCTGGAGCGCGGTCACCGGCTATCAAGAAGCTCCGAACGATCCCAATCTGCCCACGCATGATCAGGCGCTCATCCTCGCCCCGGACGGCTCTGCCGGCCTGCTGTTCATTCGCGTCCCCGAGCCCAAGAGCGTGAAGAACCGCATCCACTTCGATGTGCAGCCGCTGGACGCGAGCCGCGACGAGGAGGTGGAGCGCGTGCTTGCCCTGGGCGCCTCTCAAGTCGACGATTTCAGACGTCCAGACGGTACCGGCTGGGTCACGGTCGCTGATCCTGAGGGCAACGAGTTCTGCATTGAGCGCTCCGCCACCGAGCGCGCAGAGTAGTGCTCGAGTCACTCCGGACTCACGCGCCCGTCGCCGCGCAGTGAAGCCGCGCTTCGGTCACGTTAGGTTATGGCCATGTCACCCGATTTGCGGCCCGTCCTGGAGCGGCCGTTGCCGGGTGCGACCAGTGGCCGGCCGTCTTTGTGGCAAGGGAGCCCGGCCGCAGCGACTGCGGCGCGGCCCGTGTTGTGCAAATGGTCACCGGCGCGCGGGTGGCCGGCAGCATGCGGGCCGTCGCCGGTCGTTGCCGCCAACCGGCCATGACGCGATCGGCGGTGCACAACCGACGCCGCCTTGCTCGGCCCCAGCCCGCGAGTCGTGAGGCCCGCGAGTCGCGACGCCGCGAGTCGTGACGCCCGCGAGCCGCGTCGGCTTGAGAGTCGCGTCGGCTGCGGGCTGTGACGCCTGCGGGCTGTGACGCCCGCGGGGCCGTGTCGGTCAAGGGCCGCGTCGGTTGCCAGTCGTGACGCCCGTGAGCCGGCAGGCGGCGGCGCCCAAGCGGCGGCGCCCAAGCGGCGGCGCCCAAGCGGCGGCGCCCAAGCAGCGGCGCGCAAGCAGCGGCGCGCAAGCAGCGACGCGCAAGCAGCGACGCGCAAGCGGCGGGCGACATCTGCAGCCGGCGACGTGAGTGGGCTGCCCGCGTCCAGCCTGCCCGGGCGAAGGAGCCCCACGGCGCGGCGACCCGGCAACTCACGGTGATGACGGGTACGAGCCAAGACGCCAGGCGTGGACCAAGCGCACGGTGACCAGTTGGCCACGACATATCGCGCCGCGTGCTTGCGATGCGCGCACGAGCGGCGGACCATGCTGCCATGCAGCGCGATGAACTCGCCCTCACCGGCGGTGGCGGCGTCCGGATCGTGTACGACGCGTGGCTGCCCGACGCCGGCGCGACCGGAGTCGTGGTGCTCGCCCACGGGATGGGGGAGCACGCACGCCGGTACGACCACGTCGTGGAGCGGCTCGGGGACATCGGACTCGCCGTGTACGCGCCCGATCACCGTGGGCACGGACGCTCCGAGGGCAAGCGGCTGCTGGCGCGCAGCATCAGCGAGTACACACGGGATCTGCATGTGCTCTTCAACGAGGTGCGGGGCCGTCATCCCGGGCAGGTGCCGTTCCTGATCGGGCACAGCATGGGCGCCATGATCGCGCTCGCGTACGCGCTGGACCACCAGGCTGACCTGCGCGGGCTGGTGCTGTCCGGCACGCCCGTACTGCCGGGCAAGGGCATTCCGAAGCCCGCCATCGCGGTCGCGAAGGTGCTCGGCCGTGTCGCGCCCGGCGCGCCGGTGCAGACGCTGCCCTCGAAGCTGATCTCGAAGGACCCGGCGGTGGTCGCGAAGTACGACGCGGACCCGCTCGTGCACCACGGCAAGGTCCCGGCCGGCCTCGGTGGCGCGATGCTCACGCAGATGGCCGTCTTCCAGCGCCGCCTGCCCGAACTGACGCTGCCCACGCTCGTGCTGCACGGCTCCGAGGACGGGCTGGTCGACGCCGAGTCGAGCCGCCTGATCGCCGAGCGCGCGGGCGCGGACGACCTGACGCTGCACATTTACGAGGGCCTGCACCACGAGGTGTACAACGAGCCCGAGCAGGACCGCGTGCTCGATGACCTGATCGGGTGGCTCAAAGCCCATTGAGGAAGGTTTCGTACCTCCCGTGCGTTGACGGTGCCATGAACGACATGATCGCCGAGTACCGCAGGGGAGTCCTCTACTTCGACGCCGGTGACCCCATCGAGGCCGCCAAGATCCTCTCCACCGTGCTGGACGAGGAGCCGGGCAACGCCGAGGTGCGGCTGTGGCTGGCCCGCGCCTACTTCGCGTCCGCGCAGCTCAACCGCGCCGAGACGCACCTGCGCGCGCTGGTCGACCGCGACCCGAGCGACCACTACGCGTGCCACCTGCTGGGCCGCACCCTGGAGCGGCAGAGCCGTCCGCGCGAGGCCCTGCCGTTCCTGCGCCTGGCCGCCGCGATGTCCTCGGTTCCCGACTATTCGGCCGCGGTACAGCGAGTAGCCGGCACGATCTGACGCGTAGCCCCCGGAGTTTGGCCAGCTCGAACACGTGCGGCCAACCCGGGGGCAGCGCCGCGCCCGGAGATCGCCTACGGTGCTCACTCGTGAGGCACTATCCGTGGCGCGCGTTGCTCAAGGGCATCTGGCGCACGCTCGTCGCTCTGGTCGTGACGACGGCGTTCGTCATCATCGCCGGGATCCTGGCCGGCGGCCCGAGCTTCAAGCTGCTCGCGGCCGGCCTGTTCCTGTCGCTGTTCGCAGCCGTGCCCGGATACCTGCTCTACCGCGTCGGCGCCCCCGACCACTCGGCCGGCAACCGCGTCGTGATGCTCCTGGCCTTGATCGCCGCCTCGGTCCTGGGCACCGTACTCGTCCTGCCCGTCTACATGTCCCGCGAGGGCGTCCCCACCGACGCGCAGGTCAAGCAGGTCGTGCGAGCCGTGAGCAGCGTGTCCGAGAAGCGCTTCCCGGCCTACCAGGTCGCGGACCGTACAACGGGCGAGAACCTTGGCCGCCTGCGGTTCCTCGACACCGAGCCGAAGGTCGGCGATACGGTACGCGTTCGCAAAGACCCCCGCGGCTGGTTCAACGTCACGGTGGCCGACCCGACCGGCCGCTTCACCAAGCTGGCCGCCCTGATCGTGGCCGTGCTGGGCCTGGCCGCGTTGCTCCTGGGCGCCAGCGGCCACATGCCGGAGGACTGACCCGCCAGTTCCCGCCGCCATCGGCCCGGTCGGCTCCCGTCCCCATCGGCCTGGCCGGTCGCCTCGTTTCTGCCGCAGCGGCGATCACCGACGCCGACGCTCGACTGACTGAGCGCAAGCCGCCATCGGCCTAGCCCATCGCTACCGTTCCCGCCGCAGCGGCAATCACCGACGCCGACGCTCCACCGGCTGAGTGCAAGCCGCCATCGGCCTAGCCCATCGCCACCGTTCCCGCCGCAGCGGCAATCACCGACGCCGACGCTCGACTGACTGAGCGCAAGCCGCCCATCGGCCTGGCCCGTCGCCACCGTTCTCGGGCTCAGGCTCTCCCGCTATCCGTCCCCGCCCTGGCCGTCACGGCCGGCCGGGCCGTTCGCCATCGGCGGCGGTCCCGGCCCAGACGGCCGGCTCGTGCCAGCCCGGCGATGCGCGAGCCGCACTGCGAGGCTGGACGGCACTGCGGCCCTCACTGCTCGTGCAGGCCCCACTGCAACGCCGGGACGGCTGCCCGCACGCACCGCAGAGCCCCGCCGCGATTACTCAGAGCGTCACCGGCAGCGCGGCCGGACCGTGGATGAGAATGCCCGTCCGCCACACCACCTCCTGGGGCGCCACCGCGAGCCGCATCCCCGGGAACGCCGCGAGCAGATCCGTGAACGCGATCTGCGCCTCCAACCGAGCGAGCGGCGCTCCGAGGCAGTAGTGAATCCCGTGCCCGAACGCCAGATGCTGGTTGTCCCCACGGTCGAGCACGAACGCGCCCGGCTCTCGGAATCGCTCTGGGTCACGATCCGCGGCAAGGAGTGAGATCGCCACCATCGCCCCGGCCGGAATCGTGACGCCACCATACGTGACCGGCTCCGTAGCGGTCCGTGTCGTAGCCGTCTCGACGGGGCTCTCCAGCCGCAGGAACTCCTCCACCGCCGCCGGCACGAGCGAGGGATCCTCCCGTAGCCGCCGGTGCGCCTCAGGATGCGTCAGCAGCGTGTACATCCCGTTGCTGATCAGGTTCATCGTCGTCTCGTGCCCCGCGAGCAGCAGCAGGAACGCCATCGACGTGAGCTCGTCCTCGTTGAGGCGGTCACCCTCGTCCCGGGTCGCGATCAGCGCACTGAGCAGGTCACCCGCCGGAGCCGCCCGCTTACGCTCGATGAGCCCCAGGATGTATCCGAGGAACGCGGCCGCAGCCTCGGGCACACCCGGCCCGCCGGCCGACGCCGAGACCAGCACCGAGGTCCACCGCCGGAAGTCGGCCTGATCCTCGATCGGCACCCCGAGCAGTTCGCAGATGACCTGAATCGGCAGGTGTACCGCGTAATCCTCGACCAGCTCCGCGCCGTCCCGGCCCCGGAGTGCCTCGATCAGCGCCGCGCTCAACTCTCCGACGCGAGGCCGCAACTCCTCGATGCGCCGAGCCGTGAAGGCCTTCGACACCAGCCGCCGCAACCGGGTGTGATCGGGCGGATCGTACGCGAGCAGATGCTTGGTCAGCGGCGTACTCGTCGACGCCCTGAGCTGCCGCGCGTTGTCCCCGGCCCCTTGGCGCTTCGACAGCCGCGGGTCGGTCAGCGCCGCCTTGCAGTCCGTGTACCGCGTAACGAGCCAGACCTCGAACCCGTTCGGCAACGTCACCGGGTGCACGGGCGCTTCCTGCCGCAACTGCGCGTACACGGGATGGGGGTTGTTCCAGAATTCCTGCGTGAACTGCACCGGCGTCGTCACGCATCAACGGTAACCAATCCGAGCCGCAGTCGGGAGTTACCGACTCGATCGTGGCAGGATGGGCTGGTGGCGAGCGAGTCGAAACACATCAGCGTCCACATCGGTCGCGCTCCCGGCGAGGTCTACGAATACGCCAAGAATCCGGCTCACCTGCCGGAGTGGGCGCCGGGCCTGTGCAGCGCCGTCGAGCGCGAGGGCGAGCGCTGGTTCGCGGTGTCGGGCGACAGCCGCATCGAGCTGACGTTCGCGGCGGACAACCCGTTCGGCGTGCTCGACCACGACGTCCACCTCCCGTCCGGCGAGGTCTTCCGCAACCCGCTCCGGGTGGTCCCGCACGACGACGGCAGCGAGCTCACCTTCACGCTGCGCCGCCAGCCCGACATGTCCGACGCGGACTTCGCCCGTGACAGCGCCCTGGTATTGGCCGACCTGGAAGCCCTGAAGCGAATCGTCGAGTCACGCTGACCGCCGCTTCGGCCGCAGCTCACGCCACGCTGATCACCGCTTATGCGCGAGGCGAATCGCGCTGACCACGACTCACACGCGCACCACGGGCCGGATTGGCCGCGCTTTGCGTAACTCGCGCCGAACTGACCCCACTTTTGCGCAGGTCGTGCCGAACTCGGCGCTGGACTCGCACACGTGCCCCCGAACCGGCCGTTGGTTTTGCGCACGTCGTGCTGAACTGACCCCTGCTTTGCGCACGTCTCTTTGTGCACGTCGCGCCGAACGGCCGCTGGTTTGCGCAGGCCAAGTCGAGCTGACCGCTGGTTCGGCGCACGTCGCGCTGAACTGACCGCTGCTCTCGCGCATTCGATGCGCCGAAACGCGCGAAGTCCAGCCGAACCCGCCCGCTCGCAGTCCTGAAGCCCACCGCCCCAGCCCGCACTTGTCGAGCGCGCGGGACACCCACCAAGCCGCCATTAAGTGATCGCCAACCGTCGGGCCGTCTGCTGTACGGCATGAAGCAATCCGCGCCCAATCTCCTCGGCATCACCATCAACCACCGCTCGATGCGGGGCGACGCCCGCCGTTTCGCCGACGTCACGCGCGGTATCGCGGAGGGCCGGGTTCCCGCGACTCCCGCTCGCGCCAAGGCCATCCACCAGTACCTGACCACGCTCTGCACCGGCATCCACCACCATCACCAGGCCGAGGACGACATCCTGTGGCCGGTGCTGCAGGCCACCGCCGGCGCCGAGATCGACCTCGCCGAGCTCACCGACGACCACGCCCAGCTCGACCCGCTGCTCGACCGCATCCGCACACAGTCCGCTGCCCTCGCCGCCACACCTGGTGACCGCGACACCGCCGCCAGGCTCGCGGACTCGCTGGCCACGCTGCGTGACCTCCTGGACGAGCACATCGAGGACGAGGAGCGCACGATCTTCCCCGTCATCCGCCGCTACGTCTCCGGCGAGCAGTGGCAGCGAGTCGAGGCGGGCGTCCGCAAGGGCGGCAAGATCGGCTTCGAGCTGCCGCGCATCGAGCGCTACGCCACCGCCGAGGAACTCGCTGAGCTCCTCCGCGAGGCCGGCCCGGTCCTGCGCCTGATCCTGGCGACCGTCCGCCCCGGCTTCCTCCGCCGCGAGAAGGCGATCTTCGGCTGACGCCTTCGCAGCCGCACCATCCGCGCCACACGACTGTCACCGTCCGGCCGCCGACCGGGGGAAAGCCAACGAGCTCCGGGGCATTCTCCACAGCGGCCGGCATCGGCAGCCGTCGGGACGACCGGCCCAAAGCCGGTCGTCGGCCTTCGGATCGCTTGTCAGCGCGATCGGGCGGCACTCAGTCGCGAGAAGCCGAGCTGCGGTTGACGACCTCGTGCCCGCACGAGGGCCGCGCCGGACGATCTGCGTTTGACGGTCGGCGTGGCCGCATGAGGGCCGCTGGACGAGCTGTGGTTGACGGTCGGCGTGGCCGCATGAGGGCCGCTGGACGATCTGCGGCTGACGTCGGCGTGGCCGCAACAAGGCCGCTGAAGCATCTGCGGTTGACGATGGCTTGGCCACGTGAAGGCCGCGCCAGCCGGTCATCACCTTCCGAGCATCGACCGGCGAGTCGCACGAGAGCCGGGCACGCGGGGCGCCGCGTCAGGGCATGGCCACGCCTCGTATGCGGGGAGCGTGGCAAACGCGCTCGGGGCGGCCACGAACCGGCGCTCCGAACATGTTCGTCCGCGTCACGTCCAATCCGTCACATGCAGAACGTCACAACCGGCGCGTCACAACCGGGGCGTCACAACCGGGGCCGTCACATCCAGGGCGTCGCGCCGGTGCGAGCCGCCAGCTCCTTCGCGGCCTCGAAGTGCGCATCGGCGGGCCGGCCGAGCGCGACCGCGAGTTTGCCGAGCACGAGGTCGACCGGCGGCCCCGGCACCGTCCCGCTGGCCAGACCCACGAACTGCCCGGCCCACGGCAGCAACTGTGCGTAGCAATCAGCGGCCACAGCGAGGTCACCGAGCGCGGCCGCGTTCTCCCCGCGCAGCCCCATCATGGCCAGCCAGTAGTAGTCCTCCCGCACCGGCGTGTCCGGCCTCCACACCGCCCGTGCCTCGTCGAGCCGCCCGGCGTCGACATACGCGCGGGCGAGGAACTCCCCAGCCTCGGACTCCGCGGTCGACAGCGTCCGTAGCGGCTCGAGCACAGGCAGGTACGTGTGCCCGAGCCCTTGCGTCAGCCGGACGAAGAAGACGCCGATGATGCTGACCAGGTACGCGTTCGGCTGCCCGGCCGCCTCGATCCGCTCCCCGAGCTCGGTGTAGATCCGCTCCGCGGTCGCGTGGTCACCGGCGAGCACGGCCCGGATCGCACCGAGGATCGCCATCACGGAGAGTGTCACGCCCAGCTGGCCGGCGGTCGACTTCTCGAGCGCGCGATCGAGGTGCTCCTGCGCGAGTCGCAGATCGTTGCGCTCCAGCGCCGCCTGGTACAGCACGTGATGCGCCTGCGCCTGGAACCCGAGCAGCCCCGCCTGCTCGGCGACCGCGAGCAGTTCCGCCCCGACCGCGGGGAGTTCGTGCCGCCGCTGCGGATTGAGCACCGCGAAGTACCGTGCGTTCAGTGCCTGACACAGCACCAGAGCGTCACCCTCGCTCCTGGCGATGCGCAACGCCTCCGCGCTGGCCTCGGCACACCGCTCGACCTCGTCGCCCTCGAGCTCGTACACCAGCGTCACGAGCATTCGCGCCCGCAGCCCGGCGGGAAGGTCGTCGCGGGCAAGGGTCCGCTCGAGCAGCTCGACGAGCGGCCGGTCGATGGCCCGGGCGATGCGAATCGACCACGCGACGGGCGCGTCGAACGCCGCGAGCGCACGAGCGAGCGGTTCGACGTCCGCAACCGCGGCCAACGCCTGGACGAACGACTGCGACCCGGCGAGGTTGGCCGATGACCGTGCGTGCACATCCAGGTCACCGCCGCTGTTCCACCGCTGCGCGGCCGCCTCCGCGGCAGCCGGCCCAGCGGCCGGAAAATCGGCTTCGCTCCCGGCCCGTGCACGCCGATGACCCCCGCCGCGCCCGGCGCCCAGATCCCCAGCCCCACCGAGCCCGGCCCCACCGAGCCCGGCTCCACCGAGCCCGGCTCCACCGAGCCCGGCTCCACCGAGCCCGGCTCCACCGAGCCCGGCTCCACCGAGCCCGGCTCCACCGAGCCCGGCTCCACCGAGCCCGGCTCCACCGAGCCCGGCTCCACCGAGCCCGGCTCCACCGAGCCCGGCTCCACCGAGCCCGGCTCCACCGAGCCCAGCCCCGCTGAGCCCAGCCCCACCGAGTCGGGCGCCCAGATCCCCGGCCCCACCGCGACTGGCACTCAGATCTCCAGCTCCACCGAGCCCGCCGCCCGGATTCGCGGCGCCGCTCCCGGCGGTCAGACCGACGACGCCGCGGGGTTCGATGCCCGCCACCGCGGCCGCCGCCAGCACCGCGTCCCATCGCACCGTGCGGGCCCCGATCGCATCACCGGAGTTCGCACGCGCGGACGTCAGCCCGCACAGCAGATCCAGGCGCAGTGAGGCCGTGTCGGCGCCCTGGTCGCCCGATCCTGGCCGTTGCAGCCCGAGCGCGTCCAGCGCCGCCGCGTACAACTGCGCCGCCTCGCGATGCGCGAAGTACGCCGCCGCCTGCCGCGCCGCCGCCGACCCGTGCCGGGCGGCGCGCACCGCCGAAGCCGGGGTCGCCGCGGCGAGCGCGTGGTGGCCGAGCGCCGCGACGTCGCCGGGATTGGTCCGCTCCAGCACGTTCAGTACGCGCTCATGCAACCGTCGGCGACGAAGCTGCGGCATGTCGTCGTACAGCACATCCCGTAGCAGTGCGTGACCGAACCGTACCCGGCCGGGTGCGGGCTCCTCCAGCAGCCCGGCCAGCACCCCGGCCTCGAGGCCGTCGAGCACGGCGTCCTCGTCCTCGGTGAACGCCTCCGCCAGCACGTCGATGTCGACGTCGCGCCCGAGGATCGAGGCATGCCGCAGTACCGTCTGCGCCGCCGCCGGCAGCCGAGCCAGCCGTCGCCGCAGTACGTGCCCGATCCCGGCCGGAATCGCGCGTACGGCGCTGCCCGCTCCCTCCGCGGAGATCAACCGTGCCGTCTCCGCCAGGAACAGCGGGTTCCCGCCGGTGCGCTCGTGCACGACCGCCGCGACCTCGGCATCGACCGGCGCACCGAGATGCCCGGCCAGCACCCGTGCCGCCGCGTCTGCCCCGAGCCCGCCGAGCAGCAGCTCCATCGACCGCGGCCCAGCCAGCGCGGCGCGGGCGGCCCCGAGCTGCGGATGGTCCTCCCCGGTGCGGAACGTGGCGACGATGAGCACGGAACGTCCCGCCAGGGCGACGGCGACATGCCGCAGCACCTGCAGCGTCTCACCATCGGCGCGATGTACATCGTCGAGCACGACGAGCAACGCCCCGCCGGTCCCGAGCCGCTCGCCGACGGCCTGTGCGAGCTGGAACTGATCCGCTGCGGCGCGTAGGCCCGGCGTTGTCGCGGCCGCGAACCGGCCTGCCCCGGTGTGCATGTCGGACGGAGATGTCAGTTGCAACGCGTCCGCGGGGTGCGATGGCGAGTGACGAGCCTGGGTGCTGTCACCGTGCGCCGAAAGTGCCGACAGCCGGCCAGCGACCGCGTGTCCGCCCGGCGGCGATGCGGGTCGGAGCGGGTCCGCCGCGGCGCCTCTGGCCGGCTTCGAAGAGAGACCGGGCTGGGCCGCGCCAGCGCGCCCCTCCAGCAGCGGGGAAAGTCGTTCGTCGCCGACGCCGGCCGGGGCATCCGACTCCCAGCCGGCCAGCACCTCGGTCCAGGCCCAGGCCGGCGGCGCCCCGTCGACCTCGGGACAGCGACCCCATGCGACCTGCCAGCCACGCTCCGCCATCGTCGCCGAGAAGGTCCGGACCAGCGTGGACTTCCCGGCGCCCGCCTCACCGCCCAGCCACACGATCCGCAGGCCGTCCCGCTGCACCGCCTCCGCGGCCGCGCCGAGCGCCGCGAGCTCCGAGTCGCGTCCGACGGCCTCGGCGCCCTGCGGCGAGTCCGGCGTCTGGCCGTGGACGGTGATCGCGGCGTCGCTCCCGCCGGAATCGCTCTGCGTGCCCAACAGTTCGCGCTCGGTGCCGATCGCGTCGCCCGGCCGCAGATCCGCCGCGGGAGCGGACGGCGGTGGCGGAGTGTCGGCGGACAGGTGCTCGGCGTGTGCGAGGACGTCCGCCTCGAGGGCGCGGAGCGCCGGGCCCGGGTCGACGCCCAGTTCGTCGGCGAGCCGGTGGCGGGCCTGCCGCAGCGCGGCGAGGGCCTCGGCCTGGCGTCCCGCCCGGTACAGCGCGGTGGCCAGCACGTGCACGGCCTCCTCGCGCAGCGGGTGCTCCTGCACGTGCCGGTCGAGCTCCGGCACGACGAGGGCCGCGCGCCCGAGCCGCAGGGCGACCCGCCCGGCCGCCTCCACGCAGGCGAGGCGCAGCTCCTCGAGGCGCGCGGCCTCGGGGGTCGCCCAGCTCTCGTCGGCAAACTCGGCGTACGCGGGACCGGCCCACGCGTCGAGCGCCGCCCGCAGCAGCCGGTCCGCCTCTCGCGGGTCGGACTCGCTCAGCTCGCTCCCGCGTCGCAGCAGCGACTCGAACCGCCACGCGTCGACCTGCTCGTCCGGCAACCGCAGCGCGTACCCGGGCGCCATCGACACCACGACCGTCGCCGGCGTGCGCGGGGCCCGTCCGGGTTCGAGCGCCCGGCGGAGGTTCGAGACGTACACCTGCAGTGCCGCGAGGGCCTTCGGCGGCGGCTCGCCCTGCCACAGGTCGTCGATGAAGCGATCCGTCGGCACGACGTGCCCGCCCGCGGCGACCAGCCGGGCCAGCACCGCCCGCTGCCGCGGCCCGCCCGCGTCGGCGGGGTTGCCGCCGACCTCGATCCGCAGCGGCCCCAGCACGTCGGCGCGCACGGTCGGCGTCCGGTTACTCCCCGTCGCCCGGCCGGAAGTCGCGGCCGATCCGTCATGGCGGTCACCGCCGCGCGCCGCATCAGTCACGGAACGTCACGAACATCGGGGCTCACTTACCGTCGGCGCCGGAAACAGGTATCTCACGGCATCCGATCATGGTCACACCCCGTGGACAACCGATCTGCGGAGATCGGACACCCGCTTTGGCCCGGCGAGCGCGGATTCGGATCGTCCAGCGGAGCACGAGTTGCCGCGTGTGACCACCCGCAGCGCGTGACCTGTGACGCGGAGTGAGCGGCGCGGGCCGGGATTCCGGGAGCACGGTGTGCGTGCGCTGAGATGCGGATGAAGACGGAGCGTGCTTGCCGAGACGCGAAACCCGGACTCGCTGCTGAAGCCGAGTCCGGGTAACGCGTCGGGCCGTGCATCGCCATCCACGGACTGATCACCCATTGGTGCGGCAAGCGTTCACCCGTCCGTGTCCGGGTGATGGAGCCCCGGCCAGCAAGTGCTTCGTCATCGACCGGCCAGAGGCTCTGGTGGGCAGCGGTGGTGATGGCGAGGCTGGTGAGGCGGATGTGCACCGTCGGTGCGGGCCGGGTGAACGGTTCGTGCGGAATCAAATACGTCCGCCCAGCAGTGGCGCCATGACCGGCCGTGGCGACCATCCGGTCCGGCTGGACGCCGGCTCAGGAACGGCGCGGCTCGGCGGATCAGCGCGGATCAGTGGAACGGCGCGGCTGGGTGGAACAGCGCGGCTGGGCGGAACTGCACGGCTCAGTGGAACAGCGAACTGACCGACTCGCCGTTGTGGATGCGGCGCATCGCCTCGGCCATCGCCGGCGCGATCGACAGCACGCGGAGCTTCGGGACCCACTTGTCCTTCGGCAACGGGACGCTGTTCGTGCACACGATCTCCAGGACGTCCTCCTCGGCCTGCAGGCGTTGCAGAGCGTCAGCGGTGAAGAGACCGTGCGTGCACGCCACCCGGATGCTCGCCACGCCCCGCTCGCGGAGCCGGTCGATGAGCTCGAACACCGTGCTGCCGCGGGCGATCTCGTCGTCCAGGACGATCACGTCGCGGCCCTCGATGTCGCCGATCACGGTGCTGATGACCACGCGATCGTCGGAGAAGCGCTGCTTGGCGCCGGCTGCAACCGGTACCGACAACATTCGCGCAAATGCAGAAGCAGGTTTCGCGTTCCCGAGGTCCGGTGACACGACGACGGCGTTGGACAGGTCGTGGCCGCGGAAGTGGCCGGCCAGCTCGCGCAGCGCGTGCAGGTGGTCGACCGGGACCGAGAAGAAGCCGTGGACCTGCGGCGAGTGCAGGGTCAGCGTGAGCACGCGGCTCGCGCCGGCGGCCGTGAGCAGGTCGGCGACGAGGCGCCCGCCGATCGAGATGCGCGGTTCATCCTTTTTGTCGGATCGGGCGTACGCGTAGTGCGACATGACCACCGTGGTCCGTGCCGCCGACGCGCCGCGTGCGGCGTCCAGCATGAGCAGCAGTTCGACGAGGTGCTCCTGCACCGGCGGCACCAGCGGCTGGATCAGGAACACATCCCGCTCGCGGCAGTTGGCCTGCAGTTGTACCTCAAGACAGTCGTTGGCGAAACGATCTACCCGGACGGGTAGCAGCGGCACCTCGAGCTGCGCGCAGATCTCCTCCGCGAGCTCGGGGTGCGCGCTGCCACTGAACACGGCGATGTCGCGCACGAGCGGGACTCCTCGAAGCCGGGGCCTGGTCATCCCGTTGATACCACACCCATTCGGCGCGCTCGCTCCTGCGGCGCATCGTCGGCGGGGCAGCGTCCTCGCAGTACGTAACGGTCGACGAACTGGGCCACGGCGTCACGCACCGGAAGCGGCGCGCCACTGCGGGCGAGCACCGACTGGGCCGCGGTGAAACATGCGAGCGCGGCGGCCGCCGTCGCCGGGTCGGCGAGCCCGTCACGGGCGGCGGCGAGCCAGTCGCGGTGCCGGCGCAGCGGCGAACGCAGGTGCTCGGTCGCGTCGGCTGCGGCCTGGGAACCCTCGGGGTCGTCGAGCAGCGCGGTGACCACCGCCGCGGGTACCACCCAGTCGTCGCCGGCCTGCTGGTCGATCATCCGCAACTCCAGGTAGCCGCGCGGTCGCACCGGCGGTACCAGGGTGCCGAGGTGGCGCTCCAGGTCGGTGAGCGTCACCGGGCGTGGGCCGTGTCCGCGCAGCCAGTCACGCATGGTCAGGCCGTTGGGCACGTGCCAGCGCTCGCCCGGGCCGGCGGTCGGGTCGTCCTCGGCCGGCGCGACCATCGCGACCTTCGCGGCGAGCGCGTAGCGGGCCCAGGCCTTGCGCGGGTCGTCGGTGCGCCGCGGCGCGCGGGTGCGGCTGGCGTCGGTGCCGAATCGCAGGGCCTGGCGGTAGGACGCCCAGCGGCGGCCGGCCCGGGTGACGTGCGGGGAGTTCGCGAAGGCGGCCATCATGACCGGCCCGATGGCGTCCGCGAGCCACCAGCGCCGCGCGAAGTGCGACCAGTCGTCGGCGTCGGCGCCCGATCCATCGGTACCGGAGTCAAGGCACACCTGGATCGAGGCGGAATTGGTCATCACGGTGCGTCCGCGCGTGCCCGACCGGTCGTGGTACTCGGCCAGCGCCACATAGCGTGGATGATTCGTCACCAAACGCGGCCGGCGCAGCATGTCGAGGCCGGTCCCATCGAGGTGCAGCCCCTGCTCGGCCAGCGCCGCCCGCACCAGCGCCAAGTCGCCCGCGAGCGCGCTCAGGCACTCCGTCAGCGACGCGCCCACCGCGCTGGACAGCTCCAGCTGGCCGCCCGGCTCGATCGTCACCGCGCTGCCGCCCGGCAGCGGGTTGCCCAGATGCGCCACCAGCCCGAGCAGCCGGGCCGGCGCCGGGCGATGCAGCGGCCGACGCGGATCACGCACGCAGTACTCGAGTTCCACCCCGACGCGCCCGACCGGCCCGACCCGGAACCCGGCGGCGGCGACGTACGCGGAGGCGGTGGTCTCGGTGAGGAGGATGGCGGATGTCGTGTCGTTCACGGCGGCCTCCCGGAAGAAGGGTGCGTGCTACCCAGGGTGGTGTTACGGATGAGGTAAGTGATCGTTCAGGTGCGACCAGCCTGGCGGCGGGGCGTCGCACTTGGTAAGGCGGTGCGGTGGTGCACTTGGTAAGCGGCGGTGTGTTGCGCGCGAAGCAGGCGGGTTGGAGCGGTAAAGCGGCGGGCGGTGCAGGGTGCGGCGACGAGCCCGACCGGCGGCGGGGTGCCGGGCGAGGTGCATTCAATTAGGGGGTCATTCGGGCGTTCTGTCCAGCGTTCGAGGACAACGTGCGATGAACTCTGGATGGGAAGCCGCTGGAAGTCGGCAAGATCTGTGGTCCGCGCCCGCGGCCGCGCGGGATCTTGCGCCGACCGCAATTTCGTGACACCCGCCCGTGTTTGATCGATGTTCATCGGTCAAAAGAATCGATTTCCGGGCAGTCCGCGAAAGCGTTTCCTCTGGTACCGCCGCTGCGCATCCCGATCATCGGACCGGACCGGAATTCACGGCGCGTAATTTCTCGGCAGGCGCGTTTGGATGCATTCCAGAACGACATTTTCGGGGAGCATTGCGGAGCGTGTCGATTCCGGTACTTCAGGCGTTCGTGCGCCCCCTGCCGCGCCCGTCGTGCGTGGCCTTGCTGTACGTGATCCTCCGGTCGCGCGCCGCGTCCTCGGCGGCGTGTCGCTGGTGCGGCCGATTCCTTCCGTGGGCGGCGCGACGCCCCTTGGTGGCCGGCATTGCGACGGGAGCCGCCTGGCCCCTTGGCCAGTGCGGCTCTGGTGTCGCGTGCCTGGATCGCGGGCGGTCTTCTGCTGGCAACTCACGGTCGCGGCGCCGTGCGATGCGAGCTGTTCGCCCTCGCTGGTCGCTGCGAGTGATGGGTGCGCTTCGGCGGATCTGGACCCGACCGATCTGTGCCCCGACTCGCCTTCGCCCGCCAGTCGTCGAGGCGAGGCCGGCTCGGATCCCGCTGGTCGGCTCGGCTCGGCTTGTGCGCATCCCGGCTGGTCCGCGGCCAGTTGCTGGCGCCATGCGTGTGGGCCGCTCCAGTCGCCGCGGGTCGCCGGCCGTGCTCGTGCGACCGCCGCCCCGGCGCGATCGTCCCTCGGTGCCGAAGGTGTCACCGTCCGAGATCTGGTCGACCGCGCGGGTAACGACCATCACTTCATGTAGTAGTCAACAAACTACTGATCGTGTTGAGAAATAGAGCGACCGGCAATTCGCCGACGTGTTTCCAGCCGGTACTTCCCTCACTACACTCCGTCGACACATTCCCGTCGCAGAAAATTTCGCCCGTCGGCCGGCCCCGAGGGTGGTGTCCTGCGGGGCCGGGCCCGTGGGCACTACCAGGGACTGGCGAAGTCCTGGGTCCAGAAGGGCACGCCGCTGGAGTTGTACACCACGGCGACGCCGACGTTACGGAACCGGCAGTTGAGGATGTTGGCCCGATGGCCGGGGCTGTTCATCCACGCGTTCATGACGGTCCGTGCGTCCCGCTGGCCCCAGGCGATGTTTTCGCCGTATGAGGACCAGCGATACCCGGCGGCCCTGACTCGGCTGCCGGGTGAGCCGCCACCAGGCGACCCGTGCGAGAAGTAGCCACGTCCGGCCATGTCCCGCGAGTGCAGCCACGCAGCTGAACTCAGGCGTGGGCTCGAGGTCACCGGCCCGCACCCGGCCCGCGCACGCACGCTGTTGGTCAGGGCGATGACTCCACGAACCATGCCGTAGTCGCCAGCGAACGCCGGCCCGGCTTGAACCGCCGCACCCGTCGCGACCGCACCCGCGACGAGCGTCACGGCGACACCCTTCCGGAATCCCATCTCACCTCCACGAGTAGGGCAGATGGCCTGAAAGTAAGCACGACTCGGCTTTCCGTACCGAATCTTGCCGAAATGCCGCTTCCGCACCTTTGATGCGCTACGGAACGCTTGTGAACCCCTCGCGGCGCCGGCGGAATTCACTCGCCAGGGTGACGAGCCGAGCGCGACAGGTAGCCCCAACTTCGGCCGACTGCTGGGCCCGCCGCGAGGACGGTGCGTGGCGGCTGCGTTACGGCATTCAGGCATCCGCGTGGTCGGCTGCGCACCCCACGGCGGAACGCGCAACAGGCCGCCAGCCGGGCGCGGCGCAGTAGCAGCGACGCGGCGGCCGGGTGACGCGGCATCGCGGCCCAGAGGCGAGAGGCTGTCCGAACACAGGCGTACGGCAGGAGAAGCCGAAGATGCCCAACGTCAGGCGATCGGCCGCTCCTGAGCCCGGGGCCAGCTGAGTATTCAGATGCGTAGCGCCCACAGTCGGCAATCGAAGCCGAGGCGGCGATCAGCCGCCGGTGGCGGTCACGATGCGCTGCGGGGTCATCGGCATCGCGTGGTCGCGGATGCGTCTGCGGTGGCCGAGCCGCCGCACCAGTCCGGTAACGCGATCAGCCGACCGCGGTCGCGATGCGCTGCGGGGTTATGTCGGCATCGCGTGGCCGCGGATGCGCCGGCGGTAGCCGAGCCGCCGCCCCCGGTAACGCGATCAGCCAACCGCAGCGACACGCCCGCCGCCCCCGGTAACGCGATCAGCCGACCGCGGCGGTCACGATGCGCTCCAGGGGTACGCCGGCATCGCGCAGCCGGGCTGCGTCCATGGCGGTCGAGGCCGCAGTGCCGGCAATGAACGCGGTGTGCTCGGACCAGTCGCGGCCGTCGCCGGTGAAGTGGTCGCGGATGACGACGGTGCCGGGCGGGGCGAGGTCGGCCAGGCGGTACACGTCGCGTTCGATCGGCGACGGCCAGTGCACGATGACGTTGCGCTCGGTGCCGGCGGGTATCGCGGTGCGTAGCGCGATCAGGCTGGCCCGGATCGGGGCAACGGCGTCACGGTCGGCGATCAGGAGCAGCGGACGGTGATCGTCCAGCGGTGCCGGGTCGCCGGCCGGGAGGTGCAGGGTGACGCGGTCGCCGGGTGCGGTGCGTTCCACCAGTTCGGCGCCTACGGGATCGTCGCGGTGGAGGGGGATGTGCAGTTCGACCGTACGGTCCGTGTCGGGCAGGTTGCCCACCCAGCACTCGCGCCGGCGGCCGGGGAGGCGGCGGACCTCGGCCACGGCGCGTGTGCCGGGTGGACACGGGTACGGCAGGTAGGTGCGGAGTCGGAGCACCGCGAGGTCGGCTCGGAGGCGGTCGTGGCTGGTCACGACCGCGCTCCAGCGGACCGGCTCGTGGGCCGCACCCGCCGCGCCGCTCGCCGTCCAGCGGGCCGCGAGTCGTCCGGCGTCGCGCAGGGCCGCCTCCTCGTCGGCGCGGAGCGGGGGTGCGGGCGGATTGGCGCGCAGGGCGTCGATGAGCAGGATCGCCAGGGCATCGAGGCGCTGGGGTGGTACGCCGAGGGCGGTGATCGCCGGGCCCAGGTCGGCGCAGCGGGCGGCGACCGCGCCGGGGTTGCCGAGGTTGTCGACCAGCCAGGTCACCGCCTCGCGGATCGTTTCGCGGCGAGCCGCGGGGTCGGTCGGCAGCAGGGCGTGGAGGTCGTCGAGGGCGTGCCGTTCGCTCGGTGCCGTCAGGCCGCCGATGGATTCCCAGGTGCGTGTCGGCTGGCCGCCGCGGGCCGGGGCGGGTGGGGAGTCGACGCCGGTCGAGGCTGGCGGCCGATCGGCGGTGAGGTTGGGTGGGGCGGCTGTTCGGTCTGTAGTGCCGATGCCTACCCAGGGTGCCGACAACCGTGACAGGCGTGGATCGACCGTCTCGGGGACTCCAGGTGCTGATGCGGGTGCGGAGGGTGACATCGGGGTGTTGGGGGTCCGGGGTGGATCGGTGGTGGGTGGTGTGGGTGGCGCTGCGGCAGGTGTCGGTGGAGGTGCCGACGGTCCGGGGGTGGATGGCGGCCGTGGTGGCGATGGGGGCGGCTGGCCCGGTGATGAAGGTGTTCGCGGCGATGGTGGTGGAGCCGGCTGCTGCGGGGATGAAGGCAGGTCTGGCGGCGGAGGCTGTGGGAGTGGTGACGGTGGGGAAGCGGTGGGTGAGAGTGCTGACGGCTGAGAACCGGTGGCTGGCAGCGGCGGCCGTGGAGAAGCGGCGGCGGGTGCCAGTGGTGACGGCGAAGAAGCGGTGGGTGCGAGCGGGGATGGTGACGAAGTGGCGGATGGGAACAGTGACGGTGAAGGAGCGGTGGGTGACTGTGCGGTGAGTGGGGGAGGCGGTGGAGTTGGAGGTTGGCGCGGGTTGCGTTGAGGTGTCGTCAGTCTCGCCAGGATTTGGGTCAATGCCGCATCCATCTCCTGGTTCGAGCGAACCAGGAGATCGGCCAGGACGTGTTGCAGCATTGCTGCGGTGGTTGGGATCCCAGTGCGGAAGCCGTCTGCTGAAACCCCCGTAGGGGCGGGGGCGGCAGGAGCAGAGGGGCCTGTGGCGGTGGAGGGGCCTGACGCGCCCGAAGGGCCTCCGGTGATCGAATGGGCGGGGCCTACAGAGTCGGGCGGGCCTGCCGTTGGGCCGATCTTGGTCACCCTCTGAGTCTGCGGCGCCGCGATCTTCAGCGGCGAGGGAAGCGGCGAGAGCAGACGAGGGAAAGGGCGCGACCCAGGCGCCGGTCGTCGTGGCGCACGACGTTGCCAGGTGGCAGGCTGCCGCCACAAGGCCCTGCCGTCCCAAGTGGTGCGAGCCGGCGCCGGGACTAGGAGATCGGCCGCCTCAAAGATCCCATGGTGCGAGTCGGCGCCAGGTGCGTCTTCGTCGAGGACGCGCGCGCCCGTCGACGGGGCACCCTGGTCGTAGGCCTCGGGGAGGCAGAGACTGGCCATGTCCGTGGCGCGAGCCGGCGTCGGGACGCACAAAGGGAGCCGCGTTGAAGATCCCGGCGGATCGAGTCGGTGTTACGGCGCGGAAGCCGGTGCCGACGGCACGCCGCCGCCCAAGTCCGCCGCCCGAGCCGGCGCGACAGGGCGTTCCACGTTGCGCGTGGCGGTCAGGGACAGCAGCTCGTCCACGCTCGTCCTGGTGCCGAAGCGGTACGCGCGCGCATAGTCCGCGGCCGGCAGCGCCGCCCGCAACGCCTCGTCCGTCGCCGCCCGCGCCGGTAGTTCGCAGCGCGGAGTCGGTGCCGCGATCTCCCGCCGGACCACGTCCGCCGCGCCCAGCAAAGCCGCCGCGTGGGCCGGGTCCGCGGCCCGGCGGCGGCATTCGGCCAAGGCCTCCAGGACGCTCGCCGTCCGCCAGCGATCGCCCACCCGGCGGTGGATGGCCAGGCTCGCGTGCAGGCGCTCGGCGGCCGGCGCCAGGCGGCCCTCGGCCAGGTCGACCCGCGCCAGCATGTCCTGGGACCAGGCCATGCCCTCCGGGAAGGCGAGTTCGGTGAAGCGGTCCAGGGCGTCGGCCAGGTGCCGGCGGGCCGTGTGCTGGTCGCCCCGGTAGTGGGCCACGGCGCCCAGGTGGGTGAGGGAGCTGGCGGCCGACTCGGCGTCGGCCAGGTCCCGGAACGCGGTCAGGCTCGCGGCCAGCAGGTCGGCGGCGGCGTCCAGGTCGCCCGCCAGCCAGGCCGTCGCGCCGGCCAGCTGGGTTGCCCGGCCCTCGCCCCAGGCGTCGCCGGACTCGCGGTACAGGCGGCGGGCCTCCTCCAGGTGGGCGCGGGACGAGTCGTAGCGGGCGCGCTCGCGTTCGACGCAGCCCAGCAGGGTCAGCAGCGGGCCGCGTGACTTCGGGTCGTCGTCCGGCGTGAGCGGGAGGGCCTGCTCGGCCAGGGCCGCGGCCGTCGGGTAGTCGCAGGCGAGCATCGCCAGGGTGGCCGCGGCCGAGGACGCGGCCAGGCGGGCGGGCGGCGGGGCCTCCGGGCGGCGGGTCAGGGCTTCGGCGAGCCAGTGGCGGCCCAGTGAGTACCCACCGGTGAAATGCTGGAAGGGGGCCATTGCGGTGGCCATGCGCAGGTCGGCGTCGGCGCCGGGGCCGGGGCGCTCGGTCAGGCTCGTCAGGGCGGCCCGCAGGTTGTCCTGTTCGACGGTGAGCGTGCGCAGCCAGTCGCGCTGCTCGGGGCCGCGGACGCCGGCCGCGGCTCGTTCGGCCAGGTCCAGGTAGAACGCGGCGTGGGCGGCGCGGGCCGCTGCGGACTCGCCGGGGTGCTCGGCCAGGCGGGCGGCGGCGTACGCGGCGACCGTCTGCAGCATGTGGCCGCGCGGGCGGGCCGGTGCGGAGCCGGTCAGCAGGGAGCGTTCGGCCAGCGCTTGCAGCAGGCCGGGGCGGTACGCGGGCAGGGTCGCCACCGCGGCCTGCGTCCAGCCGCCCTGGAAGACGGCGAGCTGGCGCAGCAGGGCCTGCTTGTCCGGCGAGAGCAGCTGGTAGGACCAGTCCAGCGCGGCCCGCAGGGTGCGGTGGTGCTCGGGGCCGGGGGCCTTCGCGTCGGCCAGGACGCGGAAACGGTCGGCCAGCAGGCGGCGTACCTCCGGCACCGACAGCAGCGCCGCCCGCGCCGCGGCCAGCTCGACGGCGAGGGGGAGCCCGTCCAGGGCGGCACAGATCGCGGCCGCCGCCTGGTGGTGCTCGGGCGGCAGTGGGCGCCCGGTGCGCTCGAACATGCGCGTGGCGAACAGGCGCAGTGCCGTGTCCGGGTCGAGGGGGTGCACGCCGAGGACCGTCTCGGCCGGCAGACCGAGCGGCTGCCGGCTGGTCGCCAGCACGCGCAGCAGCGGTCGTACCTCGAGCAGGTGCCCCGCGAACGCGGCGACCTCGGCGGCCGCGTGCTCACAGTTGTCCAGCAGGAGCACGAGCGGTACACCCGCAACGGAAGCGGCGTCGAGGGCTTCCAGCAGCGTGTCGAAGCCGCTCAGGTCCGGGCGGCGGGCCACGCCGAGCGCGTCGAGCACGAAGCCGGCCGGGTCGCGGGTGTCCATCGTGGACAGATCCACGAACCGCACCGGGCCGGGCGCGGCGGCCGCGGCGGCGATCGCGATGCGGGTCTTGCCGCTGCCGGCCGGGCCGACGAGGGTCAGCAGGCGGCCGTCCTCGCCGAGGAGACGGGCGGCGAGGCGCACCTCGGCATCCCGCCCCACCAGCGAGGTGAGCGGGGCCGGAAGGCTGGCCGCCGGATCCACGCGGAGACTGTAGCGTTGCGGGTATGAAGATCGCGATCGTTTCCTGAGGGCGCCGTGGCGTTTCTGGTGGAGATGCCCGACGGCGGGTACCTCGAGGTCGAGGAGCGGGCCGACGTCGCCCCCGAGGACGAGCGGGTCGTCGGGGTGCTCGGCGCCTCGCCGCTGGAGGGCACCGGGCTCATCACGTTCGGTGCCGTCGTGCGCACCGGGCTCAGCGAGTCGGAGCAGGACGACTTCGCCGACTGGCTGTACGACCGCGTCGTGATGTTCGCCGAGCTCGGCGGGGAGATCGACGGATGGTCACCGCGGGAGGACGGTACGTGGGAGATCCGCGCATTGTCCCCGCTGGACGCTCCTCCGGACGCGCTGCCCGGCAGCGACGAACGTCACTGATCCGCGCTGAACGGAGGATGAACACGGGGCCACCCGGACGGCTGGGCACCGATTACGCTGGCGGTCGATGGCGATGACGATCGAGGTCCAGGGCGCGGGGCGGCTGCTCAGCGTCGGGGCCGCCACCGACGTCGGCCGGCGGTATCCGGCCAACTTCGACGTGCTGCACGCCGCCGAGCTGCAGCGCCGTCCGGGGTTGTGCGCGGTCGTCGCCGACGGGATGGGCGCCGGCGAGGGTAGCCGCACCGCCGGGCGGATGGCCGTCGACATCTTCACCGCGGCCGTGCAGCAGCACCGCGGCCCGTTCGAGCCGACGCCCCTGTTCGCCGCCATCGCCGACGCGCAGCGCCGCGTCCGCGCCGCGGGGCAGGAGCTGCGCGAGCTCACCGGGTGCACGCTCACCGCCCTGGTCGCCGACGCGACGGGCGCGTGGGTCACGCAGATCGGGGACAGCCGGGTGTACCGGCTGCGCGGCGGCCTGCTCGAACTGCTCACGGTCGATCACACCGCGGCGTGGCTCGGGGCGGTGCACGGCTGGTATCCGGCCGACTCCCCGCAGGCGGCCGCCGCGCGCTATCAGCTGCACCGGTTCATCGGCCACCCCGGGCTGCCCGAGCCCGACGTGCTGAGCGTGACCATGTTCCCCGGCGACGTGTACTGCCTGTGCACCGACGGGATCGCGGAGCAGGTGCCGTACCAGTTGATGGAACGCACCCTCGGCTCCGGGCAGTCCCCGGACGTGATGGCCTCGGCCCTGGTGGCCGCGTCCCTGGAGGCGGGCGGCCGCGACAACGCCACGGCGGTCGTGGTGAAGGTCGCCTGAGCCGTTCCCGGCCTATCGCTTCCTCGCGGTGCGGCATGCGGCTAGAGTGGCCTGCGATGTTGATCTGCATATGGCGGATCGGATACAGCCACTCGGAGGAATCGCGATGTCCGACGGACCGGACCCGGCACTGGCGCGGCGGCGGCTGATGCTGACGCTGCGCGGCTTCCGCAGCGGCGCGGGCGCCACCCAGACCGAGGTCGCGGCCGACATGGAGTGGTCGCAGTCGAAGGTCGTGCGGGTCGAGAACGGCGAGGTCGGCATCTCGGCGACGGATCTGCGCGCGCTGCTGTCGTTCTACGGCGTCACCGACCACGACACCATCGACGAGCTGCTGGCGCTGGCCCGGGCCGCGCGCAAGCAGCCGTTCGCGCCGTTCGCCGACGTGCTGTCCGGCGACTTCAAGCGCTACCTGGGCTACGAGGCCGCGGCGCAGACGGTGTACCACTTCGAGCTCAGCGTCATCCCGGGCCTGCTGCAGACGGCGGCGTACACGCGCGCCGTCATCCAGATGTACAACCCGGACGAGCCGGAGCCGCGCCGCCGCAAGCGCGAGGAGCTCAAGGCCAAGCGCCGGGAGCTGCTCGACCGCGACGAGCGCCCCGAGCTGTGGTTCATCCTCGACGAGGGCGCGCTGCGGCGGCTGGTCGGCGCCGAGGCGGGGTCGCCCGCGCTCATGCTCGAGCAGCTCGACCACATCGTCGCGCTCGCCGAGCGCCCGCGCTGTCACGTGCAGGTCGTGCGCTTCGACGCCGGCGCGCACCCGGGCATGGCCGGGCCGTTCGCGGTGCTCGAGTTCGCGGACTCCTCCGACGAGCGGATCCTCTACCTCGAGAACGCCAACGGCGACGTGACCATCCGCGACGCGACCGAGCTCACGGCGCGGTACCTCGACGTGTTCCGCGAGCTGCAGGACCGGGCCACGCCGCCGGGCAAGCTCCGCGACGTGATGTCGGAGATCAAGGCCGCGCTCGTCGCGGACGCGGAGGCCGCGCGGCGCTGATCAGCCTTTCGGGCCACCCATTCCGGGTCCGCGCGCTTCTACGATGAGGACAAGCCATCGAGATCGATCGTTGGATTCGTCGGACAGGCGGGGGGAACGTGATGGACGAGCGGGTGCGGAGCCGGGGCTGGAGGCGCAGTTCCGCCAGTATCAACGGCAACTGCGTCGAGTTCGCGCGGGACGGCCGGGAGGTGCTGGTGCGGGACTCGAAGGCGCCCGACGGGGCGGTGCTGCGCTTCTCGGGAGAGTCGTGGAGCCGGTTCGTGCGGGCCGTGGCCGGGGGTGGCCTGTAGGCGTCACAGGCTCCCGGCGACGATGCGCACCGCCGCCGTCAGGTCCTGGGCGGTGGGGGCGCCGTCCTCGTCGATGAGGACCTGGGTCAGGACTCCGCTGATCAGGGCCTGGTAGAACGAGCCGACCTGGGCGGCCCGGGCCGGCTCGGCCTCGGGGTCGATGCCGTGGAACACCTGCGCCCAGAGGCCGCGGGCGTCGCGCATGCCCTCGACGAGCAGCTGCCGGACCTCCTGCGACCGGTCCATCTCCAGGAACGCGTCGAACGTCGCCATCATCAGCGGGCGGTGCTGCTTGACGCTCTCGATCATGTACTCCCAGTACTGCTCGAAGCGCTCCGCCCCGGTGAGCCCGTCAGCGTCGGCCGACATCACCGCCTGGGCCAGTGACAGGCCCCAGTTCTCGACCGCCCGCTCGAGGGCGGCGGTCATCAGCTTCGCCATGCCGCCGTAGTGGTAGCCGATCGAGCCGAGGTTGGTCCCGGACGCCTCGACGACGTCGCGCGCGGTGGTCCGGGCGTAGCCCTTCTCGTAGATGCAGCGAACCGCGCCCTCGAGCAGGTCTTCGCGATGTCCCATGGCTCGCGATCATACAAAACATCCGTGCTATACAACCGTGCTACACGGCCGTTCTATACAAGCGTGTAGAACGAGTGTATGGTTACCCGCATGGACATCCTCATCTCGGGGGCCAGCGTCGCGGGGCCCGCCCTGGCGTTGTGCCTGCAGCGTTACGGGCATGACGTGACCGTCGTGGAGAAGGCACCGGCACTGCGGGGCGGCGGCTACGCCGTCGACTTCCGCGGACCCGTGCACCTGCGAACCCTGGCCCGCATGGGCCTGCGCGACGCCCTCGAGGCGCGCGCCACGCACATGGGCGACATCGCGATCGTCGACGGCACCGGGGCGCGGGTCGCGGCGCTGCCCGCCGCGGTGTTCAGCGGCGACCTGGAGGTGCTGCGCGGCGATCTCGCCGAGGTACTCTACGGCGCGACGCGCGACCGGGTGCGATACCGATTCGGTGACCAGATCACCGGGATCGAGCAGGACGAGCGCGGGGTCGAGGTGGCCTTCGGCGGCGGTGCGGCGGGGCGCTTCGACCTGGTGGTGGGGTGCGACGGGGTGCACTCCGGGGTGCGGCGGCTCGTGTTCGGCGACGATCCGGCGCACCGCCGGCCGCTCGGGGTCTACGGCGGCGTCTTCACCATGCCGGGCACGATGGGCCTGCGGCGCAGCGGGGTGATGTACAACGAGCCCGGCCGCGCGATCACGGTGACGTCCCCGCACGGCGGCGACCAGATCGTGTCGATGAGCTTCTACGAGCCCGGGCTCGAGTTCGACCACCGGGACGTGGACCAGCAGCGGCGGATCGTGGCCGAGCGGTTCGCCGGCGCCGGGTGGCGCACGGCGGAGCTGCTCGAGGCGATGGAGCGCGCCGAGGACTTCTGGTTCGACTCCACCACCCAGATCCACCTCGACCGCTGGTCGCGGGGGCGGGTCGTGCTGCTCGGCGACGCCGGGTATGCGGGCGGGCCCGGGGGCAACGGCACCGGCCTGGCGCTCGTCGGGGCGCACGTGCTCGCGGGCGAGCTGGACCGGGCGCGGGGCGAGCACCGGGTGGCGCTGCGCCGATATGAGGAGGTGATGCGGCCCTATGTGGCGACGTGCCAGCGGCAGGGCGGCGGGAGCCCCGACTTCCTGGTGCCGACGAGCTGGAAGAAGATCGCGCAGCGGAACCGGTTCTTCAGGACGCTGCGGTATGTCCCGGTGGCGCCCCGGCTGATCCGGCACTTCGCGACGAAGACGGCCACGGCGATCGACCTGCCCGAATACGACCCGCCGGTGCTCGTCTGACCGGGGCCGGGGCCGCCGGGCGGAGCCGGTCCGAGTGGCCTGGGTCACACGAAAGGTGCTCGTGGGAACAAGGGGCATCGTTTGTAACTTAAGCCTGACACGCTCAACCTACTGATGGCAGGTGTGTCTCTGATGGCAACGCTTCCTGTTCTTCCGCTCAACGACGACGTCCTGCTCCCTGGCATGGTCATCCCCGTGACGCTCGACGCCTCCACGCAGGCGGCCGTCGACGCGGCGCGGGCCGGCGGCGACCAGCGGGTGCTCGCGGTGCCGCGGGTCGACGGCGCATACGGTTCGCACGGCGTCATCGCCGTGCTCGAGAAGGTCGGGCGGCTGCCCAGCGGCGAGCCCGCGGCCGTGATCCGGGGCGTGGACCGCGCGCGGATCGGCGCGGGCGTGCCCGGGCCGGGGGCCGCGCTCTGGGTCGAGGCGACGCTCGTCAGCGAGCCGGCGCCGGCCGGGAAGGCACGGGAGCTGGCCCGCGAATACAAGGCGCTGGTCATCGGCGTGCTGCAGGAGCGCGGCGCCTGGCAGGTCATCGACACCGTCGAGAAGATCACGGACCTGTCCGAGCTCGCGGACTCGGCCGGCTACGCGCCGTGGCTGACGCTCGCGCAGAAGGTGCAGCTGCTGGAGGCGCCCGACGTCACCGCGCGGCTGGAGCTGCTGGTGGAGTGGGCGCGGGCGCACGCGGCCGAGCAGCAGGTCAACGAGAAGATCAACCACGACGTGCGCGAGGGGCTGGAGAAGACGCAGCGCGAGTTCCTGCTGCGCCAGCAGCTCGCCGCGATCCGCAAGGAGCTCGGCGAGGACGAGCCCGACGGCTCCGCCGACTACCGGGCCCGGGTCGAGGCCGCCGAGCTGCCCGAGAAGGTCAAGGAGGCCGCGCTGCGCGAGGTCGGCCGGCTGGAGCGGGCCAGCGACCAGTCGCCCGAGGCGGGCTGGATCCGCACCTGGCTCGACACGGTGCTGGAGATGCCGTGGAACGAGCGGACCGAGGACAACACCGACCTCGCCGCCGCGCGGGCGGTCCTCGACGCCGACCACGCCGGGCTGGCGGACGTGAAGGACCGGATCCTCGAATACCTCGCGGTGCGCAACCGCCGCGCCGAGAAGAACCTGCAGGTCGTCGGCGGCCGCGGCTCCGGCGCGGTGCTGGCCCTCGCGGGCCCTCCCGGGGTCGGCAAGACCAGCCTCGGCGAGTCCGTCGCCCGGGCGCTGGGCCGCAAGTTCGTGCGGGTGTCGCTCGGCGGCGTGCGGGACGAGGCCGAGATCCGCGGGCACCGGCGCACCTACGTCGGCGCGCTGCCGGGCCGCATCGTGCGCGCCCTGCGCGAGGCCGGCTCGATGAACCCGGTCGTGCTGCTCGACGAGGTCGACAAGCTGGCCGTCGGCTACGCCGGCGATCCGGCCGCGGCCCTGCTCGAGGTGCTCGACCCGGCGCAGAACCACACCTTCCGCGACCACTACCTCGAGGTCGACCTCGACCTGTCCGACGTGCTCTTCCTGGCCACCGCGAACGTGGTCGAGACCATCCCCGGCCCGCTGCTGGACCGCATGGAGCTGGTCTCCCTGGACGGGTACACCGAGCAGGAGAAGGTCGCCATCGCCCGCGACCACCTGCTGCCCCGGCAGCTGGAGCGGGCCGGGCTCGAGGCCGCGGACTTCACGATCACCGACGAGGCGCTCGGGCGCATCGCCGGCGAGCACACCCGCGAGGCCGGCGTCCGCCAGCTCGAGCGGGCCCTCGCGAAGATCCTGCGCAAGGTCGCCGTCGCGCTCGCGACCGACCCGGCGCCGGTGCGGGTGGGGGTCGACGAGGTCGCGACCTACCTGGGCCGGGCCCGGTTCACGCCCGAGTCCGCCGAGCGCACCGCCGTCCCCGGCGTGGCGACGGGCCTCGCGGTGACCGGGGCGGGCGGCGACGTGCTGTTCATCGAGGCGACCTCGATGGAGGGCGAGCCCGGCCTGACCCTGACCGGCCAGCTCGGCGACGTGATGAAGGAGTCGGCGCACATCGCGCTGTCCTACCTGCGCTCCAACGGCCGCCGGCTCGGCATCGACCCGAACCAGCTCGCCGGCAAGCGCATCCACCTGCACGTCCCCGCCGGCGCGGTGCCGAAGGACGGGCCGAGCGCGGGCATCACCATGGTCACGGCGCTGGCGTCGCTGGCCACGGGGCGGCCGGTGCGCCCGGAGTTCGGGATGACCGGCGAGGTGACGCTCGCGGGCCGGGTCCTGCCCATCGGCGGGGTGAAGCAGAAGCTGCTCGCCGCGCACCGGGCCGGGCTGACCGAGGTCATCATCCCGAAGCGCAACGAGCCCGACCTGGACGACCTGCCCGAGGAGGTGCGCGGCCAGCTGACCGTGCACGCCCTGGCCGACGTCGCCGACGTGCTGGCGCTGGCCCTGCGGCCGGCCCCCGAGGACAGCGACGGCCCGGCGGTCCCGGACTTCGTGCCCGCGGCCATCTGAGCGGCCCGATGCGGCGCCGTGCCCGAAAGGGGCGCGGCGCCGCGTCGCGTACGGTGACGGGCGTGACGATCTCGCTGACCTGGGACGCCGTGCTCATGTGGCGCAGCCGGCAGCAGTGGCTGCACCGCCCCGCCGAGGCCGCGGACCCCGTGGCCGTCGTCGAGCGGCTCGCCGGCGTCCAGGCACAGGTCACGTCCGCGGCCGAGCAGGCCGTCGCCGCCCGTCAGCCCGCGCCCGGGTCCGGGTCCGGGAGCGAGACCGGCGGCGAGGACGTGCGGGCCGCGCTGCGCGGGCGGCGGCTCGTGAAGACGTGGGCGGCCCGGGGCACCCTGCACCTGCTCGAGGCGCGCCAGGCCCCCGCCCACCTGGCGCTCATCGGGGCCGCCCGGACCTGGGAGAAGGGCTCGTGGCAGAAGACCTTCGTGACCGTCGCCCAGATGGAGAAGCTGGCCGCCGCCGCGCACGAGGCACTGGACGGCCGGGTGCTCACCCGGGAGCAGCTCACCACCGCGGTCGTCGAGCACGCCGGCGACCCGGACCTCGCCGAGCACCTCGCGTCCGGCTGGGGCACGGTCCTCAAGCCCCTCGCCTGGCAGGGCGTGCTCGTCCACGGCCCCAGCGCCGGCGACCGGCGGGTCACCTTCACCCGGCCGGACACGTTCGTGCCGGGCTGGACCGGGCTGCCCGATCCGGCCGAGGCCGCCCGGGTCGTGATCCCGGCGTACCTGGGCGCCTACGGCCCCGCGTCGGCGGCGGCCTTCGACCAGTGGCTGTGCCGCGGCGCGTCGCGCAAGGCGGCGCTGCGCCAGTGGTTCGCGGGCCTGCTGGCCGACGGCGTGCTCGCCGAGGTCGACGTCGAGGGGGAGCGGCTCTTCGCCCGGGCCGAGGACCTCGAGGCGCTGGCCGGCGCCCGGGACTTCGACGACGTACGCCTCCTGCCCGCCTTCGACCAGTTCGTCCTCGGCCCCGGCACCGCCGACGCCCGGGTGGTCCCGCCGGAGCACCGCGCGCAGGTGAGCCGGGCCGCGGGCTGGATCTCCCCGGTCGTCGCCTACCGCGGCCGGGTCGCGGGCGTCTGGGACGGCGCCGAGGTCACCCTGTTCGACGAGCGCGTCCCGCAGGCCGGCATCGAGGCCGAGCAGCGCCGCCTGAATGTCATTTGAGCAGGGCCCGGGCCTTCTCGGGGTCCTGCTCGCCCAGCGCCGACGACGGGCACTCGCGGGCGAGCGGGCACGCCCCGCACGCGGGCTTGCGCGAGTGGCAGGTGCGCCGCCCGTGCAGGATCAGCACCTGGTTGACCGTCACCCAGTCCTTCTTGTCGAACCGGGCCTGGATCGCCGTCTCCGCCGCGTCCACGTCCTTCTCGGGGCACCACCCGAGCCGGTGCGCCACGCGGCTCACGTGCGTGTCGACCGAGATCGCCGGCACCCCGAAGGCGTTGCCCAGCACCATGTTGGCGGTCTTGCGCCCGACCCACGGCAGCGCGACGAGCTCCTCGAGCGTCTCCGGGACCACGCCGTCGTGCCGCTCGACCAGGGTCGCGGCGAGCTTGATGACGTTGCGGGTCTTCTGCCGGTAGTACCCGACCGGGACGAGGATCTGCTCCATCTCCTCCTGCTCGGCGTCGGCCAGGTCGGCCGCGGCCGGGTACCGCTCGAAGAGGGTGGGGGTGACGGCGTTGACGCGCTCGTCGAGGGTCTGCGCGGCCAGGGTGGCCGCGACCAGCAGCTGCAGCGGCGAGGCGAAGTCCAGCTCGAGCCGGTGGTCCGGGTAGCGGGCGAGCAGCAGCTTGAGGATGCGCCGCGCGCGCCGGGTCTCCGCGATCGGCAGGGCCGTCGGCGCCGGGGAAGTCACCGTGGAAGCGTACTGCGCGTACGACAGTGGGGACGGCCCCGAAGGACCGTCCCCACTCGAAGTAGTGCTCAGATGAGGCCGAGGCGCTCGACGGCCTGGCGCTCCTCGTCCAGCTCCGCCACCGACGCGTCGATGCGGGCGCGGGAGAAGGCGTCGATCTCCAGGCCCTGCACGATCTCCCACTTGCCGCCGGCCGAGGTGACCGGGAAGGAGGAGATGAGGCCGGCGGGCACGCCGTAGGAGCCGTCGGAGACGATCGCGGCCGAGGTCCAGTCGCCCTCGGGGGTGCCGTTCACCCAGTCGTAGACGTGGTCGATCGCGGCCGAGGCGGCGGAGGCGGCCGAGGACGCGCCGCGGACCTCGATGATCTCGGCGCCGCGCTTGGCCACCCGCGGGATGAACTCGTTCTCGAGCCACTGCTGGTCGCCGACGGTCTCGGCGGCGTTGCGGCCGGAGACCTCGGCGTGCACCAGGTCCGGGTACTGCGTCGCGGAGTGGTTGCCCCAGATGGTGACCTTGCGGATCTCGGTGACCGGCACCGACAGCTTGCGGGCCAGCTGGGAGATCGCCCGGTTGTGGTCGAGGCGGGTCATCGCGGTGAAGCGCTCGGCCGGCACGTCCGGGGCGTGGCGCTGGGCGATGAGGGCGTTGGTGTTGGCCGGGTTGCCCACGACGAGGACCTTGATGTCGTCGGCGGCACCGGCGTTGATCGCCTCGCCCTGCGGCTTGAAGATGCCGCCGTTGGCCTCGAGCAGGTCGCCGCGCTCCATGCCCTTCGTGCGCGGGCGGGCGCCGACGAGCAGGGCTACGCTGGCGCCGGAGAAGGCGCCCTTCGGGTCATCGAACACGTCGACACCGGCGAGCAGCGGGAACGCGCCGTCCTCCAGCTCCAGGGCCGTGCCCTCGGCGGCGCGCACGGCCTGCGGGATCTCCAGCAGGCGCAGCTTGACGCGGGTGTTCGCGCCGAGCAGCTGCCCGGAGGCGATGCGGAACAACAGCGCGTAGCCGATCTGGCCGGCCGCACCGGTCACGGTGACGTTGACGGGCGAATCGCTCATGAGAAGTCTCCTGGCAGCAACGGCGGGTGTGCTTCTGTGCCCAAACTATCCCCGCCGCCGAATCGAGCGTTCACCTTCCGTCCACTCCGTGTGGCTTACGGCACTCGATCAGGTACCGCGTCGTCGTCGCCGCGAAGGAGCCCTCGCGTCCGATCAGCTCGTGCATGGCCTCCAGGCGGCGGCGGTACCGCGCGATCGTGAAGCCGGGCACGATCCAGATCACCTTGCGCAGGTACACCGCGACCGCCGCGACATCGAGGAACTCCAGGCGCAGCGTCGCCGTGCGCACGTCCACGACCTCGAGCCCCGCCGCCTCGGCGCCGGCCCGGGCCCGCTCGACGCTGCGCCCGTCGCCGACCGGCTGCGGGCCCATCATGAAGTCGGTGAGCGCGGCCGCGGTGCCGACCCCGACGTGCTGGGCGAAGTACGTGCCGCCGGGCGCGAGCACCCGCCCGAGCTCGGCCCAGCCCACGACGGTCGGGTGCCGGCTGCTCACCAGGTCGAACGCGCCGGCCGGGAAGGGCAGGGGCGCGTCGTCGGCGACCTGCTCGACGGCCGCGCCGAACGGGGCCAGCGCGGCGCGGGCCAGCACGGCGTTGGGCGCCCACGACTCGGTGGCGGCCACCGTGGCGGGGCCGGCCCCGGCGGCGAACGCGGCCCCGAGCGCTCCGGCGAAGACCTCGCCGCCGCCGGTCTGCACGTCCAGGGCCGCGGTCGCGGTGCGCAGGCGCTCGCCGAGGCGCCGCGCGTAGCCCCACGGCGGCCGCTCCTCGGTGGCGCGCCCGTCGAACCAGGCGAAGTCCCACCCGTCGACCGGCGCCGCCTCGGCCTCGTCGAGCAGGCTGTCAAGGCTGGTCATGCTGTCCGGGCTGGTCATGTTGTCGGGGCTGGTCATGGTTGCACCCTCCGTTGCCGGGGCATCACCCAGGCATGACGATCATTGCGCAGAACGCCCCGCTGTGGCTGGCGACCACGGCGGAGAACGAGATCCAGGCCGGCCGGGTGATCGGCTGGCAGACCGAGCACGTGCAGCCGGTGCCGCTGGTGGCCTGGACGGACGAGACCGGCCAGCTGCACCGGGTCGGGCACCCCGTCACCCCGGTGGTGTGGCTGGGCGACACCCGCGGCGAGGCGATCGAGTCTGCCCAGCGCGAGACGCGCCTCGCAACGCTATAAAGCCGCGGTTGGTCGGCCCGCGGGCGATGAGCCGTGCCACCTCCGGCTCCCGCGACGACAGCCGCCCGCCGCCGGCTCGGCCTGGCCGTACAGATGCAGGATTCACCTAGGTTCCTAGGATGCTCTGCGGGGTGTGACCCGGTGGTGCGGACCGTCGGCAGGACCGTGCCGCCGGGGAGCAGGAGCCCATGCAGAGCTACCGCGATGTCCGCCGTGGTGCGGACCGTTACTCCCGTGGCCTCACCCTCCGCGGGTGGTCGCGGTCGTGGCCGGCCCACCCGGGTCCGAAAGGTTGTCGCGTGGCAAACAGGTGTCCGCGTTCGCTCGGGTGAGCGGCGGGCGGTACCGTCCTTTCCGAATCACGAAACGTGTAGAGGGAGTGGACGGGTGAAGGTGAACGCCGAGGCCAGGCAGCGGCTCAGTGCGCTCCTGCGGTCGCACGAGGACGAGATCCTGCGGCGCTGGGCGGAGATCGCCGCCCGTACGCTGCGGGGCCGGCTCACCGACGCCGAGTTGCAGCGGCAGGTCCGCGAGGTGTACGCGGCGCTGCTGGGCATGCTCGAGGGAACCGGCGACGGCGAGCTGACCGCGGCCGGGAGCGGGGAGTCCCGCGGGGCGCTCACGGACCTGTCGCGGTCGTGGGCGCGGCAGGGCTTCACGCCGACCGAGACGGCGAACCTGGTGTTCACCGTCAAGGAGGTCGTGCTCGGGCTGTCCGAGTCCGCCGACGCGGACCAGGTGCCGGCCGACTTCCTCGTGCTGTCGCTGCTCGTCGACGAGATGGGCCTGTTCACGTTCGAGACCTACGCGAAGGCCCGCGAGGAGATCATCGCCGACCAGACCGAGCAGCTGCTGGAGCTGTCCACGCCGGTGGTGAAGCTGTGGGAGGGCGTGGTGGCGGTGCCGCTGGTCGGCACGCTGGACTCGGCCCGCGCCCAGGTGGTGATGGAGAAGCTGCTGCAGACGCTCGTCGACACCGGCTCCGCCTACGCGATCGTCGACATCACCGGCGTGCCGGCCGTGGACACCCAGGTGGCCCAGCACATCCTCAAGACCGTGGTGGCCGCGCGGCTCATGGGCGCGGAGTGCATCATCTCGGGCATCCGGCCCCAGATCGCCCAGACGGTCGTCGCGCTGGGCATCGAGTTCGGCGACATCGCCACCAAGGCGACGCTCGCCGACGCGCTCGTGCACGCGCTGCGGGCCAGCGGCGTCGAGTTCGCCAAGCGCAAGGCGAGCTGATGGACCGGGTACCCGTTCTGAAGATCGGCGACATCCTGCTCGTGTCGATCCAGATCGACCTCGACGACCAGACCGCCCTGCAGCTGCAGGAGGATCTGTCCGACCGGATCGTGGAGACCGGGGCGCACGGGGTGGTCATCGACATCTCGGCGCTGGAGATCGTCGACTCGTTCATCGGCCGGATGCTGTCCACGATCGCGGCGGTGTCCCGGGTCCTCGACGCCGAGACCGTCGTCGTCGGGATGCGCCCCGCGGTGGCGATCACGCTGGTGGAGCTGGGCCTGTCGCTCAACGGCGTGCGGACCGCGCTCAACGTCGACAAGGCGCTGGAGATCCTGGCGACGTCGAAGCACATCCAAGGCGTCGGCGTGCTCACGGTGGTCGAGGACGACGGTGCCTGACTTCGCCCCCGGTCAGGAGCCGCAGCGGCTGGACATCGGCGACGACAAGGACGTCGTGCGGGTCCGGCAGGCGGTGCGCGTGGCCGCGGTGGAGGCGAAGCTGCCGCTGGTGGACCAGACGAAGCTGGTGACCGCGGCCAGCGAGCTGGCCCGCAACACGCTCATCCACGGGGGCGGGGGATACGCGACGATCGCCGGGGTGCACAACGGCCGGCGGGCCGGGGTGCGGGCCGAGTTCGTGGACTCCGGGCCCGGCATCGCGGATCTCGGGCTGGCGTTCACGGACGGGTACACCACGGGCAACGGCATGGGGCTGGGCCTTTCGGGGTCACGGCGCCTGGTGGACGAGTTCGAGATCGACTCGACGCCGGGCAGCGGCACGCGCATCGCGGTGACGAAGTGGGCCCGGTGACGACCGTCGCGGCACCGCCGACGGTCGAGGAGCTGGGCTGGGTCGCGGTCGACGAACCCGGGGCGGCCGGGGTCGCCCGCCGGGTCGCGACCGACTGCGCGCGGCGGCTCGGCTTCAGCGAGCAGCGGGCCGGTGAGGTGGCGATCGTCGCCGCCGAGCTGGCCTCGAACCTGCACCGGCACGCCGACGGCGGCACGCTGTCGGTGCGCTGCCTGCGCCGCGGGGAGATCGGCGGCATCGAGCTCGTCGCGGTCGACTCGGGGCCGGGGATGCGGGACCTGCCGTTCAGCTCGGTGGACGGGCATTCGACGGCCGGGACGCTCGGCATCGGCCTCGGCGCCGTCCAGCGGCTCTCGGACTCGGCGAGCGGCTACTCGCTGCCGGGCAAGGGCACGGTCCTGGCGGCGCAGCTGTGGCCGGGGGAGAAGCGGCGGGCGGTGCGCTCGCCGGTCGCGGGGCTGTCGCGGCCGATCACCGGCGAGAAGGTGTGCGGGGACCGGTACGCGGCCCGGGCGACCGGCGACGGGGGCCTGCTGGTGCTGGTCGCCGACGGGCTCGGGCACGGCTCGCTGGCGGCGGCGGCCTCGGCGGCGATCGCCGACGGGTTCCTGGGCTCGTCGCTGGAGGCGCCGGCGGCGATCGTGGAGCACCTGCACCGCACGGTGTCGCACACCCGCGGGGCGGCGGTGTCGGTGGCGCGGATCGCGGGCGGGTCGGTGGTGTTCGCGGGGCTGGGCAACGTCGCGGGGACGATCGCGTTTCCCAATGGGGACCGGCGGGGCATGGTGAGCATGCCCGGCATCGTCGGGCACCAGTCGCGGGGTGTCCGCGAGTTCACCTACGAGCTGCCGCCGGAGGGGGTCGTGGTGCTGCACTCCGACGGCGTCTCGGACCGATGGACCCTGCGTGACTACCCGGGCCTGTCGCGGCAGGAGCCGCTGCTGGTGGCGGCGACGCTGCTGCGCGACGCCGGGGTGCGCCGGGACGACGCGTGCGTGGCCGTGGCCGTGGCCGGCGGGGCGGCCGGTGAGCCGGCGTGACCGGCGACGGCGCGCCGATCCTGCGGATGGTGCTCGCGACCGAGCACGACGTGTTCGTGCTGCGCCAGCGGGGCCGGGAGGTGGCCGCCGCGCTGGGGCTGGAGTATCAGGACCAGGTCCGGGTGGCGACCGCGCTGAGCGAGGTCGGCCGGGAGGCGCTCGGCGCCGAGGTGACGTTCACGGCGGCCGCCGAACCCCGCCCCCACCTGGTCATTGTTGTGTCATCAGCGGTCGTGGGTAACCAGGCTCTCGAGGGAGTCCGGGCGGCCGGGCGGCTGATGGATGAGGTGCGGGTGGAGGACGAGCGGATCGTGCTGACGCGGCGGCTGCCCGCGCAGGTCGACCCGGAGCGGATCGAGCAGGCGCGCAACGAGCTGGAGGTCAGCACTCCGACGACGGCGCTGGACGAGCTCAGCGTGCAGAACCGCCAGCTGGTCACGGCGCTGGAGGAGGTGCAGGCCCACCGCGACGAGCTGCTGCATCTCAACGCGGAGCTGGAGGAGACGAACAAGGGCGTCATGGCCTTGTACACCCAGCTGTCGGAGGAGCTCGAGCAGACCAACCAGGGCGTGGTCGCGCTGTACGCGGAGCTGGACGAGCGCTCGGCGCAGCTGCGGGAGGCCAACGAGGCCAAGAGCCGGTTCCTGGCCAACGTGTCGCACGAGCTGCGGGCGCCGGTGACGGCGATCATCGGGCTGACGCGGCTGCTGCTGGACCCGCGCTCGGAGCCGCTGACGTCGGAGCAGACGCATCAGCTGGGGCTGGTGCAGGGTTCGGCGGCGGATCTGCTGGCGCGGGTCAACGACCTGCTGGACCTGGCCAAGGCGGAGTCGGGGCGGATCGAGCCGAACTGGGGGCCGATCGACCTGGTGGCGGTGTTCGGGCAGCTGCGCGGGACGCTGCGGCCCCTGGCGCGGCCGGAGGTGCAGCTGGACGTCGACGAGCCGCCGGCGGCCGGGCTGATCTCCGACGAGCTGCTGCTGACGCAGATCCTGCGCAACCTGCTCACCAACGCGCTGAAGTTCACCGACCGGGGGACGGTCGGGATGGGGGCGTGGGTCGACGCGGACCGGTTGTACATCGCGGTCACCGACACCGGCATCGGGATTCCGTTCGCGGAGCAGGCGCGGGTGTTCGAGGAGTTCCATCAGGTGCGCGGGGCGCGGCAGGCGGGCGGGACGGGGCTCGGGCTGCCGTACGCGCGGCGCCTGGCGGCGCTGCTGGGCGGGGCTTTGACGATGGTGAGCGAGCCGGGGGAGGGCAGCACGTTCACGCTGTCGCTGCCGCTGCGCCCGGCGCTGCCCGAGGACGCGCGGGACGAGGGGCCGCTGCCGCAGGTGGAGCGGGCGCTGGTGGTCGACGACGACCCGGCGGCCCGGCACCTGCTGCGTCAGCTGCTGGCGGGGATCGCCGACGAGGTACAGGAGGCCGCCGACGTGCGGGCGGGGCTGGCGATCGCGGTGCGGGAGCGCCCGTCGGTGATCTTCCTGGATCTGCGGATGCCGGGTGGTGACGGCACGGTGCTGCTGGCCGATCTGGCGGCGCTGCCGGACGTCGCCGGCATTCCGGTGTTCGTGGTGACGGCGGCCGACGTGTCCGACTTCGCGCCGCAGGAGCTGGCCCATGCGCGCTCGGTGCTGACGAAGGAGCAGCTGACCCGTCGCGCGGTCGTCGACCTCGTCGCGGGGCTGCGCCCGTGAACCCGGAGCAGGCCGCCGACATTCTCGTCGTCGACGACAGCCCGTCGAAGCGGTACGTGATCACCAGCTGGCTGCGGCGGGAGGGGCATCGGGTGACCGAGGCCGCGACCGGCGAGGAGGCGCTGGCGCTGCTGCACGGCGGGGGAGCGGCGGTGGAGCTGGTGGTGCTCGACGTGCGGCTGCCGGACATCGACGGGTTCGAGGTGGCGGAGCGGATCAAGGACGATTCGCGCACGGCGGCGGTGCCGGTGATCCACATCTCGGCGACCGCGGTGCACGCGGTGGACCGGACGCAGGGGCTGATGCGGGGCGCGGACGCGTATCTGGCCGAGCCGATCGACCCGGACGAGCTGCTGGCGACGGTGGGGGCGTTGCTGCGGTACTCCCGCGCCCGCCACCGCGCCGAGCGTCTGGCCGGGCGGCTGACCCGCCTGGTGGAGACGACGGCGGCGATCAACGCGGCCACGAGCCTGCCGGAGCTGCTGCGGCTGGCGGCGGTCGGGGCGTCGCGGGTCTTCGGCGGGGCGGCGGCGGTCGCCGCGGCGTCGCCCGAGACCGGGGCCCTCGCGGTGCAGGTGGACGCGGCCGGGGCGGTGCCGGTGGTGCGGGGCGCGTACCGGGAGCATTTCGAGGCCGACCCGCTGGAGGGTGCGGCGGGCGCGGCGCTGTTCGGGCAGGACGGCGGCCCGTGGTGGGACGGGCCGGTGTTCCGGGTCGTGGCCCGGGCCAAGGCGGGGCGGGAGCCGCTGCACATCGCGGTGCCGGCCGGTGGGTTCACCGACGACGACCACGACGTGCTGCGCCAGCTCGGGCAGGCGATCGCGCTGGCGGTGGAGGCGTTGCGCTCCTACGACGAGGAGCGGCGCACGGCGCTGACGCTGCAGCAGAGCATGCTGCCGGCGTCGCTGCCGCCGGTGCCGGGCTATGACATCGCGGTGCGGTACCGGCCGGCGAGCGACCACGCGTACGTGGGCGGCGACTTCTACGAGATCGTGGCGGTGGAGGGGCACGTCGTCGCGGCGATCGGCGATGTGGCGGGGCATTCGCTGCGGGCGGCGACGATCATGGCGGAGGTGCGGCACGCGCTGCGGGCGTACCTGGCCGAGGATCACGCGCCGGGGCTGACGCTGGAGCGGCTGAACCGGATGATGCTGCGGTTCCTGCCGGAGGAGATCGTGACGATGTGCCTGCTGCGCATCGAGCTGGCGTCCGGGGAGATCCGGCTGGCCAACGCCGGGCATCCGCCGCCGCTGCGGGTCGCCGCGGGGCGGGCGACGCCGGTGGAGGGGCGGGTGGCGCTGCTGGGCGTGCCGACGGTCCACGACGCGGAGACGGTGTTCACGCTCGATCCGGGCGAGTCGCTGGTGATGGTGACGGACGGGCTGATCGAGCGGCGGGGTTCGACGTTCAACGAGGGGCTGGAGCGGCTGCAGCTGGCGCTGGCGGCGGGTCTGGGCGCCGACGGCGGCGACGGCGACCTCGAGGCGGTCTGCGACGCGCTGCTGCTGGGCCTCGGCGACGAGTCCGACGACGACCAGGCGATGCTGGTGATCCGCCGGGGGATTTCCGCCTGATCTGGTTGCGGCGGGCGGCCGCGGCGGTGACGCTGGCCGTGACGGCTTGCGACGGGGGGATTGACATGGCGGTCTGTGTGACGTGCGGCAACGACTACTACATGACGTTCGAGGTGCGGACGACCGGCGGCGGGACGTACACGTTCGACTCGTTCGAGTGCGCGATCCAGAAGCTGGCGCCGGTGTGTGAGCACTGCGGGACGCGGATCGTCGGGCACGGCGCGGAGGTGTCCGGGAAGTTCTACTGCTGCGCGCACTGTGCGCGTTCCGCCGACGCGGCCGGTTTCGAGGTGCGCGACGCGGTGGGGGCCTACCCGGGGTGAGCCCGTTCCCCCGGTGATCTCTGCCCACGCGCGACATGATTGGGTAACCCGCAGGCAATGTGCGGAGCCCTCGTGCGCGTGAAGGAGCAGCTGTGGTCGTCCTGGGAATCGACATCGGCGGATCGGGCATCAAGGGGGCTCCGGTCGACCTGGCCACCGGGGCGTTCACGAGCGACCGGGTCCGGATCGAGACGCCGCAGCCGGCCGACGTGCCCAGTGTGGTGAAGACCGTCGCGGCGGTGGCGGGCTCGTTCGAGGCCGCGCAGAGCATCGGGATCACGTTCCCGGCGGTCGTGCAGCACGGGGTGACCAAGACGGCGGCGAACGTGGACCAGTCGTGGGTCGACGCGCCCGCCGAGCAGCTGTTCTCGGAGGCGCTGGGCCGGCCCGTGACGGTGCTCAACGACGCCGACGCGGCCGGGGTGGCCGAGCTGGAGTTCGGCGCGGGCCGCGGCGTGCCCGGCCTGGTCGTGATGGTCACGTTCGGCACCGGGATCGGCACGGCGCTGTTCGTCGACGGCACGCTGGTGCCGAACACGGAGTTCGGGCACCTGCAGATGAGCGGGCTGCACCTGCACGGCGGGGATGCGGAGGACTACGCGTCGGACCGCATCCGCGAGCAGGAGGATCTCGGCTGGCCGGAGTTCGCCGAGCGGGTGCAGACGTACCTGCGGCACCTGCACGCGCTGCTGTGGCCGGATCTGATCATCGTGGGCGGCGGGGTGAGCAAGAAGGCCGAGAAGTGGCTGCACCTGGTCGACGTGCCGACGCGGGTGGTGCCGGCGGCGCTGCAGAACAACGCGGGCATCGCGGGCGCGGCGCTGCTGGCGGCCCGTAACGCCGGCGTCGCCTGAGCTTCGACTCGTCGGACGGCCTCCCGGAGGTTCGCCTCCGGCGGGCTGTTCGCTCGGTGCCGGCTGACCGAATTGTCACCGGATGGCGGGTTGGTGCCGGCCCGTGTGCGCCGGTGAGGCACCATTGCTGGCATGGGTGACTCGCCCGCGCCGCTGCGTGCCGACGACCCGGCCTCGGTCGGGTCCTACCGGCTGCGCGGGCTGCTGGGCGTCGGCGGGATGGGCACCGTCTACCTGGCCGAGGGGGCCGACGGGCGGAAGGTCGCGCTCAAGGTCATCAACGCGGCGTTCTACCACGATCCGATGTTCCGGCACCGCTTCGCCGCCGAGGCCTCGGCCGCCTCGCGGGTCGCCGGGTTCTGCACGGCCAGGGTGCTCGACGTCGCGCTCGACGGGCCGGTGCCGCACATCGTGACCGAATACGTGCAGGGGCCGTCGCTGCACGACTACGCCACCGTGCACGGGCCGCTCGCGGGGCAGGTGGAGGCCGTCGCCGTCGGGGTGGCGGCCGCGCTGACCGCCATCCACGCCGTCGGGCTCGTGCACGCCGATCTGAGCCCGCGCAACGTGCTGCTCTCGCCGTTCGGGCCGAAGGTCATCGACTTCGGGGTGGCGCGGCTGCTCGGGCACGGCGCGGCGCACCAGCCGAACTTCGGCACGCCGGGCTGGCTGGCGCCGGAGCAGGAGCGCGGGTGGCCGCCGAGCCAGGCCAGCGACGTGTACGCGTGGGGCCTCCTCGTCGCCTGGGCCGGCACGGGCACCCTGCCGGAGGCCGGCTCCGAGCCGGCGCTCGCCGGGCTGGACGCGTCCCTCGCGACGATGGTGCGCCGGGCGCTGCGGGCCGACCCCGCCGCGCGGCCCACCGCCCGGCAGGTGCTGCTCGCGCTGGTCGGGCAGGACGATCCGGCCGCGGCGCAGGTGGCCGCGACCGTGCGTGCGTCCGGCTCGGCGCGGCCCTCGCCGACGGCCGCGTTCGCGAAGGGCGCCGCCGCGGTGGCGCGGCCCACGCAGCAGCTGCGGACGGGGACCCGCCGGCTCGCGCCGCCGCTGCCCCCCGCCTCCACCGCCGCCGCGCCGGCGGCCGCGGCGGGCCGGGCGCGCCGTCGCCACCGGGATCGGGCTCGTGGCGCTGCTCGCGTGCCTGCTCGGCGGCCTCAAGCTCGCCGAGTCGGCCGGCAAGGGCGGGGCGGGCGCCCAGGCGGGCGAGCCCACCAAGTCCCCGACGCCCTCGCCGACGCCTTCGCCGAAGCGCAGCCCGGTCGCCTCCGACGGCAAGATGCGCTTCACCCTGGCCGGGTTCGCGTGCGGCAAGAAGGAGCTCGGGGACTGGCCGCTGACCCGCAAGCCCGGCGGGCAGTACTGCCTGGCCGACCTCAAGGTCGAGAACACCGGCGACAGCAAGGGCCGCATCTGGGTCGGCAACCAGAAGCTGCGCGACACCGACGGCAAGGAGTACGGCCCCGACGAGTTCTCGTGGGTGTACTACGACAAGTCCCGGCCGCTGTTCGGCGAGATCGGTCCCGGGGACTCGGTCACCGGGACGCTCGTCTTCGACGTGCCGGACGGGCTGACGTTCACCGAGCTGCGGGTGCGCTCCGGGCTCGTGGGCGGCGACAGCAGCGCGATCAAGCTGCGCTGAGCCCATCCACCCACCCATCCCGGCCCGGCCCGGCCGCGACGCAGCGTGCGCGGCCGCGCAGCGTCGTGCGCCGTGACCAACGGCGGACGGTGAGGCCACGGGAGTAACGGTCCGGACCCCGGCGGACGTCGCGGTAGCTCGGAAATACTGCCCTCGGAAACGGCCCCCGAATCGTGGGACGGACCGTGAGAGCGCTCCATGGGAGCGGTCCCGCGCGGATCGTGCCGGGATTGCCGGCGAGTCCGCAGTCGCATCGACGGTGGTCCCGAGCAAACACCATGGACAGCCGCTTGGCAAGGGTTGCCGCAACGTTAAGTTTCGTTACCACCGTGTTATTGACACCACTGTCCGCGATCCGATTTAGTGTGCCGGAACCGGTTGCGGAACCGGTTCCAGAACACGCTCTCTTGCCAGAAAGCGCTCTCACCGGAAGGATCGCGGCGTGCCGATCACCATCGCCGATGTGGCGGCGCGGGCGGGGGTCAGCAAGACCACCGTCTCGCGTGTGCTCAACGGCAAAGGAGAGGTCGACGAGGCGACCGCGGCACGGGTACGCACGGTCATCGACGAGCTGGGCTACGTGCCCAGCGCGCGGGCGGTCAACCTGGCCCGGGGGCACACCCGGGTGATCGGGATGCTCGTCCCCTCGCTGACGTGGCCGTGGATGGGTGAGGTCGTGCAGGGCGCGGTCGACGTCGTGGAGTCGGAGGGATACGGGTTGCTGCTGTTCACGTGCAACCGCGGCGCCGAGTCCATGCGGCAGTTCTCCGCGCAGGTCTCCGGCAAGTCGTTCGACGGCCTGCTGGCCATCGAGCCCGAGGGCACCCTGGACTACCTCGCCGACCTGTATGCGGGCGGCCTGCCGGTGGTCCTCATCGACGACCGCGGCGACAAGCCGCTCATGCCGTCGGTGGCCACCACCAACCGGGCCGGCGGCTCGCTCGCCGCCCGGCACCTCGTCGAGATCGGCCGGCGACGCCCCCTCGTCATCACCGGCTCCGAGAAGTTCGGCTGCACGCAGGACCGGCTCGGCGGCTTCGCGGACGTCTTCGCCGCGGCCGGCGCGCCCATCGACCCCCGTCTCGTCGTCGAGGGGGACTTCACCTACGAGTGCGGCATCGTGTCGGTCCAGCGGGCCCTCGCCGAGGGCATCGAGTTCGACGCGGTGTTCGCGCACAACGACCTGTCGGCCTCCGGCGCCCTCCAGGCGCTGCGGCTGGCGGGCAAGGCGGTGCCGCAGGACGTCTCCCTCGTCGGGTTCGACGACATCCTGCACGCCTCCCACACCGAGCCGCCGCTGACCACCGTCCGCCAGCCCATGCGCCAGATGGGCGAGATGGCGGCCCGCCGGCTCATCGCGCATTTCGACGGCACGCCGCTCACGGCCGAGCCGAACATCCTGTCCACCACGCTCGTCGTGCGCGGCTCGACCGTCGCGGCGCAGCCCGAGCGCACCACCTGACGCCTCAACGCTCCACGGGCGGCGCCTACCGAACCGCACGGCGCCGTCGCCATACCGCGAAATGTTCCTGTCCGCCCCACCTGTCGATCCAGGTACCAAAGGAGACACCCCCGTGTTGACCAGACGCTCCGTACTGCTCGGCATGGCCGGTCTGCTGGCCACGTCGACCACCTTGGCCGCGTGCGGCGATTCGCCGAACGAGAACAAAGGCGACGGTGCCAAGACGACGGTCCTGACCGTCGGCATGCCCAACGGCCCGCTGACCGAGAACGAGAACCCGTTCCTGACCACCTCGGCCGGGGCCAAGGACGGCTACCGCTGGGTGATCTACGAGCCGCTGATGATGTGGAACCCGGTCAAGCCGGCCGACCCGATGAAGGCGTGGCTGGCCACCAAGGCGGACTGGAACAAGGACTACACCTCGGTCGTCCTGAACATCCGGGACAACGCCACCTGGTCCGACGGCGAGAAGCTCACGGCCGACGACGTCGTGTTCACCTACAAGCTGGTGCGCGACAACGAGGCGCTCAACTCCGGCGGTGTGCCGATCGCCGACGCGACCGCCAGCGGCTCCGACGTGACCATCACGTTCAAGTCGTCGCAGTACGTCAGCCAGCAGAAGGCGATCGCCCAGATCCCGATCGTGCCCAAGCACATCTGGGAGAAGGTGGCCGACCCGAAGACCGAGGCCAACAAGAACCCGATCGGCTCCGGGCCGTACACGCTGAAGTCCTTCACCCCGCAGACCACGACCCTCGTGGCCCGCGACAAGGGCTACTGGCAGACGCTGCCGCAGGTCAAGGAGCTGCGGTACACGTCCTACAACGACAACAACGCGCAGACCACGGCCCTGGCCAACGGCGAGTGCGAGTGGAGCTTCGTCTTCATCCCCAACGTGAAGACGGTCTTCATCGACAAGGACGCCGCCAGCCACAAGATCTGGGCCCCGCCGGTCCTGGGCATCCACGGCCTCTACATCAACACCACCAAGGCGCCGTTCGACGACCCGAAGCTGCGCGTCGCGATGGGCATGGTCATCAACCGCGACGACATCTTCAACACCGCCGAGGCCGGCTACTTCCACCCGCTGGTCAAGAGCGTGACGGGTCTGCCGTCGCCCGCCGGTGACGCCTACATCTCCGACGAGTACAAGGGCAAGGACTACAAGGTCGACGTCGAGGGCGCCAAGGCGCTGCTCGCGAGCGCCGGCTACAAGCTCGAGGGCACCACGCTGAAGGACAAGACCGGCAAGCCGGTCACCCTGACGCTCACCGACCCGGCCGGTTGGTCGGACTACCAGACGTCGCTGGAGATCGTGAAGGCCAACCTGGCCCAGATCGGCATCGCGGCCACGATCGACAAGGCCAACCAGGACGCCTGGTTCAAGAACATCGAGGCCGGCCAGTTCGACGCCGCGTTCCGCTGGACCGACGGCGGCTCGACCCCGTACGACATCTACCGCACGGTGATGGACGGCGACCAGCTCAAGCCGATCGGCACCGCGTCCCCGGCCGCGAACTTCGGCCGCTTCAACAGCCCGGAGGCGACGGCCGCGCTGCGTGCCTACGCCGCCGCCACCGACGACGCGGCCCGCAAGACCGCGCTCGCCACGCTGCAGAAGATCTTCGTCGAGCAGGCCCCGATGATCCCGGTCGGTGCCGACAACATCGGCGCGGCGTACAGCGCCAAGAACTGGACGGGCTGGCCGGACGACGCCAACCCGTACGGTGCCGCGCAGCCGACCCAGGCCAACGCCCTGGACGTCATCCTGCACCTCAAGCCGGCCGGCTCCTGACGACCGGATCGTACTGACACCGCTCCCCGGGCGGCCCTTGCGCGGGTCGCCCGGGGAGCGGTATCCCATGACGAGACACCCCGAGACAGGATCGACGGCAATGACGTTGAGCGAGAGCGCGGCGGCGCCGGTCGGCGAGGTGGTGCTGGAGGCCGAGGGCCTGACCAAGCATTTCCCCGTCCGGCGGAAGCTGAGCGACATCTTCACCGGCAAGCGGGCGGTCGTCCACGCCGTGGACGACGTGTCCCTCACCCTGCGCCGAGGCAGGGTCACCGCACTGGTCGGCGAGTCCGGCTCCGGCAAGTCCACGGTCGCCCGGCTGTTCGCGCAGCTCTACCCGCGCACCGGCGGTGACCTCCGCCTGCACGGGGAGACGACCCGGGTGCACGGCGGGCGCCGGTTCCGCGAGTACGTCAGCCGGGTGCAGCTCATCTTCCAGGACCCGTTCGGCTCGCTCAACCCGGTGCACACGGTGCGCTACCACCTCACCCGGGCGCTGAAGATCCACGGCAACGCGGGCAAGACCCCCGAAGAGCTCGAGGCGGCCCTCGCCGGGCTGCTGACCCGGGTGTCGCTGACCCCGCCCGAGCGCTACGTCGACAAGTTCCCCCACGAGCTCTCCGGCGGCCAGCGCCAGCGCGTCGCGATCGCCCGCGCCCTGGGCGCCGACCCGGAGGCCCTGCTCGCCGACGAGCCGGTGTCGATGCTCGACGTGTCGATCCGCCTCGGCATCCTCAACCTGCTGCGCGACCTCAAGGAGCGGCTGAACCTCGCCATCCTGTACATCACGCACGACATCGCCTCGGCGCGGTACTTCGCCGACGAGACGATGGTGATGTACGCCGGGCGCATGGTCGAGGGCGGCGACAGCGAGTCCGTCACGCAGAACCCCGCGCACCCGTACACGCGCCTGCTCATCGACTCCGCCCCGGACCCGGACCGCATCGCCGGCGTGGCCGACACGTCCGCCGAGGACCGCGGCAACGGCGAGCCGCCCAGCCTGATCCGGCCCCCGGCCGGCTGCCGGTTCCACCCGCGCTGCCCGCACGCGATGCAGCGCTGCACCGTGGAGCTCCCGCCCCGCCTCGAGGTCGGTGAGCCCGGGCACTGGGCCGCCTGCTGGCTCTACGACGCGGACACCGTCGCCAAGGAGGGCGTCGGCTCGGCCGCCGATCCGTCGATCCCCACGCCGCCGGCGCATCGCCAGCCGGAGGAGGCACGATGAAATTCCTGCTGCAACGCCTCGCCTTCTACCTGTTCACGGCCTGGGCCGCGATCACCATCAACTTCTTCATCCCGCGGATGATCCCGGGCGACCCGATCAGCTCGTTCCTGGCCCGCAACCAGGGCGCGGTGTCCTCCGACGCGATCCAGTCGCTGCGGGTGCTGTTCGGGCTCGACCAGGAGCAGAGCCTCTGGCAGCAGTACCTCGACTACTGGAAGCAGCTGTTCCACGGCGACCTCGGCCTGTCGTTCACGTTCTTCCCGTCGACGGTCAGCGAGGTGATCAGCTCGAGCCTGCCGTGGACGGTCGGCCTCGTCGGCATCACCACGGTGCTGAGCTTCATGATCGGCACGACGCTGGGCATCGGCGCCGGCTGGCGGCGCGGCACCTGGATCGACGGGCTGCTGCCGGCCACGACGTTCCTGTCCTCGATCCCGTACTTCTGGCTCGGCCTGGTCTTCATCGCCCTGTTCACCGGCAACGGCAGCTACTTCCCGTCCTCCGGCGGGTACACGCCGGGTCTGGTGCCGTACTGGGACGGGACCTTCATCGGCTCGGCGATCAACCACAGCGTCCTGCCGGCCTGCACGATCCTGCTGTCCTCGATGAGCGGCTGGATCCTCGGCATGCGCAACATGATGGTGACCGTGTCCGCGGAGGACTACATCACCGTCGCCCACGCCAAGGGCCTGTCCGAGCGGCGGGTCGCCTTCAGCTACGCCGCCCGCAACGCGCTGCTGCCCAACATCTCGGCGTTCGCGCTGTCGCTGGGCTTCATCGTCGGCGGCACCCTGCTGGTGGAGATCGTCTTCTCGTACCCGGGCGTGGGCTTCCAGCTCTTCCAGGCCGTCGGCGCGCACGACTACCCGCTGATGCAGGGCATCTTCCTGGTCATCACCATCTCGGTGCTGGTCGCCAACCTGCTCGCGGACGTGGCCTACACGCTGCTCGACCCGCGCACCCGAAAGGCAGGCTGAGATGACCGTCACCCCCTCGAGCATCGAGCAGGTCATCCCCGGGCAGGGCGCGATGGCCCAGCCCGACGCCGCGCCGAAGGGCAAGAAGGCCAAGCGCAAGCGGTTCCGGTTCATCGCCAACGGCAAGGCCCTGACCGGCCTGGTCATCCTGGCCGTCTACGTGATCTTCGCGATCATCGGGCCCTGGGTCGCCCCGTACGACCCGGACGCGATCACCAAGGACGCGATCCAGCCGCCGTCGGCCAGCCACTGGTTCGGCACCACCCACCTCGGCCAGGACATCTTCAGCCAGATCCTGGCCGGCACCCGCAGCGTCGTGTTCGTCGGCGCGGTCGCCGGGATCGTCGCCACGATCCTGTCGGTCCTGGTCGGGGTCACCGCCGGCTACCTCGGCGGCATCGCCGACGAGATCCTCTCGGTGCTGTCCAACGTGTTCCTGGTCATCCCCGGCCTGCTGCTGATCATCATCATCTGCACGTCGCTGCCGCGGGTGAACGACCTGACCGTGGCCCTGGTGATCGGCCTGACCAGCTGGTCGTGGGGTTCCCGGGTGCTGCGGGCCCAGACCCTGTCGCTGCGCCGGCGCGACTACGTCGACGCGGCCCGGGCCACCGGCGAGAAGACCTGGCGGATCATCTTCTTCGAGATCCTGCCCAACCTGACCGCGATCATCGCCTCCGGCTTCGTCGGCACCGTCATCTTCGCGGTGCTCTCGGAGATCACGCTCGCGTTCATCGGCATCTCCTCGGTGTCGTCGTGGAACTGGGGCACCATCCTGTTCTGGGCCCAGGGCCAGCAGGCCCTCGCCCAGGGCGCCTGGTGGTGGTTCGTCCCCGCGGGCCTCGCCATCGCCATCCTGGGCACCGCGCTGAGCCTGGTGAACTTCGGCATCGACGAGTTCGTCAGCCCGCGGCTGCGCACCTCGGGCGCGGGCAACAACAAGGGCCCGAACGGCGAGAAGGTCCGGATGCAGGTCGGCTTCACCCCCGTGCTGCGCTCGGTCGAACCGCCGGCGAAGATCGAGATGGACGGTGCCAAGCGATGACCCAGGTGCTCACCAAGCCGCTGCTGGAGATCAAGAACCTCAACGTCGACTACGGCCTCGGCGCCGACGCGGTCCGCGCGGTCCGCGACGTCGACCTGACCATCCACCGCGGCGAGGTCGTCGGCCTCGCGGGGGAGAGCGGCAGCGGCAAGTCGACCCTGGCCTACGGCGTGACCCGGCTGCTGCCCCCGCCCGGCGTGGTCTCCGGCGGCTCCGTGATCTACCACCCGGCCCAGGGCGACCCGTTCGACGTGCTCAGCCTCAGCCACAAGGAGCTGCGCAAGTACCGCTGGGCCGAGACGTCGATCGTGTTCCAGGGCGCGATGAACTCGCTCAACCCGGTCCACAAGATCGACGTGCAGATGATGGACGCGATCAAGGCGCACGAGCCGGGGCTGTCCAAGGCCGCGAGACTGGACCGGGCCAAGGAGATGCTGCGGCTCGTCGGCATCGCCGAGGACCGCCTCGACGCCTACCCGCACCAGCTCTCCGGCGGCATGCGCCAGCGCGTCATGATCGGCATGGCCCTCGCGCTGCAGCCGCAGCTGGTCATCATGGACGAGCCGACGACCGCCCTCGACGTGGTCATGCAGCGGCAGATCCTCGGCCAGCTCGTCGAGCTGCGCGAGCGGCTGGGCTTCTCGGTGCTGTTCATCACCCACGACCTGTCGCTGCTGGTGGAGTTCAGCGACCGGATCGCCATCATGTACGGCGGGCGGATCGTCGAGGAGGCGCCGTCCGCGGACATCTACCGGGAGCCGCTGCACCCGTACAGCAGCGGCCTGCTGCGCTCGTTCCCCGCCCTGCGCGGCGAGCGGCGCGAGCTGGCCGGCATCCCCGGCTCCCCGCCGGACCTGCGCGGCATGCCCAGCGGCTGCGCGTTCCACCCGCGCTGCCCGAAGCGCTTCGAGCCGTGCGACACGGTGATTCCCGTCCTGGGCAAGCCCGACGACCACGTCGGACCGGCCCGCACGGTGGCCTGCCACCTGCACCCGGTCACCGCCGGTTAGCAGCAGGCCGACCGACACCAACCAAGCTGAACAACCCCAGGAGAACCATGGACACGACCGCAGCGCCCCTCGATCGAGCCAACCCGATCGCCACGATCCCGCCCTCGTTCCGCTGGGGCGTGGCGACCTCGGCCTACCAGATCGAGGGCGCGGTCGACGAGGGCGGGCGCACCCGGTCCATCTGGGACACGTTCTGCGAGGTGCCCGACGCGGTGGCCAAGGGCGACACCGGCGAGGTCGCCTGCGACCACTACCACCGGATGCCGCAGGACGTGGCGCTCATCCGCGACCTCGGGGTCGACCTGTACCGCTTCTCCGTGGCCTGGCCGCGCGTGCAGCCGCGCGGCCGGGGCCCGGTGAACCCCGAGGGCATCGGCTTCTACGACCGGCTCACCGACGAGCTGCTCGCCAACGGTGTCGAGCCGTGGATCACCCTGTACCACTGGGACCTGCCCCAGGAGCTCGAGGACGCGGGCGGCTGGCCCAACCGCGACACCGCGTACCGCTTCGCCGACTACAGCATGATGGTCTTCGACGCGCTCCAGGACCGGATCACCACCTGGACGACGCTCAACGAGCCGTGGTGCTCGGCGATGCTCGGCTACGCCTACGGCGACCACGCCCCGGGCCGGCGGGACTTCGCGGCGGCCATGTCGGCGGTCCACCACCTGCTGCTCGGCCACGGCCTCGCGACCCAGCGCATGCGGGAGGCCTCCGACGGCCGCCACCAGTTCGGGATCACCCTGAACATGGGCGTCTCGACGCCGCAGACGGACTCCGAGGCGGACCGGGACGCGGCCCGCCGCGCCGACGCCCTCGGCACCCGCATCTACCTCGACCCGCTCGTGCACGGCCGCTACCCGGCCGACCTCGTCGAGGACCTGGCCCAGCGCGGCATCACCCTGCCGGTCCAGGACGGCGACCTCGAGGCCATCAAGGCCCCGCTGGACGTGCTCGGCGTGAACTACTACTTCTCCGAGACCGTCTCCGGCGTCGACGAGGACGGCAACGCCACCGACGTCGACGGGATGCCGGTGCGGCGGATCATCCCGACCGGCCGGCCGATCACCGCCATGGGCTGGGAGATCGTCCCCGAGGGCTTCACCCAGCTGCTCGTGCGGCTCTACACCGACTACCGGCTGCCGATCTACGTGACCGAGAACGGCTCCGCGTTCGACGACGAGCCGGACGAGACCGGGTTCGTCGACGACGCCGACCGCGTCGCCTACTTCGACTCGCACATCGGCGCCGTCGCGCTCGCCCGGCAGCAGGGCGCGGACGTCCGCGGGTACTTCGCGTGGTCGCTCATGGACAACTTCGAGTGGGCCTACGGCTACGACAAGCGGTTCGGGATCGTCCGCGTCGACTACGACACCCAGGAGCGCACGCCGAAGCGGTCGGCGCACTGGTACCGCGACACGATTAAGGCCCTGCGCGCCTGACGTATTCCCTGGTAGCCCCGTCCTATGCGAACATGTGTTCGTGTCGGACGGGGCTACGATCCTGCACGCCGATCTCGACGCCTTCTACGCGTCCGTCGAGCAGCGTGACGACCCCCGCCTGCGCGGCCGCCCGGTGATCGTCGGCGGCGGGGTCGTCCTCGCGTGCAGCTACGAGGCGAAGCGCCGCGGCGTGCGCACCGCGATGGGCGGCCGGCAGGCCCGCGCCCTGTGCCCCGAGGCGATCGTGGTGCCGCCGCGGATGCACGCGTATTCGGCCGCGTCCAAGGACGTCTTCGCGATCTTCCGCGACACCACGCCGGTCGTCGAGGGCCTGTCGATCGACGAGGCCTTCCTGGACGTCTCGGGCCTGTACCGCATCGCCGGCGCCCCGCTCGGGATCGCCGCGCGGCTGCGGGAGCGGGTGCGGGCCGAGGTCGGGCTCGCCATCACCGTCGGCATCGCGCGCACGAAGTTCCTGGCCAAGGTCGCCAGCGGCGTCGCCAAACCCGACGGGCTGCTGCTGGTGCCGCCCGCGGACGAGCTCACCTTCCTGCACCGACTCCCCGTGGAACGGCTGTGGGGGGTCGGCCGGGTCACCGCCGCCAAGCTGCACGCCCACCGCGTGACGACCGTCGGCCAGGTCGCCCGCCTCGGCGAGGCCACCCTCGTGTCGATGCTCGGCGAGGGCCAGGGCCGGCACCTGCACGCCCTGGCGCACAACCGCGACCCGCGCCCGGTCGTGACGGGCCGCCGCCGTCGCTCGATCGGCGCGCAGCGGGCCCTCGGCCGCGGCCCCCACCCGCACGCGTTCCAGCAGGCGGTCCTGGCCGAGCTCACGGACCGGGTGACGCGACGGATGCGCGCGGCCGGCCGCTCGGGCCGCACCGTGGTGCTGCGCCTGCGCTTCGCCGACTTCACGCGCGTGACGCGCTCACGCACCCTGCCCCGGGCGACGTCGCACACGCAGACGATCCTGGACGCGGTCCTGCGCCTGCACGCCGCCGCGGCCTCCGACATCGCCAACCGGGGCCTGACCCTGGTCGGCATCGCCGTGTCGAACCTCGACGGCGACGGCGCGTCACAGCTCGAGCTGCCCTTCGACGTGGCATCGGGCGACTCCCTGGACTCGGCCCTGGACCAGGTCCGCGACCGCTTCGGCTCGGCCTCGGTGACCCGCGCGTCGCTGCTCGGCCGCCGCCAGGGCCCGACGGTCCCGCTGCTGCCAGACTGAGGATCGTGCCCGTGGCCAACAGAGCATGACTCGGGTCCGCGGTGGTGCGGACCGTCGCTCCCGCCAGACACCGCTCGGCGCTGGCGCGCCGTCGCTGCCAGGTCCGCGGGCGCCCCGTCCATCACCGCCGAGTGGAAGGACCTCGACGAGTTCCTGTTCGCCCGGGCTGCTCCGGCTGCCGTCAGGCCGCACGCGGTCGCCGTGTACCCGGGGCGGTGCCGAGGCTGCCCCGGCACCGCACCGGGTACTCAGCTTCCCGGCATTGTCACTCCGCGCCGGCCCTCGATCTCCAGGCGCGGCCAGTCGGCCAGATCTCGGAGCAGTTGCCGGTCGTGTGTGGCGACCGCGACGGCGGCGCTTGTGTGGCGGATCGCCTCGGTCAACTCGTCGACCAACGCGGACGACAGGTGGTTGGTCGGCTCGTCGAGCAGGATCATGCTGGGGCGCCCGGCCAGCGCGAGCGCCAGGTCGAGGCGCCGTTGCTGCCCTTGCGACATTCGCCCGACCGGGGTGGCCATGGCATCGGAGTCCAGCAGCCCGAGCGCCTTGAGCGGGACGGCGTCGGCGTCAGGCAGCGCCCGGCGGGCCACCAGCCGACCGACATGGCGGGCGTATACCTCACGGGCGGTAAGGCCGGGGTTGTGCTCAGCGGTTTCTTGGGTGATCAGGACGACCCGTGCCGCTTTCGCCGTCCAGAGGTGTCCCTGTGTGGGCTGCAGCGCACCGGCCAGCACCGCGAGCAACGTGGACTTGCCGGCGCCGTTGGCTCCGGTGATGAGCAGCCGGTCACCGCCGTCGAGGGCCAGGTCGATGGGATCGAGCAGGCGCCCGTCTACGGCGACGCCGTGTGCCCGCACCTGTGGCGTACCCGGCCGGATGTCCAGTTCGGGCCAGCGCAACATCGCCGGTGGCTCCGGCACGTCGATCCGGTGCGCCTGCAGGGCTTCCTCCTGACGGTTCAGTGCCTGAACGACGCCCGGCGCGCGGGATTGGCGCTGGTGCTTGCCGGTCCCTTTGTCCGGACGCCAGCCAGTGGAGAGCCGGTCACGAGCCTTCGATACCGCGTCCTTCAGCCGGCGGTGCTCAGCCTGCCGATCTTCGTAGTCCTGCTGCCAGCGCTCACGGTCGCGACGCCGTGCGTCCTGCCAGGCGTCATAACCCCCGGCGTACAGGCGCGGTCTGCTGTCCCGGCTGGGGTCGAGGTCGAGGAACCGGTCGGCAACGTCGCGTAGCAGCGCCCGGTCGTGGCTGACGACAGCCAGGCCGCCCTGGTGTTCACGCAGCCGGCGGGTCAGGAAGTCCAAGCCGCCTGCGTCGAGGTGGTTGGTCGGCTCGTCGAGCAGCAGTACGTCGTGGCGCGCGCCGAGCAGGCATGCCAGCCGCACCCGGTATCGCTGTCCGACCGACAGCGTCGACAGGGGGCGGTCACGGTCCGTACAAGCGCTGAGGGATTCGAGAGCGATGTCGACGCGGCGCTCGGCGTCCCAGGCGTCGAGCCTGACGGCGGCGTCGAGCGCCCTGGCATAGCGATCCCCGGCCGCCGGGTCATCGCCGGCGGCCAGGGCGCCGGTCGCCTGCTCCAGCGCACTGAGGGCCGCCCATGACGGCGCGAGTGCTTCGGACGTGATGGTGCCGACGCTCTCTCCGTCGCGCGCGGCCAGCTCTTGGCGGCCCAGGCCGATCGTGCCGGCCCGATGCACGGTGCCGTCGTCGGGCGAGATCAGGCCCGCGAGAACGTGCAGCAGCGTCGTCTTGCCGCGGCCGTTCTCGCCGACGATGGCGACGCGGGACCGGGCCGAGACAGTGACCGAAACATCGTTCAGGACGTGCCGCGACCCGCGGACGACGATGACGTTTTCGGCGCGGACGTGTGCGCTCTGGCCCGCCTCGACGGGCAAGGACATGGGTTTGAAGTTCGGGGTGAGGTTCAACGGTGCTCCGCAGCTCGCAGTGGAGCCGGGCAGCAACAAGCGGCCGCCCGGCGGGAACCGGGACGGCAAGCGCGGATTCAGCAAACAGGGACGCGCCGCCGTCAGCGGGCGGGGCGCACCTTCTGCGACCAGATACCTCGTGCCACGACGGCGACGTTAGCAGCCCTGGCGGGTATCTCGCGAGGCTTCTTCATGTGACAGAGAACCTCGTAATGCTGTGTCACAGTACCGATGACCCACCCATCGCGACCTGCGGGACGCCGTTACCGCGGCGAGGGCGACTCGGTCACATTCTGTGTCACATCACCGGAAGAGGCCGCCGAGGTGTCGGCGATCTCGCTGCCGACCGCCCGGCGCCCGGTGGCGCTCGTGGCCGCCATCGACGCGTTCCTCGACCGGTTCCGCGACGACCCCGGCACCCGCGCCACCTACACCGAGACCCTGCGCCGGCTACGCGAGAACGCCGACGACCAACTCCCCGGTCGCCGCGCTCACCCCGGAGCTCTACGAGCGGACGATGACCCGCTGGGCCCAGGGCGCCGCGAACACCTGGAACAAGCACCTGTCGGCGCTCACCTCGTCCACCGCCGACTGCCGCCGCCAGGACTGGCTGACCACCGATCCCGGGATAAGGCCATCCCGCGTGCCCGGCTGGAGCGACTGTTCACCGACGACCGCAACCCGCTGCGCGAGCGGGTGCTGTGGCGGATGCTCTACGAGACCTGCGCCGGTGCCGTGGAGATCCTCGGCCTGGACGTGCCCGACCTCGACATGGCGTTCCGCCGCGCCCTGGTTACCGAGAAGGGCGGCGACCGCGCCTACGTGCACTGGGAGACCCCGACCTGCTGCCCCGGCTGTTGACCGGTCGTACCGTCGGGCCGGTGTTTCTGGCCGCCCGGCCCGGCGAGCCACCAGGACCCGATGATCGTGATCCGTGACGGAGGCCAGATCAGCGTCGCCGGCCACTGATCCTAGTGTCCTAGGATGCCCTACGCGCATGCCGGGAGCGGTGACGGCAATGTCCCGCGAGCGGGCAGCACCCCGGGTTTGGATGGCTGGGTGACGGCTTACGACGTAGCCCAGGCCCTGCCCGACATCCCCGCGCTCCGCGACCGCTGCCGCGCCCTGGCGATGCTGGAGGCGATCCTCAGCCCCGACTGGGAGTCCCGGTACTACTCGTTCAACGCGCACTGGGGGCCGGGTGAGCAGATGGCGTCCATGCGTGACGGGTCCGGTGCCGCGTGGTCGATCGTGTTCTCCCCGGCAGGCGCGTTCCTGCGGGGCTTCGACCACGAATCCAAGATGACCCCGGTCGCCAATGGCGGTGCGCTGTGGCCGGGCCTGGTCGACACCGTGCCGGCGGTCTTCGCCGACTGTGTCGCCGAGCCGGCGTTCAGCTTCGAGGGCGTTCTCGAGGCCACGGTGTGCCTGTGGCGGCAGGCCGGCGATGACCGGTGGCACGCCGGCGAGCTCGACTTCCCCGGCGGCGATGACCCCGACGGCGCCGGCGGCCTGTTCGAGGTGCTGGTGGACGGCACCGCGGCGGCGTACCGGCGGTTCGCCGAGGACTACTACGGGACGGCCGTGGATCCCGGGGTGGTCGGCGAGGTCTTTGCCCTGCGCCCGTTGACCGACGAGCTCGTGCGCCGCCTCAACCCCGACCTGGAGCTCGCCGACCTCGAGGACGACGTCGCCGAGATCGGCTACCCGCAACGGGCATGATCTGCGAAGATGTCCTAATCCTAGCATCCTAGGACGCCTTACACGACGTGGCTACGCCACGTCTGGAAAAGCAATACCTAGCCGCTGCGCGGCTGACTTAGGTTTTTGCGTGTCGCGCCGCCGGCTGCCTCAGCTGGTCGCGGGTACCGGGCGGGCCTGGCACGCGACCACGGCGTCGAGGTGCCAGCCGAGGGTCTTGTCGGCGCGGAAGGTCAGCACGGCGACCGTCTGGGCCTTGGCGTCGAAGCCGATGTCGACGCGGTCGTCGCTGTCGAAGAGGCGGCGCTTGCCGGCGACGAGGCCGGGGTTGCGCGCGTTGGCCCAGGCCTCGGCGAGCTGGTCGGGGGTGCGGGTCTCCCGGGCGGTGGGCTCGGCGGTGGCCTGGGCGCCGGCGATCTGGGTGCCGTGGGCGCAGTGCAGCTGGGCGGCGGGGTCGAAGCGGGCGGCGTCGCGGCTGCCGGCCCAGTTGACGTAGGTGACGAGCGCCGCGGCGGCGAGGGCGATGCCGAGGAGGCGGAGGATGGTGCGGCGCACGGTTCCAGCGTGCGCTCTGCGGCCTTCCTCCGGTGCCGGTTTCGGGGAGGTCAGGTGGTGTGTTCCTTGCGCCACCAGTCGGCGCCGGTGGCGGGGAGGGTGTCGATGGGGTCGTAGTACGGGTAGGTGCGGTCGAGCTGGGTGGCGTCGTCTTCGATGCTGGTGCGGTAGTTCTTGGTCCAGTAGCTGATGCCGCGTTCGCGGTCGTATTCGGTGACCATGTGGACCCAGCGTTTGCCGACGTAGGGGACGTCGCAGACGATGCGGGGGGTGGCGTAGCCGGGCAGGTAGCCCATGATGTCGTGCTGGAGTTGCTGGGCCTGCCAGACGGCGACGCGCCAGTGTTCGGCGTTGGGGATCATGTCGCACATGTAGAAGTAGTAGGGCAGGATGCCGGCCTCTCCTTGCAGGGCGAAGCAGAGGTCGAGGAGGTCTTCGGCGGTGGCGTTGACGCCGCGGAGGAGGACGCCCTGGTTGCGTACGTCGCGGATGCCGACCTCGAGGGCGGTGTGGGCGGCGCGGGCGACGAGGGGGGTGAGGGACTGGGCGTGGTTGACGTGGGTGTGGATGGCGAGGTTGACGCCGCGGCGGGCGGCGGTGCGGGCGACGCGTTCGAGACCTTCGACGACGGTGGGCTGGAGCCAGTGCTGGGGGAGGCCGGCGAGGGCTTTGGTGGCGAGGCGGATGTCGCGGATGGTGTCGATGGCGAGTAGGTGCATGAGGAAGGTTTCGAGTTGGTGCCAGGGGAGGTTGGCGACGTCTCCGCCGGAGACGACGACGTCGCGGACGCCGGGGTGGGTGCGCAGGTAGTCGAGCATGGCGGTGTGGCGGTCGGCGGGTTTGTTGGCGAGTTTGAGTTTGGTGACGGTGGGGGTGTTGTTGCCGACGAGGTCCATGCGGGTGCAGTGGCCGCAGTATTGGGGGCAGGTGGGGAGGAGTTCGGCGAGGACTTTGGTGGGGTAGCGGTGGGTGAGGCCTTCGGCGACCCACATGTCGTGTTCGTGGAGGGAGTCGCGGGTGGCGTATGGGTGTGAGGGGAAGTCGGGGTGGCGGTCGGTGGCGATGGGGAGCATGTAGCGGCGGATGGGGTCGTTGCGGAGGGTGTCGTCGGTGGGGGGTGTGCCGGGGCTCATCGTGTTGATCATTTGGGGTGGGATGAGCATGGACATGGTGGCGTGGTTGGTCTGATCGGTGGCGAGGTCGTCGTAGAAGGTGTCGGTGACGGTGTCGCCGAGGACGGCCTTGAGCTGGGGGATGGTTTTGACGCAGTGGGCGCGTTGCCATTGGGCGTCTTCCCATTGGTCGCGGGTGACGTCGTGCCAGCCGGGGTAGCGGCGCCAGTCGGGTTCGGTGAGTGCGTGGCGCTGGTAGGCGTATGGCTGCACGGTCCGACTCCTCAAGGTTTTGTGTCCTGAGGGCAGATTAGCGGGAAATTCTTCGGTAGGCGATCCCTGGGGCGGAAGATCTCTTGTCTGTCCGCTGGTTGGGCGAGATTGCGGTCCCGTGGCCCGACGTCGGCGCGGGTTGTGGTGCATAGGTTGGCGGCTCGAGGCGTGGCACCCTGCCCGCACCTGTTGCGCACCCGAGGTCCGATGAAACGTCGCTGGTCCGTCCGAGCCAAGATCACTGCGATGATGACCGTGCCGCTGGTCATGCTCGCGGGGCTGTGGCTGTTCGCGGTGAGTATCACGCTGCCGTCCGCGCTGGATCTGCGCGGCGCGTCGACGATCGCCGACCGGGTCGGCGAGCCGGCCGAGGCGATGGTGGCGGCGTTGCAGGCGGAGCGGCAGCTGACCGGGGCGTTCCTGGCGTCGGGGCGCCGGTCCGGGCAGGCGGCGATGGTGCAGGCGCGGCAGAGGACCGACGAGGCGGTGGCGGCGTTGCGGCGGTCGTCGTCGTCGGGGGCGGCGCAGGACGCGGCGTCGGCGGAGCTGAAGGCGGCGCTGGGGGCGGTGAACCAGGTCCTCGCGTCGCTGGCGGGGATCCGGGCGGGGGCGGACAACGGTGGTGAGCCGGACGATGCCCGCAACGGGTTCTCGCTGATCGTGAACACGACGTACGGGTTGTTCCAGGCGGCGTCGAACCATCAGGACTCGGGGGTGGCGGCCGAGGCGCGTGGGGTGTTCGTGTTGTCGATGGCGCGGGAGCTGCTGTCGGAGGAGGACGCGCTGGTCGGTGACTTCACGACCGAGGGTGATTTCACGCTGGCGGACCATGCGCAGATGGCGAGCCTGGTGGGGCAGTCGCGGCTGTTGCTGCCGTATGCGGCGTCGCAGTTGCGGGCGCCGCAGCAGGCGCAGTATCAGCAGGTGCTGGGTGGCAGCGCGGCGTTGAGGAATCTGCAGGGCCTGGAGAACCAGCTGCTGGGGACGGCGCCGGGCCGGGCGTCGGGGATCGATCTGGGGCAGTGGCGGGCGGCGTTCGATCCGGTGAACACGGCGCTGGCGGCGTTCCGGTCGGAGGTGCAGAAGGTCAATGTGCGGCATGCGTCGGACGCGTCGGACCGGATCGTGCTGCAGCTGATCGGTGCGGGTGTGGTGGGTCTGCTGGCGGTGGCGGCGTCGGTGGTGTTGTCGGTGCGGATCGGCCGGTCGATCGCGCGGCGGCTGAACGGGCTGGCGGTGGCGGCGCGGGAGCTGGCGGAGACGCGGCTGCCGGCGGTGGTGTCGCGGCTGCGGCGGGGTGACGAGGTGGATGTGGCGGTGGAGGCGCCGCCGTTGCGGCTCGGTGTGGACGAGATCGGGCAGGTGGCGGAGGCGTTCAACTCGGTGCAGCGTACGGCGGTGGCGTCGGCGGTGGAGGAGGCGTCGGTGCGGCAGGGCATGAACGAGGTGTTCCTGAACATCGCGCGGCGGTCGCAGACGCTGTTGCACCGGCAGTTGTCGCTGCTGGACGGGATGGAGCGGCGTACGCATGAGCCGGATGACCTGGCGGATCTGTTCCGGGTGGACCATCTGGCGACGCGGATGCGGCGGCATGCGGAGGATCTGGTGATTCTGGCCGGGTCGACGCCGGGGCGGGGGTGGCGGCATCCGGTGCCGGTGATCGATGTGGTGCGGGGTGCGGTGTCGGAGGTGGAGGACTACGCGCGGGTGCAGGTGGTGGCGGTCGGTGAGGGTGCGGTGGTCGGCCGGGCGGTCGGTGACGTGATTCATCTGCTGGCGGAGTTGCTGGAGAACGCGGCGTCGTATTCGCCGCCGCATACGCGGGTGCAGGTGACGGGGCAGCAGGTGCCGAACGGGTTCGTGGTGGAGATCGAGGACCGGGGGCTCGGGATGACCGCGGAGGCGTTGGAGGAGGCGAATCGGCGGTTGGCGCAGCCGCCGGAGTTCGATCCGGGGAACAGTGCGCGGCTGGGGTTGTTCGTGGTGGCGCAGCTGGCGGCGCGGCATCGGGTGCGGGTGGTGTTGCGGTCGTCGCCGTATGGCGGGGTGACGGCGGTGGCGTTGTTGCCGGCGGATCTGGTGGTGGCGGCGGAGCCGGTGGAGGTGTTGCCGGCGGTGGCGGCGGAGCCGTTCGTGCAGGGGCCGCCGCGGCCGGCGTTGACGGTGGTGCCGGAACCCGGGCCGGTGATCGGGCCGGTGGCTGGGCCGGTGCCGCCGTTGCGGCCGGCGGAGCGTCGGGTGGTACCGATGCCGGAAGCGGAGATGCCGGGGGACGGTGCGGCGGCGAGGACGGCCGGTGGGTTGCCGAAGCGGGTCCGGCAGCGGTCGCTGGCGCCGCAGTTGCAGGGGGACGAGACGGTGGTCGTCCCGGCGGGGCAGGTGGAGCGGGGGCGTTCGCCGGAGCAGTTGCGGCAGATGATGTCGTCGTTCCAGGCGGGGACGACCCGGGGGCGGCACGAGGCCCGTGGTGAGGGGGAGCAGGCGTGAGCGGGGCCGGGGCGAGCCTGAACTGGCTGCTGGATGATCTGGTGGATCGGGTGCCGTCGGTGCAGCGGTCGGTGGTGCTGTCGGTGGACGGGCTGATGATCGGGGCGTCGAAGGGGTTGTCGCAGGAGGATGCGGAGCATCTGTCGGCGGTGGCGGCCGGGTTTCAGAGTCTGGCGCGGGGTGCGGGGCGGCATTTCGGCGGGGGTGCGGTGCGGCAGACGATCATCGAGATGGAGTCGGCGTTTCTGTTCGTGACGGCGGCGGGCCGGGGTGCGTGTCTGGCGGTGCTGGCGGCGGCGGACGCGGACATCGGGTTGATCGCGTATGAGATGGCGATGCTGGTGCAGCGGGTGGGGCAGAACCTGACGGCGTCGGCGCGGGCGGTGGAGGGTGGGCATGAGTGAGCCGCCGGGCCGGCACGCGTGGGGTTACGAGTGGGCGGATCGTGACGCGGGGCCGGTGGTGCGTCCGTATGCGATGACGGGCGGGCGGGTGGTGCCGGCGTCGGACAGGTTCGATGTCGTCGCCATGGTCGTGGCGGTGGCCGGGGATGGCGGGTATGGGCTGCAGCCGGAGCATCGGGCGATCCTGGCCTGGTGCCGGGAGCCGGTCGCGGTGGCGGAGGTGGCCTCGCATCTGGATTTGGCGCTCGGGGTGGTGCGGGTGCTGCTGGGGGATCTGCTGTCGCAGGGACTGATCGAACTGTATGAGCCGCAGCAGGTGGGCGGGTTGCCGAGTGCGGGTGTGTTGAAGGCGGTGATCCATGGACTCCGGGCGCTCTGAGCGGGCGGTGCCGACGGCGATCAAGATTTTGGTCGCGGGTGGGTTCGGGGCCGGGAAGACGACGCTGGTGGGGGCGGTGAGTGAGATCCGGCCGTTGCAGACGGAGGAGTCGCTGACCTCGGCCGGGGTGGGGACCGATGATGTGACGGGGGTGGAGCGGAAGTCGACCACGACGGTGGCGATGGATTTCGGGCGGATCACGATCGGGCCGGACATCGTGTTGTACCTGTTCGGGACGCCGGGGCAGGACCGGTTCTGGTTCTTGTGGGATGAGCTGGCGCTGGGTGCGATCGGTGCGGTGGTGCTGGCGGATACGCGGCGGCTGGCTGACTGTTTCCCGTCGATCGACTATTTCGAGCGGCGGGGGATGCCGTTCGTGGTGGCGGTGAACTGTTTCGAGGATGCGGTGTCGTATTCGGAGGGGGAGGTGCGGGAGGCGCTGGATCTGGATGTGGGGGTGCCGTTGCTGTTGTGTGATGCGCGGGACCGGGCGTCGTCGAAGGCGGTGTTGATCGGGTTGGTGGAGCATGTCCTGTCGCTGACCCGCGCTTGAAAGATATCCTGTAGTCGCGTTACTGTGCCGGAAAATCTTCGGTCAACGGTGGGGTGGTGCGGGAAGAATGAGTTCGCCGATCGGGTTGCATCGCGTGGTCGCGCCCCGCGGGGTGCTGCCGCAGGCGGCGGAGCGCCTCGACGCGTCGGCGCCGATCGGGCCCGACGAGGTGCGGGTGCGGGTCGAGCGGCTCAACCTCGACGCGGCCTCGTACCGGCAGCTCGCCGGCGCCCACGACGGTGACGGCGAGGCGATCCGGGCGGCGGTGGCGGGGATCATCGCGGCGCGGGGCAAGATGCACAATCCGGTCACCGGCTCCGGTGGCATGCTCATCGGCACCGTCGAGGCGGTCGGGCCCGGCTCGCCGCTCGGCCTGGCCGTGGGTGACCGGGTCGCGACGCTGGTGTCGCTGACCCTCACCCCGCTCGCCGTCACCGACGGGCTGCGCCGGTGGGACGGGCTCAGCGAGCAGGTGCCGTGCGACGGCCACGCGATCCTGTTCGCCCGGTCGGTCGCCGCGGTGCTCCCCGGCGACCTGGAGCCGGAGCTGGCCCTGGCGGTGCTGGACGTGTGCGGGGCGCCGGCCCTCGTCAAGCGGCACCTGCGGGGCACGGTGCTGGTCCTCGGCGCGGCCGGGAAGTCCGGCAGTCTCGCCCTGGCCGCGGCCCGCGGGCACCACACCGTCGGGGTCGTGCGCGACGAGCGGGAACGTGCCCTGCTCGAGGGGGCGGGGCTGGCGACGGAGGTCGTCGTCGCCGACGCCCGCGACGCCGTCACGCTCAGCGGTCTCGTCCAGGCGGACCTGACGGTCGTGTGCGTCGACGTGCCCGGCTGCGAGCATGCCGCGATCCTGGCGACCAGGCCGGGCGGGACGGTCATCTTCTTCTCGATGGCGACGTCGTTCCCGGCGGCGGCGCTGGGCGCGGAGGGGCTCGCCGCGGATGTGACGATGCTCATCGGCAACGGGTTCGTGCCCGGCCACGCCGAGTACGCCATCGCCCTGCTGCGCTCCGACCCGGGTGTGCGGGCCCTCTTCGAGGCGCGGCTCGCGCCGCGGTTGGCAGACTGGGCGGCATGAGAACCCTCTACCGCGGTGGACGCGTCCACACCCCGGCCGATCCGTCCGCGACCGCGCTGCTCACCGACGGCGGCCGCATCGCCTGGCTCGGCCCTGACGCCGACGCCCCGGCCGGCGCGGACCGGGTCGTGGACCTCGCCGGTGCCCTGGTGACGCCGGCGTTCGTGGACGCGCACGTGCACACCACCGCGACCGGTCTCACCCTGCAGGGCCTGGACCTGACCGGGGCGCGTTCGGCGGGCGACGTGCTGGACGCCGTCGCCGCGCACGCCGCGGCGCTGCCCGCCGGCGCGGTCGTGATCGGGCACGGGTGGGACGAGTCCGGGTGGGCCGACCAGCGGACCCCGTCCGCGGGTGAGCTGGACCGGGCCGGGGGCGGGCGGGCCGTGTACCTGTCCCGGACGTGTGTGCACGCCGCGCTCGTCTCGACCGCGTTGCTGACCGCGGAGGCGAAGGCCGCGTCCGGGTACGACGACGGCGGCTGGCTGCGCCGCGACGCCCACCATGTGGTGCGGGAGGCCGCGTACGCGTCGATCACGGCGGCGCAGACCCGCGCCGCGCAGGAGGCGGCGCTGCGGCACGCGGCGTCGCTGGGGATCGCCGCCGTGCACGAGTGCGGCGGGCCCGGCACCTCCGGCGAGGCCGACTTCACCGCGGCGCTCGGGCACGGCCCGGCGTTCCCGCGGGTGTTCGGGCTGTGGGGTGAGGCCGGCGCGGCGGGCAAGGCGCGGGAGCTCGGCGCGCGGGGCGCGGCCGGGGACCTGTACGCCGACGGTGCGCTCGGCGCCCGCACCGCGCACCTGCACGACGCGTACCTCGACGACGGTGACGGCGGGTGCGGGCACGGGTATCTCAGCGCCGAGCAGGTCGGGGAGCATCTCGTCGGGTGTGCCGCGCACGGGGTGCAGGGCGGCTTCCACGCGATCGGCGACGCGGCGATCGGCACGGTGCTGGCCGGGTTCGGGTATGCGGCGGCGAAGGTGGGTGTGGAGCGGCTGCGGGCCGGGCGGCACCGTATCGAGCATGCGGAGCTGCTGGACAAGGCGGCGATCGCGAAGTTCGTCGAGTACGGCATCGTCGCGTCGGTGCAGCCGGCGTTCGACCGGTTGTGGGGCGGCGAGACCGGCATGTACGCGCAGCGGCTCGGGGCGGTGCGGTCCCTGGCGGCGAACCCGATCGGGTCGATGGCCGGGGTCGGTGTGCTGCTGGCGTTCGGGTCCGACAGCCCGGTGACGCCGCTGGACCCGTGGGGGTCGTGCCGGGCGGCGATGCGCCACCACAACCCGGTGCAGCGGATCGGGGCGAAGGCGGCGTTCGCGGCGCACACCCGCGGCGGCTGGCGGGCCGTCGGCGTCGACGACGAGGGTGTCCTGAATCCGGGCGGGACGGCGACGTTCACCGTGTGGGACACGACGAAGACCCTGACCGGGGTCCTGACCGGCGACGACACGCCGGCGGCCCGCACGACCGTGCTGGCCGGGACCGGGATCTGGACGACCTGAGCAGAAGGAGACGGTGGTGGCAGGGAAACTCGGCCTCGACCCGGCGGTGGTCGCCCGGGCGCGGGCGCTGGCGGCTGCGGCGGGCCGGCCCGTCGTGGACCTCGCCCGGACCCACACCACCGTCGCTGTGGAACGTGCGACCCTGCGGCTGGCCGGGGTCGAGGGCGCCGACCCGGACGGTATCCCGTGGGTGAACCGGCTCGTGGACGCGGTCGTCGCCGACATCGGCCTCGAGCACGGGGTGCTGGGGCCGGTGTTCGACGCGCTGATCGGCGACGGGCACGCGGACGTGACGCTGCTGGCGCAGAAGGCGGCGGCCGGCAGTGTCCGGTTCGCGGTGCCGTCGACGCGGCGGGCCCGGCGTCCGGCGGCGGCCGCGGTCCGGCGGGGGATCGCCCGGATCGACCGGCGCCGCCGGGAACGGGAGCGGCTCATCGCCCGGCTCGGTGAACCGCCCCGCCGGCCGTGGATCTACCTGATCGTCGCGACCGGCGACATCTACGAGGACATCCCGCAGGCGCAGGCGGCGGCCCGGGCCGGCGCGGACGTGATCGCGGTGATCCGGTCGACGGGGCAGTCGCTGCTGGACTATGTGCCGGAGGGTGCGACCCGGGAGGGGTTCGCGGGGACGTACGCGACGCAGGAGAACTTCCGGCTGATGCGTGCCGCCCTGGACGAGACGTCGCGGGAGGTGGGCCGGTACGTGCGGCTCACGAACTACGCGTCGGGGCTGTGCATGCCGGAGATCGCGGCGCTGGCCGGGCTCGAGCGGCTCGACATGATGCTCAACGATTCGATGTACGGGATTCTGTTCCGTGACATCAACCCGATCCGCACGTTCGTGGATCAGCGGTTCTCGCGGCAGATCCACGCCCGGGCCGGGATCATCATCAACACCGGTGAGGACAACTACCTGACGACCGCCGACGCCGTCGACGCCGCGCACACGGTGACGGTGTCGCAGCTGCTCAACGAGTATTTCGCGCGGGAGGCCGGGCTGCAGACGTGGCAGCTGGGGCTCGGGCACGCGTTCGAGATCAACCCGGATCTGCCCGAGTCGTTCCGGCTGGAGCTCGCGCACGCGCTGCTGGCCCGGGAGCTGTTCGCGGGGGCGCCGCTGAAGTGGATGCCGCCGACGCGGCACATGACCGGGGACGTGTTCCGGGGCAATCTCCTCGACGGGTTCTTCAACCTCGCCGGGGCGCTGACCGGGCAGGGGATCCTGCTGGTGGGGATGATGACGGAGGCGGTCGTCACGCCGTGGCTGTCGGACCGGGACATCGCGTTGCAGAACGTCCATTACGTGCTGCGCGCCGCCGGGAACCTGCATGAGGATTTCGTGCCCGGCCCGTTCATTCAAGACCGGGCGGCGACGGTACTGGCCGAGGCGGTCGAGCTGCTGGAGCGGATCGGCGGGCAGGGGCTGCTCGACGCGATCGGCGAGGGCACGTTCGGGATCATGCGCCGGCCCGCGGACCGGGGCAAGGGCCTCGACGGGGTCGCCCGCCGGGCCGGGGACTACTGGAACCCCGCCGAAGCGCTGCTCACCGGGAGGCCGTGATGCACGAGGTCGTCCGCCCCTACGGCGACACCACCGGCGACGGGATGATCCAGGTGTCGTTCACGCTGCCGCTGCCGGCCGGGAAACGCGGCGAGGGGGCCGCCCTGCAGCTGGCCGGGAAGATGGGTGTCGACCCGGCGATGGTCGTGCACGCCCGGCCGATCGGTGAGCAGCACACGTTCTTCGTGGTCTACGGCCGGGTCAACCATCTCGTGGAGCCGGGGAAGGTCGTCGTCGCCGAACGCGACTTTCCGCTGCTGTCGCCGAAGGACGTCAACGCCGCCGTCCGGGCCCGGCTGCGCCGCAAGCTCGTCGTCGTCGGGGCGTGTATCGGCACCGACGCGCACACCGTCGGCATCGACGCGATCCTGAACGTGAAGGGCATCGCCGGGGAGAAGGGCCTGGAGTACTACCGGGAGCTGCGGGTCGTGAACCTCGGCGCGCAGGTGTCGGTGCCGGATCTCGTCGCTGCGGCGGTGGCGGAGAAGGCCGACGCGGTCCTGGTGTCGCAGGTCGTCACCCAGCGCGACGCCCACCTGCACAATGTCCGGGCGATGTCGGCCGCGTTCCGGGAGGCGTTCCCGGCCGCGCGGCGGCCGCTGCTCGTCGCCGGCGGTCCGAGGTTCGACGAGCTGGCCACCGCCGAGCTCGGCGTCGACCGGATCTTCGGCCGCGGGACCACCCCCCGCGAGGTCGCGTCGTACCTCGCCCACACGATCCGGAGCCGCTGATGGACACCCTTGCCGGGACGACCGTGGTGCACCGCCGGTATGTGCCGTATGCGCACGCGCACTACGGCGGGAACCTTGTCGACGGCGCCTACAGTCTCGGGCTGTTCGGTGACGCGGCGACGGAGCTGTGCATCCGTACCGACGGTGACGAGGGCCTGTTCGCCGGGTACGAGGCGGTGACGTTCCACGCGCCGGTCCACGCCGGTGACGTGGTGGAGGTGACCGCGACCGTGACCCGGCAGGGCAACCGGTCCCGGACGGTGGCGTTCGCGTGTCATGTCACGTGCCGGGCCGACCCGGCGCGGGGCCCGTCGGCGGCGGCGGTGCTGGACCCGCCGATGTTGGCGGTGTCGGCGACCGGGACCGTCGTGGTTCCGTGAGGGTCGCGTGCGTCGACGTCGGGTCCACGGACACGAAACTCGCCGTCGTCGACACCCGGGCCGGGGTGCTGGTGTCGAGCGCGACGCATCCGACGACGCTCGGCGGTGACGTCCTCGACGGGGTCGACGCGTTGCTGGCGGCGGCGGGGCCGGTCGGTCACGTGTACTGCTGCTCGTCGGCGGGTGGCGGGCTGCGGCTGGGGGTTGTCGGGTTCGAGGCGCTGGTGTCGGCGGACGCGGCGTACCGGGTGGCGTTGTCGGCGGGGGCGCGGGTCGTGCACACCACGACGGGGCTGCTGACGGCGGCGGCGGTGCGGGCGTTGCGGGCCGCGCGGCCCGATGTGCTGCTGCTGTGCGGCGGGACCGACGGCGGTGACGCGGACACGGTCGTGGCGAACGCGCGGCGGCTCGCGGCGGCCCGCTGGCGGGTGCCGGTCGTCGTGGCCGGGAACGCCGACGCGCAGGCGGAGGTGCTGGCGGTGCTGGCGGGGCGGCCGGTGGTCGCGGCCGGCAATGTGCTGCCGCGGATCGGGGTCACCGCCCCGGACTCGGCCCGGGCGGCGATCCGGGACCTGTTCATCCGGCACGTCATCGGCGGGAAGCGGCTGTCGCGCGGGCCGCGGTTCGCGCGGCTGGTGTCGGCGGCGACCCCGGACGCGGTTTTGACCGGTGTCGGGGTCCTGGCCCGGGCCGTCGGCGGGGATCTGCTCGTCGTGGACGTGGGCGGGGCGACCACGGACGTGTATTCGGCGCTGGAGCCCGGTGAGGCGCCCCAGGACGCTGTTGCGGGGGTGTCGTGGCATCTGCGGACCGTCGAGGGTGATCTGGGCGTGCGGTGGAACGTGGAGGGCATCCGGGCGGCGGCGGCGCGGGAGCGGGTCGCGGCCGGTGACGGCCCGCTCGGGCTGGCGGCGGCCGCGGTCACGATCGCGGTGCGGCGTCACTCGCGGGCGGGACGCGACCTGCGACACGTGTCGACGGTCGTGGCGTCCGGGGGTGTGTTCCGGCATGCTGAACCCGGTGCCGCTGTGGCGGCCCTCGCCCCGGTGCTGCACGACCACGCCGGCGGCTGGGCGTTGCCGCGCGCACCCCGCACGACCGTCGACACCACGTACATGCTCGCCGCCGCCGGGCTCATCGCCGCCGACCATCCCGACGCGGCCCTCACGCTCTGCGCCGGCCTCGCACGGTGACCGGCCGGTGACAGCCGGTCAGCTACCGGGTGAACCGGCACCGACACGCCAACACGACACGCCGCCCGGGTGAAATCCATCCCCCGGGGCGGTTGACATCGCCCCCGAGCGTGCGCGTAACGTCCTTGCGTCCTACTTCGGGAAGGATGACCGCGGTTCGCTACTCTGCAACGCCCAACAGGCCGGACGTCCTCGTCAACCGACGAGACGCCCCCGGCCACAGCGGGCGGGGGTCGGCGGGGGCTGCGAACGGGCATCCACCGGTGTATGGGCAGGGGGGATCACGCGACCAGTAGACAACGGCACGCGCACGGGCAGCCAGCTTCGTGCCGCGCCGGAACGAAGGCCGCGCACGAACGTCACTGCCGCACCGGCCGGACACAGGGCCTGGGAGCGCGGGGCGCGACTACGGTCGCGCCCCCATTTCAGTTCGCGCCCGGGCAACCGCAGGGTCCGCGGCCCGACGTCACCATCCCCGGGCCCGGCGCCGGCCGGCCGGGCCGGTCCGGGCCCGGGGCCCGCGCCCCGAAAATTGCGGCGATGACCCCGCGATTCCACGTTCGGGCGACTTACCCCGCATAATGGGCGCCGCAAGCCGCAAGCACGGTCGGACGACTCGGGGATGGCGCAGGTGACGTTGGTCGAACCAGACGCGGCCGCCGCGCCCGCGGCGGCCGGCGTGCCGCGGCCCGGCCCGGGTCCCGCGCTGCCGACATGGGCGGCGCTGCTCGCCGCCGCCGTCGCCGGTGGGGCGATGCTGGTCGCGTTCCCGCCGTACGGGCTGTGGTGGGCCGCGCCGGCCGCGGTCGCGCTGCTCGCGATCGCCGTGCACGGGCGGCGGCTGCGCGGCGGGTTCTGGCTCGGCGCCGTCACCGGGGCGCTGTTCTTCACCCCGCTGCTGTCGTGGACGAACCTGCACACCGGCATGGTCCCGTGGCTGCTGCTGTCGGTGCTGGAGACGCTGTACTTCGGGCTCGTCGGCGCCGCCGGGGCCTGGATCAGCCCGCTGCTGCGCCGCAACGGCGGGTGGGCGTGGCCGGTCGCCGTCGGCGCGCTCTGGGTCGCGCAGGAGGCGCTGCGGGACCGGACCCCGTTCGGCGGGTTCCCGTGGGGGCGGCTCGCGTTCAGCCAGGACACGTCGCCGCTGCTGCGCCTCGCCGCGGTCGGCGGGGCGCCGCTGGTGTCGTTCGCCGTCGCGCTCATCGGCGGGCTCGCCGCCTACGCGGTCCTGCGCGGCATCAGCGCCGGGACCGACGCCCGCCGGGCCGTGGCACCCCTGGCCGCGGTCGTGGCCGGGTGCGCCGTGGCCGGGGCGGCCGCGGCGGTACCCCTGGGCGATCCCGGCGGCGAATCCGTCTATGTGGCCGTGGTGCAGGGCAACGTGCCCCGGCTCGGGCTCGACTTCAACGCCCAGCGGCGGGCGGTCCTCGACAACCACGTGCGGGCCACGATCGCCCTCGGCGACGCGGTGAAGGCCGGCGCGCGGCGGCCCGACCTCGTCGTGTGGCCCGAGAACGCCAGCGACATCGACCCGCTGCGGCAGACCGACGCCGGGCTGCTCATCGACCAGGCCGCGGACGCCGTCGGCGCGCCGATCCTCGTCGGGGCCGTGCTGTACAGCCCCGAGACCGGGGTCGAGAACGCCGGGCTCGTGTTCAACCCCGGCCGCAGCCTCGGCGACCCCGTCCAGAAGTACGTCAAACGCCACCCGGTGCCGTTCGCCGAGACCATCCCGCTGCGCGGCATCGCCCGGATGGTGTCGAAGGAGGTCGACCGGGTCACCGACATGACCGCGGGGACGGCACCCGGCGTCCTGCGGGTCGGGCCGGCCACCGTCGGGGACGTCATCTGCTTCGAGGTCGCCTACGACGGGATCGTCCGCGACACCGTCACCGGCGGCGGGCAGATCCTGGCCGTGCAGACGAACAACGCCACGTTCAACGAGTCCGAGGCCCGCCAGCAGCTGGCCATGGTGCGGCTGCGGGCCGTCGAGCACGGCCGCGACGCGCTCATGGCCTCCACCGTCGGGATCTCCGCGTTCGCCAGCCACACCGGCACCACCAGCGGCGAGACCGAGTTCGACAAGCCCGGGGTCATCCTCGCCGAGCTGCACCTGGGCGCAGAACGTACGCTTGCAACAAGGCTGGGAGCGATCCCCGAATATGTGATCGCCGCCCTCGCCATGGCACTGATCGCCGCCGCCCGGATCGGGCGGAGGCGCCGCACCACGGTTACCGACACCACCCACACTGCCGAGCCAGGCATCAAGGAGGACCTGTGAGCACACCCGACCGAGGCGTGAACCAATACCCCGGAGTCGGCAGGGTCCTCGTCATCATCCCCACCTACAACGAGGCCGACAACATCCGGATCATCGTCGACCGGGTCCGTAAGGCCACCCCGGCCGTCGACATCCTCATCGCCGACGACAACAGCCCGGACGGCACCGGCGACATCGCCGACGAGCTCGCCGGCAGCGACCCGGCCGTGCACGTCATGCACCGTGCCGGGAAGCAGGGCCTCGGCGCCGCGTACATCGCCGGGTTCAACTGGGGCACCGAACGCGGCTACGACGCCGTCGTAGAGATGGACGCCGACGGCTCCCACGCCCCGGAGGAGCTGCCGAAGCTCCTCGACGCGCTCGCCGACAACGACGTCGTCCTCGGCTCGCGGTACGTCAAGGGCGGCAAGACCGTCAACTGGCCGTTCCACCGGCAGGCGATCTCCCGCACCGGCAACGTGTACGTGCGGATGGCGCTCGGGATGCACCTGCGCGACGCGACCGGCGGCTACCGGGCGTACCGGACCCCGGTCCTGGGCAAGATCGAGCTGGACACGATCGCGTCGCACGGGTACTGCTTCCAGGTCGACCTGGCGTGGCGCTCCGTCAAGGACGGGTTCCGGGTCGCCGAGGTGCCGATCACGTTCACCGAACGCGAACGGGGCCAGTCGAAGATGAGCTCCTCCATCGTTCGTGAGGCACTGTGGAAGGTGACCGTGTGGGGCACCGCCGCCCGTTGGAACGCGCTCAAGCGCGCCGTCGCCGGCAACGGCCCGGCCAAGGGCAGCGACCAGGGGCGCTGAGGAGGGGACGGAACTGATGCGAGGGCTCGGCTGGGCGGCAATCGGCGCGTTCCTGCTGGTGATCGCCGAGATCACCGTGTTCGTGCTGGTCGCCCAGGCGATCGGCTGGGGCCTGGCCATCGTCATCGGCGTGGCCACCATGATCCTCGGGTGCATGCTGGTCAAGCGGGAGGGGGTCCGCGCCTGGCGGCGGTTCCGGGCCACCCTCGCCGACGGCCGCCCCGCCGGCGGTGAGGTCACCGACGGCCTCACCGGCCTCATCGGCGCGCTGCTGCTCATCGTCCCCGGGTTCATCACCGACGCCGCCGGGCTGCTGCTGCTCGTCCCGCCGGTCCGCGCGTTCACCGGCCGGCAGGTCCGCCGCGTCGCCGAACGCCGCATCTCACCCGCCGCGGCCGGGGACCTGTTCGGCCCGCGGGTCGTGCGCGCCGAACGCGGCCCCGTCACCACCCCCGCCCCCGGCGACACGCCCAGCATCTCCGGCGACGTCGTCGAGGGCGAGATCGTCGACCCGCCGGCCCGGTGAAGGCCTCCCCGGTCACCGTCGCCGCCCTCGCCGCCGACCTCGCCGAACGGGCCCGCACCACCGCCGGGACGCACCCGGCCCGGGTCGCCGTCGACGGGGCACCCACCGCCGGCACCGCCGATCTCGCCGAGGCCGTTGCGGGTGTACTGCACGATGCCGGCGTCTTCGCCCTGCACGTGCCCGCCGGAGGGTTCCTGCGCGCGGCGTCGCTGCGCCTCGAACGGGGCCGGACGAACCCCGACGCCTACTACGAGGACTGGCTCGACCTGCGCGCCCTCACCCGCGAGGTGCTGACCCCCGCGGGGCCGGGCGGCACCGGCAGGGTCCTGCCGTCGCTGTGGGACCCGGTGCTGGACCGGGCCACCCGCGCCGCCTACGCCGACGTCCCGCCGCACGGGGTCGTGATCGTGTCCGGGGTGTTCCTGCTCGGCGCCGGCCTCGACTTCGACGTCGCCGTCCACCTCATGCAGAGCGACGCCGCCCTCACCCGCCGGCTGCCGGCCGGCCTGGCGTGGACCGTGCCAGCCTACGGGCGCTACCGGGACGAGGTCATGCCCGAATACCAGGCCGACGTCGTCGTACGCGCCGACGACCCCGCCCACCCCGCGCTCGTGACCGCCATCTGACCTTGCGGGTCCAGCGCTGCGGGCAGAGCTGGCAGCGGCGCGATCGGCGGCTCTCGTGACCGCCATCTGACCTGCGGGTTCGGCTCTGCGCGGACGGGGCTGGCAGCGGCGTGATCAGCGGCTACCGTCGGATGCGTGAAGACGTTCTGGCTGGACCGCGACCATGATCGGTACGAGGAACTCGTCGCCTCCGCCCCGAACGCCTTCGCCTACAGCCTCGGCGACATCGCCCCGGTCACGTTCGCGTGCACCGCCTGGACGTTCGCCACCCCGCCGATCCTCGACCCCGGCTACGTGCGCTGGCACCGGCGCGTGCTGTCCGCCACCTGCGCCCGCAACCCGTTCGACGGCGGGCTCACCGCCCGGGTCGAGCTCGTCTCGCCCCTGCCCGCCGAGCTCACCACCACCCGCGCCTGGTGGCGCGACCGGGGCTGGCGCGGCTGGCCCGAGCTGTTCGGGCAGTTCGTCCAGCCCACCGACCGGGACCTGAGCCGCTACCCGCACCTGCGTACCACGCTGCTCATCGAGGCGCCGCTGCCGCTCGAGGGGCTGCCGGAGACCCCGGACGCGGACGCCGCGCCGCAGGATGTGGTCGCCGCGGCGGCACGGGCCGTGACCGTGCTCGTCCGGGACCTGTCCGACCTCGTCGGGCCGGTCCTGCAGCAGCTCGACACGGACCGCGCCGTCACCTGAGCGGCGTGCCCCCGCCGGCTACTTTCTCCGGTTCGGACCGCCACCTTGCCGGGCGGTGACCGTGCTCGTCCGTCACCTGACTGGCGTGCCGGCGCGGGGCTTTTCGTAGGGCGGAACCCCTCTTGCCCTTTCGCGGGTGAATTGGGAAGGTTCATTCCCGTGGAAGTACGCCCACTGACACCCGGCGAATGGCAACTCAAACGGGATCTGCGGCTCAGCGCCCTCAAGGACAGCCCGCACGCCTTCGCCAGCACCTGGGCCCGCGAGGCCAAACGCGGCGAGGCCGACTGGCGCACGTGGCCCGCGGGCGGCGCCTTCTTCACCGCCTTCGGCCCCCTCCCACCTTCGCGGCCCCGCGTCTCGCCGCCGCCTGCCGCCGCACCGGACGCGCGCGGAGCACGGCGGCGGGCCGGCGGTGTGCTGCCGGCCTCGGGAATGCCGGCCGGGATCGCCGCCGAGGGGATGCCGCCCGGGATCGCCGCCGACCGGCATGACCCGTCCGCGTGTGTGGTGCCGCTCGGGATCGCGGGTGCGTGGGTGGCCGCCGCCGACCCGGCCACGACGCATCTGATCAGCATGTGGGTCGTGCCCGCCGCCCGCGGCCGCGGCATCGCCGCCCACCTCGCCGACGCCGTGACCAGATGGGCCCACGACCACGGCCACGACACCGTCGAACTCGAGCTCGCCTGCGGCAACACCGCCGCCATGAACGCCTACCTGCGCTGCGGTTTCACCCCGGCGGACCGCGAGCCCTTCACCGCCGGCGGGACCGTCCTGACCCGCCCGGCCCACGCCGTAATCGATTGACTACACGGCGTGCACTCTCTGGCCGAACGGGTGATGCGTTTCGCGAGATTTGTGGCTTTCCGCTACATAGTGTGATCGCGTCATCACGACACGAGGGGGAGTCACGATGCGAAACGCACAGCGAATCCTGGCCCTGGGCGCCATGACCCTGACCGCCGGCGCGGTCCTCGGCATGACCGCCACGGCCGCCAGCGCGTCCACCGAGGCGGGCAGCCAGACGACCGCCGCGAAGCCGGGCCCGCACGACCACGACGGCGACCGCAACGGCAACTGGAACGGCCGCCGCGACCAGGTCCGGACCTGGATCGCCGGCCGCTACAACACCAAGAAGACCTGCCAGTTCTTCGCGTGGGTCGGCGAGCAGCGCGGCCGGTTCGACGACGGCACCTGCGTACCCGCATTCAACGGCCGCCGCGGCTCGTGGCTGCTCATCGCCAAGGACTACGGCCACCGCGGCCACCGGTAGGACGAGTTCGGCAGCCGTACGGGCGGTCCCCCAGCGTGGGAGGCCGCCCGTACCGCTGCGCTCGGTCTCCGGCCATCGACGTTGGATCTGTGGCAACGCGTCCGGCTCGAGGCACCTGACCGGCACCCGCTCGTGGACGGTGAGCTAGCTCGTCCGGCTCTGCTCACGGCTCGAAGGCGAGCTGGGCGTCACCCACCGCAGCCTTTTCTCACGGCTCGAGGGTCTGCGGGGCGCCACCCACCGCACCGGCCTGCGAGCGGCGCCGCCAGGCCAGCAACACCACACCCAGCGCAGCCGCCACCAGCTGCGTCCCACCGAGTCCCACCACCAACACCCACAGCGGCCACCCACTGAGCCCCGCGAACACCGCCGCCCCGATCGCGGCCGCCGTCAGCTTCACCCCGGACCCGAGCGTGAACACCTGCGTCCGAACCCGAGCCGGCGCCTCATTCGACCGCACCTGCAACACCGACGTGAACAGCGGCCCATCGAACAGCCCCACCACCGCGAACAGCGCCACAACCCCGGCCCAGCCCGGCACCAGCGGCACCGCCGCGAGCCCAACCCCGGTCACCACCAGGCACACGAACACCACCCGATGCGGCGCCACCCCGAGCGGCCACCGAGCCATCAGCAACGACCCCGCCAGCGCCCCGACCCCGATCGCCGTCACCAGCAGCCCACCACCGGCCGGATGCCCATGCTCGACCCCGAGCAACACCGCAATCGAGGCCATCATCCCGTGCCCGAACGTCGCGACACACGTCGCGGCGGTAACAGCGAGCAACGGCGGCGAGACGACAATGGCCCGGAACCCGGCCCGAAGATCCTCGACAAACGACCCCCGCGCCTCCACGTCACCGCCGGCAGCCCGCACCTCGCCCCCGCCGGCTGCTCCAGCCGCCGGCACGCCCTCGGCAGCTGCCACCTCGACCCCGCCGCCCACTCCGGCGGTCCGCGCGTCAACGCCCCTGACCGGGGCAACTGACGCGTCAACCCTGCTGCCACCTGCGGCAGCCGCCAGCCCGATCCCGCCGCCTCCGTCGGCGGCCGGCACCTTGCCCCCGCCACCTCCTCCGGCAGCCGGCTGCTCGCCCCCGCCACCTCGTTTGGCGGCCGGCACCTCGACCCAGCCGCCCGCTCCAGCAGCCGGCGCCTCGCCCCCGCCACCTCGTCCGGCGGCCGGCACCTCGACCCAGCCGCCCGCTCCAGCAGCCGGCACGTCAACCCCGCCGTGTGCGCCCTGCCGCGCTCGATCCTCGCCGTCTCCTGCCCCCGCGCCTCCCACCGCCATGTCTCCCACGACCCCGGCGGGTGCAACTGCCATGGACGCCATGGATGCGGCCCCAGCCCCAGAAGGGTCCACCAACGCCACCGCGGTCACCGCCGGCTCAACGCTGCGTCCCGGTTCCGCACCCCCGGCCGCCACCGGCAGCGCCCGCACCGTCAGCAACAACACCGCCGCACACAGGCACCCCGCCGTGATCACCACCGCCGCGACCGGCACCCCCACCGACACCGCGAGCGCCGCCCCCGCCGCCGGCCCGAAGATGTCCGCCACGTTGTACGTGGCCGCGTCCAGACCGCGAACCCGCGCCCGGTTCTCCGGCGCGACCACATCATCGAGCCGACTCGAGAGCCCACCGAACACCATCGAGCCGCAACACCCGGCAACAAACGCCAGCACCAGCACGACCAGCTGCGGTACGTGACCAATCAGCGACAGAATGCCGCCGACGGCCGCGCCGAACCCGGCAACGAACCCCGCATGCACCAGACCCGGATGCCGCGCACGGTCGGTGACCAGACCGACAAGCGGCCCGGCGAGCAGATGCGGCACCAGCAACACCGCGAGAATCAGCGACCCCTGCGCCGGACCACCGAACCGGCTGACCGACGCCAGCACGATCACCACCCCGGCACCGGCATCAGCTGTACGCGCCAGGGCCGCGGCGATCAGCAACCGAGCCGCACTCACCAGCCATCACCCAATCGGGTGCCTGCAATGCTGCGGAATGTAAGCATCACAGGCAGGATTTGGTCATGCATATTGCAGTGACCAACCGTGACGGCGACATCGCCCTGGTGAGCATCCACGGTGCCATCGACATCAACACCGCCCCCGCCCTGCGCGACGCGATGCACCAGCTCCTCGAAGCCGGCCACACACGCATCGTGGTCGACCTCGCCGGCGTCGACTTCTGCGACTCCATCGGCCTCGGCACCTTCGCGTACACCCGCAATCACTGCGCCGCCTCCGGAGGCTTCCTGCGCCTCGCCGCCCCCTCGCCGTTCCTGGCCCGTTTATTACGCACGGTCGGTCTGACCGGCCCGATCCCCGTGCACGCCACAGTCACCGAGGCACTCCAGCCCGCCCCCGCCGCGTAACCAACGGCGGGACCGACGGACGCGCCACGCAACCGCACAGCACTGCCGGCCATGCCAAGGTCAGGCTCAGACGCCCGGCAGGCCTCACCGCGCAGCGCCCTTCACGTCGAACTTCCTCTCCCGGGCCGCGCCGCTCGGCCGACAACACGCATCGGCCGCGCCGTGTTCCGGCGAACGGGCTGCGCCAGGTCGCCGGTACCCGGCGCCGCGTGCCCCGTTCCTGCCCTAGCCGTCCACAATCGGCGGACGAAGTGCCGGTCGGCCTGATCGACGCCGACGTGACCGGCGCTGGGGATACGGGCAAGCAGTATCGGCCCGCCACCGGCGATCACCGGCTGCACCGATCGCCGGGGCGCCATCGGCGCGGACCGTCGACCCTGACTCCTGCGACCCTGACTCCCGCAGGACTCGGCCACCGCGGTCATTCGCCGCTTGGCCAGTGCGCCGGCCGGCGAAGCCGCGCAGGCACCTTCGTCGAGGCGTCCCCGACAGCCGCGTCCAGCTGCGACTGAATCAGGAACAAGGTGCCACTCAGATCGGCCCCGGCCAGGTTCGCCCCCCGGAGGTCCGCCCCGATCACATCGGCGTTGCCCAGGTCCGCGCCCCGCAGATCGGCGCCGATGAGCAGCGCCCCGCGCAGATCGGCGTCGCGCAGATCAGTACCGCGCAGCTTCGCCCCGATCAACTGCCGCCCGAGCACCGGCGCCGCCGCCCGACGCCCCGCCGAACCGGACCGTCGCCCCCGGCCCCGATCACGCTCCCGGCCATCACGCCCCCGGCCATCGCGACCACCCATCGCCGCCCCGGCCGCGCCGACCACAGACCCGTCCACACGGACCGCCGGCCCGGTCGCGCCAGCAGCAGGCCCGGTCGCACCAGCAGCAGGTCCGGCCGCGCCAATGCCACCGAGCGCGCCAGCCTCACCGACCGCCGACCCGTCCGGATCACGCTCACGGCTGCCACCGCCCTGCACCGGACGGTCGCCGGGCTCCCCGGCGATACCCGCTCCCTGGTCGCGGCGGCTACCGGCATTCCGAGCGGCACCCCGGCTTTCCCGTGCAAGCCGGCTCGCCTCACGCAGTAGCGGCGCGATCCGCTCCCGGTGACGTTCCGCGATCTCAGGCGTCAGCGCCTCGGCGGCATCACGCAGTGACCGGGTAGACGACAGCGCGTCATCCAACTCCGCGGCCAGCGGCGCGGCCCGGGGGAGCGAGCGTGCCTCCGTGAGGTACCACAGCAGCTCATGCAGAATCCGAACCGCGGCGAACACCTCGAACATCCGCGGCGCCGACGCCGGATCGGCCCGCCAGTCACGGCCCGCCGCGACGACCTGCGCGACGTGCTGCCCGGCACCGAAACAGTCATAGACCGTGCAGCCGGTGAATCCGCGATCCCGCAGCCGCGTGTGAATCCCGCACCGGAAGTCCTCGCCCAGGTTCGGGCACGCGTGCCCGGCCGGCTTGTCGATCGCGAAGTCGGACGATCGGGAGAACGCCGGGGCGACGCAGCACAGGCCGAAGCACTTGGAGCAGTCGGCTCGTAGCTCTGGGTTCATGGTCCCTTCCTGTCCGGGCCCGACGCTACCGCGCACACGGACCGCCGCAACATCATTACGGCCGCCCGGACCTCATAGCCGCCCGGGTTCACGGGAACTGAGCCCGCTGACAGAACCACGGCCCGCGGGGCAGCTCAGCCGCCAGCCGATCCAGGCGCCGCGGCCGAACGGCGAAAAGCCCCGGCCGACCCGGCCGGGGCTTTCGACAACGATCGAAGCTGTTTACGCGGAACGACCGCGGCGCAGGCGAACCTCTTCGAGACGCTCGTTGAGGATGTCCTCGAGCTCGGCGATCGAGCGCCGCTCGAGCAGCATGTCCCAGTGCGTACGCGGCGGCTTGGCCTTCTTCTGCTCGGGCTCGCTGCCGTCGACCAGCCGCGCCACGCTCCCGTCGAACTTGCACTCCCAGGTCATCGGGACCTCGGCGTCGACGGCGAACGGAACCTCGAACTGGTGCCCCTTCGCGCAAAGGTATTCACGGGTCTGACGCGGAGCCAGCTCGGTGTTGCGGTCGGACTCGTAGCTGACGGCTCCGAGACGGCTGCCGCGCAGCATGCGCTCGCCCATGGTTGGTCTTCCCCTTCGAATCGTGTTGCGCTTCGCTGTAACCAACGACGCCACGTGGTCTGACGATTCCCACCGCGGGCGGGCAGATTACACGACCGACCTGGCGCTGCGGTAGGTTCGTCGCCGGGTCGGTACCCTGATTTTACGTTGGGTTTCAATGATCGACCACATCGGCCGTTTTGTTGGCGCGGCTCACCGTTAGTAGTTTCGGCAGGTCACCCGGGTGGTTGACGCTTCTCACCCGCCGGCGGGTGGCGTGCTCCCGGACACCGTCAGCCGGGTGAGGGCCGCCGTGAGCTGTGTCACCTGGTCGCGGAGGTCATCCGCCCAGGCGTGTGCCCGGTCCGCTTCCGCCCGCAAGCGGACCAGTTCCTCACGTGCGGAGATCAACGCCGCCTCCGCGCCGGCCGCCCGGGCGCCCTCCGCGTCCAGGCGCCGCTGCAGACGGCCCTCCGTGTCCGCGCCCTCACGCAGCGCACGCTCGACTGCCGTGTGTGCCACGTCACGCTCACGCAACGCGTTGCCGGCCAGGTCGCGGGCCGCGTCCCGCTCCCGGTAAGCCTCCGCCCGCAGGGCCGCTTCCGTCGCCGCTTCCCGACGGGCCGCATCCCGCTCCGCACCGAGCGTGTCGGCCGCCTCCCGGTACTGCGCGATCGACCGCTCCGCCGCCTCCCGCGCAGCGGCGACCAGCTCCGCCGCCGACTCCTGCGCCTCCGTGACCCTTCGATCACCATCCGTACGCGCCTCAGTGATCGACCGCTCCGCGGCCGCGCGCACGTCGGCGACGGTCCGCTCCATCACCGCCCGCGCCTCGGTCACCGTGGCCTCCGCGGCCGCGTGCGCCTCAGCCATCGCCTGCTCGGCCGCCGCCTTCATCTCCGCGGCCCGGGCCTCCGCGGCCGCGTGCGCCTCGGCGACCCGCCGCCCCGCCTCCTCCTGCGCCGCGGCGACCTTCGCGTCCGCCGCGGCCGAAACCCGGCGTCCGTGCTCCTCGGCCTCCTCGGCGACCCGCCGGGCCCGAGCTTCCGAGGCATCAAGCCGCTGTTGTACCTCCGCGACGCGTGCCATCCCCTCACCGCGCGCGAACTCGGTCTCGTCCTCCGCGGCCTGCCGCTGCGCCTGGGCCTCGAGCAGCTCGCCGTGCTTGGCCATCGCGAGCTCATGCGACGAGTCGGCCTCGGCCCGGTGCCGTGCCGCCTCATGCCGCGCCTCCTGCAGCGCCGCCCGCGCCCGCCGCGTCTCCTCCCGGGCGTCGTCGCGCTCGGCGTGCGCCGCGACCAGGCCGGCCGCCGCCTCCGCCCGAGCCTCGGCAACCTGCCGCTCAATCCCGGACGTCGACACCTCCGCGTGCAGCGCCTCGACGAGATCGTTGAGCGCCTGATCGAGCCGCTCCGCGATCTCGAACGCCCGCGCGACCTGCCCCGTCAGCCCCGGCGACGTCCGCTGCCGCATCCGCGCATTGCGTGCGTTGCGCTGGCATTCGCCGTCGTTGTCGCGGCAGTACCGGAACGGCCGCCCGGCCGCGGAACGCTGGGGGACCGGCCGCCCGCAATACGCGCACGGCCGATCGTCGCCGCCGTGGTCCTCGACAACCCACTCGCGGCCGGCGTCACCATTGGCGTCGACGCGCACGTCGATCCGAGACTCAGTCACGGGCACAGCGTAGGCGACGGTTTCGCCGCACCTCAGCCAGACACGCTGAATTATCGAATTGCTATTACCGGTAATTCAATAATTCCCGCCCGGCGGCCCGGTGACGGCCCGAGAACCCCCGGCGAGGCATACACCATAATGACGGTTATGTGCGACGTGAGATTGCCAGTGTGGTGTACGACCACTGAGGGACCTCGTCCCAGGCGAAGACCTGCAGGCCACGACCGCGATCCTCGAACACAGCCGGTCGGGACAGGCACCCTAGCCAGGTCCTGCGCCGCCGCCGTCTCGACGGACTGGCCGGGACTTCGACGACGGTGGACTGGAGCCAGCGGCCCCGGTGAGCACGGCGCACACTCGCGAGCAATCCGGGTAGCTGCGCCGCGAGTTCCGCTCGGAGGCCCAGCGACGAGAACGACAACACCGAGGGGCGGCTGCGGCGTCAACAGACCGGCGGCGCCGTGTCCGCCGTCGAGCCCACCGCCTGACCGATCCCAGCGCCGTCCTGCGCAGACGCGTCCGGAGTGACCAGGTGCGGATCATCGGGTCCGCGTACGAATATGGTCTGGTCCAATCGACCTTCTGGCGGGTGGCTGTGACGAAAGAGTGCCGGACCTGCGGCGAGACCAAACCCGTGACCGGGTTCTACAAGAACCCGTCCACGGTCCGCGCCGGCGGCTACCGGCCCGACTGCAGGACGTGCACGCTGAGCGCGCGACGGCGCAGATACGCGGAGACCGGCGGCGCCGAAGCCCACCGCCAGGTCCTGCGCACCGAACACGGCATCCGGCCCGAGGACTACGCCGCCAAGCTCGCCGAGCAGGACGGTCTGTGCGCCCTCTGCGAGACGGTCGAGGTCGCGACGTACAAGGGCCGGCCGCGACGCCTGGCCGTCGACCGGGATCACGCGACCGGCGTCGTGCGGGGACTCCTCTGCCAGCGGTGCAACCTTCTCGTCGGCGCGATCGAACAGAACCCCGCCCTCGTCGACCGCGCATTGGTGTATCTACGCAGCAACCGGTCGTGACGTCCGCCCACGTTCCTGATCCCAGTGCCGCTCACGGTCGCGGCCCTGGCCGCGGGCGTCGCCGACATCTGCTCGCCGTCGGGCTGCACTGCTTCAACCCGGTCGCGATGATGCCGTTGCTGTGTCGACTGCGCACGGCACCACGCCCCCACAGCACCCGGCACCGCCCGTCCGCCCGCGCGAGTCCGAGCGCAACCCCCGCGCTCCTCAACTGCGCGACACATGTGCGCCGAAACCACGTGGCTGCGCCGAAGCCGCTCGAGAAGGCCCGGCCACGACAACGCCTCGCCATCGAGTTCGGGCAGCGGGCCGGATGCAAGCCATCCACGCCGCGCAGTCGACCGTCGCCGCGCGTCAGCAGGTCGGGGTGAAGTGCTCGAGCAGGTTCTTGTCGTACACAAAGATCACGTACAGGTCGAAGTCCTTCCGCTCGACCGGCGGCCCGTACTGGGTCTCGACGTCGTCGGGCGTGCCGTAGAACGGGCGCTGCTTCTCCAGCAACACGAACCGGGCGTCGTGTTTGGCCGGGTCGAACATGTCCGTGTGCGTCTGCCAGCACATGCCGAGCAGCTCACCGTCGCCACTCAGCGTCGGCACCACCGTCACCTGACGGCCGGTGCCGACGGTGATGTTGTTCGACACCCAGTAGGAGCCGAGGCCGTATCGCAGGCCGCGGCTCCGCAGCCAGTCCGCCGCCTCCTGACCCTCGACCGGCTCCGCGCGTGGCGGAGCGTATGCGGCGAGCGCGACGAGCAGCACCGCCAGGATCGCGGCGGACAGTGACTGGGCCGCGACGCGGAGCCGGGCGCGCAGGGGCGCCGGGGACGGGGCACGCAGCCAGCGGGTCGTCACGCGCGCGGCGAGCACCGCCGCCATCGACAGGACCGGCACGACCTCGCGGGTGGCCATCAGGTCACTCGGGAGGGTCGAGACGATCTCGGCGGCGACATCGCAGACGATCGCGGCGGCGAGGATCGCGTCGACACGGTCGGCGGTGCCGCGCAGCGCCGCGACCGCGGTGACCAGCACGGCGATGATCGCCAGGAGCAGGCCCGGGAGCCGTACCAGCTGCAGCGTCGTCTCCACCCAGGGCGACTGGATGCCGGGGCGGACGGTGCCGAACAGGATGCCGATCATCCGGGTGACGGTGTGGGCGCGGTCCGGCCACGCCTCCAGCGGGGAGAACTCGATCGGCGGCTTCGGGGCGCGGAAGCCGCCGAGGCGCTCGATCAGCCACAGGATGCCGTGGGACAGGATGACCGACGCGACGCCGGCCGCGGCCAGGCGGGCGTCGAGCCCGCGCACCGAGCGGGCGAACACGGCACGGTAGGCGCAGACGACGATCAGCGGAGCCGCTCCGACGAACGTGATCAGGGGATCACCCATCGCACCCCAGGCGAGGACGATCGCGACGGCGAACGGCAGCCACGGACGGTCACGGGCCCGGTCGATCAGGAGCCACGTGATGAGGAGCGGGACGGCGGAGCCGGTGTGGTTCGGCGACGACAGCAGGGTCTGGTAGCTGTAGCCGGGGGACGGGAGCAGGACGATCACGACGGCGATCGCGGCGGCCAGCCAACCACCGCCGGCCAGGGCGCCCTTGAGCCGGCCGAGCGGTGGCACGGGACCGCCGGCTGCGGCGGCCCGGCCGGGAGTGTCCGATGAGGACGCGGTGGCGATGGTCGGCGTGGGCGCCGGACCGGGGGAGTCCTGGGCACTCGATGGCGTGGCCGCCCCATCCTGGTGGGCGGCCCCCGGCGACGCGGGAGTCACCGGGCGTGCGTGTGGTCGTGCGGCTGGAGGCTGGGCGGAGACGGATGCGCTGGGCTTGGCGGCGACTACGGAGTGTGCGAGCCAGGCGGCGAAGCAGACGACCAGGGTCCAGGACAGGGCGGCGGCGATGTGGATCTGGTCCGTGGTCACGCCGGTGGCGAGCTGGATCAGGCCGTACTGGATGAGCTCCGTGGGATAGAAGGACACATCGGACAGGGTCCAGCCGCGCAGCAGCAGGTTGCCGTGGAACAGGTCCCAGGCCTGGAGGGCGTTGCTCGCACCGTCGCTGTTGACCGTGACGGCGCGCGACATCCGCAGGTACGCGAGAAACAGCGCGAATGCGGGGACGGTCAGGAGCAGGGGCCACCAGCGGCGCAGCGTCACGCGACGCCCCAGTCGGCGAGCACCTCGGCGGTGTGCTGGCCCGGCAGCGGAGGAGCGGACGGTGGCGCGCTGGTCGCGGGCGGCGGCGTGGTCGTCGCGGGCGTGCCGGGCCAGGGTGTGAAACGGGGGGCCGGCGCCGGCTGGGTGGTGCCGGCCACCGTGACGAACGTGCCGCGTGCGGCCAGGTGCGGGTCCTGCGGGGCTTCGGTCAGTGACAGGACCGGGGCCACGCACGCGTCGGTGCCGTCGAAGATGGCCGCCCACTCATCTCGGGTCTTCTCGGCGAACGCGTTCGTCAGGCGGGTGCGCAGCTCCGGCCAGCGGGCCACGTCGAACTGGTCCGGGGCGTCGGTCAGGTTCAGGCGCGTGACCAGGTCGGCGAAGAACTGGGGTTCCAGGGCACCCACGGCGACGTACCGATCGTCAGCGGTCCTGTACACATCGTAGAACGGGGCGCCGGTGTCGAGCAGGTTCACGCCGCGGTGATCGCGCCACAGGCCGGCCGACAACAGGCTGTGCAGGATCAGGCTCAGGTGCGCGGCGCCGTCGACGATCGCCGCGTCGACGACCTGGCCACGGCCCGTCGCCTCGGCCGATCGCAGGGCGGCGAGGATGCCGACGACGAAGTACAGGGCGCCGCCGCCGTAGTCGCCCAGCAGGTTGACGGGCACCTGCGGCGGGCCGTCGGCGCGGCCGATGGCGTGCAGGGCGCCGGTCCGCGCCAGGTACGTGATGTCGTGGCCGGCCGACGTGGCGAGCGGGCCGTCCTGGCCCCAGCCGGTCATCCGGCCGTACACGAGCGAAGGCCTGCGGGCGAGCGCTTGTTCGGGGCCGACTCCGAGCCGTTCGGCGACCCCGGGCCGGAAACCCTCGATGAGCACGTGGGCACGTTCGGTGAGGGACAGGACGAGTTCGACGCCCTCGGGGGTTTTCAGGTCCGCGGCTACCGACCGTTTCCCGCGGTTGACGAGATCACCGGCGGGCGGCGGGGCGATCGGCGAGGCGGGGCCGGGGCGGTCGACGCGTACGACGTCGGCGCCGAGGTCGGCCAGCAGCATCGCGGCGAACGGGCCAGGGCCGATTCCAGCCAGTTCCACGACGCGCACACCGCGCAGCGGTCCTTCGCTCATGCGAGGAAGGTACCGGTCGATCACCCGGCGAGTGCGAACGGCACGGATGGGTCGCCCACCGGCCCGTCGGCGGACGGCGGGCGCCCTGCCCGGCGAATGCGTCAGCAGGGCACCCGGCACACGAAGACGCCCCCGCCGAGGTGCCGGCGCTGATACCGCAGGTACGTGTCCCGGACGGCGCGGAGGTACCCGCGCATCGCGGGCGAGCCGGGATGCGACGCGTTGCCACGCAGCCAGTCCGAGACCGTCCATCAGTGCGCGGTCCCAGCTGTCACCGTCGGCAAGCACCATCTCAGCGGTTCCGCACGGTACGGCCGATGTCTATGGAGTTTGGCCCCTGACCACGGACCAGGCGAGTTCGGTGAGTGTCGCGCGGGGCGGCCGGGGTCAGGTGCCCCGTCAGCGCGAGGACCTGACGGCCGATCTCAGCCTCGCCCTCGGCGGCGACGCGTCGGCCCTCGTCGGTGAGGGAGACGAGGACGGCCCGGCGGCGACGGTGCGCGCCGGACGAGTCTGGACCGCCACCGCCGAACCTGGCCGGCGGGTCGTGCCCTGAAACGCCCTCTCGCGCGGGTTCGCCGCTGAGATCAAGGCCGGCCTCGCCGGATCCCCGCAGCCCGTGTGGTCTCGGCGGGAGCTGGAACGTGCTCGGCCTCCCGCCGCGCAAGATGCGTCTCGGCCGCCTGGTGCAGGTCGATGTCGTGGACCAGCGCCTTCGCGGTGTCGTCGTCGAGCTCCCCGCGCATCACGGCGTTCACCACCACGGTCCGCTGCGCGTCGAAGTCCTCGGTGCTGGGCGCCTGACCCGGCGTGACCGTCGTCCAGATGAGCGCCTCACCCCGCTCCAGCAACGCCTTGGCGCGGTCGCGTTCACCGTGGGTGTCGATCTTCAGGCGGCGGACCAGTGCCCGGATCGTGGTGCCCTGGATGAGCAGCGTGCCGAGGGTGACGAACAGGGCGATCGCCTGGATCGCGTCGCGGCCCGGGAACTCCTCGCCGTTGTGCAGCATGGGCGGGACCGCCGCGGCCGCCGCGAGGGTCAGGATGCCCCGCATGCCTGTCCAGCCGACGATCCACGACTCGCGGGGCGTCGGCGCGCCGAGCGGCCCCTGCCATTCGCCCGCTGACTGCTGCCGGCGGCGGCGACCCTGCGTCCGTGCCTGGGCACGGCGCGTGACCCTGTCGCGGAACCGCGGATCGGTGTCCATCCGGCGCACGAACGCACGGCGGCGCAGGTCCCACCACCAGAACAGCACCCACACCGCGGCGAGCCGGAACACGATCACCGTCACCAGCAGCACCGCGCTGGCGACCAGGGTGATCGTCAGGCCCGGCTTGGCCGAGGCGTGCGCAAGATCGGAGATGACGAACCGCAGCTGCAGGCCGATGTAGGCGAACACGAACGTCTCGAGCAGGAAGTCCAGCACCGGCCAGACCGCATCCTCCTGCAGGCGGGTGCGGTGCGCGCCGGGGTACTGGTGCTGCGGATCCAGGGTCGTGTTCGCGCTGAAGAGAAACGCGCAGCACACGACGGCGAGGATGCCCGAGGCGTGGATCTGCTCGGCGGTCAGGAACGCGGCGAACGGCAGCAGCAGCGCCAGCGACGTCTCCAGCACCGTGTTGTGCAGCCGCGGCCGCAGCCACAGGGCGATCGCCGCGAACACCCCGCCGATGATCAGGCCGGTCACCGCCGTGTACGCGAACAGCCCGAACGCGTTGTCGAACAGCGTCTCCTCGGCACCGGCCGCGGCCGCCGCCAGCCCGAACAGCGTCAACGCCGTAGCGTCGTTGACCAGTGACTCGCCGGTGAGAATCGCCGACACCCGCCGCGGCAGTCCCAGCTCGTCACCGTGTGAGACGGTCGTGATCGTGTCCGGCGGGGCGAGCACCGCCCCGAGCAGGAGCGCCGCCGGCAGCCCGAGGACCGGCATCAGCCAGTTCCCGACCAGTCCGACGACCCCGGCGGTCAGCACGACCAGCGTCACGCCCAGGGTCAGGATCGGCCGCAGGTTCTGCGTGAACCCGGAGAACGACGCGTTCCGGGTCGCGGAGTAGAGCAGCGGCGGCACGACGACCGCGAGGATGAGCTCGCTGTCCAGTTCCAGCCGCGGTACCCCGGGCAGAAACGACGCCGCCGCGGCCAGAATGACCACGACCAGCCCCGGCTGGACGCCCTTGCGGTGCGCGAACGCGGATACCGCGATGCCGCCGAGGATGATGAGCAGCAACTGGACACCGTTCACGAGTGATCACCCTAATAGGGTGGGTCAGCCCGCGCGCATGAACTCGTGCGCGCCACGTAACCGGGTGTGCAGCACCTTGGCGGCCATCCCGGTGTCGAGCCGGATGTCACCGGGCCGTCCCGAATTGCTCGCGGAACGCAGTTTGTCCGGGTCGAGCCCGTCGCGCTCGGCGACGAGGACGCCCAGGTCGTACCGGCTGACCGCATCGGCCCCGGCGACGTTGATGACGCCGTGGAAGTCGCCGGCGCCGATCTCCAGCAGCGCGTCGGCGAGGTCGTCGACGTGCACCGGCTTGCGGATCTCGTCGGTGAACAGCGCGCCGTCGACCCGCCCCGCGAGCAGGTCGTACGTGAGGTGCTCGTGGCCGCCGTTGCCGTCGCCGAGGATCAGCGACGTGCGCACGACGGCGGCGCCGGGCGCGATCGCCCGCACCGCCGTCTCGGCCGCCGCCTTCGCCGCGCCGTACGGGTAGATCGGGTCCGGCAGGTCCGCCTCCGTGTACTCGCGCCCGGCGCGGCCGGAGAAGATCGCGTCGCTGGACACGTGCACCAGCCGGACACGATCGCCGCAGGCCAGGGCCACGTTCGCGGCGCCGTCGGCGTTCGTCACCCAGTCGTTGCGGTCGCGGCCGGCCGCCGCGTGGACCACCAGGTCCGGCTCGACGGCGTCGACGACGTCGCGGACCGCATCCCGGTCGCGGATGTCGAGCCGGATCGGGCTGACCGCGGGGCCGGCGCCGCCGCGCATCGCGTCGATCCAGGGCCGCACGTGGGTGCCGAGCACGGTGTGGCCGGCGGCGACGGCGAGGGCCGCCACCCGCCGCCCCAGGGAGCCCGTCGCTCCGGTGATCAGGATTCGCGCCATGGGCATAAGTAGTACCGGAGAGGTACGCGGGGATCGCTCCGTGGCGTGACGTGACCGGACGTGTCGCGCTCCTACCGTCCCCGCCATGACAACCGCACGTGACCGCGCCGTCGACGCTCTGCGCGCCGTCGCCATCCTCGGCGTGGTGCTCGGACACTGGCTGGTCACCGCCCTCGTGGTCGACGACGGCACGGTCCGGGTCGCCAGCCCGCTGCGCGCCGTCCCCGCCCTCGCCCCGGCGTCGTGGCTGTTCCAGACCCTGGCGCTGTTCTTCTTCGTCGGCGGGCTCGTCGCCACCCGGCGCCCCGGCGGAGCGCGCCCCGCGCACCGGGCCTGGCTGTCCACGCGCCTGCGGCGGCTGTTCCGGCCCGTCCTCGTGCTCATCGCCGCGTGGAGCGTCATCGTGATCGCGGCGACACTGTGGGTGTACGTCGAGCCGGGTGGACTCGCCGCCGCGCTGCGCTCACACACGGTGCTGAAGCTGGTCGCGTCGCCGCTGTGGTTCCTGCTCGTGTTCGCGGCGCTCACCATGGCCAAGCCGATCATCGGGCGGCTGCACCCGGCGTGGCCGCTCGCCGTGGTGGTCCTCGTGGATCTCGGGCGGTTCGGGCTCGGCGCGCCGGCCTGGACCGGCTGGATCAACCTCGCCGCCGGGTGGCTGGTGCCGTTCTGCCTCGGCGCGGCCTGGTCCCGCGGCGCGTTCCGGTCCCGATCGAGCGCGTGGGCGATGCTGGCCGGCGGTCTTGTGGCGACGGTCGTGCTGGTGCGCTGGTTCGGCTACCCGGTGTCGATGGTCGGCGTACCGGGGCAGGGGATCTCCAACCTGAACCCGCCGACGCTCGCGGCCGTCACGTTCGGTATCGCCCAGTGCGGCCTGGCGCTCCTGCTGATACCGGTGCTGCGCCGCGTCATGCTGCGCGAGCGGCCGTGGCGGGCGGTGACCGCGGTGAACCGCTCCGCGATGACGATCTTCCTGTGGCACCAGACGTCGCTGCTGGCCGTGTCGCTGCTCGTGCCGGGGCCGCTCGCCGGGCTGCACACCGCGCCGACGGGGCCGTCGTGGCTGGCGGACCGCTTGGTGTGGCTGCCGGTGTTCGCGCTCGTGCTGCTGGCCTGCCGGGCACTCTTCCACCGGTACGAGCAGCAGCCCCCAGCACCGAAGGTGACGTCATCACAACCCTCGGCGCCGGCGCTGACCCGGTGACGACCCGGGCTCAGCGGGCGCGGACCGTGTTCGTCCAGGCGTGCAGGGCGAACCAGGCCGGCAGCGCGCGGCGCAGGTGCTCCGGGCCGAGCACGCGCAGGCCACCGTCGCGCTGGGCATGCTGCCAGGACACGTCGCCGCGCCAGACCTCGGTCAGGCGGCGCAGGGAGCCGTGCACCGTCACCGAGACCTCGTAACCGGGGTCGGCGTCGCACACGTCGGCCTCGCGGGCGGCGATCACCAACCACCAGGACCGCATCGCGCCCGGCACGTCCGTGAACTCGAAGCGCACCACCGACCGGCCATCCGGGACGGCGTCGTGGTCGACCTGACGGTGCATGTCCCACAGCAGCAGCTTCGGGTCCAGGTCCGCGTCGCCGAGCTCGCCGATCCAGCGCACACCCCACACCGCGATCGCCTGCACGATCGGGGCCAGCTCGAGGCCGGCGGCGGTCAGCACGTACCGCCCGTCGTCGTTGCGGATCAGCCCCGCCCCGGTCAGGGTGTGCAGGCGCTTCGACAGCAGCGCCGGGGACATCCGCGGCAGGCCGCGGCGCAGGTCGTTGAAGCGCTCACTGCCCGCCATCAGCTCCCGCAGGACCAGCATCGTCCAGCGCTCGTCGAGCAGCTCCATCGCCTTCGCGACGGGGCAGAACTGGTAGTAGCCCGCACCCATGACCCGCAGCGTAAAACCGCGGTCACCGTCCGGTCCGGGATCTGTCTCGAAGGTGTCGCAGCGGGTGGTGATACAGATCTAGTACTAGTTCGCTCACTCGGCGTCGACCTAGCGTGCGCTCATGACCACGCCATTGAAGGACAAACACCGTGCGATCTGGGCCTCCGGCGACTACGCGGCCGTGGCCGCCGACATCATTCCGAGCCTCGGGCCGATCCTGGTCGAGGCCTGCGGCATCGGGCCGGGGCAGCGGGTTCTCGACGTCGCCGCCGGCACCGGGAACGCCGCCATCCCCGCCGCGCTCGCCGGCGCCGACGTCACCGCCAGTGACCTCACGCCACGACTGCTCGAGATCGGGCAACGGCTCGCCGGCGAGCAGGGCGCCAAACTGACCTGGACCGAGGCCGACGCCGAGGCGTTGCCGTTCGGTGACGCCGAGTACGACTGCGTAATCTCGTGCGTCGGGGTCATGTTCGCGCCGTTCCACCAGGCGGCCGCCGACGAACTCATCCGGGTCTGCCGGCCGGGCGGGACGATCGGGCTGATCAGCTGGACGCCGGCAGGTTTCGTCGGGCAGCTGTTCGGGGCGATGAAGCCGTTCGCGGCCGCACCGCCACCCGGTGCGCAGCCGGCGCCACTGTGGGGTGATGAGGCCCATGTCCGGGCGCTGCTCGGCGATCGGGTCGAATCCGTGCTGGCGCAGACACGCACGGTGCGCGTCGAGCGCTTCGCGGAGGCGGCCGGATTCCGCGAGTACTTCAAGCGCAACTACGGGCCGACGCTCGCCGTCTATCGGCTCCACGCCGAGGACCCGGCCCGCACCGCCGAGATCGACGCGGCGCTCGACGAGCTCGCGGCCCGGTTCCGGGCGCCCGACGGGTCGATGGAGTGGGAGTACCTGTTGCTGACGGCCCGCCGGATTTGACGCGGCCGGGTCGGCGAAAGGGGCATCAGGCAGATGGCTCGGGTCCGCGTCAGTTACAGACCGTTGCTCATTGGTAGAACTGGTGCTGCCCGGCTCTTGGTGGGGTTGGGTGGCACCTGGGCCGCTAGGTCACTGCCAACCGTTGCCGCCCCCGGTGTGAGGGCTTGCGGGAGTTTCTGCGGGGTTTGGCGGTCCGGGGCATCCCGACTGGCAACAGGGCTACTGCGCCGTGGAGAGCGCCCGTCAATGAGCGTCCGGCAGTGATGTCCCGAACCACCAGGTGCGCCTTCCACTGATCTGTGCAGCGGTTGGAGCGGTGTTGAGTGTGACAGGTGAGCGGTTCGCGGGTATCGACTGGGCTGAGGACTCCCACGCGATATGCGTGATCGACGGGGCTGGGGAGCCGGTCGAGCGGCTGGTCGTGGGCCATTCGAAGGCCGGGATCGGGAAAGCGGTGGCGGTCCTGGTCCGTCACGGGGTGGCCGGGGTCGGGATCGAACGGCCGGACGGGCCGCTGGTTGCGGGGTTGCTCGCGGCGGGCCTGGAGGTGTTCGTGGTGCCGCCGTCGCAGGTCAAGAGCTTGCGGGGCCGGTATGGGTCGGCGGGACACAAGGATGACCGGTTCGATGCCTATGTGCTGGCTGACACGGTGCGCACGGACCGGCGCCGGCTGACGCCGTTGCGGCCCGACACGGCCGCGACGACCAGCCTCCGCACGCTGGTGCGGGCCCGGGCGGACCTGGTCGGGCATCGGGTCGGCATGGTCAACCAGCTGCGGGCGCATCTGCTGAGCGTGCTGCCCGGGGCGGTCGGGTTGTTCTGTGAGCTGACCTCGCCGATCAGCCGGGCGTTCCTGACCGCGTTCGGCACCCAGGACGCGGTCGACGCGCTCACCCTGGACACGCTGACCGCCTGGCTGGCCGGGCAACGCTACCGCCGCATCAAACCCGGCGTTCTCCTCGCCCGGCTGCACGACGCCCCGGCCGGGGTGACCGGCCCCGCCGGGCAGGCCCTGGCCGGGGTCACCACCGCCTACCTCACCGCCGTGACCGCCCTGATCGACCAGATCACCGCACTCGAGGACCAGATCGCCGACGCCCTGGCCGCGCACCCGGACGGGCCGATCTTCACCTCACTGCCCCGGGCGGGGACGGTCCGCGCGGCACGGCTGCTCGCCGAGATCGGCGACGCCCGCGGGCGTTACCCAAACCCGGCAGCACTGGCCGGCCTGGCCGGCGTCACCCCATCAACCCGCCAATCCGGCAAGGTCACCATCATCGCGTTCCGGTGGGCTGTGAACAAACAACTCCGCGGCGCGGTCTGCGACTTCGCCGCCGACTCCCGCCACACCAACCCCTGGGCCGCCCACCTCTACCAGCAGGCACGAGCCCGCGGCCACCGCCACCCACACGCCGTCAGAATCCTCGCCCGCGCCTGGCTCGGCATCATCTGGAAATGCTGGACCACCAACACCCCCTACAACCCCGACCAGCACAACGCCCTGCAAAAAGTCCTCACCCAAACCCCTTGACCCCACAGGGCACTCCCGCCAGACAAATGGGCGGTCCCGGGGGCCTTCGGCCGGAGGGGACCGCCCAGCCAGGTCCGTGGTGTCAAGGGCAAGCGTCACCGCGTACCCGGGGGCCGAAGACCGTGAGCGATCACATTGGCGCAGGCTGTGGTGGCTTGCGGGCGCCGGACGCGTGACGTGGGCCGCGGCGTGGTGGCGTGGCGCGGACGCGTGACGTGCTCGCGTGACGCGGCGTGGTGGCGCGGCGCGGACGCGTGACGTGCTCGCGTGACGCGGCCTGGTGGCGCGGCGCGGACGCGTGACGCGGCGTGGTCGTGCGGCGTGGTGGCGCGGCGCGGTCGTGCGGCGCGGACGTCCTCCGGCCCTCGCCGGCGACTGGACGCCGGCCGCACGCCGCCCGCATGAGCACCGCGACCTCATGTGCGAATCGTGATGATCAAGTCGCGTATGGTTGGTGGCGCCAGTGCCGGGATGCCCTGGTGCCTGCTGGGCACCGTTAGTTACTCTTCGGTAGGTGAGCACTGAGGCTTTCGTTTTCGATGCCATCCGCACGCCTCGCGGTCGGGGGAAGAAGAACGGCTCGCTGCATGGCGTCAAACCCATCTCGCTGGTCGTCGGGCTGATCGACGAGCTGCGCCGGCGCAATCCCGGGCTCGATCCCGAGCGGATCGACGACGTCGTGCTGGGGGTCGTGTCACCCATCGGCGACCAGGGTTCCGACATCGCCCGCATCGCCGCGATCGCCGCCGGGCTCGGGGAGACCGCGGCGGGCGTGCAGCTGAACCGGTTCTGCGCCTCCGGGCTCGAGGCGGTGAACATCGCGGCCCAGAAGGTGCGCGCGGGCTGGGAGGACGTCGTCCTCGCCGGCGGCGTCGAGTCCATGTCCCGCGTGGCGATGGGCTCCGACGGCGGCGCCTGGGCGATGGACCCGGAGACCAATCTGGCCACCGGGTTCGTGCCGCAGGGCATCGGCGCCGACCTCATCGCGACCATGGACGGCTACAGCCGCGAGGACGTCGACGCCTACGCTCTGGAGTCGCAGACTCGCGCTGCGAAGGCCTGGGCGGGCGGGTACTTCACGCGCTCAGTGGTGCCGGTGCGTGACCGCAACGGACTCGTCGTGCTCGACCGCGACGAGCACATCCGCGAGTCGTCGATGGACGGGCTCGGCGCGCTGCCCGCGTCGTTCGCCGCCATCGGCGAGCTGGGCGGGTTCGACGCCGTGGCACTGCAGAAGTACCACTGGGTCGAGCGCATCGACCACGTGCACACCGCCGGCAACTCGTCCGGGATCGTTGACGGAGCGTCATTGGTGCTGGTCGGCAGCGAGGCAGCCGGCCGCGAGCACGGGCTCACCCCGCGGGCGCGGATCGTCTCCGCGGCCGTCAGCGGAGCCGATCCGCTCATCATGCTCACCGGCCCCGCCCCGGCCAGCCGCAAGGCCCTCGCGAAGGCCGGGCTGACCGTCGACGACATCGCCCTGGTCGAGATGAACGAGGCGTTCGCCGCCGTCGTGCTGCACTTCGCCAAGGACATGGGCTTCGCGCTGGACCAGGTCAACGTCAACGGCGGCGCGATCGCGATGGGCCACCCACTGGGTGCGACGGGCGGCATGCTGCTCGGCACGCTCGTCGACGAGCTCGAGCGCCGCGGCGAGCGTTACGGGCTGGCCACGATGTGTGTCGGTGGCGGCATGGGTATCGCGACGATCGTCGAGCGACTGTGAACCGGGGGAGCGACGTGGAGATCATCCGTTACGAGCGCGGCGAGGACGGCATCGTCCTGCTCACCATGGACGACCCGGCCCGATCCGCGAACACCATGAACGCCGCGTTCACCGAGGCGTTCACCACCGTGGTCGACCGGCTGGCCTCCGAGCAGGCCGACATCACCGGCGTCATCCTGACCTCGGCGAAGAAGACCTGGTTCGCGGGCGGCGACCTCGAACTGCTCGCGAGCTTCGGCCCCGACCAGGCGGCCGAGATCATGGCGTCGACCACGCACCTGAAGCAGCTGCTGCGCCGGCTCGAGACGCTCGGCCGGCCCGTCGTCGCGGCCATCAACGGCTCCGCGCTCGGCGGCGGCCTGGAGCTGGCCCTCGCCTGCCACCACCGCATCGTCGCCGACGATCCCCGGGTCGAGATCGGGTTCCCGGAGGTGACGCTCGGCCTGCTGCCCGGCGCCGGTGGCGTGGTCCGCACGGTGCGGATGCTCGGGGTGACCGAGGCGCTCATGCAGGTACTGCTGAAGGGACAGCGGCACCGTCCGGCCAAGGCGCTCGAGGTCGGGCTCGTGCACGAGGTGGTGCCGGCCGGCTCCCTCGTCGACCGGGCGCGGGAGTGGATCGCCGCGAACCCGGGCGCCGTGCAGCCGTGGGACGTCGCTGGATACAGGATTCCCGGCGGTACACCCAGTAACCCCAAGTTCGCCGCGAACCTCCCGGCCTTCCCGGCCACGCTGCGTAAGGAACTCAAGGGCGCTCCGTATCCGGCCCCGCGCAACATCCTCTGCGCCGCCGTCGAGGGCGCCCAGGTCGACCTCGACACCGCGTTCGTCATCGAAGGCCGGTACTTCGTCGAGCTCGCCACCAGCCGGATCGCCAAGAACATGATCAAGGCGCTCTTCTTCGACCTGCAGGCCGCGAACTCGCGCGGTGCCGGGAACATCACGTTCCGCAAGGTCGCCGTGCTCGGGGCCGGCATGATGGGCGCCGCGATCGCCTACGTGTGCGCGAAGTCGGGCCTCGACGTGGTGCTCAAGGACGTCACGCTGGAGGCGGCGCAGAAGGGGAAGTCGTACGCCGAGAGCCGCCGCCACGACCAGGCGCTCCTGGACCGGATCACCCCGACCGCGGACGCCGCCGACCTCGCCGGCGCCGACCTGGTCATCGAGGCTGTGTTCGAGGATCCGGGCCTGAAGCACAAGGTGTTCGCGGAGATCGAGGACGTCGTCGCGCCCGACGCGCTGCTGTGCTCCAACACCTCGACGCTGCCGATCTCCCTGCTCGCCGAGGGCGTCCGCCGCCGCGCCGACTTCATCGGCCTGCACTTCTTCTCGCCGGTCGACAAGATGCCGCTTGTCGAGGTCATCCGCGGCGCCGAAACGTCCGACGAGGCTCTGGACAAGGCCCTGGCAGTCGTACGGCTCCTGAAGAAGACACCCATCGTGGTCAACGACAGCCGCGGCTTCTTCACCAGCCGGGTCATCGGCACGTTCACGATGGAGGGCCTGCGCATGCTCGCCGAGGGCGTGCCGGCTCCGTCGATCGAACAGGCCAGTCTGCAAGCCGGATATCCGGCACCGGTACTACAGCTGATGGACGAGCTCACCCTCACCCTGCCGCAGAAGATCCGCAACGCGACCGCCGCCGCGACCCGGGCCGCCGGCGGCACCTGGACCCCGAGCCCCGCCGACGAGCTCATCGACCGGATGGTGGACGAGTTCGGCCGGCCGGGCCGCTCGGGCGGGGCGGGCTTCTACGAGTACACGGACGGGAAACGCACCGGTCTGTGGCCCGGCCTGCGCGAGCACTTCGCGGCCGGCTCGGCGCCCGTTCCCTTCGCCGACATGCAGGAGCGGATGCTGTTCGCCGAGGCGCTCGAGACCGTCAAGTGCCTGGACGAGGGCGTGCTGACCTCGGTGGCCGACGCGAACGTGGGCTCGATCCTCGGCATCGGCTTCCCGGCGTGGACGGGCGGGGTGCTGCAGTACATCAACCAGTACGACGGCGGCCTGCCCGGCTTCATCGCCCGCGCCGAGGAGCTGGCCGAGCGGTACGGCGAGCGCTTCACCCCGCCGCCACTGCTGCGCACCAAGGCCGCGGACGGCTCCACCTTCGTGTGATCCGCGGGTCGGGGCGTCCGCACCGATGCCCCGGCCCCGGCTGGCCGACCTTGACGAAGGCGCGTGAGCCGCCGGCGCTCCCAGGTTTCCGGGCACGACACGCGTTACCGATTGCGGCCCCGTATTTTGGCGCGATGGGAATGTACGAGGAGTACAAGGAGATTCCCGCGGCCCTGCTCGCCCGGCTGCTCGAGCACCCCCGGGACAGCGCGTGGGTCGACGGCCTGCTGTTCGAGGCGAACCGCTGGAGCGCGGCCGCAAGCTGGTCGACCCTCGCCGACGAGGACCTTCGCGCCCGCTTCACCTGGCCCCACCTGGCCTTCTCGACCGAGCAGCGGCGCCGGCTCGGCTCCTACGACTGCGGCAAGTACCCGGACCCGGACTGGTTCGGCCATTTCCTCTTCGCGGCCGACACCGAGCAGCGCATCGATCTGACGGGCGTGCTCAGCGACGACTTCGACGAGCGGAACGCCGCGTGGAAGAAGCTCGTGACGGTGCCGGTCGAGGTCGCGCACCGCAGCGCATACCGCGAGGGCGACCAGGAGTACGGCTTCGGCACGGACGTGCCCTGCTACGGCATCAGCGGGTACCGCACGGCCGAGGACCTGGCCGCCGTCTGGGCCAAGATCGAGCGCGTCCTCGCCAACTACCCTGAGCTCGCCGGCCGCATCATCGAGCAGTTCGAGGCCGAGATCAGGTATTACCACGGCTGTGTCGCCCGGGGCAGCGTCGACCTGAGCGTGTGCTGGTAGGGACCGGCTTCGGGTTCGACCTGCCGGCCGCACTTCGACGGCGGTCACCGCGTTCCGGGCGGCCGCTGTCGGATACCTCCGGGGCTCAGCGGATCAGGTCGCGGATCGCCGCCGCCAGGCCCTCGGGCTCGACCGTCTCGCCGGTGACCACGGCCTGCAGCATCGCCCCGTCGACCAGTGCACTGATCGCCCGGGCGGCGGCATCCCCGGTCCGCGGCGCCAGTATCGCGTGCACCCCGTCGAGCCACGCCCGCGCCAGCGGCCGCAACGCCGGCACCCGGGCCGCCGCGAGATACAGCTCGTACTCGAGCAGCGCCTTCGGCTGATCCGCCACGTACGCCGCGACCTTCCGGCTCAGCGCCCCGGCCAGATCGTCCGGCTCCCGCTCGATCGCCGCTCGCCAGTCCGCGAGGTCTGCGGCGACCGAGTCGCTGACCAGCGCGAGCCCGGCCGCGATCAGGTCCGGGAGGGTGGGGAAGTAGTACGTCGTGGCCCCCAGCGGCACCCCGGCGCGGCTCGCCACCATCCGATGCGTGGTCTTGCCGACCCCGACCTCGGCCACCACTTCGACGACGGCCTCGGCGAGCGCCCGCTTCCGTCCCTCCGGGTCCCGCCGCGCGTTGACCACATCTGCTCCCTCGCCGCCTTCGGTGTTACCGCCATGCCGTGCCACACCGCAGCTCCGGCCGAGCGCCGGCATTCGCCGATGCCGCCGTCTTCGGTGATCCGGCGCTCAGGTGTACGAGACCGGCCCCGCCATCTGGATCATGCACCGACTCGATGTGAGCACGAGGCTCGGCGCGGTCAGTGCGCCCCGCCGAGGTTCAGCACCACAACTCCCGCGATCACCAGTGCGACACCGATCACCTTGAGCATGCTGAGCGGCTCACCGAGGAACACCGCCCCGATCGCCACGATGGCGGCCGTCCCGAGCCCCGACCACATCGCGTACGCCACCCCGACCGGCACCACCTTCACCGACTGCGCCATGAACAGGAACGCGAGCGTGTAGGCGAGGAGTACCCCCAGCGTCGGCCACAGCTTCGTGAACCCGTCGGTGGCCTTGAGCAGGCTGGTCCCGACCACCTCGACCGCGATGGCCAGCCCCAGCATTACGTACGCCACGGAAACCTCCCCAGTCACCGAACTTGTACGATCGTACAAGTTCGCCGGGGGCTCCTGCCAGGCTCGCGAGCTGCGACGCCGACCACGCGGATGGGCGTCGCTGCGACCGCATCCGCTCCGGCGATTACCGAATAACTGAATTACCGGTAATCGCAATGCCGGTAATTCAGCCCTCGTCACGGAGCGTAGAACTAGGCGCTCGTCAGGCCGAGCTGGAGCCGCTCGAGCCGTCCGCCGGCGGGCGCTTCGCCGCCTTCGCCGGTCGGCCCGAGGCGCCCGACCCTCTGGATTGTGCAGGAGCCGGCCCGGTCGCAGGGGGCGCAGTCGGGTGAGCCGCAGACTGGCCTGCATTCGGCTGCTTCGCCTCCGGCGACGCCGCCGAGTCCGAAGCCTGACCGTTGGCCGAAACACCCGGTGATGTCGCGCAGGCCGGCGCGACGTCGTCACCCTCCGGAGTGCCGCCGCTGGTGACCGGCTCGGTCTCGCTGGCTGAGGTGGTCGGCGCGGCCGAGTTCGCTTGGACGACCGCGCTTCCCGGCGCGGCCGCAGTTGCCCCGGCGGCCACGTCGGCCGTCGGGGCGGTCTCGGCCGCCGAGCTGTCCGGGGTGGCCGGGATGGCCGGGCTGGTTGGGACCGCCGAGTTCGTGGGGGCCGAGGCGGCCGGCGTCGCCGTGACCGGCGGAGCGGCCCCGGCCTCGGAATCGGTCGCCACCCCAGGGCCGTCCGGACTCCCGGAATCGCCCGCGGTCACCCCGTCCTCAGCGGGAACGACACCACCGCTCACCAGCAGTGCACGCCGGCGCCGCCGCGAGCGGATCACCGCGAACACCCCGACGGCGATCATCAGCACACCCAGCACCCCGATACCGATCACGATCCGGGTGATGTCCCGCAGCGACAGGCTCTGCACAAACGACCGATCCACGGTCTTCGGTGCCTGTGCCTGCACGGTCGGTGCCGCAGACGGCGGCGCCGGCGGCGCATACGGCGTGTACCGCAGAATCGGGCTCGCCTTCGGCTGATCCGACGTCGTCACGAACTCGGCACCGTCACGCGTGTAGGCGATGCCCTCACCCTGCGGCTCGCTCGGCAGCGGCGTGATCCGCGGCGCCGACCCGCCCGTGATCGCATCGACCACGTTACCGTCCGTGACGTCGAACTCGTACGCGTCGGCCATCGTGCGCACCACCGCGCGCTTGCCGTCCGGGCTCAGCGCCGCACCGGTCACGACCGAGGTGCCCAGGATGCCGTACGGGTTCGTCGTCCCCGTCGCCTGCGGCCGGAACGAGCCGGCCCGCGTCAGCGCCGCCGGATTGGCGTTGTTGGCCGGCAGCGGCTGCGTGAGCGTGTACACCTCGCCGACCGGGTCCTTGGTGATGATCACCGGACGACCCTCACCGTCGATGATCAGCGCCTCGGCGTCGCGGGCCTTCCCATCGGGGTACGCCAGGCGGTGAATCACCGGCGTGTTCTGGCCCGGTGCGAGGCTCCACAGCGCGATCGACGAGCGCCGGTTCCCGGAGCCGCCGGTGAGCGTGGTGTTGTCGCCGACATCCGCGACCCACAGCGTCCCGTCCTTCGCGATCGCGAGGTCCTCCGGGTCGAAGGCGCTGCTCGGGTACCCCACGCTGCGCGTCACCGCACACTGCTCGTTCAGGAAGAAGATCTTCTCCCGCGACCGCTCCACGTTGCTGTCGTTGATGACCGCGTAACCGTTCGCGGTCGCCACGATCCCCGAGATCTCGGTCAGCTGCGGGTCACTCATCGTGCACACGGTGCTACCCGGAATGGACGGGCCGAGATTCCGGTTCGCGGAGCCCGACGCGCTCGGCGCCGGGCTGGGCGCCTTCTGCGGCGCCGGCGACCCGAACGCCGTCGCCGGACTCCCGAGCGCCACCACCACCGGCGCGACCGCCACCAACACGGACGCCCTGATCGCGCCCCCGACCCGCTGCAGCATGCGCGACAGTGTCGCAGACACGCCTGAGAAACCGGCCACAGCCCGCCCCGAATCCGATCATGCCCACCCGGTCCGCCACTCCCCGGCGACGAACCCGCCAACGTCAGTCCTGAGAGAGACGGGCCGCGGCACCCGGACGTTGCAGCCCGAACCCGAGGCATTCACCGTAATCGCGGCATCACCCGAAGTTGACGACCTCGTCCGTGCGCCGCGCACCGGAGCCGCATCAGCGGAGCGCGGCGCTCCGGTCGCCGACGCTTGATGCATGGCTACCGACGGCCAAGGTGCCGAACCGGGTCGGATGGGCGCAGCGGCACGCTCGCCACCCGGGTCATCGACGGGCTCGTCGCCCGCGAGGGCGACGAGGCGGCGAAACCGGGTCAGGCGCTGCCGGCGTGGTTCACGTCCGCCGGTTCTCGCAAGCAGCGAACGAACGGGGTCAGGTGGCCGATTTGGTCGGCCTCCAGCGCGACCCGGCGCCGCCGGGCGTGCGCGCGGACGGCGACGGGGACGGGGCGACCGTCACGACCGTCGACCTGCTGGCTCGGCCGGGGTAGCCGCCGCGTCGGGCGACGGCGCAGACGGCGCCGAAGCCGGACGCAGGAGCAGCGCCGCACCCGCGATCGACGCCGCCAGCAGGAGAGCGCCGATGGTGAAGGCGAGCCGGTACCCGTCGGTGAGCGCGGCCGCCTCCGCCGCGCCCGCGTGCAGGTGAGCGTCGGTGCGTGACGCGGCCACAGTGGACAGTGCCGCCACCCCGATCGCCATGCCGAGCTGCTGGGTCGTGTTGAACAGCCCCGACGCCAGGCCCGCGTCGTCCGGGCGGGCGCCCGACATGCCCAGGCCCGTGATCGCGGGCAGCACCAGGCCTCCGCCCGCGATGAGCAGCATGACCGGCAGGAGATCCGTCGCGTACCGCGCGTCGACCGGCAGCCGCGTCAGCCACCCGAGCGCCGCGGTGAGCAGTACCAGGCCGGCGATGAGGATCGTGCGCTCGCCGTAACGGTGGATGAGCCGGGCCGACACGCCGAGTGACACGGCGGCGATGGCGAGCGCGGCCGGCAGCATCGCCAGGCCCGTCTGCAGCGCCGAGTACTGCAGCACCCGCTGCATGTACAAGGCGATCAAAATCTGGAACGAGAACATCGCGCCGATCATCAGGATCTGCAGCGCGTTCGCGCCGGCGACCTGGCGTGAGCGCAGCACGCGCAGCGGCATCAGCGCAGTTCGCGCCCGGGCCTGGCGCAGCACGAACGCGGCCAGCAGGACGGCGGCGGCACCGGCGGTGAGCAGGCGGTTACCGCTCGTCTGCACCACGGCGTAGATGCCGGTCATCAGGCCCGCCGTCACCAGGAGTGCACCGAGCACATCCGCTCCGGCGCGCAGGCCGAGGCCGCGGTCGTTCGGCAGGTACGGCACGGCGAGCGCGAGGGTCGCCACGCCGATCGGCACGTTGACGAGGAAGATCCAGTGCCAGCTCAGGGCGTCGGTGAGCACGCCGCCGAGGACCTGGCCCAGCGACGCTCCGGCCGCGCCGGTGAACGAGAACACGCCGATCGCGCGCGCCCGCTCGCGCTGCTCGGGGAACAGGGTCACGAGGATGCCGAGGCTGACGGCGCTGGCCATCGCGCTGCCGACGCCCTGCAGGAATCGGGCCGTGATCAGCATCTCGGGGCCGGTGGCCAGGCCGGCGAGCACGGAGGCGGCGACGAAGACCACGGTTCCGGCGAGCAGGACCCGCTTGCGTCCGAGCAGGTCACCGAGCCGTCCGGCGAGCAGCAGCAGGCTGCCGAACGCGATCAGGTACGCGTTGATCACCCACGTCAGGCCCTCGGGCGTGAGGCCGAGGTCGCGCTGCATGACGGGCATGGCGACCGTGACGATGCTGCCGTCGAGGATGACCATGAGCATGCCGGTCGCGAGCACGGCGAGCGCGAGCCATCGATTCTGTCTCATAAGCCAGACCGTAGCAGATAGTCTGCAACAGAACTATCTTTGACGGGACGAAGCCGTGTGACGAGGTTCCCAGACCGGATCGGTCCAGCTGACTAGCGCGGGATCACCTCGGACGGTCCAGTCGGCGACGACATGGACGCTGCCCCGCGCCGTTCGCAAACCGTCACTGACGGGCGCGGCGCACGCCCTGGGCCTCGACCGGAGTCGCGAGGTGACCCTGCGTCAACCGGGTCAGCGCCCGAACCAGCACCGCCCGCTCGTCCTCCGGCAGCGCGTCCAGCACCGCGGCGTGCACCGAGTCCGCGATCTCCTGGCTCCGGGCCGCCATCTCCGCACCCTCCGGCGTGACCGCGATGATCCGCGCGCGCCGGTCGGTGCTCGACGGCCGGCGCTGGGCGTACCCGGCCTTCTCGAGCGCGTCGACGGTCACCACCATCGTGGTCTTGTCCATCCCGCCGATCTCCGCCAGCTGGATCTGGGTGCGCTCCTCACCCAGTGCATGCGTGAGCACGCAGTGCATCCGCGGCGTCAGCCCGATCTCCGCGAGCGCCGCCGTCATCTGGGTGCGCAGCACATGACTGGTGTGATCCAGCAGGAACGACAGGTCGGGCGTGAGCGTGGCGGCCATGTCACCCAGCATAGATACCCGGCGACGGTACCTCTTCCGGTCGATGCCCCGACCAGCGCTGACGTCATCGACCACGGAACGTCGAACACCGCCGCCGTGCGCATCGCCGCCGAACTGGCGTAACCGGGCGGGGGCGCTACCTTGGCCTAGGCGGCCCCGTCGGTTCGCACGGGAGGCCGCCGAGACGCTAAAGTAGAGCGTTCGGGCAAGAAAAAAGACGCCACAGGGGCGTCGATTGCTACATGTTAGCCGACTGGAGAGCGGATTGTCAAACCCATCCGACACAGCCGACATCGTCGAGGAGCAGGGGCGTCTCGACACGCTGTACGGGCACCTCGACCGCCTGCGTGAGGAGGCGTCGGGGCAGCTGACGAGGACGCTGCTGCAGACCGGGGGAACGCCCGCGGACCGCTCGCACCGCGACTCGCAGACGGCGCTCTACACGGACCGGATCGCGCAGTACAGCGCGGTCGAGAACGGGCTGTGCTTCGGGCGGCTCGACTTCGCCGGGGACGAGGTCCGGTACATCGGCCGGATCGGCATCTTCGACGAGGACAACGACTACGAGCCGCTGCTGATCGACTGGCGGGCACCGGCGTCGCGGCCGTTCTACCTGGCCACCGCGGCCGCGCCGGACGGGGTGCGCCGCCGCCGGCACATCCGCACCGTGCGGCGGACCGTGACCGGGCTCGACGACGAGGTCCTGGACCTGAACGAGGCCCACGCCACCGGGCGCGGCGCGCACGACGGGGTGACCGGCGAGGCGGCGCTGCTGTCCGCGCTCACCGCATCCCGCACCGGGCGCATGCGCGACATCGTCGAGACCATCCAGGCCGAGCAGGACCACGTCATCCGGGCCGACCTGGGCGGCGTCCTGGTCGTGCAGGGCGGCCCCGGCACCGGCAAGACCGCCGTCGCGCTGCACCGCGCCGCATACCTGCTCTACACCCACCGCCAGATGCTCTCCTCGCGGGTCGTGCTCATCGTCGGGCCCAACGCGACCTTCCTGCGGTACATCTCCCAGGTTCTGCCGTCGCTGGCGGAGACCGGCGTGCTGCTGGGCACCATGGGTGACCTGTTCCCGGGTGTCGTCGCCGACCGGGAGGAGCCGGCCGGCGTCGCGGCGGTCAAGGGCCGCGCGGAGATGGCCGACGTGCTGGCCGAGGCGGTGCGGGACCGGCAGCGGGTGCCGTCCGAGCCGATCACGCTGCACCTGGACCTGCTCGACGGCGGTGAGGTCGTGCTCGAGCCGGCCGTGATCGAGGACGCCCGCGAGCGCGCCCGCCGCTCCGGCAAGCTGCACAACCTCGCCCGCCCGACCTTCGACACCGAGATCATCCACGCGTTGTCGCTGCTGGTGGCGGACACGATCGGCATCGACCCGTACGCCGATGATCCACTCGGCGGGGACGACGCTCCCGGCGACTCCCAGCTGCTCGACGAGGCCGACCTCGCCGAGATCCGCCGCGAGCTGCGCGGGGAGGCCGAGGTACTCGGGGCCCTGGACTGGCTGTGGCCGATCCTCACCCCGCAGCAGCTGCTCGCCGGGCTGTTCGCGTCGGACAAGCGCCTGGCCGCGGCCGGGGCCGACCCGCTGCTGAAGCGCGCCCCGCGGGAGGGGTGGACGCCGGCCGACGTACCACTGCTGGACGAGGCCGCCGAGCTGCTCGGCGAGGACGAGACCGTCCTGGAGATCCTGGCCGAACGGCGGCGCCGGCAACAGATCGCTTACGCCGAGGGGGCCCTGGAGATCGCGTTCGGGTCGCGGTCGATCGACGTCGAGGACGAGGACGACCCCGAGCTGCTCTCCGTCACCGACCTGCTCGAGGCCGACCGGCTCGCCGAGCGGCAGGACGAGGGCGAGGCGCTCACCCCGGCCGAGCGGGCCGCCGCCGACCGCAAGTGGGCGTTCGGGCACGTGATCGTCGACGAGGCCCAGGAGCTCTCGGCGATGGCGTGGCGGCTGCTCATGCGCCGCTGCCCGAGCCGCTCGATGACCGTCGTCGGCGACGTCGCCCAGACCGGCGACCTCGGCGGCGCGTCGGCGTGGGGCGACGCGCTCGCCCCGTACGTCGGGGACCGCTGGCGGCTGCGCGAGCTCACCGTCAACTACCGCACCCCCGCCGAGATCATGTCGGTCGCGGCCCTGGTCCTCGCCGGAATCGACCCGGATCTCGAGCCGCCGCGGTCGGTCCGCCAGGCCGGCGTCGAGCCGTGGGTGCGCGGCGTGGGTGAGTCCCGCCTCGGCGACGCGCTCGCGGAGGCGGTCGAGCAGGAGGCCGAGGCCGCCGGAGAGGGCCGCCTGGGGGTCATCCTCCCCGGAGGGATCTTCGAGGATCTGGTACCCCACGTGCGCAAGGCCGCCCCCGATGCCGCCCTCGGCGAGGAGCCGGACCTCACCACCCGGGTCGTCGTGCTGACCGTCAAGCAGGCCAAGGGCCTCGAGTTCGACGGCGTCATCGTGGTGGACCCGGAGCGGATCGTGGAGGAGTCGCCGCGCGGCGCCAACGACCTCTACGTGGCCCTGACCCGCGCGACGCAGCGGCTCGGCATCCTGCACCCGGGTTCGCTGCCGGACTCGCTGCACGCGGTGATCGGCATGTGATCGAGGAGGGGGAAGTCGGGAGCGTGATGGGTCGGACTCCAGCACGCTCACCGAACCGAGTGGAGCCTAGCAACCCCTCCGCGGCCCTCTCACCGGAGGTGTCCGGTGACGTTCCCGCAGACCAGCACGTGGAAGACTCAGGCGTCGTCCTTGCGGCGCCAGGAGTCGACGTACAGCGCGATCAGGATCAGCACGACCACCGCGAGGCCGAGTATGATCCAGACGAATACGGCATCTCCCCCCATGCGGCGACGGTACCGGTGCAAGCCCCCGCGGGGCGTCGCACGCACGAGTGACAGCGGGCTTGATACGGTCCGCTGCGATGACCGCGCAATTCGTGCTCGACAACACCACCCTCGGCCCGGTGCCGCTCACCCCCGAAATCCGGCTCCGGCTCGCCGACGAGGCCATTGAGCTGTGGGAACGGACCGAAAGCGATCAGGGCGCGCAGATGCCTCCGCCCTTCTGGGCGTTCGCTTGGGCCGGCGGGCAGGCGCTCGCGCGGTACGTCCTGGACCACCCGGACCTGCTCGCCGGCCGTAGTGTGCTCGACCTCGCGGCCGGCTCGGGGCTGGTCGCCATCGCGGCGATGAAGGCCGGCGCGGCGCACGTCACCGCGGTCGAGATCGACGAGCTCGCGGTGGCCGCGATCGGGATCAACGCCGAGGCCAACGGGGTCGCCGTCACCCCGCTGCTCGCCGATGTGCTCGAGCGCGACCCCGACGCCGAGGTGGTGCTCGCCGGGGACGTGTTCTACAGCCGCGAGATGACCCGCCGGATGCTGGACTACCTGCGCCGGGCCGCCCGCGGCGGGGCGACGGTCCTCGTCGGCGACCCCGGCCGCGCCTACCTGCCGCGCGAGCACCTGACGCTGGTGGCCGAGTACGAGGTGCCGGTGCCGCAGACCCTCGAAGACAGCCCGGTCAAGCGCACCACCGTGTGGTCGGTCAACCCGTAGCCATGACGATCCCCGAGCGCCGCACCCCGCCCGGCCTGCCCGCCCCCGCCGACGGGTCCGCGGACTTCACCGAGGCCTGGCTGGCCAACCGGCGCCTGTCCGCGCACACCCGGGCCGCCTACCGCCGCGACGTGCACCAGTTCCTCGCCTGGTGCGCCGGGCGCGGCCTGGACCCGTTGCGCGCCTCGTTCCTGCACGTCAACGCATACGCCCGCGACCTGGAGACCACCGTCGACGGCCGCACCGGCCGCGTGATGGCCCCGGCGAGCGTGGCGCGGAAGCTGTCGGCGCTGTCGAGCTGGTACGCGTTCCTGCTGCGGCTCGAGGCGGTCGCGGCCAACCCGGTCGGCGGCGCGGACCGGCCCCGGGTGAACCGCGACGTGTCCGCGACCGTCGGGCTGGCCGCGGCCGAGGTCGACGCGATGCTCGCCGCCGCCGATCGCCTCGACGGCCCGACCGCCGCCCGTGACCGGGCCATCCTCGCGCTGCTCGCCGACCTCGGCCTGCGCGTCGGTGAGGTCGTGGCGCTGGACGTCGAGGATCTCGGCGCGGAGCGCGGCCACCGCACCGTGCGCTTCACCGGCAAGGGCGGCAAGGCGCGGCGCCGGGCGCTGACGCCGGGGGTCGTCCGCGCCATCGACGACTACCTACCGCAACGCGGCGACTCCCCAGGGCCACTGTTCGCCACCGCGACCGGCGGCCGCGTCGACCGTCACGCAGTGTTCCGCCTCGTGCGCCGCCTCGCCCGCGACGCGGCGGTGCCCGCCTGGGAGCGCCTGAGCCCGCACTCGCTGCGCCACGCGTTCGCGACGACCGCCCGCGACGAGGGCGTGCCGCTCGAAGACGTGCAGGACGCGATGGGCCACGCCGACCCGCGCACGACTCGCCGCTACGACCGGGACCGCTACAACCTCGACCGCGACCCCGCCCACACGCTGGCCGCCGCCCGCGCGAGGCGAAGAACCTGAAGCAGATTGCTCGGGCCCGCGTCACCTGCGGACCGTCGCTCCCGCCAGGGACCCCGCTGGGGCCCAGCATCCGCTGGCCCGAGCGGGGCGACGTCCGCGGTGCCAAGAACGGACCACGCCCAGCGTGCTCAGATCGGGCAGGTTGAGGGTGTACCGCACGTAACGGCCGTGTCGCCGAGCCGTGAGCAGGCCCGCGCGGCGCAGGACGGCAAGATGGCGCGACACCTCCGGGGGCGACAGCTCCCAGAAGTGGGCCAGCTCGCTGGTGGTGTGCGGGCCACGGGCCAGGGTGCGCGCGGGGATCAGGAAGTCGGCCTGTGAGGAACGCCAGAGGAACTCGGCTTCCGTGAGCCGTTCGGTCAGATCGCCCCGCAGCCCGGCCCAGACGTCCGCGGCCCAGCCGGCGAGCTGCGGATGGTGACCGGGCGCGGCCAGCACATGCAGCATCGCGGTCAGTTCGGCCAGCGGGGAGGCGGCGAACCGCACACGCTCGGACGGCAGGCCGCTGAGGTCGATCCTCAGCGTCACCCCCACATCATCACCCCCACATCATCACCGCCCGGGCAACCCGGCGACCACGTCGATTGACGAACTGCGTCAACCGGCGTGCCCCGCCCCGACGGCCGAACGCACCGTCTGAGCCGTGGCAACCATCACCGCAATCCGGCCCCGCGCCCTCGTGCGCGCATCAGGAGGCCCCCGCTATGCCGTCGCCCTGGCCGTGGACGCGCTCGGCACCGGCCTGCTGCGCCCCTTCCTGCTCCTCTACGGCATGACGGTGCTGAGGCCGTCCGCGCCGGTCACCGGCACCGCCATGACGGTCGGCATCGTCACGGGTCTGGTGTGCATGCCCGCGGTGGGCCGATGGCTGGACCGCGGCGCCCGCAGCACGGTCGTGGCGGCGTCGATGCTGGTGCGGGTCCTCGGCGTGGCGCTGCTGCTGGCCGCCCCGGCGGGCCACGTCTGGCTGTTCACGGCGGCGGCCCTCTTCCTCGGCATCGGCAACCAGGCCTGGCCCCCCGCCCACGCCGCGCTCGTGGCCACGTCGCCCACGGCCGGGAACGCGACACCGCCCTCGCCGGGGCCCGCGCCCTGCGCAACGCCGCCCTGGGCGTCGGAGCGCTCCTCGCCGCCGCAGGCCTGGCGGGCGGCACCACCGCACTGCGGGCGCTGGCGGCGTCGGCGCCCAAAGTCGCCCGCCGCTCGCCTCCGCCGCCCATCGCAGCCCGTCGCCGCCATCGCAGCCCGTCGTCGCCGTCACCAATGGACTCGCCCGTCGACGCAGCCCGTCGCCGCCCGGCGCCGGTGCATCGTCTCCGCCGGCCGTCACCACGTGGACCGGTGCGCTGACGCGGCGGCACCAGCGAGACGAAAGGCGAGGCACCCTTCCTCTTGCCACGTCGTGCGCCGCCAGCCGTCGCCGTCCAGAGCCCGCTCTCGCCGCCCGCCGACGCCGCTGCGGCAGCACCAGCGAGACGCGAGGCGCCCTTGCTCTTGCCACTGCGGACCTGGCTGGGCGGTCCCCTCCGGCCGAAGGCCCTCGGGACCGCCCATTTGTCTGGCGGGAGCAACGGTCTGTGACTGACGCGGACCCGAGCAAAGAACCGGCTCTTACGCCACGTTGAGCAACTGTTCGAATCCGGCGTGCAGGTCCGCCGAGATGTCCGCGTTGCCCAATCGCCGCAGAATCCACAGCGACGCCAGCAGCGCCGGCCGCTCGTCCCCGTGCTCGGCCGCCCACGCCGCGTGCTCGAGCAGCAGCGCGGCGGTCAGCGCGTGCCCGAGCCGCAGCGCCAGCTCCCGCGCCCCGGCCACCACCCGCGGGTCGCGGGGGTCGGCCGCCGCGGTCGCGATGTCCCCGGCGAGCCGGGCCGTCGCGGCGGCGAGCGCCTCGGCCACACCCGGTAGCCGGTGGGTGGCGGCGTCCGCGGCCGCCGTCAGCCGATACAGCAGCGGCTTGGCGCCGTCACCCGACGTGAGCGCCCGCAGCACGTCGACGGAGAGCACATTCGTGGTCCCCTCCCAGATCGGCAGCACCTGGGCGTCCCGCAGCAGCCGCGGAATGCCGGTGTCCTCGACGTACCCGGCCCCGCCGAAGCATTCCAGATACTCGCTGGCCGAGGCGACCGCGAGCCGACCGGTCGTGAGCTTCGCCAGGGGAGCCGCCAGCCGCAGCTCCGCAGCCGCCGCGGCGTCGCCGTGCTCGGCCCGGCCCAGCAGTGCGAACGAGTGCGCGGCCAGCGCGAACGCTCCGGCCGCGTCGACCGCCAGCCCGCCGAGCGTCGCCCGGTGCAGCGGGTTGCCGGTCAGCACCCCACCGGCGATGGTCCGCTCCGAAGCGTAGGCGAGTGCGTACTCGAGGCCACGGCGCATCCCGCCCGCCGCCGCGGCCGCGTTGTGCAGCCGCGTCACTACGACCAGTGTCATCATCGCGGCCAGGCCCGGCTGCCCCGGATCGGTGAGCGGATGGGCGGCGACCCCGTCGAGGCGGACCTCGCCGGTCGGCACCGCCCGCGTGCCGAGCTTGTCCTTGAGCCGCAGCACCTGCAGCCCGGGCGCGGGGGAGCGGCCGTCGGCGCCGTAGCGCGGCACCAGGAACGGCACCAGGTTCCGGCTGCCGGGCCCGGCCCCCTCGGGCCGGGCGAGCGCGACCGCCATCGCCGAGTCGATCGCCGAGCAGAACCACTTGTCGCCGGTCAGCGCCCAGCCGCCGGCGCCGTCCGGATGTGCGGCGGTGGTCGAGCGCGCGATGTCGGAGCCGCCCTGCGACTCGGTCATCCACTGCCCCGACGTGACCGCGACCGCCGGATCGGTCGAGACGAGCCGCGCCAGCCAGTGACCCTGCGTGCCGGTCTGCGTGAGCAGCGCCGCCGCCCCGTCGGCCATCGCGACCGGGCACGAGAACGTCGCCGACTCCGGGCCCCACACGTGCAGGAGTGCCTGCTGCACGACCCGTGCCCCCGGCCCCCCACGTGTCGCGGGCCTCGGGAAGGTACGGCAGCGCGACCACGCCGTGACGCGCCGCCGCCGCCCGCTGCGCCTGCCAGCCGGCCGAGGTGTCGACCCGCTCGATCCGCTCGCCCCACCCGTCGAAGCGGGTCAGCGTCGGCGGGTGCGTCTCGGCGTCGTGATGCGCGGCGCGCAGCGGCCCGAGCACCTCCGCGGACAGGTCCGCCAGGCGCTGCTTCGCGGCCGCGTGCCCGTCCTCGCCCAGAAGCCGGTCCAGCCAGCTGCGCAGCTGCGGATCCGTAGTGTAAGGGTCACGCAGCGTCGGGCCGGTCTGCACGAATCGCGTCATGGCTGACACGTTACCGTCCGGTACGGTCGCGCTCTCGTTCCGTGGGAGTCGCGATACTGGTACGCGTGACCCTCCGCATCGACACGGCCCAGCGCCGCGCCCGCCTCGCCGTGCGGCACGGGCTCGCCGGACCGGTACCGCCGGGAAAAACCCCCGAGGACGTCGCCGCCGATCTCGTCGCGCTGCACGCCACCGACCCGGCGACCGTCCACCTGTCCGTCGCGGCGCGCCTGCACCGGCCCCTCGTCGCGGCCCTGGAGGACGCCCTGTACGAGCGGCGCACGCTGCTGCGGATGCTCGGCATGCGCCGCACGATGTTCGTGGTGCCCTCCGGCTTCGCCGCGGTCGTCCAGGCCGGCGCGACCAGGGCGGTCGCGGCCGAGCAGCGGCGCCTGCTCGTGAAGCACCTGACCGAGACCGGGGTCGGCGACGCGGCCTGGCTCGAGGACGTGGCCGAGTCCACGTACGAGGCCCTGCGCCGCCGCGGCAGCGCGACCGCGGCCCAGCTCGCCGCCGACGAGCCGAGACTGCGCAGCCTCATGGTGTTCCCGCAGGGCAACCAGTACGTGACCAGCCGGGTCCTGTTCCTGCTCGCCGCCGACGGCCGGATCGTGCGCGGCCGGCCCGTCGGCACGTGGATCAGCAGCCAGTACGCGTGGTCGTGCCTGCCCGACTGGCTCCCCGAGCCGATGGCGGACCTGGACCCGGCCCACGCCCGCACCGAGCTCGCCCGGGCGTGGCTGACACGCTTCGGCCCCGGTACCGCCGCCGACCTGAAATGGTGGACGGGCTGGACGATGACGCACACCCGCGCGGCCCTGCGCGCGCTCGAGGCCGTCGCGGTCGAGCTCGACGGCGGCGAGACCGGCTATGTCCTGCCCACCGACACCGCCCCGGTCGACGACCCCGGCCCCTGGGTGGCCCTGCTGCCCGGACTGGACCCGACGGTCATGGGGTTCCAGGGGCGGCAGTGGTACCTCGGCCCGCACGCCCCGGCCGTGTTCGACCGCACCGGAAACGCCGGCCCGACGATCTGGTCGGACGGCCGCATCGTCGGCGGCTGGGCGCAGCAGCCGACGGGCCGCATCGCGTGGGAGCTGATCGAGGAGGTCCCCGCGTCCGTGCGCAAGGCCGTCACCCGGGCCGCGAGCGAACTCGAAGGCTGGCTGGGCGACGCCCGGGTGACTCCCAGGTTCCGGGCCCCACTGGAGCGGAAACTCGCAGACCCCGCCGGTACGGTCGTCGCATGACGGTGATCTGCTGGGCGCTCGCCGGACTGGCGACCGCCTACACGGTGGTGCGCGCCCTGGGAGCCGAACGCGGGACCCCGCTGGTGCAGTTGATCACGTACACCCCGTACGCCGCCGTGGGCGCCCTGCTCCTGGGCTCGTTGGCGCTCATCGCCCCGGTGCCCGGGCTGATCCTGGCGGCCTGCGGGCTCGTGCTCGCCGGCCTGGTCGCGCCGCGCCTGGTGCCGGGCCGCGGGCCGGGCGAGGGCGTGCGGCTGCGGGTGATGTGCGCGAACCTGCTGTACGGCCGCAACGCCACCCCGACCTTCGTCGACCAACTGAAGATCGACGACATCGACGTCCTGGCGGTGCAGGAGCTGACCGCGGACGGCCTGGCCGCGCTCGACGACGCCGGCATCGACGCCCTGCTCCCGCACCGCGTCGTGGCCACGGCCCCGGGCGGCAACGGCTCGGGCCTGTTCAGCCGCCACCCGATCACCGGCCCGGCGACGAGAACCCTCGAGGCGATCCCGATGTGGCAGACCGCCGCGACCGTCCACGTGCCCGGCGCCGGCCCGGTCCTGATCGAGTCCGCGCACCCCTACCCGCCGCGGCACGGCCGGGTCGGCATCTGGCGGCAGCAGATCGAGGCCCAGGCGACCCCGTCCGCGCAGGGCCCGCCGCGCATCCTCCTCGGCGACTTCAACGCCACCCTCGACCACGCGGTGCTGCGCCGCCTCCTGCGCGCCGGCTACCGCGACGCGGCCGCCGAGCGCGGGCGGGGCCTCACGCCGACGTGGCCCTTCCGCACCGAGACCCTGCCGTTCTGGACCCCGCCGATCACCCTGGACCACGTGCTCGTCGACGAGCGCATCGGCGTGCGCGAGTGCGGCTCCCGGCCGGCGGGCGAGAGCGACCACCGCCCGGTCGTGGCCGAGCTAGTCCTCCCGCCCGCGTAGCTGCCGGGTCAGCGCCCACGCGTCCGCGACCGGCCCGAGGTGCGCGAGCTTGTCGGGGTTGATCACCACGCGGATGGCCCGCACGCGGCCGTCGAGGACGTCGAGCGCCATCGTGTGCAGGACCCGCCCGTCCCGGTCCCGCGCGACGGCGCCCGGATCGCCGTTGACCTCGCACGGCTCCAGGGTGACCGCCGCCCGCGCCATCCGCGGGAAGATGTCGGCCAGCAGCCGGGCCACGTTCCGGGCGCCGGCGACCGGCCGGGCCAGCTGCGGGGCCTTCCCGCCGCCGTCGCCGACCACGGTGACGTCGGCGGCGAGCAGCGCCTGCAGCCCGGCCACGTCCCCGACCCGCAGCGCGGCGAAGAACCGGGCCGCGAGGGCGTCCCGCTCGCCGCGATCGGCGGCGAACCGGGGCCGCCCCTCGGCCATGTGCCGCCGCGCACGCACCACGAGCTGCCGGCACGCCGCCTCCGACCGGCCGACGGCCGCGGCCACCTCGGGGAAGCCGAAGTCGAACACCTCGCGCAGCACGAACACGGCCCGTTCGAGCGGGCTGAGCCGTTCGAGCAGCAGCAGCGCCGCCGTGGACACCGAGTCCGCGAGCTCGGCGGCGCGCTGCGGGTCCTCGTACGGGTCGGTCAGCAGCGGCTCGGGAAACCACGTCCCGACGTACGCCTCCCGCCGCACCCGCGCCGAGCGCAGCACGTCGATCGCGATCCGGGTCACCGTCGTGGCCAGGAACGCCTTGACGTCACGCGGTTCGTCGGGCGTCGCGGCGTACCGCAGCCAGGCCTCCTGCACCGCGTCCTCGGCCTCGCCCACGCTGCCGAGCACCCGGTACGCGATCGAGAACAGCAGCCCGCGCAGCCCCTCGAACTCCTCGGCCCGCCCCACGTCAACCGACCTGCGCCCACACGACGAACGCGGCCAGCCCGAAATACACGAGGTTGAGCCCGACGAGCCCGCCCTCGCCCCGCCGCCCGTGCACGACCGCCGCGCCGATCATGAGCACCATCCAACACCCCGCGGTGACCGCCGGGAGCACGAAGTACCCGGCCACGGCACACAGCTCGAGCACCCCGAGCGTGCGCACGAACCACCCCGGCACGCCACCGGTCCACCCCGCCCCGTGCATCGAGGCGAGCTTCGCCCGGGGCACGAACGTCTTGGTGACGCCACCGGTGAGCGCCACGACCGCGAGAATCCACTGCACGATGTTCATGCCCTCGTGACGAGGCAGCCGCCCCGCCGGTGACATCGCCGTCGCGGCGATTGCGGAACTCAGCCGAGCAGGTCGCGCACCATGGCGGTGACCTCGGTGAGCCGGCTGTCGGCCCGGCGGCGCTGATGCCGAATCCACTGCTTGCCCTCGGCGGCGACGCCCTCCAGCACGTTGAGCGTGTGCGGGAGGCCCGAAGCGTCCATGGCGACCGCCGACAACGTCCAGGGATCCTCGCCCGGCTGCAGCGACTCGTCGCTCGCCTCGGTCACCGCGACCCGGATGGGCTCGCCGTTGACGAGGGTGAGCTCGAAGGTCTGCTGCGCCCGGGCCAGACCGTCGATGCGAACCGCGGCAACAGCGTCGAACCGGTAGTTCAGCCGCTGGGTCCGCGCGGATGTGCCGTGGACGAAGTCGAGGTCGATGTCGACCTGCCGCACGCCGTCGTCGGTCAGCAGGAACAACAGCAGCCGGTAGCGGGTGTACCGCCACGGGCCACCGGTTACCCGGGCTCGCCGGTAGGAGCGGCCCGGCGCCTCGATGAAGGCGTGCGCGATCACCTGGCTGGGCCGCAGACGGTACTGCCGCATCGTCTCGTCCACGAGGACCTTCCGGTCGCACTCCAGCCATGCAGCGACCTGAGCGTCCGACGGCCGCCGGGAAAGCTTCAGTCGCCAGCGTTCGTACGCCGCCCACCGGGCCGTGAGCTCCGCCTGCTGCTCCTGCGCCTCGGCCCGCGCCCGCCGGTACTCGCCGGTGATCCGGAACGCGGTGCCCGGTCCGGCCGCCGCGCACACGACCGCGAGCAGCACCGACAGCGACCCGCTCAGCGGGGCCGCGACCACGGCGGCCGGCACGACCGCGAGGCCCGCCACGACGGCACACAGCAGCCCCGCGACGCACACCGCCCTGGTCAGCGGGGCCGGGCGCAGCGTGCTGCGGTAGGCCGTCAGGGTGCCGTCCTCCCATCGGCTCCGGACGTCGCCGACGAGGTACCGGATCAGCCACTCGATCCGGTCGGCCTTCACCGGCTGCTCGCGGTAGATCTCGACCAGCTCGTCTCGTAGCCGGCGGCGGATTCCGGCGGTCGCCTCCTCCCAGTCGGATCGAGCGGTGCCGCGGGGCACGTACCGGCCGAAGTACCGGTCGAAGGCACGATCGACGCTGCGGGTGAAGCCGTTGCCGGCGTCACGGGGCTCGCGGGCGCGCGGCGGCTGGCGCAGCGCGGCGTCCTTGGCGCGCCGCCGGGCCGCTCGGGAGTGCCAATCGGCGCCGGCGTACAGCGCCGCCGCGGCCGCCACGACGAACACCACGAGAGCGAGCAACGGCACCACCTCGCCGGTCCGCGCCAGCTGCCAGCCGATCGCGCCGACGGCGAGCAACAAGCCCGCGGCGCATGCGCCGGCGCGAATCCAGTCGCCGATCGCGGGTGCCGCCGGTCGGGGCGGGCGCACTCGTGGTGGCGCCGGTTTCGGCTGGAAGAAGGTCCAGGCACGGCCCTCGCGGTCACGGGCCATCCGCTCGTCCGCGGCGCGCTGGACCGAGCGGTGCCACAGCTGGTCCTGCAGGGTGCCCTCGAGCAGCAGGCTCAGGTGGTCAAGAATCTTGTTGCGCTGCACCGGTCCGAGGCCGTCCAGCTCCTTGACCACGAGCTCGGTCGCCGCCGCGCCGATCGAGTCAAGCAGGCGCAGAAGGGCCCGGAGCCCCGCCGTCCACTCGCCGGAGCCGCCCAGGTGGGAGATTCCTTCGCAGATCGCGGCGAGGCGGGTGAACTCGTCGTGGCCGAGCTGGCGAAGGGTGCGCCCGCTGAGCAGGGCAAGCAGCCGGTGGAAGCGCACCTCGTCGGTCTCGTAGCCGCGGGTGATCGCCGCCTCGATGTGTTCGAGGGCCTGGGCGGGGATGCGGGCGTCGAGGTACCAGACGCCCTTGCGGAACCAGGCCTCGGCCGGTGCGTCCGGTGCCAGTTGATAGACGGTGATGTCGCCGTGCACCACTTCCGCCTGGACGCCAACGGTTGCGTCATCCTGGGCGATGTTCGTGTGCGTGGTCGCGGTCATGTGAGGCTCCGGACCGCGGCGATGAGCGCGGCCACCCCGGCGGCGAGCTCCGCGACCTCGGCCACCAGCCCGCCGAGGCGCCGCAGCGTGATGAGCAGGGTGCTGCGGCTGTCGGGGCCCTGATCGTGGACGCACTCACCGGCGATCTTGAGTTCGGCTTCGGCCGCGGCGTGGGTGGGGCCGTCGAGCCGGCCGTCGCGGAAGGCGTTGAGGACGCGCCGGCGTAGTGCGGCGAGCTCCGCCGCGAGGTCGGCGGCGGGAGCTGGGGCGGAGCCGATGGTGATGCCGCCGTACACCTGGCCGGCCTGCACGCCGACGCGTGCGTTCCCGGTGGCGATGTTGGTGTTGGTGTTGGTCGCTTCCATGCCCGGGTGCTCCGTTCGGTTGTCGGTCGGGGCCGGTCCGGCGGCCCGGTCGGCGATGAGCTCCGCGGCGAGCGCCGTGGCGAACGCGGCGGCGTGGGTGGCGGCGCGGGGCTGCCACGACTGCCCGTCCGAGGTGGTTTTCGTGCCGTCGGCGCGATCGCTGATGCCGCGCACCACGACGACCGGCAGGGAGCCGTTGAGGTGGCCGGCCTGCGCCACCCCGGCCGCCTCCATCTCGATCGCGAGTGCGTCGTTGTAGTGCTGCCGGACCCAGCGGGCCTGCTCGGACACCGCCGAGTCGTGCACGATCTCGCCCGCGGCGATGGGGCCGAAGTGCACGGTCGGGACGGTGCCGGCCGGCAGACCGGTCGCCCATGCGCCGGTGCGGATCAGGTGTTGCGCGATCTGGCCGGCGCCGTGCGGCACCTCCCAGGCGCGCGGGCGGGCCCTGAGCCCGCCGTCCTCGCTGGTCCCGCCGTGGTAGGCGTAGATCTGCGATCCGACGACCACGTCGCCGAGGCGGATGCTCGGCCACAGCCCGCCGGCGACGCCCGCGAAGAGCACCGCGATCGGGTCGAACGCGGTCACGGCCCGTTCGGCGAGGACCGCGGCCGGATGGTTGCCCTTGCCGACCAGGCCGAGCGCGACGCGACCGCCGCCGCGCAGCCGGCCGATCTCGAAGCGTGTCCCGGCCGAGTGCCGGTGGACCCGCGGGTCGTCGAGCCGTGCCCGGACCGCGTCGTATTCGAGGTTCATCGCGGTGAGCACGACGACCAGGTCGGCGCTCATGCCCGGCCCGCCGTCGCGGCCGGCCGGATGATCGGCGGATGGAGCCGGGAACGGGTCCCGGCTCGGAACAGCCGGGCCGGGCGTCCGATGCCGGCGCTGCGCATCGGGCCGGCCGGGACGATGAACCCGGCGGCGCCCTGGACCTTGCGGTAGAAGTTGCGGGCGTCGAGCCGGACGTCCCACACCGCCTCGTAGACCTCCTGCAGTTCGGCGATCGTGAACGTCGGGCCGCAGAACGCGGTGGCCAGCGCGGTGTGCTCCAGCTTTTCGCGGGCGCGTTCGACACCGTCGCCGATGATCTGGCGATGGTCGAAGGCCACCGGCGCCCCGTCGCCGAGGATGCGGCCGACCGGCGTCCAGGACGCGCCCGAGGCGTCGGTACCGGCGGTCGGTTCGGGCAGGCGCGGGGCGATCGCCAGGTAGGCGACGGACACGACGCGGCCTCGGGGGTCCCGGCCGGGCGTCGCGTACACCCCCAGCTGCTCGAGGTGCAGCCGCTGCGCGTCGAGGCCGGCCTCCTCGCGCAGTTCGCGCCGCGCCGCGGGTAGCAGGTCCTCCTCATCGTGGGCGAGGAAGCCGCCCGGCAGGGCCAGGGCACCGCGGTGAGGTTCGATACCGCGCTCGACGAGCAGCACGCTGAGCTGGGCTCCGTGCAGGGTCAGGATGACCAGGTCCACCGCGAGCAGGACGGCCGGCGGCCGCCAGTCATCGTGAGGCATGGATGGACCGTAGTCTTCATGTCACTCTGACAGGAAGTCCACCGACGGCGCTTTCGCACGATGCGCGAAAGCGCCGCTATGGTCGGCTACTCGAAGGTGACGGCAACGGCCGGTGCGGCGTCACACCAGGCGCAGCTGGCCGCCGGCTCGGGCGGCCGGGCCCAGGTCGCCCGAGCGGTGGTGGCGCCGGCACAGCACCTGGTAGTGCACGTCCGCGGCCACGGCGTCGTCCGCCGCGGTGTCGCCGATCACCACCTGGTCGCCCTCGCGGGCGATGACCCCGTCGACGACCCGGGCGTTGAGCGTGCCGCTGCGCCCGCACCAGCACAGCACCTCGACCTGGACCTTCGTCACCTCGTCGGCGAGTTCGAACAGGCGCTGGGCGGCCGGGAACAGGCAGGTGCGGAAGTCGGTGGCGAGGCCGAACGCGTACACGTCGACGTCCGAGTTGTCGACCAGGTCCGCCAGCTGCTCGATCTGCTCGACGGTGTAGAAGCTGGCCTCGTCGCAGATGAGGTAGTCGACGCGGATGCCGCGGGCCCAGCGGTCGCGGACCAGGGTGCGCAGGTCCAGCCCGGCGACGTCGACGGCGTCCTTGCCCAGGCCGATGCGCGTCGACAGCCGGCCCGGGCCGGCCCGGTCGATGGTCGTGAGGACCAGGCCGTGCCGGCCCTGCCGGGCGTGGTTGTAGTCCATCTGCAGCGCGAGGGTGGATTTGCCGCAGTCCATCGGGCCGTAGAAGAACTTCAGCCGGCCCCCGCGTCGTGTGCGGGAGTCACCAGCGGCGAAACAGGCGTTCGGGTCGGCGTCGGTTGGCGTCACGGCGCAGAAGCCTACTTGTTCGCCTTCTCGTCGATGTCCCGTAGGAGGGCGGCCACCTCGGCGTGTTCGGTGACACCCATCGCCTCGTACAGGTCCGCCGCCGTCTGCAGCCGCTGCCGCGACAGCCGCGGGTCGCTCGTGCACAGCCCGAGGCCGTGGTAGGCGCGGGCCTGCTCGTAGCGGTACCCGGCCCGCATCGCCCGCTCCAGGGCCCGCGCGTACTCGGCCTTGGCCTCGTCGAGCCGGCCCACCGCCTGCAGCCCGGCGCCGTGGTTGCTCGCGGCCAGGCAGGCGATGTGCGGGTCGAGGTGCGCCGAGTCGCGGGCGGCCAGCGCCAGCAGCTCGAGCGCCTCCTCGGTGCGGCCCAGCGCGACGAGGCTCACCCCGAGGTAGCTGCGCGCCTCGCAGATCACCGCCATCCCGAGCTCGGGCAGGATCCGCTCGACGGTCCAGCGCAGCAGCAGCTCGGCGAGGTGGTGCTGGCCGAGCGCCTGGCGGATCACGGCGAGTTCGATGGCCCCGTTGAACGCCAGCTGCGCGTTGGAGGCCCGCCCGGCGGCCAGGGTACGGCGGGCGGCGATGAGCGCCTCGCCGGTGCGCCCGCGCAGCCGCAGGATCGTGGTGAGCGTCGTCCACTGCCCGCCGTAGACGATCACCTCGGCCGGGTAGATCGCCTGCAGCGAGTGCTCGAGCAGCTCGAGGGACTCGGTGAGGCGGCCGGCGAACTGGTAGACGGCGGCGAGGTTGGAACGGGCCCGGGCGCCCCAGATCGGGTGCTCGGCGATGAGCAGCAGGTGCCGGGCCGCGTTGTTCTGGTCGCCCTCGCGGGCGTAGGCCGACGCGAGGTAGTTGTGGGTCATCGCGATCAGGCCGTCGTCGGCGAGCGCCTCGGCCGCGGCCAGGGCCCGGCGGTGTAGGTCGATGGAGACGTCGTTCATCGAGTTGCGGAAGAGGTACCCCCACACCGCCCTCGGCAGCAGGCACGTGTGCCGGTGCCGGCCGAGGCGGTCGGCGAGCTGGGTGACCGCGATCAGGTTCCCGATCTCCACGTCGAGCCAGCGGCGGGTGCTGGCGAGGTCGGCGAAGCGGGGCACCCACGGCTGCACCTCGCCGACGTCGATCGCGCCGCGGGCCCGGCCGCCCTCCCAGGACCGGGTCGCCGCGGCCGCCGCCTGCAGGTAGAAGTCGAGCATCCGGTCGATGGCCGCGTCCCGCTCGGGATCCTCGGCGGCCAGCTGCGCCGCGTACTCCCGCAGCAGGTCGTGCAGCCGGAACCGGCCGGCGACGGGCTCGATGAGCAGGTGGGCGTCGACGAGCCGGCCCAGCAGCTCGTCGGCGTCGCGGATCGGCAGGTCGGCCAGGGCCGCGGCGGCCCGCACCGCGAACTCGCCCGACGGGTGCAGGCCCGTGAGCCGGAACAGCCGGGCGGCGGCGTCGTCGAGGGCGCGGTACGACAGCTCGAACGCGGCGTGCGGGGACCGGCCGTCGACGGTGAGGTCGATCGGGGCCGGGTTGGCCTGCCGGAGCCGGTCGGCGAGGTCGGCGACGCTCCACGACGGCCGGTGCGCGAGCCGGGCCGCGGCCAGCCGCAGCGCCAGCGGCAGCCCGCCGCACAGGCGCACGACGTCGGCGACGGCCCGCGGGGCGCGCTCGGCCCGCTCGCCGATGACGGTGGTCACGAACCGGACCGCGTCGCCGTCGTCGAGCACGTCGAGGGAGACGCTGTGCGCGCCGTCGAGCCCGCCGAGGCGCCGCCGGCTGGTGATGAGCACGAGGCTCGCCGAGGCGCCGGGCAGCAGTGGGGTGACCTGGGCCGGGTCGGCGGCGTTGTCGAGCACGACGAGGATGCGGCGCTGGGCGAGCTCGCTGCGCCACCGGGCGACGCGCTCGTCGGGGTCGGCGGGGATGCGCTCGGGGTCGAGGCCGAGGTGGCGCAGCAGCAGCCCGACCGCGTCGTGCGGGGCCAGCGGCGGGCGCTCGCCGTGCGCGCGCAGGTCGACGAAGAGCCGCCCGTCGGGGTAGCGGTCGGCGACGAGGTGCGCGACGTGCACGGCGAGGCTGGTCTTGCCGACGCCGGCCATGCCGTCGACGGTGAGCACGGCGGGCACGTCGTCGCGGCCGGGCCGGGCGGCGCGCACGAGCCGGTCGACGAGGTCGTCGCGGCCGGAGAAGTCGGCGATGTCGCGGGGGAGCGTCCACGGGGTCGGCACGGGCAGGGCCCGCGGCGCCTGGGCGGCCGAGCGCTCGACGGGTGCCATGCCGAGCAGGGCCGGCGGGCGTTCCTTGGCGGCGGGCGGGGGTTGCAGCAGCCCCCGGTACAACTCCTGCAACGCCGCGCTCGGGGCGAGCCCCAGCTGCTCGTCGAGGGCCTCGGCGAGGCGCAGGTAGACCGCGATCGCGTCGGCGGTGCGCCCGACGCGGGCCAGGGCGGTCATGAGCTGCCCGTGCAGGCGCTCCCGCAGCGGGTGCTGCTCGACGAGGCCGGTCAGCTGGCTGATCAGCTCGGCCTGCAACCCCAGCTGCAGCTCGACGTCGAGGCAGTCCTCCAGGGCGCTGTTGTGCCGCTCCTCGAGGGCGACGGCGGCGGCCTGGACGCCGGGGCTGTCGACGCCGGCGAGGGCCGGGCCGCGCCACAGCTCGAGGGCGCCGCGCAGGTGCTTGCGGGCGGCCTGCAGCTCCCCGGCGGCCATCGCGGCCCGGCCGTCGGCGACGAGCTGGGCGAAGACGAGCGTGTCGAGCTCGTCGGGCTCGATGACGGCCCGGTAGCCGGCGGTGTCGGTCTGGATCGCGCCGGGCAGCTGGCGGCGCAGCCGGGACACGCAGGTGTGCAGCTGGGCGCGGGCGGTGGCGGGGGCGGCGTCGCCCCAGACGGCGTCGACGAGCCGGGGCAGCGTGACGACCCGGTTCGGCTGCAGCAGCAGCATGACCAGCAGGACCCGGTCGCGGGTCGCGGAGATCTCCAGCCGCCGGCCGGCGACCTCGACCTCCAGCGGACCGAGCAGCCGGTAACGCACGACCGAACAGTAACGCAGGGTGTCACGTACACGACACCCGCCAGTCAGGAGCCCGTCAGAGCTTGGCCGGCGGCGTGTTGCCGGAGGCGACGATCGCGCGGCGGATCGGCACGAACAGCAGCACCACGAACCCGGCGACGAAGAACACCACGAGCGCGATGATCGCGACGCGGTAGCTGCGGGTCAGGTCGTAGGCGAGGCCGAACGCGAGCGGGCCGAGCCAGCTGGTGCCCTTGTCGGAGATCTCGTAGATGCCGAAGTACTCGCCCTCCTTGCCCTTCGGGATGAGCTGCGAGAACAGCGACCGCGACAGGGCCTGGCTGCCGCCGAGGACGAGGCCGATCCCGCCGCCGAGGATGACGAAGGGCACCGCCTGCCCGGCCGGCAGGAAGAACGCCACGACGATGACGACGGTCCACAGCACCAGGCTGACCAGGATCGTCTTCCACGCGCCGATGGCCTTGGCGAGCCGGCCCAGCAGCAGCGCCCCGGCGAAGGCCAGGAACTGCACCATGAGGATCGTGGGCACCAGGACGCCGTCGGAGAGCTTGAGCTCCTCGGTGCCGTACTGGCTGGCCAGGGAGATGACGGTCTGGATGCCGTCGTTGTAGATGAGGTACGCGACGAGGAAGAACAGCGTGAGCGGGTACGCCCGCAGCCCCTTGAGCGTGCCCCACAGCTGCTTGAAGCCGTCGGTGAGCGGGTTGCCGCGCACGGCACCGAGGTGCTCGTCGGCGACGGGCCGGTTGCGCAGGGCCAGCAGCGGGATCGTGGTGAACCCGGCCCACCAGACGCCGGCGGAGACGATGCTGTACCGCGCCACCTCCCCGGTCGTCATGCCGAGGTCGTCCTTGAACAGGACCGCGATGACGTTGAGCAACAGCAGGGTGCCGCCGCCGAGGTAGCCCCACGCCCAGCCGAAGCTGGAGACCTTGTCCCGCTCCTGCTCGTCGGCGATCTGCGGCAGGAACGAGTTGTAGACGACGACGGAGGCGCCGAAGGTGATGTTCGCCAGCAGGAACAGCCCGGCGCCGAGCAGGTACCGGTCGCCGGTGAGGAACAGCATCGCGGCCGTGGCCGCGGCGCCGATGTACGCGAACAGCGCCAGGAGCTGCTTCTTGCGCGGCGACCGGTCGGCGATCGCGCCCACGACCGGCAGGACGAACACGGTCAGCAGCACCGACAGCGACACCGTGTACGGGAACAGGGAGCCGGGGGCGATCGCGATGCCCAGCGAGTGGATCGCGGCGTCGTCCGGGCAGCCGGAGTCGGGGCACTTCGCCGCGGTCTCGGCGATGGAGGTCAGGTAGGGGCCGAGGAAGACGGTCACGACCGTGGTCTGGAACGCCGAGTTGGCCCAGTCGTAGAAGTACCAGCCGACCCGTTCGCGGCGGGAGCTGAGCTCCACAGTGGACCCGCCGGCTGACTCGTCCTGGACCCGCGTCACGGCCAGATGCCTCGCTTCACGTAGACGTCACGCAACACCTCGATGTGATCGGTCATGATGCCATCTACGCCGAGGTCGAGGAAGTGGGCGATCTCCGCCGGGTCGTCGATGGTCCACAGGTGCACCCGAAGCCCGATGCGGTGGCAGTAGTCCACGAACTTCTCGGTGGCCAGGACGATCCGGCCGTACCGCGGCGGGATCTGCGCCGCGACGACGCTCTCGGCCGGGGTGTAGCGGCGCCCGACCTGGTAGGCCGCGAACAGCCCGGCGACCTCGCGCATGCCCATGGAGGTCGCCACGCCCGGCCCGGCGAGCCGGCGGATGCGCCGCAGCCGGGCGGACGAGAACGACGCCAGCAGCACCCGCTCGTGGGCCTTGAGGCGCTCCACGACCTCCACCGTCGGGTGTACCGCCTGCTCGGTCTTCGTGTCGATGTTGAACCGGATGTCCGGGTAGGCGTCGAGGACCTCGTCGAGCCGGGGCACCGCGGCGGCGCCGCCCACGCGTTCGGTCCGCAGGTCCGTCCACCGTAAGTCGATCATCCGACCCGGACGTCCCAGGAGCCGCTTGAGCGTGTCATCGTGGAACACGACCGCGACTCCGTCGGCGGTGGCGTGCGTGTCGGTCTCGATATAGCGGTATCCGAGGTCGACGGCACGGGCGAACGCCGCTGTCGTGTTCTCGTCACCGGCTGCCGCCCCGCCACGGTGGGCGAAGCCCAGCGGTCCTGGGGCGTCGAGGTAGGGCACCTGCTTCACGCGGCCAGTATGCAGCGATCTTCGGTCAACTTTGCGCAACAGCGAGTTACGGCAGGCTTGACGGCCGACGCAGAGCGCGGAACGGCAAAGGTAGGGTGACGCACATGCGCGTGCTCGGCATCGACTTCGGCACGTCGAACACGGTCGCGATGGTCCGCACGCCCGACGCGCGGATGCGACCGCTGCTGTTCGACGGTTCCCCCCTGCTGCCCTCTTCCCTGTACTTCAACACCGACGGGAAAGTCCTGGTCGGGCGGGATGCCGAGCGTAATGCCCGGCTGGACCCGGCCCGGTTCGAGCCGAACCCGAAGCGGCGCATCGACGACGGCGAGGTGTTCATCGGCGACCACCCGATGCCCGTGCCGCGTCTGTTCGCGCACGTGTTGTCGCAGGTGAACGAGGAGGCCCGCCGGCAACTGGGCGCGGCCCCGGACGAGGTGCGCCTCACGCACCCGGCCCGGTGGGGCGAGCGGCGCCGGTCGCTGCTGCTGGAGGCGACCCGGATCGCCGGCCTGGGCACCCCGGCCCGGCCCGCGCGGCTGATCGCCGAGCCGGTCGGCGCCGCGTCGTACTTCACCGCCGTCCTCGGCTCGGCCGTGCCCGTCGGGCGCAGCCTGGCCATCTACGACCTCGGCGGCGGCACGTTCGACGCGACCGTGGTCCGCCGCACCCAGTCCGGGTTCGAGGTCCTCGCCGAGGACGGTCTCGCCGACGTCGGCGGCCTCGACTTCGACCACGCGATCGTCGAGCACCTCGGCAAGACGTATTCCGAGAGCCACTCCGCGAAGTGGGCGTCGCTGGCCAACCCGACCGACGCCTCCGACCGGCGGCTGCGGCGGATGCTCTACGAGGACGTGCGCGGCGCGAAGGAGATGCTGTCGCGGACCGCCTCCACCGACATCCACCTGCCGTCGATGGAGATCGACGCGCACCTGACCCGCGAAGAGCTCGAGACCCTCGTCAAGCCCTACCTGGAGCGCACGGTGGCGTGCCTGCGCCGGGCGATCGACTCGGCGCGGCTGCAGCCGAAGGACCTCGTCGGCATCTTCCTCGTCGGCGGCTCGTCGCGCATCCCGCTTGCGGCGCACCTCATCCACACGGAGCTCGGCGTGGCCCCGACGACCCTCGAGCAGCCGGAGACGGTCGTGGTCGAGGGGGCGCTGTGCATCGGCGCCGCGGTGGCCCCGGTCGGCACCTCGGGCACCCCGCGCACCGTCACCCCGCCGCCGCAGCAGCGGCCGATGCCGCAGCACACGCCGGTGTCGAGCGTGCCGGTCTCGCCGGCGGTCCGGCAGCCGGTGATGCCGCAGGTGCAGCAGCGCCCGCCGGTCACCGCGCCGCCCGTGGTGCAGCGCCCGCCGGTGGTCCAGCCGCCCGTCGTGCCGCAGCCGGTGTTCCGTCCCCAGCCGCAGCCGGTCGTGCAGCAGCCCGTCGTCCCGGCGCGCCCGGGACCGTTCCCGCCGCAGGCCGCCCGGCAGGCCCCGGCGCAGCAGGGCGAGGAGACCGAGCGCAACTGGATCGCCGTGATCGTGGTGGTCCTGGTCCTGGTCGCGATCCTGTTCGTGATCCTGCTCTGGACCGCGCTCAGCTAGCGTTCCAAAACCAAAAACGCGGCATCGGTACCTTCAGCAGGTACCGATGCCGCGTTTTGTGTTTCCAGGGTCTACTGCGGGGCCCAGAAGGTCGCGAGGCTGCTCGCGGCCGGGTCCTCGGAGCCCAGCAGCATGCTCCACGGGTCGGTGCCGGCCGGGACATCGAGGTGGGCGTAGTCGGCCAGCCCCGCGGGCTCGGCCGGGCCGTGGTGCTCCACGGCCGGGTCGAACGCCGCGGACTGGCTGTGGTCGGGGCCGCCGAGCACGTCGGCGTCGGTCCACGGGAAGCCGTCGACGGGCTCGGGCGGGTCCTGCAGGTGCAGCTCCTCGGGGAACTGCACCTCGTGCCAGGCCGGGTCGTCGGCGGACGCGTCGACGTCGGGGTCGACGCCGAACGCGGCCTCGTGCTGGTCGTGTCCGGTGTCGCCGGCGTCGTGGACATCACCGTGGACATCGCCGTAGTCGGGCTGCCCGTCGCTGAGGTGCGCCGGCGCGGCGTCCTCGGCCTGGCCCTCGTCGTGGCCGCCGAGGTCGTCGTGACCGTCCTGGCCGCTGTGACCGTCGTGGCCGTCGTGCAGCGACTCGTCGTACTCGGCCGTCGCGTGCTCGGTGCCGAGCGGCTCCTCGATGTCGGAGCCGTCGCCGAGGTGATGGCCGGGCCCGCTCAGGTCGTGCTCGTCCCCGCCGTAGCCGGCGTGATCGGCGTGGTCGGCGTCGAACCCGGCGCCGTAGTCCTCGGAGAAGTCGCCGTGCAGGTCGTGCCCGGCGTCCCCGCCCAGGTCAGCGGTGTCGGCGGAGTCGTCGCCGTCCGACCATTCCCAGTGCCCGTCCATCGGTCAGCCCCCTACGCCTCGGCGGCCTCGGCAGCCGCATCGGCCGGCCCGGCGGGCGTGAGCGCGCGGATGCGCACCAGCACCTCGTCGACCTGCTTGATGCGGGCGCGGAGCCCTTCCCGTTCGGTGTTCAGCGCACCCTTGCGCTTGGCGCGCTCGGCCTTGTCCTCGGCCAGCGACTTGTCGATGTTCGCGATGTGGGCGTCGAGCTGCTTGAGCCGCCGCTCGATCGCCTCGTCGAGGGCGAGGGTCAGCGCGTACTGCAGGTCGGTGAACCGGTTCATGATCTCGTCCGACAGGGCGGCGCGGGCCTCGCCGAGGACCTCCCGCAGCCAGGTGCGGGCCTGGACCTTGTCGGCCATGCTCTTGCGCTTGAAGATCATGTAGGCGCCGGCGGCGAGGCCGAGGCCGACACCGACGACGGGCAGGACGAGCCCGGCCCCGGCCAGGCCGATCGCGCCGAGCGCGCTCGCGCCGCCGATCATGCCGGGGACGCGGGCGGCCATCATCGCCATACCGGCCGAGGACATGACGACCATCGCGCCTTCGCCGGACTGCTCGCGGCGCGGCTTGGTGCCCAGGGCGTGCCGCAGCCGCGCGTTGAGCCCGCGCAGCACGTGCTGCAGCTCGTTGGGGTGGAACACCTGCGCCAGGACGCGCTCGCCGACCTTGCGGAAGCGGAACTCGAGGTCGTGCGACAGCCGGACGCTCAGCGCGTACAGCGCCTTGTCCACCTCGGCGGGCAGCTCCTGCATGTCGCCGCGGCCGCCCTTGTCGATCTTCTCCATGAACTGTTCCTGCAGCTGCGTGATGTAGTTCCGCAGCCGCGAGGTGGCCTCGACGCGGGCCCGCTGGGTCTCCGTGGACAGCGCCAGGGACCACTGCCGCGACTCGGTGCGCTTGCGGGTGGCGACCTGCGCGCGCTCCTCCTTGGCCCGCTCGAAGTCGGCCGGGTCCGGGTCGGTGGCCTTCATCCGGTCGCCCAGCTCCTGGTCGAAGCGGATGTACTCCGAGCGGATGCTGCGCAGCACGTTGGCCTGCTGCAGCAGGTGGCCCTTGGAGGCCAGGTCGATCAGGGCGTGCTGGAGCTCGGCGATGCGCGACTCGCGGATCAGCTCGCCCGCGGCGTCCTTGGGCATCTGCATCGCCAGCTCGGCCAGCCGCGCCGACACCGGATACCACGGCGCGGAGGCGAACCGGGGCGCGTGGGTCTGCAGCTGTCCCTTGTTGTCGTCGAGGATCTTGCGCCAGCCGGGGTAGGCGTCGACCTTCGTCAGCGCGAACAGCACGAAGTTGACCTTCTTACTGGCCTCGATGAGGAAGTTCATCTCCGGCTTGGAGAACGGGCTGGAGGAGTCCACGACGAACAGCAGCGCCGTGGCCTTCTCGACCGCGTCCATGGCGACCTCGGCGTGCATCGAGTCGAGGCCGCCGGTGCCGGGCGTGTCGATGAGCGTCAGGTACTGCAGCAGCGGCGCGGAGTGCTGGATCTCGATGCGCCGCGGCGGGCGCATCCCGTCCGGCAGCCGGCCCATCACGGTGCCCCAGTCGCGCAGGTCGCCCAGGCCGATCGGCACCGGGTCCTCGCGGCCGGGAATGTAGGCGCGGGCGCCGTGCTGCGCGTTGTGCATGAACTCGAGGTAGGACGCGGTGGCCACGGCGGCGTCGACCGGGGACAGGTTCGGCACGCCGATGAGCATGTTCGTCAGCGAGCTCTTGCCGCGCTTGGTCTCGCCGACCACGACGATCTTCGGCCGCTGCACGTCGCGGCGGCGCTCGGTGTCGATGTCGGCGGCCGCGTCCGGGTCGATCTTGCGCAGGTAGGCGAGGCTGCCCTCGACGCCGGCCTTGAGCAGCTTGCCCAGCGCCGCGGTCTGGTCGGCGGGCTTCTTCGGCGCCGCGCCGGCGGGTGCGTTGGGGGTCTGGGTCATCGTGGCTGCTCTCTGCGCGGCTGCTGCGTGGTGTGCTGACTGGGCTGCGGAACGGTCGGGTGCGCCCCGGTCGGACCGCCGGCCGTGGTGGCGCGGCCGACCGTCGGGTGGGCCCCGGTGGCGCCGCCGGCGCTGCGGCCCGACTGGTACACGGTGACGATCGGGGCCCGCAGGACCCGCCCGTCGCGGTCGACGTAGCCGGGGACCTCGACGCCGGAGATCTGCCCGCTGAGGTTCGGGTCGTTCGTCGGGGTGGTGCCGCCGGCCTCGTGGTGGGCCGGGTCGAACCGCACCCCGGTCGGCTCCAGGACGGTGACGCCGGCCTCGTGCAGCGCGGCGCCGAGCCGGTCGCCGAGGGCCTTGCTGGTGACCCGGTCCCGCACGTAGATGGTGGCCTGCACCAGCGCCCGCCGGTCGGCGTCGGACTGCCCGCCGCCGCGCCCGGGCGGCGCCGACACCGGGGCGGTGGCCCCGCCGGACCCGCGGGAGGACAGCAGGAGCAGCAGGAGCAGGGCCGCGCCGACGAACAGGGTGCCGGCGAAGGCGACGAGGGCCGGCTTCAGGCCGAACGTCTCCTGCGCGGTGCACGCCTGCGTGGTGATGGACTGGGCCTGCGTCGTGTTGCCGTCGGGCTGCTGCGGGGTGGTGCCGCCGCCCTTGATCGCGTCGCCGACCGCGTCGCTGACCCCGCCGCCGCCCCCGGCTTTCTGCGGGGCGGCGGCGCCGAAGGTCTGGGCGGGGCAGTTCGGCGCGCCGCCGACCAGGCCGGTCGCCGCGCCGGTGAGCACCGCGATGACGAGCGCCACGGCGACCGCGAGCAGGCGCAGGCTGTTGGAGGACATCTTCGGCTCCTGGGGGTGGGGGCCTCGGCTATTGGCTGTGCTGACCATATTGCTGTTCCCGTGATTATCGGACATTTGCCCCTCCGCCGCGGATGCGCTGGGAGAGCAGGTAGAAGCCGCGGTGCGCGACGAGCGCGACCCGGGACTGCGACGGGCTCGCGCCGGCCACGGCGTAGGCGCGCCAGCGGGTGGCGGCGTCCAGCGCGGCGCGGACCATCGAGTCGCGGTCGGCCTGGGGCAGGTTCAGGATCCAGCTCGGGTCGTTCGACAGCGCGAGGCGCGTCAGCTCGCCCTCCATCTGGTCGGGCAGGTCGACCGCGCCGGTGGTGACGAGCTGAGCGACCTCCAGCAGCCGCAGCCGGTGCGACTCGGGCTGCTGCAGCACCCGCTCGATCGCGTCGCGCAGCAGCTCCCGGTCGTGCGGGCGCTCGGCGTGGCTGGCGATCTTCTCGAGGCTGGACAGCGCCCACCCGGCCTTGATGGCGTCGGTGCGCCACCGGAACGCGTGGTCGAGGGTCTGGCGCAGGCGCGGGAACCCGGAGGCCTGGAACAGCATCCGGACGAGCTCGCCGGTGGCCAGGGTCGGCTTGGCGACCAGCTGGGCGATGGCGAAGCTGATGCCGTAGAGGTCCAGCAGGCGCAGCAGCCGCTCACGGGACTCGCGGGTGACCGGGCACTCGCGGGTCGTGAACAGGTCGACGGAGGCCAGCAGCACGGTCCGCTCGCCCTGGGGGAGCGCGGCGAGCTGGCGCAGGGCCTCGCAGTCGGCGGCGGTGAGCCGGCCGGCCTCGGTGGTCTCGGCGAGGAGGCCTACGACCGGTACGACATCGGAGACGACCCGGCGCAGGACCTTGGACTGGTCGTTGGCCAGCGGCGCGACGATCGGCCAGGGGTCCTGCCCGCCGCCGGCGAGCTTGTCGACCTTGTTGAACAGCCCGAGGGAGTTGATCGGGTTGCTCGACAGCCGCGCGGAGATGGACCGGAACGCCTCCAGGGCCTGCACGTCGTCCTCGCGGACCGACTGCGTGAACACGTAGATGATGGCCTCGGCGCCGGACAGCGCCCCCGCGGAGTCGGAGTCCAGGTCGTCGTCGATCGGCGCCTCGGAGAACAGGAACCGGCGCGCCTGGTCGGACACGGACGTGTTGGCGCTGGACAGGCCGGGCGTGTCGACGACGGTCAGGTCGCGCAGGTGGTCGCTGGTGAGCGTGACGTCGACGTAGGCGACCTCGTGGCGGGCGACGCCGAGCCGCTGGGGGATCATGCCGGCCTCGTCGAGCGGGAGGCTGACCCGGGCGCCGTTGCGCTTGACCACGTCGACGCGGTCGGAGGTGCCGTAGCGGAACTGCGTGACGATGCGGGTGCACTCGCCGACCTCGGTCGGCGCGACCCGCCGGCCGATGAGGGCGTTGACGAGCGTGGACTTGCCGGACTTGAGACGGCCGGCGATCGCGACCCGCAGCGGCTCGCCGAGCCGCCGGCGCACGTCGACCACCTGGGCCTGGGCGGCGCCGCCGAGGCGGTTGCCGACCTCGGCGCACAGATCGCCCACGCGGGAGCTCAGGGGTCCTGGAGCCACGGGGTCAGCTCCGCTTCGACGTCGGGCACAGACTGATCACCGACTGCGCGAGGCCGGTGGGTTCAGCCACAATGCCGACGTACCCTCGGGTGTCCAAGGGGTGGACCTCGCTCATTATTCGCTCCTGGGTGCAATCAGTACCGTCATGTCACGCACGTACGGCACACACATTACGAATATCCTGCGCGCGCAGGATCCCATGTTCGTGCCAGGAATGGAGGCTTCCCGTGCCTGAGGCACCGACTGATGAGCCCGTCGCCGGCCCGGCGGCCGCGCCGGCGGTGGCGTCGGCGGTCGTGGGCCGGGCGAGCGTTCCTGCCGTGTGGCCGCCCGCCGAGCTGATCGCCGCGGCCGTGGACGCCCTGCGTAACCCGGGTCTCGTGGTCATCGCGGGCACGGCCGGCACGGGGCGCACCGGGGTCCTCAAGCGCCTCGGGGAGTCCTTCCGCGGCCCGGTGTTCAGCGGCGGCGCCCTGGCGATGCTGCGCGGCGTGCCGGCCCTGCCCCTGTCCCGGGCCGTGCGGGTGCGACTCCCGTCACACGAGGCGCCGCTGCTCGCCGAGGCCGTCCGCTCCCGCGTCCGTCACGGTCTGCTACTGCTCGACGACCTTCAGTGGGCGGATCCGCTCACGATGGCCGCCCTCCCGGCCATCGCGGAGCACTGTCGGATAGTTGTCACACTCCGTACGCCGCACCGGCTGCCGGGCGACGCCGAGCGGGCCCTGCGCGCCGCGGCCGCCCGGTCCGGCGCCTGGCTGCAGATGCCGCCGATGCCCGCCGACGCCGCGGCCGCGCTCGTGCGCCAGCTCGCCCCGTCCGCCTCGGCCGCGGTCGTCACCGACCTCGTCCGCCGCGCCGGCGGCGTCCCGCTCGCCGTGGTGGCCCTGGCCAAGCACGTCGCGCAGGGCGGCACCCCGCGCGACGGCGGCGACGGGCTCGACAAGGGCCTCGCCTACACCGTCGCCGGAGCCCTCGCCGACCTCACCCGCCCAGCCCGCACCGCGATGGCCGCCCTGGGCCTGCTCGGCCGCCCCGTCACCGCGACCGTCCTCGGCGAGGGCCTCACCGAGCTGGTCGAGGCCGGCCTCGTCGAGCTGACCGACGGTGTCGCCGCGCCCGTCTCGCCCTACACCGCCGAGGTCGCCGCCGGCCTGCTCTCCGCCGAGGAGCGCGCCGCCGTCCACCGCCGCCTCGCCACGCTCGTCCCGCCCCGCGAGGCCGCCCGGCACCTCGCCGCGGCCGGCGCCGGCCCCGAGGCCTACCAGGTCGCCGTCACCGCGGCCGCGGCCGCGGAGTCCTCCGGCGACCGGGCCGAGCTGCTCCTGCTCGCCTGCGACCTGCCCGGCGTCGAGGCCGAGCCCGAGGTCCGCATCGCCGCCGCCCGCGCCGCGCTCGCCGCCGGCCGGCCCGGCTCCTGCCTGCGGGTCATCGACCCGGCCACCACCGACCCGGTCGCGGCCGTGCTGCGCGGCGAGGCGCTGCTGCAGCAGGGCAGCGCCGTGCCCGCCGCCGCGGCCGTCGCCGCCGTCCCCGACGACGCGCCGGCCGAGGTCGTCGGCGGCCGGGACCGCATCCGGCTGCTGTCCATGCTCACCACCGACCCCGGCGGCGCCCTGGCCCGGGCCGAGGAGCTGCTGCGGGTCCACGGCGAGGCGCCCGCGCACCCGGGCCTGCGCGCGGCGATCGCGGCCGTGCGCGCCGGGACCCGCCAGCCCGGCTGGGAGTACGGGCTGGCGTCCGCCGCGTCCGCCGCCGGGCAGGCCGGCGACGCCCTCGCCGCCCGCTGGTCCGCGTGGCTGCTCGTGGAGACCCTCACCGCCGACGCCCGCCTCGCCGAGGCCTCCCAGGCCGCCGCGGCCGCGGCCGCCGCCTGCGCCGGGGACCTCGCCTACAGCTGGCAGACCCGGTTCCTGGCCGCCCAGCTGTGGTGCGACGCCCTGCGCGGCGACGGCATCGACGAGGTCGTGCGCCGGGCCGGGGACCTCGCCGACCGGACCCTGCCCGCCCTGGCCCGCGGCTACGCCGTCGCCGCCGCGAGCCTCGCCGAGGCCGACGGCGGCCTGCTCGCCCCGGCCCGGGCCCGGCTCGAGTCGCTGCAGAACCGGCCCGCGTCCGCCGGCCCCGTCCTGGACTGGGTCACCCGCGAGGCGGCCTGGCTCGACGGCCGCCCCGACCAGGCGTTCGAGCCCGCCGACGCGACCGTGTCCACGCCGCTCGTCGACGGGCTGCGGCGCATCACCGCCCGCTGGGCCGCCTACGACGCCGGGACCTCGTTCAGCGGCGCCGACGACACCATGCCCCTCACGCCGGTGCAGGTGACGCTGGAGGCGTGGAAGGCCCCGGTGCGCTTCGCCGAGGCCGCGGCCGCCTGGCACGAGCTCGCCCGCCGCGAGGAGGTCCGGTGCCTGCTGGCCCAGGGGCTGCTCGAGGAGGGCGCCGATCTGGCCGTGCCGCCGTTGCTCGAGGCCGAGCGCCTGGCCGAGGAGGCCGGGCTCGTCGTGCTGCTCGGACGGGCCCGCCGGGCGCTGCGGCGGCACTCGATCCGCCGCGACACCCGCGGCCGCCGGGCCGGCGACGACCTCACCGACCGCGAGCGGGACGTGCTGCGCCTCGTGGCCAACGGGGAGCCGACACGCCGGATCGCGGGGCAGCTGGGCATCTCCCGGGAGACCGTGGAGACGCACATCCGCTCGGGGATGCGCAAGCTCGGCGCCAAGACCCGCACCGAGGCCGCGGCGCTGGCCATCGAGGAGCTCGCTCAGTGAGCCCCGGTTCCGACCCTTCCCGCGCGCCGGTGTTTGACGGGCCCCGCGGGCGGGCATCCTTCACCTCCCCGGCCTCGGCATTGAGAGGCGTGGATGAGTAACGCGATGGTCTTGTGCGAGGCGGCCCCTTCATCGCATGGTGGGCGCATGTCTTCTCCTGTGGGCCGCTGATGGCGGGAGATCCGGCACTCGCACCGCGGTACGTCGTGGCGAACGGCGCCGACGCCACCGCCGTGCTGCGCAGACTCGCCCGGGCGGGCTGGACCACCCGCGAGGGCTTCGCCCTGACCGACCAGGCCTGGGACGTGTCCGACGCACGCCTGGCGCTCTTCGGCCGGGTCGCCGACGCCGACACCGCCGAGCTCGCCCTCCTCGCCGCGGCCCGCGGCGCGGGGATCGTCGCGATCAGCGACACCGCCGCCGAGATCGGCCGGGCGCTGCTCGCCGACCTGGCCCGCATCGGCCCGGTCACCACCGACCCCGACGCCGAACTCGGCACCGAGCCGGCCGACGAGGCCGGGGGACCGGTGCTCGCCCCGGAGCAGCGCGCCCTGCTGGAACGGCTCGCCGGCGGCGAGACGATCGCGGCCGCGGCGGCGGCCGAGTTCCTGTCGCTGCGCACCGCGAACCGGCGCATCGCCGAGGCCCGCGAGGTCCTGGGCGTGCGCACCACCCGCGAGGCCGTCCTCGCCTACCTGCGTATGCGCCGCGAAGGCGCCTGACCCGCTCCGGCGCCGCTGACCCGGGAGCCCGCGGCCGGCGGCGTGTGCCCCCGCAGCCGCGGTACAGCATCGCTTGGCCGCGTCGGTCCCGGAGCCCGCCGCGTCCGAGCCCGCGCGGGCCGGAAGGGCCTACCCCTGCCGGACCCGGGCCGCCTCCCGGGTCAGATGGTCCCGCTCGGGCACGCTCGTCGCCTCCTGGGCCGCCGCGGCGTACAGCTCCGCGGCGAGCCCACGGTCGCCGGCGCGCTCGTGCAGGTACGCCTGCACGGCCTTGAACCTCGGCAGGCCCGCGTCGAGCCCGCCGAGCGCCGCCAGCCCCGCCCGGGCACCATCGGCCTCGCCGACCGCCACCGCCCGGTTGAGCCGCACGACCGGGCTGTCGCCCGTGAGCCGCAGCAGCTCGTCGTACCACTCGACGATCTGCACCCAGTCCGTCTCGGCCGCGCTCGGGGCGTCGGCGTGCAGGGCGGCGATCGCGGCCTGCGCCTGGTACTCGCCCAGCCGGTCCGTGGCCAGGGCCGTCTGCAGCACCGCCACCCCCTCGGCGATCAGCCCCGTGTCCCACCGCGACCGGTCCTGCTCGGCCAGCGGCACCAGCCTCCCGCCAGGCCCCGTCCGCGAGGCCCGCCGGGCGTGGTGCAGCAGCATCAGCGCCAGCAGCCCGGCGACCTCCGGCTCCGCGGCCAGCGCCGCGAGCTGACGGGTCAGCCTGATCGCCTCCGCCGCCAGGTCGACGTCGCCGCTGTACCCCTCGTTGAACACCAGGTACAACACGCGCAGCACCGTGCCCAGGTCGCCGGGGCGGTCCAGCGGCAGCCCGGCGAGCCGCCGCTTCGCCCGGCTGATCCGCTGGGCCATCGTCGCCTCCGGCACCAGGTACGCGGCCGCGATCTGCCGGGTCGTCAGCCCGCCGACGGCCCGCAGCGTCAACGCCACCGCCGCGGCGGCGGGCAGCACCGGGTTCGCGCACAGGAAGTACAGCCGCAGCGTGTCGTCGGTGCCCGCGACCGGCCCGGCGGGCGGCTCCGCGTCGACGGCCGCCTCCCGCCCCCGCCGCGACGCCTCGGACCGGGCCGCGTCGAGGAACCGGTGCCACGCCGCGGTGACGAGCCACGCCTTCGGGTCCCGCGGCGGATCGTCCGGCCAGGTGCTGATCGCCCGGATGAGCGCCTCCTGCACCGCGTCCTCGGCGGAGGCGAAGTCGGCACCGCGCCGTACGAGCACCGCGATGACCGTCGGCACCAGCTCACGCAGCAGCGCCTCGTCCACGATGCCCGTCCTTTCCGTCATGCTCCCGCGCCCTGTCTCCCTGCCGTCTTCCTCGCCGCCGAACAGCGCGCCGGAGGCGAGCGCATGCGTGCTCGAGGTCGGCTCCCGGCCCGATCCGGCCGGTGTCCTTCAGCCGGTGTGTCTTCAGCCGGTGGACGGGCCGAAGTCGGACAGCACCGGCCGCACCTCGAGCCACTCGTGCAGCGGCTTGCCGCCCGGCCCGGGCGACGCCGAGAGCTCCCCGGCCACCTCCACCGCCCGCTCCCACGAGTCCACGTCGATCATCATCCAGCCGGCGATGAGATCCTTCGTCTCCGCGAACGGCCCGTCGGTGACCGGTGGTTTGCCCTCCCCGTCGTACCGCACGAACGCGCCCCCGGGCTGCAGTGCCTGCCCGTTGACGAACTCGCCCGACTCCTGCAGCCGGTTCGCGAGGCCGACCATGTACTGCACGTGCGCGTCGACCTCCTCGGGCGTCCACCGGTCCATCGGCGCGTAGTCCACGACCCGCTCGGGGCCGCCGCGGTAGTGCTTGAGCAGCAGATACTTCATGTCTGTCCCATTCCTTCTCGCTCGTCGGACACCCCGGGGACGGAGCCGGCACCAGGTTCTCGACATCCGCGCGGACTTTCTCCCCGGATGCTGGTGCCTCAGCCGATCGGGCGAGTGCCGGCGGGCCGGTGCCGCCGCTGGAGGGTCAGGGGCCGCACCGGGTCGACGTAGCGGGGCAGACGCGGCTCGTCGGCCCGCAGCGGCCGCAGCTCGTCGGTGATCGCGTCGATGATCCGGTCGGTGGCGCGCTGGGCCGCTCCGGGCGCGGCCGGGTCGATCCCGGACAGGTCCACGACCGCGCCGAAGTGCACCCGCACGACCGGCCGGCGCACCAGCGCCCGGGACAGGGCCCGGACCGTCGGCCCGAACCCGCCCCACGCCGCGACCTCGTGCGCCCCCCACTGCGCCACGGCGACGACCGGCGCCCCGGTCGCGAGCGCCACCCGGGCCAGCCCCGTCTTCCCGCGCTCCGGCCACATCCCGGGGTCGAGGGTGATGCGGCCCTCCGGGTATCCGAGGACGTGCGACCCGGCGGCGAGGGCCCGCGTCACGTCGTCGACGGCGGCGGCGACGTTCGCCTGCCGCCGGTTGATGCGGATGTGCCCGGACGCGCGCATCACCGACCCGACGACCGGCGCCCGGAACAGCCCGCCGGTCGCCATGAGCCGCGGTGCGATCCGAGCGGCGCGGCACGCGGCGGTGATCGCGACGGGGTCGAACGGGCCGATGTGGTTCACGGCGAGGATGACCGGGCCGCCGCGCAGTTCGGGCGGGAGCCCGCCGGTGACCCGCAGCCGGGCCACGGGGGCGACGACGATCCGGGCGAGGACGAGCAGCACGCGCCACAGCCACGGCGCCTGCCACGGCCGGACCGCCACGGCGGTCGCGAAGTCGGCAGGCCCGGCGGCGGCGTCGCCTCGGACAGTGCCCACGTCTCCCGTGGTGTCAGAGGCCGTGTCACCCGACGCCGCGGACGAGCCGGGGCGGTCCGCCGCCACCACGGCGGTCGCGCCGTCGCCCCGGACGGCGTCCGCGCCCACCGCAGCAGTGGCGGGTCCGGTGTCCGGGGCCGCGTCACCCGGCGCCGTCTCCACCAGGGAGGTCGCGGTATCGGCCGGTGCAGCTGGCTCCCCGTCGCTCACGTGCTCATATCCGTTCCTGCCGCAGGTGGTTGTGTCGATCCCGGACACGGTAGCGCTGTGCCCGGGCGGCGCAACCATCCCGTCGGCAGATGTGCAGATCGGCCCCGGTCGCCGAGGCGCAGCCGGGACCGATCGCGGACGTCGAAAGCAGGGAGCCGAACCAGGCGGCGGCTACTCGGCCTCGCGCAGCTCGGCGAGCCGCGCCTCGATCTCCGCCAGCTCGGCCCGCAGCCGCTCCGCCTGGGTCTCGGCCTCCGCCCGGGCCGCCGACACGATCTCCTCGACCGCCTCGTGCACGCCCGGCACGTCCAGCATCGCGACCATCTTCAGCGCCTCGCCGGCCTTGATGACGTAGGGCTTGGCGAGGGCCTTCGCGCCCTGGTTCGCCGCGACCGTCCACTCGCCGTCGGCGTAGGAGAGGGTCACGGTCAGCCCGGGTGCGGGCTTCGGCTTCGGGGCGGCCTTCTTCGCGGCCGGCTTCCCGGGCGTGTTCTTCGCCCCGGAACCCGACGAATCGGACGAATCGGCGCTCGGGGCCTGGGGCGTCGCGGCCGCCGGCGGGGCGGGACTCGGGTCGGCGGCCGGGGCGGGAGCCGGGGAACCGGGGGAGTCCGGCGCCTCGGTCGTGGCGGGGGAGTCGGCTACGGAAGGGGCTGGCACGGGGCTCTCCTCACGAGGTGCGGGAACGGCGGGGGCGCGCTTGGCCGGTGGGGCCTTCGGCGCGATCGCCAGGTCGGCGGGGGAGAAGGGCAGCTCGTCGCGGCCGAACCGGACCACGACCCACTCGTCGGACAGCTCCGGGTCCGTCAGCGCGACGACCTGGCCCAGCTGCCCGGCGATCTGCCCGGCCTGCTCGGTGAACACGACCTTCGGTTTCCGGCCGGCCGCGAGGGTGTCCCGGATCTGCTCCAGATCCACCGTCGACAAGCCCGTGACCGCGGTCCGCGCGGCAACCATCGCACCCTCCCCAACCCGTCTATCGAACATGTGTCGGAACAGTCATACCAGCCACCTATGACATTTTCCGAGCGCGACACACCGTACGACAGGGTTCGGCGGCACCCGTCAGGGGAGTTCGTCGATCTCCGCCTGCGGGTCGAGGGTGCGCAGGACGTCGGCGCGGTCCGTCACGATCGCCCAGCCCGGCCGTGCCTGGGCCCGGCGGACCACGTGCGCGGCCGCGACCGTCGCCGGTCCGCCCTCGCCGGCGAACAGCGCGCCGGAGTCGACCGCGTCCGCCGCGGTGAGGGCGTCGACGACCACCACCGGCAGCGACAGCAGTACCTTCAGCACGTCGTAGTCCTTCGGCGACGTCTGCGCCCACGCCTCGGCCAGCGCCGCCGCCGGCACCGCCAGCACGACACCCTGGTCGACGGCGTGCCACACGATCGCCGAGCTGTACGGCTTGCCGGCCACGAACCCGAGGATCGCGGAGCTGTCGAGGATCCGCCCACCGACCGCGGTCACGACACCGTCCCGCCCGTGGGCGCCACCCCCAGCACCTCACGCGCCCACGCGTGGTGCTCCGGGTCCATCCGCACGCCCCGCTGCGCGTACAGCTCGTTGAGGGTCAGCAGCGCCCGGTCCCGGGCCAGCCGGTCCCGCACCGCCTCGGCGACATACGCCGACACCGACTCGGCGCCGCCGGAGTCCACGAACCGCCGAACGGCCGCGGCGTCATCGGCGGGCATGGTCACCGTTACCCGCTCTTTGCGCATCTCACGCATACGCACAGGGTATCGCCCGCATACGTCGATCACCTAGCGTGTCATCACCCGAAAGGGTGGGTTCTCGTGCTCACCTGCGAGCTTCGGGCCCGAACGCCCGAGGTTCCGCGACCGTCCGTGACGAATCCGGTCGCCCGACCACGGCGGACGGTGAGGCCACTGTCCGTTCACAGTGAAGTTGAGCCTTGTACCCGGTTCTACCCTCGGCCGGTGAGCTTCAGTGCGTTCGCCAACCACGTCCGCAACCCGGCGCTGCCGCACCGGGGACGGGTTTCCGCGCTGCGCTCGTGCGTGCAGTTGTACCGTCCAATCGGATTCGAGGCGACGCTCAGTTTCCTCGGCGAGTTGGCCGGACCGTTCCGACGTGACGACGGAGCGCTCCTGCGCGCGCTCGATCATCTCGAGGCCAGCCGCAGCCTCTGGCATGACCATCTGCGGAGGTATGCCGCCGAGCGCCGCACGGCGAAACGGCTCGGCCACCGGACACCCCGGCCCGGTGACGCGAACCCTAACCTCGGTCCATCGATCTGGTACGGCGCTCCGCAGCACGCGGCGCTGCACGCGTTGACCTATTGGCGCCGGAGCAGGCTTTCCCGACTGCTCGCGTGGGACGATCCCGGCGCGCGCGAGATCGACGTCGCCGTGTCCGCCTGCCTGGCAAGTCGCGGTCCGCTGTCGGATGAGCAGCACTGCCGGCTCCACGACACGGCCCAACAGCTACGGCGTCGCATCAGCGGAGGTCTCTACGACGAAGACGCCGTGGCGTACTTCCGCGCGAGGGATCTGCTACGCGTCGCCGCGCTCGTCACCAGCGCGGCGATCCCGGAGTCCGCCGCAGGGGTCGAGCATCAGTCGACGACGGCGGCGGGCGGATCGAGATAGCCACGTTCTTCTCCGCCCGCCGCCGCTCGACCATCCAGTTCCGCAAGGGCGCGCTGGTGGCCGGGTCGCCGTTGGTGATGCCGTTGCGACCCACCTGTTGCGGCAAGAGCCGCCAGCCAGCCGGGATCGCCGGGCGCCGCCAGAACGGCGAAGCGAGGACGCTCAGGACGCCGACGACTCGGTCGGACCCCGGGCAACGGCGGACGGTGAGGCCACGGGAGTAACGGTCCGGACCACTGCGGACGCCGCGGTAGCTCTGATCGACGAATGTTCGATAATGCACATTATGTCAACCTAACGGGGTTCAGATCGCCGGGCGGTAGAAGAACGTCCGGCGGCGGGCGATGCGCCCGGCGCGGAACTCGTACCAGTCCGCGAAGATCTCGTTCAGCGGCACGCCCGCGTGCGACATGCCGTCGAAGCGGCCCCAGCAGAACCCCTGCCCGTCCACGGACACGCACCGGTCCACCTGGTGACGGCCGGCGGAGACGATGCACCGCCGGCGGTAGAAGCCGACGAACGCCTCGGCGCCCTCGATCGGCGGGCAGCCGGGCCGGTGGTAGACGACGTCGTCGGTGACCATCTCGGACAGCCCCGCCCAGTCGCGTCGGTCGATGACGGTGAGCAGGTTGGCAATCAGCGCCGGCGCGTCGCCCATGCATCCATCACACGGCGCCGCACCGGGCGGGTCAACGCCCTGCCGGACGATGTTTCGACCCGGAAACGGGACCGTAACCGGGCCCGCGGGGCGCAGACTGGTGTGCGGGATGCGCCGGCCGTCGGCGTGCCGGCGCATCCGTCTGCGTTCAGACGGTGACGTCGACGTGGTTGCCGTCGTCGGCGGGCTTGGCCTGGCCGACCTCCTGGTCCGGCTGAGCGGCGGTGCGGGAGGCGGCGAACGCCATGATGAACGACCACGGGGGCACGGCGGCGGACGCGTTCGTGACGGCACCCGTCGGCGACAGGTGGTAGCCGGTGGCGCCGGCGATGGCGGCGCGGTCGCCCGGGGTGAGCTTGCTCAGCACCTGCTGCGAGGCGGGCAGGCCACCCTTCGGCGGAGGTGCGGGCGCCTCCACGGCGGCGTTCGTCGCCGCGCCCGGCACCGGTTTCGGTGGTGCCGGCGGTTGGGCGGCGGCCGGCGTACCGGCCGTCAGCTGTCTGATCTCCATCATGGCCTCCCGAAGCGTCCGTGCTCCAAGCTGATCCTCGCGTACATCACAGCATTTCCGCAGGTGAACCGGCAGCCAGGTGGTCGGCGCGGACACTTTGGGCCGAACGGACGACGCGAGTCCCAGGCGTCGCGGCGATCTCTCTAGACTCGGTGGGTGGATGCACCTGACGTCGCCGGGACGGCCGCGGCGCTGCGCGAGCACCGGCCGTCGCTCGTCGCCGCTTTCCTGGCATCGGTACCGTCGGCCAGAGCCGCGATCCTCACCCGCCTCTGGGGCGCGTTGTGGCGCGAGCAGGTGCTCGACCCGCGGCGTCTCGGCGGTCCTCCCCCGCCGGTGTTCGGCCCGCCGGTCCGTTCGGTGCTCGTCGACGGCCGGGCGTTCGACGACCCGGGCGTGCTGGCCGCGGCGCTGGCGCTGAGCCCCGGGTTCCGGCGGGAGCTGGACAACAGCGTCGCGAACCTGGCCCTGGCGATGACCGCCCCGCCGAGCCCCTTCGGCGGGCTGACCGGCGCCGAGCAGTCCATCGTGGACGGTCACCCGCTGCATCCCTGCTGCCGCACCCGGATCGGCCTGTCCACGCTCGACGTGCTCGCCTACGCCCCGGAGCACCATCCGGACGTGCGGCTGCGGATCGTGGAGACGGACCCGGCGCGGTGGCGGACGGCGGGGGTGCCGGTGCCGCCGCGGTTCCCGGTCCATCCGTGGCAGCTGCCCCGCGCCCTCGCGTCGGGCCTGGTGCGCGACACCGGTGTCGACGTGCCGGCGCGGCCGCTGATGTCGCTGCGGACCCTGGATGTGGGCTTGGGTCATGTGAAGACGGCGGTCGAGGTGCAGATGACGAGCGCGGTGCGGACCCTGTCGGCGGCGGCGGTCCACAACGGGCCGCTGGTCTCGGACCTGCTCGCCGCCCTCGACCCCGGCATCGCGATCCTGCGGGAGGTGTCCGCGGGGACCGTCCTCGACGACGCGGGGCGGCCGCAGCGGGCGCTGGGCGCGGTGTGGCGCGACGCCCCGCCGCCGGACGCGGACGTGCTGCCCCTGGCGCTGCTCCCCCACCGCCCGGACCTGCTGACGCCCGGGTTCTTCCGGGATCTGGTCGGGTTGCTGCTCCCGCCGCTGCTCGAGCTCCTGGAGCGGGGGGTGGGTCTCGAGGCGCACGGCCAGAACACCCTCGTCGAGGTCGCCGCGGGCCGGCCGGTGCGGGTGTACTACCGCGACCTGGGCGGCATCCACGTGCACCCGGGGCGGCTGGCCCGGGCCGGGCATGCGATGCCGCCGCTGGTCGGGGCGCTGCCGACCGGCGATCCGCGGGCGTTGCGCACGAAGGTGCTCGCGTCGGCGTTCGCGACGGTGCTGTCGAGCCTGGTGGCGGCGCTCGGCGACGAGGGGCTGTGGGGGTACGTCGCCGAGGTCGCCGGGCGGTGCGTGTCGGCGGAGGACCGCCGGGCGGTGCTCGAGGAGGACTGGCCGTTGAAGGCGACGACGGCGATGCGTCTGGCCGCGGATCCGCTGGAGGACCGGTGGTGCCCGGTCCCGAACCCGCTGCGTGAGACCGTGTGTTAGACCCTGCCGAAGATGGCGGTGAGGAGGACCTCGTTGATGTCGAACGCGGTCTTCGACGTGTACAGGGTGCCGCCGGAGACGCGGGAGATCTCCTGCAGCGACGCGAGGTCGGCGTCGTTGCCGTAGCCGACGGTGACGATCGGGACCTTCTTGTCGCTGCCGGCGTTGGCCTGGAGCTTCTCGCGGAGCTGGTCGAGGTTCAGCCCGCCGGTGGAGTCGTCGTTGCGGCCGTCGGTCATGAGCACGACGAGGTTCGTGGCGCCGGGCTGGTAGGTGTCGGCGACGGCCTGCTGGGCGGCGGCCGCGGTGTCGTAGAGGCCGGTGTCGCCGGCCGCGGTGAGCTTGTCGATGGCGGTGGTCATCTGGTCGCGGCGGGGTTTGCCGGCGACCGGGTCGCCGACGCGGCCGATCGGGACGAGCTGCTTGTAGTCGGTGGTGCCGTTCTGCCTGGTGGAGAACACCCACAGGCCGGCGTCGACGTCGCCGGCGAAGAGCTGCACGGCGCTGCGGGCGGCGTCCTTGGCCAGCTGCATGCGGGTCTTGCCGGTGCCGGGGACCTGTTCGTTCATGGATCCGGAGACGTCGAGGACGAGCAGGACGTTGGTGGGGCGGGTCAGGGCGGTCCAGGTGTCCATCGACTGTTTCACCGACTCGGGCAGCAGGACGGCCCGTGGGACGGTCTTGATCCGGGCGGCGAACGTCGAGCCGGTCAGGGCGGGGCCGGCGGCGCGGTTCGGGTCGCGGAACCCGGCGTCCTGGAAGACCTTGCGGCCGTCGGGGCCGCGGGCGTACGCGAGGAAGGCTTTCGCGGTGTCCTGTTTGTCCTTCGACGACCAGGGCGCCTCGAGGATGAGGTAGGGGTTGTCGGCGTCGGCGCTGCCGTTGGAGGGGTAGACGGCGACGAGCGGGGTGTGCGGGTTGGCCTTGTTGTAGGTGAGGACGTCCTGCTCGAGGGCGGGGAACGCGGAGACGTACCGCAGGGCGGCGCCGTCGTGGTCGGCCTTGGACAGCTCGTCGAGCAGCTGGGCGGTGGTGTCGGTGTAGACGGCGCGTTCGGACTTGAGCTTGGCGAGGGTGGCCTGCTCCTCGGCGGTGACCTCGCCGTCGTCGTTGCCGTCGAGGATCGCCATGAGGGCGAGCAGCCCGGCGGTGGACTGCAGCGGGTCGGTCATGCCGAACTTGAACGCGCCCCACTCGGGTTTGTGGTACCTGGCCCAGCCCTGCGGGTCCGCCGCCACCTTGTTGATCATGTCTTGCCAGGAGATGTCGCCGTCGGGCCAGCCGAGGGCCTCGGCCATCGGCTAGGGCATGGCGAGGATCGACGGGGTCCGGGCGAGGCTGGGCTGCAGGTCGGGCATCATCCGCTCGGCGATCGGGGCGGTGGAGGCGCGCCGGACCCAGGCGGAGGAGTCGGGGACCCACACGTCGGGCGGGGTGCCGGTCTTCGCGTCCCATTCGGTGCCGAGGGCCTGGGCCATGACGGCGGTGTCGCGGGCGGTGACGGCGACGTGCGCGCACTGCCCGGCGACGGCCGGGCGGGTCGCGGACCACTTGGTGGCGAGGTCTTCCAGGAGGGTCGCGGTGGCCGGGGAGGCGGCGACGGCCGCGGTGACGGAGCCGGTGCACGTGGTCGTCGCGAGCCGGTCGTAGGCGAACCAGCCGCCGCCGGCGACGAGCGCGGCGCAGACCCCGGCGACGATCCACGGGGTCCATCGAAAGCGGTCCTGAGCTGGGCTGCGGCGGTGTGACCGCACATCTGCCCGGTCGGCCGGGTGGGCCATGGGTGTGCCTCCGGGGGTGGGAAGTCGGCATAGTGTAGGCCCTGGTCGTCGGGGGTCGGCCCGGCCCCGGACTACGCTTTCGCAGGTGACGACGCGACCGATCCGGCTGCTGGGCGACCCGGTGCTCCGCTCCCCCGCCGCGCCGGTGACCGCCTTCGATGCCGAGCTGCGGGCGCTGGTCCGGGACCTGTTCGACACCCTCGACGCGCAGCCGGGCCGGGCCGGAGTCGCGGCGCCGCAGATCGGGGTGTCCGCGCGGGTCTTCGTCTACGGCACCAACGCCGGCCGCGGGCACATCGTGAATCCGCAGGTCACGGCCAGTTCCGGAACCCAGGTCGGTGACGAGGGCTGCCTGTCCATCCCCGGTCTGGCGTTTCCCGCGGTACGGCCGGCAGCGGTCACCGTCGAGGGCTTCGACGAGCACGGCGACCCGGTCACCGTGGCCGGGACCGGGTTCCTCGCCCGGGCGCTGCGCCACGAGTGCGACCACCTGGACGGGGTGCTGTACATCGACACGCTCACCGGCGACGCCCGCCGGCAGGCGCTGCGGGCGGTCAGGGCCGGGTTTCGCCGAGGGTTGTGAACCGGGGCGGGTCGAGGCGCAGGAAGCCGTGGTGGGCGACCTCCCAGCCGTAGGCGCCGGTGTTGGCGAACAGCAGCACGTCCCCGGCCCGCAGCCGCCGCACGGGTTCGTCGCGGGCGAGGACGTCGCGGGGGTTGCACTGCTCCCCCGCGACGGTGACGTGCGTGCCGGTCACCTCGGGCCGCGGCCACGGGTAGGGCCAGGCGTCGACGGGCAGGATCGTGAAGGGGTGGCTGTACCCCCACGACGCCGGCAGCCGGAAGTGGTGGGTGCCGCCTTTCACGACCGCGAACCAGGTGCCGTGGCTGGCCTTGACGTCGATGACCTCGGCCGCGTACCAGCCGGCGGGCGCGGCCACGAACCGGCCCGGTTCCACGACGAGCGTGACCCCCGCCGGGACCTCGACGTCACGCAGCTCGGACAGGTCGAAGGCGCGCCGGCCGGTGACGTCGACGCCGAATCCGCCGCCGGCGTTGACGACGGGCCCGATGCCGCGGTCCCGCGCCCAGGCGAGGCAGTCGCGCAGGAACGCGGCGTGGGCCTTCGCGTCGAGGTTATTCGACACCGCGTGCAGGTGCACGCCGCGCACGTCGTGGTGGCGGGCGAGCCGGACCGCTTCGCCGAGGTCGGCCTCGGCGAGCCCGAACTGGGTCGCCTCCCCGGACATGCGGTGCGAGCCGGGCAGGGCCGCATGGGCGCGGTTGACCCGCAGGCAGATGGCGGCGCGGCCGGGGATGCGGCGCAGCTCGTGGAGGCTCTCGACGTTGATGACGGCCCCGGCCTCGACGGCCCGGTGCAGCAGCGCGTCGGGTTTCGCGGGCCCGCTGAGGATCAGGTCCGCGCCGGTGGCCGCGGCGGCTTCGAGCTCACCGGCGGAGGCGACCTCGATCGCGTCGGCCGCGGCGGCCGCGGCGGCGAGGATGTCCGGGTGGCCGTTGGCTTTCATGGCGTACGCGACGAGGGTCCCCGCCGGCAGGGCCTCACGCAGTGCGTGGATGCGGTCGCGGATGACGCCGGGGTCGTAGACGTACGCGGGGAGCGGCCCGGCGAGAGCGGCCTCGATCACACGTGGGTTGGGTGACACCGCACTCCGTTCGGCTCCGCTCGGCCGGGCGCAGTAGGCTCACGCCGATGCGCCTCATCGACGTCCGCGACCCGATCGCGTTGTGGCAGTACGCGGAACGGTATCTCGGCGTCGGGACCCGCACGTACAGCCCCTACGCCGCGGACCTGGACATCGCCGACGCGTACCATCCGCAGCACGGCACGGCGACGTTCGACCTCCCGACGTTCCGGGTTCCGCCGCCGCTGGGCGCCTACCGCCCGGCCGCCACCGACTCGCCCCTGCCGGCCCTGTACTTCGACGGTGACACGCTGCTGCTGCCGGTGCACCCGAACACCCTCGACAGCCCCGACCTCGCGGGCCGCGCCGCGCTGGCGGCGCTCGAGCCGGGCCCGCCGCTGACCGCGGTGCCGTCGGCGAACGCCCGCACCGTCTTCGTCACCGCCCACGATGGCCGCCCGGTGACCCCGCACTTCGTGAAGCTGCACTACCCGCGGCGCCTGTCGCGGTTCACCCGCCGCCTGCGCCGCCCGGTGATCGAGCTGCAGCTGTGGGTGTCCGACGAGCTGCGCCGGGCCGGGACTCCCGTCCTGCCGGAGATCGGCGGCGGCTGGTTCGACCCGGGCCTGGGCGACGAGGCGTGGGGCTTCCTCGTCCGCACCGCCCTGCTCGAGGGCGCCCCGACGTTCACGGTGCCGCTGTTCGCCCTGTACGGCGCCGACCTGCACGCCCCCGCCGACCCGACGCTGCTGGAGCAGCTGGTCGAGGCGTTCGCGGAGCCGCCCGAGCAGTTCGTGGCGCAGCGGATCGTCGCCCCGATGGTCCGCATGTGGTCGCAGACGGCCCGGCGCACCGGCTGCCCCCTGGAGACCCACGGCCAGAACACCCTCTTCGCGTTCGACCTGCGGCAACGCCGGACCGCGATCCTGTACCGCGACTGCGCCATCTACGTCGACAGCGCTCTGCGCGCCGAGGCGGGCCTGCCACCCGGCCTCCCCCCGGCGAACGTCATCCCCCGCGACGTCCCCCTGGCCGCGGACGAGGTGTTCTCGCTGACGTACGACAGTTTCATGGGCCACCACGCCCTGTCCTACGTGGCGGCGCTGGCGCAGTCCCGCTGGTCGGTGCCCCCGTCGGCGCTGCACACCGCCGCGAGGGCGGCGTTCACGGCGCCGGACCTGCTACCGGAGACGGTCTTCTACTACGACAACGTCCTGTACGACAACGGCGACTGGAAGCTGGTCGACACCGGCGAACGCCCGGACTGGCGCTGACGCCGGCCGCTCCTGTCCCGGGAACGCCTGGTCGCTCCGGGTCGACGCCCCCGCCGCCGCCAGCCCCACGATCGCCTCCGCCCTGCCCGCGTTCTGCCCGGCCGGGACCTGCTTGACCCGTGATCGCCGGCCCGGCGCCGAGCGGCAGGCCGCAGCGGGCCACAGATGCCCGGGCGGCTACGGCCGATGCGGTGCGGCAGCCCCGGCCAGGTCCGCCTGGCGCGACGCGTCCGGCTCGGCACCGGGGTCCACGGCGGAGGCGGCGGGGCGCGTTAGGGTCGTACCGGTGATCGTCGTGCACGGCCTGGTGCTGCCGGACGGAACCCTCGCCTGCTGGGCCGAGTCCCCGGACGCCGCCCTGCACCCACCCAACACCACGACGCCCTCACACGGGTCGCCGGCTCCAGAGCCGCTGCCAGCCGCAACCCCGAGCGCAGACCCAGCGCCACCCGCGACGGCCCCAGCCACCACGCCGCAGGCCTCGCCGGCACCGGCGCGGCCGCAGGCCTCGCCGGCACCGGCGCGGCCGCAGGCCTCGCCGGCACCGGCGCCGTCTGCCACCGGGCCCGCCACATCACCGCCACCTGCGCAGGCCGCGGCCCCGCCACGCGCCGGCACCGGGCCGCACGGGTCGTCCGCCGCCGCGTTCACCCCGGCCGCCGCAACCGCCGCGGCGCCGTCAACCGCCAACCCCCCACCGGCCGACGCGCCGACGGCCGGGCCTCCAACTGCCGCGCTCCCATCCCCGGTGCCCCTGGCCGCCGGAGCACCCCTCGCAGCCGCCGGGAAGCCGTCGCTGTCGCCTCCGGCCGCCGCGCCCGGCACCGACCGCGCCCACCGCGGCACGGACCGAGCGAACGCCACCCCGTCCGCGCCGCCACTGGACGCGTCCGTCACCGGCCCGGCGGAGAGCACCCCGCCCGCGCCGCCACCGGACGGGTCCGTTCTGGGCCTGGCGGAGGGCAGCGCACCGTCCGCGGCACCGTCCGCGTCGTCGGATTCGGCGCCGGACTCGTCGCCGGCGCCGTCCGCGGGTCCGGCCGTGCACCCGTTCGCGGTCCTCCCGCCGCTGCCCGGCACCGTCGCGACCGCCGATCTCCTCCTCCCGTCGACCCCGCACCATCCGGCCCCGTCGCCGGAGCTGGCGGCGCACCTGCCGTCGCGGCGCCGCCCGGCCGCGCGCCGCCACACCGTGTGGACCGTCCCGATCGTCGTCCTTCCCCCGGGCAGCGACCCGGATCTGCTGCTGTCGACCGTCTCCGACGTCGCCCCGGGCGCGTCGATCGGCGCCCTCACCGACCTGGTCGTCTTCGCCACGGACCTGGCCGACCGTGGCCGGTTCCTGCCCGCCCTGACCACCGAGCCGGCCCCGGGCGGCGGCCGGGGCCCGGCGGCGAGGTGGCGCCCGGCCCTGTGGGGCGCCGACGCGGCCACGTTCGACGCCCTGTGCCGCGCGATGCCCGGCGTGGCCGCCGCGGTCACGGACCCGGCCCGGCACCGGTTCCGCCTGGCGGCGGACCGTCCCGTGTGGTCGCCGGGCGACGCGACCCGCGCCGCCCTGGACACGGCCGTCGACCAGCTGGTCCGGGCCCGGCTGCGCGGCGGGCCGCTGCTCGGCGACGGGGAGGCCCGCCACGACACCGCCGTCCGCGCCTGGCTCGCCGCCCTCACGACCCCCGACGCCCGCCTGCGCACCGCCACCGCCACCGCCGGCGCGGAGCCGGTGGGTCCGGGCGGTCCGGTCCGGGGCGGTTTCGCGGCGCAGGCCCGCGCGGAGGCCCGGGCGATCGCGGCGGCCGCCGCCCGTGGCGTGCCGGTCCCGAAACCCGCCGCGGAACCAGAACCGGCACCTGAGCCGGTGGCGGGGGCGGTCCTGGCGGACGGGCCCGAGGTCGCCCGGCTGCGGGAGCTGCTCGAGCGGTGGTCGGACAGCGGCCGCCCCGCACCGGTGCGGACCTGTTTCCGGCTGTCCTACGTCGAGGCCGGCGACGATGACGACGGCCTCGCCCCGGACCCGGCCGGCGACGACGGTGCCGCTGGGCGGCCGGGGCCGCCGGGCCGGTTCGACGACGACGGCGGGTCGTGGCTGGTCGAGTTCCTGCTGCAGCCGGCGGCCGAGCCGGGGCTGCTCGTGCCGGCGCGGGACGTGTGGCACGACGGGGCGTCGCCGCTGTTCAAGTGGGTCGACTATCCGCAGGACGTGCTGCTGGAGGATCTGGGCCGGGCGAGCCGGCTGTGGCCGGACCTCGACGAGGCGCTGTGGGGGCCGCGGCCGGTGTCGCTGCGGCTGGACACGATCGGCGCGCACCGGTTCCTGACGTTCGCGTCGCTGCTGCACGACGCCGGGTTCGGGGTGCTGCTGCCGGCGCAGTGGCAGCGGCGGCAGGAGCTGGGCCTGACGCTGTCGGTGCGGACGCGGCAGCCGGCGGCGCCGGTGCTGCGGGACACGACGACGAACCGGGCCGCGATCGTACGGTTCCGGTGGGGGCTCGCGATCGGCGACGAGTTCCTGTCCGAGGCCGACCTGGCGGAGCTGGCCCGGGCGAAGGTGCCCCTGGTGCGGCTGCGCGGCCGCTGGGTGCACCTGGACCGGGAGCGGCTGCGGGCGGGGCTGGCGTTCCTGCGCCGCGGCGGCCGCGGGGAGATGACCGCGGGTGAGGCGATGCGCCTGACCCGCCTGGTCCCGGACCCGGACCTGCCGCTGCCGGTGACCGGCGTCGACGGGGAGGGCTGGCTCGCGGACCTGCTCACCGGCCGGGCCCCGGAACGTCTCGAGCTCCTCGACCCGCCGCCGGGCCTGACCGCGCAGCTGCGCCCGTATCAGCGGCGGGGCGTGTCGTGGCTGGCGTTCCTCGACGCGGTCGGTGTCGGGGCGCTCCTCGCCGACGACATGGGCCTGGGCAAGACGGTGCAGGTCCTGGCCCTGGAGGCGCATCTGCGGGCGCGGGGGCCGCGGCCGCCGACGCTGATCGTGTGCCCGCTGTCGGTGCTGGGCAACTGGCGGCGGGAGATCGAGCGGTTCACGCCGCACCTGACGGTCCGGGTCCACCACGGCGCCGCCCGGCGCGCCGGCAGCGGCCCGGACGGCGCCGACCTGGTCCTGACCACGTATCAGGTCGCGACCCGCGACGCCGACACCCTCGCCGCGGTCGCGTGGGACCGGGTCGTGCTCGACGAGGCCCAGCACGTGAAGAACGCGGCCGGGGTGACGGCCCGGGCGGTGCGCCGGTTCCCGGCCCGGCACCGGGTGGCACTGACCGGGACGCCGGTGGAGAACCGGCTCACGGAGCTGTGGTCGATCGCGGACTTCCTCAACCCGGGCCTGCTCGGCGAGGCGTCGCTGTTCCGCGCCCGCTACTCCGTCCCGGTCGAGCGGTGGGGCGACGAGGACGCGGCCCGCCGGCTGCGGCGGGTGACGCGGCCGTTCCTGCTGCGGCGGGTCAAGACGGACCGGGCGGTGATCGCGGACCTGCCGGAGAAGTTCGAGCGCCGCCAGTGGTGCAACCTGACCCTGGAGCAGGCGACGCTCTACAAGGCGGTCGTCGACGAGCTGTTCGTGAAGCTGCGGGAGGGCCGGGCCGGGTCGCAGCGCAAGGGCCTGGTGCTGTCGGCGATGACGAAACTCAAGCAGGTGTGCAACCACCCGGCGCATCTCATGGGCGACGGCACGCCGCTGCCGGGCCGCTCGGGGAAGCTCACCCGGCTGGAGGAGATCCTGGCCGCGGCGACCCAGGCCGGGGACCGGGCACTGGTGTTCACGCAGTTCGCGAAGTTCGGGCAGCTCCTCGCCCCGCATCTGGCGCAGCGGCTGGGCACCGGGGTGGAGTTCCTGCATGGCGGTACACCACAAGGATCCCGCGACCGGATGGTGGAACGGTTCCAGTCCGGGCCGGGCCCGGGGGTGCTGCTGGTGTCGCTGAAGGCGGGCGGGACCGGCCTGAACCTGACCGCGGCGAACCATGTCGTGCACGTGGACCGGTGGTGGAACCCGGCCGCGGAGGAGCAGGCGACGGACCGGGCGTTCCGCATCGGGCAGCGCCGCGACGTGCAGGTCCACACGTTCGTGTGCATCGGCACGATCGAGGAGCGGGTCGAGGAGATCATGGCGAGCAAGCGGGACCTGGCCGGGGTCGCGGTCGGCTCCGGCGAGGGCTGGCTCACCGGCCTGTCGACGAACGACCTGCTCGACCTCATGTCCCTGGCGCCGGAGGCGGTTGCGGATGTCTGACACGAGCTGGTCCCACCAGTTCCTGACCATGCTCGAATCCTTGCGGATGGGTACGACGTTTTCGGCTGGGCGGCGCTACGCCCGCGCCGGGCAGGTACGCTCCGTGACGATTTCGACGAGTATCGTGACGGCGCTGGTCGTCGACGAGGACGGTGAGACGTACCGGGCCCGTATCGGCGTGCAGGCGTACTCCGCCGCCGACTGGGCCCGCATCGAACGCGCCCTGGCCGGGGAGGCGATCCACGCCGCGAAACTCCTCGCCGGGCACCTGCCGGACAATCTCGAGCGGCTCCTGGCCGGGTTCGGGCTGTCGCTGTTCCCGCAGTCACTGTCCGAGATCGTCCTGGACTGCTCGTGCCCCGGCTGGCAGAAGCCGTGCCGGCACCTGACCGCCGCCTGTTACGTCCTGGCCGGGGAGTTCGACGCCGACCCGTTCGCGATCCTCGCCTGGCGGGGCCGCGGCCGCGACGAGCTCCTCGAGGCGCTGCGCGGGCACCGGGTCTCCGCCCTGGCCCACATCGCCGGCCGCCGGCAGGCCCCGCCGGATGACCAACCCCGCAGCGGTACCTTCTGGGAAGCCGGCCCGCGCCTCACCCCGCCCGAGCCGGCCGTCCCGGGCGCGCTGCGCCGCGGCGACGCGATCCTCGAGCAGCTCGACGCGCTGCCGCTGACCGTCGGCCGGTTCGACGTCACCGACGTGCTGCGTGCCGCCTATCACACCGCCACCCGCGCCGAGCCGGGGTTGCCGGACCGCCGCCGCGGCCGGTAGCGTCGTACCCAGCTGCGAGTAATCGCCGCGGTCAGGGTCGAGAGGCGCTGCGACGGACCCATGAGCGTCCGCCACGCTCGGCCACACCTGACTTCCCTTGACCACAAGGGCGCCTCCTGTCACCGGGAGGTGACCTCAGGTATGTCCGAAACCCAGCACCCCTACCTGCAGCAGCGCGGCGGCCTCGACTTCGCCGTCGCCGACCTGTCCCTCGCCGACGCCGGCCGCACCCAGATCCGGCTCGCCGAGCACGAGATGCCGGGCCTGATGGCCACCCGCGCCGAGTACGCCGCCGCCCAGCCGCTGCGCGGCGCCCGCATCGCCGGCAGCCTGCACATGACCGTGCAGACCGCGGTGCTCATCGAGACCCTCGTCGCGCTCGGCGCCGAGGTCCGGTGGGTGTCGTGCAACATCTTCTCCACCCAGGACGAGGCCGCCGCAGCGGTCGTCGTCGGCCCCACCGGCACCCCCGACGCCCCCGCCGGCACACCCGTGTTCGCGTGGAAGGGCGAGACGCTGCAGGAGTACTGGTGGTGCACCGACCAGCTCTTCCAGTTCACCGGCGACGGCGGCGAGCCCCTCGGCCCGAACATGATCGTCGACGACGGCGGCGACGCGACCCTGCTGGTGCACAAGGGCGCCGAGTTCGAGACCCGCGGCGCGGTGCCGGCGGCGACCGAAGGCGACGACCACGAGTACACCATCGTCCTCGACACCCTCCGGGCGAGCCTCGCACGCGACCCGCAGCGGTTCACCCGCATCGCGGCCGCCGTCCGGGGCGTCACCGAGGAGACCACCAACGGTGTCAAGCGCCTCTACAAGCTCGCCGACGCCGGTGAGCTGCTCTTCCCGGCGATCAACGTCAACGACTCGGTGACGAAGTCGAAGTTCGACAACACGTACGGCATCCGCCACTCGCTCCTCGACGGGCTCAACCGGGCCACGGACGTGATGCTGGCCGGGAAGCTCGCCGTCGTCTGCGGCTACGGCGACGTCGGCAAGGGCGCCGCCGAGGCTCTGCGCGGCCAGGGCGCCCGGGTCGTCGTCACCGAGATCGACCCGATCTGCGCCCTGCAGGCGGCGATGCACGGCCTGCCCGTCGTCCGCCTCGACGACGTCATCGACACCGCCGACGTGATCATCACCGCGACCGGGAACAAGGGCATCATCACCGCCGCCCAGCTCGCCCGCCTCAAGCACAACGCGATCGTCGGCAACGTCGGGCACTTCGACAACGAGATCGACATGGCCGGCCTCGCCCAGCTGCCCGGCATCGTCAAGCGCGAGATCAAGCCCCAGGTCCACGAGTGGGTCCGCACTGACGGCCGTTCGATCATCGTGCTGTCCGAGGGGCGCCTGCTCAACCTCGGCAACGCCACCGGCCACCCGAGCTTCGTCATGTCGAACTCGTTCACGAACCAGACGATCGCGCAGATCGAGCTGTTCACGAAGCCCGGCGCGTACGAGCGGCAGGTATACCGCCTGCCGAAGCACCTCGACGAGAAGGTCGCCGCCCTGCACCTGGACGCGCTGGGGGTGCGCCTGACGGAGCTGACGAAGGAGCAGGCCGAGTACATCGGCGTCGACGTCACCGGCCCCTACAAGCCGGAGCATTACCGCTACTGACAGTGCACGCCGGGGTTGTGGTTGCTGCGGTACCGCAGCCCCGGCACCCCGCCGCCCCCGAGCCGCCGGCTACCCGGCCTGCTCGAGGGCGGCGACGGTCCGCTCCTGCCGGACCGGCTACCCGAGGGAAGCCGCCGGACACCGCGCTCCTGCTCGGGGAGGCGCCGCCGGGGCGGACCATCGCGCCCCGGATCGCGTCTCCCCGCGTGGACCTTCGGCATGATTCCGCGCTTGGTGATGCCGGGCAGCGGGGCGAGGCTCCGACCTCTCCGATCTGGTCGGCGTGGCCGACGGCATGACCGGCCCACTGCAGCCGCGGCTCGGGCCGAGCAGCGCGGTGAGGGAGCGTCCACCACTGGGCTGCCCGCGCGGCCGCGGCATGCGCGCCGGCCCACAGCTACGCGGCCATGACTCGCCGCTGCGGCCCGTGCCACGGCCGCGTGTCCGCGGGTCGAATCCGGTGAGCCGGCCCCATCGGGTCAGCCGATTCATCGGGGACCGATGAATCGGCCCCGCGAGCGTCGTCTCATCAGCGACGATCCCGGATGACGAAAGGCGGCAATCACCCATGGCCATCATGCTGTACTCCGCGTCGATGTCCCTCGACGGCTTCATCGCCGGCCCAGGCGGCGACATGAGCTGGCTCACCCCGCATATCGCCCCGAACCCTCTGGTCGACGACCTCATCCCCCGCATCGGCGCCCTGATCGTCGGCAACCGCACCTTCGGCGGCGACGATCCCCACCGCGGCACCGAAGGCGCCGGGAAGCCGTTCGGCGGCGGCTGGGACGGCCCGCAATACGTCGTCACGCACCACCCCCGCCCGGCCGGCGACGGCATCACGTTGGTCCCCGACGTCGAGACCGCCGTGCGTGAGGCGAAGGCCGCCGCCGGCGACGGGTACGTCAACATCCTCGGTGCCGACATCGCCCGCCAGTGCCTGGCCCTCGGCGAGCTCGACGAGATCCTGGCGATCACCGTCCCGGTCCTGCTCGGCGACGGCACCCGGCTCTTCGCCGCCGTCGGCACGCCCCCGATCCAGCTCCAGCAGGTCCGCGTCACCCACACCGAGCAGGCGATCAACACCTGGATGCGGATTATCAAATAACGGCAATCCGGTAATCGTAATTCGGTAATTCCGGCTCGGTCACCGTCCGTGGCCGAGGCGACGGCGAGAGACCGGCCCGGCGGGCTCGTCCTGGGTGGAGAACCTGGTCGCGGAGGTCATCCGCCCAGGCGTGCGCCCGGTCCGACCCGGAAGGGGCCACGGTCGAGCTGGGAGTCGGCGCGACTGGGCTCGCCGAACCCCGGCGACCCAGTATCGCCTCCTCCTGGACAGGCCCAGGAACCCGGTCGAACCGCCCCCCGCCGCCATTCCCGCCGCCCCGGACCGCGTACCCGGCAGCCGCCCGGGCAACGACGGTTCGGGGCGGCGGCGGTCACCCCGCCGGGCGGCCCGCCGACAGGCGCATGGAAGCGGCACCATCACCGTCCGTCGAACCACGAACGCCCTGCCGTGGGACCCGCGGCAGGGGGCAAAGGCGCCCAAAACTGGTGGCCCGCTCCGCCCCGGCAGCGTAGAACTCCGGAGTGTTCAAGATCCTGCGCCGGCCGTACGCGGTGGCCCTCGCCGCCACGAACCTCCTCGTCCGCCTCGCCGGCGGCGCCGTCGCCCTCGCGCTGGTCCTGTTCGCCGAGGCGACCCGCGGATCGTTCACCGCGGCCGGGCTCCTCGCCGGATCGTTCGCCGTCGGTACCGCCGCCGGTGCCCCCGTCACCGACCGCCTCGGCGCCACCCGCGTCCTGCTCGCCACCGCAGCCGGCTACGCCGCCGCCCACGGCCGCCCCGGATTCGCCGGCATCCTCCTCGGCGCCCTGGCCGTCGGCAGCCTGGCCGGCAGCGTCACCCTCCGGCTGCGCCCCACCGTCCTCGCCGCCGTCATGTGCGCCGTCCTCGTCCCGCTGTTCGCCCCCGCCGGCCTGTGGTGGCTCGCGATCCTCTTCGCGATCGCCGGGGCACCGGTGGCGCCGCTCAACGCCGCCGCGTACGAGATCACCGAACGCGCCGCCCCGCCCGGCACCGCCACCGAGGCCCGCATGTGGACGAGCACCGCGACGATGGCCGGCACCGCCCTCGGCACCGCCATCGCCGGCGCGGCCGTCGAGCAGTGGTCACCCCGCGCCGCGCTGCTCACCGCCCTGACCGGCGCGATCCTGGCCCTCACCGCCGACGCGACCACCCGGACCAGCGCATCAGCCGATCCGGCACCGGCCAATCAGGCGCCAGCCGACGCGGCGCCAGCCGACCCGGCCGACCCAGCATCAGTCGACCCGGCACCAGCAGGCACGGCAGAAGCCGAGGTCAGCGTCAGCCGATCCAGCACCGGCCGGCGCGGCACCGCCCGACGCCGGACCAGCGACACACCCGCAACCGGCCGCACACCCGCAGACGGCGTGGCCGCCGATGCGGCCGCGAACAGCGCCCGCACCGCCGATCAGTGACGCTGCCACACCTCGGCATCAGCGGTCCACCGCAACGTCGTCACCGCCTGCAGCACAAGCCCACCCGCCAGCGACGGCGTCAAATACAGCTCATCAGCCAGCGACCGAATAATGTGCAGCCCCCGCCCATGCTCATCGAGCACCGGATCGACGTCACCGGACCGGGCCGCGGGCGGCGCAGCGGCCGAGCCGGCCGCCGGACCCGCGGGAGGCACCGCCGGCAGCGACAGCCGCGACGGGTCCACCACCGCCCCCGCATTGATCACATGGATGACGCACCGCTCGGTGGCCACCTCGATCGTGATCTCGTAATCGTCGATCTGCAGCGCATGCTCGATCACGTTCGCGCACGCCTCGGTCAGGATCAGGCTGATGTCGTCACGGCACGACGGCTCCACACCCAGCGTGTGCAGGGCCTGGTCCAGCAGCCGCCGCACCACCGGCACCGTCGCGGCGTCCCGGGGCAGGTGCAGCGCCAGCCGTAACGCGATCGACACACGACCCCCTCGCGACGACAACCAGCCCATCAGTACCCGTCACGGTACCCGCAACCCCCACCCGATTATGTTTGCCGACCAGCAAACATCACGAACCACCGGCCAGCAAACATCACGAGCCACCCCGGGTAGGTGAGGGACGGACCCACCAGCCGGGGAAGCGAAACCACGTGCGCCGAACCGTGTGGATCCTCGCCCTGGCCGCCGGCTACGTAGACGGCCTGACACTGCTGTACCTCGGCGGCGTCTTCGCCAGCGTCGCCACCGGCAACCTCCTGCTCACCGGCATCACCGCCGCCACCGACCCCCACCACCTCACCGGCACCGCCACCCGCGCCGCCCTCGCCGTCGCCGTCTACGCCACCACCGTCGCCGCCGCCCGAAACCAGCCCCCCGGCCGCTGCCTCGTCGCCGAACTCGCCGCCCTGTGCACCCTCACCGGCGGCTGGGTCGCCACCCACCACGACCCCCACGGCCCCGCCCAACTCCCCCTGCTCACCCTCGCCGCCATCGCCATGGCCCTGCACGCCGCCGCCCACCGCGAAGGCGACACCCCCACCGGCTACCTCACCGGCCCCCTCGTCCGAGCCGCCAAAGGCCGCCTCCGCGACGCCGCCCCCCTCGCCGCCATGCCCGCCGGCGCAGCAGCCGCCGCCGTCCTGCTCGACCACACCCCCTGGCTCGGACCGCTCCCCGCCGTCGCCCTCGTCGCCACCGCCGTCGTCATCCAAGCCATCCCACCCCGGCGCCCCACCAGCCGCACCCGCACCACCCAGCAGCCACAGCCCGCCCACACCCCGTAAACGGCCACCACACCCCGTACAGTGGCAGCAATGGGGATGGTGCACACCGTCGGACTCGTCCTGCATCCACGCCGCGACTCCAAACCGGCCATCGACGCCGTCATCGACTGGGCCCGCAGCCGCGACACCACCGTCCTCGGCCTGCCCGACGAAGTCGGCCGCATCGACTGCTCCGCCGTGTCCGTCACCCCCGACGAACTCGTCGGCCGCGCCTCCCTCGTCGTCAGCCTCGGCGGCGACGGCACCATGCTGCGCAGCATGCGCCTGCTGTCCGGCAAACCCACCCCCGTCCTCGGCGTCAACCTCGGCCGCCTCGGCTTCCTCGCCGAAGTCTCCGTCGAAGAACTCCCCGAAGCCCTCTCCGCCATCGACGCCCACAAGTTCACCGTCGAACCCCGCATGGCCGTGCGGACCACCCTGCCCGACGGCACCGACGTCACCGCCTTCAACGACATCGCCCTCGTCCGCACCCCCGGACACGGCCTCGCCGCCGTCGCCATCTCCATGCAGGGCTACCCGTTCGTCCGCTACGCCGCCGACGCCCTCATCGTCGCCACATCCACCGGCTCCACCGCCTACAGCTTCTCCGCCGGCGGCCCCATCGTCTCCCCGACCGTCGAAGGCATCCTCGTCGTCCCCGCCGCCGCCCACTCCGCGTTCAACCGCGCCCTCGTCCTGTCCCCCAACGAAGACCTCGACCTCGAACTGCTGCCCTCCAGCGGCCGCCTCGCCGTCGAAGTCGACGGCGAACTCCTCGGCGAACTCAACCCCGGCGACACCCTCACCGTCTCCGCCGCCCCCGCCGCCGCGAAGGTGGTGCGCCTCGGCTACACCACCTTCTACGAACGCGCCCGCCGCAAACTCCAGGTCAACGGCAGCCTCGAGGTCGAACTCCCCTAGGAATGCGACCGGGACGGCAACCCCGCCACCCCGACGATCGCCTCATCGGCATAACACCACACCCACTCCTCGCCAGGCTCGAACGACTGCACCAGCGGATGCCCCGACGACCGGAAATGCGCCGTCGCATGCTTCGCCGGCGACGAATCACAACACCCCACATGCCCGCACGTCAGGCACAACCGCAGATGCACCCAACGCCCGCCCACCGCCAGGCAGTCCTCACACCCGTCCGCCGACGGCTCCACCGGCGGCGACGCCACCATCTCCACATGCGCGCAACCACTCTGCATCGCACCACCGTAGCCCGCACCACATTCGTCGCGACGCCCAACGCGTGGTTGGATTGACCGCATGGCCAAGCCAGCGATCTTGACCGTCGACGACGACCCCGCCGTCTCCCGCGCCGTCGCCCGCGACCTGCGCCGCCAATACGGCGAGGACTACCGCATCGTGCGCGCCGACAGCGGCCGCGAAGCGCTCGACACCCTCAAAGAACTCAAGCTCCGCGGCGAACAGGTCGCCGTCCTGCTGGCCGACTACCGCATGCCCGAAATGAACGGCCTGCAGTTCCTCGAGGCCGCCATGGACCTCTTCCCCCGCGCCCGCCGCGTCCTGCTCACCGCCTACGCCGACACCGACGCCGCCATCCAGGCCATCAACATCGTCGACCTCGACCACTACCTCCTCAAACCCTGGCACCCGCCAGAGGAGAAGCTCTACCCCGTCATCGACGCCATGCTCGACGCCTGGAAAGCCGCCCCCGACCGCCCCAGCGCCGACGTCAAGATCATCGGCCACCGGTGGAGCGCCCCCAGCTTCAAAGTCCGCGACTTCCTCGCCCGCAACATGATCAGCTACCGGTGGTACACCACCGACGACACCGAAGGCCAACGCCTCCTCACCGCCGCCGGCCTCACCCCCGACGACGTCCCCCTCGTCATCACCACCGAAGGCAAAACCCTCGTCAACCCCACCGAAGCCGAACTCGCCACCCACGTCGGCCTCACCACCACCCCCGCCGGCGACTTCTACGACCTCATCGTCGTCGGCGGCGGCCCCGCCGGCCTCGGCGCCGCCGTCTACGGCGCCAGCGAAGGCCTCCGCACCGTCCTGCTCGAAGAACGCGCCACCGGCGGCCAAGCCGGCCAATCCAGCCGCATCGAAAACTACCTCGGCTTCCCCGACGGCGTCTCCGGCGCCCAACTCACCGACCGCGCCCGCCGCCAAGCCGTCAAATTCGGCGCCGAACTCCTCACCGCCTGCCGCGTCACCCGCCTCGAAACCCACGGCAACACCCGCATCCTGCACTTCGAAGACGGCACCACCATCGCCTCCCACGCCGTCATCCTCGCCACCGGCGTCTCCTACCGCCGCCTCACCGCCCCCGGCCTCGCCGACCTCCACGGCCGCGGCGTCTACTACGGCAGCGCCGCCACCGAAGCCCCCTCCTGCACCGACCAAGACGTCTACATCGTCGGCGGCGCCAACAGCGCCGGCCAGGCCGCCATGTTCTTCTCCCGCTACGCCAGCCGCGTCCACCTCGTCATCCGCGCCGCCAACCTCAACGCCTCCATGTCCCAATACCTCATCGACCAGATCAACGCCGTCGACCACATCCAGGTCCACCCCTGCACCGAAATCGCCGCCGCCCACGGCGACGAACACCTCGAACGCCTCGAACTCCGCCCCGTCGACGGCGGCCCCGGCCGCACCGTCGACGCCTCCTGGCTCTTCATCTTCATCGGCGCCGAACCCCGCACCGACTGGCTCGACGGCACCATCCAGCGCGACCACCGCGGCTTCGTCCTCACCGGACCCGACCTCCTCACCGGCGACGAACCCCCACCCGGCTGGCTCCTGCCCCGCGACCCCTACCACCTCGAATCCAGCATCCCCGGCGTCTTCGCCGCCGGGGACGTCCGCGCCGACTCCGTCAAACGCGTCGCCTCCGCCGTCGGCGAAGGCGCCATGGCCGTCTCGCTCGTCCACCGGTACCTCCTGGAGTCCCAATGACCGCCAACGGCCGCCGCCTCACCGCCGACGAACTGCGCACCCTCTTCCTCTTCGAAGCCCTCGACGACGACCAGCTCGACTGGCTCGCCACCCGCGGCTGGGCCGTCACCCACCCCACCGGCGCCGCCATCTACCGCGAAGGCGAACCCGCCACCTGCTTCGTCGTCCTGCTCTCCGGCACCGTCTCCCTCAGCCGCAACATCCGCGGCGACGACGTCGAGCTCTCCCGCACCGACCACATCGGCGTCTACGGCGGCGCCACCCAGGCCTACCTCGGCGACCAGGTCCCCCAGCTCTACAACAACACCATGCACGCCATCACCGACGCCGAGGTCTACGAACTGCCCGCCGCCGAGTTCGGCCCCGTCATCCGCCACTGGTTCCCCATGGCCATGCACCTGCTCGAAGGCCTCTTCTTCGGCATGCGCAACAGCAACAACGCCGTCGCCGAACGCGAACGCCTCCTCGCCCTCGGCTCCCTGTCCGCCGGCCTCACCCACGAGCTCAACAACCCCGCCGCCGCCGCCGTACGCGCCACCGCCGTCCTGCGCGACAAAGTCGCCGGCATGCGCCACAAACTCGCCATGATCGCCGACGGCCGCCTCGACGGCGAACGCCTCCACGGCCTCGTCGAACTCCAGGAAACCGCCGTCAAGAAGGCCCAGAACACCCCCAAACGCTCCGCCCTGGAAATCTCCGACGCCGAGGACGCCATCGGCGACTGGCTCGACGACCACCACGTCCCCGGCGCCTGGGACCTCGCCCCCACCCTCGTCGCCGGCGGCGTCGACCTGCCCTGGCTCGACGACGTCGCCTCCTGCATCGGCGACATCGACCTCGAACCCGCCGTGCGCTGGCTCGCCTACACCATCGAGACCGAACTGCTCATGGGCGAGATCGACGACGCCGTCGGCCGCATCTCCGGCCTCGTCTCCGCCGCCAAGCAGTACTCCCAGCTCGACCGCGGCCCCTTCCAGGTCGTCGACGTCCACGACCTGCTCGACGCCACCCTCATCATGCTCAACGCCAAGATCCCGAGCGGCATCCGCGTCGTGACGAACTACGACCGGACCCTGCCGCACATCCCCGCGTACGCCGCCGAGCTCAACCAGGTCTGGACGAACCTGATCGACAACGGCGTCTCCGCGATGGACGGCTCCGGGACGCTGACCATCACCACGAGCCTCGACCCGACCGGGGACTGCCTCAACGTCGACATCGCCGACACCGGCACCGGCATCCCGCCCGAGGTCCGCCCCCGCATCTTCGAGCCGTTCTTCACCACCAAGCCCGTCGGCGAGGGCACCGGCCTCGGCCTCGACATCTCCTACCGCATCGTCGTCAAGAAGCACCACGGCGACATCCGGGTCACCTCCGAGGCGGGCGACACCCACTTCACCGTCGTGCTCCCCCTGCGCGAGACCGCCTGATCTTCTGCATGCAGGTCGGCGCGAAGCGCCGATCCTTCTAGGTTCTTGCGTGCCGTCAGGCACGCTGCCTAAGGCGTCCTAGGATGCTAGGAACCAATCCAGGCCTACCCGGCAATAAACGTTGTAGGAACCCCACAACGACAGAGGCCTAGGATGCGAGACAGCCGCATTGGTGTACTCGGCAGTAATCAAGCAGGGTGTAGATCGTCGCGGGACATAGCGGGGAAATCAGGAGGCTCAACCGGTGTTCAGTCGTATCGCCATCGTCAACCGCGGAGAGGCCGCCATGCGGCTCATCCACGCCGTGCGTGACCTGTCCGCGGAAACGGGCACACGGATCGAGACGGTCGCCCTCTACACCGACGTCGACCGCACCGCGACCTTCGTCCGCGAGGCCGACCTCGCCTACCCCCTCGGCCCCGCCGCCGCCCGCCCCTACCTCAACCACGCCCTGCTCGAACGCGCCCTGCGCGACACCGAAGCCGACGCCGCCTGGGTCGGCTGGGGCTTCGTCGCCGAAGACCCCGCCTTCGCCGAGCTCTGCGACCGCATCGGCGTCACCTTCATCGGCCCCAGCGCCGACGCCATGCGCAAACTCGGCGACAAGATCGGCGCCAAGCTCATCGCCGAAGAGGTCGGCGTCCCCGTCGCCCCCTGGAGCCGCGGCGAGGTCGCCACCCTCGACGACGCCCTGCGCGCCGGCGAGCAGATCGGCTACCCCCTCATGCTCAAGGCCACCGCCGGCGGTGGCGGCCGCGGCATCCGCAAGGTCGAAAGCGGCGACGAGCTCGCCGACGCCTACGAGCGCACCAGCGCCGAGGCCCTGCGCGCGTTCGGCTCCGGCGTCGTCTTCCTCGAACGCCTCGTCACCGGCGCCCGCCACGTCGAAGTCCAGGTCATCGCCGACGGCCAGGGCACCGCCTGGGCCCTCGGCGTGCGGGACTGCTCCGTCCAGCGCCGCAACCAGAAGATCATCGAGGAGTCCGCGTCGCCGGTCCTCGGCCCCGAGCAGACCGCCGAGCTCAAGGGCGCCGCCGAACGCCTCGCCCTCGCCGTCGGCTACCGCGGTGCCGGCACCGTCGAGTTCCTCTACCACCCCGTCGACAAGATCTTCGCGTTCCTCGAGGTCAACACCCGCCTGCAGGTCGAACACCCGATCACCGAGATCACCACCGGCACCGACCTCGTCAAACTGCAGATCCACGTCGCCTCCGGCGGCAAACTCGACGGCGAGCGCCCCGCCGAGCTCGGCCACGCCGTCGAGGCCCGCCTCAACGCCGAGGACCCCGACCGCGACTTCGCCCCCGCCCCCGGCCGCATCTCCCGCCTCGTCCTGCCCGCCGGCCCCGGCATCCGCGTCGACAGCGGCGTCGGCGAGGGCGACAGCATCCCGTCGGACTTCGACTCCATGATCGCCAAGATCATCGCCTACGGCCGGGACCGCGACGAAGCCCTCGGCCGACTCCGCCGCGCCATGGCCGAAACCACCGTCATCATCGACGGCGGCGCCACCAACAAGAGCTTCGTCATCGACCTGCTCAACCAGCCCGAAGTCATCGACGCCACCGCCGACACCGGCTGGATCGACCGCGTCCGCGCCGAAGGCCGCCTCGTCAACCACCGCCACTCCGCCATCGCCCTCGCCGCCGCCGCCATCGAGGCCTACCAGGACGAGGAGAAGATCTCCCGCGGCCGGCTCCTCACCACCGCCCACGGCGGCCGCCCCCAGGTCCAGCACGAATCCGGCCGCCCCCTCGACCTCAAACTCCGCGGCGTCGGCTACCGCGTCGCCGTCGCCCGCGTCGGCCCCACCCGCTACCGCGTCGGCATCGCCGCCGGCGGCGACCCCCACCCCGCCGACGTCGAAATCGAACGCTTCGACGCCCACCGCGGCCAGATCACCGTCAACGGCCGCCGCTTCCGCCTCGTCTCCGCCACCCACGGCCCCATCCACCTCGTCGAGGTCGACGGCGTCACCCACCGCATCAGCCGCGACGAAGGCGGCGTCGTGCGCTCACCCGCACCCGCCCTCGTCGTCGCCACCCCCCTCGCCGTCGGCGACGAGGTCGAGGCCGGCGCCCCCATCCTCGTGCTCGAGAGCATGAAGATGGAGACCGCCCTGCGCGCCCCCTTCCGCGCCCGCGTCCGCGAACTGCCCGTCACCGTCGGCAGCCAGGTCGAGACCGGCGCCCCCCTCATGCGCCTCGAACCCCTCGCCGACGACGCCGACGACACGGCCACCGACAGCCCCGCCGAAGCCGTCGACATCGACCTGCCCCCCGAGGACACCGCCACCACCGCCGCCGAGCGCGTCGAACGCGGCCTGCAGGACCTCCGCGCCCTCCTGCTCGGCTTCGACACCGACCCCCACGACCGCGGCCGCACCCTCACCCACTACCTCACCGCCCGCGCCGAAGCCGGCGACCGGCCCCTGCCCGGCGAGGTCGAGCTCATCGCCGTCTTCGCCGACCTCGCCGAACTCACCCGCAACACCCCCGGCGGCGAACTCGGCGGCGAACCCAACAGCGCCGTGCACTCCCCCCGCGAGTACTTCCACCGCTACCTCGGCAGCCTCGACGTCGACCGCGCCGGCGTCCCCGCCGCGTTCCAGGCCCGCCTCACCAAGGTCCTCGCCCACTACGGCGTCGACACCCTCGACCGCACCGCCGAGCTCGAGGCCGCCGTCTTCCGCATCTTCCTCGCCCAGCAGCGCACCGCCACCGACGTCGCCGTCGTCTCCGAACTGCTCCGCCAGTGGCTCGCCGGCCCCCAGCCCGCCGAAGCCCTCGCCGAGCGCGCCGGCCTCACCCTCGAACACCTCATCGAGGCCACCCAGGTCCGCTTCCCGGCCGTCTCCGACCTCGCCCGCGGCATCGTCTTCCGCTGGTTCGCCCAGCCCCTCCTGCGCCGCAACCGCGCCGAGGTCTACGTCAACGTCCGCTCCGACCTGCGCTACCTCGACCGCAACCCCGACGCGCCCGACCGCGCCGAACGCATCCAGAGCATGGTCGCCTCCGCCGAACCCCTCGTCCGGCTCATCGGCCAGCGCATCGGCCGCCCCGGCCGCGACCACGCCCCCCTCCTCGAGGTCCTCACCCGCCGCTACTACGGCAACCGCGGCCTGTCCAACGTCACCAGCCTCGACACCACCGGCGGCCGGTTCGTCACCGCCGAGCACACCGGCCGCACCGACAACCACACCCGCGTCGTCACCACCGCCGTCGACATCGGCACCCTCCCCGCCGCCCTCGACACCGTCGCCGCCCTCGCCGGCGACGGCCCCGGCCTCGTCGCCGACCTCTACGTCGCCTGGGAGGACCAGCCCGACGCCACCACCATCGGCGACAACCTCGCCGGACTGCTCACCCAGCATCCCCAGCCACACGGCGTACGGCGCATCACCATCACCGTCGCCGGCACCACCGGCGCCGTCATGCACCACCACTTCACGTTCCGCCCCGACGGCGGCACCTTCGCCGAAGACCGCCTCATCCGCGGCCTGCACCCCCAGATCGCCAACCGCCTCCAGCTCTACCGGCTCCGCGAGTTCGACCTCACCCGGCTGCCCTCCGCCGACGAGGAGATCTACCTGTTCAAAGCCGTCGCCAAGACCAACCCCGCCGACGAGCGCCTCATCGCCATGGGCCAGGTCCGCGACCTCACCCCCCTGCGCGAAGCCGACGGCCGCCTCGTCGCCCTCCCCGCGCTGGAGGACATCACCACCGGCTGCCTCGACGCGATCCGCAACATCCAGGCCCAGCGGCCCCAGAACAAGCGGTTCGACACCAACCGGATCATGATGTACGTCTGGCCCGCCACCGAGCTCACCCAGGACGAGATCGAAACCCTCGTCCAGCGGCTCCTGCCCACCACTGCCGGAGCCGGACTCGAAGAGGTCCAGTTCCTCGCCCGCCAGCGCAACGCCGCCGGCGAACTGTCCGAGGTCGCCGTCCGCATCACCCTCGACCCCGGCCACGGCGCCAGCCTCTCCGTCGACAAACCGTCCACGGAACCGCTCCAGCCCCTCGACGACTACCGGCAGAAGGTCCTCCGCGCCGCCCGCCGCGGCAACGTGTACCCCTACGAGCTCACCGGCCTCCTCGCCGGCCCCGGCGGCACGTTCACCGAGCACGACCTCGACACCGCCGGCGTCCTCGTCCCCGTCCAGCGCCCCAAGGGCCGCAACAGCGCCGCCATCATCGCCGGCGTCGTCACCACCCCGACCCCCCGCCACCCCGAAGGCGTCACCCGCGTCGTCCTGCTCGGCGACCCCACCAAGGCCCTCGGCGCCCTCTCCGAACCCGAGTGCAGCCGCGTCATCGCCGCCCTCGACCTCGCCGAACGCCTCCAGGTCCCGCTCGAATGGTTCGCCCTGTCCGCCGGCGCCCGCATCTCCATGTCCTCCGGCACCGAGAACATGGACTGGGTCGCCGCCGCACTCAAGCGGATCGTCACCTTCACCCAGGCCGGCGGCGAGATCAACATCGTCGTCACCGGCATCAACGTCGGCGCCCAGCCCTACTGGAACGCCGAGGCGACCATGCTCATGCACACCAAGGGCATCCTCGTCATGACCCCCGACTCGGCCATGGTCCTCACCGGCAAGCAGGCCCTGGACTTCTCCGGCGGCGTCTCCGCCGAGGACAACTACGGCATCGGCGGCTACGACCGCATCATGGGCCCCAACGGCCAGGCCCAGTACTGGGCCCCGACCCTCGCCGGCGCCCGCGACGTCCTCATGGCCCACTACGACCACACCTACATCGTCCCCGGCGAGTCCGGCCCGCGCCGCGCCCCCACCTCCGACCCCGCCGACCGGGACGTCTCCCCGTTCCCGCACGCCGTCGCCGGCAGCGACTTCACCACCGTCGGGCAGATCTTCTCCGCCGCCCACAACCCCGACCGCAAGAAGGCCTTCGACATCCGCACCGTCATGCGGGCCGTCACCGACCAGGACCACCCGGCCCTGGAGCGCTGGGCCGGCATGGCCGACGCCGACACCGCCGTCGTCCAGGACGCCCGCCTCGGCGGCTGGCCCGTCTGCCTCGTCGGCATCGAGTCCCGCTCCGTGCCCCGCACCGGCTTCCCGCCCACCGACGGCCCCGACACCTACACCGCCGGCACCCTGTTCCCGCGCTCGTCGAAGAAGGTCGCCCGCGCGATCAACGCCGCCTCCGGCAACCGGCCCCTGGTCGTCCTCGCGAACCTGTCCGGCTTCGACGGGTCACCCGAGTCGATGCGGAAGCTCCAGCTCGAGTACGGCGCCGAAATCGGCCGCGCCATCGTCAACTTCGACGGCCCGATCGTCTTCTGCGTCATCTCCCGCTACCACGGCGGCGCCTTCGTCGTCTTCTCCAAGGCCCTCAACCCCAACATGACCGTCCTCGCCCTCGAGGGCTCCTTCGCCTCCGTCCTCGGCGGCGCCCCCGCCGCCGCCGTCGTCTTCGCCGGCGACGTCTCCAACCGCACCAGCAACGACCCCCGCGTCACCGGCCTGCAGGCCCAGGTCGCCGCGGCCACCGGCGCCGAACGCGCCGCGCTCAACGCCCGCCTCGCCGAGGTCCAGGCCACCGTCCGCGCCGAACACCTCGGCGCCGTCGCCGCCGAGTTCGACCGCGTCCACAGCATCCAGCGGGCCGTCGAGGTCGGCTCCGTCGACGCCATCATCAGCGCCGCGGAGCTGCGCCCCCGCATCATCGAGGCCATCGAGCACGGCCTCAAACGCTGACCGACGCGAACGCAGGGCCGCCCCGGCACCGGGGCGGCCCTGCGTTTTTTGCGTTGAACGGGCAGGCCGAACCCCATACCGTGGCCCCTCGTGCCGCCCGCCTTCATCCCCGGCCTCCAGCTGTGCCGAGCCTTCTACGAGCACGGCGTCCGCCCACTCCTCGGCGCCATCCCGCACGCCGCCGCCCGCATCGGCCCCGGCTCCGAGGTCCTCGGCCTCGACACCGAGCGCTCCACCGACCACGACTGGGGCCCGCGACTGCAGCTCTTCGTCGACCTCGGACGCGTCGACGCCGCCGAGCTCGCCGCCACCCTCAGCGCCCGGCTCCCCAAGGACATCCACGGCTGGCCCACCAGCTTCGAACCGCCCGGCGAACGCGTCCGCGTCATGACCCCCACCACCGGCCCCGTCCACCACCGCGTCGACATCACCGACGTCGCCACCTGGTCCCGCCGGCACCTCGGCGCCGACGCCCGCCACCCGCTCACCGACGCCGGCTGGCTCGCCACCCCCACCCAGCTGCTCGCCGAGGCCACCGCCGGCGCCGTCTACCACGACGACACCGGCGAGCTCACCGCCCTGCGCGCCAACCTCGCCTGGTACCCCGAGCACCTGTGGAAGCGCGTTCTCGCCGCCCAGTGGACCCGCATCGCCCAGGAGGAGGCCTTCGTCGGGCGCACCGCCGAGCAGGGCGACGACCTCGGCAGCCGGATCGTCGCCGGCCGGCTCGCCCGTGACGTCATGCGCCTGTGCCTGCTGCTGGCCCGCCGCTACCCGCCGTACAGCAAATGGCTCGGCACCGCCTTCAACGCCCTCGACGGCATCGCCCCCATCGCCGCCGCCCTGAGCCGGGCCGTCGACGCGCGGGAGGCCGGGCCGCGGCAGGACGCCCTCTGCGACGCCTACGAGCTCGCCGGCGCCTGGCAGAACCGCCTCGCCCTGGCGCCTGAGGTCGAGGCGACCCGCCGCCCCTACTACGACCGCCCGTACCCCGTCATCGCCGCCGACCGGTTCGCCGAGGCCCTCGCCGGCCCGCGGATCGGCGCGATCGACCAGTACGTCGACTGCACCGACGTCCTCGGGCGGCCGCAGCTGACCAGAGACCTGGCGGCAGCGGTGGACCCTGCCGCGTAGCGGCCAAGAACAGGCGTGGCTTCAGCCACGCTCGCTATGGCATCCTAGGACGCTAGGATGAGCCGGTGCCGGGTCAGTAGCGGCCGAGCCAGGCGGTCGGGGCCATCACGATGCGCGGGTTCGCCGCGGGGTCGAGCCAGCGCAGCACCGCCAGCAGGTCGCCCTGGGGCAGGCTCACGCAGCCCAGCGTGCTGTTGCCGTTGGACTGGTGCAGGAAGATGCCGCTGCCGCGCCCCGGGGTCGCCGGCATGTTGTACCGGATCACCGCGAAGTACGTGTACTGCGGGCTCGTCTGCCACAGCGCCTCGCTCGGCCCGCCCGGGTTCGGGCCGTGGCTGAACGTGTTGTAGCCGGGCGAGTCGCTGTTCTCGTTCCACCAGTCGTCGGCGACGAGCTGGTGGTAGGCGTACCGCACGCCGGGGTTCGCGGCGATGCCGTACATGGTGGCGTCGACGGCGAAGACGCCCGCCGGGGTCGTGCGGTCGCCCTCGCGCTTGCTGTCGCTGAACCCCTTGCCGCCGAGGCGGGCCGGGACCGGGCCGAACGTGGAGCGCCAGGCGCCGCCGGACTTCGTGTACGCCTGCAGGGTCGCCGTCGTGGCCGACGGGCTCTGCGACTGCACGATGACGACCTGGGTGGTGTTCGCGGGCAGGGTGCGCAGCCGCGCGGCGTCGTTGGCCGGGTCGTCCTCGCGGCCACGGGTGCGGGCGGGACCGGCGGTGGTCGGGTGCGCCGCGGCCGTGGTGGGTGCCGGGGCGCCCGTCGTGCCCGGGCCACCGGCGGGCGGCGACACGGCGGGCGGCGGGGCCGCCGAATCCGCGACGGCGGGGGCCGCACCGGCGGACGCGGGGCGGCCGGGCTGCGGGGTGGCCAGGCCGGACGCGGGCGCGGCGACCTCGCCCGCGGCGGTGCCACAGCCCGCCGTCAGCAGCAGCGGCAGGCACATCGCGAGGATGACCCGCGCGCGGCGTCGGGGCTGGCGAACCGGCACGACCATAGTATCTACCGCATGGGCGCAAGGTTCCGGACAAATCCGGCGACACGCCGCGGCGGGCGATGGCTGGCCGCGGCCTGCCTCGTGGCCGTCGCCGCCGGATGCTCCGCCCCGCCCGACGCCGCCCCGGCCTCCGCCGCGGCGCCGAGCGCGACGGTCGCGGTGTCGCCCAGCACGGGCGGTACACCCGCGAAATCCGCGGCACCGGAGGACTTCGTCGAACCGATTCCGGCCGCGCTGCGCCAGGCGATGACCGGGGTCTCCTGGCGGCCCGGGTGCCCCGTCGGCCTCGACGACCTGCGGCTCGTGCACGTGTCCTATGTGGACTTCGACGGGCACCCGCAGGCGGGGCAGATCGTCGTGCACAAGGCCGTCGCCGACGCGGCCCTGCGCGTGTTCCAGCGACTGCGGGCCAACGGGTTCCCGATCCGCAGCATGAACCTCATCGACCGGTACGGCGGGTCCGACGACGAGTCCATGGCGGCCGACAACACCTCGGGCTTCAACTGCCGCAACGTGCCCGGCACCAGCCACTGGTCCAACCACGCCTACGGCCGCGCGATCGACGTCAACACCGTCGAGAACCCGTACCTGCCGAACGGCAAGATCATGCCGCCCGCGGGGAAGGCGTTCCTGGACCGGGGCAACGTGCGGCCGGGCATGATCGTGGCCGGGGACGCGACCGTGCGGGCGTTCCGGGCCGAGGGGTTCGCCTGGGGCGGCGCCTGGCGCTCCGGCACCGACTACCAGCACTTCGAGAAGGCCTGAGCCGCGCCGCAAATCCGTTTCACGTCACATTGCGGCGCGCGCTGATCACCCGCACCATACTGTCGGCATGGAACAGCGGATGGGCGTGTTCCGGCTGTTGATCGCCGGCATGCTGGTGCTGATCGTCGGCGGCGTGGCGACCACCGCGTGGGCGCTGCGCCGGGCCGAGACGCGCCCCGAGCCCGGCACCGAGACCACCGCGGGCGCGTCCGCCCCGCCGTCGCCGTCCGCCTCGCCCGCCCCGCCGCCGTTCACCGGCTGGTCCGACCCGGCCCTGGTCGGCCTGCCGCAGGGCACCAAGGTCCCGGGCCTGCTGACCTTCCGCGGCAACCCGACCCGCACCTACTACGGCCAGGGGCCGGTGCCCCGCACGACCCCGGCCCAGCGCTGGCAGTTCCCCAAGAGCGGCGGCCTGTGCGCGATGTCGTCGGACAAGGGCGAGACCCGCGAGTGGTGCGGCACTGGCTGGACCGGCCAGCCCGCCGTGTTCGAGCGCGACGGCCGGACCTGGGTGGTGTTCGGCGCCTACGACCGCAGCATCCACTTCCTCGACGCGGCCACCGGTGAGCGCATCCTGCCCGACTTCAAGACCGGCGACATCATCAAGGGCAGCGTCACCGTCGACCCCGACGGCTACCCGCTGGTCTACTCCGGCTCCCGCGACGGCTTCTACCGGGTCATCGCCACCGACCGCGGCACGCCGACCGAGCTGTGGAAGCTCGCCGCCGACGCGGTGAAGCCGACGCTGTGGAACGACGACTGGGACGGCGCCGGGCTCATCATCGACGACTACCTGCTCGAGGGCGGGGAGAACAGCCAGTTCCACGTCGTGAAGCTCAACCGCGGGTACGGCCCCGACGGCAAGGTGACCGTCGCGCCGCAGCTCGTGTGGCACACGCCCGGCTGGGACGAGCAGGAGCTCAAGGACGCCGGCGACAACAACGTGTCCATCGAGAACTCCGTGGCCGTGTACCGCGACACGGTGTACTTCGCCAACTCCGGCGGCCTCGTGCAGGGCTGGGACCTGTCCGGGCTGAAGGCGGGCCGGGAGCCGACCCGCACCTTCCGCTTCTGGACCGGCGACGACACCGACGCGTCGATCGTCGTGGACGCCGACGGGTTCCTCTACGTCGGCTCGGAGTACGAGAAGGGCAATGCCCGCAGCAAGGAGATCGGGCAGATGCTCAAGCTCGACCCGGCCAAGCCCGCCGACCCGGTCGTCTGGGCGGTCAAGGACACCGATAAGCGCCCCGGCGGCATCTGGGGCACGCCCGCGCTCTACCGCGACATCGCGATCTACGACACGGCCGGCGGCGACGTGCTCGGCCTGGACCGGGCCACCGGCGCGGTGCGGTGGCGGATCCACCTGCCCGGCGGGGAGACCTGGCAGTCGCCCGTGGTCGTGGACGATACGCTGTTCATCGGCGACTGCACCGGCGTCATGCACGCCTACGACGTGTCCGGCACGCACGCGGCGCCCAAGCCGCTGTGGGAGTCCAAGATCGGCGGGTGTATCGAGTCGACGCCGGCGGTCTGGAAGGGTTCACTGTATTTCGGCACCCGGGCGGGAGCGGTGCACGCCCTCGCGGCGGGGTAGCGCACAATGTATTGCGCAATTGTTACGGGCCGCGACTGGTCACGGTGAACGGCACGCCATACGTTGCCCGACACACCAATCAGCCGAAAGGACCCGAGCAATGCGCAGAGGGATCCTGTCCCTGCTGGCCGCCGGCGCCCTGGCCGTGAGCGGGACGGCCGCCTGCACCGCCAACGTGTCCGGCAGCGGCGGGAAGGCCGACAGGCCGCGCATCGGGGTCATCCTGCCCGACAGCAAGTCCTCGGCTCGGTGGGAGACCGCCGACCGCAAGTACCTGGCCGCCGCGTTCAAGGCCGCCGGCGTCGACTACGAGATCCAGAACGCGCAGAACGACAAGAGCGCCTTCACCACCCTGGCCGAGCAGATGATGACCCAGGGCGTCGACGTGCTCATGATCGTGAACCTGGACTCCGGCACCGGCAAGGCCGTGCTGGACAAGGCCCGCAACGCCGGCGTGGCCACGATCGACTACGACCGGATGACGCTGGGCGGGTCGGCGCGGTACTACGTGTCGTTCGACAACACCGCCGTCGGCACCCTGCAGGGTCAGGGGCTCGTCCGCTGCCTCGAGGAGGCCAAGGCCACCCGGCCGGTCATCGCTGAGCTCAACGGCTCCCAGACCGACAACAACTCGACGCTGTTCAAGGACGGCTACGACGCCGTCCTCGCGCCGAAGTTCGCCTCGGGCGAATACGTGAAGGGCCCCGACCAGTGGATCGAGGAGTGGGACAACACCCGCGCCGGGACCACGTTCGAGCAGATGATGACCGCCCAGCCGAACATCGGCGGGGTCATCGCGGCCAACGACGGCGTGGCCAACGCCGCCATCAACGTGCTCAAGAAGCAGGGCCTCAACGGCCACATCCCGGTCACCGGGCAGGACGCCACCGCGCAGGGGCTGCAGAACATCCTCAACGGCGACCAGTGCATGACGGTCTACAAGGACGTGCGCCGGGAGGCGGCCGCGGCCGCGAAACTGGCGATCGCGCTGGCCAAGGGTGAGACGGGTGTCACCACGACGAAGGTGTACGACCGGGTCGGCAAGCGTGACGTCGACGCGATCCTGCTCGATCCCAAGGCGATCACCAGGGACAACGTCCGGGACGTGATCGACGACGGCTATGTGCCGGCGGCGGACGTGTGTACGCCGGACTTCGCCGCGAAATGCGCGGCAGCGGGTATCAAGTAAGGTACCGATCTCACCTGGGGAGCACCGTTTTAGGGAGCACTGTGGCCGAAACACCCCTGCTGGAGATCCGGGGGCTCAGCAAGAGCTTCGGACCCGTCCAGGTGCTGCGTGACGTGGATTTCCAGGTGTACGCCGGGCAGGTCACCGCCCTCGTCGGCGACAACGGCGCCGGCAAGTCGACGCTGGTCAAGTGCGTCGGCGGGATCTACTCGATCGACGCCGGGGAGTACCTGTACGAGGGCCGCCCGGTCTCGGTGCACGGCCCCCGTGACGCCGCCGCGCTCGGGGTCGAGATCGTGTACCAGGACCTGGCCCTGTGCGACAACCTCGACATCGTGCAGAACATGTTCCTCGGCCGGGAGATCCGCCGCGGCCTCGTGCTGGACGACATCACCATGGAGCAGCGGGCCGCCGAGACGCTCGCGAGCCTGTCGGTGCGCACGGTGGCGTCGGTCCGCCAGCCGGTGTCGAGCCTCTCCGGCGGGCAGCGGCAGACGGTCGCCATCGCCAAGGCCGTGCTGTGGAACAACCGGATCGTCATCCTCGACGAGCCCAACGCGGCCCTCGGCGTGGCGCAGACCGCCCAGGTCCTCGAGCTCGTGCGCCGGCTGGCCGACAACGGCCTCGCGGTCGTGCTCATCTCGCACAACATGAACGACGTGTTCGCGGTCGCCGACCGGATCGCGGCGCTCTACCTGGGGCAGATGGCGGCCCAGGTCCGGGCCACCGACGTCACCCACTCCCAGGTCGTCGAGCTCATCACCACCGGCCGCAGCGGCGAGCTGGGCCTGCGCGGGCAAGGAGCGACGGTATGAGCGTGTCGATGCTCGACGCCCAGGAGCGCTCCGGCGAGCACCCGTCGTCCGGGCTCGGCGCCTACACCCGCGACTACCTCGCGCGGGTGCGGGGCGGGAACATGGGGGCGCTGCCGGCGGTCCTCGGGCTGCTGACGCTCGTCGTGGCGTTCTCGGTGGCCCGGCCCGAGTTCGTGACCGCCGGGAACCTCGCGAACCTGCTGCACCAGGGCGCCGCGGTCACCGTCATCGCGATGGGGCTCGTCTTCGTGCTCCTGCTGGGCGAGATCGACCTGTCCGCCGGGTTCGCCTCCGGGGTGTGCGCCTCGGTGCTCGCGGTGCTGCTCACGAACTTCGGGCTGCCGTGGTACGTCGCGGTGCTCGGCGCGATCGCGACCGGCGCGGCGATCGGGCTGGTGATCGGGCTGCTCGTGGCCAAGCTGGGCATCCCGTCGTTCGTGGTGACCCTGGCCGCGTTCCTGGCCTTCCAGGGCGCCGTGCTGCTGCTCATGAAGGGCGGCACGATCGTCGCCGTCGACGACCCGACGATCAAGAAGATCAACTTCGACGGGCGGTTCACGCCGCTGCAGGGCTGGGTGCTCTACGGCGTCACCATCGCCGGGACGCTCGCGCTGCACCTCTGGCGGCGGTACAGCCGCGTCCGTCACGGGCTCGCCGCCGACCCCCGCTCGGTGATCGCGCTGCGGGTGGTGACCGTGGCCGTCCTGCTCGGCGCCGCGGTGTGGACGCTGAACCTGGAGCGCTCGAAGAACGACGCCATCTCCCAGCGGGGCGTGCCGATGGTGGTGGCGCTCCTGGGGCTGCTGCTGTGGCTGTGCACGTTCGTGCTGAACCGCACCGCGTTCGGCCGGCACGTGTACGCCGTCGGCGGCAACCGGGAGGCGTCGCGGCGGGCCGGCATCCACGTCGACGCGATCCGCATCGCCGTGTTCGTGATCTGCTCGACGATGGCCGCCGTCGGCGGGATCGTGGCCGCGTCCCGGGACGCCTCGGTCAACCCGAACACCGGCGGCAGCAACGTGCTGCTCTACGCCGTCGGCGCCGCGGTCATCGGCGGCACGAGCCTCTTCGGCGGCAAGGGCCGGGTGCTCAACGCGGTGCTCGGCGGGGCGGTCGTGGCGGTCATCGAGAACGGGATGGGCCTCATGGAGTTCAGCCCCGGCACGAAGTACGTCGTCACCGGTGTCGTGCTGCTGCTCGCCGCCGGCATCGACGCGGTCACCCGCCGGCGGGCGGCCGCGGCGGGACTGCGCTGACCGGGCGCCGTCAATCGGCCACTAGTCTGCATACCGCGACCCCGACCGAAGAAAGCCGAGCATGCGCGTTGGCCCCAGCCAGGAGGAGATCCGGCGGAGCAACCTCGGAGCGCTCCTGCGCTCCGTGCACCTCCACGGCGCGATGTCCCGCGCCGACCTCACGGCGAGCCTGGGCCTCAACCGCAGCACGATCGGCGCGCTGACCGCGGACCTCGCGGCCGCGGGTCTCGTCAGTGAAGGGGTACCGCGGGAGCAGCGCGGCCGGGCCGGCCGCCCGTCGCTCGTGGTGCGGCCGGAGTCCGAGAAGGTGTACGTCTTCGCCTTCGCCGTCGAGGTCGACCGCATCGTCGCCGCCCGCGTCGGCCTCGGCGGCTCCGTCCTGGACCGCTTCGAGGCCGCCCGCCCGCGCGGCGAGCACGACGCCGCCACGGCCGTCGCCCCCATCGCCGACTTCGTGCGCAAGATGCGGCACACCGCCCCGGCCGGCGCCCGGCTCATCGGCAGCGGCGCGGCGGTCTCGGCCATGGTGCGCCGCGACGACGGTTTCGTCCGGCTCGGCCCGCAGCTCGGCTGGGCCGACCAGCCCCTCGGCGAGGCGCTGCGCGACCTGGTCGGCGACGGCCGGGCGGTCGCCGTGCGCAACAACGCCGACCTGGCCGCCCTGGCCGAGCACACCCGAGGCGCGGCGGCGGGCTGCGACAACCTCGTGTACCTCTACGGCGACGCGGGCATCGGCGGCGGCATCATCGCGGCCGGGCGCCCGGTGACCGGCCACGGCGGCTACGGCGGCGAGGTCGGCCACATGGTCGTGAACCCCAACGGCAAGGCGTGCAGCTGCGGCTCCCGCGGCTGCTGGGAGACCGAGATCGGCGAGCACGCCCTGCTCTCGGCGGCCGGGCGCAGCGCGACGGCGGGGCGCGAGGGCATCCTGGCGGTGGTCGACGCGGCCTCGCGCGGCGACAACACCGCGCAGGCGGCCATGCGCCAGGTCGGCGACTGGCTGGGCTTCGGCGTGGCGAACCTGGTGAACATCTTCAACCCGGAGATGGTCATCTTCGGCGGCACCCTGCGCGAGGTGTACCTGGCCTCGGCCGCGCAGGTGCGCTCGCGCCTGAACCGCAACGGCCTGCCGGCGTGCCGGGAGCACGTCCGCCTGCGCACGCCGCAGCTGGGCCAGGACGCGGCCCTCATCGGCGCGGCCGAGCTGGCCTTCGAGCCCCTCTTCGCCGACCCCCTCGACTCCGCCTAGCCCCTCGCCGCCTAGCCCCTTGCCGCCGCGACCCGCTCCCGGGCGCGTGAGCGGGCCAGCGCGCCGAGGGAGACCAGGGACAGCACCGCTGCCGCCGCGCCGGCGACGGTCCCCACGGCCGGGGCCGCGACCAGGGCCGGCAGGGTCCGCACCGCGATCGCGCTGCCCAGGGCCCGTGTCGAGGCGCTCCAGGCCAGGACCGTCGTCACCGTGCCGGGGCGGGCGGCCTGGGCCAGGCGCGCGTCCATCCCGCCCTCGAACGCGGTCATGCTCAGGCCGGACAGGAACTGGGCCAGGAACAGGCCGGTCAGGTGGGCCGGGGCGAGCAGCCAGCCGATCAGCATCCCGACGCCCCACAGGGGCCAGACCACGGCCGCGGGCAGGCGCAGCCGGCCGACGCGGTCCACGGCCCACGACGACAGCAGGCAGCCCGCGCTGAACGCGGCCGCGGCGCCCGCGACCGCGTGCTGGCCGTGCAGCTCGGTCGCCAGGGCCACCGAGAGCAGGGTCGGGCCTGCGGACAGCAGCATGACGCCGCCGCCGGCCGCGAGGACCGGCAGCGGGATGCGCACGCCGCGGGCCTCGGTCTCGGCGCGGCGCCGCTCGACCCGGGTGGCGTAGGCGGCCGGGGCCGGCGGGCGGACCAGCCGGGCGGTGCGCGCACGGCGGGCGGTGAGCATCGTCGGCAGGAGACTGAGGCCGTACACCGCGAAGACCGCGGCCAGCGACCACCGGTGCATCGGCAGCAGCGCGGCGACACCCGCCCCGGCCGCCTCGACCGCGGCGATCGACAGGGCGTAGCGGGTCATCGCCCGGGGCCGCGCGTCGACGGCCGCGACCTCGGCGCGCATCGCGGCGAAGCCCGCGAACGCGGCCACGTGCATCACCGTCACGCCCACCGCGACGAGCGCCGGGTTCGCGCCCTTGAGCAGGGCGGCGAGCAGGCCGATGCGCAGGACGGCCTCGGTGCAGCCGGCGAGCAGCAGCAGCGTGCGGCCGTGCAGGTGCCGGGCCAGCCAGCCGGTGATCGGGGCCGACAGCACGACGCCGAGCAGCATCGCCGAGTTGAACACGGCGGCCATGGCGAGGCCGCCGCGCTCGGTCGCGATGAGGTTGAACAGGGTCCAGCCCAGCGACAGGCCGAACGAGTCGACCACGCCGGAGACGAGCAGCTCGCGCAGCCGCCCGGCGCGGCGCCGGCCGCCCGTCAGCTCGGCGCGGTGGCGCGACCGGTGCGGGGCGGCCGCATCGGTCGCGGCCATCAGTTCGGGCCCGCCGGGGCCTCGGTCGCGGCGGCGGTGTGGGCGCGGCCGATCTGCGCGAGGCCCGGGTGCGCGTGCTGGGCCGGGTGCGGGGTGCGCTTGACCGGCTCGTTCGTCGCGGCCGGGCCGCCGACGAAGACCGGCTCCGGCGGGGCCTCGGGGGCACGCTGGACCGGCTCGTTCGTCGCGGCCGGGCCGCCGACGAAGACGGGCTCGGGCGGGGCGAAGCCGTTGAAGTGGCTCGCGTAGCTCAGCGTGTAGGCGCCCGCGGAGCCGATGTACAGGCGGTCGCCGACCTCGATCGTCGAGGGGAGGTTCACGCCGTAGAACATGGTGTCGGAGCTGTCGCACGACGGGCCGGTCACCGTGAAGGGCAGGTGCGCCACCAGCGCGTGGTCGGCGCGCGACGTCCACAGCGGGAAGCGCCACTGCTGCACGGTCTGCTGGGTCTCCATCATGCCGTTGTAGGCGCCGACGTCGACGTACAGCCAGTTCTCCCCCGCCCGCACCTCGCGGCCCAGGACCGTGGTGACCATGACGGCGCTCTCGGCGACCAGGTGCCGGCCGGGCTCGGCGGCCAGCAGGGCCGGGCGGTAGGGCAGCAGCTCCTCGAGCGCCGCGTTGATCGTGCCGGCGATCTGGTCCAGGGGCGGGACGCGCTCGACGTAGCGGGACGGGAAGCCGCCGCCGAGGTCGAGCATCTCCAGGTGGACGCCGTCCTGTTCCAGGGCGGCCATGAGGCGCCCGGCGGCGGCGATCGCCTGGCGCCACGCGCTCGTGGTGGCGCACTGGGAGCCGACGTGGAAGGTGATGCCGTACGGCCGCAGACCCAGCTCCCGGGCCAGCAGCATGAGCGCGCGGGCCTCGTGGGCCTCGGCGCCGAACTTGCGCGACAGCGGGAAGAGGCTGGTCGAGTCGTCCACGCGCAGCCGGATGTACACGGCGGCGCCGGGCGCGTGCTGGGCGAGCTTGTGCAGCTCGCCCTCGGAGTCGAAGCTGAACCGCCACAGCCCGGCGCGGCGGGCCTCGGCGATCGCGTGCGGGGGCTTGATCGGGTTGCTGTAGAGCACCTCGGCGGGGTCGATGCCGATCTCCTGGAGCATGCGCAGCTCGCCGACGGAGGCGACCTCGAAGCTGGAGCCGAGCGCGGCCAGGGTGCCCAGCACGTCCTCGGCGGAGTTGCACTTCATCGCGTAGAAGGTGCTCACGCCCGGGATGGCCGCGGTGAACGCGGTGTAGCGGGCGGCGACCGTCGACAGGTCCACGGCCAGCAGCGGGGTCGGCGCGTCGATCGCGGCGAGCGCCCGCGGGCCGAGCGCGGCGGGCCAGTGCGCGGGCAGGTCGAGGCGGGCCTGGTCGGCGAGGGCGGCCGTCATCGAAGCGGGCTCCTTACGCGGTCGGTCGTCGGGTGCAGCAACCAGGGTCGGGGCCGGGCGGAGCGCTCGGGGTTCGCCGCCGGTTGCCGGACGGTCGCTTCGGCTCGCCGACGGCGCGGGCGGGGGCGGCGGCCTCGAGCCGCCGCTTCGGCGTCCGACCTCGGCCCACCGCTGCGCCTCGCCACGGACCCGCCGCCTCGCCGCCGATGTGCCGCCCCGGCTCCGCCCTCGACCCGGCCCCTCGCCTCGCCATCGATCCGGCACCTCGGCTCGCCGTTCCGGGCCGCCGCTTCGGGCCACCTCTCGCCGATCCGTGCATATCCGAAATGTCGGATATGTCGTGGCGCGGAGCGCCCGACATATCCGGTCGCGCTGTTCGGTGCTGGTTGGAGTCGAGCGCCTGTTCTTGGCACCGCGGACCTGACAGAGAGGCCGGCCACGGCCGAACGGTGCCTGGCGGGAGCGACGGTCCGCCGGTGACGCGGCCCGAGCCATGGGCTTGTGGCTTTTTCAGGCGGCCAGTGCCGCTTTGTCCTTCAGGAGCAGGCCGGCCTCGGCGGCGGGCAGGGGGCGCGAGAAGTAGTAGCCCTGGGCCAGGTCGCAGCCCATCCGGCGCAGCGCGAGGAACTGCGCGTACTCCTCGATCCCCTCGGCCACGGTCGACATGCCCAGGCTCTGGCCGAGCTGGACGATCGTGCGGGCCAGGGCCGCGTCGGGGGTGGTGCCGCTGAGGCGTTCGACGAACGAGCGGTCGATCTTGAGCGTGTCGACCGGGAAGCGGCGCAGGTAGGCCAGGGAGGAGTAGCCGGTGCCGAAGTCGTCGATGGCCAGGCGTACGCCGATGTCCTTGAGGCTCAGCAGGACCGCGAGGTTCTCCTCGGTGTCGGTCATCAGCACGCTCTCGGTCATCTCCAGGCACAGGCGTTCGGCCGGCAGGCCCGTCGTGGCCAGGACCTGCGCGACGATCTCGGGCAGGTCGGGCTGGTCGAACTGGACGCCGGAGACGTTCACGGCCATCGTCAGCTCGCGCGCGGGGTCGGCCGCGCCCCACGCGACCGCCTGGCGGCTCGCCTCGGCCAGGACCCACTGCCCGAGCGGGCGGATGAGGCCGGTGGACTCGGCGAGCGGGATGAAGTCGGCCGGGCTGATCATGCCGCGCAGCGGGTGCCGCCAGCGCACGAGGGCCTCGAAGCCGACGATGGTGCCGGTGCGCAGCTCGATCGTGGGCTGGTAGTGCAGCTCGAGCTCGTCGCCGTTCTCCAGGGCGCGCCGCAGGTCGGCGGCGAGCTGCAGGCGCTCGACCAGGCCGGTGTGCATCTGCGGGTCGTAGCGCGCGAACTGGCCCGAGCCCGCGGACTTCGCACGGTACATCGCGAGGTCGGCGTTGCGCATGAGCTGGTCGGCGTCGCGGGCGTCCGGGCCGGTCAGCGCGATGCCGATGCTGCCCTGGACGTGGATCTCCTGGTTCTCGATGACGAAGGGCTCGTCGAGCGCGGCGATGATCCGGTTCGCGAGCTCGTCGGCGTCCTCGGGCGCGGCCACGGCGTCGATGAGCACGGCGAACTCGTCGCCGCCGAAACGCGCCACGGTGTCGCCGTCGCGCACCGCCTCGCCGAGGCGCATCGCGACCTGCATGAGCAGCACGTCCCCGGCGGCGTGGCCGAGGCTGTCGTTGACCTCCTTGAAGCCGTCGAGGTCCAGGAAGAGGATGGCGACGTCCTCGCGGCGGCGCAGGGCGACCTCGAGGCGGTCCTTGAACAGGGCCCGGTTCGCGAGCTTCGTCAGGCCGTCGTGGAAGGCCTCGTGCACGAGCTGGTCCTCGAGCTCCTTGCGCTCGCTGATGTCGCGCGAGTTCAGCACGATGCCGCGCACGCTGGGGTCCTCGAGCAGGTTGGTCAGGGTCACCTCGGCGAGGCAGCGGTGACCGTCGGCGTGCAGCATCGGCACCTCGACGACCCGCGTGGCGTAGGCGGTGCCGGAGATGGCCTCGATCGCGGCCACCAGCACCGGCGCCGCCTCCGAGAGCATGCGCTCGGTCAGCGTGATCCCGGAGAAGTACGACGGGTCGTAGCCGAACACGCGGCTGATGGACTCGCTCTGGTACGTCACCACGCCCTCGGCGTCGATGACGGTCACGACGTCGGAGCTGTGCTGCACCAGCGCCTCGAACCGCTGCTCGCTCGCGCGCAGCTCGGCGGTGCGCTCCTCGACGCGCGCCTCGAGCCCGCGGGTCAGGGAGCGGTTCTCGAGCAGCGTGAGCAGCTGCCGGCCCACGATGAGCAGGATGATCGCCGAACGGCTCCACGACACGAACATGTCGTGCGCGCCGTGGCGCAGCACCTCGAACGTGCTCGTGAGCAGGGCGCCGACCACGGCCAGGTACGGCAGCATCACGCCGAGCGGCTGGGTCAGCGCGTGCTCGTCCTGCTCGGTGTACGCGGGTTCGGGCCGCCGAGCCGCGAGGAAGATCAGGGCGAAGCCGCTGAACCAGCCCAGGTCGAGGACGTTGCCGCTGCCGTACGAGTCCAGCAGCGTCAGGTACGCGTACCCCGAGTCCGAGACGGTGAACGCGGCCAGCCCGGCCCCGACCAGCGGCAGCGACAACGGCCGCCGCCCGCCCCGCCGCAGCCGCGCGACCATGAACAGCACGATGGTGAGCACGACGACGTCGCCGCCCGGGTACCACAGCGTGACCAGCAGCCCGAGCCGGCTGTCCGCCCCCTGCCGCACCAGCGGTCCCAGAATCAGCACCCAGGTGATGAGCAGCAGCGACACGGCGATCATGAGCCCGTCGAGGATGCTGCGCACCTGCTGGGCGAGGCTCTGGCGGCTCACCGGGAGCAGCAGGAGGCCGGCCGCGGTGAACGGCATCATCCAGAAGTACCCGGCATCGGCGAGCGACGGGAACGGGACGTCCGTGCCGAGGACGGTCTCGTACCAGATGCAGAACGCCTGCCCGACCCCCCACGACACCGACCCGGCCCCGGTGAGCGCCCAGGCCCACCGCACGCGACGGCTCCCGTGCCCGCGGGCCTCCCGCCAGGCGCGCACGAGGCAGGCACCCCCCGCGGCCAGGGCGGCGAGGAACAGCGCGATGTTGGAGACGTTCTGCCCCACGAGGTTCCCGCCGGCCCCCGTGACGAAGACGACGAACAACACGGCGGTGACTGCGGCCGCGGTACCGCACAGCAAGGCGTACCCGCGCGTGGGCGCGGCGGCCCGGAGCAGGCTGTTCGGCCAGCTCGCCATCGTGCGCCCCCCGATCCTGTGCACCTGCGTCGCGTCGCGTGCCGCACTGATCGGGTCCGAGCTGGGCGAACTGAGCGGCGTACCCGGCAGGCAACCGTCCCGCACCCGACCCCTCCCCCGCTTCGGACGCGCACCGCCCGTCGCCGGCCTGCCCTTTGTGTCTCCCTCTCGCTCTTCTCCGTACTCGCTGCTCGCGCTCTTCTCGCTCTTCGCGCTCTTCTCGCTCTTCGCACTCTTCTCGCTCTTCGCGGCCCGCTCGCTCTTCGCAGCCCGCTCGGTCCGCTCGCGCTCCGCGGTCTGCTCGCTCTCCGCGGTCCGCTCGGTCCGCTCGGTCCGCTCGAGGGCCCCCGTCCTGCCGCCCCATTGCCGACCTCCTGACCCGGTTCGGGGCTTTCGGCCACCGTCGGCCGGTCACGCACCTCCCCGCACAACTGGTTCTCCGGGCGCGGAATCAGCATTCCAAGGATCTTCACTGTACGTGATGGCTAGATTGCGAGACGTGTTCGCGTTCGTTGGTCGCGTTCGGTTTTGGGCGCGGTCGCTCTGAAACGGAGTACGGGATGGCTGCGCAGTCCAGGTTGAAGCCGAGGCCCAAACGCCGGCCGCGGGTCACACGCCGGTCGATGAAGGCGGGCCTAGCCGCATTGACGGCCGGCGTCGTCGTGTTCGGCAGCACGGCGGGTCCTGCGTTCGCGGCAATGGCCAACGGAAACGGCCTCAACGCGACCGGCTCCGGCACAGCGGGTGACGCCTCGGCGACCCACGGCGCCAACTCCCCCGGCTCCGCCGCCCACCGCGGTACATCGACAGCGGGTAAGCCCTCGACCACCGCCAAGTCCTCGACCGGCAAGCCCGCCGGAACGCGCCGGGCAACCGGCACGTCCTCTTCGGGCGCGGCCGACTCCTCGGCCACGGCCCGTTCGTCCGGCGCGTCCGGCTCGAGCGGCGCATCCGGCTCCAGCGGCGCATCCGGCTCCAGCGGCGCATCCGGCTCCAGCGGCGCCCCAGTCGAGCGGCCCGACTACGTCGCCGACGACGCCCGTTCCACCGCCTCGAGCGAGGGCGGCTCCGCCGCCGGGAAGCGCACCTCGTCCGCACGCACCGCCTCGAGCGACGCCACCCGCTGCAAGATCGACGACACGCAGCGCAAGGACCAGAACGCCGCAGGCCGAACGGCCCGGACGAGCACCGAGTGCGCAAACGCCACCACGGACAGCAAGTCGGACGGCTGGGGACAGCAGGGCGACAAGGACACGAACGGTGGCTGGGGCCGGCAGGGCGACTTGACCTCGGGTAACGCGCGCACCGGCAACGCCACCTCGGGCAACGCCGCTTCCGGCACTGCGGGGACGGGCAATGCGGGGGTGACTGGCACCGGGTCCGGCAATGGCGGGGCCGCCGGCACCACCTCACGCAACGCCGGGGCTGCCGGCACTGCGTCCGGCAACGCCGGGGCCGCCGGCACCGCGTCCGGCAACGCCAGCTCGGGCAGCAGCACCGCAAGGAACGGTGGTGCGGATGCGACCACGGCCGGTAACGGCGCGACAGCCGGTGGTTCGTCCGCCGGCGGCACCACGGTCGGCAATGGCACCCACACAACGAGTAACGGCGCGAATCCGGCCGGTGTGGGATCGAACGCGAACGGCGCCTCCGGCACGTCAGCGCCGAACAGCAACCACCCCACCGGCAGCGCGGGCGCTTTTGGTGCGGGTAACGGTGCGTACGCGGACTACGTACCCAACGGATCTACCGGCGCTTCGGGGGCCAACGGCGCCACTGGCACCACCGGGACGAGCGGCGCTCGCGGCACCAATGGGACTGGCACGGCGGTCGGCGTCAACGGCTCCGGCGCGGCGAATGGTGCTCTCGGTGCGAATGGGACCAGTGCGGCCGCCGGCGTCAATGGAACTCTCGGGACCGGCGCCGCTGGAGGCGTCAACGGCGCTGCCGGGACTTCCGGGGCCGGCGGCGCGAACGGGTGGGCCGGCAGCCGGGGCGACCAGGCGGCCGCCGCGGCGCAGGCGCAGGCCCGTGCTCAGGCTCAGGCGCGCGCGTGGGCACAGACGCAGGCGCAGGCCGCCGCGAACGGACGACCGTACGCCGACACGAACAGTGACGCACTCGGCACCGACAAGCGCGGTGCCGGGCGGGATGGCGACGCGCTCCGGGCGATACCCAGCGTCATCGCGGGCTTGCTCGCGGCAACCGGCGGTGACGGCGCGGTGAGCGAGACCCTCGACGCGCTCGGGCGCGGCGGCGGTGCAGGCCGCGACAGCGACCGGCTCGCGACCGGTGACCAGCCCGGGGCCGCCGACGGCGGCGCCGCGCCGGCCGCGCCGGGCACCGGCGTGTACGTGCCCGGCGTCTCCGCGCCCGGCTTCGGAGGCCGGATCGAGGCCATCCCCGCGCCACCCTCCGGCGTGCACGTGGAGCCGCTCGGGTCCGGCATCCGGGTCACGTGGACCCACTCGGGCGAGAACGTCAATCACTACCTGGCGACCGCGTACGACTCGAACGGCAACGCCGTCGGCAACTGCACCAGCAACGATCCGGGCGTGACGACCTGCGACATCGTCAACGGCATCCTGTCGGGCGGCTCGTACACGGCGGGTGTCCTCGCGTACGGCTCGGCGGACGCGAGCGAGCCGTCCAGCGAGGTCACCTCGGGCAACACGGTCACCGTCGGGCCGCCCGCGGCACCGACCGGGGTCCACGCCATGGGCGCATCGCCGACGTCACTGGTCGTGTCGTGGACGGCGTCGTCCTCGGCGAGCAGCGCGATCGACCACTACGTAGTGGTGTCGGACCAGGACGCGTCGAAGGGCTGCAGCACCACCAACTCGAGCACGCTGCACTGCCTGGTCGACACGCTCAGCGCCGACACGGCCTACAGCTTCAAGGTGACGGCGGTCGGATCGGACCAGAGCGGCGACTCGGACCCGAGCGCGTCCTCGGACCCGGTCACGCCGGGCGCTCCCGACGCGCCGACGAACGTGATGGCCGTCCAGAACGGGGCGAACACGCTGCGGGTCAGCTGGACGGCCCCGGCGCAGACGCGGGCCGGCATCTCGAAGTACGTGGCGGTGGCGGTCGAGGACGCGGGCGTGACCTGCGATACCCACGACGGCGGCAGCACCTACTGCGACATCGGCAACCTGACGCCGGGCGGCACCGGGTACACCTTCCGCGTCCAGGCCAAGGGCATCAGCTCCAGCGGCGACTCCGCCTGGTCGGCGGCCTCCCCGGCGATCGTGGTGGCCGGGCCGCCGGACGCGCCGACGGGCGTGACGGTGACGCCGGGTGACGGCTCGCTGCTGGTGCAGTGGACGGCGCCGGTGAACCAGGGCTCGGGCATCGACGGTTACACGGTGTGGACGGCCGAGGACCACACGCTCACGTGCGGGCCGGTCGACGCCACCCAGCATCAGTGCACGATCACGGGCCTGGCCAACGGCACGCCGTACACGGCGCAGGTCGCGGCGGTCGGCAGCGGCAACTCCGGCACCTCGGACTGGGCGTCGGCCACGGCGGGGACCCCCAGCAAGGCCCCGGACGTCCCGGGCAATGTGACCGCGACGGCGAAGGCGGAGTCGATCTGGGTGGGCTGGACGGCGGGCGACCCGGGTTCGGGTGTCGCGAAGTTCCGGGCGACGGCCACTGCGCACGGTGACACGAAGACCTGCGACGCCGCGGCGACCGCGACCGGCTGCCTCATCACCGGGCTGACGGCCGGCACCGAGTACAGCGTCACCGTCCAGGCCCTCGGCCAGTACGGCCGCGACTCCCAGTGGGCGCCGGCGACGGCCGCGACCCCGGCGGCCCTGACGCTGCCGGCCGACGTGCCGCCGAGCGCCGGGCACGTGGACAGCTCCAGCGGCACCGACGTGGCCCCGGGCGAGTCGATCACGCTCAGCGGCACCGGGTACGCGCCGCACACGACGATCACGGTGGTCATCTACTCGGCGCCGCAGACGCTGGCCACGACGACGACCGACGGCAGCGGCGCGTTCAGCGTCTCGGTGACGGTTCCGGCCGGGTACACGGGTTCGCACACGCTGGTCGCCTCGGGCGTGGACAGCACGGGCACCCCGCGGTACCTCACGCTGGGTGTGGACATCACCGAGCACGCGGGCGGCGTGCCGGCCCACCCCGCCGAGCCGGCCGGTCACGGCGGGACGACGGACGGTTACGCGAGCGCGAGCGACACCACCGGAAGCCTCGCCGTGACGGGCGATCCGATTGCCAGCATCGCGATGTTCGGCCTGTGCCTGCTGCTGGCGGGCCTCGCGTTCGTGACCCTGTCGCGGCTGCGGTTCGTGGTCGACGCCCCGGCGGGCGGCACGGATCGGACCGCATAAGCCGAACGAGACGGGATAACCGTGCGAACAGGACGACGGGTAGAACTGCGCAAGCCGCACGGTGGCGCGACGAGCAGGACCGCGCAAGCCGCACTGGGGCGGAACGGGTGCCCGTAAGCCAGACGCGGGCGGGACGAGCCGGACGGGACCACACCGCGCACGTCGTTTCGGGCGCTGCGGCCGCAAACAGCTCCACGCGACCGCAGCGCCCTTGCGCAGCACTGGGCGACCGGGGGCCGCGCGGGAGGTGTGCCCTGCGTGGCGGGGCAGTGGCGCTCGGTGGCCATGCTCCGGGTCGCGAGAGGACGCGCCGACGAGCACTGGGCGTGAACGGGCGGGCACGTGCCGCAGGACGGCGGCGTGAACGCGCCGACACGACGGTGACGGCGACGTAGATGGGCGGGCACGACCGCGACGGCGACGTAGACGGGCGGGCACGACCGCGACGGCGGCGCGAAGGGCGGGCATGCGAGGTACGACGGCGGCGGGAACGGGCGGACACGACGGCGACATGAGCGGGCGCGCACGCGAGGTCCGACTACGAGGTGAACGGACAGAGGGGGCGCCCGTGCTGGGCGCCCCCTGTTCAGCTTCCCGCTTCGGCGTGGAACCGCTCGACGATGTCGGCGCGGATCCGGCCGCGATCGGAGACCTCGAGCCCTTTGCTCTGCGCCCACTCGCGGATCGCCCGGTTCTGCTCCCGCTCCGCGCGGGCCGACAGAACCGGCCGGCCGCCGCGCCCGCGCACCGGCACGGGAGCCGCCGGCGCACGGCCGAGCTTCGTCGCGGCCGTGACAAAGGGCGCGAGGACGTCGCGCAGATCGGCGGCGTTCTTCGCCGACAGATCGATGGTGTACTGCACGCCGTCGAGGCCGAAGCTGAGGCTCTCGTCGGCGAGGCCGCCGTCGAGGTCGTCGATCAGCTCATGTATCACGCGTCTGGCCATGGCGTTGCTGCCCTCCGAGAAGAATACGGGGAGTGAAATTCCGCAGCCCGCACCGCACCGCCAGAGCCGGTGAAATCGGTCAGACGGGCAGTGAGAGGCACGGAACGGTCGTCGCAGCCTACTGCAACGCTCACGGAAGGCAACCGGCGCCCTCGATGCCCGCACCCCGCCTGACGAGCCGCGCGAGCACGGCGAGCATCATTTCGATCGACGCAACGTGACGGTCCCCACATCGACGGACCCCTCCGGGAACGGCAACCGAAAGTGACAACACCACCACGGGAGAGCGGGCGCGGCGGCCCACGCAGCGTGATAGCCGGCAGAGCAACGGCCCTGACACAAGAACACCAGCCGGCTGGCCGCAACCGCTTCGACAGGCCGGACTCCCCCGGCGCCCCGGCGCCGTGCGGCGACGGGCGCGACACAAGTGCGTCGATCCCATCTCGCCGGCAAAGCAGCATCAGGAGACAGCGGCCAAGCCACGCACGGGAGAGCACACGCCGCGGCAAGAAGCGGCCATCGCGGGCAGTATCAACAGGGCCGAAGGACGGCCGTACGCAAAAAGGCTCGCCCGCCGCACCCAAGCGCGGCGGGCGAGCCCGGCGACGAATCGATCAGACGGCGGCGGCCGCCCGCGCCCGCTGGGCCTCGCGCCGCTCGACGAACCGCGCAGCCTGCGTGTCCAGGTCATTCATGAACGTCGCGAGCTCGTCCCGCGCCGCGGCACCGTCCCCGGAGAGGTCCCGGTCGAACGCGCGCACCTGCCGCAGGACCGGCGTGAGCACGTCGTCGTGGTGCAGCCGGAGGTCGTAGATGCCGGCCTTGGCGATCTGCACGGACTTGCGCCCGAAGTTCTCGATCGTGTGGCCGGGCATCTGGAACGAGGTCGCCACCTTGGTCAGCGCCCGCATCGTGGTGTTGGGCGCGAGGTCGAACGCCGCCTGGAGCAGGTTGCGGTAGAAGATCATGTGCAGGTTCTCGTCGGCGGCGACGCGCGCGAGGAGCTGCTCGCACACCGGGTCGCCGGAGACGGTGCCGGTGTTGCGGTGTGACACGCGGGTCGCGAGCTCCTGGAACGACACGTAGGCGACGGACTCGATCAGCCCCTCGTACGAGTTGTGGAAGCCGCCCTCCATGTGCGCCATCCGCGCCCGCTCCAGCGCGATCGGGTCGACCGCACGCGTAGCAAGCAGATAGTCACGGATCGCGATGCCGTGCCGGCCCTCCTCGGCGGTCCAGCGGTGCACCCAGGTCCCCCACGCTCCGTCACGGCCGAACACCGTGGCGATCTCGTGGTGGTAGCTGGGCAGGTTGTCCTCGGTGAGCAGGTTGACGACGAGGGAGATCCGGGCGACCTCGGACAGCTTCGACTGGCCCGGTTCCCACGCCTCTCCGCCGAGCACACCGTCGAAGTTGCTGCCCTCGCTCCACGGCACGTACTCATGCGGGAACCACTCCTTGGCCGTGGCCAGGTGGCGGTTGAGGTTCGCCTCGACGACGGGTTCGAGCTCGCGCAGCAGCACGAGCAGGTCGGTGGGTTCGGCCGGGCTCACTGGGCCTCCGATTCGTAGACGGCAGGAAGGGGTGCGGTCCCGCCCAGATGCGCGGGGAGCCACCAGGTGTCATCGGGGCCGTCGGGCTGCTGCGGGTACGACCGCTGCGCCTTATCCAGCATCGACGTCATCCGCGACCGTAGTTCAGCGGTCACGGAGTCTTGATTGTCGCGCCGTTCGGGGCGAAGGGGCTCACCCATGATGATGCTGATCGCGACGCCACGCTTCGTGAGGGTACGGGGCTGCCCCTTGGTCCAGAAGCGCTGGGTGCCCCAGAGCACCATCGGCACGAGCGGGGTGCCGGTGGACGCGGCGAGCCGGGCGGCGCCGCTCTTCAGGTCCTTGATCATGAACGACTGGCTGATCGTCGCCTCGGGGAACACGCCGACGACCTCGCCGGACTTGAGCGCGGTGAGGGCCGCCTTGTAGGAGGCCATGCCGGCGTCGCGGTCGACCGGGATGTGGTGCATGCCGCGCATGAGCGGGCCACCGATGGGGTGCCGGAAGATCGAGTCCTTGGCCATGAACCGCACCAGGCGCTTGGACTTGCGGGCGCCCAGGCCGCAGAAGATGAAGTCGAGGTACGAGATGTGGTTGCAGGCGATCACGGCGCCCCCGGTCGCGGGCACGTGCTCCTCGCCCTCGATCGTGATCTTCATGTTGAGCGCGCGGAACATCGTCCGGGCGAACCCGATCACCGGGGGGTACACCACATCAGCCATGCACTAACGCTAGCGGTCATTCTGTGCGCACACCCGGTACCCTGCCTCAAGACCATCTGACTTCCCAGGGAGTTCACAGTGCAGGACGAGGTGCTGGAGCCCGCCGCGCCCGCAGAGCGAACCGACGACAGCGCGAAGAAGGACGCGCCCGACGTCGAGGTGGAGGTCGTGATCGTCGAAGAGTCGTCGCGCTTCGGCAAGCCAGGGCCGCCGATGCGCCGCTCGCCGCTGATCATCGGGTTCACCGCGGGGCTGGGCCTGCTGCTGGCGTACAGCGCCTATCTCGCGGTTCAGAACGTCCGCTCGATCCTCATCCTCATCTTCATCGCGATGTTCCTGGCCATCGGTTTGAACCCCGCAGTCGTACGGCTGGTGAAGTGGGGCGTCCCCCGCGGGCTCGCGGTCGCCGCGGTCGGCATCGGCGCGATGCTGGTGCTGTGCGGCGGCATCGTGGCGCTCATTCCGCCGCTGGTGCAGCAGAGCAACGACCTCGTCGAGAACCTGCCGCACTACATCGACAATCTGCAGCGCAACGACCAGCTGAACAAGCTCAACGACGACTACCAGCTGCTCGATCAGCTCAAGAGCGTCGCCACCGCCGGAAACGTCACGAAGGCGCTGGGCGGGGTCTGGGGCGGGGTCCAGGTCGCGTTCTCGGCCGTCTTCAACATCTTGACGGTCATCATTCTCACGCTGTACTTCATGGCCGCCTTCGACCGCCTGAAGGAGGGCGGCTACAAGCTCGTCCCCGCGACCCGCCGCGATCGCGTGCGGCTGCTCGGCGACGAGATCCTGGCCAAGGTGGGCGCCTACCTGGGCGGCGCGCTGGCGATCGCGGTGGTCGCGGGGATCTCGTCGTTCGTGTTCCTGCTCATTCTCGGGATCGCCTATCCGTACGCCCTCGCCGTCCTCGTCGCCATCACCGACCTCATCCCGCAGATCGGCGCGACGCTCGGCGCGGTCGTGGTCTCCATTGTCGGGTTCGCGACCTCGCTGCAGGCCGGCATCGCGTGCGTCATCTTCTTCGTCGTCTACCAGCAGGTCGAGAATTACCTCATCTATCCCACGGTGATGCGCCGCGCCGTGAAGGTCTCCGACCTCGCCGCCATCATTTCGGTCCTCGTCGGCGTGGCCCTCATGGGCGTGGTCGGCGCGCTCATCGCCATTCCCGTGGTCGCCGCGATTCAGCTCATCTTCCGCGAGGTCGTCATTCCGCGGCAGAACGCGCGGTGATGTTCTGAGAAAGCGGAATACAGGTACACTTCGGCCATGCACGACGAGCCGGCCCGCGGACCCCTGGCCTATCTGGCCCGCCCGCACCGCCCTGCGCTCGTCGCCCGCACCCTCGACGAGCTGCGCGGACCCGTGCGCGGCATCGTCGAGCTGCCGCAGCGGCTGATGTGGAACCCGCAGCGCGCGTTCGACCTCGACAACCACGACCTGCTGCTGTGGATGTACGAGAACGTCCTGCGCGAGGCGATCCGCCACGACGAGCTGCGCCGCTTCCTCAACAAGAAGATCCTGGTGCGGGTCTGGCCGGAGCTGAACCTGCCCCAGGGCGTGCGCCGCGCGTGGGAGGCCCGCCACCCGGCCCTGCGCACCCGGTGACCACACTGCGGCGCACAGCCGGCGACCTCCCCGCGAGCCCGCGCCCGACGACCGCCCTCGCCACCCAATTGTGCTCGCCCAGTGACCGCGCAGCTGGTGACCTCACCGTGAGCGCGCGCCCGACGACAACCGCCCCTACGCGCCCGGTGACCGCACCGCTACGCGCAACTGGTGACCTCACCGCGAGCGCGCGCCGGACAACCGTCCCGCAACGCGCGGAGGATCGCCCGCCCGCCCCTGACCGCGTCGCGGAGGCGCGACCGACGGCCTCGCCGTCCCGGCTCCGCCCTCGACCCGCCGCCCCGTCGTCGCCCTCCCGCACCGCCCCCTGCGCGGCAACCGGGCAGCAGGTCCGCGACGCGGGAAGCGGGTGCCTCGCGGTCGCGTACGCTCCGCGCCCTAGCCATCACAATCGGTATCCGCAGGCGGCTCGACCGGCACTGTCCGCATCGGGTGACGCCACGTGATCCCCTTCTATACCGACGTGGCCCGGGTCGCCCTGGCCGTAGCCGAGCGGCACGGCTTCGTCCTGGGCGGCGGCTTCGCCTGGCTGATGAACGGCCTGGTCGAACGCCCGACCGAGGACGTCGACCTCTTCACCGACACCGACGGCGCGGCAGGGGCGGCCGCCGACGCGGTCTGCGCGGCCCTGCGCGAGGCCGGGTACACCGTCCACGAAGAGGAAGCCGACGACCTGCTCGAACTGTTCGCCGGCTTCGACCAGCGAGAGTTCACGGTGGGTGACGGAACGCAGACGGTACGGCTGACGCTCTCCCGCCTCGACCGCCAGCACAGCCCCGTGATGATGGACGTCGGCCCCGTGATGCACCTGGACGACCTCATCGCCACGAAGGTCGCGGCGCTGATCAACCGCCGCGAGGTGCGCGACTACATCGACGTCGCCGCGGCGATGGAGCGATACTCGGTCGGCACGCTGCTCGAATTGGCCCGCCGCCAGGACCCGGCCCTGGAATTCGACGACGTGGTGGCCGCGGGCCACTACCTGGACCGCCTCGACGACGGGCGGTTCGCCTTCTACGGTCTGGACGAGCAGCGCATCGCCGCACTGCGCCATCGGCTGCGCGACTGGCCCCGCTGACCGGCACACAGCCACGCCGGACCTTGAAGTGCGTTGATCACCTCACCGAGCGTTCAACGCGCAGCGGCCGTGGCCATCACGTGCGCGAAACCGCGCAGCGTCCGATCGACCTGACGGGTTGCAGCCTGCCCAGTGGTGGTGAGGTACGCAGACCCCGTCACCTCCATCCGCTCCCGCCCGTTGCTCCCCAGCACCCGGGTAATCAGCACCTTGCCGACCCCGTCAACCTGCATCACGACCGGATGGGCCCGGTGCTCACCGAGGTTGCAGCGGTGTCCCCTGGCGCACCAGGCGGGGTGCTCGTACGGCCCCATGCAGGACTTCCTTCACAGCGATTGGAACGATTGACACCACCGACGCTACGCACGCCCACCAGCGCGAACTACGGATTGTGACGCGCACGACCGCAGCGTCACCGGTTCGGGCGAAGGAACCTCGTGAACCGTGTCACGCACTCTGACGACAGAGCCACTGACCGATGGCCGATGGGCCCACGGAAGCACGCAGCGAAACGCCCTGACCCCGCATTGGGTAGCCAGTCACATGCGGACCGTCAATTCCGCCCGTTCTCGCGCTGCCACTGTCCAACGAGGCCGCGGAAGTGAGCGATGAAGCGCTCGTGCTCGTGCCCCGGATAGGTCGCGCGGACGGTGCTCACCAGCAGGTCGTCGAACTCCGCGGAGGCGACCCACTCCGCAACGAGCTCGGGGACGTGCCGCAGGGCGGTGTCGCAGAACTCGCGGTAGCGGTCGACGTCGAAGTACTCGTCGGCCAGCGCCCGGTAGCCGCGCAGCTTCTCTCGGTAGTCCGGCGTGTTGTCGCCGATCTCGAAGTAGCGCGCCGAGTCCATGTCCAGGCGCGCGTGCCGGCCGGTCACCACGCAGAACGCGGACCAGCGCAGCAGCGCCGTCATCGCCCACGGAAAGTAGTAGTGCAGGCTTGTCAGCGCTACGTCCGGGCAGGCGTTGGCGTAGTCGATCGGATACACCACACCGTCGCGTACCAGGCACTCACAGGAGTTGAACTCCCAGCGGAAGAACGCGTTCACGAGCCGCGAGATCGTCACGACCTCGTCTCCCACCTCGTCGGTGAGGAACCCGTGCGCGACCTCGTACCGCTCGTGCATCGGCAGCGAAGGCCGGAACTTCATGACCATCGTCTCGGGGCCGACGGACAGCGACCGTGTGAACACGTCGTAGTTCTCGACCGACTGCTGCAGGTGCATGAGCCGCTCGCCCGACTGGTCGTAGGCGGCATGCAACTGTTCGCTGTCGGCGACGCGGGACACCCCGACCCAGGCGCCGCCGTCGTACGGCTTCATGAACAGCGGGTACCCGAGCCGCTCCGCCACCGCGTCGAGGTCGAACGGGCGGTTGTAGCGCTCGGCGGTGTACGCCCACTTCGCATGGTCGACCGGGTTCTTGTAGGGCACGAGCACCGTCTCGGGCACATGCAGCCCAAGCCGCATCATGGCGCAGTAGGCGGCGTGCTTCTCCATGGACTGAAACGTGAACGGGCTGTTGAGCAGGTACACGTCGTCCATGAGCGCGATCTTCTTGAGCCACTCGCGCGGGTGGTAGTACCAGTACGCGAGCCGGTCGATGACCAGCTGATGCGCCGGACGGTCACGAAGACTGAACGGTTCGATGGTCACCCGCTCGGTCCGCAGCCGATGCCGGCTCCCGTCACCGGCCGTGATCGTCCCGAGTCGCCCCGCAAGCGTCTCGTACGCCCTCGGCCAGTCCTGCTCGGTCCCGAGCAGCAGCCCGACGAGGTGCTCCCGCACTCCCGCCCCGCCGCTCTCCCCCACCGCCAGCGCATCGACCCCGCGTTGTCGCGGAACGCCGCCACCCGACCACACGCCGGCCCGCGCCTTACCGTCGGCCGTGGGCGCTACGCCGGCCCGCGGCTCACCCTCGGCCCTGGGCGCTACGGCGCCCCGCGCCTCGCCCTCGGCCGGGGTCGCTACGTCTGCACTCGCCGCCGCCTCGGCCCCGGCCGGCATGCCATCGAGCGCGGAAGTCACCGACGGAGAGAGCGTGGCGTCGAGCTGCGGCGACACGGATGCATCCACCGCCGCCGGCTGGCGCCGTAGCGGAGGGTTGGTCAGGTCATCGGTCGTTGGTGACGATGCGGCTTTGACTGCCGCCGAGAGTGCCGGCAGGGAACTACGCGACGTGAGGTCCCGCCGCCCGCCGATGAGCACGCAAGCTTCGTCGGCGAGCTCCGTCTCGACCGTCACCGCGTACTGCCCGGGCGGCAGCGGGTCGGCCGCCTCCGATCGCAACGATGCCGCTGGTGGCTCAGCCGGTGCCGGGCTGGTTGGTGTCGCTGGCAACAAGGCCACCAACAGGTCAGCCCCTACCGGGCCGGTCGGCACCGCTCGCAACGATGGCGCGAGCGGGGCAGCCGCCGACATTGGCGACGCCGGTGGGTCAGCCACTACCGGGCCGGCCTGCGCCGCCCGTAACGACGGCGCGAGCGGGGTAGCTGCCGACATTGGCGACGCCGGTCGGTCAGCCGCTGCCGGTGGCTGGGCCGCGTCCGCCGGGCGTGGCGATGCCGAGATGGTCACGGTGGGTTCCGGAGTGGTCATCGTTGACCTCCTGCAAGAGGCGGTGCAGGTGGGGATCGAGCGCGTCACGCCAGGTGGTCATCGAGTGACCGCCCGGCACTTCGAGCAGTGGCACACCGAGGCGGGTCGCCATCGCCCGGTTGTTAAGCAGGTTCTCCTCGTCCCGTCCGCAGGTCAAGACGACGCGGCATCCGACGGGGCGGGCGCGCTGGACGAAGGCGAGGATGCGGCGGTACCAGGGAAAACCCGACTCCTGCGGGTCGAGCTCGGCGGTGAAGTAGCTCCCGGACTGCAGGAACAGCCCGGCGAAGCTGCCCGGATAGCGCGTCTCGGTGTGCAGCAGGGCCAGCGCGCCCAGGCTCGCGCCGAGAGCGACGACGGGGCCGGGCGGCAAACTCGGTAACACATCGTGGGCGAGGGCGGCGGCGTAGGCGGGATTCGCCGAGTACCACTCGTTGCGACTGCCCGGTGACAGCAGCACGACGTGTTCGTGGGGGAACCGGGTGGTGAGGGCGGCGACTCGCTCGAACTCCGGGCCGTCGTGTGCCAGTAGCACCATGCCACTCACCGGACGCGCTGATGGCGCCACGATCCGCGACTGGATCGTCACGCGCGGGTCACGGGCCACTCACGCACCATAGGACAGGTGATCGTTCGGCGCAGGACTCACGGACAAGTCACGCACCGCACGGCACGGCAGGGCACGGCAACGGCAGGGCAAGTGATCATTTTGCGCACGGCTCGAGGGCAACTTACGCACCGCAAGGCGGGCGGACGCACGGCGCCGAGCTCACGGGCAAGTCATGCGGTTGAGGTGCAGATGACCAGCGCGGTGCGCCGCAGAGCCGGTGATCGTTCGACGCCGAGGACACGGGCAAGTCATGCGGTCGAGGTGCAGATGACCAGCGCGGTGCGCCGCAGAGCCGGTGATCGTTCGACGCCGAGAACACGGGCAAGTCACGCGCCGAACGGCAGGTGATCGTTCGGTGCTGGGCTCACGGGGGACGGCGGGGCCTCGGGCATGACGAGCCACAGGATCGGGTACGCCAGGACGGCTACGCCGCCGGTCAGCAGGATGGACAAGAGGAACACGGCGCGAACCATCGTCGGGTCGGTGCCCAGGTACTCGGCGATGCCGCCCAGCACACCGGCGACGGTCCGGTCGGATCGCGATCGGCGAAGCCGCTTGATGTCGGTCATGTCTGCAAGGTTGCCCGGCGAAGTGCCCCGACGACCTCGGGTGACGCCCGGAGGTACCCCTGAGTCCTCACCCCGACGATGCCACGGTCGGATGCGGGTCGACATCAGCGAGTGGCAGGACGTGCCCCGACGGGCACGCCCGGTGAGCGCGTGTTGACGGAGGGGAAGGATCGATGCCGGGCGGATGACGGGGTACGCAATTCGTTGTTGCGTACCGGGCGGGACGTCCCGGACATCTCTACCCTGACCCGCATGACGACCCCTCCGTTGGAAGAGCCTCCCGCTCCCGCCCCCGAGCCCGATCCGAACATCGGCGAGCTCGTCGAACTCGAGCGCAGCACCGTGACCGTCGCCCGGTACGCGGACTATGCCGGTGCGCAGCAGGCCGTCGACTACCTGTCTGACAACGGGTTCCCGGTCGAGCGGACCGCGATCATCGGGACCGATCTGCGCCTCGTCGAGAACGTGCTCGGCAGGCTCACCGTCGGTCGTGCCGCGCTGGCCGGCGTCGCCAGTGGGGCCTGGTTCGGGCTCTTCGTCGGCATCCTGTTCACGCTGTTCAGCAATTCGAGCTGGGTTGGCGTCCTGCTCACGACGATCCTGGTCGGGGCGCTGTGGGGTGGCGTGTTCGGTGCCATCGCCCATGCGCTCACCGGCGGGAGGCGGGACTTCACGTCGCGTAGTTCTCTGCAGGCCGGGCAGTACGCGGTGACGGTCGAGGCCGAGTTCGCCGACGAAGCTCGCGTGCTCATCACCCGGCAGAACTGGCGCGCCGCGAACTGACCCCGTATCCACGAGGCTGCGCGTCGAACCGGCGCGCAGCTGTGGAGCGAAGTCCTCGACGGCGGTCACCTACCCGCCAGTGCCCCTGGAGGCCGGAAAGGCGGGACTCGCAGACCGGCACACTGTCTGTCATCAGCCGAGATGGGGTCCGCACTTACGGGCCGTGGGCTCCAACAAGCGGCGCCTCGGCTACCCACTGTGCCCGCCGGGTCTGGGCAGCGGCGGGGACTGCATCCGGTCGATGATCTTCTGCAGGGCCACCTCCATGACCCTGCGCTCCTCCTCGGTCAGCGTGGCCAGCGCGTGGTCGGCCAGGCGCCGGCGCACCTCGGCGATGGGAGTCTGGGCGGCGCGGGCCTTGTCCGTCAGGTACAGGCGGACCAGGCGACGGTCGGTGGGGTCGGGGCGGCGCTCGATCAGGCCGTCGTTCACCATGCGTGTCGCGGTGTTCACGATTGTCGGGGTGGTCACGCCCAGGCGGGTGGCCAGTTCGCCCGGTGACAGTCCGTCGGCGGTCCACAGCACCTCGAGGACGAGGTTCTGGCCGATCCGTACGCCGTGCTCGCTCATCGCCTCGTCGGCCGCCGCGCGCAGCAGCTTCTGGGCGCGGGTCAGCAAGCGGATCACGTCAGACACGGTTGCATGCTAACGAGTTTGCGGGCTACATTTCGCTAGCACGCTATCGATCGCTGCTACCTGGGGAGACGTGTGTCTTGATCCTGGTCACCGGCGGGCTTGGTTTCATCGGCAGCCACACCACCCGCGCTCTGCACGACCTTGGCGCGGCGGTGCTGCCCGCATCTCGTCACCTACGGTCATCCGATGTCATACCGGCCGCGATCGAGGTCGCGGCCGTTGACTGCACCGATCCACAGGCACTCTCCGCGCTCGGGCGGCGACACCGCATTACGGCGATCGTGCACCTCGCGGCGGCGCCACTCGGCGGGGGCACGGTGCCCGGCGGGAGCACGCGGCCCAGCAGGGGCACGGCGCCTGGCGGGAACACGCCGCCTGACGGGAGCGCGGCGCTCGGCAGGGGCACGGCGCCTGGCGGGAACACGCCGCCTGACGGGGGCACGCCGCCTGGCGGGGACACAGCGCCTGGCGGGAGCACGGCGCTCGGCAGGGGCACGCCGCTCGACGATCTGGAGCAGAACACCGCCTCCGTGTTCGCGATCCTGCGCGCCGCGACCGAGTGGAATGTCCATCGCGTGGTGGTGGCGAGCACGATCGGGATCTACGCGGGGGTCGGCGAGGTGCCGTGGCGGGAGGACGCGCCGCTCCCCCTCGCCTCGCCGCATCCGATTCCGGCGTCGAAGAAAGTCGCGGAGATCGTTGCCCTGGCCAGCGGGCTCGACGTCGTCGTTGCCCGCATCGGTGGAATCTGGGGTCCGCAAGGGCGTCCAGCCAGCCCGTTCATCGCCGCGCCGGCGCTGATCCATGGTGCGGCGGCCCAGATCCGCAGGGGCGAGACCAAGCCCGTGCCGATCCACGGTGCGGCAGCCGAGATCCGCGGGGGCGGGACCAAGCCGGCGCCGATCCGCGATGCGGCAGCCCAGATCCGCGGGGGCGAGACCAAGCCCGTGCCGATCCGCGGGGGCGAGACCAAGCCGGTGCCGATCCGCGATCCAGCGGCCCAAATCCACGCGGGCGCTTTCAACGAGACCGCGGGCGAGCCGGGCAGCGCCGCCGGGGGCGCGGTGACGAACGGCGGTGCGGTGTTCGCCGGCGATGGGGCCGACATCCTGTACGCGCGGGACTGTGGCGCCGCGCTCGCATTGCTGGCGACCGCGACCGGGCTGCGGCACCGCCTGTACAACGTCGGGAGTGGGCGGGTTACGACCAACGCCGAGGTGGTGGCGGCGATCGCGGCCGTACACCCGGAAGTCGCGCTGCCGCTCGCCGACGGCGCCTCCGGGCCGATCCCCTGGCTCGACACGGCTCGGCTCCGCGCCGAAGGTTGGGTGCCGTCCTGGCCGCTCGATCGGGCGGTGTCCGACTATCTCGACTGGCTGGCGGCCGGACGGGCACGCTGACCGGTCAACACCGCCGCCGTTCACGGAAACGGCAAGGTGGCCTCGGCCACGCCCGCTGAAGCGTCCTAGGATACTAGGTTGTGGGCCACGGAGCGGAGAGAGGTGCGCGGCGGCTTCCTCGGTGGGAGGCCGCCGCGCACCTCAGGTGTCGGTCAGCGTGCGTGACGTGGTGGGGTGTCCGACGAGGACGCCTCGCCCTCCGCCTCGTGGGCGCCGCCCTCCGCGGCGTGCGCCGGCGTGTGCTCCCCCGAAGCCGCGGTGGCCCCGGACTCGTGCGCACCCCCGCCGTTCGGGGACCCATGGGCGGGGCCGCCGTTCGGGGACTCCGCGCCCAGTACCGCCGAGGCCATGCCGCCGTTGGGCGACGCGGACGGGGCGGCGCCTGACGTGCTGAAGGCCTCGGTGGGGGCGGAGGAGGAGGGGGAATCATTGCCGGAGGCGGCGGCGTCCTCGGCGGCGCGCTGCTGGGCGGCCGACATGTTGCGCAGCGGGATCTCCGGCAGGAACAGGATGACGATCAGGCCCGCGACCATGATGCCCGCGGCGACCATGAACACGACGCTCATCGAGTCCGAGAAGCCGACCTTGAACGGGTGCGAGAGGGCGGCGTCGAGCTTGTCCAGGAACGACGTGTCGTTGAAGCTGCTCGCCGAGCCCGACGTCGCGGTCTTCTGGATCTCCTGCAGCTGGTCCGGATGGGCGCGGACCGCCTGCTGGAAGGCCTCGGTCGACTGGGCGTCGGTGAAGGCGCCCTTGATCTTGTCCGGCAGGAGGCTGAAGAGCACCGACAGGAAGACCGCGGCGCCCAGGGTGCCGCCCATCGAGCGGAAGAACGTCACCGTCGACGTGGCGACGCCGATCTCGCGCGGGTTGGCCGCGTTCTGCACGGCGGTGATGACCGGCTGCATGTTGCCGCCGAGGCCGAGGCCCATCAGGGCCATGATGAGCATCGTGCGCCACAGCGGCGTGTCCGCGCCGATGCGCGAGAACAGCGCCAGCGCGGCGAGCATGAGGACCGAGCCGACGATCGGGAAGATGCGGTAGCGGCCGGTGCGGGCGATGGTCTGGCCGGAGACGATCGAGCCGGTCATGATGCCGAGCACGAGCGGCAGCAGCATCAGGCCGGCCTCGGTCGGGGTGGCGCCCTTCACGATCTGCAGGTACAGCGGCAGCGTGAGCAGACCGCCGAACATCGCCATGCCGAGGATGAAGCTCGCGGTCGAGGCGACCGAGAACGTGCGGCCCCGGAACAGGCGCAGCGGCAGCAGCGCCTCCTCCTTGTAGAAGGTCTCGGCGACGATGAACAGCACCAGGCCGACGAAGCCGACGCCGTAGCACAGCAGCGAGCGGCCGGAGTCCCAGCCCCACTCGCGGCCCTGCTCGGCGACGGTCAGCAGCGGCACCAGGCCGATGATCAGAGCGACGGCGCCGGGCCAGTCGATGCGGTGGTCCTGGCGGCGGTGCGGGATGTGCAGCACGCGCATGACGACGATGAACGCGGCCAGGGCGATCGGCACGTTGATGTAGAAGATCCAGCGCCAGCCCGTGATGCCGATGATGCTGTCGGCGCCGGCGAAGAAGCCGCCGAGCACCGGGCCGAGGACGCTGGAGGTGCCGAAGACGGCGAGAAAATAGCCCTGGTACTTCGCCCGCTCGCGGGGCGGCACCACGTCGCCGATGATGGCGAAGGCGAGCGAGAACAGACCGCCGGCGCCGATACCCTGCACGGCCCGGAATGCGGCCAGTTCGTAAATCGACGTCGCGATGCCGCACAGCACCGAGCCGACGATGAAGATGCCGATGGCGAAGAGAATGAACGGCTTGCGGCCGTAGATGTCGGACAGCTTCCCGTACAGCGGCGTGGAGATCGTCGAGGTGATGAGGAACGCCGTCGTGGCCCAGGCCTGCAGCGAGAAGCCGCCCAGGTCGTCGGCGATCGTCCGCATGGCGGTCGACACGATGGTCTGGTCCAGCGCGGCCAGGAACATCGCCATCATGAGACCGACCAGAATCGTGACGATCTGGCGATGGGTCAGGGCGGTGTCTTCCCCCGCGGCCGCTGGTGCTGTTGTGCTCAAGGCGTCTCTCCTGTTAGAGCAAGCCGTTTCGATCCGTGCGCGTTTCAGAATTCACGCTACTCCTCGATTGCCGCAGGGGCGCGGCGACCTCCCCGAATGCGCAAGGGACACTGATACGCCGGCAAGACTGGTACGCCGGCAAGTACGACACAGGAGGACGAGCGAGCGTGGCAGCAACGCTGGTGGTCAAGGAACTCGCGGCCGGGCACGGCGACAAAGCGCTGTTCAGCGGCCTGGACCTGGTCGTCGCCCCCGGCGACGTGATCGGCCTGGTCGGCGTCAACGGGGCCGGCAAGTCGACGCTGCTGCGCACGGTGGCCGGCCTGCTCCCGCTCGAACACGGCAGCGTCCAGCTCAGCCCGCCGACGGCCACCATCGGATACCTCCCGCAGGAGCCCGATCGCCACCCGGGTGAGTCGCTGCGCGCGTTCCTGGCCCGCCGCACCGGCGTCGCCGAGGCGCAGGCCCGCATGGACGCCGCGGCCGAGGCGCTCGGCGGCGACGAGCGGGCGGCCGAGGAGTACAGCATCGCCCTGGAACGATGGCTGGCGCTGGGCGGCGCGGACCTGGACGAGCGGGCCGGGGCGATCGCCGCCGACCTCGGGCTCGACGTGGACCTCGACCTGGAGATGACGGCGCTGTCCGGCGGCCAGGCGGCCCGGGCGAACCTCGCCAGCCTGCTGCTGTCCCGCTATGACGTCCTGCTGTGCGACGAGCCGACCAACGACCTGGACCTGGACGGGCTCCAGCGCCTCGAGACGTTCATGGGGTCGCAGAAGAACAAGAGCGTCATGGTCGTCAGCCACGACCGGGAGTTCCTGACCCGCACCGCCACCGCGATCCTCGAGCTCGACCTGCACCAGCAGCAGGTGCGCTTCTACGGCGGCGGGTACGCGGCCTACCTCGAGGAGCGCGAGATCGCGCGGCGGCACGCCCGGGAGAAGTACGAGGACTACGCCGACCAGAAGTCCGACCTCGAGGCGCGCGCCCGCATGCAGCGCGCCTGGATGGAGAAGGGCGTCAAGAACGCCCGCCGCAAGCAGCCCGACAACGACAAGATCGGCAAGTCGAAGCGGATCGAGTCGACGGAGAAGCAGGCGGCCAAGGCCCGGCAGACCGAGAAGCTCATCGAGCGCCTGGAAGTCGTCGAGGAGCCACGCAAGGAGTGGCAGCTGCGGATGGAGATCGCCGCGGCCCCGCGGGCCGGAGCGGTGGTCGCGACGCTTTCCCATGCTGTCGTACGGCGGGGAGCCTTCACCCTCGGCCCCGTCGACCTGCAGATCGACTGGGCGGACCGGGTCGCGATCACCGGGGCCAACGGCTCCGGGAAGACCACGCTGCTCGGCGCGTTGCTGGGCCGGATCCCGCTGGAGGAGGGCCGGGCGCACCTCGGCCCCGGGGTCGTCGTCGGCGAGGTGGATCAGGCGCGGCGGATGTTCGAGGGCGAGGACTCTCTGCTGGATGCGTTTCGTCAGGCCGTACCGGAGCAGAATCCCGCGGATGTGCGGACCCTGCTGGCCAAGTTCGGCCTGCGGGCCGACCACGTGCTGCGCCCGGCCGCCAGCCTCTCCCCCGGCGAGCGGACCCGGGCCGCGCTCGCGCTGCTGCAGGGGCGGGGCGTGAACCTGCTGGTACTCGACGAGCCGTCCAACCACCTGGACCTGCCCGCGATCGAGCAGCTGGAGTCGGCGCTGGACAACTACCCGGGCACGCTGCTGTTGGTCACGCACGACCGGCAGATGCTGGAGGCGGTGCACACGAACCGGCACATCCGCGTCGAGGACGGCAAGGTGACGGCCTCGTGAGCGAGCTGGCCACGTTCTGGACCGAACGCCATCTGTGCACCGTCACGACGGTCCGCCGCGACGGCACGCTGCACACCGTGCCGGTCGGGGCGACCTACGACCCGGAGACGGGCATCGCGCGCATCATCACGTCCGGCACATCCCAAAAAATCCGAAACGTCGGACATAACGCCCAGATCTCGATCTGCCAGGTCGACGGCCGCCGCTGGAGCACGCTCGAAGGCGAGGCGGTGATCAGCCGGAGCCCGGCGGACGTTCTCGACGCCGAGCAGCGGTACGCGCGCCGGTACAAGCAGCCGCGCGAGAACCCCGAGCGCGTCGTCATCATCATCACTGTCACGCGGGTCCTGGGCACCTACCGTCCGGACCGGCTCCGCTAGGGTCCCCGCTCATGGGGATGTCTGAATATCTGCGCGGCCTGCGCAAGCACGTCGGGCACGATCTCGTGCTCCTGCCCGGCGTGTCGGCCGTCGTGTTCAACGATGCCGGGCAGTTGCTGCTCGGGCGGCGCAGCGACACCGGGACGTGGTCGCTGCTGGCCGGGATGGTCGACCCGGGCGAGCAGCCGGCCGACGCGATCGTGCGCGAGGTGCGCGAGGAGGCCGGGATCGAGGTCGCGGTCGAGCGGATCGCCGGGGTGGCGATGCACCCGGTGACGTATCCCAACGGGGACCAGTGCGACTACCTCAACGTGTGGTTCCGCTGCCGGCACGTGTCCGGGGAGGCCCGGGTCAACGACGACGAGTCGCTGGACATGCGGTGGTTCCGGCCGGATGCGCTGCCGCCGATGGAGGCGTTCGCGCGGCTGCGGATCGAGCAGACGCTGCGGGACGAGCCCGGGGCCTGGTTCCTCGCCCCGGGCTCGTCGCATCCCGCCATCGCACCCCGCAACGCCGTCTGAGACCCGCTACTGCGCCGGCGGCCAGCTCGGCCCGGCCGGCGGACCGGACGCCGGCGGCGCGGACATCGGCGGGGCGACCGCCGGTGGCATCGGCGGCGCGGGGCTCACCGGGCCGGACGGCGCGAAGGGCGCGGCGCCGTAGGCGGCGACAGGCGCGGGTGCGTAGGGCGGCGGCGGGAAGCCCGGCGCGCCGGGCGCGAGCATCGGGGCCGGGCGGGATGCGGCGGCGGCGACGTACGGGGACACGCGGCGGCCGATGAGCTCCAGCAGCCACACCACGAGCACGCCGAACAGGCCGATGAGCGCCTCGATCAGCATCGTGATCCAGATGTCGAGGTTCTCGAGGGTCAGCAGGTAGCGCGTGCACACGTAGATGACGACGGCGAGGACCACGCCCAGGATGCCGGCGCGGCGGCCGAAGGGGCTCACGCCCGCGAGCAGGGCGCAGACGAGGCCGGCGAGCGTGAAGCCGGGGTCGATCACGCCGGCCGAGACCTGCTGGATGGTCAGCACCACGCCGGCGACGGCCGCGAGGACGCTCGAGCCGAACACGCCGGCCAGCGCGCCCACGAGCTTGGCCAGGCTGAACGCGCCGGTCTCGCCGCCGGCGGGGCGGTTCGCGGAGAGGTACCGGCGCACGGCGGGAATCGCGAAGACGACGCCGCCGGCGAGAGACACGACGATGAAGGCGATGCCCCAGATCCAGCGGGGGCCGTCGGGGATGTCGCGCAGCGGTGTGACCTTGCCGCCGGTGGCGCCGATCACGGTCGCGGACGCGGCCAGGCCGCCGATCAGCGTGACGGCCCAGGCGGGCATGCCGGTGAGCCCGACGATCAGCGCGAGCAGGAGGCCGAGGCCGGCGACGGCGAGGATCGCGACGCCCATGCCCTGGTCGGCGTAGAGGAACGCGGCCAGCGACGCCAGCGGGCCCACGGCGAGGTTGGGGGTGCCGGTGCGCAGCGACAGCGCCAGGCCGGTGGTGGCGAAGCCGAGGGAGGCGATCGGCAGCCAGATGCCGCCGCTGGTGAAGAGGCGCTCGCCCTTGCCGCTGTACAGCGTGACGGCCACGCCGATCGCGACCAGCAGCAGGACGGCCTCCCAGATGAGGTGCGGCAGCAGTTCCCGTAACGGCCGGGCCGGGGGCGGCGCGGTGACATCGCTCATGCCGGGCAAGGTACCGCGCATCGGGGCCGGTCGCTGGTTGCTCACGCGGCGCGCCGGGGCAGCAGCGCTGCTCACGGCGTGGGCCGCCCCGAGACCGGCAGCGGCCGGGCCCTGCCCGGTCGCGTGATGGCCCTTTGGTGCACCCTCGCCGACGAGACCGTCGCCGGGCTGCCCCGCGATGCCGCCGCGGGGCTGCCGGCCCTGCTCGCGGCCATGACGGCGGACGTGGACGAGCGAAATCGGGCGGACAGGGCGGGTAACCGAAACCGGGCGGAACCCAATACGCTCCAGGCGTGACCGACGAGCAGCGCGACGACCCCACCGCGCAGGCCCACGGCGAGCTGTCCCTGGCCCGCATCGCGCTCGCCGACGGCGACCTCGAGCACGCGGCCGGTCACGTCGCCGGGGCGATCGCCTGGGCCCCCGGGCTGCCCGAGGTCCACGAGCTGCTCGCCGCCATCGCCGCCCGGGCCGGCGACGAGGGCGCGATCGCGCTGTTCCCGGTCGAGCAGCCCGCGTTCATCGGCGCGGTCGTCGCCCGCGCGCATCTGCAGGGCCGCCACGACCCGATGGGCGGGCTGCGGATGCTCGCCCAGGCCACCCGGTTCGAGCCCGCGCAGCCGTGGGCCGACGTGAGCTGGGTGCGGGCCCTGGAGCCGCGCCGGCTCGACCCCGAGAACCTTGCCCGGCTCTTCGTCGCGGTGATGCCCGGCCTCGGCGACCCGGCCGCGGCGGAGGTGGCCCGGGCCAACGAGGTGTACCTCGACCTGGCCCGCCGCGCCTGCGCCGCGCACCCCGGCAGCGCGCTGCTGCACGGCGCCGCGGCCGGGCTGGCCCGCCGGTTCACCGCGCTGGTGCCGGGCGCGCTGGCCGAGGCGGTGCGGTGGGGAGCCCACGGGCACCGGCTCCGGCCCGACAAGCTCACCGCGGTGTGGTACGCCTACGCCCTCAAGGCCGACAAGCGCCTCGAGGCGGCCCTGCAGGTGATGCGGCAGGCGTGGCAGGCCCAGCCGGACGAGGTCGACCTGTGCGCGGACATGGCGAACTGGCTCGCCGAGGCCGGGCGCCTCGACGAGGCCCTCGCGCTGCTCGACGCCGCGATCCGGCACGCGCCGGACTACGACTGCGCGGTGCACACCGCGGCCCGGCTGCGCTTCCAGCGCGACGCCGACGTGCGCCACCTCGTGGGCCTGGTCGACTTCATGCGCGAGCACCCCGTCACCAGCCACGAGCACAGCGACCTCGACGGCGCCTGCCACGGCCGGTCCTGGCTGGGGATGGTCGACGGTCCCGCCGAGTCCGTCATCAACCTGCTGCACCAGATCCCGCGGGACGACCGGGCGATGGCGGGCACCGCGACCCTCTCGGCCCTGGAGGTGCCCAGCGCGCTGCGGGTCGTGCACCGGGAGCTGCCCGGGCTGCGGCTCACGATCGAGGGCCAGGCGCCGCCGGACATGGTGGCGCCGCAGCGGCCCGGAGGGCGGGTGCTGTGGGACTACGCGGGGCTGGTCGCCTCGCCCGCCGTACCGCCGCCGCAACCCCGCTCGCTCGAACTGCTGCAGGGTGTCGTCTGGCCGTTCTGGCCCAACCCGGTGGCCGCCTACGACCACGCGCTGCCGCTGGGCCAGCTGCCCGCCGACGAGCTCGTCGCCATGCTCGTGCACCCGCCCGCCGCGACCGACCAGCAGCTGCCGGACGGGGTGTGGGAGCGGGCGGCGCAGGCGTACTGCTGCCTCGGACTGCTGCACTGCGAGGAGCTGCGGGCCGGCGCCCAGCCCGGCGACACCGCCCGGCCGCGGGAGCTGCTGACCGCGATCGCCTACGGCCTCGAGGACTGGACCACCGAGTCGGCGCTCTTCGCGCTCGTCGTGGCCGCGTGGCTGGATCCGGCCTGCCGCCCGGAGGTCCGCGACACGGTCGGCCGCCGCTTTCTCGCCGCGATGCAGCAGTCCCGGACGCGGGTCGTGACGATCCGCGAGTCCCTCGCCGCGCTCGTGCTGGCCACGCCCGACATGGTGCCGGAGCTGTCGGCCCTGGCCCGCGACCTGCTCAGCGACGACACACCGGTCGCGCCGCCGCCACCGCCGGCGAAGAAGCGGCGCTGGTTCGGCCGCCGGTGAACGACGAAGAGGGCCGGCTCAGCGCCGGCCCTCTTTTTCGTCACGAACACGCATTACCAATAGTGTCGGCGGCCGGCGATCGGACGGCCCACCGCGCCGAGAATCCACAGCACCGCGCCGACGATGAGCAGCACGATCCCGATCGTCTCGATGATGCCGACGTGCAGGAACAGGCCGACGAGGAACAGGATGAGACCTAGGACGATCATTTTGTCAGCTCCCGGGAGGAGTGGGGGTACCGATCTACGTTGATTTGAGTACCCCCACCACCCCGGTCGCCAAACACGAATCACCCGCGGCGCCCTCGGCGGGCGCGAATGTAGTCGGAAACGACATACCGCCCGAGGTCGTCGGCGTCGGGCGTGAAGACCCGCCCGCCGTTGCGCCGGGCCACGGCGTCGACGAAGCGGCGCAGGCCCGGATCCTCGCCGAGCATGAAGAAGTTCAGCACCGCCCCGTACCTCGTGAGCAGGTCGACCTCGTGCACGGTGGCGCGGACCGTGTCGCGGGTCGAGGGCCACATGAAGTGCGAGCTGCCGTCCTCCAGCAGGTGCGCGGTCGGCTCGCCGTCGGTCACGACGAGGACGACCGGGTCCGAGGCCGGATGGCGGCGCAGGTGCCGGGCGGCCAGCTTGAGCGCGTGCTGCAGGTTGGTGCCCTGCACCATGTCGGGCTCGACGGCGGCCAGCTGCTCCTGGGAGAGCGTCGAGGCGTACCGCCCGAAGCCGATGATCTGCAGCGCGTCCTGCGGGAACCGGGTCGCCACCAGGTGCGACAGGGCCAGGGCGGCCTGCTTCATCGGGCCCCACCGGCCGTCGGCCATCATCGAGAACGACAGGTCGACGCAGAGTGCCACGGCCGCCGACACCCGCCGCTCGGTCTCGGCGATCTCGAAGTCCTCGACGTCCAGGCCGATCGGCAGGGTCGCGGCCCCGCCCGAGGCCTGCCGGCGCACGGCGTTGCCGATCGTGCGCACGACGTCCAGGGCCTGCTCGTCGCCGTACTGCCACCGCCGGGAAGCCCCGGTGAGCTCTCCGGCGGCGCCGGCGTCGCGCAGGTCGTGCTGGCCCTGGCGCCCGGCGTGCAGCTGCCCGAAGACGGTCCGCAGCGCGGTGCCGCCCAGCCGCCGCAGCGCCTTCGGGCTCAGGGTCAGCCCGTCGGCGCCCCGGGTCACCCAGCCCTGCCGGCGCAGCTGCTGCTCCAGCTCCCGCAGCCGCCGCACGTCGTCGGCGGCGGCCCGGCCGAGCTGGCGCTCGACCGCCTCCACGTCCACGTCGTCCAGCGTCGCGCCGGGGTGCTCCTGACCGAGCTGGTCGAGCAGGTCGTCGAGGTCGCCGATCTCCTCGAGGGCCCCGGCGGCGTCGCCGTAGCCGAGGTCGTTCTCGCCGCGGACGCGCTCGCCGCGGCCCCAGTTGAGGTTGGGCCGCAGCGCCCGCAGGTTGTCGGTCAGCTCGGCGAACGCCCCGGCCATGTCGCCGAGCGACTGCGACATGAGGTCCTGCAGCTCGGCGCGCTGCTGCGGGCTCAGCGAACGCATGAGCCGCTCCCCCGCCGCCGCCCGCCGGGCCAGGGCGTCGATCAGCTCGTCGACGTTGGCCGGCTTCTCCGGGAAGAAGTCGCCGTGGCGGTTCATGAACTCGGCGAACGCGTCGTCGGTGTTCTCGCCGCGGGCGTGCTTGGCCAGCAGCGCGTTGAGGTCCTGGAGCATCTCGCGCATCGCGGCCTGCGCCTCCGGGTCGCGCAGCGCCTGCTGCATGCCCTGGAAGCGCTGCTCGACGACCTCCTGGCGGAGCTGGTCGAGGATCTGGTCGTAGAGCTGCCGGGCCTCTGGGGACGTCCAGGTGTACTCGCTCAGCTCGGACACCGCTCTGGCCGTGGAGCGCGGCAGCGCGTCGAGCTGCGCCTCCGCGAATCGGGCGTCGTCGGTGTCGAGCCGCGCGAGGGCGTCGCGCTCCTCCGCGAGGGCCTGGTCGAGCAGCTGCTGGGCCCGGGTCACGGCCCCGTCGAGCTGGCCCCGGCGCATGGCCTCGCGGCGCATCCGCCGGGCCCGGGCGAGCAGGTCGTCGAGGCCCCGCCCGCCCTGGGGACCGCGGCGCAGGAGGTTGCGCAGGGCGTCGCGCAGGCTGCCGCCCTCCAGCACCTCCTGGCCGACCTGGTCGACGGCGGCCCGCACGTCGTAGGGCGGGGCGAGCGGGTCCGGCCCGCCGCGCCACGCCCCGTAGCGGAACCTGTTGTGGCGCAAGATCAGCCTCCGTAGACGGTGCGGCCGTCGTCGGTGAGGTCCTTCGACAGCCGCCGGGTCAGGTGCAGCCCCTCCAGCGTGAACTCGACGCCGGCGGCGGCCTCGCCGCGGCTGGGCGCGTCGCCGAGCCCGAGCCGGTCAAGCACCTTGGCCAGCCCCGGCACGGTGCCGACCTGCCGCAGGATGTCGTCGGCGCCGGCGAGGTCGCCGGTCTCGATGACCGCGCCCTCGGCGACGAGGTCGGTGAAGCCGGACAGGTCGAGGCCCGCGAGCCGCCCGCGGAAGGTCTCCGCGGTCGCCGTGCGCAGCAGGTGCGCGAGGATCTCGATCTCCCGGCCCTCCTCGCCGCTGTCGAACTCGACCTTGCCGCGCAGGGTCGACGTCACCGACTCGGTGTCGCCGATGCGCGCGACCGGAACGTCCTCGCGCAGCAGCCCGGCCCGGCGCAGCGCCGACGCGGAGACGGTCTCGGCGGCGGCGATGGCGAAGCGGGCGGAGACGCCGGAGCGGGCGTCGACCGACGGGGACTCGCGCACGGCCCGGGTGAAGCGGGCCAGGACCTCGATGATGTGGTCGGGGACCTGGGCGACGAGCTGGGCCTCCTGGCGTACGAGATCCATCTCCAGCTCGAGGTCCAGCGGGTAGTGCGTGCGGATCTCGGCCCCGAACCGGTCCTTGAGCGGCGTGATGATGCGCCCGCGGTTGGTGTAGTCCTCGGGGTTCGCGCTCGCCACGAGCATGATGTCCAGCGGCAGCCGCAGCTGGTAGCCGCGCACCTGGATGTCGCGCTCCTCCAGCACGTTGAGCAGCGACACCTGGATGCGCTCGGCCAGGTCCGGCAGCTCGTTGACCGCGAAGATGCCCCGGTTCGTGCGCGGCACGAGTCCGAAGTGGATGGTCTCGGGGTCGCCGAGGGTGCGGCCCTGCGCGACCCGGATCGGGTCGACGTCGCCGATCAGGTCGCCGACGCTCGTGTCGGGGGTGGCGAGCTTCTCGCCGTACCGCACCGAACGATGAATCCAGTCGACCGGCAGCTCGTCACCGGCCTCCGCGGCAAGCCGGCGCGAGGCGGGCGTGATGGGCTCGAAGGGGTGCTCGTTGAGCTCCGAGCCGGCGATGACCGGCGTCCACTCGTCGAGCAGGGAGATCAGGCCGCGGATGACCCGGGTCTTGCCCTGGCCGCGCTCGCCGAGGAGCACGACGTCGTGGCCGGCCAGGATGGCGCGCTCGAGCTCGGGCAGGACGGTGTCGTCGTAGCCGACGATGCCGGGGAAGCGCGGCTCGCCGGAGCGCAGCCGCTCGAGGAGGTTCTCGCGGAGCTCCTCCTTCACGGTGCGGAAGCGGTGGCCGCTCGCCCGGAGCTCGCCTGCCGTGCGGGGAAGGTCCAGGGGCTGGTCTGGCGTCACTGTCACATCACCGAACCCTAGCGCGCCGTGCCGGGTTTGTGCGGCGTCCGGCTATCTGGCGCGTGCCCGCCCGTGCTCCAGCGGCGCGGGGCCGCGCCGGCTCGGCCCGGCCGGTTATCCCTCGGCCGGGCGTTCCGGCCGGTTTCCCCGGGCCGTGCCCACTCCGGCCGGTTACCCCGGTTACCCGCGGCCGGTTTGTCCCGGCCGCCGCCACGAACCACAGCCTGGTTTTGTTCCACTGACGCGAGCGCCTTCCCCGCCCCGGCGATCAGGTCCTTATCGTGACTTCCCGCTCGCCGGATCGGCATCCGGTTCCGCGGCCGTCGCCTCCGACCCGCTGACGGGATCCGGGGACGACACCTCCGGCCCGCTGACGGATTCTGCGGCCGGTGCCGACGTCAACGGCGGCAGGTGTCGCAGCATCCGCAACGACACCACGGCCAGCAAGACCAGCACCACCGCGCAGACCCCGGCCACCACGTGCAGCCCCGATGTGGACGCGTCCCGAGCCGCGACCAGCACCCGCTCCCCCAGCGCACCGGGCAGACTCCCGGCCGCGGCCGACGCCGCCGTCACGTTGTCCCGAACCCCGGCAGCAACACCCCCCGGGACCCCCGCGGGCACCTGGACGAGCGCCCGGTAGACCGCGGTGCCGAGGCTCCCGAGCAGCGCGATCCCGAGCGCGTACCCGAACTCCCCGCTCACCTCGTTCAACGCCCCCGCCGAGCCCGCCCGCTCCGGCGGAGCCGACCCAAGCACAATCCCGGTGGCGAGCGTGACCATCGGCCCCATCCCGAGATTGGTGACAATGAACGCGCAGATGATCGGCAACGGCCCGGCATCGGCGGGAATGAACACGACGAGCGCCACGCCCACCGCCGACAGCAGCAGCCCGCCCGCGATGAGCCGCCCCTGCCGCACCCGCCGCGCGAGCAGCGGCGAGACCTGGAAGCTGGCCGCGGTGGCGATCGCGGCGGGGAGGATCCACAGGCCGGCGTCGCGCGGTGACAGCCCGTCGACGATCTGCAGGTGCTGGGTGATGAAGACCATCATGGCGCCGGTGAGCATCGTGCCGATGAACATGCCGCCGAGCGCGGTGGCGAACGCCCGGTCCCGGAACAGCCGCAGGTCGAGCAACGGCTCCCGCCGCGCCCCACGGACCGGTCGGCCTCGGACCCCGGCGATGCCATCGCGAGCCGGGCCGCCGCCGGCGATGCCATCGCTAGCCGGACCGCGGCCGGCGACGGCGGTCGAGGCGGCGGCGCGGGACCGGTCGCTGGTGGCCCCGAGGGCGATCTGCCGGCGGACGAACACCACGGCCAGGGCGATCCCGGCGAGCAGGGCCACGACCGGCAGCGGCCGCCATCCGCCGCGCGCGAGCTCCTTGACGCCGTAGACGAACGGCAGAATCGCCGCCAGCGACAGCCCGACGCTCGCCAGATCGAACCGGCCCGCGCCCGGGTGACGCTGCTCGGGCAGCAGCAGCGGCCCGAGGATCAGCAGCAGAAGCATCGGCGGTACCCCGAACAGGAACGCCGACCCCCACCAGAAGTGCTGCAACAGCAATCCACCGACGACCGGTCCGATGATCGCGCCGCTCATGAAGCAGACCATCCACACCCCGATGGCCAGCCCGCGGCGCCGAGGGTCCGGAAAGAGCCCGCTGATCAGCGCCAACGCCGAAGGCGCAAGGGTCGCACCGGCGATGCCGAGGCCGGCTCGGGCGGCGATGAGCATGAGCGGCCCCGTGCTGTACGCGGCCACGATCGACGCCGCCCCGAACGCCGCCGCGCCGAGCAGCAACAGCCGCCGCCTCCCGATCCGATCGCCGAGCGTCCCCATCGTGATCATGAAGCCGGACAGGAGGAATCCGTAGACGTCGAGGATCCATAGCTGCTCGGTACTGCTCGCATGCAGGTCGGCGCCGATGCGGGGCATCGCGAGGAGCAGCACGAACACGTCGATCGAGACCAGGAGGGCGGGCAGGGCCAGCACGGCGAGGCCCAGCCAGGGCGAGCGCTTCATCATGCCAACCGGTCGGAGGCGCACCTCGGGATTCGACATGGCGGCCGAAATTTCCCGATATCTGTTGCCGCATCACCGGTCTGGGCGGGGTATGAGCGGCCGAGGCGCCGCCGCCGCGCCGCGAACAGTTGTCGCCAACGCGCCCCTTGGCGCCAACCTGCCGTCGGAGTGCCACCGCAGCCCCCCGTGGCGCGAACAGTTGTCACCACCGCGGCGCCAGCCTGCCGTCGGAGTGCCACCGTGATCCACCACGTCGCCGTTGCGCCACCGTGACACGCCACGCCGCCTGCGCGCCACCGCCAAGACGTCGCCCGGCGGAAGCAACGCACCCTGCCGTCAAACTGGCGCTGCGGCGCACCATGCCGCGGTCGCGCCACGGTCATGCTCCGCCGAAGCACCCCCGCGCCGGCTGCAAAGCGTCGCCATGCCGAAGCACCGCCGCCCTGCCGTCGAAGCGCCAGCAGACCACGACCGTCGCCGCCGCCGTCGCAGCGCTACCGCCATCGTGGTCGCAGTCGCCACCGCAGCCGCCGTCGCCGTCGCCGTCGCCGTCGCCGACCGGATTATCGATTATTGAATTACCGGTTATTGGTAATCCGCTAATTCGAGGATCGTCACTCTACGTAGCCGAAGCGGCCTACAAGCCAGGAACAACGTGCGCGCCCAGGCGAGAAAAGCCGTCCACCATCATCGTCAATCCTGGAAGCGCACGTCCAGCCACGACGTGAAGCCGTGCCAGGTGGCTGTCGGGTCGTGGCGCCGGTAGTACTCGCCCGCGGCCTCGCTCCCCAAGCGGATCACCGCCCCAACAGCACACGCGATGACCGCCGTCACCGTGAGGCCCTGCTGCGCCGAGTACCACAAGGGGAGCAACGGCTGGAGATGATCCAACTGTTGCTGATTGTCCGGCAGCAGCACCGCGTCGGGGCTGTAGACGACTCCGAGCAGCAAGGAGATGGTCACGAGCAGCAATGTCCAGCGCACGATCGTGCGTGTATACGGAGTCCGCCGAGGTACCGCCATCGCCGTGCCCGACAGCAGCGTGCCCAACCCGGTGGCCAGGATCGTCGCGCCGGTCAGGTGCACGTAGACGGCCTCGATGACCATGGCCTCGATGCGCGTCCACGGGCCCAGCGTCTCCACCAGGCCGCCGTATCTCAGCAGCAGGAACCCGGCCGCGGCGGCCTGGCCGAGTTCCAGCGCGGCGCACGCCGTCACCAGCCGGAAAGCCACCCGCACGGGATGCACACGCCGACGGTACGACGGGATAGGGCAGGATGGAGTCGACGTTTCGTAACGAAGGAGTCAAGCGCATGACCCTGAGCAAGCCTGAAGTGACGCTGCCCGACGGTCCGCCGCCCGCCGATCTGGTCATCGAGGACATCACTGTGGGTGATGGGCCGGAGGCCGTGGCCGGTCAGCAGGTGAGTGTCCACTACGTCGGCGTGTCGCTGTCGACCGGCAAGGAGTTCGACGCCTCCTGGAACCGCGGGGGTGCCTTCGAGTTCGGCCTCGGTCGCGGTCAGGTCATCACCGGCTGGGACCGTGGCGTGGCCGGTATGCGCGTCGGCGGGCGTCGCAAGCTCGTCATCCCGCCGCACCTGGGCTACGGCGACCGCGGCGCGGCCGGCGTGATCAAGCCCGGCGAGACGCTGGTGTTCGTCGTGGACCTGCTCGGCACCAAGTGAGCTAGGCCGAAGCCGCCAGGTCAACGAGCGCGAGCGACGTCGCCGCACAAAGGCAAAGGCGCCAAACCCAACAAACCAGGCGAACGCACCGAGCGGCCGAACCGAGCGAACCGGAAAGGCGAGTGAGCCAGGCGAAGCGGCCAGGCAAGCGAGCCGAGCGAAGGCCCCGAGCAAAGTCGCCAGCGAAGGCGCCGAATCAAGGCGAACGCAAGGCCACCGGAAGGGCAACAACCGCCGGAGGCAGCGCGATAAAGCCCGCCGAAACCGCACAACACCGGCCGAACGACAACCACGGACGAAATCCCGTCGATCGGCCCGCAACACGCGAACCGCGAGAACACCAGGCGGTCAACGCGTACAGCGGCGAGCGCATTCCCGGCTGGCGGGACAAAATTCCCACAGCCGGGCATGCGGAAATTCACAGCCGTCCCACAGCACACACCGCAGATCGAGATGCGATGCTGGACCATCGGCGGCGGGCCGATGAGCGGGGCATACGAAGGGGTGTGCAGATGACGATGCAGTCGGCGGCACCGCGGTCGAAGCGGATCCTCATGGTGGGAGCACCGGGCGCCGGAAAAGGCACCCAGGCCAATGCGATCGCGAAGCAGTTCGGGATCACGCACATCGCGAGCGGTGATCTGCTGCGCAAACACATCGCGGACGGCACGACCATCGGCAGGACCGTCGAGGACATCGTCAACAAGGGCGAGCTGGTCCCGGACGCCGTCATCATGGACATGCTGCGCAAGCCGGTGATGGCCGCGAGCGAGACCGGCGGCTACGTGCTCGACGGGTTCCCGCGCACGGTCGAGCAGGCCGAGGCCGCGTACCGCACCGCCGGCTCCCTCGGCGTCGGCGTCCAGATCGCCGTGCACCTCGACGTGCCCGAGGAGGAGCTCATCCGCCGCCTGCTGGAGCGGGCCCGCGGCGCCGACGACACCGAGGACGTGATCCGGCACCGGATCAAGGTCTACGAGGAGAAGACCCGCCCGCTGCTGGAGTACTACTCCTCCCGCGAGCTGCTCATCCAGGTCAACGGCGCGCGTCCGGTGTCCGAGGTGACCTGGTCGATCATCGTGCAGCTCCAGCGCGCCCTGAAGCGCCCGAACACGCACACCAGCGGCATCGCGCACAAGAGCCAGGCCACCGCCGACAAAGCCGTAGCCTGACCGCCGGGGCCGCGAGAAAACACGCAGACAAGCGGCATCGCACACCAGAGCCAGGCCACCACCGAGGAAGCGGTGGCCTGACCCCAGGCGGACTACGAGGCCAGCGCCGCGGACACCACGCCCTGCGCCTCGGACTGGATCTCGGCGAGATGCTCGGGGCCCTTGAAGGACTCCGCGTACACCTTGTAGACGTCCTCGGTGCCGGACGGGCGGGCAGCGAACCATCCGGACTCCGTGACGACCTTCAGACCACCGATGGCGGCCCCGTTCCCCGGGGCCGCCGTCAGTTTCGCGGTGATCGGCTCGCCGGCGAGCGACGTGGCCGAGACCTGCGAGGGCGACAGCTTCCCGAGCACCGCCTTCTCCTCCCGCGAGGACGCGACGTCGAGCCGCGCATAGGCCGGCTCCCCGTGCCGCCCCACCAGGTCCCGGTAGTGCTCCGACGGCGTCCGCGACGTACGCGCCAGGATCTCCGACGCGAGCAGGCACAGCAGGATGCCGTCCTTGTCGGTGGTCCACACGGACCCGTCGCGCCGCAGGAACGACGCCCCCGCGCTCTCCTCGCCGCCGAACGCGACCGACCCGTCCAGCAGCCCGGGCACGAACCACTTGAAGCCGACGGGCACCTCGATCAGGGTCCGCCCGAGATCCGCGGCCACCCGGTCGATCATCGAGGACGACACCAGGGTCTTGCCGATCGCAGCGCTCGACGGCCAGCCCGAGCGGTTGCGGTACAGATAATCGATCGCGACCGCGAGGAAGTGGTTGGGGTTCATGAGCCCCGCGTCGGGAGTGACGATCCCGTGACGGTCCGCGTCCGCGTCGTTGCCGGTGGCGACCTGATACTCGGAGCGCCGCCCGATGAGCGAGGCCATCGCGTTCGGTGACGAGCAGTCCATCCGGATCTTGCCGTCCCAGTCGAGCGTCATGAACCCGAACGCCGGGTCGACCACGGGGTTGACGACGGTCAGGTCGAGCTTGTAGCGCTCCCCGATGTACGCCCAGTAGGCGACGCTCGCCCCGCCGAGCGGATCGGCGCCGATGCGCACCCCCGACGCGGCGATCGCGTCGAGGTCGATGACGGAGCCGAGGTCATCGGCGTAGGACGCCAGGAAGTCGTACCGCTGCGTCGTCTCCGCCGCCAGCGCCCGCGCGTAGGTGACCCGCTCGACCCCGGCCAGGCCGCCGCGCAGCAGCTCGTTCGCGCGGTCCTGGATCCACTTGGTGACGTCGGTGTCGGCCGGCCCTCCGTTGGGCGGGTTGTACTTGAAGCCGCCGTCCTCGGGCGGGTTGTGCGACGGGGTGACCACGACACCGTCGGCGCCCCGGTGCCGGTTCGTGAGGATCGCGTGCGACACCGCCGGCGTGGGCGTGAACCCGTCCCGGCTGTCGATCAGCACCGTCACCCCGTTGGCCGCGAACACCTCGAGCGCACTCACGGTCGCGGGTTCCGACAGCGCGTGAGTGTCGCGACCCAGGAAGAGCGGGCCACTGTACCCCTGGGAAGCCCGATAGTCGCAGATCGCCTGGCTGGTGGCGACGATGTGGTCCTCGTTGAACGAGCCGCGCAGGCTCGATCCGCGGTGACCGGAGGTGCCGAACGCGACCTGCTGGGCGGGGTCGGCCGGGTCGGGGTGGACGGCGTAGTAGCTGGTGATGAGCCGCGGCACGTCGACGAGGTCGGAGCGCTGCGCCGGCTGCCCTGCGCGGGGATGGACGGACATGGGCAATACGTTGCCACGTGGCGCCCCGGCGCACACAACGGACGCCCCGCCCACGCCCACAAAGAGCCAGAGCGGGGCAAGCGCCAGAGCGGGGCAAGCGCCAGAGCGGGGCAAGCGCCGAGGCGGGGCAAGCGCCGAGGCGGGGCAAGCGCCAGAGCGAGCCGGCCGCGACCATAGGATCGGGGCATGACCTGGGTCGCACCGCCACCACCGCCGTTCGGCGGCTCGCTCGTCGCCGACGAACGCACCCTCCTCGAGGGCTGGCTCGACTGGCAGCGCGCCGTGCTCGTCGGCAAGTGCACGGGCCTGACCGGCGCCGAGCTCGCCGAGCCGTCCGTGCCGCCCTCGACGATGTCCCTGCTCGGCCTCGTGCGCCACCTCACCGACGTCGAGCGGGAATGGTTCCACGCCCGATTCCACGGGCGCCCGGTGCAGTACACCTATCGCCGCCCCGACTCGAAGGACGCCGCGTTCGACGAGGTCGATCCGGCCCACGCCGAGCGGGACTACACCAGGCTGATCGACGAGTGGCGCTCCTCGCGGGCCTCGGTGGCCGGCAGCCGGCTGGACGACGCGTTCGAGGACGACCTGCGCGGGCCGATGTCGCTGCGGGCGGTGTACCTCCACCTCATCCAGGAGTACGCGCGCCACAACGGCCACGCGGATCTGCTGCGCCAGCGCATCGACGGCGAGACCGGCTGAACAAACAGCGCCCCGCGGAGGGCCGGGCGCGTCGGGGCGTGGGCAGGGCTGCGCGAGACCGGGCACCGCCCGGGCAAAGCCGGGCGCGTCCGGGCGTGGGCAGGGCTGCGCGAGACCCGGCAAAGCCGGGCGTGAACAGGGCTGCGCGGGACCGGGCACTGCCCGGGCAGAGCCGTGCGAGACCCGGGCACGGCCCTGCTCGGGCAGGGCCCGGCCCGATGCCGGCTGGGCCCGCGGCGGGCGGGCCCAGCCTGACCGTCGTCCGTCATCCTTTCCGGCGGGTCACCATCCCCGGCCGCATCGCGGCCAGCCCGAGGCACACCGTGATCACGCCGATCACGACGTTGCTCGCGATCGTGCCGCCCGTGGCGTAACCGCGCTGGATGACCCACGGCGCGATGATCGTCCACACGCCGAGCACCACCGGCACCCACGCCAGGCCGTGCGTACGGCCGTAGGCGACGGCGAAACTGAACGCGAGGACAGCGATCGCGATGCCGCAGATGAAGTTGTTGACGGACAGGTTCGCCTCGAAGGGCGAGAACCCCACCACCCACGGGGACACCGTGAGGTAGAGCCCCGCGAGCACCAGGGCACCGTCGGTCATGCGCGCGGCGGGTGTCTCCGACACCTGATCGTAGTGGGCGCGCAACTCGGCGATGTCCGGATGCCCCTCGAGGTCTGCGATGGGTCGGACCATGACGACCCCCTTCCGGTCGGATGAGGGAGGACTAACCCGAAACCTGTGGAACTAACACCGCGGGGCGGCCGAACTATCAGCGGACCGGACGCGGCGGGGCGGCGCTGCAGACGCCCTGCTCCGCCGCGTCCGGCTGGTTTCGCGTGGGAGCCGCGAGTGGGGGTTCGGCATCACCTCCATGGGGGTCGATGGGTGCGGTGACCCTAGCGCCGCTTGTCCCGGGAGCGCTCCCATGCCAGAATCCTCGTCACCTCGCGGATGGGAGCCGCCGGGGCACTGCCAGCAATGCCGTTGCCACCCAACGCCATTGCGCTTCGTAGTGCCCGCCCCCCGGTTCGTAACTTTCACGAGGAGCGAGATGTCCACACCCCAACGCGGGCCGAAACGCCGGCTCCGCGCGTTGGCCGTCGGCGCGCTGATCGCCGGCAGCTTTATTGCCCTGCCGGCCGGCACCGCCCATGCCGCGACCGGCTGCTCGGTGGTGTACACCGTGCGCAGCCAGTGGCCGACCGGCTTCACCGGCGACCTGGTCGTCACCAACCTGGGTGACGCACTGACGAGCTGGAACGTCACCTGGACCTACGCGGGTAACCAGACCGTCACGCAGAGCTGGAACGGCGACTTCACCCAGTCCGGCAAGAACGTGACCATCAAGAACGCCGCCTGGAACGGGAGCCTGCCCTCGGGCGGGACGGTCAACCCCGGATTCAACGCCAACTACAGCGGCACGAACACGAACCCGACGAGCTTCTCGCTCAACGGCACCCCGTGCACCGGCCCGAACACGGCCCCGTCGGTGTCGCTGACCGCCCCGGCGGCCAACACGCGCTACTCGGCGCCGGCCTCGATCGCGATGACGGCGTCGGCCACCGACCCGGACACGGGCGATTCGATCGCGAAGGTCGAGTTCTACCACGACGGCCTGCTGCTGGGCACCGACACCACCGCCCCGTTCACCTACAACTGGACCGGCGTGCCGGCCCAGACGGCGGCGTACAGCCTGCAGGCGAAGGCCTACGACAGCAAGGGCGCGGTGGGCACCTCCACCGCGGTGCCGGTCTTCGTCGACCCGGTCACCGGGCCGTCGATCGTCGCGACGCCCACCACGCTGACGGTGCCCGAGGGCGGCTCCACCCCGCTGTCGGTCAAGCTCAACCAGGCGCCCACGTCGAACGTGACGGTGGCGGTCGCCCGCACCGGGGACACCGACATCACCGTCGCGCCCGCGTCGCTGACCTTCACCACCGCGAACTGGAACACCGCGCAGACGGTGACGGTCTCGGCGGCGCAGGACGCGGACTCGACCAACGGCACGGCGACGCTCACCCTCAGCGCCAGCGGCTGGACCTCGGCCACCGTCAGCGCGATCGAGAGCGACGACGACGTGGCCGGCGGCGTGTACGTGCAGCGCTTCCTGGAGCAGTACAACAAGATCCACGGCAACGGGTACTTCTCCTCGGAGGGCGTGCCCTACCACGCGATCGAGACGCTCGTCGTCGAGGCGCCCGACTGGGGCCACGAGACGACCTCGGAGGCGTTCAGCTTCTGGATCTGGATGGAGGCGCAGTACGGCCGCGTGAAGGGTGACTGGGCCCCGTTCAACAAGGCCTGGGACACGATGGAGAAGTACATCATCCCGACCCACGCCAACCAGACGACCGGCGGCTACAACCCGAACGACCCGGCCGACTACGCGCCGGAGGCCGACCAGCCCAGCCTGTACCCGCAGCAGGGCGGCCACCTCGACTCGTCCATCAAGGTCGGCGTCGACCCGCTGTACAACGAGCTCGTCTCGACGTACGGCAACTCCGACGTGTACGGCATGCACTGGATCGAGGACGTCGACAACGTCTACGGCTACAGCTCCTGCACGCCGGTGGCCGGCTCGAAGGTGTCGTTCATCAACACCTACCAGCGCGGCCCGCAGGAGTCGGTGTGGGAGACCGTCGCCCACCCGTCCTGCGAGACGTTCGCCTACGGCGCCAAGCAGAACGGCGGCTACCTGCCGCTGTTCATCGACGGCACCCCGGCGAAGCAGTGGCGCTACACCAACGCCCCCGACGCCGACGCCCGCGCGGTCGAGGCGGCCTACTGGGCGCTGCAGTGGGCCACGGCCCAGAACAAGCAGGCCGACGTGGCGGCGACCGTCGCCAAGGCGGCGAAGATGGGTGACTACCTGCGCTACGCGATGTACGACAAGTACTTCAAGAAGCCGGGCTGCACCTCGGTCAACTGCGCGGCCGGCACCGGCAAGGACTCCGCGGCCTACCTGATGTCGTGGTACTACGCCTGGGGCGGCGACGCGGGCGGCCAGTGGGCGTGGCGCATCGGTTCCAGCCACAACCACCAGGGCTACCAGAACCCGCTCGCGGCGTGGGCGCTGTCCAACGTCTCGGCGCTGACCCCGAAGTCCCCGACCGCGAAGGCCGACTGGCAGACCAGCCTCGGCCGCCAGCTCGAGTTCTACCAGTGGCTGCAGTCGTCCGAGGGCGCCTTCGCCGGCGGCGCGACGAACAGCTGGGGCGGCAACTACTCGGCCCCGCCGGCCGGCACGCCGACGTTCTACGGCATGGCCTACGACGTGCAGCCGGTGTACCACGACCCGCCGTCGAACCAGTGGTTCGGCTTCCAGGCCTGGTCGATCGAGCGCGTGGCGGAGTACTACTACGCGACCGGCGACGCCAAGGCCAAGACGATGCTCGACAAGTGGGTCAGCTGGGCGATCGCGAACACCACGTTCTCCTCGAACGGCGACTTCCAGATCCCGGACACCCTGTCCTGGACCGGCGCCCCGGCCACCTGGAACCCGTCCAGCCCGGCCGCGAACACCAACCTGCACGTCTCGGTCGTGAGCAAGGGCACCGACGTCGGCGTGGCCGCCGCGTACGCGCGGCTGCTGACCTACTACGGCGCCAAGGCGAACGACACCTCGGCGAAGACGACGGCCAAGAAGCTGCTGGACGGCATCTGGCTGCACACCGACTCGCAGGGTGTCGGCATTCCGGAGACCCGGACCGACTACAACCGCTTCGACGACGTGTGGTCCTCGTCCAACCAGCAGGGCCTGTACATCCCGTCGGGCTACAGCGGCGTCATGCCCAACGGTGACGTGATCGCCCCCGGCAAGTCCTTCCTGGACATCCGCTCCTTCTACAAGAACGACCCGAACTGGCCGGCCGTGCAGTCGTACCTCAACGGCGGCTCGGCCCCGACGTTCACGTTCCACCGGTTCTGGGCCCAGTCCGACATCGCCATGGCGATGGCCGACTACGGCCTGCTGATCGGCAGCTGACGCAAGCAGGCCCAGTCCGACATCGCCATCGCGATGGCCGACTACGGCCTGCTGATCGGCAGCTGACGCAAGGGGCGCCCCGTCGCGAGGCGGGGCGCCCACCGGCTTATCCGTCGGAAATTTCCGACGTATAGTGGGCGGCGTGCAGGAGACCGCCGTGTTCGCGGCGCTGGCCAACCCGGTCCGCCGCGAAGTCCTCAGGGTGCTGCGCGACGAGGGCCCGCAGCCCGTCGCCACCCTGGCCGCCCGCTTCGACCTCGCCCGCCCGAGCTTCTCCGAGCACCTGCGGGTGCTGCGGGAGGCCGGCCTCGCCAGCGAGACGCGATCCGGCCGTCAGCGGGTGTACCGCCTCGAACCCGCCCCCCTCGCCACGGTCCGCGACTGGCTCGAACCGTTCGAGCGCTTCTGGGCCCGCAAGCTCGCCGGCCTCGGCCGCGTCCTCGACGAGCTGCCGTGACCGAGCTGTCGGCGGGCGCGTTCTACCCGCACCCGCCCGCCAAGGTCTGGCGCGCGCTCACCGAGCCGGAGCTGATCGCCCGCTGGCTCATGCCCGGCGACTTCCGCCTCGAGGTCGGGCACCGCTATCCGATGCGGGTCCAGCCGCTGCCCGCCGCCGGGTTCTCCGGCCGGATCGAGGCCGAGGTGCTCGCCTTCGACGCCGGGCGCATGCTCCGCGTGGCGTGGACCGACACCGAGAGCGGCGCGACGTGGACCCTCACCTGGACGCTGCACCCCGAGGGCCGCGGCACCCGCCTGCTGCTGCACCAGGCGGGCGGCCCGGGCCTGGAGGGGGCCGCGCACGTCATGGCCGGCGGCTGGCGCAGCCGGATCGCCGCACGACTCACGGAGGTGCTCGATGCGCTCTGACATCCGCGACGACTACGCGGCCCTCGCCGACGGGTTCCTGGCCCGCATCCGCGCGGCGCCCGCCGGGGCCTGGGACGGCCCGAGCCCGCGCCCCGGCTGGACCGCCCGCGACGTGGTCGCCCACCTCGTCGACGGCCACCGCGGCTTGCTGTTCATGGCGGGCGGCCCGGCCCCGGCGCCGGCCGACGGGATCGGGGTGGGCCCGATGGCCGGCGCACCGCCCGTGGCGCCCGGGGCCGACCTGGCCGCCGCGTTCACGCGGGTCCGCGACGATATGCTGACCATGCTGGCCGACCCGGCGCGGACCGCGCTGCGGCTGCCCGGCGGGCCGATGGGCGCCGTGCCCATCCCGCAGGCCGTATCGGTCGTCGGCAGCGTGGAGGTGCTCGTGCACACCTGGGACCTGGCCCGCGCCACCGGCGGCGACGAGGCCCTCGACCCGGCGCAGGTCGCGCGCGTGCACGCCGCGGCCGAACCGTTCGCGGCCGGGCTGCTCGCCACCGGCGCCTTCGGGCCGCCGATCGAGCCACCCGCGGGCGCGGACGCGCAGACGAGGTTCCTGAGCTTCGTGGGCAGACGCGCATGACCCGTGACGAGCTGCTCGCGCACTGCCTCGCCAAGCCCGGCGCCTGGGAGGACCAGCCGTGGGAGGGCGACGTGGTGGCGAAGGTCGGACCCAAGATCTTCGCGTTCGTCGGCTCGGAGTCCGTCGGGGTCAAGTGCGCGCCGAGCCGTGAGGCGGCCGACGAGTGGCTGCACCGGTACCCCGGCGACGCCTCCGTCATGGCGTACATCGGCCGCTCCGGCTGGAACACGCTGCGCCTCGGCGGTGCCATTCCCGACGAGGAGATCTTCGAGGTCGTCGACGAGTCCTACCGCTGGGTCGTGTCGAAGCTGCCGAAGAAGGACCGCCCCGCTCAGTGAGCGCCGTGACCGCCGGGGGCTCAGAGGTCGTAGGCGGTGAGCGTGTTCCCGGCGGCCACGCACAGCCGCGAGCCCGACCCGGCGAGCCTGAACGCGTTCGGCTCGTCGAGCTGCGTGTCGCGCTGCCCGGTGACCGGGTCGACGATCGCCACCCCGTCCGTCGTCGCCACGAACACCCGGTCGCCGGCGGCGATGATGTCGGCGAAGTCCCAGTCGAAGTTCCACCGCTCGGCCCCGCCGGCCGGGTCGAGGCCGGTCAGCGTGCCGTCCTCGTGCACCACGACGATCCCGCGCCCGGTCAGCAGCGGCGCGCCGTCGGCCAGGAAGCCGCCCGGGGCGTCGTACTGCCAGCGCACCTGCCCCGACGCCGCGTCGAAGGCGTGCACCGACTCGTTGCGGTACAGGTAGTCGTCGTCGACATAGCGCATCCCGAGCGCCACCACGAGCGGCCCGAGCACCACCGGGCGCCCGAACACGTGCCCCTCGGGCGCCGCCACGCCCCACTTGCGGGCGCCGGTCGCCGCGTCGTGGGCGGCCAGCTCGCGCGCGGCGGCGAAGATCGTCCCGCCCGCGGCGAGCAGGTCGAACGGGCCGTCGCCGGCCTGGACCGGCTGCCGCCACGCGTCCGCCGGGCCGGAGAAGCCGAGCAGGCCGCGGCCGCCAGTGCCGTCAGCGCCAGCAGTGCCAGCAGTGCCTTCAGTGCCGTCGGCGACCGTCACCACGGCGCCCTGCTCGGTCAGGACCACATCGCCGACGTACCCGGAAAACGCCCGCCGCCAGCGTTCCGTGCCGTCGCCGACGGCCGCCACGCGGACCTGGCCGGCGCCGCCCTCCTGGGTGCGCAGCACGAACCCGTCCCCGGCAACCCGGACCGGCGCGTCCCCGGCCCGGCTGGTCTGCACCGTGTTGCGGCCGAGGTCCTGCTGCCACCGCACCTTGCCGTCGCCGGCCCCGTAGGCGGTCAGCGTCCGGCCCAGGGCGAGCAGTGTGTCGCCGGCGAGCAGCAGCGCGTCGGGCTCGTCGGGCAGCGGCACCCGCCAGCGCCGCCCGGTCGACACGGCCCCGGGCACGGCCGGCCCGTGGTCGTCGCGGAAGCCGTACCACGCCAGGGCACCCCCGACCGCGAGCGCTCCGGCCCCGGTGGTCGCGGCCCGCAGGAAGGTGCGGCGGTTCATCGGGCGATCGTACGGCCGCCCCCGCGTCGAATCCGCGCCGCCCCGTTCGTCGTCTCCGTGACCGCAACCGTTCGAGGATGGGATGCAGAACATGGCGAAGTACCTCCTGCTGATCTACGGCGACGAGCAGCGCTGGGACGCCGAGACCGCCGCGGAGCGCGCGGCGAAGGACGCCGGGCACCGGGCGTTCGCCGCCGCGGCCGGCCCGGGCCTGGTCAGCGGCCACGAGTTCGAGACGACCGCGACCGCGACGACGCTGCGCTCGAGCACCGGCGAGCGGCCCACGCCGACGGACGGGCCGTTCCTGGAGACGAAGGAGGCCATCGGCGGCTTCTACGTCATCGAGGCCCCCGACCTCGACGCGGCGCTGAGCCTCGCGTCGCGGCTGCCGGAGCTGGCGTCCGGGCACGGCGGGGTGGAGATCCGCCCGATCGTGGATCACGGGTGACGGTCGCCGAGGCCGTGGAGCGGGCCCACCGTGAGGAGTGGGCCCGCGTCCTGGCCGCCACCGCCCGGTTCACCCGCGACCTCGACCTCGCCGAGGAGTGCGTCCAGGACGCGTACGCCCGGGCGCTGGACACCTGGCCCGAGGCCGGCGTGCCCGAGCGGCCCGGCGCCTGGCTGACCACCGTCGCCCGCAACCGCGCCCTGGACCGGCTGCGCCGCGAGTCGCACCTGCGCCGGATGCTGCCGCTGCTCGTCACCGACGAGGTCGCCCCGCCCGCCGACGACCGGCTCGGCCTCGTGCTCATGTGCTGCCACCCGGCCCTGTCCCGCGACGCCCAGGTCGCGCTCACGCTGCGGCTGGTCGGCGGGTTGTCCACGGCCGAGGTGGCGCGGGCGTACCTGGTGCCGGAGCCGGCCATGGCCGCCCGGATCACGCGCGCCAAGCGCAAGATCGCCGCGGCCCGGATCCCGTTGCGCGTCCCCGGGCCCGGGGAGCTGCCGGAGCGGGTCGCGGCCGCGTGCGAGGTCGTCCACCTCGTCTACACGACCGGGCACACCGCCCCCGGCGGCTCCGGGCTGCAGCGCACCGACCTGGCCGACGGGGCGCTGGCGATCGCGCGGATGCTGCGCCTGCTGCTGCCCCGCGACGCCGAGGTGGCCGGCCTGCTCGCGCTCCTGCTGCTGCTCGACGCCCGGCGGGACGCCCGCACCGCCGCGGACGGGCGGATGCTGCTGCTGGCCGAGCAGGACCGCACGCGGTGGGACGCCGGCCGCATCGCCGAGGGCACCGCGCTGCTGGGCGAGGCCCTGCGCCGGCCGCCGAGCCGGTGGGCCGTGCAGGCCGCGATCGCCGCGGTCCACGCGGAGTCCCCGAGCTGGGAGGCGACCGACTGGTCCGAGATCTGCGGGCTGTACGACGTGCTGCTCTCGCTGTGGCCCTCGCCCGTCGTGCGGCTCAACCGGGCCGTCGCGCTCGGCTTCCGCGACGGGCCCGCGGCCGGGCTCGCCGCGCTGGAACCGCTGCTCGCCGAGCCCGCCCTCGCCGGGTACGGCTACCTCGCCGCCGCCCGCGCGGACTTCCTGCGCCGCCTCGGCCGCACCGCCGACGCGGCCCTGGCCTACGAGGAGGCGATCGCCCTCACCCTGAATGATGTCGAGCGCGCATTTCTGACTCGGCGCCTCTCCGGGCTGCGGAGCAACGGATAATCGTCACGAAACGTCTGGTTCAGTGCACGGTGCACCAACCCCGACGGAGGAGTCTTGACGAGCATGTCCCGCCGCCGCCTGATCGGCGCCGGCCTGGCCACGGTGGCGACCGGCCTCCTCGCGAGCGACGCCATCGCCCTGCAACGGACGCCCGCGAGCATGTCGATGTCGCCGCCGCCGGCCCTGCGCCCGCCACCGGCGAAGCCGTCGCCCTCCCCCAGCCCGTCGCCGACCCTGGCGCCGCTGAGCCGTCCGGTGTACACGCTCAAGGAGTTCCGCCAGATCGTCCCCGGCCCCGACTTCCCGCCCAACGCCGTGGCCCTCACCATCGACGACGGCCCCCACCCGGCCTGGACCCCCGAGGTGCTGCGGCTGCTCGAGCGCTACCACGTGCAGGCCACGTTCTGCCTGATCGGCAACCAGATCCTCGGCCACGAGGCGGTCGCCCGCAGCGTCGTCGCGGCCGGGCACCACGTCGCCAACCACACGTGGAGCCACCCGGCCCAGCTGTCCACCATGGCGCCCGACCGCGTCCAGCAGGAGCTCGACCGCGCCCAGGAGAAGATCCACGACTCCACGGGGCACACGCCCACGATCTTCCGCGCGCCGGGCGGCACCTGCTCCCCGGCCGTCTTCGGCGCCGCCGCGAAGGCCGGGATGATCCCGGTCAACTGGGACCGCGACCCCCGCGACTGGACCAAGCCGGGCACGTCCGCGATCACGAACAAGCTGCTCGCGGCGACCGCGGGCGACATCCTGCTGTGCCACGACGGCGGCGGCGACCGCTCCCAGACGTGCGCCGCGCTGCGCACCGTGATCCCGGCGCTGCAGGCCCGCGGGCTGCAGTTCGTCCTGCTGGGCGCCCAGCTATAAAGGTGGGCCGGGCGCCCCTGGTGCCCCGGTCACCCCGGGTTCAGCTGGAGGCGCGGCGGACGGCGGCGCGGGCCGCCTCGGGCGTGTCGGCGGCCAGCGCGGCCTTGGCGATCTGCCGGCACTCCTCGAGCGTGTGCGCGGCGAGGGACTCGCGCACGGCCGGGATGCTGCGCGGGGCCATCGACAGGCTGGAGATGCCCAGCCCGGTGAGGACCAGCGCGAAGTCCGGGTCGGCCGCGGACTCCCCGCACACGCCGACCGGCTTGCCGGCCTCGAGGCCCGCCGTGGCGCAGGCGGCGATGAGCGCGATCAGGGCCGGCTGCCACGGGTCGAGCAGCTCCGCCAGGTCACCGGCCATCCGGTCGGCGGCGAAGGTGTACTGACTCAGATCGTTCGTCCCGAGGCTCAGGAAGTCCACGTCGCGCAGGATCGCCGGGGCCCGCAGCGCGGCCGCCGGCACCTCGATCATCACGCCGGCCGTGGGCAGGCCGTGCGCACGGCACGCCTCGGCGAACGCGGCGGCCTCGGCGGCGGTCGCGACCATCGGCGCCATCACCCACACGTCGGCGCTGTTCGCGGCCGCGGCGGTGGCGATCGCGCCGAGCTGGGTGGCGAGCACCTCCGGCGAGCGGCGGGCGACCCGCAGGCCGCGCACGCCCAGGGCCGGGTTCGGCTCGCCGGCCATGCGCAGGAACGGCAGGGGCTTGTCGGCGCCGGCGTCCAGGGTGCGCACCACGACCTTCTTGCCGGGCAGGGCCGCGAACACCGCGGAGTACGCCGCCACCTGCTCCTGCTCCGAGGGGGCGTCGGTGCGGTCGAGGTACAGCAGCTCCGTGCGGAACAGCCCGACGCCCTCAGCGTCGCTGGTCAGGTCGCGGGCCGAGCCGACGTTGCCCAGCAGCGCGACCGGGTGCCCGTCGGCGGTGCGGCCCGGGCCCTGCGAGGCGGCGCGGCGGGTGCGCAGCTCGGCGGCCGCGGCGTTGACGGCCGCCGCCTCCGCCTCCGTCACGCCCACCGACACGGTGCCCGACGCGCCGTCGAGCGCGACGAGCGTCAGGTCGGCCACGTCGGCGATGCCCGTGCAGCGCACCGCGGCCGGGATGCCCAGGGTGCGGGCCAGGATCGCGGTGTGGCTGGTCGGGCCGCCCTCGGCGGTGACCAGGCCGAGCACCACCGCCGGGTCCAGGCCGGCGGTGTCGGCCGGGGCCAGGTCCCGCGCGACGAGGATGAACGGGTGCCCCGGCGACGGGATGCCCGGCATCGGCAGCCCGAGGCAGGCGGCGACGAGCCGGTCGCGCAGGTCGTCGAGGTCGCTGATCCGCTCGGCGAGGTATCCGCCGGCCGCCTCGAACGCCGCCCGATGCTCGGCGAGGGCCGCGGCGAGGGCGTGCGGGGCGGCCGAGCCGGCGTCGATCGCGGCGTCGGCCGCGTCGGTCAGCATCTCGTCGGTGGCCATGAGCACCTGGGCCCGCAGCACCTCGGCGACGGTGTCCTCGGCCGCGGCGTCGGCGCGGCGGTTCAGCTCCGCCGCGACCGCCTCGACCGCGGCGCGCACCCGCGCCTTCTCCGCCCCGGCGTCGGCGACGGGCGACGGCGCGGGCAGCGCGGGCGGGGGCGCCAGGTGCAGCACCGGGCCCGCCGCGCGGCCCGGGCTCACCCCGATCCCGGACAGGTCAGGCATCGGGGGCGTCCAGGTCGCGGGCGAGCAGCTCGGCCAGCGCGTCCAGGGCGGCCTCGGCCCCGTCGCCGTTGGCCTCGAGGGTCACTTCCGTGCCCTGCTTGGCGCCGAGGGACAGCACCCCCAGCATGCTACGGGCCGGGACCGGCTTCCTGGCCCCGTTGGTGCTGATGGTCACCGGCACGGCCTGCTTCGCCGCGGCGGCGACGAACAGGGCGGCGGGGCGGGCGTGCAGGCCGCTGGCCGAGCCGACGACGACGGTCCTGGTGGGCACGACTTGCCTCCTAAGGTTCGACGGTCACCTTGATCGCCTCGCCGCGGGCGACGATCCCGAAGGCGTCGAGCGCGTCCTGCAGCGGCAGCCGGTGGGTGATGAGGTCGGCGACGGGGACGGCGCCCTCGGCGATGAGCCGCAGCGCCTCCTTGTTGTGCTGGGGGCTGGAGCCGTTCGCGCCGACGATGGTCAGCTCGCGGTAGTGCACGAGGTTCGAGTCGAGCGCGATGACCGGCTTGTCCTTGGGCAGCCCGCCGAAGAAGCTGATCCGGCCCTGCCGCGCGGCCATCTGCACCGCCTGCTCCTGGGCCGCGCCCGCCGCGGCGGCGGTGATGACGACGTCGGCCCCCCCGCCCCTCGGTCAGCTTCAGCACCGCGTCCACGACATCGGTCTCCGAGCCGCATATGGCGGCGTCGGGGTGCACGAGGTTCGCGGCGAGGTCGAGCCGCTCGCGGTTGAGGTCGACGAGGAACACGCGGGCGGCGCCGCGGGCCCGGGCCAGCCGCACGTGCAGGCAGCCGATCGGGCCGGAGCCCATGACGACCACGTCGTCGCCCTCGCCGACGCCGGCCAGGTTCTGCCCGTTGAGCACGCAGGCGAGGGGCTCGGCGACGGAGGCCTCGGCGAAGCTCAGCCCGCCGGGGATGCGGTTGAGGCCGTCGACGGCGAGCACGTTCGGCGGCACGATCATGTACTCCGCGAACCCGCCGTCGAAGTGGTAGCCCATCGACACCTGGTTGGGACAGACCGTCATCCGGCCCCGGCGGCACTCGGCGCACTGCCCGCACGGGATCGCCGCGATGACCTGCACCCGGTCCCCGGCCGACCATCCCTGCACGTCCGCGCCGGCCTCGACGACCTCGCCGGCGATCTCGTGGCCCATGACCCGCGGCGGCACGATGTGGTGATGGCCGAAGTTCAAGATCTTGACGTCGGTACCGCACGTCGAGCACGCCCGCACCCGGATCTTCACGTCGCCGGGGCCGGGCGACGGCTCGGGTGCGTCCTCGATGCGGACGTCGCCGGGGGCATGGAACCGTACAACTCTCACGATCGCTCCAAAACAAGCAGGTCGAGCACTTCGTCGGCACTGGTCGCGGCGCGCAGCCGGGCCGCCTGGTCGGGGTCCATCAGGATCTCGGCGAGCGCGGCGAGGATGTCCACGTGACCGTCGCCGGCGGCGGCGATCGCGACGCACACGCGCACGTCCTCGCCGCCCCAGTCGACGCCGTCGGGGAACGCGAGCACCGCGAGGGCGTCGCGCACGACGGTCTCCTTGCTGTTGAGGGTGCCGTGCGGGATCGCGACGCCCTCGCCGATGTACGTGGAGACGCTCTGCTCGCGCTCGAGCATCGCCTCGACGTACGCCGGGCCGACCGCCCCGATCTCGACCAGCACGGCGCCGCAGCGGCGGATGGCCTCGTCCCGCGATCCGGCCCGCTCGCCGAGCCGGATCGCGTCGCGGGCGAGCAGGTCACCCACTGAGTTCACCGCCGCGCTGCACCACCTGCACGACCTTCGTGACGGCGGGGTCGCCGATGAACACCTGGAACGCGATGATGACCTTGTCGGGGGCGCTCACCCGGGCCCGGGCCGCGAGGCCCTTGTGGCACAGCACGACGTCGGCGTCGGCCGGGATCGAGTTGACCGGGGTGTGCTCGACGGTCACCTGGTTCTTGGCGAGCTGGCGCTTGAGCGTGCTGGCGAGCATCACGCTGCTGCCCATGCCCGCGTCGCACGCGACGACGACCTTCTTGATGTCGCTTCCGTTGATGCTCGGCATGCCTCAGGCCTCCTGGCGGGACAGCTTGGCCGCGGCGTGCTCGGCCTCGTCCGGGTTGACGACGGTCTCCTCGTCCGGGCCGATGGCCGCATCCTCCGCCGGTTCGTTGCGGCCGAAGCCCAGCAGCAGCGACGCGACCGCGAAGGTGACGGCGGCGGCGATGAGGATGCCGAGGAGCACGACGAAGTAGCCGCCCTTGGGGGTCACCGCCATGTAGGCGAAGATGCTGCCCGGCGACGGGGTCGCGACCAGCCCGGCGCCCGTGAGCATGAAGGTGCCGACGCCCGCGGCGCCACCGCAGATCATGGCGAGGATCAGCTTCGGCTTCATGAGCACGTACGGGAAGTAGATCTCGTGGATGCCGCCGAGGAACTGCACGATGATCGCGGCCGGCACGCTGGGGCGCAGGTTGCGCGGGCCGAACAGGAAGAACGCGAGCAGCAGGCCGAGGCCCGGGCCGGGGTTCGACTCGATCATGAACAGGATCGACTTGCCCTTGTCGGCCGCCTCGGCGACGCCCAGCGGACCGAACACGCCGTGGTTGATGGCGTTGTTGAGGAAGAGCACCTTGGCCGGCTCGACCACGACCGAGGTCAGCGGCAGCAGGTCGTGCCCGACGAGCCAGTCGGCGCCCTTGCCGGCCTGCTTGGTCAGCCACTCGACGACCGGGCCGATGCCGTAGAGGCCGCCGATCGCCATCGCGCCGCCGATGATGCCGGCGCTGAAGTTGTCGACCAGCATCTCGAAGCCGGGCCGGATGCGGTTCTCGACGAGGGAGTCCCAGAGCTTCAGCACGTAGGCGGCGAGCGGGCCGATCATCATCGCGCCGAGGAACATCGGCACGTCGGCGCCGATCACGATGCCCATGGTGGCGACGGCACCCACGACGGCACCGCGCTGGCCGTGCACCAGGCGGCCGCCGGTGTAGCCGATGAGCAGCGGCAGCAGGATCGTGATCATCGGGCCGACCAGCTGCGCGATGTGCGCGTTGGGGATCCAGCCGGTGGGGATGAACAGCGCGGTGATGAGACCCCAGGCGATGAAGGCGCCGATGTTCGGCATGACCATCGCGGCGAGGTAGCCGCCGACGCGTTGCACGGAGGCTCGGAATCCCGAGCCGGTGACCTCAGGTGTGTAGCTCGACACGGGGTGACTCCTTCAGGAGGACGGACCGGAGAGCAATGGGCGGAGCTCGTCCGGCCGGGGGTGGATGGTGACGTTGTGGCGGATCAGATCGGCGGGGCCGGGCATCCTGCTGCCGGGCAGGCTGACCGCGGCCGCGCCCCAGGCGAGGCCCTCGGCGAGGGCGGCGGCCCCGCGGGCGCCGCCGGCGAGGAACCCGGCCAGCAGGGCGTCGCCGGCGCCGACGGTACTGCGCGGCCGGGCGACCGGGCAGGTGCCGGATACGACCCCGTCGGCGTCGACGAGGACGGCCCCGTCGGCGCCGAGGCTGGCCAGCACGGTCTGCGCGCCCCAGTCGCGCAGCTGCTGGGCCGCGGCGACGACGTCCCCGAGGTCGGTCAGGGGGGCGCCCACGACCTCGGCGAGCTCGTCCCGGTTCGGCTTGAGCAGCGTGGCCCCGGCCGCGGCCGCCTCGCGCAGGGCCGGGCCGCTGGTGTCCACGGCGACCCGGATGCCGGCCCCGTGCAGGCGCCGGCACAGCTGGGCGTAGGCGTCGGCGGGCAGCCCGGGCGGGACGCTGCCGCACAGCACGGCCCAGTCCGCGGTGCCGGCCCGGGCCAGCACGCGGTCGGTGATCTCGTCGAACTCGGCCCGGACGAGCTCCGGGCCGGGCTCGTTGACCTTCGTGACGGTGCCGTCGGGCTCGGCGAGCGTGATGTTGGAGCGGGTGCGGCCCGCGATCGGCACCGCGAGGACCTCCACGCCCTCGGCCTTGAGCAGCCGGACGAGCTGGCCGCCCTCGTCGCCGCCGCACGGGAGCACCGCGACCGACGGCACTCCGTTGGCCAGCAGCGCCCGCGACACGTTGACGCCCTTGCCGCCCGGGTCGAGGTGGGCCGCGGTGGCCCGGATGACCTCGCCCCGCGCGAGCCGGCCCACGTCCATGGCCCGGTCGAGGCTGGGGTTGAGCGTGACCGTGACGATCATGCCCGTACCACCCGCACGCCCGTGGCCTCGATGTCGCCCACGAGGTCGGCGTCGGCGCGGCTGTCGGTGATGAACAGGTCGACGTCCGCGAGCTCGCCGAACCGCGCGAGGTAGTCGTTGCCGAGCTTGGTGTGGTCGGCCAGCAGCACGGTGCGGCGGGCGGCCCGGATCATCGCCCGCTTGACCGCGGCCTCGGCCGGGTCGGGGGTGGTCAGCCCGCGCTCGACCGACACGCCGTTGGTGCCGAGGAACGCCACGTCGACGTAGAGGTCCGCGAGGGGCCGCAGCGACCAGTCGTCGACGGTGGCGAGGGTCTTGCCGCGCAGCCGGCCGCCGAGCAGCAGCACGTTGAGGTTGGTGCGGGTGCCCAGCACGGTGGCGATGACCGGCGAGTTGACCACGACGGTCAGCTCCCGGTCGGTGGGCAGCAGGTTGGCGAGCTTGACGGTCGTGGTGCCGGCGTCGAGGATGATGGCCCCCTCCTCGGGGACCTCGCCGAGCGCGAGCTTGGCGATGCGCTCCTTCTCCTCCACGAGCACGGCGTCCCGGGTGGCGAGGGCCGGCTCGAAGCCGATGCGCTCGACGGGGATGGCCCCGCCGTGCACCCGGCGCAGCACCCCGGCCCGTTCGAGCGTGGTGAGATCGCGGCGGATGGTCTCCGACGTGACGTTGAGCTCGTCGGCCAGCCCGGCCACCTCGACCCGCCCCTGCTCGCGGGCGATGCGCACGATGGCCTGCTGCCGCTCCTCGGCGTACATGATGTGGTTTCACCGCCGTTTCGATTTGCTTGTGTTTTGTTTACGCCCGTTTATGTGGGCAGTCAAGAGTTGAACCACAGAAACCCACACCGGCCAGCCCAGCAGCCACACCACCAGCGCGAACGCCACGAACTGCGTCATGCCCTGCAGCGCCTCCGTCCGCCGCGGGTCCCCGATCCACCAGCGCGCCACCTGCAGCAGCACCACGGCGACGACCCCGGCGACGAGCGCCTTGCCGAACTCGCGCCACTCGTACCTGACCCGTTCGGGCCCGCGCTTGGGCACCACGTGCGGCGCGGGGCCACCGGCGAACCGGTGCGCGAACCGCACGTCGGCCCAGCGCACCATCGACGGCCCGAACGCCACGGAGAACCCGAGGAACACCGCGGCGATCGCGTGCGCCCGCCCGGCCGTGCCCCCGCCGCGCAGATCGACCGCCGCGACGACGAGGAGCACGAGGTCGGCCACGGCGGTCGCGGCGAGCAACCCGGCCCCGGTCCGCGGCAGCCGCACCAGATAGCGGCACGCGAGCCCGGCCGCGAGCAACACCCAGAACGCGATCTCACACCCGACGATCCAAGCGATCAGCATGCCGTCGAGCCTTCCGCCCGAATGCGCCGGCCGCGTCGGCACCACTGAGGGTTCGCCTACATCCTTGGTCGCACGCCGCTTCTCGCCGTCCAGCTTCGGCGATCACACGGGGGGGTAACAGACATGGCCGGCAAGCAAGTCAATCGGCTCGCCGGGCTCGCGGCGCTCGTGGCCGTGGCCGACGCCGTCATCACGATCCTCGGGCGGCAGACGTTCCTCGCCAACGCGGCGCAGTACGGGTGGGCCGTCGTCGACGATCCGCCGTTCGACGGGATCAGGCAGCGGTTCGTGTTCTGCGTCGCGGTCGCCGTGCTGGCCGCCGTCGTCGGCGTCGGCGCGGTGTTCCTGGTGAACCGGGCTCGGCCCGGGGCACGGCTCGCGGTCGTCTACTCCCTGCCCGCCTGCTTCGTCCTCGACCTGTTCACCGTCGTCTACAGCCCCGGCAACGTCGGGCAGAACACCAACGGCGAGTCGGCGGCCGAGCACGCCGAGGCCGCCGCCGCGTTCGACCGGCTGTTCCCGCTCTGGTTCACCGGCGGGCACGCCGTCGCGGTCGTCGCCCTCGGGGTCATCGCGCTGCGGCTCGTGCTCGTGCTGCGCAAACTCGCGCTGCGCAAACCTGAGCACCGCGACTTCTACGAGTTCGCGGCGGCGTAGCCCGTACATCCTTTGTCGCATTTCCGCCGAGGGCCCGGTGATGGTGCAATCGGGGGGATGAAGGGGCGCACGGTCGACTGGATCCTGGCCGGCAGCGGATTCGCGGCCGGGTCGCTCATGTACGTCACCGGCCAGTACCAGGCCCACGTCGACGCCCGCTGGCTCTTCGCCCCGCTCGCCGTGTGCTGCGGCGCCCTGCTGCTGCGCCGCACCGCGCCGGTCGCGTCCGTGGCCGTCGGCACCGCGGCCGTGGCCGCCGACATCGCGATCGGCCCGTCGCTCGCGACGCCGCTGGTCTACACGCAGGTGCTGTACGACGCCTGCCTGCACGGCAGCGCCCGCCTGGCCCGGCTGCTGCTGGCCACCAGCGTCGTCGGCTCGGTGGTGACCGCGGTCGCGTGCCTCGTCGTCGTCCGCGACGTCCGCTCGGTCGGGCTGGCCGTGCTCCTCGCGCTCGTCACCGTCGTGCCCGTCCTCACCGGCACCCACGTGCGCCACCACCGCGACCAGGCCGCCGTCGCGCGCCGGTCGGCCGAGCAGGTCGCGCGGCTGGCCGAGGCCGACCGGGCCAACGCGGTCGCGGCCGAGCGGGCCGGGATGGCCCGCGAGCTGCACGACGTGATCGCCAACCACCTCAGCGCCGTGGCCATCCACGCCACCGCGGCGCTCTCCACGGACCTCGGACCGGCCGGCACCCGCGAGGCGCTCACCGTCATCCGGGAGAACAGCGTGCGGGGCCTGGCCGAGATGCGCCGGATGGTCGGCTTCCTGCGCGACGCGCAGGCCCTGCCGGACAACGCGCCCGGCGGGCTCGCGGCCCTGGACGATCTCGTCGCGCGCGCCGGGCTGCCGGTCCGCCTCGAGGTGCGCGGGGCGACCGGGGACGTGCCGGTGAGCGTCGACCTGGCCGCGTACCGCATCGTCCAGGAGTCCCTGACCAACGCGCTCAAGCACGGCGACGACAGCCCGGTCACGGCGCACGTGACCCGGGAACCGCACGCGGTCGGCATCCGGGTCACCTCCGGCCTGCCCGAGGACCGGACGACCGGCGAGGGCGCCGGGCTCATCGGGATGCGCGAGCGCGCCGCGCTGCTCGGGGGCACGCTCACCGCGGGGCCGGACGGCGACCGCTGGGTGGTCAGCGCCCGCCTGCCCTGGGAGGCGGCGTGACCACCGTGCGGGTGCTCGTCGCCGACGACCAGCCGGCCGTACGCGCCGGGCTCGTGCTGATCCTGCGGTCGCGGCCCGGCATCGAGGTCGTCGCCGAGGCCCCCGACGGCGCCGCGGCGGTCGAGATCGGGCTGCGGCTGCGCCCCGACGTGGTGCTCATGGACCTGCGCATGCCCCGCCTCGACGGGGTCGCCGCCACCCGGGAGCTGGTCGCCGGCGGGGTCCGGGGCATCCTCGCGCTCACCACGTTCGACCTGGACGAGTACCTCTTCGGCGCCCTGCGCGCGGGCGCGGCCGGGTTCCTGCTCAAGGACGCCTCCGCCGACGAGCTGGTCGAGGCCGTGCGGACCGTCGCTCGCGGCGAGGGCGTCGTGGCCCCGGCGGTCACCCGGCGCGTCCTCGCCGCGTTCGCGGGCCCGGGCGCCCGCGCCGAGACGGTCCCCGCCCCCGTGCCGCTGGGCCTGCTCACCGCCCGCGAGCGCGAGGTGCTCGAGTGCCTCGGCGCGGGCCTGTCCAACGCGACCATCGCCGCGCGGCTCGGGATCGCCGAGGCCACCACGAAGACGCACGTCTCGCGCATCCTGGCCAAGCTGGGGCTGCAGAGCCGGATGCAGGCCGCGATCGCGGCGCGCCGGGTGAGATCGCTTGACACGTGACCAATCAGTCACATAACTTCGAGGCGTGGACGACGACGATCGCGTCTTCAAGGCCCTCGCCGACTCTACCCGGCGCTTCCTGCTCGACCTGCTCTTCGCGCGTGACGGCCGCACGCTCACCGAGCTCGAGTCCGAGCTGGAGATGACCCGCTTCGGGGTGATGAAACACCTGAAGGTCCTGGAAGAGGCGAACCTCGTGGTGACCCGGCGACAGGGCCGGGAGAAGCTGCACTTCCTCAACGCGGTGCCCATCCGGCAGATCCACGACCGCTGGATCGACAAGTACACCAGCGATCACGCCCGGGCCCTGCTCGACCTGAAACGGCATCTGGAGGACGACGAGCCATGAGCGGCACCCAGGTTTACAAGGTCTACATCAAGGCCGAGGCGAAGAAGGTGTGGGAGGCGATCACCTCCCCCGAGTGGAACGCGCGCTACGGCTACCGCGGCCCCACCGAGATGGACCTGCGCCCCGGCGGCGCGGTCGTCGGCCGGTCCAACCCGGGCATGCTCGCCATGGGCGCGCCCGAGATCGGCGTCGACGGCGAGGTCGTCGAGGCCGACCCGCCGAACCGGCTGGTGCAGACCTTCCGCATGCTCATGGACCCGGGCATCGCGGCGGAGGGGTTCACGCGGCTGACGTACGAGCTCAAGGAGGGCAAGGACGGCGTCACCGCGCTGACCGTGACCCACGAGCTCGGCGACGCGCCGAACATGGGCCGCCTCATGGCCGGCGAGTTCGAGGAGATGGGGGCCGGCGGCGGCTGGGCCTGGGTGCTCAGCGACCTCAAGTCGCTGCTCGAGACCGGCAAGGCCCTGGCGGACTAGGAGCGGACTAGAACCGGAACCGTCCGACGAGGCCCTTCAGGTCGGACGAGACGAGAGCCAGGCTTCCCGCCGCAGAGCCGACGCCCGCCACGGTGACCGTCGTGGCCCGGGTGGCGTCGGCGACCGCGGCCACCGAGCGCGAGGCGTCGTCGCTGCTGACCGCGACGCCGGTGATCGTGCGGCTCATGTCCGAGGCTCACAGTTGTCGGGGTGCAAGCGACACCGGGGTTATCGGCGCGCGCCGGAACTTCTTGAGGCGCGCCCGCAGTCATCCAATCTCTGCGACACTGAAGACCGGCAAAAGGCCGCAGCTCGGCCATTGACGACCGTCAGACCTCCCATGTTGACTGCTAGCACGGACGCGGCTCCCCATCGGCGGGCGCGAGTCGCGGCCGGACCTCGCACGATCTCTGCCGAAGGAGCAGCAACGTGGGCAAGACCCGCCGACTCGCCCTGTTCGCGGCCGTCACCGCGCTCATGGGCCCACTCGCCGCCGTCCCGCACGGCGCCCCCGCCGCCGCCTCGACCACCGACCAGGCGTTCAACCCCGGCACCGGCATGCTCGACGTGGACTACGCCGGCTACCTGTCCAAGCACGACGTCGTCTACAACAGCCCGCAGACCAACCCCCTCTACGGCCTGACCGTCGGCAACGGCCGGACGGGCGCGATGGTGTGGAACGGCAACGGCCTCACCATGCAGGTGTCGAACGTGGACGCCTCCGAGCAGTCCGCCTACGCGGCCGGCCTCGTGAACCTCAACACGAACCCGGGCCTCGACACCGGCTACACGACGTTCCAGCAGCGGCTGTCGCTCTACGACGGCACGCTCACCACCAAGTACGACAGCAACCGCACGGTCACCGTGCTCGGCGTGCCCGGCTCGGAGGCGATGGGCATCCACGTCGAGGACTCGCGCACCGGCCTGGGCACCACGACGCTCGACCTGAGCATGTGGGACCCGGCGACGGTGACCAACAGCGCGGACGTACCCAACCTGGACACCTGGAAGCAGATCAGCACCTTCGCCGACGCGAGCGCCGCCGGGTTCAGCCGCGGCCAGAGCGACCCCGGCGGCTTCGGCTACACCCTCGCGGCCACGGTCGAGGGCGCGGCCTACACCACCCAGGTGACCAGCGGCCGCCAGGTGCGCCTGACCATCACGCCGACCGCGAGCTACACGATCTGGTTCACGGCCGCGAGCCGCGTCAACGCCCCGAACCGGGACTCCGTCGCGCAGGCCCGCAGCCAGCTCACCGCGGCCCGCAGCGCCGGCTACCTGACCACGCTCAACAACTACCGCAGCTTCTGGCACGCGTTCTGGGCGAAGTCGTTCGTGCAGTACGGCGGCGCGGCCGGCACCGGGGACTACCTCGAGAACGTCTACTACCTCGCGACCTACATGATCGCCGCGGGCGGCCACGGCACCTACCCGTTCCACTTCATCAACGGCGTCTTCCGGGCGACGCAGGACACCACGAAGTGGAGCAACGGCTACTGGTACTGGAACCAGCGCGACGTCTACAACTCGCTGCTCGCCTCCAACCACGTCGACCTCTTCGCCACCGAGAACCGCCTCTACAGCCGCAACTCCTCGGCACTGAAGGCCTACACGCAGACCCGCTACGCGATCGACGGGCTGTGGACACCGGAGACGATGGGCTGGGACGGCAACGCGCGCGGCACCGTCGGCTCGGACTACGTCAACGACATCTACTCGACGGGCGCCGAGGCCGCGTACAACATGTACCTGCAGTACCGCTACACCGACGACACGAGCTACCTGCGCGACACCGCGTACCCGTTCATGCGCGAGGTCGTGAAGTTCTACCAGGCGAAGCTCTCCCGGGACCCCGCGACCGGCCGCTACGTCATGGCGTCCTCGAACGCGCACGAGACCTACTGGGACGTCAGGAACGCGATCACCGACCTGGCCGCCGTCCGGCGCGTCTTCCCGATCGCCATCGCGGTGAGCACCCAGCTCGGGTTCGACGCCGGCCTGCGCGCCGGCTGGCAGGACGTGCTGAACAACCTCGAGCCGTACAAGGTGAGCAACGGCGCCTGGCTGCCGCACGACCCGCCGTCGGTGCAGCAGCGCAACGGCGAGAACGTGACCGCGGAGCTCATCTGGCCCTACGACCTCACCGGCATCGGGGCGAGCGACTACGCCACGGCGCTCGCCAGCTGGAACACCCGGCCGAACCCCTACAGCAACGTGTGGGCGAACGACGCCGTGCAGGCCGCGCGGCTGGGCCTGGGCGATCAGGCGCTGGCGGGGATGAAGCTGATGCTGCAGCGGTACCAGAACTACCCCAACGGCATGACGAACAACACCAACGGCGTCTTCGAGTACCTCGGCGTGCACCTGGCCGCGACGAACGAGTCGCTCCTGCAGTCCTACGACGACCGGATCCGCGTGTTCCCGGCCGCGCCCGGCGACGCGGGCTTCAGCGGGAAGTTCACGCTGCTGGCCAAGGACGGGTTCCTCGTGAGCTCGGAGCGCGAGGGCAACGAGACGAAGTACGTCGGGCTGAAGAGCCTGTACGGCAAGCCGGCCCGGGTGGTGAACCCGTGGGGCACCCAGGAGATCCGGGTCCGCCGCGCCTCCGACAACGCGGTGCTGACCACGAGCACGGCCGGCGAGGTCACCTTCGCCACCGCCGCGAACGCCGTCTACATCGTCGAGCGGACCGCCCGGCCGCTGACGTCCTACACCCACACGCAGCTGACCGGCACCGCCAACACCGGCGTCAAGACGCTCGCCGGCACCGCCTCCACGCTCGGCACGGCCGGCGCGGGGCAGCCCGGGCTCGTCAACGACACGGCGCTGACCTACGACGCGAACTGGTACCAGACCACGAACCGCGGCTACGGGGACTACAACGACGACACGCACCACAGCACCACCGTGGGCGCGACCGCGAGCTACACGTTCACGGGCACCGGCGTGCAGCTGCTGTCCGAGCGCTTCGGCGACATGGGCACCGTGGACGTGTACGTCGACAACGTCCTGCAGGCCACCGTGAACCTCAACGCGCCGGGCGCCCGGCAGGTCCAGCAGACCGTCTACACCAAGTCCGGCCTGGCCAACGGCACGCACACGATCCGGATCGTCAACACCTCCACGTCGGTCGGGATGGTTGACGCGCTGCGGATCACCACGGGCACGGCCCCGCCGCCGGCCGGGTCGGCACTGCGGGCGCGGGTGAACACGCGCTACGTCACCGCGGACGCGGGCGGCACGAGCCCCCTCATCGCCACCAAGACCGCCGTCGGGACGGCCGAGCAGTTCGACGTCGTCGACCTGGGCGGCAGCCTGATCGCGCTGAAGGCCCGGGTCAACGGCCAGTTCGTGTGCGCCGAGAACGCCGGGGCCAACCCGCTCGTCGCCAACCGCGCGCAGGCCGGGTCGTGGGAGACGTTCCGGCTCATCCGCAACGCCGACAACTCCGTGAGCCTGCAGGCGACGGTCAACGGGCGGTACGTGACGGCGGAGAGCGCGGGCGCGGCCCCGCTCATCGCCAACCGCGACGCGATCGGGCCGTGGGAGAAGTTCGACCTGATCGCCGCGTGACTTCGCCTGATCGCCGCGCGACTTCGACCTGATCGCCGCGTGACGAGGATGCCGGCCGCGGGGCGCCCCGCGGCCGGCATCTGCCCCGTGGTGTCGCGTCGGCGTCGCGGCACCACGGGCGTCGCCCGGTGTCGTAGCGGTGGCTCCGCGTACCGAACCATGGGCAACCCTCGACTCGACAGTGAACATCCGAGGTATCCCGCCGTCAACCCATCGACAAACTTCTGCTCTACGCATCGAAAGCCTTGCCTCCGCCGCCTGGGGCCTGCTAAACATCCGATGTATGAGCGACCGGTTCGTTTCGCTGGACACCTCCGACGTGCGGTTCCCGACCTCCCGCAGGCTCGACGGCTCCGACGCGATGAACCCGGACCCCGACTACTCGGCGGCCTACGTGGTCCTGCGCACCGACGCCGCCGACGGCCACGAGGGGCACGGGTTCGCCTTCACGATCGGCCGCGGCAACGAGGTGCAGACCGCCGCGATCCGGGCGCTGCGGCCGTACCTCGTCGGACGTCCGGCCGCCGACGTGCTCGGCGACCTGGGCGGCCTGTGGCGCGAGCTGGTGCACGACTCCCAGCTGCGCTGGCTCGGCCCCGAGAAGGGCGTCATGCACATGGCGATCTCCGCCGTGGTCAACGCCCTGTGGGACCTCAAGGCCAAGCGGGCCGGGCTGCCGCTGTGGCGGCTGCTCTCCTCGATGCCGCCGGAGGAGCTCGTGGAGCTCGTCGACTTCCGGTACCTCACCGACGCCCTCACCCCCGCCGAGGCCCTCGAGATCCTCAAGCCCGGCGCGGAGGGGCGCGAGGAGCGCGTCGCGGCGCTGCTCGCCGACGGCTACCCGGCCTACGCGACCTCGCCCGGCTGGCTCGGCTACGACGACGCCAAGCTCACCCGCCTGTGCCGCGAGGCCGTCGCGGCCGGCTTCACCCAGATCAAGCTCAAGGTCGGCGCCGATCTCGGCGACGACATCCGCCGGCTGCGCATCGCCCGGGAGGTCTGCGGCCCGCGCGTGCGCATCGCCGTCGACGCCAACCAGCGCTGGGACGTGGACACCGCCGTCGAGTGGGTCCGGGCCCTCGCGCCGTTCCACCCGTGGTGGGTCGAGGAGCCCACCTCGCCCGACGACGTCGTCGGGCACGCCGAGATCGCCCGCCGCATCGCGCCGATCCCGGTCGCGACCGGCGAGCACGTGCCGAACCGGGTCGTGTTCAAGCAGCTGCTGCAGCTGCGGGCGCTCTCGTTCGTCCAGCTCGACGCCGCCCGCGTCGCCGGGGTGAACGAGAACGTGGCGATCCTGCTGCTGGCGGCCAAGTTCGGTGTCCCGGTCTGCCCGCACGCGGGCGGGGTGGGGCTGTGCGAGCTGGTGCAGCACCTGTCGATGTTCGACTTCGTGGCCGTCTCGCGCAGCACGCACAACCGCGTCATCGAGTACGTCGACCATCTCCACGAACACTTCACGGACCCGGTCCGCCTCCGCGCCGGCCGCTATCTGGCGCCGACCGCGCCCGGGTTCAGCTCCACCATGCGGCCCGAGAGCCGCGCCCGCTACGCCTTTCCCGACGGTCCGATCTGGAACGAGGCCCCGTCATGAGAACGCTCCCGCCGCTCGTCGCCGCCGCCCTGCTCGTCTCCCTCGCCGCCTGCGGTGACGCCGGGGGTGAGGCTCCAACGAACCCCGGCAGTGCCCAAATCGCCGTGGACCTGCCCCGCGCCGACTCCGACTTCTGGAACTCCTACGCCAAGTACATCCCGCAGTACGCCAAGGAGAGCGGCATCAACCTGATGACGCCCACCAACTCGCAGAACGACATCGCCAAGCTCGTCGCCAACACCCAGGCCCTGACGAGCCAGGGCGCCAAGGCCATCGTGATGGCACCGCAGGACACCGGCGCCATCGCCACCACGCTCACCACCCTGGAGCAGAAGAAGATCCCCGTGGTCACCGTCGACACGCGGCCCGACAAGGGCAAGGTGTTCATGGTGGTGCGGGCCGACAACCGGGCGTACGGCCAGAAAGCCTGTGAGTTCCTGGGCCAGAAGCTCGGGGGCAAGGGCAAGGTCGTGGAGTTCCAGGGGGCGCTGAGCTCGGTCAACGGGCGCGACCGGTCCGACGCGTTCGCCGAGTGCATGCGCGGCAAGTTCCCCGGCATCACCGTCTTCGCCGAGCCCACCGACTGGGAGGGCGCCAAGGCCTCGGCCGCGCTGCAGACCCGCCTCGCCCAGCACCCCGACATCAACGGCATCTACATGCAGGCCGGCGGCGTGTTCCTGGCTCCCACGCTGCAGCTGCTGCGCTCCAAGAACCTGCTGGTGCCGCCGGCCGACCCCAAGCACATCGCCATCGTCTCCAACGACGGCATCCCGCAGGAGTTCGACGCGATCCGCAAGGGCGAGATCGACGCGACCGTCTCCCAGCCGGCCGACCTCTACGCGAAGTACGCGCTCTTCTACGCCAAGGCCGCGGTCGAGGGCAAGACGTTCCAGCCCGGCCCGACCGACCACGGCAGCACCATCGTCCAGGTCCGCGACGGCGTGCTCGAGGACCAGCTGCCCGCCCCGCTGGTCACCAAGGACAACGTCGAGGACAAGGCCCTGTGGGGCAACCAGATCGGGTCATGATGTCCGCCGACACCCCCGCCGTGGAGGCCGTGAGCGTCACCCGGCGCTTCGGGGCCACCACGGCGCTGTGCGAGGTCTCGATGCGCATCGCGCCCGGCGAGACCCACGCGCTCGTCGGGCGCAACGGCGCCGGCAAGTCGACGCTGGTCTCGCTGCTGACCGGGCTCAGCGCCCCGGACGGCGGCGAGATCCGCTTCGGCGACGGGCCCGCCCCGCCGATCGCCGACCGCCGTGCCTGGCGGGCCCGGGTCGCCTGCGTCTACCAGCGCTCCACCATCATCCCGGCCCTGACCGTGGCCGAGAACCTGTTCCTCAACCGCCAGGGCACCCTCATCCGCTGGCCCGCGCTGCGCCGGCGGGCGGCGCAGCTGCTGGCCGAGTACGCCGTCGACGTCGACCCCGGCGTCCCGGCCGGGGACCTCGGCGTCGAGCAGCGCCAGCTCGTCGAGATCGCGCGGGCCCTGTCCCAGGGCGCCCGGTTCATCATCCTCGACGAGCCGACCGCCCGCCTCGACGCGCCCGCCATCGACCGCCTGTTCGCGCGCCTGCGGTCCCTGAGCGAGTCCGGCGTCACGATGCTGTTCATCTCGCATCATCTGCGGGAGGTGTACGACGTCTGCCACACCGTCACCGTCCTGCGCGACGCGCGCTGGGTGCTCACCGAGCCCGTCTCCGCCGTCTCCCACGACGCGCTCGTGGCGGCGATGACGGGCGAGGCCACCGGCCTGACCGCGGTCGCTGCCCGGTCCTGCGCCGGGACGTCGACGGTGCTGCGCCTCGAGGGCCTTGCGCTGCACGACGCGTTCGAACCGGCAACGCTGGACGTGCGGGCCGGCGAGATCGTGGGCCTGACGGGTTCGGGGAGCAGCGGCAAGGTCGCCCTGGCCGAGACGGTGGGCGGGCTGCGCAAGGCGTCCTCGGGTTCGGTGTTCGTCGGCGGTACCGCGGTGCGCCCCGGCGTTCCCGCGGCCCTCGCCGCCGGGATCGGCCTGGTGCCCCAGGACCGGCACCGCGAGGGTCTCGTGCCGCTGCTGTCCGTGGCCGAGAACGCCACCCTGCCGATCGCCGGGCGCCTCGGCCCGGCCGGAGTCGTCGTGCCCGCGCGGCGGCGGGCCGTGGCGGAGGAGCTCATCGCCCGGTACGACATCCGCACCGAGAGCGCCGCCGCCCCGGTCGCGAGCCTGTCCGGCGGCAACGCGCAGAAGGTCGTCCTGGCCCGGGCGCTGTCGAGCGGCCCGCGGGTGCTCGTGCTCATCAACCCGACCGCGGGCGTCGACGTGCGCTCGAAGGAGTCGCTGCTCGGGGCGGTCCGCGCCGCCGCCGACGCGGGCACGGGCGTGCTCATGGTCTCCGACGAGCTCGACGACCTGCGCCACTGCGACCGGGTCCTCGTCATGTTCCACGGGCGGGTCACCGCCGAGCTGCCGGCCGGGTGGAGCGACACCGACGTGGTCGCCGCCGTCGAAGGAGTCGCCACGTGACCACGTTGTCCGCCGCGCGGATGCGCGACCTCGCGCTGCTGCCCGCCATCGTCGTGCTGCTGGTCGTCGGCGCGCTGATCGACCCGGTCTTCCTGTCCCGGGCCAACCTCGTCAACGTCCTGCAGCAGCAGACCGAGCTGTCCCTGCTGGTGCTGGCCGAGACGCTCATCCTCATCGGCGGCCGGTTCGACCTGTCGCTGGAGTCGACCGTCGGCCTCGCCCCGGCGCTCGGCGTGGCCCTGGTCATCCCGGCGGCCAGCAACGGCATCGGCACCGAGTGGTCCGACGCCCTCGCCGTGCCGATCTGCCTGCTGGTCGGGCTGGCCGTCGGGGCGCTCAACGGGCTGCTGATCCTGCGCTTCGGGCTGTCGGCGTTCATCGTCACGCTCGGCATGCTCATCCAGCTGCGCGGGCTGCAGATCGGCGTCACCGGCGGGCAGAACCTGTTCGAGCTGCCCCCGTCGGTGCTGTACCTCGGCAACGCCACCTGGCTCGGGCTGCCCCTGTCGATCTGGCTGTGCGCGGTGATCTTCGCGGCGGGCATCGCCGTGCTCGGCTGGTTCCGCCACGGCCGGGCGGTCTACGCGATCGGCGGCAACGCCGACGCGGCCCGGGCGGCCGGCATCCGCGCCGACCGCGTGATGTGGATCGTGTTCATGGTCGCCGGGGTGCTCGCCGCGCTCGCCGGGCTGCTCATGACCGGCCGCCTCGGCTCCGTCGCGGCCGCCCAGGGCTCCGGCATGATCTTCCAGGTGTTCGCCGCGGCGGTCATCGGCGGGGTGAGCATGAACGGCGGCAAGGGCACCCTGCTCGGCGCGCTGTGCGGCGTGCTCGTGCTCGGCCTCATCAGCAACATCCTGACCCTGGCCGGGGTCTCGGCGCAGTGGATTCAGGCGGTGTACGGCCTGATCATCCTCGTCGCGCTGGTGCTCGCCCGGCTCACCACGGGCAAGGCGCAGGACTGACGGCGGTGGGTGGGACCGGTCCGGGGCCGGTCCCACCCCGTCTCATCAGCTGACGGTGACGGCCGCGTCGTCGATGACGAAGGACGTCTGCAGCGAGGAGTCCTCGGTGCCGTTCCACTTGAGCGTGACGGTCTGGCCCGCGAACGCGCTGAGGCTGTACGACTTCTGCACGTACCCCGTCGCCTTGTTCAGGTTCGACAGCGTGGCCAGGGTCGTGGAGCCCGCGGTGACGGTCAGCTTGTCGTAGGCCGTCGTGGTCGTGGTCTCCGCGGAGTCGACGTGCACCCAGAACGTCAGCGTCGCCGAGCAGCCGGCCGGGATGGTGACCGACTGCGAGATGCTCTCGGTGTGCGTGGAGCCGTACCCGAGCAGCCATGCGCTGTAGGTCCCGCCGTGCGCGGCCTGGCCCTGCGAGGACCACTGCCCGATCGCGCCCGTGGTGCCCGTCCAGCCCGTCGCGCCCGACTCGAAGCCCGGGTTCGTGAGCTTCTGGCCGCTGCAGGAGCCGCCGCCCCCGCCGCTGACCGTCCACGTGAAGCTCGCGCTACCCGTGGCGCCGGTGGTGTCGCGGGCGGTCACGGTGCTCGTGGTGGTCTGGGCGGTCGTCGGGGTGCCGGAGATGAGCCCGGTGCTCGCGTTGATGCTCAGGCCCGCGGGCAGCCCGGTCGCCGAGTAGGTCAGCGTCTGGCCCGACGCCGAGTCCGTCGCGGTGATCTGCAGCGACTTCGCGGTGCCGACCGTCGCGGTCTGCGCGCCCGGGTTGGACACGGTGACCGTGTTGCCCGGCGCGCTCGCCCCGGTGAGCAGGCAGCCCGAGACCGTGAGGTCGATGGCGCGCGAGGCGTTCAGGCAGGTGGTGAACCAGTACGTCTGCTCGCCGTAGGACTGTCCCTGGTGGACGGTCACGTTGCCGTTCGCGTCGACCTCGCACGGGTTGTTGAGCGTGCAGCTCTGCCCGTCGTCGTTGCCGGTGTTGTTGATGCCGATGATGGCCCGGTCCGACGTGCGCACGATCGGCGAGCCCGAGGTGCCGTGGGTGGTCTGGCAGCCGGTGTTGTACCGGATCGAGTCGTGCCACGTCCACGTGTCCTCACGCAGGGTGGGCACGAACCCGTTGATGTTGCAGGTCCAGACCTGCTTCCAGTAGCTCGACGGGATGGTCATCGCGGTGCCGTCGGCCGGACGGGTGGCGGCCACGGTGAGCGCGGTGGTGTTGCTGTACTTCGACTTGATCTGCGCGAACGTGTCGGTGAGCTGGTACAGCGAGACGTCCGTGCCGGTCATGGTGCCGTAGATGAGCTTGTCGGCCTTCACCGTGCCCAGCGCCGCGCCGCTGTCGCTCAGCAGCGTCCCGGAGCGCGTGCTGGCGCGGTTCGTGTAGACCTGGCCCGCAGGGATGAACCCGTTCTCGTAGCAGTGCCCGTTGGTGAGCAGCATGGCCCGGTCGGAGTCGACCGACTGCGGCCACCGCACCAGCGAGCCCGAGCAGTTGTTCAGCGCGATCGTCGAGCCCAGGCCGGTGACCGCGAGCGCCTGAGCAGGCGCCGGGCCGGCGACGACGCTCGCGGCGACGGCGAGGATGGCCGCGCCGACTGCGAGTGTCCGTCTCTTGCGCATGGGGGATCCCTTCGTCGGGGTACGCGCGGCGGTCGTGGGCTACGCGTAGCCGCCCGTCAATGTGATTCGCACCCTCACATTGACGAACTTCCCCGTCAACGACGGTGGACCCTATGCCTGGCCCTGCGTCTACTCCTCGATGGCCCCACCGACCCGGCGCAGGTGCCGGCGGAAGGTGTACCCGGGATCGGCCGCCCGGCGCGCGAGGTAGTCGTCGAACGCGGTCTGGCGCCGCAGCGTCTCCCCCGCCCGGATCCGCGCGGCCTGCTCGCGCTCGGTGTCGCGGATGTCCCGGGCCTTGCCCAGGATGTCGTCGGCCCGGTCGGCCGCGAGGAACACGACCCCGTCGTCGTCGGCCAGCACCAGGTCGCCCGCGGTGACGACATGGGGGCCGAAGCGGGCGGACGAGAGGCTCTCGGACTCGCGGACGCCCAACGGGCCCAGCGGGAGAGCGCCGTAGCTGAACACCGGCCGGCCGATCTCGAGCAGTTCGGCGGTGTCGCGGTGCAGGCCCCAGACGACCAGGCCGGCGACTCCGGCCGCGGCGGCCTCGAGCACGGTCAGGTCGCCGACGCAGGCCTCGTCGGTGCGTCCGCCGTTGTCCACGACGAGCACGTCGCCCGGCTCGGCCGCGCCGAACGCCTCGAGGAAGACGTCGACGCTGCCGTAGTGGCGGGCGGGGAGCACCCGTCCGGCCAGGCGCGTCCCGGGAATGACGGGTCTGATGCCGGCGGGCGCGATCCGCGGGGCGATGCCGGCGCGTACACAGGCATCGGCGACGAGCGGGGTGGTGAGATCCGTGAAGTCGGGCACCGCGTCATCATGGCCCGGCGCGGGTGTCATCCGCCGGAGCCAATTCGGCGCGGGTGGTTCTGGTTCTGGTTCTGCTGTTGGTGCTGGTTCTGCTTTTGGTGCTGGTTCCGCTGTTGGTGCTGGTTGCTTATTGCGGCAGCAGTGCGGCGACCCGGGCGACCGCGGGGCGGGCCTCGAGGTGCAGGCGCGCCACGTTGATGCCGTCGTCGCCGAGGACCGCCAGCAGGCTGGTCGGGTTGATGGCGTAGACGGTGAAGTACCCGCCCTCGCTGCGCAGCGTGGCGTCGCGGAACGGGTTCTGCCCGAGCACCAGCGCGGTCTGCCGCCCCAGCCCGAAGGTGGTCGCGGCCAGCGCCGCCAGGTCGGCCGGCTCGAGACCCGGCGGCAGGTCGTGCGTGATGAGCAGGCCGTCGACCCCGCCGACGGCCGAGCCCCGCACGCCCGGCACCCGCAGGCGCAGGTCCGACAGCTCCGAGCGGACCGCCGCGAGCGCGGCGGCCATCGGGTCGATCCTGGTGCCGAACGTTCCCGCCGTGCCACCCCAGGTCTGCTCCACCGGGGCGCGGCGCGGCAAACCGTCCGCGTCGGGTGGCGTCGCAGTCCCGAAATAGGTCACAGCTCGAGGCCCTCTTCGATCTGGCGCAGCTGGTGACGGGCCAGCGCGAGGTTGGCGCGGGTCTTGACCAGCGCCAGATAGAGGAAGAGCCCGCGGCCGCCGAGCGAGCCCAGGGGACGGATGATGTGGTACTGGCTGTCGAGCGTGATGAGGATGTCCTCGACCTTGTCCGGCAGCCCGAGCATGTCGATGGTGCGCAGCTTGGCCCGCACGACGTCCGTGTTGCCGGCCGCGGCCACGGTGATGTCGAAGTCGGGGCCCCCGCCGAGCGTGCCGAGGGTCATGCCACTGGTGTAGTCCACGAGCGCGACGGCGATGGCGCCGTCGATGTTCATCGCGCCCTTGAGCGCGACGTCAAGGTTGCTGGTCAAGCCTGCCTCCGACTGTTCAAGCAACTGCAACGCGCCCGAGCCTGACACAGGACGATCACTCCGCGCACGTTTCGTCACAGGTTTCAGACACTCGGCCAATCGCCAACTGACCTGCCAGCCGATGCCCCGGTGACGCTGGGTCGCCCGATGTGATCATACTGCGATGACGCACGTGCAAGTACGACGGATCGACGCTGGTCACAGGCGGTTCGGAAATCGAGACTCTTGACAGTCCCGGCACCGCACGCGAGGCTCGGAGAGCGCTCTCCCAAGCGCCGTGCGGTCACCGCCATGACCACGATCGGAGCATCATGCCGTCACTTCGCCGTGCCCTGCTCGCCGCGGCCCTCGCCGCCGCGCTGACCGGCGGGCTCGTCGCCGGGATCCGCGCCGCCGAGGCCGCCGACCAGCCCTGGCGCGACGCCACCCAGACCCCCGCGCAGCGCGCCGACGAGCTGCTCGCCGCCATGACCCAGGCCGAGAAGCTCACCATGCTGCACGGCGGGGCCGGCTGCGGCTTCGCCGGGTGCGTCGATGCCAACACGCGGCTCGGCATCCCGCAGATCCGGCTGCAGGACGGCCCGGTCGGCGCCGGCGACGGGTTCACCGGCGTCACCCAGCTGCCGGCCCCGGTCGCCTCCGCCGCGACCTGGGACACCGCCCTGGCCCGCCGCTACGGCGAGGTCCTCGGCGCCGAGCAGTGGGGCAAGGGCACGAACGTGGTGCTCGCCCCGACCGTCAACATCGTGCGCGACCCGCGCTGGGGCCGCGCGTTCGAGTCGTTCGGCGAGGACCCGTACCTGGCCGGGCAGATCGGCGCCGCCGACATCCAGGGCATCCAGAGCCAGGGCCCGATGGCCCAGGTCAAGCACTACGCGGCGTACAACCAGGAGACCAACCGCAACACGTTGTCCGACAACGCGATCGTGGCCGCGCGCACCCAGCGCGAGATCTACCTGCCCGCCTTCGAGGCCGCCGTCCAGCAGGGCCAGGCCGACTCGGCGATGTGCTCCTACTCCGCCGTCAACGGGGCCTTCGCCTGCGAGAACGGGCCGCTGCAGAACGACGTGCTCAAGCGGGACCTCGGCTTCACCGGCTTCATCACCTCGGACTGGGGCGCCACCCACTCGACCGTCGCCTCGGCGAACAACGGGCTCGACATGGAGATGCCCGGCAGCCAGTACTTCGGCGCCGCGCTCACCACGGCGGTGCAGAACGGCCAGGTGTCCCAGGCGACGATCGACGACCACGTGCGGCGCATCCTGCTGTCGATGTTCCGCCGCGGCCTGTTCGACAAGACGCAGACGGTCGACACGGCCGCGGTCGTGACGACGTCCGCCCACGCCGACGTCGCGCGTCAGGTCGCGCGCGACGGTGCGGTCCTGCTGAAGAACGCCGGCAACGCGCTGCCCCTGGCCGGCGGCGCGACGGTCGCGGTGATCGGCCCGGGCGGCGGCACCCGCGCGATGGTCCAGGGCGGCGGCAGCGCCGCGGTCAACGCGCCCTACGTGGTCACGCCCTACGACGCCATCCACGCCCGCAGCGCCTCCGCCGTCTACGCGCCCGGCATCCCGGCCGCCGACGGCGCGCTGCCCCCCGTGCCGGCCGGCGCGTTCACCGGGCTCACGGCGGCGTACTACAACAGCACCGACCTCTCCGGCACCGCGGTGCTCACCCGGGCCGAGACCGCGATCGACAAGGTGTGGGGCGGCGCCTCCCCGGCACCGGGGGTCAACGCGACGAACTGGTCGGCGCGGTACACCGCCACGCTCCACCCGACCGTGAGCGGCACGTACCAGTTCTCCCTGACCAGCGACGACGGCAGCCGGCTCATCGTGAACGGCCAGCAGGTCATCAACAACTGGTTCAATCAGGGCAGCACCACCCGCACCGGCTCGGTCACGCTGAGCGCCGGGCAGAACGTGAGCGTCGAGGTCGACTACTTCCAGGGCGGCGGCGCGAGCAACCTGACCCTGGGCTGGTCGGCACCGGGCCAGTCCGTGCACGACCAGGCGATCGCGGCCGCCCGCGGCGCCGGCACCGCCCTCGTCTTCGTCGACAACTTCGAGTCCGAGGGCTCCGACCTGGCCGGCATCGACCTCTCCGCGGCCCAGAACCAGCTCGTCGCCGACGTGGCCGCGGTCAACCCGAACACCGTGGTCGTGGTCAACAGCGGCTCGGCGGTCGCCATGCCCTGGGTGAACAGCGTGAAGGCCGTCGTCGAGGCGTGGTACCCGGGCCAGGAGGACGGCAACGCGCTCGCGGCCCTGCTCTACGGCGACGCGAACTTCACCGGCCGCCTGCCGGTCACGTTCCCGGCGCGGCTGGCCGACGTGCCCGCGAACACCACGGCACAGTGGCCGGGGCAGGGCGGGCAGGTGCAGTACTCCGAAGGGCTCAAGGTCGGCTACCGCTGGTACGACGCCCAGAACGTGACCCCGCTCTTCCCGTTCGGTCACGGGCTGTCGTACACCACCTTCACCTACAGCAACCTGACCGTCGCCACCCCGGACGCGACCGGCCGCGTGGCGGTCGCGTTCGACGTCACCAACACCGGCACGCGCGCCGGGGCCGAGGTGCCGCAGGTGTACGTCGGGCAGCCCGCGAGCACCGGCGAGCCCCCGAAGAACCTGCGCGGCTTCGCGAAGGTCTCGCTGGCCGCGGGCCAGACCCAGCGCGTGACGGTGACCCTGGACGCGCGCAGCTTCCAGACCTGGGGCACCGCGTGGACCACGACCGCCGGCACGCACCAGGTCTACGTCGGCGCCTCGTCCCGGGACATCCGCCTCACCGGCCAGGTGTCCATCGGCGGCACCAATGGTGTGTACAACCCGCTTCCGAGGACCGCGTGGACGGTGACCGCGTCCTCCACCGCGGGCGCCGACGTGCCGGCCCGGGTTGTGGACGGCGACACCGGGACGCGCTGGTCGACCGGCACCCCGATGGCGAACGGCCAGTGGCTCCAGGTCGACCTCGGCTCCGCGCAGACCTTCGACCGCCTGCGCATGGACTCGGCCGGCAGCCCGAACGATTACGCCCGCGGCTACCAGATCCAGACCTCCGCGGACGGCGTCACGTGGAGCGCCCCGATCGCCACCGGCACCGGCACCGCGGCCCAGGTGACCGTCGGCTTCGCCGCGGTGACGGCCCGCTACGTCCGGATCGTGCAGACGGGCACGTCGACGAGCTGGTGGTCGATCGCGGAGCTGAACCTGGACACGTCCGGCACCGTTCCCCCGGCGACCGGAGTCCTGCCCCGGACCGGCTGGACGGCCACGGCCTCGGCGACGGGCGGCACCGACGTGCCGGCCCGGGTCCTGGACGGCGACACCGGGACGCGCTGGTCGACGGGCACGCCGATGGCGAACGGCCAGTGGCTGCAGCTGGACCTGGGCGCGGCGCGGACGTTCAAGGAGCTGCGCATGGACTCGGGCGGGAGCGCGGCGGACTATGCCCGCGGCTACCAGATCCAGGTCTCCGCGGACGGGGTCTCCTGGGGCGCACCGATCGCGACCGGCACCGGCACCGCAGCCCAGGTGACCACCGGCTTCAACTCGGTGACGGCGCGCTACGTCCGGATCACGCAGACGGGCACGTCGACGAGCTGGTGGTCGATCGCGGAGCTCAACCTGTACTCGTAAGCACGGGCGGGCCGGCGACCTTCGAGGCGCCGGCCCACCCGTCGGTGACGGCGCGCTACGTCCGGATCACGCAGACGGGCACGTCGACGAGCTGGTGGTCGATCGCGGAGCTCAACCTGTACTCGTGAGCACGCGCGGGCCGGCGACCTTCGAGGCGCCGGCCCACCCGTGCGCCCGCTCGGCCGTGTCGGCCTCGACCGTGACCACCAGGCGCAACTCCCGCGTGGCGGTTGTGGTCGCCGGCGCCGCCGGGTGCGACAGACCCACGCCGGGACGTCCCCACCACCACGAAGGCGGCCCCCGCCGGCTACATCCGCAGCCGACCGTCCGGACGCGGCGGGCGCCGGTCGTCCCCGAGTCCGCAGCAAACCGTCCGGGCGCGGCGGACGCCGGTCGTCCCCGAGGGTGCCGCGGGGCCACTCCGCCGGGTCGACGTCGCGCGGCGCCTCGGCGACACGTACCACGCCACCGGCACCGCCGACTCCGCGACCGCGGCCCGGGCGGTTCGCACACCGCGACCACGCTCGGACAGCCCACGCACCGCAACCAAACTCGGACGGCTCGCACACCGCGACCAAACTCGGGCGGTTCGCACACCGCGACCACAGTCGAACGCTCCGCACGCGCGACCACGCTCGGACTGGGCCTGCCCCGACAGTCCACGCACCGCAACCAAACTCGAGGCGCTTCACACACCGCGACCACGCTCGAACGCTCCACACGCGCGACCACGCTCGGACAGCCCACGCACCGCAACCAAACTCGGGCGGTTCGCACACCGCGACCGAGCGGCCGGCTCAGGCCACCTCGAACGAGCCGGTCGTGCCGGTCACGGTCCAGCCGGGGCCCGGGGAGTTCTCCACGACGTACGTCAGCCTCGTCGCGCCCAGGCAGGCGACGAAGCCGTGGACGCGGACCCTGACCTCGTTGTCGTCGCCGTCCGGTCGACCGAGCGTGATGAGGATGCCGCCGTCCTTGACCATGGCGCAGCCGTTGCTGTGGGTCAGCACCGACTCGCGGTCGGCGATGAAGTGCACGGTCGTCACGTCGGACAGGGCCACCGTGACCTGGTGCTGGGTGTTGTCCGCGATCGCGGCGCCGTCGGCGTCGTGGTCGAGGACGTAGGTCGTCGCGAAGCCGTTCTCCGAGATGGAGTTCTCGGAGCGCGTGGCGAGGTATCGGTGCAGAACGGCCGTGTAGACCTCGGCCTCCTTGACGCCCGCGGGCCAGTCGCCGGCCGCGGACGGCGACTGAACCGCGGGGGCGGCCGCGGAGGGCGGCCGGGCCGCGGGGTCGGCTGCGGAGCGTGCGCATCCGGTCAGGGTCAGGAGCAGCGCGGCCACCACGACCGCGCGCATGCGTCTCGTCACGCGCACTCCGACGCCGCCACCACCGTCACGGTTCCCGCCGCCACCACAACCGAGCCACGCGGCCACCACCACCGCACGCACGCGTCTCGTCACGCGCGCTCCGACGCCGCCACCACCGTCACGGTTCCCGCCGCCACCACAACCGAGCCACGCGGCCACCACCACCGCACGCACGCGTCTCGCCACGCGCACTCCGACGCCGCCACCACAACCGAGCCACGCAACCGCCACCACCGTACGCACGCGTCTCGTCACGCGCACTCGACGCGGCCCACCACCATCACCACCACACCCGGGTCACGCGACGGCCACCACCGCGCGCACACGTCTCGTCACGCGCAGTCCGACGCCGCCGCCACCGTCCAAGGTTCCCGCAGCCGCCACAACCGGGCCGCGGTCGTCCACAACGGCACGCCAGGCCGCCACCCGCCCGGGTCAGAGGGACTTGATCCACTCGTCGGCCGTGGTGACCGTGGCCTGGCGGGGGAAGATCTTCTCGGTCAGCACGCGGTGGATCTCTTCGTCCGGGTCGGCGCAGGCGTCGGACAGGACGGTCAGGGCGTAGTCCAGGTCCGCGGCCTGGCGCAAGGTTGACAGGACCACGCCGCTGGTCGAGATGCCGGCCAGGATCAGGGCGTTCGCCCCGGCCCCGCGCAGCAGGACGTCCAGGTCACTGCCGCTGAAGGCGCTCACCCGGCGCTTGACGATCACCGGCTCGTCCGGCCGTACCGGCAGGTCGGCGTGCAGCTGGGTCGCCGGGTGGTCCTGGGTCATGGTGTCGCCGGCCTGGCTGATGGCGCCGAAGGTCCGGTTCGTCGCCGACGCCTCCGGGTAGCCGGGGCGGAAGGCGACGCGGACGTACATGACGGGGATGCCGGCGCCGCGGGCGGCCTCGATCGCGCGGCCCACGGCCTCGAGGGCGGCGCCGCCGCCGGCGCGGTCGACGATGCCCTGCTGGAAGTCCATGGCGAGCAGCACGGGACGGGTCTCGGACATGCGGGTTGCCTCTCTGCGAACGGTCTTGCGAAACAGCGGTCAGCCGGTGGGCTCGCCGAGGCGGGCCAGCAGGGTCAGGGCCTCGTTGATGGTGGCCAGTTCGGCCTCGGTAAAGCGGCGGTCCATCTCGCGCGCGAGCCACGCGTTGCGGTCCTGCTTGTCGGCGAGGGCCCGGGCCCGGCCGGCCTCGCTGAGCGTGATGATGTGCCGCCGGCCGTCCTCGGGGTCGGGCGAGCGCTCGATGAGGCCGAGCTCGTCGAGGGCGTTGAGCGTCCCGGTCATCGACTGCGAGCGGACGCCCTCGGCCAGGGCCAGGACGGTGGTCGAGGAGGCGCCGTCGCGGTGCAGGCGCAGCACCACCGCCGCCTGCGACGGGGTCAGGCCGCCCGACGGCACCTGGCGCAGCCGGGCCCGCAGCCGCCGGAACAGCTCGACCAGATCGCGCGCGGCCACGGCCGCCCCGGTCGATCGCTCCGCCACAGAACTCCCCCTCACGAAGACTCCATCGGAAGCCTACGTAGGAAGCCTACACAGTTTCCCTGCGGAGTAGGTCATGCGATCCCCGTCACGCGAAAAGCCGTTGTCCGGAGGCTGGCCTCCGGTATTGTGGAGGCATGCCTCAAGTTTCCCGGTCCTCGTACCGGCTGACGTTCGGCGTCCTCGCCGCGTCCACGGCAGCCTTCTCGATGTTGCAGTCGCTGGTCAGCCCCGTGCTGCCGGTCATGCAGCGCGACCTGCACACGTCGGCGGGCACCGTGACGTGGGTGCTGACCGCCTGGCTGCTCGCCGCGTCCGTGGCCACGCCGCTCATGGGCCGCATCGGCGACATGATCGGCAAGGAGCGCACGCTCCTGGTCGCGCTCGCCGCCATCGCGCTCGGGTGCCTGCTCGCCGCCCTCGCGCCCAACATCGGCGTCCTCATCGTGGCGCGGGTGATCCAGGGGCTCGGCGGGGCGCTCTTCCCGCTGTCGTTCGGCATCATCCGCGACGAGTTCCCGCCGGCCCGGGTCGTGTCCGCGGTCGGCGCGATGTCGGCGGTCATCGCGCTCGGCGGCGGGCTCGGCATCGTGCTCGCCGGGCCGGTCGTGGCCGCGCTGAACTGGCGCTGGCTGTTCTGGATCCCGCTCGGCGTCGTCGTGGTCACCGGCCTGCTGGCCTGGCGGTTCGTGCCGCCGTCACCGTCGCGCTCCAGCGGGCGCGTGAACTGGCTCGCCGCGGTGCTGCTGTCGGGCTGGCTGGTGGCGCTGCTGCTGCCGCTGAGCAAGGGCAACGCGTGGGGCTGGGCGTCGCCGCTGACCATCGGCCTGCTCGCGGCGGCCGCGCTGCTGGCCGCCGGGTGGGTCGCGGTCGAGATGCGCTCGGGCAACCCGCTCATCGACATGCGCATGATGCGCCTGCCCGCCGTGTGGACCACGAACATCGTGGCGCTGCTGTTCGGCGCCGGCATGTTCGGCGTCTACGCGTTCCTGCCCCAGTTCATGCAGATCCCGTCCTCGACGGGCTACGGCTTCGGCTCCACGGTCGGCCAGGCGGGCCTGCTCATGGTGCCGATGCTGGCCACGATGGCGGTCGCGGGCATGCTCAGCGGCCCTATGGCCGCCTGGTTCGGCAGCCGCGCGCAGGTCATCGCCGGCTCGCTGCTGGCCACCGCGGCCAGCGCCGCGTTCGCCTTCGCCCACACCCACCCGTGGGAGGTGGCCACCGCCGGCGCGGTCTTCGGCATCGGCATCGGTCTCGCGTACGCCTCCATGACCTCCCTCATCGTGCACAGCGTCCCGATCGCCCAGACGGGCGCGGCCAGCGGCATGAACGCCAACATCCGCACCATCGGCGCCTCGATCGGCACCGCGGTCGTGAGCTCCATCGTCACCGCCGACCTGCGCGCCGACGGCCTGCCGACCGAGTCCGCCTACACCGCGGCGTTCGTCGCCCTCGCCGTGGCCGCGGCCCTCTCGGTCGCCGTGGCCCTGCTCATCCCCCGCCACCGCCACGAGCCGCCGGCCAGCGAGCAGCGCGACCGCTTCGAGGCGGAGGATCCCGAGCTCACCCCGGTGGCCGGATAGGAAAGTCCAGCGCGGCGGTCTCCTGCACCACTCGCAGGGGGCCGCCGGCCGCGCTGACGGAAGCCACGGCACCGGGGGCACGACACAACACCCGGCTACGCGGGGACCGACCAGATCTGCAGGGTCGGCCCGTCGCCGGGCAGGGTGCCGTTCCACGCCGCCCCGCCGTAGAGGTTCGCCGCCTCGGCGACGTCCAGGGCGACAGGAGGCCCCGAGGCGCGCCGGGCGAGCACCAGCAGGCGCTCGTCGTGGGTCTCGCGCCAGAAGGCGATCGCGTCGGCGGACACGTGGGCGAAGCGCAGCCCGCCGCCGCGCAGGGCCGGGTGCTTGCGGCGCAGGGCGAGCAGCCGGCCGTACCAGGGCAGCACCGAAGCGCCGGAGCGCCACGGCATCGGGGTGCGCGACCGCTCGCCGTTGGTGCCGGTCAGGCCGAACTCGTCGCCCGCGAAGATCATCGGTACGCCGGGCAGGGTGGCGAGCAGCCCGGTCGCGACCTCGTGCAGGCCGGCCGAGCCCACGACCGTGCGGATGCGGGCCGTGTCATGGCTGCCGAGCAGGTTCCACGAGTGGGTCCACGAACGCCAGGACATCGTCGCCATCATGGCCCGCATCGTCGCGACGAACGCCCGGCCGTCGCGGGCGGGCACGGGACCGGGAACACCGAGGAAGTCGGGCAGGTCCAGCGACGGAGCACGCAGCCAGGTCCACAGCGGACGGGTGAACCCGGCGTAGTTCATGGTGCCCTGCCAGCCGCCGGCGTCGAGGTCGCCGCCGGCGCCGTGGGCGTGCTCGGCGACCAGCAGGGCGTCCTGACGGGCGCCCCGGACCGCGTCCGCGATGAGCCGGGAGACCTCGAGCGTCAGGTCGTCCGCGGCGCGCCGGCCGGTCATGTTGGCCACGTCGACGCGCCAGCCGTCGAGGTACCGCAGCCACCGCCGCACGATCGAGTCCGGATCGGTCACGAACCGCTCGCGCAGCCGGGCCGAGTGCCAGTTGAGCTTCGGCAGCGACGCCACCCCGAGCCAGGACTCGTAGCCGCCGTCGGCGCTCATGTAGTACAGATCGGGCTGGTCGAACCACGGGTGCTCGACCCCGGTGTGGTTCGTCGTGAGGTCGCCGACGAGCCGCATCCCCCGCGTGTGCAGGGCGTCGGCGAGGCGGCGCAGGGCCCGGTCCCCGCCCAGCAGCGGGTCGACGCGGTCGAAGGCGACGGCGTCGTAGCGGTGGTTCGAGCGGGCCGGGAAGAACGGCGTGAGATAGACGGTGTCGGCGCCGAGGTCCTGGATGTGGTCCAGGCGCCGGGCGATGCCGTCGAGGTCGCCGCCGTACCACTCCCTCGAGTGCCCGCGGACCGGATCGTCCCACTCGCAGCGCTCCGCCCAGCCGGGGGTGGCCGGGGCCGTGGCCGAGCGGGCGAAGCGGTCCGGGAAGATCTGGTACACGATCGCCTCGCGCGTCCACGGCGCCGGGCCCGGGTGCGCGACGAGCCGGAAGTCGGTGTCGTCGGGCACGTCGTGGCCGAAGCGGCCGAGGACGGTGTACCAGTCCCCGTCGACGAGGAACCGGTACCGCGTGACGGGGTTGCGCACCAGGACGTTCGCCCGCCACCACAGCTCGTCGCCGCGCCGTTCGGCGGAGGCCTTGGCGAACCGCGGCTCACCGTCCTCAATGGACCGCACGTGTACCGAGCGGACGCCCGGGGACGTCCGCAGCAGCACGTCCACATTGGAGCCGAGCCGCGGGTTCTGGTCCGGCACGTACAACGCGGACCCGTCGTGGTGGACGCTCATCCCTTCACCGCCCCGGTGGTGAGGCCCGACACGATGTACCGCTGCAGCACCTGAAAGACGACGACCGTCGGCACCGCGGTGAGCAGCGAGCCGGCGCAGAACATCCCGAAGTTGGCGTTGCGCTGCTCGGCCACGAGGCCGTAGAGCCCGACGGCGAGCGTCTTGGCGTCGTCGGAGTGCAGGAACACGTTGGCCAGCAGCACCTCGTTGATGGTGCCGATGAACCCGAGCAGCCCGGTGACCGCGAGGATCGGCGCGACCAGCGGCAGCGTGACCCGGAAGAAGATCTGGGCGTGGCTGGCGCCGTCGACGACCGCGGACTCGTCGAGCTCCTTGGGCACGGTGTCCAGGAAGCCCTTCATGAGCCAGGTGTTCACGCCGAGGGCGCCGCCGAGGTACAGCAGCATCAGCCCCCACGGCCGGTCGAGCCCGATCGCCGGGTAGTAGTCGCCGAGCGCGGCGAAGATGAGGTAGATGGTCACGACCGAGAGGAACTGCGGGAACATCTGGATCAGCAGCAGGGAGACGAGCCCGACCCGGCGCCCCTTGAACCGCATCCGGGAGAACGCGTATGCGGCCAGGATGGACAGGAACACGCTCACCGCGGCGGCGATCCCGGCGATGAGGATCGAGTTGAGGTACCAGTGCGGGAACGCGGTCTTCGAGAACAGGTCCCCGAAGTTGCCCAGCCCCGCGGCGCTCGGAATGAGCTGCGTCGAGCTCAGCGAGCCCAGCGGGTTGAGGGCGGCGGAGACGACGAAGACGATCGGGAACAGCGAGAAGGCGACGGCGAGGAGCCCGGCCGCGTGCCGCCAGCCGGTCGTGCGGGCCCAGGCGATCACGAGTAGACCTCCTCCTGCTTGCGGCTGCGGCGGAAGCCGACGACCGAGACGACGGCCACGATGGCGAAGATGTACACCGAGATCGCCGCCGCGAAGCCGAGCTGCGCGCCGGAGCCGCCGAACGCGAGCCGGTACGTGTAGGTGATGAGCAGGTCGGTCGCGCCGATGCTGGAGTTGCCGGCCTCGAACGGCGCGCCCTCGGTGGTCAGGTAGATCGCGTTGAAGTTGTTGAAGTTGAACGCGAACGACGAGATGAGCAGCGGGGTGAGCGCGACGAGCAGCAGCGGCAGGGTGACCCGGCGGAAGCGCTGCATCGGGGTGGCGCCGTCGATCGAGGCCGCCTCCGACATCTCCCGCGGGATGGCCTGCAGCGCGCCGGTGGCGACGAGGAACATGTACGGGTAGCCGAGCCACAGCTGCACCAGGATCACGGCCAGCCGCGCGGTCCACGGGGTGCCGAACCAGTCCACGTGCAGGCCGGTGAGCCGGTTGATGAGCCCGAAGTCCTGGTTGAACAGGTCCCGCCAGACCAGCAGCATCGCGAACGAGGGCATCGCGTAGGGCAGCACGAGCAGCACGCGGTACCAGCTGCGCCCCCGCATTTTCGCATTGAGCGCGAGCGCGCAGGCGAGCCCGAGCGCGAACGTCGCCAGCACGGACCCGAGCGCGAACCCCAGGTTCCACACGAGGGTCTTCAGGAACGGGCCCGCGATCCGCGAGTCGGTGATGACCCGGCCGAAGTTGGCGAGGCCGACGTTGACCTTCCAGCCCTGGGCGAGGTGCTCGCCGTCGTCGGCGACGAACGAGCCGGTGTCCTCGTCGGCCTTCCACCGCTTGCCGGTGCCGCGGTCGGTGATGCAGTCGCAGCCGGCCTCGTAGTAGCGGGTGGCCTGGCCCGTGTAGGCGCGGGTGAGCCCGGAGGCCCGGATCGCCCCGCCGTCCGTGGGCACGGCGAACGCGAGGATCTCGTCGTTGCGCTGGGTGGCCTGCCCGAGGTCGAGCAGCTGGTAGCCGTCCGCCGCGGTGATCCGCCCGGCCGAGACCGTCGCGTTCGCCAACGCCCGCAGGCCCGAGGCGTCGCCCACATAGGCCTTCCCGTCGGCCGACAGCAGCAGGAACTTGAGGCCGCCGTCGTCGAGCGCGACCGACAGCGTGTACTCGACCGACCCCGGCACCTGCCGCACGGAGGCGCTCTGGATCGCGGTGACCGCCTCCTGCTTGCTGCCCCGGTGCCCGTCGCCGTAGTTGGTGAACGCGGTGGCGACGGTGTACAGCACCGGGACGACCTGGAACGCCAGCAGGAACAGCACGCCAGGAACGAGGTACTTCGCCGGGATGGCCCGCGGCGACAGGTAGATCGCGAAGATCATGCCGGTCACGACGACGAGAACCGCGAGCCATCCCCACGCACGGGCCTCGGCCAGCGGGAAGGCGGCATACACCGCCAGCGCCAGCGCGAGCCCGAGGACTGGAATCTTCACGTTACTTGCTGATCGCATCGGAGATGGTCTTGGCGGCACCGGCCAGTGTGGACGGTACGTCCGCGCCACCGACGATCGCCGACTCCGCCTTGCCGAACGGGTCCCACACCGCGGCCATGGCCGGGATGGCGGGCAGCACGGCGCCGCCCTTGCCCGCGGCGAGCCACTTCTCGATGTCGGGGTCGCTGCCCTTGACCTGGTCCATCGCGGCGTTCAGGGCCGGCGGGCGGGGGTTGGCCTGGTACAGCGCGACCTGCAGCTCCGGCTTGGTCAGGTAGTTCGTGATGAACTCGTTGGCCAGCGCCTTGCTCTTGCCCTTGCTGGCCACGTAGAAGGCCTGCACGCCGACGAACGGCTGCGCGGCCTTGCCGCCGGCGAACCCGGGCACCGGGGTGATGTCGTACTTGATGCCGGCCTTCTTGATGTCGGCGACCGCCCACGGGCCCGAGATCAGGAACGGGGCCTTGCCGCCGGTGAACGTGGGGATCGCGTTGTCGCTGTTGACCGAGCGGGTCAGCGCGCCGGAGCCCTTCTCGCCGAGCGCGGCGATCTTCTTGAACGCCTCCACCGACGCGGGCTTGTCCACGCCGAGGTCCGCCGGGTCGTAGTCGCCGTTGGGCTTGGTGCCGAAGAGGTAGCCGCCGGCCGAGGTGAAGAGCGGGTAGACGTGGTACGCGTCGCCGTTCTGCCCCACCTGCAGCGACAGGATGTTGCTGACCTTGCCCGAGTCCTTGAGCGCCTTCCCGGCCGCGACGAGGTCCTCGATGCTGGCCGGCGCGTTGGGGGCCAGGTCCGTGTTGCGGATGAGGGCGAGGTTCTCGATGGCGTACGGCACGCCGTAGACCTGCCCGTTGAAGGTCACGGCCTTCATCGCCACGTCGGCGAAGCCGGACCTCTGCGAGTCCGACAGCTGGATCGGGTCGATGGTGCCGTTCTGCACCAGGTTGCCGATCCAGTCGTGGGCGCCCACGACGATGTCCGGGCCCTTGCCCGACTGCGCCGCGGTGACGAAGTTGGTCTGCAGGTCCTTGGAGACCGCCTGGACCTGCACGTCCACGTGGTTGGCCTGCCCGAACTGCTCCGCGAACGGCTTGAGGGCGGCGGCGCGCTGGTCGTCGGCCCAGATGGCGAGCGTGGCGGTGGGCGCGGTGGAGGAGCTCTCGGGGGTCTTCGACGACGAGCAGGCGGTGAGGGTCAACGCCGCGAGGGCGAGCACGCCGACGGCGCGCAGGGGGATGCGCATGGATGCTCCTGTTCAGGGTGGAGCACACGCAGGCCGGCTGAGGGCATGCGTGTAGCCAGGGAATGGTGAACGGCATCGGTACAGGGGTGTCGATCGATTGCCGGTGGCGCAGACCGTAGCAAGGACTTGCATCGAATGAAAGGCCTTCCAAGCGACTTTCAATTTCGGCGTGGAGCCGCTTACTCTCGTCGCATGGCCATGGACGCTCCACGAGCTCGCCTCGCCGACATCGCCAAGCAGGCGGAGGTCAGCGAGGCCACTGTCTCGCGGGTGCTCAACGACCGGCCCGGGGTCAGCGCCGACACCCGGCACGCCGTGCTCACCGCGCTCGACGTGCTCGGTTACGAGCGACCCGAACGACTCCGCAAGCGCAGCGCCGGCCTCGTCGGCCTCGTGACGCCGGAGCTCGAGAACCCGATCTTCCCGCTGTTCGCGCAGGTCATCGAGTCGGCGCTGTCCCGGCACGGGTTCACGCCCGTGCTGTGCACGCAGACGCCCGGCGGCGTGACCGAGGACGAGTACATCGAGATGCTGCTCGACCGCGCGGTCGCCGGCATCATCTTCGTCTCCGGGCTGCACGCGGACACGACGGCGGACCACGACCGGTACCGCAAGCTCATCGACCGCCCGCTGCCCATCGTCATGATCACCGGGCACGTCCCGGGGCTCGAGGCGCCGTGCATCTCCTGCGACGACGCCCGCGCCAGCGAGCTGGCGGTCGATCACCTGGCCTCGCTCGGCCACACCCGCATCGGCTTCATCTCCGGCCCCGAGCGCTTCACCCCGGTGCAGCGCAAGATCCTCGGGTACCGCGAGGCGATGCGCCGCCACGGCCTCCCCGACGAGATCGAGCTCTCGCTCTTCGGCGTCGAGGGCGGCGCGGCGGCGGCCGGAAGGCTGCTCGACCGCGGCGTGACCGGGCTCGTGTGCGGCTCCGACCTCATGGCGCTCGGCGCCGTGCGGGCGGCGCGCTCACGGGGGCTGTCGGTGCCCGGGGACGTGTCGGTGGTCGGCTACGACGACTCGCCGCTGATCGCGTTCACCGACCCGCCGCTGACCACGCTGCGCCAGCCCGTGCTCGCGATGTCGAACGCGGCGGCGCAGTCGCTGATCGACGCGATCAACGGGCAGCCGTCGCCGCACTCGGAGTTCCTGTTCGCGCCGGAGCTGGTCGTGCGCAACTCGACGGGCATCGCCCCTCGCTGAGCTTTCGTTCCCCTTTCCCGTTCTATCCGGTTGTACCCGGCGCAGGCTGGCGGGCCGCGCCGCGCTCCTGAGCACCGTTGATTCGCCGCGCGGTCGTCTGATCGCGCGGCGCAGCTCGCCGCCCGGTTTTCCAACCGTGCGGTGGGCTTCACCGCGCGTCCCTCCGGCCGTTGCGGTGCGCTTTGCCGCGCGTGGCCTGCCGAATGTCCCGCGCGGAGTCTTCGCGCCCTCGCCGGCCTCCCCTGTTGGCCGCGCGCGGCCGCACCACGCCCCAGGAAGGGACCCGATGTCCGATTTTTCGGATATGCCGCCGCAAGAGTGGTGGCGCACCGCCGTCATCTACGAGGTCTACGTCCGCAGCTTCGCCGACGGCAACGGCGACGGCGTCGGCGACCTCATCGGCCTGCGCGAGCGCCTGCCCCACCTGCGTGACCTCGGCGTCGACGCGATCTGGCTGACCCCGTTCTTCCGCTCCCCCATGGTCGACGGCGGCTACGACGTGTCCGACCACCGCGACGTCGACCCGAGCTTCGGCACCCTCGCCGACTTCGACGCCATGCTCGCCGCCGCGCACGACCTGGACCTGCGGGTGATCATCGACGTCGTCCCCAACCACACCTCCAGCGAACACGCTTGGTTCACGCAAGCCTTGCAAGAACTTCCAGGCGGACCGGCCCGTGCGCGATACCACTTCCGCCCCGCGACCACGGACGGTGAGCCCCCGAACGACTGGGAGTCCGTGTTCGGCGGCCCGGCGTGGACGCGGACGGCCGACGGCGAGTGGTATCTGCACCTGTTCGACCCGGCCCAGCCGGACCTGAACTGGGACAACCCCGACGTGCGGGTCGAGTTCGAGGGCGTGCTGCGCTTCTGGCTCGACCGCGGCGTCGACGGCTTCCGCATCGACGTGGCGCACGGGATGGTGAAGGCCGCCGGGTACCCCGCGGCGGGGCTCACCGGCCAGATCGGGCTGCTCGGGCGGCGGGTGCTGCCGTACTTCGACCAGGACGGCGTGCACGAGATCCACAAGGCCTGGCGCAAGATCCTGGACTCGTACCCGGGGCAGCGCATGGCCGTCGCCGAGGCGTGGGCGTCGAGTCCGCGGCGCCTCGCCCGCTACACGGCCCCCGACGAGCTGCACCAGGCGTTCAACTTCGAGTTCCTGCAGGCCGACTGGGGCGATCCGGCGGCGGTGCGGGCGAGCATCGACTCGTGCCTGCACGCCGCCGGATCCGTGGGCGCGCCGACGACGTGGGTGCTGTCCAACCACGACGTGCGCCGGCACGCGACCCGGCTCGGCTCCCTCGAGCGGGCCAACGCCGCCGCGCTGCTCATGCTGGCGTTGCCGGGTTCGGCGTACCTGTACCAGGGCGACGAGCTCGGCCTGCCCGAGGTGCTCGACCTGCCCGCGGACGCCCGCCAGGACCCGGTGTGGCTCCGCTCCGGCGGCACGGATCCCGGCCGCGACGGCTGCCGCGTGCCGCTGCCGTGGGAGTCGCAGGCGCCCGCGTACGGGTTCTCGGCCACCGGCGCGTCCTGGCTGCCGCAGCCGCCGGACTGGGCCGGGCTGGCCCGGGACCGCGCGTCCACTGTGGAGCTGTACCGGGCCGCGCTCGCGCTGCGCCGCGGGCTCACCGGCCCGCTGCGCTGGCACGAGAGCCCGGACGGGGTGCTGGACTTCGCCCGCGACGGCTTCCGGTGCATCGTGAACCTCTCGCCGGAGCCGGTCGCGCTGCCGGCCGGCTCCGAGGTCACGCTCGCCAGCCGAGCCATCGACGGACGTGCGATTCCGGCCGACTCGACCGTGTGGATCTTTGCAAGAACTGCCAGATCTTCCTGAACGTTTCTCCAGCTCAAGGACCTTGCGAGAACTGCTTGCGGGCAATTTCTGCAAGGTCCTTGACAGGAGGTTTCAGCGGGACCGAAGCTCAGCGTCAATCGATCCGGCCGCCACCGGGTCGCACTCCGCTTTCCGCCAATCCGGAGGACCCCCGTGCGCACACCCCGCCTCACACGAACCCTGGCCGCGATCGGCGGCCTGATGCTCTGCGCGGCCCTGGCCGTGCCGCTGCTCACCGGCGACCGCAAGGCCGAGGCCGCCGTCGGCAACAACGACGTGATCGCGAACCTGTGGCTGTGGCCGTGGACCTCGATCGCGACCGAGTGCACGAACGTGCTCGGCCCGGCCGGGTACGGCGCGGTGCAGGTCGCCCCGCCCGAGGACTCGATCAGCGTCGCCGGCCACCCGTGGTGGGACATCTACCAGCCCGCCGCCTACGACCTCAACGGCCGCATGGGCACCCGGGCCCAGTTCCAGAGCATGGTGAACGCCTGCCACGCCGCCGGCGTCAAGGTGTACGTCGACGCCGTCATCAACCACATGACCGGCGCGAACCAGTCCAGCACGACGGCCTACGGCGGCGCGAACTTCACGAACAGCTACAGCTACCCCAGCGCCGGCTACAGCTCGTCGGACTTCCACTTCTACCCGGCCGACTGCCCGCAGTCGGACAACCAGATCCACGACTACAACAACCAGACCGAGGTCTGGAACTGCCAGCTCGTCGGCCTGTCGGACCTCAAGACCGGCACCGACTACGTGCGCACGAAGATCGCGGGCTACCTCAACGACCTCATCTCGGTCGGCGTCGACGGCTTCCGCGTGGACGCGGCCAAGCACATGGCGCAGGCCGACCTGTCGGCCATCAAGGGCAAGCTGACGAACCAGAATGTGTACTGGGCGCAGGAGGTCATGCCCGGCGGGCCCGGCAACCTGGCGCCGTCCGCCTACGAGGGCATCGGCGGCGTGCTCGAGTTCACCTACGCCACCAGCCTCAAGAACCAGTTCAACGGCAGCATCGCCAACCTGCAGACCTTCGGCCCGAGCTGGGGCCTGGAGCCGAGCGCCAAGTCCACCGTCTTCGTGTCCAACCACGACACCGAGCGCAACGGCTCGACGCTGAACTACAAGGCGGGCGCCACCGACACCCTCGCGAACGTGTTCATGCTCGCGTGGAACTTCGGCACCCCGAACGTGATGAGCTCGTTCACGTTCTCGAACAACGACGCCTCGCCGCCGGCCGACGGCAACGGGTACGTCACGCCGGTCACGTGCGGCAGCGGCTGGGAGTGCCAGCACCGGCAGCGCGCGATCAAGAACATGGTGGGCTTCCACAACGCGACGCGGGCCGACACGACGGTGGGCAACTGGTGGTCGGACGGGTCGAACGCGATCGCGTTCTCCCGCGGTACCAATGGCTGGGTCGCCATCAACAACGGCAGCGGCGCGGTGGGGTCGCGCACCTTCAGCACCGGGCTGCCGGCGGGCGTCTACTGCGACGTGATCCACGGTGACTACAACGCCTCGGCGTCGACCTGCTCGGGCCCGACGGTCACGGTGAACGGCAGCGGCCAGGCCACCGTCGGGGTCGCGGCCAAGGACGCGGTCGCGATCCACGCCGGCGCGCGGGTCACCGGCGGCTCGACGGCCTCGCCCAGCCCGTCGGTCTCGACCAGCCCCGCGGCCAACGGCGTGTCGTTCACGGTCTCCGGCGCGCCGACCGGCACCCCGGTGTACCTCATCGGCTCGATCGCCCAGCTCGGCTCCTGGAACACCGCGAACGCGATCCCGATGACGGCCAGCGGCGCCAACTGGACGACGACGGTGACGCTGCCGGCCGGGACGGCGATCGAGTACAAATTCATCACCAGGACCAGCTCGGGCACGGTCACCTGGGAGCCGGGCAACAACCACACCTACACGGTGCCCGCCAACGGCACCGGAACCATCAGCACGACCTGGAACGGCTCCTCGACGACCAGCCCGGCGGTGACGTTCAACGCCAACGTGACCACGACGTTCGGCCAGAACGTGTTCGTCGTCGGCTCGATCCCGGCGCTCGGCTCGTGGAACACCGCGAGCGCGATCGCCCTGTCGTCGGCGAACTACCCGATCTGGTCGGCGACGGTGACCATGCCGGCGAACACCGCGGTCGAGTACAAGTTCATCAAGAAGAACACGGACGGCTCGATCACGTGGGAGAGCGGCGCGAACCGCACCCTGAACACGGGGACGGCGGCGCAGACGGTCAACGCGACCTGGAAGTAGTGATCTCGTCCACTGTGGACGGCGGTCGGGGCTCTCTCCCCCGGCGCGCCGTCCACAGTGGGCGTCCAGTCCTCTTCTCCGCCGCCGGCCACCGCCGCGATCCGCGCAAGCCCGCGCAGGCACAACCGGCCACTCGCTCACCGCGCCGGCGTTCAGGCCTCCTTCTCGGCCGCGAGCACCATCTTGCGCAACAGATTCGCGAGGGTCTTGCGCTCTCGTTCGGTCATTCCGCCAGCAGTATCCGCTCACCGCGCCCTTCCCCGCCGATGTGCCGCATGAGCGTGTCATCGCCGGCATCGGTGAGCCTGACGTGCACCCGCCGCCGGTCCCGCGCGTCGGCTTCCCGCACGATCCAGCCCGCGTCCTCGATGGCCGCGAGCCGGGCCGACAACGCCCCGCGAGTCAGCCCGAGGAGGTCGGCAAGCTGCGATGGGCTGGCGGTGTAGGGCGGCCCGTTTCGTCGCAGCATCAGCAGGACCTTGAACTGCCAGTGCTGCAGCCCGCCCTCGGCAAGCACATCGCGCCGCAGCTGCGTCTGATACCGCGCGAGGATGGCAAGCCGCGCGAAGATCGCCTCGGCGACGAGGTCGAAGTTCTCGAGCTCCCGGGCCCAGACATCCACGTGCCGATCGGCGGCGTCCTCCACGCCGTCCACCGTAGCTGCCACCGCGCCGAACCCCGCACACCCGCCCCGCGCACCGCACATTCGCGGATCGGCGCACCCGGTGTTGGTTACATCCCCCGCGGTGACAGCAAGCCCAGCCCGTCACTGCGGTTGCCGGGGCGGGCGGGCGACGATGAGGAGTCCGATCATGGACACGACGGCGCCGGCGAAACCCTGCACGAACCGGGCGACCATCATGACACCCACGCTCGGCGCGAGCGCGCAGGCAACCGACGCGACGATGAACACCAGGATCGCCACGATCAGCGGGCGGCGACGACCGCGCTGGTCAGACACCGGCCCGCCCGTCAGCTGGCCGAGGGCCATACCGACGAAGAACTGTGGCGACCAGCACCGCGGTGACCCGCGGCCGGCCGGCACCGGCCGGGTGGTCGAGCGCGGCGGCACTGTCGAGGCCGGGCGTGGTCATGGTGTGCTGGGTGGTCACGGCTGGCCGAGATCGTCGTAGTAGATGGCTATGACCTCGGTCGTCGGCCAGAAGTAGATCCCGCCGGGCACCGGGTCGTGGACCGGTTCGACGGCCTCGACGCCGAGGGTGTGCGGCAGCCGGCCGGACTTTGCCTGGCCCCACACGTCCTGAACCTCCACGCTGGTCGGCAGCACCGCCGCCGGCTGCCGTCCCTGCGGGGTGTCGGCCAGCGTCGCGGTCGCCACCTGGTCGCCGAACGCCAGCACGACCCGCACACCGAGGGCGGAGGACGCCGACGACGGTGCCGCTGAGCCCGGCACCGTCGCGCCGGTGCACCCAGCAAGCACGGCGGCCGCTGCCGCGAGGACGGCAAGGGCGCAGGCCGCGGGCGGCCCGGAAGGGCGACGTGCGGGAGTCATGCCGTCCAGCACACGCCCGCGGGCGCCCGCGTGAAAGTCACTGACGATGGGTGTACCGGCAGTACATCGCAGGCGGGCGACGCCCGTCGTACCGTCGGGCCATGGACAACCGAGCCGAGGTCCGCGAGTTTCTCACCTCGCGCCCGTGCCCGGATCAGCCCGCGGCAGGCCGGCCTACCCGCCGCTGGGCAACGCCGCGTGCCCGGGCTGCGCCGCAGCGAGGTCGCAGCCCTCGCCGTGCGAAGCCGACGACGATCCGGCCCAGCCTGCAGTGGTCGCTGGACGCGATCACCGCCGCGCCGGCCATCATCGGCAACGGCCGGATGGACCTCCTCGCGGCCAACCGCACACTCACGCGGTGCGCGTTCGATCATTGCGCGTTCGCTCATTTCCCCTGACCGCTGCCGTCGCGCTCGGCGAAGTAGTTTTCTTGTGGATAGTTTTTCCGGTTACTACCGTCGGCGGCATGACAGCAACCGCAACGATTTCCCTCGACCAGCTGGTCGCGGCCGCCCGGGGGCTGGCCCTCGCCGCACGGTGGGAGCAGGCCACGGGGCTGCTCGACGCCGCGGCCGCCGGGCTGTCGCACTCCCCCACCCGCGCCGTGCTGGCGTTGGCGGCGGCGGAGATCGCCGTGGACTCGGCTTGGTACAACGGCAACGGAGACGGCGGCGATCGACTGTCCGAGGTGGACGAAGACGCGCTGGACGACAACGGGCGGTGGGACTTGGGGTTTGCGCGGTTGCGGTACGAGTACCGTGGCAAAATGCGCAAGCCCGATCCGGCCCTGCGCGACCGGGCCGAGCGGTTCGTCGCCACGGCGCCGGACGGGCTCCGCCTCGGGTGGGCCCATCACTACCTCGGGCTCATCTACGACAACGTCCTCGAGGACCGCGCGGCCGCGCCCGTGCACTACGAGCACGCCCTGGCCAACGCCGCGGACGACGACCTGTTGCGCCGGGAGGCACAGCGGCACCTCGGCGACCACGCGCACGAGGCCGGCAACCACGCCGAGGCCCGGGAGCGCTGGCAGGAGGCGACGGCCCTGGGCGCCCGCGCCGGGCTGGTCGCGGGCACCCTGTCCCAGCAGGTTCTGCTCGCGGTACTGGCCCGCGACACCGGCGACGAGCCCGGCGCGGTCGCACTGGCCACGGAGGTCCACCGCTGGGCCGAGGCCATCGGCGCCGCCCGAATCGCCCAGACGACCAGCGACTTCCTGCACGGCATCGACCCGACCCAGCCACCGCCCGCGTGACACCACCCGGGCCTGCCCCTTCCGGGGCCGGCCGTTCGTTCGGGACGAGCGGGAGCCCGCACAGCTCGGCGGGGACTCGCCGCGACAGCCGGGACATTGTTCCCGGTGGGCCGGGACTCGGCGGGGATCCGGGGCGGGTCGCGCCGGCGGAAGCATCCCCGGCATGACTACTTCGAACCATCGCGGCTGGGCCGCGGCCGGGGCCCTGGGCGGGCTCGTCGGGTTCGCCGGGCTGTTCGCCGGCAGCAACCTCACCGCGAACGTCGGTGACGGGATCAGGGACAACGCGCTCGTCGTCGAGGCCATCGCCGGGCAGCGCGCATACGTGTGGTCCACGCAGGTCGTCTGCTTCGTCGCCGCGGCGCTGCTCGTCGTGTTCGCGGCCGGGCTGCGGCGGCATCTCGGGGCGCAGGAGCCGGCCGGGAGCCTCGTGCCGGGCGTCGCGGCGGCCGGGGTCGGGATCGTGGCGGTGCTGCTGCTCGTCGGCGGCGGCATCTGCACCGAGCTGTACTGGGCCCTCGGCGAACCCGGGCGCTGGGACCCCGACACCATCGCGGCGCTCGTCGAGGACTACAACACCCTGCCGTGGTTGTGGTCGGGTGCGGGCATTGCGGCCGCGGCGGTGGCGGTCGGCGGGTTCCGGCACGGGTCGGCCTCCCGGTGGCTCGCGGCGATCAGCGCGCTCGCGGCCGTGCTCGTGCTCGCCACCCAGGCGTTCCCGGCGCAGTACGGCGCGCTGTTCCCCGGCGCGGCCTGGGTGCTCGTGGCCGGGATCGGATTCATGACAACCGGCCGCGCAAACGCGCCGGTCGGCTAGTGTGCGGGCGGTGAGGGCGGCGGCTTGGCCGCTGGGCGGGGTGAGCCTCGTCCTGGCCGTGGCGGGCGGATGGCTCGCCGTACGCAACGGTGCGCCGGCCGGCGAGGTCACGTACCTGCCGGCGGTCGCCGCCTGCGCGGTCGTCGGGGCGCTGATCGTGGCGCGGCGGGCCGGGAACCCGGTCGGGCCGCTGCTGCTGCTCAGCGGTGGGTCGTTCGCGCTGCTGGAGTGCTGCGGGCAGCTGGCCGTGGCGACCGGCAGCGCGGCGCTGGCCTGGCCGCAGACGTGGCTGTGGGTGCCGGCCAATCTCGGGCTCGCGCTCGTGCCGGCGTACTTCCCGGACCGGCGGCCGCCGCGCTGGGCGGTCGGCGTCGTGGCCGGCCTGGCGGGGCTGGCCGCGGTGACCGCCGCGCTGCGGCCGGGGGTCAACGACCAGGTGCGGCCGCGCGCGCCGGCCAACCCGCTCGGGGTCGGCGGGGTGAGCGGCGTGGCGTCCGTCGCCGAGACGGCGTTCACGGTGGCCATCGCGCTGGCGTTCGTTGCCGGGGCGGCGGCCGTGGCCTTGCGCATGCGGGAGTCCGGCGAAGGCCCGGGGCGGCAGCAGGCGCGCTGGCTGGGGTACACCTGCGGGATCGTGGCCGTCGTCGTCCTGGTGCGGCTCGTGACCGGGCTGAGCGACGCGCGGCCGGATCGGGTGTGGCCGGTCGAGGGCACGGCCTGGGACGTCGTCGGGGGGCTCTCGATCGCGCTCCTGCCGGCGGGCATCGGCGTGGCGATCCTGCGCCACCGGCTCTTCGACATCGACTTCCTCATCAGCCGTACCGCGGCGTTCGTCATGCTGTCCGCGGCCGTCGCCAGCGCCTATGTGCTGGTCGTCGGGGCGCTCGGGGCCTCGTCGGTGCTCGCGGCCGTGGCCGGGGCGCTGGTCTTCGGCGCCCTGCGCCAGCGGGTGCAGCGCCGGGTCAACCTGCTGGTGTACGGCGAGCGCGACGACCCGTACACCGTCCTCGCGCGCCTCGGCGAGCGGCTGGCCGCGGTGCCGGACCCGGGCGCGATCCTGGCCACCAGCACGTCGACGGTGCGGGAGGCGCTGCAGCTGTCGTACGTCGGGATCGAGGTCGACGACGGCCCGCTCTACGAGCTCGGGGCCCGCCCGGCCGACCCGGTGACGCTGCCCCTCGTCGCCGGCGGGGAGCCCGTCGGGGCGCTGCGGCTCGGGCCGCGGCCGGGTGAGGCGGCGCTCGGACCGCGGGACCTGCGGCTGCTGGCCGACCTGGCCCGGCACATCGGGGTCGCGGTGCAGGCGGTGCGGTACTCCGCGGCGCTGCAGCGCTCCCGCGAGCAGCTCGTCATCGCCCGCGAGGAGGAGCGCCGGCGGCTCCGCCGGGACCTGCACGACGGGCTCGGGCCGACGCTGGCCGGGCTGACCATGCGCGCGGAGGCGGCCCAGGAGGTCGGGCCCGAGCAGGCGCGCAGGCTGCTGGAGGAGATCGTGACCGACGCGCAGACCGCGGTCGCCGACGTGCGGCGGCTCGTGGACGGGCTGCGACCGCCCGCGCTGGACACGCTCGGGCTCGTCGGGGCGCTGCGGGCGCACCTCGGGCAGCAGCCGGCGGGCAGCCCGCGAGTGCGCCTGGACGCGCCGGCGGGGCTGGACGGGCTGCCGGCGGCGACCGAGGTGGCGGCGTACCGGATCGCGGTCGAGGCCCTCGCGAACGCGCGGCGGCACGCCGGGGCGAAGACGGTACAGCTGCGGCTTGTTCTGGACGAGGATCGGCTCAGCGTGGTGGTGAGCGACGACGGGCACGGGGCCACGGTGGCGCGAGAGGGCGGGGTGGGCATGCACTCGATGCGGGAGCGGGCCGCGGAGCTCGGCGGCGAGCTGGTCGTCGAGTCGCGCGTGGGCGGCACCAGTGTCACGGCGAGGCTGCCCCGATGACCGGCACGGTACGCGTCCTGGTCGTCGACGATCACGAGCAGTTCCGGGCCGGGCTGCGGGCGCTGCTGGCCACCAGCGCCGAGGTCGAGGTGTGCGGTGAGGCCGCCAGCGGCGAGGAGGCCCTGACCGCGTTGCCCCGGCTGCAGCCCGACGTGGTGCTGCTCGACCTGGTGATGCCCGGCATGGGCGGGATCGCCGCGACCGAGCGCATCACGGCCGCCATGCCGCACGTTCGGGTGCTGGTGCTGAGCATGGCCGACGACGACGACTCGGTCTTCGCCGCCGTGCGCGCGGGCGCCCGCGGCTACGTGCTCAAGGGCGCCCGGCGCACGGAGATCATCCGCTCGATCCGGGTGGTCGCCGACGGCGAGGCGATCTTCGGGCCGGCGATCGCGACCCGGCTCATGGGGTTCTTCGCGGGCCTGGACCGTACCGCGCCCGACCCGTTCCCGGAGCTGACGCAGCGCGAGCGGCAGATCCTGGCCCACATCGCCCGGCATCTGACCAACCCGCAGATCGCCGAGCGGCTGGGCGTGAGCCAGAAGACCGTGCGCAACCACGTGTCGAACATCTTCACGAAGCTGCAGGTCGCGGATCGGGCTCAAGCGATCGTGCTCGCCCGCGACGCGGGGCTGACCGGCGAATGACGGGTGATTCCCCGCCAGGTGCCGCGATCGCGTGAGCGCTAGTGACAGAGATCGACAACAGTGGTACATCTTCGGCATGACAGAGCGCGTGCTGACCCAGTGCCGGCTGTTCAACGAGGGCGTCCGCACCGGGGACTGGGCCGGCTACCTGGACCGCTTCGGCGACACCGCGACCCTGCGCATCGAGGGCGACCCGGGAAGCCCGTACGTGGGCCGGGACGCGATCGCGGCCGCCTACTCCGCCGCCCCGCCCGACGACACCCTGAACGTGACCTCGGTCGACTCCGTCGGCGACGAGGACGTGGCCCGGGTCGCCTGGTCCGCGGGCGGCGCCGGGACGCTGCGGGTGCGCTGGTCGGCGGGCCGGATCGCCGAGCTGACGGCCTCGTTCGACGCACCCGCCTGAGCAAGCGGTGCTCGAAACGGTCAGCTGACGACGGCGCTGGTGTTCGTATCGCACCGCACCGGCCAGCTGGCGCCGCCGACACCTACGCGTCGCTGACCGGCATGGGCACCCTGACCCGCCTCGGTAGGGGCCCGTTCACCGTGGCCCGCATCGGCGTCCTCGCGCTGTGACGCTAGCTTCGCCGTGGCGTCTTCTGCGTTGCTGGACCGCTAACCATCTCCATGCGGCCTAGGCTGGGTTCATGGAGGATCCATACCAGCTGTCCCGGTTCGTCGATGCTCAGGAGCACGTGTACGACCACGCCATCGGCGAGCTCAAGGACGGCAACAAGCGCAGCCACTGGATGTGGTTCATTTTCCCGCAGATCCAGGGCCTCGGTCGCAGCTCGATGGCGCAGCGGTACGCGATCGCCTCCCTCGACGAGGCCAGGGCCTATCTGCAGCACCCGGTTCTCGGCCCGCGCCTGCTCGAATGTGCCGACGCGCTGCTCGGGGACGGCGAGCACACCGCCGTGGACATCTTCGGCGAGATCGACGCCATGAAGCTGCGCTCGTCGATGACGCTGTTCGCCCACGCCGACCCGGCCGAGAACCGTTTCGCCCGAGTCCTGGACCGCTACTTCTCCGGCACCGAGGACGTAGAGACCGCCCGCCGCCTGTAACCCGGCGCCGCGCCGCCTGTTGACGGCGCGGCGCCCACCCGAAACGTGCCCGGCACCGCCTCGTTTGACGGACGCGGCACCGCCTCGTTTGACGGACGCGGCACCGCCTGTTGACGGGCGCGGCGCCGTCTGCACATGGGTGCGGCGCCGCGCGCAAGCCGATGGGGCAAGGCACCGCTCGAGACCCCGCGGCGACCGCGACGCTCTGCCCGCACGGATCAGAACGCCGCCCGTGCCGGTGCCGAACACGGGGCGACGGTATTTGCGCGAATTCGCTCAGGCTTGTTCCGCGAGGCCTCAGACCTGGCCCAGGCGGAGCATCGGGGCGTAGGTCGGAACGTACTCCTGCCCGCTGAGCTCCCGAATCCGTCCCATCACCTCGTCCGTGGCGGCCCGCGGCGTCCCGTCGGCGACGTCGATCGGGGCGCCGAAGCGGTACACGACCCGGGCACCCGGCACCCGCCGCGGCCATCGAGCGTCGATCGGCTGGATGATGTCGGTGCCGACGACGCCGAACGGCACGATCGGCACCCCGGCCTGCCGGGCGAGGCGGACGGCACCGGTGCGCCCGCGGTACAGGCGGCCGTCCGGCGACCGGGTGCCCTCAGGAAACACCGCCACCAGCCCGCCCGCGCGCAGCACGGGCACCGCGGCGTCGAACGCGGTGAGCACGGCCCGCCCACCGGCCCGCTCGACCGGGATCGCCCCGAGCCCGCGCACGAACACCCCGGCGAGCCGACGACCACGGAAATACTCGGCCTTGGCCCAGAAAGCGATGTGCCGCGGTACCACGGCCCCGAGAAACAGCTGATCAGCAACGCTCAGGTGATTGCCGGCCAGGATCGCACCGCCGGCCGGGATATGTTGCAGACCGTGCACCTCGGGCCGCCACCCGATGCGGAGCGCGCGGCCAACGGTGGCGCGGGTCAGCACGTACAACACCGGCGTCACGGCGCACCCCCGACATGCGCGTCGAGGGCCGCGTCAACCAGCACGGCGATGTCGGTCTGCCCGGTGGCGAGCGGAAGGCTGCCCCACAGCCACAACTGCACAATGCCGTGCAGGTTCGCCCACAGCACACCCGCCGCCGTCGCCGCATCAGCCCGCAGCTCACTTCCCACCGCCATTGCCGCACCAACCCGCAGCTCACGCCCCGCCGCCACTGCCGCACCTGCCCGCAGCTCACGCCCCGCCGCCATTCCCCCATCAGGCCGCAGGTCACGTCCCGCCGCCACTGCCGCACCTGCCCGCAGCTCACGCCCCGCCGCCACTGCCGCACCAGCCCGCAGGTCGCGTCCCCCCGCCATTGCCGCATCAGGCCGCATCTCACTACCAGCCCGCGGCTCATCCGCCACCGTTGCCGCACAAGCCCGCAGCTCAGCGCCAGCGCGCAGCTCACCCACCGCCACGGCCGTTGCCGCATCAGGCCGCAGCTCACCCTCCGCAGCGGAGCCCGAACCGCCAGCGTCCGAAACGCCACCTGCACTCGGCGCAGAGCCGCGTATACCGTCCACATTCGGATCGGCACCATCTGCGCTGGAGCCGTTCATGACCACACGCTGCGGACTTCGCGCCCAATCGGCAGCAGGCGTGATGGCGACCGAGCGGTTCGCGGCCGGCGCGGTGCCGTCGTTCCAAACCGAGATCAGCAGAGCCGCCAGCGTCTCGAACAGCGGCAGGCTCGTCTCCCGCAGGCCGAGGTGATCCGAGCGGAGCAGGTCGTGACGGAACATCAGTTCATACATGCCACGGTTCTCCTGCGCGAACCGCACATACGCGTGCGCGAGGCCGCCGAGACGATCTCGGGAGGAGCCCGTCTCGGGGACCGCGCGGAACCGGGCGGTCAGGTCGGCAAATCCCTGCCGGGCGATCGCGGACAGCAACCCCACATGCGTCGGGAAGTGCCGTCGCGGTGCACCATGGGATACACCGGCCCGGCGGGCGATCTCACGCAGCGATACGGCCGCCGAGCCCTCCTGCGCCACCAGCTCGACCCCGGCCCGCACCAGGCGGTCACGAAGGCCCTCGTCATCGTGCATAGACAGTGTCTACACGATGCAAGTAGACACTGTCTACTGGACAAGACAGACGGCCGACGACCACCGCGCACGACGCACGGACACGCTCTGTAATCGGGGACGAATTACCGAGTTTGCGATTACCGGTAATTCGATAATTCGGTAATTCGGCTCACCAGCAGCAACGCCATGAAGCTTCCAGGCCCCCGCCCAGAACGCGACGGCGACGGCGACGGCGACGGCGACGGCGACGGCGACGGCGACGGCGACGGCGACGGCGACGGCGACGGCGACGGCGACGGCGACGGCGACGGCGACGGCGACGGCGACGGCGACGGCGACGGCGACGGCGACGGCGACGGCGACGGCGACGGCGACGGCGACGGCGACGGCGACGGCGACGGCGACGGCGACGGCGACGGCGACGGCGACGGAAAGGCTTAGCAGGCAGCAAGACAGCGCGCAAGAAGAAAGGTGAGCGCGGACAGCAAGACGGGCGCGCAAGGACGAGGCGAGCGCGCCAGGACGAGGCGCGCGGGCGGCAAGGCGACCGTGGGGGTGCTGCGGTTGCGGTGACAGACTGGGCGCATGGAGCGAGCCACCGAGTCCGTGTGGGATTACCCGCGGCCGCCGCGGGCTGAGCGCACGCCGCGGCGCATTGCGGCTCGTCATGCCGGCGTGGTGGTGTTCGACTCGACCAACACTGTGCGTGTTCTCGAGACCTCGCATCCGCCGGTTTACTACATCCCGCCTGCCGACATTCAAGCCACCCTCAGTCCCTCGCTCCGTCGTACGTTCTGCGAGTTCAAAGGCGTTGCTGGATATTGGGATCTCACCGTCGGGGGGATCACGGTGCCGGATGTGGCGTGGTCGTACGAGCGGCCGAGTCCCGGGTTCGAGATCCTCACGGGCTATCTGGCGTTCTACCCGGGGCTGCTCGACGAGTGCACCGTTGACGGCGAGCGGGTCACGCCCCAGCCCGGTGACTTCTACGGTGGCTGGCTGACGTCTGACACCACCGGGCCGGTCAAGGGTGGTCCCGGCACGCTCGGCTGGTAAAGGTCGGCGCCGGCGGCGGTCGGCAACCGCATCGGCCGGCAACGGCGGCGGTCGGCAACCGCATCGGCCGGCAACGGCGGCGGTCGGCAACCGCATCGGCCGGCAACGGCGGCGGTCGGCAACCGCATCGGCCGGCAACGGCGGCGGTCGGCAACCGCATCGGCCGGCAACGGCGGCGGTCGGCAACCGCATCGGCCGGCAACGGCGGCGGTCGGCAACCGCATCGGCCGGCAACGGCGGCGGTCGGCAACCGCATCGGCCGGCAACGGCGGCGGTCGGCAACCGCATCGGCCGGCAACGGCGGCGGTCGGCAACGGCAGTGGCAACGGTCAGCAACGGCAACGGTCGGCAACGGCAACGGCCAGCACCGCGGCGGCCCAACCACGGCGGCGCGCGGCACCGCGGCGGCCAACAGCGGCAGCGGCAGCGGTCAGCAAATGCGGAGAGTAGTCGCCGTGTCCGTTCGCGCCCGGATCGCGCCGCCGACCCGAAACACGAGACGGAACAGGCGCAGGCGGCCTGCGCGTACAGCGTCCGGCGCCAAGCGATCACGCGGGTGCAGCAAGAGTAATCACCGCGACACGCCCCGGCCGGTCCCGTTGGATTTGGGCAGCTGGCCGGTTAACCGGGCGGGGCGTATCGCGGTGCTGCAGAAGAGATTGCCAACCCATCCTGACGTGGCGCTGAAATGCCCCTGATGCCTGCGTCAGGCCGAGCGCAATCCGGCAAAAGTCCCAGGTGCGATAAGTCCGGCATGGGAGGGTCGGTGCGATGCATTGGGCGGCGCGGAGCAACGACAGCAAGAACACGCGGAGCAACAGCAGCAAGAACACGCGGAGCAACAGCAGCAAGAACACGCGGACAGACAGCAGCAAGAAGTTGCCGGGGCGGGCCACCCGGCGGCAAAAGGAGTCGGCGGGCCAGCCGGCAGCAAAGGAAGTTGGCGGACCCCAGCGGCGGGAGAAGGCGCCGGCGGATCAGCGGCAGAAGGTCGAAGCCGCAGGCCGCGGCCCGCCCCGCTGGCGTCGACGAACCCGGCCGCGGTCGCGCGCCGCGTTCGAGAACGAACGTTCTTGACTGGTCGTTCCCAAACGCGGTAGCGTTCATGGCATGGGTAGACCTCGGGGGTTTGACGAGGAAGCGGTTACCCGTGAGGCGGTGGCGTTGTTCTCCGCGCGGGCGTACGACGGCCTGTCGGTGGACGACCTCGTCACCGGGCTCGGGGTCCACCGCAACAGCCTCTACAAGACGTTCGGCAGCAAGCGCGGCCTCTACCTGACCGTGCTGCGCTGGTATCTCCAGCACAAGCTCGAGCCGGCCCTGAGCACTGACACCGCACACCTTCAGGAGAACGACACGCTCGACCTGCTGCTCCTGGCCGCGGCCGAGCAGGCGCCGCACGACCGGGAGGTCGGCTCGATCGTCGGCGCGGCCCTCGCGCGCCTCGACGACGTGCTGGGGCCGGATGCGGCCAACCAACTACTGGGCCTGCGCCTGCGGGCCCGCATCGACACCGGGGAGTAGACAACCATGGCCATCGTGACCGTCGACAACGGCAACCTCGTCGTGGAGATCGAGGGGCTCGACAAGCTCTGGGCTCTCAAGAGCCGGCTCGCGATCCCGCTCGCCAACGTGCGCGGCGCGACCGCCGACCCCGGCATCGCCCGCGAGCCCAAGGGCATCCGCGCGCCCGGCGCGCACATCCCCAACGTCATCACCGCCGGCACCTTCCACCTCGACGGGGAGAAGGTGTTCTGGGACGTGCACGACCCGCGCAAGGCCGTGGTCATCGAGCTCACCGACGAGCGGTACGCGCGGCTCGTCATCGAGGTCGAGGACCCCCGGGCCGTGGTGGCGCTGGTGGAGAGCTCAGTCCGCTAGCACTTGACGGGCGGCGCGGTGGTGCCGAGCTCGGCCGGGACCAGGGAGACAGTGGGCTCGGCCGACGCGGACGGCGACAGGGACGCAACTGGGGATGGGGACGGCGATGGGCCGCCGTACAGCGGCTGCGTGGTCTGCTGGAAGTCACTCTGACCGAGGGCCAGGCCGGAGACCAGCGCCTGGTGGCCGTACACATCGGAAATCCGCAGCGTCACCGGGCCGTTGAGACCGGACGGGCCCGTCCAGGTGTTGTCCTCGCCGTGGCGCAGGGCGAGGAACGAGTCGCCCTGCTGCAGCTCCACAGTGGACAGCGGATTGCCGTGGTTGTCGACGACCACGCTCAGCGACGAGTAGCCCTTGCCGCCCTTGACCTTCACCCGCAGCGGGCCCACCTGCGGGTCGCGCACGGTGGTGTAGGTGACGGGGATGATCCCGGCGCTGAGCGCCCCGATCTTCGCGAACGAACCCTTGCCGAGGTCGATCTTCCCGGCCGGGCAGCCGGGGCACAGGTCCACCACCTGCACGCGGGTGGTGCCGTTCGGGCCGGTGACGTCGAGCAGGGTGCCGCAGCCCTTCCCGCCCGCGTACTCGGCCCGCCCCACCGCCGCGTAGGCCCCGTCCGCGGGCGTGCCGAGGTTGCACATGCCGTTGCGGCCGGCGGTGTAGTACGACGCGGAGCCGCCCGCCGCGCACGCGGCGCTGCCACCGACCTGGGTCACGAGCACGACGGCCACCACGGAGGCGATGACGACGGTGGCGGCGGGCACGATCCAGCGAAGGTGACGGCGGTTCACGTCCGGGATCGTACCGTCTGGTATTTCATATTCATGAGTTTCCCGTCGTACCTCGGCACCATGCCGATGCACGCGATCACGGAGATCTATGGCGAGCCGGGGCTGCGCGAGCGGTACCGCATCGAGATCGAGCGCTTCGCCCCGCCCGACCGCGACCGGCTCGCCGCGGCGCTCGAGCTCGCCGGCGAGCTGCACCGCGACGACCGGCGGGTGCGCGAGCCGTACGTGAACCACCTGCTGCGCGTCGCGATCCGCGTCATGCACCACTACGAGGTGTCCGACGTGGGCGTGATCGCCGCGGCCGTCCTGCACGACACCGTCGAGGACCACCCCGAGGAGCTGGCCGGCCACCCGGGCGCGACGGCCGAGCAGGCGGTCGCGGCCCTCGCCGGCCGGTTCGGCGACCGGGTCGCCGGGCTCGTCGCGGCGGTCACCAACCCCGAGTACGACCCGTCATACGACAAGCACGAGCAGTACCGGGAGCACGTCAGGGCCAGCCTTGATCGGGAGCCGTGGGCGCGGGTCATCAAGGTCTCCGACTTCACCGACAACGGCGTCGGTGTGATCCACACCACGGGGCCGAAGGTCGAGCGGTCGGCGACGAAGTACCGCCCCATGGTCCCGGTGCTGCGCGAACTCGTCGGGCGGCCCGACACACCTCTGTCACGACTCGTGAAGCAACACATCTTCCGTCAGCTGGACCTCGCCGAGGAGCGGTTCGCGGCCATTCTTGACGGGCGGTGAATGTGCGAAGGTATTCACTGTGACAATGGTGGAACTCGCGGTCGGCTGGATGGCCTCGCACCTGTTCGACCGGGGCCAGGCGCAGGAGGCCGAGCCCGCGATCGAGGAGCAGCTGCGCGGGCTGGCCGGGCTCGTGCGGGCGAAGCTCGAGGACGACCCGGCGCTGCGCACGCTGGAGCGGGAGTCCGAGTCGTCGCCGACGCCGACCGTGGGCACCCGGCGGCGGGTCATCCAGGCCCTCGAGGACGCGGTCTGGACCGACCCGCACTTCGGGGAGGCGCTCGCCGCGACGGTGCAGCGGCTGCGCCCGTTCATGCCCCGCCCGGCCGACTGACCACATCGGCGAACAGTTCCCCCGGCCGCCGCCACGTCCATCGTGGACCGTCGCGTGTAGACCCCGAGGGTCGGTGGTAGCCGTCGCTGCGGCGAGGTCATGCGACGCAGGCGCGAAGAAACGCAGTTGACCCGGGGTCAGTGACAGCCGGCCCTCGGCGGCCGCGGCAGCGAGGTCATGCGACGCGGGCGCGAAGAAACGCAGTTGAACACGAGGTCAGTGGTAGCCGGTGCTGCGCCGGCCCTCGGCGGCCGTGACCGCGAGGTCCAGGTGCCAGTCGCTCGGTTCGTCCTCGGCCGGCGGGGAATCCGGGTGGGCGGCGCGCAGTGCCTCGAGGTACCACGTCTCGTCCGCCGGCCGCATGAGCAGCCGCAGCCAGGTCACGTTCCGGGCACGCCGGCACTCCTCGATCGACAGCACCGAGCGCAGCGCCTCGATGGAGTCCTCGCCGGGCAGCACCAGCCGCTGGATCGGCGCGGCCGGCGGCGCCTCGGCCCCGGCCGCGAGCAGCCGGGCGGTGAGGACGTGCGCGACGCGGGTGAGCTCCAGTGCCCGGCGCGCGGCGGTGGTCGGGCCGCGGACCGGGTCGGGCGCGGCGTGCGCGGGATCGGCGAGGGCCGCGGCGTAGGCGGCGTGCTCCCCCGCGGTCAGCACGCGCTCGGGGTCCAGCGACGTCCAGGCCTGGACGCACTCCTCGACCTCGGGCGGGCCGATGGGCAGCGGGCGGCCCGGGTCGTCGAGCCAGTCGCGCAGCGTGGTCGAGCCGAGCGCGTCGGCGGCCTGGCGCAGGATCGCGCGCAGCAGCCGGCCGTCGCCGGTGAACCGGGCCGTGGCGGCGGCGCGCCGGCGGGCGTTGAGCAGCGCGCCGAGCGTGCGGCGGTCGTCGTCGAAGTTGGCGTACCGATGCAGGCGCTCGATGAGCGGGCGCAGCTCCGGTGCGTCCTCGAGCAGGCCGCGGTACCGCAGCAGCGCTCCCAGCACGTCCTCGTCGGGCTCGGCCAGCACCCGCAGCCCGATCGCCGCCCCCGCGACCGGGTCGGTGGCGTCCCGCAGCGCCTCGGCGGCCGCGCGCCGGACGGGCACCCCGGGGTCGCCGAGCAGCCCGGCGATGGCCCGCACGGCCTCGGGGTCGCGGCGGCGGTGGGCGAGGCAGGCCACGAGCGCGGCCCGCACACCGGGGTCGGGCTCGCAGCGGGCGGCCGCGGCGAACGGCTCGACGCCGGTGCTGGTGAACCGCAGCAGCGTGGCGGCCTCGGCGCGCACGCGCGGGTCGGGGTCGATGCGCATGAGCCGCAGGCAGACGGCGTCGTCGCGCAGGTGCGCCGGGACCTGGAGGCCCTCCAGGCGCAGCAGCGGCGACGGGTCGCCCAGCAGCTTGGCGGCGAAGGCGGCGGTGCGGTTGATGGACAGCACGGCCCGGGCCGCCCGCAGCCGGACCCGGGGCTCCTCGTGGTGCTCGAGGCGCTGACGCAGCGGCTCGTAGCGGGGGCCGAGGTAGTACAGCAGGGTGGCGACGCGGTCGTCGTCGCAGCCGAGGTCCTCGGCGGCGAACGCGACCCGCGGGTCGATGCCGCCCCGGCGCGCGAGGATCTCGCCGAGGGCGACCGCGGCCGCGTCGCCGACGTGCTCGTAGGTCTCGCCGAGGCCGCCCGCCACCCGCACCTCGGCCGTGTCGCGCAACGCCACCTCGAGCAGCGGCTCGACCAGCCGGTGGTCACCGGTGCCGGCGGCCGTGCGCGCCGCGTCGAGCCGCACCACGGCGTTCGGATCGTGCAGCGCGTCGCGCAGCCGGTCATTCAGCGCCATCGTGGTACACCATAGTGGGATGCACCAGGTCCGCACCCGCTGCGCCGCGGCCGTCATGATCCTCGCCCTGCTGCCCGCCACCGGCTGCGACATGCGCGAGCGGGTCTGCCGGTCGCAGGAGTACCCGGTGAAGGCGGTCGGGAATCGGACAGGCGCCGCGTGCGTGCCGAAGGACCAGCAGCCGCCGGCCGGATACGTGCGCTATCCCGCCGGGAAGGAGCCGGTGTACGTCGACGACGAGTGGTACCGCTACTGGCAGACCAAGGTCGTGGACGAGCACGGCACCGTCGTGTCCTAGCGTTCGGCCGCGTACAGCTCCACCAGCAGCTCCGACAGCGCGGCCGGGTCCGCGGCGCCCAGCGCGATGCGCCGCGCGCGCTGCCAGTGGTCCGACCACGCGTCGTCGACCCAGATCTCGGCGATGCGCTGCTCGTCGGGCACGGTCGCGCCGTACGACGTCGGCACCCCCGGGTCCAGCTCGACCACCAGCCGCAGCCCGCCGGGCAGCCGGCGCGAGAGCTGGGTGTGGCGGCGGGCCCCGTGGTCGTGGTCGTTGCCGTACCACGACCCGGCCGCCAGCGCCGAGATCCGGCTCGACGGCACCGGTCCGAGACCGCCGGGCAGGCTGGTCGCCGCGCGCTGCGCCTCGGTCAGCGTCACCGCCGGCCGGTTCACCTGCGGGAACGGCTGCATGATCTCGTAGTCGGCGAAGAGGTGGGCCCAGTCGTCCAGGTCCGCGCCGAGCTCCGCGGGGTGCACGATGCCGAGCTCGGCGTGGCCGCCGACGGTCGCGGTCGTGTCGTCGAGGTCGGCGAGGCTGCCGTCCTCGGCGATCCGCAGCGCCCGCAGCAGCCGGCGGTCCGGGCCGTACTCGCCCCACAGCAGCCGCCGCGCGAGCGGGCCCAGCACCGGGTGCGGCAGCAGGACGGCCGGCAGGTCGCGGGCCGGCCGGAGCCGGTGCTCGAGCATGTCGCGCTCCAGGCGGGCGATCTGCACGACCACGGTCGCCCGCACGTCCTTCTTCAGCCGCTGGAACCGCTCGTACGCCTCCGGGTTCGTGTCCTTGACCCCCGGCTTGGGCGGCTTCGCGAGCCGGCGCCCGCCGGCGTCGACGGCGAAGAGGGTCAGGTGCTCGTCGGCGACGACCGTGAACGCCCGCGGCCCGTAGTCCAGGGTGATCCCGGCGTCCAGCCCGTGGGTCACCGTCAGCCGGTCCGCCAGCTGCGTCCACGACAGCCCGCGCCGGGCGGCGGCCTGCGTCAGGTAGGCCACGGCCCGCTCGTTCATCGAGCCGCCCGACATCACGTGCTCGATCGCCAGCATGTGCCGCAGCGACGCGTCGGTGCCCACGGTGGCCAGCACCGCGTGGCCGTCGATCGCCCGCAGGTACCGGCTCTTCGCCGGCCACGACCGCACCAGCGGCGCCAGCTCTGCCCAGGTGGCGTCGTCGCCGAGGTGGGCCTGCGCCAGGATCGCCCACGCGTCCGACGCCGGCATCTCGGCCGCCAGCCACGCCTGCAGCAGCGCCCGCCCGAAGGCCGCCAGGCTCGCCCGGTCGCAGCCCGCGATCAGCTCCTCCAGCTCGGGGCCGGCCGGGGCCACCATCGGCTGCGCGGCCGCCGACCCCTCGACGACGAGCGGCACGGCGCTGCCGGGCGGGGCGAGGTCGCCCGGCGCCGGCTCCGGCGGCTCGGCCAGGCGCGAGCGGGTCAGCGCGCCGACCAGCCGGGCGACCTCGTCCGGCGGCAGCGGCGCTCCCGCGGCCGAGCGGACCGGCGGCAGCAGCTCCGGCCGCGCCCACGCCGGCGGCTTCGCCCGGGTGGCCGGTGCCGGGCCGGTGGCGAGGAGGGTCGAGATCGTGGCGAGCGCGGCCGCCCCGAGCTCGCCGGCGGTCTTGACGACGATCGGCTCGTGTCCGGTCGCGGCGAGGTACCGCAGCGCGTCCTCGGCGTTCTGCCGCGGCTTGCCCGCGCGCCCGGCCGCCGCCGGGATCAGCGCCCGCGCCGCGGCCTCGGGGTGCCGCTCCAGCCACAGCCGGGCCCACAGCCGCGCCGACCCGAGGTGCCGCAGCCAGCCCGCGACCAGGGCGGCCGGCTCCGGCCCCGGAACGGCAGCATCAGCATGCCGAGCTCGTCGGCGCTGGTGCCGGCCAGCCCGGCGGCGAACGCCAGCGCGTCCAGCTCGAAGCGCGCGACCGCGACCCGCCCCACGTCGATGCGCTGGCGCAGCCGCAGGTAGGACTCCTTGCCGATCAGCGCCCGGGCCGAGGCGTCGGGCCCCTTCGCGATCAGCCAGGTCGCCTGCGGCGCGGTCAGGCTGCCGAGCGTGTTCGCGCCGGTGGCGGCCCGGTCCCAGTCGGGCTCCTCGAGCCCGTGGTCCAGCGCCGCGGCCCGCGCCCGCCACGCCTCCCGCTCCCCGTCGAGCCACGCCATGACGGTCATCGCGACGGGCCCAGCCGGGCGGCCAGCTTGCGCAGGTAGGACTCGACGTCGGTGCGCTCGTAGCCGCGCGGCACGACCACCAGGTCCGGCTCCTCGAGGGCCGCCCGGGCCGCGGCGCGCTCGGCCGGGTCGCCGTCGAGCAGGGCGTCCTGGGCACGGCGGATCAGCCGGTCGACGCGGCCGGGCTCGTAGCCGCGCAGCACCGTGGCGAAGCCCGGCCGCTCGCCGCGCCGGGCGATGCGGTTGTCGAAGCGGGTGCCGCCGTGCTGCTGGAGGGCGGCGGCGATGTCGGCCTGCGACTGCCGCACGTCCTGCAGCTTGAGCACGACGCGCCCGCCGGGCTCGAGGATCAGGTGCGGGCCCGAGGTCGCGGGCGGCACGGGCTCGTCCAGCGTCACCGTGTCGATCCCGGACCAGGGGACGAGGCCGTCCCGCGTGGTGATGCCGTCGGCGCCGATCGCGAAGCGGAACGGGCGGAACTCGTCGCGGACCAGCATCGCGCCGAGGACGAGCGCGGCGAGCCCGCCGATCGCGAGGATCAGGCGGGCGCCGCTGTCGGAGCCCCAGGCGCAGGCCAGGGCGAGCAGGCCGAACACGACGACGAGAAGAGCAAAGCCGAGGGACCGGCGTCTGCGCTGCAACTCCACGCCCGGGAACCTTACTCGGTGCGCAAGGCCCGCGCGGTGCTGGTGCGGGCCGCCCAGCCCGCCGGGAGCAGGGCGCCGGCCAGGGCGATGACGAGACCGCCGAACGCCAGCGGGGTGAGGACGCTCAGGGAGTACACCTCGATGATGTGCTGCGGGAAGCGCGTCCCGGCGGCCGTGGCCATCCGCGGCAGGACCCAGTCGTGCAGCGCGATCCCGGCCGGCACCCCGACGATCCCCGCGACCAGGCCGATCCCGGCGACGGAGGTGAGCACCATCGCCACGGTCTGCCGCGGTCCCATCCCGAGCGCCTTGAACACGCCCAGCTCGTGCACCCGCTCCCGGGTGTCCAGCACCACCGTGTTGAGCACGCCGAGGCCGGCCACGGCGACGAGCATCAGGGTGAGCGTCCCGGCGAGGGTGTCCATGGCGACCACGGTGTCGCTGATCTCGGCCACGTTCACCTCGGCGTGGCCGTTGTCGCCCAGGGCGGCCTCGAGCCCCTTCGTGTACTGCGCCAGATCCGTCCCGTCCTGCACCAGGATCTCGAACTGCTTCCCGCCCCGCGTGCCCGGCAGGTCGAGCCCGTCGAACGTGCGCGCGTCGGCGATGAGCCGGCGGCCGTCCGAGCTGAGGTCGAGGGCCTCGCCGACGATCGTGACCTTCGCGGACCGGCCGTTGCCGCTCACCGTCAGCGTGTCGCCGACCTTGACCCCGGCCGCGGCGAGGAACGCGCTGGGCACGACCACCTCGCCGGGTGCGGCGAACCAGCGGCCCGCGATCATCTCGTAGGCGGCCCAGGAGGAGTCGCCCTCGAACTCGACGATCTCGGTGGTGCCGGTGAGCCCGGCGACGGTCGCCTCGGCGTACGAGCTCGCGAAGTACTTGGCGGTGCCCGGCTGCGCCCGGATCGCCGCCTCGATCGCGGCCAGGTCGGGCTCCCGGACCGGCCCGGACTTCGGCTCGCCGGGCGTGGGCGGGCGTCCCGCGTACACCTCGACGTCGCCGGCCGTGCGCTTGTTCAGGGCGGTCTGCACCGCGCCGACGGACATCGCCAGCCCGACGCCGAAGGTGACGCCGAGCGCGCCCAGGGCGACCGCCGCGGCGATCGTCGCCGAGCGGCCGGGGCGGGTGAACGGGTTGGCCAGGCCCAGGCTCATCGGGCGGGGCAGCGGCAGCCGGCCCAGCACGTGCCGGGCCCGCCGGCCGCGGCCGAGCGACGGGGTGCGGCCGACCGCGAGGGCGTCGACCGTGCGCAGCCGCCCGGCCCGCAGCGCCGGCACGAACGCGGTGAGCGCGACCGCGGCCAGGGCCGCGAGCGGGACGGCCACGGACACCCACCAGTCGACGGTGTGCACGCCGGTGCCGAACGCCTCGCCCTCGTCGTTGAGGATCGGCACCGCCGCGAGGTTGCCCAGCGGCACGCCGACGAGCGCGCCGATCGCGGCCGGGATGAGCGCCTGCATGACGTAGGCGCGCACGACCTGGGCCGGGCTGTAGCCCAGCGCCTTGAGGATGCCGATGCGCCGGGTGGCCGAGCCGACCGCCCCGCTGACCACGATGCCGATGATGAGCACCGACATCACCAGGCCGAGCACGCCGAACGCGGTGACGAACGGGGCGAAGGTCGCGGCCACCTTCTCGGTGTTGAACTTGACCGTCAGGTAGGAGGCGGCGCCCTGCATCGCGCCGTCGGGCACGGTGGCCGCGATCGCGTTCCTCCCGGCGGTGACGTCGGCGTCGGTGGCCGACTTCGCGAGGCGGTACACCATCTGGAACCCGCCCTTGCCGGCCGGCGTCATCGCCGTGACCGTCGCCGGGAGTGCCCACGCGGTGCTGGTCCGGCCGACCGAGCGGGCCAGGCCGACGATGGTCAGCGTCGGGGCGCCCGGGGCGTCGTCGTAGCGCAGCTGGTCGCCGACGGAGAACGGCGCCTCGGAGCCGGCCCAGACGATCTCGCCGGGGCCGGTGGCGTAGCGACCGGCGGTGAGCTCGAGGCGGTCGAGGCCGGTGCCGAGGTCGGGGCGCCCGACGATGGTGGCCGCGGGCAGGTCGATCCCCACCGGGATGTTCTGGGCGCTCTTGACGATCGTCGGGGCGAGCTCGACCGTCGGGAAGGGCCCTGCGGCCTCGGTCACCCCGGCCGCCTGCCGCGTGGCGGCGAGCTGGTCGGCGGTCACCTTGGCCGCGTCGAACTGGGCGGTGAGGTGGGCGCCGTGCTGGCGCTCGAACGCCTCGGCGAACGGCGCCGAGGAGGCGACGAGCAGCCCGACGGCGAGGACGGACGCGGTCACCGCGAGCAGCGTCGTCAGCGCCATGACCACGGTCTGCACCCGGCGGCGGCCGACACCGGAGCGCACCACACGGCCGAGACCCCCGCTCATGCCGCCACCCCCGTGGCGAGCCGGCCGTCGACGAGCGAGATGGTGCGGGTCGCGCAGGCCTCGGCCAGCGCGAGGTCGTGGGTGACGAGCAGCAGGGTCTGGCCGTCGCGGTTGAGCTCGGTGAGCAGCCGGCGGACCTCCTGCCCGGAGGCGGTGTCCAGGGCGCCGGTGGGCTCGTCGGCCAGCAGCAGCGGCGGCCGGTTCATGAGCGCCCGGGCGACCGCGACCCGCTGCCGCTCGCCGCCGGAGAGCCGGCCCGGGAAGGCCTTCGCGTGGCGGGCGACGCCGAGGTACTCCAGCAGCTCCTGCCCGCGCTTGAGCGCCGGGCCCCGGGCCGTGCCCGACAGCTGGGCGGGCAGCAGGACGTTGTCGAGCACGGTGAGGTCGTCGAGCAGGTTGAAGAACTGGAAGACCATGCCGATGCGGGTGCGGCGGTACTGCGCCGAAGCCGCCTCCGACAGCCGGTCGACCCGCACCCCGTCCACGGTCACCGTGCCGCTCGTCGGCCGGTCCAGCCCGGCGATGAGGTTGAGCAGCGTCGACTTGCCGCTGCCGGACGGCCCCAGCACCGCGAGGGCCTCCCCGCGCCGCACCCGCAGGCTGAGCCCGTCCAGGGCGGCGGTCCCGCCCTCGTACTGCTTCGTCACATCGTCGAACGCGATGAGCACACCCGATTCGGTCATGCCGCGAACGCTAGGGCCGAATCGGACACGACCACGTCGGCCGCCGTGCGGGTTTCGGGTCGGCATCAGGGCGTACGGCCGCGGGCGTCATCATTGCGATGTACGCACCGGTCCCGACGCGCCCCGGCCCGCCCGTGGGCCAGACTGGGCGGGTGGAGCTGCGGGAACTGTCTCGACGCGGATGGCGGGCCGCGATGGCCTGGCTGCGGGTGGTCACCCCGGGCCAGACCCGCCTGACACCCTGGGCGTGGGCCGCCGACATCATCCTCGCGCTGGTGCTCACCGTAGGCGCGGTCAACGGCGCCTCCGAACCCCTCCACCAGGATCGGCCGGGACCGATCATCGTGTACGGCCCGTTCGACCGGGTCCCGCAGCCGCCCGACCCGCCCGTGTTCACGCTCCCGCCGCCGGACCAGCAGCCGGCCAGGGCGCTGCTGGTCGTGGCCGCGCTCACCGCCCTGCCGCTGGCCACCCGGCGCCGCTGGCCGCTCGCGTCGTTCCTCGTCATCGCCGTCTGCGCGTTCCGGGTGTTCCGGATGGACGGCAATCCCACGTGGACCGTGGTCGCGGCCGTCGTCGCCGCCTACAGCGCCCCGATGTACTCCCGCTACCGCAACCTCGCCCTGGCCAGCGTCGTGGTGGCGGGCGCGCTCGCCGTCAGCAACCTGCAGGAGAACCTGCCGGACGTGCCGCAGGGCCTGGTCCTCTTCCTCATGCTCGCCTCGGTCGGGCTGGCCGCGAACGCCCTGCACACCTGGCGGGTGCGGGCCGGCAACGCCGAACGCGAGCAGGAGGTCGCGGCCCGGCTGGCCGTGGACCGCGAACGGGCCCGGCTCGCCCGCGAGCTGCACGACGTCGTCACGCACAACGTGAGCGTGATGGTCGTGCAGGCCGGCGCGGCCCGCAAGGTCATGGACGCGCGGCCGGACCAGGCGAAGGAGGCGCTGCTGGCGGTCGAGTCCGGGGGCCGGGCGGCGCTGACCGAGCTGCGGCAGGTCATCGGGCTGCTCACCATCGACGCCGACGGCGAGGACCTCGCCCCGCAGCCGGGCCTGGATCAGCTGGAGACCCTCGTCGCCCGGGTCCGCGAGACCGGGGTGCCGGTCACCCTCGCCGTCGCCGCGCCCGGCGTGCCGGCCGGGGTCGGCCTGGCCGCGTACCGGGTCGTGCAGGAGGCGCTCACCAACGCGGTCAAGCACGCGGCCGGCGCCGGGGTCGACGTCGTCGTGACGGCCGACGGGCGGACGCTGCGCGTCGACGTGGCCGACACCGGGGGCGAGCCGGTGCCGGGGGCCCGCGGCAGCGGGCGGGGCCTGGCCGGGCTGCGCGAACGCCTCGCCGTCCACGGCGGTACGCTCACCGCCGCCCCGCGCCCGACCGGCGGGTTCCGGGTCGTGGCCGAGATTCCCCTGGGAGCTTCCTCTTGACGGCACCGCTGCGCGTGGTCATCGCGGACGATCAGGCCCTGGTGCGCACCGGGTTCCGGATGATCCTCACCGCCGACGGCATCGACGTGGTCGCCGAGGCCGCCAACGGGGCCGAGGCGGTCGAGGCGGTCCGGCGCACCCGGCCCGACGTGGTGCTCATGGACGTGCGCATGCCCGAGATGGACGGCCTCGAGGCGACCCGGCGCATCCTCGGGGGCGAGCCGGCCGCCGCGCCCCGGGTCGTCATCCTCACCACGTTCGACCTGGACCGGTACGTGTACGCGGCCCTGTCCGCCGGCGCGTCCGGGTTCCTGCTCAAGGACGTGAGCCCCGAGCAGCTCGTGGCGGCCGTGCGGCTGGTGCGGGCCGGGGACGCGCTGCTCGCCCCGGCGATCACGCGCCGGCTCATCGAGCGGTACGCGGCCCGCGACGCCCGCACCGCCACCCTGCACCGCGACCTGTCGGCGCTGACGCCGCGCGAGATCGAGGTGCTGACGCTGCTGGCCCGCGGGCTGAGCAACGCCGAGCTGGCCGACAGCCTGTTCCTGTCGGACGCCACGGTGAAGACGCACGTGGCCCGGATCCTCTCCAAGCTCGGCCTGCGCGACCGCGCCCAGGCGATCGTGGTGGCCTACGAGACCGGGCTCGTCACGCCGGGAACTTCGGGGCCGGCAGGCGGCTGAGGGCGATGCCGAAGTCGGTGCGGTACGACTCCATCGCCTCGGGCTCGGTGAGCTGCCGCTCGTCGCGCCCCTCGGCGGTGGTCCGGATCAGCTTGTCCCCGGCGAGGGTGATCCGGCCGTCCTCGGTGAGCCGCGAGCAGGTGAGCCGCGTGGTGAAGAACGAGTCCGGGCTGGTCTGCTGGTACCAGCACGTCGGGCTGAAGTCGCTCATGGCGTAGTCGCGGGTGTCGACGCGGTGCTCGGGGCCGCCCGGCCCTATGATGTCGAGCTCGTCGCCGTGCGGGACGACCGAGTACTCCCCGCCGGGGTCCTGCTGCGGCTCGGTGGTGTCCAGCCGCAGCGGGTGGTGCGCGAACCGGCCGTAGCCGACGTCGACCAGCCACGGCACGCCGTCGAGGACCACGCGCAGCGCGAGGTGGTCGAACGGGAAGCCGAACCGCTCCCCGTTCCAGGTGCGGGCCGAGTGCATGGTGACCTCGTAACCGAGCTCGCGCAGCAGCAGCGCGAACGCCCCGTTGACCTCGTAGCAGAAGCCGCCGCGGCGCCGGGTCACGATCTTGTCGAGCAGGCCCTCGTCGTCGAGCCGGACGGGTTCGCCCAGGCCGATGCTGAGGTTCTCGAACGGTACGGTGCCCAGGTGCGCCCGCTGCAGGGTGCGCAGCGCCGCCAGATCCGCCGCGGCGGGCCGGGCGGCGCCGATCCGCGTCAGGTAGTCGTCCACCCCAGGGACATTAACGCGCCTCGAGCTGGACGTAGTCGAGGTCACCCGCGTAGTAGTCGCAGCCGACGTCGACCTGGTCGCAGTTCGTCTTCCCGCCGACCGACAGCGGCCAGCCGTTGGCGATGTAGCCGGTCCAGCCGGACTTGCGCGCCTCGGTGCGGCCGTCGACGACCAGCGCGAGCCCGTCCCGGGTGCGCTCGCAGCGCACGGTGTGCCAGTCCCCGTCGTTGAGCCGGCTCTTCGAGGACACGATCAGCGAGCCGCGGTCGCCGCGGAAGAGGCACTGCACGATGCCGCTGGGGATCTGCAGCTTGAAGTTCCCGCCCTCGACGGTCGCCTGGCCCTTCTGCACGATGTTGCCGAAGTGGTACTGCGTGCGCAGCCGGACGGTCACCGCGAAGTCCCGGTTGCCGGGGTTGAGGTCGGCCGCGCTGTTCACGGTCGCGAGGTGGCGCGGGTGGGTCGGCGGGGTGTCGGGGTCGAGGCGGGTGAAGCGGTAGCCGGTCGCGCCCCGAACCGCGACGCCCGTCTGCACCTCGGAGCCGACGGTGCCGTCGAGGCCGTGGCCGGAGCTGTCGGCCATCGTGCGCGCGCCGGGGCCCTCGTCCATGTCGTAGCGGGCGACGACGTGCCCCGCTGACGCCTCGGTGACGGCGCCGGCTCCCGCGGCGGTGGCCACGAGGGTCGCCGCGGTACTGAAGGTGACGGCGACGGCGTACCGCCCTCGACTGCGCATGGATTCCCCCGCTCGATCGTGATGCGGTTCATCCTAATTGCCCGAAACATCCGCTGATGCGGACATTGAGCGAGTCGTGCAACGCCCGATCATGGAGACGTGCGACGCATCGAGCTCCACCGTGATGACGTGACGCCGTCCGGCCTCGCGGGCGGCCACGTGACGGAGGCGGCGATCGCGCCGGTCGCGGTCGTGGCACGCTGGGACGCGTGGCTGACCCCGCTCCGGGGCGCACTCGGGAGCATGGTATAAAAATACCAGTACAGAAATACCGCACCGGGAGAGGGAAACTGTCGTGATCGAGCTCAAGTCCGCCGAGGAGATCGGCCGGATGGCGGTGACCGGCCAGTTCGTCGGCGAACTGCTCGCCGAGCTGAGCGGTGTCGCCGCGGTCGGCGTCAACCTGATGGACATCGAGCACCACGCCCGCCGCCGGATCAAGGAGCGCGGCGCCGAGTCCTGCTACTGGGACTATGCTCCCTCGTTCGGCCGCGGCCCGTTCCGCAACGTGCTGTGCCTGTCGGTCAACGACGCGGTGCTGCACGGACTGCCGCACGACTATGTGCTGCGCGACGGCGACCTGCTCAGCATCGACATGGCGGTCGGCATCAACGGCTGGGTCGCCGACTCCGCGCTCTCGTGCATCGTGGGCACCCCGGACCCGGCCGACCAGAAGCTGATCGAGGCCACCGAGGTCGCCCTGGAGGCCGCGATCAAGGCGGCCCAGCCCGGCGGGCGGCTCGGCGACATCTCCGCCGCGATCGGCGAGGTCGCCCACTCCTACGGCTACCGCGTCAACAACGAGTTCGGCGGCCACGGCATCGGCCGGACCATGCACGAGGCCCCGCACGTGGCGAACAACGGCCGCGCCAAGCGGGGCATGAAGCTCGAGCCGGGCCTGACGATCGCCATCGAGCCGTGGCTGTGCCAGTCGACGGACCGGATCAAGTACGACGACGACGGCTGGACGATCCGCTCCGCGGACGGCTCCCGCACAGCCCACTCCGAGCACACCGTGGCCATCACGCCCTCGGGCGCCCAGGTGCTGACCCGCCGGCCCGCCTGAGGCGGCGGGACTTCCGGCCGGCACCCCTCCTGACCCCCCGCCGCGGGCGTGTCAGATGGTGAGGAGGTGGCGGTGGACGCGGAGGAGTCCTTCGCACGGTACGTGCGGGAGCGGACCGCGGCGTTGTCGCGGATCGCGTACCTGCTGACCGGCGACGCGCATCTGGCCGAGGACCTGGTGCAGGAGACGCTGCTGGGCCTGGTCGGCCGCTGGTCGCGCATCGCGGCCGGCGGCGACCCGGACCCGTACGTGCGGCGCGCGCTGTACCACCAGCACGTCTCCTTCTGGCGGCGCGGACGGCGGCGGCCGGAGCTGGTGCCCGAGGCGGCGGACCGGCCGATCCCCGACTCGACCGCGACGGTCGCCGACGGCCTGACGCTGCGCCGGGCGCTGGCCCGGCTGGCCCCCGGGCAGCGGGCGGTCCTCGTGCTGCGCTTCTACGAGGACCGCACCGAGCAGGAGACCGCCGAGCTGCTCGGCTGCCGCGTCGGGACGGTCAAGAGCCAGACCCGCGACGCGCTGGCCCGGCTGCGCCGCTTCGCCCCCGAACTCGTCGAGCTGGACTTCTCCCGGACGGAGGTCGGACGATGACGCGGACCGAGCCGGAGCAGCTCCGGCTGAGGCTGGTGATGGCGGACGAGGCCGACCGCATGCCCGCGTCCCGCGTGCCGGAGGACCTCTGGCGCCGCGGGCGCCGCCGCCACCGGCGCCGGATCGGCGCCGCCGTCGCCGCGGTGCTGGCCGTGGTGCTGGCGCTGCCGGTCGCGCTGACGTCCGGCCCGCCGGCGCCGGCCGGTGCGCCCGCCGGGGGTGCGGTGCCGGGCCGGGTGTTCGACCCGTGGGTGTGGCAGGCGCCGGTCGCCCAGTCCCCGGCGGGCCCCGCGGCGGTGCTGCTCAGCGGCTCCGGTCACCGGGCCGGCCTCGGCTCGGTGGACCTGCCCGGGACGTACGGGTCCAAGATCGCCTCGGTGGGCCGGGACGGGTCGTACCGGATGCTGCGGTACGCGGACACCTACCTGCAGGTGGGCCAGGACGTGATGCTCTCGCCCGACGGCCGCCTCGTGGCCGGCCCGGACTCGGTCGAGGTCCACCTGGGGCCGGGCCGCGGGTCGGGCCGGCTGAGCGTCGTCGACCTCGTCACCGGCCGGGCGCGGCACTTCACGGACCTGCCCGCCGACGTCCCGGTCGCCTGGAAGCCCGACGGCACGGCACTGCTGCTGTGGCAGCAGCCGGCCTCCCAGCCGATCATGGACGGGCTGACGCCGCCGTACGACGGCAACGAGGCCCGGTACGGGTACGCGGGCGGCTCGCTGTGGCTGCTCGACCTGGCCACGGGCGCCACGCGGAAGCTCATCGACCTCGGCGGGGCGGTGTTCGAGCCGATCAACTCGGCCGCGTTCGCCCCCGACGGCCGCCACCTGGTCGTGCAGCGGGACCGCGAGCTGGTCCTCGTGGACACGTCCGACGGCAGCTCACGGACGCTGAGCACCCTCGAGTCGGCCACCCAGCGCCTGGCCGGCGCCGGCGCGTTCACGCCCGACGGCGCCCGCATCGCCCTGTTCGACCTGCAAGGCTGCACCGAAGGCTGCACGAACAGCGTGCGGAACCGGCGGTTCTGGCAGCTGTCGACGCTCGACGTCGCCACCGGTGATCTCGCGTTCCGCCCCCGGTTCGATCCCGTATCCGGGGCGGCGGCGCGCGTGGCCGGCTGGCAGCGCGACGGGACCGCGGTGGTGGTCGCGTACCGGGACCAGGAGGACGACGGCACCGGCTCGGCGGCGTACGACCTCCCGGTCGCGTACCGGACCGTCTCGGCGGCCGACCTGCTCGCACTCCATCGCGGCGGCGGCACGACCCGCCTGATCCAGCCGGACGGCGTGGACGTCTGGGACATCGACGTCGCGCACGACCTGCTGCTCGACGGCCGGTTCGGCGGCCCGTCCCCGGACCCGGCGGCGTTCCCGGCCGCGTCCTGGCTCTACTGGGTGACGCTCACGCCGGCGGTTCTGCTGCTCCTGGTCGCCGGGCTGATCGTGCGGGCCGTGCGCCGCCGGCGGTCAGTGGCCGGCCACCTCGGTCGAGGCGCGCGGGACCAGCCGGCACGGTAGGGCGCGCTGGCCCGCGATCGGCTCGCCGTTGATGGCGGCCAGGAGGAGCTCGGCGGCGGTGCGGCCGATGCCCTCCAGGTCCATGTCCACGCTGGTCAGCTGGGGCCGGCTGGCCTCCACCATCACGTCCCAGTTGTCGAAGCCGACGAGGGCCACGTCACCGGGGATGGAGCGGCCGGCCTCGCGCAGCGCCTCGGCCACGCCGCGGGCGATCTGGTCGCTGCCGCAGAAGACCGCGTCGATGGGCGTGCCCGTGGACAGGAGGATGCCGGCGGCCTGGCGGCCCCACGCCTCGCTCCACTCGCCGTGCAGGGTCGGGGTGGCGAGGTCCAGGTCGTGCGCGGCGAGCGTCTCCGCGGTCGCGGCCGCCCGCACGCGGGCCGAGTGGTGGTGCTCGGGGCCGGTGACGTGCGCGATGCGGCGGCGGCCGATGGCCAGCAGGTGCCGCACGGCGCGGCGGGCACCGTCGGCCTCGTCCGGTACGACCGAGCAGTCCTCGGGATTCGACGAGCTGATGAACGCGTAGACGACCGGCACCGGCAGCCCGGCCGCGATCGGCGGGCGGGCCTGGGTGCGCCGGCCGGTGACGATGATGCCGTCGACCTTGCGGCTCAGCAGGGTGCGCAGATAGTACTGCTCCCGGATCGAGTCGTCGCGGGCGTCGCACAGCAGCACCGAGACCTGCCCGGCGCCGAGGGCGTCCTCCGCGCCGATCATGAGCGGGATGCTGAACCGGCCGATGCTGTCGGTGGTGATCATGCCGACGGTGTAGGTGCGCCCGGTCTGCAGGCCCCGGGCGGCGGCGTTGGCGATGAAGCCGAGCTGGTCGGCGGCCTGCTGCACGCGCAGGCGGGTCTCGGCGCGCAGCGAGCCGCGGCCGTTGAGCGCCTTGGAGGCGGTCCCGGTCGAGACCCCGGCTAGGGCCGCCACCTCGCTGATCGTGGCCGGCCGGACGACGTTGCTCAGAACAGCCCCCAAAAACGTTGCCGTGAAAGTTTCCGAGTTTCCTTGCGGTGTGACTGTAACGGCGCCTTGACAGCCCGACAAGCCCCTCCTAACTTCAAGGCAATCGTTTTCCGCGACTTTCCTAACACCCCACCGAGGAAAACCGCCATGACAGTTTCCGTATCCCGAGCCGCCGCCGCTCTCGCATTGTCCGCCTGCGTCCTGGCCGCCTGCTCGACCACGAGCGGCACCCCCGACACCGGGTCGGCCGCCGGCGGCACCTACACGATCTGGGACCCCTACCCGCAGTTCGACGACAGCGCCGACTGGGTCAAGCTGCTGCAGAAGTGCGGCACCGACGCCGGCGTCACCGTCAAGCGCACCGCCTACGACACGAGCGACCTGACGAACAAGGCGCTGCTCGCCGCGCAGCAGGGCAACTCCCCCGACGTGCTCATCGTCGACAACCCGGTGGTGTCGACCCTCGCCGACGCCGGCGTGCTCACCACCACCGAGGAGATGAAGGTCGACACCGCCGCCGTCGAGCCGAACCTCCTCGCGGCCGGGCAGATCGGCGGCAAGACCTACGGCATCCCGATCGGCGCCAACACCCTCGCGCTGTACTACAACAAGGCGGTGCTCGCCGCGGCCGGCGTCGACCCGGCGGCGGTGAAGGACTGGGCGTCGCTGACGGCCGCGCTGGGCAAGGTGAAGGCGACCGGCAAGAAGGGCATCACGTTCTCGGCCATCGGTACCGAGGAGGGCTCCAGTTCCTGCCCTGGTTCTGGGGCGCCGGCGCGAACCTCACCAAGCTCGACTCGCCCGAGGGCGTCTCCTCCCTGCAACTGTGGACGGACTGGCTCAAGAACGGCTACGCGCCCAACTCGGTCATCGGCAACACGCAGACGACGAGCTGGCAGGAGTTCGCCACCGGCCAGTTCGCGTTCGCCGAGAACGGCACGTGGCAGCTGGGCAACGCGAAGAAGGCCGGCTTCGAGTACGGCATCATCCCCATCCCCGCGAAGGCCGGCGGCACCGCGCCCGCCCCGACGGGCGGCGAGTTCGTGACGGCGCCGGTGCAGAAGGACGCCGCGCGGTACACCACCACCCAGAAGCTCATCGCGTGCCTCAGCAGCACCGAGAACGCGCTCACCACCGACACGACGCTGTCCTACATCGCGGCGACCGACGCCGTGCAGGCCAAGCAGGTCGCCGCGAACGCCGAGCTGAAGGTCTGGGTCGAGGCGGTCAAGGCCGCCAAGGGCCGCACCAGCGACAACCTCGGCACGAAGTACCCGAAGATCTCCCAGCCGATGTGGACCGCCGTGCAGGCGGCCCTGAGCGGCTCGAAGTCCCCGGCCGACGCCATGGCCGCGGCCGCCAAGTAGATGCACCGGACCCGCGACGGGCGGTGGGCCGCGTGGGCGTTTCTGACGCCCGTCGCGGTCTACCTGCTCGCCTTCTACGCCTACCCGCTGTACCGCAACCTCGACCTGAGCCTGCGCGACTACACCGTGCGCTCCTTCGTGCGCGGCGACGCGCCGTTCATCGGGCTCGGCAACTACGCCACCGTGCTCGGCGACCCGGTGTTCTGGCCGGCGGTCTGGCACACCGCGGCGTTCACCGGCGTCTCGCTGCTGTTCCAGTTCTCCATCGGCATGGCCCTGGCCATCTTCTTCCACCAGCACTTCCCGCTGTCGGCGACGCTGCGCGCGCTGTTCCTGGTGCCGTGGCTGCTGCCGCTGATCGTCTCGGCGTCGACGTGGTCGTGGATGCTCAACAGCGACTCGGGCATCGTCAACGCGGCCCTGCGCCTGACCGGCGCCGACCCGGTCAACTGGCTCACGTCGCCGGCCTGGTCGCTGGCCTCGGTGACGCTCGCCAACATCTGGATCGGCATCCCGTTCAACCTGGTCGTGGTCTACAGCGGCCTGCAGGCGATCCCGGCCGAGATCTACGAGGCCGCCGCGCTGGACGGGTCCCGGCCCTGGAGCACGTTCTGGCGCATCACCTTCCCGCTGCTGCGGCCGGTCTCGGCGATCACGCTGCTGCTCGGGCTCATCTACACGCTCAAGGTCTTCGACATCATCTGGATCATGACCAAGGGCGGCCCGGCGGACGCGTCCACCACCCTGGCGACCTGGTCCTACCGGCTCGGCTTCGGCAACCTGCTGCCCGCGTTCGGCCCGGGCGCGGCCGTGGGCAACCTGCTCATCGTCGTCGCGATGGTCTTCGGCCTCGTCTACATCAGGACCCAGCGATGAGATTCAAGACCGCGATCGGCGTACTGCTCACCGCCGTCATGCTGTTCCCCGTCTACTGGATGGTGAACGTGTCCCTGACCCGGGACACCGACATGCGCGACGACCCGCCGCACCTGTTCCCGCTGCACGGCACCCTCGAGGGGTACCGCGCGGTCCTCGACCAGCAGCTGCCGTACCTGGGCAACAGCCTGCTCATCGGCCTCGGCACCGTGGCCCTCACGGTCGCCGTGTCGGCACCGGCCGGCTACTCGCTGGCCCGGCTGCGCCCGCCCGGCGCCCGCGTGCTCAGCTTCGTGCTGCTGGTCGCCCAGATGATCCCGAGCATCATCATGGCGATGGGCTTCTACGCCATCTACCTGCGCCTCGGGGTGCTCAACAGCACGGCCGGGCTGATCCTGGCCGACTCGACGATCGCGGTGCCGTTCGGCGTGCTGATCTTCACCGCGTTCATGTCCGGCATCCCGGCGGAGCTGACCGCCGCGGCCCGGGTCGACGGCGCGGGCCCGTGGCGCACCTTCTGGTCGGTGATCCTGCCGGTGAGCCGCAACGCCGTCGTCACCGTCAGCCTGTTCGCGTTCCTGTGGGCGTGGTCGGACTTCGTGTTCGCCACCACCCTGGACGGCGGCGGCACCCAGCAGCCGATCACCCTCGGCATCTACCACTACATCGGCAACAACAACCAGCAGTGGAACGCCATCATGGCCACCGCGGTGGTCGCCTCCATCCCCGCGACGCTGCTGCTCATCGTGGCCCAGCGGTACGTGGCCGCCGGCGTGACCGCCGGCGCGGTCAAAGACTGAGAACAAGGACCCCGCATGCACAACACCTCCCTCGGCCCCGCCGTGCCCACCGACCGGGCGATCAGTGCGCTGCGCCCCCTGCCCGCCGACGCCGTCCGCTTCGACCGCGGCGGCCTGCTCGGCGGCTGGCAGGAACGCAACCGCGCGGCCACGCTGCCGCACTGCGTCGAGCAGCTGCACGCGCACGGCAACCTCGACAACCTGCGCCGGGTCACGGGCGACTTCGACGGCCCGCACCGGGGCTACTGGTTCGCCGACACCGACGTGCACAAGACGCTCGAGGCCGCGCTGTGGGACGGCGGGTTCCCGTCGTTCGTGGCCGAGACCGCGCAGCTGCTGGCGAAGGTCCAGGACCCCGACGGGTACCTGGTGTCGTACTTCCAGGCGGGCGAGCGGCACCGCCAGTGGGCCGAGCTGCCGTCCAGCCACGAGATGTACACCGCCGGCCACCTCGTGCAGGCGGCGGTCGCCGGGGCCCGCTGCGCCCCGGACGACCCGGCGGCCCAGCAGCTGCTCGGGGTCGCGCGCCGCTTCGCCGACCTGCTCGTCGAGCGCTTCGGGGCCGGCGGCGAGGAGGCGGTGGACGGGCACCCCGAGATCGAGACCGCGCTCGTCGAGCTGTTCCGCGTCACCGGGCACCGGCCTTACCTGGACCTCGCCGCCCTGCTCGTGGAGCGCCGCGGCCACGGGCTGCTCGGCCCGGAGAGCCGGTTCGGCCAGCGCGCCTACTACCAGGACCACGTGCCGGTGCGCGACGCCCCCGAGGTCACCGGGCACGTCGTGCGGCAGGTGTACCTCCTCGCCGGCGCCGTCGACGTGGCCGTCGAGACCGGCGACAGCGAGCTGCTGCGGGCCGCCGAGCGCCTGTGGGACTCGGCGATGGAGTCCAAGACCTACCTCACCGGCGGGCAGGGCTCCCGGCACCGCGACGAGGCCTTCGGCGACCCGTACGAGCTGCCGCCGGACCGCGCCTACGCCGAGACGTGCGCCGCGATCGGCTCCTTCCACTTGGCCTGGCGGCTGCTGCTGGCCACCGGCCGCGCCCGCTACGCCGACGAGATGGAGCGGCTGCTGTGCAACGGCATCGCCGGCAGCACCGCGCAGTCCGGCACCGCGTTCTTCTACTCCAACCCGCTGCAGCTGCGCACCGGGCACGACGGCTCGGACGAGGACGCCCCGGGCGCCCGGCTGCCGTGGTACCGCTGCGCCTGCTGCCCGCCGAACCTCGCGCGGCTGATGGCGTCGCTGCACACCTACGCGGCCACCGGCGGCGACCACGGCCTGCAGCTGCATCTGTACTCCCCCGGCACCTGCACCGCCGGCGGCCACACGATCTCCGTGGCCACCGAGTACCCCTGGGACGAGACCGTCGCACTGACGTTCACGGAGGCCACCGGCGAGCCCTGGACGCTCACCCTGCGCGTGCCCTCGTGGTGCACCGACGCCCGCGTGACCGTCAACGGCGCGCCAATGTCCTTTGTGGAGGATGGCTGGATCCGTCTCGAACGCGTCTGGAAGGCCGGCGATCGGGTCGAGCTCGTCCTGCCCATGCCGCCCCGGCTCGTGCGCCCTCACCCGCGGGTCGACGCCGTCCGGGGCACCGCCGCCCTCGCCCGCGGCCCGATCGTCTACTGCCTCGAGCACGCCGACGTGCCCGGCCGCTACTTCGAAGACCTCTACCTCGACCCCGAGGCCCCGATCGAGCTCAGGCGCGACCATCCGCTCGCCCCGGTCGCGCTGTCCGTTCGGGACTTTGCGGCCCTCATCCCCTATTTCCTGTGGGCCAACCGCGGCCCCGGACCCATGCGGGTCTGGATTCCGCTCATCCCATAACACCCCCGAAAACACCCCGAGGTGATGCAGTGCGCATCCGAACAGCCGCCGCCACGGCGATCCTGACCACCCTCGTCACCACCGGCGTCTTCGCCGGCCCGGCCCACGCGGCCGGCAACACCCTCACCGTCAACGTCGGCACCGTCGTGCGGCCCGTCACCCAGGTGGCGTCGGGCGGCCTCTACGGCGTCGACACCGGCACCAAGCCGCCGCTGGCCCAGCTGTACCCGCTGCGGATGAACCACTTCACCCAGCCCCCGCCCGGCGGGCAGCAGCTCGGCAACGGCGCCACCCAGCCCTGCTGCGACGGGCTGCAGGTCGCGGGCAAGGTGACCAGCGCCGGCGCGCGGCAGTTCTACCGGCTGCCGGACATCTACCCGAACTTCCCGTACCGCTGGGTCAGCTGGGCGGACTGGGAGTCGAAGGTCCGCACCATGGTGCAGGCGCGGGTCAACGCGACCGGCGTGACCAACGTCGACGGCTACGAGCTGTGGAACGAGCCCGACTGGACGTGGAACACCGCCTCGGCGGGCTCGTTCAACGCCGGCTGGACCCGCACCTTCCAGCTCGTACGGTCGCTGGACTCGGTGACCCCCATCGTCGGGCCGAGCCACTCGGTCTACAACCACGGCTGGATGGTGGACTTCCTCACCAACGCGAAGAACACGAACACGGTGCCGGACGTGATCGTCTGGCACGAGCTGGACAACGACAGCTACCTCAACGTCGGCGCGCACGTGGCCGACTACCGGGCGATCGAGTCGTCGCTGGGCATCTCCCCGCGGCCGATCTCGATCAACGAGTACGCCTCGCCGAGCCAGGTCGACATCCCGAGCGTGGCCGTGCACTACATGGCGGTCTTCGAGCGGTACGGCATCCGCGACGCCGAGCGCGCGTACTGGTACGAGGCCGGCACGCTCAACGGGCTGCTCTACAACAACGCGCCGACGGCGTCCTACTGGGCCTACAAGTGGTACGGCGACATGGCCGGCAACATCGTGCAGACGGTGCCGGGCTCCTGGCTGGAGGGGGTCGCCGCCTACGACCCGACCCGCAAGTTCGTCAACGTCGTCTTCGGCGGCGACAGCGGCGCCAACACCGTGCGCGTCACCGGCCTGGGCGCGCTCGGCTCCCAGGTGCGGGTGACGCTCTCGCGCACGGGCACCACCGGCCGCACCACGAACCAGAGCGCGCCGACGACGGTGTCCACCGCCACCTACACCGTCTCCGGCGGCGCGATCAGCGTGCCGGTGAGCGGGATGGACGCGTGGGCGGCCTACCAGCTGCTCATCACGCCCACGTCCGGGATCGCGACCTGGCAGCAGCGGTACGAGGCCGAGAACGCGGCGGTCGTCAACGCCAACCGGTTCTCGTCCTCCTCGGCGTCGGCGGGTGGCTACGTCGGGCAGATCGACGGCTCGGCCAACAGCCGCAACGACGCGTTCGTGGACTTCATCGTCAACGTCCCGCAGACCCGGTCGTACACGATGAACATCCGCTACGCGAACGGGACGGGCGCGACCGCGACACAGGGCCTGGCGTACAACGGCGGCGGCTGGTCGACCGTCAGCTACCCGGCGACGGGCGCGTGGGGCTCGTTCGGCGCGTCCGTGAACGTGTCCGTCTCGCTCAACGCGGGGTACAACACCATCCGCCTCGCGAAGGGTGCGCCGTCCTTCGCGGGCGGCACCGGCTACGCCGAGCTGGACGCGATCACGCTGTCGTGAGGTGCCGGGCGCTCCGGCTCCCCGCCGGAGCGCCCGTTCACTTCTGGGCCGCGATCTGGATCAGGTTGCCGCAGGTGTCGTCGAACACCGCAGTGGTCACGGGCCCCATGTCGGTCGGCGGCTGGGTGAACACCACGCCGGCGGCGACCAGCCGGTCGTATTCGGCCTGGACGTCCTCGACCGCGAAGGACGTCCACGGGATGCCGTCGCTGACGAGGGCCTCGCGGAACGGCGCGACGGCGGGGTGCCCGGAGGGCTCGAGGACCAGCTCGACGCCGTCGGGCTGGTCGGCGGAGACGACGGTGAGCCAGCTGACGCCGCCGCCCATGGGGATGTCGGTCTTCTTCACGAAGCCGAGGATTTCGGTGTAGAAGCGCAGGGCCGCGGCCTGGTCGGTCACGAACACGCTCGCCAGGTTGATTCGGATCGTCACCCCGACAGCATAGGCAAGTCGCGGCTTGCCTATCAAGCCCGGCACACTTCCGGAGCATGACGACGCCGTTCACCCTGACGTTCGACTGCGCCGCGCCGGGCGCGCTGGCCGCCTTCTGGTGCGAGGCCCTCGGCTACGTCCCGGCCGCCCCGCCCGCCGGGTTCGACAGCTGGGAGCAGTGGCTGGTCCGCTTCGAGGTGCCCGAGGACGAGTGGGACGACGGCGCCGCGATCGAGGACCCGAGCGGCGCCGGCCCGCGGATCTCGTTCCTGAAGGTGCCGGAGCCGAAGACCGCGAAGAACCGCATCCACCTCGACGTGCAGGTCGGCGGCGGACGGGCGGCCCCGTGGGAGGAGCGCTGGCCCAAGGTCCGGGCCAAGGCCGACCGGCTGATCGCGGCCGGCGCGACCGAGCAGGCCGTGTTCGACCTCGAGGGCCGCCCCGACCACGTCGTGCTCCTCGACCCGGAGGGCAACGAGCTCTGCGTCGTGTGAACGTCATCCGCCCGTACCCCCGGTGATAGACGCCTGTCACTGCCGGGGTCGAGGGTCAGGTCCATGACGATCACTCGCCGGGCCTCCCTGGCCCTCGCGGCGGCGCTGCTGGCCGGCGCCGCCATCGCCACGCCGGCCCAGGCCGCGCCCGCGGCGACCTGGGAACGGTCGCTCGGTCTGGCCTACGCCACCAACTTCCGCGACGTGGGCGGCTACGCCACCGCCGACGGGCACACCGTGCGCACCGGCGTGGTGTTCCGGTCCAACAAGCTGTCCAACCTCACCGCCGCCGAGTGGCAGACCGTCGTCGCCCACGGGATCACCCGCGACGTCGACCTGCGCAACGCGGTCGAGCGCTCCGACGAGCCCGACCACGCGCCGGCCGGGGTGGCCTACCAGGTCGCCGACGTCGCCTCGCTCAGCCACGGCATCCGCTTCCACGACAACGCGGCGCTGACCCTGGCGGCGGCGATCGCGGCCGGGCTGCTCTCGGGCTCCTCCGACCTCGGCCAGTCGATCGGCTACCCGTTCATGGTGAACTTCGTCGGCGCCGACTACGCCTTCCGCGACACGCTGCGCGCGGTCGCGACCAACACCTCGGGCGGGGTGGTGTACCACTGCTCGGCCGGCAAGGACCGCACCGGCTGGGCCACGGCGGTGCTGCTGACCCTGCTGGGCGTGCCGATGGCGACGGTCGAGGCCGACTTCCTGCTGAGCAACACCTACCTGGGCCGTTCGGACGCGGTGCAGGTGGCCTGGCTGCGGGCCGCCTTCGCCGAGATGAACCACATCTACGGCAGCTTCACCGCGTACCTGCACAGCGGCCTCATGCTCACCGACGCCGACATCGCCGCCATCAAGGCGCGCCTGCTGGTCTGACACCCGCCAAGCACCGGCCGCGTCGGCGAGTTCCAGCGTCGCCGGCGAGGCCGCTGCGCGGCCCATCGGCTACGGTCTCCGGGCTACGCGAACGCCGCCGGGTGGAAAATGACGCCGGTTGCCTGCGCGCCGGGACCCGACGGGAAGTCTTCAACGGCCCGCCGCTGCGCGACGCGTGCCGTAGCGCGACCGGAAGGCAACCGAGGCAGCCGGCAGGCGGTCTCGATCCTCTCCGCGGCGAGCCGCACCATCTTCGGCGTGCCGAGCCGCTCGTACGAACAGGGCTGGACGTCAGCGGCGACACGGTGGACCAGGGACACGCGGATGCTGTCGCTCTGCAAGACGGCCGTCCCGGACTGGAGCCCGACGTCGTGCGGCATGACCGCGACGCTGGTCGACGGCACGGTCGCCGGAGCGAGGCATCGTGCGGCCGCACGTCGTCACCGTGCGGCCGCTCGGCACGAGCGTCCATGAGCCGCGAGCCTACGAGACGCTGCAGGCGGCGCCGTTCAGCGTGAAGGACGCCGGGCGGGCGTTGGCGCCGGTGTACGTCGCATTGAAGCCGGCCGACTGCGACGCGCCCGGGGCCAGCGTGCCGTTCCACGCTTCGCTCTTCGCGGTCACCGCCGCGCCCGACTGCGTCCACGTGGCCGACCAGCCCTGGGACACCTTCTGGTTGCCCGGGAACGTGAAGCCCAGCGTCCAGCCGTTGATCGTGGTGCTGCCCGTGTTCTTCACCGACACGGTGCCGGTGAAGCCGCCGCCCCAGTCGTTCACCGAGTACGTCACGGCGCACGCGGCCGACGGCGGCGGCGTGCTCGTCGGCGGCGGCGTGGTCGTGGCCGGCGGGGTGGTCACCGTCGCCGCGGCCGAGGCCGGGCCCGTGCGGCCCGCCGAGTCGACGGCCACCACGGTGTAGGAGGTGGTCGTGTTCGGGGTCAGGCCGGTCAGCTGGTAGGCGGTCGACGCGACCGTGGCCAGCAGCGTGTCGCCGCGGTACACCCGGTAGGACACCGCGGCCGTGCCCGTCGCCGGGGCGGTCCACGTCAGCGTGGCCGAGGTGCTGGTCACGGCCGAGACCGCGGGGGTGCCCGGCTGGCCCGGCGCGCTCGGCGGCGGCGTCGTGGCATACGTCAGGCCGTAGCCGTAGGCGAACAGCGGCGTCTTGCCGTCGCCGTCGTTGATCGGCTCCTGCGACGCCGACTGCATCCACGTCATCGGCAGCTTGCCCGTCGGGGCGTAGTCGCCGAAGAGCACGTCGGCCACGCCGGCACCCTCGGTGCCGGGCAGCCACGCGGCGACCAGGCCGCTCCAGTCCGGCAGCTGCGCGGCGATGTCCAGCGGGCGGCCGGAGACCAGCACGACCACCACCGGCACGCCGGAGGCCTTGAGGGTGTTGAGGGTCGCGAGGTCGGTCGCGTCGAGACCGAGCGAGTTCGGGCGGTCGCCCTGGCCCTCGGCGTAGGGCGTCTCCCCGATCACCGCGACGGCGACGTTGTAGCTGCGGTCGATGCCGGATCCCGACGCGTTGTACGTCACCGTCGCCGACGACCCGGCCGAGGCGCGAATGCCCTGCAGGATCGTGGTGCCCGGCGTCGTGTTGCCGGACGCGCCCTGCCAGCTGACGGTCCAGCCGCCGCTCTGCAGCCCGATGTTGTCGGCGCTCTTGCCGGCCACGAAGATCTTGCCGCTCCTGGCCAGCGGCAGCACCCCGGTGTTCTTGAGCAGCACCTGCGACTCGCGCACGGCCTGCCGGGCGACGGTGCGGTGCGCGGCGTTGCCGACGGTGCCGGTCAGCGTCCGGTCGGCGAACGGGTGCTCGAAGAGCCCGAACTCGAACTTCTTCGTGAGGATCCGGCGCACCGCGTCGTCGATGCGGGCCGTGGTGACCCGCCCGGCCTGGACCTCGCCGCGCAGGACGTCGATGAACTGCTTCCACGCGGTCGTCACCATCACCATGTCGATGCCCGCGTTGACCGCCCGGCGGACCTCGGAGGCGGTGAAGCCCTCGCCGCCCTCGATCTGGTCGATGCCGTTCCAGTCGGACACGACGAACCCGTCGAAGCCCAGCTCGCCCTTCAGCACGCCGTTGAGCAGGTAGTCGTTGCCGTGCAGCTTCTGCCCGTTGAACGAGGAGAAGGAGACCATCACCGAGGCCACGTGCCGGCGGATCGCCTCCTGGAACGGCGGCAGGTGCACGGCCCGCAGCTCGGCCTCGGAGATCTGGGTGTCGCCCTGGTCGACGCCGCCGGTGGTGCCGCCGTCGCCGACGTAGTGCTTGGCCGTCGCGAGCACGCCGCCGGACTGGTACCCATCGATGATCGTCGCCATCGACACGGGCAGCTCGGGCTTCTCCCCGAACGACTCGTAGGTGCGGCCCCAGCGGTCGTTGCGGGCCACGCACACGCACGGCGAGAACGTCCAGTGCACCCCGGTGCCCTTGACCTCGTCGGCCGTGGCCCGGCCGACCTGCTGGGCCAGGGCGGGGTCGCGGGTGGCGCCGAGGCCGATGTTGTGCGGGAAGATCGTCGCGCCGACGACGTTGTTGTGCCCGTGCACCGCGTCCGACCCGTAGAGGATCGGGATCTTCAGCGGGGTGGCGAGGGCGCCGCGCTGGAAGGCGTCGGTCATGTCGGCCCAGGCGCTCGCGGTGTTCGGCGAAGGAGCGGAGCCGCCGCCGGACAGGATCGAGCCGAGCCGGTAGTTGGTGACGTCGGCGGCGGACGCGGAGCCGCGCTCGGCCTGGGTCATCTGCCCGAGCTTCTCGTCGAGGCTCATCCGCGACATCAGGTCCGCGACCCGCTGTGCGACGGGCAGGCTCGGGTCGAGATAGGGCTCGGCGGCCGCGGCCGGCAGCACGCCGACGAGCGTGGCGGCGGCGGCCGAGAGGGCGGCGAGGGCGGCGATGAGGGCTGGGCGGCGCATGCCCCGGACCTTAGGCTGGGGGTACGACAGTTTTTGGCCGGTCGATGGGTAGGGGACCTGAACGTGCAGCTCAGGGCGATGGTGGCGGTGTAACATTCATCGACGCCCAGTCGCAGATGGCCTGTAGCGGCCCCTCGAGCGTCTTGCCGAGCGGGCTGAGGGCGTATTCCACGTGCTGCGGCGCGGACTCCTTCAGCACCCGCCGCTCGACCAGCCCGTCGGCCTCCATGCCGCGCAGGGTCTCGGTCAGCACCTTCTGCGTGATGCCGGGGACGCGCCGGCGCAGCTCCGCGTGCCGCTGCGGCCCCGCGGCCAGGGCGTAGATGAGCAGGACGCGCCACTTGGCGGCGAGCCGCTCGAGGGCCTGCCGCGTCGCGCACGTCTCGTCGAGGACGTCGGGGATCACCAGCGCCATCGGTCCTCCGGCCGGCATGGGCACCGCAAAGTGCCTTCTTCATCGGTACCGCCGGCAAGCCTATCGTCGCCCCATGGCAGTACACCTTGCAGCACTTGCATTTGTCAGTGAAGGCATAGCGCTCGGCGGGCACCTGCGCATCCCCCGCGCCGAGCGGCCGCTTCCGGCCCTCGCGGTCACCGGCCCGTTCACCGGGGTCAAGGAGCAGGTCGCGGGCACGTACGCGCAGCGGCTCGCCGAGGCCGGGTTCGTCACGCTCGCCTTCGACCACCGCGGCTTCGGGGCCAGCGGCGGCCGGCGAGGTCACGAGGACACCCAGGGCAAGCTCGCCGACCTGCGCGCCGCGGTCTCCGCGCTCGCCGCCCACCCGGCCGTCGACCCGGACCGCATCGGGCTGCTGGGCGTGTGTCTCGGCGGCGGCTACGCGGTGCGGGCGGCGGCCCAGGACCCGCGCGTGCGGGCGGTAGCCGGGATCGCGGGCGGCTACAACAGCCCCGAGCACTCCGACGGCTACCGCGCCGCCCTGCGCGCCTTCGTCGAGCACTACGACGAGCTCATCCCGGCCGTGGCGGAGGACGGCGGGGAGGCGGCCATGGGCGGCGACGAGCCGTGGGCCTACTACGGCACCGCCCGCTCAGCCGCCCCGACCTGGGAGAACCGGGTGACCCGCGGCTCGCTGCACAGCCTGATGACATTCGACGCGCTCGGCGCCGCACCGCTGCTGGGCCGCACCCCACTGCTCGTCGTGCACGGCAAGGTCGACGCCTACTGCTCCCCGGACCTCGCCGCCCGCCTGTTCGAGCGGGCGGCGGGTCCGAAGCGCATCGAGTGGCTCGACTGCGAACGGCACATCGACCTGTACGACAACGAGCCCCACGTCGCCCACGCGGCGAAGACGACCGCCGACTTCTTCGCCGAGCACCTTTAGGGGCCCCGCCCGGCCGATCGTGCCGGCACCATCGGCAGAACGCGGCCTACACATCGCGGCGAACCAGGAGCCAGCCGAGCACCCTTACGCCCCGCCCCGGCCGATCGCACCGGCACCATCCGCAGAACGCGGCCTACACATCGCGGCGCACCAGGAGCCAGCCCGAGCACCCTTACGCCCCGCCCCGGCCGATCGCACCGGCACCATCCGCAGAACGCAGCCTACGCATCGCGGCGCACCAGGAGCAGCCAGCCGAGCACCAGCGCGCCCAGCGCCCACAGCCCCAGCACCCCGAGCCCGGCCCAGGGCCCGATCGGCAGCGCCGCCAGGTCCTTCGTGGCCTGCACCGCGGCGCCGGCGGTCCCCGGGCCGAGCTGGTCGAGCCGCCGCGACCACGCCTTGTCGGTCACCGCGCGGGCGACGATCGGCCACGCGTACAGCAGCGCCAGCACGATCCCGGCCGCGCCCGCCGGACTGCGCACCGCCGCGGCCAGGCCGAGCCCGAGCAGCGCGACGAGCTCGAGATACAGCACCGACCCGACCACCGGCCGCCACACGAACGCGTGCGCGGGTAGCAGCGCCCGGCCCGCGAGCACCGACCCGGCGACGCCCGCGACCGCCGCGACCGAGGTGGTCGCGAGCAGCACCAGCGCCTTGGCCGCCAGCAGCCGGGTGCGCCCGGGCACGGCGGCGAGACTGACCCGCATCATGCCGGTGGTGTACTCGTTGCCGATCACCAGCGCCGCCAGGATCGCGACCACGGCCTGCCCGAGCTGCACCCCGGTCAGCGAGACCTTCGGAAGGTCGGCGGTGCAGCCGGCCCGGCACGACACGGCCACCGCGGCGAGGGCGCTCAGCGCGATCGTGGCCGCCGCGACCCCCACCAGCAGCCACCAGCTGCCCGGCGACGTGCGCAGCTTCGTCCACTCGGCGTGCACGGCGGCCCTCATGCGTCCCTCCGCCGCAGCCGGTACCCGGCGCCGCCGAGCACCACCGCGACCCACACGGCGAGCACGGCCAGCCCGCCCCACGCCGGCAGCGGAAAGTACCCGTCCGCGGGCGAGTAGATGTTGTCGACCTGGTCCCAGCGCGGCTCGCTCTGCTGCAGCGCGAACGCCGCGGCCGGGGTCACCCGCAGCAGCCAGTCGCTCGCGCGCAGCGGCAGCACCGTGACCGACAGCAGATAGGGCAGCACGATCACGACGATCGAGACGGTGACCGCGGTGACACCCTTGCGCAGCAGCGCCCCGAACCCGGCCGCGAGCGCCGCGCACAGGGCCAGCAGCAGCGCGGTGCCGGCCACGACCCGCACCTGGGTCGCCGCCGAGGCGTAGGCGACCGCGGCCCCGTTGCCGCGCAGCACCTGCGGGCCGAAGGCGACCACGACCGCGGCCGCGGCCAGCCCGAGCCCGAACACGGCGCCGCCGAGCACGAGCGCCTTGGCGGTGAGCAGGTGCAGCCGGCGCGGGGCGGCGGCGAGCGAGGTGCGGATCAAACCGCGGCGGTACTCCCCCGCGACGAACACGGCCCCGACCACCACCACGAACATCAGCCCGAGGAAGGTCCCGACGAGCGTCTGGCTGATCGTCACGCTGCCCCCCGCCGCGCCCGAGACCGCGGGCGCGATGTCCCCGGAGCCGGTCACCGTCCAGCCGTCCGCGGTCGGCGCGGCGCCCGTCTGCGGCCCCTGCGAACGAGCCCGCGCGCCGTCCGGCGCACCGGTTCCGGCCGGCTCCGGCCCCGCGCCGCCGGGCGGGCCCTCCCAGTCCGCCGAGAAGGTGCCGGTCGTCGCCGGATGCTCGAACGTGCCGGTGGCAGTGCTCGGCGCGCCGGAGACACCGGAGAGCACGACGGACTCGTTGACCTGCTCGGAGTATTGCGGCGAGGTCGCGAACATCCCGGCCGTGACGGTCGCCGGCAGCCCCGGCAGCCGGGCCGAGCCGACCGCCACCCACGCCGTGCCGTCGGCGGACTTCTCGGCCGTGACGGTGTCACCGGCGCGGGTCAGGCGCAGCCACACCGGCTGCGGCTTGACCTTCGCGCCGGGGTCGAGGCCCTCGTCGTGCACGTAGTTCCACTGCAGCCGCACCCCGTGCTCGCCGGTCAGCATCACCGCCGCGTACGCGGAGCCGGCCTTCGTCCCGTCCTTGATCATCAGGCCGGCCTTGGCCCACGGCGCGAGCCCGTCGCGCGCCTGCTCGCCGTCGAACGTCGGCAGCCGCCCGGTGAGGTCCGCGACCCGGGCGGTGATGCTGCCGTCGCCGGTGAGGGTGCGGTGCACGTAGGTGAACTGGTCGGCGACCGCCTGCCCCTCGGGCCCGTGCGCCGGAGTGCAGTCAGAGACGTCGCAGGAGCCGCCGCGGCTGGGCGTGAGGCCGAGCGCGAGGATGACCGCGGCCCCGGCGAGCAGGCCGAGCACCCAGCCGCGCACGGTGCGCAGCTTCGTCCACTCGGCGTGCAGGACGCGTGCGAAGGTCATCGCGCCTCCCCGGGGGCGGCGGCGCGGAACTCGACCGCGTCGCGGGTCAGGTCGAGGTAGGCGTCCTCGAGCGTGGCGCGGTGCGCGGAGACCTCGGAGAACGGCACGCCCGCCGCGGTCAGCCGCGCGATGACCTCCTCGGCGGCCACGCCGGTGACCGTGAGCGTGCCGTCGCCGTTGGGCAGGACCGAATCGGCATGCTCCCGCAGTACAACAGAAGCCCGGTCGATCGCGGAGGAGCGCACGACGATCCTCCCGTTGGCGGCCCCGGCCAGCAGCTCGGCCACTCCCGCGTCGGCGATGACGCGCCCGCGGCCGACCACGACCACGTGGTCCGCGGTCCCCTGCAGCTCGCTCATGAGGTGGCTGGAGACGAGCACGGCCCGGCCCTCGCGGGCCAGGTCGCGCAGGAACGTCCGCATCCAGATGATGCCCTCGGGGTCCATCCCGTTGAACGGCTCGTCGAGCATCAGCGCGGGCGGGTCGCCGAGCAGCGCCGCGGCGATCCCGAGCCGCTGGCGCATGCCGAGGCTGAAGCCGCCGGCCCGCCGCCGTCCGACGCCGCCGAGGCCGGCCAGCTCCAGCACCTCGTCGGCGCGGCGGCCCGGCAGGCCCTGCGAGTGGGCGAGCCACAGCAGATGGTTGCGGGCGGTCCGGCCCGGCTGCAGCGCCGCGGCGTCCAGCAGCGAGCCGAGGTGGCACAGGGGCCGGGCGAGGCCCCGATACGGCCGACCGCCGACGAGCGCGCGTCCCTCCTCGGCCGCGTCGAGCCCGAGGATCACCCGCATGGTGGTCGACTTCCCGGCCCCGTTCGGCCCGACGAACCCGGTGACGCGCCCGGGCCGCACGGTGAAGGTCATGTCGTCGAGGGCCAGGTTGGGGCCGAACCGCTTGCGCAGCCCGTCGACGGTGATGGTGGCGTCATGCATGGTTCGGTTCTACGCGGCGGGCGGTGACAGCCCGGTGTCGTCGGCTGTCACCGCGCTGACACCGGCGGCCTGGCATCGTGGACGCATGCGCGTGCTCGTCGTGGAAGACTTCGAGATCCTGGCCCGGACCATCGGCACCGGCCTGCGGCGCGAGGGCCTGGCCGTGGACGTGGTCCTCGACGGGGCGGAGGCGCTGGAGAAGCTGGCGGTGACGCGGTATGACGTCGTCATCCTCGACCGCGACCTGCCCGGCGTCGCCGGCGACACGGTGTGCCGGCACATCGTCGAGCGCCATCAGGCCAGCCGGGTGCTCATGCTGACCGCCGCGGGCACCGTCCGCGACCGCATCCAGGGCCTCGGCCTCGGCGCCGACGACTACCTGCCCAAGCCGTTCGACTTCGACGAGCTCGTGGCCCGCATCCGGGCCCTCGCCCGCCGCCCGACCACGGCGCTGCCGCCGGTGCTGACCGTCGGCGACCTGACCCTCGACCCCGCCCGGCACGCCGCCACCCGCGGCGGGCGGCGGCTGGAGCTGAGCCCGAAGGAGTTCGGTGTGCTGGAGTGCCTGATGGCCGCCGGCGGCCGCCCGGTGTCCGCCGAGGAGCTGCTCGAGCGCGTCTGGGACGAGGCCGCGGACCCGTTCACGACCGCGGTGAAGACCACGATCCGGCGGCTGCGGGGGCGCCTGGGCGACCCGCCCGTCATCCACACCGTGCGCGAGGCCGGCTATCGGGTCGGTCCGGCATGAGGTGGCGCATAGAGTGGCTCATGAACTGGCTTACGAACTGGCGCATGAACTGGCGCTGGACGGTCCGCCGCCAGCTGACGTTCCTCTATGCGGGCCCCTTCCTGGTCTCCGGCCTCGTGCTCCTGCTCATCCCGCTGCTCGGGACGAGGGTGTCGTCGCCGGTCGGCGATGGTCAGGCCCCGCTGGGCGGCATCGAGTCGGAGCAGACTCCCGCGTTCATCAAGCTCGTGGTGTTCTCGATGTTCTCCATGCTGGTCATCGCAGTCGTCCTCGGCTGGCAGGTCTCCGGCCTCTTCCTGCGCCCGCTGCGAATCATGATCGACACCGCCCGGGACATCTCCGCCACGAACTTGCATCGCCGGCTCGGCGAGATGGGCCGCAGCGACGAGTTCGCCGAGCTGGCCGAGACCCTCGACGACCTGTTCGCCCGCCTCGAGGCGTCCTTCGCGGCCCAGCGCCGTTTCGTCGCGAACGCCTCGCACGAGCTGCGCACGCCGCTGACCGCCCAGCGCGCCCTGCTCCAGGTGACCCTCGCCGATCCCGAGGCCTCCCCCGCCGACCTGCGTGCGGCCGCCCGCGAAGTGCTGACGCTCGGCGAGTCCCAGGCGAGGCTGATCGACTCGCTGCTGACCCTGGCGACGGGCGAGCAGGGCGTGGAGGACGCGCTGCCGCTGGACCTGGCCGACGTGGCCCGCCGCGTCCTGGCCGACCGCCCGCTCGAGGGCCTGACGCTGACCGCGAGCCTGGGCGCGGCCCCGGCGAAGGGCGCCGCGGACCTGGTGGAGAGCCTGGTCGCGAACCTCGTCGACAACGCCGCGAAGCACAACGTGCCGGGCGGCACGGTGACGGTCACGACCGGCGTGACCGGCCGCCGCGCGACGCTGAGCGTGCAGAACACGGGCCCCGTCGTGCCGGAGGATGAGCTGGACCGCCTCTTCCAGCCGTTCCAGCGCCTCGGCGCCCAGCGCGTTCGCACGACGAAGGACGGCTACGGCCTCGGCCTGGCCATCGTCCGGGCCATCGCGAACGCCCACCACGCCGACCTCACCGCGACCGCGCCACCCGGCGGCGGCCTCCGAGTCACCGTCACGTTCCCATGAGCCCGCCCAGCCCGATCGAGCACCAGAAGCCACCGCGACCGCACTGCCCGGCGGGGGCCTCTGAGTCACCGTCACGCTGCTCTGAGCCCGTCCGGGCCGGTCGAGAGAACCAGGCGCCGCGCTCGAACGCGTGCAGGTCGCCTCCGCCGGCCGGCAAGCCCCGGCGGCCGATCTCAAGGCCTTCCGGGCGGACCAGCCACCGCGGCGCCGGCGTGGACGGTGATGAGCCGCCGCCCGGCTCGTCGTGCGCCCGCACCGCGAGCGCGCGGCAGTCGAGCCCGACGCCGAACGCCTCGGGCCCCGGCGGTCCCAGCCGTGCCGGTCGCCCGGGCCGAGATGCCCACGGTGCCCCCTGGGCACGACGGGCAGGGGTGGCACTTCGAGGCGCCGCTTCCCGCTTCGGTGGTCCCGGTCGCTCACGGGCGCCGGTGGCGCTCACGCAGGCGCCACGCACCCCGCCAGGTACTCGCCCGTGAGCGTGGAACGAGCCCTCGAAGACCACCGTGTCCGTGGCGCCGCTCACGCGGGCGTCACGTAGCCCGCCAGGTGCTCGCCCGTAAGCGTGGAACGAGCCTTGACCAGGTCGGCGGGCGCGCCCCCGAAGGCGCCGCTCACACAGGCGCCACGCACCCCGCCAGGTGCTCGCCCGTGAGCGTGGAACGAGCCTCGACCAGATCGGCGGGCGCGCCCCCGAAGGCGCCGCTCACACAGGCGCCACGCACCCCGCCAGGTGCTCGCCCGTGAGCGTGGAGCGTGCCCTCGAAGGCGCCGCTCACGCGGGCGTCACGTAGCCCGCCAGGTGCTCGCCCGTGAGCGTGGAACGAGCCTTGACCAGGTCGGCGGGGGTGCCCTCGAAGACGACTGTGCCGCCGTCGTGGCCGGCGCCGGGGCCGATGTCGATGATCCAGTCGGCCGAGGCCATCACCGCCAGGTGGTGCTCGATGACGATCACCGACTTGCCCGCGTCGACCAGGCGGTTGAGCAGGCCCAGCAGCTGCTCCACGTCGGCGAGGTGCAGGCCGGTGGTCGGCTCGTCGAGAACGTACACGCCGCCCTTCTCGGCCATGTGGATCGCGAGCTTCAGGCGCTGGCGCTCGCCGCCGGAGAGCGTGGTCAGGGGCTGGCCGAGGCTGATGTACCCGAGGCCGACGTCGGCCAGGCGGGACAGGATCGTGTGCGCGGCCGGGATGCGCGACTCGCCGGTCGCGAAGAACTCGTGCGCCTCCGTGACCGGCATCGCGAGGACCTCGGCGATGTTGCGGCCGCCGAGGCGGTACTCCAGGACCGACGCCTGGAAGCGCTTGCCCTCGCACTCCTCGCAGATCGTGGCGACGCCGGCCATCATGGCCAGGTCGGTGTAGATGACGCCGTTGCCGTTGCAGTTCGGGCAGGCGCCCTCCGAGTTCGCGCTGAACAGGGCCGGCTTCACCCCGCCCGCCTTCGCGAAGGCCTTGCGGATCGGGTCGAGCAGGCCGGTGTACGTCGCCGGGTTGCTGCGCCGCGAGCCGCGGATCGCGCCCTGGTCGACGGAGACGACGCCGGCGCTCTTGGGGATGGAGCCGTGGATGAGCGAGCTCTTGCCGGAGCCGGCGACGCCGGTGACGACCACGAGCACGCCCAGCGGGATGTCCACGTCCACGTCGCGCAGGTTGTGCGTGTTCGCGCCTCGCACCTGCAGGAAGCTGGAGGGCTTGCGGAACTGAGGCCGCAGTCCGGCTCGATAGTCCAGGTGGCGGCCGGTCAGGGTACCGCTGCGGCGTAGTCCTTCGACGGTGCCCTCGAAGCACACCGTGCCGCCGGACCCGCCCGCGCCGGGGCCGAGGTCGACGACGTGGTCGGCGATCGCGATCGTCTCGGGCTTGTGCTCGACCACGAGCACGGTGTTGCCCTTGTCGCGCAGGCGCTGGAGCAGGCCGTTCATGCGCTGGATGTCGTGCGGGTGCAGGCCGACGGTCGGCTCGTCGAAGATGTACGACACGTCCGTGAGCGACGACCCGAGGTGCCGGATCATCTTCGTGCGCTGGGCCTCACCGCCGGACAGGGTGCCCGACGGCCGGTCGAGGGAGAGGTACCCGAGCCCGATCTCCACGAACGAGTCCAGCGTCCGCTGGAGCGTGCCCAGCAGCGGCGCGACCGAGCGGCCCTCGATGCCGCGCACCCACTCGGCCAGGTCGCTGATCTGCATCGCGCACGCGTCGGCGATGTTCACCCCGCCGATGCGCGAGGCGAGCGCGGCCTGGTTGAGCCGGGTGCCGCCGCACTCGGGGCAGGCGGTGAACGTGACCGCCCGGTCGACGAAGGCGCGCAGGTGCGGCTGGAGGGCCTCCTTGTCCTTCTGCAGGAAGGCCTTCTGCACGCGGGGCACGAGCCCCTCGTACGTCATGTTGATGCTCTCGACCTTGACCTTCACCGGCTCCTTGTAGAGGAAGTCGTGACGCTCCTGCTCGGTGTAGTCCTTGATCGGCTTGTCCGCGTCGACGAACCCGGACGCGGCGAAGATGCGCACCAGCCAGCCGTCGACGGTGTACCCGGGGACCGTGATCGCGCCCTCGGCGAGCGACTTGTTCTTGTCGAACAGCTCGTCGAGGTCGATGTCGGTCACGTTGCCCATGCCCTCGCAGCGGGGGCAGGCCCCGGCGGGCACGTTGAAGCTGTAGTGGAACGCCGGCCCGGCGCTCGGCTCGCCCAGCCGGCTGAACACGATCCGCAGCATGGCGTTGGCGTCCGTCGCGGTGCCCACGGTGGAGCGGGAGTTCGCGCCCATCCGCTCCTGGTCGACGATGATGGCCGTGGTCAGCCCCTCGAGGAGGTCGACGTCGGGCCGGGCGAGGCTCGGCATGAAGCCCTGCACGAACGCGCTGTACGTCTCGTTGATGAGCCGCTGCGACTCCGCCGCGATCGTGCCGAAGACGAGCGAGCTCTTGCCGGACCCGGACACGCCCGTGAACACCGTGAGCCGGCGCTTGGGGATCTCGACGCTGACGTTCTTCAGGTTGTTCTCGCGGGCCCCGTGGACCTGGATGAGGTCATGACTGTCGGCGACATGCACCGAGCCACCCTAACCGGGCGCGGTCACGATGGCATGCACCTTCTGCAGGAACGACTCGGCGGCGGCCCGGTCGACGGTGCGGCCGGCGTCGCGGCTCTCGGCGTGGCTCGCGAGCGCGGCGCGGATCACCGGGGCCTCGGACGGCAGGTGCTCGGCGGCCCACGCGGCGGCGGCGCGCTTGGGTGACCAGGTGTGCTCGGCGTGGTACCGCAGCGCCCGGCAACCGTTGAGCACCGCGTTGTCGCCGTGGTCCGTGAGGCCGGCGAGCTGGGCGGCGACCGACTCGGCGACGACCGGCAGGAGCACGCGCGGGCGCACGCGGGTCACGAGGCCGGGGAAGGGCGGGCCGATGAGCGCGCGGCGCTGCTGGCGGACCATGTCGCGGTCGATCGGGTACCAGAAGGTGAGCCCGTCGCCGGGGCCGGTCTCGGCCTTCGGCGGCAGCTGCGCGCCCGTGTTCAGGTTGAGCGCGAATCCGGCCTCGGTGGAGAGCCCGGCCAGGGTGGCCCGGTCGTACAGGACGAACTCGAGGCCGGCGGCGGGGCACGGCAGCCGCCCGTGGTCCAGCGCGGCGGTGACGGCCGCGATCTCGGCCGGTGCCGGGCGCTCGGCGACGGCCAGCAGGTCGACGTCGCTGCGGCCGGGGACATAGGCGTCGAAGGCGAGCGAGCCAGCCGGGTACACCCCGACGAGCCGGCCGCCGAAGATGCCCTGGAGGCGGCCGACGACCGCGCCGAGGTATCCGTCGAGTGTGCTCACCGCTCAGTTGTAAACCCTGCGGGCCACTCTCGGACCACTCTGTGCTGCGGGCGGGCCGGGTCGAGGGGTCCCCGACCTCGGCCACCGCTTGTGCAGAGGTTACTTCTTCTTCTTGTTCTTCTTGTCCTTCTTCGACTTCTTGGACTTCTTCGCCATGGGAATCACCTCCAGGGGCTCGGCAACGACACAGACACTACGACCAAACCGGCGGTGAACAAAGGGTTTCACCAAGATTTCAGGAAGCCCTCAGGTAGGCACTTTTCGTCCACATTGGACTTCTCAACGGCAAACCGCTTCCGTCGTACCGCATGTGCCAGCGCCACCAACTGTTCATCTGTATTCGATACACTTCTCGTGAAATGAGGTGAGCATGACTGCACCGAACACGGTGAGAAATTACTACGCACCCCGTCGTGTGGCGCAGGCCGCACTCACGCGGGAGGCGATCGCGGCCGCGGCCGAGCGTCTCTTCGCCCGGCACGGCTACGCCGGCACGACCATCGCGGCCGTCGCGGAGGAGGCCGGGGTCACACCGAAGTCGGTCTACGCGCTCGCCGACAAGCCGGGCCTGCTGCTGCTCGCGGTGCGCCGCGGCGAGGCGGCGCCGGGGCCGGAGGACACCGCGGGCGCGCTGCTGCGGCGGTATCCTCTTGAGCGGGCCTTCGAGGAGGCGGCGCACGCCGAGCCGGTGCTGCGCGAGGCGTGGCGGCGGCACGAGCGGGCCCGCCGCGCGCGGCTCAAGACGCTCGTGCGCGATGCCGCGGAGGCCGGGCGGCTGCGGCCCGGGCTGACGGTGGGGCGGGCCACGGACACGCTCTGGGCGCTGGTCACGTGGCACACCGTGGCGCTGCTGGTGGAGCAGCGCGGCTGGGGCCGGGCCAAGCTCGCCGCCTGGCTCGACCAGCTCATCGAGACGACACTGGGCGGGCCGGCCGCGACCGCGGCCGGCCCGCCCGCATGAGCACGGCTGGGCGCGGGCTCAGCCCGGCAGCTTGCCCGCGCCCGCGTTCTTGGTGACGAGCCCCGGCACGCTCGCCGCCGGGTCCAGGCCCGCGCGCAGGGTCGGGGTCCAGCCGGCGTCGGTCGCGATGTCCGGGTCGAACGCCGCGTTGTACTCGTCGAGCAGGTTCACCGCGACGATCGGGCCGGTGCCGACCCGGGCCAGGGTGCCCTTCTCCGTCATCCGCGTGCCGCCCCAGTTGTAGACGAACGCGTTGAGCGGGGTGTCGGCGCTGCGGAGCACGAAGTTGTTCTCGGCGTACACCTGCGACTGCACCCCGACGCCGATCGCGTAGACGAAGGTGTCCTCGTCGGTCGCGTAGTAGTAGTTGTTGTACACGTCCACCTGCCCGAAGCGCACCCGAGGCACCCGCTGGCCGAGGTTGGCGAACCGGTTGTGGTGCAGCGAGACGCGCAGCTTGCCCACGTCGACGCCCGGGGTGTTCGTCGAGCCGATCAGCATCGTCTTGTCGTGCTCGAACAGGTTGTTGTACGACACCGTCACGTAGTCGGAGCCCTTGATGATGTCCGCCGCGCCGTCGTGCACCTGGTACGGCCGGCCGAGGTAGACCGGCTGGTTGACGTCCTGGTTGGCGCCGTCGGTGAACGAGTTGTGGTCGAGCCACACGTTCGTCGCGCCGCTGAGCGTCACGCTGTCGTACAGCGAGTTCCAGTTGCCGGTGTCACCGTCGGTCGGCGACCAGGTCGGGAAGCAGTCGTAGGCGTCCTCGAAGGCCACGTTGCGGATGATCACGTTGTTGACGTTGGTGAGCAGCAGGTTGCCGCCCTTGATCCGGGCATTGCGCAGCCCGTAGATCGTCGTGTTCGCCCCGACCTCGATCTTGACCTTGAGGCCCTGGTTCTTCGCCGAGCGCACCCGGGCGTCCTCCAGCGGGCCGGTCGGCGCCACCCGGCCCCAGGTCGCCGGGTCGTAGGCGGCGAGGAACGCCTGCAGGTCGTACTCGGGGTCCGCGTAGTCGGCGCAGCCGCGCCCCTCGTTGGCGTCGATCGTGGCCGCGACCAGCACGATCTTCGGCGCGCTGCCCGCCACCGCCGCGGCGAGCTCGTCGCGGGTGCGCACCACGAACACGTGCGCGTCGTCGGCGGCCGAGCCGCCCGTGGTGCCGGCGCCCGCCGAGCCCCAGCCGTCGCCCGCGGCCAGGACGGCGCGCGCCTGGGCGGGCACCGCCGGGGGGCCGGCCTTGACCTGCCCGGCGTTCGCCTGCGCGGCGACGACCGCCCCGGCCACGACCAGCCCGGCCACCGTGGCGGCGGTGAGACCGGCCCGGATACCTACGTGCATGCAGTCCTCCAGGATTCAGGAAAGCGCATTCCTGGGACCACGGTGGCACCGGCGCTACGGCGAGTCAACGCGTGGCGTTTGCAGGTTTGTTGCAGTCGTCACTTCCGGCGGCCGTGGGTCGGGCCGGCGGTAAGGGGCATTAGAGGGTTGCACCATGACCGCCGCCGCCCCGGCCGCCCGCCGGTTCGCCGCCCTGCGCAACCGCGACTGCCGCCCGTACCTCTTCGGTGCCGCGCTGTCGATGATGGCCGACAACGTGGAGCACGTGATCACGTACTGGGTGCTGTGGCAGAAGTTCCACTCCGAGGCGCTCGCGGGCTTCCAGGTGATCAGCCACTGGGTGCCGTTCCTGCTGTTCTCGGTGTGGTTCGGCGGGCTCGCCGACCGCTACGACTGCCGCCGGGTCATCCAGGTCGCCCAGGCGCTGTTCATGCTGGTCTCCCTGCTGTGGGGGATCCTGTTCATCACCGACACGCTGCAGATCTGGCATGCCTGTGTACTGCTGGTGCTGCACGGCATGGCGGGGTCCCTGTGGGGCCCGGGCGAGCAGCTGATGCTCCACGACTTCGTCGGCGACGAGGACCTCGTCTCGGCGGTCCGGCTCAACGCGACCTTCCGCAGCCTCGGCGTGCTGTTCGGCCCCGCGGTCGGCTCCGGGCTGCTGCTCTGGCTCGGCCCGAAGGCGGGCATCCTCACGAACATCGCGTTCTACCTGCCGCTGACGCTGTTCCTGTTCCGCACCAGGTTCACCGGCCACACCCGCCACGGCCGGCCCGCGGCGCAGCGCGTCGGGCTGCTGGACACCGTGAAGGTCCTGCGCAAGGTGGCGAGCGACCACACCCTGATCAGCATGATCATCCTGGCCGGCCTGGCGTCGTTCTTCGTCGGCACCGCGATGCAGGCGACGATGCCGAACTTCGCCGAGGACCTGAGCCCGGGCAGCACGGACGTGTACGGCATCCTGCTCTTCGCCGCCGGCGCGGGCGGCGTGGTCGGCGGCCTCCTGCTCGAGGCGACGGGCTGGTTGCGCCCGACGGTCCGCGCGGCCGTGGTGACGACGCTGGTGTACGGCCTGAGCAGCCTCCTCTTCGCGGTCGCCGGCAACCTGTGGCTGGCCGTGGCCCTGCTCTTCATCGGCGGCGTGGCCAACCTGGCGTCGATGTCGATCGGCCAGACCGTGACCCAGCTGCTGGCCCCGCCGGCCGAGCGCGGGCGGGTCATCGGGGTCTACAACGTGTCGTCCGCGGGCCTGCGCGCGGGCAGCGGCGTGACGGTGGGCGTGCTGGGCCAGGCGATCGGCGTGCACTGGTCGCTGGCGCTGAGCTCGGCCGCCCTGTGCGTGGGCACGGGCCTGGCCGCGCTCTACACCCGCCACGGCCACCGGGTACCCGCGATCGAGTAGTCGCTCCGCGCGTTATGTCGGGCGCTCCGCACCGCGACATAACGGATTTTTCGCCTGCCGGGGTATTTGCCCCGATTCCGTGGGAACCGGCGCGCACCCGCACGGCACCGCCCCGCCACTCTTCTGTCGGGCGATCGGCCCGATGTAATCCCCGACGGCGTTACAACGACCTGAAGGGGGGCCGCCGCACATGAGTGGTGGTGGACACGCGGCGAAGGCCGGCGCGCACGCCAAGCACAAGAAGGGCGGCCACGAGGAGGAGGAGCACGAGAACCACGAGCGGTGGCTGGTGTCCTACGCCGACATGATGACCCTGCTCATGGTGCTGTTCATCGTGCTGTTCGCGATCTCCCAGGTCGACCAGAAGAAGTTCGCCGAGCTCAAGAACGGCCTCGCCGTCGGCTTCGGCAACCCCTCCGTCGCCTTCAACGGCGGCGAGGCCAGCCTCATGGAGTCCTCCGACTCCAACAGCCCGATGGACCTCTCCTCCGGCATCGGCGGCACCACCTCCGACGCCACCGCCGTCCAAGACGCCGTACAGGCCAAGGAACGCTCCGACGCCTCCAAGCGCCAGGCCGCCGCCGCGGCCGAAATCCAGAGCTACGAGAAAATCAAAGCCGAGATCACCGCGGAACTGACCAAACAAGGCCTCCAGGACCAGGTCAAATACTCCGTCGACGAACGCGGCCTCGTCGTCACCATCGTCACCACCGGCATCGTCTTCAACGGCAACGAGGCCAACCTCCTCACCGCCGGCAAACAGATCATCGACAGCGTCGGCCCCGCCATCGCCGCCCTGCCCAACAAGATCGAAGTCGACGGGCACACCAACCAGCTCTCCGGCGGCACCGGCACCTACCCCTCCGGCTGGGAACTGTCCTCCGCCCGCGCCTCCGCCGTCGTGCGCATGCTCCACACCGACGCCGGCATCGCCGACAACCGCCTCCTCGCAACCGGCTACGCCGACACCAAACCCCTCTACCCCACCACCGACCCACGCGCCGAAACCCTCAACCGCCGCGTCGAGGTCATCGTCCTGTCCAACCTACCGGCCGACACCCGGGCGCTGCTGCCCTCGGCTTCAACGAACTGAGGAGCGCGCAATGGCGAAGGACGAGAAGGCCGCCGAGGAAACCCCCGCAAAGGGCGGCGGCAAGAAGAAGCTCATCATGATCGTCGCGATCGCCCTGGTCGCGCTGATCGGCGGCGGCGTCGGCGGCTACATGATGTTCGCGCCGAAGAAGGCCGCGGCCGAGCCGGCCCCGACCCCCGGCGTCGTCTCCGTGCTCGACGCGATCACCATCAACCTCGCCGACGGGCACTACCTCAAGCTCAAGATGACCCTGCAGGCCACCACCGAGGCCGCCGAGGCCCCGGACGGCTCCAAGGCCCTCGACATCGCGATCAGCCTGTACAGCGGCCGCAAGATGGACGAGCTGATGTCGAACGCGGAGCGCGACCGGACGAAGAAGGAGCTCGTCGAGAAGGTCGTGAAGGCCTACACGGTGGACAAGAAGAAAGAGGTCATGGACATCTACTTCACCACGTTCGTGATCCAGTAGGACCGATACAGGAGGCCGCCCCCGGGGCGGCCTCCTGCCGCCGTGTCCGGAGGCTGTGGAGGGCGCCTTCGATGAGCAGGCCCAGGCGCGGTCGGGCGCGGCGGTCGCGGCCGGCCGGGCTCAGCGGACGGGGATCAGGGTGAACAGCGTCCGGCCCTGGTCGTCGCGCCAGGACTGGGTGCCGTCCGCGTTCGCGTCGAGCCGCGGGTATTCGGCACGGACCGCGTCCGCGGGGCCGTTGCCGGACACGAGGAGGTAGCGCACGTGGTGGCGCTTCGGGTCGGCCAGGATCTCGGCGAAGTCGCGGTCGGAGTTGATGACGAACTGCCGGGGCTTCCGGCTGGCCAGGATGATCGCGTAGGAGTAGGCGGAGTCGGTCAGGACGGCGCCGTCGGGCAGGTCCAGCGCGTCGATCGCGGCGCTGATGTGCAGGTTCAGCCCGGCCAGGTACTGCGTGTGCCGCGCCCCGTCGGCGTTGAGGAACGCCGACTCCTCCCGGGCCAGCCTGGTGTCGGTGAGCGTGTGCACCGTGACCGGCACCGCCGCCGCGAGCGCCAGCAGCCCCGCGGTCAGCGCCAGGACGCGTGGCAAACGCCGGGGCGGCGGTGCGGATCGCGCGGGCGGCGAGGTCAGCAGGATCGCGACCAGCAGCACCAGCAGCGGCACCACGGTGATCTGGAACCGCAGCCAGCCGAAGGAGCTGCCCATCAGGAAGGCCAGGTTGTCGAAGAGCAGCACCGAGCCGAGCACCGCCAGCGGCGCCAGCGACCGGACGTCGCGGCGGCGGATGGCCACGACCGCGACCACGAGCAGGACCAGCGGGACGAGCGGCTGCAGTCCGAGCATCTGCTGCAGCGCATAGCCGAGCCGGTCGCCGAGGGTCGAGCCGGTCATCGAGTCGATGTCGGTGCGGTTGGCCGCGACCTGGGCGGCGTTGCCGTACTCCGAGGAGAACGTCGGGAACCACTGGTGGTCGACGATCTTGCAGCAGGCCGCCCACAGTCCGACCGCCAGCATGGGCGGGAGGATCGCCAGCATGGCGTCGGTGAGCGCCAGGCCGCCGCTGCGCGTGCGCCACCAGCTCACGACGAGCACCGCGACGGGTGCCGCCAACGCCGGCGCGAGTGCCTCGTAGCGCGAGGCGTACGCCAGCGCGAGGGCGGCGCCGAGCGAGACGAGCCGCTCGGGCCGGTCTTCGGCGAACCATCGCAGCAGGCTGCGGGTGGCGAGCAGGAGCGTGCACAGGAACAGCGCTTCGCTCATGCCGTTGCCGGCGTACAGCAGCACCATCGGGTGCAGGCCCAGCAGCGCGGTCAGCGTCAGCCGGGTGGCCCGGTTGAGCCCCAGGCGGCGCGTGATGTCGTAGCAGACGGCGACCGAGGTCGCCGCGAACAGCGCCGAGCACACCCCGGCGACCAGGCCGTCCATGGTCAGCGTCGGCACCAGGGGGGCGAGCGGCAGCAGGGGCAGCAGCACCAGCGACGGCAACGGGTTCCACACGGCCCCGACCGCCGCGAGGTGCGGGTCGCGGCTGAACAGCGTGTAGTACCCGTTCGCCGACCGGCTGATCGCGTCCTGGGGAACGAGGTGCCGGCTCGACAGCCACCATGCCACGGCGATGTAGACGGCCAGCGCCGCGGCGAACACGAGCCGGGTCTCGGTGACGCGGGGCCGCCGTGGCCGGGGCCGGGGAGCCGGGGCGATCTCCCCGCGCCGGCGCAGGTCACTTGCCATCGGCGGGCGTCTTCGACAGGTGCAGCCCGTGCGTGGTCTTCTCCCAGTACGACGGTCTGAGCAGCAACTGCAGTCCAGCCTTGGCGGCGGCGATGCTCATCATCACCCAGTACACCGGCGAGATCAGCGCGGACCACAGCAGGTTCGGCCGGTTCATCTGCCGTGCGACGAGCACGTTCAGATAGATGACGGTGATGTTGCCCAGCACCATGCACAGCAGGCCGAGGTAGTACACCGGCGCGACGAACAGCTGCTGGATGATCGCGGGGCGGGCCACCATCCACAGGATCGTCATCGCCCAGAACACGGGGTTGAGCATGGCGGTCAGCGGTGTGCCGCCGACGAAGGCGTTGAGGCACAACAGGCCACGCCAGCCCAGCTGCCGCCAGGTTTCCCGGGGCGAGCGCATGTGGACCAGCCAGGTCATGAGATACCCCTTGTACCAGCGGCTGCGCTGCTTGACCCAGTTGATGAAGTCGGAGTTGGCCTCCTCCAACGTCACGGTGTGCAGCACACCGACCTGGTGGCCCAGGCGGGCCAGCCGCATGCCGAGGTCGGCGTCCTCGGTCACGTTGAACGGGTCCCAGGCGCCGAGCGTGCGCAGCGCCTCGGCGCGGAAATGGTTGCTGGTGCCGCCGAGCGGGATCGGCATCCTGAGCGCGACCAGTCCGGGCAGCAGGGACCGGAACCAGCAGGCGTACTCGAGCGTGAACCAGCGGGTGATCCGGTTCTGGTAGGTGTTGAAATAGCCGAGCTCGGCCTGCAGGCAGGTGTACGCCGGGCCGAGCCGGGCCAGCGCGACCGCGGCCCGGCGCAGCTGGAGCGGCTCCGGCCGGTCCTCGGCGTCGAAGATGGTGACCAGTCCCCCGCGGGCCAGCTGCAGACCGTAGTTGCACGCCTTGGGCTTCGTCTGGGGCTGCGATTCCGGCACGATCACCACCTGGACGTGCGAGTCCGGTGGCAGCTGCGCGCGAGCGGCCGCGATCGTCGTCTCGTCGGCCTCCTCCAGCAGCAGTTTCACGTCGAGCTTGGCGACCGGGTACTCCAGGCCGGCGAGGTGCTCCATCAACAGATGGATCACCTCGGGTTCCCGGTACGCGGGCACGAGCACGGTGTAGACGGGCAGTTCGTCGTCGGGCACCGCCCGGGCCTCCTCGTCGCTGACCCAGACCCGGTGCTCCTGCCGCCCGGCGGCCCAGACGAGCGCGATCCGGAAGGCGATGGCGCCGCCGTACACCAGGATGATGAAGCCGATGATGACCTGGAGCGCGGCGATCGGCGCCCACCCCAACGCCGCGACCACGATCGACGCGCTCAGACCGAGCGCCACCTTCTGGGCCCGGCTCAGCACCACGTGCGCGGACAGGGCCGGCCACAGCTTGCGCAGCCCGTGGATGCTGACCGCCAGATGCTTCGCCTCACTCGCTGAAGGCGTGCTCAGCGTGCGACTCGTCGCCGTCACCGGTGCGGTCCCTTCCATACGGTTTCGGTGCGTGTGGTCATGGCCTCAGCTGATCGCCGACAGCAACGGCGATCCTGGGAACCCCAGGGCCAGCGCGACCACGGTGAGCGCGGCCAGAGCCAGCCGGCCCCTCGGCACATAGTGCACGCCATCAGCGCGAGGCATCGCCACATCGCGCAACCATGCGAAGGTGAAACCGGCGACGGTCAGGGTCAGCGCAAGGTCCGACGTCGCCGGCGGCCGGCGGTCGAGCAGCCCGGCCAGGGCACCGACGAGCGCCACCGCGGCGACGGCGATCGGGGCCCGCACCAGCAGCCGGCGGCTCAGGCCGTAACAGCTCAGCCCGGCCAGCATCAGACACAGCACCGCGCTGAGCGCGGGTGCGCCGCCGACCGGCCCGAGCAGGCGCGCGAGTCCGGCCGGTGCGGCCTCGTTCGCGGCGAGCAGCGGCAGCACCAGCGCCCACCGGAGCCTGGCGGCGGTGCGGGTGCCGAGCAGCAGCACGGTCGCGCCCGCGAGGTAGCACACCATGGCGAGCGTCGCCCAGGTCGCCAGCCCGATCGAGGACTTCTCCGCCGAGGCCTCCAGCCCGAGTTCGAGGGCGCCCACGCCGGGCTTGGCCGGCGTCAGGCCGGCCAAGGTCACCGCGGCCACCAGCAGGACCGTGGCGATCAGCCCGTCGACCTGCCGGTCGTGCACCTTCGGCTCGGCCGGCGACGGCGCCAGCCGCTCCGCGAGGAATACCCCCGCCGCCGCGAGCGGGACGAGCAGCGAGACGTGCTGGCCGTGGGCGAATCCGCGCCAGACGGCGAGCGCGACGGCCGGGAAGGCGGCCAGGGTCAGCAGCAGCACGAGGACGATCCGGGTCGGCACCGACCGGCGCCCGGTGACCGCGACTCGGCGGATCGCACCCGCGACCGCGCCGTCCCGCTCGCCGTACACCCACCGGCTGGTCGCCACGTACCGCAGGACGAACACCACGCCGATGCCGATCGCGTTGGCGATCAGCAGGTGCAGGCCGAGGCCCTGCACGAGACCGGCGAGGACGGCCAGGTGCACCGGCGCGAGGCAGTTGTTGATCAGCCAGAAGCGGCCGAACCGGCGGTGCACCTGCCGCTCGGAGGCCGGCATGACGAAGCGGTCGACGACGAAGAAGTTCCAGGTGATCGCCGCCTGGGTGGACAGGACCGCGGCCAGCAGGTACGGCAGGTGCAGCAGGCCGCTGAGGGCCCACAGCACCGCCGAGTTGACCAGGACGCCGGTGGCGCCCGCGCCGGCGAACGCCAGGGCCCGCCCGAAGCCCGGCCCGGGCCGGGCGGCTGCGCTCAGCCGCAGCCCGGCCAGGTGACGGCCGAACCGGAGTCCCTCCCGCGCCGACGCCTTGCTGGCGCCGGCCTCGCGCGCCTCGAACGTGTACGGCACCTCGCGGACCCGGTCGATGCGCGCCCGGACCAGGATCTCGAGCAGGATCTTGTAGCCGACCGGCCGCAGGTCGACGTGCCTGACCGCGTCGCAGCGCACCGCGAAGAAGCCGCTCATCGGGTCGGAGACCGCCGCCAGGCGACGCGGGAAGGCGATTTTCGCGACGGCCCCCGAGGCCCGGGACGCCAGGCGCCGGAACCGTCCGTCGAGGCCGCGGGCGGCGCCGTCCCCGGTGTACCGGCTGGCGACGACCACGTCGACCGGCCGGCCGTCGGCGGTGGAGCCGGCCCGGGCGGCGGCCATGATCTCCACCAGCACTTCCGGCGGGTGCTGCAGGTCGCCGTCCATGACGATGGCCCACGGCGCGCGGGCGCTGGCGATGCCGGCGGACACGGCGCCGCCGAGGCCACCGGCGCGCGCCCCTTCGGGCCGGTGCAGCAGCCGCACGTCGGGGCCCGGCTCGCCCATCGCCGAGCGGACGGCCTCGGGCGTGTCGTCGTCGCTGTCGTCGACGAACACCACCTCGGCCCGGACCTCGCCGAGGGCCGAGCGCAGCCGGTCGAGCAGCGGTCCGACGTTGCGCGCCTCGTTGCGGGTGGGAATCACGATCGTGAACTCGGGCCGGGCGGTGAGCACGACCGTCGGAGCATCGTCCGGTCCGACATCGGCCGGGCTGCCGTTCGTAGTGGTCACAGGCGTGTCTGGCGGTAGGAGACGGATGCGGTCACGAAGGCCTCGTAGTATTCGATGACGATGGTGTGCTGGCCGGCATTGAGCGTGACGTCGGCGGTGTAGGTGGTCGGGCCCTGGTCGACCCAGCCGTTGATCTGGACGGCGCCGTCGACCAGCACCCTTATGCCGTCGTCGGCGGTGACGGTGAGCCGGTAGGTTCCGGCGGCGAGACTCTCGGTCTTCGTCCAGCGCGCCGAGAACTCGTCGACCGGGATCCCGGGTGCCGGGGAGCCCTCGCCCCAGTTGAACGCGACCACATCGTCGTTGCGGGTCACCGCCGGCGTGCCGGACAGCGTCGGGTTGGCGAAGTACTCGCCCTTGAACTGGGCCGGTGGGGTGGCCGGGCCATCGGTCTGGCGGTAGCTGAGCCGGGCGACCGCGCCGACGAACGCCTCGTAGTACTCCAGGACGATCGTATGGGTCCCCTCGGTAAGGGCAAGGGTGACCGTGTGCGGCTCCGGGCCCTGGTCAACCCAGCGGTCCAGCACCAGTGCACCGTCGACGTAGAGCCGCGCACCGTCGTCGCTGACCACCGTGAACTCGTAGGTGCCGGCGGCGATCTGGGTCGTCTTGGTCCAGCGGGCCGAGAACTGGTCGGCCGGGATCGCCGGGTCCGGCGAGCCGGTACCCCAGTCGAAGTCGAGGGCGTCGTCGAGCCGGGTCACGGCCGCAACGCCGCTGAGGGTCGGGTTCGCGAAGTATTCGGCATGCCAGGGATCGTCCGGCGTGACCGCACCGATCCGGGTGTACGCGAAGGACACCTGGGCGCCGACCTCGTGCTCGTAGTACTCGACGCGGATCGTGTGGGTGCCGGCGAGGAGGACCTTGTCGACCGAGTAGGGCGCGTCCTGGTCCTGCCAGCGGTCCAGGATCAGCGCGTTGTCGACATAGACGCGGATGCCGTCGTCGCTGACGCCGCTGAACCGGTAGACGCCGTCGGCGAGCGTGTCGGTCTTGGTCCACCGGGCGACGAAGTTGTCCGCGTTGATCGGCGCGCCGGGTGAGCCGGCGCCCCAGTCGAACGCGATCGTCTGGTCGGTGCGGGTCAGGTCGGCCGCGCGGTCCGGGATCGCCGGCGTGGTGCTGTTCCAGAACTCCGCGGTGTACGACGCGGGCTGCGGCGGGTCGCCGACCTTGGCGTACACCAGCCGGATCTGCGCGTCACCGGCGTTCTCGTAGTAGTCCAGCACGATGTCGTGCGGCCCGCCGTCGAGCGTCACCTGCGCCGGGAACTCGGTCCGTGGATGGTCGGTCCACTGGTCGATCACCCGCACGCCGTCCACGGAGAGCCGTACCCCGTCGTCCGCGGTCGCGGTGAAGGTGTACACGCCGGGTTCCAGCAGGACGGTCCGCTTCCAGCGCGCGGCGAAGTGGTCGGGGGTGATGGCCGGGTCGGGCGAGCCGGCGGCCCAGTCGTGGCTGAGGTCGTCCTCGCTGCGGCTCAGCGTCGGTGGGCCGCTCGGGATGGTCGGTGAGCTGCCGGTGCCGGGTGTGTTCCAGTACTGCGCGGCCCACGCCTGGTTGGGCTGGTCCGGCGTGCTGTCCCAGAACAGCTTCGCGACCGCTGCGGCTCCGCCGTCGTAGAACTCCATCCTGATGGCGTGGTCGCCGGCCGTGAGGTCGGTCGAGTAGTCGTGCTCGGTGCCGGCCTGGTCGTGCCACTCGTCGATGACCAGCTTGTCGTCGATGAACAACCGGACGCCGTCGTCGGTGACGGTGGTGAACTTGTAACGCCCGGCCGCGAAGTACTGCGACTTGGTCCAGCGGGCCGAGAACTGGTCGGGCGTGACGCCCGGGCCGGGCTCGTCCGGCCAGACGAAGTCGATGAGCGGGTCCTGCCTCGTGAGGGCCGGGGTGCCGGTCAGCGTGGTGTTCGAGAAGTACTGTGCGGCGAAGGTGCCCGACGGCGCATAGTTGGCCGTATATGTGGTGTCGTTCTCCGGTGTGGTGATCACGTGCCGGACCGTCTTGCCGTCGGACCAGCTCACGAAGTGGTAGACGGTGCCGTCGGCGGCCTGCACCAGGGGCTGCGCGGCGAGTTCCCGCTGGAACCCGCGCACGCCCTGGACCGTGTACGGCGTGGTGATCGGGATGCCGTCGAGGTCCAGCCCGAGGCCGGGCGGCGAGGTCTGGAAGGTCAAGGTGGACTTGAGCGGGTTGATCCGGACCGACTTCGTGTCGGACAGCCCGTTGGTGTCGGTGGCCGTCACGAGGATCTCGTACCAGGTGTCGGCCGACGGCTCGCCGGTCCGCGGAATGGTGAAGGAGCCGACCCGGCCGGTCAGCGGCCCGAGAAACGGGTGGAAGTGGGTGCCGTGGTGCAGCCGCACCTCGGTCTTGATGCTCGCGTCGTTGAGGTCGAAGCCGGCCGCGTCGGTGGCGAAGGCGTTGTAGGTGACGGTGTCGCCGGCGCGGTACGTCGAGCCGTCGGCCGGCACCGCGACCCGCAGGGTCGGCGGCACACCGACCTGCACCACGAGCGGCACCGCGGTCGAGGAGTGCCCCTGCCCGTCGGAGACGGTGAGGTTGACCTGGTAGACGCCGACGGTGTCGAAGACCTTCGTCGGGTTCGCCTCGCCGCTGCCGGTGCCGTCGCCGAACGACCACTGGTACGTCAACGGGTCACCGTCCGGATCGCTGCTGCCCGCGCTGGAGAAGTGCACGGTCAGCGGGTTGGTCCCCTTGAGCACGTCGGCGCCGGCGTTGGCGGTCGGCTGCTGGTTGCCGGCGTCGTAGCCGATCCGGTACAGCCGGCCCGGGTAGTAGGTCAGGTAGTACAGCGAGCCGTCCGGCGCCTCCTTCAGGTCGACCACCGCGCCGGCGGCCGCGTCGAAGTCGTGCACGGCGGTGACCTTGCCGGCACCGTCGAGGTCGGCGCGCTTGATGAAGCCCTTGGCGTAGTCGCCGAAAAAGAGGCTGCCCCGGTACTCGGGCGGGAACATCGTGCCGCGGTACACCGGCCCGCCGGTGACGGCGGCACTCTGCCCGTCGTGCGGATAGGTGTAGATCGGGTCGACGAAGCCGGCACAGTTGCTGGTGCAGGCGCCTTCATGCAGCGGCCAGCCGTAGTTGCCGCCCTTGACGATGTGGTTGACCTCCTCCCAGGAGAAGTCGCCGACGTCGCCGCCGTACAGCTCACCGGTGGCCCGGTCGAACTGGAACCGCCAGGGGTTGCGGAATCCGTAGGCCCAGATCGCGCCGAGCTTGCCGGGCTGGCCGTAGAACGGGTTGTCCGCCGGAATGGACCCGTCCTTGTTGATCCGCAGGATCTTGCCGTGCGGGTTGCTCAGATCCTGCGCATTCGGCGGATACCCATTGTCGCCGACGGCGAAGTACAGCTTGCCGTCCGGCCCGAACCGGATACTGCCGCCGACGTGCAATTCCTGCGACGGTGACTGCGTCTGGAAGATCAGAAACGGCCCCTGCGTGCCGACATCGGTGGAAGCGTCGAAGCGGACCAGCCGATTGAGCAGGTCCAGACCGGTGTAATAGAAGTACACATAGAAGTTGTCGACGCCGAATCCGGGGTCGAAGGCGACACCGATCAGGCCCCGGTCGCCCGAGCCGACGGACGGCAGCTCCGCGAACGGCTGGGCCAGCAACTGCCCATTCTTGAAGATCTTGATCTTTCCGGTGCGCTCGAGGATGAAGATCCGGCCGTCGGGCGCGATCTCGAAGCCCGACGGCCCGTCGAGACCGGACCCGGCCACGAGCGAGGTCTGGAAGCCGGGTGGTGGCGCCGCGCGCAGCGGCTTGGCCGGCACGCTCACGGCGACGGTGGCGGCCAGCACGGACAGGACCAGCGCCACGGCGCGAATCACCGCATGCCGGCGCCGGCGGGATTTGCCGATCATCACGCTCGCGTTCCCCTCCAGGGCAGATGTCTGGCCGTTCGTCGCATCCGCGAAGCACACTCGAAAATGGCGCGAAAGGGCCGGCCAATGCGATTGGTGAGTGTGATTGGAAAGCAATCAGGCGTCGCACGGACGACCGACGATGCGGCGATTACGCGGACCGATCGTAACCGACGGAATGCTTGGCATGACACCTTGGAGCGATAGACGCCGAGGGTGGGATTAGCACAACGGGACAATCACCCGGCTCCGAGGTTTACCGGGTGTCCAATGCTGAAAGTCATCACCCCGCCGGGGCGCAGGCGATGCGGCCGACCGCGAGCCGGCCGCCGCGACCGGCTGGTCCCACGGCGCCGGTGCGCGGGGCCACCACTGGCGTTGCGCATCGCCGCGGAGCACCAGCATCGACAGCGCCTCGGCGCCGACGCCGAGGCGCTGTCGAGGCGCTTAGGGCAGGGTCCACTGCTGGTTGGCGGCCCCGGTGCAGGACCAGATCTGCAGCTGGGTCCCGTCCGCGGAGCTCGGGCCGGTCGCGTCGAGGCACTTGCCGAGCGCGACCAGGCCGCCGTTCGCCCCGGCCGACCACTGCTGCGCGGCCGTGCCGTTGCAGTCGTACAGCTGCACCTTCGTCCCGTTCGCGGAGCTCGCCGCCGCCACGTCCAGGCACTTACCGAGCGCGCGTACGGTGCCGTCGGTGCCGATCGTCCACTGCTGCGCGGTCGTGCCGTTGCAGGTGTAGAGCTGGATCTTCGTGCCGTTCGCGGAGCTCGCCCCGGCGACGTCGACGCACTTGCCGCCGTAGCCGGTGATCTGCCCGGTCCGGGTGGTCGGGGTGCCGCTGTCGGCGCCGGCCCACAGGTAGGTGCCGACGGTCTTCGCGGGCAGGGTGCTCGCGACCTGCTGGGCGCCGACCCGCAGGGTGAACGCCTGGTTGCCCGAGGTCTGGTTGACCACGACGGCGACCAGGGTGCCGTCGGGGTTGCGGAAGGCCACGTTGGTGACGCTCCCGGTGGAGCCGTAGCCGGTCGACACCCGCTGGGCGCCCGCCTGCACGAACTTCGAGAACTGGGCGACCATGTTGTAGTCGGGCAGCGCCCAGAACGTGTCGCGGTTCGTGGTGCTCTGCACGAGCATCGTCGGGTCGGGCGAGCCGGACCAGCGCTCGGGCGAGCGGTTCTGGTCGAGCATGCTGACCCAGCCCTCGTAGAGGGTCGCGGAGTTGCGGAAGTACTGCACGATCCGGTCGGCGCCCGCGGTACCCCAGACGGAACGCTCGGTCATGAGCACGTCCTTGTCCGGGTAGCTCGCCTTGACCGTGGCCATCGCCGAGGGGTCGCCGGCGTAGTCGTGGAAGGCGATGCCGTCCACCGAGCCGTAGGCGTCGCTGTGCGCGGAGGCGCTGCCGAGGACCCCGGCCGCATACGACACGCCCTCGCTGAAGTTGTGGTCGAAGGCCCAGATCTTGACGGTACCGAGCGAGGCCGAGGACAGCTCGGTGCGCAGCGCCTTCGCCAGCTGCCGCTCCTGGTCCGCGCTCACGAGCATGCCCGGGTAGTCGGCCGGCGAGAACAGCGGCTCGTTCTGCAGGGTGAGCGCGTAGATGGGGATGCCCTGCGCGGCGTACGCCTGGACCGCGCGCCGGTAGTACGTGGCGAGCGTCGGGATGTAGGTGCTGTTGAGGCTGCCGCCGATGATGTTGTTGCTGGTCTTCATCCACGGCGGCGCCGACCACGCGCTCGCGAAGATCTTGAGGTTCGGGTTGATCGCCAGGGCCTGCTTGAGCGTGGCGATGATGTTGTAGTCGATGTCGCGCTGGATGGAGAACCGCGACAGCGACGGGTCGGCGGCCCCGTCGTCGTAGGTGTAGAAGTCGTGCGAGGTGAAGTCGCTGGTGCCGAAGGTGATGCGGGCGACGTTGAAGCCGGCGCCGGCGGCGGGGTCGACGAGCGCGCGCAGCGCCTTGTCGCGGCCGGCCGCGCTCATGCGCGACAGGTTGAAGATGGTCGACTCCTCGAGGGAGGAACCAACCCCCAGGATGCTCTGGTACCGCGTGTTCGTGTCGGCGGTGATGGTGGCGCTCCCGGTCGCGGCGGTGATCGGGAGGTCGCTCTGGCGGGACAGCTGGTACGGGGTGCCGGCGAGGCCGGTGGCGGGGCTGGTGTACCAGTTGCCGTTCTTCGGCTCGTAGCCCGCGGTGCGGGACTCGGAGCTCCAGTAGACCTGCACGCTGGTGGCCGCGGCGGATGCGGGCACCTGGGCGTAGGTGAGCACGGCGGCCGCGGTGGCCGCCACGAGCAGTGCAGACAGTGGCCGGGTTGGGACCATGTGCACGCCTCCTTAACTTCAAGACTTGTATTAAGCCCCGGCCAAAAGGGACTGTCAATGTTCCTAACAGATAACGGGCCCGGCCCGGCCGTGGAAAACTCGGCTCATGCTCCTCGCGGCGATCCCGTGCGCCCTGGCGGCGGCGTGCGGCTACGGCGCGGCCACCGCCCTCGAGCACGCCGCGGCCTCGGCCGGCACCTGGCGCGACCCGCGGTGGCGGCTCGGCATCGCGCTGGACGGCGTCGCGGTCCTGCTGCACGCGACCGCCCTGGCCACCGGGCCGGTCGTGCTCGTCCAGCCGTGCCTGGTGCTCGCGCTGCCGGTGTCGCTGCTGGTCGCGTGGCGCCTGGGCTCGGCCCGGCCGAGCGGCGTGCAGTACGGTGCCTGCGCCCTCATCATCGCGGGCCTGGCCGCGTTCTTCGCGCTCGTCGGCGACCCCGGCGACGCGGACCCGCCGCGCCTGCGCACGACCGTGCTCACCGCGGCCACCCTGCTCGTCGCCGGCACCGTGGTGCTGCGCGCGGCCCGCCGCTGGAGCGCCCGCGCCCGGGCCACCGCCCTCGGCCTCGTCGCCGGCTGCTGCGCCGGGCTCGCGGCCGTGCTGCTCGACGCGGTCGCGGCCGCCTGGCACCAGCTCGGCCGGGGTGCGTTCACCGACGCGGACGCGATCGTGGCCGCGGTCCTGCTGGCCCCCTCCGCGGCCGCGAGCTTCGTCCTGCTGCAGCTCGCGTTCGCCGCCGAGGGTCTGGGCGTCGGCTACCCCGCGGACCTGATCGCCAACCCGATCACCGCGGTGCTGCTCGGCGCCCTGCTGCTGCACGAGGAGATCCCGCACTCCCCACGGGACGTCGCCGTCTTCACCGTGTGCGCGCTCGCCGTCGTCCTCGGCGTGGTGCGCCTGGCCGCGCGGCGGCCCCCGGTGCCGGCCTGACCCCCGGTGCCGGCGTGACCGCTCAGGCGGCGGGCACCGCCGCGGACAGCCGGCGGCGCACGCCGAGCGCGGCGACGACCAGGAGCCCGACCAGGCCGAGGCGGACCGCGAGCACCGGGATCATCCACGCCAGCCGCTCGGCGAAGCGGCCGTCGCCGATGGGGCCGGTGTGCGGCAGCGCGAGCGTCGCCGCGATCGTCACCGCGATCCCGAGACGCCACGCGACCGCCGGCCCCGTGCGCGCGACGGCGCCGTGGTCGCGGGCGGGAATATAGCCCAACCGGTTCAGGCGTGCAGGACCCTTTCGGCCGCGGCCGGGATCGTCGCGCGGTCGTACTCGAAGAACTGCCGCAGCGCCTCGGGGCCCGCCGTGCGGCCCCACTGGTAGATGAGCCGCTGGGTCTCCATCGAGCCGTCGTGCCAGCGGCGCAGCACGTCGTGCAGGTTCAGCGGCGACGGGGACGCCTCGCCGTCGCCGAGCAGGTACGCCAGCCGCGTGACCGCCTCCTCCGGCGTCACCTCGCCGCGCTCGACGCCCTCCATCACCTCGTAGCAGGCCTCGAACTGGGCCTGGGCCACGGGCAGGTCCGGCGCGAACGAGCCGGGCACCGGGCCGCCGTGCAGGCGCTCGAACAGCGTGTCGTCGCCGGTCTCCAGGTAGCGGTAGTAGGTGCCCGCGATCCGGATGACGCCCAGGTTCCAGGCCAGGTACCACATCTTCGACCACGCCCGCCACAGGTCGAAGTCGCGGAAGGCGATGTAGGAGCCGGCGATGAGCTTGTCGTTGTTCTCCAGGATGTTCTGGTTGAGCGTCTCCAGGTAGGCGAACCGCTCCGCGCCGAAGTCCCCGTCCTCGCGCGCGGCGAGGTAGCGGGGCACGAACGCCTCGATGACCGCCATGGTGTTGGCCATGCCGCGGCTGAACAGGGCGTCGATGGCGCCCGCGGCGTGGCTCATGAGGACCCAGCGGTCGCCGACGGTCTGCCTGGAGGAGAACTGGGTGCGGCCGGTGGAGATCCAGCGGAACGCGGGCTCCGCGCCCTCGAACTGGCGGGCGACGGCGGGGTACCGCGACAGGAACTCGGCCCATTCCTGCTCCGGCGTCACCCCGTCGGGCTTCGGGAAGCGCCTGGTGTCCAGGCTCAGCCCGACGCTGACGAGGTCGGACTCGGAGCCCTCGTGGTTGTCGAACGGGATCACCCACAGCCAGCCGCCGTCGAAGAGGTGGTGCAGGGTGCCCTCGTGCCACAGGCTGGGCTGGCCGCTGGACTCCTCGACCGCGTCGAAGGGCCGCACGCCCCGCATGTGCGTGAAGATGGTCCGCGAGTCGGTCCTGAACCGGCACGGCTCGTCGCGCAGGCCGAACCGGTCCGCCAGCACCGAGGTCCGGCCGGTCGCGTCGATGACGTAGTCCGCGGTGAACTCCTCGCCATCGTCCAGCTCGATCCGGACGAGGTCGCCGAAGTCGATCGACCGGACGCGCACGCCCTCACGGGCCACGGCGCCGTGGCGGACCGCCGCCTCGAACAGGTACTTGTCGATGTCGGCCCGCATGAGGTGCGACTCCGGGCCGAACGGGCCCTCCGACACCGAGCACTGCGTGACCTCGTACGGGTCGTGGTCGATGCCGGCCCGGTGGTACACGAAGCCGAAGTTCGTCTTGATGCCGCAGCGCCGGCTCGCGTGCTCGCGGATGCCGCCGCTGGTCGACACCTGCGCCAGCTCCGGCACGTCCCAGCGCGCGGCGAGCATCCGCAGCAGGAACGAGGTCTCGCCGATCGTCGACTCGCCGAGCGCGAACCGCGGGTGCCTCGCGGCGTCCACGATGCCGACCGACACCCCCTGCCGGGCCAGGATCGCCGCCACCGTGCTGCCGCCGATGCCACTGCCGAGCACCATCACTTCAACGTGCGTGGTCATACCAGCCCCCTCAGAGCATCAGCCGCCCCGCGCGGCCCCGGTGGAAGATGAGCGGCTCCCCGGATCCCAGCCGCAGGTCGTCGACCTCGGCCACGACCAGCCAGTGGTCGCCGCCGTCGTGCTCGGCGCGCACCTCGCAGCCGATCCAGGCGATGGCCTCGGGCAGCTCCGGAAGGCCGTTGCGACCGGCGCGCAGCCCGACGCCGTCGAACTTGCCGGCGTCGGAGCGGCCGAGCCGCCAGGCGAGGTCCTCCTGCTCGACCCGCAGCAGGTTGACGCAGAACCGGCCCGCGCGGCGGATCTGCGGCCAGGCCCGCGAGCGGCGGTCGATGCCCAGCGCGATCAGCGGCGGGGCCAGCGACAGGCTCATGAGCGCCTGCACGGTCATGCCCACCGGTCCGGCCCCGGCGTCGGCGGTGAGCACGCCCAGGCCGGTCGCGAAGTGGCCGAGCACGTGCCGGAAGTCGGCCTCGAGGGCCGGGTCGTGCACGCTCATCCGGCTTCCGTCCCCCGCTGGCGCGGCAGGCGCAGCGCCGCGCGCTCGCGGGAGTGCTCCACGCCCGCCTTCGCCTGCGCGGCGGCCATCGTGCGCCGGGTGAGCCCGTCGTGCTCAAGCTCGCGCGCGTCGGCGGCCAGCCGCGGCCGCAGCGCGCCGGTGAAGTGCGGCATGACGCGCCGGGCGAACAGCTCGTAGGAGCGCCGGGTCGCCTCCGGGTCGGCCAGGTCCGCGTGCTCGATGACGAACGTGCCGAAGCCGCCGCTGATCCGCAGCATCCGCTCGATGTGCTCGATCGCCATCTCCGGGGTGCCGATCACCGCGTGGCCGACCGTGTGCAGCACGTCCACCACCGCATCGGCGTCCTCCAGGTCGACGGGCACGTTCATGGGCAGAATCCGGCGGATGTACTGGATGTAGGACGGCAGTCCCCAGCGCACCTCCCGCCGCGCCTGCTCCTCGGTCTCGGCCAGATGCATCGGGCTCATCACCGACCAGCGGCGCCGGTCCAGGTGCCGGCCGAAGCGCTCCGCCCGTTCGGTGGCGATCTGCCAGGCGGTGGTCATCGGGTTCTCCGAGCCGAGCCCGAGGGCGGCCGAGGCGCCGAAGGAGAGCATCCCGGCCCCGAACCGCCCGGCCAGCCGCGGCCCGGACGGCGAGCGGAAGACGGCGACGCGGATGTCGAGGGGATCGGAGTACGGCGCCAGCTGCAGATAGCCGTCGCGCAGCTCGAACCAGTCGGTGGTGCGGCTGACCGGCCCGGCGAAGCGCAGGAGCTCGGTCATCGTCTCCAGCGACTCCTCCATCATCCGCCGCGCCTGCATCGGATCGTGGCCGATCATCGTGGAGTCCAGGGCGAGCGCGCCCGCGCCGACGCCGAAGATGAGCCGGCCGCGGGTCAGATGGTCGAGCTGGATGATGCGGTCGAGCAGGGTCAGCGGGTGGTGGTAGGACAGCGTGCTCACCCCGGTGCCGAGCCGGATCCGCCGGGTCCGCTGGGCCGCCGCGGCGATCATGAGCTCCGGGGCGGCGATGATCTGCCAGCCGCCGGAGTGATGCTCCCCGAACCAGAACTCGTCGTAGCCGAGCCGGTCACAGAGCTCGGCGAGCGCGAGATCGTCCTCGAGCTGCAGCGTCGGATTGTGCGTGGGCCGGTGGATCGGGAACATGAGCACCCCGAAGCCGATACGGCTCATGTACGGCTCTCCCCCGTCGGCCGGCACATTGGTCGATATTCACACTAACGATTGAATACGGCTCCGCCAACCACTCCTCGCCGGGCTCCCCGGCCCGTCAGCGCAGGCCGAGGCGGGACACCAGGCGCAGGGTGCGGGCGGCGACGGACATGCGGCGGGGGTACGACACGACCGCGGGCCGCCGCGCGACGCAGCGCATGAGCACCGCCACGGCGTCCTCGACGGTGATCTTCAGCGGCGTCGCCGGACCCTTGGCCAGCTTCGTGTCGACGAAGCCGAACCGCACCGCGGTGACCGCCACCCCGCGCGGGCGCAGCGCCTGACCGAGGCCGAGCAGGTAGGAGGTCAGGCCGGCCTTCGACGCCGCGTACCCCGGCGCGACCGGCGAGATGAGCACGTCGGAGAGGCTGGACAGGCCGATGAGGTGGCCGGTGCCGCGCGCCAGCATCCCGGGCACGACGGCCTCGGCGGTGAGCGCGGCCCCGAGCAGGTTGACCCGGATCGCGTCGGTCTGCCCCCCGAGCCGGTCGGCGTCGAACATCTCGCCGATCCCGGCCGCGTACACGCACAGGTCGACGGCGGCCAGGTCCCGCAGCACCGCCGGGTAGCCGGCCGCGCCGACATCGGCGACGAGATGCTCGTAGCGCTGGTGGGCCAGGCCCGACTCGCGGCGGGACACGCCGGCGACGTCCCAGCCGTCGTCGAGCAGCCGGCGGGTGAGGGCGAGTCCGATGCCGTCCGTGTTGCCGACGATGAGAGCGCGGGGCATCGCAGGAGTCTAGACGGAATAACCGCTTGCTCCGCGGCGCTAGGGTTGACGTAGTCAGCTTCGAGAGTGGAGGGAGACCGCCGTGCAGTACCGCACCGCCGTCGTCGTCCCCCGCTCGCTGCACGAGGTGATCCGCGTGTCCTCGTTGCTCCCGGTGCCCGCTCGCGCGGCGGCACTGGGCCGTCCTGTCCTGGGCTGAGCGCCCGGCGGGACGCAATCGCGCTGTCTGAGTCCACGTGACGAGCCCGAGGGGCAACAGTGCGCAACGAACTGCAACGCGTCCGCAACATCGGCATCCTGGCCCACGTGGACGCGGGGAAGACCACGACCACCGAGCGGATCCTCTTCGCCACCGGCGCGACGTACAAGCAGGGCGAGGTCCACGACGGCACCACCGTCACCGACTTCGACCAGCAGGAGCGCAACCGCGGCATCACCATCTTCGCCGCCGCCGTGAGCGTCGACTGGGACGGTCACCGGATCAACCTCATCGACACGCCCGGCCACGTCGACTTCGCCGACGAGGTCGAGCGGTCGCTGCGCGTGCTCGACGGCGCGGTCGCCGTGTTCGACGGCGTCGCCGGCGTGGAGCCGCAGAGCGAGTCGGTGTGGCGGCAGGCGGACCGCTACGGCGTGCCGAGGATCGCGTTCGTGAACAAGCTCGACCGGGCGGGTGCCGACCTCGGGGCCGCCGTGGAATCGATCCGGGACCGGCTCGGGGTCACGCCGCTGGTGGTGCAGGCCCCGATCGGCGCCGAGGGAGGCTTCGCGGGAGTCGTCGACCTGACGGGCCCCTCGGACCTCCCGCAGCGGGCCCGGCTGGTCGAGCAGGTCGCCGAGCTGCACGCGGGGGCGTTGGAGGAGTACGTCGAGACCGGCGACCTGAGCCCGGACACGCTGCGCCGGGCGCTGCGCGAGATCACCCTCGCCGGCGCCGGGGTCGTGGTGCTGTGCGGCTCCGCGTACCGGGACAAGGGCATCACCGAGCTGCTCGACGCGGTGGTGGCGTACCTGCCGTCGCCGCTGGACACCGCGGCCCCGGCCGATCCCGGGGCGCCGTTCGCGGCGCTGGTGTTCAAGGTGCACGCGGCGACGACCGGGCGGTACGCGTACGCCCGCGTCTACGCCGGCACCCTGCCCAAGGGCACCGACGTGCTGCTGTCCACCGCGGGGCGGCACGAACGCGTGTCGCGCATCCTGCACGTCCAGGCGGACCGGTACACCGACGTCGACCGGGCGGTCGCGGGCGACATCGTCGCGCTCGTCGGGCTGAAGCAGGCCCGCGTCGGCGAGACGCTGTGCGACCCGGCGCACCCGGTGGTCCTCGAGCCGCCGAGCCGGGCCACGCCCGTCGTCTCGGTCGCGGTCGAGGCCAGCAGCCGCGCCGACACCGGCCGGCTGGCGACCGCGCTGGCCCGGCTGGTCGAGGAGGACCCGTCGCTGGTCGTGCGGGTCGACGGCGAGACCGGCCAGACGCTGCTCAGCGGCCTGGGCGAGCTGCACCTGGAGGTGGCGGTGGAGAAGATGCGCCTGGCGAACAACGGGCTGCGGATCGCGGTCGGCCGGCCCCAGGTCGCCTACCGCGAGACGCTGGTCCGGGGCGTGAGCGGGTTCTACCACCGCCTGGTCAAGCAGGACGGCGGCGCGGGCCTCTACGCCCACGTGGCCATCGACGTGTCCCCTGTGGACGGTGAGGAGTTCGTGTTCGAGTCCACTGTGGTCGGTGGGCACGTGTCGAAGGAGTACGTGCGGGCGGTCGAGGCCGGCTGCCGCGACGCGCTCGCGGCCGGCCCGGTCGCGGGCTATCCGGTCACGGGCGTCAAGGTCACGCTCACCGACGGCAAGATGCACGACCACGACTCCTCCGACCTGGCCTTCCGGCTCGCCGGCCGGGAGGCGCTGCAGCTCGCCCTGCGCGAGTCGCGGATGGTGCTGCTGGAGCCGGTGGCCGAGGTGACGGTGACCGTGCCCGAGGACATGGTCGGCGGCGTGCTCGGCGACCTGCTGGCCCGCCGGGGCCAGGTCGGCGGCACGGCCGCCCGGGGCGCGACGGTCGTGGTGACGGCGACGGTGCCGCTGGCCGAGCTGTTCGGCTACGCCACGCGGCTGCGCAGCCGGACCCAGGGCCGGGGAGTGTTCACCACGCGCCCCGCCGGCTACGCGCCCGCGCCCTCGGGTGTGTTTGTTCGCTGACAGTACGGGTAACGGGCGCCTTTCATGCATTACCGTTGACGGTTTGATGGGAGGCGCCCGTGCTGCTCGCCGTGCTCGACGTCGGGTCGAACTCAGCCCACCTGCAGATCGTGCAGGCGCGTCGCGGCAGGCCTCCGCAGCTCGTGTACCGCCTGAAGGCCCCGACCCGCCTCGCCGAGGAGGTCCGGGCCGACGGCGCCCTCTCCCCCGACGGCGTGGATCGGGTCGTGGACGCCGTGTCGTGCACCGTCGAGGCGTATCGCCGGCACGCGGCCACCGACCTCATCCCCCTGGCGACGGCGACGATCCGCGATGCGACGAACAACGCCGAGATCCGCCGCCGGGTCCGCGAGGCGACCGGGGTGGAGCTGCGCTCGCTCAGCGGGGAGGACGAGGCCCGCGTGACGTTCGAGGCGGTCCGCCGCCTGCACGCGGCCGACGACGGGCTGTGGCTGCTCGACATCGGCGGCATGTCGATGGAGATCGCGGCCGGGGCCGGGGCCGAGCCCGACCTGGCGGTGTCGCTGCCGATCGGGGCCGGGCTGCTCACCCGCCGGTTCCTGCCCGAGCACCCGGCGCGGCGGGACGCGGTCGAGCGCGTCCGCCGGCACGTCCGCTCGCTGGTGAAGCCGGTGGCCCGGGAGCTGGGCCGGTCGCCGCGCCCGCGGCGGGTGGTCGGCACGTCCAAGACGTTCAAGCAGCTGGCCTGCCTCACGGGGGACCCGGAGCGGCTCGATCGGCGGGCCCTGCGCCGGTGGGTGCCGCGCCTGCGGTCGATGACCCCGCCGGAGCGCGCCGAGCTGCCCGGGGTCGCGGCGGCCCGCGCCCGGCAGCTGCTGGCCGGGGCGGTCACCGCCGTGACCGTGATGGAGGCGCTGGACCTGCGCACGCTGGACGTGTGCCCGTGGGCGTTGCGCGAGGGCCTGTTGCTGCGGCGGTACGCCGAGCTGCGCGGCTGAGTCCTATCCGCGGCCGACGGCGTTGCGCGGCATGTGGATCTTGCCGTTCGAGTCGACCTTCTCGTCGAACGGCATGGCCGGGTCGTCGACCTCCCCGCCGAGGCTCGGGACCGTCACGCCCCGCGCCGAGCCGTTGGGCTTGTCCTCTTCGTCGATGCGCGACGCCCCGTCGCCTCCCGGCGTGCCGGTCGTGCCCATCGTGGCGTTCTCATCCTTCATGGGGTACCGATTACCCAGTCGTCTTGCGCCCAACCGCACCCCAGACGGCCACCTCGTCGAAGGTCGGCCGCGGCCCGGGCTCCCCTTCGGCACGCCACTCGGCCACCGACACGATCCCGGGCTCCAGCAGGTCCAGGCCCTCGAGGAACCCCGCGAACTCGGCCCGGTCGCGCAGCTTGCCCGGCCCGTGCCGGCCCGACTGGATCTGCGCCGCGAGCTCGGGGGCGAGCCCGTCGGTCGTGGCGTGCGACATGACCAGGAAGCTCCCGGGCGCGAGCGCGCTCAGCAGGCGTTGCACGATCTCGTACGGCTCGTCGGCGTCGGGCAGGAAGTGCACGACCGCCACGAGGATGAGCGCCACGGGCCGGCTCAGGTCGATGGTGGCCTTGAGCGCGGGGTCGCCGAGGATCCGCTCGGGGTCGCGCAGGTCCGCGTCGACGTAGGCGGTCGCCCCCTCCGGCGCGCTGGTCAGCAGCGCCCGCGCGTGGGCGAGCACGATCGGGTCGTTGTCGACGTAGACGACCCGCGCGCCGGCCGCGATCCCCTGCGCGACCTCGTGCACGTTGGGGCTGGTCGGGATGCCGGTGCCGATGTCGAGGAACTGCCGGATGCCGTGCTCGGCGGCGAGCACCTTCACGACCCGCCGCAGGAACGCCCGGTTCTCGACCACGGCCGTGCGGATCGCCGGGAACGCCGCCGCGATCGCGTCACCGGACTCCCGATCGGCGGCGAAGTTGTCCTTGCCGCCGAGCCAGTAGTCGTACCGCCGCGCGGGATGCGCCACGGTGGTGTCCACCCGCTCGTTCCACTCCGAACCCGCCACCGCAGTCTCCGTCCGTGTCGACCCCGTGCGGCAGGAATCATAGTCCCGCGACGCTCGCCGATGTCCGCGCCGCACTCGCCCGGCGGGACGGGCTACGGGCGGCGCTCGTCGCGGGCGTAGGAGCGCACGACGGCCGGTGGCAGTACCGTTGCCAGCGTGGCCAGCGCCTCCAGCACCGCCACCACCCGGTCCGGGTCGAGGCGGTCGCCGGGGCGGGAGACCCACACGAGGTCCCGCCCGGCGATGCGCCAGCCCAGCAGCCCGAGCCGCCGGGTGACGTCGAGGACCTCGCCGGTGACGAGCTCCCCGGCGAACGACGGGTGCTCGGGCGGGGGCGCGCCGTCGAGCTCGGGCGGGTGCTGGAAGGCGAGCGCGGCCCAGGGCGGCACCGGGCCGACGCGCCCCTCGGCGCACGGCTCGCCGTCGATGGGGTCGGGCATCACGGCCACCGGCGGCAGGGCGACGGGCAGGTGCAGGACGCTGACGGTGCGGTACCCCGCAGAACCCAGCACGGTCGTGTCGAACAGCGTGAACGGGCGGCCCGCGGCGTCGACGGCGCCGGTCAGCTCGTCGGCCGGGTCCAGGTCGGCGACGGGGTTGCCGGCCCGGCGCCAGCGGTCCTCGACCGCCCCGAAGCCGGGCCGGGAGCCGTGCCTCGAGTAGCGCCAGCCGCGATCCGACGCGAGCTGCGCGCGTGGCGCCCGGGCCCGTCTGATCACCGCACCATCCCCCGTGGTCGATCGATCTGACCACCGAGCGTAGTCCTCACCGGCCGTTGCGCGCGACCTCGAACCAGACTTCCTTGCCGCCGGCCGGGATCGGCGACGTGCCCCAGGCCGCCGCGACCGACGCCACGATGAGCAGTCCGCGCCCGTTCTCGCTGTCGGCGCCGGCCGGGCGCGGGCTGGGCAGCCGCTCGCTGCGGTCGGCGACGGTGACCCGCAGCCGCTCGGCGCCGAGCTCGAGGCGCACCAGGACGGCCCCGACGGTGTGCTGGATGGCGTTGGTGATGACCTCGTCGAGCAGGAGCAGGGTGTCGTCGGCGATGCGGCGCTCGCCCCAGGCGGTGAGCACGTCGGCGGCGAAGCGCCGGGCGGCCGAGGCGCTGACGGCGTCGCCGCGGAAGCGCCGCTGGGCCGCCGGCGGCCGTTCGGCCTCGGCGCGCGGGTCGACGGCGAGGCAGACCACGGCCACGTCGTCGGTGCGCGGGCGCGGGCCGACGCCGGAGGTCAGCACGTGGTCGAGCATGGCGCCCGGGTCGTCCGAGGGGGCGGAGCCGACGGCGCTGCGCAGGTCGGCGAGGCCGTCGTCGATGTCGTAGCGGCGGTCCTCGACCAGCCCGTCGGTGTAGAGCAGCAGGTTGGCCCCGCCGGGCACCAGGAACGTCGTCTCGCTGAACACGACCGTGGCGCTGACGCCCAGCGGCGGCCCGGAGCGCAGCGCCAGGATGCCGGCCTCGTCGCCGGCCCGCATGACGGGTGGCGGATGGCCGGCCAGCACGGCGGTCGCCGTCCCCTCGGCCAGGTGCAGCTCGAGGTAGCAGCAGGTGGCGACGGCGTCGGGCTGCAGGTCCAGCAGCAGCCGGTTGACCCGCTGCATGACCACGGACGGGCTGTGCCGCTCGGCCGCGTACGCCCGCAGCGCGTTGCGGACCTGGCCCATGACCGCGGCGGCGGTGGCGTTGTGCCCGACGACGTCGCCGATGACGACCGCGACCACGTCGTGGCCGAGCGGGATGACGTCGTACCAGTCGCCGCCCACGTCGGCGCCGTGGGTCCACGGGAGGTACCGCGCGGCGTGCCGCAGCCCCGGCACCTGCGGCAGCTCCGCCGGCAGCAGGGCCCGCTGCAGCTCCCCGGCGATGGACAGCTGGGCCTCGAACAGCAGCGCCCGCTGCATCGCCTGCGCGCACACGCCGGCGAACGCGGCGAGGTTGGCCCGCTCCCCCTCGTCGAACTCGCGCGGGGTGCCGTAGCCGATGACCAGGGTGCCGAGCACGTCGCCGGCCGCGGCCAGGGGCAGGAACGCCCACGCCTGCCGCCCGCCGCTGGGGATCGGGGCGGCGTCGCCGGACTGCGCCGCGACGAACTCGTCCAGGCTGCTCAGATAGCGGGCCCGCCCGGTGCGTGCGACCTCGGTCGCCGGATACGGATGCCGCAGCGGTACCGCCTGCAGACGCGCCACCACCTGCGGCTCGTAGCCGGCGTGGTACTGCAGCACCAGGTGGTCGTCGCGGCGCAGCAGCACCGCCAGCCCCTGCCCGCCGGCCGAGGGCCGCAGCACGGCGCCGATCGCCGCGTACACGTCCGCGGCCGTGCTCGCGGCGACGAGGGCCGCGGTGACCGCCTGCAGCGCGGCGTTGCGCCCGGCCGCCCGGCGGGCCGCGGCCATGCTCTGCTCGAGCCGCTCCTGCTGCCCGACGAGCGTGCTGACGTCGCGGAACGAGACCGCCACGCCGTCGGCCCCGGCGGGCGCGGCGCCGAGCTGCCAGACCTGGCCGAGCTGGTCGTAGCGCAGCTGCCCCTGCCACGCCCGGCCCGTCTCGGCGACCTCGCGCCAGCGCTCGAGCAGGTCCCGGGCCTGCCCGTCGGGCGCGGACAGCTCGCTCCAGCGCCGCCCGATCGTCTCCTCCGCGGAGCGGCCGGTCAGCGCGGCGCCGGGCCGGTTGACGTACTCGCACACGAAGTCGCGCACCGCCCCGGACGCGTCGCGCACGGCGCGCAGGAGCGTGAACCCGTCGAAGGCGGCGTCGAGCACCTCGTAGAGGCGCGTCCCGCCCGCGGACTGCGGCCCCAGCGTGACCGTCCGCAGATCGACGAACCGCGCGGCGAACCCGTCGCCGCTGGGCCCGATCCACAGCTCGAAGTGCCCGGCGAGGGTGGGGCGGTCGTAGTAGACGGTGCGGGTGACGGGCTCGCGGGACTCGACGACCTTGCGGTACAGCGGGATCGTGCTGTCGTTGACCGTGTCGGGCCACAGCTCCCGCAACCGCCGGCCGACGAGCTGCGCGCGCGCCCGCCCGACGTACCGCGCCCCGGCGTCGTTGAGGTGGACGATCTCGAAGTCCACGATGTCCCCGCCGCCGTCGCGCACCGCGCGGGCGAACGCCCACCCCTGCGGATCGGCGTCGAGCATCGCGAGCACGTCGGCGGAGGGCAGCACGTGCGCGTCCGTCCCGTCGACCATGCGCCCATCATTCCGAACCCGCCCAGCTACCGCCAGCCGCCGTCCGGCGCGAGAAGGTGCCGGCGCCGGACCGTCAGGGCTGGAGGCGGACCGAGGTCCAGCCCGCCGGGGTCCGGTCGTAGCGCAGCCGGCGGTGCAGCCGGTCGGCGCTGTCGTGCCAGAACTCGACGGCCGCGGGCTCGATGCGGTAGCCGGCCCACGTGTCCGGCCGCGCGGCCGGTCCGTCCGCGCCCAGCTCGGCGGCCCGGGCCCGCAGCGCCGCCTCGTCGAGCATCGGCTCACTCTGCCGGGAGGCCGCCGCCATCGCCCGCGCGACGGGCGCCCGCTCGGCGAAGAGCGCGTCGGCCTCGGCGGCGGGCAGCCGGTGGACCGGGCCGGCGACGTGGACCTGCTGGAGGGTCTCGCGCCAGAAGAACGTCGCCGCGGCGTACGGGCGCGCGGCCAGGTCGCGGCCCTTGCGGCTCACGGTGTGCGTGCCGAACACCAGCCCGTCGTCGCGGATGTGCTGGACGAGCACCGTGCGGCTGGACGGCGTGCCGTCGGCGTCGGCGGTGGCCAGGGCGACCGCGTTCGCCAGCCCGACGCCCCGCTCGACGGCCGCGCCGAGCCAGGCCCGCAGCAGCGCGACGGGATCGTCCGGCGGGTCCTCGAACTCGGGGAGTTCCAGGTCGGTTGGCACGCCTTCACGGTACCGTTCGCCGCGTTCGGCGGGCCTCGCCGGGCGGGTGGCGGTAGGCTGGTCAGCGACTCAGACTTGATTGATTCCAGAAATCTTGGGAAGAAGAAGCGACGTGTCTGACAACAAGGACGTGACCGCCAGCACCAGCGAGAGTGAGAACCCGGCCATCCCGGCCCCGACCGCCAAGGCCCCGAGCCGGCCGCGGACCAACCGGGACTGGTGGCCCAACCAACTCGACCTTTCCGTGCTGCACCGGCACACGGCGCGCGCCAACCCGATGGACGGCGACTACGACTACCGCCGGGAGTTCGCGACGCTCGACGTCGAGGCGCTCAAGCGCGACCTCACTGAGCTGATGACCACCTCGCAGGACTGGTGGCCGGCCGACTACGGCCACTACGGGCCCCTGTTCATCCGCATGAGCTGGCACGCGGCCGGCACCTACCGCACCGCCGACGGCCGGGGCGGCGGCGGCAGCGGCGCCCAGCGGTTCGCGCCGCTCAACAGCTGGCCCGACAACGCCAGCCTGGACAAGGCGCGCCGGCTGCTGTGGCCGGTCAAGGAGAAGTACGGCCAGAAGATCTCGTGGGCCGACCTGCTCGTCTTCGCCGGGAACGTGGCCTACGAGTCGATGGGGTTCACCACCTTCGGCTTCGGCTTCGGCCGCGAGGACATCTGGGAGCCCGAGGAGATCTTCTGGGGCCCGGAGGACACCTGGCTCGGCGACGAGCGCTACAGCGGCGAGCGCTCCCTCGCCGAGCCGCTCGGCGCGGTGCAGATGGGCCTCATCTACGTCAACCCGGAGGGGCCCGCCGGCGTGCCGGACGCGCTCGCCTCCGCGCGGGACATCCGTGAGACGTTCGGCCGGATGGCGATGAACGACGAGGAGACCGTCGCGCTCATCGTCGGCGGGCACACCGTCGGCAAGGCCCACGGCGCGCACGACCCGGCGCACCTGGGCCCGGAGCCCGAGGGCGCGCCGATCGAGCAGCAGGGGCTGGGCTGGAAAAACCCGTCCGGCACCGGCAAGGGCGCCGACGCGCTCACCAGCGGGCTCGAGGGCGCCTGGACGAACGCGCCGACCCAGTGGGACAACGGGTTCCTCGACAACCTGTTCAACTACGACTGGGAGCTGACCACCAGCCCGGCCGGGGCCAAGCAGTGGACCCCCAAGGGCGGCGCGGCCCGCGACGCCGTGCCCGACGCGCACGACCCGGCGCGGCGCCACGCCCCGATGATGCTCACGTCCGACCTCGCCCTGCGCTTCGACCCGATCTACGGGCCGATCGCCAAGCGCTTCCACGAGCACCCGGAGGAGCTCGCCGAGGCGTTCGCGAAGGCCTGGTTCAAGCTGCTGCACCGCGACATGGGGCCGATCGCGCGCTACCTCGGGCCGTGGATCCCCGAGCCGCAGCTGTGGCAGGACCCGGTGCCGGCCGCGACCGGCACGCTCGGCGCGGACGACATCGCCGCGCTCAAGGCCAAGCTGCTCGACTCCGGCCTGTCCGCCACCCAGCTGATCGCGACCGCGTGGGCGGCGGCGGCGAGCTTCCGCGGCACGGACAAGCGCGGCGGCGCCAACGGGGCCCGGCTCCGCCTCGCGCCCCAGAAGGACTGGGCGGTCAACGATCCGGATCAGCTCGCCACGGTACTGCCGGTGCTCGAACGCATCCAGGCGGAGTCCGTGTCCGGCTCCAAGACGTCCGTGTCCCTCGCCGACCTCATCGTCCTCGGCGGCTGCGCGGCCGTCGAGAAGGCGGCGCGCGACGCGGGCCACGACATCACCGTGCCGTTCACCCCGGGCCGCACCGACGCGACGGCGGAGCAGACCGACGTCGAGTCCTTCGCGGTGCTCGAGCCGCGTGCCGACGGCTTCCGCAACTGGGTGCGCCCCGGCGAGAAGCTGCCGCCGGAGGTCCTGCTCGTCGACCGCGCGTACATGCTGAACCTGAGCGCGCCCGAGATGACCGTCCTGGTCGGCGGCCTGCGCTCCCTCGGCATCAACCACGGCGGCACCGCGCACGGCGTGCTCACCGACCGCCCGGGCACGCTGAGCAACGACTTCTTCACCAACCTGCTGCGCGCGGGCACCGAATGGTCGGCGTCGAAGTCGGACGAGAACGTCTACGAGGGCCGGGACGCCACCGGCAAGGTCACCTGGACCGCGACCGCCGTCGACCTCGTGTTCGGCGCGCACTCCCAGCTGCGCGCGATCGCCGAGGTCTACGCGAGCGCCGACGCGAAGGACAAGTTCGTCCGCGACTTCGTGAAGACGTGGGACAAGGTGATGAACCTGGACCGCTTCGACGTGGCGTGATCACGTTGCGGGGTGAGCGGCACCGGCCGGTGGCCGCTCACCCTCGCGGCGCGCGGGGCGATCGTGTTCTGATGGATCCGTGAGCGACTGGAACACGCAGATCATCGAGGAGTTCCGCGCCAACGGCGGCAGGGTCGGCGGACCGTTCGAGGGCGGCACGCTGCTGCTCATCCACCACCGCGGCGCCCGGACCGGCACGGAACGCGTCAACCCCGTGGCCTATCTACCAGACGGCGACCGCATGGTGATCGTCGCCTCGGCGGCCGGCGCGGACAAGAACCCCGACTGGTACCACAACCTCAAGGCCAATCCGGACACCACGGCGGAGGTCGGCACCGCGACCGTGGGCGTGCACGCCGAGGAGATCCTGGGCGACGACTACGCGGCGACGTGGAAGCGGCTCGTGGCCCGGATGCCCGGGTTCGGCGACTACCAGACGAAGACGGCGCGGCGCATTCCGCTGTTCGCCCTGACCCGAACCTGACCGGCGGTCAGGTGATCGATTGGCGCCCCGGATCCACCACGTCAACTACGCACGGCGGGCGAGGTGGGTCCGACGTCAGTCAGGTCGAGCGGTCGGTGCGCGGCACGACGGAGTCGATGGGTTGACTCGGGCCGTTCTCCGCCTCCAACCACTCGGCCACGTTGAACACGCTGCCGCAGGTGCTGCACGTGGCCCGGCCGAACAGGTACGTGAGGCCGTCGGCGAGCACGGTTTCGCCGGCGGCGTCGGCGGTGTCGTACATCCATCGGCCGATCCCGGTCAGCTCCCCCGGTGCGGCGGGACGAAGCACGACACGGTGGATGTCGCCGTCGTTGTAGTGCCGGATCGCGCTGTAGTGGCCGTAGTCGCCGATGACGACCGCCAGCCTGACGGCGCAGTGCGGGCAGCCGAGGTGGTAGTGCTCGTCGGTGAAGTCCAGGCTGATCGTGGCCCAGAACGTATACCCGGCGAGCGCGAGCGTGTCCTGTAGCTGCGCCACGAATGCCTGCCCGGTGTGGGTCGTCGGCCGGTTCCGGGCGACGCGGTGCAATACCGTGAGGGCCTGCGCACCGGCGCGAACGATGTCGTCGTACTGATGGCACCGGTGCAGTGATCGCACGATCGTCGCTGCCAGCCGCAGTGCCCGAACCTGATGCTCCTCGGCGCCGGACTGCGCCAGCTCGGCGAGTCTGGGCAGCGCGGCGAAACCGGCCGAGCACCAGCATTCGGCCTCGACCACGAGCCGGTGCTCGATCTCGTCCCACGCCTCAGCGGTCGGATGGTGCTCGATGCCGTCGAGCAGCCTGCCGACCGTCACGCCGGAACCACCCGACAAATCCTGCACCGACCGCCAGTCGATCACAGACACATCAGGACCTCGCCATCGCTGGTTCAGGCATCCCGCAGGCGGTCGCTCGCGAGATAGATCCTGGGATGGGCATAGCCAGCATGCCCGCGGCTCTCGAACGAACCCTGGGATCGGCGTCGTCCAGCAACGAGCGGGCCAGAGCGTCGGCCCGCTCGGCGTCCGGCTGGTTGGCGAGCGCCTCCAACGCCGTGTGCCGCAGCTGTGGATCGGCAAGATGCGCCGCGAGAAATTCGAAGTCGCGCGGATCGCCGAGGAAGCCGATCAGCCGCATCCCCTCGTCGCCGGCATAGGACCAGACGGCGGCGCGGCTGCCCTCCGGATCGTCTCCGACGAGCTCCTCGATCTCATCGATATCGGCACCCGCTGCGACGAGTGCGCGCAACAGTTCGTCGAGGGTCTGAGACACCCTTCGAGCATAGAGATCATTCGGTCTGGACTCCTGGCCGCGATCATCCTCCGACGTCGGGCAGGGCAAGGATGGGATTCTGGGGCACCTATGTGGTCCTGCGCTCGGACGAGCCGCCGGCACGGGTGTTGCCGGCGATCACGGCGCTGCGAGGCGCCGTTTCCCGCGATGGCGCATGGAGCACGGGCTGGCGGGTGTGGGTCGTGCGGGACTCGGCCGGCTCGCTACCTGACGATCTCCTCGAACAACTGCACGCCGGGACCGGAGCCCCGGTGCTGCTCGGACGCGTCCTGGACAGCAGCGCCGTCCACGTGGTCGCCACCGGGACATCCGTGCGGCTCTGGGAAGTGTGGCTGCACCTCACCTATGCGATGGGCTATCTGCTGGATCCGCCATCTCCCTTCGGCGACGACTGGCGCGACCCCGCGTACGAGGCCAAGGTCGAGCTGACCCGACGCGAAATCCTCGCTCAAGCGCCGGGCGGCATGGCGGGCGCCGGTTCCGCGCAGGCCTGGGCACGGGACGCCGGCCTGGTCCCCGACGCCGTCGAAGCGATCGCGAGCGTCCTGGACGGGCACGAGACGTTCGCCGAAGACCTCTTCCTTCACCTCCTCCAGCAGCTCGGCCTCAACCCCGCGTAGGCGGATCGGTCCGACGCGCCGGAGCCGAGCTGGAACGGCGCCTCCTGCTCGGCCGGCCAGCGCACCAGCGGGAGATCCCCGGGCCGCCGGTCGTACTGCGACGCCCACAACACCATCGCCCGGGTTGCCGCATGAGCGTCCGTGGACCGCTCGTAGCGCAGCTCCTGCCACGCCGCCGGAGAGGCCCGCACCCGACCCAGCTCACGCCGCGCAGCCTGCATCACGCGGCCAACGATTCCACCACCCTCGGCGAGCGGCAAATTTTTACAAAACTTGCCCTTGTCATCGATCGCGAGCATTGTTAGCTTCCTTTAGGGATCGACGAAAGTCGTTGACCCGTTTCCGCGCCGCGCTCCCGCCAGAGCCCTGCGGCGGCGCAGCCATCCCTCCAGGAGGCGTATCCCCGTGCGTCCACAAGCCCTTCGGCGTGCCCTGACGGCCTCGGCGGCACTCGCCTTGCTCGTCAGCGCCGTCCAGCTGAGCGCCATACCCGGCGCGAGCGCCGCGGTGGCCGATCCCGCCGCCACCGTCAACACGCTCATCGGATCCGCCAACTCCGGTGAGACCTTCCCCGGGGCCGACACGCCCTTCGGCATGGTGCAGTGGAGCCCCGAGAACACCCGCGGCGACCAGACCCGCACCCCGCAGCCGGGCGGCTACGACTACAACGTCACCCGCACGCGCGGGTTCAGCCTCACCCACATGTCGGGCACGGGCTGCGCCGGTGGATCCGGGGACATTCCGTTCCTGCCGTACCCCGGCACAGTGACCTCGTCGCCCTCCTCGGACAACACCGACGCGACCTACGCGAGCAGCTTCCAGCACGCGAACGAGACCGGCACCGCGGGGTACTACCGCGTCGGCCTGGACTCCGGCGTCAACGTGGAGCTGTCGGCCACCACCCGCACGGGCGCGGGCCGGTTCACGTATCCGACCGGCAAGACCGCCTCCCTGCTGGTGCGCACCTCGAACTCCGAGGTCGGCTCCAGCGCCGCGACGACCACGGTGGACAGCGCCAACCGGGTCATCAGCGGGTCGGTGACGAGCGGGAACTTCTGCGGCTACATCAACACCGAGGACCGGCGCAGCTACTACACGCTGTACTTCTACGCCGCCTTCGACAAGCCCTTCGCGAGCACGGGCACCTGGCAGGACGGCACGCTGTCGCCCGGGTCCACGAGCTCGAGCGGCGGCACCACCTACGGCACCGCCGGCTGGCCGCCCGCGGGCAAGGGCTCCGGCGCGTACGTCTCCTTCGACACCAGCTCCGGCCAGGCGGTCGGCGTCCGGGTCGGCATCTCCTACGTCAGCGCGGCCAACGCCAAGGCCAACCTCGACGCCGAGAACCCGGCCGGCACGACGTTCGACACCGTGCGGACCCGGGCCCACGACGCCTGGAACGCGGAGCTGAACCGGGTCGCCATCACCGGCGGCACGAGCGCGCAGCAGACCACGTTCTACACCGCGCTGTACCACTCCCTGCTGCACCCCAACGTGTTCAGCGACACCAACGGGCAGTACCGCGGGACGGACCAGGCCGTGCACACGGTCTCGGGGGCGCAGCACGCGCAGTACGCGAACTTCTCCGGCTGGGACGTCTACCGCGACCAGGTCCAGCTCGTCACCCTCCTGCGGCCCGACATCGGCGCGGACATCGCCCAGTCGCTGCTCAACCAGGCGAACCAGAACAACGGCGTCTGGGACCGCTGGACGCACAACCAGGGCGGCACGCACGTGATGACCGGCGACCCCGGCCACGCGGCCGTGGCGAGCATCTACGCCTTCGGCGGCACCACGTTCGACGCCGCGGGCGCGCTCAGCTCGATGGTCCACGCCGCGACGACCGTGACCGCCGCGGACCTGAGCCGCACCGGCTGGAACGTCATGGTGGTCGGCGAGCGGCCGTCGCTGGACAAGTACCTGTCCATCGGCTACGTGCCGTCGGACGGCAACGCGTGGGGCGGTGCCGGGGAAACCCTCGAGGACGTCTCCGCCGACTTCGGCATCGCGCAGCTGGCCGGGAGCCTCGGCGACAGCGGCAACGCCGCGACGTTCCTCGGCCGCGCGCAGAACTGGAAGAACGTGTTCAACCCCGCGACCGGCTACATCCAGCAGCGCAACTCCTCCGGGGCCTGGCAGTCGTTCGACCCGGCGAGCTCGGACGGGTTCGCGGAGGGCAGCGCGGCGCAGTACACCTGGATGGTCCCCTTCAACGTGAACGGCCTGTTCGCCAAGATGGGCGGTGCGGGCTCGGCCGCGTCGCGCCTGGACTCGTTCTTCCACAACAGCGACGGCAGCTGGGCGCTGTCCAACGCCGGCGGCACCAAGTCGGACCTGAGCAACGAGCCGTCGATCGGCACGCCGTGGCTCTACGACTTCGCCGGCCAGCCGTACAAGACGCAGCAGACCGTCCGCCAGGTCGTGAACACGCTGTGGTCCAGCGCCCCGGGCGGCATTCCGGGCCAGGACGACCTCGGCGCGATGTCGTCGTGGTACGTCTTCGCGGCCATGGGCATCTACCCGCTCACCCCCGGCCGCGGCGAGCTGCTGCTGGGCAGCCCGCTGTTCAGCCAGGTCGCGATCCACCGCGGCAACGGCGCCACCATCACCGTCAACGGCACCGGCGCCGCCACGAACGCGCCCTACATCCAGAGCGCGAAGCTCAACGGGGCCACGACCACCAAGCCGTGGCTGCCGGAGAGCCTGCTCGCGGCCGGCGGTACCGTCGAGCTGACCCTCGGCACGACCGCGAACACCTCGTGGGGCAGCGCCGCCGCGGACGCGCCGCCGTCGTTCGACTCCGCCCCGCCGAGCTCGGCGAACCTGGCGCTGAACAAGCCCGCCACCGCGGACTCGTCCTGCAACGCCAACGAGGGCCCGGCCAAGGCCAACAACGGCAGCGTCTCGGGCGGCACCAGCGACAAGTGGTGCTCGACGAGCGCCTCGAAGTGGTGGCGGGTCGACCTCGGCGCCGCGGCCACGGTCAAGACGATCACCATCCGGCACGCCGGGGCCGGCGGGGAGTCGACGTCGTGGAACACCAAGGACTACGACGTGCAGGCGTCCAACGACGGCACCACGTGGACGACGATCGTGTCGGCCCGCGGGAACACCGCCAGCGTCACGAACCACGCGGTGAACGTCTCGGCGCGGTACCTCAGGCTCAACGTCGTCACCGCCGAGCAGTCGGGAACCGGCGGCGCCGCGCGGATCTACGAGTTCGAGGCGTACAGCTGACGAACGCGTGAGGACCGGCCCGTCATGGCATGAATTCGCGCCATTGACGGGCCGGTATCCAGGGATGACGATTCATTCCCCGGTGGAATGAAAACCGGGGCGGTGGCCGGGCGGCTGCGGGACCTCGTGGCGTCCGGGGCGGTGCCGGTCGGCGGCCGGCTGCCCACCGAGCCGGAGCTCGCCGCGCGATTCGGCGTCGGGCTCAACACCGTGCGCCGGGCCGTCGGGCGGCTGGTCGCCGAGGGCGTGGTCGTGCGCCGGCAGGGCTCCGGGACCTACGTCGTCGGCGTGCCCGCCCTCGCGCGGCGCACCGTCGGGGTGCTGGTGCCGTCGACGTCGTACTACTACCCGAAGGTCATCGAGGGCATCGAGCGCGCCCTGACCGCGGCCCGCGCCGGGGTCATGATCGAGCGCGCCCTGACCGCGGCCCGCGCCGGGGTCATGCTCGCCTCGCCGCGGTCGCCGACGGCTTCGGGCTCGCCGCCGCCGCGCTCGGCCTCGACGTCGTGCCCGGGTCCGTGGTGCGGCACGAGGAGTGGACGGCCGAGCAGATCGCCGCGTACGCCGCGCACTGCCGCGACGCCGGGGTCACGGCGGTGTTCTGCCACGGCGACCGCGACGCCGCCGGCCTGCGCCACGCGGCCCGCAAGGCCGGCCTGCGCGTGCCCGAGGACCTCTCCCTCGTCGCCTACGACGACGACGTCACCGAGCTCGTCGACCCGCCGCTGACCGCCGTCGCCCCGCCCAAGGCCGAGGTGGGCGCGCTCGCCGCCGAGCTGCTGCTGCGCATCCTCGCCGACCCGGCCACGCCGGCCCACCGGGTCGAGCTGCAGCCCCGGCTCACGGTCCGCGGGTCGTGCGCGCCCGCGCGCCGGACCGAGCGGGTGCCCGCATGAGACTGGGCATCATCGGTACCGGCATCGTCGCCGCCGAGCACCTCGAGGCCGCCCGCGCCGTCGCAGGCGTGCGGGTGACCGCCGTGTGCGACATCCGCGCCGACTCGGCCCGGGCGATGGCCGCCGCGGCGGGCGCGGCCGCCTACGCCGACCACCGCGCCATGCTGGCCCGCGAGCGCCTCGACGCGGTCGTCGTCACCGCCCCGCACGCCCTGCACGCGCGGCTGACCCTCGACGCGGCCGCCGCGGGCGTGCACGTGCTCGTCGAGAAGCCGATGGCCACGACCGTCGCCGACTGCACCGCGATGATCGAGGCGTGCGCGGCCGCTGGCGTCGTCCTCGCCGTCGGGCACGTGGTCCGCTTCGACCCCGTCGCCCACCGGGCCGCCGAGGCGCTGCGCTCGGGCGCGGTCGGCGACGTGCTCGCGATCAGCCACCGCCGGACCTCCCACTACCGGCGCGGGTCCCGCCCCGGCTGGTTCTTCGACCCGGCGATGGCCGGCGGCGGGATCGTCATGAACGTCGGCATCCACGGCCTCGACCGCATCCAGTGGCTCGGCGGCGGCTCGGTCGTCGCCGCGGCCGGGCGCGTGTGGCGCCGTGACGGGCACGCGGTCGAGACCGACGCCATGGGCACCGTCGAGCTCGACAGCGGCGTGCCGGCGAGCTTCCTGCTCACCAGCGCGGTGCCCGCCTACCTCGACGAGACCGTGGTGGTGTGCGAGCGGGGCTCGCTGCGCTGGTCGGCGGCCGACGGCGCCGTCCTGAGCCGCGACGACGGCACCGAGACGCCGGTCGCGACCGGCCCGGCCGGACCGGCGGCCGCGTTCGCCGCGCAGCTGGCCGACTTCGCCGCCGCGTGCCGGGACCGGCGCGCACCGGCGGTCGGCGGCGACTACGGCCGCGGCGTCGTCGAGACCGTCCACGCCATCTACGCCGCCGCCGGGAGCCTGGCGTGAACCCGGGCGTGAAGGTCCGGCCGGCCGCTCGTGCCGACGCCGCCGCGATCTACCGGCTGTGCGCGACCGTCGACGCCACCGGCGCCGCCGCACCGCCCCGCTACCACCGCCCCGAGCTGCCCGGCCACCTCTACGCGGGCCCCTACCTGGCCGCCTCCCCCGGGCTGACGTTCGTCGCCGACGTCGACGGGGTCGCCGGCTATGTCGCCGCCGTCGCCGACACGGCCCGCTTCGCCGACTGGGCCGAGCGGTGCTGGTGGCCGAGGCTGCGGCGGCGGTACCCCCTGACGCCCGACCCGCACGACGGCACCCGCGACCACGCGCTCGTCGCCGCCATCCACGCCGGGTCCGGCCCCCGCCGGCCGTGGCACGACAGCCACCCGGCGCACCTGCACATCAAGGTCGCCGCCCGGGCCCAGGGCCGGGGCTGCGGCCGCCGGCTCATGGGCACCGTCCTCGGGGCGCTCCACCGCCGTGGCGTCCCCGGCGTCCATCTCGGGGTGGCCGAGGCGAACCGGAAGGCCGTCACCTTCTACTCCGCGCTCGGCTTCACCGAGGCCCACCGTCATCCGTGGGGACGAACGCTCGTCCTCGACCTCCCCGAATGGAGGCAAGCGTGCGCAACCTGGTGAGGATCGCCCTCGTCACCGCCCTGCTGCTGCTCCTCGGCGCCACCGTGGCCGGCTCGCCCGCGTCCGCCGCCGTGAACCTGCGGTACAACACCTTCGAACGCCCCGCCCGGGGCAGCGCCTACACGCTCGCGAACTGGGCCCAGGACGGCTGGAGCGCGCCCTGGGACCTCGGGATGAGCAACCGCACATGGATCGACGGCTACAACTTCAACCACTCCGGCGGGCAGTCGCTGCGGGTGTTCTACCCGAAGGGCAAGATCGGCCCCGAGGACTCCGGCGCCCAGGCCCCGTTCACGCTCAGCCCCGGGCGCGAGTACTACCTGTCCTACTGGGTCCGCTTCAGCAGCGACTTCAGCTGGGGCACGACCGAGTTCGCGGGCAAGGTCGGCCTCGGGCTGGCCGGCGGCGCGTCCTGCTCCGGCGGCCAGGTCTGCGACGGGTACAACGGCTTCAGCTCGCGCATGATCTGGCGCAGCGGCGGCAAGGCGGCCATCTACTACTACGACATGGACCACTCGGACACCTACGGCGACTTCCTCGACCTCAAGCGCGCCGACGGCTCGCTGATCTACTATCCGCGCGGCTCCTGGGTCAACCTGGTGCAGCGGCTGAAGGTCAACACCGTCACGAACGGCAACGCCAACCGCGACGGCGAGATCGATATCTGGTTCAACGGCTCCCCGGCGGGCAGCATCCGCAACCTGCGCTTCGTGCGCAACGCGGACGTGGTGGACAAGGCCTACTTCTCCTCGTTCGCGGGCGGCGGCACGACCGCGTTCGCGCCCGCCAACGACTCGTGGATCTGGTACGACGACCTGAAGGTGTCCACCGTGCGCGCCGACATCTGCGAGCTCGCCGCGGGCGGCTGCCACACCCGCTCCTTCGAGGCCGAGGCGTACGACGCGATGCGGGGCGTCACGACGAAGACGACTCCGGACACCGGCGGCGGCAAGGCGGTGTCGTTCGACACCGGCGACCGGATCGCCATGCGAAACGTGACGATCCCGAAGGCGGCGCGCTACCTGGTCGAGTACCGCGTGGCGACGACGGGCGCCGGCTCGAAGCTGTCGCTGGACATCGACGAGGGCGCGACGCCCCTGGGCGACCGCGCGCTGCCCAGTACCGGCGGGCTGGGCCAGTACCAGACGGTGTCGCTGGAGGTGAACCTGCCGGCCGGCACCCATCAGCTCGGCCTGTACGCGGTCGCCGGCGGCTTCGCCCTGAACTGGTGCAAAATCACTCAGATCGCCTGAGTTCCGGCCGTGCCGAGCGGCCGCGACGTGATCGCTCTCTCAGCCACCAACTGATGAGGCTGACCTAACCTATTCGCGTGGCGGAGCATTCGTACGGCGAGAGCGGCTGGGCGGGGACCGGAGACGGACGGCGGCTGCACTACATGACCCGCGGCGAGGGCGACACGACCGTCGTGTTCGCCTCCGGCATGGGCCTGTCGCGCTCCGTCTGGGGCCTGGTGCAGCCGCTCGTCGCCGCCCGCACCCGCGCCGTGGTCTACGACCGGGCGGGCACCGGGCGCAGCGACGACGACCCCGAGCCGCTCACGCTCGGCCGGATGGCCGCGGACCTCGACGCGCTGCTGCGGGCGCTCGGCGACGGCCCGTTCGTCCTCGTCGGGCACAGCTGGGGCGGCCCGCTCGTGCGCGCCGCGGCGGCGGCCGAGCCGGACCGCGTCCGCGGGCTCGTGCTGGTCGACCCGACGGACGAGCGGTGCGAGCTGTACTTCGCCAAGGCCGCCCGCCGCCGCTTCGCGCTCACGCGCCGGCTCGTCGGGGCGATGGCGCGCACGGGGCTGTACCGTCCGATGGCCGCGCGGCCGGGCATGGTCCAGCCCTCGGATGTGGCGGCCGAGCACCGGGCCGAGGACTTCACGGTGCGCGCGGCGCGGACGATGTCGGCCGAGCTCAAGTGCCTGCTCGAGGATCTCGGGCAGCTGCGGGCCGAACCGCCGCGCCTGGGCGACCTGCCGGTGACCGTCATCTCCGGCACGGCCCCGGCCCGGTTCGACCGCGGGGTGCGGGCGGCGGTGACGGACGCCCACCGCCGCACGGCCGACGCCCTGCCGAACGGGCGGCTGGTCCCGGCCGAGGCGTCGGGGCACCTGGTCATGTTCACCGAGCCGGAGCTCATCGCGGCCGAGGCCCTGCGCCTGGTTTAGACCGCGGCCCGGGTTGAGGCCGAGGCGTCGAGGCGGTACCGGCGCTGGAGCAGGATCGCGGCGAGCATCAGCGCCGCCGGCACGGCACCGAAGCCGAGCCGGATCCAGGTGACCGCCGAGTCCGGCTGGGCCGCCGCGTCCGCGCCCGCGACGAAGCCGCCCAGGGCCAGGCAGGCGGCGTACACGTACGGCCCGAGCGCCCCGCCGAGCGAGTCCGCCGCGGTCCACACGCCCGTGTAGCTGCCCGCACTCTCCGGGCGCCCCGAGGCGGTCACCACGTCGGGCAGCATCGAGAACGGCAGCAGCTGCAGCGCGGCGAACGCGACCCCGAGCACGGCCACCGCGGCCACGAGCACCGCCACGCCCGCGGCCGCGCCGGCCGCGAGCACGAGGCACCCGGCCACGAAGACGGCCTGGGCGAGCAGCAGGCCGCGCTGCTTGCCCCAGCGGCGCGCGACCGCGACCCAGGCCGGCGTCGCGAGCAGGGCCGGGGCCAGGAACGCGGCGACGAGGACCGTGGTGAGCTTCGGGCGGCCCAGCTCGTACTCGGTGTAGTAGGGCACCGCGGCGAGCACCAGGTGCGAGGTGGTCGACATGGCCAGGTAGGAGCCGGCGAGCAGGCGGAACTGGCGGTCCCGCAGCGCGGCGAGCAGCGCGGGGCCGGACCGCGGGCGCTGCAGCGGGGCCGTGGCGGCGAGCCGGCCCACGCCCGCGACGCCGGTCAGCATCGCGGCGAGCATGAGCCCGCCGAGCACCAGGGCCATGGTGGCGTAGCCGGCCCGGGTCGGGTCCTCGCGCCCGGCGAGCAGCGGCGCGGCGAGGCCGCTGGCGAGGATGCCGACGGTCAGCACCACCATGCGGAAGCCCATGAGCCGGGTGCGCTCGTGGTAGCCGATCGCGAGGTCGGCCGGGGTGGACAGGTAGGGCACCTGGTAGGCGGCGAACAGCAGGTTGCCCGCGACGAAGGCCACCGCGACCCAGCCGGCCGCGGCGGGCCCGGAGAGCCCGGCCGGCACCGCGAACAGCGCCGCGAACGGCAGGACCAGCGCGCAGCCGGCCAGCAGCAGGCGGCGCCGGCTGCCGTGACGGGCCAGGCCGGCGTCGGAGACGGTGCCCACCCACGGGTGCAGCACCACGTCGGCGATCTTCGGCACGAGCAGGGCGGTGCCGGCCAGCAGCGGGGCCACGGCGAGGACGTCGGTGAGGAAGTACAGCAGCAGGAGCCCCGGCACCGTGACCCAGATGCCCATGCCGAAGGAGCCGGTCGCGAACGCGGCGAGGCCGCCTCGGGGTAGCCGCGTGCCGTCCATCCCGCCCCCAGGTTATCCAACGGTTGATGGATAATAGGCGACGATGGAGCCTCAGCACACCCCCCGCCGCGGACCGGGCCGCCCCCGGCGGGACGAGCGCGCCGCCACCCGCGAGTCGATCCTGCGCGTGGCGGTGGGCCTGTTCGCCCGGCACGGGTTCGCCGCGGTGAGCCTGCGCCAGGTCGCCGAGGCGGCCGGCGTCGACGTGGCCACCGTGCACCACCACGCCGGCGGGAAGGCGGCGCTGTACGAGGCCTGCTTCGGGCTCGTGCACGACGCCGAGCGGGCCGCGCTCGGCCCGGTGCTGGCCGACGCGCGCCTGGCGCTGCCGGGCGGGGCCGACGCCGTGCTGCCGGTGCTGCACCGCCTGGTCGACACGTTCGTGGACTTCCTGGAGGCGCACCCGGAGAACACCGGGCTGTGGCTGCGGCGCTGGCTCGACCCGGCCGGGCACGAGGGGCTCGACGAGCGCTATTCGGCGCCGCTGTACGCCCAGGTCGCCGACCTGCTCACGGCGGCCGACGCGGCCGGCGTCCTGCACGAGCCCGACCCGCACACGGCCGTGCGCAGCCTCATCTGGGCCCTGCACGCGCACGCCGTGCACGTGCTGCACGAGGGCCCGGACCCGGACCGGCAGCGCGCGGCCCGCACGTTCGCGCATCGGTGGCTGCGGCGGATGTACGGCACGGCTTGACCGCCGTCGACGTCTCGGCGCATTATCCATCACGTGTTGGATAAACCGGTCGTCGTCATCGGCGCGGGCCCGGCCGGCCTGGCCACGGTGAAGGCGCTGCGCGACCGGCACGTCCCCGTCGTGTGCCTCGACGCCGGCGAGCGCCCCGGCGGCCTGTGGGTGTTCGGCGCGCCCGGCTCGTCGGCCTACCGCACGCTGCACCTCAACACCAGCCGCACCCGCACCGAGTTCGCGGACTTCCCGATGCCCGCCGACTGGCCCGACTACCCCGACCACGAGCACATCGCCGACTACCTCGCCGCCTACACCGACGCGTTCGGCCTGGCCGAGGACATCCGCCACGGCGAGACCGTGACCGCGGTGACCCGGGCCGCCGACGGCTCCTGGACCGTCTCCACCGCGACCGGGACCTGGCAGACCCCGGCCGTCGTCGTCGCCACCGGCCACAACGCGGTGCCCCGGCTGCCCGAGCCGATGTACCCGGGCACGTTCGGCGGCGAGTGCATGCACAGCCACGACTACCGCGGGCCGGAGCAGCTCGCCGGGCGGCGGGCGCTCGTGGTCGGCGGCGGGAACTCGGCCATGGACATCGCCGTCGACGCCTCGCACGTGGCCGTCTCGACCCTGCTGTCGCTGCGCCGCGGGGTCTGGATCGTGCCGAAGTACCTGCTCGGCCGGCCCGCCGACACGCTCAACGGCGCGCTCGCCCGGCGGCTGCCGTGGCGGCTGCGGCAGCGGGTCAGCGAGCGGCTGCTGCGGCTCGCGGTCGGGCCGCCGCAGCGCTACGGGCTGCCGGCGCCGTCGCACGGTTTTCTGCAGGACCACCCGACCCTGTCCGACGGCCTGCTCCCCCGGATCACGCACGGGGAGATCGGCGTGCGGCCGGGCATCGAGCGCCTCGACGGCGACGCGGTGTGCTTCGCCGACGGCCGCCGCGACCCCGTCGACCTCATCGTGTGGTGCACCGGCTACCGGGTCGACCTGCCGTTCCTCGACCCCGCCCTGCTGGGCCCGGGGGCCGACCGGCTGCCGCTGTACCGCCGGATCTTCCACCTCGACGCGCCGGGCCTGTTCTTCGTGGGCCTCATGCAGTCCACGGGCGCCGCCCTGCCCGTGGTCGAGGCGCAGGCCCGGCTGGTCGGCGCGTTCCTGGCCGGGCAGTATGCGCTCCCGCCGCCGGCCGAGCAGCGCGCGGACTGCGACCGGCACCTGCGGGCGGCGACGGAGCGCTGGGGCTCGCGGCGGCCCGCCATGCGCGTCGACTTCGACGTGTACCTCGCCGAGGCCGCCGCCGAGCTGCGGCGCCGATCCACGGAAGGTGACGTGCGATGGCGCTGACGCTGCACGGCCGCCGGGTGCTGATCACGGGCGCCTCCGGCACGTTCGGCCGGGCCCTCACCGAGCGCCTGCTGGCCTCGGGCGCGCAGGTCGTGGGCCTGGACCTGGTGCCCTCCATCACGAGCCCGGCCCCGATGCTGCGCTGCGACCTGACCTCCGACACCGAGGTGCCGCCGGCCGTCGAGCACGCCGTGGACCTCCTCGGCGGCCTGGACCTGCTCATCAACAACGCGGGCGTGGGCGGCCCGGCCCCGGCCGAGCTGCCCCCGGGCGCGGAGGTCCGCCGCCAGCTGGAGGTGAACCTGCTCGCCGCCTGGCGCACGACCGCCGCCGCGATCCCGGCCCTGGAGCGCACCCGCGGCCGGGTCGTGTTCGTGGCCAGCCGGATGGCCGTGCTGCCGCTGCCCCTGGCCGCCGCCTACGGCGTGAGCAAGCGCGCCCTGGCCGCCTACGCCGACGCCCTGCGCCTCGAGGTCGGCTCGCACATCGGCGTGAGCGTGGTGTACCCGAGCATGGTCGCGTCCCCGATCCACGACGCGACGGCGCAGGCCGGCCTGTCCCTGGAGGGCGTCTCGCGCCACGAGCCGGTCGAGGGCGTCGTGGCCGCGATCCTGCGCGCCGCCACCGCCAGGCGCCCGCCCCGCGACGTGGCCACGACCCCGCGCGGCCGCGTCGAGATGGCGATCGCCCGGCACTTGCCGTCGCTGGCCGCCGCGATGGTCACCCGCACCGTGCGGGCCCGCCTGGCCGCCGGGGACCTCGACGCCGCCGAGCTGGCGTCCGGCATGCGCCGCCGCGCCCGCTGAGCCGGGACCGGGCGACGCGCCACCGTCCACGGCCGGCCGCCATGATGCCGGGCCGCCAGGGCAGGGCCGCGGCGACGCGCCACCGGCCGCGGCCGCCGCCATGATGCCGGGCCGCCAGGGCAGGGCCGCGGCGACGCGCCACCGGCCGCGGCCGCCGCCATGATGCCGGGCGGCTAGGGCAGGGCGGCGGCGACGAGCACGGTCAGCAGGCCCGCCGCCCACAGCAGCAGCGTCTGGGCGGCCAGGCGCCGCTGGCGGTCGCGGGCCCGGGCGCGCAGGAGCACGACGGCGACGACGCAGGACACCACCAGCACGGCCGAGCCCGCGAGCCACACGACCCGGGCGGCGCCGAGATACAGATGGGCGGCGCCGGACAGCAGCGCGATCCACGTCGTCGCGAACGTCAGCCAGGCCGGTGCGCGGCGGACCTAGCGCCACGGGTCGCGGCCGTACTCGTCGGACACTACGGCGCGTCGAGCAGTTCGACGCTCACCGCGGCCGTGTCGCCGACCTCCAGGCGCTGGGCGGTGCGCACGGCACGCTTGAGCGGCAGCACGTACGGGCCGTCCGCGGACGGAAAGATGGACGTCTTCCAGGTCGTCGCGCCGATCCGCGCCTGGACGCGCAGCGAGCCGAAGCCGCGCCGGGCGCCAACGGTCAGCTCGCGGATCTCCTCCGAGGGCTCGTCCGGCAGGCTCACGAAGACCCAGGCGTCGCCGCGCTTGGCGTCCCATGCCCACAGCTCGGCCTCGAACTCGACGATCATGGGCTCAGCATCACACATCCGCGGCTCTGCAACCACGCCGTGAGGGCCGGGCCCGTCAGCACCTCGTCGCCGACCGCCGCCGCGCCCGACACGCAGCCCACCGCGCCGGTCAGGGCGGCGCCGTCGAGGCGGACGCCGGCCAGGCGCAGCGGGGCGGCCGGGGTGCCCAGCACGCAGTGGCGCAGCGAGGCGCCGCGCAGGTCCGCGCCGCGCAGGTCGGCACCGATCAGCGTGGCCGAGTTGAGCAGGGCGTCGCGCAGGTCGGCGCCGGTGAGGACGGCGTGCACGAGGTCGGCGGCGAACAGATGGGCGGCCCGGAACGCGGCGCCGGGGGCGTGCAGGCGATCGGCCTCGGCGCGGGCCAGCTCGGCGCCGGAGAGGTTCGCCGCGGTCAGGTCGGCCCCGGAGAGCCGGGCGGCGGCGAGGTTCGCGCGGACCAGCCGCACGCCGGCGAGGGTCGCGCCCGTGAGGTCCGCGGCGCCGAGGTCCAGGCCGGTCAGGTCGGCGCCGCGCAGGTCCGCACCCACGCCGCCGAACGGGCCGCCGCCGAACGGGCCGCCGCCGAACGGGCCGCCATCGAACGGGCCGCCGCCGGCCAGGGCCCGCTCCAGCCCGGCCCGGGCGAGCGGGTCGGCGGGCCAGGCGACCGGGGTTCGGCCGTACGTCGTCATCGGAACAGGACCCGGCCCGCCCATTCGGGGCGCTCGTCGGCCCGGCGGCGGGCGTCGGCGTTCGCGTCCTTCGACAGGCCGCTGGTGTCGACGACGACGTTGAGGCCCTTGGCGAGCGCGCCGTCGAGCTGGTGCTCGAAGACGTCGCCGTCGTAGGCGCCGGGCTGGCCGGCCGGCATCCGCTCCCCCGCGTTCGGCCCCGACCGGAAGATGTCGGCCGGCGCCTTCAGGTCCCAGCCCTGGCCCGCCGCGTCGACGAACTTCCCGAGGTCGCGCTCGAGGGCGGGGCCGCCGGCGGACTCGACGCCGCCCTCGACCGCCTGCACGGCCTCACCCAGCGTCTCGCCCGCCCCACCGGCCGCGGCGCCGGAGGCGTCGAGGGCGCCGAGTCCGCCGGGGGCATCGAGGGCTCCGGGGGCCTCCGGGGCGTCGGGAAGGGGTGTCGTGTCGCCGCGGAAGGGCACCGTGTCCCGGCCTCCGCCGAGGCCCGCGGCCTCCCCCAGCCCGGCGATGCCCTCCGCGGGCTCCGGCTCCGGCGTCGTGTCGCCCCGCTGGGGAACCGTGTCACCGCCCGGCACGACGGACTCCGGCTGCGGCGGCGTGAGGTCGCTGTGCCGGTCACTCATGGCCGTCCACCGCCTTGCGCACGTCCCGGGCCCAGTTCACCGACGAGCGCCGGTCGTTGTCGGTCCACACCGCGGGCGGGTACCGCCGCCGGAACGCGTGCACGAACAGGCACACGCGATAGTCGGCGCGCCACGCGTCGGGATCGGCCCCGTCCGGCACTTCCGGCGGTCCCCCGCCGAGCTCGTCGATCCGTGCCGGCAGCGAGGAGAACCAGGCCGACGTCCCCATCGACGCGAGCAGCCGCCCCGCGTCGTCCTTGCCCGCGGCGCCGCCGAGCACCGCCTCGGCCCGCGGCCGGAAGACGCAGCGGTGCCGGCACCCGGCGCACTCCGCGAACGGGGCGAGCGCGTCCCGCACGCTCGGCTCGCTCGCCCGCCAGGCCTCGAACCGGGCCCTCAGCAGCGCGTCGTCGGCCAGCGGCGCCTCCGGCAGCCCCCGGCGCCGGGCGTCCTCGGCGCGCACGTCCGGCACCGCCACCAGCACCGCCTGGTCGAGCCCGTTGTGCGACACGACGGCCTCGAACGGGCGCAGGGCCGCCGCCGCCTCGATCTGGTCGTCGTGCATGCCCATGGTCGAGCCGAGCAGCTCGCGGTCCTCCTGGGCGGCGGTGCGGTGCATGATCTTCAGGTTCGTGATCTTGTACGCGTCCTCGGCGACCTTGCCGACCTGCTGGTCGATGAGCAGGTACGACTGCCGGTACTTGCGGTCCTCGGCGAGCCCCTGCGCGATCCGCTCCGCGGCGAGCGCCTGGGCGTTGCCCTCCTTCTGGTCGCCGGAGCCGTTCTGGGGCGTCGCGCGCGGGAAGACCCGGTGCGCCTCCTCCAGCAGCACCACGTGCGGGGTGTCCGAGGAGCGGCGGTGCTGCCGGTACCAGCCGCGCATCGCGGTGACGATCAGCAGCGTGATGAGCGACTGCTCCTTGGCGTTGTCGCCGACGCCGGCGAGCTCGAAGACGACCGGGCGGTGCATGAGGGTGGCGATGTCGTAGGAGCGGCGGCAGTTCAGCGTCGTGCCGCACGCGCCCTCGACGAGCGCCTCGGCGCGCAGCCGGGCCGCGGCGTCGATGTTCGCGTGGGTCTCGCCGGCGTACCCGAGCTGTTCCACGACCTCGGCGAGGACCCCGGCGAACTCGGGCAGCACCGGCCACCGCTCGCCGTCGGCGGGCCGGGCTCGGTGCGTGGCGTGGAACCCGCGGCGGCGGTAGGTCTCCACGAGCGCGCGGCGGTACAGGAACGGCAGCGGGTCCCAGAGCCCGAACGCGGCCTCGAAGCAGGCGAGCAGGTTGGACACGTGGGAGTTCACGGTCGCGCCGTCGGGCACCTGGAACGGGTTGAGCCGCAGCGGCGCCACCTCGTCGTCGCCGACGGTGAACACGAGCAGGTCGTCGAAGTCCTCGAGGGTGGCCAGCCAGCGGTAGTCGTCCAGGGCCGCGTTGACCGGCTCGATGACGGCAAACGGCACCCCGTGCCCGCGCAGCTGGCGGCAGAGGTGCAGCGCGGTGTTCGTCTTGCCGGACCCGGGAGTGCCGACGATGAAGCCGTGCCGGGGCAGGTCCGCGACCGCGAGTCCGACGGCACCCCCGGCCGGGTCCCCTGCCGAGCCTCCCGCCGAGCCTCCTGCCGGGCCCGCGCCGGGCTGGCGGCCGAGCAGCAGCGCCGGGCCGGTCGGGGCGGCGACGACCCGCACGGGGTCGCGCGGCGCGACGACCGCGATCCCGGGCGTGTGGCCCTCGAGCGCGAGCGGCAGCCGGAAGAGGCTCGCGGCCTCGTCGCGGTCGGCGAGCAGCCGCAGCTGGCGCAGGCTGTCGCGGGCCGAGACGCGGCCGGGGGCGGACTCGGCGCGCAGGACGGCGTCGAGCTCCCCGCCGCCCCACTCCAGCGGCTGCAGGGTGGTGAAGGCGCGCACGAGCGCGTCGTGCTCGGCCGGGCCCGCCGGCCGGGCCACCGTGTGTCCACTGAGGAGCGTCTGCGGGTCGTCGCGCTCGGGCTGGGCCTTCGGGGCCGGGCTCACGGTCGCGCCGACGTGCCCCACGAGGGTCTCCGGCAGCGGCTCCGGGCTCGCGACGGTCACCCCGAAGCGGAAGGCGCGGCCGTCGTACCGCCGCAGCGCGTCCAGGTAGTAGGGCTCGATGACGACCGCCCCGCCGTCGGCCGGCATGCGGATCTGGCCGCCGACGTCCGCGGGGATCTCGTTGGGCTGGGCGAGGCGCCGGTAGCGCGTGGTCTCGGTCTCCAGCATCCGGCGCAGCGCCGCGGGCACCGCCCCGGCGGTCAGCTCCACGGAGAGCGCGACCGGCGACGGGTGCAGCCGCACCGCCTCCAGCAGCCCCTCCCAGCCGTGCGGCTGGCGCCCGAACGGCTCGACGGCCACGTAGGCGGGCACGCCGGCGTCGACGCGCTCGGGCCGCGCGAGCCGGATGCGCTTGTGCACCTGGGCGATGCCGCCCGGCGCGGGCACGAACGGGGAGAGCACCTCGCGGACGCGCTCGGCCTCGAACAGCGGCTCGACCCGCACGTGCTCGGGCACGTTGGCCAGGGTGGCCGCGAGCGAGCGGGCGGCGCGCAGGGCCTGGTCCGCGTTCGGCTGCTCGACGCGGCCCAGCAGGTACACCTCGATGCGCCCGGGCTCGAGGTGCAGCAGGCGCAGGGCCACGGACTCGCTCTCCGGCAGCGCGAGGAACTGCCCGAGGTAGGCGGCCTGCTCGCCGACGGCACGAGCGAGCCGCTCGGAGACGTCCAGGCGGGCGTACTCCGAGCGGCGCGAGAGGTCGACGGCGGCGGTGACCCGCAGCGCCACCCAGCCCCAGACCCGGCCGGGCCCGGGGAGCAGGTAGGGAGCGGGGACGAGCGCGCCGGTCACTGGGGCGGCTGGGTTCCGTACGGCGGGCCGGACGCGGGCGGCGCACTGCTCGGCGGGACACTCTGCGGTGGGGCACTGACCGGCGGGGCGCTGACCGGCGGGGCGCTCGTCGGGTAGCCGGGCCGCACCTGCGGCCAGGCGCCGGTGACCGGCTGCGGCGGCGCGGCGGCGGGCACGATCATGACCGGGGCGATGGCCGGCGGCGCGATCTGCGAGCCGGGCGGCATCGGGGCCTCCGGCGTGGTCGCGACGAGCCGGTTGGTCTCCTCGGTCGCGCCGAGCCCGGCGATGGCCGACTGCACGCCGAGGCGCGTGATGCTGTGCGTGATCTCGCGCAGCGCCCGGATCCGCCCGCCGTTGATCGCGGAGCGGTAGCTGGCCCCGCCGGCCATGGCCCGGAACCCGTCGCGCAGCGCGTGGCCGATCAGGATGATCGTCGAGCGGGAGCGCCACATGGTCCAGCCGAAGTACAGGTCGGCGCCGTAGGTCTGCACGGCGACGAGCGACTGCAGCCGCGTGTCGCCGAAGGACATCAGGTACTGCCCGGCGATGCGCACCGGCGCCATCGGGAACGGCAGCGCGCGCTGGGCCGCGGACTGCAGCATGTAGCCGTAGACCGCCGGGGCGGCCGCGGCCCGGTTCTCCACGAGCAGCGCGTACTCCGCGATCGGCTCCTTGATCGGGAAGAACAGCGCCACGATCCAGGCGATGAAGGCCAGCGCGATGACGACGGCCGGCACGACCACCGAGGCGCCGGTCGCGGCGCCGAGCGTGTTCAGGTCGCCCTGCGAGCTGGTGCCGATGTTGGCGAACAGGCCGCACGCGCAGCAGACGATGACGAAGGTGGCGAGGGACAGCACGAGCGCGACGTTCGCGGCCCGGACCGTGTGCGGCCGCAGCTGCTTCCAGGTCACGCTGTCGTCGGCGAACTCGTCCGGCTCGGTGTAGGTGACCCGCGCGTTGCGGTAGGCCGCCTGCACGTTGTGCATCGCCTGGTCCCACGGCTCGCCGCCCGCGCCGCCCCAGCCCTGTGTGGTCATCGGACTCCCCGTCGATTCGGCGTGACGCTGCGTGGTTCGCGCGGCCCTGCGTCAATCTATGGAAGCCCCCGGCGCCGTCACAAGACCGTCATCCGGAATCCCGCGATCTTCGCGCCGTTCGTCGGCCCGCGCTCCCCGGTCGGCAGCGCGTCGCGACCCGTTCGCCGGAACGACTCCGGCAGCCGGTCGCGGGGTCAGGCCGGCAGCAGGGCGTTCGCGCGGGCCAGCACCGTGTCGAGCACCCGGCCGGCGACGGCGAGGTCGGCCTCGGGCAGGTCGCCCCAGAGCCGGTGGGTGACGTCGAGGACGGCCGCGCGGACCTCGCGGAACACCTCGTGGCCGCGCCCGGTCGCCGCGCCGCCGGCGTCGACCAGGCCGCGTTCGGCGAGCTCCGCCACCAGCCGCTCGGCCGAGGCCGCGTCGATGTGCAGGGCGGCGGGGATCGAGCCGCCGCCGATGGTCAGGGCCAGCGCGACCCACTGCCGCTCGGTCAGGCCGGGACCGGCCAGGAGCCGCTCGAGGATCGCGTTGAGCGCCTTCTCGGTGCGGCCGATCAGCTGCGTGCCGAAGTCCATGGGAACCCCTCCGTAAATCGTTAGTGCGACTAACGCAGACGGTAGACCGTTAGTCGCACTAACGCAAGTGGTAGAGTGCGATGGTGAGACGGCTGAGCTCCCTGCCGACCCGGCTGCTGTCGCTGGCCGCGATGCAGTCCGACCGGCGGGTCACCGAGGGCCTGGCGACGGCGGACGCGCGCAAGTGGCACTTCGCCGTGCTCGCCACGCTGGACGAGTCCGGCCCCGCCAGCCAGGCCCAGCTCAGCGAGCGCACCGGCATCTTCCGCAGCGACATCGTCGCGGTCGTCAACGAGCTGGCCGGGCGCGGGCAGGTCGAGCGGGCGCCGAACCCGGCCGACCGCCGCCAGAACGTCATCACGCTCACCGCCCGCGGCCGCCGGCAGCTGGCGACCCTGGACGGCCTGCTGGCCGAGGCCGAGGACGACGTCCTGGCCCCGCTGAGCCCGGCCGAGCGGGCCGAGCTCGTCCGGCTACTGACCGCGATCGTCCGGCCACACGGATAGCATCCGGGCGCGGCGAGGGGCCGCGGCGTCCACGTCCGGGGTAAGCGGGTCGGCCAGGTCTGGGCGAAGCGCCCGCGAGCGCACCGGACGGCGGCCACCATGTCGTCTGTGACGATGCCTGCCGGTCGTGATCGCTATCTGGACGTGCTGCGCGCTGTCGCGATCGTCCGGGTCGTGGTGTTCCACATGTTCAGCGTGGTGTGGCTCAGCTGGGCGTTCCCGGCGATGGGGGTCATGTTCGCCCTGGGCGGCTCCCTCATGGCCGCGTCGCTGCAGCGCTCGGCGGTGCGGGCGGTGACCGGCCGCGTCCGGCGGCTGCTGCCCGCCCTGTGGGTGCTGGCGGCGTTCGTCGTGCCGGTGATGCTGTGGCACGGCTGGACGACGGCCGACCCGAACGGCCGCGACCTGCGCCTGCTGGTGTTCTGGCTCGTGCCCCTCGCCGACCCGCCCGGCAGCGCCTGGGCCGGCGACGCGACCGTGGTGCTGTGGTACCTGGTGACGTACCTGTGGCTGGTCCTGCTCTCGCCCCTGGCCTGGCGGCTGTTCCGCCGGCTGCCGGTCGTCGCGACGGTGCTGCCGCTGGCGGTGCTGGCCGCCACCCAGCTGGCGCCCGGGCACGCCGGGCTGGACCTGCTCGGCTGGCGGGCCGGGGCCGTGGTGGTCGACGTGGCCACGTTCGGGTCGTGCTGGATGGCCGGCTTCGCGCACCGCACCGGCGCGCTGCGGCGCCTGCACCCGGCGGCGCTGGCCGCATCGGCCGGCGGCTGCATCGCGGCCGGAGCCGCCTGGGCGTTCACCCACCCGGCCGAGGACGGCACCGGCAACCTCAACGACATCCCGCTCGCGCAGGGGCTCTACTCCCTCGGCTTCGCGATCCTGCTGCTGCGGGCCGCCCCGGCGATGCGATGGCTGCGGCGGGTCCCGCTGCTGGACCGGGCGGTCACCCTGCTCAACGCCCGGGCGGTGACGATCTACCTCTGGCACAACATCGCCATCGCGCTGTGCTTCTGGGTCGGTGACCGGCTGCACGTGTGGCAGCTCGGGCCCGCCACCCAGCTGGGGTACTTCGCCGTGGCCCTCGCGCTGCTCTGCGTGCCGGTGCTGGTGCTGGGGCCGGTGGAGGACCTCGCCGCGCGCCGCCGCCCGGCGCTGCTGCCGGTCCAGCGCACCGCCGCCGGTCACCGAGCACCCGCCCACGCCGCCGCGGCGCCGGGCCGGGCCCCGGTGGCGCAGTCGTCGGGCCCGCCCGCCGGTCCGCCGGGCGTCGGCGACAATCGGCCGGGAATGCGCTAAACCCCGCCGGCCGCCGCGCGCGTCTACTGGGCGGACATGCCCACGGAGGGGAGACGGCGCGGGTGCGGGTCGACGATGAGCGGGAGTACGTCGAGTACGTGCGGGCCCAGCTGCCCAGGCTGCACCGCGTCGCGGTGCTGGTGCTCGGGGACCGCGACCGCGCCGAGGACGCGGTGCAGAACGCGCTGACCACGCTCTACAAGCGCTGGTCCAAGCGGGGTGACGTGGCCAACCTCGACGCGTACGTGCACTCGATGGTCGTGCGCGCGTGCCTGTCCGATCAGCGGCGGCCGTGGGCGAGGGTGTTCCTGCGCGGGTCGCCGCCGGACCGGGAGGTCGACGCCGCGACGGGGGCGGTCGACGACCGGCTCGCGGTGCGCCAGGCGCTGCGCCGGCTGCCCGAGCGGCAGCGGCTCGTCGTGGCGCTGCGGTTCCTGTGCGACATGTCGGTCGCCGACGTCGCGCAGGTGCTCGGCCGCTCCGAGGGCACGATCAAGGCGCAGACGTCGGTGGCGCTGCGCACGCTGCGGGAACTGTTCGAGGCGTCGTCGCGCGCCGAGCTGCCGGCGAGGAGGTCAGCGTGAGCCCCGAGGAAGTGCTGCAGTCGTACGCCGGGCAGGACGTCACCCCGACCCGGATGAGCGCCGACGACGTCCTCGACGCCGCGAGGGCCCGCATCCGCCGGGGCCGGACCCGGGTGGCCGTCGTCGCCGGGGTCGCCGCGCTGCTCGTGCTGGCGGGCGTGGCGTTCGCGCTGCCGTCGCGCCGGCCGGATCGCGGTCTGCCGGCGGTACCACCGTCGGGAAACCCGTCCGTGAGCGGGACGGCCCGGGCCTGGCCGCCCGCGGTCACGAAGCCCGGGGCACCCCTGTCGTGCACGGCGCAGGCACTGCCGGAGCTGGCCGGCACCACGCCCGACGGCCGCGTGCTGCGGGCGATCGACCCGAGCGGGCAGTGGATCGTCGGCTCCTCGAAGCTCGGCCCGCTGATCTGGCACGACGGCAAGGTCAGCAGCCCGCCGGCCGCCCGGAACTTCGTGCCGGCCGCCGTCGACGCGCAGGGCACCATCGGCGGCTACGAGAACCTCGCCGACCACCGCAAGGCCGCGGCCCTCTTCCGGGGCGGCAAGGTCGTCCGGCTGCAGCTGCCGAACGACGCCGTCTCCAGCGAGGTCACGGACCTGGACGCGCACGGCAACCTGCTCGGCACCGTCGAGCTCGACGGCCACCAGGGGACGATCCCGGTGCTGTGGCCGGGCGCGGGAGCCCCGGTCCCGCTGGTCACGCCGCCCGAGCTGAAGTGGGAGTTCCCCGACGTGCCCCGCCCGAGCGCGATGAACGGCGACGGCGTCATGGTCGGCCACGTGTACCTGCCGCCGGCCGCCGACGGGGGTCGCACCCCGGCGGCCTACCGGTGGAACTTCGACGGCGGGGGCACGCTGCTCGACGCGCCGACCGGGGAGCCGAGGCTGATCGCGGGCGACTGGGTCATCGGAACCGGCTACGTCGGGCCCGACCTGGCGCTGCGCGGGCACGCGCTGCCGGCCGAGTACGGGCAGGTCGGCCAGCCGAGCGTGCGCTGGAACATGCGCACGGGCACGGCCGACGCCATGGGCCCGTTCACGGCCGTGGCGCTCAGCGAGACCGGTCGGGCCGTCGGCGTCCGCGACACGAAGGACTACCAGCCGGCCGTGTGGAGCGACGGTACCGTCACGCCGCTCCCGCTGCCCGCCGCGGCCGCCGGGCTCGTGTACTACGCCGACATCTCCGCGGACGGCCGGACGGTCGTGGCCACCATGCGCGACGGCGACCACGGCCCGTACGCGATCGTCAGGTGGACCTGCTGACTCAGGCCGTGATGTCGACGTAGTCCGACCAGCCGCCGGCGTAGTACTTGTAGTACCCGTGCCCGTCCTGGGCCAGGGTGTACGCCTCGGTGGTGCCGAACCGCGGGTTGTACAGCACCGAGGGGCTGCCCGCGGTGGCGCCGCCGAGGTCGTTCCACCCGGACCAGCCGCCCAGGTAGTACACGTACCGCAGCTGGTTCGACGGCGTGTGCACGTAGACCTCGGTGGTGCCCGAGGACCGGTTGTAGACGACGCCAGGATCCTGGTCCAGGGCGCCGCCGAGGCCGGTCCAGCCGCTCCAGCCGCCGAGGTAGTAGACGTAGGACAGCTGGTTGCCCGACGTACGCAGGTACACCTCCGTGGTCCCGTACTTCGGGTTGTACAGCACCGCCGGCGTCCCCTGCACCGAGCCGCCGAGCCCGGTCCAGCCGGACCAGCCGCCGAGGTAGTAGACGTAGGCGAGGCCGCTGCCGGTGACCGCGTACGCCTCGGTGGTGCCGAACTTCGGGTTGTAGAGCACCCCCGGGTCGGCCGTGAGCGTCCCGCCCAGATCCGTCCAGTCCGACCAGCCGCCGGCGTAGTACACGTAGGCGAGCGAGTTCGTGGAGGTGCGGGCGTACACCTCGGTCGTGCCGAACTTCGGGTTGTAGATGACCGCCGGGTTCCCCGCGAGACTGCCGCCGAGGTCGATCCACGGCGACCAGCCGCCGGAGAAGTAGCGGTAGCCGAGGTGGTTGTTCGACAGCCGCGCATACGCCTCGGTCGTGCCGAACCTCGGGTTGTACAGCACCGCCGGGTCGCCCTGGATCGTGCCGCCGAGGTCCATCCAGCCCGACCAGTCGCCGGACCAGTACGCGTACATGAGGTGGTCGCTGTTGTCGGAGCGCGCGTAGACCTCGGTCGTGCCGTAGCGCGGGTTGTAGAGGCTCTGCAGCTTCCCGACCGGCCGCGACGGCTCGCCCTGGCGCACGTAGAGCAGCCGGTTCGGGGAGGCCGCGGAGTAGTAGGCGGGCATCGCCGCCATCCGCAGCGCGCCGACCGTCGAGTCCTGGACCAGCGCGTTGCGCACCTGCGCCGGGGTGTACGCGGGGTGCGCCTGCAGGATGAGCGCGGCCGCGCCGACGACGTACGCGGCCGCCATCGAGCTGCCGCTCATGGTCTTCAGCGCCAGGTCCGAGTCCTTCCAGATCCCGGGCACGTCCTCGCCGGGTGCGTACGTGTCGACGCACGGGCCGTAGTTGGCGTAGTAATCGGGGTCGTCGTAGTACGTCGAGGAGGACACGACGATCGCCTCGGTGATCCCGGTCGGCGAGAAGTAGCACGCGTCGTCGCCGTAGTCGTTGAAGTCCCCGGCCGGGATCACCCAGGTCAGGCCGGACGCGATCGAGCGGCGTACGGCCGCGTCGATGATGATCGTCTTGCCGTAGAACCCGTCCAGCTCCGCGACGGCCGGGCGCTGGGCGTAGGCGGTCACCCAGTCGATGCCGGCCACGGTCTCGGAGACGTAGCCGCGGCCGCCGCAGTCGAACACCCGCACGGCGACCGGCTTGGCCTGCTTGGCGACGCCGTACGTGGTGCCGGCGACGGCCCCGGCGGACCAGGTGCCGTAGCCCTCGCAGTCGTTGGCGTCGGCCGGGTCGTTGCTGTTGTCGACGTTGGCCGGGCTGCTGGACGGGTTCGTGACCCGGTCCACGAAGTTGCGGCCGTAGCCGGCCCGGCCGCCGAGGTCGTTGTGGCTGATGCGGATGCCGCCGTCGAGCAGGTACGTGTTGACGTCCTGGGCGGTGTTCGGGTAGTCGAAGTACCCGTCGATGCTGCGCTCGTGGTGGTCGATGCGGTCGAGGGCCCACGTCGGCCCGCTCTGCGTGCCGCGCGGCGCCACGTCAGGGCGGGTCGAGCGCCGCGTCAGCACGTTGCGCTCGACGCGCTCGACCTCGGGGGCGGCGGCGAGCTGCCGCGCGCGGGTCTCGTCGAGGCCGTCGATGGCGAAGCCCTTGACGGCGCTGCTGTACCGCTCGTGCACCGTCCCCCCGAAGCGCTGGGCGAGGGCCGTGGCGCGCTGGGCCACGAGGTCCGCGGGGTTCCCGGCGCCCTGGGCGCCCGCGGTGTCCTTGAGCATGACGACGTACCCGTGCGACTCCGCCGACGCGTCGCCGTGCACGACCCCCTCGGCCGCGGCCGCGCTCGCCGACGCTCCGATCCCGCCCACGGCCACCAGCACCGCCGCGAGAACGCCGATTCTGCCGATCATCGCCATCACCCCGTGACACTGTATGACTACTCTGCGTGACAGTAGCAGAGCACCGGCGGTACCACTCTCACGGCGGTCTGGATGCGCCTCACGCGACCGGCGACGGTGGTGGCATGACCAACGCGCATCAGCTTCTGATCATCGTCGGCAGCGTCCGGGAGGGCCGCTTCGGGCCCACGGCCGCCGAGTGGGTCGCGGCCCGGGCCCGCGCGCACGGCGCGTTCGACGTGGAGGTGGCCGATCTCGCCGACGTCGAGCTGCCGCTCGGGCTGCCGGCCGTACCGCCGAAATACGCCGGCGAGCAGTATCCACGCCCGGCCGGGATGGCGCCGCTGACGGCCGCGCTCGAGCGGGCCGACGCGTTCGTGATCGTGACGCCGGAGTACAACCACAGCTACCCGGCCGCCCTGAAGGCCGCGATCGACTGGCACTTCACCCACTGGACCGCGAAGCCGGTCGCGTTCGTGAGCTACGGCGGGGCGGCGGGCGGCCGGCACGCGGTGCTGCACCTGGAGAACGTGCTCACCGAGCTGCACGCGGTGACGATCCGCGACGGGCTGGCCTTCCCGGCGTACTACCACAACTGGCGCGACGGCGAGCCCCTCGACGCCGAGGCGGCCGGCTACGCCAAGACGCTGCTGGACCAGCTCGCCTGGTGGGCGGGCGCCCTGCGCACGGCCCGGGCCGCGGCGCCCTACCCGGCCTGATTCCCCCGTCGAGCATCCCCGTCGATCCTCCGTATCCTGCGAGGGTGACCGTCGCCGAGAGCCCGTCACCGATCGCGTGGTACGGCGGGAGCTTCGTGTACTACGACGAGCCCGAGCCGGGGCCGACCGAGGAGGAGCTCGACGCCGTCGCCGAGCTCGCCCGCGAGCGGCGCCGGGCCGGGTTCACGCCGGAGAGCTTCGGCCCCGAGCCCGGGCCGCGGTCTCGCACCGGCGTCGTGCTGGGCCGGTTCCTGCCGGTGCACGAGGGCCATCGGTACCTCGTCGAGTTCGCCCGCGCCCACGCCGAACGCGTGCACATCTTCGCGCGGGTCGCGCCCGACGACCCGATCCCGTGGGAGGTGCGCCGGGAGTGGATGCTCGAGCTGTTCCCGGGCCTGCCCGTCACCGCGGTCGACGGCGAGCAGGACGAGTGGGTGCCGCGGATTCTGGCCGAGGTCCAGCCGGACTACCTGTTCAGCGCCGAGCCCTGGGGCCCCGGGTTCGCGGCGCGGCTCGGGGCCCGGTTCGTCGGCGTCGACCGCCTGGCCGTCCCGGTCTCCGGCACGGCGGTGCGCAACGGGCCATGGGACTACGAGCGCTACCTGCCGCCGCCGGTCAGGGCCTGGTACACCCGCCGGGTCTGCCTCATCGGCGCCGAGTCCACCGGCAAGACGACTCTGGCCCGGGACCTCGCGCGGCAGTTCGACACCGTGTGGCTGCCCGAGCGCCTGCGCGCCCTGGGCCCCGACTTCGGCCCCGCCGACCTCGCCCTCGCCGCGCACGGCCAGCGCGCCGCCGAGGAGGCGATCGCCCGCCGGTCCCGGGTCGCGCTGTTCTGCGACACGGACCTGCTCTCCGCGCGGCTGTGGAGCGAGCGGCTGTTCGGCGCCGCACCGCCCTGGCTGGTCGAGGCGGCAGAGCGCCAGACCCAGCATCTGTACCTCCTGTGCGCTCCGGACGTGCCGTACGTGGGCGACGAACGGCACAACGCCCCCGCCGAGCGCCGCGACTTCCACGCCGCCGCCGAGCGCGAGCTGATCCGCCTGGGCCGCCCGTACGTGCTGCTCGAAGGCGACTTCCCCGCGCGCTACGCGAGGGCCGTGGAGGCGGTGCGCGACCTGCTGGCCCCGCGCCGGGCATGACCTGGGACCCGCGGCTGCGCCGGTTCGTGCTGACCGGCTACGCCGAGGTGGCCGCGGTGCTGCGCGACCCGGTCACGTTCTCGTCGGCCGTGGCCCCGCCGGTCCCCGCCGCCGACCGGGACCTGCTCGCCGGCTTCGCCGCCTGGTCCGCGCGCTGGCTGTTCTTCCTGGACCCGCCGGATCACACGGCGCGGCGAGGGCCGGTCGCCCGCGCCCTGGCCCCGAGCGCGATCGCGCCCCTGGCCGAGCCCATCGCCGCGCTGGCCCGGCGGCTGCTGGCGGACCTGCCCGGCCCCTCGTTCGACGCCCTCGCGGACTTCGCGCACCCGCTCGCGGCCCGGGTCGTCGCCGGCCTGCTGTGCGCGCCAGGCGAGGCGACGGACGCGTTCCTGGCCCGCGCCCGGGTCCTGGAGCACGCGGGCGCGTACGCCCGCGACCCCGGCGCCCGGCGGGCCGGCCTGCGGGCGATCGCCGGGCTGACCCCGGAGTCGTTCTCGCCCGCGGCGCCGATCCCGTCCGCGCTGCGGGCGGCCTGGGGCGACTCCGACCCGCACGTGCCCGCGCACAGCGCGATGCTGCTGTTCGCCGGCGTCGAGACGACCCAGAACCTGATCGTGAACACCCTGCACGCGATGCTCAGCACCGGCTCGTGGCCGGCCCCGGCGGCCGCCGCGGTCGAGGAGGGCGCGCGGTTCGCCCCGCCGGTCCTGGGCGTCCTGCGCCGCACGACCCGCGCGGTCGAGCTGGCCGGCCGGGCGCTGCCGGCGGGCGCCGACCTGGTGGCCATGACGGCCGCGGCGAACCGCGACCCCGCGCGCTTCCCGGACCCGGACCGCTTCGACCCGGCCCGCAGCCCGAACCCGCACCTGTCCTTCGGCCTGGGCCGGCACTACTGCCCCGGCGCCGAGCTGAGCCGCCAGACCGCCCGTGCGGCGCTGACGGCCCTGCTCGACGCCTTCCCGAGGCTGGAGCTCACCGAGCCCGACCCGCCGTGGCGGGACCACGACCCGATCATCCACGCCCCGAAGCGGCTGCTGGTCGCTCAGCCGGCCGTGGAGCGGAACACCGGGTAGTACCCGCCGGACTGGCCGGCGGCCGTCGGGTGGTACGAGACGGTGAGGTTGACGTAGTTGAGCGCGTGCAGCCACTTGTCGCCGTAGCTGCACAGCTGGTGCCCGACGAACGCGGAGCGCACGTCGGCGAACTTGAAGCCGGCCGCGGTGGCCGCCGTCTTCGTGGTGTCGTCGAGCAGGTTGATGCCCTCGTTGATCTTCGCCCGGGAGGTCGCGCTGAGCCCGACGCAGATCGTGCCGAGCTGGTAGAACACCGGGTATCCGACGACCACGACCCGCGCCGAGGGGGCCTTGGCCTTGATCGCCTTGTAGACGTTGCCCAGCTTGCCGGGCAGCTCGTTGCGAACCCTGGTCTCCGCGGCCGACACGGCGGCGACGCAGTCCGCCTCGCCCTGCAGCACGCAGGTGGTCATGATGCTGGTGAAGCCGATGTCGTTGCCGCCGACGGTGACGCTCACGAGGGTGGTGCTGGACGCCAGCGCCGACACTTGGCTGTTGATGACGTCGGCGGTGGTCGCGCCCGAGCAGGCGACCGACTTGTAGGCGGCGGGCTTGACGTTGGCGTTGTAGAGGGCGGGGTAGGCGTTGGTGCTGCGCTGGCAGGAGCCGCTCTCGGCGGTGTAGCTGTCGGCCCCGACGCCGGAGGCGTAGGAGTCGCCCAGGGCGACGTACCGGTCGGTCGCGGCCGCGTTGGCGGGGGCGGCGATGGCGAGCACGACGCCGAACCCGGCGGCCGCGCTGATGACGATGGAAACGAGACGGGATCTCCGCACTTCGTACTCCCAGGGGATGAGGAGCGTAGTCCGGAGATTGATATCAAGCTATGTATGTCCGCGTGAAGATCGTCTTTCGCCAATCGGTCAAACGCACAAATGCCGCAACGCCCCGGCCGCGCCCCTTCACCGCGCGCGGCGTTCGAGCTCCGCCAGGCCGATCAGGTCCTCCGGCTCGGTGTCGGGCACGTCGGTGTCGAAGCGGGCCAGCGGGCGGTACCACATCGCGGCCAGGGCGATCGCCGCGATGGCCGCGCCGAAGAGCAGGTACGTCGGGGCCAGGCCGATCGCGGCGGACACCCCGGGCCCGATCAGCATGAAGCCGATCGGCAGCGTGCCGAACGCGAAGACCGTGTTCACCGCGAACACCCGGCCGTGGGCGCGGGGCGGCACCTTCACCTGCACGATCGTGGCGTAGACGGCGTTCATCACCGTCAGGGCCGCGAACATGCCGAAGACCCCCGCGGCGATGACCGGGATCGAGCGGGACACCCCCGCCAGCGCGGCGAACGCGGCGAACGTCAGCGCGGACAGCAGGACGCCCCGCATGCGGCGCCGGGCCGGGCCGCCCCAGAGGGCCATGAGCAGGCCGCCGGCCACGACGCCGGCGCCGCCCGCCACCGCCACCTGGGTCACCGCGCGCAGCCCGCCGACGCTCAGCACCAGGGGCTGGACCAGGACCAGGACCGGGCCCAGGAACAGGTTCGAGACCGCGAAGAACAGCAGCATGGCACGGAAGCCCGGCGTGCCCATGGCGTAGCGGAACCCGCTGCGGATCTCCTGGCCCATGGGCTCGCGGCGGCGGTAGCCCATCAGGGCCGGGAACCGCACGCAGGCCAGCACCAGGACGGCGACCGCGTAGGAGCCGACGTCGAGCGCGAGGATGCCGTCCAGGCCGATGGCGGCCATGACCCCGACGGCGGCCACGGGCACGAGGAACTGGGCGATGCCCGCGCCGACCTGGACCATGCCGTTGGCGTGGCCCAGGTACCGCTTCGGCACCAGCTGGGGCACCGCCGAGTTGTACGCGAGGCGCTGGAAGGTCAGGGCGATCGACAGGGCGGCCAGCAGGGCGTAGATGTGCCCGATCCGCAGGCGGTCGGTGAGCAGCAGCGCCAGGAACACGCCCTGGGTCGCCAGGGCGGCGGCGTCACTGGCGAGCATCACCGCCCGGCGGCTGTGGCGGTCCACCAGGGCGCCCGCGACCGGGAGCACCAGCATGCCGGGGACCAGCGCGATCGTCGAGAACAGGGCGAGCTTGAGCAGCGAGTGGGTGTGCAGGTAGATCCAGACCGGGACGGCGAACTCGGTCATGGCCGTGCCGGTCATCGACACCAGCTGGCTCGCGGCCACGCCGAGGAAGCGGCGCATGCTCGGCTCCGGGCCGGCGCCGCGCTCGCCGGTGGAGACGGCGGCCAGGCGCCAGGTGTCCGCGGCGTGCTCGGTGCCGGCCTCGAACGGCAGGCGCGCGGTCAGCACGGCGGCCAGCTCGGCCGCGCGCCACTTCAGGAAGTAGTGGCCCGCCTCGTCCAGCACGTACAGGGCGGTCCGGTCGGACAGGAAGTGCCACTCGCGGAAGCGCTCCTGGTGGTACATGGTCTCGTCGTCGCGCTCGCCGACGATCGACACGACGGGGGCCCGCAGGCGGGTGGCGCCGGTCCGGTAGAGCTCGGTGAAGAACTCCTCGGCCGCCTCGGTGTCGCGGCGCATCCCGCGGACCATGGAGCGGATCTGGTCCTCGCCGAAGTCGCTGAGGTCGAGGCCGATGGAGGTGAGCCAGTTGGCGTAGGCGCGGTCGCTGCGCAGGCGCTCGAACCGGTTGAGCAGCGTGACGAACCGGCCACGGGGCCGGGCGAACGGGAAGATGGCGCCGGTGAACAGCGTCTGCACCGGGCGGCCCGCGGCCTCCAGGGCGCAGGCGACCGCGACGGCCAGGGCGCCGCCGAGGCCGCAGTGGCCGTAGACGGCGACCGGGCCCTCGACGCGCTCGAGGATCTCGGCGGTGGTGGCGGTGACCAGGGTGTCGAACGCCTCCCGCCGCTCCTCCAGGCCGATGTCGTTGCCGGGGACGGCCAGCGCGAGCAGGGCGTGGCGGGGCGGGAGGGCGTCGGCGAGCGGCTGGTAGACGATGGCGCTGCCGCCGCCGTACGGCATGCAGACGAGGGTCAGCTCCGGGTGGCCCTCGGGGATCGGCTTCGTGAGCTCGTGCAGGAGCCGGCGGGGTCCGCGCCGCTCGGCCGGGGTGTCGACGAGGGCGGCGAGCCCGCGCACGGTCGGGTGCTTGAACAGGTCCATGACGCTCACCGAGCCCGGGACCGAGGCCGGCAGGACCTTGCGGAGCTTGGCCACGACCTGGGTGGCGAGCAGCGAGTGCCCGCCGAGGTCGAAGAAGTCGTCGTCGGCGCCGACGCGGGGCAGGCCGAGCACGGCGGCCCACACCGCGGCGACGGCGACCTCGGTCGGGGTCGAGGGCTCGGCGAACGCCCGCTCCGCCGCCGCGGGCGGGGGCAGGGCGCGGCGGTCGAGCTTGCCGTTGGCGGTCACGGGCAGCTCGGGCAGGGTGACGTACGCCGCCGGCACCATCGCGTCCGGGAGCACCCGCTTGAGCGCGGCGCGCAGGTCGCCGAAGTCCGCCCCGACGACGTAGGCGACCAGGCGCTGATCCCCCGGCCGGTCCTCGCGCACGACCACGGCCGCGTCCCGCACGCCGGGCCGGGCGCGCAGGACCGCCGCGATCTCGCCCGGCTCGATCCGCATCCCGCGCAGCTTCACCTGGTCGTCGAGGCGGCCGAGGTACTCCAGCGTGCCGTCCGGGTTGCGCAGCACGAGGTCGCCGGTGGCGTACATCCCGTCGCGGAAGCGCTCGGCGGTCAGCTCGGGCCGGTTGAGGTACCCGGCGGCCACCCCGACACCCGCGATGTGCAGCTCGCCGGGGACCCCGACGGGCACCGGCGCGCCCGCGGGGTCCAGGACGTACAGCCGGATGTTCTGGATCGGCCGACCGATCGGCACGCGCGCCCGTCCGGCGAGGCCCGCCGCCGTGCACTCCCACCAGCTGACGTCGATCGCGGCCTCGGTCGGGCCGTAGAGGTTGTGGACCGCGCAGCCGAGGCGCTCGAGCGCGGCCCGGGCCAGGTCGACCGGCAGCGCCTCGCCGCTGGCGATGACCCGCCGCAGGCTCGTGCACGCCTCGATCCCGTCCTCGGCGAGGAACATCGCGAGCATCGACGGGACGAAGTGGACGGTCGTGATGCCCTCGGCGGCGATCAGGTCGCGCAGGTAGGCGGCGTCACGGTGGCCGCCGGGGCGGGCCAGCACCAGCCGGGCGCCGGTGATGAGCGGCCAGAACAGCTCCCACACGGACACGTCGAAGCCGATCGGGGTCTTCTGCAGCACGGCGTCGCCGGGGCCGAGGCCGAAGGCGCGCTGCATCCAGTCGAGGCGGTTGTGGATCGCGCGGTGGGTGGTGGGCACGCCCTTGGGCCGGCCGGTGGAGCCGGACGTGTAGATGACGTAGGCGACGTCGTCCCGCGGTAGCGGCGCTCCCTCCCGGACCTCGACCGAGCCCTCGGACACGACGGCCACCGGGGCGGCGTCGGACACCATGAAGGCCGTGCGCTCCGGCGGGTTGTCCGCGTCGAGCGGCACATAGGCGGCGCCGGACTTCAGCACACCGAGGAGGGCCACGACCAGCTCCGGCCCGCGCTCCAGATGCACGCCCACGGTGCGGCCGGGGCCGGCGCCGGCTGAGCGCAGGCGGTCCGCGAGCGCGGCGGCCCTCGCCTCCAGCTCGCCGTACGACATCCGCTGCCCTTCGAAGACGACGGCGGGCGCCTCGGGGGTCCGGCGCGCCTGCCGCGCGATGAGCTCGTGCAGGGTGCGGGCGGGGCCGATGTTCACGGTGGAGTCGTTGACGGTGTCCATGACGAACGCGCGCTCGTCCGGGCCGAGCATGGGGATGCGGCTGACGCGCTGGTCCGGGTCGGCGGTCACGGCGCGCAGGATGCGCTCCAGGTGCCCGGCCATGCGCTCGACGGTCGCGGGCGCGAAGAGGTCGGTGTTGTAGGTGAAGAAGCCGGGCAGCTCGCCGGCGTCGGGGTCGAACAGGTACAGCTCCAGGTCGAACCGGGTCTGCCGGGCGTCGATCGGGAACGGCTCGACGCGCGGCCCGGCCTCGGGCAGGCCGCCGCGGCCGTAGTTGAGCATCGTGAACGTCGCCTGGAACACCGGCGAGCGGGACACGTCGCGCGGCCCGCGCAGGTGGGCGACGACCCGGTCGAAGGGCGTCTCCTGGTGGTCGAACGCGTCCAGCACGCCGTCGCGGACCCGCACGAGCAGCTCGGCGAACGTCGGGTCGCCCGACAGGTCGGCGCGCAGCGCGAGGACGTTGGCGAAGAGGCCCACGACGCCCTCGAGCTCGGGCCGGGTGCGCCCGGCGACGGTGGAGCCGACGGCGAAGTCGTCCTGGCGGGAGTAGCGCGACAGCAGCGTCTGGTACGCGGCCAGCAGCGTCATGTACGGGGTGGCGCCGAAGCGGCGGGCGAGGCCGGCGACGGCGTGGGCGAGGTCGTCGCCGAAGCTCAGCGCGTGCCCGGCGCCGTGGAAGGTCTGCTCGGGCGGGCGCGGCCGGTCGGTGGGCAGGTCCAGCGGCGGCACCCCGGCGAGGCGGCCGTGCCAGTAGGCGAGGTCGCGTTCGAGGCGCTCGCCGGTGTAGCGGTCCCGCTGCCAGGCGGCGAAGTCGCCGTAGCGCACCGGCAGCGGGTCGAGCGGCCGGCCGGCGTAGGCGCGCAGCAGGTCCTTGAGGAACACGTCGATGGACCAGCCGTCGGAGCCGATGTGGTGCATGACCACGCTCAGCACGTGCTCGTCGCCGGCGAGCCGGACCAGGGCGGCGCGCACGAGCGGGCCGGTGCCCAGGTCGAACGGGCGCGCGCCGAACTCGGCGACGATCTCGCGCGCGGCGGCCTCCCCGGGCGCGGCGAACGTCTCCAGCGGGACGCTCACCCGCTCCTCGACGTGCGCCTCCGGGCGGCCGTCGGCGTCGGTGCCGAAGCGGGTGCGCAGGGTCTCGTGCCGGGCCGCGACCGCGTCGAGGGCGGCCCGGAGCCGGTCGGCGTCGAGCGGGCCGGTCAGGCGGGACGCGATCGGGACGGTGTACGCGGAGGTGCCGGGGGCCAGCTGGTCCATGAACCACAGCCGCTCCTGCGCGAAGGACAGCGGCGGGCGGGCGTCGTCGGCGCGGCGCGGGACGGTGTCGGCGCGGCGGGTGGCGAGCCGGCGGCGCAGCAGCTCGGCCCGGGCGGCGGCGAGGTCGGTGGAGGGGGCGCCGGTGACCGCGGCGAGCTGTCCCTGGTGGCCCACGCGCTCAGCCGCCGTACCGCTGGGCCGGCTCGCGGTCCCAGACGAACGCGGGGTCGTCGGTCCAGCCGAAGCCGGTGAACAGCCGGTCGGGGCGGCCCAGCTGCCAGGCGGCGATGAACTCGCCGAGGTCGAAGCACCAGTCGAGCCCGGCGCAGGCGATCGACTCGGCCAGCGAGCGCAGCGTGGGCGCGTCGTCGCCGAGGCGCTGCCGGGCGTCGGCCGCGAGCAGCACCGCCGCGACCGCGGGTAGCAGCAGCGGCCCGGCGACGGCGGTCGCCGACAGCGTGCTCACCCGGTTCAGCTTCGGCCGGCCCCGGCCCGCGTGGACGTCGAGGAGCCACTGGCCGGACCGGCCGTACGTGATCAGGCGCCGGCACACCGTCCCGAGCGACTCGATGCTGCTCTTGTCGTGCACCACCACGGCCTCGCGGTCGCAGACGATCCGGTGCCCGGCCTCGGTGAGCCGCAGGCCGAGGTCGACGTCCTCGCCGCCGACGACGGTCAGCGGCCGCTCGGCGAAGCCCCCGACGGCCTCGAACGCGTCGCGGCGCACGGCCAGGTTGCAGGTCGTCGCCCAGCCGACCTGGCGGGCCTGGGCCGGCCACTCGAACGCGGAGTTCAGCAGCCGGGAGCGGGACATGATCCGGAACATCGCGTTGTCGACGCCCTGCACGAACGTCGGGCCGGCGACCGCGCCGACGCTCTCGTCCGCGCCGCGCAGGGTCTGCGCGTGCCGCCGCAGCAGCTGCGGAGTGGCGAGGCAGTCGGAGTCGATGAACAGGATCAGGTCGTAGGCCGCGGCCCGCACGCCGTCGTTGCGCTTGGCGCCCACGTGCCGGGGGCCGCGCAGGTAGCGGGCGGCGAAGGCGGCGCAGTGCTCCTGGTGGGCCCGGGCGTCGGCGGGCTCGGAGTCGTCGACGACGAGGACCTCGACCGGCTCCTCGCACGCCTCGATCGACGCGCGGAGGCTCTCCAGGAGCCGGCGCATCTGCGGCACCCGGCCCTTGACCGGGATGACGACGGACAGTCCTTGGTCGCTCACACGGCCTCCAGGGCGTTCAGGGCCACGGTCTCGAAGGCCTCCATGACGGCCTCGACCGGGACGGGGACGAGCGGCGGCCCGCCGGGCGGGCCCGGCAGCGCGCGGCCGACGGTGTCGAGCAGCACCATGAGCACCTCGCCGGGGGCGCACGGGCCGTAGCCGCGCTTGTTGTCGGAGGCGAGCGCGGCGCGCATCGCGGCCCGGTCGAGCCCGCCGAGGCGCGCGGCCGCGTCGGGCAGGTCGAGGCGGGCGACGAGGCGGTGGTGGGCGGCGACGTCGTCGGCGGCGAGGCCGTGGCGGCGCCGGGCGACCTCGGCCGCGACGAGCATGCCCCAGGCGACCGCCTCGCCGTGGCGGATCTCGCCGCCGCTGACGAACTCGATGGCGTGGCCGGCGGTGTGGCCGTACTCGAAGATGAGCGCCCCGCCCCGCTCCCGCGGATCGGCGGCGACGAACGGCGCCTTGGCCACCACGCCGATCTCCAGCAGCGAAGGCAGGGCCACGCCCGGGTCCTCGAGGGCCGGCACGAGCCTGGGCTCCAGCCCGGGCGCGGCCACGAGCACGTTCTTGACCATCTCGGCGAGCCCGGTGAGCAGGTCGTGCCGCGGCACCGTGGACAGCCACGCGAGGTCGCACGCGATGAGCGCGGGCACGAAGTAGGTGCCGGCGAGGTTCTTGCCGGCGCTGAGGTTCACGCCCTGCTTGAGCGAGACGGTGGCGTCGAAGGCCGCGACCGGCGTGGTCGGCAGGTGCACCAGGCGGGTACCGCGGAACAGCAGCGCCGCCGCGAGCCCGGCGATGTTGCCGACGGTGCCGCCGCCCATCGCGACGACGGCGGAGCGGCGGGTCAGGCCGCGGGCCACCGCCGTCTCGAGCAGGTGGTGCACGGTCGGCAGGGTCTTGTGCCGCTCGGCCGCCTCGACGGTCACCGGCTCGACCCGCACCCGGCGGCGGAGCCCGGCGACGACCGCGTCCGCGTGCCCGCGCACCCCGTCGTCGGCGACGAACAGGATCGCGTCGGCGTCGCCGAGCCGGTCGGCGATCGCCTCGGCGAGCGCGGGGGTACAGCCGGTGCCGTAGAGGTACGGCACGGTCGCGTCGCCGAACGCGAGCCCCAGCTCCTCATACGGGGAGCGCATCGTAGTTCACCTTCCCGTTGGCCCGGCGCGGCAGCCGGTCGATCGCGGTCACCAGCACCGCGGTGCGGTGGATGCCGAGCTGGCGCCCGACGAGCGCGGCCACCTCGCGCGCCCGCGCGGCGGGCAGGCCCTCGCACCACACGAGGACCCGGTCGTCGCCGGCCAGGGCCGCGGCCGGGGCGAGCGCGCCGGCGACGTGCTCGACGGCGTCGAGGTCGACCCGGATGCCGTACGCCTTCCCGACGCGCCCGAGCCGCCCCGTCAGCCACAGGTGCCCGTCGGCGTCGAGGCGGCCGCGGTCCCCGGTGGGCAGCACCCCGCCGCAGTCGTCCCCGCGGGCCAGGTCGGCCGCGGTGTCCGCGTAGCCGAGCATCACCGTCTCCGAGCGGCACACCACCTCGCCGCCGGCCGCGATCGCCAGCTCCATCCCGTCGACGGGCGGCCCGACGCAGCCGGTTTTCGCGGGCAGGTGCTCCGGCGGCAGGACGCAGATCCGGGAGCCGGCCTCGGTCTGGCCGTACATCGAGTAGAAGGCGACGCCGGGCACGGCCGCGAAGCGCCGCACGAGCGCGTCGCGCAGCCGCCCGCCCGACACCGCGAGGCTGCGCACGTGCGGGGTCCGGGCCGGCTCCCACGGCAGCCGGGCGAGCAGCTCGAACGTGTGCGGCACCCCGGTGATCGCGGTGACCCGGTGCCGCTCGACGCTCGCCCAGAAGCCGGCGTCGAGGACCCCGCGGGGCTCGAGGACCACGGTGGCGCCCGCGAGTAGGTGGCTGTGCAGGACGCTGAGCCCGAGCGTGTGGAACAGCGGCAGGCTGGTCACCGCGACGTCCTCGGCCCCGATGCGCAGCGCCTTGACGATCGCGGTGGCGGCCGCGGCGACCGCGGCGGCGCGGTGGCGCACGAGCCGCGGCTGCCCGGTCGAGCCGGACGTCGCCAGCATCAGCGCCAGGTCCGGATGCACGTCCACCGCGGAGCCGAACCGGGCCGTCAGCGCCCCGGCCGCGTCCGGGTCGCACACGAGCGCGGGCCGGCCCGTGCTCAGCGCCCCGAGGTAGCGCAGCACCGCGTCCATCTCGGGGCGCAGCGGGCACACCACGACGCCCGTGTCCGGCAGCCGCCCGGCCGCGGCCGCGATCGCGGCGGCCAGCCGGTCGCCGGACAGCTCCACGCCGGTGACCGCGTCGATGACGGCGGTCATGCCGGGTCCCGCAGCAGGCGCTGGACCTCGGCGTCGTCGAGCGCGTCGATCTCGGCCAGGAGCAGGTCCTCGACGGCCGCGGCCAGCGCGGCGACGGTGGTCTCGCGGAAGATCGTCCGCAGCGGTACCTCCACGCCGACGCCCGCCCGCAGCCGCCCGGCGACCCGCACCGCCAGCAGCGAGTGGCCGCCGAGGTCGAAGAAGTCGTCGTCGGCCCGGATGCCGGTGACCCCGAGCACCTCCTGCCAGACGTCCGCGACCAGCCGCTCGCCGTCGCTGTCCGGCGCACGCCCCTCCCCCGCGGCGACGGCCACGGGCGGCAGCGCCGAGCGGTCGACCTTGCCGTTGCGGGTCATCGGCAGCCGGTCGAGGGTCGCGTAGGCGCGCGGGTGCAGGTGCGGCGGCAGCAGCTCGCCCAGGTGCGCCCGCAGCGCGCCGGGGCCGGGGACCGCCGAGCCGGGGGCGGGCACCAGGTGGGCGACGAGCCGCCCGTCGCCGTCGGCGGTGACGACCGCGTGGCCAATCGCCGGGTGGGTCAGCAGCGCGGCCTCCACCTCGCCGGGCTCGATGCGGTAGCCGCGGACCTTGAGCTGCTCGTCGAGCCGGCCCAGGAACTCCAGGGCGCCGTCGGCGCGGCGGCGGGCCCGGTCCCCGGTGCGGTAGTGCCCGGCCACGAACCGCTCCGCGGTGAGGTCGGGGCGGCCGAGGTACCCGTCGGCGACGCCGGGGCCGCCGATCACCAGCTCGCCCGCCACGCCGTCGGGCACGGGTCCGCCGCCGAGGCCGACGACGTGGACGCAGGTGTCGCCGATGGGGTGCCCGATCGGCGGGCGGCCGCGGGTGTCCGCCGGTGTGAGGCGGGCGGCGGTGGCGATGATCGTCGCCTCGGTCGGGCCGTAGGTGTTGAGCACCTCGACGCCCTCCCCGACGTGGGCGAACCAGCGGGCGAGCGCGTCCGGGCGGACCTGCTCGCCGCCGAGGACGAGCAGGCGCAGGCCGGGCGGCCAGGCGACGGCGGCCGGGTCGGCGCACAGCTCGTGCCAGTAGGACGTGGGCAGGTCGAGCACGGTGATGCTCCGGCCGGCCGGGGTGGCGAGGAAGTCCGGGAGCGCGGCCCGGTCGCCGGTGGGGATGACGAGGGTGGCGCCGGCGGCCAGGCACGGGTACACCTCCTCGCCGAACGTGTCGAAGGACGGCGACGCGAACTGCAGCACCCGGTCGTGCGGGGTGAGCCCGTAGCGCTCGCGCATCCAGCGCACCCGGACGGCGAGCGCGGTCGGCGGCACGGCGACGGCCTTGGGCCGCCCGGTGGAGCCCGACGTGAACATGGCGTAGGCCAGCGCCCCGGCGGGCACGGTCCAGGTCTCGCTGTCGCGGATCAGCTCGGCCGTGCGGCGCGGCGGGGCCTCGGGGTCGAGCGGCAGGTAGCCCGCGCCGGCCCGCCAGGCGCCGAGGAGGGCCGCGACGAGGTCGACGCCGGGCGGGAGCCGCACGGGCACCAGTCCCTCGCCGGCCTGCGCTCGCGCGGCGAGGGCGCCCAGCTCGGCGTAGGACACCGTGGCGTCGCCGTGCACGATCGCCGGGGCGTGCGAGGTGAGGTCGATGAGGTCGAGCGGATGCTGGCGCGGGACGGCCGGCGCGCACGCCCAGGGCTCGGCCAGCCGGGCGAAGAGGGTGCTCAGGCGCGCGTCCGGGTCCTGGGCGGCCAGCCGGAGCAGCTCGCCGAGCCGTCCGACCAGCGCGGCGACGCTTGCCGGGTCGAACAGGTCGCGCCGGGCCTGGGCCACCACCTTGAGGCCGCCGCCGCCCGCGAAGCACTCCAGGGTGAGGTCGAACTTCACCGCGCGGTGGCCCGGGTCGACGTGCTCGGCCGTGATCCCGGGCAGTGCGAGCCCGTGCTCCTCGGCCCCGCCGTGGACGATGAGCATGGTGTCGAAGAGCGGGGTGCGGCCCGGGTCGCGGCGCACGTCGAGGCGCGCGATCAGCTCCTCGAAGGGCACGTCGCGGTGCTGGTACGCCTCCAGGGCCGTCGCCCGCACCCGGCCGAGCAGCTCGCGGAAGGTCGGGTCGCCGGACAGGTCGCCGCGGATGACGACGGTGTCGAGGAAGTAGCCGATGAGCGGCTCGGCGTCGGTGCGGTCGCGGCCGCTGACCGGGGTGCCGACGCTGATGTCGTCCTGGCCGGTGGCGAGGCCGAGCAGCGCGAGGTAGGCGGCCAGCAGCGTCATGAACGGCGTCGTGCGGCCGGCCCGCCCGAGGGTGCGCAGGTCGGCGGCCCGGCCGGGGCCGAGCTCGAAGCCGTCGAAGGTGCCGTCGGTGCCGCGGCGGGCCGGGCGTGGCCGGTCCGTGGGCAGCTCCAGCACCGGCGCGCCCGCGAGCTGCCCGGTCCAGTACGCAAGGGCCTCGGCGCCGTCCGGGCGCGGCTGCCGGGCGAGGTCGGCGTACTGCGTCGCGAGGACGGGCAGCTCGCCCGGCCGCCCGGCGTAGGCCTTGGCCAGCTCGTCGCGGAGCACGCCGATCGACCACGCGTCGGCGAGGATGTGGTGCAGGACCAGCGCGAAGACGTGCTCGTCCGGGGCGATGCGCAGGATCGCGGCCCGCAGGGGCGGCGCGGCGGTCAGGTCGAACGGGGTGTTCGCCAGCGCGGCGACGGCGCTCGCGGCCGTCTCAGGGGTCGCGTCCACGATCGGCACCTCGGGGCGCCAGTCGTCCAGCACCTCCTGCACCGGGGCCGCGCCGTCGAGCGGGAACCGGGTGCGCAGCGCGCCGTGGCGGGCCACGACGTCGCCGAGCGCCGCGGCCAGGGCGGCGGCGTCGAGCGGGCCGCGCAGCCGGTAGGCCAGCGGGATGTGCCAGTCCAGCGCGTCCGGGTCGACCTGCGCGAGGAACCACAGGCGCTGCTGGCCCGGCGTGACCGGCGCCCTCATGCCGACGCCTCCGCTTCGCTACGGCGCCGGCATGAGCCGGAACTGTGCTGCTGATGAGCGGCCACTCCGCTTCGCTCCGTACCGCTCATGCGCGGGACTCCACCGCGGCGGCGAGGTCGGCGACCGTGCCCGCGTTGAAGTACTCGGCCAGGGGCAGCTCGACGCCGAGCCGCTCCCGGACCCGGGCGGCGGTGCGGGCGATGAGCAGCGAGTCGAACCCCAGGTCGTAGAGGTCGTCCTCGGGGCGCACGGGCCGGGCGAGGACCTCGTCGACGATGGCGTAGACGGCCTGGGTCGTGGTCATGACGCCGGGCGCGACCGGTCGACGGTCTCGGCGATCGCGGCGAGGGACGGGGCGGACAGCAGGTCGCCGAGGGTCAGGCCGGTCTCCAGGCGCTCGTTGGTGAGGTCGAGCAGGAGCGCGGCGGTCATCGAGTCGCCGCCGAGGTCGAGGAAGTTGTCGTCGGCGGCGACCCGCTCCCGGCCCAGGGTCTCGGCCCAGATCTCGGCCAGGTCCTCCTCCGTCGGCGTGGACGGCGCCCGGAACGTGTGGCTGCCGGGGCCCTCGGTGTCCAGCCCGGCCGCGTCGGCGGGCAGAGCGTCGACGGCGACGAGCACGTCGGGCAGGTCGTCCGCGCCGAGGGTCGCCCACAGGTGGTCGCGCAGGTCGACCGGGGCGGTGGCGAGGCCCGGCACGACGGCCAGGATCCGCCGGCCGTCCGGCGCCAGCAGCGCGGCGGCCTCGGTCACGCCCGGGTGCTCCCGCAGGGTCTTCGCCGCGGTGTCCAGGCCGGACAGCGGTGCGCTCATGGCTCGTTCCTTTCCAGGATGTACTGCGCCAGCTCGGCCACGCTCGGCGCCTCCAGCACGGCGATGGTGTCCACGTCGACACCGAGGCGTTCGCGGGCGGTCGCGGCGATGCGGGTCGCGGCGAGCGAGTCGCCGCCGATCTCGAAGAAGTTGTCGGTCGCGCCGACGGCGTCGATCCGCAGCACCTCGGCCCACACGGCGGCCAGGTCGCGCTCCAGTGCCGTGCCCGGCTCGCGGAACTCGGCCGGCAGCTCCCGTTTGACGACCTTCCCGGCCTCGTTGCGGGGCAGGTCGTCCACCAGCCGGACGACGGCGGGCACCTCGGGCCGGGTCAGGTGCTCGGCCGCGAACCGGCGCAGGTCGGTGGCGGTGGTGCCGGCCGCGTGCGGCGAGCCGGGCCTGAGCACGACGAACGCGACCACGATCTCGCCGAGGACCGGGTGCTCGGTGCCGCACACCGCGGCCTCGGCCACGGCCGGGTGCCGGGTGAGGATCTGCTCGACGCGGCCGGCGGAGACGTTGAAGCCGCCGACGATGACGACGTCGGAGGCGCGGCCGGTGAGGTACAGGGTGCCGTCGGCGTCGAGGTGGCCGATGTCGCCGGTGCGGGTCCAGCCGTCGGCCACGTCGATGCGGTGCTCGGAGTCGAGCAGCGCCCGCGGCGGGGCTCCCCCGGCCCGCAGCCACACCTCCCCCGACTCGCCGGGCGGCAGCGTCTCGCCGCCGGGGCCGGTGACGCGCACGGCGCTGGAGCCGACGGGCCGGCCCACGGCCTCGGGGCGCTCGGGATCGAAGCGGGTGGCGACGCGGGCCGGGTACGTCTCCGTCGACGTGTAGAAGTTGTGGAACGCCGCGTTGGGGAACACGGGGGCGAGGTCGGCCATGATCGGGACCGGCAGCGGCGCCCCGGAGAAGCTGACGCCCTTCACCGACGGCATCGGGGTCGCCTCCCCCGGTGCGGCCCGGACCAGCCAGTGGCCCATGGCGGGGACCAGGCAGACGGTCACGGCCCGCTCCCGGGCCACCATCGCGGTGAACTCGGGCACGGCGAACGCGGCGGCGGCGAGCAGGGTGTGCTGGCCGCCGACGCAGGTGAGCAGCACGGCCTGGGCGGCGACGGAGCCGACGGGCAGGGCATGCGCGCAGGGCTGGTTGGCCCGCGGGGCGCTCGGCCACGCGACCTGGGCGCGCAGCAGGTTGGCGTGGGTGGCCACGACCCCGCGGGGCCGGTCCGTGGTGCCGGAGGTGAACACGACCTCGGCCGCGTCGCCGGGCGCCACGGCGGCCACGAGCGGCTCGGCGGGCTGCCCGGCGCCGAGGTCGTCCCCGGGCCGCACGATCCGGGCGACCCGGTAGCCCCCGGCGATCCGGGCGAGCTCGTCCTCGCCGAAGCGGGCCCCGGCGAGCAGCGCGACCGCGCCGAGCTTGAGGGTGGCGAAGTAGGCGATGGCGTACTGCGGCCAGGCGGCCCCGCCGAACGCGAGCGCGACCCGGTCGCCGTGGCCGACGCCGCGCTCGCGCAGCCCGCGGGCGAACGCGTTCGAGCGGGCCTCGAGCTCGGCGAAGGTGAGCGTCCCGCCGCCGTCGAGCACGATGGCGGGCCGGTCCGGAACGAGCCGGGCGCTGCGCCGCAGCAGGTCGGGCACGGTCCTCATGCGGTCTCCTTCAGGCGTCGCGCCAGCTCGGCCGGGGTCGGCGCGTCGAACACGTCGAGGAGCGAGACCTCACGGCCGAGCGCGTCGCCGAGGCGGGCGGCCAGGATCGCGGCGAGCAGCGAGTGGCCGCCGCCGGCGAAGAAGTTGCTGTCCGGGCCGATGTCGTCGCGGCCCAGGACCTCGCGGAAGAGCCCGACGATCGGGTCGGCGTCGCCCGGCGCGGGCGTGGCCTCGGCGGCCGGGGCCGGTGGCGCGGGCAGGGCGCGGTGGTCGACCTTGCCGTTGGCGTTGCGGGGCAGGGCGTCCAGCGGGATCAGGTCGGCGGGGACGAGGTAGTACGGCAGCAGCTCCCGCGCGTGCCGGCGCACGTCCGCGAGGTCGACGGCCGCGGGCTGCACGTAGCCGACGAGCCGCCCGTCGCCCTGCGGGTCGCCGGCCAGGACGACGGCGGCGGCGCGCACCGCGGGGTGGCGCTCGAGGGCGGCCTCCACCTCGCCGGGCTCGATCCGGCGGCCGCGCAGCTTCACCTGCCGGTCGGCGCGGCCGAGCAGCGTGACGGTGCCGTCGCCGCGCCAGGTGGCGAGGTCGCCGGTGCGGTACAGCCGGCCCCGGACCGGATCGTCGGGGAACCGCCGCGCGGTCAGCTCGGGAGCGCCGGCGTAGCCGCGGGCGAGGCCGGTGCCGCCGATGCACAGCTCGCCGACGAGCCCGGGCGGGGCGTCCTGGCCGTGCTCGTCGACGATGTGGAAGGAGGTCTCGGCGATCGGCGCGCCGATGCTCACCGGGTCGGCGACCCCGGCCGCGACCGGCGCGCTGGACGACCAGATCGTGGTCTCGGTCGGGCCGTAGACGTTGAACAGCCGGCACCCGGTCCGCAGCAGCCGCTCGGCGAGGGCGGCGCTGAGCGGCTCCCCGCCGCACAGCACCCGGCGGCCGCGCAGCTCGTCGCGGACCGAGCCGGCGGCCAGGCGCCAGATGGTCGGGGTCGCCTGCACCACCGCGGCGTCGTGGCGGGTGACGAGCTCCAGCATGAGCGGCGGGCGCGTCCGGGCCTCGTCGGGCGCGACGATCGCGCCGCCGCCGTCGGCCAGCGGCAGGAACAGCTCCAGCGCGGAGATGTCGAAGCCGAACGTGGTCAGCCACAGCACCCGCTCGTGCTCGCCGAGGGCGAGCTCGGCGGCGAAGTGACGCACGAGGTTGGCCAGGGCCCGGTGCGGGATCTCGACGCCCTTGGGCCGCCCGGTCGAGCCGGAGGTGAAGATGACGTACGCGAGGTCGTCCGGCGCCGCGGCGGCGAGCCCGGCGTCGAGGGCGGCGCTGTCGGCCTCGCCGGGTTCCGGGGTGTCCACCGTGGACCGCGCGCCGACCCGCGCCAGCTGGTCGCGCAGGCGGGCGGCGGGCTGGCCCGGGTCGGCCGGCAGGTACGCGGCGCCGAGCGACCACACGGCGAGCACGGCGGCGGCGAGATCGGCGCCGCGGGGCAGCGTCACGGCGACGACGTCCCCGCGGCCGATCCCCTGCGCGGCGAGCCGGGCGCGGACGGCGGCGGCCCGGCGGGCCAGCGACCGCCGGGTGTGCACGGTGCCGTCGGGGTCGACGAGCGCGGGCCCGTCCGGCTGCCGCGCGTGCCGGTGCGCGATGCGGGCCGCGACGGTCGGCGCCGGCCGCACCCGGTCGGCGCCCGCGTTCGCCCGTGCCACGAGCGCGCGTTCGGCGTCGGTCCACATCGCCAGCTCGGCGAGCGGGCGCCGCGGGTCGGCCGCCGCGGCCGCGAGCAGCAGCGCGAACCGGTCGGCGAGGGCGCACACGGTCGCCTCGTCGTGCACCTCGGTGCTGTAGACCGCCTGCAGCCGCACCCGGCCGGGCTGCGGCACCACGACGAACTGCAGGTCGTGGCGGCTCGTGCCGGGGTCGACGGAGACCCACTCGGCGCCGGGCAGCTCGCCGGGCGCCGCGTTCTGGGCCGGCGGCAGGTAGTTGAACATGTGCCGGAACAGCGGCGACCGCCAGCTGCCGGACGCGTTCGGCAGCTCGCCGAGCAAATGTTCGAACGACACGTCGGCGTGCTCGAGGGCCTCGGCCACGCGGGCGCGGACCTGCGCGGCGAGGTCGGCGAAGCCGCCGCGCAGGTCGACGGTGAGGCGCAGGGGCAGCGTGTTGACGTGGTAGCCGACGGCGTCGCGGCTGTCCGGGCGGCGCAGGTTGACCGGGATGCCGACCACGAGGTCGGGCCCGGCGCCGTGCCGGGCGAGCAGGGTGGCGAAGACGGCCAGCAGCGCCATGTTGTCCGTGACCCGCAGCCGGGTGCGTAGCCGCGTCAGCGGGGCCACGGGCAGGTCGCGCTCGAGCTGGGCGCCGGCGAACGTGGGCCGCGCGGGTTCGGGGCGGGCCGAGGCCAGCGGCAGCCGCGCGGGGTCCACGCCCCGAAGCCGGTCCAGCCAGTAGCGGGAGCTGCCCGGGGCCGGCTCCGCGAAGGCGGCGGCGGTCGCGGGTGGCTCGGCCGTCCGGCCGCCGGCCCGGCGGTGGTAGGTGGTGGCCAGGTCCGGCATCACGATGCCGCCCGACGCGCCGTCGAAGACGATGTGGTGCGACACCAGGCAGAGCACGCTGCCGCCCTCGTCCAGGGCGATGCCGTAGACGCGCAGGGGCAGCTCGGCGGCGAGGTCGAACGGGCGCAGGGCCAGCTCGGTGAGCACGGCGCCGAGCTTCGCCTCCGGCGCGGTGAGCACGGCGACGGGGACCGTCTCGGCGTCCGGGTCGGCGACGTGCCGCACCGGCACCCCGTCGCGCTGCGGGAATCGGGTGCGCAGGGAGGGGTACCGCCGCAGGATCTCAGCGGCCGCGGACGCCAGCGCGGCCGGGTCGAGCGGCGCGGTCGTGCGGATCGCGAGCGGCTGGTTGTCGACGGAGACGTCCGGGGCGAGGCGCTGGAACAGCCATAACGCCTCCTCCTTGCGGCTCAGCCCGCTCACGGCCGGGCCCCCGCCGCGCACCCGGCGGCCGTCGCGCGCCCGGCGGCGGGGTCGGCGAGCAGCCGCTCCTGCGGCACGTCCAGGCGCAGCCGGGGGAAGCGGGCGAGGGCGGCGGGCGGCTCGTGGTCGCGGGAGAGCACCACGAGGTCCGGTTCGAGCACGTCGAGGCCGGCCGTGCGCGCCATGTCCAGGTAGCGCAGGTTGGCCGCGACCCGGCCGCACAGCTCGGCGGCGATCGAGTCGGGCACGCCCTGCTCGCCGAGGGCCTTGCGGGCCACGACGGCGTAGCGCCCGGCCAGCGTCTCCGCGTCGTCGTCCGGCTCGGACCCGGGCTCGGCGCCCAGGCGGCGCACGGCCCCGGCGTAGTGCTCGGCGATCGTCCGGGCGCTCACGAGCACGGGGTCGAACAGCACCAGGCGCGCGTCCCGGGCGAGGAATCCGGCGAGGGCGGCCCCGGCGCAGAATCCGAGGGCGGCGTGAAAGTTTCCCAGCGCGGCGGTCCGCTCGCGCCACGCGTCGAGGTGCTCGTGGGCGTCGCCGGGCGCCGCCGGCCAGCCGGTCTCGTCGCTGCCCCAGACGGCCCAGTCCTGCGGCAGGTGCCGGGCCAGGTCGCCGAAGTTGGCCTGGGCCCGCACTTTGGCCAGGGTGAAGTCGACCGCCACCACGGTCCGCGCACTGGACGCACTGCTCAGCAGGCGCCATCCCCCGATCGCCACGCCGCCGACGGTAATTCACCCTTCCGGGGGACGTCGAGGGTTTCCTACGAGTCGATATTTTTCGAAACATCAATGCGTGTCCCCGGGACTTGACAATTCGCTCCGGGCGCGGCGAAGCTCATGCACCATGAGTCGGGGGGCGTCTCGCCTGGCGCGTAGCCAGCAGGCGCTGTGGGAGTTCGTGTCCTGCTTCGCACCGTCCGATCCGGGCGTGCTGGGCTACAACGTGTTCGAGACAACGACATGGCTCGAATCGGTTGACGTCAATGTATTTCGGCACGCCGTCGCCGATGTCGCGGCCCGTCACGATGCCCTGAGAATCGTATTCGAGTCGGTTTCCATCGATCCCGTAATACGCGTCCTCGACGACGTCGAACCGCCGGTCGCGTTCACCGACCTGACCGCCGAGCCGGCCTCGCGGCGCGAGCTGCTGCGGGGCAGCATCCTCGGCGTCGAGCGCGGCCGCGCCTTCGACCTGAGCGCCGGTCCACTGTGGAGCGTCGTGCTGCTGCGCGAGGCGCCGGACCGGCACACCGTCGCCGTGACCCTGTTCCACCTCATCGCCGACGGCTGGTCGACCGGCGTGCTCCTGCGCGACCTGCGGGCCGCGTACCGGGCGCGCACCGGCGCCGGCCCGGCGCTGCGCCCGCTGAAGCTGTCCTACGCGGCGGCCATGGCGGACCCGGACCTCGGCCCGGCGGATCGGCGCCGCCGGGACGAGTTCTGGCGGCGCACGCTCACCCCGCTGCCCGACACGTGGCCGTTCGAGCGGTCCGCGGCCCCGCCGGACGTCACCGCGGAGGCGACGCTCGGCCTGCCCATGGAGGCCGGGCTCGCCGGTCGGCTGCACGCGTTCGCCCGGGCGCAGCGGATCACGCCGTTCCTGCTGTACCTGGCCGCGTACCGGATCCTGCTGGGCGCGCGGACGGGCCGGCCGCGGCTGGTCCTCGGCACCGCCACCGCGGGCCGCGACGAGCCGGGCGCCGAGGACCTCGTCGGGCAGTTCACCAACAACGTGTACGTCGCCACCACCATCGACCCGGGCACGTCCCTGCTGGACGCGATCGCCCTGGTGCGCTCGTCGATGTACGAGGCAGTCCGGCACACCGCGTCCTTCACCGAGATCGCCCGCGCCGTGAACCCGGACTTCGACGCGATGCGCCCGTGGCCGTTCCTGCTGCTGTACCACTCGTGGTTCCAGTCCGCCGCCCCGGCGAACGACCCGCCGCCGGACCGCCGCGAGGTCCGCTCCCGCGCGCGCAAGCCGGCCGGGACGGTCCTCGACGAGCACGCGGCGCGGCTGTGGGCCAAGCGCGGCGAACCCGGGCTCGTGGTGCGCCACGACCGCCGCGGCGCGTCGATGCGGTACAACCCGACGATCTACCCGCGCGCGACGATGCTGGAGACGCTGGAGGGCTACACGGCGGTGCTGGGCGCCCTGCTCACCGACCCCGGCCGGCGCGTCGGCGACCTCGAGCTCCCCTGACCGGTCCCGCCCGCCGCGATGCAGAATGGTCGGGTGATCTGGTGGATCGGCGGGGCGCCGTGCTCCGGCAAGTCGACCGTCGCGGGGCTGCTCGCCGGCGCGCGGGGCCTGCCGCTCTACTCGTGCGACGACGCGTTCGAGCGCCACGGCGGCCCCACCTTCGACAAGGTCCGGGCGATGAGCGCCGGGGAACGGCTCGCCCAGCCCGTCGAGGCGCAGGTCGAGGACGTCTTCCGGCTCGGCCGGGAGGAGTTCCCGCTCATCCTCGCCGAGCTGCCCGAGACCGGGATCGCCGAGGGCGCGGCCCTGCTGCCGGAGCTGCTCGACGCGCACGACGTGCCCCGCGACCGGGCCGTGTTCGTCGTGCCGGCCGAGGAGTTCCAGCGGCGGCAGTACCGTCGCCGGGCGTGGGCCCTCGAGCTCGTCGCCGGGACCGCGGACCCCGAAGGCGCGTTCGACCGGTGGATGGAGCGCGACGCGACGTTCGCGCGGCTCCTCGCCGACCAGGCGCGCGACCTCGGCTACCCGGTCGTCACGGTCGACGGGTCCGAGGGCGCCGAGGACATCGCGGCGGCCGTCAGCGTGCTGTTCGACTGGGGGCGTGGATCCGCGCGGCCATGACGCAGCCGAGCGCGAAGCCGGCCAGCACCAGGAACATCCCGGGATCGGAGTTCAGGTCGTCCGCGATGTCCCAGAGCTCGGCCGAGTCCGGGTGCGGCAGGCCGAACGCGTGGTGGGTCATGGCCGCCACCATCCACATCGCAGCGCCCGCGGGGTCGTACTGGCCCCAGTAGCGCACCATGATGGCCGCGTCCGTGGCGACGAACGCGCCCAGGATGCCGGCGATCCACCCCGCTCGCTGCCGCGCACCCCGCACGAGCAGGGCCGCCACCGCCAGCGCCGCCATCAGCAGCCAGCAGAACACCGCGACCTCGAGGGTGTGCCGGTCGGCCGAGAAGCGCGGGTCGACCAGCGGGGCAACGACGGCGAACAGCGCGCCGCCCGGCAGGGTCACGGCCGGGATCAGCAGCACCACCGGCACCCGCCGCGGCACGTACGTCCCGCCCAGCACCGCCATCGCGACCGCGACGGCGATCGCCAGGGGCATGAACCCGACCATGAGGCAGTACGCGAGGTAGCCCCCGGTCACGGCGAGGGCCGGCAGCACGACGAGCAGGCGCACGCCCGACCAGACGCCGCGGGCCGCCGGGACGACCGAGAACGCGCGGACGCGGGGCCGGGACGCGGCCAGGCTCGCCGCGAACGTCAGCGCCCGCCCGCGCCGGCCGGCGGCCGCGAGCGCGTGGACCTCCGCGGACCACTCGGCGAGCATCTCCGCGCGCAGCTCGTCCGGCCAGCGCGGGGCCGCGATCGCGAGCAGCAGCGCGGCGAGGCGGCGGGTCACCACGCCGGCCTCGGCGACGCCGCCGGTCCGGCGGCGTTGCCGAGCTGGGCGCGCAGCTCCGCGAGCGCCTGGCGGGCCTGCGCCACGCCCTCCGCGGTGAGCCGGTAGAGCCGCCGCGCGGGACGGCCGGCCGCGGCCGGCTCGATGCCCTCCCAGCGCCGCTCCAGCCAGCCGGCCTCGGTGAGCCGGGTGAGGATCGGGTAGAGGGTCCCGCTGGCCAGCCCCGCGGCCCGCATGAGCTCGAGGCCGTAGTGATCGTCCTCGGGCGCGGCGAGCAGGGCCGCCAGCACTCGCGCCGTCGGCACGGTGATGCGCATGGACGTCACTATATCGCCGCTCTACATAGGGTCAAGCCCGGTAGCATGGCGGACGGCTTCCAGGGCGCCGCCGGTCCGCGGGAATGGGCTCAGCCCACCTGGCGATGCGCGGCATGCGTCACCATCGTTCTCCTTTCGGCCTGACGAGCGGACACAGGCACACGAGAGGAGGCCGCCGTGCCGACCCGAGGCATGCCCGAACGCCCCAACCTGGAGCACTTCCGCCGCCAGGCCCGCACCCTGCAGCGGGCCGCGCGCGCGGGCAAGGCCGACGCCGTCGCGCGGATCGCCCGCGGCCACCCCGCGCCGCCCGCCGGCCCGGCCCTGCCGCTGAGCGCGGCCCAGCTCGTGATCGCCCGCGAATACGGGTTCGCGAGCTGGCCCCGCCTCACCCGGTACCTCCGGACCGTCGCCGAGCACGGCTGGGACACCGCGCTCGGCGCGGCGCCGGCGCCCGACCCCGCCGACGAGTTCTGCCGGCTGGCCTGCCTGACGTACTCGCGCGAGGACGGTCCCGAGCGCTGGGCACAGGCGCGCGGGTTGCTGCGCCGGCACCCCGATCTCACCGCCGGCAGCATCTGGGCCGCGGCCGCCGCCGCCCGCCCGGACGACGTCGCCCGGCTGCTCGCCGAGCGGCCCGGCCTCGCGTCGGCGCCCGGCGGGCCGCTGCGCTGGCGGCCGCTGTTCTGCCTCGTGTACTCCCGGGCCGACCCCGGCGTCGAGGCGGAGCGGGTGCTGACGGTCGCCCGGTTGCTGCTCGACGCCGGGGCCGACCCGGACGACGGGTACCTCTTCGACGGCCTCCCCTCCCCGTTCACCCTCCTGACCGGGGTCTTCGGGGCCGGGGAGCTGGGCCGCGTCCGGCAGCCGCCCCACCCGCACTGGAAGGCCCTGGGCACGCTGCTGCTGCGCGCCGGCGCCGACCCCAACGACGCCCAGACGCTCTACAACCGCATGTTCGAGCCCGACGACTCGCACCTGGAGCTGCTCTTCGAGCACGGCCTCGGCACCGGCGACGGCGGGCCCTGGAAGGCGCGGATCGACACCCTGCCGACCCCGGCCGAGATGCTGCGCGTGCAGCTGCGGTGGGCCGTCGAGCATCGCCAGGCGGGACGCGTACGACTCCTGGCGGAGCACGGCGTGGACCTCACGGCGCCGTTCACCGGCGACGGGCCGCCCTGGGCCCCGGGCGACGGCCGCACCCCGCTCGAGCTGGCCGAGCTCTACGGCGACGCCGCGATCGCCGCGTACCTCCTCGAGCGGGGCGTGCCCCGGCCCGCGCCCGATCCGGCGCACGACCTCATCGCCGCCGCGTTCCGGGCCGACGCCGCCGCCGTGGACCGCATCGCCGCCGAGCACCCCGGCGCCCCGGCCGAGGCCCGGCGCCGCCGCCCCGGGCTGCTCGTGTGGGCCGCCGGCCGCTCGTCCGCCGCATCGGCCCCGGGCGAGACGGTCGCGCTGCTGGCCGGGCTCGGCTTCGACGTCAACGCGTTCGGCCGCGGCGACGCCCCGGCCGAGGGCGCCTGGGAGACCGCGCTGCACCACGCCGCGGGCAACGGCGACGCCGGCCTCGTCCGGCGGCTGCTCGACCTCGGCGCCGACCCGGACCTGCGGGACCGCCGCTTCGGCGCCACCCCGCTCGACTGGGCTCGGCACTTCGCGCAGGACGCGACCATCGCGCTGCTCGAGCCGCTGGCGAGTGATTGACAAAACTTTCTTTTACGTAAAGACTCGTTTTCGCCATGAGAAACGTCGTGTACCTCGAGCACATCGAGCAGGCCGAGGCCCTGCTCAAGCCGCAGCGGATCGACGTGCTGCGGCAGCTCGCCGAGCCCCGGTCGTGCACCGAGGTGGCGGCCGAGCTCGACCAGACCCCGCAGCGGGTCTACTACCACGTCAAACGCCTGCTGGAGGCCGGCCTCGTCGGGCAGGTCGCCGAACGGCGGGTCCGCGGCATCCACGAGGGCATCTACCAGGCCGCCGGCCGGTCCTACTGGCTATCCCCGGCCCTGGTCGGCCGGATCGGGCTGCGCCAGACCCGCGACCAGCTCAGCCTCGGCTACCTCGTCGACCTGATGGAAGACGTCCAGGCCGACGTCGCCGCGCTCGACCTGACCCGGCCCGACCTGCCCTCCATCGCCATCTCCGGCGACATCCGCGTCGCTCCCGACCGGCGCCAGGCCTTCCTCGACGACCTCCAGCGCACCCTGCAGGACCTCTTCACCCGCCACGGCGGCGCCACCGGCGACGCCTTCCGCCTCGCCGTCGCCTGCTACCCGAAGGAAGCTCCCGATGATCGAACCTGACTTGCGCATCCGCGCCGCTCTCGCAGCGCCGCCCAAATCCACCCACGAGGCCCTGACCGATCCCGCCGCTCTACGCATCTGGCTGACCGAACACGCCAATGTCGACCTGCCCGGCGGCACCTACCAGTTCTGGGGCCCCACCACCCCCGACGGCGCCGAGCCGCACCAGCGGCTGCTACACGCCGACGAGAGCACCATCCGCTTCGCGTGGACCGTCGACGGCGTCGAGACCACCGCCCAGTTCGACCTCGCCGAGGACGAAGACGGCGGCGGCACCCTGATCACGCTGAGCCAGACCGACCTGCCGAGCTTCCAGGAGGTCATCTCCGACACCGCCGGCGCCCGCGGCGCGATCCAGACCTTCTGGACCCTCGCCATCGCCAACCTGGCCGACTACCTCGACGGCCGCGACCTGACCCCCAGGTGCGACTTCACCTCCGCCGAGCTGCGCGCCTCGGTCGTGATCGACGCGGCGCCGGACGCGGTGTTCGCCTCGATGACCCAGCCGGAGCAGATCCGCCAGTGGGTCGGCGCCCACGTCGACGTCGAGCCCTACGTCGGCGGCCGGTTCGCGATGGGCGGGTTCGAGCTGGACCAGGCCGGGGCCCGGTTCCTCGAGTTCGAGCCGGGCCGCGGGGCGGTCCTGCGGTGGGCCGACGGGATGACCGAGACCTGGGAGCTGGAGGGCTCCGAGGGCAAGACCCGGCTCACCGTGACGCACAGCGGCTTCGACACCACCAACCCGCCCTACCCGGGCTGGGCCGGTTGGCTCACCGGCATCGCCGGGCTGCGGCGCCACCACGAGCGGCCGGGCGCGCGCTCGATCTGGCGCGGGCTCGAGGTCGCCGGCCTCCCCGCCGGCATGATGGCCGACGATCAGGTCTAGCCCGTCGTCCGGCCGGGCTCGGCGCGGGCCCGGCGGAGCAGCGACGGCACCGCCAGGCCCGCGAGCGCGGCCACGGCGACGGCGAGCCAGACCCACGGGTGACCGTTCGAGTGCCGGTCGAGCTGGACGAACGTCGACCAGTACCAGTCGTGCAGGATCGCCGCGATCCGCCCGTCGCCCTGCCGCCAGGCCGCGTCGAGCAGCAGCACCGCGCCGCACCCGGCGACGAGGGCGGACCCGACGCGCCCCGCGGCCGGGTGGCGGGCGACCGCCGGGCGCAGGGCCACGCCTGCCGACAGGGCCGCGGCCAGCATCAGGGCCAGGCCGAAGCCGAAGGCGGCCAGCCAGCCGGCCCGGCCGTCGGCGCGCACGAACCCGGCGAGCGGCTGCACCGTGTCCGCGGAGTCGCCGTCGAACGCCTGGTAGGCCAGCCGGGCCGGGCCGTCGCTCGCGAACACGAGCAGCAGCCCGGCCACGGCCCAGCGCGCGAGCCGGGCGCGGGAACCGGCGCCCGGCGGCCGGGCGATCCCGAGGAGTCCGTCGAGCAGGACCACGACCGCGACGCCGATGAAGGTCCACGCCGGCACGTCGGCGGCGTCGCGGGCCGGCGCCAGCGCGAGCACGCCGGCGGCGCCCCCGGCCGCGGCGAGCACGGCCGGGCCGAACGGCTCCTCGTCCCGGCCGCCGGCGGCCGCGATGATCACCATGGCCAGCAGGACCAGCACGGCCCCGGGCAGCAACGGGGTGAGCAGCCCGGCGAGGAAGGGCGGGGCGCCGGAGTCGTAACCGTCGCGGACGAGCAGCGAGACCGCGCCGATCGCGGCGACGCCCGCGAAGGCGGCCGGCCCCCACCAGGACGCGCGACGGGCCGCCGGTTCGGGTTCCGGTTCGGGTTCGGGTTCCGGTTCCGGTTCGGGTTCCGGTTCCGGGGGCGCCGGGGCCGCGGCGGGAGGCACCGGCGGCCCGGGCAGCAGGCTGCCGTGGGCCACGACCAGCTCCGGCTGCTCCAGGATCACCGGGGCGATGCCGAGGGCCTGGTGCAGCAGCGTCGACACGAGCGGCACCCGGCTGCCCCCGCCGACCAGGAACACGCCCGCCAGCCGCGCCGCGGTGACGTCGCTGGCGAACAGGGTCGCCGTGGTCAGCGTGACCGTGCGGTCGAGCCAGGGCCGGGCCAGCGCCTCGAACTCGGGCCGCGTCAGGTACATGTCCACGTCCAGCAGCGGCACCGCCATCGCCGCCGTCGGCGCCCGGCTCAGCAGCTCCTTCGTCGACCGGGCGTCCTCCCACAGCGCCCGGCGGTGGCGCCGGTCGGCGACGGTCGCCGGCGCGTCGAGCCGCTGCCACAGCTCCGGCCCGCGCGCGGCGATCGTCAGCCGGAGCCGGTCCACGATCGCGGCGTCGAGGTCGATCCCGCCGACGTCGTCGAGCCCGGCCGCGGCGGCGACGTGCCAGTCCTCGCCGGCGCGGCGCACGACGCTGATGTCGAAGGTGCCACCGCCGAAGTCGTACACCACCACGGCGTGCCCGTCGGGGACGCGGTGGCCGAGGACGCGGGTGAAGTACATGGCCGCCGCGACCGGCTCGGCGACGAGGCTCACCGCGGGCAGCCCGGCGGCCGCGGCGGCGTCGGTGAGCAGTGCCCGGCGGGTCGCGCCCCAGCCGGCGGGGTGGGTGAGCACGGTGGCGCCCGGCGGCCCGCCCAGCACCCGGGCGGCCTCCTCGGCGACCCGGCGCAGGATCGCCTCGATCAGCCGCGGCACGGGCACCTCCCGCCCGCCGAGCAGCACGCTGCCCTCGTCGATGCGCCGCTTCGGGTGCGGCTCGAACGCGCTGGGCTCGATCCGCGCGCTGCGCTCGGCGTCGCGGCCGACGAGCAGCCCGCCGTCCGCGCCGAGGTACACCGCGGACGGCAGCAGCGGCGTCGCCTCGAACAGCAGCGCGTCGACGCGCCCGCCGGGCCGCGACAGCACCGCGACCGTGTGCGAGGTGCCGAAGTCGATCCCGAGCCGTGCGGTCTGCATGGGCGAACCTCCTCGATGACGTCTCCGGACTCACGGATCGCCGAGGAGCGCGTTTGATACACCCTTGCGGGGCGCGGGACCGCGGGGCGTCTCCCGAGCCCGGTTCACCACCGGGTCTCGTCGGCCGGCTCCCCCAGGGACGCCCGGCGCCAGCCGCCGGAGGCGCTCACGTCCGTCGCGTCGCGCACCCCGTGGGACTCGGCCAGGAAGCCGAGCACCTCGGCGCCGTCGTCGAGGCGGACCCGGCCCAGGCCGAGCGGGGCCGGGACGGTGTCGAGGAGCGCGCCGACGGCCTGGTGCGGCAGCCGCCACACCTCGACCGCGATCCCGGCGGCCGGGCCGTCGCCGGTGTGCACGAGGCCGGGGCGCGCGACGCCGGGGCCGGGCAGCTTGAACAGGCGGTAGCCGGGGCCGGTGCGGGCGCGGTGCTCGAGGGTCGCGCCGAGCCCCGCGAGCTGCCCGTTGAGCGGCAGGCCGGACATGTGCGCGCCGGCGACCGCGACCAGGGTGGTGCCCGGCGGCGGGGCGGGCGACGGCTCCGCTTCGCCGGTCCAGCGCGCCGCCAGGTCCAGCAGCGGGCGGTCGGCGAAGGCGGGGCCGATGAGCTGCACGCCGAACGGCAGCCCGTCCGCGCGGGGCGGGCCCGGCACGGCGACGGCGCACAGGTCGAGCAGGTTGACGAAGTTGGTGTACGTCCCGAGGCGCGCGTTCACCGCGACCGGCTCGGCGGCCACGTCGGCCCGCCGCGGGTGGCCCGGGGTCGTGGGCAGCAGGAGCGCGTCGACGTCGAACCAGGTGGGCTCGGTCGCCTGCCGGAACGCGGCAAGCCGGTCCAGGCCCGCGAAGACCTCGGCGCCGGTGACGTCCCGCCCCGGGGTCACCACGGCGCGGACGGTCGGGTCGGCGTGCTCCCCGGCCGCCTCCAGCAGCGCGCCGAAGCCGTTCCAGCGCTCGGCCAGCCACGGCCCGCCGTACAGCAGCGTCGCCGCGGCGAGGAAGTCCTCGATCGCGACGGGCACGAGCCGTCCGAGCGTGGCCGCGTGCCCGAGGGCCGCGCGCCAGGCGATCTCGTGCTCGGGGTCGAGGTCGAGCGGTCCGGCGGGCACGCCGATGAGGCGCGGGCGGGCCGCGACGTGGGCCGGGAGCCGGGACGGGGCCGGGCGCGACCAGGGGTCGGCGGGGTCGGGCGCGGCGAGCACGGCGAGCGCGGCCCGGGCCTCGGCGACCGTGCGGGTGAAGGTGGTGACGCAGTCGAGGGAGCGGCAGGCGGGCAGCACGCCGGCGGTGGAGATCAGGCCGCGGGTCGGCTTGAGCCCGACGATGCCGTTGAACGCGGCCGGGACGCGGCCCGAGCCGGCGGTGTCGGTGCCGAGCGCGAGGGGCACCAGGCCGCTCGCGACCGCGACCGCGCTGCCGGAGCTGCTGCCGCCGCTGACGTGCTCGGCGCTGAACACACTGTGGCAGGCGCCGTACGGGCTGCGGGTCCCCACGAGCCCGGTGGCGAACTGGTCCATGTTGGTCTTGCCCAGCGGTACCGCGCCCGCCTGCTCGAGCCGGCGCACCGCCGGGGCCGACTGCTTCGCGGGGTGCTCGGCCAGGGCCGGGCAGGCCGCGGTCGTGGGCAGGCCCTCGACGTCGATGTTGTCCTTGACGGCGAAGGTCAGCCCGTGCAGCGGCCCGCTCGGGGCGAGCCGCTGCCGGTCGCGGACCTCGGCGGGGTCCAGGCGGCTGATCCAGATCATGACGCCGGGATCTTGCCGACGACGCCGTCGACGAAGTAGTCGATGGCCTCGATCGTCTTGTAGTCGGGGACGGTGCCGGCGGCGATGCGCACCTGGCCGGACTGGTCGGCGACGGGGCCGAGGAAGGGCGAGCCGTCCTTGCCGATCCTCGCCTTGGCCGCGTCGACGAGCGCCTTGGTCTCGGCGCCGACGGCGGGACCGTAGGGCGACTGCACGAACGGGTTGTCGCCGGTCTTGTAGCCGACGCGGTAGTTCGCGTTGAACTCGCTGCCGCTGAACCGGCCGTCGAGCGCGGTCTTGACGATCTTCACGTACAGCGGGTCCCAGTTCCACTGCGAGCCGGTGAGCCAGCCCTTCGGGGCCAGGGCGCTGGCGTCGGCGTGGTAGCCGACCGAGTACGCGCCCGCGGCCTCGGTCGCGCGGATGACGGTCGCGGTGCAGTCCTGGTGCTGGCTGATCACGTCGACGCCCTGGGCCAGCAGGCTCTTGGCCGCCTCGGCCTGCTTGGCCGGGTCGCACCAGTTCGAGGTGTTCACGACGTAGGTCTTGGCCTGCGGGTTCACCGACTTCGCGCCGAGCTCGAAGGCGTTGATGTTGTCGAGGGTCTGCGAGATCGGGAAGGCGTACACGTAGCCGAGCTTGCCGGTCTTGGTGGTCTTCCCGGCCACGATCCCGGCGAGGTACACCGGCTCGTAGACGGTGCCGAAGTAGGTGCCGAAGTTCGCGGGCATGGTGCCGTCGACGATGTTGCCCTGCTGCACCACCACGACGTCCGGGTGGGCCGCGGCGACCTTCAGGGCCGGGTCCTTGTGGCCGTACGACGTCGCGAAAATGATCTTCGCGCCCTTGCGGATCATGCCCTCCATGATGCGGGTGGCGTTGTCGTCCTCGGGCACGTTCTCGGCGGTGAGCACCTCGAGGCCCGGGTAGGCCTTGGCCACGGCCTGGCTGCCCTGGTAGGCGGCCTGGTTGTAGCCGTAGTCGTCCTTCGGCCCGACGAAGATGAAGCCGATCTTGGTGCTGCCGGCGCCGGGCGCGGAGCCCTCCGCCGCGGCCGGGGTGGCGCCGGTGTTCGTGGAGCACGCGGCCAGCAGCGCCAGCGCGGCCGCCGGGATCAGTAACCGTCTCATGTGGACCTTCCCGTCATGTCGAAGACCTTCGCGAGGGACTCGGGTGCGGTGTTGCCGCGGCGCCGGCCGAGCACGACCAGCGCGATCAGGGTGACCAGGTAGGGCAGTGCGTCGAGGACGAACTGGTTGAGGCCGATGCCGCGGGCCTGCAGCGCCGGGGAGAGGGCGAGGGCGGCGCCGAAGAGGTACGCGCCGGCGACCGCCCGCAGCGGGTGCCAGGCGGCGAAGATGACCAGCGAGACCGCGATGAACCCGCGCCCGGCCGTCATGTTCTCGAACCAGGCGTTGGCGTAGGCGGTGGACAGCTGGGCGCCGCCGACCCCGGCGAGCAGGCCGCCCGCCACGACCGCGAGGTAGCGCACGAGCAGGGGCGAGCGGCCGTAGGTCCGCAGCACCTCGGGCCGCTCCCCGGCGGCGCGCAGGGCCAGGCCCCAGCGGCTGCGGTACAGCAGCCACCACATCGCCGGCGCGATGAGGTAGGAGGCGTAGGTGAGCGGGTCGTGGTCGAAGAGCACCGGGCCGAGCACCGGGATGTCCGACAGCAGCGGCACGGCGTAGGGCTCGAAGGTGGTGATGGAGCGGCCGACGTACGCCGCGCCGAACAGCGACGTGAGCCCGAGCCCGAGGAAGAGCACCACGAGGCCGTTGGCGAGCTGGTTGGCGCCGCGGGACAGCACGAGCACGGCGTGCACGAGGGCGAGCAGGGCCCCGGCGGCCGCCCCGGCCGCGGCGCCGAGCAGCGGGTCGCCGGTCTCGGCGGTGACCGCGTAGGCGGCGAGGGCGCCGGTGAGCATGCTGCCCTCGGCGCCGAGGTTGACGACCCCGGCCCGCTCGGCGATGGTCTCGCCGAGCGCGACGAAGAGGATGGAGGTGCCGCCCCGGACGGCCCCGGTGGCGACGTCGATGACGAGGCTCATGCTGCGGTCTCCTTCGCCTTCCACCTGGTGCCGAGGGCGACCAGGAGCACCACGGCCATCAACACGTTCACCGAGGCGGCCGGGAGGCCCGCGTCGATCTGCAGGCTGTCGCCCGCCATCGCGATCGCGGCCAGCAGCAGCGCCGCGGCGGCCACCCGCAGCGGCCGGTGCAGGGCCAGCCAGGAGGCGAGGAAGCCGACGTAGCCGAAGCCCGTCGTCATGCCGGGCCGCAGCTTGAACTCGGTGCCGGCGAAGTGCAGCAGGCCGGCCAGGCCGGCGAGGGCCCCGCCGGCGAGCATCGCGCCGAGCAGCAGCGGCCCGACGCGCAGCCCGGCCCGCCGCGCCGCCTCCGGGTTGCCGCCGACGACCCGCAGCCGGAAGCCCCACGCCGTGCGGTTGAGCGCCCACCAGACCGCGGCCAGCGCGGCGAGCGCGAGCACGATGCCGGCGTTGACGGTGGTGTTCGCCAGCAGCGGGAGCCGGGCGGTGCCGGGCAGCGGGCGCGACGACGGCTGGCCGAAGCCGGAGGCGTCCTTCCACGGCGCGTAGATCAGGCCGAGCATGAGGTCGACGGCGACGAAGTTGAAGCAGCGTGCTGATCGCCTCGTTGACCTGCACGCCGATGCGCAGCAGGGCGGCCAGCCCCGCCCAGGCGGCGCCGGCCAGCATCGCCGCGGGGACCATGAGCGCGAGGACGGCCCCGCCGGGCAGGTGCCGGTCGGTGAGCAGCCCGATCCCGGCGGCGCCGACGGCCCCGGCCACGATCTGGCCCTCGCCGCCGACGTTGAGCAGCCCGGCCCGGGCCGGCACCGCGACCGCGAGGCCCGCGAGCAGCAGCACGGCGAAGCGCACCAGCACGGTCTCGGCCTGCGCGGGGTCCACGAGGGAGGTGAGCATGTCGCGGTACATCGAGAAGGGCTCGACGCCGCGAGCCGCGACGAACGCGCCGAAGATGACGGGCGCGGCCACGACGGCGACGAGCCACTTCGTGACGGCCCGGTTCATGCCGGGCCGCCCACCATGAGCGCGCCGATCGCCTGCCGGTCGGTCTCGGCCGGCCGCACGACGCCCGCCAGCCGCCCGTCGTGGAGCACGGCGATGCGGTCGGCGATGGCCATCAGCTCGTCGAGGTCCTCGGACACGACCAGCACCGCGGCCCCCCGGTCCCGCTGTTCGAGCAGCAGCTCCTGGGTGCGGCGGGTGGTGGCGACGTCGAGGCCCCGGCTGGGGTAGGCGGCCACGACCACGGCCGCGGGCCGGGCCAGGGCGCGGGTGAGCACGACCCGCTGGATGTTGCCGCCGGAGAGCTCGGCCATCACGCGATGGCCCGGGGCCATGCGCAGCCCGGCGTCGCGGTCCCGTTGCGCGGACTCGGCCCGGACCCGCTTCCAGTCGATGCCCAGCCGCCGCCGCACGGCCCGCAGGTCGGCCAGGGCCAGGTGCTCGTCGATGCTGAGGCCGGGCACGACCGCGTCGGCGATCGGGTCCTCCGGCACCCCGGCCGCGCCCGCGGCGATGGCCTCGCGCGGGTCGCCGCGGCGCAGCTCGCGCCCGCCGAGCCGGACGGTGCCGGCCGCTGCCGGGCGCTGGCCGAGGATCACCTCACACAGCTCGCGCTGGCCGCTGCCGGCGACCCCGGCCACGCCGACGAGCTCGCCCGCGGCGACGGCGAGGACGACCTCACGCAGCGCGCCCGCGCTCACGCCCTCGAGCACCACGACGGGTTCGGCGTCGCCGGGCGGGGGCGGGCGGTGCTCGCGCAGGGGCGGTACCGATCGCCCGACCATCGCCTCGACCAGGTCGGCGTCGGTGTGCGCGGCCGGGTCGGCGTTGCGCAGCACCACCTTCCCGCCGCGCAGCACGGTGACCCGGTCGGCGACGGCCCGGGCCTCGCCGAGCTTGTGGGTGATGATGACGATCGACAGCCCGCCCGCCCGCAGCGCGCCGACGGCCGCGAAGAGCGCGTCGACCTCCTGCGGGGCCAGGACGCTCGTCGGCTCGTCCAGGATGAGCAGGCGGGCGCCGGTCATGAGCGCCTTGAGGATCTCGACGCGCTGGCGCTCCCCGATCGACAGGTCGCGCACGAGACGATCGGGGCGGACCGGCAGGCCGTACCGCTCGGCCGCCTCCTCGATGCGGCGGGCCAGGCGGCGCCGGTCGAGCCGGATCCCGCGCAGGGGCAGGGCGAGGGCGATGTTCTCGGCGACCGTGAACGCCGGGACGAGCCGCAGGTCCTGGAACACCATGCCGATGCCGGCGGTGCGCGCCGCGGCCGGGGAGTCGATGCGGGCCGGGGCGCCGTCGATGAACAGCTCGCCCGCGTGCGGCCGGTACACACCGTAGATGAGCTTCATGAGGGTGCTCTTGCCGGCGCCGTTCTCCCCGAGCACCGCGTGCACCTCACCGGCGGCGACGTCGAAGTCGACCGCGTCGTTGGCCAGCACCTCGCCGAAGCGGCAGGTCAGGCCCCGCACCGAGAGCAGCGCCGGTGCGGCGTCCACTTGGGTTGTCCCGTACACGGTTCCTATAGGATCGCCCGGTTGTTTCACGCACGTGAATCGGCCGTAACGGGTTTCGTTGATCGGGCTCGTATAGGATTGCGCCGTGACGATCGAAGGTCTGCCGCCGCTGCCCGACGGCCGGCGCACCGGCCACACCGGCGACCGGGTCCGGCAGGTGCTGCAGGAGGCGATCCTGGAGTCGGTGCTGCCGCCCGGCGCGCACCTCAACGCCGACAGCCTCGCCAAGCAGCTCGGCGTGAGCCACATCCCGGTCCGCGAGGCCCTGCGCTCCCTGGCCGCCGACGGCTGGATCGAGCAGCGCCCGCACGCGGGCGCGTTCGTGCGCGAGCGCAGCGAGCACGAGCTGGCCGACCTGTTCGAGACGCGGCAGCTGCTGGAGTCGCAGTCCGCCGCGCTGGCCGCCGAGCGCCGCGGCCCGGCCCAGCTCGCCGCGCTCGACGCGATGCTGGCCGAGCAGGCCGCGACCGGCGATCCCGTCGAGCTCGCCCGCATCAACGCGCGCTTCCACGTGCTCGTCGCCGAGTGCTCGCAGAACGAGTTGATGAGCGGCTTCGTGCGGGTGCTGAGCCTGCGCGCCCGCTTCTACTTCTCGACGGTCGCCCCGCACCGGGCGGTCTCGTCGCTGCGCGAGCACACCGCCCTGGTCGACGCGATCCGCCGCCGGGACGCGGCCGAGGCCGCGCGGATCGCCCGCGCGCACGTGCGCAGCACCGGTGACGACGTCCTGAAGACCCTGAAAACACGGACACCGCGCGACGGGGTGTGACGCATACTCGGCGCATGCGGCGCTCGAACCCACCCGGCGTGCACGCCACGGCCGGCTACAGCCACATCACGATCTCCGAGGCGGGCCGGCTCGCGCACCTCGCCGGGCAGTGCCCGCTCGACCTCGCCGGCGAGGTGGTCGGCGCGCCCGGCGACGTCGACGCCCAGACCGACCAGGTGATCGCGAACTGCCTCACGGTGCTCGCCGCGGCCGGGGCCGCGCCCGCCGACGTGGTGCGCTCCGTCATCTACGTGGTCAGCGACGACAGCGAGGTCCTGGCGGCGGTGTGGCGGCGGCTGACCGGATCGCCGCTGGGCCCGGCCTTCACGTCCGCGAGCACGCTGCTGGGCGTGGCCGCCCTCGGCTACCGCGGGCAGCTGGTCGAGGTCGACCTCACCGCCGCGCTGGGGTAGAAGCGGGCCCAGTCAGCCGGTCGATCAGCCGGTCCGGTTCTCGTAGGCGGCTCGGCTGGCCTCGATGTGCGGGACGTGCTCCATCGCCCAGCCCGCGAGCGCGAGGGCCGGCGGCAGCAGGCTTCGGCCCATGGCGGTCAGGGTGTACTCCACCCGCGGCGGCACCTCCGCGTGCACCACGCGCGTGACCAGCCCGTCGCGCTCCAGGTGGCGCAGGGTCAGGGTCAGCATGCGCTGGGAGATGCCCGGGATCTGCTGGTGCAGGTCGGTGAAGCGCAGCGTGCTCCGGTCGAGGGTCGCCACCACGAGCAGCGTCCACTTGTTGCAGATGTGGTCCAGGATGGCGCGGATCGCGCGGCCGCCGTCGCCGCGGATCATGCACGGGTGGAAGTACTCGTCCACGACAGCTCCTTGTGCCTCACGCACACGCGTGTGCCTTTTGTACGCCCTCCGATAGTGACGCATCATGGGGCTCCTTACGAACAGGAACCATCCTGGTGGAGGCCGTCATGGAGCTCGCGTACTGGATCGTCGCCGGACTGCTCGCACTGTTCTACCTCTACGCCGGCGGCAAGAAGGCCGTCCAGAGCAAGGAGCGGCTCCAGCCGATGATGGGCTGGGTCGACACCATGCCGATGCCGCTCGTGCGCACCATCGGCGCGCTGGAGATCGCCGGCGTGCTCGGGCTGATCCTGCCGCCGCTGACCGGGATCGCACCGGGGCTCGCGATCGCCGCGGCGGCCGGGCTGGTGCTGATCCAGGTCGGCGGCATCGTGACGCACGTGTCCCAGGGCGAGGCCCGCCTGATCGGGCTCAACATCGGGCTGCTGGTCGCCGCGGGCGTGGCCGTCTGGCTCGCAACGGTCTGGCTGTAGCCCCTCAGTCCAAAGTCTTCAGTCCACGCCCTCAGTCCAAGTCGGACAGGTCGAGGACGAAGCGGTACCGCACGTCGCCCCGCTCCAGCCGCGTGAGCGCCTCCGCGACGCGGCCGGACGGGAGCAGCTCGATGTCGGCCGTGATCCCGCGGGCGGCGCAGAACTCGAGCAGCTCGGCCGTGCCCCGGGTGCCGCCGGTGCCGGACGAGGACAGCTTCTTACGCCCCATCAGCAGGTCCATCGCGTTGACGGGGATCTGCGCGAGGTACCCCAGCAGGCTCAGCGTCCCGTCCAGCGCCACGAGCCGCAGCAGCGGGGACAGCTCGTGCGGCGCGGAGATGGTGTCCAGCACCAGGTCGAACCGGTCGCGGGCGCCACGCATCCCCTCCTCGTCGGTGGTGAGCAGCAGGTCCCCGGCCCCGAGGGCGCGGGCGTCGGCGGCCTTGCCCGGGGTGCGGCTGAGCACGGTGACCTCGGCGCCGAGGGCGGCGGCGAGCTTGACCGCGAGGTGCCCGAGCCCGCCGAGCCCGGCGACGGCGACACGGCTGCCGGGCCCGACGCCGGCCGCGCGCAGCGGCTCCCACACCGTGATCCCGGCGCACATGAGCGGCGCGGCGGCGGCCGGGTCGAGGCCGGCGGGCAGCGGGTAGGCGAAGGTCTCGCGCAGGACGTACTCGCGGCTGTAGCCGCCGAACGCCCCCGCCTTCCCGCCGTAGGTGAGCGCCGGGAACTCGTGGCAGTAGTTCTCCTGGCCGGCCCGGCACATCGGGCACCGCCCGCAGGAGTCGACGATCGTGCCGACCGCGACCCGGTCCCCGGCCGCGAAGCGGGTCACCGCGGAGCCGGTTTCGGCGACGGTACCGGTGAACTCGTGCCCCGGCACCAGGGGCGCGCCGCCGCGGTGGATGGCGTGCAGGTCGCTGTGGCAGACGCCGCAGAAGTCGACGCGCACGGCGATGTCGTCGGGCCGCAGGTCGCGGCGCTCGATCGGCACCCGCTCCAGCGCCGTGGAGCCGTTGGTGCTCTGCCAGGCCGTGGTCGTACGCATGGATGCTCCCTAAACAAACAGACTGTTCGGTCTGTCGCGACCGTAACAGACCAACCAGTCTGTTTGCTAGGCTGGGCCGCATGCCGGAGCTGCCCTCGACCGCGCGCGGGACCGCGACGAGCCGCCGCATCCTGGACGCGGCGGCCGAGGAGTTCGCCGAGCGCGGCATCGCGGGCGCGCGCGTCGACCGGATCATCCAGGCCGCGCGCACGAACAAGGCGCAGCTCTACGCCTACTTCGGCGGCAAGGACGGCCTCTTCGACGCGGTCGTCGCGGACTCGGTCGACCGGATCACCGACGCGGTGCCGTTCGACGCCGAGGACCTGCCGGGCTGGGCCGTGCGGATGTACGACGAGTACCTCGAGCACCCCGGTCTCGTGCGGCTCGTCACCTGGATCCGCCTCGAGCGCCGCCCCACCGGCCCGCTGCTGAGCGACGCCGACCACCGCCGCAAGGTCGACGCCGTGGCCGCCGCCCAGGCCGCCGGGAGGATCCGCCCCGGCGACCCGTTCGACCTGCTGGTCATGGTCATCGCGCTGTCGTGCGCCTGGTCCCCGGCCAGCGGCGTGTTCACCGCGGCCGCCTCGGACCCGGCCGAGGACCACGACCGCCGCCGCGCCCTCCTGCACGACAGCGTCAGCCGCGCCATCGCCCCCTGAGCCGCCCCGCACGACGATGAGCGCGCCTCCTGCACGACAGCGTCAGCCGCGCCATCGCCCCGTGAGCCGCCGCGCACGGCGATGAGCGCACCCTCCTACGCGACGGCGTCAGCCGCGCCATCGCCCCGAGGCCCGCCGCGCACGGCGAAGAGGCCGATCGCGAACAGGGCGGCGAAGAAGAGCCCGTCGGGCAGCAGGAACCAGGCGCCGGGCAGGCCCAGCGCGCCGAGCACGCACGAGACGATCACCGCCACCCCGATCCACCAGGGCAGGACGCGGGCGCGCAGGATCGCGATGCCGAGGCAGAGCGAGCCGGCCACGAGGGCCAGCAGGGCGATGCCCTCGAACGCGGCGAACCCGGCCGGCTCCTGCGCGGGCAGGCCGCCGTGCGCGACGAGGTACGGCTTCACGAACGCCTCCGTCGTGCCCTCCCCCAGGTTGAGCATGACCAGGGCCGCGAAGATGCCGACGTAGCCGGCGAGGTGCAGCCGCGGCGCCCGGCCGGCGAAGGTGAGCAGCACCGGCAGCCCGAGCGCGACCACGACGTCGCCGACGAGCGCGATCCCCTCGAACAGGGGCCAGAGGTGGTAGCGGTACACCTCCTCGCCAGTGCCCGGCGCGAGCAGGTTGGCGGCCAGGTAGCCGAGCATGGCGACGATCGGGCCGGCGATGAGCGCCCAGCCGGCCGGGCGCCTCAGGTTCAGGGTCGTGTTCGCGGTCGTGGCTACGGTCGTGTTCAGGGTCATGGTGTCCTCCAGCGGTTTCGGGCCGGCCCACAGCGTCGGGCCCGGCGGCCGCCGGCGTCGTCGTCCCCGGGTCGCGAAGCCCGGCCGGGAATTGCGACCTCCGGATGACGTGTGCGGGCCGCCGCCGCCGTTACGGTGCCCGTGTGCTGTTCGATGCGCTGTTCGCGCTCGTGGTCACGGCGTTCGCCCAGATCGACCTCGCGCTCGGGCTCGACAACTCGACGCCGTACGGCCCGCGGCCGGTCGTCGTCGCCGTGACCCTGGTGGCCACCGCGGTGCTCGCGCTGCGGCGGATCGCGCCCCTGGGCACCGCGGTCACCGTCGCGGTCGCGGTCGGCGGCCCGATGCTCGCGGCGCCGCTGACCGTCACGATCTGGGGCGACTTCCTGCCGATCCTGATCGCGGCCTACTCGGTCGCCCGGCACGCCGACCGGGTCCGGGCGCTCGCCGGCGGCGGCGCGATCGCCGCCGGGCTGGTGGTCGTGTTCGTGCGCAACCCGGAGTCGGGGACGGCGGGGAACGTTCCGTTCGTGGCGGTCCCGCTGGCCGCCTGCCTGGTCGCCGGGCGGGTCCTGCGGGCCCGGGCGCGCAGCCACTCCGACGACCGCGCCCGCGCGCTGCGGCTCGAGGCCGAGCGGGACACGGCGATCGCGGCCGCGGTGGCCGACGAGCGCGCCCGCATCGCCCGCGAGCTGCACGACATCGTGGCCCACTGCGTGAGCGTCATGGTGGTGCAGGCGGGCGCGGCGGAGGACCTGCTCGACCGCGACCCGCAGCGCGCGCGGGCGCCGCTGCGGTCGGTGCAGGAGACCGGGCAGGAGGCGGTCGCCGAGCTCGGGCGGATGCTCGGGCTGCTGCGCGGCGAACGGGCCCGCCTCGCGCTCGCGCCGCAGCCCGGCACCGGCGACCTGGCCGCGCTCGTCGAGCACATGGCGGGCATCGGGCTGCCGGTCGAGCTCGTGGTGGAGGGCGAGCCGCGGGCGCTGCCGCCGGGGGTGGAGCTGACCGTGTACCGCATCGTGCAGGAGGCGCTCACCAACGCCCTCAAGCACGCCGCGCCGACCACCGCCCGGGTGCTGCTGCGCTACGACGAGCAGGGCGTGCAGGTGCGCGTCCACGACGCCGGGCGCGCGGGCGGCACCGGCTCGGCGCCCGAGAACCGGGTCGGGCACGGGCTGATCGGCATGCGCGAGCGCGTCGGGCTCTACGGCGGCTCACTGGAGACGGCGGCCGAGCCCGGGGCCGGTTTCACGGTCCGCGCGCGGCTGCCGCTGCCGGCGGTACCCCGGTGATCCGCGTGCTGCTCGCCGACGACCAGGCCCTCGTGCGGGGCGGCTTCCGCTCGATCCTCGACGGGCAGGACGACATCGACGTGGCCGGCGAGGCGGCCGACGGGGCCGAGGCGGTGTCGCTGGCCCTCACGCTGGCGCCCGACGTGATCCTGATGGACATCCGCATGCCCCGGCTGGACGGCATCGAGGCGACCCGGCGCCTGCTCGCGGGCGGGCGCAGCCGGGCCCGGGTGCTCATGCTCACCACGTTCGACGAGGACGAGTACGTGTACCAGGCGCTGCGGGCCGGGGCGAGCGGTTTCCTGCTCAAGAGCGCACCGCCGCGGGAGTTGGCCGGGGCGGTGCGGACCGTCGCGGCGGGCGAGGCGCTGCTGGCGCCCGAGATCACGCGGCGGATGATCGAGGAGTACGTCCGTCGGCCGCGGCCGGGCGCCGCACGGCCCGCCGGGCTCGAGACGCTCACCCCGCGCGAGCTGGAGGTGCTCGGGCTGATCGCGCGGGGGCGCTCCAACGCCGAGATCGGGGCGCAGCTGTACCTCAGCGAGCCCACGGTGAAGACGCACGTCACGCGGATGCTGGCCAAGCTCGGGCTCCGCGACCGCGTGCAGGCCGTCGTGTTCGCCTACGAATGCGGCCTGGTGCGGCCCGGGGGCTGAGTCAGAGCAGCTTGAGGGTGCGGGCCGAGCGTGCGCTGGACTCGGCCAGCTCCGCGTCGATGCGCTCGTTCTGCGCCGACGACACGACGACCGCGGCCGACTCGCCGCCCAGCGCCTCCATGGCCCGCGACCGCAGGCCGTTCGGCGGGTGCGAGTCGAACAGCGAGACCCGCTCCAGCGACGCCTCCCGACGGGCCGGCAGGTTGGGCCCGACCTCGACGAGGAGCTTGGCGATCGACTCCGGCCACTCCGCGAGGGGCCGCCCGGCGCGGGCGTTGCGCTTGATGAGCATCAGGACGCTGTCGCTCAGCAGCAGCACGTCGAACAGCTCGGCCGCCGCGACCCGCCCGGCCACGGTCGCGGCGAGCCGGTCGGCCCGGTACTCGGCCCGCTGCCCGTCGCGCACCGCGAGCAGCGCCATGCCGAGGCGGAACGGCAGGATCGCGGCCCGCAGCACGCCGGTCACGAGCGCCATCACGATCCGCGTGGCGATCGAGGCCGTGCCCATGCGCACCGGCACGAGCCACTCGTCGACCCGCTGCAGCGCGATGACCGCCGGCTGCACCAGCAGGCCGCGGCGCGGGTCGCCGTTGACGAAGTGCCCGAGCTCGTGGCCGAGGAGGGCGACCCGCTGCTGGGCCGAGAGCGCGTTCCACAGCGGCAGGCCGAGCACCAGCACGGGCCGGCGGCGCAGCCCGACCGCGGTGGCGCTCGCGTTGAACACGTCCTCCTCGACGTGGACGGCGGGCACCGGGGCGCCCAGCGCCGCCGCCACCTGACCGACCAGCCGGTGCAGCTCGGGGGCGGCGGCCGGGGTGACCTCGGTCGCGTACTTCGGCACCCGCCCGAACCGCGGCCGCAGCTCCACCGCCATGGCGATCAGGACCACGCCCGGCACGAGGCCGAAGCCGGGGAACGACAGGCTGCTCAGCCACAGGCCGAGGGCCAAAATCGCGGCGATCAGCGCGTACAGCACCAGGCTCATGACGGTGAGCAGCGCCGACGCCGCGGTGCCGCCCGGGCGGCCGCCGAGCTGTGCCTCGAACGCGCTACGGCTGTGCCGCAGGGCCAGGCGGTGCGACGAGCGGCCGATCCAACGCCACAGGCGATCCGGAGTCACGGCGTGGAATCATGCCCTATTCCCCGCGAAAGAGGGAGAGCACGCCGCCGGGCGCGCTGTCGCCGAAGATGAGCTCGAAGTCGCGCCAGGCCTCGGCGCCCTCGTCGTGGCCGCGCGGGAACAGGTCCCGCTCGTAGGCGGCGAGCGCGGCCTCGGGTTCGCCCGGATGCGCGGCGATCGCCTCGCCGAGCTCCGCACCGTCGAGCATGGCCAGGTTGGCGCCCTCGCCGTTCGGCGGCGACAGGTGCGCGGCGTCGCCGAGCAGGGTCACGCCGGGCACCCGGTCCCACCGGTGCCCGATCGGCAGCGCGTTGATCGGGCGCAGGACCGGCGGGGTCTCGCCGTCGGTGATCAGCGCGGTGAGCTCCGGGGCCCAGCCCTCGAACTCCCGCGCGACGCGCGCCGAGGCCGCGGCCGAGTCGGTGAAGTCGATGGCGGCGAACCACTCCTGCGGCTTGGACAGCGCCACGTAGGTGTGCAGGGTCGCGCCGGTCTCGCGGTGCGCCTGGATGCCCTTGCCCGGCTCGACGGCGAGCATCGACCCGCCGCCGACGGTCTTCGCGGTGGCCGGGTGGCGGACGTCGGCGTCGAACAGGTACGTCTCGACGAAGGACAGGCCGGTGTAGGCGGGTGTGCTGCCGGACAGCACCGGGCGCACCCGCGACCAGGCGCCGTCCGCGCCGACGAGCAGGGTCGCGACGTCGGTGGAGCCGTCGGCGAACGCGATCTCGTGGCGCCCGTCGCCGAGGGCCCGCACGCCGGTGACCTTGTGCCCCCAGCGCACGGTGCCGGCCGGGAGCGCGTCGAGCAGCGTCCGGCGCAGCTCGCCGCGCTGCACCTCGGGCCGGCCGCCGGTGCCGTCGTCGGGCTGGTCGAGCAGGACGGTCCCGTCCCGGCTCAGGATGCGCGTGGCCTCGCGCCCCTCCAGCACGAGGCCGCGGAACTCCTCCGTCAGCCCGGCCGCCCGCAGCGCGACCTGCCCGTTGTGCTCGTGGATGTCGAGCATGCCGCCCTGGGTGCGGGCGGTCGGCGAGGCCTCGGCCTCGTAGACGGTCGCCGGGATGCCGTGGACGTGCAGCACGCGGGCGAGCGTGAGTCCACCCAGACCCGCGCCGATGATCGTCACCATCGCAGGCTCCTTCCTGCTGGAACGTCGTTCCAAGGCCATTCTGGAACGCCGTTCCAGTGGCGTCAAGCAGAGATTCCGCACCTGCTACGGCAATCTGCATTAGTGCGGGATGCGGTACCGGGAGGCGTGAGCCCTTCATCGGCTACACCAAGGGCGTGCGGGAGACCGCGGACTGGTGGGTAGAGGGGGATCAGCATCAGGGCGCCGCGGAGGATCCCGAGGAGGCGCTCGTCGCGTTCGGGCGCGCGTTCGCGACCGAGGTCGCCCGTTCGCCGCAGCGCTCGGCCCTGCTCCGGCTCATGATCGCCGAGGCCGCGGAGTTCCTCGGCGTGCTGGTGACCGGGCGGGTGCACAACCACTCGTGGTACGGGACCGTCGCGCCCGACGACGCCGAGATCGAGCGCCTCGCAACCGGCGGCGTCGAGGTGTTCCTGAAGGCTTACCGTCCTCGATAGACCCCGCGCGGTAAGGTGGTCGGTCGTGACCGTCTCCGCCTGGGTCTGGGCCGCGACGCTGGCCGGCGTGGGCGTGATGCTGCTGATCGATCTCGCCATCGTCGGCCGGCGGCCCCATGAGCCGTCGATGCGCGAGTCCGCCGCCTGGGTCAGCGTCTACGTCCTGCTCGCCCTGCTCTTCGGCCTGTTCGTGCTGTCGATGTGGGGCCGCGACGCGGGCGGGGCGTTCTACGCGGGCTGGTTGACGGAGTACAGCCTGTCGGCCGACAACCTCATCGTCTTCGTGATCATCCTCGGCCGGTTCCGGGTGCCGCGGGCGCAGCAGCAGCGGGTGCTCATGGTCGGCATCGTGCTCGCCCTCGTGCTGCGCGGCGCGTTCATCGCCGCCGGGGCGGCCGCGATCAGCCGCTTCTCGTGGGTGTTCTACATCTTCAGCCTGTTCCTGGTCTACACCGCGGTGAAGATGGCCACCCAGGGTGAGCCCGACGACGAGGAGTTCCAGGAGAACCCGCTGGTGCGCTGGTCGCGCCGGCTCATCGGGCCGTCCTTCGTGGTGCTCATCGCGATCGGCACGACCGACCTGATCTTCGCGCTCGACTCCATCCCGGCCGTGTTCGGGCTCACCGCCGAGCCCTACCTGGTCTTCACGGCCAACGTGTTCGCGCTGATGGGGCTGCGGCAGCTGTACTTCCTGATCGGCGGCCTCCTCGACCGCCTCGTCTACCTGTCGCTGGGCCTGGCCGTGGTCCTGGGCTTCATCGGCGTGAAACTCTTCCTCGAGGCGCTCGCGGACAACTCCCTGCCGTTCGTCAACGGCGGCCACCCGGTGCGGTGGGCGCCGCACATCGGCATCCCGCTCTCCCTCGGCGTCATCATCGGCACCCTGACCGTCACCACGGTCGCCTCGCTGATCAAGTCGCGGCGGGACGCGCGGTCGAGCCGGTGACGAGCTCGTCGGCGACCCACCGGGCCACGCCGGGCGGGTAGGGCGCGGGCAGGCCGAGGATGATGTGCCCGAACCCGGCCGCGACGGCCGCCGCGATCGCCTCGCGGGTGGGCTCGGGCCGCTCGTAGGACTCGACGGACAGGTGCATCGAGCGCGTGATCTCGGCCGGGTCGCGGCCGATCTCGGCGCAGTACCCGTCGAGCATCGCGCTGCGCCGCACGCAGTCGCCGAGGTCGCCGCCGGGGATGTTCCAGATGTCGGCGTGCCGGGCGACCTGCCGCAGCGTCGCCCTCGCCCGGCCGCCGACGAGGATCGGCGGATGCGGCCGCTGCACGGGCTTGGGGTTGCCGAACGCGCCCGTGAGCGTGACGTGCCGCCCGGCGAAGTCGAACGGCTCGTCCTCGGTCCACAGGCGCCGGATGACCGTGCAGGCCTCGTCGAGCCGCTCGGTGGCGTCGGCGGCGTCGAGGTACGGCAGCCCGTTGCCGTCGTACTCGCGCCGCGCGAGCGGATGCCCGGGCCGCGACCCGACCCCGATGCCGAAGTCGAGCCGGCCGCCGGCCACGACGTCGACGGTGGCGGCGATCTTCGCGAGCATCGCGGGCGGCCGGAACCGGTTGCTGGTGACGAGCAGCCCGAGGCGCAGCCGGCCGGTCTGGGCGGCGAGCGCCGAGAGCAGCGTCCAGCCCTCGAAGATCGGCCCGGCGGGATCGCCCCCGATCGGCATGAGGTGGTCGAACAGCCAGGCGTGCTCGATCTGCTCCACCGCGTCGGCCTCCCGCCAGACGCGCACGATGTCGGCGTACTCGACCTGCATGGGCGCGGTCATGATCCCGAAGCTCACCACGGGCGGCCTCCCTCGACAACATACGGAACCCGGTTCCGTTAACCATACGGAACCGGGTTCCGGTTGCCAAGCCCGGCATTGAGCGTTTCTTGAGCGGGCCTTAGGGGCGGGCGGCGATGATCGTCGGCAACGGGGGAACCGGCGTCACGCATACGCCGGTTCAGGAAGTCAGGTTCTGCACGGCGGCGGCGACTCGCTCGGCGTCGGGCAGTGCGAGGTCCTTATAGATGGCCAGGGCGTGCCGCCAATGGCGCACGGCCTGGTCGCGGTCGCCCGCGGCCGAGGACAGCGCGGCCAGGCCGTCGTGCGCGACGGCTTGCTCGTGCCGGTCACCGAGGCCGCGGGCAAGGTCCAGGGCCTCGGCGTGGCTCGCCCGGGCCGTGTCGGGGTCGCCGGCGGCCCGGGCCGCGGCGCCCAGGCCGTTGAGCACCTCGATGCTCAGGGGCTGCTCGCCGATGGCGCGGCACACGGCGAGGGCGCGGCGGTGGTGCTCGACGGCCTCGGCGAACCGTCCGAGCTCGCGCAGGGCCAGGCCCAGGTTGTTGAGCGCGTCGGCCTCGCCGGCTCGTTCGCCGACCGAACGGTACAGCCGCAGCGCCTGCTCGTGGCAGTCGAGGGACTCGTCGGGCCGGCCGAGCCGCTGGTGGCTGATGCCGAGGTTGTTCAGCACGTCGGCCTCGCCGCTCGGGTCGCCCTCGGCGCGCATGAGCTCCAGGGCGGCCAGGTGGGCCGCGACCGAGGCGTCGAGCTCGCCGGCCATGCGGTGCCCGACGCCGAAGTAGGTGAGCTGGACCGCCTCGCCGTAGCGGTCGCCCGTCTCGCGGAACAGGTCCAGCGCGGTCTGGTGGTGCTCCCGCGCGGCCACGTAGTCGCCGAGCCGCCACACCACGACGCCGAGGCGGCTCTGCGCCCAGCCCTCGCCGCGGCGGTCGCCGGCGGCGCGGTACAGCCGCAGCGCCTCCCGATGATGCCGCTCCGCCTCCTCGAACTCCCCGGCCCGGCGGCGCGCCACGCCGACGTTGTCCAGCGCCGCGGCCTCGGCGGCGATGTCGCCCGCGGCCCGGGCCGCGTCCCGGGCCGCCGTGTGCACGATGAGCGCGTCGGCGGCGTGGTCCCGGTCGAGGTACCGCTGCAGCAGCCCGGCCAGGGCGGTCGCCGGCCCGGGGCGCCCCGCGGCGGCCACCGCCACGAGGTTCGCGCGTTCGAGGTCGAGCCAGGCGCGGCCGGCGCCGAACAGGTCCGCGGTCGCGGTGCGGGCCGCCTCGACGTAGTGGCCGAACAGGCGGTCCAGGGCCGGGTCGCGCTCGTCGGCGGGCACGAGCTCGGCGGCGAAGGCCTGCAGGAGGTCGTGGAAGGTGTACCGGCCCGGCACCGCCTCCGCGAGCAGGTTCGCCGCGACGAGCTCCCGCAGCGCGGCCGCGGCCGGGTGTCCGGCCAGCGCCGTGGCGGCGCCCGCGCCGATGTCGGCCCCGGGGTTGAGCCCGAGCAGCCGGAACAGGCGGGCGGCGGCCGGGCCGAGCCGGTCGTACGACCACCGGAACACGTTGCGCACGTCCGCGGTCGGCTCGCCGACGGTGAGCGCGTCCAGCCCCTCGGCGCCGAGCGACACCGCGAGATCCGCCAGCGAGGACCGGGCCGCCCGCGCCGCGACGACCGCCAGCGCGAGCGGCAGCCCGGCGCAGCGGCGCACGATCACGTCGGCCGCGGCGCGCTCGCGTTCGACCCGGTCGGCGCCGAGCCGGCGGGCCAGCAGCGCCCGGCCCTCGGTGGCGTCGAGCGGGTCGAGGTGCACGAGGTCCGCGCCCTCCACGGCGACGAGCCCGGCGAGGCCGTGGCGGCTGGTGACGATCGCGAGGCACCCCGGCGAGCTGGGCAGCAGCGGGCGCACGTGCTCGGCGTCGCGGGCGTTGTCGAGCAGGACGAGCATGCTGCGGTCGGCGAGCAGGGTGCGGTAGAGCGCCGACTGCGCGTCGAGGCCGGCGGGCACGCGACCGGCCGGCACGCCCAGCGCGGTCAGGAAGCCGTCGAGCGCGGCCTCGGCCGGCAGTGGGGCGCCGCTGGGGTGGAAGCCGCGGAGGTTGACGTACAGCTGCCCGTCGGGGAACCGGGCGCGGACGCGGTGCGCCCAGTGCACGGCGAGGGTCGTCTTGCCCACGCCCGCGGTGCCGGAGAGCGCCACGACGGCGCCGTCCTCCGCCGCGAGCGCGTCCAGCCGCGCGAGGACGTCGGCCCGTCCGGCGAACCGGCGCGCGTCGGCGGGCAGCTGGGCGGGCTGCTGCGTGGGCAGGAGCAGCCGGCGGTACACCTCCTGCAGCTCCGGCCCCGGGTCCACCCCGAGCTCGTCGGCGAGGCGGTCCCGCACGACCCCGTAGTGGGCCAGCGCCTCCGCGCCCCGCCCCGCGGCGTGCAGGGTCCGCAGCAGCGCCGCGGCGAGCGGCTCGACCAGCGGGTACTCGGCCGCGAGCGCGCCCAGGGCGTCCAGGTCGGCACCGGTGCGCGCCCAGGCGACCGCGGCGTCGACGCGGCGGCGGTGCCAGGCCGCGCGCACCGAGTCGGCCCACTCCCCCGCCACGTCCTCGAGCGGCTGGCCGCGCCACAGCGCGAGCGCCTCGCCGGGCCGGCCGGCGCGGGTCAGCTCGGCGAAGCGGTGCAGGTCCACGGCGTCGGGGGCGACCTCGGCGACGTACCCGCCGGCCCGGTGCCCGATCGGCACGGGCAGGCGGCGCAGCTGGGAGACGTACACCTGGATCGCGTGCCGGGCCCGCGCCGGCGGCCGGTCGCCCCAGACCCGCTCGACCAGCGTGTCGGCGGGCACCACCCGGCCGGCGTCGACGAGCAGGGCCGCGAGCAGCGCCCGCTGCCGGGGCTGACCGGGGTCGATCGCCCGCCCCTCGGCCGTGAGCGCGATCGGGCCGAGCAGGCGGATCTCCACGTGGCTACCGTAACGTAGGCCCGTGCTCACGCTCTCCCGCGCCGACGCCCGCCGCCTCGCGGTGCGCGCCCAGCTGCTCGGGGCCGAGCGTCCCACCGGACTCTTCGATACCGTGCGCGCCCTGTGGGAGCTGCAGAACGACCCGGCATCGTACGTCGCCCGCAGCGCCGACCTCGTGCTGTGGAGCCGCCTCGGCTCGTCCTACGACCCGCAGCGGCTCCGCGACGCGCTCGAGGAGCAGGCGCTCATCGAGCTGCAGGGCATGATCCTGGCGCCCGAGGACGTCGCCCTGTTCCGCGCCGAGATGGACGCCTGGCCGGTGCACGACTGGCAGGAGGGGCTGAGCGTCTGGGTGGAGGCGAACACCGGCTGCCGGCTCGACATCCTGGCCCGGCTGCGCGCCGACGGCCCGCTGCAGGCGCGTGAGCTGCCGGACACCTGCGTCGTGCGGTGGCGCTCGTCCGGCTGGAACAACAACCGCAACGTGAACCGGATGCTGGACGCGCTCATCCAGCGCGGCGAGGTGGCCGTGGCCGGGCCGCGCCTCTACGACCTCGCGGAACGGGTGTACCCGGACGCGGAGGCGCCGCCGCTGGAGCAGGCGCGGCACGAGCGCGACATGCGCCGGCTGCGCTCGCTGGGCATCGCCCGCGGCGGATCGGCGGGCGAGCCGGCCGTCGTCGACGGGGTCAGGGGCGAGTGGCGCGTGGACCCGGCGTTCCTGGATTCCCGCTTCTCCGGCCGTACCGCCCTGCTCTCGCCCCTGGACCGCCTGGTCTACGACCGCAAGCGCATGACCGAGCTGTTCGAGTTCGACTACCAGCTGGAGATGTTCAAGCCGGCCGCGAAGCGCCGCTTCGGCTACTGGGCGCTGCCGATCCTGCACGGCGACCGGCTGGTCGGCAAGCTCGACGCGGCCGCCGACCACCGCGCCGGAGTGCTGCGGGTGGACGCGGTGCACGAGGACGAGCCGTTCCCCAAGCGCCTCGCCGCCGCCGTGCGGGCCGAGATCGCGGACCTCGCGGAGTGGCTGCGGCTCGACCTGGCCTGAGCGGACGGTACAGTCACGGCCATGGCCACGGTGCTCGCGACGTTCGTCGATGCCGCCAGCGGCCGGCGATCGACGCCGGGCGGGCCGCGATCCGCCAGATCCTCGCCGACCACCGCCGCGGCGTGGGCTTCGACCGCATCCACGTGCGCGAGATCGGCCCGATCGCCGATCCGCCGCCCTGGCCCCGGATGCGCGCGCAACTGGGGCGGCCGGACCACGAGTACGCCGGCGTCCGCTTCCGCGACTCCCCCGGCCTGGTCGCGGGCTCGTTCGCGCTCGGCTTCGGCGACGCCGTGTGCTACGGCACCGTCGAGCACGACCGCGTCACGGTGCTCGGCCTGACCGGGCCGGCCGCTGTCACGCCCCCGGATGGCCTGGTCCTCGTCGACTGGTGCGCGGCCTCCTAGACCCCGTCCTGGACCTCCGGCACCCACGAACCGTCGAGCGGGACGCCGGCCGCGGCGGCGATCCGGTCGCGGGACTCCAGCAGCCGGCCGCGCAGGGCCGGCAGGTCCGTGGCGAACTCGACCACGTCGTGCGCCGTGAGACCGCCGTCGAGGCCGCGCTGCACGGCGAAGGCGGTGCGCAGGGCGGCGAACATGTCGCCGCCGACCGAGGGGCAGTCGTCGATGGACAGCGAGGGGCGGATGCCGGCGGCCAGCATGCGGCCCGTGGCGGGCGCGCCGATGCCCATCTTCAGCTCGACGTCGGGGCTGATCGAGACCGAGCAGCCGGCGTCGGCCAGCATCGCGAGCTGGTCGTCGGAGACGCGGTTGCCGTGCACGAGCGTGGTGCGCTCGTCGAGCAGTCCCCGGTCGTGCATCTCGGCCACCGCGCGGCCGCCGTGGATGTGCACGCTCACCCGCAGCCCGAGATCCCGGGCCAGCGCCACGTCGGCCGCGGTGGTGTCCAGGCTGGTCAGGTGCGGCCCGCCGGATGCGCGTCGGCGCGCTCGCCGAGACCCTGGACTGGGAGAAGAGCCGGGTCGCGCACATGCTGACCCGGATGGAGGGCCGAGGCCTGGTGGACCGGGAGCAGGACGGCGCGCCCGGGCGGCGGACCGGCGTCGGGCTGACCGCGGAGGGCCGCCGGGTCGCGCGGGCCGCCGTCGACGGGCACGCCGGCAACATCCGCCGCCAGTTCTTCGACGCCCTCACGCCCGAGCAGGCCGCGGTCCTCGGGGCGTGGAGCGAGCAGACGGTCGCGCGCCTGGAAAGCTAAGTACTCCTCAGCATTTGCTATGGTGTACTAAGCATCAGGAGGTGCGGCGTGGGCGGGGACAGTGGCGAGGCCGGTGACGTCGGGGCACAGCTGCGGCGCGCGGTCGTGCGCCTTTACAGCCGGTTCCGTTCCGAACGGATGGAGGGCGAGGTCCCGGACGCGGCGCTGCTCGTGCTCATCGTGCTCGACAAGCAGGACCGGATGAGCCTGAGCGACCTCGCCGAGGCCGCGAAGGTCACGCTCGGCTCGATGAGCCAGACGGTCCGGCGGCTCGAGCAGCTCGCCTACGTGACGAAGTCCCGCGGCACGCAGGACCGGCGCAAGGTCCTGTTCACCCTGACCGACCAGGGCCGGGCCGCGGTCACGGCCTCGCGGCAGCACCGCCGGGACTGGCTGAACAGCCGGCTCGCCGAGCTCACCGACGCCGAACGCGACGACATCGCCCGGGTCGCCGCGCTCCTGCTGCGCATCGCCGACTCGTGAACAGGAGCACCATGCACCCCGTCGAAGTCCTTCTCCTTCCCCTCGGCCGGGCGCTGCGCAACCGGCGGCCGGACGAGGCCCGGAGCATCGCCAACGCCCCCGAGCTCGCGACCGGCAACCGCATCGCGCTCACCTCGCCCAGCTTCCGCGACGGCGAGACCATTCCGGCCAAGCACTGCGGGCCGTTCATCGGGCCCAACATCTCGCCCGCCCTCGCCTGGGACGCCCTGCCCGCGGGCACGGCGGAGCTGCTCCTCGTGTTCGAGGACCTCGACACCCCGACCGCCGCCCCCGGCATCCACACCGTCGCCGCGTTCGCACCGGCCGGAGACGGCCTGGCCGAGGGGGCCCTGACACCGGACAGCCCGGCCGTGCGGTTCCTCAGGCACCTCGGCCGCGCCACGTACGTCGGGCCCCGGCCGCTGCCCGGCCACGGCCCGCACCGCTACCGCTTCCACCTCTACGCCCTCGACACCGGCATCGACCTCGCGAAGGTCGCCGGCGTCAAGCAGCTGCCACAGGCGGTCGCGGGACACGTCCTGGCCTCCGGAACGCTCACGGGCACGCGGACGTCCTGACCGCCGGAGCCGCGGTGTGGATCAGCTCTCACCAGCCGTCGCCGGGCGCCGCGACCAGGCATGATCTGGCGGTGAGCGCCGCATCCGAGGGACTGGTCGAGATCGTGTCCGGGGACCTGCGCGTGGCCGTGGCGGCCGCACCGCCGGCGATGCTGGGGCTGTACCGCCGCCACGCCGAGCTCGTCGAGGACTTCCCCGGCGACGACGCGGACGGGTTCGCCTTCGCCGCGGTCGGGGACGGCACGCACGACTGGCCCGGGCTCGTGGTCACGCAGCGGTACTCCCCCGCCGGGCCCGGCTTCCCGCCCGGCGTGCTGCTGGTGCCGAAGCGGCGGCAGGTCTTCCTCGGCGCCGGGACGCGGCTGCTCGCGTACGAGGCGCGCTCCGGCGCCTGGCGGCGGCAGTGGCAGGACGAGGCCGCGCTCGGCTTCTGGCAGTGGCGGCGGCACGGGCGCGTGGCCCTGATGTCGGCCGAGCTGGAGCTGGCCGCGTGGACGACCGACGGCGAGAAGCTGTGGTCCACGGCCGTGGAGCCGCCGTGGTCGTACGGCGTCGACGCCGGCGAGGTCGTCCTGGACGTGATGGGCGAGATCCGCACGTTCGGCCTCACGACCGGGCCCTGACGCCGCGAAAGCCGGTCTGGCAGGATCGGGGCGTGGGCGGGTTCACGGTCGGCGCCGGGTACGCCCGGTACCGCGGCCCGGCAACCGACAGCGCGATGCACGCCCACGCCGCCTTCCAGATCGCGATCGCGGTGCGGGGTGACGTGGCGCTCGTGGACGCGGACGGGGTCGAGCACCGGGCCGCCGCCCTGGTCGTCCCGCCGATGGTGCGCCACCGCATGCTCGCCGCGCCGCGGCTGCACACCTGGTTCATCGAGCCGCAGAGCACCTTCGCCTGCGACTTGCGGCGGCGGTACGGCCAAGGCATCGCCCCCGCCGAGGACCTCCCCGCGCCGCGCCGGCCCGACCTCGGCCCCTCGGCCGTGCTCGATCCGCGCCTGCTCGCCGCGCTGGAGTTCCTGCGGCACGGCACCCGGACGATGCCGGAGGTGGCCGCGGCGGTCGGGCTGTCCCCGCAGCGCCTGCGCGCCCTGGCCCGCGACCAGCTCGGCCTGCCCCTGCCGCGCTGGCGGGTCTGGGCCGGGCTCGCCCGCGCCGCCGAGGCGCTGCGGGCGGGTCAGGCGCTCGCCGAGGCCGCCGCGACCGCCGGCTTCACCGACCAGGCCCACCTCACCCGTCGCATGCGCGAGATGATCGGCCTCACGCCCGCGGCGGTGCTCCCGGCCCTGCGCTCTCAGCCCCACCGGCCCGTCACACCGCCGGCGGAGCTGCCGGCCCCGCGCGATCAGCCCCGCCGGCCCCTCCCGCCCGCGGCGGAGCTGCCGGCCCCGCGCGATCAGCCCCGCCGGCCCACGTAGACGGAGATCGAGCCGGTCGCGGTGGGCACCACCTCGGCCTCGCGCACGTCCGCGAACCCGGCCCCGGTCATCAGCCCGGGCAGGACCCCGTCGGCGTTGGGCTGGGTGTCGGCCCGCCCGTCGGCGAGCTGCACGGTGCGGAACGCGAGCCGCATGAGCCGGGTCCGCTGCCGCCCGTAGTCCGCGATCACCACCCGCCCGCCGGGGCGCAGCGCCGCGGCCATGGACGCGAGGACGGCCCGCTTCACCGGCATCGGGCACTGGTGCAGCACGAGGCTCGACACGACGGTGTCGGCCGAGCCCTCGCCGACCGACTCGCCCCGCCCGAGCCGCCACTCGATGTCCACTCGCGCGTCGTCGGCCTTGCGCCGCGCCACCGCGAGCACGCCGGGATCGGGGTCGACGCCGATGATGCGGGCCCGCGGCTCGACCCGCGCCAGGAGCAGCGCGAGCGTGCCGGTGCCGCAGCCGACGTCGACGATCACGTCGCCGGCCCGGGGTGCGGCATGGGCCGCGGCGAGCGCGCGCCACAGGCGTTCGCGGGTCAGGGCCACGACGCGGTCGTAGTACCGGATCGGGCCGAGCCGCCCGAGCGCGGGCGTGAAGGTGTCGGTCATGCCCCGCAGTCTCACGCGGCGGGCGGCGCCGGGTCTTGTACCGATCGCTCGCCCGCCTTTCCGATTACAAAATTTGAAATCTGTAACCGGCGAGCGTACCGTCGGGCCTCATGCGGATGCGACGACTCGGTGCCCACGGCCCCCTCGTGCCGGCGATCGGCCTCGGCTGCGGCCCGATGTCCCAGGGCACGCCGGACGACGACGCGAGCGTGGCCACCATCCGCGCGGCGATCGATGCGGGGATCGCGCTCATTGACACCGCCGACTTCTACGGCAACGGCCACAACGAGGACCTGCTGCGCCGGGCCCTGCGCGCCGGCGACCGCGAGCGGGTGGTGCTCAGCGACAAGTTCGGCGGCCTGCGCGACCCGGCCGGGCGGTTCATCGGCCTGGACGCGCGCCCGGTGCACGTCAAGAGCGCGCTCGGCTACTCGCTGCAGCGCCTCGGGACCGACCACATCGACATCTACCGCCCGGCCCGGCTCGACCCCTCGGTGCCGATCGAGGACACGGTGGGCGCGATCGCCGAGATGGTCGAGGCCGGCTGGGTCCGCCACATCGGCCTGTCCGAGGTCGGCGCCGAGACCATCCGCCGCGCCCACGCGGTGCACCCGATCGCCGACGTCCAGATCGAGTACTCCCTCTTCGCCCGCGGCCCCGAGCGCGCCATCCTCGACACGTGCCGCGAGCTCGGCATCGGCGTCACCGCCTACGGCGTGCTCGCCCACGGGCTGCTGACCGGCTCGTACTCCGGCGACTCGGGCGAGACCGGCCACCTGCCGTGGTTCAGCGCCGAGAACCTGCCCGCGAACCTGGCCCTCGTGGAGCGGCTGCGCCCGATCGCCGGCGACCTCGGCGTGTCGATCGCGCAGCTGGCCGTCGCATGGGTGCTGTCCCGCGGCGACGCCATCGTGGCCCTCGTCGGCGCCAGCCGCCCGTCCCGCGTCGGCTCCGCCGTGGCCGCGGCCGCCCTGGAGCTCGGCGGTGCGCAGCTCGACGCCATCGAGGCCGCGGTGCCGCCCGGGTCCGTCTCCGGCACCCGCTACGCGGCGCCGCTCATGGCGATGCTGGACAGCGAGCGCTAAGGTCCTCGCGTGCTGGACGCCGAGACGATCATGCGGGCCACCGAGAACGTCCTGCGCCGCCACGGCCCGTCGAAGGCGACCGTCGTCGACGTGGCCCGGGCGCTCGGCGTCAGCCACGCCGCGGTGTACCGCCACTTCCCGTCGAAGGCCGCCCTGCGCGAGGCGGTGACCCGGCGCTTCGTGGGACGGTCACTGCCCGCCCTGGCCGCGATCGCCGGCGACGAGGCCCTCGCCCCGCCGGAGCGCCTGCGGGCGTGGCTGTCGGAGATGTTCGCCTCCAAGCGCGCCCTGGCGACCTCGGACCCGGAGCTGTTCGCGACCTACCGGGTGCTGGCCGAGGAGCACAACGCGGTCGCGTCCGAACACGTCGCGGCGCTGCTCGAGCAGCTCGAGTCGATGGTCGCGGCCGGGTTCGCGTCGGGCGACTTCACCGGCACCGACGCGGCGGCCGCGGCCCGGACGGTCTTCTGGGCCTCCGCCGCCTTCCACCACCCGGCCCTGGCCGCCGAGTGGAGCCGGCGCGAGGACGCCTTCGCCGACGTCTGCACCCTCATCGTCAACGGCCTGCGCTGACCATCACCGGCCGAGAGCGGGTTCAGACCGCGTTGGACTCCTCGTCGGTGACGACGAGACGTTGCCCGCCCGGGCTTCAGCGGGCGGTGTAGCCGCCGTCGACGGGCAGGGCGAGCTCGTGCTTCATGCAGGCCCACACGCCGCGCAGGTTGATGGCATTGACCCGGTCGAAGACCTCGGCGGGCTCGTCGGCGGCGTCGCTGGGCGGCACCTGGACACCGGCATTGTTGAACGCCATGTCGAGCCGGCCGAACTGATCGACCGTCGCCCGGATCGCCGCCGCCACGCTCGCCTCGTCGGCAACGTCGCACGGCACTCCCAGCACCTGGTGGCCGGCGTCGCGGAGCGTCCCGGTAGCGGCCCGCAGCGCGGCTTCGTCGATGTCGGCGAGCGCGACCGCGGCGCCGGCCTCGGCGAACGCCCGGGCGGTCGCCTGACCCAGGCCGGAGGCGGCACCGGTGACGAACGCGACCTGGCCGGTGAAATCGTACGTGGGGTTCATCGTCAAGCAGACCTCTCGGTTCGCGGCGCGGCCCTGTCCCGGCGCCCGCTGCCGCGGAATGCCGCCGAAACCACGGACAATCGCGCCGAAGACCCGCGACTACCTCGTCTCCCGCCGGGCAGACTCACCCCGCAGCGGGCCGGCCCGCCCGGTGCCGGCCACCGCCGCGTGGCCGGGGGCTGCGCCGCGCCCGGCGGTAGGCAGCGGCGAGCGCGGCGACGGCGCATCATCGGATCGAGTGCCCGGATCGGTTCACGCTCCGGCCGGGAAAATCGGGGGCCATCGTGAGGCGGCACGTCGCGCTGCTCCTGCTCGCGTTCAACAGCGGCGCGATCGACGCGATCGGCTTCGTGGCCCTGGGCGGGGCGTTCACCAGCGTCATGACCGGCAACATGATCCTGCTCGGCATCGCCGCGACCCAGGCCGACGCCGCCCTGGCCGCCCGGTCCGGCCTGGCCATCGTCCTGTTCATGGCCGGCGCGTACCTCGGCGCGAGGATCGCCGGGCCGCCCCGCGACGGCGACGCGCCCTGGCCGCGGCCGGTGACCTGGGCCCTGCTGACGGAGCTTGCGATCCTGGCCGCCGTGGCGGCCGGCTGGTGGGCCGGCGGCGGCCACCCGCACGGCAACGTCCAGCTGCTGCTCCTGGGCGCGGACGCGATCGCCCTGGGCATCCAGAGCAGCGCGATCCTCCGCTTCGGCGTGCCGGGCCTGTCGACCACGTACATGACGGGAACGCTGACCGGCGTGGTCGCCGCGCTCGCGCAGGGCCGCCACCCCCGCCAGGTCGCCGCGAGCGCCCGCATCCTGGTGGCCCTCATCGCCGGGGCCGCCGCCGCGACGCTGCTGGCCGGGCACGCCCCGATGCTGGTGCCGCTGCTGCAGCTGGTGCCGGTGGGCCTGGCGGTTGCAATCCAGGTGCGGATTGCGTGGCCGTCGCGGTCGGGGGCTCAGCCGCGCGCCTGACGCGACGATGAGCCGGACATGATGGGATGGGCGCGCCGGCTCGCGCGGCTGCTGCCGAGCGGCCGCCCGCTGCCCGAGCGCGACTGGAACCGGCGCCACACGGCCATCCTGTGGATCCTCGGCGTGCACATCGCCGGGCTCTTCGGCTTCGCCCTGCTGCGGCACCACCCGGTCGCCGACGCCGCGCTCGCCGTCATCCCGCTGGCCGTCGCGCTGGCCGCGGCCGCCCAGCGGGTGTTCTCCCGCGGCGCGCGCGCCGCCGCGGCCACGCTGGGGGTGATGGGCAGCTCGGCGGTGCTCGTCCAGCTCGGCGACGGCATGATCGAGATGCACTTCCACTTCTTCGTCATGCTCGTGGTCATCACGTTCTACCAGGAGTGGCGGGCGTTCCTGATCGCGGCCGGGTTCGTGCTCGCCGAGCACGCGGTGGTGGGCGTGCTCGCGCCGCAGCTGGTGTACAGCCACGCCGACGCCTGGCACCACCCGGTGCGCTGGGCGATCATCCACGCCGTGTTCATCGCCGGCGCGGGGGCCGCGGCCGTGGTCAACTGGAGCTTCGCCGACCGGGCTCAGGACGCCGAGCGGCGCATCGCGGCCCGGCTGGCCTACGAGGCCGGGCACGACCCGCTGACCGGGGCGCTGAACCGGCGCGAGTTCGACCGGCAGCTGGCGGCCGCCGGCACCGGTACCCATGCGCTGATCTTCCTCGACCTCGACCGCTTCAAGATCGTCAACGACAGCTGCGGCCACGCCGCGGGTGACACGCTGCTGTGCCAGGTCACCGACCTGATGCGGGCCGAGCTGCACCCGAACGACGAGCTGGCGCGGGTCGGCGGCGACGAGTTCGTGATGCTGCTGCGCAACTGCGCCGTCGGGCACGCCGCGGCGCTGGCCGAGCGCATCCGCATGGCGGTCGCCGGGTACCGCTTCCCGTACGAGGGCCGCGTCTTCTCCGTCGGTGTCAGTGCCGGCGTCGCGGCGCTGCTCGAGGGCGACGACCCGCAGGACGCCGTGCGCTCGGCCGACGCCGCCTGCTACGCGGCCAAGCACCGCGGCCGCAACCGGGTCCAGGTCGTGGCCTCCGGCGACGGCGACCTCGACCGCCGGCGCGGCCAGGCGCACTGGGCCGAGCGGCTCATGAACGCGATCACCCACGACACGCTGGTCCTGCACTACCAGCCGATCGTCCCTGTCGGCGGCTCTGTCGGCGGCCCCGGCCCGGAGGCGGGAAGCTTCGGCGAGCTGCTGGTGCGCATGCGCGGCGACGACGGCGGGCTGATCGGGCCGGGCGTGTTCCTGCCCGCGGCCGAGCGCTACAACCTCATGACCGCGATCGACCGCTGGGTCATCGGGGCCACCCTCAAGCGCCTGGCGCAGCGGTACCGCAACGGCGCCCCGGCCGGCGAGATGTTCTCGATCAACCTCTCCGGCAGCTCCCTCGGCGACCCGACGCTGCTGGCGTACATCCGCCAGCAGCTCGAGCACCACCGCGTCCCGCCCCGCACGATCTGCTTCGAGGTCACCGAGACCGTCGCGGTCGGCGACGTCGGCCAGGCCGTCGCGTTCATCGCCGAGCTGCGGGCGCTCGGCTGCCGCTTCGCCCTCGACGACTTCGGCAGCGGCCTGTCGGGCTTCACGTACCTCAAGCAGTTCCCGGCCGACTTCGTGAAGATCGACGGCAACTTCGTGCGGGGCATCGTCGAAGACCGCGTGGACCGGGCGATGGTCGAGGCCGTGCACCGGATCAGCCACGAGATGGGCCTGCGCACGATCGCCGAGTTCGTCGAGGACACGGCGGTGCTCGACGCCCTGCGCGCCATCGGGGTCGACTACGCGCAGGGCTTCGGCACCGGCATCCCCGTCCCGTTCGACGACTGGCTCTCAGTCGTCGAACAGCCCCGGCTCGCGGCCGCTTAGCTGTCGAAGCCGAAGCCGATGCGGTCCATCGCGCGCAGCCACAGGTTGCGCCGACCGCCGTTGGCGTCGGCGTTGATCATCGCCTGCCGGGTCAGCTGCACCCCGGCCCAGCGCACCGGCTCGGGCGGGAACGGCAGCGGCCGCTCGCGCACCATCCGGGTGCGGGTGCGCGCGGTCGAGTCCCCGGCCAGCAGGTCGAGCATCACCTCGGCCCCGAAGCGGGTGGCGCCGACCCCGAGCCCGGTGAACCCGGCCGCGTACGCGACCCGCCCGCGGTGCGCGGTGCCGAAGAACGCCGAGAACCGCGTGCACGTGTCGATCGCGCCGCCCCAGGCGTGCGTGAACTTCAGCCCGTCCAGCTGCGGGAACGCCTCGAAGAACTGCGCGGCGAGCTTGTTGTAGGTGGCCGGGCGGTGCTCGTAGGAGGCCCGGACCTTGCCGCCGAAGTGGTACACGGCGTCGTACCCGCCCCAGAGGATCCGGTGGTCGCGGGTCTGGCGGAAGTAGTGGAACTGGTGACCGGCACCAGACATGCCCTGCCGGCGGTGCCAGCCGATCGCGTCGCGCTGCTCGGCCGTGAGCGGCTCGGTGACCAGCGCGTAGTCGTAGACCGGCACCACGTAGGGGCGCGTGCGGCGCAGCAGCGACGGGAACACGTTCGTGCCCAGCGCCACCTTCGCGGCCCGCAGCCGGGCGGGGCCGCCGAGCGCGTCGGTGTGCAGCACGATCCCGGCGCGGTCGCGGGTGAGGCGGGTGACCCGGGTGCCCTCGAACACGCGCACGCCGAGCCGCTCGCACGCCTCGGCCAGGCCCCACGCGAGGCGGGCCGGGTGCAGCAGGGCGGTACCGTCGCGATCCCAGAGGCCCGCGAGGAAGGTCGGCGAGTCGATCTCCGCGCGCAGGGCCCCGGCGTCGAGGAAGTCCACGTCGGCACCGAGCGCGCGGGCCGCCTCGGCGTGCCCGCGCAGCTGCGCCACGTGGTGGGGCGCGGTGGCCACGTCGAGCCCGCCGGTCCGTTCGAAGTCACAGCGGATGTCGTACCGCGTGAGCGCCGCCTCGATGGCCGCGAGGTTCTCGGCCCCGAGCCGCTCCAGCTCACCCAGCTCGTCCGGCCAGCGCCGCAGCCCGTTGCCGAGGCCGTGGGTGAGGCTCGCCTGGCAGAACCCGCCGTTGCGGCCGGACGCGGCGTGCCCGATCCGGTCACCCTCCACCAGCACGACGTCGAGGCCCGGGTCGCGCTCCTTCGCGATGAGCGCGGTCCACAGCCCGCTGTAGCCGCCGCCGACCACGGCCAGGTCGCATGAGAGCTCGCCGGTCAGCGGGGCCCGCGCGCTCGGCCGACCGGGGTCGTCGAGCCAGTACGGGGTGAGCTGGACATCGGCGAGCGCGGTATGGACGGGTATTGACATGTGCTCAATCATCACCGTTGTCAGCGTCGTAGTCAACAGCGTTGACAACACAGTTGGCAGTGAACTTTCCGACTCGGCCCTAAGATTGGCTGTCGGCCTTTTCAATCTGTTCGGGAGCACCATTTGCGAACTCGCGCCGCGCTGACGCCGGAGCTGATCATCGACGCGGCCAGCCGCCTGGCCGCCACGGCCGGTGCCGATGCGCTCACCGTCCGCCGCCTCGGCAAAGAGCTCGGCTGCGACCCGACGGCGATCTATCGCCACTTCCGCGACAAGGACGAGATCGTCCTCGAGGTCGCGGACCGGCTCGTCGCGGCGACGGTGGAGGCCCTGCCGAGCGATCTCGCATGGCGGCCGCGCCTCGAGTGGCTGGCCCGGCAGACGGTGCGCACGTTCGTCGACTATCCGGCGATCGCCCCGATCGTGGCCCTGCGCACGACCCGCCGCCCGGGCGAGTTCCGCACGGTCGAGGCGGTGCTGGGCGCCCTGCGCGAGGCGGGCCTGACGGACGAGCAGGCGGCCTTCCAGCACCTGGTCTACTCGGAGACCATCTTCTCGTACGCCGCGATGTCCAGCGCCTACGCCGCGCTGGACGAGTCGAGCCGCCAGGGCGACGAGGCCGCGTGGTCGCACGAGTACCGCGCCCTGCCCCCGGCGAGATACCCGAACATCGCGGCCGCGGCCGAGTACCTGGCCGAGATCGACGACGACATGGTCCTGGACGGCATCGTGCAGGCCCTGCTCGACCGCGTCGAGTCCCTCGCCGCCGCCCGTGGTGACGGTGCGTAGGCGTCGCAGGGGCCGCCGCAGCTAGCGTCCCTGCCCCCTCCCGCGGCTCCGACCAGGACGTTCACGGCTACGTCTCGGCGGTCCGCAGGCGGCCGCGGCGCTGGCGGCGGATGCCGGCGAGCACCGTCACCACCACGACGCCCCCGGTGAGCGCGATCGCCACCGCCGGCGTCACCCCCTCGACCAGCCCGTCGGCGAGCCCGATCGCGGCGACGGCCAGGATCGCCGCGCCCGGCCACGGCCAGGCCGCGCGCCAGCGGCCCGAGGTGCCGGCGACCACGCCCGCCGTCCCGGCGAGGAACAGCGCCATCCCGCCGTGCAGCGCCCAGCCCGCGCCGCCGGGCAGGTCGTCCGCGGGGTGCACGATGTGCTGCTCGACGCCGACCGCGAACAGCGCCAGGCCGAGCGTGAGCGGCAGGTGGCCGTAGATGTACGCGTCGGGCACCCAGCTCTCCGGCTCGTCGCCCTCGGCCTCGAGCCGGCGCTTCCCCGCGGCGCCGCCGAGGTCGAAGTAGTTCCACCAGGCGGCGGCGACGGCCACGAACGCGATCGCGGCCACGGCGAGCGGGCCGGTCTCCCAGTGGGTGTCGTGCACGCCCGTGGCCACCGACATGATGGACTCGCCGAGCACCAGCATGACGAAGAGCCCGAAGCGCTCGGGCAGATGGTCGACGTGCACGGGCACCCCGCCGCCGAAGCGGGTGGCGAGCACCGGCGCGGCCGCCTCGGCCAGGAGCCCGAGCGTCCAGAGCACCTCGCGGCCGGGGCCGTCGACGGGCAGGGAGACCGCCCAGAGCACCGCGCCCGCGCCGACGCCGGCCAGGTAGAGGCGGATGGTGGCCCGGGCCTCGGCGACGTGCCGGTAGGCGCGGGCGTACAGCGCGAACAGCAGCAACCGCGTGCCGAGGTAGCAGGCCACGAACGTGACCGCGTCCCCGACGCTCGCCGCCATGCCGACGACGACGGCCGCGCTGCCGAGCTTGGCGAGCCGGTAGACGACGTCGTTGGTGTCGAAGCGGTTGGCGTACAGCGTGACGGTCACCCACGACCACCAGGTGACCGCGAACAGCCCGGCGAACGCCGCCGCGCCCCGCCAGCTGAGGTCCTCGGCCAGCCCGCTCGCGAGCTCGGCGACCACGAGCAGGTAGGCGAGGTCGAAGAACAGCTCGAGCCGCGACGCGGAGCGCTCCCCCTCGACGCGCAGCTCGGGCGGGCGCAGGAGCGGGGCGGGACGCTGATCATCGACCATCTCCCCGGCATGCCCCGATGCGCGGCCGGCTACGCATGAGCGGCGCAACACGGGCCGCGGCCGCCCAGGGGGGTCATGGGCGGCCGCGGTGTCTGGGATGCCGGTCGTCTCCGCTCAGTTCTGGCCGATCTGATGGCCGTAGGTGCTCGTCACGCCGCCGCTCACGCCCAGGCCGAGCGACGTCGAGCCGCCGAACACCGGCTTGCCGGTCTGGCTGTCGAAGCCGACCGTGACGCAGCCGCTCCACGCGGCGCCGACGCAGTACGCCAGGCCCTGATCCCGCATCGACTCCATCGGCTGCGGGTTCCAGCCGATCCCGACCGAGGAGCCGTAGGAGGGCACCATCGTCGCGCTGCCGCCGGCGAACACCCCGCCCTCGCTGGTGATGGTCAGCGAGACGCAGGCCACGATGCAGACGTTCACGGACATGTACAGCTCGCCGTGGCGGCGGTGCGACTCCTTGCGGTACGTCCACGCGTCCCCGGGCGTCGTCTCGGTCTCGCCGGCGTAGAGCGCGATCTCGGCCGCGACGGCGTGCTCGGGCAGGACGTTGACGTGGGCCGGCGGCCGCTCGTACCGCGTGCACCACCACTCGTCGCTGCCCCTGGGCCCGCAGTGGTTCTCGTAGGCGTCGGCGCCCCGGGCGACCTGGGCGTCGTGCGAGCTCGACGAGGGCATCGAGACGGCGCTGCATCCGTCGTACCGCGCGCTGCCGCCCCAGTCCCAGGCGCTGCTGCGCCGGCTGGCGCTGCACCCCGGCCCCGAGTTCGGCCCCGACGCCGCCGCGGCGCTGCTCGGCACCGACCCGGGCAGCGCCGCGCGGCACCTGGAGCGGCTGGCCGGCGAGCACCTCGTCCAGCGGCGCCCGCACGACCGGTTCGCGCTGCACGCGCTGGTGCGGGCGTACGCCGCGCGCCGCGGGCACGACGAGGACCGCCCGGCCGACCGGGCGCTGGCCCGGCAGCGGCTCCTCGAGCTCACGGGGCCGTGCCCCCGGGAAGGCGGATGACGGCCCAGACGGTCTTGCCGCGCCCGTCGGACGCCGACCCCCACGCGGTGGCGTTGCGGTCCACGACGTGCAGGCCGTCGCCGGGCGGTTCGGCCAGGACCGGATCGCTGCGCCGGGCCGGCAGCAGCCGGGCCGGCGCGTCCGGGCGGCCGTCGCGCACGGCCAGGTGCAGGTAGCTGCCGCGCAGGCTGACGGTGACGGCCACGTCGGTGCCCGCGTGGGTCGCGGCGTTGTGCACGAGCTCGAAGACGACCCGGCTGGCGGGCGCGGCGAGCGCCGGAAGTGCCCAGGCCCGGCAGGCGTCGTGGACGAGCAGCCGGGCGCGGCTCGGTGCGTGCCCGTCCGGCTCCAGCACCAGCGCGAACCGGTCCGGCGGCGGCGGCGGCCCGGCCAGCGCCGCGGCCTCGGCGGCCGCGCGGTCGGCGAAGAGGTGCAGGGCGTGGCGCCAGAACCGGGTGCCGAGCTGTGCCCGCAGGGGCCCGCCGGCCGGGGTGACGAAGAGCAGGAAGACGCCGTAGTACTCGCGCGCGCTCGCGGCCGCCGCCTGCAGCAGCGACGCCGCCGTGCCCGTCTGGTCCTCCAGGCCGGTGAGGTCCACGATGACCGCGCGCGGGCAGGCGACCAGCGCCTTGCCGATCCACATGCGAAGATCCTGCTTGCGGGCGCTGGAGAGCGGGCCGGTGACGGTGATCCAGATGAGCTCGCGGTCCAGGTCGTGCACGGTCTCGGCGGTGATCATCCGGGCACGGTGCCACAGGACGTGGGTCCCACGCACGATCTCGGAGCGCGTTCACCCGTCCGGGGGTCTGCGTTCCCACGATGATCATGTTAACGGTCACTCACGCATCGACGTCAATGACTTGTCGTGGCTGGGTGGCCGCCAGGTCACGCGGTGTTCATCTTCCGTCAGCCGAGAACAGGGACATTCCACTCGGCAACCCGCGGAAGGAACCTCGTTTGAGCACCGTCGAGCGTCCCTGTCTCGGCCACGAACTGCAGCGGCAGCGGGCCGCCCTGCACCGGTACGTCACGTCGCTCGTCGCGGCGGACCCGCACCACGTCGAGGACATCGTCCAGGAGACGCTGCTGCGGGCCTGGCAGGACGCGGACCGGCTGGACCACGACGACCGCCCGATCCGGATGTGGCTGTTCCGCACCGCGCGCAACCTCGTCATCGACGCGTGGCGCAAGCGCCGGGCCGTGCCCGTGGGGCTGGCCACCGAGCTCGTCGCCGACCGGCCCGACGTCGTCAACGTCGCCGACACCGTCTGCGACCGGGTGGTCCTGCTCGACGGGCTGCGCCGGCTGCCGGCCGCCCAGCGCGAGATCCTCGTGCACGTCCACCTGCTCGGCCGGGCCGGCGAGGACGTGGCCGCCGGGCTGGGCATCCCGCCGGGCACCGTGAAGAGCCGCACCCACAACGCCGTCCGCGCCCTGCGCGCCGTCCTGGACCAGGCTGCATGATCGAGTTCTTTTCGCGGAACCGGGGCCCGATCAGTCTGCTCATCGGCGGGCTGGGGCTGTTCATCCTCGCGCTCGTGCTGGCCTCGCGCGCGGTCCGGCGCGCCGGGGGCTGGAAGGCCGTGCTGCGGCAGGGGCGGCGCGAGATCGCGCTCACCGGTGCGGCGCTCGTCCGGCCGGTCCGGGTCTGGCTGCGGTACCGCCGAAACCTCCGCCGCCTGACCAGAGCCCTCGCCGACCCCTCGGCCCGCGACACCGTCCGGCGGGCGCTGCAGGCCGCGGCCACCGGCCCGGCCCAGCCCTACGCCGTGCTCGTCGGCCCGGCGGCCGCCGGCGTCCTGCTCGCCGGCCGCGACCCGGGCACTCCCCCGCCGCCGTTCACCGCCGACGAACACGACCCGCGGCTGTGGTGGGCCGACCTCGCCGACCTCGCCGAGCTCGCCGAGCTCGCCGAGCTCGCCGGGCTGGACGGCGAGGGAGCCGGCGAGCCGGTCGCCCTCGGCATCGCCCGGCGCGACCTCGTCGCCTACCTCGACCTGCACACCGGCCCGCCCCTGACCGCCGGCGCCGGCGACCCCCGCACGGCCCGGGCCCTGATCCAGGCGATGGCCGCCCAGCTCGACCGCGCCCGGCCGGGCCGGGTCCAGGTCACCGCCGGCGTCCATCCGCGCTTCCCGGGCGCAGGCCCCACCCCGGACACGATGTTCGTCGTGTGCCCGGAGCCGCCGGACGAGCCCGTCGGCCGGGGCGTGCGCGTGCTGGCCGTCAAGGGCGCCCACGGCCACGCCCGGCTCATCACCACCGAGCGCGGCGGCCGCGTCCGCATCGCCGGCGTGCCCCTCGACGTCGACACGGCGGCCCTGCCCAAGGCCGTCGCCCGCCTGCTGCGCGCGGCGCCCCCGGCCCCGCCCCCTGCACCGCCCCCGCTGCTGCCGCCGGCCGTGTCGCTGGTGGAGCGGCCCGGCGAGTTCGCGGAGTTCGCGGAGTTCGCGGCGGAGCCCGCCGCGGTCACCGGCGTGTCCGCGCACCAACCGACCACGGCGGCCACCGGCGTGTCCGCGCACCAACCGACCACAGTGGACGAGTTCGCCGAGCCCGCGTTCGACGACGCGGCCGTCGGGCGGCGCTCCGGGGGAACCGCATGAAGCTCATGCTCACCGCGTACGACGCCGACGAGCGCGCCGCCCGCGACCACGTCGTCGAGGTGCCCGACGGCGCCACGGTGCGGGGCCTCGCCGAGGCCGTCGAGGGCCCGGTCGCCGCGGCCGGTCGCCGTGTCTTCCTCGACCGCGAGCGCCTGGAGCCCGAGGCCCCCGTGCGCGGCAGCGGCATCCGCCCGGGCAGCACCATCGGCCTGGGCGCCCCGGCCCCGGCCGCGACCGGCGGGCGCACCGACCTGACCCGCGGCGGCCCGCGGCTCGCCGAGGTCCACCTCGTCTCCGGGCCGGGCGCGGGCACCACCTGGTTGCTCGGCGCCGGCAGCCACGAGATCGGCGCGGGCGAGCAATGCGCGATCCGCGTCGAGGGCCCGGACGCCCCGCCCGGCGGGCTGTGGGTGACCGTCTCGCCGGACGGCACGGCGAACTGGCACATGAGCCGGCTCGACGACGGCGTGCGGCCCGCCGACGTGACCCCGCCGCCGGACCCGCACCCGGTCACCGGGCTGCCCACGGCCCAGCGGCGCGGCCGCGGCGGGCCGGGCGGGCGCTGGGCCGACGGCGCCGACCTGTGCGTGGGGCCGGCCCTGCTGCGGCTGAGCGCGCCGGTGGAGCCCGACGCGGCCGTGACCGCCTCGGCCGACGGCTTCGGCCTGGACTACAACCGGCCGCCGCGCATCGCCCCGCACCTGGACGCCGAGCGCGTCCGGCTGCCGGTCCCGCCGGGCCGCACGCCCCGCCAGCCGTTCCCGATGCTGCTCCTGCTCGCCCCGATCGTGCTGGGCCTGGTGCTCGTCGGCGTCTTCCACTCGTACTTCTACCTCGTCTTCATCCTGTTCACGCCGGTCATGGCGATCACGAACTGGATGGTCGGCCGGCGCACGAACCGCAAGCAGCACCAGGAGCAGCAGCAGCGGTACACCGAACGGATGCGCAGCCTCGCGGTCGAGATCGACGCGGCGGTGCGCCGGGAGCGGGAGGTGCGCTGCGTCACCGGCCCCGACCCGGCGACGATCGGGCTCATCGCGACCGGCCCCGGCGCCCGGCTCTGGGAGCGGCGCCGCCGCGACCCGGACCACCTGCTGCTGCGGCTCGGCACCGTGGACGTGCCGTCGGTGAAGGAGATCGACGACCCGGCCCGCGACGAGAACCACCGCACGGTGCGCTGGACGATCCGGGACGTGCCCGTCGGGCTGGAGCTGCCGGAGTGCGGGGTCCTCGGCGTGGTCGGCGCGGCCGAGCCGGTACAGGCGCTCACCCGATGGTTCGTGGCCCAGTCCGCGGTGCTGCACAGCCCGCGCGACCTACGCATGGTCGTGCTCACCAGCCCGGAGCGGGCCGAGGGCTGGGGCTGGGTACGGTGGCTGCCGCACCTGCGCCCCGGTGGCGCGCACGGTCCCCACGCGGCCATCGGCAACGACCCGGAGAGCATCGCCAACCGCGTCGCCGAGCTCGTCGCCCAGGTGCAGGCCCGGCAGCGGGTGCTCGGCTCGTCCATGGGCCGGGCCATGTTCACCGACCCGGACCTGCTCGTCGTCGTGGACGGCGCGCGGGCGCTGCGCGACGTGCCCGGCATGGTGCAGATCCTCGCCGACGGCCCCCGGGTGCGGATCTTCAGCGTCTGCCTCGACGAGCAGGAGCGGCTGCTGCCGGAGGAGTGCGGGGCGGTCGTGGTCGCGGAGGCCGACACGCTCACGCTGCGGCGGACCGGTACGGCACCGCTCAAGGACATCCGCGCGGACCTCGTGCCCGTCGCCTGGTGCGACCGGCTGGCCCGGGCCCTGACGCCGCTGCGGGACGTGAGCCCCGAGCACGACGCCGGGCTGCCGCGCGAGGTACGGCTGCTGGACCTGCTCGACCAGGAGCCCCCGAACCCGGAGGCGCTGCTGGAGCGCTGGCGGCGCCGGCCCGCGTCGACGACGTTCGTGCTCGGCAGCGGCTACGACGGCCCGCTCAGCCTCGACCTGGTCCGCGACGGCCCGCACGGCCTGGTCGCGGGCACCACCGGCTCCGGCAAGTCGGAGCTGCTGCAGTCGTTCGTCGCCTCGCTCGCCGCGACCAACCGGCCCGACGAGCTCACCTTCGTGCTCGTGGACTACAAGGGCGGCAGCGCCTTCCGGGAGTGCGCGCAGCTGCCGCACACGCTGGGCATGGTGACCGACCTCGACGCGCACCTGGTGCAGCGGGCGATGGACTCCCTCGGCGCCGAGCTGCGCCGCCGCGAGCGCATCCTGGCCGCGGCCGAGGCGAAGGACCTGCCCGCCTACCGGGCCAAGCGCGCCGCCGACCCGTCCCTGGCGCGGCTGCCGCGGCTGCTGCTCATCATCGACGAGTTCGCGACCCTGGTGCGGGAGCTGCCGGACTTCGTGCCGGGGCTGATCAGCATCGCGCAGCGGGGCCGGTCGCTGGGCATCCACCTGATCCTGGCCACCCAGCGCCCGGCCGGCGCGGTGACGCCGGACATCAAGGCCAACACCAACCTGCGCATCGCGCTGCGGGTGACCGACACGGTGGAGAGCCAGGACATCATCGACACCGGCGAGGCCGTGCACATCTCGCCGGGGACGCCGGGCCGGGCGCTCATCCGCGCCGGGCACCGCAGCGCCGTGCCGTTCCAGGCGGCCTGGGTCGGCGCCGAGCGGCCCGGCCTGCTCGACGAGGCGCCGGTGCAGCAGTACGAGCCCGTCCGCACCGCGGAACTGTCCTGGCAGCGGCTGGGCCGGCCGGTCGAGCTGGTCGCCGAGGACGTCGACCCGCTGCTGCCCGGGCCGGTCGTGCCCACGGACCTGCAGGCCCTGGTCGAGGCGATCCGCGCGGCCGCCGAGCGGCTCGAGGACTTCGTCGCCCAGCCGAGCCCGTGGCTGCCCGCGCTCGAGGACGCGGTGCTGCTGGAGGAGCTGCCGGCGGTACCGACGCCGAAAGACCGGCACGCGAGCGTGCCCGCGCCCATCCCCTATGCGCTGGAGGACGTGCCCGCGCTGCAGCAGCGGCGGGTGGCCACGGTCGACCTGGCCACCTTCGGGCACCTCTACGTCGTCGGCGCGCCCCGCTCGGGCCGCACCCAGGTCCTGCGCACCATCGCGACCTCGGCGGCGCGCAAGGCGGCGGTCGCCGACGTGCACATGTACGGCATCGACGCCGCCGGCGGCGGCCTCGCGGCCCTGGAGACGCTCCCGCACTGCGGTGCCGTGGTGTCCCGGCACGACATGGAGCGCCTGGAGCGGCTCCTGCGCCGGCTCGGCCGCGAGCTGACCGAGCGCCAGGAGCGCAGCGCCAACGCCAACGCGGCCGGGATCGTCGAGCTGCGCCGGCGCCTGCCCGAGGCCGAGCGGCCCGCGCACATCCTGCTCTTCGTCGACGGCTGGGACGCCCTCGCCCCGATCCTCGACGAGCACGACCAGGGCCGGCTGCTCACCGACATCACCCGGCTCGTGCGCGAGGGCGCCGCGGCCGGCATCCACGTCATCGCCACCTCGGAGCGGGCCCTGCTCGGCGGCCGCCTGGCCGCGCACAACGACCACAAGCTGCTGCTGCGCCAGGCCGACCGCAACGACTACCAGCTCGTCGGCATCCTGCCCAGCAAGGTGCCCGGCACGATCGTGTCCGGCCGCGGCTGGCACGTGCTGAGCCGCACCGAGACCCAGGTGGCCCTGCTCGACGCCGACGACAGCGGCCAGGCCCAGGCCGAGGCCATCCGCCGCATCGGCGCCCGGCTGCCCGCCACCACCCCGGCGGCGCGCCCGTTCCCGGTCGCGGCGCTGCCGGGACGGGTCGACTTCACCGGCGCGTACGAGCTCGTCCCCGACGACCGGCGCCGCCCGATGCAGGCCCTGCTCGGCGTCGGCGGCGACGAGGGCGGCGCGGTCGTGGTGGACCTGACGGCGACGTCGGCGTTCTTCGTCGGCGGCCCGGCCGGCTCGGGCCGCAGCAACGCGCTGGCCGCGATCGCCGTGTCGCTGCTGACCGGCGGCACCGGCCTCGTGGTGCTGACCCCGCGCGACTCGCCGCTGCGGGCCCTGGGCCGCCAGCCGCGGGTGCGCCTGTTCGACGATCCGGACCCGGCGGCCGACGCGGTCGCCGCGGCCCTGGACGAGCTCGGCGGCCCGGTCGTCGTCCTGGTCGACGACGCCGACCTGCTCACCGCGCCCGCCGCGGACAAGGTGCTGCGGGACGTGGCCGCGGGCGGGCGCGACCGGGGCCGCGCGGTGGTCTACGCGGGCGCGGCCGACGCGCTGTCGATCGCGCTCGGCAGCTGGCTGACCGCGGCCCGCCGCTCGCGGCGCGGCCTGCTGCTCACCCCGCGCTCGATCACCGAGGGCGACGCGATCGGGGCGCGGCTGGTGAGCAGCCAGGTGCGCATGGCCGCCCCGCCGGGCCGCGGCTTCACCGGCGGCCCGGGCGGAGCCGCGATCGCGGTGCAGATCCCCCTGACCATGCTCCGCGAGGACTGAGCACCGGAGTCCCTTGCGGGGCGTGTTTCGTCGCCCACGCAACTCCAACGGTCAACCAAGGTTGTAGCCTCCAAACGCACAACGAGGAGGGGAGGCATGATGAGCGCCGAAGCCGTGGGTGCGGGGATGCCGACCCATGTGACGCTGGACGACCTCGCCGCGATGGCCGCCGCTGACGAAAATCACCGTTACGAGCTGAGCCCAGAGGGAGTCCTGTCTGTCATGCCGCCGGCGGATCCCGATCACGCACTGCTCGTGTCCCGGATGTTCGCCTGGTTCCTCGCCAACGGCTACGGCCCGGAGCAGGTGGTCACCGACTGCGGCGTCGACGTCGGCGGTGGCAGGGTTCCCGGCATCACCGTGTGGGCGAAGGATCTGCCGCCGCGCGCGGCTCGTTCGAGCTACGCCGGCACAGTTGGACTGCTCCTCGCGGTCGAGGTCGTGTCCCGGGGTTCCGAGGTCGTCGACCGGATCATCAAGAAGACCGAGTACGCCAAGGCCGGCATCCCGCAGTACTGGTTCGTCGAGCGCGGCAGCACCACGTCGGTGCATCGGCACGTCCTCAACCCCGATACCGCCGAGTACGAACAGGTACCCGGCGGCGCCCAGCCCCTCGCTTGGCTGCTGAGCACCGCACCCAACATCTCCTGATCGGTCAGGCGCGGGTGCGGTAGGGGCGGAAGAAGTCGCGTAGCTCCCGGGCGTAGGACTCGGGCTGCTCGAACGGCGCGAAGTGGCCGCCGCGGGGCGGTTCGGTCGCGTAGGTCACGTTCGCGATGCGGTCCAGCCAGGCGCGGGGCGGGCGGACGAGGTCGCCCGGGAAGAGGGAGAAGCCCGACGGTACCTCGACCCGGCGGGCGTGCTGCGCGGGCGGGATGGCGCCGTTCACGCCGTACATCCGCATCGCCGACCCGATCGTGCCGGTCAGCCAGTAGATCGTCACGTTGGTGAGGATCTCGTCCTTGGTGTAGACGCTCTCGAGGTCGCCGCCGCAGTCGCTCCAGGAGCGCAGCTTCTCCACGATCCAGGCGGCCAGCCCGGCCGGGGAGTCGTTGAGCCCGGCGGCGGCCGTCTGCGGCTTGGTGCGGTGCATGGCCGCGTAGGCGCCCTCGGCCGCGCCCCAGGCCGCGGCGGAGTCGAGGAACGCGCGCTCCTCGGGCGCCAGCTCCGCCCGGTCGCCGGCGAAGACGGGCAGGCCCGCGTCCATCCGGTGCACGGCGACGACCCGCTCGGGGTGGTCCAGCGCGAGGTACCGGCTCACCCCGCTGCCGATGTCGCCGCCCGCCGCGCCGAAGCGCTCGTAGCCGAGCGCGCGCATGAGCTCGGCCCAGAGCCCCGCGACGGCGATCGTGTCCGGCGGGGTGCCCGTGGGCCGGTCGGAGTAGCCGTAGCCGGGCATGTCCGGCACGATCACGTCGAACGCGTCGGCCGGGTCCGCCCCGTGGGCGCCCGGGTCGACCAGTAGCGGGATCACCTTGGTGTACCGCCAGAAGGAGTCCGGCCACCCGTGGCACAGCAGCAGCGGGAGCGCGTCGCGCCGGTCGGCCGCGCGGGCGTGCACCACGTGGATGCCGCGGCCGCCGACGGTGGCCCGGAAGCGGGGCAGCCGGTTGAGCGCGGCCTCCTGCGCGGGCCAGTCGAAGCCGTCGGCCCAGTACTCGGCCAGCTCGCGCAGGTACGCGACGTCGACGCCCAGCCCCCAGCCCGCGTCCTCGGGCGCATCCGGCCAGCGGGTCGCCCGCAGCCGGGCGCGGAGGTCCTGCAGCGCCTCGGCCGAGGCGCGCGAGGTGAACGGTTCGACCATGCCACAAAACCTACTCGACCCGAGACTCCGAGCCCGTTTTGAGGTTGTTCGGGCAGACTCCGACTCGGATCATTCCGACATATGCCATGGAGAGCCCGTGACGTCTGCATTTCGGTTCTGGCGCTCCCCCGAGGGCCAGCCCGCCTGGGCACGGCCCGCCCTGCTGGCGGTGGCCGCCCTCGCCGCGGTGCTCTACGTCTGGCGCATCCGTGACAGCGGGTTCGCGCTGTTCTACTCGGTCGCGGCCAAGAGCATGTCGGTGAGCTGGAAGGCGTTCTTCTACGGCGCCCTGGACCCGGGCGCGACCGTCACCATCGACAAGCTGGCCGGCTCCTTCGCGCCACAGGCGATCTCGGCGCGGATCTTCGGCTACCACGCCTGGTCGCTGACCCTCCCGCAGGTCGTGGAGGGCGTGATCGCGGTGCTGGTGATGTACCGCATCGGGCGCCGCCTCGCCGGCCCGGCGGCCGGGCTGCTCGCCGCGGGACTGTTCGGGCTCACCCCCGTCGTCGCCTCGATGTTCGGTCACCCGATGGAGGACGGGCTGCTCACCATGGCCCTGGTGCTCGCGGCCGACGCGTTCCAGGGGGCACTGCTGGAGGGACGGCTGCGCTCGCTGCTGGTGTCGGGCGTGTGGATCGGCGTCGGCTTCCAGGCCAAGATGATGCAGGCGTGGATGGTGCTGCCCGCGATGGCGCTGACCTACCTGGTCGCCGCGCCCGGCCCGTGGCGCCGCCGGCTCGGCCACCTCGGCGCGGCCGGGGTGGTGATGCTGGCCGCGTCACTGTCCTGGGTGGCGATCTACGAGCTCACCCCGGACGCGTGGCGCCCCTACGTCGACGGCAGCACGAACAACAGCGCGCTCGCGATGGTGTTCGGCTACAACGGCTTCGACCGCTTCGGCCTGCACGTGCCGGGCGCGGTCGAGTCGATGTTCACCGGCGGCGGACCCGGCGGCGCGAACGCCGGCGGCCCGGGCGGCGGGTTCGAGCCGCCGGCCGGGCGGGGCATGGGCGGGGAGGAGGGGCTCGCCAAGCTCTTCGGGCAGCGGTACGGCACCCAGATCGGCTGGCTCTACCCGCTCGCCGTGCTCGGGCTGGTCGCCGGGCTCGTCGCCCGCGGCCGGGCCCCGCGCACCGATCCCGAGCGGGCCGGCCTGCTGTTCTGGGGCCTGTGGCTCGTCACGGTGGCCGCGGTGTTCAGCGCCATCATGATCCCGCACACCGCGTACATGGCCTCGCTCGCGCCGCCCCTGGCCGCGTTGTCGGCGTCGGCCCTGGTCCGCGGGTGGCGCGGCCTGCGCGACCGGCCGGGGGCGGGAGCGGCGCGGCCGGAGTCCGCCGCGGCGCCGCCCGGGTGGCGGGGGCGCGCCGCGGCGGGGCTGCTGCCGGTGTTCGTCGTGGCCGAGGTGGCGTGGGCGGTGTACCTCAGCCTCCGCTTCCCCGACTTCCTGCCCTGGCTGCCGTGGGCGATCGCGGCCGCCGCGCTCCTCGCCCTGCCGGTACTGGTCGCCGCCGCCGTGCCGCGGGCGCCCCGGCCGCGCCGGGCCGTGCTGCGCGCCGCGATGGTGCTGGCGATCGCCGCGACGGTGGCCGCCCCGAGCGCCTGGGCCGCGTCGGTCCTGCACCCGCGCTACGGCGGCAGCGCGTTCGACGCCTCGGCCGGCCCCGTCGGCGGCGGCTTCGGCGACCGGCGCGGCGCCGGAGCACCCGAGGGCCCGCCGGGCGGCGGCCTCCCGGGCGGCGGCACGCCCGGCGGCGGCTTCCCCGGCGGCGAGCCGCCCGACGTCCGGCGGATGGTCGCGCGGGGCGGGGGCGGCTTCGGGGGCGGCCCGTTCGGGGAGACGAGCGAGACGCTCACGGCCGACCAGCGCCGCCTCGACGACTACCTGGTCGCCCACCGCGACGGCGCGCGGTACCTGGCCGCCACCACCTCGTGGAGCGAGGCCGCCCCCTACATCATGGCGACCGGCCGGCCCTACCTGCCGATGGGCGGCTTCAGCGGCAGCGTCCCGAGCCCGACCCTCGCCGGCGTCCAGCGGCTCGTCGCGCGCGGCGAGCTGCACTACGTGCTGCTGTCCGGGGCCGGCGAGGGGAGGTTCGGGTTCCGTCCCGGCCGGACGGGCGGCACGACCACCGCGATCGCGGACTGGGTGCGCGCGGCCTGCGCCGCGGTCCCGGACGACGTCGGCGTCGGCGACCAGGAGCTGTACCGCTGCGGATGACCGGCCCCTCAGGCCGGGCGCCAGCCGTCGGCCAGGATGCCGAAGACGACCTCGACGGCCGCCTCCGGGTCGGGGCGGCCGCGGGTGATGGCCGGGATCTGCAGCATGAACCGGGCGAGGGCCGCGCTGGCCACATCGCCGGCCGGCGCGCCGCACGCGTCGGCGATGGCGGCGGCCAGGCTGTCCGTGTGCCGGGACCACATCCGCTCGGCGTAGTCCCGCAGCGCCGGCGTCGCGTCCACGAGGGCAGTGAAGGCGGCCAGCCGCGGGTCGTCGGCCAGCGGCAGCCAGTGGTCACGCGCGTATCCGCGCAGCGCCTCGATCACGTCCGTCCCGGCGGGCCGGTCGCGGACCGCGGCGACGAGCCGGGCCTCGCGGTCCTCGTCCATGTCGAACACCAGCGCTTCCTTGCTCGGGAAGTGCTTGAACAGCGTGGTGGTCGAGACGTCCGCGGCGTCGGCGATGTCGCGGATGCTCACCTGGTCGTAGCCGCGCTCCAGGAACAGCCGCAGGGCCGCGTCGGCGATGGACTGCCGGGTCGCGGCTTTCTTGCGTTCGCGCCGTCCGGGCGGGGCTTCGGTCATACGCCGATCGTACCCGAGAGTGGCATCAGGCACTAAGTTGACTCGTTGCACTTTTGAACTCAGTCTGCTTTTCTGGGGTCATGCGAGTCATGCGGAAGGTGAACGTCCGGTGGGTCCTGCTCGGCGTGATGCTGGCGATGCTGCTGGCCATGCTCGACAACATGGTCGTGGGCACCGCGATGCCCACGATCGTCGGCGACCTCGGCGGGCTCGCCCACATCTCCTGGGTCGTGACGGCGTACACGCTCACGACCGCGATCTCCACGCCCGTCTGGGGCAAGCTCGGCGACCTCTACGGCCGCAAGCACGTGTTCCTGGCCGCGATCGCGCTCTTCCTGGCCGGCTCGGGCCTCGCCGGGGCCGCGCACTCGATGGGGCAGCTCATCGGGTTCCGCGCGTTGCAGGGGATCGGGGCCGGCGGGCTCGGCGCCGGGGCCTTCGCGCTCATCGGGGCGCTCGTGCCGCCGCGGGAGCGGGGGCGGTACCAGGGCATGACCGCCTCGGTGATGGCGATCGGCACGATCGGCGGCCCGCTGCTGGGCGGCCTGGTCACCGAGCACCTCGGATGGCGCTGGGCGTTCTACCTCAACCTGCCGCTCGGCGCGCTCGCCCTGGTGTGGTGCGCGGTGCTCCTGCACGTGCCGGTCACGCGCGTGAAGGCCCGCATCGACTGGCTCGGCATCACCCTGCTCACCGTGGCCATCGGCAGCCTCGTGCTCGCCGCGACCTGGGCCGGGGGCACCTACTCCTGGGGCTCGTGGCCGATCCTGGCGCTCGCGGCCGGCTGCGCCCTGGCCACCGCCGCGCTCGTGGTGTCCCAGCGCCGGGCGGCCGAGCCGGTGCTGCCGCCGCGGGTGTTCACCGGGCACCGCAACTTCCCGCTGGCCCTCGTGATCGTCACCGCGGCCGGGGTCGTGATGTTCGGGTGCTCGCTGTACCTGCCGCTGTTCCAGCAGTCCGTCCAGCACGCCTCCGCGGCGAACTCGGGCCTGCTCCTGCTGCCGCTGATGATCCCGGTCGTCGTGGTGTCGCAGATCGCGGGGCGGTACATGACGCGCACCGGGAGGTACAAACTCTTCCCATTGCTCGGCGCGGGGTTCCTGATCGCGGGCACGGGCCTGCTGGCCACCACGACCGAGCACACCTCGCGGGCCACGACCGGCGTCTTCATGGCGCTGATCGGCGCCGGCCTCGGCTGCACCATGCAGATGGCGACCACGATCGCCCAGAACAGCGCCGAGCCGCGGGACCTCGGGGCCGCCTCGGCCGCCACGAACCTGTTCCGCACGCTCGGCGGCTCCGTCGGCGTGGCCGTCTTCGGCACCCTGTTCACCAACGCGGTCGCCGGGCACGTCGCCGACCCGGCCGGCATCGCCACCGGCGTCCGGCACATCTTCCTCGTCACGCTCTTCGTGTGCGTCGCCGGCCTGATCGCCGCCGCGTGCATCGAGGAGGTCCCGCTTCGCAGCGTCCAGAATGGAGCCAAGTCATGGCCAGCATCACGATCATCGGCGCCGGCCCCGGCGGCCTCACCTGCGCCCGCATCCTCCAGCGCCACGGAGTCCCGGTGACGGTCTACGACCGCGACCCGAGCCCCGACGCCCGCAACCAGGGCGGCACCCTCGACCTGCGCGCCGAGGACGGCCAGCTCGCGCTGCGCGAGGCCGGCCTGTACGAGGAGTTCCTGAGGCTCGCCCGGCCCGAGGGGCAGGAGATGCGCCAGTACGGTGCCCGGGGCGAGCTGCTCTTCCACGCCGTCCCCGAGGCCGGCGAGCTGGTCAAGCCCGAGATCGACCGCGGCCAGCTGCGCGGCCTGCTCCTGGACTCCCTCGAGCCCGGCACCGTGCGGTGGGGGCGGGCGCTGGAGTCCGTCGGGGGCTCGGGCGAGCTCCGCTTCGCCGACGGCACGACCGTCGAGACCGATCTCGTCGTCGGGGCCGACGGCGCCTTCTCCCGGGTGCGGCCCGCCGTTTCGGATGCGGTACCGCAGTACAGCGGCGTGAGCTTCCTGGAGGCCTGGTTCTCCGACGTCGAGCAGCGCCACCCCGACCTCGTCGAGCTCGTCGGCGGGGGCAGCGCGGCCGCGGCCGACGGCGACCGGGGCCTGTTCGCCCAGCGCAACAGCGGCGGGCACATCCGGGTGTACGTCATCCAGCGCGCGCCCGTCGACTGGATCGCCGCGAGCGGCCTCACGATCGCCGACACCGAGGGCATCCGGGCCCGGCTGCTGGAGTCCTACGCGGCCTGGTCGCCGCGGCTGCGGCGGATGCTGACCGACAACGACGGGCCGTACGTGGACCGCCCGATCTTCGCCCTGCCCGTCCCGCACGCGTGGACGCACAACCCGGCCGTGACCCTGCTCGGCGACGCGGCCCACGTCATGCCGCCGCTCGGCGTCGGCGTCAACCTGGCCATGCTCGACGGCTGCGAGCTGGCCCTGGCGCTCGCGCACCACGCGAGCGTCGGCGAGGCCGTGCGCGCCTACGAGGCGACGATGCTCCCGCGCTCGGCGCAGATGCAGAAGGTGACCGAGGGCGGCGCCGAGTTCCTGCTCTCGGCCGAGGTACCGGACTTCGGCTACGGCGAGCAGTCGTGACCCGGAGCCGCCCCCGTCGCGGCGTCGGCCGCCGGCTCAGCTGCCGGCGGAGCGGATCTTCCCGGCCATGTCCGTGTCCATCTCCTCCATCGAGGTGCGGATGTCGCGGAACTGCTTCGCGAAGTCGTTGATGCCCTTCATCGCCGCGAGCAGCGACGTGTTGAACTTCTCGTAGGACTCCTTCATCGCCGGGCTGGACTGCTGGAACACCAGGCCGTCCTCGAGCAGGTTCGACACGTCGCTGCGCAGCGACTCCAGCATCGGCAGGATGTCGCGGACCGCGCCGTCGAGGCGGGTCGACGTCGCCTCGATCTTCTCGTAGTCGAGGGAGATGTTGGGCATTGCTCGGCTCCAATTCCGGTCAGTACATCGGCGTCGGGTAGTAGGTGTCGTCCTCGGGACTGGTCTTGCTGGTCTCGTCCCACTTCGCGTAGCGGTCGGGGCGCGAGTACTCGGTCACGGTGCCGTCCGGCTCGCTGACGGTCATCGTGCCGCCGCCGTTCGGGTTCAGCGCGATCACGGTGTGCGTGGTCTTGCCGTCCTGGTCGGTGGTGTCGGTCGTCGACGAGCCGTTGTCGCCGGTCGTGGTCACCGAGTGCGTCTTGCTGCCGTCGCTGAACACGGTGTCCGTGGTGTAGTTCTTGCCGCCGTCGCTGTACGTGGTCGTGGAGGTGTACTTCTGGTCGCCGTTGACGACCGTCGTCTCCTCCTTGATGACGTTGTTGTTCTCGTCCAGCGTCAGGTGCGTGTGCACGGAGCCGGTCGCGGTGTTGATCGTCATGTCGGTGGGCGGCGGGCCGGGGTCGGTCGCCGAGCAGAAGTCCGGCATCTTGCCGTCGGGCCCGGGAACGCAGTCGCCGCGATGGCCCTGCAGGTAGTCCCACTCGGCCTTCTTGTCCTTCCACCGGTCGAGGTCGAGGGTGGAGCCCATCATGCCCATGCCGTCGGCGATCTGGGCGTCGACGTCGAAGTAGCCGTCCGCCACGGCCCCGAAGATGTCCCCGAGCTCGCGCAGGTCGTCCTCGGCCTTGCTCATGGGGTGCTGGGCGCGCCGGTACAGGCTGCGGAAGCTCTCGGCGAGCGTCTCGTTGCCGAAGACGCTGTCACTGTCGCCGTACTCGATGCTGCCCACCTGCGAGAAGACGGTGTCCCCGAGCCGCGGCCCGATCCGGTCGGCCAGGTCGTGGAGGTCCTTGCGGGCCTGGTGCAGCAGTCCGTAGTCGATCGCGAAGTCGGGCACGGCACTCTCCTGACCGGTCCCCCCGCCGACCGGGGTCCCGCCACGACCACGTGCGAACCCCGCTCCCGGTTCACCGCCCGCCCGCGGCCGCGCTCGCCGTGCTGGACGACGGCGGCATCGACGCGGTGACGGTGCGCGCGGTGGCCGCCCGGCTGGACGTCAGGGCGCCCGCGCTCTGCCTCGTCGGCGGCCCGTCCTTCGGCCTCGGCCGCGAGGTCAGGGGGCTGCTGCGCGACGAGCGGCGCTGACGATGCCCTCCACCCTGGACGTGCTCGTCGTCGGGGCCGGTCCCGCCGGCCTCACCCTGGCCCTCGACCTTCGGCGCCGCGGTGTCGCGTGCCGCGTCATCAGCGCCGCGCCCGGCGGCTTCGAGGGCCCGCTGACGATCCCGGTCGCCATGTACCGGCGACGGCGGCCGGCCCCGGACGTCCCGCACCCCGACACGCTGCTCGTGCCGCAGTACCGCACCGACGCCGCGCTGCGCGGACGCCTCGGCGAGCTCGGCGGCCGGGTCGAGTTCGCCACCACGGTCGAGACCGTGCTCGACGGCCCGGAGCACGTGACCGCGACCGTGCGGGGGCCCGCGGGTGCCGAGGCGATCCCGGCCCGGTACGTCGTCGGCGCCGACGGCGGCGCCAGCACCGTGCGTCACCTCGCCGGCATCGCCTTCGAGGGCCGCACCGACGAGTCCGACCGGATGATCGTCGCCGACGTGACGGTGCGGGGGCCGTCCCGCGACCGGTGGCACATCTGGCCGCGGCGGCACGGCCGTTTCGTGGCCCTGTGCCCGCTGCCCGGCGGCCGGTTCCAGCTCATGTACCGGCTGCGGCGCGCGGAGGAGGCCGACACGAGCCCGGGCGCCCTCGCCGCCGCGCTCGCCGCGCTGCCCGGCCGGGCGAAGCCGGTCCTGCGCGAGGTGCACTGGGCGTCCGTCTGGCGGCCCAACATCCGCATCGCCGCCCGGTACCGCCTGGGATGGCTGCTGCTGACCGGCGACGCGGGCCACGTGCACCCGCCGACCGGCGCGCAGGGCATGAACACCGGCATCCAGGACGCCTACAACCTCGGGTGGAAGCTCGCCCAGGTCCTCGCCGGCGCCCCGGACGGGCTCCTCGACACCTACGAGGCGGAGCGCCGGCCGGTCGCGGCGCACGTGCTCGGGCTGGCCGGCGCGCTGTACACGTCCCTCGACGGCAAGCCGCGCAAGGCGATCCGCCGCGGGGACGAGGAGCGCCAGCTGCGCCTGTCCTACGCCGGCGGCCCGCTCGCGCCGGCCGGCCCGGCGAGCGGGGTCCGGCCCGGTGACCGGGCGCCCGACGCCGTGTACCAGGACGAGGACGGGCGCCACCGCCGGCTGCACGACGCGTTCCGCGGCCCGCACTTCACCCTCCTGGCCGTCGGCGCCGACGCGATCGCCGGCCTCCCCGGCGGTGTGTGGCCCGCGCACGGCGCCGCGCTGAGGACCGTCTCGATCCCCCGCCCGCCGGCGCGGCTTCGGCGCACGTACGGCATCCGCGGCCCGGCGCAGATCCTCGTTCGGCCCGACGGGTACGTCGCCTCGGTCGCCCACGGGGCCTGGCGGGACGCGCTCGCCGAGTCCGCCGCCCGCATGGCGCCGCCCAGGCCGTGATTTCCCGGGCGCGGGCGTGAACCGGAGCGGCCCCTCGATCGTGGTCGAGGCGAGGCCGGACAACCCGGGAGCGCATGCGAAGGAGGCGAGGCCGTGGCTCGCCCGACCGACTGGGACAAGGTCGGCCTCGGATCGGACCCGACGCCGGGCGACCCGGGCCGCATCGACGAGGTTATCGCGTCCATCCGCGACCTCGGGCAGGTCGCGCGCGACGTCGACGACGGGCTGGCCGCGGTGCTCGAGACCGCCGGTCCCAACGCGTTCGTCGGGCAGACCGCCGACGCGCTGCGGGAGAAGATCTCGGACCGGCTCCGCGGGTTCGTGCAGAGCCTCGCCGAGGCGTTCGAGTGGTCGGTGACGGCGCTCACGACGTACAACTCGACCCTGCGCGATCAGCAATGGCGCGCCGACAACGCGCTCAGCCAGGCGCGCAACCTCGCCGAGGACGACCCGAGCCGGCAGGGGTTCACCGACACCGCCAGGAACGCGGGCACCGCCGTGTCCGACGCCGCGACCACCGCCTCGAACAAGATCGTCGACGCCTACGAGCACATCAAGCAGCCCGTCTCCGGCTGCGAGGAGTTCTGGGAGATCTTCAAGTGGCTCGCGATCGCGCTGATCCTGCCCGCCCTCGTGTTCGGCGGGCCGATCGCGCTCGTCGCGCTCGGCGTGAACATGGTGCTGTTCATCAAGACGGCGGTCGACTTCGCGCAGGGTAAGGCCTCGGCGCTGGAGTTCTTCCTGTCGGCGCTGGGCATCCTGGCCCCGACCACGCGGGCGGTGCCGATCTTCCAGCTCATCAAGACCGGCGCGCAGCTGGCCTGGAACGGGCTCAAGGCCGGCGCGTTCGCGGTGTTCAAGTTCTTCGGCAACACCTTCAGGGGCATCATCTCGCACCCGTTCGTGCTGTTCCCGGGCCTGCACGACATGGTCGCGCTGAGCGGCAGCTGGGTGAAGGGCGCCGGGCTGTGGGTGCAGGCCGGGATCAAGGACCTGCCCTCGTTCATGGCCACGACCCTGGGCAAGGGCGGCCTGATCGTCGTCAACGGGGTCAAGGGCATCGGCAACGTCGTGGCGGGGATCCCCGGGTTCCTGGCCAAGTTCGGCAGCTCGACGTGGACGTTCCTGCAGCGCGAGTTCGGCGGCAACAGGTGGCTGCGGCTGTTCCTGCCGGCCGAGGCCGACGAGCTGCACCTGGGCGTGTGGCAGGCGACGAAGCTCGCGGTGTGGGACCGCGGCGTGCTCGGCAAGCACATCTTCGGGCTGCCGAAGCCGCACCCGGTGCTGCCCGAGCGCGGGGTCGACCTCCCGTCGATCAAGCTCGCCGAGGTGCGGGCCGGCGACCTGGCCGTGCCGCCGCGCCTGCAGATGCCGAAGCTCACCGACTTCGGCGGGCTCGGCCACCTCGGCATGAACCCGCCGAGCATGCACATCCCGACCTCGTTCGGCGACTCGCTGCACTTCAGCGGGGACGCGGTGCGCAACCTCGACGCGCTGCTGCTCTCGCCGATGGACACGATCTCGAAGGTGCGGGTCGAGGCCTGGGCCGAGCGGGCGGTGAACCCGGTCCTGGCCAACGTGGACCACATCACCGGGATTTCCTCGGCGGTACACCTGCAGCCCCCGACGGTCGCCCACCTGGCCGGCGGAACCGCGATCTCCGGCACGGTCCACGCCCTCGACCTGCCCGGCCTGCACCTCACCCCGCCGGCCCACACCGCCGGCACGAGCACCCTGCACGCGCTGGACCTGCCGGGCCTGCACCTCAACGCCACGGCCAACGGCGCGACCACCCCGCACGCCCTCGACCTGCCCAGCGTGCACGTCAACCAGCTCGTCAACGGCGCGAACCACCTCAACCCGCCGCACCTGCAGGCCCCGCACCTGGAGGTGCCGGGCCTGGGCAGCGTCGGCGCCCTGCACACGGGCGCCGTCCCGCCGGCCCCGGTGCACGCGATCGACGCCCTCGGCTCCGCCGCGGTCTCCCCGCCGTCCCTGCACCTCATGAACGGCGTCCCGACGTCGGCCCTCAACGGCGCCGGCGGCCGCATCGCCGACCACACCAGCCTGGCCATCAACGCCCAGCACGTGTCCATGGACCTCGGCTCGGTGACCCGCCACCTGGACACCCCGGCGGTCCACGTCGAGGCGCCCGCGGTCAACGCGATCGTCACGCCTCCGGCGGCGACCCACGTGGCCTCGACGGCACCGCCCGCACCGGTCACCCACCTGGCGACGACGACCCCGCCGGCTCCCGTCACCCACCTGGTCAACGCGCCGACGATCACCCACACGGTCGACACCACGGCCCACACCACGGCCCACATCGCGGCGACTCCCCCGCCGGTCCACGTCAACCTGGCCCCCGTCGAGCACACGCCGGCGGTCCAGGCTCCGGCCGTGCACACGGCGAACACCGTCTCCACCGTCCGCACGGCCGACGTGGCCACCGTCCACACCGGCAACGTCGCGCCCGCGCACGTGGCCGGGGCGCCGAAGGTGGACGACCTCGTCGTGGCCGCGCCCGTCACCGCCGGCCCGAAGACCGCGGAACGCACCCCCACCGTCGTCAACCCCGCCCACAACGCCGGCGCCGACGTCCAGACCGGCGCCACCCTGGACCCGATCGGCGCGACCGCCGTCGCCGGCCTGGTGCAGACCCAGCTCGGCGGGCGCCTCGCGCGGGCCGAGACCGGCCTGGACAACGCGATCCACTCGGCGGGCAGCCCCGGCAAGACGGTCAGCCTGCCGGGCGGCGGCCTGGAGGGAGCCTGGCGCCGCGACAGCGACCGCATCGGCGAGCTGTTCGGCGGCGCCGACGACCCGCTGCGGGCGAAGAAGATCGAGACCTGGGCCGCGTACACCCGCGCCCGCAACGAGCTCGGCCGGGTCGAGCAGACCTGGAACGACATCATGGACCGCCCCGGCGGCTCCTCTCGCGGCCCGACGGCGGTGGAGGTGCGGGCCGAGCGCACGTACGCGGCCGCCATCACCCGCGTCGACCGGATCGCCCGCGACCTGAAGACCCTCGGCATCGACCCGGTGACGATGGACCTGCGCATCGCCGAGATCACCGCGGAGTCGGTCAAGGCCCGGCCCCGCCTCCTCGGCGGCGGCCAGCCGTTCTCCAAGATGGCCCCGGAGCCGTTCGACCCGCACGTGCCGCTGCGCGACGTGCACGGCTCGGCGTCGGACCTGCGCATCGAGATCCACACGGTCGGCAACGTCGAGTCGCTGCGGGTCGTCGACGCCGGCGGGGTGGGGCGGCCGGAGTACCTGGCGGTCGCCCACGGCGACGGGGGCTTCCAGGTCACCGACATGATCCGGGGCGAGGAGTTCCGCCGGTTCGACGACGTCGGCAACCTGCTCGCGACCGGCCGCCCGGTCCAGGGCCACCCCGGCTGGTCCCACGTCACCCCGACGGGCGCCCAGCCGCACCTCGAGGTCCCCGCCGGCTTCCAGGCCAACCCGCACGCGGGCGGCGGGTTCCAGGTCGACAACCTCACCAACCCGGGCCACTTCGAGCGGTTCGACGTCAACGGCACCCTCACCCACACCGGCCGCCCCGTCCAGGGCCACCCCGGCTGGTCCCACGTCACCCCGACGGGCGCCCAGCCGCACCTCGAGGTCCCCGCCGGCTTCCAGGCCAACCCGCACGCGGGCGGCGGGTTCCAGGTCGACAACCTCACCAACGCGGGCCACTTCGAACGCTTCGACATCAACGCCAACCTCACCCACACCGGCCGCCCCGTCCAGGGCCACCCCGGCTGGTCCCACGTCACCCCCCACGGCGGCGGCCAGCCGCACCTCGAAGTCCCCGCCGGCTTCCAGGCCAACCCCCACGCCGGCGGCGGGTTCCACGTCGACAACCTCACCAACGCCGGCCACTTCGAACGCTTCGACATCAACGCCAACCTCACCCACACCGGCCGCCCCATCCAGGGGCACCCCGGCTGGTCCCACGTCACGCCGACGGGCGGCGGGGCGCCGCACCTCGAGGTACCGGCCGGCTTCCGGTCGAACCCCCACGCCGGCGGGTTCCAGGTCGACAACCTCACCAACGCGGCGCACTTCGAGCGGTTCGACATCAACGGCACCCTCACGCACGTCGGGGTCCGGGCCGACAATCTCGCCGGCAACGTCGAGCACTTCCTCGTCAACCCGGTCGGTGGCGGCTGGCACGCCGAGCACGCGGTCACCGGGGCGCAGATCCCGCACCTTCGGGTGCAGCGGCTGGCCGGCAACGACTTCCGGGTCACCGACACGCGCGGGCTGCACAACGGGGAGTACCGCGTCCACAACCCCGACGGCGCGGTCACCGCGCAGTCGTTCAACGTGCTGCGCGACGGGCGGCCGACCGTCCGGCAGTTCGTCGCCGACGTGCCGAACGGGACCTGGCGGCTGCACGAGAACGGGGCGCCGGTGGTCAATCCGGGGCCGTTCCAGCGCGGTACGGCCGACTTCGCCGGTGCCGTCAACGGCCGCGTGAAGCTGCTCACCGACACCGGGGCGGAGATGTTCCACCGCCGGCCGGTGCCGGGTGCGAACCAGACCCTCGACGTGTTCCGCACCGTCGGCAACGACCTGCGCGGCGGGCAGCGGCCCCAGTGGGCCAAGTTCGACCAGGCCGGGACGCTCGTCGACCACGGCGTGCGGCGCTTCGACAACTCGGCGGTGTCGTGGCGGGACGTGAGCCACACCGGCACCCCGTCGCACGCGATCCGGCAGAGCCTCGGCGGCGGCGAGGTCATCGCGACCCGCGACGCGCTCGGCCAGTGGCGCTGGACGCGGGTCGACCAGCACGGCGCGGAGCTCGGCAGCGGCGTGCGGACCGTCGACCACGACGGCGGCTGGACCGACCGGATGGCGCCCGGGGCCGGCGGCGCGCCGGGGGCGATCGCCCAGCGGCAGCACGGGCCGTGGCACGGGCCGGACAAGGCGGGGATGTACAAGGAGTACGACCTCGCGGGCGGGGCACCGGCGGCGACGTGGAAGTCGCACTCCCCGCACGGCAAGGACGCCGGGAAGCTGCAGAACCTGCCGAACGGCTCGACGCTGGAGACGGCCCGCTGGTCCGAGCAGCGCCCGCCGCACTGGGCGCGCCGGTTCCTCGCGGGCGTCCCGGGCGGCGTGTTCCGGCTGCACGAGAACCAGTTCCTGCGCACCGACACGAAGTTCCAGGTGTTCACGTGGACGCGCATGGACCCGGGCGCCGTGCGCACCGACGGGTTCCGGTTCGTGTCGATGAGCGAGGCCGCGTACGACGTCGGGCGGGACGGGCGCTTCGTGCGGTACACCGGCAAGTTGGAGCACGGCAACACGCTCACCGTCGGGCACGACGTCGTCCCGCTCCCGGCCGGCGCGGCCCGCAACCCGTTGCACGTCCCGTGGTCCGAGGGGGCCGGCAACCTCAGCGGCTACCGGGTGTCCTTCGGCCGCGGCGTCCACGCGGACGGCCGGGTGTGGGAGGACCGCTTCGTCACGGCCGGCGACTGGTACGCCTTCAACAACAACTACCGGGTCGCCCGGGCCGGCTACGCGGACGGCTCGATCCGGGAGTTCCAGCGCCCGCCCGCCGCGGGTGCGGCGGGCGGCGGGTTCGCGTCGCGGATCGACGCGTTCGAGGGTGTGGGCCGGCCGTGGGTGCAGCGCGACATCCACGGCGTCGTGGTCGGCCGCTCCGACGAGTTCCCCACGATGGCCCCCGGCGGCGGGACCGTGCACGTGGAGGCGACGGGCGGGGCGACGACGCGGCGCTGGACGTGGACCGACGGCACGAACAGCGGCACCCGCGACTGGGGCCGCAACTTCAACGGCCCGCACACCACGTTCGACGACTCGTTCCGCGACTTCCAGCGGGTCAACGGCGTCAACGTGCTGGTGCGGGAGCGGCGGATGCTCGACGGCGGCGCGTACGTCGACGCGTGGCGGGTCGACAACGCGGCGGGCGGCCACACCTGGCACTGGCACCGGGTGGACCGCCACGGCAACGTCACCGCGCCGCTCGGGGCCAGCCGCGAATGGTGGAACGGCCGGGCCTGGCACGCGGAGTGGTCGCCGGGCGCCACGAGGTTCCGGGACCTGACCGGCCCGACCCTGGTCCGTGACGTTCCCGCCGCGGATGTGCTGAGGGTGCGCGAGTACCGGGGCGGCGACCTCGGCGTGTGGAAGGAGTTCGACATGGGCGCCGTCGTCCGGGAGCGCAAGCCGCTGCCCGGGGTCGGCTTCATCGAGAAGGACGCGTGGCGGGGGCAGTGGCGGCAGTACGACGCGGCCGGCACCATCGTGGCCAGGCGCGACGACGCCGGCTGGGTGCACGTGCCCGGCGTCGGGCGCGGCCTCGACCTCGCCGGGCGGGAGCTGGACTACCGCGGCTGGGCGTCGGAGGTGCGGGGCTGGAACCGGCGCATCCGCGAGAGCAACCGGATGGCCTGGGGCGGTGAGCTGCACGTCGGCAACCTCAACGAGGCGCTGTACAAGCCGTACTGGCAGCACGCCGCGCAGAAGATCGCGCTGGAGTTCGCCCAGGAGTTCCTGCTCGAGTTCGCGGCCAACCTGGTGGTCAACGCGATCGTCGACGCCATCGCGGGCAAGCAGTTCAACGGCCAGGACGCGCTCAAGGCGTTCGCGAACGCGGCCGTGGGCTCGGCGGTCAAGAGCGCCGTCGGGTCGGTGATGCACGAGAACCGGTTCGGGCCGATGCAGCGCACCGCCGACCTCAAGGCCGGCCTGGCGAACATCGACGGCGGCAAGGCCTGGTTCCGCAAGCCGCTCAACCACGACAAGCACTGGAGCAACGAGTGGGCCGGGAACGAGACGGCGACCCGCTGGCGGGGCGGCACCTATGACTTCGCGTTCAACGTCCCGGTCGCCGGGCTCACCGGCTTCGTCAACGGCGCCATGAACGCCTCGGTCTTCGGCATCACCAACGCGGACGGCGACACGATCTATCTCTCCGGCGGCGCGGCCGCGTTCGACGGGCTGCTCGCGGCCGCGTCGGGCATCACCGGCGCGGTCACCACGACGATCGGCAAGACGCTGTTCACCGCGGGGCTGGGCGGGCGGGCGTTCCACCGGCAGGGCCTGGCCGAGTTCGGCTTCCAGCTGCCCTGGAAGATCGTGGAGAAGGTCGTCACCTCGGAGCTGCTCAAGGCGTTCCGGCCCAGCGTCAACCCGTGGTACTACCAGCCCGGAGGATGGCCGTGACGGTACATCTGGTGGCCCCCGGCCGCCGCGGAGCCCATCGCGACCTGGCCACGGCCGTGCGGGCGGCCGCGCCCGGTGACACCGTCGCCGTGGCCCCGGGCCGCTACGCCGAGACGCTGCGGCTGGACCGGCCGGTGACGCTGCGCCCGGAGGCCGGGGCCGGCAGCGTCGAGCTGGTCCCGGCCGGCACCGAGCCGGCCCTGACGGTGGCGACCGGGGACTGCGCGGTGCACGGGTTCGCGATCACCGGCACCGACCCGTCCCGGCCGCTGGTGTCCGTCGTGGACAGCGGCGGGCTGGTGCTGGAGGACGTCCGGGTCCGCCAGGGGCGCGTCGAGGCCCGGGGCCGGGTCGCGCTGGCCCTCACCGGCGGGGCGATCGAGGGGGCCGCGGGCGCCGCGCTGCACCTGGTCGGGCCGGCCCGGGCCGAGGCCACCGACGTGCGCATCGGCGACGGCGCGGGGGTCGTGCTCTCCGGCGACGCGCAGTTCGCGGCGACCCGGCTGCGGCTGCACGGCACCGAGGGCTCCGCGATCCGGCTGCGCGGCACCGCCCGGCTGACCCTCGCCGACTGCCGCATCGACCGGGCCGGGCGCACCGGGCTGCTGCTGGAGGACGCCGCGACCGCGCTGGCCGAGCAGAGCAGCATCGCCGCCGCCGGCTCCGCGGCCGTGCAGGTCAACGGGGCCGCCCGGGCGAGGCTCACCGAGTGCCGGATCACCGGCCCGGGCGCGAGCGGCCTGGTCGTCGCCGACGACGGCGAGCTCGTCGCCGAGGACTGCACCGTGCGCGACGCCGGGGCCAACGCGCTGCTCGTCACCGGCTCGGCGAAGGCCCTGCTGACCGGCTGCCACCTCGTCGGCTCCGCCTTCGGCGCGGTCCACGGCGCCGGCGCGGCCCGGCTGCGGCTGGAGCGGTGCCGGGTGGTGCGCGGGGCCGAGCACGGCGTGCACGCGGCCGACGACGCCGCCGTCGAGCTGTCCGGCTGCGACCTGTCGGACCTGGCCATGAGCGGGGTGCACGCGACCGGCAAGGCCCGGCTGAGCGCCGACGGCTGCCGGGTCGACGGCGCCGACATCGGGCTGCGGCTCGCCTCGGCGACGGCCGCGACCGTGCGCAACTGCACGGTGGTGCGCCCGGCCCGGGTCGGCTTCGAGGTCACCGGGGCCGGCGCGGCCACCCTGGCCGAGGTCGCGGTCCGCGACGCGGGCGCCGCCGGGATCGTCGTGGACAGCCAGGCCGAGGTGCGCATCGACGGCGCCACGGTCACCGGGGGCGGCGGCTCCGGCCTGGTGGTGTGGACGGGCGCGAAGCCGACGGTGTCGGGGCTGCGGGTGCACGGCGTGGCCAAGAACGGGCTCTACGTCGCCGACGACGCCGGGGGCACCTACGAGGACTGCCGCATCACCGAGCCCGGCTTCACCGCCATCCACGTGGGCGAGCGCGCCACGGCGACGTTCGACGAGCGGCCGGACGCCGTGCCGCTGGCCAAGGCCGCCGGCGCGCCGGAGCGGCCGGTCGCCGAGTTCGACCCGGACCCGGCCGAGGAGAGCCTCGACGACCTGCTCGGCGAGCTCGGCGTCCTGGTCGGCCTCGACCGGGTCAAGCGCGACGTGCACACGCTGGTGAAGCTCATGCAGACGGTGCGGATGCGCCAGGAGGCCGGGCTGCCGGCGCCCCCGCTGAGCCGCCACCTCGTGTTCGCCGGCAACCCCGGCACCGGCAAGACGACCGTGGCGCGCCTCTACGGCCGGCTGCTCAAGGCGCTGGGCCTGCTGCGCCGGGGCCATCTCGTGGAGGTGGACCGCTCCGCGCTCGTCGGCGAGTACGTCGGGCACACCGGCCCGAAGACCGCCGCCGCCGTCACCCGGGCGCTCGGCGGGGTGCTGTTCATCGACGAGGCGTACTCCCTCGTCCCCCGCTTCGGCGACGACTTCGGCCACGAGGCGATCGCGACGCTCGTGAAGATGATGGAGGACCACCGCGACGACGTGGTGGTGATCGTCGCCGGCTACCCGGACGAGATGACCCGGTTCGTCGGGGCGAACCCGGGCCTCGCCTCCCGGTTCACCCGCACGCTGCACTTCGACGACTACGACACCACCCAGCTGGTGGCGATCGTCGAGCACCAGGCCGGCGAGCACCGCTACGAGCTGACCGGCCCCGCGGCGGAGGGGCTCGCCGCCTACTTCGACGCGTTGCCGCGCGGCGAGGGCTTCGGCAACGGCCGCCTCGCGCGCCAGGTGTTCCAGGAGCTGACCGAGCGGCAGGCGCAGCGCGTCGCCGAGCTCGACGGCGCCGGCCCCGACGACCTCGTGCTGCTGCGGCCCGAGGACCTGCCTTCTGTGAGGAGCGACCGTGCCCCGGTCTGAGGAATCCTTCGCGGCCGCCTACGCGCGCAAGCCCGCGACCGCGGCCCGCGGGCTGCTGCCGGACCGGCGGGTGTGGATCGCCGCCGGGGGGCTGGCGACGCTGGCGGTGCTGGTGGCGGTACCGCTGCAGCTGCGCTGGCCCGCGCCGGACCGTCCGCGGGTCGCGGACCCGCAGTATGTCTTCCCCGCGGCGGTCACCGAGTCGCAGACGTCCCCGAGCGTGGCCCCGGGCTCGCCGGCCCCGTCCGCCGCGCCCGTGAAGTCGGCCGCCGGGCAGCCCGCGGCGACCACGCAGCAGCCGAAGACGACGGGTGGCAGCCCGGCCAAGGCCGCCCCGACGAACACGGCCGGCGCCGCGGGGGTCAAGCCGCCCGCGGCCGCCACGACCGCCGCCGCGCCGACGATCCCGGGCCGTGCGATCGTCGGCGTGCAGTCCGGGCTGTGCCTGAGCGCGAACTCGGGCAAGGACGGCGCGGCGCTGACGATCGCGCGGTGCGACGGCTCGGCGGTGCAGCACTGGGAGACCGCGCCGGACGGCACGATCCGCTCGGTCGGGCTGTGCATGGACGCCGCCTGGGCCTCGACCGACGACTACACCACGATTCAGGTGGCGAAGTGCAACGGCAACCAGGCCCAGCAGTGGCGCCTGAACGGCTCCAACGACCTGGTGGACACGCAGGCCAACAAGTGCGCGGACGTGTTCGGGGAGAACACCGCGCCGGGCAGCGCCGTGAAGCTGTGGCCGTGCAACGGCAAGAGCAACCAGAAGTGGTACTGGCGGTGAGCGCTCGGGGCGGGTGCGGCTGAGCCGCCGGCGTCCGGATCCGGCGGCGAAGTGGAAGACTGAGGTGCGTGAGCGTTGACGTCGTGGTCCTGGTGGCCTCGGCGGGCGGTCTGCACGCCATCGGCACGGTGCTGAGGGAGCTGCCCGCGAGCCTGCCCGTGCCCGTGGTCGTCCAGCAGCACCTGGGCGGGCCCGGGAGCCACTTCGTGCAGGTCGTGCAGCGGCAGACCACCCTGCCGGTCGCCTGGGCGCGGGACGGCGAGCCGCTCGAGGCGGGCCACGTCGTGGTCGCGCCCGCGCGGCGGCGGCTCGAGATCCTTCCCGACAGCAGCAGCGCGGTCGGCTCGACCCCGCTGGACATCCGCGACCATCCGCACGACGCGCTGCTGGCCTCGGTCGCCGACTCGTTCGGGCCGCGGGCGCTCGTGGTGGTTCTGACCGGCATGGGCAGCGACGGCGCCGCCGGGGTGCGCGCGATGAAGGCCGCCGGCGGCATCGTGATCGCGCAGAGCGAGGACACCGCCGAGCAGCCCGCGATGCCGCGGGCCGCGGTCGCGGCCGGGGCCGACCTGGTGCTGCCGCTGCACGAGATCGGCGCGGTCGTCGCCGACGTCGCGTGCGGGGCGCCGCTGCCCCCGGCGAGCGAGGAACTCGCGGCCATCCACGCGACGTTCGGCCGGACCGGCCGCATCGCCGCGCTCGCCGGGGAGATCGACTGGGGCCGGACCCCGGTCGGGCAGGTGGCGCACTGGTCGCCGGTGCTGCGCACGGCGGTGCGGCTGGCGATGGACTCCCCCGACCCCACGGCGGTCATCTGGGGCGAGGACAACTTCCTGCTGGTCAACGAGGCGGCCGTCGACCCGCTCAGTGGCCGGCACGAGCACGCCTTCGCCCGGCCGCACCGCGAGGCGTTCCCCGAGGCCTGGGACCGGATTCGGCCGCTGTTCGCCGAGACGCTGCGCGGCGGCCGGCCGCGGATCGAGGCCGCGCACCTGCCGTTCGAGCGGGACGGGCGGATGCGGGACGCCTGGTTCGACCTGTCCCACACGCCGATCCGGGGGACGGACGGCACGGTGCTCGGGGTCTACCAGTCGTTCTTCGACCGGACGCGGGAGGTCATCGCGGCGCGGCGCCTGCGCACGCTGAACCGGCTCGCGGGCATTCCGGTCGCCGCCGGCCGCCGCGCGGCCGGAGAGGCGGCGCTGGCCGTGCTCGGGGACTGCGCCGATCTGCTCTTCACGGTGGTGTACCTCCTCGACAGCACCGGCGCCGTCGCCGGCCTCGTCGGCGCGGCCGGCGTCAAGCCGGGCGGCCCGCTGGCGCCGCGCGAGACGCGGCTCACCCCGGCCGGCGCCTGGCCGCTGCGGCAGGCGGTGGAAGGCGGCCGGGTGCTGCTCGAGGACCTGGCGACCCGGTTCCGCGGCCACCTCACGGGCGCCCCGCAGGTGTCGCCGGAGGCCGCCGTGCTCCTGCCGCTGCGGGACGAGGCGCAGGACAAGGCCGCCGGCGTGCTGATCCTCGGCCTGAACCCGCGGCTGGCGCCGGACGAGCGGTACCACGAATTCCTGACCCTGATCGGCGAGACCGTCACGGCCAAGGTCGCCGAGTCCGAGGCCCGGCGCCGCGAGCGCGAGCGGCTGGAGCGCCTCGCCGAGCTGGACCGGGCCAAGACCGAGTTCTTCTCCAACGTCAGCCACGAGTTCCGCACGCCGCTGACCCTGATGCTCGCCCCGCTCGAGGAGGCCCTGCACCACGCGGCCGAGCTGCCCGCCGGTGTCGCGGCCGAGCTGGAGGTCGCCGAGCGCAACGCCCGGCGCCTGCTGCGGCTGGTCGGCACCCTGCTGGACTTCTCGAGGATCGAGGCCGGCCGGCTGCGGGCCCGGCTCGTGCCGGCCGACCTGGCCGCGCTGACGACCCAGATCGCCGCGATGTTCCGCAGCGCCGCCGCGGCCGCCGGGCTGACGCTGACGATCGAGGCCGCGCCGCTGCCCGAGCCCGTCTGGGTGGACCCGGAGATGTGGGAGAAGATCCTCTCCAACCTGATCTCCAACGCGCTGAAGTTCACCTGGTCGGGCGGCATCGGCGTCACCCTGCGGGCCCTGCCCAAGCACGCCGAGCTGACCGTGCGCGACACGGGCGTGGGCATCCCCGCGGCCGAGCTGCCGCACATCTTCGCCCGGTTCCACCGGGTCGCCCAGACCCGCGGGCGCACCCACGAGGGCGCCGGGATCGGCCTGGCGCTCGTCGACGAGCTCGTCCGGCGCCACCACGGGCGGGTCCGCGCGACCAGCACGGTGGACCGGGGCACCGTCTTCACTGTCTGGCTGCCGCTGGGCCGCCGGCCGCTGGGGCGGCCCGAGACCACCGCGCCGGCCCCGACCGGCGAGGTCGCCGCGGCGATGGCCGCCGAGGCGTCGCGCTGGGACGCGGCCCGCGAGCAGGCGCGCCGGGCGCTCGGGATCGACCGCGACGCCGAGGTCCCCGCGCTGCCCGGCCGCTGGCTCGGCGACGCCCGCGTGCTCGTCGTGGACGACAACGCCGACATGCGCGAGTACCTGACCCGGCTGCTCGGCGGCGCCTGGCACGTGACCGGCGCCGCCGACGGCGTCGAGGCGCTCGAGGTCGCGCGGCACCACCGGCCGGACCTCGTCCTGGCCGACGTGATGATGCCCCGCCTGGACGGCTTCGGCCTGCTGCGCCGGCTGCGCGCCGACCCCGGCCTCGCGGGCGTCCCGGTCCTGCTGCTCACCGCCCGCGCCGGCGAGCAGACCGCGATCGAGGGGCTCCTGGCCGGCGCCGACGACTACATCGTCAAGCCGTTCTCGGCCCGCGAGCTCGTCGCCCGCGTCGCCGCGCAGCTCGAGCTGGCCCGGCAGCGCCGCCGGACCGACGCGCGCTGGAGCGCCATCGTGGACGCGAGTTTCGACGTGGTGTACCGCATGAGCCCCGACTGGTCCGAGATGCGCACGCTGACCGGGCGCGGGTTCCTCGACGACACGGACGAGCCCTCGACCTCCTGGCTCGACCACTACATCGACCCCGACGACCAGCCCCGGGTGCTCGCCGCGATCGACCACGCGGTGCGCACCCGCACCGTCTTCCAGCTCCAGCACCGCGTCCGCCGGCCCGACGGCACGCTGGGCTGGACGCTGTCGCGCGCGGTGCCGCTGCTCGACGAGGACGGCCAGATCGAGGAGTGGATCGGCACCGCCTCCGACGTCACCGAGGCCCGCGAGTAGGCGGAGGCAACACGCGAGGGCGTTCTGTCAACATTTCCCATAACACGTATTGACAACGTTAGTTACAACGCAGTGGAGTGAGGGACAGCATCCGCTCAGTGCTGCCCTGTGAGGTATCTGTGCCCAACCGCCGCCTCCTCCCCCGAGCCGCCGCGCTCGCGCTGCTCGCCGGGGCACTCGTCTCGCTCGCCCCGCCCGCGCCCGCCCAGGCCGCCACGAACGTCGTCACCGACGGCAACGCCCGCTTCGAGGTGCTCACCCCGACCCTCATCCGCCTCGAATACGCCGGCGACGGCGCTTTCCAGGACGGCACCACGCTCAACGCGGTCAACCGGAACCTCCCGGTGCCGTCGTACACGACCACCGCCACGTCGGACGGGTACCGCGAGATCCGCACGAGCGCGCTGACCCTGCGCTACAAGCAGGGCAGCGGCGCCTTCACCGCCGCGAACACCTCCGTCGCGCTGTCCACCGGCGTGACCGCCCAGCCCGCGTTCCCCTCCTACTGCGCGTACAACACCGCGTGCGAGGCCGAGAACGCCCTGCTCACCGGGCGCGCGACGCCCGCCTACGACCACACCGGCTACACGGGCTCGGCGTTCGCGGCCGGGATCGAGTCCACCGGCTCCGGGATCGCGGTCGACGTCAGCGGCGTGCCCGCGGCCGGCAGCTACCGGCTGCAGGTGCGCTACGCCAACGCGACCGGCGGCGACGGGCAGAGCACCACGCGCACGCTGTCGACCAGGGTCGGCACGACGGCCGGGCCGCAGCTGAGCCTGCCCGCCACCGGCGGCTGGGACACCTGGGGCACCGCGTCGACGACCGTGAGCCTGCCCGCCGGCACGAGCACGATCACCGTGGCGCAGAACGCGTCCGACTCCGGTCACGTGAACATCGACAGCATCGCGCTGACGCCCACGGCCACCACGACGTTCCCGGCCGCCTCCACGGCGCTGCTCACCACCGCCTACGGGGCCGGGCCGAAGGACGCCCTCGGCGGCTGGTCGCGCTCGCTGGACAACCCCAGGGTGCTGCCGGTCCCCGAGCACCCGGGCATCCTCGCCCGATCCGGCTGGTACCTGCTCGACGACTCCCGGACCGCCCTGCTCAGCGCCGCGCACGTCCTCACCGACCGGCCCGGGCACGGCAGCCAGCCGTACCAGGACGGCTACTTCTTCGGCTACGGGCAGAACTACAAGCAGGGCCTGAGCGACCTCAACGCGCTCACCGGCGCCTCCGCGCTGCTGCCCCAGTCGGCGTACGGCGTCTGGTACTCCCGCTACTTCGCCTACAGCACCGCCGACTACCAGAACACGCTGCTGCCGACCTTCCGCGGCACGTTCACCCCGATCGACTGGCTCGTCGTCGACACCGACTGGAAGTCGCCGAGCCAGTGGAACGGCTGGAACTGGAACACGTCGCTGTTCCCGGACCCGCAGGGGTTCCTGGACTGGACGAAGCAGCAGGGCCTCGACGTCTCGCTGAACGTCCACACGAGCATCGCGGGCAACGACCCGAAGTTCGCCGCGGCCAACAGCACCGCGGGCGGGCTGATCCCTGACGGGGGCAACTACGTCTTCGACTGGTCGAAGCCGGGGCACCTCAGCGCGTACCTGAACCTGCACAAGCCGTTCGAGCAGCAGGGCGTGCGCACGTGGTGGCTGGACTACTGCACCAGCTGCGGCGCCTCGATCGCGTCCGACCCGCACGTCGCCGCCGACCCCTGGATCAACCAGGCCTACGCGGACGCCGCGGCGGCCCGGGGGCTGCGCGGGTTCTCCTTCGGGCGCATCGGCGGCGCGGAGTACGGCAACGACGACTCCAGCTTCGCGGCCGGGCCGTGGGCCGAGCGGCGCAACACGATGCAGTTCACCGGCGACACCCCGGCGTCGTGGGACATGCTGGCGTTCGAGGCCCGGTTCACCCCGGACGAGGCGGCCGCCGGCTTCTCCAACGTCAGCCACGACATCGGCAGCTTCCACGGCGGGCACCTCGCCGACGACCTCTACGCGCGGTGGGTCCAGCTGGGCACCTTCCAGCCGGTCGACCGGCTGCACTCCGACCACGGCGACCGGCTGCCGTGGAACTACACGGGCGCGGCCCAGGCCAGTGCGGAGAGCTTCCTGCGGCTGCGGGAGGCGCTGGTGCCCTACACCTACACCCTGGCCAAGCAGGCGAACACCACCGGGGTGCCGATCACGCGCCCGCTGTACCTCAACTACCCGGCCAGCAACGAGGCGTACACGAACCCGACCGAGTACCTCTACGGCGACAACGTCCTCGTCGCGCCGATCGTGAGCAGCTCCGGCTCCCGCTCGATGTGGGTGCCGCCGGGCACGTGGACCGACTACTTCACCGGCCAGGTCTACAGTGGACCGTCCACGGTGACCGTCTCCGCGCCGCTGTCGCAGATGCCGGTGCTCATCAAGTCGGGCGGCATCCTGCCGACCCGCACCGACTACGTGGACAACGCGGGGCAGCGGCCGCTGACCCAGCTGACCGTGAACGTGGCCGCCGGGGCCGACGGGACCTTCTCGCTGCACTCCGACGCGGGCGAGGGCACCTCGACGGCCTCGACCAGCGCCCCGCTGGCCTGGAGCGAGGCGTCGCGCACGCTCACCGTCGGCGCGCAGACCGGCTCCTTCACGGGGGCGCCGACGTCGCGGCAGTACACCTTGCGCCTGTCGAACTCGAACGCACCCACCGCCGTGAGCGTGGACGGGGTGCAGGTCCCGGAGACGGCGTGGTCCTGGAACGCCAACCAGCGCACGGTGACGGTCACGACGGCCGCGCTGGCGCTCAACGCCCAGCACACCGTCTCGCTGTCCGGCTCGGCCACCGCCAACCCCACCGCGGGCGAGATCCTCGGCGCCGGCGGCCTGTGCCTGGACGTGCGTGGCGGCACGGCGACGGACGGCACGGCGACGCAGCTGTACGGCTGCAACCACACCGCCGCCCAGACGTTCGCCTACGGCGCCGACAACACCGTGCGGGTGCTCGGCAAGTGCCTCACCGCCGGGGCCGGGGTCACGATCAGCACGTGCTCGGGCGCGGCCGCGCAGCAGTGGTCGCACCAGTCCAACGGCGCGCTGACCAACGGCGGGCAGTGCCTCGACGTGCCGAACTCGAACACCACGCCGGGGGCGGTGCAGCTGCAGATGTACGCCTGCAACGGCTCCGGCGCCCAGCTCTGGAAGCTGCCGCCGGGCCCGGTCACCGGCCCGGGCGGCCTGTGCGCCGACGTCGCCAACGCGTCGCCGGCCTCGGGCACCGCGGTGCAGCTCTACACCTGCAACGGCAGCGACGCCCAGCGCTGGTCCGCCCCCGGTGACCAGTCGCTGCGCACGCTGGGCAAGTGCCTCGACGTGGTCAACGGCGGCACCGCCAACGGCACCGCGGTGCAGCTGTGGGACTGCAACGGCACGGGCTCGCAGCAGTGGACCACCCGCGCGGACGGGACGCTCTACAACCCGCCGTCGGGCCGCTGCCTGGACGACCCGAACAACAACCAGAAGGCGGGCGACCCGCTGCGCATCTGGGACTGCAACACCACCGCGGCCCAGAAGTTCCGCCTGGGCTGATCCGCAGGCGCATCGGGCCTCGCCGCCGCCACGGCGGGGCCCGGTGTCATGCGGTGCGCAGCTTGCGGACCATCACGCCGATCGTGGTCGCGACCGGGACCGGGCCGAAGAGGCGGGAGTCGTAGCCGGGGCTGTCCCCGAGCACGATCATCGCGTCGGGCCCGACGAGCCCGGCGACGCGCTTGACGAGCCGGCCCGGCCGCTGGGGAGCGACCGGGCCGGCCTGGATCCGCGCGCCCGGTGGCAGCCGGACCGGTCCGGTGGGCCGGTGCAGCACCACGATGTCGCCGACGCGCAGCGGCTGGCCGCGGTACCGGCGGGCGAGCAGCAGATCGCCGTCGTGCAGCGCGGGCGCCATGCTGCCGCCCGAGACCCGCACGACGAACCATGGAAAACGGGTCAGCACGTCCCCGTCGCGTATTTGGCGTAGCAGTGGTTCGGCACGCCGGAGCAGCCGTTCATGCACTTCTGGCACCAGTGCAGGCCGCCGGAGCACCAGCAGCTGAGGTGGTAGGCGCAGTCGGCCTCCGCGCGCGCGGCGGGGACGAGCCGGGCGAGCATGCGGTCGGCGAGCCGGTTGACGAGTGCGACCATGGGCGTCCTTTCCTCGAATCTTGGTGTTGCACGACGACGATCGCGAGCGTCAGTGATCACGCGCAGTCGTGTCAACGCGACGCCGCGAAACCCCGGCTCGGCCGTGAAAGCGCCGTGAAAACTGTCCCATCGAGGATGATCACGGTAACGTGCGCGGCGTGCGCCAGCCCTTCCTCGACGCCGGGCACGCGGTGCGGCTGGCCGTGCGCGCCGGCCCCGGCCCTCTCGCCGCCGACGCCGCCGTCACGCTGGTCGGCGCGGTCGTGCCCGTCGCCACCGTCTGGCTGCTCAAGCGCGCGCTGGATGCGATTTCCGCCGGCGGTACGGCCGACACTGCGACATTCGCGATCGCCGGACTCGTCGCGGCGGGACTGCTCGCCGCGACCCTGCCGTCGTTGCACACGTTCCTGCAGAACCAGGTCGGCCGCCGCGCCCAGTCGGACCTGTACCAGGCGACGGCCCGGCTCGGCGGCCTCGCCCGGCTGGAGGACCCCGAGTTCCACGACCGGCTCCGGATGGCCCAGTCGGCCGGCCGCTCGGGCCCCGGCCAGGTCGTGCAAGGCGTCCTGGGCACCGTCCAGCTCGGCATCACCGTGGCCGGCCTGGTCGTCGTCCTGGCCGCGGTCAGCCCCGCGATCGCCGCCGTCACGCTGCTGGGCCTGGTTCCCGCGCTGCTGGCCGAGATCCGCCTGAGCCGCGCGCAGGCCGCGATGATCTGGAGCATCAGCCCGAACGAGCGCCGCGAGTTCTTCTACGCCGAGCTGCAGACCAGCCTCCCGGCCGCGAAGGAGGTGCGGCTGCTGGGGCTGTCCGAGCTGTTCCGCCTGCGCATGCTGGACGAGCTCGCCGAGGCCGACGGTCAGCGGCGCCGCCTGGACGCCCGGACGTTGCGCGTGCAGTTCCTGCTCGGCCTGGTTTCGGCATCGGTACTGGGAGCGGTCCTCGTCTGGGCCGTGTCCCTGCGGCGCTTCTCGGTCGGCGACGTCTCGGCCCTGGTCGCCGGGATCGCGGCCCTGCAGACGACCCTGGCCGCGCTGGTCGGCCGCGTCGCCATGGTGCACAACGCGCTGCTGCTGTACCGCCACTTCCGCGCCGTCCTCGACGCGGAGCCCGACCTGGCGGTGCCGGACGAGCCTCGGGCGGTACCACCGCTGCGGTCCTCGATCGAGTTCCGGGACGTGTGGTTCCGCTACTCCCCCGAGCAGGACTGGGTGCTGCGCGGCGTGAACCTCGTCCTCCCGCACGGTTCGGCGGTGGGGCTGGTCGGGCTGAACGGCGCCGGGAAGAGCACGATCGTGAAGCTGCTGTGCCGCTTCTACGACCCCACGCGGGGCGCGATCCTGTGGGACGGCGTGGACCTGCGCTCGCTCTCGCTGTCCGGTCTGCGGTCCCGGATCGGCGCGCTGTTCCAGGACTACATGACCTACGAGCTGACGGCCGCGGAGAACATCGCCCTCGGCGACGTCACGGCGTCCCCGTCGCCCGCGGACGTCGAGGCGGCCGCGGCCCGGGCCGGCATCGACCCGGTGCTGCGCGCCCTCCCGCACGGCTACGACACGATGCTGTCCAAGCTCTTCGCCGAGGCGGACGGCGACGGCGTGCTGCTGTCGGGCGGCCAGTGGCAGCGCCTGGCCCTGGCCCGCACCTACCTGCGCGACCGCCGCGACCTGCTGATCCTGGACGAGCCGAGCGCGGGCCTGGACGCCGAGGCCGAGCACGAGATCCACCACGGCCTGCGGGCCCACCGCACCGGCGCGACGAGCCTGCTGATCTCGCACCGCCTGGGCGCCCTGCGCGACGCGGACACCATCGTGGTGCTGTCGGGCGGCGAGATCGCGGAGCGGGGCACGCACGCGCAGCTGCTCGCGCACGGCGGCGAGTACGCGCGGCTGTTCCGCCTCCAGGCCGACGGCTACCGCCCGGAGACCGAGCCGGTCGCCTGACCCGGTGGGGTCAGCCCCAGCGCGCGGCCGGTGGGCAGCGGGATGGAGCCCGGCCTTGCGGGCCGCGACCATCGACGTATGCGGGACATCGAGCGTTCTCCGGCCGCGTGCGGGCCCGTCAGGCGATCGCGGTGATGGTGAGCGTCGCGGAGTACTCGCCGGGCTGGGTCGTCGACGGGATCCGCAGGTGCAGGCCGGCGCCGAGGACCGTGGTGCCCAGGCCGCCCGCCGCCGGGGCGTGAGCCAGCTCGCTGCCGTCCCGCAGGATCGCGCTCGGGTCGCCCGGCCGCACGTCCCCGGCCCGGTTCGGGGTCAGGATCGCCGGGGTCCAGCTCAGGTACGCGCCGCTGAAGGTGTTCGCGCCGCTCGTGAAGTCGCCCACCTGGCCGGTCAGGCTCCAGCCGGGGCGGGTCTGGTCGCGCTCGTCGGTGATCGTCACGGGGGCGAGGCCGCCCGTCGAGTCGAAGGTGTGGTCGGGCTGCAGGGCGGCCGTCGTGAGCCGGACCGGGACGTCGGTCACGGTCATGGTGAAGACGCCCTCGTCGTGGGGGACGTTCGTCACGATGCTCTCGTCCTGCGGGGCCACGCCCGCGACCGTGATGCCGAGCGGGTTCGAGGTCGACGGCTGGTAGTAGGGGTAGTCCGCCAACGGCTCGTACCGGGCCGTGACGATGTGGAAGCCCGGGTCGAGGATCGCCGTCAGCCGGGCATAGCCGCCGTAGACGGGCACCGGGGCGGCGAGCGGGGTGTCGCGGTCGAGGAACTGGACCGTGCCCGGCGCGCCGACGGGGTAGACCGAGGCGACCAGGCTGACGGCGTCGCCGATCGCGACCTGGTCCGGGCCCGACAGTCCGGTCTGCGTGAGCATGCCGGTGAAGCACGGGCCCTGGCCCTTGCGGTCGCACCCGGCCGGCATCGGGTCGCTCGCGGCGAGCGTGTCGGTGCCGTCGGTCGCGAACGTCGGGTTGCCGGCGCAGGAGTGCACGAAGCCGTCCTCGGTCGGCGGGACCTGCGCGCCCGGCACCTGGCGCAGCTGCCGGTACGCGGCCAGGGCCAGGTTCAGTGGCAGCGGGGCCAGCCCGAGCGCGCTCAGGCCGCCCTGGCCCGGGCACAGCAGGTAGGTGCCGAACTGGGCCAGGGTGAAGCCCTTGGCCGCGGTGAAGCCGAACGCGTCGCCGGTCGGCACGAGCAGGTACGAGTACCACGACAGCTCGTACGTGCGCGGATCCGGGTTCGTGTAGACGCCGGACAGGTCCGCGGTGCCGTCGGGCGCGACCCGCGCGGCGAGCAGCGAGACGCCGACGTGGCCGGCGGTGGGCTCGGTGTAGTAGCCGGCCGAGTTGAGCACCTTCGCCGCCGGCAGGCCCTCGGCCCGCGCGGTGGAGGCGTCGGTGTAGCCGATCGTGCCGTTGGCCAGCGCGACGTATCCGGCCACGCCCACGTCCCCGGGCTGGGCGATCATGTTCGAGCCGTTCAGCACCGGATACGCCGAGGTCGGGGTGCACGGGGTTCGGCCGGTCTGCGCGCAGTACGACTGCCAGATCGGGCCCTGGCGTGCGGCCATCCAGCGGGTGAGCGCCGCGGTCTGGCCGGAGCCCTCGGAGTGCACGACCGGGACGATCGCGATCGCCGGGAGGTTCACGCCGGGGTTGTCGGCCGCGATCGCGGGGTCGTTCCAGGCGGTCAAGCGGCCGGTGAAGATCTTCGCGACGTTCTCGCCGGACAGGCGGAGGTTCGTGATGGTCGCGAGCCCGTTGCGCAGGGTGTAGACGAACGTGGTCGCGACGGCGACGTCGGGCATGTAGGCAAAGGGGCGCGCGGCCGCGGCCGGATCGCCGGCGTCGAAGGGCACGTCGGACGCGGCGAAGTCCGTGTCGCCCGCGGCGAAGCGCTGCCGGCCGCTGGCGTCGCCCACCCGCAGGTAGTCCACGCGCATCCCGTACTGCGCGACGTTGCCGGTCCAGAGGTGGAACGCGTTGGACGCCGTCGTCGAGCCCCCGCCCGTGATCGGCGCGTACACGGCCGCGGCCGCCGGCCGGGCCGAGCCCATGACGGCGAGCGCCAAGGCCAGCAGGACGACGATTCCCCGTGATGATCGCGACACAGCCCGTACGGTGGACCGCCGGAGTGTCGTCGACTGCGGACGGTGGCCGGACGCCAGCAATCCGTTCGGTGAACGGCGGACTTTCTGTCCAGCCACTGGACGTTTACTATAGGCGGCGTGACGGAGGGTGCGGACGCGATTCTGAGCGCGCTGCGGCCGGTCGTGGACGGCATCGCCGCCACGTTCGGGCCGACGTGCGAGGTCGTGCTGCACGACTACCGGCTCGGCGAGCGGTCCGTCGTCGCCGTCGCCGGGAGCGTCACCGGTCGTGCCGTCGGCGGGGCGCTGAGCGAGATCGGGCTGGCCGTGCTCGCCCAGGGCGACGCGGCCGGGAACGACCTCAACTACGTCTCGCGCACCGCGGACGGCCGGATCGTGAAGTCCTCGACGATGCCGTTGCGCGACGGGGACGGGCGCGTGTTCGGGGCCCTGTGCGTGAACGTGGACGTGACCGCCCTGCGGCAGGCCGGGGATCTGCTGGCCGCCCTGGCCGGGGTCCTGCCGCCGCAGGCGCCGGCGACCACGTTCACCAACGACTTCGAGGACGTCGTCGACGCGCTCGTCCGCGCGGAGGAGCTCGCGCGCGGCCGGCCCGCGGCCGGGCTCGGGCGCGGCGAGCGCATCGCCCTGCTGCGCGCGCTGGACGAGCGGGGCGTGTTCCGCGTGCGCAACGCCGTCCCGCGCGTCGCCGACCGGCTCGGGGTGTCCCGCTCCGCCGTGTACGCAGATCTGGCCGAGTGCCGCAGAGAGGCCCAGCAGTGACCACATTGGACGATCCCGAGACCCCGTTCGCGGCCCTCGACCCGCACCGCGTCGAGGCGAACGTGCGGCGGCTGCGCACGCATCTGGAGCGGCTCGGCGTACCGTTGCGGCCGCACGTGAAAACGGCGAAGTCGGTCGAGGTCGCGCGCATGGTGCACGGCGGGGGGCCGGGGCCGGTCACCGTGTCGACGCTCGCGGAGGCCGAGGCGTTCGCCGCGGCCGGCTTCACCGACATCCTCTACGCCGTCGGCATCGCGCCGCACAAGCTCGACCGGGTGCGGGCGCTGCGGGCGAGCGGGGTCGACGTCACCGTGCTGCTGGACAGCGTCGAGCAGGCGTCGGCCGTGGCCGGGCTCCCCGCGCTGATCGAGGTCGACTGCGACGGGCACCGCGGCGGGGTGCGGCCGGACGACCCGGCGCTGCTGGACATCGCGAAGACCCTCGGCGAGCCCCGCGGGGTCCTGACCCACGCCGGCGAGTCCTACTTCGCCGACGGCGACGAGCAGTTGCGGGCCGCGGCCGAGCACGAGCGGGCGGTCGCCGTCGAGGCGGCCGGACGCCTGCGGGTGGCGGGGTTCGCGGCGCCCGTGGTGAGCGTGGGCTCGACCCCGACCGCGCACTTCGCGACCGACCTGCGCGGCGTCACCGAGGTCCGGGCCGGCAACTTCGTCTTCTTCGACCTCGTGATGGCCGGCATCGGGGTGTGCACCCACGCGGATCTCGCGCTCTCCGTCGTCGTCACCGTCATCGGCCACCAGCCGGACAAGGGCTGGATTCTCACCGACGGCGGCTGGATGGCCACCTCGCGCGACCGCGGCACGGCGCGGCAGCGGGTCGACCAGGCGTACGGCCTCGTCGCCGATCTCGACGGCAACCCCTACGAGGACCTGCTCATGACCGACGCGAGCCAGGAGCACGGGATCCTCGCCATCCGCCCGGACAGCGCCGCGAAGCTGCCCGGTATCCCGGTCGGCGCGCGGGTGCGCATCCTGCCGATCCACGCCTGCGCGACGGCGGCGCAGCACGAGCGGTACCACGTCCTCGAGCCCGGCTCGCGGACGATCCAGGCCCAGTGGCCCCGAGTGCGAGGATGGTGACCGTGATCTTCCTGTCCGAGGCGGAGTCCGCCGCCCTGATCGACGAGGACCTCGCGTTCGCGGCGGCCCGCGAGGCGCTCGTCGCCGCGGTCGACGACCGGGCCGAGGTGTTTCCGGCGGTACTGGCGCACGGTTCCGACCCGCGCAACCGGTTCACGGTCAAGTCGGCCGCGTCGCAGACCCTGGCGGGCCTGAAGGTGGGCAGCTACTGGCCGGACAGCGAGCCGCGCCACAACTCGGTGGTGCTGCTGTTCGACCAGGACGCCGGGCGCATCGCCGCCGTCGTGGAGGCGGGGACCGTCAACGCCTACCGCACGGCCGCCGCCGACGCGGTCGCCGCGAGCGTCCTGGCCCGCGCCGACGCCGCGACCCTGGCCGTGTTCGGCACCGGCCACCAGGCCCTCTACGAGTGCGCCGCCCTCGCGCGCGTGCGGCCGATCGCGTCGATCCTGGTCGTGGCCCGCACCCCCGAGCGCGGCGCCGCATTCGTCGAGCGCCTGGCCGCGCGCGGGCTGCCGGGCACCGTGACGCCGGCCCGCGAGGCGTGCCTCGGCGCCGACATCATCGTCACGGCCACGACGGCGACCGCCCCGCTCTTCGACGCGGAGTGGGTGCGCCCCGGCACGCACGTGGCGAGCATGGGCTCCGACGCCGTCGGCAAGCAGGAGCTCCCGCCCTCGCTGCTGCACAACGCGCGGCTGTACTGTGACCTGCCCGCCCAGTCCCGCCGCATCGGCGAGTTCCAGCACGCCGCGGGGCTGGACGTCACCGCGATCGGCGACGTGCTCACGGGCCGGGCGATCGGCCGCGTGGAGCCGGAGGACATCACGGTCTTCGACAGCTCGGGCATCGCCCTGCAGGACCTCTTCATCGCCGAGGCCCTGCTGCGCGTGGCCGGTTCCTAGCCTCGTCCCGGACCGTCGTCAGGCGGCTTCCGCCGCCGGTATTTTTTCGTCCTCAGGCGGCTTCGGCCACCCGGTCCATGGCGGGCACGGCCGCCAGCTTTTCGCCGCAGTCCCGACCTGTCCTCAGGCGGCTTCCGCCACCCGCTCCATGGCGGGCACGGCCGCCAGGACGGAGTCCGCGTGGCGGGCCGCCGGGCAGGGAGCGGGCGAGCCGCAGGCCCGGCACATGCCGTTGGCGGCCCCGGCGGCGTGCCGGGCGAGCAGTTCGGCGGCGGTGTTCGCCAGGATGCTGTCGGACTGGACGATATAGGACACGAGGGCTCCCGCAAATTGATCAAGTGGTGTGACGGCGAGCCCCATACCCCGTTGCAGGCGAATCAATCAATTTTCGTCGGCCGCCGTACGGTGGCCCACACGATCTTGCCGGTGACCGTCGGCGCGCTGCCCCAGGAGGCGCTCATGCCCTCGACGATGAGCAGCCCGTGCCCGCCCGTCTCGAGGTCCGGGTCGCGCAGCCGCGGGAGCGTCGGGCTGCCGTCGCGCACGGCGACGACCACGTAGTAGCGGCCGAGCTCGACGGAGAACCCGATCTCGGTCCCCGCGTGCCGGACCGCGTTCGTGACCAGCTCCCCGGTGACCATGACCACCGGCCCGGCGATCTCGGCCACGCCCCACGCGGCGCAGGCGTCCTCGGCGACGGCCCGGGCCTGCGCCACCGACGAGGACAGCGGGAGCAGGAACGCATGGCGGCGCGACGGCGCCATCCGACCGGCGCGCCCGTCCACCGCCGCCCCGACGGACGGCGCCGTTGCCAGCTGCCGGCACACCGCCACGCGGGCGAGCCGGGCGGCCAGCTCGGGCGGCGCCCCGCACACGACAAGCGCCACGCCGGCCCCCTCGCAGCTGCGCCGGAGCACCGCGAACACCGAGAGCTCGAGATCGTCCACGGCCCGCAGCCGCTCCGCGTCGAGCAGCACGACCTCGGGCCGGACGGTGAGCGCCTTGTGCAGCGCTTGCCGCAGCCGCGGGGCGGTGGCGCGCTCGAGGAGCCCGCTGGGCTTGAGGATCGCGAGCGGATAGTCCTCGACGACGGAACACCGGAACACCAGAGTCCATTTATCGCATCCCGAGATCGGTAAACATCCGATCGCGCTGCGTGCGGGTTTCCGGGGGCCGCCGGCGAGCCGGAGCATCGTTTCGCCGGTCGGGTCAGCGGCTGTCCCAGGCTGGCGTGCGCGCCGTCGGCCGCGCCCAGACTCGGCCTGGGCGCCCTCCCCGGGCCAGCGGGGTCTCCCAGGCTCGCGTACGCGCCCTCCCTGACGACCCGCCCGGGTCGTCGGGACTTCCAGGCTCGTCAAGGTGCGCGTAGGCGCCCTCGGCCGCGGCCAGCTCGACGCGCGGGTGCCCTCCTCGTCAGCGGGTCTCCCAGGCTCGCCAGAGGCGCGCGTACGCGCCGTCGGCCGCGACCAGCTCGGCGGCGTGGGTGCCCTCCTCGTCAGCGGGTCTCCCAGGCTCGCCAAAGGCGCGCGTACGCGCCGTCGGCCGCGACCAGCTCGGCGTGGGTGCCCTCCTCGGCGACCCGCCCGCCGTCGAGCACCACGATGCGGTCGGCGGTCGCGGCCTGGGTCAGGCGGTGCGCGACGACGAGCGTCGCGCGGCCCGCGGTCGCGGCCAGGGCCGAGGTCTCCAGGTGACGGGCGCCGAGGCTGCCCGCCTCCGCGGTGGCCTCGTCCAGCACGGCGACGGGCGGGTCCGCGAGTACGACCCGGGCGAGGGCCAGCTGCTGAGCCTGAGCGGCGGTGAGCGGATGGCCGCCCTCGCCGACGACGGTACGCAGGCCCTCGGGCAGGTCGCGGGCCCAGCCCAGCGCGTCGACGGTGGCCAGCGCCGCCGACACCTCGGCGTCGGTCGCGCCCGGGCGGGCCAGGCGCAGGTCCTCGACCAGCGGGCCGGCGAAGACGTGCGTCTCCTGGGTGACGACCGCGACCCGGGCGGTGCTGGGCGGCCGGCCGCCGACGGTGACGATGCCGGAGCGCGGGTGCAGCAGCCCGGCGGCGATCGCGGCCAGCGTCGACTTGCCCGCACCCGTCGACCCGACGAGCGCGACGCGGGTGCCGGGGGCCACATGCAACGTGACGCCGTGCAGGACATCGGTGCCGTCGTCGTACGCGAACGTGACGTCGCGCAGCATCAACCCGACTTGACGAAAATCAACATTGACAATCTCGACATGACGACAATCCAGATCGTCAACGTCAGCAGCGCGAGCGTCAACGTCAACGTCAGCAGCGCGAGCGTCAACGTCAACGTCAGCAGCGCGAGCGTCAACGTCAACGTCAGCAGCGCGAGCGTCAACGTCAACGTCAGCAGCGCGAGCGTCAACGTCAACGTCAGCAGCGCGAGCGTCAACGTCAACGCCAGCGGCGCGAGCGTCAACGTCGCAGGCGTCAACGTGAACGGTGCGGGCGTCAACCGCAACCGTGCGCGCGTCAACGTCAGCAACACGGGCGTCAACGTCAACAGCGCCAGCGTCAATGTCGACAGCTCGGGCGTCAGCGTCGGCAGTGTGGGCCGCAGGGACTTCGAGCACGCCGACCAGCCGGGCCAGGGCCGCGCCCGCCGCCTGGATGTCGGCGGCGCTGAAGAGCAGGCCGCCGATCGGGTTGAACAGGCGGTGGAAGAGCACGGCCGCGGCCGCGGTCTCGCCGACGGTCACGTGGCCGGCGCGCACCAGGAGGTAGCCGGCGACGACGATCGCCAGGACCCCCGCGAACTCGGCCCGGTTGACGCGCCCGACGAGCCGCGTGAAGAGCTTGAACACCGAGTACTCGACGTCGCGCGCCCGGGCCGAGGCCGCGTCGATGCCGCGGCGGTGGCGCTCCTCGAGCCGGTACGCGTGCACCGTCGGCCGGCCGAGCATGCTCTCGACCAGCAGCCGGGCGCGGTCGGCGATCGCGATGCGCTGCTGCCGGTAGCCCGGGGCCGAGCGCGGGAGGTACCAGCGCAGGCCCAGGACGTACAAGGGCAGCGAAACGGCGGCGGCCAGGCCCAGGCGCCAGTCGATCCCGGCCATCGTGGCGAGGCTGAGGACCGCCAGGAGCACGGAGGAGATCATGGTCGGGAGGATCTCGGACACCACGCGGTGCACGGCCGCCACGTCGGGGCCGACCCGGGCGAGCAGGTCGCCGCGGCCCGCGCGTTCGAGCGTCGCGGACGGCAGCCGCAGCGCCCGCTCGACGGTGGCCTCGCGCAGGGTGGCCAGCAGCCGGCCGCCCGTCCGCGCGACGAGGTACGCGGCGAGCCCGGCCGTGAGCCCGGCGGCGAGCGCGGCGGCGCCGATGACCGCCCCGATGGCGGCGAGGGCCGACGGGGAGGCGCCGGCCCGGACGCGGTCGACGAGCACGCCGAGCGCGGAGACCGGCACGATCGCGGCGGCCGCCCCGACCAGCCCGACGGCGAGGGTGCCGGCGACCTCGAGCCGCCGCCGGCCGAGCTCGCCGCGGACCCAGCGCCAGGTGCCCCGGGCCGAGGCGATCGGGAGCATCACCGCAGCACCGTCCGCGCGCAGGCCGGCCGACCGGCGCCGCGGATCCGGCGCCAGGTGTCCCGCGCCGAGGCGATCGGGAGCGTCACCGCAGCACCGCCCGCGCGCAGGACGGCTCGCTGCCCCGGACCGAGGCGATCGGCAGCGTCACCGCAGCACCGCCCGCACGCAGGACGGCTCGCTGCCCCGGGCCGAGGCGATCGGCAGCGTCACCGCAGCACCGCCCGCGCGTAGGACGGCTCGGCCGCGCCCAGGGCGGCGTGGGTGCCCGCGGCGTGAACGCGGCCCGCGTCGAGGACCACGACCCGGTCGGCGACGGCGAGCAGAGCGGGGCTGCTGGTGACCACGAGCGTCGTCAGGCCCCGGCGCAAGGCTCGCACGCCGAGCGCGACGGACTGTTCGGTGACGGCGTCCACGGCGGTGGTCGGGTCGTGCAGGACGAGGACCGGCGGCCGGGCGAGCAGGGCCCGGGCCAGGGCGATCCGCTGCCGCTGGCCGCCGGACAGCCCGGCGCCGCGCTCGTCGATGGCGTGCTCGATGCCGGCCGGGTGGGCGGCGAGGACCTCGTCGGCGGCCGAGGCCCGCAGCGCGGCGGCGAGCGCGTCCGGGTCGGCGCCGCCGGGTGCGAGGTTCTCGGCGAGCGTGCCGGCGAAGAGGTCGGTGTGGTGCGGCTCGACGTGCAGCAGCTCCCGTGCGGAGTTCAGCTCATGCAGCGGTACTCCCCCGAGCCGCACCTCCCCGTCGAACTCCCCGGGCGCGACCCGCCCCGCGAGCAGCCCGATCAGCGCCTCCGCGTCGGCCGGCCGGTAGGCCACGACGCCCACGAACTCGCCGGGCCGCACGAGCAGGTCCAGCCCGTCGAGGGGGCCGTGGCGCACCCCGGCCAGCTCGAGCGTGACGTCGTCGCCGGCCGGCGCGCGGGTGGGCTCCGGCCGCACCTCGGGCGCGTTGAGCACCAGCGCGACCCGCTCGGCCGAGCCGCGGGCTTCCGCGATCCAGCTCGGCACGATGGCGAGCATGCCCAGCGGCTCCATGAGGAACTGGGCGAGGCCGATGACGGCGATGAGCTCGCCGACGGTGATCCGGCCGGTGAGCGCGAACCAGCCCGCGAGCACGGCCACCCCGCCGGCGAGCAGGCCGCTGGTGGCGGTGGAGGCGGCCAGGTACGTGCCCTGGGTCCGGGCCGCGCGCAGCGACGCGGCCAGGGAGGCGCGGCTGACCTCCCGGTAGCGGCGGGCCGCGGCGCCCTCGGCCCCGATGCCGCGCAGCGGGCGCAGGCCCGTGACGAGGTCCGTGGCCAGCGACGAGGCCCGGCCGGCGAGGTCCTGCTGGGCCTCGACGCGGCGGGCGATGCGCGGGCCGGCGAGCTGCAGCAGGCCGAGCACGACGGGCGTGCCGCCGAGCACGGCGACCCCGAGGCGCCAGTCGACGGCGACGAGCGCGACGGCGCTGATCAGCGTCGCGGTCACGGCGCCGGCGACGCGGGGCGCGTAGTCGAGCAGGTAGGAGACGTTGTCGGCGTCGGTGGACGCGACGGTAAGCAGTTCCCCGGCGCGCAGCGGGGTGCGGATGCCGCGCGGGTGCAGGATCTTCGCGGCGAGCTCGTCGCGCAGGAGGTACGCCTCGTCGGTGATGGCGCGCATGAGGTGGCGGCCGCCGAAGCGGTACGCCAGCGTCAGCAGCCCGAAGAGGACGGCCAGGGCGCCGATCCAGGCGATCAGGGCTCGGCCGTCGCCGGGGGCCACCGCGCGGTCGATGCCGACGCCGATGAGGATCGGCACCATCGACTCGCACAGCTGGTGGCCGCAGTAGAGCAGCGTGCCGAGGCCGAGGTGGCGGCGGTTGCGGGCGAGCGCCCGGCGCAGGATGCCGGAGGCGTGCAGCGGGGCGGTCACCGGAGTGAGGGTAGCCTAACCTGGGCGCACCGCGGCACCGGGCCCACGCCCGGGCCGTTCGGGCGCGATACTCGTCGGATGGACGAGCACGGACGGCCGGAGCCGCCGCCGGACGGGGACGAGGCCGCGACGCTGCTGGGGTTCCTCGACTACCAGCGCGCGACGCTCGCGTGGAAGTGCTCCGGGCTCGGCGCGGACGCGCTCCGGGCGACCGTGGGGGCCTCCCCGATGACGCTCGGCGGGCTGCTCAAGCACCTCGCGTACGTCGAGGACGACTGGTTCGCGTACCGGCTGGACGGCGAGGAGCGCCCCGAGCCCTGGGCCGGCGTGGACTGGGCGGCCGACCCGGACTGGGAGTGGCACTCGGCGGCCGGGGACGGCCCCGAGGAGCTGCGGCGGCTCTGGCGGTCCAGCGTGGCCGAGGCGCGCGAGCGGACCGCCGCCGCCCTGCGCGACGGCGGGCTCGGGCGGGTGGCGGCCCGGCCCTGGGCCGATGGGCGCAGTCCGAGCCTGCGCTGGATCCTGTGCCACATGATCGAGGAGTACGCGCGGCACAACGGGCACGCCGACCTGCTCCGCGAGTCGATCGACGGCGCGACCGGCGAGTGACGGCGCGGCCCCCGGCGGGCGGAGTTCGCGGTACGCAGATTTGCGTACGTCCGCACCGACGCTGAGGCGACGCTCGATGCCGGGCCGCCGTCCGATGATCGGACCGTGACAGATCAAGCGCTCCGGCGCCGCCGCACGCTCCTCGGGCTGCTCGTCGTCGCGATCGGGTTCGCGGTGGTGCTCGCGTGGCCGTACCTGAGCCTCGACCCCGCCGACGGCCGCCTCGACGTGCGCGGCGGCCCGCACTACGCCGTGCTCGTCGTGCACATCTTCACGGCGGCGGTGGCGCTCGTGATCGGGCCGCTGCAGTTCATGCCGGCGGTACGGGCGCGCCGGCGGCTGCACCGGACGCTCGGACGGGTCTACCTGCTCGCCGGGGTGCTGCCCTCGGCGATCGCCGCCGTCCCGGTCGCGATCTGGTCGGGGCGGCCCGTCACGCAGGCCGGCCTGACCACCGCGGCGGTGCTGTGGCTGGTCACGGGCGTCCTCGCCTACCGGGCGGCCCGGCGGCGCGACTTCACCGCCCACCGGGCCTGGATGCTGCGCAACTACGCGCTGACGTTCCTCGCCGTCACGTCCCGGCTGCTCGTACCGCTGCTGCTGCTCGCCCAGATCCCGTTCGGCGGCGCCACGGCGGGCGAGATCGGCGAGCGCGCACCGGCGATGATCCCGATCGGTCAGACGCTGGGCTGGGTCGTGAACCTGCTCGTGGTCGAGCTGCTGGTCATCCGGCGTTCGCGAGCCCGGGCGGCCTGATCGTATCGGCCCGGGCGGCGGCGGGCCCGGCCGCGAGCGCGATCGTTGTGCGCAAGCAACGAAATTTGGCCGAGCATTGCCTGGTAGGAGCGTTGCCGCGGACCGCCGGCGCCGCTGCCGAGTCGCGCGTCGCGTGATCGGATGCAAAACTACGTCGATGCAAGTGCGGGTCCTGGGCGGGCGGTACCGGCTCGACGACATCCTGGGCGTCGGCGGCGTGTCGACGGTCTGGCGGGCCCGGGACGAGGTGCTGGCCCGGGACGTGGCGGTGAAGCTGCTGTCCGGCCGGTACGCGAGCGACCCGGCGTTCCGGCTGCGCAGCCGGGTGGAGGCGCAGGCGGCCGCGGCGCTGTCGCATCCGAACATCGCCCAGGTCCACGACTTCGGGGAGACCGTCGAGGGCGGGCTCCGCACGCCGTACATCGTCATGGAGCTCGTGCCCGGCCTGCCCCTGGATCAACGGGTCGCCGCCGAGCCGCTGTCCCCCGCCGAGGCCCTGCGGATCTGTGCCGAGGTCGCCGCCGGCCTGGCCGCCGCGCACGCCGCGGGCCTGGTCCACCGCGACGTGAAGCCGGCCAACGTCATCCTCGCCCCGACCGGCGCGAAGGTGGTCGACTTCGGCATCGCCGCGACCGCCGACTCCGGCGACCCGGACGAGCAGCTCCTGGGCACCCCGGCCTACCTCGCCCCGGAACGCATCGTCGGCGACCCGATCACCCCGGCATCCGACGTGTACTCCCTGGGCATGCTCCTCTACAAGCTGCTCGCCGGTCGCCTGCCCTGGTCCATGTCGCGGCCCACGGAGACCCTCGACGCCCACCTCTTCGCCGAGCCGCCGCCGCTGCCGAAGCTGGACGGCGTACGGCCGGAGGTCGCCCACCTGTGCCTGCGCTGCCTGGCCAAGGACCCCGCCGACCGCCCCACCGCCGCCGAGGTGGCCACCTTCCTCGCGACCTACGATCCGCCGGCTGCCCCGGCCGGCACCCCGCCGCCGCGCCGGCGCGCCCTGCTCGTCGTCCTGGGTGGCGCGGCCGCGGCCGGCCTGCTCGCCTGGGCGCTGTTCCCGGCCTCGGACCAGCAGGTGCCCGCCGCGGCGCAACCGGCCCCGTCGCTCGAACCGACGACGGCGCCGGGCAGCACGCCGCCGGCGGAGCCGTCCTCGGCACCCGCGGCGGCCGTCCCCTCGGCCCGGCCGGTGACGACGACCGGCCCGGCCCCGGCATCCGCGGCCGCGCCTCCGGCAACGCCGACGGGGACGGGGACGGGGACGGCCTCGCCCGAGGCGGTGCCCGGGCCGCCGCGCACGTTCACGTCCGAGGGTGGCATCGTCCAGGCCCGGTGCACGCCGTCGGGCCAGGCCGAGCTCACGTCGTGGTCGCCGACCTCGCCGTACCGGGTCGACTGGGTCAACGCCGGCCCGGCGGTCGCGGCGGTGGCCGCGTTCACGCACGGCAACCGGTCGATCGACGTGACGGTCACCTGCGACGGCACCACCCCGACCGCGACCTCGACCAGCCACGGCGGCTGACCCTCACCGGCCCGGGATCGGGGTGAGGAACAGCCCGAGCTGATGCGTGGGTGCCTCGCCGTCGGCCGGGACCGCGCCCGCCCAGCGGCCGAGCACGGCCATGAGCTCTCCCTGCAGGGCCTTGGCATCGTCGTGCGTCAGGCGCAGCGGCACCCAGTTGAACATGACGGCGGGCCGGTCCGGGCCCAGCAGCGCGGCCGGGTCCCAGTCGCCGCCATCGGGGGCGAGGTCCAGGCGGATGCGACCGGCGTCGTCGCGGTACAACCGGACCACCCAGTCGCCGAGCCCGGCCCGGCTCGCCAGTCCGGCCAGTGCGGCGAGGAACGTCTCCCGCATCGGCTCGTCGACCAGCCGGAAGAAGTCCCGCACGTCGCCGTCGGGCAGCACCATGAGCGGCGCCCGCACCTCGTCCGGGGCCCGATACGCGGTGACCGCGCGGCCGGCTCGGGCCCGCGTGCCGGCCGCGCGCAGCAGCCCGGCGCGCAGCATGGCCTGCACGCGGTACGCCACCTGCTCGACCGGCACCCCGAGCGCCCGGGCGGCCTCCCCGGGCGTGCACGGCCGCGCGAGGAACGGCTCCAGGAACCGGCGCCGCTGCGGCTGGAGCACCATCCGCGCGGCCGCCGCGTCCGCGACGGTGAGCACCTCACGCCTACTCGAATCCGGGCCTGTCATGTTGAGCAGGGTAGGCGACACCGTTTCGGGCCATGACACCTCTGACACCGCTGTCGTGGCCGCGCGCCATCGCCCTGCACCTGCTGCCGGGCGCCGCCGGCGCCCTCGTGTTCGCCGCCCTCGCCCCGGTGCTGGCCGCCGCCGGGCTGCCGCTCGTGTGGGGCATGTTCGCCGCGGTGCTGCTCGTCCTGGCTCCGGTCGAGCTGTATCTGGCCCGCTCGGTGCGCCCCGCGTTCGCGGTGTCGTGGCGGGTGCTGCCGGCGACGATCGCGGCCGCCGCGCTGCTGCCGGGGCTCGTGCAGTGGCTGGAGCCGGCGCCGTGGTGGCCGCTGACGGTGGACACCGCGCGGCCCGGCTGGCAGGTCGCGGTGACCGTGACCGGCTGGGTGGTGTGCTTCGTGCTCGTCGGCCCGGTGGCCGAGGAGGTGTACTTCCGCGGCTATCTCCTGCCGCGCCTGCCGGCCCGGCCCGCGCTCGCGGCACCGGCGAACGCGGCGCTCTTCGCGGCGTACCACCTGTGGCAGCCCTGGACCTGGCTCACCGTCGCGGTGTTCGCGCTCCCGCTCGCGGTCGCGGCCGGGCGCCCGCGCGGGCTGCCGGCCGCGGTGCTCGCCCACGTCCTGGTGAACCTGGTCATGCTGGTCGCGATGGTGCGATAAGGCGCGACGCGGGCCTACGCGGCCGGGGCCGGCCAGTGCTCGGTCACCCGCACGAGGCCGGACGCCGAGACGAGCAGGGCCGCGTGGCCCTCCAGCGTGCCGAGCCAGGGCAGGCTGCCGGGGCCGCGGGCCACCGCGGCGGTCGCGTAGACGTCGGCCCACAGCAACTCCGGGCCCGTCACCGTCACCGCGCGGACCGCCGACGCCGGCCGGCCCGTGGTGGGGTCGACGATGTGGTGGCCGCGGTGGGCGGTGCCGGAGGTGGCCACGGCGCCGTCGCGGCGCTCGAGCACGTGCAGCAGGCGGGCGCGGTCGTCGGGGTGCTCGATGCCGACCCGCCACGCCGGGTGGTCGTCCTCGGCGTGCACGAGGACGTCGCCGCCGGCGTTGAGGCACCAGGAGTGCCGCCGCAGCCGCCGCAACCGCTCGGCCGCGCGCTGCACGGCCCAGCCCTTCACCAGGCCGGACGGGTCGAAGCGGGGCGTGCCGGTGCGCGGGTCGGGCAGCCCGCGCGGGTCGAACCAGCCGCCCGTGCGCTCCCGCGCCCGCTCGCACAGCGCGAGGACCTCGCCGAACGCCGGGTCCGCCGCGCCGGCCGCGAGCTCGCCGCGGGCCCAGCGGTTCAGGTCGCTGTCGTCGCGGTACGGGCTGAAGACCGCGTCGGCGTGGCGCAGGTCGGCGAAGACGGCCTCGACACCGGCCCGGACCTCGGCCCCGTCCGGGTCGTCGCCGCGCACGTGGATGCTGACCGGCAGGCCCATGATCTGCTGGACCCACGCACGCCGCGGGAGGGTCGCGGTGCTCATGCGTTCAGGTGGGCGGCGTCGAGGGCGGCCTGCAGCGACTCCTTGTAGCCGTCGCTGGTGACCGTGGCGCCGGAGACGGTGTCGATGTCGGCGCTCTGGGCGGCGATGGTCTCCTGGACCAGGGTCGGCAGGGCACGCGCGTTGATCTGCCGGTCCTTGCCGTTGCCGTTCGGGTAGACGGGCACCGACACGGCGGTGATCTTCCCGCCCGCGACGGTGATGCTGACCTGGACGTCGCCCCACCGGGTCGGCGCCACCGAGCCCTGGTAGGTCGTCCCGCTCGCGGTGCCGTCCCCCGACCCCGACCCCGAACCGGTGCCGGTGCCGGTGCCGGTGCCGGTGCCGGTGCCGGTGCCGGTGGTGGACGAGGACGTGGTGCCGGCCGCGGTGGCCGGCGTGGCCGCGGTGGTGGTGGAGCCGAGGCTCGTGCGGTAGCTGAAGAGCAGCACGACGGCCGCGAGGGTGGAGAGCAGCCAGAGGGTGATGCGTCGCAAGGAAGGCTCCTACCAGGCGAACTGTTCGGTGTGGATGGGACCGGCTCCGGCACCGCGGGCCGCGGTCGTCGCGGCCCCGGTCCAGGCGTCGGGGCCGCAGACGTAGACCCGCGCGCCGGCGATCTGCGGCGCGAGGTGGTGCAGGGGCGGGGCGCCGGCCGGCAGCCACGAGGTCTCGTGGGCGCGGGGGCCGAGCAGGTACACGATCCGGACGCCGCGGTGGCGGGCCAGCCAGTCGAGCTCGGCCCGGAAGGCGAGCTCGGCCTCGCTGCGGGCCCGGTAGACCAGGGTGGCCTGCCCGGGGGCGTAGGGCAGCTCGCCGAGGAGGGCCAGCAGCGGGGTGACGCCGATGCCGCAGGCCAGCATGACGACCGGGCCGCCGGTGTACCGCTCCCCGGTCAGCTTGCCGTAGGGGCCCTCGATGAGCGCGCGGGTGCCCGGCCGCAGCCCGGCGACGCGGGCGCTGCCGTCGCCGAGGTCCTTGACGGTGATGCGCAGCACGCCGGTGTGCGGGGTCGCCGACAGGGAGTACGGGTGGGAGCGGGACCAGCCGGGCCCTTCGAGGAACCGCCACTGGAAGAACTGCCCGGCCCGCACCGGCAGCTCGGCGAGGTCCCGGCCGCGCAGGTACACCGAGGTCAGGCCCGGGCCCTCGGGGACGACCCGGTCGACGACGAGCCGGTGCCGCCAGTTGCGCCACGCGGGCAGCCCGAGGCGGTAGAGCACGACGGCGCCGGCCGAGACCGCGTAGAGCGTCCACCAGTAGGCCCGCGACCACGGCGAGGAGACGAAGTCGGTGCCCGTCCAGATCTGGTGCGGCAGGGCCAGGCCGACGCCGAGGTACGCGTACAGGTGCAGCAGATGCCACGACTCGTAGCGCAGCCGCCGCCGGGCCGCCCGCATCGACGTCACCACGACGAGCACGAGCAGCAGGGTTCCCGCGGTGGCCAGCAGCATCCCCGGGTAGTCGACGACCAGGTCCCACAGCTCGGCGAGCACGTTGACGTGCGCGTCGCCCGCGTAGCCGATCGTGATGAGCACGATGTGCGCGAGCATGAGGTGGAACGAGGTGAACCCGGTCCAGCGGTGCCAGCGGGCCAGGCGGTCCTGCCCGAACGCCCGCTCGACCACCGGCACCCGGGCCATCAGCAGCACCTGCAGCAACAGCAGGTCCGAGGCGAGCAGCCCGGTGAGCCGGCCGAGCGAGTCCGTCCACGACTCGGCCGCGGCCTGCACCCCGCCGCCCGCGACCCATAGCGCGGTCACCACGAGCAGGCTCACCCACGCGGCCGCACCACCGGCGTCGGCCCACCATCGGGGGGTGGCGGCGCGCACGGCGCGGGCCGGTGAGGCGAGGGTCGTCGTCATGACCGTAACCATCGGCGACGATCCTGTGAACTGGCCTGCGCAGGTCTAAGAATCCCTTAAGAGGCGCGGGCCCTCAGCGCCAACCGTGAGGACGCCGGCGGGGCCTCGGCGGCGGGCCGGTGCCGCCGACCTGCGCACCGGCGGGGCGAGCACACTCAGCCCCTCACCATCCCACCGGACGGGCCTCTATGCTGGCGCAATGCCGCGCGACCCGGGGACCGTGCCGCGCGGAGCCTGGCGCACCCTCGCCGCTTGCAGCGGCCTCGCGGCGCTGCTGCAGATCGATGGCACCCTCGTCGCGGTCGCGCTGCCGGACGTCGGGCGGTCGCTGCGCACGGCCCCGCAGCCGCTCGGCTGGGTCATCACCGTGTACTTCCTGGCGTTCGCGCTCCTGCTGCTGCCCGGCGGCCGGCTCGTCGACCGGTTCGGGGGACGCCGGGCCGCGCTGGCCGGGCTCGCGCTGTTCGCGGCCGGGGCCCTGCTCGGCGCGCTGGCCCCGAGCTTCACGGTGCTCGTGGCGTCGCGGGCGCTGCAGGGCATGGGCGCGGGGCTGGCGAGCCCGGCGGCGCTGTCGGGGGCGGTGAGCGGCTTCCCGCCGGAGCGCCGCGGCACCGCGCTGGGCATCTGGGGCGCCGCGGCCGGGGTCGCCAACATCGCCGGGCCGCTGCTCGGCGGGCTGCTCACCACCGCCTTCGGCTGGCGGGCGGCCTGGTGGGCGCTGCTGCCCCTCGCGGCCGCCGCGGCCGTCGCGGTCGCCCGCCTGGTCCCGGGCCGCGCGCCCGACGCCGGGGCCGAGCCGGCGGCCGGGGTGCTGCGCCGCCGCGCCGTGCTCGTCGCCGTGGCCGCCGCGGGGCTGAGCTTCCTCGTGATGATCGGGGTGTTCTTCGTCATCGAGCAGTACCTGCAGGACTCCGCCGGCTACAGCCCGCTGCTCGCGGCCGCCGCGCCGATGGCGATCGCGGTGTGCGTCGGGGCGGTCGGGCCCGTGGCGGGGCGGCTGATCGACGCGCGCGGGGAGCGCCCGGTGCTGCTCGGCGGGTTCGCGGTGGCGGGCGCGGGCCTGGGCTGCTACGGCCTCACGAACGCGCCCCTGCACGGCCTCGGCGCGCTGCCCCTCGCCGTCCTGCTCGGCCTCGGGCTCGGCCCCCTGTTCGCGGGGGTGTCGCGGGCCGGGCTCAATGCGGTACCGCAGCGGCATCACGGACGCGTGTCGGCGCTGATCTCCGCGGGCCGGCTGCTGGGGGCGGGGCTCGGGGCGGCGCTCGCGGGCGTGGCGCTGCGCGACGGGGCCGGCGCCGAGGACGTGCGCACGGCCCTGACCAGCGGCGCGGCGCTGTGCCTGCTCGCCGGTGTGCCGCTGGCCGGGTCGCTGCGCGGGCGCCCGGCCGGGGAAACCTTCTGAGTCCTCCTCATCGCTCCCGCGCCTGCACGGCCACGTCGTCGTGCAGCCCGAGGCCGGCCGGACGCCTCCCGCGCGGAGCGAGCGGATCGCGGTCTACACGGCACATGTCGGGGTAGCGGCGGCCGTATGACGACTACGACCGCCGGTCCGACCATCGTCGAGGGCCCCGCGCCGCTCGGCCCGGCCCAGGGCGTGCTCGACCGCGACCGGCTGGAACGGCTGGACGCCTGGTGGCGGGCCGCCAACTACCTGTCCGTGGGCCAGATCTATCTGCTGGACAACCCGCTGCTGCGCGAGCCGCTGCGCCCGGAGCACATCAAGCCGCGGCTGCTGGGCCACTGGGGCACGACGCCGGGACTGAACCTCGTCTGGGCCCACGCGACCCGGCTCGTGCGCGAGCGGGACCTCGACGCGGTGTTCGTCGCGGGACCGGGCCACGGCGGGCCCGGCCCCAACGCGGCCGCCTGGCTCGAGGGCACATACAGCGAGCTGTACAGCCACATCAGCCAGGACTCCGAGGGGCTGCGGCGCTTCTTCCGGCAGTTCTCCTTCCCCGGCGGCGTGCCCAGCCATGCGGCCCCGGAGACACCCGGCTCCTTCCACGAGGGCGGGGAGCTGGGGTACTCGCTGCTGCACGCGTTCGGGGCCGTGCTGGACAACCCGGGCCTCGTCGCGTTCTGCGTCGTCGGCGACGGCGAGGCCGAGACCGGTCCCCTGGCCGCCAGCTGGCATGTCGGCAAGCTGCTGGACCCGGCCCACGACGGCGCGGTGGTGCCGATCCTGCACCTCAACGGGTACAAGATCGCGAATCCGGCGATGCTGGCCCGCATTCCCGAGGACGATCTGGTGGCGCTGCTGCGTGGCTACGGGTACGACCCGGCGCTCGTGGCGGGCGACGACCCGGCCGACGTCCATCAGCAACTTGCCGGTGTCCTCGACCGCGCCGCCGACACGATCCGGGAGATCCAGGAGGTCGCCCGCGACGGCGGCGACCTGGTCCGGCCGGTGCGGTGGCCGATGGTGGTCCTGCGCACGCCCAAGGGCTGGACCGGCCCGGTCGAGGTCGACGGCCAGCCGGTGGAGGGCACCTTCCGCGCCCACCAGGTGCCGCTGCCGGGCGTGCGCACCGATCCCGAACACCTGCGGGCGCTGGAGCGCTGGATGCGCTCGTACCGCCCCGAGGAGCTGTTCGACGCGGACGGGCGCCCGGTGCCGGCGCTGCTCGACTCGAACCCGGTCGGCGACCGGCGCATGAGCGCCAACCCCCACACGAACGGCGGGCTGCTGCGCAAGGACCTCGAACTGCCGGCCTGGCGGCGGTACGCCGTGGAGGTGCCGAACCCGGGCACGATCGCGCACGAGGCGACCCGGGTGCTCGGCCGCTGGCTGCGCGATGTGGTGGCGATCAACCCGGACTCGTTCCTGATCACGGCCCCGGACGAACTGGCCAGCAACCGCCTGCAGGACGTGCTGGAGGTGACCGGTCGCCGGTGGAACGCGCTCGACGAGCCCGGCGACGACCGGCTCGACCCGGCCGGGCGGGTCGTCGAGCTGCTGTCCGAGCACGTCTGCCAGGGGCTGCTGGAGGGGTACCTGCTCACCGGCCGGCACGGCCTGTTCACCTGCTACGAGGCGTTCATCCACATCGTCGACGCCATGCTCAACCAGCACGCGAAGTGGCTGGAGTCGGCGGCCCGCATCCCGTGGCGGCGGCCGCTGGCGTCGCTGAACTATCTGCTGTCCTCGCACGTGTGGCGCCAGGACCACAACGGCTTCACGCACCAGGACCCGGGCTTCCTCGACGTGGTGCTGAACAAGAAGCCGGAGGTGGTCCGGGTCTACCTGCCGCCGGACGCGAACACGCTGCTGTGCACCTACGACCACTGCCTGCGCAGCCGTCACTACGTCAACGTCGTGGTCGCCGGGAAGCAGCCCGCGCTGTCGTACCTCTCGGCCGAGGACGCCGCCCTGCACTGCGCCCGCGGGCTGGGCATCTGGTCGTGGGCCGGCACCGAGCCCGTGGGCGTCGCGGACGCGGAGCCCGACGTGGTCCTGGCCTGTGCCGGCGACATCCCGACGCTGGAGACGCTGGCGGCCGCCGCGATCCTGCGCGAGCGGCTGCCGGACCTGCGCGTCCGCGTCGTCAACGTGGTCGACCTGATGCGCCTGCTGCCCGACTCGCGGCACCCGCACGGGCTGCCGGACCGCGAGTTCGACGCCATGTTCACCGCCGACCGGCCGGTGATCTTCGCGTTCCACGGCTACCCGTGGCTCATCCACCGGCTGACGTACGCGCGCGGCAACCACGAGCACCTGCACGTCCACGGGTACCAGGAGAACGGCACCACGACCACGCCGTTCGACATGGTGATGCTCAACAACCTCGACCGGTACCGGCTCGTCATCGACGTGGTCGACCGCGTGCCGGGCCTGGCGGTGCGGGCGGCGCCGCTGCGCCAGGAGATGGCGGACGCCCGGCTGGAGGCCCGCAGCTATACCCGCGACCACGGCGAGGACCTGCCCGAGATCGCCGGCTGGACCTGGCCCGGCGATCCGCCCGCCCCCCGCCCGACCTCGTGACCGGCGTCACACCGGCCGGTGGAATCGCGATGGGCCGGGCATCGTTACGTAGAGCGTCGGTGTGACTGTGTCCCAGGGCCTCAATCACATTGCCTTCGCGGAATACCGTTCGGCTGGAGCCGCGTCGCGCCACTCGCCATTAGGCGACCACACACCGGCCCTCGCAACGGCGGCCCGGCACCTCGTGGTGCCGGGCCGTCTTGCTGCCGGTGCGGCGGCGATCAGGTGAGCGCGCCGAGCAGCGACGGCCGCGGCCGCCTTGCCGACGGTGCGGGGGCGGTCAGGCGAGCGCGCCGAGCAGTGCGGTCGCGGCCGATGCGCCCAGGCTCGCCTCGGCCGGCCGGTCGTCGTCGATGACCACGGACGGGCACGGCGCCGGGCTCGAGGCCCCGATCAGGATCGCGCCGCGCAGGTCCGCGTCCTCCGGCGGCGCGCCGCGGCCGAACCGGACCACGAACCCGTGGCGATCGAGCGTCTCCACGATGCACTCGACGACCGCGGCCCACGGACCCGTCAGCGGGTGCGGGCAGCGGACGTACACCACCCCGGGTAACTCGCGCTCCGGCGCCGGCAGCTCCCGCACGCCGGCGATCGCCGAGTTCGGCATGGCTCTCCTCTCTAGGGAGAGCGCTCTCAGCACCACCTCGGGCAAGGTGTCACAGCCGCTTGAGAGCGCTCTCAGCACAAGCTTGGCGGGACCGCCGGTGGAGTGTCAAGCGAGGCTCAGACGGCCGCGAGCCGCTCCGCCTCCTCGCCGCTCACCTTCGTCGCCGACCGGCAGGCCGGGTTCTGGCACTCGACGAGGTGCTTGACGCGGATCGGGAAGAGCGGGATGAAGAACAGGCTGAACTTCGTGACTTCCCGGACGAGCGGCAGGCGCTGGCTCTGCCCGCACACCCGGCACACGAACGCCACCCAGCGCAGGAACTCGCGCTTCGTGCGGAACCCGAAGATGACCAGCATCGCCGCAGCTTACGCGGCGAGGTCGAGCCGCGTGGCCCGCGGGCTCACAGGCGGCTGCCAGGTTGCCCGCAGCGGCGTGCCAGCCGCCGCCGACAACCTTGGCCCACAGGAATTGGTCGGAGTGTATCGAGCGGAGGTCCGGTCGTGGGACACGGCAAGCAGGACGGGCAGCGGCCCACGTATGAGGGGCGGCCGTTCGCCCGGCCCGACGAGGAGCTCGTCGACCAGGGGCTCGGCTTCGACATCGGGACCATGGTGCGGCGGCGGCAGCTGCTGCGCATGTTCGGGCTCGGGGCGGCGGTCGTCGGGCTGACGGCCGCGTGCGGCGACGAGCTGACGGCGGCCCCGTCGGGCAGCACGAGCACCGGCGCGAGCACGAGCGCGAGCACGAGCGCGAGCGGCGGGACGGCCGCCGGGGAGATTCCGGACGAGACCGCCGGACCATATCCCGGCGACGGTTCCAACGGGCCCAACGTGCTGAACCAGAGCGGCATCGTCCGCGGTGACATTCGATCCAGCTTCGGTACCGCCAGTGGCACCGCGGCGGGCGTGCCCATGACGCTCGAGCTGTCCATCGTGGACATGGCCAACGGGGACAAGCCGTTCGCGGGCGTGGCCGTCTACGTGTGGCACTGCGACCGCGAGGGCCGGTACTCCCTGTACTCGCAGGGCGTCACCGACCAGAACTACCTGCGCGGGGTGCAGATCGCGGACGCCTCCGGCAAGGTGCGGTTCACCAGCATCTTCCCGGCGTGCTACTCGGGGCGGTGGCCGCACATCCACTTCGAGGTGTACCCGGACCAGGCGAGCATCACCGACTCCGCGAAGGCGATCGCCACCTCGCAGGTCGCGCTGCCCAAGGACGTCTGCGACACCGTCTACGCCACGTCCGGCTACTCGGCCTCGGTGCAGAACCTGAAGCAGGTGACGCTCGACAGCGACAACGTGTTCGGCAACGACGGCGGGGCGCTGCAGCTCGGCACCGTCACGGGCAGCGTGAGCGCCGGCTACGCCGTGGCCCTGACCGCGAAGGTGGACACCCGCACGACACCGGCCGGCGGCGGTGCCCCGGGCGGAGGTCCTGGCGGCGGGGGTCCGGGAGCCGGGGGCCCGCCGCCGAGTCGTTAGGCGGCGAGGATGCGCGAGAGGGTCCTGCGGCCGATGCGGCTCATCGCGGGGTGGCTGTCGCGGTAGTACCAGACCACGCCCATCGCCTGCACGAAGGCCCACGCCCGGCCGCGCTCCCACTCCGCCTCGCCGCAGCCGAGGCGCGATCGGAGCGCGGCCCGGGGCGCGGCGTCGAGCAGGTGCCAGGCGCCGACGAGGTCGAGGGCCGGATCGGCCGGGCCGAGGCCACCGACGTCGAGCACGCCCGTGAGCCGGCCGCCGGACACGAGCACGTTGCCGGGCATGAGGTCGCCGTGGTTCGTCACGTCCGGGGCGTCGCCGCGCGGCAGCTCGCGCATCCGCGCCCACAGCCGGCGCAGCCGCGGCACGTCCAGCAGCTCGGTGCTGCGCGCGAAGCAGGTCTCGATCCACGCGTCGTGCGTCGCGATCCGGCCGCCTCTGCCGGTACCGCCGAACATGCCGCCATCCGTGGGGATGCCGCGCGTGTCGGCGATGAGCTCGGCCAGGTCGTGGGCGAACGCGACGGAACCGGCGACCGCCTCGGAGGCGACGGTGCCGGGCACCCAGCGCAGCACCGACCACGGCAGCGGGTACCCGGGCCCGGGCGAGCCGAACGCGACCGGGTGCGGCACCGCGAACCGGGTGTGCGCGGCGAGCCTCGCGGCCGCGTCGGCCTCCGCGCGCAGCTGCGATGCCGAATCCGGCCGCAGCGGGAACCGGGCGACGAGCTCGTCGCCGATCCGGAACACCGCGTTGACCGTGCCGGGGGCCAGCTCCCGCACCGGCAACTCCCGCCACTCGGGAAACTGCCCGGCGATGAGCCCGCGCACCGTGGACAACGACAGCGGCAACTGGTCCGGATGCATCAGCACACCGCAGCGTAGCGAGGCCGCCGCGAAAACGCTCAGAGTCGGGTCCGGCGGGCCGATGACCCACGCGACCCGGCACGGAGGTGGCGCGTGGACTACGAGTCGGACGCTCGTGCGCAACTGCAGCGGCTGCTGCGCTTCGCCCGCACCCAGCTCGGCATGGACGTCGCCTGGATCTCGCGGTTCAGCGCCGACGAGCAGGTGATCAGGCTCGCCGACGGCGCCCTGGACCAGATGCGCGTCGTGCTCGGCGAGGGCCGCCCGCTGGCCGGCTCGTTCTGCTCCCGGGTGGTCGCGGGCACGCTGCCGCCGCTGGTCCCCGACGCCCGGCGGCATCCGGTCAGCCGGGACCTGGACGTCACCGCCGAGATGGGCATCGGCTCGTACGTCGGGGTGCCCTGGCGCGACGCCGACGGCCGGACCGCGGGCATGCTGTGCTGCGTGAGCCGCAGCCCCGCCCCGGCGCTCGGGGACCGGGCCGTGGACTTCCTCGCGCTGCTCGCCGAGGTGGTCAGCGGGCACCTCAACCACACCACCGCGCTCGGCCCGGCCCACGCCGCGACCCAGGACCTCGCCGCGCTCGACGTCCGGATGGTGTTCCAGCCCGTGGTACGGCTGGCGCCCGACACCGTGGTGGCGTACGAGGCGTTGGCGCGCTTCGACGACCCGCGCTTCCCGACCCCCGCGCACGCGTTCGCCGAGGCCAGCCACGCCGGGATGGGGGCCGCGCTGGAGCATCTCGCGGTGCGGCGCGCCCTCGAGCACCTCGACACGATGCCGGACGGCACCTGGCTCGGGGTGAACCTCTCCGCCGAGGCCGTGCTGACCGCCGAGATCCAGGCGACGCTGCTGCGGCAGGCGCACCGCCGCATCGGCATCGAGCTGACCGAGCACACCCAGGTCGGCGACTACGGGCGCCTCGTGACCGCGACCGACCGCCTGCGCGACGCGGGCATCCAGCTGGCGATCGACGACGCCGGCGCCGGGTACGCGAGCCTGCGCCACATCCTGCAGCTGCGCCCCGACGTCATCAAGCTCGACATCGACCTCATCCGCCAGGTCCACGCCGACCCGGTGCGGCAGGCGCTGACCCGCTCGCTCGTCTCCTTCGCGGCCGACATCGGGGCGTCGCTGATCGCGGAGGGCATCGAGACCCGCCAGGAGCGCGATGCCCTGCTGGAGCTCGGTGTCACGTTCGGTCAGGGGTACTTTCTCGGTGGACCCGGCACCCTGCCCTCCCGCGGCCTCGACCTTGGCGGACGCGGCACCCTGCCCTCGCGTGGCCTCGACCTTGGCGGACCCGGCACCCTGCCCTCCCGGGGCCTCGACTCCGACTCGGGTGCGCTCGCGCTCTTCCGGCCGGGGCTTCGCTGACACGCGGCCGGCGCCCCCGGTCTCCGCGCCTTCGGGTGCACTCTCGGCCGGAGCTTCGCTGACACGCCCTTTCGGGGTGTGCTTTCGCTCTTACGGCCGATCGAAAGGAAATCGTAAGGCCGGTGCGGCAAGGTCGTTGGTGTCAGACGGACACGGGAACGACACCGAGGAGCATTCGATGCGCAAGCTGGTCAACTCGACGTATATCACCCTCGACGGCGTCATCGAGAGCCCGATGTGGACGGTGCCCTACTTCGACGCCGAGGCCCAGGCCTTCGCGGGCCAGCTCACCGAGAACGCCGACGCGATGCTCATGGGCCGCGTCACTTACGACGGCATGTCGGCGGCGTGGCCGACGCGGGACGAGAGCGACCCGACCACCGGTGCCGCCTACTTCAACAACGTGAAGAAGTACGTCGCCTCCACGACGCTGACCGACCCGACGTGGAACAACACGGAGGTGCTGCAGGGCGACCTCGTCGAGGCGGTGCGCGCGCTCAAGGAGGTCGACGGCAAGGGCATCATCCAATACGGCTACGGCTCCGTCACGGCCCAGCTCGTTCAGGCCGGCCTCGTCGACGAGGTCCACTTCTGGATCCACCCGGTGCTGGTCGGCGGCCCGAGCCTGACCGCGGCGCTGACCGATTTCGCGGCCTCCTTCGAGCTGGCCGGCACCCGCGTCCACAAGAACGGCCTGATCATCGCGACCTACGTTCCCGTGCGAGCGTGACGTCCGCCTCGCCGCCCTCGGCGTGCAGCGCCTTGAAGCGCTCCGCGCCGAGGGCGGCGAGCAACCGTTGCGTCACCCGTTCGATCTCGTCGCGCTCGGCGGGGGCGGCCGTGACGCCGTAGGTCTCGCGGGACTTGGCGGCCGCGCCGAGGAGCCGGGCCGCGTCCTCGTCCGCGGCGGTCACGGCGGCCAGGCCCTCCACGGCGATGATGGCGTCGCGGGGTGCGCCCATCGCGTCGGCGGCGTCGAGCGCCTCGAGGTGCAGGGCGCGGGCCTCGTCCGGGTCGCCGCGCTGCTCGGCGGCGTAGCCGAGCTCGACCAGGACCATCGGGAGATATAGCGCGGGCTGGGGCTCGCCACGGCCCTGGTCGGCCAGGCGGCCCAGGTGCGCCTCGGCCTCGTCCAGCCGGCCGGCGCGGCGGGCGCCGATGCCCAGGCCGAGCTCGGCGAAGACCACCGCGGCCGGGTTCCCCTGCTCGCTCGCCCGGGCGAGGGCGCGCTCGCCGAACTCGCGGGCGGTCCCGTAGTCGCGGGTCTGCACGGCCAGCCAGGCCAGCCAGGAGAGCTTGCTCGCCACCTCGGGCCAGAGCGCGAGTTCCTCGGCCCAGCGCAGGCCCTCGCGGTGCAGGGCCGCGGCCCGCTCGTGCTCGCCGCGCATCTCGGCGAGGCCGCCGACCCAGTCCGTGGCCTGCAGGCGGCCCCAGCGGTCGCCGAGGCCGGCGAAGAGCGCGGCGGCGCGGGTGCCGTAGTGCTCAAGCGCGTCGAGATCCCCGGCGGCGTGGGCGAACGTCGCCCGCGTGACCGACGTCGCCGCCTCGACCCAGGGGTCGTGTCCGTCGGCCGGCAGCACCTCGTCGGCCAGGGCCAGGTCGCCGCGGTCGAACACGGCGTTGGCCACGAACCAGCGGGCGAGGCCCGGCGCGCCGGCGAGCGCGGCGCGCACGTCCCGCGCGACGACGGGGGCGCCAAGCAGCAGCGCGAAGCCCAGCTTCCACGGGCCGGCGGCGACGGGGCCGAACGCCCGCCGGGCCTCGGTCAGCCGGCCGCGCAGGAACCAGTACCAGCCCAGCGCCGTCGGCAGCCGCGGGTCGCCCGCCGTCCGCTCCAGGGCGCGGCCGAGGTTCGCGGACTCGGCGTCGAGGACGGCCAGCCAGTGCTGCTGCTCGGGGCCGCGCAGGTGCGGATCGGCCCGCTCGGCGAGAGCGGTGTAGTAGGCGGCGTGCCGGTCGCGGATCTCGTCCCCGTCGCCGAGACGTTCGACGGCTTGCTTGTTGCGGACCTCGTCCCCGACGGCTTGCCTATCGCGGACCTCGTCCCCGCCGCCGACGCGGTCGACGGCCTGCCTATCGCGGACCTCGTCCCCGTCATTGCGGACCTTGTCCCCATCGCGGAGGCGGTCGGCGGCGAACGCGGCCACCGACTCGAGCAGGCGGTAGCGCGGGCCGTCGTCGACGACGACCAGCGAACGATCGACGAGCCGGGCGAGCACGTCGAGGTCGGTGCCGCAGACCTCCTCGGCCGCCTCCGGGGTGCAGCCGTCGGCGAACACGGAGAGCCGGGCCAGGACCCGCCGCTCCTCGGCGTCGAGCAGGTCCCAGCTCCAGGTGATGACGGCGGTGAGGGTGCGCTGGCGCTCGGGCACGTCCCGCTGCTGGGTCGCGAGCAGCGCGAACCGGTCATCGAGGCGCTCCACCACACCGTGCAGGCCGAGCGCCCGCACGCGGGTCGCGGCCAGCTCCAGGGCGAGGGGCAGCCCGTCGAGGCGCCGGCAGAGGCGGGCCACCTCGGGCGCGGTGCGCTCGTCCAGGCGGAACGTGCGCTGCTGGGCCGCGGCGCGGGCGGTAAACAGGCGGGCGGCCGCGGAGCGCCGGACCGCGTCGAGATCGCGCTCGTCGTCCGGGAGGGTCAGCGGCGGTACGTCCCACACGCGCTCCCCGCCAATGCCCAGCGGTTCCCGGCTGGTCGCGAGCACCCGCACGCCGGGCGCGTCGCGCAGCAGCCGCCCGGCCAGCGCGGCGGCCGGGGCAATGACGTGCTCGCAGTTGTCGAGCACAACGGTCACGGCACGCGGCCCGAGCGCGGCCAGCAGACGGTCGTCGGCGCGCAGCTCCGCCCCGGCCGCCTCCCGCACGCCGAGCGCGGCCAGCACCCGCTCGGCGACGTCGCCGCCGGCGGGGACCGGCGCGAGCTCGACGAAGACGACGTCGGCCGGGTTCAGGTCGCGGACGGCCTCGGTGGCCAGGCGAGTCTTGCCCACACCGCCGGGCCCGACGAGGGTGACGAGGCGCTGGCGGGCCAGCAGAGGCCGAAGCTCGGCGAGTGCCTCGGCCCGGCCGACCAGCTCGTCCAGCCGCGCGGGGAGGGCGTTGCGGATCAGCGCCGCCGGCGGCTTCACGTCCGGCGCCTTCCCGGTCGGTACCGTCGCCTCCGCACCCGCCGCCGGGGCCAGCGCCTCCGGGCCTGCCGCCGGGGCCAGCGCCTCCGGACCTGCCGCCAGGGCCAGCGCCTCCGGGCCTGCCGCCGGGGCCAGCGCGGCGTCGTGGCCGAGGATCTGCCGGTGGATGGTGACCAGCTCGGGCCCCGGGTCGAGCCCGAGCTCCTCGGCCAGCCGTTCGCGCAGCTCGGCGTAGCTGTCGAGGGCCTCGGTGGGGCGGCCGGCCGCGTACAGGGCCCGCAGCTGCAGCGCGCGCAGCCGCTCGCGCAGCGGGTGCCGGGCGACGAGCCCGGCCAGGTCGGCGGCGACGAGGTCGGGTTCGCCGCGGGCCAGGCGAGCCTCGGCGAGCCGCTCGTGCACGGCGAGGCGCTGCTGGGTCAGCCGCTCGACCTCGGCGCGCACGAACTCCTCGTCGGCCATGTCGGCGAACGGCTCGCCGCGCCAGAGCGCGAGGGCCGCGGTCAGGTCCGCGACGTCGTCGGAGCCGGCCAGCGCTCCGAACCGGTCGGCGTCGACGGCGCCGGTGCGCAGCAGGTACCCCGGCGCCCGCGACTCGACCAGGTCGCGGGCACCCGGCTCGGCGTCGTTGAGCGCCTTGCGCAGCTGGGAGACCCGCACCTGCAGCGCGCCGGCCGGGTTCGCGGGCGGGTCGTCGCCCCACAGGTCGTCGATGAGCCTGTCGGCGGACACGACGTGGTTGCGGTGCAGGAGGAGATCAGCGAGCAGGACCCGCACCTTGGTCCCGGGCACGACGACGGCCTCGCCGGCGTCGGTGGTCACGGCGAGCGGCCCGAGCACCCCGAACTGCATCGCGCGCCAGCCTACGACGTCCCCCCGGCGCCGATCAGACCCGGACTGACCGCCGGTAACGCTGGGTGATCGCCTGCCGACTGCCCGAGGCTCGCGGTTCACGCGTGAGCACACGCCGACCGACCTGTGCCTCGCCGCTCACGTGTGAGCACATGCCGACCGGCTCGTGTCTCGCCGCTCACATGTGAGCACATGCCGACCGGCCCGTGCCTCGCCGCTCACGCGTGAGCGCACGCCGACCGGCCCGTGCCTCGCCGCTCACGCGTGAGCACACGCCGACCGACCCGTGCCTCGCCGCTCGCATGTGCTTAAGTGCCGACCGGCTCACTGGCGTGGCCCTGTTCCGCACCGCGGCTTGATTGTCGCGGTGGAAGGCCCGCTCAGCGGCAGCCTGACCGCCCCGCGAAGCCATCCGTGGGCCCGGCCTCACCAGAACGCCTAAGAAATGCTTCTCAGCCCGATCCCCGCGCAAACAAAAAAGCCGGCCCCGCAGCATGCGGGGCCGGCTCGAAAAGGCCTGGGAAACGCTTCAGGGGCCCACCGAATTCGGTGAGCCCCTGAAGGAACGTTAGTCCGGCGGCGTCCTACTCTCCCACACTCTCTCGGGTGCAGTACCATCGGCGCTGGAGGGCTTAGCTTCCGGGTTCGGAATGGGACCGGGCGTTTCCCCTCCGCTATGGCCGCCGTAACACTATGAACCTGTCAACCCCGCACACCCACCCGAATAGGTGGGGTGCGTTCGGTGTTGGTTCAGAATCACACAGTGGATGCAAGATCTTCAAAGCAAAGATTTGTAGGTCAAGTCCTCGGCCTATTAGTACCGGTCAGCTCAAACCTGTTACCAGGCTTCCACTTCCGGCCTATCAACCCAGTGGTCTCGCTGGGGGCCTTAACCCTCAAGGGGTGGGATACCTCATCTCGAAGCGAGCTTCCCGCTTAGATGCTTTCAGCGGTTATCCCTTCCGAACGTAGCCAACCAGCCGTGCTCTTGGCAGAACAACTGGCACACCAGAGGTTCGTCCGTCCCGGTCCTCTCGTACTAGGGACAGCCCTTCTCAAGTATCCTACGCGCGCGGCGGATAGGGACCGAACTGTCTCACGACGTTCTAAACCCAGCTCGCGTACCGCTTTAATGGGCGAACAGCCCAACCCTTGGGACCTACTCCAGCCCCAGGATGCGACGAGCCGACATCGAGGTGCCAAACCATCCCGTCGATATGGACTCTTGGGGAAGATCAGCCTGTTATCCCCGGGGTACCTTTTATCCGTTGAGCGACACCGCTTCCACCTGCCAGTGCCGGGTCACTAGTCCCGACTTTCGTCCCTGCTCGACCTGTCAGTCTCGCAGTCAAGCCCCCTTGTGCACTTGCACTCAACACCTGATTGCCAACCAGGCTGAGGGAACCTTTGGGCGCCTCCGTTACATTTTAGGAGGCAACCGCCCCAGTTAAACTACCCACCAGACACTGTCCCTGAACCGGCTCACGGTCCAAGGTTAGATACCCAAATCCAACAGAGTGGTATTTCAAGCTTGCCTCCACCCACACTGGCGTGAGGGTTTCACCGGCTCCCACCTATCCTACACAATCGAATTCGAGTACCAATGTCAAGCTATAGTGAAGGTCCCGGGGTCTTTCCGTCCTGCCGCGCGTAACGAGCATCTTTACTCGTAGTGCAATTTCGCCGGGCCTGTGGTTGAGACAGTGGGGAAGTCGTTACGCCATTCGTGCAGGTCGGAACTTACCCGACAAGGAATTTCGCTACCTTAGGATGGTTATAGTTACCACCGCCGTTTACTGGCGCTTAAGTTCTCCGCTTCGCCCCGAAGGACTAACAGGTCCCCTTAACGTTCCAGCACCGGGCAGGCGTCAGTCCATATACGTCGTCTTACGACTTAGCATGGACCTGTGTTTTTAGTAAACAGTCGCTTCCCCCTGGTCTCTGCGGCCACCAACCGCTCCACCAGCACGTGGTCTCACCATCGGTGGCCCCCCTTCTCCCGAAGTTACGGGGGCAATTTGCCGAGTTCCTTAACCACAGTTCGCCCGATCGCCTCGGTATTCTCTACCTGACCACCTGTGTCGGTTTGGGGTACGGGCCGCTCGAAACTCGCTAGAGGCTTTTCTCGGCAGCATGGGATCACTGACTTCACCTGAAACGGCTCCGCTTCACGTCTCACCCACATGTGCTGCGGATTTGCCTACAGCACGGGCTACACGCTTGCCCCGGCACAACCACCGGCCGGGTCCAGCTACCCTCCTGCGTCACCCCATCGCTTGCCTACTACCACCCGAGTTCCGAAACGCCGGCCATCCCCCCGAAAGGTTCAGACCATTGTGACGTTAGTACAAGCAGGTTCAGCATGGACGCTTCTACGCGGGTACGGGAATATCAACCCGTTGTCCATCGACTACGCCTCTCGGCCTCGCCTTAGGCCCCGACTCACCCAGGGCGGATTAGCCTGGCCCTGGAACCCTTGGTCATCCGGCGGCAGGGTTTCTCACCCTGCTTTCGCTACTCATGCCTGCATTCTCACTCGCGTCACCTCCACGGCTGGATCACTCCGCCGCTTCACCGGTGACACGACGCTCCCCTACCCATCCACACACCTGGACCACAAAGGCCTGGTACACGTGTGAATGCCACAGCTTCGGCGGTGTGCTTGAGCCCCGCTACATTGTCGGCGCGGAACCACTTGACCAGTGAGCTATTACGCACTCTTTCAAGGGTGGCTGCTTCTAAGCCAACCTCCTGGTTGTCTATGCGACCCCACATCCTTTACCACTTAGCACACGCTTAGGGGCCTTAGCTGGTGATCTGGGCTGTTTCCCTCTCGACTACGAAGCTTATCCCCCGCAGTCTCACTGCCACGCTCTCACTTACCGGCATTCGGAGTTTAGTTGACTTCAGTAAGCTTGTGGGCCCCCTAGGCCATCCAGTGCTCTACCTCCGGCAAGAAACACGTGACGCTGCACCTAAATGCATTTCGGGGAGAACCAGCTATCACGGAGTTTGATTGGCCTTTCACCCCTAACCACAGATCATCCCCCAACTTTTCAACGTTGGTGGGTTCGGCCCTCCACGCGGTCTTACCCGCGCTTCAGCCTGCCCATGGCTAGATCACTCCGCTTCGGGTCTAGGACACGCGACTGAACGCCCTATTCAGACTCGCTTTCGCTACGGCTCCCCCCACACGGGTTAACCTCGCCACGTATCACTAACTCGCAGGCTCATTCTTCAAAAGGCACGCCGTCACCCCCAGCCTAAGCCAGGACGCTCCGACGGATTGTAGGCGCACGGTTTCAGGTACTATTTCACTCCCCTCCCGGGGTACTTTTCACCTTTCCCTCACGGTACTCGTCCGCTATCGGTCACCAGGGAGTATTTAGGCTTACCAGGTGGTCCTGGCAGATTCACGGCAGATTACAGGAGTCCGCCGCTACTCGGGAACACGCCAACACAGACCGTCGAATTTTCGCCTACCGGACTCTCACCGTCTACGGTGCCGCTTTCCAGCGGACTTCGACTAACCCACGGCTTTCTGACTGTGCCACCAGCCGGCAGACCGGTGCAGACATGCCCCACAACCCCAAACATGCAACCCCTGCCGGGTATCACACATGCCTGGTTTAGCCTCATCCGCTTTCGCTCGCCACTACTCACGGAATCACTATTGTTTTCTCTTCCTGCGGGTACTGAGATGTTTCACTTCCCCGCGTTCCCTCTACCTGCCCTATGTGTTCAGGCAGGAGTGACACCACATGACTGGTGCCGGGTTCCCCCATTCGGACACCCTGGGATCACAGCTCGGTTGACAGCTCCCCCAGGCCTATCGCGGCCTCCCACGTCCTTCATCGGCTCCTGGTGCCAAGGCATCCACCGTACGCCCTCAGCAACTTGACCACAAAGCAATAAAGATGCTCGCATCCACTGTGCAATTCTCAACCAACACCAAACCCGCACCGTCTTGTCAGCGGCAACCTCGACAGACACCCTGCCTGGTTTTGCACGCCGGCGCAGATTCACGTCCGAAACACACCATCGCTGGTTGTTTCAGGACCCAACAGGGTGCCTATACGATCCACACGAACCGCATCCCAGAACTGTTTCCACGCCAGCCTTCCAGCTAGCAGTACTCGACTCCGGGACCGTTGTCCGCAAGACCTTCGCCAGTGTCTCCGCCATTGAGCACCCCACCAGCACACTCGGCCGGCGCGGGCTCCTCACAGTCTTTCGACCGAAGGTGCTCCTTAGAAAGGAGGTGATCCAGCC